>CAVOTI010000003.1:0-910228 GCA_963699105.1 uncultured Acidimicrobiales bacterium | reverse complement strand
GGACGGCAGAGGTGCCAGTGAGCTGGCTGCCTCTGGCTCGACTGTCATGGGCATACGCACAGATCGGCTGCGTCAGGTGCTCGTGCAGGTGCCTTCCATAGAAGACCAACAGGAGGTAGTTGGGTCAATGAGAGAGACCAACAGGGTGGCTGCTCTCGTCGCCGGGAAGTTGCACACTCAGATCGACCTCCTGACTGAACACCGCCAGGCCCTCATCACCGCCGCCGTCACCGGCGAACTCGACATCCCCGGAGCTCGCAGCATGAGCGTCGACGAACGACGTCTTCGAGGACGCCATCGAGGCCTCCCTCCTCGACCGACGGCGGCTACCTCAAGTCCTCGCCCGTCCAACTTCGACGCCGTCCTCGGCCTCGACCCCGCCGAACTGTTCGCCTTCATCGAGGCCACCCAGCCCACCGAGTGGGCAACGCTCCTCGGCCGCTACGGCAACGACCCCGACCGCCGCCCAGCGCGGGTTCGCCAAGCGGCTGGCCTCCGAACTCGACAACCGGGGCACCGTCGACGTCCTGCGCCACGGCGTCGTCGACCTCGGCGTCACCATCCACCTCGCCTACTTCAAGCCCGCCCACGGCCTCACCGACGCCCTCACGACCCTCTACGCCGCCAACCGGGTCACCGTCACCCGCCAGCTCCCCTACGAGCCCGAGCTCCCACAAGACCATCGACCTCGCCCTCCTGGTCAACGGCATCCCGACGGCCACCGCCGAACTGAAGAACCCCCTCACCAACCAGACCATCGAGCACGCCATCGAGCAGTACCGGACGGACCGGGACCCGGCCAACGTCACCCTCGCCCGGCGTGCCCTGGTCCACTTCGCCGTCGACCCCGACCGGGTGGCCATGACCACCAAGCTGGCCGGGCAGAAGACCCGGTTCCTGCCCTTCAACCTCGGCCACGACGGGGGTGCGGGCAACCCGCCCGAACCCCGACGGCCACCGCACCTCCTACCTCTGGGAGCGGGTCTGGGCCAGGGACGCCTGGATGGACCTCCTCGCCCGCTTCATCCACGTCGAGCGGCCCACCCAGGGGTCGCCAGCGGCCAAGAAGGCCGCCGAGATGGTCATCTTCCCCCGCTACCACCAGTGGGACGCCGTGCTGAAGCTGGAGGCCGACGCCAAGGCCAACGGGGCCGGGCAGAGCTACCTGATCGAGCACTCGGCCGGGTCGGGCAAGTCGAACACCATCGCCTGGACGGCCCACCGCCTCTCCAACCTCCACGACGCCACCGACACCAAGGTCTTCGACAAGGTCATCGTCATCACCGACCGGGTCGTCCTCGACCGCCAGCTCCAGGACACGATCTACCAGTTCGAGCACGCCCGGGGCGTGGTCGTGAAGATCGACAAGGACTCCGACCAACTGGCCGAGGCCCTGGCCGGTGAGCAGGCCCGGATCATCATCACCACGCTCCAGAAGTTCCCCTTCGTCCTGGACAAGATCGAGCGACCTCCCCGACCGCCGCTACGCCGTCATCGTCGACGAGGCCCACTCCTCCCAGACCGGGGAGGCGGCCAAGGACCTGCGGCTGGTCCTCGGGGCCACCGACGAGCAGGAACTGACCGCCGCCGAGGCCGAGGACGCCGGGTTCATCGCCGAGGCCATCGACCCGGTCGAGGAGGCCCTGGCCAAGGCGGTCGGCGCCCGGGGCAAGCAGGCGAACCTCTCCTTCTTCGCCTTCACCGCCACGCCCAAGGCCCGGACCCTGGAGATGTTCGGCACCTAGAACCCGGACACCGGGCAAGTTACGAGCCCTTCCACCTCTACTCCATGCGCCAGGCCATCGAGGAGGGCTTCATCCTCGACGTGCTCGCCAACTACACGACCTACCAGACCTACTGGCGGATCGAGAAGGCCGTCGCCGACGACCCCGCCTACGAGGCGCCCAAGGCCCGGCGGGCCATCGCCCGGTTCGTGTCCCTCCACCCCTACAACCTGGCCCAGAAGGCCGAGATCATCGTCGAGCACTTCCGCACGCACACCGCCGCCAAGATCGGTGGCAAGGCCAAGGCGATGGTGGTCACCTCCTCCCGCCTCCACGCCGTCCGCTACAAGCAGGCCATCGACGACTACATCGCCAAGATGAAGCTACACCGACCTGGCCGCCCTGGTGGCGTTCTCCGGCAAGGTGATCGACGAGAAGGGGCTCACCTACACCGAGACCCAGATGAACGGCTTCCCCGAGTCCCAGACGGCCGAGCGAGTTCGGCGGCGACGACTACCAGGTGCTCATCGTGGCCGAGAAGTTCCAGACCGGCTTCGACCAGCCGCTGCTCCACACGATGTACGTGGACAAGGTGCTGACCGGCCTGAACGCCGTCCAGACCCTCTCCCGGCTGAACCGCATCCACCCGCTCAAGGACTGACACCTTCGTCCTCGACTTCCGCAACGACGACCGAGGACATCGTGAAGGCGTTCGAGCCCTACTACGGGCGGACGGTCGCCCCGCCGACCGACCCGAACCTGCTGTGGGACACCCGGAGCCGACTCGACGAGTTCGACGTGCTGCGGCATCGAGGAGATCGAAGCCGACCGTGGCCGTCCTGCTCACGATCGACGGAGCCGAAGGACCACGGCCAGGTCTACGCCCTCCTCGACCCCGCCGTCGAGCGGTTCCAGGCGCTGGACGAGGAGGACCGACTCGGCTTCAAGGACGCCCTCGACAAGTTCGTCCGCACCTACTCGTTCCTCTCCCAGGTCGTCGTCGTTCGGCGACTCCAAGCTGGAGCGGGACTACATCTACTGCCGGGCTCTGGCCTCGCGGCTCCGGGACGCAGAACACCGTCGAGCAGCTGGACCTCGGTTCCGAGGTCGAACTGACCCACCTCCGCAGCGAGGTCACCTTCGAGGGGTCGCTCGTCGCTTGACGCCGAGACCGGCGAGGTGAAGACCATCTTCGGCGAGGGTCGGGGCAAGCCAGCAGGAGCCCGAGCTGGAGCCGCTCTCCCAGATCGTCGACGAACTGAACGAGCGGTTCGGGCTCAACCTCGACGAGCGGGACCAGCTGCTCTTCGACCAGTTCGAGGAGACCTGGCTGGCCGACCCCGAGGTGACCGCCCAGGCCCAGAACAACACCTTCGAGAACTTCCGGCTGGTGTTCGACCGGATGTTCATGGGACACCGTCGTCGGCCGGATGGACGACAACGAGGCCATCGTCAAGCGGGTCCTCGACGACGAGGACTTCCAGGCGGCGTTGAAGGACCTGTACGCGAGCGCGGGTTTATCGGCGCGGGCGAGAGGCTAGGAGTGACGAACAGTGAGCACCATAACAACATGGAGAGAGGTGGCTCCGCCGCCCGACTCCATCAGTGAGAAAGTTCAAACCGCGGTGGACAGACTTGACCCTTTGAAGCACGCACTGGAAGAGGCGGCTGATGCCGACCCTGAGGTATTCCGCGAGACACGGCAACGCACGCTGAGGTCACATGCCATCGAAACCGGAATCATCGAGAGGCTGTACGACGTTGATTGGGGATTGACCCAAGCGCTGGTCGCCGAGGGACTCGGCGATGGAGGTCGTGGAGGGCAACGGCCTGTTGGAGAAGACACTCTGGCAATCATCAATGACCAGTACGACGCATTGGCATACGTTGCCGAGTTTGCCCAGGGTGGACGCTCACTGACAGTTCAGTTTGTACGCGAACTCCATCAGATAATCACGAAACACCAGCCGACATACGAAGCGACGGACACGCTAGGCCGAACAACTTGGCCCCCGCTCCATCACGGCGAGTGGAAAAGTACGACCAACTTCCTGGTTCGACCGGACGGATCACAGCTTGATTGCACTCCACCCGAGCGGGTGCAAGATCAGATGGAGGAGCTGGTCGGCCTTTTCAATGACGCCACCGCGATCCATCCACTGGTCCGGGCTGCGTGGATGCACCACAGCTTCGCGTGCATCCATCCATTTGAAGATGGCAACGGACGCGAGGCAGAGCCGTGCTTCTGCTCGACCTTCTCGAAAACCACTTCGCGCCGCTTGTGGTGGGCAGAGATGACCGGGAACGCTATTTGTCGGCGATGGATCAGGCGACGGCAGGTGACCTAGATCCGCTGATCTTGCTATTCGCTCAGCTGGAACGTCAAGCAATGGTTCGCCAGTTCCAGGCCCCACTCACGCCGTTCGAAGGGCTCGGCGTTCTGGAAGTCGCAAGGGTGACCTCCATGAAGCTCGTGGACCTACAAGGTGCAGCCCAAAAACAGAGAGCGAACGAACTGGCGGCCTTGGCCACCGAACTTTCCCGACGGATCGTGTCGAAGCTTAGAGAACTGGGAGCCGAACTCGAACACATCTACAGGAGCAACGATCCGTAATCAACCGCCTGGGTGGCCAATGCCAACCCGGGAGCAGAAACCTCAACATATTTTCATGGTCAGTTGGTAAAGCTCGCCCAGCGGCACGATTTCTACGCCAATCTGACAGAGGGGTCATGGTGGACGACCCTCAATCTGGCATTGCTCGATGAACAAATGCGATTCTTGGTGGCCATCGTGAAGGTGGGGGCCGGAGAGACAGGAATCGGGGCCGTCATCGTTCAGGCGGAACGACTCTTCAAGGTGGGCGATGGGGACGACGGACCGTGAAGCTATGAGTGGCTATTTGAACCAGACACGTGGGACCAGGTTCCGTTTACTAATGAAGCTGATGCAGATGACGTCTGGCCCGATATAGAGCAACTTCTTGATCGCGCTCTTGCGGCGACGATTGCCCAGTTCACTCGGAGCCTCGGATGAGTGCGCTTGGATCAGAGCTTTTCATCAGTCACGTCGGCACGGTCCTGAACCATCTCGACCCCCTGGCCTTCGGTGGACCGGCCGTGACAACATCCCTGTCCAAACTCGAATCCCTTGATCTCATGTGCGGTCTGGCCCCACGAGGCCCATGATTTCACTCCCTGGCTATTGGCCAACGCCGATTCACTTGGCGAGGTGTTGGGCATCGATATGGAACTAACCGCCAATGAGCATCCCGTAGGGGGATTTGCCCTCGACTTGATCGGTCGCGATCTGACCAACGATTGTGTGCTGATCGTCGAGAACCAACTCACAATCACCGACCACAACCACCTCGGCCAGATACTTACCTACGCCGCTGGGACCGATGCCGAGACCGTTGTGTGGATGGCTACGGACTTTCGCGAAGAACACCGCCAGGTGTTGGATTGGCTCAATGGGTTGGCTGAGGGCAACACCCGATTCTTCGGGGTGGAGATTGGTGCCGTGAGGATCGGTGACTCGCCTCCGGCCCCGTTGTTCAAGCTGCGCTCCCGTCCAGCCGAATGATTGGGCCGCTCAGGTTGCAGTCGCCACAAAGGTAGGCAAGCCAGACCAGCGGCAAGGGTGCCTTCTACGTCAGGTTCTGGGAGCGGTTCCTGGAACGAGTCCACAGTGAGCACCCGACATGGAAAATGCTAGGAAGCCTGGGCCTGCCAACTGGCTGGCCATGCCGTGTCCGTTCAAGGGTGGACCGTTCTACTCCGTCAGCTTCGCAGCGAGGAGCAAGGTGCGCTGTGGAGTTATACATCGACTACGAACAGAGACCGGACGTGGTCGAAGGCCTCTACGCGTACCTCTGGGACAGGAAGGCTGACATTGAGACGGCCTATGGTGAACCGTTGACATGGGAAGAACTCCCTGGGAAGCGGGCCAGTCGTATCGCAGGTTATGGCGTTGGCGACGTCTCGAATGTCGACAACCACGACGAATACATTGAATGGTTCTTTGAAACGCACTCAGTCGTCTCCGGACCGCGTTGATCGGACCTGGAAAGGAATGGACGAGGGCATCCGCCATGGACGCCGATGGATCCTCGAACTGATGTAAGTCGAGTCGCCAGTGAGGTGGCCAAGTGACGTGTTGGGCCCCGTGTGTGCGCGACGTCGGGAGCATTCACAGAGTGGATTGAAGCCCCGTGAATCACCCGGGCCGATCCCAACCATCCCAGGCTCTCTGGAACTCGTCCCATGGATCAATCGGGACGCCATCGTGGAAGGACTCGATTGTTTCTACGACCGTGTATCCCTCGTAGGCATTGAAGCTGACCGCCCAGCGGATCAGGAATGCCTCGTAGCCGAGAACTCCGAACGGTAACCCTTCGTCAAGCGTGATAGCGGACGTCCGCTTCCCATCCAAGATCAAGAAATGGTGGCAGATCAAGCGAGACTGTGCGGATGATGCAGGGCCAGTCGTGACCGAGGAAGGTCACGATGTCGTCTCCGTCGCTTCCGTATTCCGGAAAGTCGATGTCGAGCGCATCTCCTACGCCTCTGGGAAACACCGTTATTGGTGCACCTGTGTCGATCAGAGAGTTGGCACTGATGTGGCGCGACCCCACGGACAATCTGACGTCGACCGTCGGGCGCAGGATTCGCTTGTGTGTTACAAGCGACTCTTCTTCACGCCATCGGAAGATATGAAACCGGTCGGGCACTCCTGGCGTATCAGGAGGTTTGGTTCAGCCGACGCCAACGACGTAGCCCGAAACTGGCGGGCGCACGAACTGCATCACGGAATCTTGCGCCGGGCCCCATTGGCCGGATGGCCTCAGCATACTCCCTGGACGTGGCGGCTGATGCAATGACTCTTCCGTTGAGAACGGCAATCCACTGCCCCGCGAACTGGTCGAGTTCTGCGGGCCGATGAGCCGGAGGGATACGGCCATCAACAGGCCGACGCGCAACGGGCACCTTTTCAGAGTACCGGTCCCGATTGTGTCCCACCAGGGAGAACCTTCTTCGCATCAGTTCAACCTCCCTCTTGGATACCCGACTCTAGACGATCTTGAATCTGGAATCTAGTCTCTAGTCTATGGCCAGGGTCCGGAACCAAGCAGCGAAATCCCTCTTCGGCCGGTCCCTCAGGGTCACGCTTGCCGATTGGATTTCCAATCTTGAAGACCCCATCTTCTTCCAGCAACAGGCCAAGGACGCCATGCGTGACTTTGGAGAAGCCAATAGTGGGGTCGTCAAAGAGCTGGCCGTATTTGTCGAGTTCGGGATGTTGCAGCGAGTCGAATCAGAGCGACGGGCTTACTACCAGCGCCTCACGAGCCCGTTCTGGCCCGCCTATCAGCACCTTTCACTGGCTTTGGAAGAATACGAGACGGCAGTTGGTTCGGATCCACTAACGGCCGAAACCTAATAGGGGTGAGCGGTAACTGGGCTGAGGCCGTGTACAGGCCGCGAGATGTTGAGAAATGGCGGAAGACCCCGGCAACTACCGAGAACCGTGCATAGTTATCTAGCCAGGTGAGAGATACTGGCCCAGGTCAGGACGGTGGGTCAGAAAGCGTCTCGGGCGCACTGATAATGCTGAGGTCGCTGGTTCGATTCCAGCTAGCCCCACCAGTTCGTTCTCCCTGGTCGAGGATGCCTTCATCGACTTGGGGGAAAAGAATCAGGCCGCGAGGAGCCGGGCGGGACTTTTTGCGCCGGTCCTCGCCACCAGTCCCTGGGGCTTCGGGATGAGGTCATCAAGCCGGTCGCTCAATGCGTCCTCCGCATCTGGAAATAGGGTCCGATTCAGGAGCTGGAGCCGGACGGCCCGGGGGGAGCAGACGAGGGAGCCGTTGGATAGATTGCGGTGACCAGCGGGATTCAGGCGACGGCGGATCGGAGCATACGATGACCTATCAGGGCAACACTCCTGGGGCGCCAGGTGGACCGGCAACGCCAAACCCAGCTTGGAACCCGGCTCCGATGCCGGCGCAACCCGAAACATGGTCCGTGATGGCCACAACGGGCAACCTGTATATCGCCCGGTCTGGCTCCGAGTTCGCCGTTTACGATTCGACTCGTTCATATGGAAGGTGGCCCCTGACCAACGAGGGGTACGAACTTGCCGGTCGCATGTATGAAGCCCATCGACAGTCGCAGGCGCACGGGGTTGCATACACGGCGACCGGGTATCAAGACCCGGCTCGACTGGGACTGCCCACCGACCTCAGCCGCAAGTGCCGTACTACGCACAGCCCAGCCAGGCTCTGCCGCCGCCGGCTCATCCCGCTGTGAATCCCCCGACTCAGGCTTACTGAGGGTCAAGCCGCCAGGAGCAGATCAGGTAGGGAGAATGAGCCGGCGACGCAAGGTCAGTCTCCTCTCCACCTGGCGCCCGACAGCGGGGCTCATCCCATCATCGGATGCCGACGCCTCACCGCCGAAGACACCTCTCGTGGGCCCGGTCTTTCAGTGCGGGGGTGGCACCCACGGACCGACGCCGCCGATGCTGTCGACGGAATACCGCGCCACGTAACCGGGGTGGTCTGGACCCGGGAACTCGGTATCGGGGGACACGTAGACCTTGGCCAACCGGTTGAGCAAACTCCACGCCTGATGGCTCGGCTCGACGACGGCGTGGGCCCGCAACACCGCGTACTCACTCAAGAAGGTGCCGGACACCCTCGGTGCGTCGAAGGACAATACGACCCTCGGGTCCCGTTGGATGTTGCGCAACTTCACCCGTAGCCCCATGTGACCACTGACCAGATTGTCGCCATCGAGCCCGACCCAGATCACCGTCACCTGCGGGTTCCCGTCGGGATTGACGGTACTGAGGTGGGCCAGCGGTCCGGCGGCGATCAGTTCGCGGAGCTCACTGGGCAGATGGCTCAAATCAGCCTCGCTCGCTTGACCAGGCCATCGTAGTGAAAGTCCGGGAATGGCCGGGCACGGTGGCGATGCTCCGGTCGATGGCGGGTTGGGCCGCCGCCGGGGCCCCCTTCGGCCCCTCGGCCCCTCGGCCCGGACCGGCGCCCGCCGGCCGATTGGTATTGCGTTTCGCATACCACCGGTCGGTAATTCCCGAATCCGAGGTGCCAAGGCTCCCCGGACCCCAGTAGAACCCGGGAGCATCCATCCGCCCCGACCCGGCCCACGGTCGCTGCCGTCGACAGGGAGCCAGCGCCGTGCATCCGTCGCTCACTGCGGGCCCTTGGTCGACCGCTCGATGATGGTGGCCAACGCACGCTGGCGCCTGGGGACGGCCCGGGCCACCTCATCGGAAAGAGCCCGCCACGAGCCGGACTCGGGATGGACCAGGCCGGAAAGCCTCTTGACCAGATCCGAGTCGGCGTTTCCGACCGGCGCCACACCCACTTGGTATTGGGCGTCGCCCTCCATCTGGTTGTACAGCCGCAAGGAGGCGACCCGGAGGTTCTCGTCGACGATCACGGCCGCCGCCCCTTGGAGCGGGTTAGCCTCGATGGTGTCCACCACCCACCCACCGGTGTTGGCCAGGTCGACGGGAGCGGGGTACCCGGCGGCGTCACGGGTGGCTTCGAAAGGCTTGTGGGTGTGGCCGAACACCAGGGTCGTTTCCGGGACGCCGTCCCGTTCGGCGGTGAGTTGGGCCAACAGGGGTCCCTCGAGGTAGGCCTGCAGGCCCAGCTGGGCGTTGGCACTCAACGCTTCGGTGGGATGGTGCCGCTCGAGGCGGGTGGCCCGCTTGGCCAGGTGAGCCAGGAGATCGCGGACGACCTTGGCCGTCACCCACCGCCGGGCTCGTCCGCCGGGTGCTCGTTCGGCGATGGCGGTGGCCAACGTCAACCCGAGACGTTGCATGGCCTCCTCGCTCTGGAGCATGTCGTAGAGCCGGCTCACGTCCTGGCCGACGTCCCCTGACCGCCCGAGCGACGACCAGAAGAAATCGATCCAGGCGAAGTTGTCCGTCTCCAGTTCCCTGACGTCCCGGGGCAGCGGTCGGTCGAACATGACCCGGTTCAGGTTGGACATCAGCAGGTACATGGACTCGATGAAGTGGCCGTGGTGGACGATGACACAGCGGTCGCCGCCGGGTATCCCCAGGTTGGGATAGAAGGTGCGGACAGTGGTGGCACTTTCGGTGGCGCTGAATGACCGCTGTCAACAGATCGGCTGGAACGACGGGGTCCTCGGGTCGCTCGAACATGCGGGTGGCGTGCCAGGGCGGGGGGATCGGGTCGGTGGGGCCCAAGGTGCGGATCTGTTCGGCATACCGCTGCTCGCGGCCGTCTCCCACAGGTGGTGGTCGTGATTCCCGGGCACGAACCAGATCTCGTCGTCGAACAGCCTGTGTTCGCTGAGCACCAGATCGGAGAACTGTTCGAACACGGCGATGGCCACTTCGTCATCGGCCAGGGCCAGTTCCAAAACGTCGCCGGCCAGGATCAGCGTTGGCGGGTCAGCCCCCTCGTTGGCCTGGACGATCTCGGCCAGGCAGTCGGCGAAGGCTGAGAGGACGGGGGAGCGTCGGGTGGGGTCGGCAACAGGATCCTCGCCGTCGCCCAGAGCGGTGAGGATGCTGTTTTCCGCGCCGAAGTGGAGATCGGACAGAATGACGTACCGGATGTCAGGCATGATGCGACACTCCTCGACCGCGGTTGGGAGGACCACCTTGCCACTTCCGTGCGGCCCCGGACACATCGGTCCGAGGCCGACAGCCAGGAAATCAGCCAAGGAAGGAGTGGGTCGCCGGTGATTCGATCCGTCATGTTCGACTTCGGCGGGGTGATCACTACCAGCCCGTTCGACGCCTTCGGCCGATACGAACGAGACCACGGACTACCCGAAGGCCTCCTCCGACGGATCAACTCCACCGACCCCGACGACAATGCCTGGGCCCGGCTCGAGCGAGGGGAGATCGATCTCCCGTTGTTCTGCACCCTGTTCGAGGGCGAGGCCCGGCTGCTGGGCTTCGAGGTCGACGCCTCGGCGGTGGTCGGAGCCCTGGGGGGCGAGATCCGTCCCCAGATGGTGGAAGCGGTCCGTCACTGCTCCTCCCGGTTCAAGACCGCCTGTCTGACCAACAACTTCCTGTCGATGGAGGCGGGGCTGCGTCCGGACATCGCCGACGTCTTCGCTCTCTTCGACGCGGTGTTCGAGTCGAGTCGGCTCGGGGTGCGCAAGCCCGACCCCGAGTTCTACCGACTTGCTTGCCAGGCGCTGGCTGTCGCACCCCACGAGGTGGCGTTCCTCGACGACCTCGGAATCAATTTCGAAGCCGGCCCGGGCCATGGGCATGCAGACGATCCTGGTGCGATCACCTGACGTCGCCCTGCGTGAGCTGTTCGCCCTCATCGAAGAACCGGGTCAACCGGGATCGTGACGAAACGTCGCCGGTGCCGCCGGGCCACGATCCGGTGTAGAACGGGGACGCTGGGAACAGAGGGGACAAAAGAGGAACCGAGCGGGGCTCCGACGCCGGGCTGGCGATGTCGGTGGTGACGGAGTTGTAGGAGGGGAGGTCCAGGTGAGCACCATCGAAGGACGGCCGCAAATCGCCGGTACCGCCGACGGATCCGAGCCGGTCACGAACTGGAGCCGGGATGCGCGGTACTTCGAGTACTCGGTGGCCGCTGACCCCATCGGCTCCGGGCACATCTCCCAGGTGCCGATCCTCGGTTTCCCCCGGTCCCTGTACGAGGGCGGGTCCACCCGCGTGGTGCCACTGGACCTGTCCGCCGAGCTCGGGATCACCTCGGGTCCCGCCACCAGCCCGGGATTGCTGGCCAACTTCGTGAGGATCGCCGCCGGAGATCGCATCACCACCGATCCCAATGCCACGTCCCAGCTCTTCTATGTGATCGAAGGCGGTGGCCGGACGGAGGTGGACGGGTCCGATGACGCCATCGAGTGGACGACGGGAGATTTCGTCACGCTTCCTTGCCGCGGCCAAGGCTCCTCGGGCACCACCCACCTGGCCGACGACGAAGCCGTCCTGTACTGGGTGCACGACGAACCGATGCTTCGCTACCTCGGCGTCCGGGCTGTCGAACCGAGGTTCCGGGCCACCAGGTATCCGAGGGCGGAAGCGTTGGCCGAGCTGGAGGCGATCGCCGCGGCGCCGGGGGCCGACCGGAAGAGCCGGGTGAGCGTATTGCTGGCCAACGCCAACCAAGAGCAGACCCTGACCATCACCCACGTGTTGTGGGCCATGTTCGGGTTGCTGCCGGCCGGGCAGGTGCAGCGCCCGCACCGCCACCAGTCGGTGGCTCTCGACCTCATCCTCGATTGCCAGCCGGGATGCCACACCCTCCTGGGCCGCCGCCTCGACCACCGGGGTGACATCGTCGACCCCGTCCGGGTGCCGTGGGAGGCAGGAGGCGCCTTCGTCACTCCGCCGGGCATGTGGCACGCCCACGTGAACGAGTCGGGCTCTCCGGCCCATCTGATCCCCATTCAGGACGCGGGACTGCAGACCTACCTCCGCAGCCTGGACATTCGCTTCACCTGATCGCCGGACCCGGACCTTGCCGCCGGGTTCGGCTTGCCTCCACACCGGTCCGGTCTGTCATGCTTCACCGATGTTCGATGATCTCCTCGACGCCAACGACCGCTACGCCACCGAATTCGCCCTGGCCGGCATACCGGCCCGGGCGGCCAGGAACTTCGCCCTGGTCACGTGCATGGACAGTCGGATCGAGCCGCTGGCCATGCTGGGACTGGTTCCCGGCGACGCAAAAATTCTCCGCAACGCCGGCGGCCGTGTGACCACCGACGTGCTGCGGTCCCTGATCTTGGCCACCAATCTGCTGGATGTCACCCGTATCGCCGTCATGCAGCACACCAACTGCGCCCTCGCCAATCGCCGGGACGCTGATGTCCGGTCGGAGCTCCCGGGCGGGCCGAGTGGGGAGGCGTCCCACTGGGAGTTCCTGACCATGCCGGATCCGGACGGATCTCTGGCCGCCGACGTCGCCGCCGTGCGTTCGTGTCCGTTGCTGCCCGGGCACGTGGTGGTGGAGGGATGGCGCTACCAGGTGGAGACCGGGAAGATCCTTCGGATCATTCCCACCGCCGACCTATGAGGTGGGCGCCGGGGTGAACGTGTAGGTGAAGGGAGTGACGGTCGGTGCGTTCAGCCACACCACCTTCTTGTCGATGGCGATCGACACCAGCACCGCCGACGCGCCCACCTGCACCGTCATCGTGCCGCTGGACGGAAACGCCAAGGTCTTTCCGGCCGGCTGAATTCCGACGAGCAGTGGAACCTGTGAGGTCGAGCTGGTGACCTCGACCCAGCACCGACCCAAGGTGCCCACGGTGACCACGAACTTGGCGGCGTCCACCGCCAATGTGGAGCTCTGCGTGCTGGTGGTCGTGGAGACGACTTTGGGAGTCGTGGTCGGAGTCCGGCCCCCGCCGGTGGCGACCGGCTTCTTGGCCGCCGCGGTCACCCCGCCGGGCTGGACCACCTTCAAGATATGGGCTTGAACCAGCCATTGGGGACGCGAGCCGTAGACGACGAGCCCGGCTATGGCGGCCACCGCCAACACGGCGACGATCCACGTCCCCACCTTGAGGGGAGTGGGTGCTCGGAGCCGCCGACGGGCCTTGGCCACCGCCCGCTTGCTCTGTCTCAGGTCCTGGCGGGGGACGACCGGGAACGTACCGGTGGGCGGACCGGTCGTGACGCCGTAGCCGGACGCGCCCGAGCCGGTCGGCGGTCCGTTCGAGCCTCCGCCGACCTTGGGTACTTCTCCCGTCTGGGTGAAGGCCCGGAGGTGGTCCGGTCCGCCGGTGACGGCGGTGACGACGGTGGTCTTGGCCGATGTCCCCGTGTCGGCGGCCGAGGTCGGCCTGGGGGGCGCCGAAGACCAGGCATCGATCATCTGGAGGGCCAGCGCATCCCCGTCCAGTCCGAGAAAGGCGGCATAACGGCGGAGAGTGGAGAGGGCCAGGGCCTGGTCGGGCAGTCGGTCCAGGTCGCCGAGCTCGAGCGCTTCGATCTGGGTGATGGGACGGCCCAGGCGATCGTGCACGGCCAGGAGGTCGAGCCCGCGCTGCTCCCGGTTGCTCCGCAGCAGGCGACCGATTTCTTGAGCAGAGGCCGAACCGTCCTCGTCGTCGTCGCGTCGGCGAGTGGTTCCGCCGCGTGGCCGGATCACGTGCTATCTCCTGACTTTCTCCAGGCTGTAAGCGTACCTGCTCACTTTTACCCCCTCGTTACCGGAGCGGACCCGGTCGAGGGCGGTCCGTTCTGCGCCGAGGGCACGGTGTCGGCCAGGGACGGGGACCGGTCCGTGGGAATGTTGCGAGCGCAACTAGTGTTGCACAACGAGAAGGCGGACCGCACACCGGTCACGGGTGGCACGATGGACGTGCGCACCACCGAAGACGCGCAACGGAGGTTGACATGCCGGCAGTAACCGTGGATGACGTTCTGGCTCTGGACAAGGTGGAGGCTCCCGACCCCGCCACGTCGACGCCCCGACCGGTGCTGTCGGTGACCACCGCCCCGGCCGGCCTGGAGGGCGAGGGGTTCCCCGTGCGCCGGGCCTTTGCCGGCGTAGACCGCCGCCGCCTCGACCCGTTCATTCACATGGACCAGATGGGTGAGGTGGAATACGCCCCGGGCGAGCCCAAGGGAACACCCTGGCATCCCCACCGTGGCTTCGAGACGGTGACGTACATGATCGACGGTACCTTCCAACACCAGGACTCGATCGGCGGGGGCGGGCTCATCACCAACGGGGACACCCAGTGGATGACGGCCGGCGGAGGAATCCTCCACATCGAGGCTCCGCCCGAGGACCTGGTGGCCAGCGGAGGCCTCTTTCACGGAATCCAGCTGTGGGTGAATCTCCCCAAGGCGGACAAGATGATCGTTCCCCGGTACCAGGACATCGGGTCGTCCAACGTGGTGCTGCTGTCCTCGCCCGACGGGGGGGCCCTGTTCCGGCTCATCGCCGGAGAGCTGGGTGGCCATGCCGGACCGGGCTCGACCCACTCGCCGATGGCCATGGTGCACGCCACCTTGTCGGCCGGGGCCAGGGTGGAACTGCCTTGGCGCCAGGAGTTCAACGCTCTGGTCTACGTACTCGGCGGCCGCGGCACCGTGGGTGGGGGAGGGCAGCCGGTGAGTACCGGCCAACTGGCCGTTTTCGGGGACGGCGACGCCATCACCATCGCCGCTGACACCGTGCAGGAGTCCCGCACCCCTCAACTCGACGTCCTGATCCTCGGGGGACGGCCCATCGGGGAGCCCGTGTACGCCTACGGGCCCTTCGTCATGAACACCCGTGAGGAAGTGGCTCAGGCCTTCGAGGACTACCAGGCCGGCCGGCTGGGCACCATCCCGGCCGACCACATCGGGTCGTAGCCGGACTCAGGGAGTCCGCTCGGAGCGGGTCGTCCCCACGTCACCCGGCTTCAGGCGCAGGGTGTCGAACCAGTAGCGAACGGTCCACGACGGCCAGTTGTTGGTGACCCGGCCTGCGGCGTTCTTGTACCAGTTCCTGCAGCTGGCCACCCACACGGTGGAGGCCATCAACCGTTGTGTCCGTTCGTCGTCGGCTCGGGCGGCCTCATCACTGACCTCCACCCGGGGTGGCGGGGATCGGACGTCGGCCCGCTCGTCGAGGGCGGCGATCTGGACGGCCAATGCCTGCAGGATGAGATTGAGCTGACGCTCCACCATGAAGAGGATCGAGTTGTGTCCCAGATTGGTGTTGGGTCCGTAGAGCAGGTAGCAGTTGGGAAATCCGGGTACCACGGTGCCCAGGTAGGCACGGGCCCCGCCCCTCCACTCCGTGGCCAACCGGCGACCGGCCACGCCGGTGACGGGGATGTGGGCCAGGAAGTCGGTGGTGGAGAAGCCGGTCCCGAAGATCAGCACATCGATCGGATAGCGCTCACCGTCGGCGGTCACCACCGCATCTGTCTCGACATGGTCGATGATGGCGTCGACCACCCGCACGTCGGGACGCATCAGAGCCGGGTACCAGTCGTTCGAGATCAGGACCCGCTTGCACCCGACCGGATACTGGGGGACCACTGCCGCCTCGGGCAGACGCTCGCTCACCACCTCCTGGCGGATCCCCCTCTGGAACATCGCCGCCAACCTGTGGCCGAACCAGCTGTCCTTCCGGAAGATCAGCCAGCGGAACTCGAGCGACCAGTAGATCCACCACCGGTAGGCCTTCGACGCCATCGCCGACCGGGCGAACAGCCGGCGCGTCGAGCGGCGGTAGGCCCGATCCTTCTTGGGCCCGACATAGTTCGGGCTGCGTTGGAAGATGGTGACTTCGTCGGCATCGGCGGCCACCGGCGGGACGAACTGGATGGCGCTGGCCCCGCTGCCCACCACGCCCACCTGGGTACCGGTGAGAGCGACGCGGTGGTCCCAACGGGCCGAGTGCCACCAAGGGCCGGCGAACTCCGCCAGGCCCCGGAGATCGGGAACATGGGGCCGGTTGAGCTGTCCGCAGGCGAAGATCACCGTGTCGACCTCGAGGTCCTCCTCTCCGCCGGTTGACGACAGGGCCAGGTGCCAGCGCCCGGCGCCCTCGTCGAACTCGGCCCGCCTCACGGTGGTGCCGAGTCGCAGGTGGGGTCCGAGGCCGAACTGTTCCACGCATCCTTCGGCGTAGATGAGGATCTCCGGCTGTTCGGCGAACCGTCGGATCCAGTCCGACTTGGGGAAGAACGAGAAGGAGTACAGGTGGGAGGGCACGTCGCAGGCGCTGCCCGGATAGGTGTTGTCCCGCCAGGTGCCGCCCACCCCGTCGGACCGCTCGATGATGGTGAACGTGGTGACCCCCGACCTGATCAGCTGCATGCCGGCGGCCAGGCCGGACAAGCCGCCACCCACGATGGCCACGGTGGGCGTCGGTCGGCCCCGGCGGCGGTTGGCTCGCACGGCCCCCGCCAGTCGCCGCTTCCCGATGTCCAGCGCCATCCCAGTTCCCCCGGTCGTGTCTTCGGCCCCACCGGAGCGTCGACCACCAGAGGGCCAGGCGGTGGGGCTCGCTCCGATGGTAGGCGGTTCATGCTCGGTCGGTGTGCTCGGTCGGTGTGCTCGGTCAGTGTCGTCGCCGGTGTCCAGCCGGCCCGAGCACCGGAGTCGGGCCGGCCCGGCTTGCTTGCCCGGCGGGCAGTCTGCAGACTCGCGGCGTGACCGACGGTCCCCCGAATCCCGGTGCGGGACAGCCGGATCGGCCGTCCCCGGATGGCGGCACCTCGCGGTTGGCCCGGGCCCGTCGACATGCCCGTGCCTCGTTCCGTCGAGCACTGGACGCCCTGCTGCAGCCCGAAGGACTTCCTCCGGAAGCGGCGGCCGAGTTCGAGGCGGCCTTCGGGAGCATCGGCCGGGAGGCACTGTCGGGAAGACCCGGGCGCATCCGTCGGGTCCGCGCCCAGGTCCGGGCGGCCCCGCCCCGCCTGCTCGACTGGATGTCGGGTCAGGTGGTCGACCACCCGGCTGTTCTCTACGACCAGAAGGGGGTCGAAATGATCGCCTCCAGCCAGAGCCGTTCGATCGGTGCCGCCATGGGCGCCCTCCAACTGGCACTGGTTTCCACCGCCGCCGCCTCCACCTTCGAGGGCGGCCCGGTGCTGGCCGTGGCCATCGACGGGGCCGTCGGCCAGGTGGCGTCGGTGGTCCACGGGTGCTGTGCCTGGTACAACACCGGCTCCTACCTGGTCCGGCGCCTGCAAGCACTGGGGATCAGCGTCGATCGTTCGGAGGTGCGGCGCCTGACCAACGCCGCACTGGTGTCGAAAGGGACGTCGATCGACACCCGTGCTCTGACCGGTACCACCGAGCTGCGTCTGATCAGGAGCTGGATCGGTCGTGGGCTGGTCGAGGCCCTCCCATTCGGCTCCACCTTGGGTCGCGCCTCACTCAAGGCGGCCATCCGCATCGACGGGTCCGACCTCCATGCACTGGTCGGCGCCGTCCGGGCCGACGAAATTCCGGAATGAGGTCGTGTGAGCGGCCGGGCGCCTCTCCGCCGGCCCTCACTTTCCGTTTGACATTCGATTGGTATGTTAAATGGAAAAGCGATGGCGGGACACCGGTTCACAATCTCCTTCCGAGGAGCCCCACCGGAGGACCCCGGGTGGACCCTCCGAGGCAACCGAGCCCCGTCACGATCCACTTACACTGGCCCAATCGGTGCCCCGGCACCGATTGAGTGAGTGGGGAGCGACGAATTGAGCGAGACAGCCACCGCGGAGCTCCCCGAACCGGGAGTCGCCCTGTCGCACCGCCGGGTGCTGCTCGTCATCGGCGCCCTCATGCTCGGCATGTTCCTGGCTGCCCTCGACCAGACCGTGGTGTCCACCGCCCTGCCCACCATCGTGGGAGATCTGAACGGTGCCTCCCACCTCAGTTGGGTGGTGACCGCCTATCTGCTGGCCTCGACGGTATCCACGCCGTTGTGGGGAAAGCTGGGCGACCTCTACGGTCGCAAGCTGTTCTTTCAGGCGGCCATCGTGCTCTTCCTGGTCGGCTCGGCGCTGGCCGGCCTGAGCCATTCGATGATCGAGCTGATCCTCTTCCGGGCCGTGCAGGGACTGGGCGGCGGCGGTCTGATGATCGGGGCCATGACCATCATCGGGGACGTGGTGTCGCCCCGGGAACGCGGTCGCTACATGGGGCTGTTCATGGCCATGTTCGGCGTGACGTCGGTGATCGGTCCCCTCATCGGCGGTGTCTTCGTCGACTACCTCAGTTGGCGGTGGATCTTCTACATCAACATCCCGATCGGTGCGGTCGCCCTGGGGGTGACGGCGGTGACCCTTCCCGGGGCGCTGAGCCGGGTGCACCGGGTCATCGATTATCTGGGTACTGCCTTGATCGCCCTGGCCGCCACCTCGCTCGTCCTGTTCACCAGCCTGGGCGGGACCTCGTACCCGTGGGGATCGCCGTTCATGATCGGCCTGGGCGTCGCCGGTCTGGTGTTCACCGTCTTGTTCCTACTGGCCGAGCGCCGGGCCGTGGAGCCGATCCTTCCACTTCCCCTGTTCACCAACCGGGTGTTCGCCGCCTCCAGTGCCATCGGGTTCGTGGTCGGGTTCGCCATGTTCGGGGCCTTGACATTCCTGCCCCTGTTCTTCCAGGACGTGAAGGGGATCAGCGCCATCCAGTCGGGGGTCCGATTGTTCCCGCTGATGGGAGGGCTCCTCCTGGCCTCCATCGGCTCCGGACTGCTGGTCAGCCGGTGGGGCCGCTACAAGGTCTTCCCAGTGGTCGGCACTGGGCTGATGACTATCGGTCTCTACTTGATGTCGCTCATCGGTGTGGCCACCGGGGCCTGGGTCTCAGCCGCCTACATGGCCGTCTTCGGCCTGGGCCTGGGACTAATCCTGCAGGTCCTGACGGTGGCCGTTCAGAATGCCGTCCCCTATGAGGAACTGGGCACCGCCACCTCGGGAGTGACCTTCTTCCGGATGATCGGGGGGTCGTTCGGGACGGCGGTGTTCGGCGCCATCTTCGCCAACCTGGTGATCGGCAACGTGGTGCACGCCCTCCATCTGACCAAGGCCCCGGCCGGGTTCAGCCTCAATGCCGAGAGCCCGGCGACCATCCACAAGGCCCCGCCGTTGTACCAGGCCGGGATCGTCGACGGCATCGCCCACACCGTCCAGACCATGTTCCTCATCGGGGTCCCGATCGCCTTCGTGGCCTTCCTGCTGAGCTGGACCCTGCCCGAGATCGAGTTGCGCAAGTCCATCCGCACCTCCGAGCCGGCCGAGCACCTCGGGATCCCCGAGCCCCGTACGTCGCTCGGGGAGGTCCAACGGATCCTCGAGCGGGCGGCCAGCCGCGAGAACCGGAGCGAGCTCTACGAGACCCTGGCCACCCGGGCCGGCATCGACCTGGCCCCTCGTGCCTGCTGGCTGCTGTACCGACTGGCCGACCACCCCGATCTCAGCCTCGAGGACGTGGGGGCGCGATTGAAGGTCGACCCCGAACGGCTCCGCCAAGGCGAACGTTCGTTGGTCTCGGCCGGGATGGTCGAACGGGTCGACTGTCCTGACGGCCACACCTTGGTACTGACCGCCGCCGGGCACGAGGCCATCGACAAGCTCACCACGGCCCGCCGCCAGTCGATGGTCGAGCTGTTGGAAGGGTGGAACCCGGAAGCCCACCCCGAGGTGGTGGCCATGGTCCGCGACCTGGCCAGGGCCCTGTTGGCCGACGACGACAAGCTACTGGCCGACGCCCGGGCGGCCGCCACGGTGTGACCGGGGTCGGCACCAGCGGTGGGTCGACGGCCACCGTGCCGATGGCTAGCGCAGGGTGAGCCGGCTGACGGTGGTGAAGGTGCACAGGTAGAGCTCACCCCCGAACCCCACCGCCGGGAACAGCACCGATTGGATCGGGCTCCCGGTGTCGACGCGAGCCAGCTGGCGGCCACTCTCGATGTCGAGGATGACCGCCTGGTCGGCAGCTCGCTCCCGGTCGTAGTCGCCCGTCAGCAGTTGGCCGCTGTCCGGGTGGAGCACGAGGTGGCCACCGTGCTCTTGGTGCCGGCGCCAGCGTTCGGTCAACGACCCGTCGTCGGCGATGTCGAAGGCGCGCATGATCCCGTTGCCGCTGTCGTAGCCGACAGCCACCGACCGCCCGCGTCGATCAGGGGAGGATTGGCCACCAGACCTCCGAGGCCCTCGCCGACCTGGGCGCTCGACACCGCCCCCGAGCCGAGATCGACGCGGATCAGGTGGAGAGGGGCCGTCGAGAGGCCGTGGCCGTGGAGGGTTCCCGTGTAACCCTCGCTCCCGTCCCCGTCGTCCAAGAACCAGGCGGCACCGAGGGCGATGACGCAGTCCCATCCGTAGGTCTGCCCCGGGCGGGTCCGGTAGCGGGGGCGGAAGGAGTCGTCAGGATGGAACCGGCCATCCCAGGTGACCCGGAGCAGGTGGGTGTCTCCCACCACGTAGACGTCGGGGCCCGAAGCCGACAGGCGGGCGATCGACGGCTCGACCAGCGAGCACCGATCGGCGACCTCGAGCCCGTCCGGCTCCAGTGCCACCAGTTCGCAGGATCGGCGGTCCGCCGCCGAGACGGCCTGCCCGGGGCGCGACCCGGCGAAGTCCTTGGTGACCAGGTGGCCGTCGGGCATGATCACGAAGCCGTTGTACGGCACCGGCCGGGGTAGTTCGGTGGTGGCCACCACCGAGAGGTCGGAGTCGAGCCGGTGGGCGTGGTTGCCGAACACCACGTAGATCGAGCCGTTGGCGTGGGCGGCGATGCTCCCCGGCCAGCTCGGTCCTCCGGCCAGGTCGGCCGAACGTTTGAGCGGTTCGAGGGTGGTGGGATCGAGACACTCGACGAAGGAGATGGCGTCGTCACCCGCGGTGTGCCGGAGAAGGTAGAGCTCGCCCGGGTCGCGGGTGACGAGCATGGTGGCGGCCGGGGCCGACCGCCACACCACGTCGACGGCGTCAGCCGCGGCCACGCCCAGCGGGGATTGCCACCGTGGGACCTGCAGGCGGTCGGGACCGCCGTCCTCGCACGGCCACGGGCCGGGCCAGTAGCCGCTCATCGGATCAGGTCGGGTCAGCGGCCGGACCCGAGGAGCACCATCAGGGCCGAGCTCATGGCCTCCTTGGCCTGTCCGGCCGACAGTTCCTGATCCCTCAGGAGGAGCTGGTGCGACTCGAACGAGGTGAGGACGTCGGCGGCGGCCAGCGCCCCTCCGGCGTCCCCCTTCTCCATCAGGGCCAGTTCGGGGGCGAACAGCGACTCCAGCTGGCGGCGGAGCAGGGACCGGTTCCGCTTCAGCCTGTCGGCCAAGATGGGCTGGAACGGTGATCGGAGCCGCGACACCGCCGCCGCGCTGCCGACGGTGTCGAACAGGGTGAACCGCTGGTCCACCAGGGCTCTGGCCCTGGTATCGAGCGCAGCCGCCGGAGCCACCTCGATGGGAAACAGGTCTGCCGCCTGGCGTTCGACACGGGAGATGGCGGTGCGGGTGAGATCGTCGACGTCGTCGAAGTACCGGAACAGCGAGCGGGGGGACAGCCCGGAGCGGGCGGCGATCTCCTCGGTGCTCGGACGGAGGTTCCCGTCGCGGTAGAGAGCGAGGAGCGCGTCGACCACCGCCTCCCGGTTCCGTTCCCGCCGCAGTTGGCGGCCGTCTGTCTTCACTGGGGAGGCGACGTCCATCGGGGTCATCGGGATCATCGGGGTCGAGGCTACCGTTCCGCCGGTCGGGCCCAGGGACGGCGGTCGACCCGGCGCCACCGACGGAAACAGTTGACAGTGAGACTGTCAACTGTTTACCGTGAGAGAATCGTCGGGGTCGGCCGGCAGCTCTGCACCCTGCGGAGTGGAGGCCGGACTCGATACCACGGGAGGACCGTTGGCCGACGTGCTCGTCTTGGACTCGCTGCAGCGTCGGATGCGGGCCATGCACTCGCTCTACTACGACGCCGTGGCGACCATGGACATCGACCAGGTCAACCACTTCGAACGGGAGGGCGTGCTGCCCATCGCCTTCAGCCTGTTCCACATCGTCAACATGATCGATGCATCGTTCCTGTTGATGACCGGGGTGGCTCCCATCTGGGACGAGTCGTGGGAGCAACGGGTGAAACCGGCCATACCCGACCACGGGAAGCATCGCACCGTGGCCGAGATGATCCATCAGAGGATCGGGGACTACCAGGCGTTCCAGGAGTACATGGGTGCGGTGTTCACGAGGACCGAGGCCTGGCTGGACACCCTCGATCCCGACCAGCTCGGCCGGGTGGTGATCGAGCGCCCCTTCCCACCCCAGGTGGCCAGCACCTACAGCGCCCGGGTCGCCGGGCCGGAAGGCGTCACCCTGTTGGACGCTACGGAATGCTGGATCTACCAGCATGGGCTCCGGCACATGGGAGAGATCGAGCTGGCCCGTGGGCTGGTCGGCCTGCAGGGGATGACCTCCTGAGCGCAGGCACGGGCCTGTTGGCCGACGGTGCGGACGCCCGGGGACGGTGGGCGTAGTGTGAGTCGAGGGACCGGACCGCCTGCCCGGGTGATCCGTCCCGCTCGGTTGGTGCCCGCCGACGGGTGCTCCGGGCGAACGGAGGATCATGGATGCACCCGACGCATCGTCTGTGGGGGCACGACTGGACGAGCACCACACCCCGGAGACCAACGGACGCATGTCCGTGTGCCGACGGTGCGGGACCCAGACCGATGGCACGGAGGGGCTGCACCACAAACCCAGCCAGCGTCAGATCGAACGGTCCAACAGCTGGCTGATGGCGCAGTTCCACCAGGGCCGGATCGACAGCGTCCGACAGCTGCGGGCGCCCGGCTCGCCCAATTCGACGCGGTGGCCATAGAACCAAAGCCGCGGTCGCCGGCCCCGCCCGAGCGGAAGTCAGACGCTCGGCACCTGCTGGGTGATGCAGTGGACGTTGCCCCCTCCGAGGAGGATCTCGCGACCGGGAACTCCCTCGATCCGTCGGTCGGGGAACTCTGCACCCAGCAGACCCCCGATCTCCTCGTCGTAGCGGGGATCCAAGAGCGGATGGACCACGCACGAGTTGGCGATGAAGAAGTTGACGTACGAGCCCGCCATCCGGTCTCCGGCCGATCGGGGACGGGCATACCCGCTGTCTTCGACGCCGGTGGCCTCGGTTGCCGTCATGGACAGCGGCCCCGGTGACGGGAGCAGCCCGACGTCGAACTGGCGGCCCCGGGCGTCGGTAGACGACTCCAACACCTGCCGGGCCTGGCGCGAGATGGCGGTCTGCGGGTCCCCCGGCTCTTCGGTCCAGGTCAACAGCACCCGGCCGGGACGGGTGAAGCAAGCCAAGTTGTCGATGTGGCCGTCCGTCTCGTCGCCGTAGACGCCCCGGGGGATCCAGATGATCTTCTCGACCCCGAGGTGGGCACGGAGCTGAACCTCGATCTGGTCTCTCGAGTGGCCCGGATTGCGGTTGGGATTGAGCAGGCACTCCTCGGTGGTGATGCAGGTACCCTCCCCGTCCACGTGGACCGATCCGCCTTCGAGGACGAGAGGGGCGCGGTAACGCCGGGCGTTCTCGAGCTCGCAGACCTTGGCCGCCACCAGATCGTCGTCGGCCCACGGGGCGTAGAGGCCGCCGTCCAGGCCGCCCCAGGCGTTGAAGATCCAGTCCACCCCGCGTCGCTCCCGGAGGGGACGATTGACCACGAAGGTCGGACCGGTGTCCCGCACCCATGCATCATCGGTGGCCATCTCGACCACCTCTATGCCGTCGGCACAGTCGGCACGGGCACGGTCCCACTGGCGGGCGGACGCCAGGACGGTGACCGGCTCGCTCCCGGCCACGGCTTCGGCAACGGCCACGAAGGCGGCCTGGGCCGGTCGGGCCCCCGCTCTCCAGTTGTCGGTCCGTTCGGGCCAGACGAGGTAGCAGCGGTCGTGGTGCTCCCACTCGGCCGGCATGTGGAACCCGTCGGCCAGGGGCGTCGAGTCGAGTGCACGGGTTGGCAAGCGGGCGGCCTTCGGGTTCGGTCGGCGGTGGCCGGACCGATGTTAATTCGGCGATGCCGCCCCATCGACCATCGACCGTCGCCGAACAGGGCCAGGGAGTCCGCCGGCCGAACCGGACCGGCACCGGATGCGGAGCGGGAGGGCTTCGGGCCAGTATGGGGCCGGACGAGCAAGGATGGTCGATGACCCAGACAGCCGTGGTGGCAGTGATCCAGCGCGAATTCGGCGAGGACCGTGACGAAAACCGGCACGCCACGGTGGCGGCGGTGGCCGACGCCATTGCCGGCGGGGCCGACTTCGTCGTGCCACCGGAATTGTTCGAGGGCAGGTACTTCCCCCAACGTGAGCGCCAGGAGTACTTCTCGTGGGCCACCCCGGCCGACGACAACCCGGCCATCGAGGCGGTCAGGAAGGTGACGGCCGGCACCGGAGCGGTGGTCCCGGTGTCGTTCTTCGAGGCGGCACTGCCTGCCTACTTCAACTCGGTGGCGGTGGTGGAGGACGGCGTCGTGTTGGGGGTCTACCGGAAGGCGCACATCCCCGACGGACCGGGATACGAGGAGAAGTTCTACTTCAACCCGGGCAATACCGGGTTCAAGACGTGGGCCACCCGCCACGGCCGGGTGGGCGTCGGCATCTGCTGGGACCAGTGGTTCCCCGAGGCGGCCCGGGCCATGGCGCTCCAGGGCGCCGACCTCCTCGTCTACCCGACGGCCATCGGCAGCGAGATCGGGAGCCAGGCCGGCAACGACACCGCCGACATGTGGCGCCGGGCCATGGACGGCCACGCCGTTTGCAACCACGTGGCGGTGGCCGCCGCCAACCGCACCGGGGTCGAGGAGGAACTGACCTTCTACGGCTCGTCGTTCATCGTCGACCACCGGGGCCGACCGCTGGTCGAAGCCGGTCGGGCCACCACCGAGACGATCTACGCCGAGTTGGACCTGGCCCAGGCGGCAGCCGATCGTGCCGGGTGGGGACTGTTCCGCGACCGGCGTCCCGAGCTCTACGACGAGCTCACCCGCCGCCCCGGTTGAGCACCGCCGCGGTCAGGCGGTGCCGGGGAAGAACCTGGGGAGGAAGTGGCGATTGGCGGCCAGCAGCGCATCGGCCAACTCCTCGGCCAGCGGGTACCGCCCGACCAGGGGGTTGGCCACCAGCGCCCGGATCATCGTCTCCCGGCTGCCCGACACCGAGGCCTCGACGGCCAGTCGCTCGTAGGCCTTGCACTGTGCCACCAGGCCGGACATGTCCGGGGGCAGAGGCCGTTGGGGCAGCGGGTGGGCCCCGTGGCGGTCCACGGTGCACGGCACCTCGACGACGGCATCGTCGGGCAGGCCGGCCAGGCTCCCGTTGTTGCGGACGTCGACCACCTGGACGTCGCCCGTCCCGGCATGGAGGCTGGCGATGAGACGGATCGCCGCTTCGGAATAGAAGGCGCCACCGCGGTAGGAGAGCTTCTCGGGCTTGGTGTCGAGCGACGGGTCGCGGTACTCGGCCAGGAGCTCGGACTCGAGCTCGGCCACCACGCTGGCCCGCGAGCGCCAGTCCGGAGCGGCCTGCTCGGCCAGGTTCTGGTCCAGGCAGTAGTAGTAGTGGAGGTAGTAGGAGGGGAGCGCCCCGAGGAGGAGGAGCAGCCCGGCCGGCACCCCGCTCTCCAGCGCCAGTTCGGGGCTGAACTGGTCCAACAGCTCGGGCAGCCGATCGACGCCGTCGACCCGGGCCGACCTGATCCAGGTCAGGTGGTTGAGGCCCACGTGCTCGATCTCCACGGTGTCGGGATCGACGCCGAGGTAGTGGCCGATGCGGCGCTGAGTATGGATGGCCACATTGCAGAGGCCCACGGCCCGGTGCCCTTGGTCGGCCAGTGCCTGGGTGACGATGCCGACCGGATTGGTGAAGTCCACCACCCATGCCCCGGCCGCTCCGTGGCGGGCCGTCTCCTCGGCCAGCTCGAGGACGACGGGGACGGTCCGCAGCGCCTTGGCCAGTCCTCCCGGCCCCGTCGTCTCCTGGCCGAGACAGCCGAACCCGATGGGTAGGGTCTCGTCGCGGTGGCGGGCCGACTGGCCACCCACTCGGAGCTGGACGACCACGAAGTCGGCACCGTCGATGGCCCGGCGCCGGTCGTCGGTGGTGACCAGGTCTCCGGTCCATCCCCTCCGGCGCAGGATGCGATGGGCCAGGCCGCCCACCGCTTCGAGGCGGTCGGCATCCGGATCGAGCAGTACCAGCTCGTCCACCACCAGGCGATCCTCGTGGGCACACAGGCTGTCGACCAGCTCAGGTGTGTAGGTGCTCCCGCCTCCGACCACGGCCAGCTTCGTCCCCACGCATCGAACGTAACATCGGCCGGTGGGCGCATGCCGGAGGAAGCCGTGAACGGGACGTCGGACGGCCCACTGATCCTGGCCGTCGACGGCGGGGCGTCCAAGACCGACGTCTGGGTGGTCTCCTCCGCCGGTTCGGTCCTGGGCACAGCCAGGGGTGGAGGGTCGAACCATCAGTTCTCCGGACTGGACGGCGCCATGGAGGCCCTCGGGTCGGCCATCGAGGCGGCGGCGGCCGATGCCGGCCTCGGGGCCGGCCGGCGTCCGGTTGCCGGGACCGGTGTGTACTGCCTGGCCGGCCTGGATCTGGCCGTGGACGAGGAGCGGCTGAACGGAGCCGTCGGGTCCCGGGGCTGGACCACCACGGCCCTGGTGCGCAACGACTCGCTGGCCGTGCTGCGGGCGGGCGTCGAGTCGGGGTGGGGGGTTGGTGTGGTGTGTGGCTCCGGTCTCAACTGCATCGGTCTCGGCCCCGACGGCGCCATCGAGCGCTTTCCTTCGCTGGGCGAGCTGTCCGGTGACTTCGCCGCCGGGGGTTCGTGGCTCGGCATCCGGGCCCTGGGTCTGGCCCTGCGCTCACACGATGGCCGGGGTGGGCCCACCGCCCTGGCCGAACTGGTCCCCGCCCACTTCGGCCGGGACGATCCGGAGTCGGTGCTGGCCGCCGTCTACACCGGGGACATCGGCTACGGGGAGCTCTTCGAGCTGGCCCGGGTCTGCCTCGACGCCGCCGCCGCCGGCGACGCGGTGGCGGCCGGCGCCGTCGGGTTCCTGGCCGACGAGGTGGTGGCCATGGTCGGGGCCGCCGTGGTCCGCCTCGGAGTGGTCGACCGCCCTGTCGAGGTGGTCCTCGGGGGCGGGCTGTTCGACAGCGGGTATCCGGCCTTCGCCGACCGGATCGAGGCCGGGGTGCGGGCTGTTGCTCCCCGGTGCCGGTTCCGCCGGCTCGATGCCGCCCCGGTGCTGGGAGCCGCCCTGCTCGGACTGGATGCGGTCGGTGCCGGCCAAGAGGCGGCCGTCCGACTCCGCTCGGGGGCGGCCCGGGTGGGCGGGCTCACCGCCGAATCCTGAAGAGCTGTTCGGCGTCGGGATCGAACGAGGCCCACAAACTGTCGCCGAAGGAGTGTTCGAGCAGTGGCAGCTGCGAACGGTAGCAACGGGCGGCCGACAGCTTGACTTCCACGGGAGGCGGGTCTGACTCCGGGACCAGGGCGGTGAGGCCGATCCCCGACGCCGCCAGCCGGTCGAGCCGATTCCGGGCTGCCGGTTGGGAGGCGATGGCGTAGGGGAGATCGAGGTAGAGGATGACGGGCGTCTCCGGCCGGACTTCCAGGGATCTGAGGGCGGCCCGGTGCGTGGCGATGTGGTCGGGATGGAGCAGTCCGAGTGGGATCAGGCAGACATCCGGTCGCAGGTCGTCGACCAGCTCACCGACCGACAGGGCCAGAGCGTCCTCGAACGAGGGGCCCATGTCGTGACGCTCGTGGGGGCGTCCGACCTCGGCCTTGTAGAACGAGCCGTCGAGGAACCCGAGCGTCGTCTGGTGGGCACCGAGCAGGTCGAGGGCGGCCATGTCCTCGGCCCGCCTGACCCGGGCGGCGGCCTCGGCGCTCGGGAAGCCAGCCAGTGCGTCCCACCCCGGGTCGGCGGGAACGTCGGGCCCCGGAGCGCCCGAACACACCGTAGCCACCATGGTGCCCGGATGCTGCTCCAGCCAGTTCCCGCAGCTCAGGACGGCGTCGTCGAAGTGGGGGGACAGGACCAGCGCAGTCATCGCCGCCCACTCGGGACGACCTCGGGAGCCATGCAAGACGGTAGCAACCGCTCGGGCGGCGTCTGGTGGCGAACCATTAGGGCCCAGAGGTGCGCCTACCATCGCGGGAGTCGAAAGGATTCGCATGCGGTACTCGTCACGGGTGTTCTGGGCCATCGTCGCGCTGCTGTTCGTGGGCGTCTTCGGTGCCGCCCTCGCCGTCACCGGGGCCGTCGCCGCTCTCCCCCCGGTGGCCGGCGGCACCTGTGGTCCCGGCACCAATTCCGAGGCCGCCGTCGTCGCCCTCTTCGATCCGGGTTCGATCGGGGCCGGTCCCGAACCGGCGACCAACGCCGACGGAGGCCGTCAGCAGTGGGAGGCGTTCGTCCACGAGTGCCAGACCGCGGCCGACGACCGGGGGGTGGTGGTGTTGGCGACCCTGGTGGGCTCCATCGCCGTGGTGGCGGTGGGATCGGCACTGGTGCTGAGGTCGGCCCACAGGTCGGCCCGCAAGCCGGTCCCTCCCTCTCCGATGCTCCAGGGGCCCCTGGTCTAAGGGCACGTGGATGCCTGGCGGCGTCGAGTACAGCCCGTAAAGTCCGCTCCAGTGGTTCTGGCAGCACCGCACGAAGGGTCGGCCCGTGAACAACTACGAGAAGGTCCACCGGCTGGTCACGGGTCGAGCCCTCTCGGTCCACGAGGCGTCGACCGAGGAGATCACCCCGGTCCGAGGGCCTGTCGGCCCTCTCCCTCGACGCCCTCACCTCGGTGGCCTACGGACCCGAGGCGATCCTCATCGTCCTGGCCGCGGCCGGGGCCGTCGTCCCTGCACCTCATCCTGCCCATCACCATCGCCATCGTCGTCCTGCTGGTCATCCTGGTCATCTCCTACCGGCAGGTCATCGACGCCTACCCCCACGGCGGCGGGGCCTACGCGGTCACCCGGGACAACTTCGGGCCCCAGGCCAGCAAGCTGGCCGGTGCCGCCCTCATCGTCGACTACACCCTGACGGTGGCCGTCTCCATCGCCGCCGGGGTCGGCCAGCTCACCTCGGCCGTTCCCGTCCACCACGCCCTACACGGTCCCGATGTGCCTGGGCATCCTGCTGATCATCACCGCCCTCAATCTGCGCGGCCTGGGTGAAGGGGCCCGGGCCTTCCTCATTCCCACCATGGTGTTCATCGTCGGGCTGCTGGCCATCATCGCCGTCGGGCTGGTCCACCCGCTCGGCCTGCACGGCTCCCAGACCGGGCACTCGCTGGTGGCCACCCACACCGTCGAGGCCGTCTCGTCCTCCTGGTGCTGAAGGCGTTCTCGGCCGGGTGCAGCGCCCTCACCGGGGTCGAGGCCATCGCCAACGGTGTCCCGCTGTTCAAAGAACCGCGGGTGGTCCGGGCCAAGCGCACCGAGCTCCTGCTCGGGGTTGATCCTGGGGGCCATGCTGTTCGGACTGGCCGTGCTGGCCCGGCAAGTTCCACGTCCAGCCCCGGTCGAACCAGACGGTGCTCAGCCAGATCATGGTCGACGCCGTCGGCCGCAACTGGGCCTACTACGTCGTTTCGCTCACCATCACCCTGGTGCTGGCCCTGGCGGCCAACACCTCGTTCGGGGGCCTGCCCATCCTCACCAGCCTGCTGTCCCGGGACAACTACCTACCCCACCTCTTCGGGGTGCGGGACAGCCGGCTGGTGTTCGGCAACGGCGTGCTGGTCCTCGCCGTCGCCTCCGGGGCGCTGCTGGTCGCGGTGAGCGGCAACACCAACGACGCTCATCCCCCTGTTCGCCATCGGCGTCTTCATCGGGTTCACGTTGTCGCAGGCCGGCCTGGTCGTCCACTGGCGACGGACCAGACCGCCGGGGTGGACCCGGCGGGCCGCCATCAACGGCACCGGGGCGGCCATGACCGCCGCCGCCACCATGATCTTCCTGTTCACCAAGTTCCTCGAGGGGGCCTGGGTGGTGGTTGTCGCCGTGCCCCTGCTCATCTGTGCTGTTCACCCGGATCGAGCGGTACTACGCCCGAGCCCGCGCCGATCCTGGGATACGGTGTCGACCCGGGCCGGCCCGAGCGGAAGCGCACCCTGGTGGTGGTGCCGGTCACGGGAGTGTCCAGGCTCACCCGTCACGCCCTTTGCGAAGCGCTGTCGCTGGGCGACGAGGTCATCGCCGTCACCGTCGTCTTCGACGGCGAGTTGGCCGGCCTGCCGTGGTCGGACGCCGAGCAGCGAGTGGGAGCAATGGGATCCGGGGGTGCCACTGCGAGGTGCTCCATACCGACTACGCATCGATCGTGCAGCCGATCGTCCGGTTCGTCGACAGCCTCCGCCGGCGCAACGACTGCCAACTGGTGGTCCTGATCCCGGTGCTCATCCCCGAGAGGATCCGCTACCGCCTGTTGCACAACCAGGTGGATCTGGTGCTGTCCACCGAGTTGCGCCGCCGACCCGACCTGGTGGTGGCCCGGGTGTCGATGCCCCTGCGGCCGCCGGCCGAGCCGGAACCGGAGTTACCACCGGAACGACCAGAGCCGGCAGCTCCGGTCGGAGCGGCCCCGCCGACGAGACCCCAGCCGACCGGACCCCAGCCGACCACGGAGGCGGACAGCCCGACGGCGTGAGGTGGTCGGGTCGGCGTCGTTCGAAGCACTCAGCGTCGTTCGAAGCACTCAGTGTCGTTCGAAGTAGCCGATGAGGGCGTCGGCCACCGGGCCCGCATGCGTGAGGAAGCCGAGATGACTGGCCCCGGCGATTTCGATGTAGGCGGCTCCGGGGATCGTCTCGGCTGCCTCTTGGGCCCTGGCCGGCGGGGAGTCGATGTCGTACTCGAACGCCACCACCAGACACGGGACGGTGATCGACGGCCAGGCCGTCGTGCGCTCGGGGCCGGTCGACCAGGCCAGTGCCGCTTCGTACTGGCCGAGACGACCGGGGTTCGACCACTCCTCGAGGTCGCCGATGAGCTCCAGCCAGCCGTCCACCACCGCGTCGTCTTGGAGGTCGTGGTACGGCAGGTACCGGAGGGTCTCGAGGGCGTAGTAGAGCGGGGGGAGCGCAAACCCGGATGCCGCCAGGTCCCGTTCCACGGTGGTGACGGCCTTCTCCCACGAGGTGGGCCGGTTGGCGCTACCCATCAAGGCTGCGGCCCGCACCCGGTCGGGGTGGTCGACGACCAGCGTCTCGGCGATCCAGCCGCCGAGCGAGTGTCCGGCCACCCGGACCGGGTCCTCGATGCCCAGGTGGTCGAGTAGGTCGAGAGCATCGCCGGCCATCTGGGTGACCGAGTAGGGGGCCGGGGGCAGCGAGCTCGGTGGGACACCCCGGTTGTCGAACAGGATGACCCGGTAGCCGGCTCTGGCCAGCCGCGGAGCCAGACCGAGCTCGAACGCCGCCGCCGGTTGGCCGCAGCCGGCTACCAGCAGGAGCGGTTCACCGTCGCCCACGATGTCGTAGGAGAGGATGACGTCGTCGAACTCGACCTCGGGCACGGCTCCTCCTCGGTGCTGGTCGGGTGGTTCAGCCGGCCTCAGCGGGTGGCCGAGCCCTGACGCCAGTCGTGGTGGGCCGGCATCGGGTGGCGGAACAGGGTGGCGGCGTTTCCGGCGGCCACCATGCGCAGCTGGTCCGGGTCGAGATGGCCGAAGGCGGCGTGGACCACCTGTTGGGTGTCCGGCCATGTCGAGTCGGCGTGGGGGTAGTCGCTCTCGACCATCACGTGGTCGAGCCCGATGCGGCCGAGGAGCGGGGCCATCGAAGGATCGTCGATGGTGCAGAACCAGAAGTTGCGGCCCAGGACCTCGCTGGGCCGCAGGTCGGAGTGCCACACCGAGCTCTCGCTGCCCGATGCCGAATGGTCCAGGACGTAGTCCACCCGGTCCATCAGCATCGGTACCCAACCGATGCCCCCCTCCGACAGTGCCACCTTGAGGTCGGGGAAGCGCACGGCGACGCCGGACCACACCCACTCGCTGGCGGCCAGGAGGGCGTTGACCGGAAAGACGGTGGGCAGCAGTTCGAAGGGGGGGTCGGGAGAGGGGAGGGGGGCCCAGGCCGAGGCGCCGGTGTGCAGGCAGACAACGGTGCCGGTCTCCTGGCAGGCGGCGAACAGCGGGTCCCAGTGGTCGGTGAAGATCGAGGGGTAGCCGAGCTGGGCGGGAAACTCGGGGAAGCTCACCGCCTTGAAGCCGAGTTCGGCGTTGAGCCGGATCTCCTCGGCCCCGACGGCCACGTCCTCGAGCCAGGGGAGCTGGAGGGCGATGATCCGCTCGGGACAGGTGCCGGCCCACACCTCGTGGTGCCAGTCGTTCCACGCCCGCATGCAGGCCAGCCCGAGCGCTTTGTCGTGAGCCCGGGAGAAGACCGAACCACAGAACCCGGCGACCAGCGAGGGGAAGCAGAGCGAGGCCCAGATACCGGCCAGGTCCATGTCGGCGATCCTGGCCTTGATGTCGAAGCACCCTGGGCGCATGTCCTCGAACCGGGCCGGCTCCATGCTCCACTCGGCGCGGGGCCGGCCCACCACGGCGTTGAGCCCAATGTTGGGGTAGTCGTTCCCCTCGAAGCGCCAGAACTGGTTGCCCGAGCCGTCCTCGAGGACATGGGGGGCTCCGGCCGCCAGCCCGGCGGGCATCCTCCCGTCGAAGAGATCGGGTGGCTCGATCAGGTGGTCGTCGACCGAGATCAGCGGATCGAAGATGGCGCGGGGCGACGGGTCCGGCAGCAGGGTGCTTCCCACGACTATCGAGAGTAGCGTCGCGGGAGTTGGGGGGCACGAGGTCCTGGGGAGGCCCATGAGCGCGACACGGACGCTGGTTGCAACGGTGCCTCTGGTGATCGGGGGTGAACTGGTCCCGGGTGATGACGGGACGTACCCCGTGCGCAATCCGGCCCGTCCGGACGAAGTCGTCCTCGAGGCCCCGGCCGCCTCACACGCTCAGGTCGACCGGGCGGTGGAGGAGGCTCGACGGGCCCGACCCGGGTGGGAGTCGCTTGGGTTCGAGGACCGGCTGGCCTGCCTCGGTGACGCCTGCCGTCGGGCCGAGGAGGTGGTCGACCTCGAGACGGCCGCCGCCCTGCTGACCCGGGAGCACGGCAAGGTACTGGTCGAGGCGCTGTTCGACGTGGCCACCGCCGCCGGCATGGTCGGGGCCCTGGCCCCGCTGATGGCCGAGGCCCTGGCCCCGAGTCCGGCGGGCGCATCCGTGGTGGAGCGGGCTCCCCACGGGGTGGTGGCGGCCATCCTCCCGTTCAACTGGCCGGCGGCGGTCATGGGCAACAAGATCCTGCCGGCGCTGCTGGCTGGCAACACGGTGGTGGTGAAGACCCCGCCGACCTGCCCGGGAGCCGTTCTGGACCTGGCCGGGGCCATTGCCGCCGGTCTGCCGCCGGGCGTGCTCAACGCCGTCAACGGACCGACCCCGGAGCTCGGCGCCGCCCTGGTCGCCCACCCAGGGGTGGACATGGTGTCGTTCACCGGCGGGGTGGGGACCGGTCGCTCGGTCCTCGCCGCCTGCGCTCCTCACCTTCGACCGGCCGTGCTCGAGCTCGGGGGTAACGACCCGGCCATCGTCGGGCCCGACCTCGAGCCCTCGGAGGAGTTGGCCGACCGCCTCCTCGAGGCCGCCTTCACCACCTCGGGACAGGTGTGCATGGCCATCAAGCGGCTCTATCTCCCGGCCGAGCGGCTCCGGGACTGGCGCGATGCCCTGGTGGCCGCCCTGTCCCGTTTCGTGGTGGGCGACGGCCTGGAGGAAGGGGTGACCATGGGACCGGTACACACCGAAGCCGCCCGCGACCGGGTCGAGGCGATGATCGCCGACGCCGCCACCACGGCCACCGAGGTGGTCCGACCGGCCACCGTGGTTCGGCCGGGCCACGGGTGGTTGGTCTCCCCGGCACTGGTGGTGGCCCCGGACCCCTCGGCGGCCCTGGTGGTCGAGGAACAGTTCGCCCCGGCCCTGCCGCTGCTTCCCTACCTGCGGCTCGACCAGGCAGTGGAGGCGGCCAACGACACCCGGTTCGGGCTGTGCGCTTCGGTGTGGAGCGCAGACGAGGAGCTGACCGATTCCGTGGCCCGGCGTCTGGCGGCCGGCACGGTGTGGACCAACGCCCACGGCATGGGGGCCATGGACCACCTGGCCCCCATGGGCGGATGGGGCGAATCGGGGTTGGGCCTCGAGCTCGGTGTCGAGGGCATGGCTTCGTTCACCCGGACCAGGGTCCACCGGAAGGGTTGGCTGTGATCGACCTCTTGATCAAAGGGGGCACGGTCATCGACGGCACCGGGCAGCCGGGGCGCCGCGCCGACGTGGGCATCGACGGGGGCCGGGTGGTGTCGATCGGCACCGGATCCGACACCGCCACCCGGGTTATCGACGCCGAGGGGTACATGGTGGCCCCCGGCTTCGTCGACCTGCACACCCACTACGACGCCCAGCTCTTCTGGGACCCGAGCGCCAGCCCGTCCCCGCTCCACGGCGTCACAACGGTGTTCGGTGGCAACTGCGGGTTCTCGTTGGCCCCGACCGCTCCCGAGCACTCCGGGTACCTGACGAGGATGCTGGCCCGGGTCGAAGGTATGCCGTTGGCCGCCCTGGAGGCCGGTCTCGACTGGTCGTGGCAGTCCTTCGGTGAGTGGCTGGCCCGCCTCGACGGTGCCGTCGGGGTCAACGCCGGGTTCCTGGTCGGCCACTCCACGCTCCGCCGTACGGTCATGGGGGACGACGCCGTCGACCGGGAGGCGAGCACCCGGCAGATCGAGCGGATCGAACAAGCCCTCCATCAGGCGCTGGCCCAGGGGGCGATGGGGTTCTCGACGTCCCGGGCCCCCACCCATAACGACGGGGACGGCCACCCGGTCCCGTCCCGGGCCGCCGGACGGGAGGAGCTGGAGCGCTTGGCGGCGGTGGTGGCCGCCCATCCGGGGACCACTGTCGAACTGATCCTCCCCGGTTGTCTGAACGGCTTCGACCACGACGAGGTGGAGCTGATGACCCGGATCTCGCTGCTGGCCCAGCGCCCGGTGAACTGGAACGTGCTGGGGGTGAGTGCCTCGAATCCCGAAGGCACCGACCACCAACTGGCGGCGTCGTCGACGGCCGCCCGGTCGGGAGGGCGCATCGTGGCCCTCACCCTGCCCCACACCATGTCGTTGCGCCTGTCCTTCGAGCACGGCGCCATCCTCGACGGGCTCCCCGGCTGGCGGAAGTTCTTCGCCACCTCGGTCGACGAGCGGATGGCGGCCCTGGGCGACCCGACGGTGCGGGGGGAGATGGATGCCCGGGCCCAGTCCGACGAGGCGGGCGTCCTCCGTTACCTGGCCAACTGGAGACAGCTGATCGTGGCCGAGACCTTCGCCCCCGAGAACCGCGGGTACCAGGGTCGTCCGGTGGCGGCGGTGGCCGCCGAAAAAGGGATGTCGGCGTGGGACGCTCTGTGCGAAGTGGTGGTGGCCGATCGGCTGCAGACCGGGTTTTCCGTGCCCATCCCCGAGTCCGATGCCGACTGGAGGGCGCGGGCCGAAGTGTGGCGCGACCCGAGGGCCGTGGTCGGCGGGTCCGATGCCGGGGCCCATCTCGACACCATGTGCGGGGCGGTCTACTCGACGTCCCTGCTCGGGGAGGGCGTACGACGGCGCCAGCTCCTGACCTTCGAGGAGGCCGTCCGACTGCTGACCGACGTGCCCGCCCGGCTGTACGGGCTCATCGATCGGGGCCGGGTGGCCGAGGGGTGGTGGGCCGACCTGGTCGTCTTCGATCCGGACACCGTCGGTCCCGGCGGCCTCCACACACGCCACGATCTGCCGGCCGAGGCCCCCCGGCTGTTCGCCGGGGCCACCGGCATCGAGCACGTGCTGGTCAACGGGACCGAGGTGGTCACCGGCGGGGCCCTGACCGGGGCCGTCCCCGGGCGCGTCCTGCGTTCGGGCACCGACACGGTCACCGTCGGCGTGCCCGGCAGTCCCCCGGGCTGACTGGCACCGGCGCCCCCGGCCACGCCCCCAGTGGGCGTCACCCGTGACCGGGTGGTCGGCGCAGCCGGACGGTCACGCTGTCCACCCCCGGGGCCAGGGCCACCGTGCCGGTGGCCTGGTCGACGGTCCCGGTGGAGGTCGAGGCGATGTCGTCCACGAACGACGGGAGTTGGAAGAGCACCCGACCCGACGGGAGCCGACCGGACAGGACCAGCGACACCGAGCGCCCGGACGCCGACGAAGACATGGTGAGGTTCACCCTCCGACCGCCGGTGGTCGGGAAGCCGGTGACGGTGACAGGTGGGCCGCCGTCGACCCACCCGGCCGGTACTCCCCGGCCCACGATGAGGTCGCCGTCCGTTTCCTGGGCCGCCAGTGAGTCCAACAGCACCATGTTGGCCCCGGCCATTCCCCAGGCATGGGGGGAGGATCCCTGGCCGGCCGCCGGGTGCTTCCCGATCCACGGCGTGCTGGCGGAAGGGGCGGTCGAGCTCTCCCACCACGAATACGGCCCGCTCTGGCTGTTGGCCACCATGAACTGGTAGTCGAGGATCCCCTGGTCGCGGTAGTCCGATCCGGCCAGTCCCGCCGTGCCTTCGGCGGCGTTGTACCCGGTCGAGTAGTAATCGTCGGGGAACCCTCCGGTGGTGTCGGGTGGGAGGGTGCCCACCAGGCGCCCGAACCCGTAGCGGTAGGTGGCGTCGATGAGGGAGAGCCCGGGTCCGTCGACGGTGGCCCCGAGGAGGCTCCCCTCCCAGGCCCAGTCGCCGAGCGGCGACGTCCAGTTGGCGTCCTCGGGATCGGCACAGCGGTTGGCCGTGTTGGGCTGGAGTATCGAGCACGGCAGGTAGTCCAGGCGGAACTGGACGATGGTCGGGTCCAGCGCGTCGTCGGTCGCCGCGAGCAGGCTGTCGTACTGCTGGGTCGCCCAGACGGCTTCGGCGGCGTCCCCGACGCGGACGGCGAGGTAGTGGTAGGCGGCCAGGCCCAGCAGGGCCTGGAAGTCGTCGGTGGTCCAGTACCCCTCGGTGTCGATGTCGTCGGTGGGCGCCATGATCCCCGAGGGTCCGGTGCGGCCGGCGGCGATCTCGTGGGCGGTGTCCTCGATGCTCGGTTGGGCCGCCCCCAGCGGTCCTGGGGTGGCGAAGTTCTCCCTGACGAATCCGAGGTCCCCGGTCTTCATCAGATAGATGGCCCACGGCAGCGAGTAGGTCCAGATCCCGTCGTCGTACTGGCCCTGGGACCCCATGACGTTGCGGGCCTCGAGCAGCAGGCTGTGGGCGCCGGCGAAGTATCCCTGGGTGAACAGGGTGGTGAGGATGCCCACCACGTCGTGGCTGAACTCGCTCTCGTACCCGTTGACCCCGGTGTCGAGGTCGTCGCCGCTCCGGGCGATCTGGGTGTAGATGAAGCCGCTGCGGTAGGCGTCGTTCAGCGAGGGGTCCGGAACGTCGATCTCGGCGATGGCCGCCAGCTGCCGGTTCCAGAAGCTCTGCATGTGGGCGAAGTGCCTGTCGAAGCCGCCGGCCCCGGCCAGGGCCGAGGCACTCGGCCACGGGTACTGGTTGCCGAAGCGGTCGACAGCCACCACGTAGTCGTGGACCACCTGGGCGTGGGGCCCGACGGCGTCGGGCCCCACGTGTAGGGGCACCATCCCCGGGGACGCCTCCGGGTTCTCGATCAGGAGGCGATCGGTGGGGTTGGACACGGCCACCCGGCTGTAGACGGCGACGTAGGCGTCGCCGTCGATGATGATCTTGTCGGCGAATTCGGTGATGGACACCACCGCCCCGGTGTGCCGGAACGTGGTGATCTGGGCCGGGAGATAGCCGTCGGCATCCGTCCAGGTGGTCGGAGCGCCGTCGTAGATGCCGAACCCGTAGTTCAGGCCGATGCCGTCCTGGACCAGGAAGGTCCCACCGAGACAGGTGACCACTCCCTGGTGGTTCCCTTCCCAGCCGATCTCCGATGCGGTGCCGAAGGCGCCGGTGAAGGCATCCGTGTCCAGATTGAAATTGCAGTCGTAGGCACTGTTCGGTCCGCCCCCGGTGGCGGCGTCGGCGGGGAGGCGGTCAGGAAGCCGGTGACGGTGCAGAGCCGCGGCCCCGGCCACCGGCTGACGGCCGACCACGGCCGCCACCGGCCCGGGCCCCGACAGCAGTACCACCAGAACCGCCAGCGCCGTTGCCAGTCTCCGCACCGGGTGCACCTACTGATTCTCGCAGTCCGGGCCTCCGGGCGCCGCTCCTCCGGTGTCGGGGGCCGGCGCCCCGAGCCCCACCGGATACGGCTGTGTAACCTGGCGGCGTGCGACCGGAGGACTCGATCCGCATCGGCCGGATCATTCGGGTCCTGAACGATTACGTCCGGCCCCTACGCCGGGGCGCATCGGTGGCCGTCGACGTCTCGGCCTATCCACGTGCCGGGCGAGCCGGTGCCGGCGGCCGACCGTCCTGCTGGCCGACTACGAGCCGTTCGCCGTGGGTAGCACTCGTGGGGTCCGCCGTGGGACACCACCTGGTTCCGTATCCGGGGCACCATCCCGCCCGAGTGGGCGGGACGAGGAGGTGGCGCTGGGCTTCGCCATCGGGAACGCCGGGTCCACCGGATTCGGGGCCGAAGCCCTGGTGTGGCGGGACGGACGGCCGGTCCAGGGTCTGTCGCCCAACCATCGTGAACACCTGCTCACCACGGTCACGCCTCGGGGGCGAGGACGATCGAGCTCTTCGTGGAGGCGGCGGCCAATCCGCCCTCGCCCTTCGGCGCCAACCCGTGGCCCCTGCTGCTGGCCGAGCCCGACGGGCCCCCCTGTTCACCCTGCAGACAGGCCGACCTCCACGTCCGGACCCCGAGTTCGACGCCTTCTGGCACGACTTCCGGGTCCTGCTCGAGCTGCTGACCGAGCTCCCTGAGGGCGACCCGCAGTTCGCCCGGCTGATGGCCGGCCTGGAGCGGGCCTGCAACCTGCTCGAGCTGCCTGACATCTCCGACAGCTGGCGGCGGGCCCAACCGGTGCTGGAGGAGCTGCTGGCCGAACGGGCCGCCCCTCGGCCCACATCGCGTCAGCATCGTGGGCCATGCCCATCTGGACACGGCATGGCTGTGGCCCCTCCGCGAGACGATCCGCAAGTGTGCCCGCACCTTCGCCACCGTGCTCGAGCTCATGGACCGCTACCCCGAGTACCGGTTCGTGGTCTCCCAGGCCCAGCACCTGGCCTGGATGCGCGAGCACTATCCCGGACCTGTGGGAACGGATGAAGGTCCGGATCGCCGAAGGGCGTCTCGAGCCCACCGGCAGCATGTGGGTCGAGGCCGACTGCAACATCCCCTCGGGCGAGTCACTGGTGCGCCAGATCTTCTACGGCAAGCGCTTCTACCGGCGCGAGCTCGGGATCGAGACCAACGACGTGTGGCTGCCCGACGTGTTCGGCTACTCCGCCGCCCTGCCCCAGATCATGCGCCGGAGCGGCATCCGCTGGTTCCTGACCCAGAAGCTGTCCTGGAACCAGTACAACGTCGCTCCCCCATCACAGCTTCCTGTGGGAGGGGATCGACGGGTCGAGGGTCTTCACCCACTTCCCCCCGGCCGACACCTACAACGGCAATGTCAGCGCCCGCCGAGCTCCGCTACAGCGTGGAGAACTTCAAGGACCACGAGCGGGCCACGCGCTCGCTCTATCTGTTCGGATGGGGTGACGGCGGGGGAGGCCCGACCAGCGAGATGCTGGAGTCGGCCCGCCGGCTCGCGGACCTCGAGGGCCTCCCCCGGCTCGCCATGGAAGGGGCCCGCGCCTTCTTCACCGAGGCCGAGGCGGACATCCGCGATCCCGCCGTCTGGGTCGGCGAGCTCTATCTCGAGCTACCACCGCGGGACCTACACCAGCCAGGCCGCCACCAAGCTGGGCAACCGGCGGTCGGAGTTCGCCCTCCGCGATGCCGAGCTGTGGAGCTCGCTGGCCGACGGGGCCGCCGATCCCGCGGCCGAGCTCGAGGAGCTGTGGAAGGTCCTGCTCCTCCACCAGTTCCACGACATCATCCCTGGCTCGGGGATCCACTGGGTCTACCAGGACACCGCCCGCGACCATGCCCGCATCGTCGAGGGAGCCCAGCGCGCCTGACCGACGAGTCGCTGGCCAGACTGGTCGAGTCGATCGACACCGAGGGGGCGGCCCGCGCCGGTCGTCGTGTTCAACTCCCTCTCCCATCCCCGCACCGAGCTGATCGCCGTCGAGGCCCCCGAGGAGGTGACCGCGGTGGCCTGCCGACGGCGCGGCCGGCCGAGGTGCAACGGGACGCCGAGGGGCGCGCCGTGTTCGAGGTGACCGTGCCCGCCTGCGGCCATCAGGTCTACGGGCTGACCAGCGACCCGGTGGTGGCCGGGGCCGGCGGGCCCGGCGTGGCCGGCATGACCGGCATGACCGGCGTGACCGCGACACCGACCTCGCTCGAGAACCAGCACCTGCGGATCGAGCTGGACGAGCAGGGCCACTGTCCTCGATCACCGACAAGTCGGCCGGGCGCCAGGTACTGGCCCCCGGTGCGGTGGGCAACCGCTTCCAGCTACACCCCGATTACCCCAACTTCTACGACGCCTGGGACATCGACCGGTTCGCCCTCGACTCGGCGGTCGACCTGGATGCCGTCGAGTCGATCGAGGTGGTCGACCACGGGCCCGCTCCGGGCCGGCATCCGGGTGGTCCGGCGATTCGCGCACTCCCGGATCACCCAGGTGATCGGTCTCGACTCGGGGTCCCGATTCGTCGACTTCGTGACCGAGGTGGACTGGCACGAGACCAACCGGCTATTGAAGGTGGCGTTCCCGGTCAACGTGCGGAGCCTGCGGGCCACCTACGAGATCCAGTTCGGCCACGTGGAACGTCCGACCCACACCAACACCAGCTGGGACGTCGCCCGCTTCGAGGTCTGCGCCCACAAGTGGGCCGATCTCTCCGAGCCCGGCTACGGCGTGGCCCTGCTCAACGATTGCAAGTACGGCTATGACATCGCCGGAAACGTCATCCGGCTGTCGCTGCTGCGGGCCCCCACCTGGCCCGACCCCGAGGCCGATCGTGGGGGGCACCACTTCACCTACCGACTGTTGCCCCATGCCGGCGATCTCCGCCAAGCCGGGGTCATCGATGCCGGATACGACCTCAATGTGCCGCTGCGGGCGGTCGCCACGTCCCCCCATCCCGGATCGCTGGCCCCGGTCGGCTCTCTGCTGTCGGTCGATGCCCCCAACGTCGTGGTCGAGGCGGTCAAGCGGGCCGATGACGACCCCGATGCCCTGATCGTCCGGCTCTACGAGGCCTGGGGCCAGCGGGGACCGGTGGTCGTCACGGGCCCATGGGAGATCAGTCGCGCCGTCCGTACCGACCTGTTGGAGCGGGAGCTGGCCGAGCCCCGGTGGTGGGGCGCCAAGGTCGACGTGGACCTCGGCCCATTCGAGATCGCCACCCTGAGATTGGAGCGGGCCGAACACTGAGCGTCACACCGGCGTGCGGGAAGAAGGTGGACCGGTGCGGGTCACCCGAACCCCTCGGCGGCCGGTGACGTCAATCGGTGCAGACGGTTCCGGTGGGGGGCAGGGTCCTCGCCACCAGGTAGGCCTGGACGGCGGCCCGGACGCACGGGCTGTAGAAGTAGGCCACGTGGCTCATCCCCTGCCAGGTGAGCAGTTCGCCCCCGGTCAGTTCCTTGGCCAGGCTGACCGCCCAGCTGTAGGGCGTGACCGGATCACCGGTGGTGCCGACCACCAGGATCGGCGGAGCTCCCGGGTCCGACGCCGGTGCCGGGGTCCGGGTGGGGAGCACGGGCCAGGTGGCACAGCCGAGTAGACCCCAGACCAGTAGCGGCCCGAAGACCGGCGCCGTTCTCCCGACCGTTGCAGCCAGGGCCGGGTAGCTCGCCGGGTCCCGGTCCACCGGATGGTCGAGGCAGTCGATGGCCTGTTCGGCGGTGGCGCCGTTGGTCGACCCGCCGGTCTCGTACCGGTCGGACATCGAGACCGCGGTCGAGCCGTTGCCCTGTTCGGCCTGGGCCAGCGCCTGGGCCAGCGTCGGCCATGACGATTGGGACTCGAGTCCGGCCAGAAGGGCGTCGTAGAGCTCACCCGGCCCCGCCGTTCCTCCCCCGGAGATCGACAGGGGTTGGGTGCGGCTGGCCTGGATGAGGTTCAACAGGGCGGTGGTCGGGTCGCCGGAGGGTCGCCATGGGCAGGCCGAGTCACCGGCGCACCAGTCGAAGAACGACTGGAGCTCCGACTCCAGACTGGCGGCCTGGTCGGTGGCGTACTGCGTGGTGGTCAACGCCGGGTCGATGGCACTGTCGAGGACCATGGCCCGCACGTGGGTGGGGAAGAGGCTGGCATAGGTGGCTCCTAGCAGGGTGCCGTAGGAGTGGCCGATGAAGGTCAGCTGGGCGTCGCCCAGGGCGGCCCGGATGCGATCGAGGTCCCGAGCCGTGTCGACCGTGCCCATGTAGGGCAGGATGCTGCCGCTGTCGTGCTGGCACTGGGCGGCGAATTCCTGGTCGTTCCGGAGCAGCGCCGCCTGGGCGGCCGGCGTGGTCGGGACCGGGTCGATCAGCTGCCCACCCGAACCCGACCCGGCGCTGGCGGCACAGCTCACCGGACTGCTTCGCTCCACCCCCCGGGGATCGAACGAGACGATGTCGAAGCGGTCGAGCAGCTCGGGAGTCAGCACCGACAGCTCGTTGGGGAGATCGTCGATCCCCGAGGTGCCGGGTCCGCCCGGATTGATGACGATCGACCCGATCCGCTCCGAGGGGTCCTCGGCCGGATGCCGGGCCACGGCGATCTGCAGGGTTGGACCGTCGGGGTGGTGGTAGTCGAGCGGAACCGCCACCGAACCGCACTGCAGGTCCCCGCAGGGGGACCACTGGACAGGGGTCACCGGAAGTTGAACCGGGGCGATCGTCGACGTCACCGGTCCCAACCGGACGGCCGGGTTGACGTGGGTGCGAGCCCTGACCGGTGAGGCGGCCGTCCGGTCGGCCCCCGCACAACCGGCCAGGAGCAAGGCCACCACCAGCACCACGGCAACCGAGGTCCCAGCTGTCGACCGGCCGGCACCGGGAGTGGCCGCCGCCCGATCGGCAGTCCAGAGCGTCACGTCGGCAGTCTGGCACCGGATCGGGCATCGGCCGGTTCGCCGGCGGGACGGGACGGGACTGTCGGCCGTCGGGAGCGTCGGCCTGTCGCGTTCCCATTTGACATTCAGTCGGTACGCCAAACCGCGAAGTGACAGGCCGAAGCCCACCATCGAACTGACGGATCGGGGTTCACGTCACAGCCGATTCCGCCCGACCCCGAGGCCGACCCCGGCCCGGACCCCGAACGGACCCGCTGGAGAGCTACTGCTAGTCGCTCGTCTCCACGATCAGCAGATCGCACGACACCCGCCGCGACACCTTGTTGGCGATTGGTCCGAGCAGAAACCGTGCGGTCGACTGCATGCCCTTCGACCCGACCACCAGTAGGTCGGCCCCCTCGTCCGCCGTCACCTTGACCAGCACCTCGGACGGATCGCCACCGAGGACGAGACTCGAGACGTGGGCCACGCCGGCGGCGCGGGCCTTGTCGGCGGCCTCGGTGGCGCAGGTCTCCGCCGCCGTCCTGGCCGCCGCCACCCAGCCCGAGTCGATCGAAACCCCGGCCGCCGGCACCCCGCCCGGCGCCCGGTTGCCGTACGCCGACACGACGATGAGCTCGACCCCCAGCGCCCCGGCCAGGGCCACGGCCCTGTCGACGGCCCGGCCGGCCGTGACCGATCCATCCGTCCCGACCACGATCTTGGTGGGCACTCCGTTGTTGGAATTCGCCCCGTCGACCATCATCCGGACCTCCCTGTCGTCCGCCCTGGGTTGCTGCTCGGCCTCAGCAGTATGGTCCGGACCAGGCAGGATTGCGAATGGTTCTGGCCGATCGGGCAGCCGGCCGGTGGCCGGTCACCGCCGGGTGAACGGTGGCGGACCTCCGAAGTGATCATGGAGCGCGGTCCGCGCCGCGTACACCCCGCACATGCCGTGCACGCCACCACCCGGAGGGGTGGACGCCGAGGCCAGATAGGTGCCTGCCAATGGGGTCCGGTAGGGGTTCCACTGCCGGGTGGGGCGGAACACGGTCTGCCCGAGGGTGGTCGCTCCCCCGGCGATGTTTCCGCCGACATAGTTGGGATTGGCCCGTTCCTCGGCGACTGCGGTGGTGGTCGAACGGGCCAGCACCAGGTCGGCGAAGCCGGGGGCGAACCGTTCGATCTGGGCCTCGATGGCGCCGGTCATGTCCACGGTGGAGCCGCCGGGGACATGGCAGTAGGCCCACAGGGTGTGGCAGCCCTCGGGCGCTCGGCTGGCATCGGCCACCCCGGGCTGGACCACCAGGCAGTAGGGGCGCTCGGCGTGCCGCCCGGCTCCGACGGCCGCCTGGCTGGCCGCCATCTCGGCCAGGGTGCCTCCGACGTGGACGGTCCCGGCCCGGCGGCAGACCTCGGCGGTCCATGGCACCGACCCGGACAGGGCCCAGTCCATCTTGAAGATGCCCGGCCCGTAGCGGTAGCGCCCAAGCGACCTGGCGTAGCCGACCGGCAGGGACCGGCCGGCCATGGACACCAGGTTCTTCGGCGAGACGTCGAGCATCACCACGGTGGCCCGGGGGAGCTCGCCCAGTGACTCGATCCAGTGCCCGGTGGTGACCGTTCCTCCCAGCCGGGTCAGCTCGGCCGTCATGGCTCGGGCGATGCCGGCGCTGCCGCCCTCGACCACCGGCCAGCCTTCGGCGTGGGCGATCAGCGTCAACAAGAGCCCGTAGGCACCGGTGACCGGGGCAGTCAGCGGAGCCATCGAGTGGCCCGCCGCCCCGGCCAACAACGCCCCGGCCGACGGAGCCCGAAAGCGTCGTGCAAGTTGGGTGACCGGCCGGAGTCCCAGGAGACCGAACCGGGCCGAGGCGACGGGGCGGTCAGGGACGGTCCGGAGCGGGGCCAGGACGGCATCGGTGATCGCCCGGGCGTGGTCGACAAGCGGCTGCATCAATCGCCGGTAAGCGGTCCGGTCCGCCCCGAGGCCTTCTGCCGTCTCGTCCACCGATCGGTAGGCCGCCGCCGCCTCCTTTCCTCCCAGAGGATGGGCGAAAGGTACGTCCGGCTGGCGGAGACGCTGCCTCAAGGCGCCGAAGGCGGGCAGGCGGAAGAAGGGGGAGGCCATGACCAGGGGGTGGGCGATGGAACAGATGTCGTGGGAGAAACCGGGCAGGGTCACCGAATCGGTGCGGCATCCGCCGCCCGGCGTGTCGGCGCCCTCGATCACCCTCACCGAAAGACCGGCTCCGGCCAGCGTGATGGCGGCGGCCAGCCCGTTGGGTCCCGAACCCACCACCACGGCGTCGAGCGTGGTCACCGTGGTTGGACGGCGGGGGACATCGTCACCGGTCGCCGGCGCGCCGCCGGTCGATGGAGGTTTTCTCCCCCCGACGCTCCGTCCGGGGCCGGTGATCGGGATACCGGGAACCGCAGACGGCACCTTGCCGGGCCGAGGGCGAGCATGGAGGCGAGTGTACCGGCGCCGGCGCCACTCGATGGGTTCGTCGCCCCTCCGGTGGGGGTCCAGGCCAGGACGTCACACGGAATTCGGAACCGGGGCACCCGAGGTTCGAAAAAAACCCGGCACCAGTGTTTCTCCGAGAGTTCGGCCGGCCGTCTCGCTGCGGTAGCGGGCCGGCGTCACCCTCCGATTCCCGCCTCCTGATCCTGCATATTCACACGCTGTTCCTGAAGTCGACACGAAGACTTCCACAACAGGGAGGCCAAGGGTTTGCTAGATGTTCCACGGCCCATGATGTTTCGGTAGCGGGATGTTCAGCTTCTCTCCGTAGCGTCCGAGTCCATGGAGACCCCATACGGAGAGATACCCGACAACTTCGTTCCCGGCATGCGTCCGCAGGAGATGCATGACTATCTGAAGAAGCGCTACGGCCGACGCACCGTGCTCAAGGCCGGGGCCATCGGCGCAGCCGTGGCGGCCGCCGGCCCGATCTTCTGGCGGCAGTCGGATGCCTTCGCCGCCTCCGGCGCCACGACCAGTACCCCGCAGTGGATCGGCTACGGCACCGACCCGGCCACCAGCATGTGGGTCTCCTGGTCGGCGGGCAGCGCCAGCGCCGATCCCAGCCCGGTGCCCACCACCAACTCGGGCCAACCCAACAACGCGGTGCTCCAGTACGCCACATCCCTCGCCACCCTCAATGCCAACGAGGGCCAGGTGATCGAAGCCTCGACCATCGGGCAGGTGCCGATCCCGGCCGGCCAGCCCTCGGGAAACGTCGATGACACCTACTACATCTCGGCGCTGCTCACGGGCCTCACGCCCGGGACGACGTACTACTACAAGGTCAGCAACAACAACGGCACCTCCTGGAACTCCAACGCCCACTTCACCACCGCCCCGTCCACGGTGGGGGACTTCACCTTCTGCGCCACCGGTGACGAGTACGAGAACAGCGACACCGCCGAAGTGCTGGCCAGCATCCTGGCCTACAACCCGGCTTTCACCATCGTGGCCGGCGACCTGAGCTACGCCAGTGGCGCGGTGGCAACCCTGGGCAAGCAGCACGGCCCCAACGACGGCAACACCGGCCAGTCGGGTTACAGCCCCTCGGACTGGGACACGTTCTTCAGCTACGTCGGCGAATCGGCGCAGTACATCCCCTGGATCGTGGGGGTCGGCAACCACGAGATGGAGCCCCTCACCGCCGACGGCTATGCCGGCGTCCTCACCCGGTTCCCCGACCTGGCCGAGTTTGCCAACGGCGGGAGCAACACCGCCGACAACGGGACCAGCATCACCTACAGCGGCTCGAGCTTCTCCTGGAACGGGTACACCATCACCAACGGGACCACCTACAACAGCGGCTCGACGGTGGCCCGCACCTTCACCTACGGCAACGTGGCCTTCATCCAGCTGGACGGCAACGACCTCTCGGCCGAGATCTCCTACAACAACGGCTATACCGGCGGCCAGCAGACCAGCTGGCTGATCGCCCAGCTCGCCACCTATCGGAACGGGACTTCGGTCGACTTCGTCGTGGTCTATTTCCACAACTGCATGTACTGCACGAACACCACGCACGGCTCTGACGCCGGCGTCCGCAATGTCTGGCAGCCCATCTTCGACAATTGGAACGTCGACTTGGTGGTCAACGGCCACGTCCACGCCTACGAACGTTCCAACGCGCTGTACAACAACGAGGTGGTGAAGTTCGTCCCGAGCGGCGGTAGCTACACCAACTTCTACACCCAGCAGGGCGCCCTAACCCCTCCGTCGGGGGCCATCTCCGCTACCGAGTACTTCTGCGCAGGCGGCGGCGGGCAGAGCCTCTACACCGCCTGGTACGGCAACTCCACCGGCAACCCGTCGGGCAGCCTCACCAGCGGGGACGGGAGCGTGGCCGGCGACAGCAACGGAAACACATTCACCCCCTCGCACGCCCCGTTCGTGGACGTCTGGGAGGTGAGCGGCACAGTGACGCCGGGGACCGCGGCCGGGGCCCCCTCCGGGGCGTCCGGGGTGTCATCAGGCAGCCCTGATACCGCGAACGACCCGGCCTACACCGCCAGTGCGCCGTTCTCGTCGTTCCGCTATGCCACCTGGTCGCACCTGGTCATCAACGTCACGGCGCCCCCGGCGCAGGGCGGGCAGACCTCCTTGCAGATTCTCGGGGTCGATGCCAACGTCTCGCCGACGGTGGTCATGGACAGCGTCACCATCATCCGCAATTCGGTGGTGCAACCGCCGACCTCGACCCCCGAAGCCGGCGCTACCGACCTCCTGGTGGCGGCGGGGGGCGCCGTCATCGGGGCCGGCGCCTATGCCATGCACCGCAGGAACCAGGCCCGTGAGCGGATCGTGCTCTCAGGTCCCGGCCAACGCTTGAACTGAGCGGGAAGGCGACGAGCCCCCGGCAGACGAGCACCCTGCTCTGCTCGGATCATCTCCCGGCGGTGCGAGCGGCCCGGAGCCCAGTGGCGGGGACGCGAGCCCGCTCCGGGTGGCATGATGCGGGGAGTGCCCGTGCCGTCGAAGCGGGCTGGCTGATTCCGGCAGATGGTTGGGGGGAAGTCATGCGGTTCCACGGTCGTACGGCGGCCACAGTGGCGGTGTTCGTCGTCCTGGCCGCCACCTGGGTGGGCATCGGCCCGGCCGCATCTGCCGCCGCCACCCGGGCCACCCACGGCACCGGTGCGGACCACGCCGCCCGGGCCACCCACGGCACCGGTGCGGACCACGCCGCCCGGGCCACCCCCGCGCCCGGGCCACCCACGGCACCCACGGCGGCGGACGCCCCGGCCTGCAGGGTAACGGCTCGGTGGAGGAGGCGTGGATGACCGGCGCCGGTCCCGGCGACTGGATTACCCTCCTGCAGAACGGGTTGGCGGTGTCCAACCCCGCCAATCCGGGCAGGGCCGACAGCCTCGGCTCGCTGATCACCCGCAACCTCATCCCCGGAGGCGGCTACTACTGGCTCGACGACTCGACCGGCCGCTACAGCCGGTCGTTCACGGTGCTGGCGCCTGGCCAGAACCCACCGACGCACTCCTCTCTCTATACCAACCAACCACTGCACCAGGGCCTCAACTACATCACCATGCGTGACGGCATCCAGCTGGCCGCCACCGTGCGCTACCCCTACGACGGGACTTGCAGCGCCGCCAGTCCGTGCCCGACGGTCATCGAGTACTCCGGCTACGACACCGCCGGTCCCACCGACCCCATCCCGACCATCCTGTCCGAAGCACTCGGCACCACGTGTAGCGATTGTGGCGACCCCAACCTGCTGCCCGACAGCGCCACCGCCGTGGGTTCGGTGTTGGCCCGGATGGCCGGGTTCGCCACGGTGAGCGTCCAGATCCGCGGGACGGGCTGCTCCGGCGGCGCCTTCGACCTGTTCGGCTACCCGTCCGACTACGACGCCTACGACGCCATCGAGATCGTGGCCCACCAGTCGTGGGTGGCCAATCACAAGGTCGGCATGGTCGGCATCAGCTACTCCGGTCTCTCGCAGTTCCCGTCGGCCGGGACCGACCCGCCTGGACTGGCCGCCATCGCTCCGATGAGCCCCACCGACGACCTGTTCTCCACCGGCTACCCGGGTGGGATCTTCAACGACGGGTTCGCCGCCAGTTGGATCGATGCCCGGATCGACGACGCCATGCCCGCCGCCACCTACAGCGACGGCCACATCGCCCAGAGCTCCTCGACCCCGATCGCCGATGTCGGACAACCATGGACCTATTACGAGATCGATGCGGAGCTGTCGGCCAGCGGCGGGACGTCGTCGACCTGTCTGGCCAACCAGGCTCTCCATGAACAGTCCGAGAGCCTGGAGAGTTTGGTGGGCCCCCAGCTCGTGGCCCCCGGAACCGGCGAAGGTCGCACCGCCTCCCTCTTCGATCGCCGATCGATGATCGACTGGGCCAGCCACGTCGAGGTGCCGGTCTTCCTGTCCGGCGCCCTCCAAGACGAGCAGACCGGGCCCCAGTGGCCGGCACTGATCGACGCCATTCCCAAATCCACCCGGGTATACGCCAACATGGTCAACGGCAACCACATCGACTCGACCGACCCCCAGACCATCAGCCGATGGCTCGAGTTCCTCGACATCTACGTGGCCCGCAAGGTCCCGACCCAACCCGGCGCCCTGGCCGGTGCCGTACTCGACGGGTTCACCGGTTTCGCATCCGGAGTATCCAGCTACGCCTCCCTTCCCGCCATCCGGTTCACCGATGCACCGAACGTATCCGTGGCCCGAGCCCGGTTCGCCCGGCAGACCCCCTTGGTACGGGTCCTGTTCGACAACGGCGCCGGACCGGGGGGACCGGGCTCCATCGAGTCGACCTACTCGGCCGACTTCTCCAGTTGGCCGCCCACCGGCAAGGCCAAGGCGCTCTACTTCGGGCCGGACGGATCATTGACGCCAGCCGCCCCGCCTTCCCGACCACCCGCCAGCTTCACCCTGGATCCGGGGGCCCGCCCCGCCACCAGCCTGCCGGCCAGTGGCAACGCCTGGGCGGCCGACCCCGGATGGGACTGGACACCCGTACCCGCCGCCGATGGCGTCGCCTTCCAGACGGCACCGTTCAAGCGGACCACCACCATCGTGGGACCGGCCACCCTCGACCTCTGGGTGCGATCGGCCACTCCGGTCGAGGACTTTCAAGCCACCATCACCGAAGTCCGCCCGTCGACGGCCCAAGAGGAGTACGTCACCTCGGGGTTCCTGCGCAGTTCGAACCAGGTCGACAATCCCGACTCGACGGAACTGTTCACCGATCCGACCTACACGGCCTCCGACGCCGCCAATCTGTCGCCCAAGTCCTTCACACTGGTCAAGATCCCGATCGACCCGATCGTCCACACCTTCCGGCCGGGCACCGAGCTACGGGTGGTGATCTCCGCTCCCGGTGGCGACCGCCCGATCTGGGAGTTCGACACGCTCGACAACGGCCAGAGCGCCACCGTCGGCCTCGGGGGGCGGCGGCTTCGGCCCTGGTGGTCAACGTGGTCAAGGGTGTCGAGGCAACGCCCACCCTGCCGGCCTGCAACTCACTGCGCGGTGAGCCCTGCCGGGCCTACCAGCCCGAGGGCAACCAGGTGCCCCCGCACTGATCCCAGCAGTCCCATCGTCCAGTCTCGTCACCTCCGTCGTCGTCCGGCCCCCCGGGCCCCGGGCCGTGGGATGGCAAAGGCAGACGAAGTTGGCAGTAGGGTCCAGTCCGGAGGAAATGGCATGACCCAGTCAGAGACGTTCACCATCGGCGCCGAGGCCAGCTGTAGTGACGGTGACTGCGGCACCGTCAGCCGGGTGGTCGTCGATCCCGTGGCTCGAGTGGTCACCCATCTGGTGGTCGAACCGAAGCACCGGGCCGGGCTCGGTCGGCTCGTGCCCCTCGAACTGGTGGACGTGAAGGACGGAGCCGTACAGCTCCGGTGCACCCTGGCCGAATTCGACGAGCTCGGCCTGGCCGAGGAGACCCAGTTCCTGCCGGGAAGCACCGGTTTCTCGAGTTACGGGCCCGGCCAGGTGATGACCTGGCCGTACTATGGGGTGGGCGGGACCATGGGGGAGGTGTCGCAGGCCATCACCTATGACTCCGTGCCCTTGGGCGAGGTGACCGTCCGGCGGGGCGAGGTGGTCCGGGCCACCGACGGTGACATCGGACGGGTCCAGGGGCTCGTGATCGACGCCAACACGAGCCACGTCACCCATGTACTCCTCCAAGAGGGGCACCTGTGGGGCCGCAAGGACGTGGCCGTCCCCATCGGTGCCGTGGTAGGGGTGGACGACGGCATCGGGCTCAACCTGTCCAAGCAGGAGGTCGAAGACCTCCCACCGGTCGAGGTCGGTCACCCGGACCGCTGACCACTCCGGGCCGGGCCGGTACGGCTCCCGATGAGGTCGTACCCTGGGAGCTGTGGCGGCACCCGTAATCTCTTACCGGCGTGGCTATCGGTTCGACCTCGGACCGGAGCAGTTGTGGGACCGGATCGAGGAGGTCGACCAGTTCGAGCGGTGGTGGCCCTGGCTCACCGACTTCGAGCTCGACGGGGGTGGCCTGTCGACCGGGTCGGTCCTCTCCGGGGTCGTCAGCCCCCCGCTGCCCTACCGGATGCGGCTCAGTGTCGAGCTCGTCGACTGTGAGCGCCCAGTGGCCATCGATGCCACGATCGACGGTGATCTGACCGGCGTGGCCCGGCTCCGGCTCCGACCCGAGCTCGAGGGCACCTGGGCCGAGGTGGCCTGGACGGTGGAGATGCGCCAACCGGCCATGCGGCTGGCCAGCCGGATCGGTCGTCCCGTCCTCCAATGGGGGCACGACCGGGTGGTGGAGACCACCGTGGCCGGCTTCCGCCGTCGCATCGAGCTCCCCTGACCTCTTCGGGCGCAATGGTCCCGACCCTGTGAGCTGGGCGAACGGGACCATCCCGCGTGTCCGGACCTCGGTCGACCCGTCCGGAGCACGCTTGGGATCCGCCGCCGCTTGACCACATCATTGCCCGGGGACCGAGGACCTGCAACTCAGAGTTGCATCGACGTCCCCGGGGGCGAGCCTGTCCGCACCGGCGATTCGACTCTCGGGCCCGATCGGCACATGATGGGCGGTGGAGGTGTTCAGGACGGCCACCTGGCCCCGTCGGCGGCGCAGTTCGAGATCATGAGGGCAAAACGACAGGCGAAGCAGACCCGCGAGGAGCTACGTGCCATCCTTTTGGAGGCAGGGCGGGAGATCCTTTTCGAAGAGGGACTCGAGACCGGGTCCAGCAATCTCACCTTCAAACGGGTCTTCGAACGTGTGGAGAACAAGTCGGGGCTGCGGGTCACCAACGCCTCGATCATCAAACGGGTGTGGGACAACCAGGCGGATTTTCAGGCCGATGTCCTGGTCGCCATCGCCCACGACGAGGCGCGGCCCGAAGCCAATCTGACGGTTGAGGCCGTGGCCTCCATGCTCGGAAGCATCGATCTGTCCACACCGGAATCGAGCGCCCGCTCCTTGCGGGAGGTGTGCCGGGTGGGGGGGTCGGCGAGTACCGCCGCCATTGCCGCCTCGACGAACTTCTCGCTGTGGATCAGCGTCATGGCCATGGCCACGACACGACCGCTCCCCGACGAGCGCCAACGGATCCAGGCGGCTCTGCTCGAAGGCTACGAGGCCGTGTCCAAGTTCTGGGAGGAGGTCTTCGCCGGCCTGGCCGAGATCCTCCGCGTCCGGATCCGACCGCCGTGGACCATGCGGCAGTTCGTGGTGGCCGTCACCGCCCTGAACGAAGGCTGTTCGCTCCGACAGCGGGTGACCGGGCACATCGATCTGATCGCCCGCCCGACCGGCCCCAACGGTGAGGACCAGGAGTGGACGATCTTCGGGGCCGGGCTGGAGGCACTGGTAAACCAGTTCTTCGAACCCGACCCCGACGCAATCCCCGAGACCGCCTGATCGGCGGCGGAGCCGGCGGTCAGCTGAGCAGCTTGGCCTTCTGGGCGTCGAACTCGGCGTCGGTGATCACGCCCTTCGACTTGAGGTCGGCCAGCTTGGCCAGATCGTCGGCCGTGCTGTTGGAGGTACCGGCGGCCTGCTTGACGTAAGCGTCGAAGGCCTCCTGCTGCTGGGCCGCCTGGGCTGCGGCGCGCTCGTGCATCTTGCCGCCCCGGGCGATCAGGTAGATGAGGATCCCGAGGAACGGGAAGATGATCACGAAGATCACCCACAGCGCCTTCGAGCCGCCACCCAGGTCATGGCTCCGGAATATGTCCGAGAACACGACTATGAGGAGCCAGAACCAGATGAAGAAGACGAAGAGTCCCAACATGGTTCCGAAGAGGTCGAACAGCGGGTAGGTGTAAGCAAGCATCATCATGACTCCTTGGTCTATCCAGCCCCTCCAACGAACCTAGTGGCTGGGAGGCCCGGGAGCAGGGTTCCCGCCCGGCCCGCCCGGGACCCGTTCTGGTCTGGACTGGACCGGTCTGGACTGGCCGGTGGAGTGATGCCGGCGCGTTAGCGTCGGCGGCGTGCCTCTCGTCGCCGGGATCGACTCGTCGACGCAGTCGACCAAGGTCGAACTGCGTGACATCTCGACGGGGCGGGTGGTGGGTGCCGGGAAAGCCGCCCATCCCCGGACCGTGCCGCCGAGGAGCGAACAGGCGCCCGACGCCTGGTGGGCGGCGCTGGTCGAGGCCATGGCCGGCGCTCTCGACCAGGCGGCCCGGGGGTCGGACCCGGCCGATGTGGTGGCCCTGGCGGTTGCAGGTCAGCAGCACGGTCTGGTCGTCCTCGGCCGGGCGTACGAGATACTGCGTCCGGCCAAGCTGTGGAACGACACCGAATCCGGTCCCGACGCCGCCCGGCTGGTCGAACAGTTGGGCGCCGAGTCGTGGGTCGATGCCTGCGGGAGCGTGCCGGTTGCCGCGTTCACGGTCAGCAAGCTGGCGTGGCTCCGACGGTCGGAGCCCGACACGTTCGCCCGGATCGAACACGTGCTGCTGCCCCATGACTGGCTGACCTTCCGGCTCACCGGCGAGTTGGTCACCGACCGGGGTGAGGCGTCGGGGACGGGCTACTGGTCCCCGACCGAGGATAGGTACCGGCTCGATGTGCTCGCCCGCGTCGACGACGGCAAGGAATGGGAGGCGTCCCTCCCCGACGTCGTCGGTCCCTGGGACCGGGCCGGCACGCTGACCCCGGAGGCAGCCGACTCGCTCGGTCTCAGGCCGGGGACGCCGGTGGCGGCGGGAACGGGTGACAACATGGCCGCCGCCCTGGGGATCGGTCTGCGTCCCGGAGAGATCGCCGTGTCCATCGGCACGTCGGGGACGGTATTCGCCACCAGTCACCGACCCCCGGGCGATCCCTCCGGGGCGGTAACCGGGTTCGCCGATGCCACCGGGCACTTCCTTCCCCTGGTCTGCACCCTCAACGCCTCACTGGTCACCGAGGCCGTCGGCCGGCTCCTGTCGGCCGATCACCAGGCTCTCGACCAGCTGGCCCTGGCCGCCCCTCCGGGCGCCGATGGGTTGGTCCTCGTTCCCTACCTGGCCGGAGAGCGCACTCCCAACCGGCCGGACGCCACCGGGACACTCCACGGCATCCGGCCCGACGTCAGCCGTGAGTCTCTGGCCCGGGCCGCCTTCGAGGGCGTGGTGTGCGGTCTGCTCGAGGGTCTCGACGCCCTGGGTGCGGTGGGGGTGCCCACGGGGTCGGGACGCATGGTGCTGGTGGGCGGGGGCGGCCGATCCGCCGCCTATCGCACCGTGCTCGCATCACTAGCCGGCAGGCCCGTCACCGTCCCCGGTCACGAAGAGATCGTGTCGGCCGGCGCCGCCCTCCAGGCCGCCGTGCTTGCCTCCCGAGCGAGCCCGGACGAGATCACCCGGGCCTGGGGACTGCGAGACGGGCTCCTCGTCGACCCGGGGCCCGACGCCCGCCGGTCGGCAGAGATCCGGTGCCGATACGCCGACGCCAGGGGGTGAAGACCTGGGGAGTGGGCCCGGGCGCCGACCGGGGGACCGACCGGGACCGACCGGGCCGAGCCGACGCCGGTGCTTTGGATCTGCCGCATGGATAACGTTGGGACAGGGGGCCGGCCCCGCCAGCCCGCCGGCCCCGCTTCCGAGGAGCGACCCGATGACAGATACCTACGTCCCGACGCCGGACGACCACTTCACCTTCGGTCTTTGGACGGTCGGGAATCCCGGACGCGATCCCTTCGGTCTGGAGACCAGGCCGCCACTCGATCCGGTCGACGCCGTCCGCCGCCTCGCCGATCTGGGGGCCTACGGGGTCAGCTTCCACGACAACGACCTCGTGCCCTACGGCTCGTCGCCGTCGGACCGCGAGGCCATCGTCAAGCGTTTTCGCTCGGCTCTCGACGACACGGGGTTGAAGGTGCCCATGGCCACCACCAACCTGTTCTTCCGTCCCGTGTTCAAGGAGGGGGCCTTCACTGCCAACGATCCGACCGTGCGCCGGATGGCGGTGGCCAAGACTCTGGACGCCATCGATCTGGGTGTCGAGCTGGGGGCTCAGGTGTTCGTCATGTGGGGCGGCCGGGAAGGTGTGGAGGCCGAGGCGGCCAAGGACGTCCAAGGTGCACTCGACCGGTACGCCGAGGCGGTCGACCTCTGCTGCTCGTACGTCCGGGATCGAGGCTACGACCTGCGTTTCGCCCTCGAGCCCAAGCCCAACGAACCCCGGGGCGACATGCTCCTGCCCACCGTCGGCCATGCGCTGGCCTTCATCGGCGAGCTCGAGTGGCCGGACATGGTCGGGCTGAACCCCGAGTTCGCCCACGAGACGATGAGCGGATTGTCGTTCTCGCAGGCCGTGGCCCAGACCCTCTGGCACGGCAAGCTGTTCCACATCGACCTCAACGCTCAGCGCATCGGCAAGTTCGACCAGGACTTCCGATTCGGATCGGAGGGGATCCGCGACGCCTTCTACACCGTGAAGGTGCTCGAGGACGCCGGGTGGGGCGGTATGCGCCACTTCGATGCCCATGCCTACCGCACCGAGGATGGACAGGGCGTGTGGGATTTCGCCCGGGGATGCATGCGCACCTATCTGATCCTGCGGGAGAAGGTTCGCCGGTTCCACGACGACCCCGACATCGCCGAGGCACTCCGAACGGCTCGCCGAAGCGAGATCGCCGAACCGACCTCGCCTGATGGCTCCGGCTCCGACGCCATCGCCCGCCTGCGTTCCAGCACGTCGTCCGTCGACGAGACGGCGCTGGCCGCCGCCGGTTACGGGCACGAGCACCTCGACCAGCTGGTGACCGAGCTGCTGCTCGGCGTGCGGTGACCACCGACCGGTGGGCACCTGTCCACCGGTCCTGACCAAACCGGCAGTACCGGGTGGCACCCCGCCAAACGTCCTATCCTGGCCGTCGGGGGCACGGAGCTCCCCGTTCGTCGCATCGAACGAGAAAGGCGGAACGTGCACCCCACCAGTCGTCCGGTACGGGCCGGCCTACGCTGCCCACGTGTTGTCGCTCTGGCCGCCGCGGTCGCCTCGGCCCTCTGTGCCGGGGGACTGGCCGGTTGCGGCGCGGTGTCTTCGGTTTCCAAGGTGGTCCACGACGTGCACGGCAACAAGGCCACCGTCGACACGTTCACCGGCCGGATCCAGTCAGGCGAGACCAAGACCTTCGAGGCGACCTATCAGACCACCGGAAGCTCTCCTGCCACCGTCGTCTACGCCGTCGATCCGCCCAAGGGCCTGGCCTTCACCGAAACCCCGGCCAGTGGCACCACTGGTGGAACCAGCGTGATGATCATCGCCAACTCCACCGGCGAGTACGCCTGTACCCCTTCGGCTTCGGGTGCGAGCGCCAGCTCGGCCTGGACCTGTCAGAAGCTGCCGGCCCTCGACGCCGCTGACGAGAACAACATCTTCGACTTCTACACCCCGGCGCACTGGGTCAATTTCCTGAAGGGCTTCTCGCTGGCCGCCGGTATTGCCGGCGACACGGTCAGCTCTTCGACCATGACAGTGAACGGTTTCGCCATGCAGTGCGTCGACTTCATCGCCCCCGGGGTGGCCGGCACCAGCACAATCTGCACCACTGACCAGGGCATTTTGGGCTACGTCAAGGTCGCATCGGATGCCACGAGCTTCCAGATCACCAATTACTCGGCGTCGCCGCCGCCATCGCTGTTCGAGCTGCCGCCGAATGCCACTGTCACCCCCTACCAGGGCGCCAGTTCGTAGGGCTCGACCCAGGGGCCGGCCGCCGACTGGGCCGGCTCGCTCCGGCAGTCGACGGTGCGACGGGCGACGGGCAGGTCTCGGCCGTCTGTTTTTCCAAATTACCTACCGGTGGTACGCCCGGACGTCCGAACCCCAGGGCGTCGTACCTCGAGCCCGGGCCGGAAACGTCCGTCTGCACTACCTTGGACGGAGTGGACGGCGATCGATTCGGCCCGATCGACTTCGACTGGTTCCATCGAGAGGAACTGCCGAGGCGGCTGGCCGCCCAGGGCACGGTGTTCTCGGATTCCGATGCCGGTGTCGTCCGCCCCCTGGCCTTCCGGCTCGACGATGGCCGGGCCTACACCTACGTGCCGGCCGGCGACACCTTTGTGGTCGAGCCGGACGACACCAACGCTCATACGGTGGCGGAACTGGCCGAGGACCAGTGGTGCTCGTTCGCCCTGGAGCTGCGGTCGAGCTTCGCCCTCCTCTACGACCAGCAGCTGACGATCGCCCGGGGAAGCTTCGGACAGCTGGCCCGGTGGGAGACGCCCCTCCGGGTCGCCTTCGACGGCCAGCAGCGATACGACATCGATGACCCACCGCCGGTTCTCGACGGCGCCGGGGGACAACTCGACTGCACCCGGTCGTTCACCCTCGACGATCCGGACGCCGAGATCGCCGACTTCTTGTCCCGAGCCGGATTCGTCCACCTCCGGGGAGTCATGGACGGCGACGAGATCGGGCAGCTCCGTGCCGTCGTGGCCGAGGCGATCGCCGACGCCCGCCCCGACGACCGACGGTCGTGGTGGACCACCGTGGACGGCAACGAGGTCTGCAACCGGATCAACTACCTCAACGACCGATCGCCCCTGGTCGCTGGGCTCGGCACCGATCCCCGGTTCCTGCGGATCGCCGCCCTGGCCGGCCCCGATCTGCAGGACGCCCACGACCGGCTGGACGGAGACGGCGTCGTCATCAAGGTGCCAGGTTCGTCGGGGGGCCTGGCCGACCTGCCTTGGCATCGGGACTGCGGGATGGGAGGGCACCCGGTGAAGTGTCCGATGGTCAACGTCGGCATCCAGCTCGATGCGGCCACGGTCGGCAGCGGCCAGCTGCTGGTGATCCCCGGCTCCCACCGGGGGACCTCCCGGCTTCCTGGCCCGGGGGAGGCCGCCGGTCTGCCCATCGTCCCGCTGTCGACCGAGCCGGGGGACGTGACCGTCCACTTCGGGCACACCCTCCACGCCGCTCCGCCCCCGGCAGACCCGCGGGCCAGCGGGCGCCGGGCGTTGTACCTGTCGTTCGTACCTCCCATCACTTTCGACATGGTCGGGCCCGGCCAGGGCTACAACGACGTCCTGTTCACCCGCCACGATGGCCACGTGCGCCACGTCGATCAGTTGCGCTGAGGGGGCGTCGCCCCCGGGACGTCGGTAAGAACCCGAGGCCGGTCGGTTCAGACGTTGGGCGTGAAGGCGTGAGCGAGCGCCGTGGTCTCGGCTTCGCCGGTCGGCGGTGTCGTGAAGATCAGCCCCAGGCACATCTCGTCGGTCGATCCGTCGCCCCAGGTGACGAAGTGCGGAGGCACTTTGCGGAGGATCGGAAGCTCCTGTTCCTGGGTGGGGTCGTAGGTGCAGGTGATGCCGATGGTGTCGCCCCGGACCACTGGGACCGGCTTGGCCAGGTCGTAACCGCGTTGGTAGTGGAAGTCGTAGTCGGTCACGTTGAGCAGCGTCTTCTGGGTCGGAGTGCCGGGATTGAGCACGAACTTCATGCCGACACCGAGCAGGTGCATGTGGGGCGCCAGCTCCACGATGTTGCCTTTGCCGGCGATGGGCCAGGTGCAAGAGGCGGTGTCACCCACCGGTGGGTTGGCCGGGTTGTGCCCGCAGATGGCCTCGAGCCCGTCGACCAGCAGCTCTTGGGACTCGCCGAAGCGCTGTCCGACGGATGCCAGTTCGGCGGCCCGGTTGCACATCGGGCCGGTGGCGCCGGCAGGGCACGGGATGTCCGGTGGGGCGGCGGCGAGTTGCAGGCTCAGGGGTCGCAGTGGCGTGCTGGCCGGCACCGTCTCCAAGGTGAGCTTGGAGTGGACCGGCTTGTCCCCCACCAACATGTTGTAGTGCTCCTGGACGATGACCAGGCTGCCGGCCGGCATGGGTGCCCCGGTACCGGCCGGCTCCTTGGAGATGTCATGGCCGGGTCCCCACGCCGTCAGCCACGGGGTTCCACCGTCCAACGAGTGCCCGGCGCCGGCTCCCGACAGACTGGACTCGCCGAAGCACGTCCAACCCTTGCCGCCGTCGTTCTGGGCCTCGGCCACCGACGCCAGGTCGGGTGGGACCTCATAGGTGATCTCGTGGTGGACCTCGGGGCTGTTGGGCTGGAAGTCGATCGAGGTGATGAAGGCGTTCTTCTTCAGGTGCGGGTTGAGCAGCGTGCAGTGATAGTCGTCGGTGCCCCCGCCCGGCGGTGCCTTCGGCGTGTAGGCCGTCGGGGCCTGCAGGACGATCGGGGTCACGTCGGACGAGGAGGAACTGGCACTGGCCACCGCCCCCCCGGTGACGAGGGCGCCGGCCATGATCGCCAGGGCGGCGAGAACTCGTGTTCTGGCATTTCGCATGACGCAAGCGTAGCCCTGCGACGTGTCCGGGGCTCGGGTAGCTGTTTGCCCTGTCCAGCGGGGTTCGGGGGCATGACCGGGCTCGAGGACGGAGCCGGGCGCCAACTCGTCGGACGACGTAGCGTCGTGCGAACCGACCATGGAGAACCGGAGGGACGAAATGCGAGCAGCCGTGCTCACCCGAGGAGACAGCCCGCTCGAGCTGGTCGACGACATCGACGTGGCCGACCCTGCCGCCGGGCAGGTGGTGGTGAACGTGTCGTACTGCGGCATCTGCCACTCGGATCTCACCATCATCGAGACCGGGTTGGAACCGCTGCCCGTCGTCCTCGGCCACGAGGCGGCCGGGGTGGTGGAGGCTGTCGGGCCTGGCGTGACCTCGCTGGCCCCCGGGGACCATGTCGTGCTGGCGGCCATCGCTCCCTGTGGTCGCTGCTACTGGTGTGTCCGGGGCAAGACGAGCGTGTGCGAGAAGGCCATGTCGTTCATGGCCGGCACCCTTCCGGACGGCTCGACGGCCCTGTCCCGCAGAGGGGAACCCGTCTACCGGGGGCTCGGGGTGGGCGGTTTCGCCGAGCAGGTCCTGACCACGGAGTCCGGGGCTGTGCCCATCGATCCCGAAGTACCTCTCGACCTGGCCAGCGTGATCGGCTGTGCCATCCAGACCGGGGTGGGGGCGGTGCTCAACACCGCCGGGGTCGAGGAGGGGGCGACGGTACTGGTGATGGGCCTGGGCGGGGTGGGAATCTCGGTGGTCCAGGGGGCCCGGATCGCCGGGGCGTCGCGCATCATCGCCTCCGATCCGGTGGTCGAGCGACGTGATCTGGCCCTCTCGTTCGGCGCCACCGACGTGGTCGACCCGGGCCGGAACGATGTGGTGGCGTACTGCCAGGAGCTCACGGGGGTCGGGGTCGACTACGCCTTCGACGCCGCCGGCAGCGCCCGGTTGATGGAGGCCGGCGTGCTGGCTACGTGCTCGGGGGGCACGACCGTCTCGGTAGGGGCGCCGGACGCTTCTGAGCTGTTGGAGAACCTGCCGGCCATCTTGTTCGCCATCACGGAGAAGCGCCTGGTCGGCTGCCTCTACGGGGGTGGCAATCCCCACTGGCAGATCCCCCGGCTGATCAGCTTGTGGCAGCGGGGGCTGCTCGATCTCGAAGGGTTGATCTCGGTCCGTCGACCACTCGAGGAAGTGAACCGGGGTCTTGACGACCTCCGGGCCGGACGGGGTCTGCGCACCGTGCTGGCCCTGTGAGCCGGCCCGGCGGGCCGCGACTCCGAGCGGTCTACGAGTCGTGGAACCTGCGCCTGGCCCGGGAATTGGCGGGTTTCTCCACCGATCCGCGGATCTCGGCCAACAGCTCTCGGTCGAGTGACGACTTCTGATGCCGGAGTGTCCGGATCTCGGACTTCAGTGACTTCAGTTCGTCCTGCTTCGATCGGAGGTCGGCCACCTCGGCCCGGAGCGGTGTGACCTCGGCCAGCAGCTCATTGCGTTCCTCATCCAAGGTCGGGATGGCGTTGTTTAGATCGGCCAGTTCGGTCCGGAGTTGATCCCGTTCGTGCCTCATCGGGGGAATCTGGCTGTTGAGATCGGCCAGCTCCATCCACAGCCGGTCTCGTTCGGTGACTCCCAGCTCGGCCAATGTTCGACGGAGCTGTGCCACCTCCGTCTCGAGCTCGCGGGTCTTCGCCGGCGCCGGCTGGTGGGGACTGGGTCGGGGGGAGGGACTGCGGACCAACTCGGGGATCCGAGCCGGCGACGGCTCGATCCGGGGCCGGGCCCGAGCAGTGGCGGGTGCCGAGGCGGGGCGGGCCGAAACGGCCCGCGCTTCGACCGATGCGGCAAACGCCTTCCACGGACCGCCGTCCCACCAACGGAGGATCTTGGGGATATGGAAGTCCGGATACCTGTCCGCAGATGCTGATGTCTCAGTCAACGCCGCCTCCATTCTGAAACCGGTCCCGAGGCCCGGAACATATTTGCATCGATTTGGTGCCCGGTGGGTGATGATTGCCCTGGTCCAGGGGCCCGGCCCGTCCTCACTCCCAAGGCCACTCACCAACGGCCGGTCCCAAGCCCGACGGGCGCGGCAGCCGTCAGTTCGTCGGTGCCGACGGTGCGGCGGCGCCGTAGAGGGAGTTGAAAGCCGTCTCGGCGCTGTCAGGCTGTCCCGGCGTTGAGACCTGTTGGCCGTTCTGGATGAGGGTGCCGGCATCGTTGGCGAAGATGAGTCCGGCTCCGGACAGGGGCCCGCCGAGCGAGGTCGCTACCTGGGCGTTGTGGAAGTCGCCACTGGACGCCGACAGGGACGGGAACCCGTAGTCGGCGATGGTGGCGATAGAGCCGTTCACCTCCGGTGCCTCGACCACCCATTCGGCCGACGAACCGGTGCCGGCATACGCCTGGGTGGTGGTGAACGTCCACGGGTGCGTGGTGCTCGCATCGGCGAGTGTGATGGTCCAGTCGTACTCGCTGGTGACGGTGCGGCCGCTTCGCACCGATACCAAGGTGGGGGTCTGCACGATGCGGGCGGTCATGGCGTCACCGGGTGACACCGGCTCGGGTATGACCGATTCTGCTGCCGGAAGTATCTCCCACCAGGCGCTGTAGTCCGCGGCTCCGGAGTAGTAGTCCTGTTCGGTTCCGGTCTGGATCAGGTTGTCGTCATTGAATCCGTCGACCCCCGTCCAGGTGGCCGAATACCATGCCGATTGCGGTGCCGGTCCCCGGCGGCCGAAGCGGTTGCTGCCGTCCCCGCTGCTGGCCCCGGGAGTCACCGTGGGAACTGTCCAGGTGGCGCTGACCGCCGAATAATGGCCGGTTTCGGCGTAGCCGGACCAGTTGGTGGAGGCCCAGGTCGCCCTGGTGCCTCCGCCGAAGGGGGCAACCGGGATCCGAGGCGGATGAGTGATGGCCAGCGGGGTAGCTCCCCCTCCGGCGTCGACAGTGCCTGCCACCACCACTACGGCCACGGCGAGCATCGCGGCCCCAAGGAATCGGATCGTACGCACCAGCGCCCCTCTCCGTCAGAACCGGTCTCGTCGGTCGCCCGTCCCGGACACGCCACCCGCCGGTTGAGTCAATCGACGAAGGATATCAGGACGGGCTCGGGGTCGGCGTGGGGGTCGGGGCCTGTCGAGCGATCATCGAACGAGCTCCGGTCGGGAGCCGGAACGAGGTTGCCGGGGTCACCGGTCGAACCGGCCCGTGAGCAGAGGCGCTAGCGGACCAGCACGGTGACGCAGGCGTTGGCCCCCCGGCCGATCACGTGGGCCAGCCCGACCCGGGCGCCCTCCACTTGACGGGCCCCCGCCTCCCCGCGCAGCTGCCTGACCAGCTCCACGACCTGTCCGAGGGCGGAGGCGCCCAGGGGCTCGCCTTTGGACAGGAGCCCCCCGGACGGATTGACCGGCAGTGCACCACCCACCATCGCCGCCCCGTCGGCGATGATCGAGGCCTGATCGCCGGCGGCGCACAAGCCGAGCTCGGCCCAGGCCAACAGCTCTCTGGCGGCATCGGTGTCCTGACACTCGACGACGTCGAGGTCGTCCGGACCCAAGCCGGCCTGGCCATAGGCGTCCGCGGCGGCCAGCGAAGTGGGGGCAGTGATGTCCGAGTCGTCGATTCCACACAGCGGCGAGTCCTCGCCGAGGACGTTGCCAGGAAGGTGCGAGCGCAGGGAGACACCGGCGATCCTGACGCCGGCACCGGGGCGACCGAGTACGACGGCGGCCGCCCCCTCGTTGGGCGAGCACAACATAAACAGGGTCAGCGGCGGGCAGATCATCCGCGCCCCGAGCACCTCGTCGACGGTCACGGCTTTCTGGAACATCGCATCGGGGTTGGCCACCCCGTGACGGCGGTTCTTCACCACCACCTGAGCGAGGTCCTCGACGGTCAGACCCGTCTCGGACAGGAGACGTTGAGCCCGAAGGGCGAAGAACGCCGGAGCCGGGCTCAGTCCGGCTGCCTCCTGCCACGGGGCGAAGAAGGAGGATCGGATGACCCCTTTCGGCATCTTCTCGATCCCGAAGACGAGCACGCGGTCGTGCTGCCCGGAGGCGATGGACGCCGCTCCGAGCTGCAGCGCCGCTCCGCCCGAGGCACACCCGGCTTCGACGTCATAGATGGGGATGCCGGTACCAGCGAGTGCCCCCAGCACCCGGTGACCGGCGGCGACCCCGCCATAGGCGGTTCCGCAGAACGCCGCATCCACTTGACGGACGTCGATGGCGGCCTCATCGAGCGCGGCCCGGACGGCCACAACCCCCATGTCGGTGCCGGACACACCGTCGAAGCGGCCGAAGGGATGCAACCCCACCCCTATGATCCGGACGTCGTTCACGGGCGGAACACCCACGTGACCACAGTGTCCCCATCGGGACCGGGAATTTCCTCCCCGTCGAGGTGCACCGGCGTGCCCCGGACCACACCCCCGTTTGGGAGGCGCGTGACCACGCGCAACATCGGTTCACCGTCGAGCTCGACGACGCCGATCCCGTAGGGAACCGGACCCGAGTACCCGGGCGGCGCCAGGTGGACGGTGGTGTGCAGCCACACGGTGCCGGTGCGGGGCAGGTCGACCGGCTCGACGTCGTCGGCGCCGGTGAACGGGCATACGGGGAAACGTGGGAAGTGTCGTCGGCCACTCGTCGGCGACCAGCCCCCCATGAGGGTGACACCGTCGTCGTCGACGCGGAGCACTGACGGCTCGATCGGAGGCGGCAACACGTCTGAACTATCCCACAGCCGGCCGGCCTGTCGACGGCCGGACGACAGGGGCATCGTCGCCTTCGATCTCGCCTTCGATCCAGCCTTCGATGCCGGTCTCCGATCCACTCCGACACTTTATTTTCAGATGGCGTACCAGAGGTATGCGAAACGCAGAAGCGCAGAAGTAAATGCGGCCCGGAGACCAGGCGGCGGCGGCCATCCACCACGAAGCCACCGGGCTGGTGGGCGACGAGCCGACGAGCGGCTGTGCGGCGGTGAAGGCTCCGCCCGGACGCGGATCGGCCCGTACTTCGATCGGCTGGAGCCGATGGCCGGCGCCCGACCCCCGGGGGCGGTGACGGGCCGGGCTCGCTGCCGGCGATTGCGTTTTATGATGCAACTCTCTAGTGTGTCGTTGTGGAACGGGATCACATCCGAGTCGGGTGCCGGTGGGCGGTGCCGCCCCCGGCCGGGGCGGCCACGTCGGTCGGGCCGTGACGGTACAGACGGGACGATCACGGCAGCTTTCGTTTGCCGAGGTCACGAGGTTGGAGGCCAGTGGGCCGGGACGCTTCGACGCCGAGGTCAACCCCGAATGGACCATCGGCGGGAAGCCCAACGGTGGCTATCTGCTGGCCATGTTGGGCCGAGCCGCCACTGCGGTGAGCACCCACGGCCATGTGATCGCCGCCAGTGCCCACTATCTCCACTCACCCGAGCCCGGACCCGTGGTCATCGAGACGGAGCTCCTGCGAGGGGGGCGGTCGGCCAGCCAGGTCCGGGGCCGCATGAGCCAGGACGACCAGCCCTGTGTCGAAGCCCTGGTCACGACCAGCAGCCTCGACGGCGGAGGAGAGCCCTACTGGGACCGGGGGCTGCCGGAGTCGAGCTCGGTCCCCTACGAGGACTGCCTTCGGTTGCCTCCCCGCACCCCGAGCGGGTTGCCGGTGGCGATCCTCGGACAGATCGATCTTCGGCTCGAGCCCGGGTCCCTCGGCTTTGCCTCCGGGCATCCGAGCGGCCGAGGCGAACTACGGGGATGGCTGGAGCTTCCCTCGGGCGAGCCCTTCGACCCCGGCTCCCTGGTCTTCGCGGTTGACGCCTTTCCTCCGGCGACGTTCGACATCGAGCTCTCGGGCTGGGTTCCCACCCTGGAAATGACCGTCTACGTCCGGGCCCTGCCGGTGCCGGGCCCGGTGCGGGTCCTGCAGCGGGCCCAGTTGATCGATGCCCAGCGGGTCGACGAGTCGTGCTTCGTCTGGGACCGCACCGGACGCCTGGTCGCCCACGGCACCCAGCTCGCCGGCATCCGCCTCGGCCGACCACCCACGTAATCCGGTTCCTCCCTGGCGGTCGGTGCCGGCCCCGAGGTGACTCCGAGTGGCCCTCTCCCCCAGGCGTCGTGATGGATCGATAGGGCAGGATGGCCCCATGTCAGAAGCGCAGAGCGAATCGCGGGTGGCGTTCGAGGATCTCCTCGACACATTGCATGAGGTGACAGACCGGTTCTGCGGACCCGAGTGGGGCCTGTCGACACCGGAGGAAGCGGCCGGGGCACTGCGCCTGGTGGCCAACCTGTTGGAGGGGGCCCTGGCCGGTCACTTCGAGGACGACCCCCGCCAGCCGGTGTTCCGGGCGATCGTCACCTCCACCCGCAAGAGTCTGGGTGACAACCCGGATGCCCTCTATTTCGATGCACCGGTCTCGTCCGACCAGGTGTACCGGGTGAGCGGTCGAACGGCGGGAGCCGTCTACGTGTCGTTCACCGTCGAGGCCGGAGGCGCCGGTGGAGAGTTTCCGAAGCGGACGGGGGGTGTGCTCAACGACGAGAATTTCGATGTCGACGACCAGGGTCGCTTCGAGATCTTTCTCGGGGGGCCGCCGCGCCCGCGCAACTGGATTGCCCTCGACGCTGACGCCTCCCGGGTCACCAGCCGCCACTACTTCGAAGAGGAACGGTCCCCGGCGGTGCCGCCGGTTCCCGATGTCGCCCTCGACATAGAAACCGTGGGTGGACCCGGACCGCTGCCACCACCCTCGGACGCCTCGGTGGCCGATGGGCTGCGTCGAGTCGCGCGCTACGTACGTTCCCGCTCGTTGGACATGCCCAAGCCCGGTGAGAGTCCCCAGCCCGCCTTCGTCTCGTCGACGCCCAACCAGTTCCCCCGACCGGTGCCGCCGGGCGACCATCCCCTAGCCGCCGCCGATGCCTCGTACAGCATGGCGCCCTACGTGCTCGGACCCGACGAAGCTCTCGTCATGACCGGTCGCTGGCCTGTGTGCCGTTGCGCCAACATCTCCCTGTGGAACCGCCACCTGCAGACCTATGACTACGCCCACCGACGCGTGTCGCTGAATCGGGCCCAGACCAGGCTCGAACCGGACGGCAGCTTCCGCATGGTCCTCGCTCACCGAGACCCCGGGGTGCCCAACTGGCTCGACACCGAGGGCAGGTCGTTCGGACTGGCCTTCTGGCGCTACTTCCTGCCCGAGGGCGACATCGAAACCCCCCAGGCGACGGTGGTGAAGCTCGGCCAGCTGTAGGGGCCGCTACCTCTCCTCTATCCCGTAGTGGGATACGTACATCTCGAAGCTCCGTCGAACGGAATCGGCGTCGAGCCCCACGTCGGACAGGGAGTAGGCGTGAGCCCCGTGCTTGTCCTTGGGCTGTCTGGCCAGGTACTCGGTGATCACCCGGTGGTGGGCCGCCGGCCACTCCAGCTCCAGCTGCTCGTACGTGCTGCGAAGACTGGCCACCGGATCCCTCATCAGGTCGGCGAAATGCGAGTCGACGATCCGATCGTTCGGGATCACACCGTCCTCCCGTTCCTGGATGGTTCCGTCCAGGAACATCTTGTAGGTGGCCTCCATGGTCGTGGCCAGGGCGGCGACGTCCACCGCGTCACTGCGCATGAACCGAAGGGCCGACAGGATGCTGATGAGAGAGGCCAGGAACTGCCGCGGGTCACGATGGGTGTGGATCACCCGGGCGTCGGGGTACTCGGAGAACAGTGCCGGCAGTGTCGACACATGGAACGGCGACTTGAGGAGCCAGCGGCGCGGCTCCGGGTCGGGTGCCTCGTACTGGAAGGTCTGCAGCATCCGTCGGTGCAGTCGGTAGACCCGGCCGAGGGTCTCGAGGTGTTCGAGTTGCCAACCCATGAACGATGGGGCGTCGTAGAGCATCGCCCAGTAGGGACCGGAGAAGTCGTACATCAGAAAGTGCACACACTCACAGGGGAGGTCGCTGGCCAGCTCGTGCATCATCATGAACGGGGGATGGATGTCAGCCCACAGTTCTTGCTCGGACTCGGAAAGCATGAGGCGCCGATCGACCGAGCCGGTGGTCGAAAGGGGGTACAGCGCCTCATAGGCCACGGGTGCACGCAGCTGTGGGTCGAGAGCCAGCAGTTCCAACAGGATGGTCGTGCCGGTGCGGGGTGGGCCCACCACGAACACGGGCGAGTCGGTCACTCCGGTGGCGATGGCCGGCGCTGTGCACCACCGGTCCTGCAGGCGCAGCCACGTCTGCAGGACGCGGAGCACTTCGCTGCGGGTCAAGACCCGTCCCAACAGGTGCAGTTCTGACTCGGCGTCGATCGCCGTCAGCTGTCGCTCGTAGGTCTCGGTCCATCCGGGCCAGTCCGCTTCGCCGAAGTCGCTCAAACCGGTGGACGAACGGGCGATCTCCAGGAGCTCGGACGGTTCGAGGGCCACGATCCGGTGAGGGTCGCCGACCGAATCGCCGAAGTAGTTCATCCTTCGGACCCAGTCGGGATGCTCGAGCTTCCTCACCCCAGGCAACGTAGGCCATCCCAGTCGACCCGTGCCGTTGATCGGGCCGGTGCCCACCGCTCCGGGTCCTGTGACCCGGCCCCATGAGGGGGTCAGCTGGTCGGGCGCAGGCCGTCCTGGATCATGACCAGCAGCCGCATGCTCTGCTCGGTGGTCAGGGTGGCACTCATGCACATCGAGCCCAGGAGTTGCATGAGATCGGCTCCGTCGAGGTCGGTGCGCGCCTCCCCGGCATCCTGTGCCCTGGTCAGCACCGACCCCACGGCCGACTCGATGCGCTCGCGCGACGCCACCCGCAGTTCCGGATTCTTCTCGAACGCCTCGTGCAACTCGCTCAGGAACGTCCGCTTGACGCTGGCATATCTCACGAACGCCTCGAGCCAGGCGACCAGGGCGGGCCACGGCTCGAGATCGGCGATCAACGTCTCGCTGGTCGAGACCAGCTCGTCGACGTCCTCCCGCCAGACGGCCTCGACCAGATCGATCCGTCGCGGGAAGTGGCGGTAGAGGGTACCTACGCCCACACCGGCCTCCTTGGCGATGGCGTCCATCGACGCCGCCCCGCCCTGGACGGCGAAGACATCCCGGGCCGCCGTGACCAGCCGTTCGTAGTTGCGCTGGGCGTCGGCCCGCTTGGGACGGGCCGGACTGCCGCCGTCCCCGGCGGGGTCGACGTGGTCCACAGTGGCTGTCGTCGAGCTCTCTCGGCCCGTCATCTGCTTCGTTCCCTTCGGGATCCGACATGGCGGTTGCAAAACGGAGGATCCCTCCGTATACTAACCGGAGGAAGCTTCCGCTTACTTGTCACGATACCAGCGGAAAGATCGGAAATCCATGCTCTCAACTTCAGTTCTCGAGTCGCGTCCGGAAACGGCCGCCTCGGCCACCACCGGCCGGGCTGGGTCCCTCCGGCGACGCCTCGCCAGTCCCTCGGTGTTCCTCTTCGTCATCCTGACCTCCCAGCTGATGGTGGTGCTCGACACCACGATCGTCAATGTCGCACTCCCTCACGTCCAACAGGGGCTCCACTTCTCGGGCAGCGAGCTGTCGTGGGTCCTGAATGCCTACCTGCTCACCTTCGGCGGCCTCTTGTTGTTGGGGGCCCGCTGCGGGGATCTTCTGGGTCGGCGCCGGACCTTCCTGATCGGCGTGGCCGTCTTCTCGCTGAGCTCGTTGCTCGGTGGATTGGCGGTTTCGGGATGGATGCTCCTGGCTGCCCGGGCCCTCCAGGGAGTGGGCGCCGCCCTGGCCGCTCCGTCCTCGCTGGCCCTGCTCACCACGGTGTTCTCCGATGGTCCTCAGCGGGTCCGGGCCATTGGTCTGTTCACGACGGTGTCGGCCGCCGGCGGCGCCATCGGCCTGGTGGCCGGCGGCGTGCTCACCCAGCTGGTTTCGTGGCGCTGGGTCATGTTCGTGAACGTTCCCATCGGTCTGGTGGTCTGGGCCGTCGGCCGCATGGTGGTCCACGAGACCGAGGTTCGTGGCGGTCACTTCGACATCGCCGGCGCTCTCACGTCCACCTTCGGGATGGCCGGCGTGGTGCTGGGGCTGGTGGAGGCCGGGACCAGGGGATGGACGAGCCTCGCGACCCTGGGCTCTCTGGCCGCCGGGGCGCTGTTGCTGGCCGCCTTCGTGCGCATCGAGACCCGCGCCGAGGAGCCGATCGTTCCGCTGCGCCTGTTCGCCAGTACCACCCGCACCTCGGCCAACGTGTCCCGTGGCCTGATGTACGCCGGCATGTACGGGATGTTCTTCTTCCTCGGACAATTCCTCCAGGACGTCGAGGGCTACTCACCGCTCCGGACCGGCCTCGGCTTTCTGCCCGTGCCGGCCTCGGTCTTCTTGTCGTCGCAGCTGGTGAGCAAGGTACTGATCACCAGGATCAGGCCCAAGGTCCTCATGATGTCGGGAATCGGCATGACCATCGTGAGCCTGCTGCTGGCCAGCCAGCTCCACACCGGTGCCTCCTACGGCCAGGTGCTGGTGTGCCTGGTGCTGTTGGGCCTCGGATCGGGGACCGCTCTGGTCCCTCTGACGACGGCATCGCTGGCCGGAGTCGCACCCGGTGACGCGGGGGCGGCCTCGGGCCTGGTCAATGTGATCCAGCAAGTGGGCGCCGCCCTCGGGTTGGCCGTCCTGGTCACCATTCTGGACGCGGCAGCCGGACACCAACAGCTGCGGGTGGGCGCGGGCGCTTCGGCCCACCTCGTGCACGGGCTCGATGTCACCTTCGGCATCGGAGCCCTGTTCGGACTGGCGGCCCTGGCCATGGTTGGTCTTCTCGTCCACCTGCCCGGGACGGCTCCGGGTACCACGACCCCGCCGAACCACCAACCAGAGTGTGAGGTCGAGCTGGTGGACGGCGAGGGCTTCGAGTGGTCGAATCCGGAGCTGGTTGCCTGATCGGCCCTACTGTTCCACCGATTCAGATTCCGACTCCGACTCCGACTCCGATTCGGCATCGGACGTCGGCTCGGCGCCGGGGGCTTCGGCTTCGGCTTCGGCGGCTTTGTCCCGGCGGGCCTGCAGGACCATCCCGAGGCTGAGGGCGGCCGAAGCCACTGCTCCGACCACCACGGCGCGGCGCACCGGGCGGGGAAGCTTGAAACCCGCCAGCCGGTCGAGCGAGAGCGATCCGGGCCCGGCCACCCACAGGGCCAGTGCCGTGGCCAGGTTGGTCAGCGGCAGTTCGTAGCCGTGGTTGGTCGAGAACGGGCCGTTGTCCAGGTGGGTCGAGCTGGCCACGACCATGGTGCCGGCCAGGGCGACCGGACCCACCGGGTCACCGGCCCCCAGGGCGACCAGCGTGCCTCCCGCCAGCTCGGACACCCCAGCCACCCGGGCGAAGAAGTTTCCCGGCTTGAGCCCGAGACCGTCGAACCCCGCCGAGGTCGCCTCGATGCCGTAGCCGCCGAAGGACCCGAACAGCTTCTGGGCCCCGTGGGCGGCCAGGTAGCCGCCGAGGACGAGTCGTCCGGAAAGTAGTGCGAGGTCACGGGGCGTGGGCATGGTCGGGTCCTTTTCGGTGCAGGGTCGGGGTCGACCCGGTGGTCCGGGCCGGTTCTTACTTCCTCTGAGGGATAGACTTCCTCGGAGGAACCCAGCATAGGGAGCGGACCGAGCGGCGTGAAGACGGCACCTGACGGGAAGGGACTATCCCGGGCGATCCAGGCTTCCTCCGAGGGAAGTGACCTGAGCGGTCGGCCGGGTGCGGGTGACGAGGGCCCGTGCCTGGCTCGAGAGGTCCTCGAACGGATCGGTGACAAATGGACGCTGTACGTGGTCCACGTGCTGGGTGGGGGCACCAAGCGGTTCAGCGAGCTCCAGCGCCATATCGACGGCATCACACCTCGGATGCTCACGGTCACCGTCCGCAACCTCGAACGGGACGGCCTGGTCACTCGCACGGTCTACCCGGTGGTGCCGCCCCGGGTTGAATACGCCCTCACCCCGGTGGGCACGACGTTGCTGGTGGCGGTCTCACCGCTGGTCGACTGGGCCACCGGGCACCTCGGTGAGATCGACGAGGCCCGGCGGCGCTACGACTTTGAAGCCCGGTCCGGGGCCGGCGCCGAGGTCACCGAACCGAGCACCGGCCGATCGTTGTCGGGGCCCCGCCCGGCGTCCTGAGGTCACTGCGGTCGCCGCCTTGGGTTCAGCCTTCGCTCGGCGTCAGGCACTCGCCATGGCATGAACCGGCCGGAACGACCGGGGCAGGGCGGCAGCTTGAACACGAATGTCGGGTATGGCGGTCGTCTCCCACTGCTGGCCCCGGCGGAGTGGACCGACCAACCACAGCACGCCGTCGGTGGAGCGGAGGCAGCCGGCGCTGTCGGTGTCGAGCCCCAGACCCAACGGTCCGGGCCGGACGACCCGTCGGGCCAGCAGCCGCTTGACCAGGGGATGGTTCGAACGGCGGACGTCGGTGCCCGGTCCGGTGCAGTTGACGACGGCGCCGAATCGCATCTGGCGGTCACCGACGACGGCGCTGATACCTCCCGGGATGGCCCGGGCAGCTTGCACCCCACCGGGGATGACCGTCAGCTCGCCGGCGATGGTCATCGCCTCGATCCGCCTCGAGGCCGACGGGGCCATCCGGTGACGGAGCACCTCCCACCGTCGATGGACGTGGCGCAGGAGGCGCCGGCACTCGGTCTGGTCCATCGCCCCCCACAGCCCATCGGTGTGCGACCTCAACGCGTCGACGACCGGGCGCCAGTCGCCGGTTTCGTCGGCCATCGACCGGGCCCACTCGAGGAGGGCACGGGCGCTGGGTCGGAGCGGGGGGGCGATCTCGAAGGGTGGGAAGGGGTGATCGGGGTGGGCTGCCGGGAGGAACCCGTGTCGGGAGGTGGCGACGATCTGGCGGTGTCCGGCGGCGTGCAGGCTGAGGGCGGTGTCGACGGCGGTGAGGCCCGTCCCGAGGAGCAGGACCGGGTCGTCGGGCGACAGTCGGGCCAGTCCCTCCGGCTGCCAGGGGTCGTCGATCCAAACGGGCTCCGGTCCGCCCAGAGGGTGGGGCCATGCCGGCGGGGACGAACCGGGAGCCAGGACGACCCGATCGAACGACCGACGGGTCCGGTCGGACAGTGTGATCTCGGCCCGCCCTCCACGAGGGGAGATGTCGATGGCCTGGGCGGGAACGTGCTCGACCGGTTCGAGGAGCGAGCGGAGGTACTCGCCGTACCAGGCCCGGGGCAGGAACGACTGGTGGCCGGAGCCGAACCGTCGTTGCGCCCAGCGGGCAAAGTGGTCGGGCTCGTCGGGAAGGGCACTCAGGGAGCCGGCTCGCACATTGAGGAGATGGTTGGGGTCGTCGGTACCGAAGGCGATTCCCCGTCCGAGCTCGGCCCGGGGTTCGATTAGGACGACCCGGACCGGAACCGGGGCGTCCCGCAGGAGGTGGATGGCCGACAGCACCCCGGACGCGCCCCCGCCCACCACTCCGACCGTCTCAGCTCTCTGCCCCATGGCGACATTCTAACCCTACTTAACCTATCGGAAAAGCCTATAAAAGGGGATCGGACTAGTCGGGATTCGGTGTGGCCCGGGGCCCGATGGCCCGGGCCACCGGTCAGATGTCGTAATAGAGCATGAACTCCCACGGGTGGGGGCGGAGGCGGACCGCGTCGATCTCGTTCAATCTCTTGAATCGGATCCACGTCTCGATGAGGTCGTCGGTGAAGACGCCGCCCTGGTGGAGGAACTCCTGGTCGTCTTCGAGGGCTATGAGAGCTTCGTCGAGCGACGACGGCACCTGTCCGATCTTCGCCAATTCCTCGGGGGGCAGATCGAACAGGTCCTTGTCAACCGGGGCGGGCGGTTCGGTGTGCTTGGCGATGCCGTCGAGGCCGGCCATCAACATGGCCGAGAAGGCGAGGTACGGATTGCACGACGGGTCGGGGCAGCGGAACTCGACCCGTTTGGCTTTGGGGCTGTTGGAGTAGATGGGGATCCGGCATGCTGCCGAACGATTCCGTTGCGAATAGACGAGATTGACCGGTGCCTCGTAGCCGGGCACCAGCCGCTTGTAGGAGTTGGTCGTCGGGGCGGCGAAGGCCAGGACGGCTCGGGCGTGGGCCAGCAGTCCTCCGATGTACCAGCGGCCGACGTCGGAGAGTCCTCCGTATCCGGTGTCGGCATAGAAGAGAGGTCGTCCCCCGTTCCACAGCGACTGGTGCACGTGCATACCGGACCCGTTGTCTTCGAACAGCGGCTTGGGCATGAAGGTGGCCGTGTAACCGGCCTGGTTGGCCACGTTCTTCACGATGTACTTGTAGAGCATCAGCTTGTCGGCCATGGCCAGAAGGGTGTCGAACCGCATATCGATCTCTGCTTGGCCGGCCGTGCCGACCTCGTGGTGCTGGACCTCGATCTCGATCCCCAGTCGTTCCATGGCCAGCACCATCTCCGAGCGCACGTCCTGGAAGTGGTCCATGGGCGGCACGGGGAAGTACCCCTCCTTGTAACGTGGCTTGTAGCCGAGATTGGGACCTTCGTCCCGTCCGGAGTTCCAGATCCCCTCCACCGAGTCCACCCGATAGAAGGCCGAGTGTTGGTCCTGCGAAAATCTCACATCGTCGAAGATGAAGAACTCGGCTTCCGGCCCGAAGTAGACGGTGTCGGCGATCCCCGTGGACTTCAGGTACTGCTCGGCTTTCGACGCCACATAGCGGGGGTCCCGGCTGTAGCTCTCCCGGGTAACGGGATCGTGGACGAAGCAGTTCATGTTGAGGGTCTTGTGCTGGCGGAACTCGTCGATGACGGTGGTCGCCGGATCGGGGAGCAGGATCATGTCCGACTCCTGGATCTCCTGGAATCCCCTGATCGACGAACCGTCGAACCCGTAGCCCTCGTCGATGGCGTCCTCGGTGAGGGCATGGGCCGGGATCGAGAAGTGCTGCATGAGGCCGGGAAGATCACAGAATCTGAGGTCGACCACCTCGATGCTCTCGTCGGCGGCCAGACGAACGACTTCGGCGGCGCTGAATTTCTGCATGTCCTCCCCCTATCCGGTCTCGCCCCGGTTGATGAGCACTTCACCTGACAGAATTCAGTGTGAAGCCAATCGACCCATCCCGCAATGCCGCGGACGTCGGTCGACGGTTAACAGACGATGAATTCCTCCGCGGGCCGAGTGATTGGGCAGATTAATTGCCGAAATCGCAAACCTTTTGCCCACCTCATCCGTAGTACGAGGGGTACCCGTCGATAAGAGCAGTCGATCGACCACCAGGGGCAATCATGGATCCAGCCGAGCCGACACCCGGGACGACGCCCAATGACATCAGCAGCGGCCGACAGGACCTGGTTTCGCCCGGGCCGTCGGCCCGGCGTGGCGGCATCGTTCGCGGCGGCCGGGCCGCAGTCCAGGGCCGGCGCCTCCGGCCGCCCATCCACTGTGCCCTCGGCCATCAGCAGACCTGATGATCAGCAGGTCCGCACCGAAGCCGGTCAGCCGTCCGGCCCCATCTGTCCCCACCCCTCGGCGCTGCCGCGCCGCTTCCCGAGGAGTGCCGCATGAGGCCGACCCGGTTCTGTCAGGGCACGTATGTTGTCGACGGAGAAGGGGGGAGAGGTGTTGGGCGGGAGCCAGGGCCGGGCCCCGTGGCCAGTGGCCCACGCACAAATCTCGCCCGGCGGAGGTGGCCCTGATGGCGGATTCTGGAGGTTCGTCGAGCAGTCCCTCGGACGAGGCCCTGATCGCCGGAATGGTCCTCGGGGATGAGCTGGCGGCCGTCACCTTCGTACGCCGGTACCAGAAGCGGGTCTTCGGACTTGCCCTCGGCATGCTCGGTGACCCGGCGGTGGCCGAGGACGTGTCCCAAGAAGCGCTCATCCGCGCCTGGCGCTATGCCCCGGTGTTCGATGCCCGTCGGGGATCGGCGACCACGTGGGTCCTGACCATCACCCGGAACCTGGCCATCGACGCCATCCGCAAACACCGCACCCTGCCGACCGATCCCAACGACATGATCGCCTTCGGGATGGCCAGCGGCGGTCGGTCTCCAGAGGACCTCGGATCCGGCGACCAGCTGGCGCCGAAGCTGCGGGCGGCTCTCAACGCCCTACCTCTCCCGCAGCGCCGCGCCGTCGTGCTGGCTGCGCTGTACGGTCGGACCATCGACGAGATCAGCTCCTCGGAATCCATCCCCCAAGGTACGGTCAAGACCCGGATCCGTGCCGGTCTGACGAAACTGCGGGCCGCCCTCCACGATGCAGAGGAGTGGAGATGACCGACAACCGACGAGATCCCGGCCACCAGGTGTTCGTCGAACAGCTCCCGGAGCTGGCCGCCGGCGTTCTCGGCGGCCGGGAGCGTGTGGCCTTGCTGGGCCATCTCGAGGGCTGCGCCGGCTGCACGGAGGAGTTGGATCAACTGATGGCCGCGGCCGACAGCCTTGTCCACCTGGCCGGCGAAGTCGACCCACCCATCGGGTTCGAGTCCCGGGTGATGCAGCGCCTCGACCCTCGGCCCGTCAGACCTCGAGGCAATGACCGGTGGCACCGACGCTGGCTGGTGGTCGCCGCCGCCGCCGTCGCCGCCGTGGCATTCGGGATCGGCTGGGCGACACATTCGGTGGTCAAGCAGCCCGCCCAACAGGCGATCGTCTCGCCCGGTGCCTACGGGGACGTCAGTGAGGCATCGTTGGTTTCCGGTGGGAAACCGCACGGAAGGGTCACCGTGTACTCCGACGAGGAGGGCTGGATCCTCATGACGGTCGATTCGTCGACGTGGTCGGGCTCCGTCCAGTGCCGGGTCATCTCGGAGGACGGAACCACGCGGACCGTAGGTTCGTTCGACTTGATCTCCGGCCGAGGAGCCTGGGTCGCTCCACTTCCGGAGGAATACGGCCGCGTCCGGACCGCGGAGCTCGTCGGCGATGACGGCCGGGTTCTGGCCACGGCCCAGTTCTCGTGATGGCCGCCGGGTAGAGCTGCGCACTGCCGGCTGATCGGCAGACGGGGAGAAAGCGGTCGGCCGATCGAGGAGTCGCAAATGCAATCCGAACCGTGGCCCTGTCCGTAGAACCGTTGGAGATGACGCATCTCGATCGAACCACCTCTAACGACAAGGAGACCATGATGCAGTTTCCGTCTGTCAGTCGGGCACTACTTCCTCGGCGGGGCACCAGGATTCTCGTTGCCGATGACACGCAGACTCCTCTTCCCGTTCTGGTCCTGGGCGCCGGACTGGCTTTGGCCATCGCCGTGATCCACCTGCAGGACCAAGGCGGGCTTTTGGGTGATCAATCACCGATGTGGCTGAAGTACGGCTACTACCTGATCGAGATCTCCAGCACGATCAGCGCCGCTCTCATCATCCGCGGCAAGGTCATCGGCTGGTGGCTCGGACTGGCGTCGAGCGTCGGGCCGATGACCGGATACATCCTGTCGCGGACGGTGGGCGTTCCCGGCGACCCCGGTGACATCGGCAACTGGGGGTACCTCCTCGGCACTGTCAGCCTGATCGTCGAGGGGACCTTGGCCGTCGTGGCCCTGATCTGTCTGGCCCGGATCCTCCGGGTGGGCCCGGCCTGATCGGCGGCCCGTTGCCCGCCGGTCCGTGCTCACCCCCGTGAGGGCAGGAGCAGACCTACCAATACTGAACCGAATGGACCTCTGGCCCGTATCCCTACAGGAAGGCGCGCCGCCTTCCGACCCAGTCAACGACACGCGGAGGATCTGCCCATGAGACATCTAGGAACCCGGGGCTGTTCGGGCCCCGTCACGCCCCGGCCGGCGCGCCGCCGCTCCCTTGTGGCAGCCACCGCCCTGGCTGGCCTGGCCACTGGCGTCACGGCTGCACCGGTGGCGGCCGGCGCGGCGATCCCCAACCTGCCCTCCTCCTACCTCTCGCACTTCTCGAAGGTCACCAATGTGGCCTCCACCGTTCCGGCCGACGGGGACGAGAATCCCTATGGCATCGCCGCCGTACCTCAGTCGGTGGGGAAGTTGGTGGCCGGCGACACCCTGGTGAGCAATTTCAACAACTCCGCCAACCTGCAGGGCCTGGGCACCACCATCGTCGAGGTCTCCCCCTGGGGCTCGGTGAGCACCTTCGCCCGAATCGACCACCCGCTGCCCGGAGCCTGCCCGGGAGGTGTCGGCCTGACAACGGCCCTCACCACCCTGCCCGGAGGGTGGGTGGTGGTCGGAAGCCTGCCGACCAGTGACGGCACCTCGGCCACGGCCAAAGCCGGCTGCCTGATCGTCCTCGACGCCTCGGGCACCCCGGTCGAGACGTGGTCGGGGGGCAACGTCAACGGACCGTGGGACCTGACGGCGGTGAGTGGTCCGACCGGTGCCGAGCTCTTCGTCACCAATGTTCTGAACGGCACCGTGGCCCACAGTCCGGCGACAGTCGACGGTGGCACGGTGGTCCGGCTGGAGGTCGGGCTGCGCCCCGGCCGACCGCCGGCCTTGGAGGCCTCAACCGTCATCGCCGACGGATTCGCCGAGCGGACCGATCCAAATGCCCTGGTCGTCGGGCCCACCGGTTTGGCCCTGGGGAATGACGGCCAGCTCTATGTAGCCGACAGTGTCAACAGCCGGATCGCCGTCGTTCCCGCCGCCCCATGGCGGTTGTCACCGGTAACGGGCGGGGGGATCACCCTGTCGGCCGGTGGGGCTCTCAACGGTCCACTCGGATTGACCTTGGCCCCCAACGGCGACGTCCTGGCCGCCAACGGCGGGAACGGGAACGTCGTCGAGGTCACACCATACGGACGTCAGGTTGCCTCACCGCAAGTCGACCCGTTCGGAGCCGCCGGGGACCTCTTCGGCCTCACCATCGCCCCCGATGGCCGAGGGGTTCTCTTCGTCGACGACGGCGACAACACACTGAAGCTCTTCGGTCCGCCCGCCCCCTGATCACCGGCCACCATGCAGGAGGGGCATCCAACGGCTCGCTCCTGCATGGTGCTCCGGGCCGGTGATGTGGTGATCCTCGGGAGGTGGGCACCGGTTAGTCTGTGCCCGCAGGCATCCCCTTTGGCTGGTTCAGGCCAGGCGAGGGAACGGCAACGCTTCGAGGATCATCACCATTTCCATGGACCCGGACCACGCGACAGCTTCTCTTGTCGACGCGACCTCGATCGACGTAGTCCCGGACCAGGGTCCGCTGCGACTGGGGCGAGAGGAACTACGGGACCTCCTACTGGAGGCCGGTCGGGAGCTGCTTCACATCGAAGGGATGGCCACCGCCTCCACCAATCTCACTTTTGCCAGGGTGTTCGGGCACGTGGAGAGCAAGACGGGCCGGCGGGTGACCAACGCTTCGGTCATTCGTCGCATCTGGGAGAACCAGGCGGAGTACCAGGCCGACGTGTTGGTCTCCCTGGCCCATGATCAGCAACGACCTGAGATCGACCAGACGCTCCAAGCCCTGGGAACCGTGCTGAAGGAGGTCGATCTGCAGAGTGCCGACTCGCGGCGCCGTGCTCTCCAGGAGCTCTGCCGGGTCGGAGGCGGTGCCAGCACTCGTGCCATTGCCGCCTCGCCGTACTGGTCGTTGTGGATCAGCATCCACGCCATCGCCACCACCTCGTCCCAGGCCGATCAGCGACAGCGCCTGGTGGCGGCGGTGTCGGAGAGCTATGACTCGGTCACCGATTTCTGGATGGCCAACTACCGGCTCCTGACCGAGTACCTCGGGTTCCGGGTCCGGGCGCCACGGACCCTTCGCCAATTCACCATCACCGTCACCGCCCTGACCGACGGACTGTCCCTGCGCCAGCACGTCGACGGAGAGATCTACGAGGTCGCCCTGCCCACCGGAGCGAGCCACGAGGACCAGGTGTGGACGATCTTCGCCTGTGGACTGGCGGCCCTGGTCGAGCAGTTCTTCGAGCCGGATCCCGCGTTCGGGGCCCGGTAAACGCCCACCCGGGGTCGTCGACCTCGGTCCGTCAGAGAACTTCGGCGATCATCGTCTCGGACTCGGCCTGTTCGAACCCATCCGCCGCCTCCGGGCTCCCGGGAGAGGGAGCAGGTTGCCTGAGAAGGGCGAATCCCAGAACGAACCCCACGACCACGCTGGCCAGGGCGATGGTGAACGCCAACCGGTAACCACCGTCCAGGGCGTCGACCATCGATTTGCCCGAGGCCAGAAGAGAGGCCGTGTGCCGGCTCGAGACGGCCCCGAGGACGGCCACCGACAGGGCAGCCGAGACCTGTTGGGACACGTTCACGATTCCCGAGCCGATGCCGGCGTCCCGGGCCGGGACCTCGGCCAGGGCAATGGTCAACAGCGGGGTGAAGGCCATGGCCGCCCCCAGACCGATGAGGAGCAAGGCGGCAAAGATGAGCGGGAAGTAGGTCGTTCCGACACCCGAGCTAATGAGCAGGGCCAAGCCGCCACCCAGGACGGCCAGACCGGTCAGGGCGGTGAACTTCGGTTGGAGCCGGCGCATGATCCGGGCGGTCACCCCCGAGGACATCAGCGCCACCGAGAGCGTCTGGGGCAGGAAAGCCAGCCCGGTGCGAATGGGGTCGTAGCCGAGCACGTGCTGGAAGTACAGGACGCCTATGAAGAAGGTGCTGTACATGCCGACCACCATCAACCCCCTGACCAGGCTGGAAGAGAGCAGGCCCGGCGAGCGCATGACCTTGACCGGCATCATCGGATTGGCCAGTCGGCTCTCGAGGAGGATGAACAGACCGAGGATCACGATGGCGGCTGCCCCGAAGCTCAAGGTGTGAGCCGAGTGCCAGCCGTAGGAACTCGAACTGACGATGGCGTAGACCGCCAGCATCAATCCGGCCGTGCTCAGGACGGCGCCGGCGATGTCCAATCCGGCGCGTATCCCGATTCCCGTGTTCTCTTCGATCAGAGCCGCCCCGGCGGCGAATGTGGCGACGCCGATGGGAATGTTGATGAAGAAGATCCAGTGCCAGCTGAGCGCCTGGGTGACGTACCCGCCGACCAGCAGGCCCAGCGATCCGCCTCCCACGGCGACGATGATGTACGAGCTCATCGCCTTGGCCCGCTCGGTGGGAAGGGGGAAATCGGCGACGATGATGGCCAAGATGACCGAGGACGACAGGGCGGCGCCCAAGCCCTGGACGAACCTGGCCACGATGAGGAGGGTCTGGTTGTCGGCGGCCCCGCAGGCGGCCGAGGCCAGTGTGAACAGCGCCACCCCGACCAGGAAGACCCGCTTGCGACCGATGAGGTCTCCCAGTCGGCCGGCCAGCAGGAGCGAGCCGGCGAAGGTGATCAGGTAGGCATCGATCACCCAGGCCAGCGAAGCCTGCGAGAAGTGCAGGTCGCGCTGGATGGTGGGCAGGGCGACGTTCACGATCGTCTGATCGAGGATGTTCATTAGCATGGCGAAGCACACGACGATCAGGGCGATCCACCGGCGGTGGTCGCGTATGAGGCCACGAAGGGGGGGTGGGATGGGAGTGTCTCCTCGGTCTTGAATCTCGGGTCCCTACCCATTGATAGTCACTAAATGAGTGAGTGTCAAGATTAAATGATAGTGGGAAATTGTGCTACTATCCTGCTATCCTTCTCGTCATGTCGACGAGCACGACGCCGGGGGTGACGGTGTTGTTGACCCAGCTTTCACGGGTCGTGTACCGACGCACTCCCGAAGAGCTGCTGGGAATGCGGATGAAGGAGTTCGCCATGCTCGCCCACCTTCGGGAGCACAACCCGATCCCCCAGCAGGAGCTGGGCGAGATGATGTGCATCGATGCCAACAACCTCGTGCTGTTGTTGAACGAGCTCGAGTCGAAGGAGTTTGCCCTCCGCCGTCGTGATCCGACCGATCGGCGCAGACACCTGGTCGAAATCACCGGTGAGGGACTGCGGGCCTTCGAAAATGCCGAAAAGGGGATAGAGAGCGTAGAGGACGAGGTACTGGCGTCCCTCACCGCCGCGGAGCGACGCCAACTGCGCGTACTGCTGGCCAAGGCACTCGACGGGGCATCGCCGTCGCCCGAGACGTGACCCGGTGCGGGTTCCTCGGCGGGAGGGTCGTCTGAACGCCTAGAGCGGCAGTTCGGTGGCGGAGCATGACCATCTCACCGTGAGGTGCTGGTCGCCGCCCGGCGCCACCCCGGGGTGGGCCGTCGAAGCACCTCGGCCGGGCCGGGTGCACCCGGCCGCCGTGGCCCTCGATCCGACACGGTCACCGGTGGATAAGTACCATGCAGGCCGGTAGTCGAGTGTCTAGGCAGGGGAAGGGGCTCGCCGATGCGCAATCCCACCGGCCGGTGGTGGCGACCGGGTGTCGCCGGATTCGTGGGGGTGATCATTGCCGTCCTCTGGGCCTCGGCACCGGCCGGGGCCAAGCAGTCGACAGGGCCCTCGCCGGCACCGACGGTGTCGTCCTTTGCCATCTCCCCGACCGAAGCCGGCAACGACATCTCGGCCTCCCCTCTGGTCCTCTACAACGCTGGTGGGACGGTGACGGTGACGGCCGACGTCACCAACGCCCTCACCTGCACGCTCAGTTCGACCCTCGGCCGCTTCACTGACGGATCGCTCACCTTTTCGTGTTCGGCCGGCACAGTGACCGTGGGCTTGGACCTTCCGGCCAACACCGGTAAACGGTCGGTGAAGTACAAGTTCCGCATGACGGTGAGCGGTTACAAAACCGTCAAGGCCAAGCCGGTCGTGGTGACGGTGAGCAAATTGCCCCCGCCCCCCGCATCCTCACCATCGAAATCGACTCCCGAGAGGTCCTCCCTGTCGGAGGTGTCCGGAGGGGCTGGCCTGTCGGTATAGCGCCGGCCCAGGAGCACCGGCCAGATTCGAGAGGGGGGCGGCTGGCAAATGACGGGTCTGATGTCCACGGAAGATCCGGGCGCACCGGTCATCGGCCGATGACGGGCCACGTCTCCACCGAAGAGCTAAGGCGCCGGTCCGCCACCGGCAACGAGCGGATCAGTGCCCTCGACGGGGTGCGGACCGTCGCCCTCCTGCTCATCATGGCCTACCACTTCGGGGTCGGCGGGCTGGGCGCCGGCTTCTTCGGCGTGGACGTGTTCTATGTCCTGTCCGGGTATCTGATCACCGGGCTGTTGCTCGGCGAGTACCGGAGGCGGGGCCGGATCGGGCTGTCGACATTCTGGCGGGGACGGGCCCGGAGGCTGTTGCCCGCCCTGTCGGTGGTCTTGGTGGTCGTGACCCTCGTCGTGCGCTTCGGAGAACCGGCCGGTCTCTATCCAGGATTCCGGTTGGATGCCCTGTCGGCCTTGTTCTACTTCTCCAACTGGTGGCAGATCCACGCCTCCAGCAATTACTTCGTGGCCACCGGGCCGCCGTCACCCCTGGCCCATACCTGGACGCTGGCCGTCGAGGAACAGTTCTACCTGGTCTGGCCCCTGGTGGTCCTGGCCGTGTTGAGACTGACCAGAACCTTCGCCTCGGCCGTCCGGGCGCTCCTGGTCGTCTCGGCGGTGGGAGCGGCGGCCTCGGCTGCCGAGATGGCGCTCCTCTACGACCCCACTGCCAATGTGACCCGGCTCTACTTCGGCACCGATACCCATGCCCAGTCCATCCTTGTCGGGGCGACCTTGGCCTGCGCCCTGACCATGGTCCAGATGCACCGGGGCCAAACCGGCATGGCCCCGGTCGCCCGGACCAGGCGGGCCGGGTGGCTGCTGGTCGCGGTGGGGACCGCCGGATTCGCCGGCATCCTTTCCCTCGCCCACTTCGAGAACGGCACGGCATCGTTCGACTACCGGGGCGGGTTCCTCCTCTCCGCCCTGTCGGCGGCGGCCATCATCCTCGGAGCGGTGTGCGTGCCACGTGGCCCCATCTGCCGTGGTCTGTCCCTCCGACCCGTGGTGTGGCTCGGCGCCATCTCCTACGGTGCCTACCTCTGGCACTACCCGATCGCCGTGTACCTCGACGCCCAGCGCACCGGTCTCTCCGGCATCTCCCTGCTCGCCCTCCGGTCGGCGGCCACCGTCGCCTTGGCCACCGCCAGCTTCTACCTGATCGAGCGGCCGGTCATGGAGGGCACCTTCTGGCGCTCGGTCAAGGCGGTGGTGCCGGCGGCTGGGGTCGTGATCGCCACCGTGGCCGTGGTGCTGACCGGCACGGTGGCCACGGCGGCGGCCGGGCTGCCCGCCCCTCAGCCCCGTCGAGTGACGGGCACCTCGGCCGGGCCTGCCACCACGGTGCTGATCACCGGCGACTCCACCGCCCTGACCCTCGGCGTCCCGCTGGCCAACTATGCCGACCAGTCGAAGGACGGGCTCAATGTGGTCGACGAGGGGAACGATGGATGCGGTGTGGCCGAGGGCAGTTTCTTCGAATCCGACGGCACGCAGACCCCGATGCCCCCGCTGTGCAATCCGTCGGCACCGGCATCCCAGCAATGGCCGACGGTCCTCAGGGGCTGGATCCGCCACTTCCGGGCCCGGGTCGTGGTCCTGTTGGCCGGTCGTTGGGAGGTCTACGACCGGACCGACCTGGCCGGAAAGGTGACCGATATCACCCAGCCGGCCTACGCCGGCTACATCCGACAGGAGTTGCAGAGATACGTGACGACGGTGGCCGATGCCGGGAGCCGGACGGTCCTGATGACCGCTCCCTTCTATGACTCGGGAGAACAAGCGGACGGGCAGCCCGAACCGCAGGACAGTCCGGCCCGGGTCCGCGACTACAATGGACTGGTCGACGAGGTGGCGGCGGCCAACCCGTTCACCACCGCCGTGTTCAACCTGAACGCCGTGGTGAGCCCGAACGGGAGATTCGCTTCGACGGTGGACGGCGTCGTGGTGCGGGCGGCCGACGGTGTCCACTTCCCCTACTGGAACTGGTCGGGCGGACCCAACACCACGGCCCAGATACGGGCCTTCAGCCGCTGGATCGGTCCCCGAGTGCTCCCATCTCTCGCCGCCGCCGCCCACTGACAGAGAGTGGCTCGGACGCCGTGGACCGGAGGTAGTCGCTCAGGTCCCGTCGGGAGCCGTCATCAGTCGTCGACCATCACACCCGCCCCGACCTCGGCTGATGCCAGATCCCCCACTTCGAGGAGGCCCGATCCCACGTCGTCGGTCATGCTCTGTTGCTGGTGGATGTACTTGCCGCCCCGTAGCCACGACGCAAGGGCGGCGATGAAACTGGTGGCGGCGGCGAAGTTGAAGGCCAGATGGAGCCCGTCGGCAAACGACGGGGAGATGAGCTTGGGGAAGAAGCTGCGACCGGTCAGGTAGGCAGCCCTTGTCGGACCCAGTTGGGCCAGCACCTGATGGGGTACCTCGGTCTGGATGGGGTTGAACCCCAGGAAGGCGGCGAACAGGCTTCCGATGGGCGGGAGGTGCGAGAGCTTCCGGGCCTCGGAGATGGGCACCCCTTGGGCGATGAGGCCGTGGTAGAGGTCGCCGGGCAGCGAGGAGGCCAGACCCAGGGTGACGATGGAGAAGAAGACCCCGATGGACAGCACCTGGGCGGAGTTCATGAAGGTGGCGTTCATACCTGCCCCCGCCCCTCGCTGGTCGGGCGGAAGGCTGTTCATGATGGCCATCTGATTGGGCGAGAAGAACATGCCTGAGAAGAGGGAGAAGAACAGGATGATGACGGCGAAGGGCAGATACCGGAAGTCCATGGGAAGGAGATTGAGCAGCAGGTAGCAAGCCCCGGCACCGACCAGGCCGATGGTGGCGATCCCCCGAGCCCCCTTGCGGTCGGCGATGATGCCGGCGAAGGGCCCAGAAATCAGGAAACCGACGGTGAGGGGGATCATGTAGATACCGGCCCACAGCGGCGTCTGGGAGAAGTTGTAGCCGTGCTGAGGCAACCAGATGCCCTGGAGCCAGATGATCAACATGAACTGGAGCCCACCGCGGCCCATGGCCGACAAGAACATGGCCGTGACCCCGGCCGTGTAGGCCCGGATCTTGAACAGGTGGAGCTGGAACATCGGATTGTCGACCTTGGTCTCGATGAAGACGAAGGCCACGAGGAGGAGCACTCCTCCCGCCACCGTGCCGAGGACGAACGGGCTGGTCCACCCCATGGTGTGGCCACCGTAGGGCTGGATCCCGTAGACGATGCCGGTGAGCAGGGCGATGAGACCGACCGCAAAGGTGACGTTTCCCAGCCAGTCGATCTTGCTCTCGATGCGTACGCCGTTGTCCTTCAGCTTCAGGTACGCCCATATCGTCCCGAAGATCCCGAAGGGGACCGAGACGAGGAACACCAACCGCCACTCGATCGGGGCGAGCAGCCCGCCGAGGATCAGTCCGAGGAAGGACCCGGTGACGAGGGCAATTCCGTTGATGCCCATGGCCTTGCCCCGTTCGTCCTCGGGAAAGGCGTCGGTGATGATGGCGCTGGAGTTGGCAAAGAGAAAGGCTCCCCCCACCCCCTGACCGAAACGCATCAGGATGATCCAAAGGGCGGCCGCCGCCCCCGTCATCCAGGTGAGGGACAACAGGATGGAGAAGACGGTGAAGATGGCGAACCCGAGGTTGTACATGCGGACCCGGCCGTACATGTCGCCGACCCGACCGAAGCTCACTACCAGCACCGCCGTCACCAGCAGGAACCCCATCAGGATCCACAAGAAGTACGAGGTGTTGCCGGGGGCCAGGGGCTGGAGTCTGATACCCCGAAAGATGGCAGGCAGCGAAATGAGCAAGATCGATGTGTTGATGGTCACCATCAGGATCCCCAGGGTGGTGTTCGACAGGGCGATCCACTTGTAGCGATCGCCACGCCCCTGGTTCGGCCCCTCTCCCGTCACGGCCGGCATCAGACGCCGGCACCTCCCCCGGGCCGCGCGGCCAGGGGCGCCGGGGGGTATTTCCGACGGGTCCTCACCGCTGATCCCCCGAAGCGGTGTCGGCCCGGGCGTCCAGGGGTTCGGGATGGGGGTGAATGACCATCAGAGAACGAGGCCAGCGGTGAAGCAGTTGCGTGCACACCGATGCACAGGCCATGGCGCCGAGCGCACCGTGACGCCTTCCGGCAACCACGATCGTCTCGGCGCCGACCTCGGTGGCCAATCGCATGAGCTCGTTGGCCGGGTCGCCCACCCGGACCTCGAAACGCCAGTCGACCCCGACGGCGTCGAGAATGGCGATGCTCTGGGCTTCAGCCAGGGACTGGTTGGTGCCCAGCAGCTCATGAACGGCGCCAACGCTCAAAGTTCCCGTCCAGCCCGCGCTGAAACCGACCAGAGGGAGGTGGCGAACGTAGGCCACGATCACAGACTGGCCGCTCCCCTTAACCATGGACGCCGCCTCTTCGATGGCGAGCCGGCTGTTTTCTGATCCGTCAGCGCCAACGACGATCGGCCCTCGCATCTCGGCTCTCCATTCCCGTCACCGGCTCAACCGTGTCCGATTCACATGTATGATACATGTACTTGGTCTCATTTTACCGGTAACCAGCAAGGGGGTGTTCGTTGAGTCCGGACTCCGAGAGGGGAGCCATCGGCACCGTGGAGACCGAGCTCCTGACCCTGGTGCGCCATCTCGAGACACTCGGGCGCCGCAGCTCGTTGTACGCCCAGGTCGATCGGGCCGGATACCTCATGCTCCGAACCCTCCAACGCATGGGGCCGGTACCCACCACCGGATTGGCGGCGGCACTGGGGCTCGACGCCTCCACCGTCACCCGCCAGGCCACGACCCTGGTGGCGGGGGGGTTCGTCGAACGCCTGCCCAACCCCGCCGATGGGAGGTCGTCACATCTGGCCCTCACCGGGGCGGGTAGGCAGGTCATGCGGAACGTCGAACAAGAACGCCGGCGGGTGCTCGAGGAGATGTTCGAGGACTGGAGCGAAGGGGAACAGCTCGATCTCGGGCGATGCCTGACCAGGCTGAACGCCGCTCTCGTCGGCCAGGTGGGCAAGTTGGTGCAGTAGGCCGCCGGACCCGGAGACGCCGGTCGGCATCGAGGGGAGGAGCCCGGCCGGCTCAGCCGGTGGTGACGTAGCCCGGTGGCGGGATCTGGATCGGCTCCTCGGCTTGACAGGCTTCGTCGGTGGTGGCGGGATCGCCCGGGTAGACGGCGGTGGCCAGGGTGGGCGGGGTGAGGAAGGCCGGTTCACTGGAGAGGTCGATGCTGTCGAGGAGATCGTCGGCGTTGGCATCGCGGTAGGTCAGGGCGGGCAGGTTCCACTTCGTCTCGATCAGCTTGAGGATCGAGGTGAAATCGTGAGTCACCGTCGAGGCGTACCCCGGAATGGCGTAGGGCGACACGATGCCCGAGGGCACCCGGAACCCGTACCGTCCGAACACCGCCCCACCGGGATCGCCGGCTGCGAAGTCGGGTGGCACATCGTCCGGCTTGACCGCCTTGGGCGGTGGGACGTGGTCGTAGTAGCCGCCACCCTCGTCGTAGGTCCACACCAGCAGTGTGCTCTCCCACTGGGGCGAGGCCATCACCGCGTTGATGATGGTGGACAGGAAGTAGTCACCGTTCTGGACGTCCTGGGGGTCCTCCTCGGAGGAGTCCCCGAAGTTGGGGTCGATCATGCTGTAGGCGGGGAGATTGCCGCTCGACGCGTCGGAGAAGAACTGATCCATGGTGGTCACGTTGGTGTCGTTGTAGATGTCCGATTTTCCGGCCAGGTAGAGCCAGATCAAAATCGACGGATCGCTGCCTTCGACGTAGTAGTTCCTCCACGAGATGTCGTAGGTGTTGAGGCTCTCGAAGATGGTGCCGTTGGCGGGCACGTCGGTTCTCAACGTGTCGGCCAGCAGGCCGTTCGACGTGCCGGCCATGAAGTAGCGACGGTTCGGGTAGGTCTGCGACATCAGCGAGGAGAAGAAGTTGGTGCACACCGGGAAGGTGGCGGCCAGAGAGTTGACAAAGGGGAGGAAGTCCGAGTCGTAGTAGCCCATGGACACCGGTCCGCTCTGGCTCTTCACGAATCCGTCCATCTTGCCGCCGGCGTACGACGTGTGACCGGCCGCCCAGGTGTTCCACGGGTAGGCGGTCGATCCCGTGATCTTGCCGTTGTCCAACTGGCAGGCGGTGGCCATCGGGAAGGCCTTCAGGACCGCGTCTTTGCCCGGCGGGGGGAACACGGTCTGCGATTTGGGCCACGGGTTGGAGTTGATCGGCTGGCCGCTGCCGTCGAGGGTGAATCCGGCATCGGGCACCGAAGGGACATCCAACATGCCGAGCACGCTGTCGTAGGTGTGGTTCTCCATCATCACCGCGACGATGTGTTCGATCTCCGGGATGGTGTCCGTGCCCGGTGCGAGGTCCGGGTTGGGGAGCGTACCGGGACCCGGCTTCTTCGCCTTTTTGGCTAGGACCTGGGCGTTGCGGGCGGCGGCGGCCGAAGCACTACCCGCCGGCAAACCGATGGCGGCACCTCCGACCAACGCTCCGCCCAGCACGGCTCTACGGGATATACGGATGGGTTCGCTCATGGTCCAGAACCTAACCACGTTGCTACAGTGTTACAAGTGACTTCCAAAAGTAACGAGAACGTCCTGCTGGATGCCGCCCTGCAGTCGGTAATGGCGGTCGGGGTTCGACGCACCACCCTGACGGACGTGGCCCGCCTGGCTGATGTGAGTCGTATGACCCTCTACCGATACTTCCCGGACCTGGCCGGGGTGCTCAAGGCCCTCATGACCAGGGAGTTCAATGCTCTCATCGGGGAGATCGGCCGGGAGGTCGCCGATTTCCCGACGGCGCGGGAACGGCTGGTCGAGTCGGCCGTCACCTGTGTCGAACGCCTTCCCCGTCATCCTCTGTTTCAGCGGGTTCTCGACGTCGATCCAGACCTGATCCTGCCCTACGTCATCGACCGTTTCGGGACAACTCAGCGATCGGCCATGGCCGTGTTCGGTCAACTACTGGCCGAGGGACGGATCGATGGTTCGATCGGCATCGGCCAGCAAGACCAGGATCTCGTGGCCTATTGCCTTCAGCTCGCCCTCCAGTCGTTCGTCTTCTCGGCTCGGGTCACGGAAAAGGAGCATTCCGGGCCAGGGGTTTCTGGTGAGCTGCGACGGATGCTCAACGCCTACCTGGCTCAGGACCTGGGTGGCGTAGGCGGTACAAGCGGTCTTCAGCTGCAGATGGATTCGGTCGGCTGACCGGAGCCTGACAACGCCCACGACCACGAGCGCCGACGAAATGTAGGAGGTGACGATGGCGACATTTCAAAGGGACAAGGCCTGCGAGAAGTGTGGGGCAAGCGACACGACGTTCAGCTTCCACTCGGCCAATGAGGGGGAGTGCACACTTCCCGAACGGACAACTGAGCACGTCCACCGAAGCTGCGGTTCGTGCGGCCACCAGTGGCCCGAGCCGCTGCCCCATCTCCGCAAGCGCGACTACCCGAAGTGGGCCCAGGAGGCCGAGCAATAGGGCGAGCAATAGTAATCGTCTTCCCCGTAGTCGGGAGGTGCGCCGAGCCTTCCGCAGTAGGCGGCGAGATCGGTGTTGCAGAAGGTTGAGCTGCGAGCTGTCGACCTCGATGGCGGCTTCTCCCGCCGCCGTTTCGGCCCCGTCGGAGCTGGCCCCCATCTCGTCGATGGCCGCGCCCTGCTCAATGGAACCGGCCGAGAACCGGGGGAAGTCTCAGAGAAGGGTGTTCTCGCGATACAAGCCGTACCCTTCGTCTTCCTCGACGATGGTCCGTTGGCGACGGATGCCGAGGGCGGCGTTGCTGACTACCGGCAGCATGACCGCAAGGGTGCCGACGGTCATCAGAATGACGCCGAGAGTATGAAGATCGACACCGACCAGAGGTCCGGTTTTCACGGCGAAGTCCAGAAATGCGCCGACAGCCATGGCAATGAATCCACCTTGCATGGAACTCACCTTTCCTCTGCGTGCACTGGATGTCTACCCGCCCCCGGCTGGACCAAAACATGGTCGGGCGCCCGCCGCTGTTCGCTGACCCGACTGATCCGACTGACCCGACCATGCTGGGTGGGGGGCGAGCAGGTGGCGAAGGCACTGGTCCGGACACTCGCACCGCCGGGCGAATGCCCGGGATCGGCCGGGCCCGGGCGACCTGGTCGAACCCGGAGGGAACCACCGTGGCCTTCCGATGGCGATTCCTCCATGCCGGCAGGACGGCGTTGTCGGAGTTCACCCGACTCCGGGGTGGACACGCCTGTAACCTTCATAGATGATGGAGAACATCAAGTATGGAGGGAATCCATGAGTGCGACCACCGCCACCAACCTGACCGTGAGGCGACTGACTGTCCGCACCGGTGCCGAAATCTCGGGCGTCGACCTGCGCCGGTTACAGGACGAGGAGGTGGTCGCCATCCGTCGGGCACTGCTCGACCACCGGGTGGTGTTCCTCCGGGACCAGGAGATCGGCCCAACCGAGCAGATCGCCTTCGCCTCGCGCTTGGGACCGCTGACCCGTGGCCACCCCACCCTGCCGGTGACGGAAGACGACCCCGAGGTCTTCGACCTCGACTCCTACGCCGGGGCCGCCGCCAACCATTGGCACACCGACGTCACCTTTGTGGAGCACGCCGCCCACCTTCTCGGTTCTGCGGGCCATCGTCCTGCCCGAGGTGGGTGGGGACACGCTGTGGGCCAACACCGTCGCCGGCTACCGGGACCTTCCGGCGGACCTCCGGCAGCTGGCCGACGGCCTGCGGGCCGTCCACTCCAACGGTCACGACTACGGCCGGGTCGACGTGGCCGCCCTGAAGGGCTCACTGCCACCGGAACGGTTGGAGCACCTCAAGGCCTTCGTCTCCGAGGTCTTCGAAACCGAGCACCCGGTGGTGCGGACCCACCCCGAAACGGGGGAGCCGGCGTTGCTCCTCGGCGGCTTCGCCCACCGTTTGGTCGGCCACAACAGCGCCGAATCGGTCGACCTGATCCGGATCTTCCAGTCCTACGTGACTCGTCCCGAGAACATCGTGCGGTGGCACTGGCGCCAAGGTGACGTCGCCGTGTGGGACAACCGGTCGACGCAGCACTACGCCATCTACGACTACGGGCGGGAGCACCGCCGCATGCAACGGGTGACCACCGCCGGAGTGGCTGCCGTCGGGCTCGACGGGGCACCGAGCGCCGCTCTACAGGGTGACGCCAGCCGCTACTACGCTGCCGCCTGAGGCATCGGATCGCCGCCGGTCGGTGCTGTTCCCACTGCCGTGCGCTCCGCCGTCGTCCCCGAGGTGGTCACGGTTGGCGTGGAGCAGCTCAAGTGATCGAGACATCGGGCAAGCCGCCAGTGATAGGAACAGGCCGTGGACATCGCGATCATCGGTACCGGATTCATCGGCACCACTCTGGGCCGGGCCCTGACCGGGGCCGGAAATCAAGTCACCTTCGGGTCCCGGCACGCCGGCCGCGACGAGGTGGCGATTCCCGGTGCACGGGTTGCGTCCATTGCTGAGGCGTTGTCCGATCCGGGCGCCGTCATCCTGGCCGTTCCCGGTGCTGCCGTTCCCGACCTCGCCGCCAGCTATGGAGAGGCTCTGGATGGCAAACTCGTCATCGACGCCACCAATCGGATGGGAGAACCGGTCGCCAACAGCCGCGGCTCGCTGCCGGCCGGCATCCGTTACGGGCGGGCGTTCAACACGCTCGGCGGCGAGAACTTCGCCGACCCGGTGTTTTCCGATGGCCGGGCCGACCTGTTCTTTTCCGCCCCCGAGGGTGACCGCCTGCTGGTGGAGAGAATCATCGAGGACGTTGGCCTCCGTCCCGTTTACGTGGGCGAGGGCCAGGAGCAGATCATCGACGGCCTCTTTCAGCTCTGGATTGCTCTCGCCCTGAAACAAGGTCGCGGCAGACGGCTGGCCTTTCGCTTGCTGGAGGGATGAGAACAGGTCCGTCGATCTCACCGGGATGAGGCCGAATTCCCGTCCCGACAGCCAATACCACCATGTCGTCCGACCGATGGCCATCGGCCGTGAGCCGGGGTGGAGCCCAGAGTTAGGATCGGCGGGGGCGAGACGACGGAAGAACGACGGAAGATCGGAGAGTTACATGGCGAAGCCGGACGGCGTGTTCATCTACATCGGTACCTACGCCAGCGAAGAGGCAGCCAGGGCCGACTACGACATCGTGAAAGGCCTCCATGCGCTGGGTGCAGTCGGCACCTACGACGCCGCGGTGATCAGGAAGGACGACTCGGGCAAAGTCCACGTCAACAAGGACGAGATGGCAACGCGGCACGGAGGTTGGGGTGGGGCCGCAGCCGGCGCCGTCGTCGGCATCCTGTTCCCTCCGTCCATCATCGCCACCGCCCTGGTGGGCGGAGCCATAGGCGGCATCAGCGGCCACCTGTGGCGGGGCATGTCCCGGGCGGATGTCAAAGAGCTCGGCGATCTGCTCGATGCCGACGAAGCCGCCCTTTTGATCATCGGGGAGAGCACCATCGAAGATGCCGTCGACAAGGCCGAGTTGAAGGCGGAGAAGCACGTGGCCAAAGAGCTCAATGCCAGCTCCAAGGATGTCGACAAGGCCGTCCAGGACGCCGCCGGGGAAGTCAGCTGAGGGCCCGGCCGCCCGGCTCCGAAGCTGCTGGACGGCCCTCCAGGCGCCGGTGGGTCGTCACCACCAGGGCGACCAGGGACTCGTGCGCAGGAGCTTGCTCTCCCACTGGTCCCGCAACTCCAGACCCCTGGCCATGTAGCTGCCCGGCCAGGTGGCGGGGTCGTACTCCTGGTGCCGGGTCAGCAGGTTGCCGAGAGAAGTGAAACTCATGATCTTCTGCATCAACATGGCCTCGGGGCGGACTCCCGAGCCGTGCGCCACCTGAAAGCAGCCCACGATGTCGAGAAGCTTCTGCTCGTCGGGGCTCTGGCGCATGTACTGCCAGTAGTCCCGGTCCCACAATTCGATGTAGTCGTCCAGGGGCTCGTGGGGCCAGCCGGTGTCGAGCATGTACAACGAAAGGTCGTGCTCACGACCGTCGGTCGGGATCGTGGTCAGGTCCACGGCCTGGAGGGCCGACCAGTGGACCGGCATGGCCAGCTTGCCCTCGACCTGGTAGCGGTAGCCGTCCATCTGCGAGGCCAGATCGGCCAGATCGCCTTCCAACATACGTCGCCCCAGCGACTCCCAGGCCGAGCCGTTCGACAGGGCGGTGATCGTCACCACCTGGTAGGCCGGCCCGCTGCCCATGGCGTGGTTCAGGTACCAGAGGAGACGGGCGTCGTCGGTCAGCGACAGCGCCCCCATCCAATCGTGGCGATAGAGGTCCTCGAATTGCGAAGCGTGGCGGCCGATCACCCGGTGGGTCTCGATCATGAACAACATGGGCTCCGTCACCGCCGGTGTCGTCACGGGAGGGGCGACCAGACGGCGGTGCGGAGCAGCTTGCTTCTCCACTGGTCACGGAGCTCGAGTGCCTGGTGCATCCACGAGCCCGGCCCGGTGATCTCGGGCGGGATGTCGTTGGTCAGCAGACGGATGAGCGGGGGCAGGCTTCCCAGCTTCTGGACCAGCGTCACCTCGGGGTGCCGGCCGGCACCGGGCATGGTCTGGAGGGCCAACTGGATGCTCATGCCCATGTGCGGACCCTCGGCCCCGATGGTCGGGGGATAGACGCGGCCGGCCGCTTCGATGTATTCGTGGATGCGCCCGGGGAACGGCCACATGGTGTCCTCCATGTAGATGGTCGGCTCGTGTTCGACGGGGTCGGTGGGGATATCGGCCAGCGGACCCACGGACGGTGACCACTCCACAGGGGCCATCACCCGGCCCCGCGACTCGTGCTGGAGGCCGTCGAGAGAGCGGGCCCAGGACTGCAGGTCACCATTCGCCAGCCTCTTCGCCAGACGGGCCCAGGCCGCCCCGTCCTCCACCGCCGTGACCGTCACCGCCCGGTAGGAGAGGCCACTGCCGTGGGCCAGGTCGAAGTACCACAGGAGCCGGGCATCGGATCCGTCAGCCAGCAACGGCATCCAACCGTGGCGGTAGGCCTCCTCGAACTGGGCCGCCCGCTTCCCCACCACCTTGTGGTCCTCGTGGATGAAGAGCACGACTCTCCTCGCGGCTGCGGTACACATCCATGGCGTCGGTGGCCGACCGCCGCCGGAAACCCCGGCCCGGATCCTATTGCCGGGCGCCGACCGGATGTCGACTGAGAGCGACGTAGGGGTGCCCCGGGATCCGACCATCCACTACGTTCACAGTGATGGACGAACGGCTCCGAATTACTCCTCGACCGTCTGGAGGTGGACGACCTCCTGGTCCGCTACGCCACGGTCATCGATGCCCGCGATTGGGCCGGTCTCGACACGGTGTTCACGCCCGATGCCCACCTCGACTACCGCTCGGCGGGGGGCATCAGGGGCTCGTTCTCCGAGGTGCGCCAGTGGCTGTCCGAGGTGCTGCCCATATTCACCTCGACGCAGCATCTCATCGTCAACCGGGCGGTGCAGATCGCTCCGGACGGAACGGCTCGGGCGCGTTCGATCTTCCACAACCCGAACCAGCTCCTGGTCGGCGGGGAGCCGTGGTTGTTCGTGGTGGGCGGTCGCTACCACGACCGCATGGTCCGGACACCTGACGGCTGGCGCATCGCCTCCCGGGTGGAGGAGACGCTGTGGTGGGACCATCCCATGCCCGGCCTGCCACCCACCCCCTACCCGTTGGAGGACGACGCCTCGGTGTGACCGCTTCCCCTGGCTCGGGCCCGGTTGGTCCGGGTCCGGACCGGGCGGGTCCGCCTCAGGACTGGAAAGCTCCGGCGGCCAGCCGGCGGGCTTCCGTCCAGGCCTCCGGCGTGTCGGCCGCCTGGGCACCGGCCACGATTCCCTCTATCTCCTCGAGCGTGGCCTTGGCACCTGCCGCTTCCCGTGCGGCCGCCTCGGCCGCCTCGGCTGCTTCGGGTGCCTCCTGCTCGGCCTGCTGGGCCGCCTGCATGGCGTCGGCCGCCGCCCGGGCCGCCGCCTTGGCTGCCTCTTGGGCATCTTGGGCCTTGGTCGTCGCCTGTTGCGAGGCCCGCCTGGCCGCGGTGGCCGCCTGGTCGGCCGCCTCGGCGTCACTCCGGGCCTTTTCCGCCACCCGGCTGGCCTCCGTCGAGACCTGCGCAGCGCTGGCCGCCACCATCATCGTCTGGGCCAGCTCCGACATCACCGCCACGACGGACACCACCTCCCGCCAGGCCTCAGGTGTGCCGGCGGTCCGGGCCCGGGTGACGGTCCGAGCCGTCTTCTCCGCCCACTCGTCCGGCATGTCGACCGGAGCACGGCCATCGGCCTCTACCCCATCGGCCTCTACCCCATCGGCCTCTACCCCATCGGCCTCCACCCGATCGGCCTCTGTCCCATCGGCCTTTGTCGTAGCCGCGGAGGAGTTCTCCTGACCTGCGGATTCGTCAGGGGTGGTGCGGCCCACGGTGAGGGGGGCGGCGTTGCCGTTCGATCGCAGCTCGGTCCAGATGGCACCGGCAGGGGTGGAGTGGTCGTCGGTGGGAGCCTCCCGGGACGGAGCCGGTTCGGCCGACTCCTCTTCGTCGGTCGTCTCCGGGTCGACCCGCATGGTCTGACCGGTGAGATGGTGCCCGTCCCAGTAGCGCAGCAGGGTGCGGTCGGAGTCGTCGGGGTACCACCCGGCCACGGTGTGCTTCGGTGCCTGTTCGGCCGGACGGGGGCGCTCGGTCATGGTGAGGGGAGGGTCGGCGGGCGGGCTTTCGGGCTGGGAGTCGTTGGCGATGAGCTTCGCCACCGCGTCGAGCTCGCCCGGCTCGCCGTTGCCGGCCGAGTCGTGCTTGGCGGAATCGGAGACCGGACGCAGTGCCATGGTGAGCTTTTCGTCATCCTGGGCGGCGATCTTGAGCGGGTTTTGGTTGCGACGATGTGACCTGGCGAAATATGGGCGGCATCCGGCTCAAGATGGTGATGATTTCGGCCGATGCCACCGAGGTGACCGACGTGCCCACCGACCGCCTGGAATCGGTCTCGATCGGTCCGCCTGTCCTTCCTGGTCTCGAAGGACGACCTGAGCTCGTGTTTCAGCCGGCCGTGGACCTGGGCAACGGGCGGCTGCTCGGCTTCGAGGCCCTCCTCCGGTGGTATGACGGCTCCGGCGAATCCATTCCTCCGAGCATCGTCATTCCCCGGGCCGAATCGATGGGGCACATGGACCTTCTGAGCCAATGGGTCCTGAGCGAGGCCTGCGTCCAGGCCGCCAGGTGGCCGGCCGACCTCCAGATCGCCGTGAACTGCTCCGTGTTGCAACTTCGCCGCGGCAACGCCGCCATTGCCGCCGCTTCGGCCATCGAGTGGTCCGGACTCAAGCCGGACCGGCTCACCGTCGAGGTCACCGAGGCTTCCTTGATCGACGACGATGCCACCGCCGACTTGCGGGTCATGACCCGTCTGGGAATCTTGCTCACCGTCGACGATGTCGGGGACGACTGCTCGGTGATGGACGGACTCAGGGACCGCTCCGTCAGCACGGTGAAGATCGAGGCGGAGCTGATAGCCGGTGTTGGCGACGCCGATGGAACCAGCCGGAAGACGGTCGAGTCCCTGGTGGCCAAGGCCCGTTCGATGGGGGTGTGCACGGTGGCCGAGGCCGTCGAGACCGTTCAGCAGGTGGCGGCCCTGCGCCAACTGGGCGTCGATACCGCCCAGGGATACTTCTTCTCCCACCCTCTGACGTCGGACGATGCCTGGAAGCTGGCCACCTTGGATCCCCGACCGACCTTCGCTCTGTCCGGCCCGTAGCTCGCCGGCGTCAGACTCTGAGGGCGGAATGGCGTGGGCCCTCCTCGGGGGATCGACCGGGGACGGGGCTGTCGAAATATCGTCCTTCAGACTTCAGGGACAAATGCCGATACAAGCCCCGATGAGGAACCGATCTGGAGGGCTTGGCTGGCTGGAGATCCGAGAATTTGGCCGTGGTCTGCCCCGGAGGGGACGGGCTGACGGCGGCGTCAATGATCCGTCCGCCTAGCGCGGCGTCGATAGTCGTCGAGCGACCGTGAACCTCGTCTCATTCAGGACCGTACGCTTCAGGAACATTCTCGATTCAGGCACCATCGAGGTCGACCGCCGGGTCACCTGTCTGGTCGGGAAGAACGAATCGGGAAAGACCAACATCCTCCATGCCTTGCACGCCCTCAACCCGGCCCTGAGCGACCGGCGGTTCAACGAGCAGCAATATCCGCGGTGGCTCCAAAAGGAACACCAACGGTCCGGTGAGTTCGAGTCGGCGGTGCCGATCTCGGCCACCTTCGAGTTGACCGACGAGGAGATCCAGGCCATCAATGTCCGCTTCGGCGACGGCGTTCTTCTGGCCAAACAGTGGAGTCTGAGTGTCAACTACGACAACACCAGGACCTTCGCCGTCGAGATCGACGAGGCGGCCGCCTGTCGAGCCTTCGAATCACAGCTGGGAACCGACTCGGACTCGCAGGATCTGACCGAGCTGAGGTCCCATCTCGATCGAAATTTCCGGCGAAGTGGCCTACCATCTCGATGGCGCCGACGAGCCGACACCGGCCGCCCTCCTGGCCCGGCAGGCGAGGGCCGATCTGGACCGGCTCTATCCCCAGTCGGTCGGTGAGGCGGTGTACCGCCATCTGGCCGACCTGGTTCCCCGGTTCTTCCACTTCGACGAGTACAGCGAATTGATGGGCAGAACCGACATCGGTCCTTTGGTGGAGGCTCTCCGTTCCGACGCGGAATCGGTGTTGGACGACTCCCAACGCACCGCCCTGGCCCTCCTCAAGCTGGGATTTGCCACCGATGAATTGGTCAACCCCGACTACGAGAAGCGCAGCGGTGAGATGGAGGCGGTGGCCGCCGACCTGACCCGCCAGGTGCGGCGGTACTGGCACCAGAACGACCACCTCCGGCTCAAGATCGACATCGAGCCCACCGACGAGTTGCGGGCCGACGGAACGAACGTCCAGCTCCTCCAGCTCCGGGTGGAGGATGACCGGCACTATTTCACCAACAATCTCGACGTCCGCTCGTCGGGTTCCGATGGTTCATCTCGTTTCTGGCCGCGTTCAAGGAGTTCTATTCGGACAAGTCCGTCATCGTCCTGCTCGACGAGCCGGCTCTGGCCCTCCACGCCCGGGCCCAGCGGGATTTCCTGGACTTCATCGAGGACACCCTGGCCGACAGCCATCAGGTCATCTACACCACCCACTCGCCCTTCATGGTCGATGCCGACCACCTGGACGGTGCCGCGTGGTCGAGGACCTGGGGCCGGACGAGGGCACCAAGGTCAGCTCCCGACTGGTGTCCCGGGACCCGGACACGCTGTCTCCCCTGCAGGGACTGCTGGGTCATGACATCGCCCAGCACATCTTCGTGGCCCGGACAATCTCGTGGTGGAGGGCCTCTCCGACTACACCTACCTCACGGTGATGTCCGAGGTTCTCCGGGAACGGGACCGGGGCCACCTCGATCCGAGATGGCGGATCCTCCCGGCGGGAGGCGTCGGAACCATGGCGGCAGCCGTGGCCCTCCTCGGTCAGGAACTCGATGTGACGGTGGTGATGAGCGGGGGGAGCAACCTCTCCCAGAGGCTGGCCGGAATCGCCGATCAAGGATTTCTGGACAACAGGCGCATCATCCCGCTCGGGCCGATCACCGACATCAGGTCGGCCGAATTCGAGGATCTGTTCTATCCCGAGGACTACGTGGTCATCTACAACGCGGCGTTTGACTCGGTGGTGAGCATCGACCAACTTGCCGGCGACGAAGATTCGATCATCGACCGCATCCGGCGAGTCGAAGGCGATTTCAACCGCAGTGACCCATCCAACTGGATCCTCCGCAACCGGAAGACCGCCAGCTTCGTATTGCGCCAGACCACGTTGGACCGATTCGAGCAGCTGTTCCTGGCCATCAACGACACGCTGGCCTAGCCGGACCGCCTCGCCCCCCTAGCGCCGAGCCCAGCGGGACGGTCGACGCCACCCGCCTCCGGGGGTCGACGGCACGGACCCTCGAGGGGGAGACCAGCCCACCAGGCTGTCGACGACCCTTCCGGGTTCCGAGCGCGAACCCATGGCCGCATACCGGTCCTACAATCGTCCCGATCGGGACATCCGTGCCCGATCGCCGTGACCGCCCGAACCGAGCGACGCGGTCAGGTCCCGACAGATTGGTTGCGAAATGCCAGGCATGGGGCGCCCACTCCAGACCGACAATTCGACCATTACGGCAGCGTTCCGATCGGCCCTCAACCACCAACTGCTGCTCCTGGTGGTCCTGGGCGTGCTGGTCGTCGTGGCCTGGAACCTGGCCCGGACGCTCCAGTACCGGCGGGCCATGGCCGCCGGTACACCAAGGACGACCGGGGCCCTGGTACCGCCGCTCCCCGAACCGGCGGCCCGCCGGCTCCTCCGGATCACCTTCGGACTCCTGTGGCTGCTCGACGGTCTGCTCCAGGTCCAAGGGGCCATGCCCCTCGGCCTGCCCGGTTCGGTGATCACCCCGGCGGCCGACTCGTCGCCGTCGTGGGTCCAGCACGTGACCAACGTGGGCACCACCATCTGGTCGAACCATCCGGTCACCGCCGCGGCAGCCGCCGTATGGATCCAGGTGGGTATCGGGATCTTCCTACTGGTGGCGCCCCGGGGCTATTGGTCCCGGGCCGCCGGGGCCACCAGCGTGGCCTGGGGTCTGGTGGTCTGGATGTTCGGGGAGGCCTTCGGGGGCGTCTTCGGCCACGGCAGCAGCTGGTTGTTCGGAACCCCCGGTGGGGTGGTGTTCTACGTGGTGGCCGGGGCGTTGGTGGCCCTTCCCGACGCCTCCTGGCAGTCGCCCCGGCTGGGTAAGGGGGTCCTGCGGGGCATGGGGGCCTTCTTCGTCGGCATGGGCATCCTGCAGGCCTGGCCCGGACGGGGCTTCTGGTCCGGCGGGGCCCACGGTCCCTCGGCGGCCGGCACCCTCACCACCATGGTCAACCAGATGTCCCAGGTGGCCCAGCCCTCGGTGTTCGCTTCGTGGGTCCGATCATTCGGTTCCTTCCAGGCCGGTCACGGGTGGCTGGTCAACTTCGTGGTGGTGGTCCTGCTGGTCGGAGTGGGTGCGGCCTTCCTGAGCGGTGACCTTCGTCTGGTACGGGTCGGGGTCGTCGTCGGGTCGGTGTTCTGCCTGGCCACCTGGATCCTCATCCAGGACTTCGGTTTCTTCGGTGGGCTGGGAACCGACCCCAACTCGATGATCCCGATGACCCTGATCTTCATCGGGGGCTACGTGGCCATGGCCCGGCAGCCGGTCCGGGCACCCCTACCCGGGCCAGCCCCGGGCCCCGAGCCCACTTCAGGGGTTGCCGACGCTCCGGCCGGGGTGGCCGGTTGGCTCGACCGCCTCAATCCCACCTACCTGCTGCGCGCCCTCCTGGCCGTGTTGGCGCTGGCCATCGTGACGGTCGGCGCCGCCCCCATGGCCGTGGCGGCCACCAACCCCAATGCCGATCCGATCCTGATCGAGGCGGCCAACGGGCCGCCCAGCCTGGTCGACGTGGCCGCGCCACCCTTCACCCTGACCGACTCGAACGGCCACCCGGTCTCCCTGGCCTCGCTCGAAGGGCGGACAGTGGTCCTCACCTTTCTGGACCCGGTCTGCACCTCGGACTGCCCGATCATCGCCCAGAGCCTCCGGCTGGCCGACGAGAACCTGGGGCCGGGCGCCGGCCCCGTAGAGCTGGTGTCCGTGGTCAACAACCCGCTCTACACCAGCCCGGCCGTCACCGCCGCCTTCGACCGCCAGGAGGGACTCGACCATGTGGCCAACTGGCTCTTTCTCACGGGATCACTGGCTCAACTCCACCAGGTGTGGAACGACTACGGGGTCCAGAACGAGGTGTCGCCGGCCGGTGGCATGGTGGCTCACAGCGACATCGTCTACCTGATCGACAAGCGGGGCCGTACCCGCGTGATCCTCAACGCCGACCCCGGCGACGGAAGTGCCGAAGGGTCCTCGTTCGTGAGCCAACTCACTGCCCAGATCAGCAGCGTCGCCCGCTCGTGACCATCCCCCCACGGCTGGCCGGTGGCGTCAGCGGGGCACGGACACTGGTGGCGGCGGCCGCCGTGGTCCTCGGCGCCGGACTGCTGGCCGGGTGCACCTCTTCCGGTGACCCCGGCCCGGTCTCGTCCCCGGTGGTCCCGACGATCCCCCTGACCAGCTCCACCATGACCGGGCCCACCGTCTGGGCGACCCTGGCCATGGGCCATCTCGACGATCCCCTCAACACGTTCTGGCAGTTGGTGACCCTGCACGGCTCCCGGTGGCGCCTGGCCACCCCGCCCGGGGTGGCCAGCAACGGAGGGCTGGTGGCCACGGCCACGTCCAGCTCGGTCCTGGCCGGTTTCGGGCCGTCCCAGTATCTCCAGTTCTCGCCGCTGGCCCTCACCGCCGACCAGGGGTCGAGTTGGCAGACCGGCGTCCTTCCGGCGGGCCTGTCCCTGGTACCGGATGCTCTGGTCCAGGGTGGCGGCGAATCCCTGGCCTTGCTCGGCACGGCGGCGGGGAGGGTGGTGGCCGGCACCGGCGCCGGCGCCTCGACGTGGACATCGGTCACCACGGCCTCGGCCCTTCGACGACAGCCGGGCTTGGCCTACTGCCGTCTCCGGGCCCTCACCGCCGTCAGCCTCGATGCCGACGGCGCCACCCTGGTGGGTGCCTCATGTGCCCAGGGGGGTCGGCCAGGGCTGTTCACGCCGGCCTCCGGTGGCTGGATTTCGGCAGGACCCGGCGTCCCGGGGGTGTCCAGCGGCCCCACCGAGGTGGTCCGACTCGACCAGACCGCGGTGGGAACGGCGGTCCTGGCCAGTGTCGGGAACGGGGCGACGGCCCGGCTGTACGCCATGTGGAGTACTGACGGGCTCGGCCCATGGACGGTCTCGGCCGGGCTTCCGCTCGATGGGGCCTCGATGCTGTCGACCGGGGTGACGGCCGCCGGAGGTTTCATCGTCTCCACCCGGCGGGGGAGCGCCGTCCCCTCGGCCTCGGTGGTCAGTCCGACGGGGTCGCAGTGGAAGGCCCTGGCCCCGTTGCCTCCCGGGACCATGTCGGTGACGGCCGACCTCACCGGGAGCTATGACGCCCTGGTACCCGTCCGGTCCACGCTGTCGGTCTACGGACTGGGCAGCACCGGATGGGCCCGGATCCAGACGCTGGACGTCGACATCCCGTACGGCTCGTCCAACTGACCGTCGGGGCCGACCCTCAGCGTGGCAACCCCGAAGTGGCCTCGGGGGTTTCCGATCCATCGGTTTCCCCCCGCCGGTCCGCCCGCTCGAACTGGCGCTGGACATCGGCCCACACCAGGGGATCGTCGGCCGTCGACTCCTCATCGGTGCGCAGCAGGAACACCGTCCCCACGGTGAGCAGGACGATGAGCATGGCCAGCTTCGAGACGAAACCGGCGATCTGCTGGTCATTGAGCGGACGGAGGCCGATGGCCGTTCGCGACCGGGCGAATGTCTCGTACAGCGGATGCGGCGCCAAGATCAGGACGAACGACAAGAAGGCGGGAACGACTCCCTGGGCGGCGAGATAGCCGAACCGGACCATGGGCCGCAACCGGGGGATGCCCGGGATGCGACCCAATACCGGCAACCAGAGCACCAGTCCGGCGATGACCATGGCCACGAAGAGCAGGCCCCGTATCAACGGTGATGACGCCTGGGCCTTCACCAGGGGCGGAGCCATCGAGCCCACCAGGAGAACGGTCACCGTGACGATGGCCACCGGAGGCCGCCGGAGACGGATGAGTACGGCGTCCACCGCCGGTGGGCGGGTGATCCGCTCGACGATGTCGTGGGGCAGCCCGAGCAGGAGCAGGGGAGCAACGGCCAGCACCAGGATCAGTCGTTGGGTGACCAGCGCGGTCAGCGACCAGTGAGCGGCCAGATCGGCGACAGGCCAGGTGAGGGCCACGACGAGGGCGGCGCAGGCCCCGGCGAAGAATTCGATCTGGTGCCGGGACCAGCGGATCGGTCGGCTACTCGACCGCAGCAGCCGTCGGTGTCCCACGACCACGAGGGTTACGGCGACGACCAGGACCGCCCACGTGGCCACGTGAAAATCCCATCCCGAGTGGGTCCACGGCGGCGACGGCGCCCACGACTTTCCCTCTACGCCGTCCGTCGGAGGTGAGTGGGAAACATGGCTGGCCGGCCGGCCCAGGACCGTGTCGGTTGCCGTTCGATCAGGATAAGGCGACCATCCCGGCCCCTGTCTCCTTCCGGCGGCAGGAACCGGAAGCCGAAGGTCCGGTGGCCCTGAACTTGGCCGGCGCCTGAGTTCACCCAATGGACTCTACCGTCCTCGGGAGGATCGATCAGTAGCCGGCCGGTCACCCCGGGAGGACCGCCGTTCATCGGTCGCACCACCGCCCGGGTCCGACGGACCACCGCCGTCGAGAGGACGAGGACCGGGCCGGGACCGGTACTGGGACTAGCCTCGGCGTGGTCGAGAAGGACGGTCATATGCAGCTCCCGCCGTACTGCCAAGTGACGCCCATCGCCCTGGTGGCCTTGGCGGTGGGCATCGGCTACGAGCGAGGCCTGCGCTGCCTGGCCCATCGCCAGACCCCGGAGCACCGTCGGTCCACCCGCCGTCGCAGTTGGGCGTTCTACGCCGGGGTGATCGGACTGATAGCGGCGGCGTCGGGCCCCCTGGAGCGGTGGGCCATGGCCCGGCTGACCGTCCACATGGTGCTCCACGTCCTCGAGATGTTCTATCTCCCGCCCCTGTTGATCATCGGCGCCCCCTGGGTTCCGCTGGCCTTCGCCATTCCGGTCCGTCAACGGCGAAGGCTGCTCCGCTGGTACTACCGGTCGTCCTGGACCCCCGGGTTGCGTGGGGCGTGGGCCGCGCTGTCCAATCCCGTTGTCGCCATCGTCCTGTTCAACTGCGTGATGGTCGTCTGGCATGTGCCCGTCGTGTTCGACTGGGCCGCCAACCACGGCTGGGTGATGAACTGGCTGATGGGCCCCAGCTTCGTCATCGTCGGTCTTCTCTTCTGGCGCATCATCCTGCCGTCGCATCCCTGGGGACCGAGAGGGTCGGTGCGGATCCAGATCGGGGCCATCGTGGTGACGGCTTTCGAAATGCTGATTCTGGCCATGGCCATGTCCATATTCACCAAGGGGCCCTGGTACACGATGAACGTGACGATGGACGGTCCGGTGGCGGCCCTGCGGGATCAACGCTACGCCGCCGGCATTCTTTGGATATGTGGAGACTTCTGGGCCATTCCGGCGCTGGTCTACGTGGGGTACCGCATCTACGGCAAGGACGGTGGGGTGTCGGCCTCTTTGGAACGCGTGCTGGGCCGGGTGTGAATCAGACCGAGCGCCCCAGGCCGGATTCCTCCTCGGCCTCGACCAGCCGGACGTACCGGTTCCACGCCTCGAGCTCCTCGTCAGGAGGGGCGACGGCCTGGCTGGGGGACGGCGGGCGCCCCGGTCGGCGGACCCGGTCGTTCCCCTGCAGGAGGTTCCACCACATGTAGACGGCGAAGGCGCCGAACAGGGGCCACTCGAAGACGTACATCCAACTGAAGGTGTGACCCCCCAGAGCCCGCCAGAGCTCGAAGGCGAAGGCCCCGCAGCAGACGATGAGCCCTGCCGTCAGGGTGAAGTGGAGCCAGAAGGCGTCCTTTCCGGTCAGGCGGACCGGACGCTGACAGGCCGGGGTCGCATCGCGGGAATCGAAAGGTTCCACTGTCGGGATCCTACCGCTGCTGCCGCCCGGCACCCGCCGGCCCGCCGGCCTTTGTCGACCGGTGGTCTGGCGCACCGGCGGGTTCGACGATTGGTTACCATCGGGAGAACCGAGCAGAACCGGACACAGGGGAGGGAGCGATGGTTGGCGATCCAGACCCGGCCGGCGGAGCGACGGCAACCGTCCCCTTCGCCGCCGGGTTGGTGGGGAGCATCCAACGAGCCTGGGCGACCCACAAGGGCCGGCGACGGATCGTCGTGTCAGCCGTGGTCGCCATCGCCGTCATCAGCACCGCCATCGCCGTCTCCCTGTTCGCCTCCCTGGCCGGCGAGAGCCAGTCCTACCGAGACGGCTACTCGGCCGGTGGTCCGGCCTACACGGCCTACGCCGCCTATTCGGGTACCAACATCACCTCCGAACAGGCGTGCCGGGACGAAGAGACCGGGCCTGGCGGCCGTCCCACCCGCGACGACCCTGCCCAGTGGATCCGGGGGTGCGTAGATGCTTTCAATCTTGCCGAGTCCGACAACTAGTGATCCATCACTGACGGGCACCGCCGGGTCCCCGCCGATCTGTTCGGTCGGCTGAGTCGCCCCGCCGCCCCGGACCGGGCGGCCAGTTGTCCATCAGGTCCGACTTGTACACCACGACCAGCCCGAACGTGACCGTGTAGAACACCACCACCAACACGGTGAGGGTCAGCTGCGAATAGGTGAACACGGCCACCAGGACGAGGAAGCAGTACAAGACGGCGGAGGCCCGGCCCTGCCACGTCAATGGGGCGATCCTGAGGCCCCCCTCCTTCTTGCCGAACCAGAGCGGAGGGTCGTTCCGTTCCAACTCAGCCATGCCGGGGCACCACCGTGGGCCCGGGCGGCGTACCGGCGACCGGTGGTAGCCGATCGTACGGTCAGCACCGGGGCGGTATCCACGGGGCCCACGGTAACGTCGCCACCGCATCACCGATAGTCGGCCGAGCCCTCATCGGACGGCGGGCCCCGCCCGGGGGAGAGGGTCGACAGAGGCGGTCGATATCGGAGGCCCGCCGTCAGGTGTGGGTGGGACGGTCCTCCACCGGAGCGGCAGCGATGCGGGCGGGTTCGACCGGTTGGGATCCGGGCGTCCCGGGAGGGAAGCGTTTCTGGAGCTCCGACGACAGATACGGGATATGGGCGACCAGCTGTTCGATGGTCGACACGGCCGGGATGGCGGCCAGTGCTTCGTTCTCCAGCAGGATGTCGCACACCTCCCTCACGAGGTCGGCTCCGTCGACGCCCGTCTGTTCGAGGTAGCCCTGGTCGACGGCCATCCTCTGGCGGGTCACCACGTGGCCGTCTATGGCCTTGACGCTGTAGACGCCGGGCTCGACCGACGTGACCTCGAGATGGGTGTTCATGAGGATCCTCCCTGCTCGACGGGGGTAGTGCGGGGCGGGCAACAGCCCGGCCCGGAGCCCGATCCGCCCAAGGGCACCGCCTCTCTTTCCGATCGGTCCCTCCATCGGGGCATGGTCCCCACCTGTACCCATCCCCGGTCCTCGCCAAACCGAGGTCGGCGGGCAATGTCCGCACCGCGCCCGGGGGAGCGGGGGCGGCCACGTCCGTAAAATATCCGTGACAAGTGTCGGAACAGTCGATAAGGTCCGGGACAGAGCAATACTCTTCGCTCCGGATCGTTCCGTTGGCGCCTCGGGAAGTCCCGTAGGTGCGTGGACTCGGTGATGGAGGAAGAGGCGAGCAGGGGGGAGAAGACCAATGGCTCAGACCCCAGAGCCCACGGCTGACGTGCCTCCGCAACCGGCCGCTTCCGGAGCCACCGCCCCCGAGGGCCGCAAACCCGGTCTGATCGGCCTCGTCCTCACCCTGGTCATCGCGGCCGCCGTGCTGGCCGGAGTGGCCCTGCTCTTCCGCACGCAGTACTACACGTCCCCGTCCGGGACACTGGTGGCCACGCCGGCCGGATCGGTGACGGTCAACGGGCGGACCCTCCAGCACGTCACCCTGGCGTTCAACACCTACCCCGACTCCACCGGGATGGTCAACGGGCAGCCGATCCACCCGAGCGGCAACTCTTCGTGGCCGGCGTACGGGCCCACCAACCAGTTCCAGGTGCCCGCCCATTCTCTGGTGACGGTGACCGTCCGCCAGTACGACTCGGGCGGTGCTCTCAACAACCCGTTCTTCGCCACGGTGCGGGGCACCGTGGGCAACATCGCCCTGGTCAACGGAAAGCCGGTCCATTCCATCGACCCCAACAACGTGGGCCACACCTTCACCGTACGGGGGGCGCCCGGGGTCGACCCGGGCTTCTTCCTGAACGTCCCGTTACCGGCCGTCCCGGGCAACAACCAGGCCGATAACGGCCAGTACGAGTCGGTGACCTTCAGTTTCGTGTCCGGCACCAAAGGGGTCTACGCCTGGAACTGTGAGTTTCCCTGTGGGACCCAGGTAGCCGGCTTCGGAGGTCCAATGGGAGCGTTCGGATTCATGTCGGGATTCATACATGTCGTCTGAGCCGCACGAGCCAGAAGACGACGGGGCCGATCCGCTACCCGAGCTGAAGCCGTTCTTCTCCCGCGCCGGGGGGAAGATCTTCATCATCTGGCTGGCCATGACCACCGTGGGGGTGTTGATCGGCGTCTACGCCCCCCATCATCTTCTCCCCACCATGCTGTCGATCCAGGGGACGAAGGTGTGGCAGACCATCGTTCTCTTCACCATCCTGGCCGCCCCGGTGGCCGCCTTCGTCTATGCCGTCGGCCTCTACAGCCTGCTCGGGTGGCGGGCCCGCGGTTTCGGCAACAGTGACACGCCTCCCCCCGACGGTCCGTCCCTGCGCGGTGACGCCCCGATGACGGCGGTATGGGTGGGTGTCTCCGCCGTGTTGGTGATCGTATTGCTGGTGTGGGGGCTGGGCGAGTTCACCGCCGAGCAGACATCCCATCCCGACACCCTCCAAGTCGACGTCACCGGGCAGCAGTGGCTGTGGACGTTCTCCTATCCGGGGGCGGGCAACGTCGAAACCCGATCGCTGGTACTGCCCATCAACCGGCCGGTGCAGTTCAACGTGACGTCAGAGGACGTCACCCACGGCTTCTGGCCGGCCGCCCTGGGCGTGCAGGTCGACGCCAATCCCAACGTCGTCACCGTGGTGGGAGCCACACCGGACAAGTTGGGCACCTTCACCGTGCGGTGCAGCCAACTGTGCGGCCTCTACCACTCGTTCATGTATGCATCGGGGGCAGTGGTCACCCCTCAGAAGTTCGCAGTGTGGCTACACAGCCAGGGCGTCCCCGCCGCCCAGGCGCTAACCACGGCCGACGTGAAGGCATCCACGTGACCGTGGGCACTTGTTTCGTGGCCCCCCGGTTGTGCCCCGTCCGGCCGGGGAGCGGTAGCGAAAGGGTACAAACGTGACGACCACCGAAGCGCCTCCGGTCCTTATCGAAGACACTCCGATCAGCACGAGGGCCGGGGGCCTCTACCGGAGGCAGAATGCCCTGACCGGCCTCATCGGAGGCATCGTCCTCGGGTTCATCGGCTGGATCCTGGCCCAGAACTTCTTGCAGGGCTCCACCATGCAGCCTTCCAACTGGGGTACCGACAAGGTGGTGACGGTGACCATGGTCGGGTGGGTCATCGGGTTCAACCTCGGGATGGGCACGTTCAACGCCCCCATCCGGTGGATGCTCGGACACGATCAGAGCTATGAGGACGAGCTCTACGCTGCCGGAGTCACGCAGGGCAAGAGGCGATATTGGAAGTTCTGTACCGACCACAAGGTGGTGGGAACCCAGTACCTGGTGCTCGTCATGGTGCTCTTCGGTGTGGGGGGAACCCTGGCCATGATGATGCGTACCCAGCTCATCACCCCCCACTCGTCATTCCTTTCCCCGAACTCCTACAACGCCATCGTCTCCATCCACGGGATGGTGATGATCATCGCCACCATCATCATGGTCACCGGTCCGTTCACCAACTTCATCATGCCGATCATGATCGGGGCCAAGGACATGGCGTTCCCCAGGCTCAACGCCATGAGCTTCTGGGTGGTGGTGTCGGCCGTCCCGCCCCTGCTGGCCACCTTCGTCCTCGGAGGGGTGGACGCCGGGTGGACCACCTACGCCCCGCTGTCGGTACAGGCGCCCTCGGCCATGGACGCCTTCTCGGTGACCATGATCGTGTTCGTGATCTCGGTGACCGTTTCCGGGGTCAACACCATCGTGACGATCTTCACCATGCGGGCCAAGGGCATGACCCTCGGTCGGCTGCCCATCTTCACCTGGGCCTCGTTGGTCGGGGCGGCGCTGAGTATCTACGCCATGCCCGCCCTGCTGATCGCCTTCACCGCCATGATCACCGACCGGGTGACCGGCACCTCGTTCTTCGTGGCCGCTGAAGGGGGCACCGGCTGGTTGTGGGAGAACGCCTTCTGGATCTTCGGCCATCCGGAGGTCTACATCATCCTCATCCCTCCGGTGGGAGCCATGTTGGAGGTGGCCAGCACCTTCGCCCGAAAGCCGCTGTTCGGTTACAAGGTGACCATCGCCGCCTTCACCGCGGTGGCCGCCCTGTCGCTGATGGTGTGGGCCCACCACATGTTCACCACCGGGTGGGCCCCCGACCTGGCCGGGCCGTTCATGGTCACCACCGAGCTGATCTCCATCCCCACCGGGATCATCTTCCTCTGCATCATCGGGACGATCTGGAAGGGCAGCATCTGGACCCGACTTCCCATGTATTTCGTCTACCTGTTCCTGTGGGACTTCATCATCGGTGGGGTCACGGGGATCTACCTGTCCGACGTTCCGGCCGACAACTTCTTCCACGGCGACATGTTCGTGACCGCCCACTTCCACTACACGTTGCTGGGGGGAGCCATGATCGCCGCCGTGGCCGCCCTGTGCTATTGGTTCCCGAAGATATCGGGCAAGATGTTGAACGAGCGGATCGGCAAGACCGCCTTCTGGATCATCGCCATAGCCATCCAGGTCACCTACTTCGGTCAGTTCTGGGAGGGGTTCCAGGGCATGCCCCGCCGGGTGGCGTACTACGACCCGATCTTCCAGCACGCCAACGAGATGACCAGCGTCGGCGGTTACGCCTTGATGATCGGGTTCCTCGTCCTCCTCTACTGCCTGATCGACGGCTGGCGTAACGGGAAGCCGGCCCCTGCCAATCCCTGGCAGGCCAAGTCCCTCGAATGGAAGGTGCCCACCCCGGTGCCGCTGGTCAACTTCCTGGTCGACCCGGTGGTGACGTCCGACCCCTACGGGTTCGGGGAACCCGCACCGGACGGCGTGGAGGTGGAGCACCCCGATCCGGACCGCGAACTGGTTCCGACCCTGTCCAGCGACCGCCCGGTCACTGGGGGAGAGGTGCTGTGACCGTCACCGCCACCGATCAGGGGGAGCCTCAAGAGGATCCGCAAGACGACGGTCGGAGCATCGAGGCCGTCGCCGGGCATCACGAGAGCCGGGAGCAGCGGCACTTCAAGGAGCGGATGGCCGTGTGGCTGTTCATCGGTGGGGACCTGGTGTTCCTGCTCATGGAGCTGTTCTTCTGGTTCTATCTGCGAGCACTCAACACCAACGGGCTGTGGCGGGGGGCGGCCTGTACCAAGGCCAATCCCTGCACCGACGGGTTGGGCAACCCCATCACCCATGAGATAACCAAGGCCAACCCGGCATGGACACTGACCATTGCCGGTCTCACCGTGATCGCCGCCCTGGTGATCTGGCGGGTGGAGGTGGTGTCCCGGGCCCAGGCCAAGCGCCGAATCATCAGCGGCACCGCCGCTCTCGCGCTGCTGTTTCTGCTGGCTGCTGTCGTGGTGCAGTGCCTCCAGTTCGGGAAGCTGCCGTTCAGCACCATCGACGGCACCTACGCCTCGAGTTTCATGTTCTTCATGGGCTCGACCCTGGGTCACCTGGGCCTCCTCAGCTTCTTGATCTTTGCGCTGTGGAACCGTGCCCGGCTGGGCAAGTACGACGGCGGGCACTGGTACCAGGTCCGGCTGAGCCGCATCTTCGCCGTCTGGATCGCAATCTCCACGTGCGTGCTGGCACTGGTGATGGTCCTCTTCGTGTGAGCCGTCACTGTCCCGGTGGCGGCGGTTCGCCCCACTAGGTTGCCCATGGCGATATCCCCCGCGGCTCTCCCCAGGCGCGTGTCGATCGGAGCGCGGGTCGGCCCCTATGTGGCCCTGACCAAGCCGCGGATCATCGAGCTGCTGCTGATCACCACACTGCCCACCATGATCGTGGCCCAGCGGGGTCTGCCGTCAGTGGGGCTGATGGCCGCCACCCTGCTGGGCGGTGCGCTGGCCGCCGGCGGCGCCAACGCCATCAACATGTTCGTCGACCGGGACATCGACAAGGTGATGAAACGGACCTCCCGGCGTCCACTGGTCACCGGGGCGGTCACCCCGAGAGCCGCTCTCACCTTCGCCATCATCCTCGAGGTGGTGGCCTTCGTCGAGCTGTGGGCCTGGGTCAACCTGCTGTCGGCCACCCTGGCCATCTCGGCCACTCTCTTCTACGTCTTCGTCTATACGTTGTGGCTCAAGCGGACCAGCACGCAGAACATCGTCATCGGGGGGGCGGCCGGTGCCGTGCCCGTCCTGGTGGGCTGGGCCGCCGTCACCGACAGTCTGTCGTGGACGCCGGTGGTCATGTTCGCCATCATCTTCGTATGGACGCCCCCGCACTTCTGGTCACTGGCCGTCAAGTACAAGGACGACTACCGGGCGGCGGGCGTGCCCATGCTCCCGGCGGTGGCCAACCTCCAGCGGACGGCCCGGGAGATCCTCTTGTACAGCGTCCTGTTGGTGGCCGTCTCTCTGGCGGTGGCCGCAGTGGCCACTCTGGGGGCGGTCTACGTGGTGTCGGCGTCCGTCCTCGGGCTGGTGTTCGTGGCCATGGCTGTTCGATTGCTCCGGCGACAGACGCCCAAGGCCGCCATGCAGTTGTTCGGCTTCTCGATCACCTACCTCATGTTGCTGTTCGTGTCCATGGCGGTAGACATCTTCACCAAGCACTGATCGGCACGCCTTGATCGAGGAGGTCCGTCCGACCGGCCTTTCGGGATCCGGGTCCCCGGACCGGCCCGGCATCGAGTCGGTCGATGCCACCCCGGCCCCTCCGTACGGCGACAACCCGGTGTTTTCCGGCCCCGACCCGAGTTCCGGCACGGGGCCCGACACCGGCGGCGCCGATGGTGAGTTCCCGGTCCGGTCCACTGCCATGCCTTCCCCTCCCCGCCGGCCCCGAATGGTCCGGTCACTGGTCATCGGATCGGTCATCGCCCTCGCCGGCCTTCTCGTCGTGGAGCTGAGCTCGCACTCGGGCAAGGGCCCGGCGGGGCCGGTTGTGGCGGTCGGCGGCCAGGCGCCCGGCTTCACATTGCCTCCCCTCACCGGGACGACACCCGTCGATCTCGACGCCCTGGGCAAGGACGTCCACCACCCGGTGATCCTCAACTTCTTTGCCTCGTGGTGCACGCCGTGCCAGAAGGAGACTCCGCTGCTGGCCAAGGCGGCAGCCGCTGAGCAGGCCGAGGGCGGTCGTGTCCGGTTTGTCGGCGTCGACGTGAACGACCCTCCGGCCGACGCCGTTCCCTTCGTGCACAAGGCCGGGATCGCCTACCCGGTGGGCGTGGACCAGAGCTTCCGGGTGACCAGCGGCCTCTATGGTCTCGACGGGCTGCCCCAGACGTTCTTCATCGATCCGGACGGCACGGTGCTCGCCCACACCATCGGGGCGGTCGACGCCGGCGAGCTCCGATCGTGGATGAAGCGGCTGAGCGGGTCGTCGGCCTAGGTGTCTCGGCCGAATCTCCGTCAGGGGTCCTGGGTTCCGATGGTGCTCAACATCGCCGACTGTTCGGTGGTGACGACCTGGGTGTGGCTGGAGAGCAGACAGGTCAGCGGACTCGGCCCCTGATTCCCGCCCAGGGCGCTCAAACTCGAGATGCTGGCAGTATTCACCACCTGGGTGGTCGGCACCGCGTAGACGGCGGGGAGGAGACAGGCACTGGGTGTGTACAAGGCGTCAGTGGTGCTGCCAAAGGTGTCGACCGTGGTCCCGCTGTCGACGGCATTCGTGACCATCTGGGCGTTGGTCTCGTCTTGACAGCTCGAGATGAAGGCGCACAGCGTCTCCGAGGCGCTTCCCTGGTCGGGACTTCCGGAGGGCCCGGCGGTCAGGGCCAGATCGCTGAGTTCGGTGAAGGCTGGGCCCCGCCAACAGGTGAACAGGCCGGGGATGCTGGTTCCGATCAACGGCACCCCGCCCAGGGGGCTGTCGAGCGTCATCACCGCCTGCATGGTGTCGGACGGGGGGACCTGCTGAAGAAAACCCAGTTCTTGAAGGGCAAGAAGCCCACCTTGGCTGTGGCCGACGATGTAGAAGTCCGTGTTGGTGTTGGCGGTGCCGTAGTCTTCGACCAGCTGGTTCAGCCGGGCGATGTCGGTGCCGTAGTCCTGGCCGGTGTTCGAACAGCTGTAGCTCTTCGGCTCCCACTCGCCAGTCGACGGATCGACCCTTCCGCCCTTGTAGGAGTACCAGAGGAAGTCCGACTCCTGGAAGCCCTGGCCGCCGACGGCGCCAGCCCGCAGGCCGAGGAATACATCACTGTCGCTCGGACTGGTACAGGTGGAACTGGCGCCCGCGCAGTCCAGATCAGTTCGGATGCCGAGGAACTGCACCACGATCTTGTGGCGATCAAAGGTCACATCGACGGTAGAGGATGCACTCAGTTGCTTGGTCTGGATCGAGGCCCTGAAGGTGGTGGGTGACGGGGTGACTCCGGAGGGAACGGGCTCGTCCGAGGCCACCGTGAACTGGACCTGGCCGGCACCGTCGGTCTTGGTCTGCCCCTTGACCAGCGGACTGATGATCGCCCCTGGCGACAATGTCGAGATGGTCACCTTCTGCCCCGTGGCCGGCGAACCGTTGGCGCCGGTGGCGGTTACCGTCAGAGTGGCGGTGTCATGGCCGTTTCCCCACACGGTGGTCTTGTCGCTGGCCACGGTGAGCAGCCCCTCTTGGAGGGTGGCGATACCGGTCGGCGTCCCCACCGTCACCGACGACGGGGACGGGTTCGAGATGTTCAACAGGAAGGTCGACGACAAGCCACCGCCGGCCGGATTGGACTGGACGGGGATGGAGATCACGGTGGACGTCTTGTCCGGCTTGATGGTGCCGGTCCCCATCTCGGCCGTGTAGTCGGTGCCGGCACGGGCCGTCTGATCGGCGGTGGCGTAGGAGAACGTCACCGGGGCCTTCGTCGGTTGGCTCAGTGTCACCGTGAAGTTTGCACTGTGGTTCCCGTCCCCGCTTCGGTCAACCGTCACATTGTCGACCGACAGGGTCGGTCCCTCGATGGTACCGGTGGCCATTGCCGTGGCGATGGTGGCGTTGGTGGGATTCGTCAGCGTGACGGTGAATGTCCTGGTCGAACTGTCGGCGGCGCCACCCTCGATTGTCGCCGTGATGTCCTCGGAGGTGACCCGAGGCGGAAAGGTCAGTGTTCCGGCGGGCAAGGTGTAGTCCGTGCCATTCACGGCGGACACGTTCTCGGCGCTGTAGTCCACCGTCACGGTGTCGTTGCTCGGACTGCTGAGGGTGACGGGAAAGGTCAGCGTCGACGTCCCCGAAGCAGGCTTGCTCACCGGGGCCGGAGTCCCGATCGAGAGGGTGGGCAGTTGGGCGGCGGGAACGGCGAGGAAGGCGTGGGGGCGGCCGTTGACCGTCTCGGTCCCCACGATGTCGCCGGCACTGTCGATGCCGAGGGCGGTGCCGGTCGAGTTGAGGGCTCCCCCGCTCAGGGCCTGAAGGGTGGTCGAACCGCTCTGGGTCCAGATCTCGGCAGTCTGGCTGCCGTCGGTGCCCACCACCACCTCGCTGTCGTTCATGGCCGCCGGCGAGATGGGGTTCCCGTCCGACCCCAGCATGGGGATATTGACCCCATTGGCCCAGAGATCGCCGTCGGTGGCGATCTCCCCCGAGGAGTTGACGTCACTCTGTTGGATGGCATCGGTGGTGGCCGGCCAGTTGGCCAGCGGCTCAGGACTGCCGGAGCCAGTCACCGACACCGGATTCGACAGACTCCAGCAGGCCGATCCGTAGGCGGTGCCGTCGTTGGAAATGGCGGAGAGGTCGGTGGCGTAGAAGTCGTCGTACTCGCAGTCCAGGTCGCCCTCGCCGTTCGATGGGATCGCCCCCACCACGGCTGGACCCGGCTCCTCGACGGCCAGGTTGCAGCTCGAGGCGAAGATGCTGTACGAGGGAAGGCAGGTGGCGTAAGCCTCGCCTACCGCGGTCCCCCCGTCGTTGATGCCGCCGAGCACCACTGTCATGTCGGTGACCGAGTAGGTGGCGCCATTCCAGATGGGCAGCGTGAGATTACTTGCGGCTGCCGGGGTGAACGTTCCATCCGACCACGTCCCGGAACCCCCGGTGGCGTCCTCGACCACGGTTCCCGAGTTGTTCATGGCCACAGCATCCACATACGAGGGCACCGGATAGGTGGTGAGCACTGGCGCCCCACTCGAGAAATTCCACTCCTGCCCGCTGTCGGGGTCGACCACCAGGTCCGAGGCTCGCGAGATGAAGAGCTGGGGCGCAGTATCGACCGGACCCGAGGGGATCTGGCCCAGATCGTCGATCTGGTAGGCCGCCGGCACGCCGGGAAGATCGGCCGCGGCCTTGCCGATCGGCAGCACCACCGCCACCGCGCTGAGGACGCCCCCCACCAGCAGGACCGTCAAGATCAGCTTGGTCAACACCGTCCACCGCCGCCGCCGAACCGATGGCGACCGCCCCGCCGCCGCCCCTCCATTCGAGGTCTCCACCTTGCCACCCCCGCTCTCGATGTGCAGAAGACCCTACGGCAAACGACGGTGCCCGGCAGGCGGCGGCGGCTGGAGCTCAGCGGCGGGCACCCTCCAGGTGGAGACTTCCCGGCCCGACGCGTCCCGGCTCGGCGGCCGAGGGTGGCCGGACGTCACGGGCCGGACGTGGCATCCCTCCGTCACCCTGGGCGGCCTCGCCACCCGGTCGACCGCTCGGTGCGGCCCCGACAGGTCGGTCGAGGCGGGCGTGGACACCGAGCCCCGAGCTGACGACCGAGGCCGGCATCTTCCCCTGGTCGTCGAAGGCTGTGGGCTGGTCCCGACCACCTGTGCCACGATGCTGGTCACTTCGAGTGGTGGACGGACGGAACTCATGCGCCTGCTGTATCTGGACATCGACACCCTGCGGGCTGATCATCTCGGCTGCTACGGCTACCACCGCGCCACCAGTCCGAACATTGATGCCGTGGCCGCCGAAGGGGTGCGGTTCGCCAACGTCTACGCCTCGGACGTCCCGTGCCTCCCCAGTCGGGCTGCGCTGATGTCGGGGACGTTCGGGATACGGAACGGCGTGGTCAACCACGGTGGAAGCGGTGCCGAACTCCGCCACGAGGGTGCCCGACGCGGCTTTCTGAGCCGCTACGCCCTCGAGTCGTGGGCCGGCACGTTCTACTGGCGCGGCTGGCAGACCGCCTCCATCTCCAGCTTCCCGTTCCGGCATTCGGCCACTTGGTGGAACCAGGGGTTCATGGAAGCAATGAACCTCATGCGGGGCATGGGGGCCGAACGAGCCGATCAGGTCGTCCCGGTGGCCCTCGACTGGCTGGAGCGTCGGGGAAGGGCAGACGACTGGTTCCTCCACGTCCACCTGTGGGACCCGCACACCCCCTACAACGTGCCTGGCGCCTTCGGGAATCCCTTCGCCACCGATGCGGTGCCCGAGTGGCACACCGAGGAGGTGCGATCCCGCAACTGGGCGTTGGCCGGACCCCACTCGGCCCGGGAGCCCTGGGGCTTCACCCCTGACGAGTGGGGGCCGCCCCCGCCCCGCCAGCCCTGGGATGCGGGTTCCATGGAGGCGGTCAAAGCGATTTTCGACGGGTATGACGTGGGTGTTCGATACGCGGACGACGCACTGGGAACCCTGCTGAACAAGCTCGACGATCTCGGGGTCCTCGGCGAGACGGCTGTTCTCGTGAGCTCCGACCACGGTGAGGCATTCGGCGAACTCGGTGTGTACGCCGACCATCAGGCGGCCGACGAGGCGACGTGCCACATCCCCTCCGTCCTGCGCTGGCCCGGTGTGTCACCACGGGTCCACGAGGGGCTGCAGTACCACTTCGATGTCTCGGCCACCGTGCTGGAGCTGGCCGGACTACGCGTTCCCAAGAGTTGGGACGGCGTGCCGATTGACCTCGACGGACCCACGGGGCGGGACCACCTCGTTCTGTCGCAAGGTGCGTGGTCGTGCCAGCGCGGCGTCCGCTTCGGAGACCACCTGTACCTTCGGACCTGGCACGACGGCTACCACGGGCACTGGTCCGACGAGATGCTGTTCGACGTGGCCGGTGATCCGCACGAGACGAATGACGTCTGGGACGAGGCCGAGCCGACATCGGGACTCGGCGCTTCATTGTTGGAGGAGTGGAGATCGGCCCAGCTCGAGCTGACCGGCCTGGACGATCCCATGGACATTGTGCGTGCCGAGGGGGGCCCTTTCCACGTGCGACGCCACCTCGGGCCCTACATCGAACGATTGCGGGCAACCGGCCGTGAGCGATGGGCTCGGACCCTGCTCGAACGCCACCCCGACGAGCTGTAGCCCGTCGCCGTCATCCAGGCATCAGCCAGCGGTGGTCCGGGCCCCCCGTGTGGGCCCTGCTGCCCGGCGACACCGAAGGAGCTCAGGACGGAAGTCGTCGGCCGTCATGGGCGGACGGTGGCGATCAGGCCCTGGAGCATCCCCCCGTCGACCAGAACGTCGATGCCGGAGATGAAGGAGGCGTCGTCGGACAGGAGAAAGGCCACGACGGCGGCCACCTCCTCGGGCCGGCCAAGGCGTTCGAGTGGCGTCTTGTCGAGCATGAACTTCATGATCGGCTGCTGCTCCGCCTCTCGGCGGCCCATCGGCGTATCGATGAGACCGGGCGCCACGGAGTTGACTCGACCGCCCTGGAGACCCCAACCTACGGCCGCCCGGGAGGCCAAGGCGATGACTCCTCGCTTGGCCCAGGCATAGGCCAGGCCACTGTCACCGAACCGCTCAGCCGCGGTGTCGAGGAATTCCGGCGCCCGCGGCTTGGACACGAGCTCCTGGAGTCCCGCATCGACGCCTTGGAGGGCGATCTGGTGTGCCGAGCTGGAAGAGAAGCACACGGCAGACGAGCCCGGTGTGACCAGGGGTTCGAAGGCATCGAGAAGTAGCGCCGTGCCAACGAGGTCGACCTCGAAGATGCGGCGGGGATCAGCCATGGTCGGCGATACCCCTGCAGCATGGACGAGCGACCGAAACGAGCCGAGCCCCCGTACCTGGTTGGCGAGGCCGGTGACGGCCGTCGGGTCGGAAACGTCGCAGGCGGTTCCGATGGTGCCCTCGATCCGAGGCGGCTCCAGGTCGACGGCTACGAGGTGATCGGTAATGCCTTGGAGTCGCTCGACGCAGAGGCGACCCATGCCGCTCGATGCCCCGGTGACGACGGTGACAGTCATAGCCCGCACGTCGGGATGGACGAACCCGACCTGGCGCCGCCCACATGCGCTACCAAAGGACTCGAGCCCCGACGGCGGAACTTGGCCATGGCAACGATCCTCACCCTCCATATTGTTGTATGCGCAACCAGTTGGAAGAGTCCCTGGCGGGACCGCCGGAGGGACCTGTCTTCACCTGCAGGCGAAGACAGGTCCATTTCCCGGCCAACAAGCGGGATTTCCCATGTGTCTGCTGGTGGGACGGGGATCGTTCCAGGCGGCGTCGACCCGGGATCGCAGTATGGGCACCCCAGGCCCGACGGATAGTAATCGAGAGTTGCAATCCAGCCACTGGGGCTCTATCGTGATCGACTGCCGGGAGCCGGGTCAAGGTCGGGCATCGGGCGGGAGGGCGGATTCTCCCGCACGGCCGCCCGGCTTTGACCGGCCGGCACGGCGAGATCCGCCCGCAGGCATTCGTTTAACTGTTCGTCGTAACCGTGCTCGCTGCCGCATTGGCGGCCTGCCAGTTCTGGATGGACGGAGCCGGGTCACCCCACCGGCGGAGGCGTCGGAGGTGACCAATCCGGATCCGGTTCGAGGAACTGTATGAGGAGCGCTTCCAAGCCGATGGCGAAGAGCGTCCATTCCTGGTCCTCGCCCCTGGGACCGGTGGGTCGCAGGATCACCCCCAAGTCGGGGTCGACGTGCTGGCGCAATGAGCACCCCTCGGCCAGAGCCCCCACGGCCACGCTCAGTTGCCGGAGGGTCAGCGGGGCCTTCACACGCATGCCCAGGAGAGCGGCCAGACCGGCGTAGGCGCCCTCCCACAGCGTGGTAAATCCTTCGTAGCCTTCCAACAAGGCGGCGCGGATCCGCCGTTGATACTCGGTCTGTTGGCTGCCGACGTTGTTGGCGGTGGCCATTGCCCACACGGCAATCCACATCGACCAGTTGGGCGATTCGAGCAGCATGAAACTGCTAGCTGATCCGCCGACACGGCACACCTCTCTCAGCGATCGCCAACGCGCCTCAGGGGTGGAGGCGTCGAGGGTGTCGAGGAGGGGAACGAGCGCCCGGACGGTCTCGTCGAACTCTCCGAGAGCGTCCTCGACGGCGATGGTGGCCAGAACGTCAGCCTGGTAATCCGCCTGGTTTTTCCAAACGCGGCGGATGACCGAGGCGTTGGAGAGCTTGAGACCGGTCTCCGCATCAATCCGCTCGAAAACTCTTTTGAAGGTGAGGGTGTCAAGACCGACGCCGAACCCATCTTCGATGAGAACGAGGCGACCCATCTTGAGCATCAGCGCCCGGAGATCTTCGCGGCTTTGTTTGGGCTGGCGTTTCATGCTCGGTGAGAACGATTCTGCTCGCTATCACGGTGGAAGTGGTGGCATGGATCCCGGACCGGTGGTGTTCGTGGCCAGCAGTTCAAGAGGTCAGGTGGCACGAATGGCCGGTTGGGCATCCAGAAGCCTTCAACATCTACGAAGAAGGCCACTCGCTTCCGGCCAGCGTGTGATGCAGCAAGGAGCACCACAAAACCTGCACCTCGTCTCCCCGTTGATCGCTGCGCTTAGCGACCACCTCGATGTTTCTGAGCGTGTGGAGCCGTGAGGAGCCTTGAGCTGTGGGGGTGATCACCGTCAAGGTGTCGCAGTAGTCGAGTATGTCATCGGCTGCGTGATGCACGATTTCCAGGGCGCCAGTCGTATCGCCTTGTGCCTTCAGTTGTGCGAACTGAGAAACGAGATGTCGATCCTCGGCAACCAGTCTTGCGTAGCCAGCGACGTTCCGAGCCGACAGCCTCCGCCGAACATCTTCGACCATTGTGCGTCCGCCTTCCGTGGTCTGGGTGAGAACCTCCTGTCTCATCGTCCTTTCTTGTTGATGCCTTGAATACTTGGTGAGGGGGGAGATTCTGGCCGGGAGAAAGCGGCCCGAAAGTTGGACGAAAGCGCTCTATGGGTGCTGCGACGAGGGATCCGACCACCGGCCAATGCCCTTTGGGTCGGCCTGCAGGCGGAGGAGGCCGGTCTCGTCGAAAGTGGTCCATTCGGCAGCGACTCATGGTGAAACCCCGAGGTTCGGTATCCGGAGCCGATGTTCTGGGAGCAGGGCTCGCTGCTGGTCGCGATTCCATTTTGTTGTTGGCGCAACTGGTCAGGAGACGATCAATTCTGGCTCTGATTCCTTGGGGGCCGGGCGATCGTGCGGTAGCTCCCTGGTGAAGCCCAGTGAGATGAGCGCCAGCAGGCCCGCGGCGAGCAGGCCGGCCTTGAGCGACCGGAGTTGAGCGGCCTCATAGTCCTCCACCAACGCGTTCGTCGATGCGCTGTCAAGTCCCGCCTCAGTGGCAGCCCTTCGGACTTCGTCAGCCGAAACGAAGTTGGTGTTATTGCCGGCGGCGACGCTCACCTGGCCCGCTACCTCCGAGGTGATCCGGTGGTCCTTCTCGATGTTGGAGATGAATGTGCTCGTCAAACCGATGAGGACGATGGCACCGATCAGCGCCACTCCGAGCGAGGAGCCGAGTTGTTGTCCCGTGTACTGCAAGCCTCCGGCCTCACTGCGCCCTGATTCCTCCACTGATGACTGGACCACGTTTCCCAGCTGAGAGACCATGAGACCCATCCCGATTCCGAGTACGCCCATGCCGAGGGCGAAGCCGGCGCTCGAGAGCGTGGGCTTGATCGTTCCCAGCAAGATCAGTGCCCCGGCGATTGTCACGATTAGTCCGGCCCTCACGATCGTGCGCACGGGGAATCGGTTTGAGAGTCGTGAACCGACCGCCGAGGTAAGAAGCATCGTGATCGAAACCGGCAACATCTTGATGCCCGTCTCGAAAGCGCTCAGGCCCAGGACGAGCTGGAGATAGAGCGGAATCACGAAGAAGACTCCCATAAGGATCAAGTTCTGGGAGAAGAGCCCGATCAGTCCGGACCTCACTGCCGGAACCCGAGCAAGCGAGAGGTGGACGAGAGGATCCCGGTGCACTGCCTCGCGGTGCCGCTGCCAGGTCACGAACCCCCAGATGAGCACGCCGCCGGCCGCCATGACGAACAGCGTCAGCGAGAAGCCGAAGATGGTGATCGGTGAGTTCTTCGGTTTCACCCATCCCCAGGTGCTCGACTCGAGGACGCCAAATACGAAAACCCCGAGGCCTGCCGCCGAGAGCACCGTTCCGACGAAGTCGAGCTTAGGAGCCGGTCCTGGGCGGGCGGCATCACCGACCTTCGGGGTCATGATCAAGATGAAGGCGACGAGGACTACCTCGCCAACGAAGACGATTCGCCAGGTGACGTTTGTCGTTGCCCATCCTCCGAGGATTGGCCCGATGGCGATCCCCGCACCGGCGACACCGCCGATGATGGCGTATGCCACCTTCCGACGGGCGCCCTCGAAGTTCCCCGCAATCAATGCCGCGAGCGCAGGAAGGACCAGCGCGGCACCGATCCCTTCGAGCACCGACCAGCCGAGAGCCAGGGTGAATACCGACTTCGATACCGCAGTCAGCGCCGATCCACAGGCGTAGATGACCAGGCCGATCACGAAAGCCTTGCGTCGACCGATCATGTCGCCGATCTTGGCCCCGGTCATCATGAGCATGGCCATGACCAGGCAATAGAGAGTGATCACGGCCTGGATGGTCGTCACCGTGGTGTTGAAGTCCTTGACCAGCGAACTGATCGATACGTTCATCACCGATTGATCAAGCACCATCACAAACTGGGCAGTGGCCAACGCCACCAGCGCTAGCCAGCCCTTTTTGGTCGGCCCCGAACCCGCTTCGGGAGCCGCCATTGCGTCTGTCACCGCAATTCTGCTTTGAAGGCGTGGCGGGTCGAGGTGTCCGGTCGCGTCACGAACTCACTGCCGTCACACGTCTGGGCATGGCGCAGTGATTGCAGTGCATCAGGTCGCGGGCAGTCCAGATGGGTCATGGTCGATTCAGCTCTCCAACCTCGACATGGCCAAAGCACAATCCGGCCATTCGTACCTGACGACGGGCAGTCCGAGCGGGTGAAGCACTCAGTTAGACGCCGATGGCTGATTATGTCCGGTCGAACGGGGGAGCTCGGAAGTCGAATGGAACTCAACTTACTCCTCTGCTTCTATGAGCTGGGAGACGGCATCGATGAGAGCGAGATGAGTGAAGGCTTGAGGGAAGTTGCCCAGGTGCTCTCCGGTGGTTGTGTCGATCTCCTCTGCGTAGAGTTGTAATGGTCCGGCAAAGGAGAGCAGTTTCTTGCACAGGTCCTGGGCTCGGCTGATCTCGCCGATCATGGCCAAGGACGAGACCAGCCACCACGAGCAGATAGTAAATGTGCCCTCCTTGCCCTCGAAGCCGGTGTCGGTACCCTCCACTTTGTAGCGAAGTACAAGCCCGTCCTCGGTGAGCTCGTCGGCGATGGCCAGGACTGTGGCCATCACCCGACTGTCGTCAGGCGGGAGAAATCCCATGATGGGGATGAGCAGGAGCGAGGCATCGAGCTGGTCGTTTTCGTATGCCTGTCGGAATCTGCCCTGCTCGTCCACGCCATTCTTCAGGATCTCCTCCTTGAGGGCGTCGGCCCCCTGTTTCCACCGGTCGGCCCGCTCGGAGTCCCCCCTTCGTCGGGCGAGATCCGCACCCCGATCTGCGGCCACCCAACAGAGAACTGCCGATGCGGTGAAGTGCTGAGCTTCGCCTCTGACCTCCCATATGCCCTGATCAGTGTCGCCGCTGTGGGCCAGGGCGTCGTCCACCAGTCCGGCCAGCCCTTCCCACACGGGGTGGGCGATTTGAGCTGCCCCCCGCTTCATATGCTGGTCGACCCCGTCGAGCAGCATTCCCCACACGTCATTCTGGTGTTGATCCCAAGCTCCGTTGCCGACCCGGACCGGACGGGCGCCGTCATAGCCGGACAGGTGGTCGAGGATCCGCTCGGTCAGGTCACGCTCGCCGCCGATGCCGTACATGATTTGGAGTTCGAAGGGCTCGTCGAGCCGCCCTTGGGTGACGCAGTCGAGCACGAAAGCGAAGTATTCGAGGGCCTCCCAGTCGAATCCCAGACGGTAGAGCGAGCGCAGCATGAACCCGGTATCTCGGATCCAGGTGTAGCGGTAGTCCCAGTTGCGGGCCCCGCCAGGTGTTTCTGGTAGGGACGTCGTAGAGGCGGCCATGATGGCTCCCGTCGGGGCGTAGCTCAGACCTTTGAGAGTGAGGGCACTCCTCTCGATGTAGGCGCGCCAGGGATGATCGGGAAAAGTTCCCGTGGAAAGCCAGTCGCGCCAAAATCCGACCGTAGATGCCACGTCATCCCGTGCCTCTTGCGAGGTGGCGGTCGGGGTATCGCCCCAGGACAACGCTACGTAGCCTTCTTCGCCCTCGGCGAGGCTGGTCCTGCCATAACACCGGGCACCGGCGGTGCCGAGGCGCAAACTGCTGACGATGGTGAGGTCCGCTTCTGAGCCGGACCCGTGGACTCTCAGAGACTTATAGCTGTCATTCTCGTACGACCATTGGCCCGTGGTCTGCCCATAGTCGAAGAGGGGGATGCACACGATGTCGATCTCCACCTTGCCAGCAATGCATTGTGCTGTCCGGAGAAGTAGACCTGACGCGGTGGAGTCGGTCGGCGCCCGACGATAGCCGGGTCGTAGGATATCGTTCTCGGCCTTTCGTATCACCATCACGTCCTGTACGACGAGCCATCCCGATGGCGTGTGCCAGGTCGTTTCCATCACCATGGTGCCCGGGAGATAGCGACGCTGATGAGGGACTGTGGTGTTAGACGGCCCGAACCGGAACGAGCCGGCCGAGCGATCCAACAAGGCCCCGAACACGCTCGGCGAATCCGGTCGGGGGAGGCACAGCCATTCGACCGAGCCATCAGGGGCGATCAGGCAGCTGTTCTCGCAGTCAGACAGGAAGGCATATTCGGCGATGGGAGGAAAATCACTCATGTTCGACTCTCCTTGTGGCTGAAGCGGACAATGGATGGGCTCAGTTGTGGTGGGGCGGGGAAGTGCCTGGCGGTGGAGTGACCTCGGAGAGGAAGGGGACCGGTTCCGAAGACTGCGGAGGCTTGGTTCCAGCCAGCAGTCCGACCCCGATCAACGCCACCGCCAGTCCTACAAGAGCCGGTGCCAACCTACCGCTTCCGTTCGACAGCTTCTCTCCGAATACGGTCACCCCGAAGACAACGCTGGCAAACAAGGTAACGGCGTTACTCGATGCCATCGCAGGGGCCAGGATTCCGGTCTTGAGCGCGGACTGCTGCAGTACGAAGCCCACCACGGCGGTGGCGATCAGCGCATAAATCTCCCAGCTGGAAAACAAAGCCCCGAGGCTCTCTCCGATCGTGGTCACGAACTCCTTCGTCACGGTGGCTTGCAGTGCGAAGCCCACCCCGGCCGCCGATCCGAACAGAAGGGCCCTGGCCGCTCCGTTGCGCTGACGCCCCATCCTGGCCAGGAATACAACAATGAAGGTCGCTGAAAGACCGGCGGCCCACCAGGCCGCCGGAACCGGACGGGAATTGCCCTTCTGGGGGGACCCGACGGACAGAAAGAATGCCACTCCGATGATGATGGCCACGGCTCCGACAATCACGCGCCGGCTGATCTGCTGATCGGTCAGGCGCGCTCCAAGTGGCAGAGCGATGACGAGGCTCGTGGTGGTGAGCGATTGCACGACCACCAGGGAGCCACGATCAAGAGCGGCGGCCTGAAGCACCCATCCGCTCGCCTGTAGGCCGCCCCCGGCCAGCCATACCGGGCGTTGCACGATCTGGACCAAAAATCGGGGGTCATCGTCCTGTGCCGGCGCCTCCAACGTGCCCTTCTGCTGTAGGACGGTCCCGAAGGCGAAAGCAAATGCAGCAAGCAGGGCGAGAAGTACCGGCATCAGCCTCTGTCCTGGTTCATCTCGATCGCCGTTTCGATTTCCTGCGTAACTCAGGGTCCTAGGCTGAGCGAACCCGACTCGGCTCTGGGCCGTGTCGCCAACTGGGACGGCGTCGAGCCGAGCGTCAATCCAACCCTGGGGTCTGCACTCTCCCCTGTTCTCCCCCATAGACGGTGAGAGCGTAGATCACCAGTGCGGCAATGAAGATGTAGACGAATCCCCACACCGGGTAGTAGGGCATCCACCAGATCGCGCTCGATGCCAGCGATCACTGCTGCCACAATGCCAACCCACCGAGCAACGCCGGAGCCGCTGATGACCAGGAACCCACAGATGATCAGAATCGCCGCCACGACAACGTCGACCCAGCCGTAGGTCTTGAGGCTGTGTCCGAAGATCGCCGCCTCGAGGTTGGAGGGAAGAACGCCGTGATATCGGAATGCCCAAATGGCGTCGAAGACCTTCATGATCCCAGCCCAAATCAGCACAATCCCGGCAAAGAGGACCCAGCCCGTGCCTCGAGTTTCCACCGTGGCCTCCCAACTGCGGCCACAGCGAGTTCGATCGTGGCCCGCCGGAAGCTTCGTACGATTGCTGCAGGCAAACAAGAGAAAGAACCATTTCTTCTTACAATTGTCATGTGGCTCGCCCCCTTTCCATGTGACCGACTTCACAAGCTGCCATGAACGGCTGCCCGGCCGGCAAGCCTGTCATTGGGACGGTTGCTTCCAACCCTCGTGGATCGGACCCAGACTGACGGAGTACGGGTCCCGATTCCGGCCGTCGATAGTGTGAGCCCGTACGCCCAGCGAGGAACAAACGAGCTATGGGGATCTGGCGGCCAAAACGGAGGGGTGCACTCCGACGACGGCCCCCGTGTGGCAATCGTCAGCCAGAGATCGATGAGGTGGGGAGTTTGCGGAGGTAGTACGTGGACACAGCACGCATGACAAACGACAATCAGCGGGGCCAGATCACCGGCGTCGAGCGCGCCTCGGCACTGGGCTCGATCCTCTGCGGCCTTCTGGTTGCCGTGGCCCTCGTCGTCTTCTGTCTGCGCAATCTTGGACTGCTCGGCTTGGCCTTGGTCGGCTTGTCCGTCATGGCAGGCGGTCTCTGGTGGACCGTGACCGAACGGATGCCACGTCGGGCTTTCGGCATCATCGCGGGCGTCGTCGGCGGGGCGCTCATCGTCTTGGCCTGCGTCTGGGTCACCCCCCACGGAGATTGGCCACTGCTTCGCTTAGGTGTTCTAGCCGTACTCCTGGGCGGTGTCATCGGCTTTGGGAGAACTGCACTCAGACGCGATCTCCATAACCACGACGACCGTCGCCCCATATCGGTGAAACAACCGCGTCGTCCGGTCCTGATCTGCAATCCCTGGTCGGGAGGGGGCAAGGTGGCGAAGTTCGATCTTGTCGCCCGGGCCGAAGCTCTCGGAGTCGACGTCATCATGCTCGATCACGGGCTCGACCTCGAGCAACTGGCGCAAGCTGCAATCGCCGAAGGGGCCGACTGTCTGGGTATGGCTGGAGGAGACGGCTCCCAGGCCCTGGTCGCCTCCATTGCCGTTGAGCACGATCTTCCGTTCGTGTGCGTGTCGGCCGGAACACGAAACCACTTCGCCCTGGACCTAGGGATCGACCGGGACGATCCTCGGCTCAGCCTTCAAGCCTTTCGCGACGGAATCGAGCGCCGCATCGACTATGCCACGGTCGGGGACCGGCTCTTTGTCAACAACGTGTCCCTCGGTGTCTATGCGACGATCGTGCAACAGGAGGGATACCGAGAAGCCAAGTCGGAGACGACCAAGGCGCTGTTGCCCGAGATGCTCGGGCGCACGCAGGAGCCCTTCGACCTCCAGTTCACGGACCCGAGCGGTGTTGAGGTTGATGGTGCCTTCTTGGTCCAAGTGTCCAACAATCCCTACGTCCTGGGCGCGACCCTCGACGCCTCGCAACGCCGACGGTTGGACACCGGGACGCTGGGGATCGTGGCAATCTCGGCGAAAACCGGAGGTGAGGCCGCCCGGGTTTTCGCTCTGTCAGCCTTGGGCCAGCGTCGCAGGAGTCGTTATTGGCACGAGTTTGCCGTTGAACAATTTCGAGGTGCGATCGCGGTCAGGCAAGGCCTACGCCGGCATTGACGGCGAAGCTCTTGAATTGCCGACTCCGCTGAAGTTCCAAATCCACCCGCGGGGGCTTCGGCTGTTGGTCGCCGAGGGAAATCTCACTGCGGCAGAACGGCGTCGAGCCCGAGACGTCTCAGTTGCTGACCTGGTCGCCATCGCCCGAGGCATCGACCCATTGGGTGCCGCCTAATGGGGCCGTGATGACCGTCTCGAAATGAACCACCGAGAGATCGCGTCATGGGATCGCAAAAGGGGTGAATTGATTAGGGACTCCGATCGGATCGAGTTCCAAGTGCGTGGTCAATACCGGCTCGGAACGTGATGCAGTGAGGTACTCGGCTCTTGGTAGTCACCAGGCTCCTGCTTGTCGGGAAGCTCGATGTCCCGGTGTTCCAGGGGCTCGTAGGGGACCTGGTCCAGCAGATGGGCGATGACGTTCAGGCGGGCCCGCCTTTTGTCGTTGGAATCGACCACCCACCATGGCGCCCAGGCGGTGTCGGTGGTGGCGAACATCTCGTCCCGGGCCCGCGAGTAGTCGAACCACCGCTGGTAGGAGCGAAGGTCCATCTCAGAGAGCTTCCAGAGTTTGCGAGGATCGTCAATCCGACTCTGAAGGCGGCGCGTCTGTTCGTCGGGACCGACTTCCAGCCAATATTTGAGGAGCAGGATCCCTGAATCGAGCATGGCCTTTTCCACCTCAGGCGTCAACTCCAGAAATCTCTCGGTGTCGTCAGGGGAGCAGAAACCCATGACCCGTTCGACCCCAGCTCTGTTGTACCAACTGCGGTCGAAGATCGTCACTTCGCCCGCCGCCGGAAAGTGCGTCATGTACCGCTGAAGGTACATTTGCGACTTCTCGCGGTCGGTAGGTGCGGGAAGGGCGACCACCCGAAACACTCTCGGGCTCACACGCTGGGTGATCGCTTTGATGGTCCCCCCTTTTCCGGCGGTGTCGCGACCTTCGAAGACGACGCAGACTTTTGCCCCCGAGCCCCTTACCCAGCTCTGCATGGCCACGAGTTCAGCGTGTAGAGGTCGGAGTTCCTGCTCGTACTTCTTGCGTTTCAACCTCGTGCTGGAGGGTCGTTGGGGTGCTCGCTGAGCAGATGGATCCCCTTGCATGAGGTCCGGTGGGCCCCCCTTAGATTTCTTGAGCTGCTTTTTATCCACCATAGGCTCCGAATTCTTTGGACGTCAGCGTGCCCGCAGGGGCAAACTTATGCCGTTACTGATCCCGTTGGGGTTTGGAACCGCCAGCCACCCGGAAGTCCCAGATGGTGAGGCTGGGACTTTGGAGCCGTGGGCTTGTGGTTCCAGCGGGACGAGCACCATTGCGTGATCGGGTGTAGTTGCGATCGCCTGGATCAGGCCAGTTGCCAGCCCCTGTAAGGGGCGCATGGCGTTTCTCCTGCGGGGACCATCGATGCATGTCGAAGATCGCGCCCGCACCACCCACGTCTAGGGAGGATTCATGGCAGTGGCGAAATCCCGCCGTCTTGGCGTGGGTCCTTGTTGATCGTCGGTCGTCGAGTGGCTTGTAGTCACCGTCGCACGGGAGTGCGGAGGGTCCCAGAGCAGGGCGAGGGAGTCCTCGTGAAACACGAAGTCCTCGTCGGCCCCAGATCCTGCACATGACCGAATCTGCCGAGGCCTCCATGCCCGACCACTCGGGATCACCTGACGACACAAGGCATCAGGTTCAGCGATGGGTGCCCGGACTAGCGACTCTGCGGAACTACCAACGCCCGTGGTTTCGGGCTGACTTGGTCGCCGGGGTGGTCCTAGCGGCAATCCTGGTTCCGCAAGGGATGGCCTATGCGGAGCTGGCCGGGCTCCCGGCCGTGACCGGTCTCTATACGACAATCGCCTGCCTGGTCGCCTACTCCCTGGTTGGACCGTCGAAGGTGCTCGTGTTGGGGCCAGATTCGTCAGTATCGCCGCTCATTTTGGCGGCCATCACTCCACTCTTGGTGACCCACGATCCAGGCACGGCCATCGCGCTCGCCGGCATGCTGGCCGTGCTGGTCGGCCTGATCGAGATCGGATTGGGGGTCGCCAGATTTGGATTTGTCGCCGATCTCCTCTCCAGCGAGGTCCGCGTCGGCTATCTCAACGGCCTGGCCATCACCATCATCGTGGGCCAATTGCCCAAACTGTTCGGCTTCTCGACTGACGCCGACGACTTCATCGGCGAAGTTCGAAGCTTCGCCCATGGGCTCGATCAGACCAGTTGGGTGACGTTGGTCACCGGATTGAGTGTTCTGGCCGTCCTGTTGATTCTTCCGCGGATTACCAGGAGGGTGCCGGCGGTGTTGGTTGCCGTGGTGGGCGTTACTGTGGTTTCCGCGATTGTGGACCTGGCTGGACACGGCGTCAAAACTGTCGGAACGCTGCCACAGGGGGTTCCCGTTCCTTCTGTTCCGTGGACGAAATGGTCTGACGTCGGACCTTTGCTGGTTGGAGCCGTAGGGATAACTATGGTGTCGCTGACGGACACCATAGCCACAGCCAGCAGCTTTGCTGCCCGTCACGGCGACGAAGTCAGGCCGGACCAGGAAATGATCGGCATCGGAGCCTCGAATATCGCCGCTGGGTTCTTTCAGGGGTTCGCGGTATCGGTGAGTGGCTCTCGGACGGCCGTTGCCGACCAGTCCGGTGCACAGACCCAACTCACAGGTTTGGTGGGCGCCAGCTTGGTCGCATTGTTGCTTCTTTTCCTCAATGGACTATTGGCCGATTTACCGCAGACTGCTCTGGCCGCCGTAGTCATCGTGGCCGCCCTGTCCCTCATGGATCTCGGAGCCGTTCACCGCTACGCCCGGGTCCGCACATCAGCCCTTGTCGTAAGCCTCGTCGCTGCGGGTGGCGTGATTCTCCTCGGTGTACTCCAAGGGATCATCGTGGCTATCGTGCTCTCCATCCTCCTGTTCTTCCGCAGGAACTGGTGGCCCCATGGCGCGGTTCTAGGTGAGGTCCCGGCGATGCGAGGTTGGCACAACGTCGATCAGCACCCTGAAGCTCGCGAAATCCCGGGAATCGTCGTATTCCGATGGGAAGCGCCACTGTTTTTCGCCAACAGCGCGCAGTTCCGGGACCAAGTCCGGACGCTCGTACGTGAGCGAGCACCAGCCTGGGTCATATTGGAATGCGGAGCGATCACGGACATCGACGTCACCGCCGCCGAAGTGCTCGAAGCTTTGGATAAGGAGCTCAACTCCAAAGGGGTCCACTTCGCGTTTGTCGAGTTGCGCGACCGGCTCCAGGAGCTCGTGCGTCGCTATGGCCTCGGAACGACCCTCGACCAGGAACACTTCTATCCCAGCCTGCAGCAGGCGCTTGATGCCATCGATCTTGCGGCTGGCGGTGGGGGTCCCCTCCGGGAGGGAGATTGAGGCCCTTGGATGCAAGGATTGGGCCCTGACAGATGGTGACGACCAAGGCCCCTTGATCCCGTCGGCAGCCCAACTGAGCAGGGTCAGCCTGCCAAATGCATTCTCAGCCTAAGACCGGATGCGTCAAACGGCTGGGCTCCGAACAAGCCGACACTCCGACGAACTACTCGCTGGCTTCGATTCCCTGTCCATGGACAAGGGACCTCCAGGCAACGGCGGGGGCACCTTTCCACCCCTTGTCCTTGACGGCTTGGGCGAACTCGGTCCCGGCGAGAGCAAGCCCCGTGATCCCGAGCAGTATCTCCACAGTCCAGGCGATCGTCAGCGAAGCGCCCGACAGGCCGAACAATAGGCCGTAGGGCACCCAAGACAGTATCCAAAGCAGGATTCCGAGTCGAAGCTTCACTGCCTGATCCTTACACGTCGAAGCGACGCAGACCGCGGGAGAGCGAGGCACAATCGCCGGGCTGTGAGCGGACGACGCCCTGGAGCCGACACCCGAGCCCACGACGGGTAGTGGGGCGGTCGCAAGCCCGCAAAAAGATTAGGCACCAGGCCCGGGAAACCCCGATTTGATGCAACTCCGGAAGGAACACCTGTCGACGGAGATTTCGATGATGCGGTTCGTTGCTCTGCGCTTGCCGTTACCGATTGGGACCTTGATCACGGTCAGTGTTCGGGTCCAATCGCCAGAGACTCCAGGGCCACACGCCATCGATCTCCACCTCCAGGCTGAAGCTAAGGGCGATCCGGATAATAACGATCATTCCTAGAACGGCGACGCTCTCGACGGTCGGATCGACGATAATCGTTCGGACGATGTCGCCGATGATGAGCACTTCCAGGCCGAGAAGAATGGCGCGGCCAAGACGCTGGCGAAGCTGCCGGTAGGCATCGGATCTGTCGACCACGTGCACAATGGATAGCGAGTAATCGATAAGGGCCACGGATCCGCCGAGGATCATGATCCCTGCACCAGCCGCCTCAATAACTCGCACGACGTCGGAAATGAAATGGTCATAGCCCATCCGTCCAGAGTGTCACATCGACTCGGGGCGACCGCTGATTGCACTGCAGAGGGTGCCTGTTGAACCTTGATGATCGTGAGGCCAAGATCGGAGATGCGTCGAAAGACGTCGTAAAGCGCCGCCCGGTCCGATGGCACACCTCGCGTGGCCCAGGACCGGCAAATCCAAGTCGTCAAAGGATTCCTGTACCAGGGGGCCGGCGGTTATCTCATAAGTGTCGTTGGGGCAGGACGCTCCCGTCACTTGTCAGGTCCGTAGGCCGGGCCCGTCTCCATGAACTCGGTAGGTGGCCGTATCTGCCATGGCGCAAGGGGGACGCGTCCACAAACCGGAGCCTGCGACGATTGGCGCGCCTGGCGTCGCCGCAGTTCCAGCCGTGATACGAACTTGGCCGAGGCGACGAGCGCCGGATCTGTCAAAGGAGTGAATGCCACACATTGTCCGATGCCCTCGCAAGCAATCTCCCTATGCGTATCCGATGCCGTCGGAGCGGCCGATCTGGGCAGTCATGGCGGCGCAGGGCCGGCTGCGGGCGTACAAGGGGGTTCGGGCTACGGGATAGCCGGTGACGTGGCGATCTCCACGATGGCAACGACGAGCATCAGCCCACCGAGCGACACCAATCCAAGACGGATCCGATAGAACCGAAAGTGCCCACTGATGCCGATCAGAAACAAGATGGTGGCGAGATAGATGGTGTCCCGCACGTAGTTGTCGGAGTTAGCCCCGGCCTGCACCCCGTGCTGGTATGACTCGGTCGCCTCCTTATCCAACGAGTTGGAGAGAGCCAACTCCGGCTGCTTGTACTGAGCCATGTAGGTGGGACCCGGAGGAGCTGCCGAGTTCGTGAACGGGTCGGTGGCGATCCAGGCATCGAATGCCGCCCTGAAGGCCGGACGAAAGCGTCGTTCAGCCACGGCCTCACCATTCGAGTTCCCAGTCAGGTAGGCAGAAAACCAAGTGTTGAACGTAGTCGAGTCGAAATTGCGAGTATCGAGGGCATCCAAGGCGGCCCTGTTCGCCTCGGTCCGAGACGCTGATGCACTGGCCAAATCAAGAGACGACTTGGTCGACCACTTTGCTGAGGCAAACCCGGTATAGGCGGCCAGAAGAGCCACCACGGCCAAGAGGATCGCCTCGACGATCGAGAGGGTCCGATCGTGTTTTCGAGAGTCGTGCTCATCGTCGCTGTCAGCAGTGACATCCGATCCAGGCCCATCGTCCCCAAGGCCCTCCGCGTGGTGCTGCCGATGCTTGGAGATCTCGCCAGCGATATCGCTTGGTGTGAGACCATCAGGCATGGAGCCTCCCGTGTCGTGGACCGTCCGCACGGAGCCTAAGCAAAATATGCATCCTCAACTGGTACCGAACCTCCGATGATGGGTCTTGTTCATTCCCGCCCGGACACACCGTGGGTTTGTCGACCTAACCGGGGTTCCGACGCTGGTATGACCTAGAGCCCGAGCTCACTGAGCTTTCGTGCAATCGGTGCGTCAAGGTGGTGATGTGCGGCCAATGCGAGAAGCCCCGCCACGATTGCGATCGTAAGCTTCTGCCTGAATACCGCTTTGGTGACAGTAGTCACGAGCAGCGCGATCAGGACGTGAGCAACGATCTTGGCCAATGGGCTTGGAGCAGCTACAGCCTCTACCGTCTCGTCCATCACCACCGATTTCATCATTATCGTTTACCCAGCGCAAACAGGCGATGCGTCAGTGGCGCACCAGTTGGAAGGCGAGTCCCAGGGACCTTGACAAGGCGGTTCAGGAAACGGCCACTGAACTCAGCTGATCGGCGATCCGAGTTCGACCAAACCGATGATCTAGGGTTGAGGCCCATCTCAAGCACGTCCCCTCCGGTCGTCCAGTTATTTGGGTGGGCGACCACCAGCGACCCGACAAATACGAAGATACAGCAACGCGAGAACCGAGCCAGGACCGGGTACCGACCATGAACCAGATGCACGGAGAAGATCAGGCGGTTGGCGTCGTTGCGCACCCGAGCATCGACGACCGGTTGAGGCTCGGCAAGGAGGCCCGTACTCGGGAGCCCCGATCATCTCAAGCGGAGTTCAGCCCCGCACCCAACCGGCCGGATCCGGTTGAACTCCTCGAGCGTCAGGCCACAACCCGGGTCCCAGAGTTGGTTCCGATCCGCTATGGGCGGATGCTCGTTTCGCCCTTCACCTTCTTCCGGGGAGCGGCCCTCATCATGGCCTCCGACCTGGCCACCACGCCAAGCTCCGGCCTCAAGGCCCAGCTGTGCGGCGACGCCCATCTCTCCAATTTTGGCCTCTTCGCGTCGCCGGAGCGAAAGCTCATGTTCGACGTCAACGACTTCGATGAGACCCTTCCCGGACCGTGGGAGTGGGATCTGAAGCGCTTGGCCGCCAGCGTCGTGATCGCCGCCCGGGACCAAGAGTTCACGGCCAAAGAGGCTCGTACCGCTGCCGTCGCAGTAGGTGAGTCCTACCGGCTCGAGATGATCCGGCTGGCCGGTCTGTCGACGTTGGACGTCTGGTACTCCACAATTGACGTAGCGGGTCTGCTCGCCGACCTCCAAGAGACGGCCGGCAAGACCAAGTCCAAGGCCGACAAACACATGGCTAGGCGTACCGCCCAGATCATCACGAAAGCCCATACCCGCGACAACCTCCAGGCCCTGAGCAAACTCACCACGGTCGTCGACGGCGAGCTCCGCATCGCCAGTGACCCACCGCTCCTGGTCCCGACGGAAGAGCTGTTCTCCCGGGAAATGAGCGATGAACTCCGCAGTTCGTTCCGCCGGCTGGTACGCGGGTATCGGCGCAGCCTCCAAACCGACCGTAGGCATCTGCTCGAGGAATTCCAGCTTGTCCAGATCGCCCGCAAGGTCGTCGGTGTGGGAAGCGTGGGAACCAGGGCGTGGATTCTGCTCATGGTCGGACGGGGCAACGATGACCCGCTGTTCCTCCAGGCCAAAGAGGCTGAGGCATCGGTCCTCGAGCAGTTCGTAGGCAAGAGTGGCTACGCCAATCACGGCGAACGGGTGGTGGCAGGTCAGCATCTGATGCAGGCTGCCAGTGACATCTTCCTCGGCTACCAGCCGGTCGAGGGACCTGATGGAGTGACCCGAGACTTCTATATTCGCCAGCTACGGGACTGGAAGGGGGGCATTGATGTTGAAGGATCGATTCCCCAGGGGCTCACCAAGTACGTCGGAGTGTGTGCGCAGGCCCTAGCCCGGGCCCACGCCCGTTCCGGCGATCGTGTCGCCATTTCCAGCTACCTCGGGAACGGGCCGGCATTCGATCGGGCCCTGGCCGAGTTCGCCGAGATCTACGCCGACCAGAACGAACGGGACTACGAGGCACTGAAGAAGGCCGAGGCCTCAGGGCGCATCACCGTCCAATCCGGTCTTTAGCCGCCAACGTGGCCGACGGGGAGAAGATGACTGACGGTCGACGGGCACCTGGATGAAGCTGATGATGATGGCCGAGGAGGCAATCTCGCTCATCGTGGCCCTACTGGTCGTGGCCCGGGCAGTGAACATCCTCAAGTAGATATTCAACGGCGAGCGAACCAGCGACGACCGTTCGTCTGAGATGTCGGGTGACGCATCCGTGGGTGTGATGGCACCAGTTTGTGCTCTAGCCGAGGGTTGCTCATTGCGTCAGCATGTCGACCCCGACTGAGGGGTGATCTTGCGGCCCACCGGTCCCGGCGGTGGAGACCAGGAGTGGACGCTCTCTTCGCCATCGGTCACGAAGAGGCAGGTGTCCTTAGGCGTAACCATCCGGCAGCGACCAGGCCGCCGTAAAGCGCTCAAGGTCTGGTATCAGTAGCCGATGACCTAGGGGCAGGACTCGGCGGGTCCCTGGTAGCTGTGCCGGGCGACATTGCCGCTCACGGAACGAGCGAGCCATGAACGGTAATCGATGAACACCACGAACACCACCACTCTCCCACGTAGTGGCCTTCCACTAGCTATGGGTGGCGATGCTCCGCTCGGCCTCGATCGGATCGAATTCTCAGCAAATCGACACGACCCGTTGAGTCGCCGCCCGAAGCACAACGACAGCGGAGTGGAGCGAATCCCCGACTATCGGGCTCAGCTCATCCGCTCCATCATTGCCAACAGGTCTTTGGAGACACACTTTCAGCCCATTGTCGATCTGAGAAGTGGTCAGACAGTGGGGGCCGAGGCGCTCGCTCGCTTCGCACAACAGCCGGTACGGCCCCCTGACGTGTGGTTTTCCGACGCTGCGTCTGTGGGTCTGGGTGTCGAGTTGGAGCTCATAGCTTTGCGTCTGGCGCTTGAGCAACTTCATCGGCTGCCTTCCCGCCTCTACCTGTCAGTCAATGCATCCGTCGAGACCATCACGTCTGACCACCTCCGGACGGTGTTGGCGGATGTTCCCGCTGAGCGGATCGTGCTCGAACTGACCGAGCACACACCGATTACTGACTATCCGGGGTTCGAACGAAGCATTCGAGACCTCAGATCGAATGGGCTCCGACTGGCCGTTGACGACGCCGGCTCCGGCTTCTCCAGTTTTCGCCACATCCTCGATCTCCAGCCAGACGTGATCAAGCTGGACATCGGACTGACCCACGGTATCGACACGGATCCCGCACGACAGGCTCTCGGACGGGCGCTGCTCGCCTTCGCATCGGAGACCTCAGATACCGCCATCGTTGCCGAAGGCATTGAGACACGGGGTGAGTTGGAAACGCTCCGTGACTTGGGCTTTCCGAGCGGTCAGGGCTTCTTGCTGGGGCGACCGGGCCGACTGTCCACTGGGGCCACGGCCGCTGCGGTAGCCGGTCGGCCAGGCCTCTTCCGAGGTGGGGGTGCACCAGCTTGAGCTGGGTCGACGGCCGCCCCACCCGAGCCACTCTCCACGCTGCTGCTCCAGAATCTCCGGATTATTGATGGCGCAACTAATCATGAGAAAGACCCCGCTGAGTCATTCCGGATGACATTCTTGGCACCCCCCGCACCTGCACGACGGTATTGACGATACAGATCGAAACAAGAAAGCACCGAGTCGACCCACGTGACGGGTTTTACCAAACGGATTCTGCTCATCACCGACGCCGTTGACCCCACCCGTCGCGCTCACTGCACACCTGGACCCAGTGACCAGTCGAGGCACCCGCGTCAGGCCGCAGGCCTCGCATTTGCGCCCAATAGGGACTTGAGGCGTCGAGGGCGCCGGAACTTCAGATTTCGGGACGACTGGGGCCTTTTGGCCCTGACCGTCGATCAGAAGGGCTCATAGCCTGGCACCGGAGAATGTTGGTCAGGGCCGGACGAAGGAGGGTGAGAGATGGCTGAGGGCGAATGGACATCGAAATCATCGAACGGACATCTGACCAGGAGATCGATGGCAGAGTCGAAGTTCAGTGGCAGTTGAGCGCCAAGCCCGAATTGGAGTGGGCGGAGATCTTCCAGATTGCCGACCTGTCAGAGAGGGAAGGAACCCTCGAATGGGTTTTCGGCGGGGGTCCCGATGTCTTGCTCGATTCCGTTCGGTGGTTCGTTCCTGCCAAAGAGATCGAGAATGCGGACGCCGAAGTGCCACATCGCCTCAAGATGGCTAACGGACGGTTCAGGATGTGTCGCTGAGCGGGACGGCACGGAATAGGACCAAGTGTGCAGAGCGTTCACCCAATACCAGCCCGGATGACAGCAAGATCGTTCTCGCTGCCATAGGTCTCTAAGAAGACGGCAATGAGGGCTGCACTAGCCACCTCTTGGACCGTGAGAGCGGACTGGACTTGGCGACCGTGGATGAGGTCCTCAGGTTCTTGTGGAGGTCCAATCAGATCGAAGGGATTCTGACCGGTGGCCGGCACCCATCACAAGACATTCGATCGAGTTTGCCCGATCGCCCCCGGCCCTGGAGCGCTGTCGAACCGCCGATATGAGGCCCGTCTTCGTCGAAGGCCCTAGGTCGCAGCGATCCAACTGACCCCGATGATCTCAGCACCACCGTGAGCACCGATGATCGCGCCCAGTTGCCCCACGCGAACCGAATCCCGAGAAAATCGGGGGTCGATGAGGTCGAGGAAGTCGTCGATGTCAGGTGCACCACCGTGCATCACGGCGACGTGCTCGATCGATCCTGCCTCGATCATTCGTTCGTAGAGCATGTGCATAGCCTTCCTCCGGGTCCGAGGTTTGCCAGCCTCCTGGACTTCGCCGGAGCTGATATCAACGAGCGGCTTGATCGACAACATGGACGCGAGCATGGCCTTCGCCCCACCGATTCGGCCCCCTTTCTTCAGGTTCTCCAGCGTGTTCAAGGCCGCGAACAACGGTCCTGGGGATGAGCGATCGGATTCGCTCCAAGACGGCGACCACGTCGGCAGGTCCGTGGGCAACTCGGGCGGCTTCCAATACGAGGGTTCCGAGTCCGCTCGAAACGGACCTGCTATCGACGACGTAAACCGGGATCTGTCCTGTCACGGCGTTAGAGGCAGACCTGGCCGACTGCAAAGTATTCGACAGGTCGCCAGAGATGTTGAGACAGACCACCGAATCGGCGCCAGCATCGCTTGCCCTCGTAAATGCCTGTTCGAAGGCCCCGGGTGATGGGCAGGCTGTCTGTGGCAGTTCGTCAGCCTGTGCCATTCGGCTGTAGAAGTCAGCGACGGTCAAGTCCAGTCCGTCGGTGAACTCTTCGCTCCCGAACCGGATGCTCAGCGGGACGATCTCGACTTCGAGCTGATTGAGATCATCCGAAGTGAGATCACAGGAACTATCAGTAACGATGTGGATACCGGGCACTGCGCTGCCCTCCTCGCCATGTGACTTCTTCAGCGGCTCGACGTATTACCGCACAAGAGCCGAACGATAATGCCACGTTAGAGTTTCGGTGCCGAACCGGGGATCTGAGAAACGGTCTGTCGGCACAAGGCCGGGAGACAGAATGGTCGAAGAGGGCTGATCGGGATTGCCCCAGGAATTTCATAGACAAGCATTGCCACGCCGGAAAGAGCGTGGCTCTGGGGGTGGATGCCAGGGGAGGCCGACTGACTGAGCAGTTGACCGAGCGGTACTCAGTGCCGCGGTACCAAGGACGTCAGATCGAACTCCCCGTGGGCGTGGAGCGTGGAGGCGCCGACGGGGACGGCGTGGACACCCCGGTGCTCCACGTCCTGGTGGTTCAGTGGGGGAGGGCACGGGAGGCCAGGTTTACAAGCCCGCGGCGGACGGGGTGGGCCCGTTCCACCCGCAGCCGGTTCAACGCGCTCTGCATCGTCTCGACGACCTCCCTCGCGCATCGGTCGACGACGGCAGCATCTTCCGCAGTCTCGGGCCCGAGGTCGCTCCACTCGATCGATGGGAGGAACTCGACGGTCACCGACGAGGGAAGTGGTGGCGGCGGGGTGATCGCCGTGGTCAGCCCGAACGGTCCCAGCAGGATGGGGAAGACCTTTATATGGGAGGCGCCAAGGCCGAGTGCCCGGGCGATGGCCTCCCCTCGTGAGATGACGACTACCGAGTCATGGCTACCGTGGGCCACCACCGGCACGACTGGCACTCCGGTACGGAGCGCCAGTCGGACGAAGCCGGTTCGCCCTCCGAAATCGATGGTGTTGCGATCCAGCCACGGTCGGCAGGCTTCCCAGTCCCCACCCGGGTAGTCGAGCACCAGCGCTCCAGCGTCCAGGGCTGCTTCGGCCTCGGTGCTCGACGCCGGAATGGCGCCGATGCGGCGCAGGAACCGCCCGATAACGGGGAGGGCGAAGAGGAGGTCGTAGGTGAGGCTGTAAGCGGGTCGTTCGGTCCCGCGCCGGTCGACGATGGAGAGGGCGGTGATCCAGACCTCCGGCATGTAGAAGAGACCGCAGTGATTGCCGACGACAAACACCGGGCCGTCGGCCGGGAGGTGCTCGAGGCCTCGCACTTCCGGCGAAAAGTACCGGGTGTAGGCATGCACCAACCCCTTCGTGCGCTCGATGTACTCGGGATCCCGGTGCAGGGTTCCCGGACGTGCTCACGCTCGAGGCGACGGGCCAGCACCGTACCTGGTCCGCTGACTCGGCACGCCCGCTGCCGGGATCCGGTCGACACCCCCATGGAGCCCTCCTTCGTCGATAGCTCCAGTTCTCGCGCCAAATGCAGGGCACCAATAGGGCCATTCGGCCCAACTCAGGGCCTGTCGATGACGGATTGGCTCCCTTCTGGTGTACGGGATGTGGGCTTCGCCTCTCGCCACCCGGTTCGGGAAGGGCGGAGGATGAGGTCAGGGACTAGTGAGCAGGCGAAAGGTGACGAACACGGCCGAGCCGAAGGACATCCGCCAGAGGTTCGGAACGCCTCATCGAGCGGGCACAGGACGAATTGATGGGCGTCAGCCATGAATTGGCCGTGTGGAGGTAGTAGTTAGTCAGTTGGTTGGCTACCGACATAACTCGGTTGACCTGGAGCAGTGGAGCCCGGTCGGGAGCCACTTTCCACGCTATTGGTCCTAGCTTTCCACATCGTTGTTGGCGCAACTACCTTTGAAGCCCCAGCTCATGCGTACCGGATGACATTCTTGGCACCCAGAAGACCGAGATCAATATGACGTCGTTCGTCTGAACTCGGACGACCTGACGATGTTCCGAATTGGTCGCTGGACGAAGGGCAAACCATCAGCCGTGTGGCTCCGCCAGTTCCTACCCGAACCTTCGCCCGCCGATTCCGCCGATGAACTTGATGACCGGCATGTTATTTCAGACCAGTGGCGGGACATGGCTGAGTACCTTCGATGCGCCACGGTCCTACTGGATGAATTCTCTGTCGTCAGCGAGCAGGGCCGAGAACGAGGTCACTCAGCTTCGGACTGCAAGCGAATGCGGATTTTCGATTCCAGCGACGCTCGTAACCAATAGCAGAGCTTCTGCAGAGTCCTTTTCAAAACAAGTCGGATCTTTTGTTATCAGATTCCTGAGTGCCGGCTATTGTGGCCACAGCAGCCAGGCCTTTATGTTCACCCAATCTCGGCTTCCTCAAGCCGCTGGTCTTGGCCAGCGTCCTCAGGTGACCGATTGCGCCGTTTGAAGCCAAAGCTGCTAATCGGGTACTCCGGCTAAGAGTTTTCGAACGAGCCGAGACCGAGCATCTAGGGAATGGCACTGTCGATTCCGGACTTCACGAGGTAGAGCAGGGGGAACTCAAGAGAGCCTCTAACCTGGTCGATACCCTGGAATGGCGTTCGAACGACTGCGAAGGCTCGCGTCAGGCGAAGCCAGGGGGGCGCACTTCGCGGAGATGTTGTTCATGGGGCCGCTTGCCGTGGTCGCGATTCTCGTGCTGCGCCAACTTCGCCTGGTGGCTCCCACTCCGATCTGGCTGATTCCCTGCATCCTGGTGGTTGGCCAAGCAGCGTCCACGGCAACCGGTTTTTGGTGGGACAGAGCGCAAACTCGAGTTCGGCTGCATCTTCGGATCGGAACGCAGCTGGTCTTGGCCACGGCGGTCATCTATGCAACCGGTTGGGGCCCGGCCCTTGCGATCGGACTCGTCCTCGTCGGTCAGGAATCACTCGCAATCACGGGATCGACATCGTTGCGAGTGGTGCTGACGTGGACTCTGGCCTGTTTGGCGGTTGGTGAAGGGCTGATTGCGCTCGGTTGGGCGCCGTCGCTCATCGCGGAGCCAGAAGTCCAAGGACTGGCAATCCTGATGGCCATCGGGATCGTGTTCTCATATCCCTCGCTCCTGTCCGCACTGAAGGAGAAGGAGCAGACAGCTTCATTGACCGAGAGTCGCGAGCGTCGTTTCCGCGCCCTAGTGCAGAGCTCTTCGGACCTGGTGTTCGTAGTCGGCCAGGCTGGAGCAGTGACGTATGCCAGTCCGTCGTGTACGACTGTGCTCGGGTACGATCCAGACCCGTTAGTAGGTACCCCCGCGAGCGATTTGGTCCACCCAGATGACATCGACGATCTTCGGGCAGGCTTCGGGCGAGCGGCTGAGCATTCGGGAGAGTCCGTCGAATTTTCGATCCGGGCCCGTCACGAGAGCGGTACCTGGCGCTGGCTCGAAGGAATAGCGACGAACCTTCGCGACGACTCGGCAGTGGAAGGTATCGTTATCAACGTTCGCGATGTCACCCAACGTCGAGAGCGCATGGAGCGTCAGGCAGCGATTTCTGACCTCGGACGTGAAGTGTTGCGGGCAACGACACTTGAGGCAGCCGTTGCGTCCGCCCACGAAACGATCGCTCGAGTCATGCGCCCGGATGGGTGCCGGATTGTCGGCGCCACCCAAGAGAGTCGGCCCGGGCAGGTGCTCGGATTCCAACCAACAGAACTGTCCGCCGCTCTCGACGATAGGGCCAACAGAGATGACAGACAGGCTCTGGTTGTACCGGTGGGTGATCCCGAGCAACCGTTTGCCTTCATTCAAATCTTTCAGGAAGCCTCCGTCATACCAGACGACGAGCAATTCGTTGAGGCCGTCTCAGGACTTGTGCTGTCGGCGATTGTTCGCTTTCGAGCGGAGGATGCAATCCGCCACCAGGCGATGCACGATCCGTTGACAGGACTGGCAAACCGGGTTCTCTTCAACGACCGACTTGGACATGCACTAAAGCGTCGCTCGCGAACCGGCGGTTTTGTTGGGGCCATGATTATCGATCTTGACGGATTCAAGAACATCAATGACAGCCTCGGCCATTTGGCTGGAGATGCCCTCTTGATCGGTGTCGCCGGTCGCTTCAGTCAGATTCTTCGAGATCCGGACACCATCGCTCGGCTCGGTGGCGACGAGTTCGCCGTTCTGATTGACGATTTGGATACAGAAGAGCAGGTAGAAACTGTCGCACAGAGGCTGATCGATACGCTCGTCGATCCGCTGCCGCTAGCAAACAAGGAGGTGGTAGTGGGGGCGAGCGTGGGTATTGCCACCACCAACAGTGCTGACACCAAAGGCGACCGCCTCCTCTCTGCCGCTGACACCGCGATGTATCAAGCGAAGCGAGCGGGCAAAGGCTGCTATCGCGTCTTCAAGGCTGCCATGCACGATGCCGCAGTTGACCGAATGAGCCTTGAGCAGGATCTGCGGGTGGCGGTAAGAGATCATGCGCTCACCGTGAGCTACCAGCCGATCATCAACCTAGAGTCCGGCCAGGCCATTTCTTTTGAAGCGCTTGCCCGGTGGTGCCACCCAAGAAGGGGTATCGTGACCCCCGGGTCGTTCATTCCACTCGCCGAGGATTCCGGACTGATTTTCGAGCTTGGTCGAACCATCCTCATCGAAGCCTGTCAGCAAGCTCGCCAATGGCGGTCGGGCCAGACAGGCCTAGGTCCAGCCGTCTCTGTTAACGTCTCCCGCCTCCAGCTTGCTCAACCCATGTTCGTGGAGCACGTGGCCGAAGCTCTGGAGCGGGCCGGCCTTGATGCATCTTCGCTAATTGTCGAGGTCACCGAGTCAGTGCTCGCCGCCGAGTCAAGGACCACCATCGAAACCCTCGATGCGCTGCGGCGAATGGGAACACGAATCTCGATCGACGATTTTGGAACTGGCTATTCGTCGTTCGCCGCCCTCGCCGACCTTCCGATTGACATCATCAAAATCGATAAGCGCTTCGTCGACAACGTCTCGCGCGATGACCAGGGGCGAGGATTCGTCAACGCCATCATGATGTTGGCTAGAGCGCTCGACTTGCAAACTACTGCTGAAGGAGTCGAGCAATCTGAACAATGTCATGCGTTGGCCCAACTTGGATGCACAAACGTTCAAGGTTTCCTTTTTTCTCCGCCCATGCCTGGTGGGCAGACGATCGCTTACCTCGCACGCAATCGGGAGGTTGCACTGTTGCCCTATCCCACAGGGATCGTGGCATCTCAGGCGTCCATTGACGTCACCTGATCGGCCAACGCGCGTGAGTGAGAGACATGCGCATAGTCCGGGGCGTCGAGTAACAGCAAGATCGACCGAGTTGGTTTTACCGTCGGACGCGGCACTTGTCCTAAAACCGACGCTCGCGCCGTGCTCATCGTGTTCCCCGCTCGCCCAGGAGATGACATTCTTCTCTCTTGGCTCGAGGCGGATGGGCCGCTCGGGAATGGGCAACTTAGGTAGTGACATCCTGCGGGACGTGGTCGGCTCCCGACCAATGCATTAGTGCCTCGAGGGCACCCACATGGGCTTCTACATCGGCTGCTCCGGCCAGCGCTCGTTGGGCCACGAACCCAAGAGTGATCGACGTCAGTAATTCCGCGACTGCTTCAGGCTCCACCGCAGAATCGAATGTCCCGGCGGCCTGCCACCGCCTCACCGCGTCAGCGAAGAGCTTACGTAGCCCGGAGTAGGACGCACGGGTGGCCGCCTTGAGTTCGGGATCGCTCTGCGAGTGACTCCAACCATGGAGGGAAACGAGCAGGCGGTCGATGCCGCCCTTCTTGTGTCGGCCGAAGCCGACGACGGCCCGCAGAACCTGGCCGACCAATTCGGGTAGCAGCGGCGGCTCGTGGTTGGTTAGGACCGGTGCAAGGTCCTCGGCCATCGCTGCCGTCCCATCCACCACGACGGCGTTGATGATCTGGTCCTTGCCCTTGAAGTAGCCGTAGACGGCACCGGTCGAAAGCCCTGACCGGTTGATGATCATCTCCATCGACACGGCTTCGAGGCCGTGGTCTTGGAGGCAGGCGCGTGCTGCCTCGAGGATCTGTTCGCGTCTGGCCTCTCGTCGTTCGTCGGTAATGCGGGGCATAGCGCGATCATATCACAAACAAAACGAACATTCCATCTCAACAGGGACCATCTCCTTGCTTTTGGCCTGAGGTTGGGGTCCAGGTGCCCTGTTAGCCACGACCGGTTCGCCGTCATGACGATACTCCGCCTCGCACCGAGATCAGTTTACAAGTGGATCCCGGGGCAGTCCCAGGATTCGTTCCCCGATCTGGTTTCTGGTGATCTCTGAGGTGCCGCCAGCGATTGTCATCGCCCGGCTGAAGATGAGTACCGCGCCGACCTTGGATCCAGAGCCGTCGAGGACTGTTAGATCCGAGCCGACAAGCCTCAATCCGAGATCGGCCGAGCGCTGCATGTGTTCGGCAGTCACCAGCTTGGTGATGTTTCCCTCCGGACCGGGCTCTCCTCCGGCAACGGCACGTTCGGCCGCTCTGAGATTGAGGACTTGGAGCGTATGGCCCTCGGCCACATGACTGCCCACCGCCGCGGCCAATCCAGTTCCCTCACGGGCATTGGCATACTGCCGATAGATATCCACGAGATCAAGGGACACCTCAACCGCCGATCCACCTCCGATCGACACTCGCTCGTTGCCCAGAGTAGACCTGGCGACGCTCCACCCGCCGTCGATAGCGCCAACGACATCGTCCGCGGGGACGAACACGTCGTTGAAGAAGACCTCATTGAACATCGAAGACCCCGAAGCCTCGCGAAGAGGTCGAACCTCCACTCCCTCGGCTTGCATATCTACGACGACTGTGGTGATTCCATGGTGCTTGGAGGCACCCTGATTGGTCCGCACGGTGGCCAGACCACGTTGACAGTGCTGCGCTCCACTCGTCCAGACCTTCTGACCCGAGACCAGAAGGCCTCCCTCGACGGGAATGGCTCTCGTTCTGACGCCGGCCGCGTCGGAGCCCGCGTCCGGCTCGCTAAAGAGCTGGCACCATACGACGTCGCCTTCCAATGTAGGACGGACCCAACGGGCGATCTGATCGGGTGTTCCGTGCTGGATCAAGGTGAGTATCACCCATGCGGTGATTCCAAACTTTGGACGTATGACCTTTGCCGTGTCGAACTCCTCGTCGATCACCAGTTGTTCGAGTGCCGTGGCGGCACGGCCCCAAGGCTTGGGCCAATGAGGTTGGATAAAGCCAGTATCGATCAGACGTGCGCGCTGCCGACTCTCCGGGAGATTGGCGATCTCAGCCGCTGCGGCGCGAATGGCCGGACGCAAAGCCTCAGCCTCAGGAGGTAGAGAGAGACCGAGTTGGCGGCGGACTCCCGCCAGAAGGTGGTCGGTCACGGCGCAGGCAGCCATATCAAGGTCCGCCAGTGACGCCAGGCTTGCTGCCCTCCGAAGGAACAGATGTCCATCGTGTTCCCAGGTGAAGCCGATTCCGCCGTGGATCTGAATATTCGCCTGCGCGTTGCCGAGGAACGCTGGGATGGCTTGAACTGCGGCCATAGCCGCGGCCAACGAGAGTTGGTCCTCACCATCCGCCATTGAGCGAGCCGCATCCCATACGGCGGCAGTGGCCATCTCCGACGCGACCAGCATGTCGGCACAGTGATGCTTCACTGCCTGAAAGGCACCGATCGCCCGACCGAACTGCTGGCGCTCTTTGGCGTAGTCGGTGGCCTGCTCCACGCAGGCCAATGCACCCCCCGCCGCTTCGGCCGCCATGAGCACGTGCGCGAGATTCATCGCAGCAGTTGCCCCATTCCGGATCACCTGAGCTGGTGCCACCTCAACTGCGGAGGCCAGCACTCGAGACGACCGCCGAGTGAGATCAAGACTCCTGCTCGACTCCACCGAGAGTCCGGGACAGCCGCGCTCGAGTACCACAAGATCGCTCCCCGCTGAAAGCACATACATGCTCGCCAGGCCACCATCGATAATGACTCCACCGTCTCCATTAAGCCGACCATCTTCCAACGTCAGACTGCCCGCCCATCCGACGGCTCCCAATTGGGAGCCGTCCACCAGTCCCGGGAGGTACCGGGCTCGCTGCTGGTGACTACCCATGGTGTCGAGAACTGCGGATGACAACGCGGTCGAGAGAAATGGACCAGGAGCAAGGGATCGTCCCAGCTCTTGGAGGAGTACTACGAGTTCGGTGAGACCGTACCCGACGCCGCCGAATTCTTCGGGTAGGTGGATCCCGAGCCATCCAAGTCCGACTAGTTCCTCCCAGAAGTCTGGGAGCCGGTCATGTCCCGATTCGAGTTGAGATCGACTGGCGGCGCGAGCCCCCACCTTTTCCAGAAATGACCGTGAGACCGACTCGATCTCACGGTGGGTCTCCGAAATGGCTATTGGCATGTGTTTTCTCACCCTCCGGGTTCTCGACGTAGAACCGCCCAACGGTCGCTTGGTCGATGTCTGCTCGTCTACGTACTGTATGTTATAATACAATCTATGACCATACGTCTATGTGCTTCGCAGAAATTCAGGCAAGCCCGATGACCTCGACCGACGCCAATCGCGAGTCCGAGGCTCCCGGCTGGCGCAGGGTGGAGTCGGCCTTGATGGCGACGGCCCGGCGCATTCGTGAGGCGTACGACCACCATCTGGAGGAGTGGGGCGTCAATCTCACGCAAGCCGGCGTTCTGGCCTATCTGGCGGAATTCGGACCAGTTAGCCAAACCAAGATCGCCTCGCATCTGGGCCGAGGTCGGGCCGCCACCGGCGTCACGATCGACGGACTGGACGCTCGGGGACTGGTCGAGCGTCGGCCGGATCCCGAAGATCGGCGGGTATGGCTCATTCATCTGACCGATCGGGGACATGAATTGATCAAACCGATCACTCAGGTGGACGAGCTCCTACGCCAAGAGCTGAGGGCAGGAATGTCACGAGCTGACCGACTGGTGCTTGTCGAGCTGTTGCAGAGGTTGCAGTCGAACCTGCAGGGCGTTACCCCTTCATAGACACCGGACACCCCATTTATCACAAAGGAGCAGATCAGTGAACGAAGCAGTGATCGTCGATGCCATCCGGACACCGGGCGGCAAGCGCAATGGAAAGCTCAAGGACTGGCATTCAGCGTCGTTGGCGGCTCATGTCCTGAGATCGCTGGGTGACCGGAACGATCTTGATCCCTCGTTGATTGACGACGTCATCATGGGATGCGTTATGCAGGTCGGCGAGCAGTCATTGAACATCGCTCGTAACTCGGTCCTCGCTGCAGGCTGGCCCGAGTCCGTGCCTGGGACAACGATCGATCGTCAGTGTGGTTCTAGCCAGCAGGCGATGCACTTCGCCGCACAATCCATCATGGCGGGTGCATGCAACATTGTCGTGGCCGCCGGGGTTGAGGTGATGACGAGAACCCCGATGGGCGCGTCTGTGGTCAAAGGCTTGGGCATTCCCTTTCCAGGGGAGCAGTTGAGTAGATACGCAGAAACCGGGCTTCCGTCCCAAGGGATAGGGGCTGAGATGATCGCCGACGAATATGGGCTGACTCGTCATGACTTGGACGCCTTCGGTGCCGAGAGTCAGCACCGGGCATCGGTCGCCACGCGAGAAGGACGCTTTGAGAATGAGATCCTGGCAGTGCCAGTCGACAACGGCGAGGGGCGGGAGCTTGTGACCGCTGATGAGGGGATTCGCGCAGGCACCACATTTGAGGCGCTTGCCGCGCTGAAGCCTGCTTACAAGGAGAACGGCAAAGTGACGGCTGGAAACGCTTCACAGATCTGCGATGGAGCGTCCGCGGTGCTCATCATGAATAGCGATACCGCGGCAAGGTTGGGTTTGAGGGCACGAGCGCGATTCCACTCGTTCGCTTTGGCCGGGGCTGATCCGGTCACGATGTTGAAGGGTCCCATCCCAGCGACGAAGAAAATCCTCGAAACATCGGGGCTTTCTATCGATGACATTGATCTGTTTGAGGTGAATGAAGCCTTCGCTTCGGTGGTGCTGGCCTGGCAGAAAGAGACGGATGCAGATCTGGCAAAGGTCAATCCAAACGGCGGAGCCATCGCCATCGGTCATCCACTCGGTAGTTCTGGAACCAAGCTGATGGCGACCCTACTGAACGAGCTGGAGCGCACCGGTGGTCGGTACGGTCTGCAGGTCATGTGCGAAGGCGGCGGGATGGCCAATGCCACCATCATCGAACGGATCCGAAACTGATGCCCCGGTTTGCCCTTGGAGGATCCTCTGCCATAGTCACCGGCGGCGCCTCAGGCATCGGCGAAGCCTCGGTGCGTCAGCTCGCCGAGGCCGACGCCCACGTCGTGATCGCCGATCTCCAAGAGGATGCTGGAACCGCTCTGGCGTCGGAAATAGGAGGTCTATTCGTTCACTGCGATGTGACGAGTGAGAGTGATGGAGCCGCGGTGATCGCTGCGGCATCCGAGCTGGGGCCACTCCGAGCCCTCGTCAACTCTGCTGGCCTCGGCCACGCCGCTCGGACGATCGACCGAAACAACACGCCCCTTGCTCAGGAGATCTTCGAGCGCGTGATCCGAGTCAACCTGCTGGGTTCGTTCAACATGCTCCGGCAAGCAGCTGCCGCAATGGCGGCAACCGACCCAACGGACGGTGGCGGATCCAGGGGCGCGATCGTGAACATAGCTTCGGTCGCAGCGTTCGACGGTCAAATCGGTCAGGCCGCTTATTCCGCCTCTAAAGGTGGAGTCGTCGGAATGACCCTTCCGATTGCACGCGATCTTGCTGCGGTCGGTATCCGGGTCAACACAATTGCTCCAGGGCTCATCGATACACCCATCTACGGATCAGGTGAGGCGGCAGAGCTGTTCAAAGGACGGTTGGGCCAGTCCGTTCTCTTTCCGAAGCGCCTCGGCTCGGCCGAGGAGCTTGCCTTCATGGTCATCGAATGCCTGACCAATCCATACTTGAACGCCGAAACCATCAGACTGGACGGCGGGATCAGAATGCCTCCCAAGTGACGATGAAAATCACTACCTTCCTCGGCTATGCCGGGGGCTTCCGCCAAGCCGCCGCCGAGGTGGCTGAGTTCGAGAAGGCCGGACTGGACATGGTTTGGGTGGCCGAGGCCTACGGCTTGGACGGCCCCAGCCTCATGGGCTACCTCGCCGCGCTGACCGAGCACGTGGACATCGGGTCGGCCATCCTGCCCATCTACACCCGGACCCCCACGTTGATCGCCATGACGGCGGCGGGCATCGACACTTTGTCCGACGGTCGGTTCCAGCTCGGGCTCGGATCGTCGGGCCCCCAGGTCATCGAGGGGTTCCACGGCGTCCCCTTCACCGCCCCCATCGGTCGGAGCCGCGAGATCATCGACGTCTGCCGCCAGGTGTGGGCCCGCAAAGCGCCGTTAGTTCACGAGGGCACCTACTACACCATGCCCCTGCGGGCCGGCCAGGGGACTGGCCTGGGCAAGGCCCTCAAGATCATCGCCCATCCGGTCCGATCGACCATCCCCGTATGGGTGGCCGCGCTGGGTGAGAAGAACGTGGCCATGGCCGCTGAGCTGGCCGACGGGTGGATTCCCATGCTGTTCGTGCCGGAGAAGGCCCAGGCGGTGTGGGGGGATGCCCTCGACGCAGGGCAGGCCAAACGCGACCCGTCCCTCGGACCCCTCCAGATCGCCACGGGAGGGCTGCTGGCCATCGGCGAGGGCGACGAAGTGACCGGGCTGCGAGAGCTCGGCCGACCCGGCGCCGCGCTCTACATCGGAGGCATGGGGGCCAAAGGGAGGAACTTCTACAACGACGTGGTCCAGCGCTACGGGTTCGAGCAGGAGGCCGAGGAGATCCAGGATCTCTACCTGAGTGGCAAGAAGGCCGAAGCTGCGGCTCTGGTCCCCTCCGAGCTGTTGGAGCAAACCTCGCTCTGCGGGCCCGAGGGCTATGTGGCTGATCGGATCGCTGCCTACCGCGAAGCCGGTGTAACCCACCTGCAGGTGGCTCCGGTTCCCGTTGGCGACCAACGCTCCGTGGACCTCATCGCCAAGGTGAAGGAACTGGCTAGCTGACGATTCGGCTTGAGAGACGAGTGGCCGGCCGGGACGGAGTCGGGGCGATTCTGGAAGGAGGGAACGGTCCGGTGCTTTGGGAAAACAGACGTGCATCGTTGCGACGACGTAGCTACTCAAACGTTCGAGCGTCGCCTCAACTCCCTTGAAGCAGACCATTTGGAACCCGCCCAACAGATCAGCCCGGATGGCCGCCGCTACGAGGGCGACGCCGGCCTCGACATTGGTAAATGACGCAGGCAAATCTCCTGGTCGCTTAAGGTCAAGGGCGAATCAGATCCGGAACAAGGGTTTGTTGAAGCCGTCGAATGATCGGTCTATATCACGGGACGTAGCAAGCTCCCCGCCGTTGCAACTCAGTTGATCCAGCCCTCCTGCGTTCAGTCCCCGAGCCCACCCGCTGCCGCCGGTCACTCGAATTGTGGTAATCAACTATCTCGCGTGTCCTGCGACGGGCCCTAGAGCTGTGTCTGTCACAGATGCGGACCGCGCATTGGCGGATGACTGACAGCGGCGGGACCCTGGAGTCCCGCCGCTGTCGCTTTCTGTTTTTCGGCCTACCGGCTGAGCGGCAAACCACATTGGCCTTACCCGATTGTCAGGCTGCTGTAGGCCGGTTCGATCTGGGCCGTGGTCACGAAGCCTGGTCCATCGAGATCCAGTAGGAAGTTGGTGTAGCTGGTCAGCTCAGTCCCAGTCACCGCCCCCAAGCAGGCAACCAACGAGACCGACTGGCCTTTGTCGGCTTTGGGCGCCTTTACGGTCCCAGCCACCGAGAAGCCGATCTCACCTCCACCGCAGGACGCGATAGCTGCGCCTGAGCCCTTGGCCGAGTAGGTCGTGCCATTGATGGTGAAGCTGAGCTTCTTGGTCGCCTTAGACAGTGCAGCCGTGCCTGTGCCTGTGAATCCCGCCCACGAGTCGTATCCGTACATCCCGGGCACACACGCAGGATTTGTGGCGGGCTGACCCGGTACCGTCTTGGAGCACTTGACTGCCTTGGAAGTGATGGTAAGGGGCGGCGTTGAGCCGGTTCCATTTACACCGCAGTTGAGCGTCGCTCCCGGGGACGACTGCGACGTGGTTTTGCCGGTTTGAACCGATCCGGCAACCGAGAGTCCGGGTGCGGCGAAACTGATGGTGCTGCTATATGAGCACACGATTGGTGCGGCGGCAGCTACCGGACCAGCGGTCGCAGTCAGAATGGCAGCACTCGAAAAGACAGGTATCCCTAGAGCGATCGCCACCCCCAGCGTCACTCTTCCCAGCTTCTTATTGAAAATCATCTGGTCCCCCTTGTCCTTTGGATGGGCCAATCCCACCCAAAGGAGAAGGTAATAGCATTCTGACCAGTATGCAATACCGATCGGCATCTTCCTGGAGCAGATGAATACTGCTCGGTATTGCATTCTGATCGGAATGCTATAGGCTGTGTGTATGCCAAGAGGAATCACGAAACGCCGGCCGAAGACGATCACGGCTCTGCTCGATGCGGCGATGGAGTTGTTCGCCGAGCAGGGCTACGGGGCAACGTCAATTCCCGAGATCTGCGTTCGGGCGGGACTTACCAAAGGTGCCTTTTACTCAAACTTCGCCAACAAGGATGCCTTGTTCTTGGCGCTACTCAGCCGTAGCTGGGAGCGGCGAGCAGACTGGATCCGCCGGTCCATGCCGGCGGCCGAATTTCTCGCGGCCGAGGAGTCCGGCAAGCGGCCTTCACTTGCGCACCTCGAGGTCGACCGCCAGTGGACGCTCGTCTCCATGGAGTTCTCCCTGCATGCCATCCGTCAACCGGATGTGGCGGCACTCCTTGTCGAGCATGAGGTGCGCGTGCGATCCGAGCTCGCCGTCCTCGTGACCGAGGCACTGGAGCGAGCGGAACGGCTCCCGACTCTTCCTATCGATGAACTGGCCCGCATGATCGTCGCGGTCACCGAGGGCACCGACATCCAAGTGCTCACCGACGCGGCGGCTGGCGGGACGGTTCTCGCCCACCTCGGGCCCCGCGCCGTGATGGCGTTGCTTCAGCATTTCTCTGTACCTGCTGAATCGGTCGTTACCGCTGACCGGGGTGCTTCCGAGTGACGGTGAGTTCGAGCTTGGACACGGCCGGTCGGGACGGGGATGCCTCGGCTGCAGCGGACTTCGATCCCCTAGAAGCTCTCGACGACCTGCTCGAGCAGGTTGGCCTCTCGCGCTCAGAAGTCGGAGGTTCCGTCTCATTCGCTGGTCAGGACCCTATCGTGCCTGCCGCTCACCGGCTCGGGGCATGCATTGGCGTCCCGCTCATGGCCGGGGCCGTGGCAGCGGTTGCCTTCCACCGGCGTCGCGGTGGGCCGGCCCAAGACCTCCTTCTCGACTTACGCCAAGCCATCCACACCATCAATCCGGGCGCTTTCTGGCATCCAACGCTGAACGGAGAGCCGGCCCCGCACCCGCTCATTCTCGACAACCCGTTCCAGTTTGCCCCCTACCGCACGGCTGACGACCGCTGGGTCATGGCTACCGGCGTCTATCCGCATCTGGCCGCCAAGTGGTGCCGTTTCTTGGATGTTCCGCCCGACAGCGCCAGGGTAGCTGCAGTCATCGCCACCTGGGACGCGGTCGAGCTGGAGGAGAGAGCGAGCGCCGCCGGCCTGCCCATTTGCGTCGTGCGCACCCCAGCCGAATGGCTGGCCCACGAACAAGGAGCACTGCTGGCGGGCCAACCGGTCATCGGCCTGGAGCGAATCGGCGATGCTCCGGCGCGAGACTTCGGACCGTCTCCGCGACCGTTCGACAACATCCGCCTGCTGTCGTTTACCCACGCGGTGGCTGGCCCGACCGTGGGCCGGACCCTGGCCGAGCAGGGAGCCGATGTGCTCGGCGCCACCCGCCCCAACGACTACGAGCACGAGTTCATCTACGCCGAAGCCAACGTCGGATCCCGGAGCGCCTATGTCGACCTCGACAGTCCCACCGGCAAAGAACGGGTAGCGACGCTTCTGGACACGGCCGACGTCGTGGTCAACAACCATCGATTGGGCTCGCTCGAGCGCCGCGGGCTTGATCCACGAGGGCTGGCAGAAGATCACCCCGGAATCGTGTGCGTCTCGGTCAACTGCTACGGGGCCAGCGGCCCGTGGGCAGGGCGGGGGGGATTCGATATGAACGGGTCAGCCGCCTCCGGTCTTATGACCCTCGAGGGGGGCGCGGCCAAGCCCCGCTTTCCCGTCACCTTCCTCATCAACGACTACATCACCGGCTACCTGGGGGCGGTGGGCGTCATGGCTGCGTTGGTCAAGCGCACCACTGAGGGCGGTTCATGGCACGTTACCGTCAACCTCACAAGAACGGCGATGTGGTGCGGATCGCTGGGCCTCGTCGACCCTACTCTCGCAGGTTGCGACGAGGCGCACAGCTTGCGCGATCCGTTCCCCTACGACGCATCCAGCCCCTTGGGGGACGTCCACATGCTGGCCCCACCCGTGCGGTTCTCCCAAACGCCGTCCTCATGGCCCGATCCGATCCTCGTACCGAGGGGGTCGAGCCGGCCGGAGTGGCGCGCCTGAATCCATATGGGCTCGGCATGCGCCGAGGCAACGACTCACGATGATCCGATGGCTGTGGCACGTAGGTGTCAGAACAATCGGACCAACGACTGATGGAGCTGCAAGATGAAACAGCCACAGGGCGGAGGCGGCCCACTTTGTCACATGGCGGACACCCCCGAGGACTACCAGCGTCTTGGACTGGGGGCAGATTCCATAGCTGCATGGGAGGACGGACTCCGCACCGACACTGCAGCGGGCTCCTACGAGTGGTGGTACTTCGATGCCCACCTCGACGACGGATCGGCTTTGGTGATCATCTTCTACACGAAGAACCCGCTCACGCCTGGTCGTCCGCTCGAGCCGTTCGTCACCGTGAACCTCGATCGGCCCGGCGCGGAGACGGCGACGTTCGAGATCCACAGCCCGGCGGAGGACTTCATCGCAAGCCCGGACGGCTGCGATGTTCGCATCGGGGACAACACGTTCCGAGGTGACCTCCGCCATTACGAGATCCACGTCGCGCATGGTGATCTCATTGTCGACGTGGATCTCACCGGCCACGTGCCGCCATGGCGCCCCGCCACCGGCTTTCTCCTCTTCGGTGAGCACGACGAGCACTTCTTCGCCTGGTTCCCCTCGGTGCCTCACGGCACCGTGTCAGTGGTTATGACACGCGGTGGATCGACGGAACACCTCAGAGGCGTCGGTTACCACGACCACAACTGGGGTGACACGGCGATGCACAAGCTCATCAACCACTGGTACTGGGGGCGTGCTCAGGCGGGTCCGTATTCGATTATCGCCAGTTACATCACCGCGGAAGACGAGTATGGCGGCGCCGAGGTCCCAGTATTCCTGCTCGCCAAGGCGGACACGATTGTTGCGGACGACGGGGCGAACGTGCAGTTCAAGGTCCAGGATGAACAGATCGATCAGAAGAGCGGTAAGCCGGTCGGATACACGCTCATCTACGAATACCAGAGCGGGGAGGACCTTTACCGGGTGAGTTTCCGTCGTGCAAAGACGATTGCGGACCGCCAGCTCATCGACGAAATCTCCGGTGTCAAGCACCTCCTTGCCCGGCTGACTCACTTCGACGGTTCGTACCTCCGCTTTACCGGCGGTGTCCAGCTCGAGCACTTCGTCGCCGGAGACAAGGTCGAGGATTTGAGCGACCCCGGCATCTGGGAGCTCATGTACTTCGGGCAAACCAGATGACACACCCCACGTTCGGAGCACGATGCCAATGGGACCACCCGGATGCAACCTTGGCGTGGGCTTTACCGTCGTCACGGGTTGCCTTGTTCGCGTTCCCCGCAATGGCCGAACGCTCCAAGCGTCAGCTTGTCGAGGCGAAAGCCACGCCTCCTCGCAACGAAAGGGCCACCCAATGAACTCGGACAGCAACCTGACTCGGCGATCGTTCCTCACCCGCGGCACGGCAGTCGGCGGGCTGGTCGCCCTCGGTACCGTAGCGGCCGGCACGCTGGCCGGATGCTCCTCGAGTTCGGCATCCTCGTCGACATCGGCGGATTTCCCGTCAAGCGGATCCGAGCCGGGCGTCAACCGCGGCACCCCTAAAGCCGGGGGTTCCATCTCCATCGGAACCATTGCCGAGGTCAACGGACTAAATCCCGCCACGGCACGGTGGGACGCCAACGGGATTCTCTATGCCAATACGATCTACGACCCATTGATGTGGGTGGCAGCAGACGGGACGGCCCAGCCATACCTAGCCGAGTCGCTCACGCCAAACGAGGACTACACGGTGTGGACAATGACCCTTCGGCCGGGAGTCAAGTTCAGTGACGGGTCGGAGCTGACCTCCACGGTGGTCAAGAACAACTTCGCGGCATTGGCGGCGTCTCCCTTGACCGGACAAGCCGCCAAAGGAGTGGCGGTTGAGGTGACCGGTCCCCTCACGCTCGCCTACTGGCTGGACCAACCGAGGCCGCACTTCCCCTTCACGTTCACGACCCAGGGCGGCTATGTCGTTGGTCAGGCCATGCTCGACCAGGCTGCTGCCGGCAAGACGCCCGTCCCGGTTGGGACAGGGCCGTTCGTCTACTCCTCTTGGCAGCCCAACAGCCACTTCACCGCCACCCGCAATCCGGATTACTGGCGTAACGGCTTGCCCCACCTGGACCAGGTCACATACTTGCCGATCCCTGACTCCAGTCAGCGTGCAGCCTCGCTTCAGTCCGGGAACATCGATCTCATGATCACCACCGACCCGAGTGCCGTCAGCGGATTTGCTCGGAAGCCCGGGTACCAGTTGATAGACAGCCTGAGCGGTGTCATTGGCGAGCCCACGGTCGCCTCCATCGTGCTCAACACTGCATCTGCTCCCACCAATGATCTGCGTATCCGTCAAGCGTTGGCAAAGGCGATCGACGTCAAGGCCGTCTTGAACGTGTTCAGCGGAGGGCTGACGAAACCAATGAACGGCCTGTTCCTCCCTGGCTCTCCCTACTACGGCGAAACCGGCTACCCAACCTATGACCCATCGGCAGCCAAGGAGCTCGTCGACGAGTACAAGGCTCAACACGGCCTACCGTCACTCACGTTCAGCACTGTCACCGACCCCAGATTCGAGTCGTTGGCCGAGGTCGTCCAACAGATGTGGAGCGAGGTCGGGTTCGGCATCAAGGTGGCCGCCGTCGACCCCGACGAACTGATCTCCAGCTTTGTTGCCGGCCATTTTCAGGCGGCCGTCGACAGTCAGTACGGAGCGGTCGATCCCGACTTGAACTATATGTGGTTCTCGACGACCACTACTGGCGGCGGCGGGGCTCTGGCGCTCAACTTCTCTCGCAACTCGGACGCAGAGATCGAGTCCGCGCTCCAGATGGGACGCACCACCAGTGATCAAGCGATCCGCAACTTCGCCTACAAGGTGCTCAATCAGCGTCTTGCTGCCGACCTGCCGAACTTATGGCTGGGGCAGGCCCCCTTTGCCGCTGTGAGCGACCAGCGCGTCCAGAACTTCGCCGGACTCACGCTTCCCGACGGCACCCCGGGTTACGGATTCGACGAGGGCGTCTTCTTCCCTGGACAGATATGGCTGTCCTCCTAATGCTTGAAGTCAGCATTAACCAACCGTCTGCTCCCCGAGCAGAACCACGCCTTGGAATTAATGACCACGTCGAGAATCGGCCGATGGCGGATGGTACATGACTTCGAAACAGACTTCCGCTGTGAGCGTTCGATCGAAATACGCAGTGTTGGAGAGATTGCTGTGGCGGTCCTGGACGTAGCTGTCACCAACCGGGCTCTATTTGCGGACGGGAGACGATTCGGCGAAACGGGGCCCTACGAAACACTCCGATCCCGAGTGACCGTGGGTCTGAATCCGCACAGCGAGGTGAACCAAGCCATCGTCGATCTCGAATGCGCAGAAAAGTCGGCATCCGGATATGTAAAGGCCGAATCAGACGTCCTTGTCCTCGGTCCGATGGACCGTCAGCGGGGCAACGGCTGCCTGCTCTGCATTGTGCCGAACCGAGGGATGACGGGAGGAATGCCCTTCGATGGGGATATGACGCCTCGGTTTGGCGCCGAGCCGGGCTTGCATCCTGGTGATGGGTGGCTTCTCCGCGCCGGATGGACCCTGTCCTGGATAGGTTGGCAGTGGGACGTCCCACGGACAGAAGGGCGCCTCGGTTGCTCCGTCCCTGAGGTCGTCGACGCAGAAGGAAGGTCACTCGAGGGCACCGTACGGGTCGAGTTGCAGCCCTTTCTTGCTCCCAAGGCGTCTTTGCCCCTCCGCTCAACCTCGGACCTGACCGGCACGGTGGCCTGCTATCCCGCAGCCGATCTGGACCAGCAAGATGCCGTATTGCAGGTCGCCCGACGCCGGGGGGCGCCGTTCACCCCAGTTCCACGGTCGAAATGGCAGTTCGCGCACTCGGAGAGTGATGGCTCACCGGTCCCTGACCGTGAGTCGCTCTGGTTGGCCGGTGGCTTCCAGCCTGACCGGGTCTACGAGGTTCGGTACCGCACGAACCGATGCCCGCTCGTCGGCGCCGGGCTGGCCGCCTTCCGAGATGTGTCGAGCCACCTGTTGGCCGACAACGATCAACTCGACCACGGTTTCGCCGTCGGATGGTCGCAAAGCGGACGGTTTCTACGCCAGTTCCTTTCGGACGGTTTCAACTGCGACGAGTCTGGGGACCAGGTCTTCGACGCGGTGATTCCGTTCATCGCCGGATCCAGCCGGGGTGAGTTCAACCAGCGGTACGGGCAACCGTCTGAAGCGCTCGCAGAGGGATCCTCACTGCGACCCCCCTTTGCTATCGCGGACCTCCTGGCAGCAGACCGGCAGCGCGACACCGCCCCGAAGGTGGTGACCGTCGACACCGCCTCGGAATACTGGCGCGGGGACGGGAGCTGCGCCCATATCGACCCGCAGGGACGTGATATTCCTGAGGAGGATCCGAACACGCGTCAGTACTACTTGGCGGGAACCGAACACCTGGGCGGAGCACAGGGCCCGGATGGTCCAGGAACACCCCGCAACTACCTCTCTGTCGCTCCCTTCAACCGGGCCGCATTGGAGCTGACTCGAAGATGGGTCGTCAACGGCGACGCTCCCCCTCCGTCCCGCCTGCCTCGAAGGAGCGATGGCACGGCGGTTCCGCGCCGGCAGGCACTCGACCACTTCGCCACCATTACCGGACTGACCACACCCGAGGATGCCGAGATGCTCTCCCCCACCGCGGCGAACAATGAATGTGGATTCGACGGGCTGGTGTATGTCTCTGCGCTCGACCGAGACGGAAACGAGGTGGCCGGAATCCGCCATCCTGAGATCTCGGCTCCGCTGGCAACCCATACGGGCTGGAGCCTCCTGATGGCCGACGGCGCCCAGTGGACAGCCATCGGTTCCGTAACCGGGAACAGCCTCCCCTTTCCACGGCAGGCGCTCTCCCCCGGGTTTCGAGATCGGCGACGCTCAACCGTGGAGCGCTATCGCGACCTTGATGAATACGTGGTCCAGATTGAGGCCGCCGCCGAACTGCTTGTGGCCGAGGGGTTTATGCTGGTCGAAGATATCGAACGAGTCGTCGCTAATGGACGTGCCCATTACGAGCTGATCGTTGGTCCCCAGACTCAGCACAGCTGATAGACGTGCGGAGCTCGGCAATCGGGGCTCTCCCCCGGAGGTTCAAGGAGCCTGCACGCGCTCATTTGGATCCTGGAGATTGGCTGAAACCATAAGGGCAGGGCCGAGCGAGAAGGTGACGGTGACAACGTGATAGAGCAAGGGCTGAAACAGATGCCCAAAGGGGCATACCCATTGACCAAGCACCCAGCGGTACGCTCCCTAGGCGCAGAGCGACTTTGAGTGGGGCTTTCCTGGAAGGACAGATTGGCCCGGCACGTTGTCATTGTGATTGCGAGTTGTCACTGGATTCCTTGTTCGCAAGATAGGCCCGGGCGGAACGTTGCACGACCTCGAGCACATCTGGGCTGAGGCGATCCATGCCTCTCCGGTCGTACCACCTGGCCACCGCGGCTCCAACTATGACCCAGACGACGAGCCAGATGCTGATGACAACGATGCCCCGGGTGAGTCCGGCGGCCCCTTGGCCGTTGAAGTAGAGGATCGCCCGCACCCCACCGAGAACTTGTCGGAGTGGCTCGAAGCTGGCGGCGAAGCGGAAGAATGACGGCAGTGCCTGAACCGGGATGGTGCCGCCTGAGGAGGCCAGGGCAAGGTAGACGAACAGGAGCATCGCCAGCAGTTGCCCGAGTGAACCGAAAGCAGCGAACAGAGCGAGTGTGCCAGCCGCGATGGCGATGCCTGTCAATGATAGGAAGAGCCAAAGTTCACCAACATAGGGAGCATTCAAGTGGAGAAGCCCGACGGCGACCAGGAGGAGAATGCCGGTCAAGATCGGAACAGCGACTAGTGTGACCGACCATTTGGTCAGGAGGGTTTGCCACCGGCTGATGGCGACCGGCATCCGTTGCCGCCATCTAGGGCCGATCTCGCTGGTGCTATAGCCCAGCACGGCATCGATACTGGAGTTGACGAGGACAGCGCCTAAAAACCCGCACATGAGCGCCAGCAGCGAAATGTAGAAGGCGCTCAGCCCGAGCGCCGAGTTCGGGGGGAGCGAGCGGACGTCGCTCGTCGCCACGGTGACGGGATTGGAGGTACTGATCCCACCTTCCGGAGTACGGCCGAGCTTGGTGGCCTCCGCCGATAGATTGCTCCCGATTGCTTGCGACGCCTGATGTAGGGCCGGCTGGGCGACCCCAGTTGCTAGCTGCACCCCGGTGCCTCCGGCCCGCGGGTTGGTTACCAGCTGCACCGTCGGCGCGTGGGCCGACGCGGAGGCCAGGCCATAGGCGGAAAGCAAGGATGCGGTGAAGTCGGGAGGGATCTCGATGGCAGCAAAGGCTTTGTTGCTGTTCATCTGTGCTGTGGCCTGAGCGGACGAGACCTCCTCCAGCGAGAGCCGGCTCGTGACGTCGTGCGAGTGCAGCAAGTCGGAAGCCACCTGGGCTCCGAAGTTGACCCGGCCTCCCTGTACGCTTCCCCCGCTATCTTCGTTGACAAGTGCCACTGGCAACCCGCTCAAGTGTCCCGTCGGGTTGACTATCGCGCCAATGTAGAAGAACGTCATCAAGAACATCAGGAGCGCCGCCAAGATGATCGGGGCAAGCCACACATTGCGCACCCGAAGCAGGATCGACGCGCGGATCCGCGTTGTGGCACCGGAGATTGCGCCTCTTTCATGCTCAGAGTTCACGGCATGTCCTTTTCTGCTTCAGCCGACCTGGCATCAAAGCTTGGAGATATCTGGCGATCCCGCCGTACAGACAAGATTTCGCACAGTAGGCAGTGCGCGCTCACCGCGCATGTCCGAAGTACATGAGCTCCCAGATCGCCTTGTCTGCGAACTCCTCCACAAGCGCACCTGACCGGAAATACTGCACCCGGCATTCGCCGCTGAAGCGAAGGTAGGCGCCGTCGAAGCCAACCAGCGTCGCGGCGAGCCGCTTGACGCCATGGACGCCCTCGATCATCCTGTTACTCGCCAGGTCCTCCTGGCGGGTGTAGGTCACCACGTACCGGTCATCACCGTCCTCATAGCTGTAGCGCAGCACATTCGCCACGGGCTTACCGGTTTTCTCGTCGGTATAGACCTCCTCTCGCGTGAAGGCGACTTTCGAGGCGTCACCGGCAACGATCCGTCCGTCCTTGGCGAGCATGAAACTCAAAATGGGGGCGTATCCGAACTTCTCGTGCGCCGTCTCGTATGCCGTGATGACGGAGTACGGGCCGGCCTGCCCGCGCGCCCAGTACCAGTCATGGATGAGCTTGGATAGGGGAGCGTTACCCCAGTTGTGGTCGTGGTAGCCGATGCCGGTGGTCTCATGGACCTCGTCGCCGACGAGATAGTGCACTTCGACCCTTCCCTGCGGAACGGAGGGTAGCCAGGCGAACTCACGCGACTGGTCGGCGCCGAAGCAGACATATCCGGTTCCCGGCCGCCACGGCGGCACCTGGCCAGTGAGAGTCACTCGGACGCTCACCTCGTCGATAGCGGCCGTGATGCGGTAGCGGTGCAGGTCACCTGCGAAGTGGTTTTCGGCAATGCGCACGTTGGCGTGGTCGGTCGCAGCCGAGAAGAGCTCGGGCGCAAAATGCTTCGTCTTCTGCAGGCTTCGGCCGTCAGGCAAGTCGAGGTTGATGCGTACTAGCGGGTGAAGTGGCTTCTGCGATTCGGTCACGTCCTTGTTCATGAACATGACGACGAGTGCCGTGCCGTCGTCGAGGTGGGCATCGAAATACCACCACTCGAAGCTGCCGCGTCCACCGTCTGTCCGTGCACCGTCCTCCCAGGGAGCGATGGTTTCCCGGGAGAGACCGAGGCGCTGGTAGTCGACGTCGCTTGTGGCCCGCCCCGCCAGAGGTGTCGTTGTGGTGGTCATGGTCCCGCCTCCTATGTGAAGGAATATTCGTTTTAATAGTACGGAAACAGCTCTTGAGTGTCAAGTGGGGACTGTTTCTCCCAGCCGCAACGTGTGGGTGCCGAGAATGTCATCCGTGACGCCTGAGCAGCACCTTTGCGAATCGGCCCGAGACGACGAAACTGGGCCATGGCCCTGTCGTTTCTCTACGTCGCCTTTGTCAGAATCCTCCAGTTGGTGCGCCTCGGTCGACGGGACTGCGACGAGTTGGCCGTTGAAGTCGTCATGCTCCGACACCAGGTTGCCGTGCTCCGTCGGCAGGTAGTCCGACCGGCCCTCCGGCCTCCCGATCGGGCACTGCTCGCCGGACTGAGTCGGCTCGTCGATCCATCACCGATGCGGACGGGACCCAGCTGGAATGAGTTCCTTCGAAGCCAAGCGTCATCCGCGCTGGCCTGCGACTTCTTCACCGTCGACACGGTGCTGCTGAAGCGCCTCTACGTGCTGTTCTTCATCGAGCTCGACACCCGACGGGTGCACGTGACCGGGGTCACCGCCCATCCGACCGGTTACTGGATGGTTCAGCAGGCGAGGAACCTAGCCATGGCACTGGACGATCGGATCCATCCCGTCAAGTTCTTGATCCGTGACCGCGACGCGAAGTTCACGCCGAGCTTTGACGAGGTCTTCAAGGCCGGAGGTGTCCGCATCATTCGCACTCCGGTCAGAGCTCCCCGGGCCAATGCCTTCGCCGAGCGCTTCGTTGGCACCGCCCGCCGTGAGTGCCTTGATCGGATCCTGATCTTCGGTCGTCGACACCTCGAACGAGTCCTGGCCGAGTACACCGCCCACTACAACGACCACCGGCCACACCGGGCTCTGGGACAACGCTCCCCGCTCACGATGGACTCACCGCCGCCGATCGATGATCCTGAGCCGGCACACTTGCGTCGCAACGACGCCGTATTCGGCCTGATCCATGAATACAGATTGGTGGCCTGAACTGTGCGGATGGCATTTTCGGCACCCACAGGTCCGGTGCCCCCTGAAGCCGGCCTCGACGACCAGGGACAACAGAGGCCGACTCCACATTGCCGTCGGTCCGGAACTTGCGGCCAATCCACCCCGCTCCTGTACCCAAGAGAGTGTGACCATGCCCCCCGAGGCCGGGTCAAAATTCCGACAGGAGCTGCTCTTCGGCAGCCCCGAATGGCAGACCGCCTACAACTCCATCCGGAACACCAACGAGGGCATGAATGGGTACATCAAGGATCCGGCCCATGAGGCCCTTGACGACCCGGGTCGCCGACGGATCCATGGAGTGGCCGCCCAGAGCCTCCAGGTGGCCTTCTTGGTCTTGGCGGCCAATGTGAGAAAGATCCGGACCTTCATGGCGACTCGGGGAGCACCGACGCCCACCGGAGCTAAGCGGCCTCGCCGCCGCCGCCGCCGCCGCACCGAACCACTGACGGCATGGCGGCCGCCGGTGCGGCAGGTAGCACTCAGTACAGATCCTGACCCACCCCTGACGGCTTGAGCCGGGTCGCCCTTCTCAGTTAATCAGCTGCTCCCTTAGTCCTGCGCGCCCCGGCCACGAGCTGAACCGGGTGGATGGGGGCAGCGAGAGCGTTTCCACTGGCCTGGGGTGACAATTTGGCCCTGGAATCCGCCACCAACGCCCGCGCACCATCTCAAGGATGCAGTTATGTCGACAAGACCTGCCTAGTTTTGTCGACACCCCATGGTGGGCGAGGGGGGACTTGAACCCCCACATCCTTTCGGACACAGGAACCTGAATCCTGCGCGTCTGCCAATTCCGCCACTCGCCCGAGTAACCGCACGAGGCTACCCGATGATTCAAACCTCCTGATCACGCGACCGGGAGGGTCAGTGGCCCCCAACCGGTCCCTTCCCGGTCTCGGGAGGCTACCCCCTGATGAGGCGTCGGCACCGGTAGGCTGCAGGCCAGCATGGGACTTCAAAGATTCGAAGGGCGCCTCGAGCGCATGGTGGACGGCACCCTCTCAAAGGCGTTCCGCGGCGATCTCCACCCGGTGGAGATCGGTCGCCGGCTGACCAGGGAGATGGACCTCGAGCGTCGGGTGGGCGTCCATGGGCTCATCTCGCCCAACGCCTTCGTCGTCCATCTGTCGCCCAATGACTTCGACCGGTTCGAGAGCTTCCTCGACGCCCTGGTGCGGGAACTCGAACAGGCTGCCCGCGACCATGCCCGAACGGAGAATTACACCTTCGTCGGGCCCGTCACGGTGTCGGTCATGGAGGATCCGAGGCAGCGGCGGGGCCGATTCGAGATCGTGTCGGACGTCCATGAGGGCCCATCTGGGCTTCCGGCCGGTTCCATCGTCACCGCCGACGGCGCCCGGGTGGTCCTGGGTCCGGAGCCGATCACCATCGGCCGGTTGCCGGAAAGCTCGGTGATGATCAACGATCCCAACGCCAGCCGCCGCCACGCCGAGATCCGCCGGGTCGGCAATGACGTGGTGGTGGTCGACCTGAACTCGACCAACGGGACCAAGGTGAACGGGGCCACTGTGCGCGAGCGGAAGCTGGCCGACGGCGACCAGATCGTGATCGGAACCACCGTTCTCCGATTCGAGACATCGTGAAGGCCGGCGCCTGAACGCCAATGCACCTCGTTCTGGCTTCGCTTCCCGGACCCACAAACAACACGCCCGTACTCCGAGTCCTGGAATACGGCGTGATCATCCTGCTGTGGCTGTTCTTCATGTGGGTGGTCAGGGCGGTCTGGGTGGAGGTCCGGCCCCTCAAGCGCAAACGGCGCCGCGGCGATGATGCAGACCCGGTCGTCGACGGCAAGAGACGGAGGGCCAGGCAGCTGCGACTACACGTGATCCGACCCGAGGACCAGGCCGGTCGGGTCTACGAGATAGGCGACGAGGTCACCGTCGGCCGGGCTCCCGGCTGTGGCGTGCCCATCGACTACGACACCTACTCCTCGAGCCTGCACGCCCGGCTGTTCCGGCTGGACGGCGATCTGTGGGCCGAGGACCTGGGTTCAACCAACGGCACGTGGGTGAACACGGTACGCATCGACGAGCGTACCCGCCTCGAGAAGGGAGACCTCGTCCAGGTCGGTGGCACCGTGTTCGAGGTCGGGAAGTGAGATGACTCTGCTCCGATCTGGGTCGGCCACCGATACCGGCCTCGTACGCTCGGTCAACCAGGACCTGGCGGTGGAGACGCCCAACCTCTTCGCGGTGGCCGACGGCATGGGTGGCCACGCCGGCGGCGAAGTGGCGGCCCGCCTGGCCGTTGACGCCCTGGCCGTCGCCTTCGGGCGCCAGCCCACCGGAGCGGGCTTGTCCGAAGCGGTCTCCGAGGCCAATACCGTGGTCTGGCAGCACAGCCAGGACAATCCCGAACTGCGGGGGATGGGCACCACCCTCACGGCGGTGGCCCTGGTGAGCGAAGACGGCAAAGACGTGCTTGCCCTGGTCAACGTGGGTGATTCGCGCTCCTACCGGTTCCATGACGGCGGGCTCAGCCAGATCACCACCGACCACAGCCTGGCCGAGGAGATGGTGCGCACCGGCGAGTTGACCTCCACCGAGGCATCGGTCCATCCCCACCGCCACATTCTCACCCGGGCCCTCGGGGTGTCCTCCGGCGTCGCCGTCGATCTCTGGCGGATCCAGCCGGTCCGGGGCGACCGCTATCTGCTGTGCAGTGACGGGCTTACCAATGAGCTCACCTCGGACCAGATAGAAGAGGTGCTCTCGTCGGTCCCCGATCCCCAGAGCGCCGCCGACCTGCTGGTGCAGGCGGCCCGCACTCACGGCGGCAGCGACAACATCACGGTGGTGGTCGTCGACGTGGTGGTGGGGGAGGAGGAGGATGACGCCTCGGTGCCAGCCGTGGCCGCCGTGTCGTCGGATTTCGCCAAGCCCTCGGCCCCAGCCCAGGGATTCACCCCGGTCTCCGATGAAGTCGTCCCCCCTGTCCCCGTCCCCGTACCGGAACCGCCACCGGAGCCCAGCCGGCGTGAACGTCGCCGGGCCAGGCGACGGGCCAAGCGCATGGCACGCGGCCGGCGACTCATCACCCTCAGAACGCTCCTGTTCGTGGTCCTGGTGCTGGCCGTGCTGGCCGGGGCCTTCTTCGCCATCCGCTGGTACGACACCAACTCGTACTTCGTGGGCGTCGACAACAACGAGCTGGTCATCTACCAGGGGAGGGTCGGCGGGTTCCTCTGGTACCACCCCGAGGAGCTGGAGCGGACCGGTGTCACCACTGCGGACGTGCCTGCCATCTATCTCGGGGCACTCGAATCCGGCGTGCAGGAGTCGTCCGTGGCCAGCGCCCGCCTCTATGTGGGGAACCTGGTCACCACCAAGGAGTGCCAGGAGAATCCGACCTCCCCGTCCTGCTCGGCGCCCACCTCCACCACCGCGCCCTCCACCACCGGGCCCCCGGCCACCACCGCCCCCAGCACCACGGCGGCGAAGGGGGCCTGATGGAGAAGCGGATCCGGCGACTCGGGATCTTCATGGTGCTGTGCTTCATCGCCCTGTTCGTCCAGCTCAACAACATCCAGGTGTTGAAGGCCAACTCGCTGGCCAACAATCCGGAGAACCCCCGCGTGGTGGCGGTGGAGCTGAGCCAGCCCCGGGGTGACATCCTGTCCTCGGACGGGGTGACCCTGGCCAGTTCCGTCCCCACCAGCGACAGCGTCTACAAGTACCGACGGGTATACAACCCCGACACCGCCTCGCTGTTCGCCCAGATCGTGGGGTACGACACCATTTTCGGGACCCGTACGGGGGTCGAGGCCGAGTACAACAACTACCTCGAGTCCCACACCGATTCGGTGGTGTCGAGCTCGCTGATCACCACCCTGCACAACCTGCTGGTCAACCACACCGGCACCGACAACGTGACCCTTACCATCAACTCCCATCTCCAGAGCGAGGTGGCCGGTGTGATGGATGGGGTCCAGCAGAGAGGCGGGGCACCGGTAGAGGGTGCGGTGGTGATCAATCCCAAGACCGGGGCCATCGAAGCCATGTACTCCAACCCCACCTTTGATCCCAATCCTCTGGCGTCGACCAACTCGGCGGCGGTGGAGACGGCGTACAACGCCCTCGACCCTTCGAGCGCCGAGAGCCCTCTGGTGTCGCGGACGTTCCAGTTCGGCTTCAGTCCCGGCTCCACGTTCAAGACGGTGACCTCGTCCGCCGTCTACGACCACGACCCTGCCCTGGCCGACAAGGACTACGCGCCGGAAACCTGTATCACGGTGGCCCAGCGGACCAGTCCCATCTGCAACTCCGGCAAGGAGCGCTGCGGCGGCACCCTGGAAGAATCCCTCCCCCAATCGTGCGACATCGCCTTCGCCCAGCTCGGCATCGCCCTTGGTCCCCAGAACCTGAACGGCGAGGCCCAGGCGTTCGGGTTCAACCAGAACATCCCCATCGACCTGCCCGGCGCCGGGGTGTCGACCTTCCCGAGCGTTGCCGCCCTGACCAACGACGACCCGTTGCTGGCCACGTCCGCCTTCGGCCAGGGGTTCGGCGACAACACCGTCATCGCCACCCCGCTGCAGATGGCCCTGGTGGCGGCGGGTATCGCCAATCAGGGCGTGATCATGACACCCCACGTGATGCAGCAGATCCGTGACGATCAGGGCGACCTGGTGACGTCGTACACCCCCAAACCGTGGGTGACGGCCACCAATCCGCTGACGGCGTCGGCCGTCACTTCCCTGATGCAGAAGGTGGTGACCAATGGCACGGCATACGGCGTGTTCCCGGCGGCGTGGAACGTCGCCGCCAAGACCGGCACGGCCGAAACCGGCGGAGGCGTGCTCGGGAACTCGGAGACCAACGACTGGATGATCGCCTTCGCACCGGCCAATGATCCCAAGGTGGCGGTGGCCGTGGTCGTGCCCAACCAGCCCTACAGCGCCACCGGGGCCGAGGTCTCCGGCCCCCCGACCAAGGCGATCCTCGGCGATGCGCTGGCCCAGACGCCGTGAGACGACCAGGCCGCGTGCTCCCGAGGACCATGCGTCCCTTACCCTTTGACGAGGAATGATGAGAACCCAGGACCCGAGCGAACGCAGGTTTAGGCTTTGACCCACATGGAACCGAACGAGCCGCCCCGCGTCTTTTCCGAGCGGTATGAACTCAATCACCTGATCGCCAGAGGCGGCATGGCCGAGGTGTACCGCGCTCACGATCGCCTGCTCGACCGACCGGTGGCCCTCAAGGTCCTGTTTCCCGAGTTGTCGGTGGACCGTTCGTTCGTGGAACGGTTCCGTCGAGAGGCCCAGGCCGCCGCCAACCTCTCGAATACCAACATCGTCCCGGTCTTCGACTGGGGAGAGGATTCGGGGACCTACTTCATCGTCATGGAGTTCATCGACGGCCGCCCCCTCTCCTCCATCCTCAAGTCGGCCGGGCCCCTGTCGGCCGATCGGGCCGCCGACATCGGTGCCCACGTGGCCGCCGCCCTCGGGTACGCCCACAAACACGGTGTGATCCACCGAGACGTCAAGCCGGGCAATGTGCTGATCACCGACGAGGGCCAGGTGAAGGTGACCGACTTCGGCATCGCCCGGGCCATCAACACCGAGGAGAGCCTGACCCAGACCGGGGCGGTCATGGGCACCGCCACCTACTTCTCGCCGGAACAGGCCGAGGGCATCGGAGTCGATGCCCGCAGCGACATCTACTCACTGGGTGTGGTCCTGTTCGAGATGGTGACCGGGCGGCCGCCGTTCCTGGGCGACACCCCGGTGGCCGTGGCCTCCAAGCACGTCCGCGACCATCCGCCCGCCCCCCGTGAGCTCAATCCCTCCATTCCCCCGACGTTCGAGGCGATCATCCTCAAGGCCATGGCCAAGGATCCTGCTCACCGCTACGCCACGGCCGAGGAGCTCCGGGCCGACCTGCTCCGGTTCAACGAGGGCCGGACGGTGCTGGCCATGGACGATGCCACGGCCATGCTGGCGGTCGCCGGGGCCACCCAGGCGGTGGGGGCGGTAGGCCGGGCCGACGACACCCGGGCGATGGGAGCGATCGGCGCTCTGCCCGGTGAAGAGGAGGCCGACGAGGCGGAGATGCCCAACCGCACCCGCACCTACGCCATCATCCTGGCCGTCCTGCTGGTGGCTCTGCTGGTGGCCGGCTTCTTCCTGCTGCGGAACCTCGGCTACCTGGGTGGGGGAGCGACGTTCAATCTCCCGTCGGTGGCCGGTGAGACGGTGGCCCAGGCCACCACCAAGCTGGCCGCCGAAGGATTGGTGGTCAAGACGGCCGATCAGGTTTCTTCCGACACTCCCGGAACAGTGCTGTCCACTGATCCCGCCGCCGACTCCCTGGTCAAGAAAGGCGACACCGTCACCCTCAAGGTGGCGGTGGGCCCTCCGGTCAACAAGGTGACCGTCCCCTCGGGACTGGTCGGGGACACTGAGGCTGTGGCCCGGTCCACCCTGGCCTCGGTGGGACTGACCGCCAACATCGTGGAGAAGGCCAGCAACACCGTCACCAAGGGCCTCGTCATCAGCACCAGTCCGGCATCGGGAGCCAGAATCTCCCAGGGGAACCCGGTGACGGTCACCGTCTCGTCGGGACCCTCCAACGTCCCGGTGCCGTCGGTGCTCGGGTTCACCCCCAGCGCGGCCAGCGCGGCAATCGTCGACGCCGGGCTAGTGGTGGGCGTCGAGTCCCAAGACCCGTCCAGCAGTTACCCGGCCGGAACTGTCTTCGCCACCAATCCCGGGGTCGGAACCCAGGTGCCTCCGGGCAGTTCGGTGAATCTGGGCATTTCGACCGGGCCGCCGCCGACCACCACCACCACGACGTCGACGACCACCACGACGTCGACGACGCTGCCCTCCTCGTCGACTACGAGCACCTCGACGACTGGCTCCCAGGGGCGTGGGCCGAACTTCGGCGGGTGACCCGGCCGTCAGCCGGAGTGGTCTTCCCGGTCAGGCCGTGGCCGAAGCCAGGAAGTTCGACAGCAGCGACGGACCGCTCGGGGTGAGCAGCGATTCGGGGTGGAACTGGACACCCTCTACGTGCAGGGTCCGGTGGCGGAGCCCCATGATCACGCCATCGCCGGTGGCTGCTGAGACCTCGAGCACGTCGGGCACCGTGGCCGGCTCGACGACCAGGGAGTGGTAGCGGGTCGCCACGAAGGGCTCGGGCAGGCCGGCGAACAGGCCCCTGCCGTCGTGGTGCACCGATGACGTCTTGCCGTGCATCAGGGTGGGGGCGGCCACCACCTGGCCTCCGTATACCTGGCCGATGGCCTGATGGCCCAGGCAGACGCCGAGGATGGGGTACTCGCCGGCCAGCTCGCGGATGACCGCCATGGTGATGCCGGCACCCTCGGGTCGACCGGGACCCGGTGAGATCAAGATGGCGTCGGGGGACGCCGCCCGGATCCCGTCGATGTCTATGGCGTCGTTCCGGTGGACCACCGGGTCGGCGCCGAGCTCCCCCAGCTCCTGGACGAGGTTGTAGACGAACGAGTCGTAGTTGTCGATGACCAGTACCTGCGTCCCCATGGTCGTTTGATCGTACCGGCACCGAGCTGGATCGCCGTCCCCGGCGCCGGGTTGCCGCACTGACTGGCTATCCTTCGGCAATGGCGACCAAGGCCAATTCCAAGGGTCCCTCTTCCAAGGGGACCTCCAAGAGCACCTCGAAAGGCGGCGCCAAGGTCGGCCCGGGCAAGGCCCAGAAGAAGGGCCGATCGCTGGGGGGACGCACCACCACCGCCCCACAGGCCACCCAGAGCGGCCGGCACACGCCCCCTGTGCCGAAGAACGTGAAGACCAGCCCCAGGTGGCTGGGTCTCCTCATCCTGGCCATGTTCGTGCTGGGCGTGCTGGTGGTGATCCTCAACTACGCCGGGGCGCTCCCCGGAGGTGTGAACAACCTCTGGCTGGTGGCGGCCATCGGCGCCATCTTCGTGGGCCTGATCCTGGCCACGCGCTATCACTGAGCAGGAGCACCGGCCGGCCCGGGCCGGTGTCGACGACTCACCAAGTCAGTGCGGGGACCCGTGAGCCCGCCGATTGTTTCTCCAAATAACATACTGTAGGTACGTTATTTGCGGAACCGAATGGCCAGGGGAGGTCCGGATCCGCAGCACGCCCTCCCGCTGTGCCCCGTCGACTCGTGGCCGCCCGGGAGCCAGCCCCGCACCCCCGGGCCCCGGAACGGTGCGGTGCCGGTTCAGCCCGGCGGAGCGGTGCCCAAGGAGGCTCAGCCCAGGCGCTCGATGATGGTGGCGTTGGCCATGCCGCCGCCCTCGCACATGGTGAGGAGGCCGTAGCGGCCCTGGGTGCGCTCGAGCTCGTTGAGCAGCGTGGCCATCAGCTTGGCCCCGGAAGCGCCGAGCGGATGGCCGAGGGCGATGGCCCCCCCGTTGGCGTTGACCTTGTCCAGGTCGACGCCGAACTCCTTCTGCCAGGCCAGCACCACTGACGCGAACGCCTCGTTGATCTCGATGACGTCGATGTCGTCGAGCGTCAGTTTGGCCTTCTCGAGCACCGACTTGGTTGCCGGGATCGGGCCGGTCAGCATGGTGATCGGGTCGCTTCCGGCCACCGAGAAGGCGTGGAACCGGGCCCGCGGCGTCAGCCCCAGCGACGTGGCCTTTTCCTCGCTCATGATCAGGACGCCCGATGCGCCGTCGGTGATCTGGGAGGAGTTCCCGGCGGTGACCTTTCCGTTCTCGGGGCGGAACGCCGGCTTCAGGTTGGCCAGCACCTCCACCGAGGAGTCCGGGCGGATGCCCTCGTCCGTCGAGATCAACTCGGCGGTGTCGGCTCGCTCGTCGTCCTTGACCGCTACCGGGATGATCTCGCGCTCGAACCGGCCCTCGGCAGTGGCCTGGGCGGCACGGTGGTGGGAGCGCACCGCGTACTCGTCGAGGTCGTCCCGGCTGATGTCCCACTGCTCGGCGATCAGCTCGGCACCCTCGCCCTGACCGACGAGTCCGCCGCGCTCGGCATAGCGGTTCATCATGCGCGGTCCGAAGGGGTAGCCGAGGTCGCGCACGACCGACGATCCCATCGGGGTGCGGGTCATGACCTCGACACCACCCCCGATGACCACGTCGTAGGCGCCGGCGATGACCCCTTGGGCGCCGAAGTGGAGTGCCTGCTGGGACGAGCCGCACTGACGGTCGATGGTGGTGGCCGGCACCGACTCGGGGAACCCGGCGGCCAGCACGGCGTTGCGCCCGACATTGAGGGACTGCTCCCCGACCTGCATGACACACCCCATGATCACGTCGTCGACCAGGGCCGGGTCGAGATCGTTGCGTTCCACCAACGCCTTCAGAGGTTCGGAGCCCAGGTCGGCTGCGTGCCAGTTGCGCAGCTTCCCGTTCCTCTTGCCTCCGGGGGTGCGGACTGCGTCGACGATGACGGCATCGGTCATGGCGGTTCTCCTTCTGGGTCCGGCGGCTCTCGCGCCTACCGGCCCGGCGTGCGAACGGGACAGGGGTGACTCGGTACTACACCGACCGGAGAAACTTGACCGGTCGGTCAAGAACTTCAGCCACCCCGATCGTAGCCGGACGGCGGGCTCTGTCGACACCGGCCGGGACGTCGACGATGAACCACCCGCCAACTACGGTCGGTGGGGTGACGGGTCGGATCAAGGACATGGACCGCTGGCTGGGGAATGGCGGCATGGTGCTCATCGGCACGGTGGGCGGCTCGTTCGAAGGCTACGGGGTCGACGGCGAGGACCTTGGCTGGGTCGTCGGGACCTTCACGCCGGACCCGGTGGCGTGCAATCCCCACGGCATCGTCCAGGCCGGGGTGCACGGGCTCCTGCTCGACGCGGCGATGAATTTCGCCATCAACGCCGCCCTACCCGGTCGGGCCCGGACACGGGCCACCCTCGAGATGAAGGTCGAGACCATGCGCCCGGCGCTCGTCGGCGACTCCTACCGGCTCCGGGGCGACGTGGTGCGGATGGCTCGCCAGGTCGCCTATGCCGAAGCCACGGTCAGTGACCAACGAGACCGCCTGGTCAGTCGCTCGACGGGCACGTTCCTGCTCGACCGCCCGGTCGACGCCGAACCCCCTCCGCCGGGAGACTGACCGCATCGCCGGCATTGTCGCGACGCCTGCCTCCCCGGTCGTCGCCCATCGTCCCACCGGCGGCGGCCGGTAACCTCTCGAAGCCGAGTATCCCCATGGCTCAACGGCCGATACAGCCTGCGGACCCCTCGAACCCGGGCACAGCTGCCCGTTGCTGTGTGTGTCGGGGCCAGACTCACGTGGCATTCGCCCTGTGCTACTGCTGCGGCGTCGTGGTCGAGCAGCTGCAGCTTCCTCTGGTCCCCGTGGTGACCATGGTCGACTACGAGGTCGGCGACCAGATGCACCGCTGGCTCCGCGGCTACAAGGACGCTCCCGTACGAGAAGCCCGGCAGGTCTACCTGCGCCAACTGGCTCACCTGGTCGGAGACTGGATGGCCGCAAACGGGCAACAGCTCGGCCGACGGCTCGGTTCCTCGTGGGACGTGGTGACGACGGTGCCCTCCTCGTGCCGACCGGCCGGTGGCCCGGCTGACGCCATCGTCACCATGGTCCCGGTCCTGGGGCGGCTGCACCGTCAGATGTTGGTGCGTGGCCCGTCGCCGATCGGCCACCTGGAGGCCGACCGCCAGGGGTTCGTGCCCGATCCCGGTCTCGATCTCCACCAGTTCGGGAGCAAGTCGGTCCTGGTGGTGGACGACAGCGTCATCACCGGGGCCAGGGCTCAGAGCGCAGCAGCCGCTCTGCGGATCGGCGGGGTCCGGGTGGCCGGCGTTCTGGCCGTGGGGCGGGTGCTCGACCCGGCACGAGGGATCCGGGTTCCGCCGAGCTGTCCCTGGGCCGGGTGAGGGTCGAGCCACCTGCCCGTATCCGGTGGCACGACGGGGTGGATCCCAGTAGACCGGGGGCATGCAGCTACGGATCTTCACCGAGCCCCAGCAGGGGGCTTCGTACGACACCTTGGTGACGGTGGCCCAGACCACCGAACGACTGGGTTTCGACGCCTTCTTCCGGAGCGACCACTATCTGGCCATGGGTGACTCCGACGGTCGGCCCGGACCCAGCGATGCCTGGATCACCCTGGCCGGCATCGCCCGGGAGACCGAACGGATAAGGCTGGGCACGCTGGTCACCTCGGCGACCTTCCGGCTGCCGGGCCCTCTGGCCATATCGGTGGCCGTGGTCGACGCCATGAGCGACGGCCGGATCGAGCTCGGGCTCGGAGCGGGATGGTACGACGCCGAGCACACTGCCTACGGCATCCCCTTCCCCTCGTTGGCCCACCGGTTCGAGCGGCTGGAGGAACAGCTGGCCATCGTCAGTGGCCTGTGGGGGACGCCGGACGGGGAGACCTTCACCTTCGAAGGAGACCATTACGTGGTGGTCGAAAGCCCGGCCCTACCCAAGCCGGTGCAACGACCGGGTCCTCCCATCATCATCGGTGGGGGAGGGCTGCGACGGACGCCTCGCCTGGCCGCCGCCTACGGATCCGAGTTCAATCTGGCCTTCCGGTCGCTGACCGACACTGGCGACCAGTTCGAACGGGTCCGCGCCGCTTGCGAGACGGCCGGCCGGGATCCGTCATCGCTCGTCTACTCGGCGGCCCAGGTGCTGTGCTGCGGCCCCAACGAATCGGAGATCGAACGCCGGGCCACGGCCATCGGGCAGCAGGTGGACGAGCTCCGTGAGCACGGGCTGTGTGGCACGCCCGACGAGGTCCTGGCCAAACTGGCGGCCTACGGCGGCCTGGGGGCCACCCGCATGTACCTGCAGATCCTGGACCTGTCAGACCTCGAGCACCTGGAGTTCGTAGCCGACCAGGTGCTGCACCATGCCGCCGCCCTCTGACCCGTCAGCCGTGGCGTCCGGCCCCGCCGGGGGCGTCTGAACCGGCAGTGATCAGGCCGCCGAGCTCGAAGTCGGCGAGTCCGAGTCCGAGCCCGACCCTGAACCCGGCCCCGTGTCCGTCATGGACCACGTCTGGGCCACCAGGGACAGCGAGCGGGCCCGGGCCTCGAGGGAGTGAGCCCGGGTCGAGAGCATGATCTCGTCGGCGTCGGTCCGCTCCTGGAGCTCGACCAGACCCCGGTGGACCAGGTCGGGATTGCCGATCAGGTGCGTGGCGGTGGTGGCGTCGATGAGCGACCGCTCCTGGGGCGAGTACCGGTAGGCGGCGGCTTCCTCGGGGGTGGCCAGGGGTCCCAGACGTCCGGTCCGGAGCTGGAGGATGCTCAGGGCCGAGGGGCCGGCCAGCCAGCGGGCCTCGTCTTCGTCGGGGGCGCAGACCACCGACACGGCCACCATGGCGTGGGGCCGGTCGAGCAGGACCGAAGGACGGAACGTGGACCGGTACCGCTCCAGGGCCAGGTCCACCTCGGCCGGGGCGAAGTGGTAGGCGAACGAGAAGGACAGGCCGAGCAGCCCCGCCAGTTGGGCGCTGAAGGTGGACGAGCCCAGCAGCCACATCTCGGGGAGATATCCCCGACCCGGTACCGGGGCGGGATGGGTGGGGGGACCGCCTCTGTCGATGAGGTAATTGATGAGCTCGACCACATCGTCGGGGAAGGTGTCGGCTCCCTGGCCGCCGGTGCGGCGGAGGGCACGAGCCGTGACCTGGTCGGTGCCGGGAGCCCGGCCGAGTCCCAGATCGATGCGACCCCGGTGGAGGGCCTCCAGGGTGGCGAACTGCTCGGCGATGACCAGGGGTGCGTGGTTGGGGAGCATCACACCGCCGGCTCCGATCCGCAGCGTGGTGGTGGCGTCGGCCAGGTGCCCGATCAGCACCGCCGGCGCCGAGCTGGCGACCATGGGCATGGCGTGGTGCTCGGCCACCCAGAGCCGCCGGTACCCCAGCCCTTCGACGATCGGGGCCAGCCGGGTGGTGTCGGCCAGGGCGTCCGCCGGGGTGGAGCCGGCCGCCACGGTGGCCAGGTCGAGCACGGAGAGGGGAATCATGCACAGCACAACACGGAACAGAGGCTCCGACTTCCCGGGCCGGGCGGTGCAGGGCCCGGAGCCGGACCCACAAGTCCCGGTCAGGCGGCTGGCGAGGTCAGCTCCTCGATGCGAACCAACGTCTTTTCCATGTTCGACCGGGTGGTGGTGGCCAGCTTGCCCAGCTTGAGGAAGGACCGCTGGTGGTCCTCGGAGATGTCCCAGCTCTCACGCACCAGGGTGCCGCCGTCGGCGGGCTCGAGCTCGTAGCGCCAGATACGGCCGCCCACGAACTTTCCCACGAATCCCCCGGGGGCCGCCTGCCAGGCCAGGCGCCGGTTGTCCTCGCACTCGATGACAGTGTTGACCATCGAGTAGTTGATGCCCTGGTGCATCGACATGCCGAACTTGGAGCCCAGCGACAGTCGCTCCGGTCCACCGTCCTTCACCTTCTTGACCGTGCCCGACCCGTCGATCTCCGGGTGCCGGGAAGCGTCGGCGATCAGATCGAAGATCGCTTGGGGAGGAGCGGGAATAACCCGTTCCACCGAGACGACATCGTCATCCATGTTGTCCTCCTCACTTCGTCAGTCGCTCATTCGCTCACTCGTACGTACTGGTGCTCGTCTACCGGTTCGACCCGACCCACCGGCGACCCGACCCACCGGCCCTCCGGCCCCACCGGCCCTCCGGCCCCACCGGCCCTCCGGCCCTCGGGCGGCCCTCGAGCCAGCCGCCGTCCAGCCGACGCCGGTCGGTGTCAGAGCCCGGGACTGCTCTGCATCAGACCTCCGTCGGCCATGATGGTGGTGGCGGTCAGATAGCTGGCTCCGTCGCCGGCCAGGAAGGCCACCACGCTGGCGATCTCCTCGGGTTCGGCCAGCCGGCCGATGGGGATGGCCGAGTTCAGCTTGTTGAGGAGCGCCGGGTCGGCCACCGTGGCCTTGTTGATCGGGGTGTCCACCGCTCCGGGTCCGACCCCGACCACCAGGACCCCGTGGGGGGCGAGCTCGACGCCGGCGGTGCGGGTGAGCATGCGCATCCCCCCCTTGGACAGGCAGTAGGCCGTGTTGCCGGGCATGGGCCAGTCCTCGTGGACCGACGTCATGTTGATGATGCGTCCGCCGCCGCCCTGGGCGATCATCTGGGTGGCCGCCAGCTGGGTGCCGAAGAACGCACTCTTGAGATTGATGTCGAGGACCTTCTGGTACTGCTCCTCGGTGGTATCGAGGACCGAGGTGCGGGTCTCGATGCCGGCGTTGTTGACCATGATGTCCAGGCGGCCGAAGGTGCTGACGGCCGTGTTCACCAGGGTGCGGAGGTCGTCGATCTTGCTCACGTCGGCCTTTACGCCGACGACTTTGTCGCCCAGGCCCTTCACCTCGGTCTCCAACTCCGTCTCCGCCTCTTCCCCGGAGATGTAGTCGATGACGATTTCCGCCCCCTCTTTGGCCAGGGCCAGTACCACCGCCCTGCCGATACCGGTGTTGCCACCGGTCACGATTGCCACTTTTCCGTGAAGGCTCATGCCACTCCCGTCGGTCGGATATCGGCCCATGGACTTGCCGGCGGGCCGCCCTCCGCCCCCGAAGCCGGTCGCCGACCGAAGCCTACCGGGCCGCCACGAGGTCGATCGGGTCTCGTTCCCGGTGGCATCATCGGCCCCATGAAGAGCTCCGCACTGGTCGACGCCACGGCAACGCTGGCCAAGAGAGACCCGGTGCTGGCCGGGCTCATCAGTCGACACGGAGCGCCACCCCGGCGCCGGCGGGTACCGGTGGCGCAGCGCTATGGAGCCCTGGCCGAAATCGTCATCTACCAGCAGCTGGCCGGCAAGGCGGCGGCGTCCATCCACCGCCGCTTCGTCGACGCCCTCGGCGGGTTCGTGACTCCCGAGGCGGTGTTGGCCCTCCCGCTCCAGACCTTGGTCTCCTGCGGCCTGAGCGGGGCCAAGGCGTCCACCCTGAGGGTCCTGGCCGATGACGTGGTCACGGGACGGATCGCCCTCGACCGTATCGGTCGGCTCCCCGACGACGAGGTCGTCGAGCATCTCACCCAGGTGCGGGGGATCGGGCCGTGGACCGCCCAGATGTTCCTGATCACCTCCTTGGGCCGGCTCGATGTGTGGCCGGTGGGCGATTACGCCGTCCGGGCCGGATTCGCCCGGGCCTGGAGCCTCGTCGAGATCCCCAGCCCCAAGGAGCTGGCCGGGCTGGGTGAGCCGTTTCGGCCCTACCGGAGCCTGGTGGCGTGGTACTGCTGGAGGGTCCTGGACGACCGGTGGCCCTGACCCGGTCACGGGTGCCGGCGCCGGCGCTCAGTCCACCTGGCGCCACTCCCGTTCGAAGGGCAGGCGCCAGGCGTTGGGGGCGATGAGCTCGCCGATACCTGGCGGTCCCCACGATCCCGGGGGATAGAGCTCGACGGCGGGAGGTTGTTCGAGGAGGGGAGCCGACAGCTCCCATAGCCGCTCGATGTCGTCGGCGGCGGTGAACAACGTGTGGTCGCCGCTCATGGCGTCGTGGATCAGGCGTTCGTAGGCCTCGAGCACATCGGTCTCGTGCCCGGTCTCGTGCAGGGCGAACTGGAGACTGAGCTTGTCCAGCTTCATACCCGGGCCCGGCCGCTTGCCGTAGAAGGACAGCGACAGTTTGGAGGAGTCGGCCAAATCGAAGGTGAGGTGGTCCGGTCCGTGGGCGCCCATCCCCGAATTGGACGGGAACATGCTCTTGGGCGGCTCCCGGAAGGCGATCGAGATGATCCGGGCTCCCTGGGCCATGCATTTTCCGGTGCGGAGGTAGAACGGCACCCCGGCCCACCGCCAGTTGTCGATCTCGCACTTGAGGGCGATGAACGTCTCGGTCTGGGAGTCCTCGGCCACCCCGGGAATCGACCGGTACCCCTCGTACTGGCCTCGGACCACCTGGGACAGGTCGATGGGGAGCATCGACCGGAAGACCTTGTTCTTCTCCTCGCTGATCGAGCGGGGTTCGAGGGAGGTCGGTGGTTCCATGGCCATGAAGGCCAGCACCTGAAACAGGTGGGTCACCACCATGTCCCGGAACGCCCCGGTGTTCTCGTAGAAGTCGACCCTCGAATCGACCGACAGAGTCTCGGGCACATCGATCTGGACATGGTCGATGTGGCCACGGTTCCAGATCGGTTCGAACAGACCGTTGGCGAATCGGAAGGCCAGGATGTTCTGGGCGGCCTCCTTCCCCAGGAAGTGGTCGATCCGGTAGACCTGCTCGGTGGCGAAGATGGCGTGGACGGCGTCGTTGAGCGTCTTGGCCGTGGCCAGATCGGTGCCGAACGGCTTCTCCATCATGATCCTGGACCGCGGGGCCAAGCCCGCCTCACCTAGGGTATTGATGGCGGACTGGGCGGCGGAGGGAGGGATGCTCAGATAGTGGAGCCTCCTGGCCTCGCCGCTGAGCAGCCGTTCGGCCCGTTCGACGGCCTCTGCCAGTCCCGAGGGCCCCTGGCTCCGGGGGACGTAGCGCAGGCGGTCGCGGAATGCCGACCAGTGCGACTCGACGATGTCGCCACGGGCGAACTTCTCGCAGGCCTCGAGGGCGAAGGCGTGGAACTGGAAGTCGTCGAGCTCTTCGAGGGAGGTTCCCACGATCTGGCATTCGGGCAGGAGGCCGGAGTAGGACAGCCGCAGCAGGCCTGGGAGGAGTTTCCGGCGGGCCAGGTCGCCGGTGGCCCCGAACAGGACGATCACGTGGGGGTGCACCAGGTGCCGGATCGGGCGCTGGTTGGCCGTTCGTGGAGGTGAGTTCGATGTCGGCGACAGTGGTCATGGGCGGGTCATCATCGGGGTGGCTCGCCGTTGAGCCGACCCTGTCCCAGGGTACCGTCGGCATGTTTCGTCACGGTGACGGGCGGGAGATAACTCTGTGAACGACCTGGCGGGACGGCCGGGAGACCCGGGTGGGTGCATGGCGGCGGGCCATGCCACCGCTCACAAGGTGGGCAGGCGTTGGGCGATGAGCGTCGATACTTCCCGCACGGTGGGGGAGTCCATGATGCCCGGGGATTGGACCAGTCCGGCTATCGCCTGGGGCCAGCCGACACAGACATCCTGGACGTCGAACGGCGAAGCGAAACCCCACTCCGCCCCGGTCAGGCACAACACCGCCTGGATGGGAACCAACGAGCCCCCGACCATGTCGCTCAGGGACGCTCGCACCGCCTCGACTTGGCGGACCAGCACCTTCACGTAGGGGGTGCAGTCGCGGCGGCCGACATGGAGCTCGTCGGGACCGAGGTTCGAGATCGGCCCGGAGCGCTTGGTGTGGACCCGGCCCTTGAAGTGCTTGGCATCGATGACGAAGACCCCGGCCGAGGAAACGGCGATTCTCTTGATGTTGGCCTCGAGCCCCGGCACCCGCCGGTCGTCGAGCACGATCACCCCTTTGCCCTCCATGACCCGCAGGCGGGCCCACGTCCGGCGGTCCCCTTCCGAGCGTTGCACCCATTTGCGACCAGCCCGCGAGGAGGCCGGCGGGTCGGGCCGGATTGGTTCCGGGCTGGCGAACATCTCTCCCATCGTAGAGAAAGTGCTGGTAAATGTGGTTGTTACCCCGCTTGGACCGCCCGGGTATGGTCGACAGGCGCCTGAGCCCACGGTCCGGCCCACCCTGGAGCTGGGATGACGTCAACTTCGTTGCAACTTGGTCTCGGGTGTTCCCTTCCGGTATGAGGGGCGCGAAACTGGCTGCCGGTCGCACGAGCGGTCGACGGGGGCCACAGTACAGAGGAAGCTCTGAGAAGGGGGATTTCATGCTGGTTTCGGACCTACTAGGAGGAAAGGGGTTCGCCGTAGCCACCATCAGCGGCGAAGCCACGGTCGGGGCCGCGGTTGCCGACCTGGTCCGGCACCGAGTCGGGGCGCTCGTTGTCTCACCTGATGGCCGGTCGATCGAAGGCATCGTCTCCGAGCGAGACATCGTGCAACGGCTGAGCGAGCTCCACACCGAACTGCTGGGCGAGCCGGTGTCGTCGATCATGTCGACCTCGGTGCACGTGTGCTCACCGGTCGACGATGTGGATCGGATCATGAACCTGATGACCGAGCAGAGGATCCGCCACGTCCCGGTGGTCGAGGGCGCCTACCTCTGCGGGATCATCAGCATCGGCGACGTGGTCAAGAGCCGCATCGAGGAGCTGGAGAAGGATCGCAACGAGCTGATGGAGTACATCAGCGCTCGATGAGGGCGTGATCCGCGGGGCGTCAGCCGCCCGGACCTCCGTCCGGACCTGCGGCTCACCCCGACCACGGACCGGTATCGGGCCGGGCTGCGCCTAGGGTCGGGGCGTGTCCACCGATTCCCATGCCCCCGGTGCCGGGCCGGCGGCCGCCGGTGCCGTCGTCGGGGTGGTGGTCGTCGATCACGGCTCGCGCCGGGACGAGGCCAACCTCCGCCACCAGGCGTTCGTGGAGGAGTGGCGCCGCCGAGCGCCCTATGCCCTGGTCGAATCGGCCCACATGGAGCTGGCCGAACCGTCGATCGGTACCGCCTTCGACGCCTGCGTGGCCGCCGGCGCCACCACGGTGGTGATCGCCCCCTTCTTCCTGTGGCCGGGCGACCACTGGGACCGCGACATCCCCACCCTGGCCGCCCAGGCGGCTTCCGCGGCATCCAGGAGTCCGCTACCTGGTGGCCGCACCGTTGGGCCCGCACGCCCTCCTCGGTGACATCGTCCAGCAGCGGGTGGACCACTGCCTGGCCCACGCGGCTGGCGAGGCACCCGAGTGCGACCTGTGTGCCGGGACCGGCCGGTGCCGCCTCAGGTGACCGGCGACCGAGGCGCTACGCCGGTCGAGCGACGTCTACCCCGCCGGAGTGACGCCTACGAGGTGCAGCGGTCGCCCAGCCACGGCTGTTGACCGTCGAGGGCGAACAGGGCCACGGCCACCGCGTCCTGGTCCGCTTTGGAGGCCGTGTTGGGAGGCACGCCCACCAGACTGGACAGTCCGGCGGCGGCGGCGGCGCTGTTCCAGGTCGACTGGCTGAACTGGAAAGCGCCCATGTAGAGCCCGTTGGGGGAGACCGCCCCGTAATTGCCTCCGGACTCGGCCTGCACGACGCACTGGAGGAACGAGTTGAGCGACGGATCGGCGACGTTGGTGGAGGTGCCGACCGGGGAGGAGGCGGCGGTGGTCGATCCCGGTGGCGCCCCGGTGGTTGTCTGGGACGCCGACGAAGACGTGGACGCCGCTCCCGAGGACCGGGTCACCGGGGCCGGCGACGCGGCAGAGTGCTGAGCGGCCGCCACCGCCGCCGCTGCCGCTGCCGCCTGGGAAGCGGCCTGCTGGGCGACCGCCGCCGCCAGCTGGCCGGTCACGGTGGCTTGCAGGGAGGCCAGCTGTTGTTCGGTCTGATCGGCCTGTCCGAGGTAGGTGGCCTCGCGGCTCTGGTCCACCTGGTCGATGGCCTGCTGGCGTCGGAGGGCGGACTGACGGGCCTGGAGCGAGCCCTGAGCGGTCCGTAGCTGGTCGATGGCGGTGTTGATGTTGCCCTCGGCGATCGACGAGTACTCGCTGGCCACCTGGGCGGTCTCCTGATCACCGCTGAACAGAGCCGTGTCCGCGCTCGACGGGCCGGAGCCGGAGTCGATGTAGGAACGGATCGCCTGGGTCCGGACCTCGGCCGTCCGGACGCTGATCTGCCGCTGGTCCTGGGAGATCTGCTGGGAGATCTGGTCGATGGCCTGTGCTTCGGCTGCCGTCTTGGCCGAAGCGACCGAGTACTGCTGCTGCGTATGCGCCGACCTGCAGTTGCTCCTGGACGAGCTTCTCCGAAACTGCCGTGGCCTGGGCCTTCAGCGTCGAGACCTGGTCGGCCCCCGCCGGTTGCGGGGCGCGCTCCACCGTGAAGGCGGTGGTGGCGACGAGAGTCGAGAGGAGAGCTGCCGGGATGAGCCGCCGACAACGCACTCTGGGATGAGATCCCGCCATCGGTTTGACCCGGGCGTGAAACACAATGGTTGAACAATCTAGTCGTCGGCCCGAATTTCGACAACCCTGGGCGGGCACCGTCCCCGGGGAGCACGTCCGTTCTGACCTTCCGACCTGGACTTCGTGTCCACTGGATGCCTGTCGCCGGTTCGTGCGATCCTGGGCCCGTGATCGAACTCAAGCGTCATGGAGACCTCAGCCTCTTGGACCTCGGAGAGGGGGATCACCGGTTCAATCCGGACTCCATCTCCCGGATCAACGACCTTCTCGACGAGGTGGAGGCGCAGCCCGAACCCCGGTCACTGGTCACCGTGGCCTCCGGCAAGATCTGGCACAACGGCCTGGATCTCGACTGGCTGGGAGACCACCGCGATCAAATGACCGAATTCCTGTCCGATGTCCAGGCCCTGCTGGCCCGTCTGCTGGTCCTTCCGGTCCCGACGGTGGCAGCCATCCAGGGTCACTGTTTCGCGGCGGGAGCGATGTTCGCCCTGGCTCACGATGCCCGGGTGATGCGGGCCGACCGCGGGTTCTTCTGCCTTCCCGAGATCGACATCGGCATGTCCTTCCCCGAGGGGATGGCCGCCTTGGTCATGTCCCGCCTCACTCCGGCGGTGGCCCACGAGGCCATGACGACGGGCCGACGGTACGGCGGCACCGAGGCCGCCGCCGTCGGCATCGTGGGGTGCGCCTTCCCCGAGGCTGAGGTCGGGCCGGCGGCCCAGGCCTTGGCCCGCTCGAGCGCCCCCAAGGACGCCAGGACGCTCGGGGCCATCAAACGGGTCATCTGTTCGGTACCGCATCGGGCCCTGCTGGCCTGACGCGACCGCCAGGCCACCAGACCCTGCCATACTCACGGACGGGATGCGCCGGTCGCCCCGTCCAGCGAGGTCGAGATGCCCATTGTCACCGCCAACGGCAACGACCTCTACTACGAACGGCGCGGCGATGGCCCCCGACTGCTGTTCGTCCTCGGGTCCAGTTCCACCATCGAAGGCTCTCGCCTCCTGCTCGACCTGTTCGTGCCCCATTTCGACCTCCTGGTCCACGACCACCGGGGCCTGGGCCGGAGTGGACCGGTGTACGACTCCTACGAGATGGCGTCCTGTGCCGCCGATGCGTTGGCGGTGATGGAGGCGGTGGACTGGGAATCATCCCGGGTCCTCGGCATGAGCTTCGGCGGCATGGTGGCCCAGGAATTGGCTGTGACCAGGCCCGACCGCGTGGAGCGGCTGGCGCTGTTGTGCACCTCGGCTGGGGGTGCCGGTGGTTCGTCCTACCCGCTCCACGAGCTGGAGACCCTCACCCCCCTGGAGCGTGAGCGGGTGGGCCGTCAACTGCTGGACACCCGTTTCGACGACGAGTGGCTCGCCGCCCATCCCGCCGATCGTCGGCTGGTCGAGATGCTGGCGGCCCGGGCCGACGACGTCGAGCCCGGGCACCGCCAGGGGGTGGTGGAGCAGTTCCGGGCCCGGAGTCACCATGACGTCTGGGACCGACTGGCCGCCATCACCTGCCCGACCCTGGTGGCCTGCGGTCGCTACGACGGCATCGCTCCGTTGGTCAACGGGCGGGCCATCGCCTCGCGGATCGGCGGCTCCGAGCTACGGATCTACGAGGGTGGACACGCCTTCGTGGCCCAAGACCCGAAAAGCCTCCCCGAGATCATCGGGTTCCTCTCGGCGCCCTCGGCGCCCCCGACGGCCCCGTCCGGTCCCTGAAGCTGCTTCCCGATCGTCTTCGCCGTGCCGTGGTGGCCTGTCCGGGGCAATCGGACGGCACATTACAATGACGTTGCAGAGGCGGCAGTAAGGAGGCGTCTTGTCCGTGACCGGCCTGGCCAACCTGGCGGTGAAGGTGGCAGACCTCGATGGTGCGCTGCAGTTCTACGAGGCATCCGGTGCAGATGTTCGCGACCGGATGTACTGGCAGAACGGTGAGCGCGCCGACGTTCACCTCGGCCCGGTGATGATCACGCTGTTCACCAAGGCGATCTACGAGGACGAGGTCGAACTGCCCGCCGAGGGCTTTCTCCATCCCGCCCTGTTCACCGACGATCTGGACGCCGAGCTGGAAGGCCACTCGGTGATCTGGGGCCCCGAGACGGTGTCGGGGACGTTCGGGACCCGGCGGATCGCCTTTGTGGAGGCCCCCGGCGGCATCCGGCTCGAGTTCATGGAACAGCTGGCACCCCCGGGCGGGGACGAGGGGCACTCTTCGTGAGCGGGCGCTGAGGGTCCGGGTCCCATGGTCTACCTGCTGGCCCTGAGCGCCGCGCTCTCCAACGCCCTCACCAGCCTCCTCCAGCGGATGGGGGTCGAGGACGCCCCCGAAGAGTCCACCCTCAAGTTGAGTCTGCTGACCCACGCCATCAAGCGGGGGGTGTGGCTGCTCGGGTTCGCGTTCATGGTGGGCTCCTTCCTCATGCAGGCCTTCGCCCTCCACCTGGGCGACCTGAGCCAGGTCCAGCCCATCCTCACCACCGAGCTGTTGTTCCTGATCCTGCTGCTGGCCACCTGGTTCCAGTTCCGCATCGGGGTGTGGGAGTGGGTCGCCTGTCTGGCTGCGGCCGGCGGTCTTGCCGGCTTCTTGATCTTCGCCCAGCCCGGAGGGGGCAACCTGTCCCCGAGTCCGCTCGGTTGGATCATCGCCGGCTCGACCTGTGGAGGTGCGGTGGTCCTGTGCGTGCTGGCCGCCTTGCGGGGCCCCCGCTGGTGGCGGGCGGCCATGTTCGGGGCCGCCGGGGCCATCGGCTTCGCCTTCACTGCCGCCCTGATCAAGAAGGTGGGCGATTACGTAGCCACCGACTGGGTTCACATGTTCTTCCATTGGGAGACGTATGGCCTGGCGGTGTGCGGGCTGATATCGGTGTTCCTGGCTCAGAACGCCTTCCACGCCGGGCCGATCGCCGCCTCCCAGACGGCGCTGGTGCTGGTGGATCCGTTGGCGTCCATGGCCATCGGCATCGGGCTGTTCGGTGACAATCTGCGCACCGGGGGTGCGTACGGTCCCCTCGAGGCGCTGTCCCTCCTGATCATGTTCGCCGGCGCGGTGTTCGTCGCCCACTCCCCTCTGATCTCCGGGGTAAGGGGTGATGACCAGCAGTACACCGAGATGCTTTCGCTCCGCTCCCGGTCCAGACGGTTGGCCGACCATGTCCAGGGTCAGATCCCGGACGAGGTGCTCAAGAACCTCCCGCCCGACGTTATCCCCAAGCTGCCGGTGGACTGAGAACGTCCGCCGGGTTCGGGACAACGGCTTGTCGGAGGGGAGACCGCAATGTCCGATTTCCGCTCGTACACGGTCGTGGGACGTGCCACGATGCCACGGTGATAGAAGATCCTGAACGGTGCTACCGGGCGGCGCAGAGCAAGGACGCCCGCTTCGACGGCTGGTTCTTCATCGGTGTGACCTCCACCGGGATCTACTGCCGGCCCAGCTGCCCGGCTCGTACGCCGATGCGGAAGAACGTGCGTTTCTACGCCTCGGCCGCCGCCGCCCAACAGGCCGGGTTCCGTGCCTGCCTACGGTGCCGTCCCGACGCCGCTCCCGGCTCACCGGAGTGGAACGTGCGGGCCGACACCGTCGCCCGGGCGATGCGCCTCATCCGGGACGGCATCGTCGATCGAGAAGGGGTGCAGGGCCTGGCCGAAAGGCTGGGCTACAGCGTGCGCCAGATCAACCGGCTGGTGTCCGCCGAAGTCGGGACCGGTCCGCTCGCCCTAGCCCGCGCCCAAAGGGCTCAGACGGCTCGCCTGTTGTTGGAGACCACCGAGCTGCCGGTCGCCCAGGTGGCCTTTGCCGCCGGGTTCGCCAGCATCCGTCAGTGCAACGAGACCGTGCGGGAGATCTTCGCCGATGCTCCGAGTGGACTGCGGCGGCGGGTGTCCAAACCCAATGCCCGTGGTCACCAGGGGGCCGCCCAAGGAGTGCGTCTCCGCCTGCCGGCCCGGCGCCCCTTCGACCCGTGGAGCCTGATCCGGTTCCTCGGCGACCGGACGGTGCCTGGCATCGAAGTCGCCGACAGTGCCGGCTATCGACGCAGCTTGCGTCTTCCCCACGGTCACGCCGTCGTCTCGCTGGTGGCCGGTGAACCGCCATCGGATGGCCCCGTGTTCGTCGAGGCCGAGCTGTGGCTGTCCGACCAGCGGGACCTGACGGCGGCGGTCTCGCGTTGTCGCCAGCTCCTCGACCTCGACGCCGATCCCGTGGCTGTGGTGGACGCGCTGGGGGGTGACCCCCAGCTCGGACCGCTGGTCGTGGAGCACCCGGGCCGGCGTGTCCCGGGAGCGGTCGACGGATTCGAACTGGCGGCGCGGGCCATCATCGGCCAGCAGGTCTCGGTGGCTGGGGCGCGCACAGTCGCCGGACGACTGGTACAGACGGCGGGCGCACCGCTCCCCGTGGCCCATGGTGGCATCAGCCACCTGTTCCCGACGCCGGCCGCCCTGGTCGAAACGGCCGGGCGCCAGCCGGCGGCGTTCTGTATGCCGGCCGCCCGCCGGCGGGCTCTCGTGTCCTTGGCCGAGGGTGTCGACTCCGGCTCCATCGTCATCGATCCGGGGACCGACCCCACCGAGTTGCGGGAGGTACTGGTCCGTCTGCCCGGCATCGGACCGTGGACGGCGGAGTACGTGGCCATGCGGGCCCTACGTGACCCCGACGCCTTCATGCCCACCGATCTCGGGATCAGGCGGGCCGCCGGGTCCCTCGGTCTTCCCGATGCCCCGGGCGACCTCGATCGTTTGGCTGCCAGATGGCGGCCTTGGCGCAGCTATGCCATGGCCCATCTGTGGTCGCTTCCGATCGCCTGGTTCCCGAAAACCCCCGATCAGTTGAAAGGACGTTACGCCGCATGACTGCTTCGACCGTACCCATGGACACCCCGGTCGGCCTGCTGGTGCTGGAGGGCACCGAGGACTCGCTGATCGGTATCCGCCTTCCCAACGACGCCAACCAGGTGGGTGACGACCGGCCCGGGACGACCCCGGTGTTGCAACAGGCGGTCTCCCAGCTCGAGGAGTACTTCGCCGGGGACCGAACCGAATTCGACATTCCCGTGGCCTTCGACGGGACCGAATTCCAGCGCCAGGTGTGGACCGAGCTCTGTCGGATCCCCTACGGCGAGACGATCTCCTATGGGGAGCTCGCCCGTCGGGTCGGGCGGCCGAGGGGGCCACGGGCTGTCGGCCAGGCCAATGGCAGGAACCCCATTCCGATCATCGTGCCCTGCCATCGGGTGGTGGCCAGTGACGGCATCGGCGGGTACGGAGGTGGTCTGCCCATGAAGCGGGCGCTGCTGGCCGTCGAGGGGATCGTGCCCTAGTGACCTGAGTCCGAAATAAGTCGCGTCGGAGGGATTTTCTCCTGCCTCACCGCGTTGTGCCTTTCGTCAGCGACGATTGGAGGCAGCAATGCGGCGATCTGTACTCGAACCGGTGGTGTTGAGCGACGACGAGCGCGAAACGCTCGAGCGTTGGGCCCGACGACCCAAAAGTGCCCAAGCGTTGGCGCGGCGCTGTCGGGTCGTTCTGGCCTGCGCCGAGGGCGGGCACGTGATCGAGGTCGCCGAACGACTGGGCCTCGATCCGCACACGGTGGGCAAGTGGCGTCGTCGGTTCCTGGCCGATCGGCTGGACGGTCTCCACGACGAGCCGCGCCCGGGCACCCCGCGCACCATCTCTGACGACGACGTCGAAGCGGTGATCGTCAAGACGCTTGAGGAGACGCCGGTCGACACCACGCACTGGTCGACGCGCTCGATGGCCAAGGCGACGGGGATGAGCCAGAGCGCGGTCAGCCGGATCTGGCGGGCCTTCGGACTCAAGCCCCACCTGGTCGACACGTTCAAGCTCAGTCCCGACCCGCTCTTCGTCGACAAGGTGCGCGACATCGTGGGCCTCTACATCAACCCGCCCGATGGCGCCCTCGTCCTGTGCGTCGACGAGAAGACCCAGGTCCAGGCCCTCGATCGCACTGCCCCGGTGCTCCCCCTTCGCCCCGGGCTCCCCGAGCGGCGCACCCACGACTACGTGCGTCACGGGACGACCAACCTCTACGCCGCGCTCGACGTGGCCTCGGGACACGTGATCACCGACATGACCGAGCGTCATCGTGCCGAAGAGTTCCGTCGCTTCTTGAACCTGATCAACCGCTCGGTCCCTGATGACCTCGAGGTACACCTGGTCGTCGACAACGTGTCCACCCACAAGACCCCCGAGATCAAGCGCTGGCTGCTGCGCCACCCGCGCTTCACCTTGCACTTCACTCCGACCTACAGCTCGTGGATCAACCTCATCGAGCGTTGGTTCGCCGAGCTCACCACCAAGTGGCTGCGCCGCGGCACCCATCGATCGACCAAGGAGCTCGAGGGATCGATCACCTCGTGGGTCGAGCACTGGAACGAGGATCCGAAGCCGTTCATCTGGCACAAAACCGCCGACGAGATCCTCGAAACCCTCGCGGCCTATTGTCAGCGAATGACTTCTGACTCGGGTCACTAGGTGTCCTGCCCCGCCTCGGGCTGACCTGGTCCAACCCGGCCCGGGCCGGTAATCTGCCGGTTGGTGGCGACCTGCCCTTCCCGCTATCGGTTCTCCAAATAACATTCTGTTCAAATGTTATTTGGAGAACCGGCACGCCGACGGACGAAGGTCCTTCCCGCCTAGTTCTCCCCGCCGGATGCGCCGGATGCGCCGGATGCGCCGGATGCGCCGGATGCGCCGGTCACGAGCTCGACGGCTTCGACGGCGGGCAGCGCCCCCACCGCCGGGTAGGCCTCGGTGCTGCAGAGGGTCCGGGAGTTCATCCGGTCGACATAGAGAGTTCCGTTCAGATGGTCGACCTCGTGTTGGAGAATGCGGGCGTGCCAGCCGCTGACCTGTCTGGCGCATCGTTGCCCGGTCGGGTCGAGGTACTCGACGCCGACCTCGTGAAATCGCTCGACGGCGGCCATGTATCCCTCGACGCTCAGGCAGCCCTCGAAATGATTCCGAGTCTCATGACCGACCGGGGTCAGCACCGGGTTGATCAGGACGTAGGGCTCGATGGCCACGCGTTCGCGCTCGGCCAGTTGTTGATCGGTGTAGTTGTGGAAGAACTCGACCAGATCATGGACCACGCCCACCCGCCATGGTTCGCCGATCTGGGGTGCCGCCAGCCCGACGCCCGGGACGGCGTCCAAGGTGTCCCACATCCGGCCGATGAGCTGGGAGACGAGATCCGAGGTGCTCTCGGTCGCCGGAACCTCGGCGGCTCGCCGGCGCAGTATCGGATCTCCAACCTGAACGACGGACAGTTCGGTCATGACAGCGGCCACCGTACCGCTGGCGACAGGGGAGGAAGACGGGCCGGCGCTACCCGGCCGGTTCCGGGGCGATTCCCCATCGATCTGCCAGCTCCCCCACCCAACTGGCGGCGTGGCCGGGCTCCTCGGGGGGTGCAGCCACCAGCACCAGTTCGGATACCCCCAATGCCGCCAGCCTGGAAGCGTCCTCGGGTGTGCCGTCCCGCAGCGACACGGCGACCTCCACCGAGTCCGGATCCCGATCCCGTCGCCGGCAACAGTCGTGTAAGGCCTCGAGGCGATCGGCGACCTCGCCCACCGGGAGGTTGAAGCCGTACCAGCCGTCGCCGTATTCGGCGACACGTTCGAGCGCCCCGTCGCTGTTCCCTCCCAGGACGATCGGTACCCTCCGGTCACGGACCGGCTTGGGGTAGCTCCGCACCTCCTCGAAACGGAGGAACTCGCCGTCGAACGACGAGACGTCTTCGCTCCACAGCGTGCGCAAGACTTCGACGAACTCCCTGTCCGTCTCGCTCGTCTCCGGAAGGGGACGCCGAGGGCGGCGAACTCCTCGCTCGACCATCCGATTCCGATCCCGAGCACGAATCGTCCCCTCGAAAGTGCGTCGAGGCTGGCCGCCTGCTTGGCCACTACCAGGGGGTTGTGCTGGGGAAGCAGCAGGACGCCGGTGGCCACCCGGATCCGCGATGTCGCCGCCGCCGCAAAGGTCAGGGTGAGAAGAGGGTCGAGCCAGTCGGCATCGGACGGGACGGCTATGACCCCGTCGTCTGCATACGGGTAGGGCCTGTCGGGTCGGTCCACCATGACCACGTGCTCCCCCGACCAAAGGGTCGAGAACCCGGCGCGGTCGGCCGTCCGTGCCACGGCTTCGATCACTGCCGGATCGGCGCCGGAGCCGATGCCGAGAGCGTGCAGACCGACCCGCATCCCACGATCCTCCCACGGGGCGGACTCGCCGCCATCAGCGGCCGTCGCCACCCGAAGCGGTGGTCGAGGCCTGTCTACCCGAGCACGGCTTTCTGGCCGTGCACGGCATAGTGGCCGAGCCTCGACCGGTCGTCGGCGTTTAACAGCTCGACGAGGTCGAACACCGGATGCGAGGGCCCGCGCATCACCGTCAGGGCCTGGAAGCCGGCCGTCCCTGGTGCCGGTGCATCGGTGGTCATGAGGACGAGAGGAAGACCTGTCCCGCCTTCCCGGAGGATCGCCGCTTTTCCCAGCGACCTCCAGAGCGTGTCCGTCCGCCGTAGCCCGGCCCGGTTCGAGGTGAAGGCGCCCGACACGTCGAAGGCCCAGTCCTCGCCGGTCTGGTCGGTGGCGAGGAAACCGAGGACGATTCCCAGGCCTCGCACCTTCACGTCGGGGCGGACGTTCGTGAATCCGCAGATTTCCAGGAGCACCCCGGCCAGATCCTTGGCTTGGCGGCCTTGACGCACGGCCTCGGCCACCAGGTCTTCGGAGTCCCTGGCCGGGTCATGAGCTGGGAGCTCGACTCGAAAGCCGCCGAGGTCCGGTTGGGCCCGCAGTCGCAGGCGTTCGTCGGCGATCCGTCGTTCGGCGGCAGCTACGTAGTCCTTGTCGGTGTCGAATCCGATGAAGTGTCGGCCGGCCCGGAGGGCGGCGATTGCCGTACTGCCGGAACCGATGAAGGGATCGAGAACGACGTCGCCTTGGTAGGTGTAGAGCTCGATCAGCCGGCCCGGGAGTTCTACCGGGAACGGGGCCGGATGTCCGATCTTCATGGCACGTTCCGGGGCGATCTCCCACATGTCCGTGGTGGCCTCCATGAACTCGTCGCGGGAGATGGTGGCGGTCGACGGAAGTCCGGCCGCCGCCCGCTGGACCGGAGTCAGGGCGCGATCGAACCTCCCCTTGCTGGCGATGATGATCCTCTCGGTGATGTCGCGGAGCACCGGATTGGAGGGTCGCTGAAAGGTTCCCCACGCACAGGAGCCGCCCGCCGCCTTGCCCTTCCACCAGATCACTTCGCCCCTGAGTAGCAGACCCAGTTCCTGGAGTATCTCGGTGACGTCGCTCGACAGCGACCGGTAGGGGCGCCGACCGAGGTTCGCCACATTCACGGCGATGCGACCGCCGGGTTCCAAGACCCGCTTGCACTCGGCGAACACGTCCCGCAGGAGCTGGAGGTATTCGAAGTAATTTGCCGGGCACGCCGTCCTGACCCAAGCTCTCCTCGTACTGCTTACCGGCAAAGTACGGGGGTGACGTCACGATGAGCGCCACTGAGCTCGTGGCCACGCCATCCATCCGACGAGCGTCCCGGGCATGGAGGACATCGACTTCCTTCGTTCGGCGGACGGTTGAATCGCCAGAGATGTCAGGTGGCACGAACCGGTCGTAGAACGCCGAGGAGTCGTGGCTCTCGCGGCGACCCGAACCGAAGTTGGTGGTGGATGTGGCCGGGCGTTTCCGGGCCTTGGCCGCTCGAAGCGGCACCACGCTCATGATTTGGTTCCCACCCTGGACGACCGGGTCCGCCGGCGGCGTCCTCCGAGGGCGGCTTCGGCGGTCGGCAGCTGATCGAGGAATTCGGTCACAGCTCGAATGACCAGGAGATTTGCCGATATGTTTCGATCTGTCGCCGCCTCGTGCAGGCGTCGATGGACTGAAACGGGAAGCCTCACCGCCGTGGCGATGCGCCTCTCGTCGTATGTTCGAGGTCGCGGCATGGATGCACCCTATCCGGGGGGTGTTCCACTGATGCGGATTTGTGCGCGCGCTATCGCGCGCAAACCCGGGGGACCGACCGATGCTGCCGCACGATCTGGGTAGCGTGGACGAGAGCCGTAGAGAGGAAAGCACAATGGCAGATGCAGATGAAGTGAGTGGCCACATCCTGCGCTTGGCCCAGGAACGCCGTCTGATCAGGTTCTGCGCCGAAAAGGGCATCGATCCGAACAGCCCCGATCTCGACAACCCCGATCTCGATCTGCTGGCGCCGATCGTCGATTCGAACGGCGAGATCGTCCCCGATCCCGAGGACATCGCGGCAGTGAGGCAATGAGTCCGTCTCCCCGAGCCGAGCGGTAGACCCGATCGTGTCCGAGCGCCCGGTCGACTTCGTGTTGTTCGACCTCGGTGGCGTTCTGATCGAACTCGGGGGAGTTGCCGCCCTGCAGGAGCTGGCCGGTGCCATCGGTGATGACGAAGTGTGGTTTCGTTGGTTGGCCAGCCCATGGGTCCGACGGTTCGAGCGAGGGGAGTGCTCGGCCACCGAGTTCTCGACGGGCTTTGTGTCCGAATGGGACCTGGATGTCTCCCCGGAACGATTCCTCGACATCTTTCGGTACTGGCCGATCGGTCCTTTCCCGGGGACCATCGAGCTCCTGTCGGAGACCCGGCGATCGGTGCCCATCGGATGCCTCAGCAATACCAACTCCATGCACTGGGACCACCAGTTCTCCCACTGGCCCGAGCTTGGTCTCTTTGATTTCCGCTTTCTCTCGTTCGAACTCGGGATGGTGAAGCCCGACGAGGCTATTTTCCAGGCCGTCGCCGATCGACTCCCGGTCGGTCGCCACCGCGTCCTCTATCTCGACGACGTCGCTGTCAACTCGGATGCAGCCCGGTCGTTCGGCTTCCGGGCTGAGCAGGTGCGGGGTATCGGCGAGGTCAGATCGGCGCTACTGGACCTCGGGCTACTGGCCCGTTGACCGGTGCCGGCGGAGGGCCCAGAGCGCCCGGGAGGCGCCCAGCCGGCACGTCCACCAGAAATTGACTGACTGAGTCAGTTAGGATCGAATCGTGGCGAGATCGTCCCCGGCGGGGAGGCTGAGCGAGGTGGGCCGAGCCGCCCGGGTGGTCTTCACCGAAAAGGGGTTCAAGCGAGCCTTGATCTCCGATGTCACCGACGAGCTCGGTCTCAGCCACGGGGCGATCTACGGCTATGTCGAGAGCAAGGCGGCCCTGTTCCATCTGGCCGTGCTCAGTGCCATCGGCGTCGAATGGGACGAGGTGGATCTCCCGGTTCCGGTTCCCACCGTGCCGCTGTCAGATGTGTTCGTCCGCCTGGCCCAGTGGTCTCCCCAGACGACATTCCCAGAGCTCGACGCGGGCTTGCATCGCCGCAGAGCCACCGCCGTCGGCGAAGAGTTCAGCGCCATCATCGACGAGTGTTACGGCGCGGTCGAGCGCAACCGCATGCTGTTGACCCTCATCGAGCGTTGCGCCGCCGACATTCCCGAATTGGCCGAGATCTACTTCCGGACCTGGCGCCGAGACCTGGTGTCCGATCTGGCCACGTACCTGAGTCGACGCATCAGGGCCGGGAGTCTGTACCCGGTGCCCAATGCGGCCACCGCCGCCCGGTTCATCGTCGAGACCATTGCGTGGTTCGCCATGCACCGAAAGCGGGACCCCGACTCCTTCATGATCAGTGACGACGACGCCCGGGCCACGGTGCGGACGCTGCTGGTGAACGCCTTCGTCCCCCAGGCGGGGCCCGTCGGTCGAGCCGGTGCAACGCCTTCGGACCATGGTGGCCGGTGAGATGGATTCTTCGCCGTCGCCGTCGCCGTCGCCGTCGCCGTCGCCGCCGTCAGCCGGCCTGGCCATCGGGGCCGAGGGCAGTCCGGCCGTTGCCGGCCAGGGCTCCGACGACACCAGCCGAGAGAACCTCTCTGCTTTCGGCCGATCCGTGTTGCTCGTCGCCGCCGGTACGGTCGCACTTCTTGTCGCCCTGTCCGATCGGTACGGTTACCACCGGGACGAGTTGTACTTCTTGGTTGCCGGACAGCACCTGGCCTGGGGCTATCCCGATCAGCCCCCCCTGGTACCGGCCCTGGCTCGGGCCGCTCATTCGATCTCTTCGTCGTCACTCGTGGTCCTGCGCCTTCCCTCGGCTCTGGCCGCAGGAGGAACCGTCATCGTCACCGGATTGGTGGCGCGGGAACTCGGAGGTCGGTCGGCGGCCCAGCTGTTGGCCTCGGTATCCATGGCGTCCTCGGCCCTGCTGCTGTCGGCGGGCCATTACCTCGACACCACCGTTTTCGACCTCCTGGTCTGGACCCTGTTGTTGTGGCTGGTCCTCAGAATCCTGAGGACCGGAAGCCATCGACTCTGGCTCGTTGTCGGGGTGGTGGCCGGATTCGGACTGCTGAACAGCGATCTGGTGGCGTTCCTGGCCGCCGGCCTGGCCATCGGACTGGTGATCTGCGGGCCGCGCCGGTTCTTCGCATCGCCGTGGTTGTGGATCGGTTCGCTGCTCGCTCTACTCATCTGGACCCCCTATCTCCTCTGGCAGGGTCACCACGGGTGGCCCGAGATCATGGTCAGCCGTTCGATCGCCTCGGGCGGCTCGGGCACATCGACTCCTCGGGCTCTTCTCCTTCCGGAGCAGCTGTTTCTGGTGAGCCCGTACCTGGCCCCGGTCTGGATCACCGGGCTCGTTCGGCTCTTCGGCGATCAGCGGCTCCGGTGGTGCCGGTCGTTCGGTTGGACCTACGTGGTGCTGGCGGCTGTCTTCGTGGCCACTGGGGGCAAGGCCTACTACCTGGCCGGCTTCCTCCCCGTCCTCCTCGGCGCCGGGGCACAGCCGGCGGTCGATTGGATGCAACGAGGGCGGTCCTGGGCTCGTAGGACTGTGGTCGGATTTGCCGTCGTGCTGACGGTGGTGACCACGATCCCGGTCACGCTTCCGGTGCTACCGCTGGCCACCCTCCACCACACTCCGATCGTGGCCCTCGACTACGACGCGGGAGAGACGATCGGTTGGCCCACCTATGTCGACGAGATCGCCGACGTGTACCGCCAGGTCCCGGGGCCCGAGCGGGCCGGCACCAGCGTGCTGGCGAGCAACTACGGCGAAGCCGGCGCTGTCGACCGCTTCGGTCCGGTACTCGGACTACCCGGCGCCTTCAGCGGACAGGACGGCTTCTGGTACTGGGGCCCGCCCGCCCAGACGTCCGGCCGGTCGGTGGTGGTCGGATTTGACCGCCGGCAGCTCACCCGGTGGTTCGCCGGCTGTGTGCTCGAGGGCCGTCTGAGGAACACCTACCAGGTCAAGAATCAGGAAGAAGGCACCCCGATCTGGATCTGTGTCGACCCGCGCGGCGGTTGGTCGGACCTATGGACGCAGGTGCGGAGATTCGGCTGATGCCCACGCTCTCCCGCCGCCAGGTGACCCGCCCCGTCTTGACTGATCAACCCCACCCGCGGGGCCTGGTCCAGGGGCGATTCGGCGCAGGGCGGGGCTGTCCCGAATGAGATCGGAGCGGTCACCGGGCGTCGCCCGTCCCCGGGAAACGGTCTCGGGACGGTGTTAGCCTCGCCACCGGGGTCGCCGGTTTGGACATTCGGCTGATCGGCGTGCTGAGGGACGAACCGACAAGGGCGTAGGGTCCGAGTGGGATCTACTTGTTTGGGCCCGGCCAGAAAGTGGGTCGCCGTGAGAAGAACCTGCATCTCCTTCATCGTTGTATCCGTCCTCGGTCTCGCCTTCTTCGGTGGCACTGCGTCGGCGACGGCCACGACCGGTCGGAAGGTAGCGCCCTATCTCGAGATAGGCAGGGGCACGATCACGTCGACGGTGGAAGATGTGACGACGTCGGTCGGCAAAGTGCTCGGAACACCGATAGGTCGAGGTACCACGCGTGGTTCAGAGGTAGCGGCCAGTCCTCCGCCACCGTGCGGCTCCGGCCCGGGCAGCCAAGTTGCCGGGTCGGTAACCACGACCGCGTCAAACGGAAGCCAGCTCGACACTTCACTCAGCGGAACGGTGTGCGAATCAGCCTCCACCACCTCGTACAACCGGTACCGGGTGACGAGCAAGGTCACGGTCACGGGCGGTACCGGCGAGTTCGCCAACGCCACCGGTGGTGGCCAGCAGTACTCGGTCGTGACTCTCTATCCGACTGCCGATGGTACCGAGGGGCCCTTCACCTCATTCGTCTACGGCGTCATTCGGCTGGCTGCGTGACGAGTGGAGGGCTCGATCTGGCTGGCCCTGGTGGGGGCAGCGGTGACAGGCCGTCTCCGAGGATGACCGGCTTACCCAGGGCCGGGGCCGTGGGTAAGCAAACGACATCACGCAGTCCCCCGCATTGCCGACCTCGTGAGGGCAGTGGTGAGTGTCAAATCGGTCAGCGATGATGTCGACCAGTGGGCCGCCGTCAGGTCGAGGTCAACGGTCAGGTCATGGGGCACGGCCACGGTGAAAAGCCCGGCCTCCACCGCGGCCGCCACTCCGTGAGGGGAGTCCTCGACGGCAACCGAACGGGCGGGGTCGGCCTGTAGGCGTTCACAGGCCAGCCGGTACGAGATGGGTTCGGGTTTGGCTGGGACATCTCCATCGCGGCACACGAGGCAGGCGAAGTAGCCCCGAAGTCCGAGCGCCTTCAAGTGTCCCTCCACCCACTGAGGCGGCGACGATGACGCGATTCCGACCGGCACGCCCAGGGTCCGGGCCTCTGACAGCCAATCCACCACGCCCGGCCGCGGTCCGTATCGCGACTGGATCTCGTCTCTTCGCAGGCGGCGACGACGTTGCAATGCCGGGTCGAGCGTGTGACCGACGCGAAGTTCCAGTTCGACCCAGGGGTCGAACGTGTCGTCGGTGCCGAGATTCTGCTGCCAGTCGGGTATGGCCAGCTCGTGTCCTTGAGAATTCCAAATCTCGGCCCACGCCGAATAAAGAGATTGCTCGGTGTCGAGGATCGTTCCGTCGAAGTCGAATACCAGACATGCATCCACCCCAAAAGCATGGCAGTTCGGCAGGCCGGCCGACGTTCTCGGTCGCCCGGTACTTGCGGTTCCCTGAACTCCGGGATCGCCCAGCGCCTGGCGGCGGCAAACCGAAATCGCCCGATGGGCCCGCACAACCTGGGGTACTCATGCTCCGTCCCGACACTGAAGAGGGGCTGGACCTGCTGGACTTGAAAGTGTTTCTTGCATATGCAAACTGATACTTGCATGCAAACACCCAACCAGTCGCAAGCGCGGTCCGTCTCAGGAGATGAGCTTCTCGAGGTCCTCCACGCATTGGCCAACCCGCACCGCATTCGGGTTTTGGGCGTCCTCGTAGAGGGTCGGAAGTACGTCAGCCAGATGGCACGGGAGCTTCAAATCAGCAGGCCTCTGCTGCAGATCCACCTACGCAAGCTGGAGCAGGCTGGATTGGTCTCCTCGGTGCTGGAGCTCTCCGAGGACGGCAAGTCGATGAAGTTCTACGACATTGCCCCATTCTCCTGGGATCTCACACCAAGTCTCATCGCAACAGCAGCCGGGACGGTCACCGTCGCCGAAAACGAGGGAGCAAATGGACATGGCTGACAGTGGAATGTGGTGGACGTTTGGATCGTTGGCGTTCGTACTCTTGTTGGTGGCCGCCATCACATGGCCCGCCACCTCGATCTGGAAGGCCCGGGCCGCCGTCAAGAACGAACTGCAATACCGCGACCTTTCCGATCGCTCGGTGCGCTCCCTCGAAGGAAACGACCGGGAGCTGCGAGAGCTGCGGTCAAGCGTCACCACTCTCAGTGGACGGGTCGAGGTTCTCGAGCAGATACTGGTCGAGGTTGATTGAAGCCCGATCGGCGACCCCCGGACTATCCATTCGTAACTGGGAACGGCCAACACTGAATCGGTACGTCTTCGGGAGACCCCGTGGCTCCGTGAGTTCCGTGGGCGTCGGGTGACGCAGGCCGGAAGGAAAGATGAGGCGACCATCCGAGCTGGAAGGGAGTGGCTCTAGCCATGAACGACTGGGGAATGTCCGTCTACGGGGATCCGTGCCGGGAGTGCGGGTACAGCTGGGCAATCTCGGTTCCGCACGCCGTCTCGCTGGTGGCCGGCGTCCCGTCCGTCTACTCCAGACTTCTTGCCGACAGTTCGGGCAACGAGCAACATCCCGGACTCAGTTGGTCGGTGGTCGAATACGTCAGTCACGTGGCCGACAATCTCAGGATCTGGGCAGAACGGCTCGTGGGTGTTGTGGCGGGCGCGCCCTCTGGTGTGGGCAACTATGACGAGGCCGAGCTCGCCCGTGCCCGCAACTACAAGCTCATTCCCGTGCCGGCCGCTCTGTGGTCGTTGACCCGCTCGGTCGACGACGGCGGTCGAGGCCTCTCGTCACGCGGCCGTGGTGCTCGTCCACCCGGAGCGGGGGGAACTGACACTGGCAGACGTGGTCCTCTCCAACACCCATGATGCCCTGCACCATCGATGGGACATCGAGCGAACGCTTGCGCACCTGGCGCCATAGTCATATCTTCCTCGCCGGCGCCAGTGGTGGCAATCTCGACCGGGACCCAAAGATGAGCTCGCTCCAGCAGCAACGGGCCGTGTCGACGTCGAATTCGAACAGCTCGCCAAGCGACCCCAGTCGACAGCGATGGCGACCTGCTGGCTCCGGGTGAGGTCCGGAGCCGCGGTTCGGGTCCGCCAGGGATTGCCATCCCGCCCACGGCACCGGTCAGGTCACGTAGGGTGGGCGTATCGGGCCTCCGCCGCCAGCCGTGTCGGGTCGTGCTCGTGTGAGCACTTCGTGTGCCAGTACTGGGGGAGTCGAGATGGACCATCGGGCACCGGTGTCGCTTGAGGGCGACACCATCGTGGATGCATTTCGTAACAGTGTCACTCGGCTGACCGACCGGGCCGCCCTCCGATGGTATGCGGACGGTACCTGGTCGGCGCTGACGTGGTCCGGGTACGGCCGGGCGGTGGACGAGGTGGCGGCGGGCTTGGCCGAGGCCGGGGTGCTGCCCGGCGATCGGATCGCCATCCTGTCCGGCAACCGACCGGAGTGGCACGTGGCCGATATCGGGGTGCTGGTCGATGGAGCGGTGTCGGTGCCGATCTACCAGACGAGCTCGCCCGAGCAGGTGGCCTACGTGCTCGGACACTCGGAAGCCCGCCTCTGTTTTGTCGAGAATGAGCTCCAGCTGGCGAAAGTCCTCGAGGTGCGGGACGAGCTGCCGTCTCTCCGTCAGGTGTTCGTGTTCGACGGTGGGCATTGGGACGACAAGTTCGTGGCGGCCTTCGCTGAACTCCGCGCCTCGGGAGCCCGCCGTCTCGACCGTGAACCGGACCTGTTCGAGTCCCGATCGGGGGCGGTGGTAGCCGACCAGTTGGCGACACTCGTCTACACCAGCGGGACGACCGGCCCACCCAAGGCGGCCATGATCAGCCATGCCAACATCATGTGGACGTTGCGAAGCGCCATCTCGGTCTTCGATCTGCGCGAGGGCGAGCGGTTCCTGTCGTTCCTGCCCCTGAGCCACATCGCCGAGCGGATGATAAGCGACTTCGCCTCGGCGGCAATCGGAGGTGAGACGTGGTTCGCCCAGAGCATCGGCACGGTGGGCCAGGACCTCCGGGCCTGCCGGCCGACGATCTTCTTCGCCGTGCCCCGGGTCTGGGAGAAGCTCCGCGAGGCCATCCTCGACGGATTGGACAACAGCCGGACCCTCCAGCGGCTGGTCGTCGACCATTACATCGAGCTGAGCCAGCACGTCGCCCGGCAGAAGGAAGCGGGCCGGCATCCGGCGCCGTGGACCGACCTTCCCCAGCGGGCCCTGGGGGCCACCGTCGGGGCCCAGGTCAGGCACGAGCTCGGCCTCGACAAAGCCCACATCATGGTGGCGTCGGCGGCGCCGGTTCACCCGGACCTGCTCCGTTGGCTGTCGGCCATCGGCCTGCCGGTGCTGGAGGTCTACGGCCAGACCGAGACCTGCGGCCCCACCACCGCCAACCTCCCGGAGGACAACAGGATCGGGACGGTCGGATTGCCCCTGCCCGGCGTACGTGTGCGCATTGCCGAGGATGCAGAGATCCTGGTCCAGGGGGGAAACGTGTGCGAGGGTTACTTCCACGACCCGGAAAGCACTGCTCAGCTCATCGACGGGGACGGGTGGCTGCACTCGGGTGACATGGGGGCCCTCGAAGCCGATGGCCACCTTCGCATCACCGGTCGGAAGAAGGATCTGATCATCACCGCGGCCGGGCAGAACGTGGCCCCGCAGGACATCGAATCTGATCTCCGGAACAGTGAGCTCCTGTCGGAGGCGGTGGTGATCGGGGACGGTAGGCGCTATCTCACGGCCCTCCTCACTCTCGATATCGAGGCGTTGCTCCGATGGGCCAAAGAGCGAGGCAAGGAGGTCGAACCCCGGGCTCTGATCGCCGATCCGGATCTGAGGGAGGCCATCGATCGGATCGTGAAGGACGTCAACGAAAAGCGTTCCCATGTCGAGCACGTGCGCGCCTTCCGGGTTCTCGATCACGACTTCGCCGTCGCCTCCGGCGAGATGACCCAGACGCTCAAGGTCAAGCGCAACGTAGTCATCGAACGGCACCGGAAGGAAGTGGATGAGATGTACGGAGACGAATCGCAGCCGTGACGGCGGTGGACCCGCCATCGGGGCCGGCACCGTCGCCGGTGACCGAGGGGGTGCCCGGCTCGGACGCGAGAGTGCGGATTGCCGTCATCGGTGCCGGTTCGTGGGGGACCACAGTGGCGTCGATACTGGCCCGACGGTTCGATACCGTGCTGTGGGCCCGGCAGGCCGAGGTGGCCGAGATGATCTCGCTCCGTCACGAGAACCCGGCCTATCTCGCCGGCTTCCGGCTGACGAGTTCACTGAGGGCGACGACGGATCACGGGACGGCGGTCGACGGCCGTCAGCTGGTCGTCATGGCCGTTCCCGCCCAGCATATGCGAGGCGTTGCCCAGGGGATCGCACCCTTCGTGGGTCCCGACGTGGTGACCCTGAGCCTCACCAAGGGGATCGAGCTGGGCACGCTGTGCCGGCCGACTGAGATCCTGAGTCAGGAGCTCGGGGCGGCAAGACGCGATCGGATAGGTGTTCTCGCCGGTCCCAACCTGGCTCTCGAGGTCATGGCCGGACAGCCGGCCGCCACGGTGGTGGCGGTCCCGGACAACGGGACTGCCCGTTGGCTGCAGACCCTTCTGAACAGCCACCGGTTCCGGGTCTATACCAGCGACGACGTGATCGGGTGCGAAATCGGCGGCGCCGTCAAGAACGTCATCGCCATCGCCGCCGGCGTCACCGACGGGCTGGGGTACGGCTGGAACAGCCGGGCCGCACTGATCACCCGGGGCCTGGCCGAATTGGCCCGACTGGGGGTCGCCATGGGCGGTGATCCCCTCACGTTCCTGGGTCTCGCCGGCAACGGGGATCTGATCGCCACCTGCAGCAGCGACGAGAGCCGTAACCACCGGGTGGGTGTGGCCCTCGGGCAAGCCCGCCCCCTCGACGAGGTTCTCACGGAGTTGAACATGGTGGCCGAAGGGGTTGACTCGACGCCGGCCGTGCTGGCCCTGGCCCGCCGGGTGGGCGTGGAGATGCCGGTGGCCGAACAGGTGGGGGCCATTCTGGCCGGGACACGATCGCCCCACGATGCTGTGGAGTCGCTGATGGGGCGGGTACTCACCTCGGAGTTGCACGACCTCGGTGGCAGCCGCTTCCGACGGGCCATCGACGGTCCGGGGTGAGCCAGCGAATTCCGCGGTGAAGCGGCTGGCCGGCCCGTTCTGGGCCTAAATGGGACTTTCTACCCTCGTGCCCGTGCCGACGGTGGCTCAACATGGCCAGGAGAGGGACACCGAGGAAAGGTGGGCACCCATGCCCGAACGGACGGATTTGCGCAGGCACATCGAGCAGTTGGTGGAGCGGGCACAGGATGAGATCCTCGATGCGAGCCGCGACCTGACCACCGGCATCAACAAGGGGGCCAGGCGATTCGTGCCTCCGATCTCCGCCGATGTCGAACGGTTGGTCGACGATGTCTTCGACTTCACCGAGCGGGTTGTCAAAGGTCAACGTCGGATGGTGAACGACGTGGTCAAGGCCATCAACGAGCAGACCGAACGAGCCGGTGAGGCAGGCCGAACGGCGACGCAGAGAGCCACGAAGAAGATGGCCGCCGCCAAGAAGGCGGCCATCAAGAGGGCACCGGCCAAGAAAAAGGCCTCAGCCAGGAAGGCGCCGGCCAAGAAGAAGGCCTCAGCCAAGAAGGCGTCGGCCAAAAAGGCGCCGACCAATAGCGCCGTGGCCAGAAGGTAGCCGGCCGGATGGATCAGGCATCGAAGGAATCGGAAACGCCCGAGGAGGCGGGAAGCTTTCCGATCCGTTACGTGACCATCCACGGACAACGGATCGGCTATCGGATGGGCGGCGACGGACCGGTGCTGTTGCTGCTCCACGGGATTGCCGGAAGCTCCCAGACGTGGATTCCGGCCATGGAGCTGCTCCAATCGCACTACACGGTGGTGGCCCCCGACTTCCTCGGCCACGGCCACTCCTCCAAGCCGACGGCGGACTATTCGCTGGGCAACTTCGCCAGCTGGATGCGGGATCTCTTGGTGGTGCTGGGGATCGAGCGAGCCACCGTGGTCGGACAGTCCTTCGGGGGCGGAGTCGCCATGCAGTTCGTGTACCAGTTCCCCGGTTTCTGCGAGCGATTGGTGCTGGTGGATGCGGGCGGTCTCGGGCGCGAAGTGAACTGGATCCTTCGTATCGCCACCCTGCCGGCGGCCGAATACGTGATGCCGGTCGTGTTCCCCGCCTTCGCCCGGCGTTGGGGTGACCCGGTCTACCACCTGGCCGATCGGCTCGGTCTCCGGAGCGTGCCCGCCCTCGAGATCTGGCGCTCCTATCGTTCGCTGACCGACTCCGACAGCCGCCGGGCCTTCATACGCACCATGCGTTCGGTGATCGATCCTCGTGGCCAGTCGGTGAGTGCGATGGATCGTCTGTATCTGGCCGAGCGGATACCGACACTCATCGTGTGGGGCGAGAAGGACCGGATCATCCCACTGGCTCACGCCCACCAGGCGCTGAGAGCCGCCCCTCACAGCCGGTTGGAGATCATGCCCGGGCTCGGCCACTTCCCCCAATCGGAGGATCCCGCCGGTTTTGTGGAAATCCTGATGGACTTCCTGCGCACGACCGAGCCGGGCACCTTCACTGCTGAGGAACACCGGGACAGTCTGCAGCGGGGACCGGTGTGATCCTGGTTTCCGCCCCGACGATCCTCCGGGCCGCGGCCGGAGCCGATGGGATCGTTGTCTGCGAACACCCGGTCGAGGCCGAAGGCGAGTCCCGCCCCCCTCGCCATCGTCACCCTGGCGCTTCGCCCCCGTCGGCCTGATACGCCCAGACGCCTGCGTGTCCAGTCCGCCGGTCCCGCACCTCGTCCCTCGTTTCGCGCTGGACGATCTCCACGTCCCGCAGCATCTCCTCGGGTGCTTCCTCCAGCATCATGAGCGCACTCTCGGCCTCGGGCAGGGCGCGGAGCAGCTCGTCCAGTTTGCGCTGGGTGGCCGCCTGCTCTCGAGCCTGCGTGTGCTGAATTACGAAGACCATGATCAGCGTGACCACCGACGTGCCGATGGCGAACCCCGATTCCCACTGGGACGAGAAACCCAGGCAGGCTCCGGCGACCACCGCTCCCAACAGGGCCGCAGCCACCAAGATGGACGCGCCGGGCAGGGAACTCAGGTGATCGATCCGGTATACCAGTTGGCTGGTCGGCGGCAGCTCCTGGGTTCGGCGGATGAACCGCTCCCGTCGGTCGCGCCCGCGATCAGAGATGTCGAGGGCCATCCACATGGCCTACCCATCACCGCGGGTCCGCAACCGTCCAGGTCCACTGGCCACCGGCCGCGCCAGCCGGAAACGGGCGCCGGGGCGTGAAGTTCTCGGTCGGCACCGAGCGGAACAAGTAGTTCCGGACATCGAAGGTCAACCGGCCAGGAGAGATTGCCACCGCCGGACCATCCGGGTGCCGGCCTGCCACACAGACTGCCGAAACCAGGCGCATCGACGGGCGGCTGATCGCCCGTCGCCACCGTTCGATGCTCATAAGATGGCGCGGTTGCTGAACCACTACCAAATGTTCTTCGCCACGAGCGCGGGCGCATCTGCTGCCATCCTCGGCCTGCTGGTCGTGGCCGTATCGGTCGTCAACGCCGACGATACGAATGCCGCGACTCGTGAGAGGCGGACCGTTCTCGCCGGAAGCGCCTTCCTGGCCTTGGTCGACGTCTTCTTCGTCTCGATCGTCGCCCTGACCGGAGGGGCCACGGTCTTCGGAACAGTCAACCTCGTGATGGCGGTGGTCGGCCTGCTGGCCACCGGCCGCCTGATACCGCGAGCCAAGCGCGCCGGAAACTTCTCCCGCGGCTTTCCGACTCGCAGGCTGAACATCATTTTTGCCGCCATTTCGGCCGGGGGCTACTCGATCCAGCTCGCCGTGGCCATTGTTCTTTTGTCCGACACGCAAAATTCGGCATTGCAGCGCGCTTTGGTGCTGGTGATGGTGGGGCTGTTCGGAAGTGCGTTGGGACGGGCATGGGAGGTCACTGGGATACGACAGCGACTGAGCCCTGAATCATCCACCGATCGGTAGCCGTGGTGAGAGCGACGCCGTGAGATGGGCCGGGCCGGGGCCCGGCAGGCGGCGGGACCGGCCAGGTGAGTGACGGTCGGTCTGCGGGGGTCAGGCTTCGATGTCCGAAAGGAGAAAGCGGATCCCCCCGGTGGCCGCTTCGACCAGTCCGCCGGCCAGCGCGCCTCCCTCGGGTGTCGCCAGCGCAGAGCACGCGGTGGCGTAGTCGGGGAAGTAGATGTCGATGGTCCGATAGGCCGGTGTGGGGGATCCGTCCTCCTTCGGAAACACCTTGGCCGACTCCACGCGCTGGACATCGGGGAGCTTGGCCAGAAGGTCTTTGTTGGCCGGCGAGCCGTAGAGAGCCTCGAAGGCGTCGGGGTCGGGTGGGGTTGTCGACAACCACGGTTAGTTTGACGGGCACCACTCAAGTTTTGTCGTGACCTGATCCGAGTCGCAAGTCGGAGGGACTCGCCGAAGCCGGGGCCGCACGGGGTTGACAGCCACCTTGAACGGATCGAGTTCACGATGCTTCGGGATGAGCTGCACCAGGTGCCCAGGGACCTGTCAACCTACGACCAGCGCCGAACGTACCGTCATGGTGTGGGATGGAACGTCCGCACTGGGGCAGTCGTGGTCGCCGGAATCCTGGTACTGACCGCGGTGGCCTGCGGGAGACAGAGCGCTACGCCTCGCCACGCGGAGATACCCTCGACGTCCGGTAGGGGGTTGTTCCGGAGTGGAAGTCGAGCGCAGCCGGGGTCTGGGCCAGTCGCCACGCTCCTTTCGGGGTCACCCCGAGGGCTGGCCCGGGGTCAATGGCTGCACACCCAGGCCGTCATCACCTTTTCGATGGACGGCCTTCCTCTGGGCGTAGCCGGTGAGATCTCAATCCCGGCGTTGTCGCAGTCGTGGGCCAACGGGGGCGCCACCTGCGTCCAGGCCGTTTTCGGCCTGCCCCAGTTCTCGTCCGCCTCCCTTCGCTCGGCGTGGATGGCAAGTGGGCTCTCCGCCCACCCGCTCAGTGGACAACCGAACGGGTTCTGCGAGGCGAACACACCGGGTGGCGGCGCGCTGGCGTTTGCGCCCAAGGACGGGCCGGCCAAAGTGCTCACTGAGGGATTAGGGGTGATCGATGTGTCCTCGCTGTCGGGCGACCCGTCGACGTTGGCTCGAGCACTGACGTCTGGTCGCACGGGAAACGAAATGTTCGACGAAGCCGTTCAGCCGTCGTCGTATCCGAACCCCGGATTTGAACGCGCTCTGCTGCTGCTGCAGACACCCCTACTTGGCGCCACCGCCAAATTCCGACTCGCTCTGCTTCACGCCCTTCCGCTGATCCCCGGCGTCGTGACCCTCGGCCACCAACACAGTGCGTCGGGGGTCACAGGGGTCGGTTTCGCCGCCCACGGGGGCCCGGATCAACCGTCGGTGATCCTCGACCCACGGACGGGGCGGCTCGAGGAAGCCAGAAACATACCGGCCGGAGCGCTGTATTTTTCCGTCGGTGCCTACGCGTTTTGGAACCCATACGCCCCGCACGTCTCGGACTCTTCACCCTTGTCACTTTCGCTGAACACGCTCCGGTCCGATCCAATCGGAGGCCAGACAGTGGTGAACACCGTTCCTCGCTTCGGGTATCCAGTCTGAGGACTCGGATGGTGAGATGGGTATCTCGCATCACTGGGCAGGCGGGGCATTCAAGGAGCCGCCACCCGCTTGTCCCGGACCGAAGGATTCCGACGAAACGTGGTCGATGGCGGTACGGGAACGCCAGCCTCGTTATCCACTAGGGAGGAGGTGGGTAGGCGGCCACGAGCAGCCGCATCAGCTTGGGGAACAGTGGGGTGAAGCGCCCCGTGCCCCATTCGAGATCGGGCTCGTTGGCGAATGCTTGGCTCAGGACCCCGACGATCAGTGTGGACACCAGGAAGACGGCCTCATCGGAGTCGGCACCAGGCCCCAGTTGGCCGGCGGTCACGGCGTCGACCAACGCGGCGCGCTGGATGTCGACCATTTCCTGGCTGATCGCCATCGCCTCGGGCGAGGGTTCGAATTTCGGGACTGGCCGCCAGAACAGCAGTTCGGCGACAGCACGGTTGGTCAGCGACCATCGCCCGCTCGCATCGAGACCGGCGATCAGCGCACCGAGTCCAGGTTCGGCGGTGGCCATGGCGGTTCGCATGACTTCGAGGTGCACGTTCTGGCCCCGCAGGAAGAGCTCGTCATAGATGGCCATGAGCGAGGGGAAGTACTTGTAGATCGAGGGGGGCTGCACGCCGAGCCGCCTCGCCACTTCCGACAGGCTGAGCCCGTTCACGCCATCCTCGGACATGATGGCCACGGCGATGTCGAGGATCTCGTCGAGAGTCTCCTGCCGTCGGCGGGCCCGGCGGTCCATCGACGGCATGGCCGCCGGTTCGGAGCTGGTCGTCTGCCTCATTCATTTAACTGTAGCATAAATGAGGCTTGACAGCATAAGCTAATAGTATTAGCTTAGCATCCGTAAGGGACGAGCCGACCGACGGAGGAGACATGGCCGAGACGAGCACGCGGTGGTGGCTGACGCAGGACAGCACCGAGACCATCATCGATGCGCCACCCGAGGGCATCTACGCACTGGTGGCCGACCTGCCCCGGATGGGCGAGTGGAGCCCGGAGTGCCAACGGGTCGAGTGGTTGGACGGCTCCGCCGACCCCGTCGTGGGGGCGACCTTCATCGGGCACAACGAGGGGGGACCGGCCAATCTGATGAAGTGGTCTCGAAAGGGCCGGGTGCTGACGGCTGACCTGGGTCGCGAGTTTGCCTTCGTCACCGAGGAGGGTGGGCGCGAGTCAACCGAGTGGCACTACCGGTTCGAGCCGACCGAGGGCGGCACCCGTGTCGTCGAGTCCTACCTGGTGCGATGGATTCCTCTGTGGGCCCGGATAGTGGACGTCCCCACCAACCGGGCCCGCGAACTGAGGGACGGCATGGATCACACGCTCGGACAGCTCAAAGAGGTCGCCGAAGGGGCCACCGCCCCAGAGGAAGCGTCATGACCACCGAGGTGGCACCCGCCGCCCTTCTGCTGGGCCTCGACGAGGGCGAGGCGGTGTGGTTCGCCGACAGCCTGCTTACAAGGTGACCGGCGACGACACGCACGGACAGCCAGCCCTGGCCGAGGTCCGTGCCCTCCGCGGATCGGGGTCGCCCGTCCACACGCACCGTCACGAAGACGAGGGCTGGCACATCCTCGACGGGGAGTTGACGTTCTGGCTGGGTGAGGAGTCCCGCCCGGCCGTTACCGGTGATTTCGTCTTCGGTCCCCGGGGAGTTCGCCACCGGTCCCGTGTCGACTCCGAGGTGGCCCGTTTCCTCATCCTCGTTACCCCGGCCGGGTTCGAAGACTTCACTCGGGCATGCGGCTGGTCGGCCACGGCCCGGACCCTCCCGCCTGCTGACCTGCCACCCCACCGCCAGGAGGAATTCGTCGCCGCAGCCCGACGGCACGGCATCGACATCGCGTCGCCGTAAGGGCCGGGTCACCCGTCCAACCGGCCCAATGGGACCGACCCTTGGCCAAGCCCTGCCCGATGCACGGAGTTCCGCAGACGACCATCGGATCAACCAATGCAAAGGAGCACATCATGATCACCACCTACAAGGCAGCACCGGACATCGACGTCCTGACCACGAACTTCCCCATCCCTGGCCTCGGCCAAATCGCCATCAACTCGTTCGTGCTCCAAGGGGATGTTCCCGTCCTGGTCGACACTGGCCCAGTCGTCGAGCGTGAGAGCTTCATGACTGCACTCAAGTCGGTCATCGACCCGGTTGACCTCCGTTGGATCTGGCTCACCCACACCGACGGCGACCACATCGGCGCACTGGGCCAGCTGCTCGCCGAGTACCCCGACATCAAGGTCATCACCACGTTCCTGGGCGTCGGCATCATGAGCTTGTCCGAACCGCTCCCGATGGACCGAGTCCACCTCGTCAACCCCGGACAGAGCATCACGCTCGGCAGTCGCACCCTCACTGCGTTCAGGCCCCCGACCTTCGACAACCCATCGACCACCGGCTTCTTCGATACCAGCGCGGACGTGCTCTTCCCGGCCGACTGTTTCGGGGCGCTGCTGCAGGACGTCCCGCAGAACGCCGCCGACCTCTCCGAAGCTGACTTGCGCGAGGGGCAGGTGTTCTGGGCGACCATCGATTCGCCCTGGATGCACCAGGTCGACCGGGGGAAGTTGGTCAGCGAGATTGACGCCGTCGCCAAGTTGAAGCCGTCGCTGATCCTGGGCAGCCATCTCCCAGCGGCTCCCGGCAGCATGATCGACCAGTTCCTCGCATCGTTGGCGGCGGTTCCGGACGCCGGACCGTTCATTGGACCCGACCAGGTCAGGCTCGAACAGATGCTGGCGCAGATGACTGCGGGGCCGCAGTAGCCGTGGCATCGGCAGATCTGGCCATGGACGCTTCATCGGAGCACTCGGTTCACGTGCCTCATCCGGTGGGCGGCTCAAACAGCCTCCGTCTCCCGCCGGCCTTGGTTCTACCGAGGATGGAATCGCAGCCAGTTCGCCAGCATCGTCGCCCGCACCTTGTCGTCATAGACGAGCTCGGCACTCACAACGATGGCCAACTCAGAAAGCTCCACGGGTTCAGCCCGAAGCGACAGCGGCAGTCCCAACGGAGTGGGCCGCAGGAATCGCACGTCGAAGCCAGCGGTGATGAAGGGAACCGGCGCACCTTCATCGGCCTTCCAACCATGGCGATGGGCTTCCCACATCGCAACAGCCGCGGTGTGGCAATCGAGTGCCGTTGAGATGATCCCCCCATTGAGGAAGCCGAACCCGTTGTCGTGTTCGGGGCGAGGAGTGAAAGTGGCCACGGTGACCCCATTCTCTTTGTAGCTACGGAGGTGAAAGCCGTCGGGATTGGCATGACCGCACCCGAAGCAAGTGAGATCCGGATACAAGGTTTCCTGAATACTCAGTTGCGTCATGGGATCACTCCGTTCTTGTCGATTCGTGGGCACACGGCCCATTGGCCGCCATCACCCCTCCAGTCCGCCGTTCTCCTCAGGGGGAAAGGCTTCTCGCCTTGAACCACCTTCTGTCCCCCGAGATGTCTGGGTGCCCCTTCTCGATTCGCCTGAGTTGGCGCAGCACGCAAGGGCATCCCACAGCTCCCGGTTGGGTGGGGTGCTCCCGACCGGGAGTGACGACGGCATTCGTCGGTCGTTGCCGGACTCGCATCAGATCAGTCAGCACTTGCCACGATCCATCCGAACTCGGAGGCCACCCGGACGCCGACATCCCGCTCGCACAATGGCGAGATGACCTCATGCAACGCCTGACAGAATGCTTCGTAGCCGACCGCCTCGATGGCAGGGACGGACGGTCCTGCCGCCGCCAACGCACGGACGGCCGTGGCGGTGTCAGGCCACTCATTGACGACATCAACGGCTCCTCGCTCCACCATGGTGAAGCCCGTAGCTGCCAGCATGTCTTCCACGACACCGTGGCGCCCGGTGTCCCCGTGCTCCATGTTGGCTTCCCCGTGTTCAGGCGGAGACAGCTCGATGATCTTGAGGAAGTACGGCATGAGGCCAAGACGGTCGAACCGCCCCCAGAAACTGAGTCCCAGTCGACCCTTGGGAACGAGTACCCGGCGAGCTTCCCTCAACGCACCTTCGCATCCTTTCCAGATGCCATTGAAGCTCGTCGCGACATCAAAGCTGTCATCTGCGAACGGCAGGTCGAACATGTCCCCGACGTGGAAGCTCCCGCTCGGGGTTCTCGTCCGTGCGATCGCCACCAGGGACTCCGCCGCGTCCAATCCCGAGACCTGGGCCTTCCTCTCGGCGGCAAGATGGGCAGCGAACCCGGACCCACAGGCGATGTCGAGGAGACGCGCACCGTCCCCGATTCCCAGACGGTCGAACAACAACTCGTTCGCCGGGCGAGCGTACGGCTCGAACAGGTACGCCCACTCCGCGGCACGCGCCCCCCAGCCCCGGCCTGCTTCTTTCCAGTTCGCGCCGATCACTGGCTCCGACCTTCTACTAGACGGACGATCGTGCAAGTATTGTAAACGGTCGTGCGTCTAAGATGCAAGGGGTCAGATGGGCGAAAGAAGGAAAACGAGCCGATGCGAGAGGAGGAGGCACCGAGGAAGCAGACCCGAGCCCCCGGTGAGCGATCACGTGCCCGCATCGTGAAACAGGCGGCACAGCTGGCGACGATCGAGGGCATCGAAGGGCTTTCGATCGGCCGGCTCGCCGACGCCACCGGGACCGCCAAGAGCAGTGTCTACGCGCTGTTCGGCTCCAAGGAGGAACTCCAGCTGGCGACCATCAACGCAGCGCGCGACAGCTTCATCGTCGAAGTGGTCACACCAGCGTTGAGTGCGACCGAGCCAGGGTGCGACCGCCTGCTCGCCCTATGTGACGGCTTCCTCTCCTACGTGGAGCGGCGCATCTTTCCCGGTGGCTGCTTCTTCGTCGCCGCCTCCGCCGAGGTCGGGGCGCGCACCGGACGTGTCCATGACGAAGTGGCCCGTATCCAACGGCAGTGGCGGGACCTGCTCGAGGGCGAAGCCAAGATCGCCGTTGAGCGCGGTGAACTGCCGCCGGGCACCGACCCCGCACAGATCGCCTTCGAACTCGGTGTCATTCTCGCCGGTACGAACATCGTCAGTGTCCTCCACGATGATCCAGCTGCCGTCGCCCGTGCTCGCTGGGCGGTGAAGAGTCGACTGTCGGGCTGATCCGTCGTGGCTCTCTGTCGATCGAGTCGGGGAGCGTCACCCCGTCGACCGGGCGCCTGACCTGCTTGGCACGTTCTCCCGATCCGAACTGACCCACTACCAGGTGTCCTACGGCCTGGCTCAGTGGCAGTCCCGGCAGAGTCCCAGGATGTCGAGGCGGTGGCTGTGGGGTTGGAACCCTTCCGCCCCGGCAAGCTCCTCCACGGTGACCGTCACCCGTCGTTCGAAGGTCGGAGGAGGGGTGACATCGATGACCTTGCCGCAGTGCGTGCACAGCAGGTGGTGGTGGTGCTCAGTGAACTCTTCAGCCAGCTCGTAGCGAGCGAACTCGTCATTGGCGGCGATCCGCCGGACCACCCCGGCGACCTGCAGGTCGAGAAGGTGACGATAGGCGGAACTGCGGGGCAGATCGGGTAGCCGATCGGCGATGTCCCCAATGCTGATCGGGTACCCGACGTCCACCAGCAGGCCGATGATGGCTCGTCGACCAGATGTGTACCGTTGGTCGGCGCGACGCAGTCGGTCTTCGACGACATCGTGCAGGTCATCTTCAGGAGCAGTTGCTGTCATCACGTCCTTCCGTCGTCGAGGCAGTGGGGATGACCCCCCCCGAATCAGTGCTCGTCGTAGTGGCCTTCGTGGGCAGCGTGGTGATGTCCGTCGTGGACGTAGTCGACGTGTCCGTCGTGCTCAACCGTCTCGTGTCCGCAGTCGGCACCGTGCTGGTGGCTGTGGCCGGCATGCTCGACATGGGGGAGCGGGTGCTCGTCATAGTGGCCATCGTGCTCGCTGTGGGCGTGACCGTCGTGGATGTAGTCGACGTGTCCATCGTGGTCGACGGCGACGTGGCCACAGTCCGGGCCGTGGGCATGGCCGTGGTCACCGTGGACGGTGTGTTCGGTCGTGGTCATGGGATCTCCTTTGCATGGTTGACGGCGTCAGCGACGATGTGAGCGACGTGTTGGTCGATCAGCGAGTAGACGGCCTCCCGCCCGTTGCGCTCCACGTCCACCAACCTGGCTCCCCGCAGCACCCGGAGGTGTTGGGACACGAGCGGCTGGCTCATCTCCAGCCGATCAACCAGCTCGTGGACGTGACAGGGCTGCGCGGCCAACTCGACCACGATGGCCAAGCGGGCCGGCGCCGCCAGCACCCGGAGCAACTCACCGGCCGCTTCGTAGGTCCTGGTCGCTACAGACACCACTTCACATAAACACATGCGGATGTACTTATGCAAGATGCTAACGGGTCGGACTTGTGTTGAGACTCAGTCTGAGGATAAGTTCTGCGCCATGATGACTGCCGGGCAGATTATGGGCACGGGACGACGCCTCAGGGGCGCTTCCGGGGTGGTGGCAATCGCCGCTCTGGTGCTGACCGGTCTGGGAATCTCAGCGTGTGGATCCAGCAGCGCCACTCCGTCGAGCTCATCGACCCCGGGCGTGGTCAACGCCATCGGAGCCGAGAACGAGTACGCCGACGTGCTGTCCCAGATCGGCGGCAAGTATGTGCACGTCTCGTCGATCCTGAACAACCCCAACACCGATCCTCATACCTTCGAGTCGACCCCGAGCGTGGCGCAGGAAGTGAGCGCGGCACAGCTGATCGTGCAGAACGGCGTGGGCTACGACCCCTTCATGAACACGATCGAGTCGGCCTCACCCGACGCGAAGCCGCAAGATCATCGTCGCCCAGCACGTGCTGAGTCTGCCGACCGACACCCCCAACCCCCACCTCTGGTACGACCCGAAGACGATGCCGGCGGTGGCCAAGGTCATGGCCAAGGACCTCTCCGAGCTCCAGCCCGGCCACGCCGCGTACTTCCAGGCCAACCTGACCACCTTCGACGCATCGCTTGCGTTCCGCTGGCACACCGCCATCGCCGCGTTCAAGGCGCACTTCCCCGGCACGCCCGTGGCCGTCACCGAGCCGGTCGCCGACTACCTGCTCCAGGCCATGGGCATGAACATCCTCACCCCGTTCCGTTTCCAGGCCGACATCATGAACGGCGTCGACCCGAATCCCGAGGACATCACCCTGGAGAACGGATTCTTCACCAAGCATCAGGTCAAGGTCTTCGCCTACAACCAACAGGTGGTCGACGACCTGACCACCTCGATCCGCGCAGACCGCCATGAAGGCGGGTGTTCCGGTGGTGGGCGTCTACGAGACCATGCCCACCCCGGGCTACGACTACCAGTCGTGGATGCTGGCCGAGGTCAACGCCATCCGGTCCGCCGTCACCAGCGGTACCTCGACCGAGCACCTGTGAGCGGAGACCTGGAGCGCACGGTGGCGCGAGGACGCGCTCGGTCGCTCGAGGTCGAGGGTGTCAGTGTCGCTCTGGGCGGCCGGCAGATCCTCGACGAGGTCAGCTTCAGCGTCGGGGCCGGCGAGTTCACCGGGCTGATCGGCTCCAATGGCGCCGGCAAAACCACGCTGTCTGCGGGTGATCCTGGGCCTCCAGACGACCGGATGCCGGCCGTGTGCTCATCGAGGGACGCCCCGAAGGCGCCGGGCACCGGGCGATCGGGTATGTGCCACAGAAGGTGCTGCTCGATCCGGACGTGCCCGATGCGAGCACGGGACCTGGTTGGCCCTCGGGCTCGATGGCCAACGTTTCGGGATGCCGGTACCATCTCGGCACGCGCCATGCCGCGGTCGACGAGATGCTGACCGCGGTCGATGCCGCTAGGTTTCGCCGACGCCCGGGTGGGGACCCTGTCGGGCGGCGAACAACAGCGGGTTCTCATCGCCCATGCCCTGATCGCCCGGCCCCGAGCTGCTGCTTCTCGATGAACCCCTGGCCAACCTCGACCTGCGTTCGGGCCAGGAGATCGTCACCCTGCTGCACCGGATCGCCGTCGAGCAGCGGATCGCCGTGCTGCTCTCGGCGCACGAGATGAACCCGCTGCTGCCGGTCATGGATCAGGTCGTCTACCTGGCCGATGGGCGGGCGGCCGCCGGGACCACCGACGAGGTGATCCGCGCCGACGTTCTGACAAAGCTCTACGGGCATCACGTCGACGTCCTCCACGTGCACGGGCGCGTGCATCGTCGTCGCATCGGCATCCGACGACATTGTCGACCTGAACGGCTCCGTTCACGAGTTCAAGGTCGATTGAGGGCCATGCACTGGGTCTTCGAGCCAGGATTCTTCTCCAGCCAACCGGTACACGTGGCACTGGTCGTCGGCGGTGTCGCTGCCGTTGTCTCGGCGGTGGTGGGGGTTTTCACCGTCATGCGCGGGCAGTCCTTCGCCGGGCATGCCCTCACCGATGTGGCGGCGGCCGGCGGCTCGGCGGCGTTCCTGCACGGACTCAGTCCTCTTGCCGGATTCATCGGGGGAGGGCTGGCCGGGGGCGGTGCCATGGAAGCCGTCGGCGTCCAAAGGGTGCGGGGCCGGGATTTGGCGACCGGCATCGTCCTCGGTGCCGCTACCGGCCTGACCGCGCTCTTCCTGTACTTGGACACCACCACGGGCGCCACCACCGGCGCCACCCAGACGATCCTCTTCGGCTCCATCTTCAGCATCGATGCCTCCACCGTCTCGGTTGTGATCGTGCTGAGTGTCGTCGCAGTCGGGCTAATCGCCGTGCTCTACCGCCCACTCCTCCTGGCATCCACCAATGCCGACATGGCGGCGGCCCGGGGTGTCCCGGTCCGACTGGTCGGCATCGGGTTCATGGTCGCCCTTGCCGTAGCCGTCGGACTCTCGTCACTCGCCATCGGCGCCATCCTCTCGACGACATTGCTCATCGGTCCGGCCGCCACCGCCCTCCGGGTAACCGACCGATTCGGTGCTGCCTTGGCAGCCGCCATTGCCATCGGCGTCGGCGCCACGTGGCTCGGTACGCTCCTCGCCTATGACAGCTACTACTGGGGTGCCGACCACGCCGGCTTCCCGGTCAGCTCCTTCATCGTCTTCATCACCTTCGCGGCCTACCTCATCTCTGGAGCCCCTCCCGTTCGAGCCCTCACCGGGCACCGGAGGGGTCCACTCGCCGTGGTTTCGGTCGTCGAGCGATGAGCCCGAATCCGGCCAAGGGTCCGGCAAACAGCAACCTCGAGCCGAGGAGTTGGGATGTTCTCTAGTTTCATGACCAACACCTGGATCGTGGCCACGATCATCGCGGTGTTGGCCGGGGTCGTCGGCTTCTTCGTTGTGCTCCGTGGCTCGGCATTCCCGGCACACGCCATCCCCAATAGCGCCTTCGCCGGGGCTGCCGCGGCCAACATCTTCGGGTTCAGTGCGCTACTCGGGTTGGCCGGGGCGGCCGGACTCGCCGCCTTCGGCATCGCCACGCTCGGTCGGAGGGGCCGCCACGATGTGGTCACCGCGTTCGTGCTCGTCCTCGGGCTGGCTATCGGGGCAATCTTCCTCACCCGCTCGGAGGAGTACGAACCCCAGCTCTACTCGTTGCTCTTCGGTGAGGTCCTGGGTGTGTCCACGACCGAGTTGCTTGCCCGTGGCGCTCCTGGCCATTGCCTGCATCGCCGCCATCGGATTCCTGTACCGCCCCCTGCTCTTGTCGTCCATCGTGCCCGAGGTCGCCGAGTCCAAGGGTATTTCGAGCTACCGAATCGAACTGGCCTTCCTGCTCGTCCTCGCCGGAGCCACGGCGCTGACCGTGCCGGTCGTGGGCGCGCTACTGATCTTCTCGCTGATGATCGGTCCCCCCGCCGCCGCCCGCTCATTCACTGTCCGACCTCCGCTTGCCATTCTCCTGTCGGTGGTCATCGCGCTCATCACTGTGTGGGCGGCGATCGCCAGTTCCTATGAGTCGAACTGGCCGATCGGGTTCTTCGTGGGGATCTTCAGCGCCGCCGCCTACTTGATCGGGCGGCTCTGGTCGGCGTGGCGCCAGTGGCCCACGACGCGTGGCCGGGCGGGTGGTGGCCAGGTGGACCCAGTCGGATCGAACGGCCCGGCGGTGGCTGGTCCCCCGATTCTGGTCTGAGGAGGGACCGCTCGGAGATGCCGACGGCCACCATGCGACACGATGCTGACCCCCTGCTTGCAAAGCCCACCAAGCAGAGCAGCGCCTCACCGGTCCAAGCGGTGTCTCCCTGCTCGCGCAGATTGCCGGAGGCCGTCCGGTGCCGCAGTAGCAACGCTCGAGAAAGTCACGTAGAGATTCCCAATCGCCAGGCAGGCTGATCCGCGACAGCGACCTCTTGCGCTTGATCGACGTTCGTGGATGACCGACTCGAAGGGCGCTCCACAACACCGGGAGGGGGGCGGTTATTGACGTTGTCACCCAACGGCAACTCGATGGCATGGCCCACCCGCCTGTTCCACCGGCAAAGTGGGACACTGCGAACCCTTGGTGCCACCCACTCGCCGGGCGCCTCTCAGCTAGGCCAGAGGTCTCTACCCAACTTGAGCGGTGTAGCCAATCGATCTCTCGCCCCCAAGCAAGACGACGCTGCTCATCAGGACGAATACTAGGAGCAACACGTATCCGATGAGGTCGAGCACCAGCCCGAACGACGAAATCACGCCTCCGAGGCGAAGGCCTGGAGAAACAGCAGAGGGGCAGCGAGGATCGAGACCCACCCAAGCCACCGCGGCAAGACTCCACTCCTGAACACGAGCACCCCAGCCGCGAACGCGAAGAGACTGCCAAAGACGTCCGCGACGCTGTCCACGGCATAGGTCAACAGGTACAGCGTTTAAGAGACACTGTGGTCGTGTTGCGCTCCGAACAACGCGAGCTTCCCGTCGAGCACGCCGTAGATCCCGACATCACTGACGGCGTGGAGGGCGACGAAGAGCACGCCGCCGACCAGCAGCAAGGAACCAAGGGCTGGCAACCCACCAGCGTCAGTGCGCAGGAGACGGTCGTGCAACTTCCACAGGTAGATCGGGAACATGACCGCATAGACGACGCACAACCCCTCGACCACCACGAGCCGGTTCTTGTGGTCGGCGAGGGCGTTCGCGATCTTCGCGGCCGAGTCGTTCTGGTTGATGCCGACTCCGATCCCGATAGCGGACTCCACCAGTACGGCGACAACGAAGAGGATCCCCGCCACCCACGCGTACCCCTCCCAGCTCGGTGCAGTCCGGGTGGCTGCTGGTGTCGCCCCTACACCGTCAACGATGTTTGTTGCCATGACGCCGACCTTCCTTGGCGGCGTCGTGCCAAGGCGTCGTCAGTGACGTGGACCCTATCGTCGGGGACCTGGGATGGGACCGTACAGCATCTATTCGCTTCATGCCTTAGCAAAGCGAAGCAGTGCCCCACAACGCGCCCGTGCAAATGCGCTTCCGAGTGGCACCAAACACCGGGAGCGGGGCAGTTATTGAGCGTGGCTGACGGGTGCTTCAGAGCTTGTGTTCAGTTTGAGGATTGGTATCAACCCTTCACTGCGTTTCCTCGTCCAGGCGAGAGACTCGTTACCCGTTGCCACTGCATCCCCAACGTCGACAACAGGAACGACATTGACGTCGTTCCAGTAAACGAACTTCGAGACGAACGGATAGCCCACTCCGGGATCGTCGGACTGAACCAACACATAGCCACCATTATTCAAATTCGAGACGAATGCATCGATCGTGAGGCCCTTCTCAGGTGACCACTTGCCAAAGGCCTTGAACAATGCGTACCGATTGTCCTTGAACTGATCGTGAGTTAGGCCAGAGGTGCGAACTTCATATTCGATCATGTACTTCGTCGTGTCCTCCTCAGATACTCCGCCCCTCCGCCGTGGAGAGGATCATCGTCGGAAACGAAGATAGCCCGCCAGTGCGAGTGGCGCTTCAGGGCCATTTGGACGTCACTCTGCCGCATAACGCCGGGTGCGGGGCGTGGCGAGCACCATGGGACAGTCGACTGTTCGCTCCGAGATCGAGCGGCATCTGCATGATGCGCCCCTCCGGCTCGTTTCAGTCCTAGCGTTGCGGGGCGTGGTGCAGGCAGGTCTTATCCTCGCATTCCTACTGTTCTTCGGGGTCGGTCTTGTGACCCTTGGAACTGGACGCATGGAAGTAGCACCAACACCCAGTCTAGGTAGCCCACGACCGATGGTCCTCTGGACGGTATGGATCGGTGGCCTCAACCTGGCCGTGAATACTTCGTCGTTGCTGGTGTTCCTCTTCGTGTTCCCATCCATCTCGGCCGCACTTCTTTTTTGGCTCATGCCGTACAGCCTTATCCTTGGTGCCATCGACGCGGCGGTGTACGTTCGTGAGCGCCACGCAGTCTCGATGTCATCCGCGCCACCTAGATCGTGGGCAGTAACGCTCGTCCTTTCGCTTTCCATAGTCATGTTCGGGCTTGTCGTTCTCTGCATTGCGCTATTGCACGGTGCCCAGCTAGGACCTCTTGATCCAGGAGGTTTATAATGGAGCCAGGGAGCTTGTCCGAATATTTGAGCGCGTAGGCAGGCTCTGGGTATCTCCGATCACACGTATAACACCGGGTCGGGTCCAGCGAGAACAGTCACCGTGTACGGGCCGCGAATGGAGGACGAAAAGAGCGTCGTCGGGCTGGCCGATGCCCTAGCTACCGTCAGGGCCGTAGTAGAGATCAGGGAGACGGTGGTCAACCCTCCGACTAGCAGTGACCCAGCCAGTACGCACGCAAACTTCTCCCACGAGTACCCATCGACCCCCACCTCCCGCTCCGTGGGTGCCAATCACTCAACCGACGCCCCAAGGCGATGACCCACTGATTTCGCTGAGCGACCGGGGGTTACCACGGACTATGGCCAAGAGTGCCCCAGATAGCCGGGACGGAGCGCATTATTGAAAGGTGTTTGCTTTCTTACCTGTTACCCGTCACGACCAACCAAATCCTCTGGGACCGGGAGCCTGGCTCACAAGAGGACCCGACCGAATCAGCCTGGAACGGTGGCCGCATAGGTGGCGATGCCGATCACCGGAGCATTCAGGACGCGTTCCGCCCATCGATCCTTCGAATGGAGCACTGCCGAACGAGAACACACCTCCGTCGGCCGCCGCCAGCCAGTAGCCTCTCCCGTCAGGTGTGGCTGCCATTCCCACAACCGGTGCATTGAGGCGAGTTCCGCCCATGGACCCGTAGAAGGAGGCGTCGCCGAAGGCGAAGACCCCCCCGTCGGCCGCCGCCAGCCAGTAGCCTCTCCCGTCAGGTGTGGCTGCCATTCCCACAACCGGTGCATTGAGGCGAGTTCCGCCCATGGACCCGTAGAAGGAGGCGTCGCCGAAGGCGAAGACCCCTCCATCCGAGGCCACCAGCCAGTAGCCCTTCCCGTCAGGTGTGGCTGCCATTCCCACTACCGGTGCGTTGAGCGTCTTTGAGGTGAGTCCGAGGAATGGAACCGCATCACCGCATCCCACCACAGCTCCGTTCGAGCTGGCCATGAAGAACCCATTTCCGGTAGGCGACGATGCGATTCCCGTCCAGGATCCCTCCGCTCCGTTCAGACCGGTACAGCCGATCTCGCCCGGCTGACCCGCCTGACCGAATGCAGTCGCCCAGCGATACGCGTTGAGGAGCCAGTATCCGTTTCCGCTTGGCGTCGAAGCGATCGCATCACACCCAAACGCCGTGTTGAGGGTGCTCGGTGGTTGGGGAGAGAAGCCGCACGTGGCCGGGGCCGCTGAGCCGGATCCATAGAACGGGGCGCTAAAGGAGAACACGCCACCGTCAGCACCAGCTAGCCAATAGCCAGGTGTCGTCCGAGCTGTTGCGGCGTTGGCTGGCACTGCGCCCACCAACATCACCCCGGCGCAGGCGAACACCAATACGGCCAACGTTTGGCACGCTCTAACCACGGCAACCTCCTCGAAGTTCGCTAGAGCGAACCTACCAAGAAAGGTCGCTACCCGGCGGGGGTGTCCCTTATCATCGGCCTGGGCGCACGGTGTAGCCGAGTGACGCGAGCCCGATTCGGTTCAGTGCTGCTGGTCCCCAACCACGACTGTCCACTGCCGGACGACCCATTTCTTGACGAGCTCTTCTCGGACATAGGGGTCGTGGGCGACGAAGTCCCTCACGACTGAGTCGTCATCGGCTCGGAATACCAGTGCTGCACCGTCGGGCGGGTCAGCGTAGGCGCCCGCTAGGACCAACTCGCCCCGCTCCTTCGCCTCCTGTGCGAGCGCGAGGTGCTCCTCTCGGAACGCTCGCCGACGTTCGATGTAACCATCGACCACCTCGTAGAAGAGCAAGAAGTACATGTTGATCATTCTCCCTTGATCCGAACCGGGATCGATCCAGTCTTGTCCGGGGAAACAAACGTCCTTCTCATGCGGACGTGTGGGGAGGTCAGCCGGTTAACACGGTCCCGGGCGCATACACCGACTACAGAAGGTCGGCCCTGGGGCGGCGTCGTCAGCCATCCACCCCCACCAGCTCAGCGCCTCTCGGTCGGGCCGGCCGGGCGTTCGTAGTCGCATGTTTCACGCCGTTCCTCTGGCTCTTCGTGTGGTTCCTCGCGGGTCTCGCCACCACCAACGCGGACGGAGCAGACCCCACCGTGAACGGCGGGCTTGCGTTTGCGGTGGCCTCTGGGGTGGCCACGCTGTTCCTACTCATCGGCTTACTCCTTGCGATACGCGGGTCGAAATCCCCGAAGTAGTCACCGAACCGCGCATAGCTGATCCGGCTCACCCGCGCACTCACTACCAGCGAACCGACCGCGCGCATATTCGGTGTTCGGGGTCGCCCTGTCAGCCCTCGTCGAGAGGCTCGATTTCAGACGGTTGCCAAGTCTTGTCGAACCACGGTTGGAGCGGTCCGTAGAGGCGGAGCAACGGGAACCAGCCCTTGCCTGGAACCGTTTGAATCCAATTCGATTCATGGCCCGCTGGCGATTCGGGTCCGAACCAGATGGTGTAGGAGTCGTCGTCGTTTGCTGCCACCGTGTCCCCGAGGCTCATCACGCTGGGGTAGGGATTGTCGGTCTGAAGAAGGGAACGAGTCTGGGTATCGTAGATGTCCACAGCCCAGAAGTTCCTGGCCGGCGGATTTGGCGGAAGGGTCAAGGTGTATGCCTTGGCACCGTCGAGAACCTCCTTATTGCTGTCTACTGCCGTGTAGACATAAGCCGAGCCAGCCCCGACCTGGGCGTGGGCCATGGCGGGGGTGATAACCGTGGCGAAATAGTGGAACGCTATGCGGGCGTCCAGGAGCCGAACACCGTTGTGGAGGAACTCGTAGCTGCCCCCGAGGAATGCATTGCACCAGGATGACCCCTCAAAAATGGTGGCCTCGGGATCACGGGGAGAGTAAACGAGTGCCCGGCTGATGGCGGCGGCGGTGCGGGCGGCGTTGTCGAGGATGGAGCGAAGGCGATCGTCGGGATCAAAGGGCTGCCCGTGCACAATCCCGATCGCCGCCAGCTGACCGGCACGCTCGGGGTCAAGTGAGGTGGTCGGCTCCTCCTGAATGATTGTGTTCACCTCCTCGTAGAACGAGAAGTCGTTGGCGTGCACCGTGTTGAAGTGTGGCTCGGCGATGTTAATGAACTCCACCTCGGGCGGATCATCGGCCGCGGCCAGGGGGTAAACCTTCGTCTCCTCCAGCGCCGGGACGCCACCCAAAGCTCTGAACACCGCCCAGTTCGTGAAGGTGAGGGGTTGATAGACGAAGTACCCGTCGGGTACGTCACCCTCGTAGCCCGGAGGCAGAAACAGGTACTTCCCCCCCTCACCTTTGTCAGGTCCGGCAATGCCCATGTCTGCGACGTATCGGAACCAGAAGTCGTCCACCACGCACAGGGATTGCTTGGGTGGCTCGATGACAAAGGGTCCGGTCGCCTTCAAGTCGAGAAACATCGACCCGTAGGTGGTCTCCGTATTGGGGGTGAGGAAGAAGCTTCCCGAGTTGGCCCGTGGGTCCGTGTAGCCAACCTGGTGGGTCTCGGTCAGACCAATGCTATGGAAACCGTTCCGCATCGCAGCGAGCGAGGCACCCGGGAGGGCGTTGAGGAACACATCTACGCCCCGTATGAAGTCCAAGGCGTCATAGAGGTTGGTCACGGAATCGGGGGTTGGGACACCGTCGACCAGGTCAAACGTTCCGAGGGGCGTTTCCAACGTTGCCGGCGTGCCGACTGCCTCCAGTGCTTTCTTCAGGGCATCTTCCATCGCTCATTGACCCATGTTCTCCAGTCAGTCTTACCACTCGTCTTTGGTGCCGAATCCAACCGTAGTGGCGCTGTCACCAGGCGATCGATGGCGAGTTATCCACACGCCCGGATGTGCCAGTTGGCCACGGTTGATAATCGGCGCTGACCCGGTGTTGTGAGATACCCGGACCCGCTCAGTACGGCCACTCTTAGCGCAATCGGAAGGCGGATCAGAATGGCGAGGCCGAACCCACCACCAGTGGTCGAACGACCGGACTGATCCATCGCAGACGGTCGTGCCTGAGGTCATCGACGTGAAAGGAGACCCCCCGCATCGCGGATATGGAGTCCCGGTTACATTGGCAGCCACACGCGTACCAACTCCAGGGAGTATTAAGCCTGTCCTGCCACCGTGCGGCACACGGTGACGCTGATCGGACATGCTCAGCAAAGAGCAGCGAGCCTCCAGGACGAAGGACTCTCGCGATCTCTGAAAGAGCCCGGTGGGGGTTCTCCACAGTGCAAAGAACCAACGTCGATACCACCGTGTCGACGCTGGCGTCGTCGAACGGCAGCTCCTCGGCAGGTGCCTCCACGACCGAGGCATCCGGCGACAAGAGGTCGGCTCGCTTCCGAAGTCTCGCCGCCATGTGCGGATCGGGTTCGGTCAGTAAGAGCTCTGAGACACTGTCGGGATAGTGGGCGAGGTTCAATCCGGTACCGGCGCCGAGTTCGACCACCCGTCCCTTCGACTGGCCGACGAGCTCTTCGCGCACATCTCGGAGCCCTCGCCGCTCTGCGAGGACGAAAGCAGCGTTGTACACGAGAGGAAAGATTCGGCCCCACGTGGCCTCACATATGGGGGCTGGCATCTCGCCGCCTCCCTCCAAACGCGATCCCCGCTGCATAGATGGACGTGGCAGTGCGCAGCGCCAACGCTCGAGAGAACTGTCGGCCTCACTGATCCACGAATCGAGCCCGGTCCATTGGGTGTCGCTGGTCATGCTCCTCATTGTCAAGGAGCACTGGACCGATGTCAGGCGTAGAACTACCTCAATTTGGGGTCTTTGAGGCCACCCACCAGGTTGCGATCTGCGCTCGCGAGCGAACTCCGAGCTTGTTCCGGATCCGCTCGACGTGACCTTCGGCGGATCGCTCATCGATACTCAGGCGTTGAGCGATTTCTCGATTCGTTAGGCCTTGGCTGACGAGATCCGCCACCTCTTGCTGTCTCTTGGTGAGGGTTGGAACAGCGCTCTTGCGCAGAGATGGAAGACCGATAAATCGACGGATCTCGCTGACTAAGGAATCGACATCACCGATGTAGGGAAGATGCGACCGTCCGGGAAGTTCAACCAGTCGCGCACGTCACGGATATGAGACGCAATGAGCTGACTCTGCTCGAGTGGGGCGGCACGGTCGTGTTGGCGGTGGAGTACGAGGGTTGAAGCACTGACGTCTCCGAGACGATCGATCACGTCGACCTCATAACAGCCAACGAGGAGTTCGGCTGCCGTTTCCGCCGACGACGCCTGACGTTGATAATCGGCCAGTACGGCGCGCGTTCCAGCCGATGCCTCCGGAGCGAAGAGTTCGATCAAGACGTCAGATCCCAGACCCCAGTGACTGCGGATGAGTCCGACGACGTTCTCACGTACTTGCGGAGTCGCTATATCCGTGCCTCGCGCCCACCCGCCATAGAGGATCAGTCGATCGACCGTCTCGGGATATCGTGCGGCCCAGTCGACCGCTATCGGTACGCCAAGCGAACTGCCTATGAGGTCGAATTTGGTGCCGCCCACTGCCAGCATGACGGTTCGGAGCATGTCTCGTTCAAGATCGAGCGACCACCTCACCTCTGTCGAGCGGTCGGACAACCCACAGCCGGGTCGGTCATAACGCACCAGAGTTCTACCGACAGCGAGTGCCTCGAGAAACGAGCGTTCCGCGAGAAGGGCCCAGCTCAGTTCAAGATGACTCAGCCAACCGCCCACAAAGGCAAGGTGCGGCCCAGCACCAGCAGTTGCGTATGCGACTGAGATCCCACCCGGCAACTCGGCCGAAGCAATGGACTGCTCCACCTAGACGATCCCCGATCTGAGCTCGTGACCCATCGTCGGGTCTGCAGTTCGTCCCTGGGACACCGTTGCCCGACGCCCCGAGATTACCTCTGACGCTGGTCAGATCCTGCCGACGGATGTCGGTTACGGAGCCCAGCCTCATTCGCTCCGAGGAACCATCCCAGATGTGCCTGGTTGAGACTTCTTGGCAGATGCTGCGGTCCATTCGTAGCGTTTAGAGGTCCAGATGAGTTAGCTCTCGATGTGCCTGCCGTCGGCCCCGGCTGACTGGCCTTTTAACGAGTGGCTTCTCGTCTGGACCTTGCCGACGGGTGGCTCGAAAGAGGAACGTGGAGGGCGCACCAGACACAGTCGCGCAATGGACGCGCGGTGGAGCCGAATGACGACCCGGAGGGTGCGTCCCAGTGGGCAGAGATTGTGCCCCTGAAAAGGAGAAACTCTGGTGGAGATGACGGGACTCGAACCCGTGACCCCCTGCTTGCAAAGCAGGTGCTCTAGCCAACTGAGCTACATCCCCGCAAAACTCTGCCCTGGCCCGGCTCCTGGGGTGTCGGGCTCCCAGCCCGACGGAATGGTTCTCCGTGGAACCGACCACCGCTCAGAGTGTAGGCGATCTCGGGTCGTGTCCTTCCCCCTCAGGCGCCCATTTCGGTGCCGACGGGTCTCTCGGTTGCACCAACCGGAGGGGGACCCCACCGAGCCCCCGACCTCCTGTGGGAATCGAGGGTACCGACTGGATCCTCTGATCGGCAGAGACGGCACGGCGGGCAGATACGTTGGTCGAGCGGCTGGTGGAGGCAGAGCCGCACGACACCGTCGACACCGTCGACACCACGATGCTTCCCGAATCCGGTTCCCGCGTCACAGGCCGGCTCTAACGTGCGGCCGTGGCGGTCCGTACTGCCAACCCGGTGGTCCGGCCTGGTTGCCGGACTGACACCGATCGCCCCCCGGGCGGGGTCGTCATTTTGCATCCGACGGTTGGGTCCGCCTCTCTACCTGCCATAACCGGTTATCGGGAGAGCGTCATGCCCTCACCTGACGGTGCCACCGACCAGCCGATCGTCCTGGGCGATCGGGATCCGACAGAGGGCCAGCGCCATGAACCAATCCGACCGCCACCCCGAGCTTGTGGATCGACTCAGCGCCGGAATTGCCGAGCTCACGAGTTCCGACCAGTGGCGACGCCACCTCGGATTTCAGAGCAAGTTCCGTCAATACAGTTTCGGCAACGTCATACTCATCGTCTCTCAGTGTCCGACGGCAACCAACGTGGCCGGATTCCGGACGTGGGAGAGACTCGGCCGTCACGTCCAAAAGGGCGAGAAGGCCATCTGGATTCTGGCCCCCATGATCAGCCCGAGGAACTCGGACCGACTGTCGGGCGATCGGGAGATCTGCGGGTTCAAGTACGTGCCGGTGTTCGACATTTCCCAAACCGAAGGTGAGGACCCTCCTGAAGTATGCAGCCGGCTGGCCGGTGACGATCCCGGGGCCTGCTTCTTCCGTCTCATCGGAGTTGCGGAGGCCCTGGGCTATCTGGTCGGGGAGGCCGAGCTGGCGCCCGGCACAAACGGACGGTGCTCATTCGATCGCCGCCGCATCGAAGTGGAGGTCCGCAACTCACCAGCCCAACGGGTGAAAACCCTGGCCCACGAGATCGCCCACGCCATCCTGCACGAAGGGCATCAGGACAGATCGCTGGCCGAGCTGGAAGCCGAATCCACCGCCTATGTGGTCTGCCAGCGACTTGGTCTGGATACGGGGGCCTACTCCTTTGGGTACGTGGCCACCTGGGCCGGAGGAGGAGAGCAGGCCATCTCGCAGATAAAGGCGTCGTGTGCCCGGATCGAACGGGCGGCCACCGTGATGACCGGTTTGCTGGCGGCATCGGTGCTCGATGACAGTGGCGCACGAGCAGATCGACGGAAATTCGCCGATGAACCGCGCCGGACCGATCCGGTAAGGTCGGGCGAGGAGATCCCACCCACGTCCGGCGGGATCGAGGATCAGTACGACAACTGGAGGAAATGACGATGGCCGTATCTGCCGGCACCACAAATGCTCTCTTCGGGGTGGCGCAACACGACGCCGGTGCCCTCGAGACCCTGTTCGCGGCTCGCCTCGACAATCTCGAGGCGTCAGGACTCGATCCCAAGACCTACTCATTGGCCAACATCGCCGCCCTCATTGCCGCCGACGCCGCACCTGCCTCCTACGTATTCCAGGTAGGATTCGCTCTCGAGGCGGGTGTGACCCCCGAGGAGATTCTCGGGCTCCTGGTGGCGCTCAATCCAACCGTCGGAAACGTCAGGATAGTATCGGCGGCCGCGGAGATTGCCTTCGCTCTCGGCCTCGAGCTCGACGACGAAGAGAGCTGAGGAGGCGTTCCATGCCATTCGTTCGCAGACGACCGCTCCTGAGGGCCGCCGCCGTGGGCGGTGTCGCCTACATGGGGGCCAAGGCCGGCAGCAACCGTGCCAATCAGCAACAGGCCGCCCAGCAAGCTCAGCCAGCAGCCGCCGTGCCGGCTCCGGCTCCCGCGGCCGGAGACGATGACACCATCACCCGTCTCCAGAAGCTCGCCGACCTGCACAGCTCGGGTGCCCTCACCGACGAGGAATTCGCCGCGGCCAAGGCGCAGGTCCTGGCCTGATCTGACCGCTCCGGATCGACCCTATGACTCGGTCGACCGGGCCCTCTCGAAGGAGAGCTCGATCTCGGCCCAGGCGGCGTCGACCCCGTCGAAACCCCCCACCTTGGTCAGTTTGTCGGGTTCGAGATCCTTGTAGACGTCGAAGAAGTGGGCGATCTCGAAAGTGAGATGGGGCGGAAGCCCGCCGAGGTCTGTCACCCCTTCCCACATGGGGTCGCCACAGGCGACGGAGATGATCTTGGCGTCGGGGCCCTTCTCGTCGGTCATCCAGAACACCCCGACGGGGCGGCATTCCACCATGCATCCGGGGAAGGTGGGCTCGTCGAGGAGGACGAGGACATCCAGAGGGTCACCGTCCTCGGCCAGGGTGTCGGGCACGAATCCGTAATCGGCCGGATAGAACGTGGCTGAAAAGAGGCGCCGGTCGAGGCGGATGACGTGGCGTTCGTGGTCGTATTCGTACTTGTTGCGACTGCCCCTGGGGATCTCGACGATGACTTCGATGGTGCGGTCGGTGCTCACATCGGACACCTTTCGTGATCTGGCGGCTGGGCCAACATTCTGACCCAGTCTGGGACCGGCCCATGACGCCGGTCCGGCGGTGACCCCGGACGGAAAAGGTGCAGGGCGGCGCCGGGTCGTCCGGGGCGGAGCCATGGGGCCCGGGGAACCAGGACCGGGACTGGTTGGTATCGTTGGCAGATGAGCGTCGAGGCCACCCAGGGATCTGCTGACGGCGTGAGCCCGGTGCTCGGCCAGCGGTACTTCGCCCGCCAGCTCTCCGACCTCGACTTCAACGACCGCCTCCTCGACCTGGTTGCCGATCGGGGCATCCCCCTGCTCGAGCGGGTGAAGTTCCTCGTCCTGTTCAGCGAGCGGATCGACGAGTTCTTCCAAGTGCAGGTGGCGGGATTACGGCGTCAGGTGGTCGCAGGCATCAAGAGCTTGGCCCTGAACGGCAGTACACCCGATCAACTGTTGAGGGACGTCCGGGCGTCGCTCGAAGGCATGGTCCGCCGCCAGGAGATGCTCCTGCTCAACGAGCTGACACCCGCTCTCAAAGTGGAGGGCATCGAACTGTGTGACTGGGCGTCGTTGGACGCCGGAGATCGCACCTACCTCCAAGAGGTGTTCGACCGGCTGATCCTTCCGGTGGTGACACCGCTGACAGTGGACCCGAGCCATCCCTTTCCCTACATCTCCAATCTTTCGCTCAATGTGGGCGTGGAGGTCCGCAATCGGCACGACGACACCATTCGGTTCGCCCGGGTCAAGGTGCCGCCCAACGTCGCCCGGTTGTTGCCGCTCCCCGGTGGTGACCGCTTCATTCCCCTCGAGCAAGCACTGGTCGCCTTCATCGATGCCCTCTTCCCCGGAATGGATGTGGGGCAACCCTGCATCTTCCGGGTCACCCGGGACGCCGACCTCGCCCTCGACGACGATGCCGCCGACGACCTGCTCCTGGCCCTCCAAGAGGAGCTTCGGCGAAGGCGGTTCCTTCCGGTCGTGCGGCTGGAGATCGACTCGCGAACATCCGAAGGGCCGGTGGCGCGGTTGACCGAGGAGCTGGGGCTGGGTGCCGACGACGTCTACCGGTTCGCCGGTCCTTTGGGGCTCGACTGCCTGTGGGCCATCCATGCTCTCGACCGGCCCGAGCTGCACGACGAGCCGTGGACGCCGCTGATCCCGCTGGCTCTGACGAAGGTCGAGCGCGAGGAGGACGCCAGCATCTTCTCGGTGCTCGACCACCAGGACGTCCTCGTCCACCACCCGTACGACTCGTTTTCCGCGTCCGTCGAGGAACTGATCAACGAGGCGGCCGACGACCCGCACGTGCTGGCCATCAAGCAGTGCCTGTACCGGACGTCGGGCGACAGCCCGGTGGTGGCAGCCCTGGTGCGGGCGGCCGAGCACGGAAAACAGGTGGCCGTGCTGGTCGAGGTGACGGCGCGCTTCGACGAAGAGGCCAACATCGGATGGGCACGCGCCCTCGAAGAGGCCGGAGCCCATGTCATCTACGGCCTCATGGGCCTGAAGACGCACGCCAAGACGACGCTGGTGGTCCGGCAGGAGGGCGGCACCGTCCGCCTCTACTGCCATCTGGGCACCGGGAACTACAACCCCAAGACGGCCCGGATCTACGAGGACCTGGGGGTTCTCTCCTCCCGGCCGGCACTGGGCGGCGACGTCACCCGCTTCTTCAACTACATCACCGGTTTCAGCCAACCACCCCACTACCAGGAGCTGGTCACCTCGCCGGGGGGCATCCGCGACAGGGTGATCGACTGTATCGACGAGGAGGCCCTGGCCGGTCCGGACGGTCGCATCGTCATCAAGGTGAACGGGCTCGACGACGTGGCGGTGATGGACGCCCTCTACCGGGCCTCCCGGGCCGGGGTGCCCATCGACCTGATCGTCCGCGGTATCTGCTGCTTGCGACCGGGGGTTCCCGGACTGTCGGAGACCATCCGGGTCCGTTCCATCGTCGGGCGCTTCCTCGAGCACTCCCGCATCCTCCGGTTCGGAGGCACCAGCGGCCGGCCCGCCAGCTACTACATAGGTTCGGCCGACCTGCGGCGCCGGAATCTCGATCGCCGGGTCGAGGCGATGATCCCGGTAGCCGATCCCGACGCGGTGGTGCAGCTCGAGGAGATACTTGAGCTCAACCTGGCCGACGACACGCAGTCGTGGTCGCTCGACGCCATGGGGAACTGGCACCGGATCTCCACGATCCTGGGGGTGAACGCCCAGGACTCGCTCATCGTTGCCGCCCTCGAGCGCAGCTCGCTGGTCGACGAGACGAGGCGCATCGTCGCACCCTGAAGTTCGGACGGCCGGCCAGATCTAAGCTGTCGATGTGGGCGACGACGGGCCATCTGACCCAGGGCCGAACCGTGACGGATGGGCCTCGGGGGAGGACGGCCGGCGGCGCAGCAGACGTCTGGCCTGGCTCTACACCGCGGCCGCCGTCATTTTGTTGCCGTGGATCGTGTTCCTCGCCGAGACCCTGCCTAAACATCAGTTCGATCGTCACTACCGCCTGGCCTGGGTCGGGTTCGACGTCTTCTTGGTGATCGCCATCGTCCGCACCGCCTACATGGCCTTCCGGGTGGATCCGAGGATCCAGTTCCCGGCAACGGCAACGGCCGTGCTCCTCTTTGTGGACGCCTGGTTCGACGTGGTCACCTCGAGTCACCGCTCGGAGTTCTTTCAGGCCGTGACCCTGGCCGTGTTGGTGGAGATCCCGTCAGCCATCTTCAGCCTCTACCTGGCCCACCGGGTGAGTCGACGGATACTCGAACTGGCCCACGTCGACCCGGTTCCCGTCCCGAGGGGCAGGTGGCCGAGGAGGCGTCGGAACGGGACGGCCGGGCCGGGGAGAAGCCGGAGCCGTCCCCGGCCGACCGGTCCGGCGAGGTCAGAGGGTGACGGAGTCGATACGGGTGAGGACGTCTTCGGTCAGCTGGGGGAGGACCTCCAGGGCCGCCAGGTTCTCGTGCACCTGCTCGACCCGGCTGGCCCCGGTGATGACGGTGGAGACGTGCGGGTTCTTGGCGCACCAGGCAATGGCCAGCTGGGCCAGGGTGCAGTCGAGCTCCTTGGCCACCGACTGGAGGGCGCGCACCTTGTCGTTCCGCCCGGGATCGGTCAACAGGTTGGCCAACCACTCGTAGCCGGGCAGGGTGGCCCTCGAGTCCTCGGGCACCCCATCCAGGTACTTGCCGGTCAGCAGGCCCGAGCTCAGCGGGCTCCACGTGGTGAGACCGAGCCCGATGTCGTCGTACAGGGGGGCGTACTCCTTTTCCACCCGGTCCCTCCACAGCAGGTTGTACTGGGGCTGTTCGACCACCGGCTTGTGCAGGTGGTTCCGGTCGGCCACGTCCCAGGCCTGGCGGAGCGACTCGGCCGACCACTCCGAGGTCCCCCAGTAGAGGGCCTTCCCACTGGAGATGATGTCGGACATCGCCCACACCGTCTCTTCGACCGGCGTCTCCGGGTCGGGTCGATGGCAGTAGAGGATGTCGACGAAATCGAGCCCCAGACGTTCGAGCGACCCGTCGACGGCCTGCAGCAGGTACTTGCGATTGAGGGTGTTCCGCATGTTGACGTTGTCGTGGAGACCCCAAAAGAGCTTCGTCGAGAGCACGTAGCTGTGGCGGGGCCAACCGAGGGAGGCGATGGCCTGGCCCATGATCCGCTCCGATTCACCGCCCGAGTACGCCTCGGCGTTGTCGAAGAAATTCACCCCGGCGTCGTAGGCGGCAGCCAGGCAGTCCTCGGCCAGGGTGCCCGCCAGTTGGGGCCCGAAGGTGACCCACGATCCGAACGACAGCACACTGACCCGCAGCCCGGTCCTGCCCAACCGTCGATACTCCATGTCCACAGCCATTCCTCCTCCTCGCCCAAGTGGGCCCGATCCTAACGGTGGCCTCGATGGATCTGACCCGTCGGGCTGTCGGCGATCAGGTGCCGGCGGCCCCTATTTGGCCAGAAGGACCATCTGCGTGCAGCGGAACAGCGCCATCCGCCTTCCGGTCGAATCGTTGGTGACCTCTGCGTCCCAGACCTGGGTCTGGCGCCCGAGGTGGGAGGGTACGCACCGGCACGACACGTGCTCACCGACCCGGGCCGACGAGAGGAGGTTGGACTTCAGCTCGATGGTCGTGAACGACGCCCCGTCGGGAATTGTGTTGCCGCATCCGATGGCGGCACACGTGTCGGCCAGGGCGATCACTGCCGGGGCAAACAGATAGCCGGTTCCGGCGATCAGGGTGTCGGACACCTCGATGTGGCCGATGACCAGATCATCGCCGGCATGGTCGAAGACACAGCCGAGCTGACCGGGCACGAGTGGTCCGAAGAGCTCGGTCATCCGCCGGGCCCGTTCGACGGGTTCGTCATGATCGGGGACAGGGCTCACCGCCGCCTCCCCAGTGAAAGCATGTCCCGGTCTCTGGATCCAGGGAGGTAGACAGCGGTCCGCCGACGGTATCCGCATGAGCGATCCACCGCGCCGCGGGCATCCACCTTCGCCACGGGGAACCGGATCAAGATGGATGTGTACATGGCTTTTGGAACAAGGGGGAGCATCGTGCTCGATCCACGGAAACTGACTGCTGAATTCATCGGAACCGCCATCCTGGTGTTCGTGGCGGTGGGAACGGCAACGCTCTCTTTCGGGTTCAAACTGTTCGGGACCAGCTATTCCGCCGGGGTGGTCACCACCGCCCTGGCCTTCGGGCTGGTCCTGATGGCGCTGGTCTACGCCATCGGTCCGATCTCCGGTTGCCACGTGAACCCGGCGGTCTCCCTCGGATTCGTGATCGCCGGTCGGATGAAGGTGGGCGAGGCGCTCGCGGTACTGGGTCGCCCAGGTCGCCGGAGCCATTGCCGGGGCCTACGGGCTGTGGGCGGTGTTCACCGGATCCCCGATCTACTCGAAGCACGTTCAGGGCCTGGGTGCGGACGGATACGGCAGCGCCTCGAAGATCCATCTCGGGGCCGGCGGAGCCTTCGCCGCCGAAACGGTGTTGACCTTCATCTTCGTCATGGTCATTCTGTTCGCCACCGCCAAAGTGGCAAGCGAGGCGATGGCCGGTCTCGCCATCGGCGTGGCCCTGGTCTTCGTGCACCTGATCGGCATCGCCCTGACCGGGACGTCGGTCAATCCGGCCCGCAGTATCGGACCGGCTCTGGTGGTGGGCGGGACGGCCCTCAGCCAGCTGTGGCTGTTCATCGTGGCTCCACTGCTGGGCGGGTTCATCGCCGCCCTCGTCTACGGGGTCATCACCAGGCAGTCGACGATGGATGTGCCGGCCGACGCCGTGCCCCCCGACGCCGACCTCTCCTGATCGGCCGGTACGGTCCGGATCCCGACGGAACGGGTGCGCCGTCTGGCCCGTAGCATGCCGTCAATGGATGCCATGGAAGAGTGCCCTCCCCGGCTGACCGGCATCATCGACGTGTTGCGGCGCTCCGACACGATGGAGGAGCCCAACGAGGAGATCAAGGGGCTCACCATCCTCCATCATGGGCTCCAATGCGCCCACCAGCTGGGCCGCACCCATGGTGACGACCCGGAACTGCTGGCCGCCGCCCTCCTCCACGACGTCGGCCACCTGCTGGCGCCCGGCCGCGAGGAGCTGCACGGCGCGGTCGGGGCGGCGTACGTCCGCCCCGTCCTGGGGGACAGGGTGGCCGCCCTGATCGAGGCGCACGTCCCGGCCAAGCGGTACCTGGTCACCACCGACCGGACGTATCGGGAGCGGCTCTCGGCGGGAAGTGTCCGAACCCTGATGATCCAGGGTCGGGAAATGACCGACGAGGAAGTGGAGGCGTTCAGAGCCGGCCCCCACGCTCAAGCGGCCCTCGCTCTCAGGCGGGCCGACGAGAACGCCAAGGACCCGTCCGCCTCGGTACCCGATCTGGCCACCTGGTTGCCGACCCTGCTGGCCGTGTCCGGTTGAGCCCGTCACGCGCCCCCCGGTGAGGATCCTCTTCCTGGTGCTCGACGGGTTGTCGCCCCGTCATGTCGATGACGAGGTGATGCCGGTGCTGGCCGGCATGGCTCGGAACGGGGGATGGAGCCGGAAGGGCGGCCTCGGCTGTCTGCCGTCGTCGACCTATCCGAACCACGCCACCTTCGTGACCGGGGTGTCACCCGAGCGTCACGGCATCGTCGCCAACGCCATCCCCGCCGATGACGGCGCCATCCCGGCGTGGGAGATCGGCCCCGCAGTGCCCACCCTCTTCGATGCCATGGCCGCCGCCGGTCGACCGAGCGCCGCCGCCTTCGGTGACCACCACCTGGTAGGGGTGACCGGGGCGCGGACCGCAGACTTCCTGTGGTCCATGGACGAACATGTCGACGGAGTTGCTCGCGATCTCCTCGGGTATGCCCGAGACGAGGAGACCGTGATCGGGATCGCCGAGGGAATCAGCAGCGGTGCTCAGCTGGTGTTCGCCCAGATGAACGAACCGGACACAGTGGCCCATGTCTTCGGGCCCGACAGTCCGGAGGCACGTCGCCAGTACGGTCGCTCGGACACCCACCTCGGATCGGTGCTCGGATCCCTCCGAGGAGAATGGGAGGACTGGGTCGTCATCGTGGTGAGTGACCACAGCCAGGAGACGGTGACCGAAACTGCGCCCATCGACCTGCGGGCGGCCGCCCGGGACCGCGGCCTCGCCGGTTCGATCGTGGACGACGGCGCCGTGGCCGCCGCCGCCGGCGAGCTGGCCGTTGATCCGCAGTGGATGCTCGAGGTCCCGGGGATCGAGGGCATCCAGCCCGTCGGTCGGGGCGCCGTCCTGGCCTGGGCGGCCCCCGGCCGGTATTTCTTTGCGGTGGAGGTCCCGGTCAGAGGGGTGCACGGCAGCCCGCGGACGGCGGCGCAGGTGGCAGTGGTGACCGGAGGGCATCCGGCGGCCGGGACCCTCGGAGCCGCCATCGCCCGTCGGCCACCGGCGGGCCGGTCATGGGCGCCGGCCATGGTGGAGATGCTCGACCTACCGCTTCCATCGGCCTGACCGAATGTCGGAGCAGCGATTACTCCGTCCTGGTCAGTTGGTGATCGAGGTGCTCCAACACGGCGGGCCACGAGTCGGCATGGCGCTGTGCCGCCTCGGCGTCGTAGAAGCCGCCATGCGAGAGCCGCAGCCTGGTCCCGGCTCTGACGGGGGCGAGTTCGACCCTGACCACCGTCTCGGCACCGTCGGTGCCGTTCTTGCCGGTCATCCAGGTCAGTTCGACCAGGGTCGGTGGCTCGAGGGCGGTGAAGCGTCCGTAGTGCGGGATGCGCTCCCCCTCGTAGAGGACCTCGAACCAGAAGGGCGCACCGATCTCCGGCCGCATCCTCAGCGCGCCCGGCCAGGCGAACCAGGCGTCGAACGTCTCGGTCCACGCTTCATAGATGGACGGTGGGGAAGCCACCATGGTGCACTCGACGGAAATGGAATGGGGCAGCTCGGGTCGATTTCGGTCGTCGCTCATAGCTCCACCTCCGGGGCCGTGCCGGTTGCCGGTCGGACAGTGTCCGCAGGATATCCAGAACCCAAGTCCCACCGTCGGCCCCCGACTCCGGAACTTCTTCCGTCGGTCCGGGCGATCGCCACCTCCGTGATGCCGAGCCAGCAACAGGAGGCCAAGGTGTCGAAGTGCCGGTCATCGGTTGGGAGCGAGAACCCGCAACACCTCGCCGATGGCCTGTTCTCGATCAGGAGCTTCGGGGAGGGGGAGGTGGTGTTGAATCTGATAGCGGTTGCGACGGCCTTCCCGCTCCTTCACGATGTAGCCGGCCTCGGTCAGGTCGTTCACGATCGAGTAGGCGCTGCGCTCGGTGACGCCGAGCTCGTTGGCGATCTCGCGTAAACGAACATCTGGGTCACGAGCAATACACAGCAGTGCCCGACCGTGGTTACTGAGGAATGCCCACTGGGTCACAGGGGAACCCTATCCTTCTGTAGAATTCTATTGCTAGTGTCGATTTACTAGAGTAAAGTTGCGTTGTACCCCGAACGTCCGTCGCCGACGGTTATCTACTTCGGACGTGCACGAAGGGGCCCACAATGTTGTCCAGCCGTTTGTCATCCTCGCGTCAGTTCCTTGGCTCGTCCTCGCACTTCAGGCCACGACGGCCGGCCGGCCGCCTGGCCAGGCCAACAGGTCGATGGTCGAAGGCGGCCATTGTCTGCACTCCACTGGTGGCGATGGTCCTCGTCGGCACTGCTTTCGCTCCGCCAGCCGGTGCGGCCCAGACCGTGCAGCTGGGGACGGCAACCCCCTTTGCGGTGCTGGCCGCTACCGCGGTCACCGATGTCCCCACCTCCTCCATCACGGGCGACGTCGGCTTGAGCCCGGCTTCGGGCACCAACTACGCCGGTCTCACCCAATCCGAGGTGACGGGCACCATCTACTCCACCGACGGAACCGGTCCGGCGGGAACCGCCAACGACCCGGCGCTCCTCACCGACGCCCAGAACGATCTGACCACAGCCTACGTGGCCGCCGCTGGACAGACCCCGACGGCCACGTTCACCACCGGAGACAACCAACTCGGCGGGCAAACCCTCGTCCCCGGGGTGTACGCCTTCGGACATGCCGCCACCGCCAACATCTCGGGCACCCCGCTGACCCTCAACGGTGAGGGAGATACCAACGCCGTATTCGTCTTCCAGGCGTCGTCCGATCTGGTCACTGCGGCCAACAGCGTCGTGCAGCTGGAGAACGGTGCCCAGGCGTGCAACGTGTTCTGGCAGGTAGGAAGTTCAGCGACCCTGGCATCCGCCAGCACGTTCGTGGGAACCATCATGGCCCTCACCTCGGCCACCCTCGACACCGGAGCGACGGTCGACGGACGGGTGTTGGTCCGCAACGGCGCCGTCACCCTCGATGCCAACACCATCACCACACCCTCGACCTGTGCCGTGACCACGCCGACGGGGGGCTCGCCGCCCACCACCACGCCCACACCGGCCATCACCGGCGGCTCCACCGGTACGAGCGGCGGCACCGGTACGGTCACGACGGGCAGCAGCACGTCGAGCGGTGAAGGTTCCACCGGAACGGGATCTGCCGCCGGTGGAAGTGGAGCTGCGACCGTGCCGTCCGGCTTCCCCCACACCGGTCTCGGAGGAGCGGCCCATTCCCGTGACGACGGCCTGATCGTGTTCGGATCGCTGGCCCTCGTGGCGGCGGTGGGAATGCTCACCGTGGCCGTCAGACGAAGACGGGTCATCGCAGGCCGAATGGTTCCCGACGATTCGCAGTGAGGTGGAAGGACCCATCCCGGACCACGGGCCGCCCCGCGGTCTGGGGGGTGGGGGCAGTGGCGTTGGTCCTGGTCGGTGTAGTCGCCCTCACCCTCGGTCTTCTCGGGAGTGATCGGGCGCTGCCCAACCCGTCCCCTTCTCCCACCGCCCTCCGGGATGCGGTGGCCACACCTCCCACGGTGAGGCCACTGAGTGCCGGTCGCTCGGTGCCGCTCACGCTCCAGATTCCGGCCATCGGGCTGTCAATCTCATTGGGCCCGAGCCTCGGCCTCAATGCCGACGGCACCGTGCAGGTGCCGAGCACCACCGTCCAGCCCGGTTGGTACCGGCTTGGTCCGACACCCGGTCAGGTCGGTTCAGCGGTCATACTCGGACACGTCGACAATCATCTCGGGCCCGGGGTGTTCTTCCAGTTGCGCACGCTGGCCGCCGGCGACCAGATCGAGGTGGGCTTGACCGACGGCACTACCGCCCAGTTCACCGTCGACGCAGTGGCGATGTATTCGAAGCAGCAATTCCCCGCTCAGCGCATCTACGGTTCTCACGGGTCCAGCGAACTGCAGTTGGTCACCTGTGGCGGAGTATTCGATCACCAGACCGGGAGTTACCTCTCGAACATCGTGGTCTACAGCTCCTTGACTTCGACGATCCCGGCGGTCGATCCGCGCCCGGTGGTGCTGACCGCGCACTCTGGGGTGGCAAACGCCTCCGGTGTGCCGACCCACGGGCTTCCCTGAGCACCCCTGCCCCACCGTCAGGCGCGTTCGGCCTCGTAGGAGCGGTCCTCCGACGGTCCTTCCCGGGGTGAGCGGCGGCGTTCCTTCGACGCCCATTCCGCCTTCGACGCCTTCGATCTACGCTCCTTCGCCGCCGCGCTGAACCGGTGCTCGGCCCCTTGGGGGGTGATGCCTCCGACGGCTTCCCCGATCTCTCGCCAGCTGGCGCCCTGTTCCCGGGCACTCTCCGCCGAACGTTGGCTGAAGCGCTCTGCCGACCGGCGCAGCGAGTCGGCGAACCGGAGCTCGGCCAGGGCTGCCTCCCGCCCGGCCGACACGCCGGACACGACTTGGCGACGGCCCATCTGGATGAAGTGATCAGCCAGCGACTCCAGATCGGGGGACATGCATCCACCTTAACCAAGGTGACCACCGAATATCAACTATGTGTTGACAACCATGTGTTGACGGTCCTAGGCTTCAACACATGGTTGATACCCAGGCCGAACAGTTCCCACTCCCGCCGTCGACGGCGGACCGGGACGGACCGACGGCAACGTCGGAGGCGAAGAAGAGCGGACGTTGGCTTCGAACGTTCGTGCGCCGCCGGACGGGCAGGGTGCTCGGGGTGGTGGTCGTGACCATGGTCGGCGTGGCGGCGTCGACGGCGGTGCTCGCCGGCACCTCCGCCAGGGCGTCGACTCCGACACCCAAGGCCCGGGCGGCGGTCTCCGCCCCCCGCCCGGCGACGCACCGGACGGCCGCCGCGGTACCCACCGCGGTGACGACCACCACCACTGCCGCTGCTCCCCAACCTCGAGCAGTGGTGGCGCCAGCACCCGTTTCGCCGGCGGCGGTTTCGTCACCCCTGGCTTCCATAGGCACCTTGGTCGAACAGGTAGAGGCGGCGGGCATCGAACCTGGACCGAACTGGACCTGGAGCATCGGCGATACCGCCGCCCACTGCGGTGCGATCGCCGACGCCGCTTCGGGCTGTACGTACTGGGTTTCGGGGGTGGAGCGGACCGTGTTCTCCGGTTCGCCCTCGTTGGCCCTCGTCGCCCATGAGCTGGCCAACGCCGAAACCGAGAGCGACGCGGTGCCGAGCCTGATGGCTCAGGTCGCAACCTCTGAAGCCGGGACGTCCTGGTCGACGACCGACGCCGTGTCGTCATGCCTGGTCGAACACTTCTTGGGGTTCCAGGACGATGCCGCCGGGTCTTGGCAGTGCCCGGTCGCCCTGGCCTCGTACGTGGCCGATCACATCCACGACCAGGTGGTCACCACCGAGACCAAGGCTGTTTGCGGAACGGCGTCCGGTGTCAGCTCCACGCTGACCTTCACCGCTGACGCCGGAACGCTGACCGTCACCGGTCCGACCGGTGGGCCGGCCCCTCAGACAGCGCCGGCCGGAGGGTCGGTCACGGTCTCGGGCATCGGGACGTTCATCGCGGTGGACCAAGGGGGCACGGTGGGCGAATCGGGTCTGTGCCAAGCGTGAGATCGCCGGTTGGATCGTCGTCGGCCGTCGTCACCGGCTCGACACCTTTCGTCTGAGGCAGCTTCGACGGCGGCTCGTGCCGAGCAAGTCCTACTCGCCCCCGCAGCCGGTCCTCAGCGCACTCCCAGCAACAGGTCTGACAATGCCGCCATGTCAATAACCACCCCGGCGCCACCCACCGCTTCACCCATTTCTCGGTCGACCACCAGGCCCTCTCTCGTCCGGGGGGAAATGGTCGTCGAAGGGCCGACCCCGCCGTCCCCTCCTCGTTGGGTGCTGCCGGCCCTGATCGCTCTGTTGGCCGGCACCGCCGCCGCCTACCTGTGGAACCTGAGCGACTCGGGTTACGCCAACAGCTTCTACGCCGCCGCCGTCCAGGCCGGCACCAAATCCTGGAAAGCCTTCTTCTTCGGCTCCCTCGATTCCTCCAATTTCATCACCGTGGACAAGTCGCCGGGCTCGCTATGGATAATGGAACTCTCCGGTCGCCTGTTCGGCTTCAGCAGCTGGAGCATGCTCGCTCCCCAGGTGCTGGAGGGAGTGGCTGCCGTCGGCCTGGTCTATGCCGCGGTCAAGCGATGGTTCGGTCCGGCGGCCGGGTTGCTGGCCGGTGCCGTGCTGGCCACCACCCCGGTGGCCGCCCTCATGTTCCGGTTCAACAACCCTGACGCCCTCATGGTGCTCTTGTTGGTGGCGGCCACCTACACCTTGGTACGTGCCCTCGAAAAGGCGGGCACCCGCTGGATTGTGGCCACCGGAGTGCTGGTTGGCTTGGCCTTCTTGGCCAAGATGCTCCAATCCTTCACCGTCCTGCCCGCCTTCATCGGCGTCTACCTCCTCGCCGCCCCCACCACCTTGTGGCGGCGGGTCCGCCAGTTGGCGCTGATGGGCGTGGCCATCGTGGTGTCCGCTGGCTGGTGGGTGGCCATCGTCGCCCTGTGGCCGGTGGCGTCCCGGCCGATGATCGACGGATCGCCCGACAACAGCATCCTCAATCTCATCTTCGGATACAACGGGCTGAGTCGGCTTACCGGAGGAACCGGGGGCAACGGAACCGGGTTCAGCGGTGCCACCGGGCTGTTCCGGCTGTTCAACGACCTGATGGGCGGTCAGGCGTCGTGGCTTCTGCCGGCCTCATTGGTGGCCCTGGTGGCGGGATTGGTCTGGCGGGGGAGGGCACCCCGCGTCGACAGGGTTCGGGCCGCCTTCGTGCTGTGGGGCGGTTGGTTGCTGGTCACCGGGGCCGTGTTCAGCTTCTCGAGCGGTGTCATCCACACCTACTACACGGTGGCGCTGGCACCGGCCATCGCCGCTCTGGTCGGCATGGGCGGTGCTCTCCTCTGGCAGAACCGACACCGGATCGAGGCCCGCATCATCGGGGCGGTGACCATCGTCGCCACCGCCGTGTGGGCCGATGCCCTGCTGGGGCGGACTCCCACCTACGCAGCCTGGTTGCGGCCTCTCGTCTTGGTCACCGCCGTATGTGCCGCCGTCGCTCTGGTGGCCGCACCGGCACTTCCCCGGCTCACCGGCAAGATGACCGCCGTCGCTCTCGGTCTGGGCCTGGTCGCCGGCCTGAGCGGACCCATGGCGTACACGGCGACCACCATTGCCACTGCCCATACCGGGAGCATTCCATCCGCCGGACCCACGGTCGGTAGCAGCGGGTTCGGAGGCGGCGGACTACCCGGAGGCGGAGGCGGGGGAGTTCCGGGTGGGGGCGCGACCTCGGGCCTGGGCCCGGCAGGCGCAGGTGGTATGCCCAACGGTGCGTCGGGATTCGGAGGCACTCCTCCGGGCGGAGCAGGTGACAATGCCCCATCCGGCATCACCCAGCACATGGCCGGCCCCGGATCGACCAGTGGTCCCGTGGGAGGCGGGACCGGCAATGCCGCCACCAGCGCCGCCCTGACGGTGGCCCTGCGATCCCACGCCGACTCCTACCGCTGGGTGGCCGCCACCTTCGGTTCGCAGTCGGCGGCCACGCTGGAGCTCTCCTCCGACGAGCCGGTGATGGCCATAGGTGGATTCAACGGCGAAGGAGGGAACATCAGTCTGGCCACCTTCGAGGCCTACGTGGCCAAGGGAGACATCCACTACTTCATCTCTTCCGGCATGGGGGGTGGAGGTGGCCCCGGCGGTCAGGGCGGTAACAGCGACGCCGCCATCACCAGCTGGGTGAGTGCCCACTTCAGTGCCGAAACCATCGGTGGCCAGACGGTCTACGACCTCGCCCTGACCAAGTGACTCCATCGAGCCTCCGCCATCGTGGCAGGCGGTGCCGGGTCGAAGTCGACAGGTCAGACTGGGAGCGTGGATCCAACAGGACGAGGATCAGCGCTCGACCACGACCGAGAGGATGCGAGACATGACCGTCACACTTATCACCGGAGCCAACAAGGGGCTCGGTCACGAGACAGCCCGCCAACTGATCGAGCGAGGACATACCGTGTACATCGGGGCACGCAGTGTCGAGCGCGGTGAGGCGGCTGCAACCGGGCTGGGGGGCCACTTCCTGCAGCTCGATGTGACTGACGAGGCGTCGGTCGAGGCCGCCCTGGGCATCATCGCCGAACGCCACGGCCGCCTCGACGGCCTCGTCAACAACGCAGGAATCAGTACGACGGACGTTGACAGCCAGGTGGCGCTGGAGGTGTTCGATACCAATGTGATCGGCGTCATCCGCGTCACTCGGGCCGCACTCCCGCTGTTGCAGAAGTCGGAGAACCCGGTGGTGGTCAACGTATCGAGCGCTCTCGGATCCTTCTGGGCCGTGACCAATCCCGAGCGGCGTCAGTTTCACTTTCCCTCGATCGTCTAAGGCTCGAGCAAGGCCGCCGTATCGATGCTCACGGTGCAGTACGCCAAAGCACTACCCGGCATCAAGTTCAACGCCGTCGAGCCGGGCTTCACCGCCACCGACCTCACCCCGTTCAGTGGAGCGGGGCAGCCGGTCGAAAAGGGTGCCGGAGTCATCGTTCGCCTGGCCACCATCGGCAAGGACGGTCCCAGCGGCACGTTCCAGGAAGGCGAGGGTCACCTCGGATGGTGACGCCGAACCCGGGCCCGACCACCGGGAGCCGGGCGAAGCCAGGGCCAGCTCAGCTGGCCCACTGCGCCGTCCATTCGCCGGCCTCTTGGCCGGTGATGACATTGAGCCGGTTCCAGGCGTTGATGGCAGCGATGGAAACGATCAGCGAGGCCAGCGCCGGCTCGTCGTAGTGCTTGGCCGCCTCTTCGAACACTGCGTCAGGTACCGCCTCGGCCCGATCGGCCAGTCGGGTCCCCGTCTCGGCCAGAGCCAGGGCGGCCCGCTCGGCGTCGTTGAAGTAGGGGGTGTCCCGCCAGGCAGCCAGGGTGGCGAGGCGCTCGTCCGTTTCGCCGGCCTTCTTGGCACCACGGGTGTGCATGTCCAAGCACACGGCGCAGCCATTGATCTGGCTGACTCGCAAGTTCACGAGCTCCACCGTGGTGTGCGACAGCCCAGCCTCGTCGGCCGCCTCCCCGGCTGCCTTCGACAGGCTTTGGAGAGCATCGAGGACACCGGGCACGCTGAGGACGGGATTGGAAATTCGGGATTGCATGGCTGCTCCTTCGTCGGACTGATGGGACTGGTGCGTCATCCTCTTTGACCCCTGACGGGTCAGGAATGTGACGGCCGCACCCAAAAAGGCCTTCTACCAGCGGTTTGCTGCGGCCATCTCCGAGCCGGTCGAGCTCGCCGAGCCCGAGATTCCGCCCGGCCCCACCGGCTTGTCACATCGGCGGCCGCCGGCGGGTCATTGTGGTGTCGACTCTCGGCGAGGATGGGTGCGATGAACCAGAACGACTGGCTGGCAGAGCGATTCGAGGAGCAGAGGACCCGCCTGCGGGCAGTCGCCTACCGGATGCTGGGCTCGCTGGCCGAGGCCGACGATGCCGTCCAGGACGCCTGGGTGCGGGCCAGCCGGGCCGAGACCAGTGAGATCGAGAACCTTGGCGGATGGTTGACGACGATCGTGGCCCGCGTCTGCCTCAACGTGCTCCGTTCGCGCAAGGTCCGGGGCGAGGAGTCCCTGGAGGGGCATCTTCCCGATCCGGTGATCGGACCGCCGGGGCAGATCGCACCCGAGGACGAGGCGCTACTGGCCGACTCGGTGGGCCTGGCCCTCCAGGTCGTCCTGGATGCGCTGGCCCCCGCCGAGCGCCTGGCCTTCGTTCTCCACGACATGTTCGAATTGCCATTCGAAGAGATCGCCACGATGGTAGGTCGGTCACCGACGGCGGCCAGGCAGATGGCCAGCAGAGCACGGCGGCGGGTCAGGGGCGCCGAAATCCCCGACCCCGACCTCGTTCGGCAACGGGCGGTGGTCGATGCCTTCTTCTTGGCCGCCCGGGGTGGCGACTTCGAGGCATTGGTCACCCTGCTCCATCCCGACGTGGTTCTGCGAGCCGACTTCGGCCCGAGCCGCCCAGCTGCGTCCATGGTCGTCCGGGGCGCGGCGGCTGTCGCCAGGCAGGCACGCCTCGGTGCCAATCCGGCGGCCCAGCTCCATTCCGCGTTGATAAACGGGACCGCCGGCGTCGTCATCACGCTGGATGGACGGCCTCACGTGGTGATGGCCTTCACCGTCGTCAACGACCAGGTCGTCGAGCTCGACCTGATCGCCGACCCGGAACGCGTGCGCAGGGTTGCATCTGCCGTCCTCAAGGCCGGGTAACCCACGCCGTTCCGGCGGAGAACCTGGACATTGGCTGCGGCCTGCCAACCTGTCGAAGGGTTGGGTAGTCCCGTCTGGCGCGACCCTCAGTCCTCGATGCTTCACCGGCTTCGCCTGTGACCCACCGGAGCGGGAGCCTTCCTCTGATCAGACGCCGGTAGCCGGGTCGGAATCCCCGGAGCGGAGAATGATCACGATGTTCACCGCGATCAACCACAGGCCCAGGGCGGGCAGCGTCAACCCGGACGGTAGGCCCAGCACGGCGAACACCAGGGCCACCCAGCCCAACCAGACAGGCAGAGCGCGGTAGCGAACGATCAGCAGCCCGGTGGCGAACATGATGATCGTGCCCCCCGCTGCGACCACCCCGGCGGGCAGGTCCTGCTGGAGGATGTTCATCGTCTGAAGAGCGGCAGGGGTGGCGTGGTGGTAAGCGTCGCTCAGGCTGAAGTACATGCCCGCCACGAGCCCACCGCCGGCACCGAGCAACAAAACCGCCCCCGAAACCGACGGTGGCCAACCGGCGTGAATCTGCCGTCACCGCCACCAGCCATTCGCGGAAGTACCAGAACCAGAACACCCCCACGACCACGGCGATCATGGTCTCGATGCCGTCCACCCCCAGAAGGTGGTGATGATTGTTGGAGTTCTAGTACGTGACGATCTTGGCCAAGCTCGAGTTGGTATCCGGCGTACCCGAGACGAGCAAGACCGATGCCACCAGCAGCACAACGAAGATCAGGCCACCGATACCGGTCCATAGTTGCAGACGTTTTGTCATGGTTGGTCCCCCTTCAGATGGATCGGTCGCTCCCGCCTTGCTTACCGTGATGCTGATCCCGACGGGGTCGAATCCGTACCAACGACGCCAATGTCAGATGTCCACCAAACCGCCAGAAAGGAACCTAGCAGAGCCCTCCAAATGTTGGGGGGAAATGCGACACGGTCCGGGAGTCGCCGCCGCCCGGCATCATGTGGATGGTGAAGGCTCAATTCGACACCGGAGCGATCACGAGCTGAGGGGCCTCAATGGTCAATGCACGGAAGATTCGGGCAGGCTCGCACGGATTTGTGAACGAGGTGGTTGAGCCTCCCAATGCGTCTCATGAGGTCGAGTTGCCTGTCGCCCGAGCATCCTCGATCGTCTGTGGCACTGGCTCGGCGGTCCTCACGTGAGCCAGCAGATAGAGGTGCCGGAGAGCATCGCCGACCGCGTCGGCCGACTATGCCTGGCGTTGCCCGAGGTGACGGTGCGTGTCGACTACTCACCGACGCGAACGAGATCGACGGCGCATTCGTACGACATCCGCCGAAGATCGTTCTGCTTGCTCGTGGCCGTGGAGGGCCCGGACGGCAAGCCCGTCCCGCGGCTTGTGTTGCGTGCCGCCCCCGACGAACGCCAGGCGTTGCTGTCCATTGGGAGTCCGTTCTTCGTCCCGCGGGCCAGTCGTGATCGCATCGGGGTGCTGCTCGCCGACGACACCGATTGGGAGGAGATCCGTGAGCTGGTGACCGAGAGCTACCGGGTCCTAGCACCGAAAAAACTCACCGCACTGCTCGACCGGGGCGCGGAGCCCTCGAGCCCGCCGTGACCGCGGGAAGGTCGACATCGTCGGAGTCCGAGAGTGGCGTCACCGCCGGCCCCGCCGCCACCGGGGCACCCACCTGCTCAGGTAAGGGTTCTCTCCTACTTTCTTCCGGTGGTCGGCCCACGCCGTCCCGACGGCGCTCAAGTGCGGTTCGAGGATCATGGCACTATCGTCAGGAGAGTCGGCGCGCGTCCGTGGCCCAAACAGTGGAGGTGTCCAGATGGCCGAAGTCCCACCAACAGAAGAACTTCTGCTGACCCGCTTCATCGTGTCGGACGACGTCGAGCGCTCATCTCGGTTCTACACCGAAGTGCTGGGGGGCAAGGTGGTCTTTCGAGGGGCCGGTTCAGGACCGGTGAATGTCAAACTATCCAACAGCTGGATCGTCATCAATGCCGGCGGAGGCCCGACCGACGACAAGCCCGCGGTCACTCTGGAGACGCCGGCCGATCCCGACCGGGTCAGCAGTTTCCTCAATATCCGGGTCAAAGACATCGGGGCCGTGTACGCCGAATGGAGCGCCCGGGGTGCACAATTCCTGACGCCGCCGAAACAGCATCAGTATGAGATCCGTTGCTACGTCCGCGATCCCGACGGCCATCTGATCGAAGTGGGTCAAACGACGGACCCAGAGGGCGACTGGTCACCCACTCAGTGGCCGTCGACCATGTCCGGCGACGACCCGAGTGAAGATTGAGATCACCGGCCCGATCCGGCGCCAACTCCATGGGTCCCGCGTTTTTCCCGCATCTGAAGCCGCCGAAGGTGCTGACAGCGACACCAGCCACCGGGGACTTGGCCGCCTGACTGAGCAGTTCCGATCGGGCTCGTTCCGGCTACATGGCGCGGCTTGCCGACGGTCCGATCCGGTGTAGTCGCCGCCTCGGGATTGACGGGTTGGTGTCGCTTGGTGCGGCCTGGCCGGCCGACGACATGCGCCCGGCCGCCGGAGCATGTATTCAACCAGTGGGTTGCATACATGGTCGGGCTCCTCTATTATTCAACTCGATGGTTGAACACGATACGTTGGCGATCGGGGAGGATGGCAAACTGAACGCGGTGTTCTCGGCCCTGGCCGATCCCACTCGGCGGGCCATCGTCGACCGATTGGCATCGGGAGAAGCCACCGTCGGCGAATTGGCGCAGCCATTCACCATGAGCCTTCAGGCTGTCTCCAAGCACTTGCACGTGCTGGAGCAGGCCGGGCTGGTTGACAGGAGCCGGAGGGCGCAGCAACGTCCGTGCCGGTTGCGACCGGAGACGCTGGCCTATGCCAGCGGCTGGCTGGGCGACTATCGCCAACTCTGGGAAGCCTCGTTCGACCGCCTCGATCAGCACCTCACTAGTCAGGAAGGATCACGGCAATGACAGACCAAGCGCCCTACATCTTGATCAGTCGTACATTCAACGCCTCTTTGGAGGAAGTTTTCGAGGCCTGGACGAACCCGGCCTCGTTCGGCCGCTGGTTCGGCACGGAGGTCACCCCGGTCGAGGATGTCAGGATGGATGTCCGGGTCGGCGGTGAGTGGAGCGCCCGGATGGTCCTCGAAGACGGGATGGAGATTGGTTGGCACGGTTCGTATCTCGAAGTGGATGCTCCGCATCGACTGGTCCTCAGTCTGAGTGATCGACCCGGCGACCAGTTCGAACGGGTGACCGTCGATCTCAAACAGATCGAGAGTGGAACGGAGATGACCTTCACCCAGACCGGGGGCAACATGCCGCCGGAGAACTACGCTCGAGCCGAAGAAGGTTGGCGTTCGTTCTTCGACGATCTGGCCAAGGATTTCTCTGGCTGACCTGCCGTGGCGCCGCCGGGCCGCAGAGTAGAGACACAGGCGTCCGACCTCGGGGGCAGGTGACACCGGCCCGTGTTCGACCACGACACAGCTGGCTGACCTTCTCAGTCTTCCATGGGTGCCACTCCCGGCCGCTCGAAGCGCCGATCTGGGACAAACCAGATGACGGCCACGAGTGCATACAAGGCATAGGCGACGTACGGGCTCAGGAACGCCAGCCCGACCCCGCCCGCATACAACGCGATCGAGATGTTTCCCTTGAGGTCTGAGCCGACGGCGCGACCGACGGCGGAATCCCGGCCGTTGGCCCGGATGATCGCAACCACGAGGATCGAGAAGGCCATTGCCGCGCCCAGGGCCACGATGCCGTAGGTCGCCGCCGGCCAGTGGGCCCCGTAGAAGCTGCCGACCCACTCCGTCACCACTGGGATCAGCGAGAGCCAGAAGAGCAGGTGGAGGTTCGCCCACATGACGCCGGCGCTGATGTGATGGGTGACACGGAGGAGGTGGTGGTGGTTGTTCCAGTAGATTCCGACGAAGGTGAAGCTGAGGATGTACACGAGTAGCTCGGGAAGGCGCCGGCTCAACGCGGTGAACGACCCGCTGAGAGGCGCCTTGAGACTGAGTGCCGTGATGGTGATGATGACGGCCATGACCCCGTCGCTGAAGGCCTCCAGCCGGCTGGTACCGATGGCCGTCTCCGGGGGATGCGGCTCCCGGGATTCGCTCACTTGAACCGTCCCGTGGCTCGAGCCCGCCTCTCCATTTCGGGCCCCTTCCAAGTGGCAGCTGACCGGAGGTGGGCGACAGGCTGCGGGAATCCCGGAAGGGCGGCCGGACCGCCGTGCAGATCGGGTAGTTGCATACCGGCGACTCTTGCATAGGACAGGGCCCCATGGCGTCCCGCTCCCGACGTGGGGGGACAGGTCGTAGGTAGCAAATGACCGGGGAAGTCGGTGTCGGCAGTTGGGTAAGTTGGACCCCGGGCCGTTTCGAGGAGGCATCATGCGCACGCTGTCCTGTGGTCGAGTTCGTCACGCTTGACGGCGTCATGCAGGGTCTGGGCGGGCCCGATGAGGATCGCGAGGGTGGGTTCGACCACGGCGGTTGGAGTGGCCCCTATGGCGATGAGGTGGCGCAGCAGGCCGGACAAGGCATCGGCCAGACCTCGGCCTATCTCTTCGGGCGCAAGACCTACGAGCACATGGCCGCCCACTGGCCCCACGAATCCGCCGACGATCCCATCGCCGCCAGCCTCAACGCCACGCCGAAGTACGTGGCGACGAGGACGCTGCGCCAGCGGGATCTGCAATGGGCCAACTCCCGGGTGCTCGACGGCGACATCGTCGAGGCGATCCGAATGATCATGGCGGAGGGAGACGGCGTTGTCACCGTGCTCGGCAGTGGCGTATTGGTGCAGACGCTCATGGCCAACGACCTGATCGACACCTACCGGATCATGCTGCACCCGCTCGTGCTCGGTACGGGCAAGCGACTGTTCCGGGAGTACCCCCACCCGGTGCGGCTTCGACTCACCGAGTGCACACCGACCACCACCGGTGTACTGCTCCTCACATACGAGCGGGAGGTGGCGGCGGAATAGCGCCCGCCGAACTCGATCTGTCTCGACGATACAGCCCCCACCCCGTTCACTCCATCGGGGGATCCGAAGGGCTCGCCGCCCCGATCGGGTGACACTGAATGTGTGTCCCATGGGGCGGCGAGTGGGAGGGTATTTCCGAAGGGCGGGCAGACCGTCGGAATGCCTCTGCTATGTCGGCGAAGTTGTACCTGACGGTCCCTCTACGACTGCCTTGATCACTCGACCATTCACGATCCAGAGATCGACACGTTGGCTGACTAGGTCAGAAGTGATGTTCATGCATTTGCCATTCTGGGCAACGATCCGTGTCGCTTGCTGTGAAGCCGATGCCAGACCTTCGGCGGCTGTCAGCGACTTCCCGACCAGGAAACTGTCTGGCTCTGAAGTTCCAGCGGTAAAGTCTCGGAAACACTTGAGCGTTACTGACCGACTCCCGGGATTCAGACCCGTTGAAGTGCTCGGGACCGACGACGAGGTAGTCGAACAGCTACACGCCATGACGGCCACTGCCGCCAACCCAATCCCGATGCGCCTCACTCTAATCCCTATTGCCCTCGGCCTTTCTTCGGCGGTGACGTCCCCGACGAGTGTTGGAATGAGCAGGCCCAGCTGGTTCAATGCCTGACGGTGATCGAAAGGGGAATGGTGTCTACCTGCGGTGGCTTGGACGTGTCGGCCACTTGGAGGGTGAAAGCGGTAGTCCCCGGTCCACTTGGCGTGCCAGAGATCTCTCCGGTTGCCGAGTCGAGCGTAAGGCCCTGTGGCAGCGAGCCGTCACGTAACGTCCAAGCGTACGGAGGTACTCCTCCTGTCGCCGACACGGACCGCTCGTAGGGTCGGCCGACGTGACCGTCGGCGAGGCGGTGGGTGCTGATGACGAGACTCGAGACCTGGCCGCCGATGACCCGCTCGAATGCCATGGCAATCTGGAGGACGGCTCCTTGCTCGTTCGGGTCGTCACCACCGAAGTTGGGGCACTGAATGTCGAGCCACGAACAGGCGTCGACCACGTCCACTGGAGCCTTCCCCCATTGTGAGTTGATCAGCTTGAGGTCCGTCACCGAAAACGCTCTTTGGACGTTGGCCGTGTTCCTGCGCCCGTACAGATAATCGAGCTCGTTGTTCAAAGTGACGACCTTTGGAATCGTCGCCAAGGCCTGCTGGCGCAGCGACCCGGCGGAAAGCCAGAGACCGAGGACGGGATCGTAGTAAGACATGCCGAAGATACGGACATGAGGGGCCGCGGTGTGGAGCCCAGACAAGATCGTCTCCAGATTCTTTTCCATTGTGGCCTCGGCTTGAGGAAAGCACTGGGGGTCGGCGCTCAGGGCACAGCCCTCGACGTCGTTGCCGCCGATGTCGATCGTGACGAAGGCGACTTTTCGTCGTTCGCGGTGCAGAAACTGCACCGCCTCGGCGTACTGGCCGTCTTGGAGCATCGAGGTCGTCGTCTCCCCGGACACCGCCAGGTTGACAAGCTGCAGACCCGGGTAGCTCGATTGGTACCTCTGAAGAAGAAGGTTCGGGTACGAGTTGGAACCATCCCACACCGGGACGGAATCGCCGAGGGCGAGGTAATAGGGGCCCGACTCAGACTGTGGACCGTCTCCTCGGTCGAGGATGTCGTTGCGTCCCACGGCTGTGCAAACGGACGGCGAAGCGCAGGAAACTCCTGTAGGTGGATCGAGAGCAGGAACGGCGATGCTCTGGGTGGACCAGGTTGTCCCCCCGTCGATCGTGCCAACGACGGCGGCGGCTCCATTGATGCTCGATTGGCCCACGGCGGTGCAGGACGAGGCGGTCGGACAGGCGACACCACCGTCAGGTGAGAAATCGATACCGGGCGGAACGCCCTGAGGGGACCAGTCTTGACCGCCGTCACTCGTCCCGATGATAAGGCCCCCTGTGCCAATATTCGATCTTCCGACGGCAATGCAGCTGGAACTCGAGGGGCAGGAAACCGCACTCAGGTCGACAAGATTTGGCGGTGCGTTCTGTCGACGCCACGTCGTTCCACCGGTCGTGGTCGCCACAATGGTGCTCCCGTCGATAGCCGTGCAATCGGAGGCGGTCGGACACGAGACGCCGAACAGTGCCTCAACTCCCGAGGGAAGGAGGTCGTTCGTCCAGGTCAGTCCGCCATCCGTGGTCGTGATGCTGACTCCCCCGTACGAGCTGGTGTTTCCGACAGCGGTGCAATCGGAACTGTTCGGGCAGGAGACAGCATTCAATTCGAAGGATCCCATGGGGATCACTTGAGGAGTCCAGGTCAAGCCCCCGTCGGTGGTGGCCACGACGGCGGGTGAGTATTCGGGGTTTCCGCCCGAGAAACCCACGGCAAAGCAGTCGAGCACCGAAGCGCAAGAGATGGCGTTGAGTTGCGATATCCCCGACGGGACGGTTTGAACGCCCCACTGTGAGCCTCCGTCGGTCGTGGCGATGATGACGGCACCGGGCGTACCCGACGAGTCGGACCAGCCGACGGCGAAGCAGTCCGCTTTTGTCGGGCACGAATCGCCGACTAGATCTTGCGCTTCAGAGGGAACATCCTGACTATGCCAAGTTTGAGATTCCGTGCGGGCCGCTGCCGGTCCCGCCGGGAATGCCACCAAGCTGAGCCCCAAGATCAGGCCCACAACACCGACCACCCTTACCAGCGATACCGCGGCGCCGGCCTTGAGCTTGATCTGCCGGTGATGGAGCAGAGAGCCTTGGAAATGCCGCCGCGTGACCTCATCATCGGCGACGGTCAGGGGCACCTTCATTCGAGAGAGCGGCTCGTCGAACTCGATCACCGCGCAACCCGACCCCGCGCACCGTACGAGCGGGTCGCCATCGAAAATTCCGTTGCGCCTACTTCGGTCGTCGGCGATGGGGTAACCGAATGAGAGGCAGCCACTCGGTCGAGGTAACTGGGATTACCGAATTGGACGCCGACCGGGAATTCCCAATGTCTGTCCGTTACCAAGTTCGGGCGGCAGTTGTGCGAATTTGTGCTGCTTATCGGAGTCAAAGTCGACCAGTTCCAAACTGGGGCGCCCCGGTGGTCATCGCCTGTGGCACACCCGAGAAAGATCGTCGTCGGTCGGATGCCCGAACCACCTCGAGGTTGAGAGTCGCATGGCGGTGCCGAAGGAAGTACCAATGCAGGAGTGGTAGCCGCAGTCGTCGATGTGGAGGAAGCTGTCGTACAAGGAGCCTTCGTCGCTGGCACCGCAGCAGGGGAGCAGGACACCTTGGCTGTCCGACGGGTTGGGGAGGAACAGCCGGCGCGAACCCCTGAGTTCACAAGAACTGGCACCATCGACCATTTCTTACCCACCATGGCGCCGCCCCCCCCTCCAACAACCAACCCATGATACAGGAGGGCTTCCGACATGACCAAGTCCGTACCGGTGGCCGCAGCTGTGCTCCGCAACGCTCGGCGACAGGCCCGGTTGTCCTAGACCGATCTTGCCCGGCTACTGTCGATCATGATCTAGCGGTCTTACTGTCGAGGATGGAGCGCCTTCCGGCTCATTGACAACTACGGCCAAGGGTGACCCAGGACGGTCGGATGGGTGGGGCACTTAGTAGGGCGGCACGTGGTCCTAGTTGGACGGAAGGAAGAACTCCAACGCGATGTTGTCGGGATCACGGAAGGACAGCCCAGAACCGTAATCAGCATCGACGATACCGCCGTTGGCAATCCCGAGTTCTTCCAGCCGGAGTTCCCACGCTTCAAGCTCGCCCCGACTGCTGCAGTCAAAGGCCAAATGGTCCAAACCGATTCGTCGCTCATTGAACGCACTGCCGTCAGCAGAGCCGGGAAACTGATGAAATCCGACGAGAGTGTGGCCTCCAACGAGCCAGACAGCCCGTCGAAATGGGCCAGGGCTGTCATCAGAGAACATCTCGGCCTCAAAGAGCCTCTCGTACCACGAAACACTGCGGTTGAGATCGCTGACGGTGAGAGTCACATGTGCGATCGTCGGAATCCCGGGCATGGAATCCTCCTAACGGGCCGGTGGCAAACAACGGTAAAGCAGGAGATCGAGTGTCGCCGGGGGCCCGGAACCAACAGGTCCAAGCCTGCCCCTGAGCACCGGGACTGCGACTCGGCGACGCTGCCGGAGACGGCGAACGAAGCTCAGGCGTTCTTTTCGGCTGCCTTTTCGAGCTTGAACTTGTGGTGTTCGGCGAGAATGTGCTCATGCGTCGCACCGTGGTTCGGCACATCCGGGTGATGGTGCTTGCAGAGAATATAGGGCGTCCCCTCGAGGGCATGGTGGCCGATCCTCCAGCATCCCTTTGTGTGGCAGTTCACCTTGCGCATGCCGGTATAGACACCCACGCACACGGCACTGATCAGGGTGGCCTCTCCCAGGTCGGAGCCGAACCCGGACCAGAAGTTGTAATACAAGTCTGGCCCGCCATGAAGGGTCCCCGTGTGAAGCGCGAACCAATGGCGGAGAGCGCCGACGAAGGCGATGAGGATCGCTACGAGTACGATCATGAGTAGAACGCCTCCCACCCAGGCGGCTCTATTTCCCGAGTTGTCGGGGGGGAACGAAGGCGTCGGGGGTGCCGTGGAGTTGCCTGCGGAGGTCACCGCGTCGCCTGCCTGCATCGGCGTGGCAGAGGACTCGCTTGGCCCTCCCGATTCCGATGTCTCAGTCATGGTCTTTGATCCCCGCTCCCCTAAATGGATCCCCGGCGCGCTCGCCTATTGCTATTCTGCCGCCGCGAGTGCCATTTGACGCGGACCTGCGCCCGAACCCCGGGACAGGGCTACGTTCGTCTCCCGCTCCGTTCCGGACTGGATGCCAGTTCAGACCTCGCCATGACCGGTTTCGCAATCGAGTCCATCCCAGGACCAATGGGGGATACGTAGTCCGTCCGGCACATCGTCTTCAGATCGGTGGTAGCCGGACATCGAGTTCGTAGTCGCCCACTCGAAGTAGTTGTGTAGGACCCTTTGGAGCCGAGCATCGCCGGCAAGTCCCGCGTCCACCAGGGCCTCGTCGAAGCAGGCGATCGCCCGTCGGTCCATTTCTTCGTGCGGCCCATTCCCGCTATGCATCCGGACAACCATGCTCTCGTCGCCGTAGAGATCCGAATACCGTGCCGGACCACCGAGGGCCTCTGCCCAGTAGGCAGCTAGTCGCTCGGTGTGCTGTGGATGAAATCCGTGGCTAAACGCATGACTCACGATCTCATCGGCCATCACCCGGTCGTGCCAGGCTGCAGCCAGGGCCAAGACCTTGTCGTAGCCGCCGGTGGCAGAATAGACCGTTTCCATGATTCAAAGATGCTATTCCCCGAGGGTCTCAGATGCCCCCGAACAATGATCGAGCCTCAAACCATAGCCACTGTTCAGTAGCCTTGGCCTGTGTCGAACAAGCCGCCCACGGTGGCACCAGTACACGGGCGCACTCAGGGTCCTAACAGTTGGGATCGGCTACGTGAGAGTGCCTGTCCGAAGCCGACTTGCGATCTGTGCTCGTCGACCTGGACCGCATGACACCCTCCTGTTCCCTGGGGGTGTTTCGAATCTAGTAGCTCTTTGCTTGTCTCGGTCAGGTGTTGAAATCCCCGGTTCGGTCGTATCCGGGACGCCGGCTTGGCATGACGCGCTCCTGACCGCATCGCCAAGCAACGCCATTCGATCTCGCCATGTTGAGGAATTGATCGCCCGAGAATCGGAAGCTGCTCGGGCGCCGGTGCCCCCGACCTCAGTAGGGAGGAAGGGCGCGCATCATTCCACAGTCTGCCGCTCCCCAATCCGTCGACACGCGCTAATACGTAAGGTGTGGCGGACCCGTTCGTGCAGAGTATGGCCAGCAACTTCGAGGAGGCGCTGCGGCTGATGGAGGCGGCGCTTACGGATTGTCCCGGCAATCTGTGGGAGTCGGACCTGTGGCCGGACGAAGCGCCCACGGGTCCGACATCTCACGGAGGACTCCACGGCTCATCCCCCTGGTTCCTGGCATACCACGCGTCTGTCGACCCTCGACTACGACCTAAAGAGGTTCGCCTAATACCCCGCTAGCGCTTGATGGAGTGGAATAATTGGTGCATGCCTACCTCCACCTCCCCAGCTGGTTCAGCGAGCATCAACAAGGCACCACCCCGAGTCCGTCCACGTCGGGACTTCGAGGCTATGGAGGCCACCCGAATGCGGGCCGCCGACCTGTTCGCCAAGGGGATCTCCCAGGCCGACATCGGTCGTCAGCTCGAGGTCTCCCACCAGACGGTCTCTGACTGGCACAAGCAGTGGTTGGTCGGCGGGAAGCAGGCCCTGAAACGCAGCGGCGAGCCTGGCCGTCCCCGCAAAGTGACCGATGCCAACCTGGCCAAAGTAGAGCGAGCCCTCGAGAAGGGCCCAAAGGCCAATGGGTATCCGACCGATCTGTGGACGCTCGGCCGGGTGGCCGAGGTGATCGAGAAGACCACCGGTGTGACCTACCACCCCGGACACGTCTGGAAGGTGCTCCGCCGGATGGGCTGGAGCCGGCAACGACCGGCCCGCAAGTCTGCCTGAGCGCGACGACGAGGCCATCGAGCAGTGGGTCAACGAGCGCTGGCCCAAGGTAAAAAAAACGCCCGGACCAGGAACGCCTGGATCGTCTTCCAGGACGAGAGCGGGTTCAGCCTCCTCCCCTCGGTGAGGTCCACCTGGGCACCGAAGGGACAGACCCCGGTCCTCACCCACCACTTCAACTGGAAGCGCCTCTCGATGTCGGCCGCACTGTGCTTCCGGCCCGACGGCAGCGACGCCTCCCTCGTCTTCGGCATGCAGCCTGGTGCCTACAACGACGAGTCGCTCATGGACTTCCTCACCGAACTTCACCGCCACCTCGACGGCGACAAGGTCACCCTGATCTGGGATGGTCTTCCTTCCCATCGCAGCCGGGCCATGCAGGCCTTTATCAAGAAGCAACGCAAATGGCTGGTCGTTGAAGGGCTCCCGGCCTACGCCCCCGACCTCAATCCGGTCGAGCAGATCTGGGGGAACCTGAAAGGCGGCGAGCTGGCCAACCTCTGCCTCGACACCATCGGCGAGGCCGAGGAGATCGTCGACCAGGGGCTCTGCCGGATCGGCAACGAGACCAGATTGGCCTTCGCCTTCCTCCGCCACTGCGGCCTTGCACTATGAACCAGATCGGCGCGGTATTACGCGAAGGTCTTTAAGCGCCGAGTTCGAGCCGTGGGAACCGCCACGACCCTTTGACGAGAACACCTACGCCTTTCCCAACCGTCCGTTCACCAAGGCCGAACTGCTCGGTTACATCGACTACTGCCGGGGAGGGTTCGCCGAACGCTTGACGCCCTGACCGAGGAGGCGGCGGCTCGGCCACTCCCTGCCGCTCATCGTTACCACGGCATGCTCTACGGAGTGATTGTCGGGCGCATGCCTCTGCACGTCATTGAGCACGCTTCCCAGATCCGCCAGTTCCTGACGGCCAGCGGTGTCAAGGTGCAACCCATGCCCGGCGATCGTGGGTACGTCGGCGGCGAACCGTGACGGTCATCCGGCGACGTACCTCCCCGCCGCGGCGGGAGCCGAGCGCCTGCTTCGAAACAGCAAGGCTCGAGCTCGAAGAGGGTGCGGTAGTCGGCTCATTCAAACTTCCCCGACCAGGCGCATCGGGGACATGGCGGAGGTTTCCAGGGGGGGCCTCCGATCCCGAACACTGTGTGCAACCAGAGCTCAGTCGGAGAAGCATCCCTCCTATGCCGGCGTACCGGTTGGGGCGGACCGGGCGGCTGCTGATCGGCTGGTAGCGCTTCTTCGGCGAGACCCACGAGTGACCGGATGGCGGCGCCACCTCGGACCGTGTCAGTGGTCGGGCTGCCCGGATTTGAACCGGGGACCTCTGCGTCCCGAACGCAGCGCGCTAACCAAGCTGCGCCACAGCCCGTCGGACGGAACCGGTCATCGACCGGCTCCGAGCAAGGGAGATGCTACCCGACCGTGCTCCGTTGGTTCCCCGTGCTGCCGTCCGCTTGCCCCGGCTCCACCGGGGCCGGGGGTGGGTCCGGCCGTCTGGCCACCACCTTGGCGATCCGGCGCTTGTCCATCTCCGTCACCCGGAGCTCCCACCCGTCCACGTTCGAACGACTCGCCCTCGGCCGGGATGTGCCCGAAGCCGTCGAACAGAAAGCCGCCCAGCGTCACGTACTCGCCCTCGGGCACGTTGATCTCCAGCCGGTCCCGCACGTCGTCCACGTTCATCCGGCCATCGACCAGCCACCGGCTGCCGTCCACCCGTACGATGTCGGGTTCGTCGTCCGAGTCGAACTCGTCGGGCAGGTCGCCGACCAGCGCGCCCAGCAGGTCCTTGACGGTGAGCACGCCCTCGACCCCGCCGTGTTCGTCGACCACCACGGCGAAGGCCCGCCGCTGGCGGCGCATCTCGGCCAGGACGTCAAGGACGAGATGGGACTCGGGCACCAGGAACGGCTGGCGGAGCCGACGTGAGATGTCGATCGGATCTGGTGTCGGAGAGGTCGGTGGCGGTGACCCCGACCCGGCCGGCCCCGACCCTGTCGGTGACCCGCCCGTGCCGGGTCCCGGCCCGTCGACCCCGACGCCGCCCTGTTCGGTCCCGGTGACCTTCCAGCCGGCCCGGAACAGGTCGTTGACGAACAGCACGCCGATCAGGTCGTCCAGGTTGTCGCCGCAGACGGGGAAGCAGCTGTGTCCCGATTCGCGAACGGCCTGGGTCACGGCGTCGACGGTGAGAGGGATGGACAGGGCCACCACGTCGACCCGGGGGGTCATCACCTCGCGGACCACCGTGTCGTGCAGGTCCTGGAGGGCCTCGATGATGAACTGCTCCTGGGCGTCCGGCCCCGCCGTCGGCCCGTCCGCCGCTGTCGGCCGGGCGGCCACCACGTCGCCTTGCGCCCGCCGGCGCGGCCCTTCCCGTCCGGGGGCGATGGCTCGTCTTCGCGACGTCGGAACACGGACACGCTGGTGACGCTGTCTGTCGGGCTGGTGCCGTCAGGCGCCGGCGGCTACGGGCGAGGACACGACGGAGAGGGGTTGGTAGGACTCGTCGTAGTAGGTGCCCCCGTCGAGGAGGGCGGTGATGGCCCGCCGCAGCCGGATGGGGTCGAGCGGCTTCACCACCCAGCCCTCGGCCCCGGACCGGCGGGCCAGGAAGACGTCGGCCCGACGGTCGAGCAGCATCAGCACCGGCACGTGAGCGAGCTTGTCGTAGGACGCCTCCAGCCGCAGTTCGAGGCAGACGGCCATGCCCCCCATGTTGCCCATCTGCAGGTCCACCACCACCAGGTCGGGAAGCGACTCGGCCACGGCGGCCATCACCGCCGGGCCCGACCGGGCCTCCCGATCGTCGACTCCGGGGTCCTGGCGATGGCCGCCACCTCGGCCCTGACCGACGGGGCATCGCTGGCCACCAGGATGGTCGTCACCGACCCAGGTTAGCGCTCCGCGATGGCCGGTCGCCGGATGGGCCGAGCGGATCCGACATGGCCGCAGGCACCGGCCCGGTCGCCGGCGAACAGGAGGTCGGCGACCGTGCCCAGGCCGTCCACGTCGTGGACGTCGCTGTCGAGGAGGGGGACCCGGTACACCGGGGCCGGGGCCACCTTCGCCACCAGGGCGGCCGTGGCCTGCTCCTCGCGGTCCGATGCCGCCGTGTAGCCCCGAGATTGTCGATCAGCTGGTCCAGCGGTCCCCGGGTCCCGGCTGGCGGCCGTCCGAGCGAGGGCCAGCTGGTCGTCGGCGGCGAAGCGGGGATGGACCCGGTTGACCACCAGAGCCTCGACCGCCATCTCCGACTCGGCCAGCTTGTCGGCGAACCAGACCGCCTCCTCCACCGAGTCCGCGCGGGGCGAGGCCACGAGGACGAAGGCGGTGTCCTCGCTGGGCCAGCAGCTCGCGCACGCGTGCCGCCCGGATCCGGAAGCCCTCCTCCATGCCCTCGAAGGCCTGGAAGAAGGCCACGGCGTCGTGGACGATCTCGGCCCCCGCCACCTTGGAGATGGTCCGGAGCAGGGCCTGGGTGGCCACCCCCATGACCTGGAGCCAGGCCCGGGTGGGCATCATCAGCGTCTGGAACACCCGGTTGCCGAGGAACCGGGTCAGCCGGCGCGGCGCGTCGAGGAAGTCGAGGGCGTTGCGGGTGGGCGGGGTGTCGACCACGACCAGATCGAAGCCGCCCTCTTCGACCAGCTCGTAGAGCTTCTCCATGGCCATGTACTCCTGGGTGCCCGACAGGGCCCCGGTCAGGTTCCGGTAGATCCGGTTGGCCAGGATGCCCTCGGCCTGCTCGGCGGAGTCCGCGTAGCGCTGGACGAGGTCGTCGAAGGTCCCCTTGGGGTCGAGCATCAGGGCCCAGAGCTCGCCCGGCCAGGCGCCCTCGATCCGGGTCGGCCGGTTGGTCAGGTCGTCGAGCCCCAGGGCGTCGGCCAGCCGCCGGGCCGGATCGATGGTCACCACGCAGGCCCTCCGGCCCCGCCGGGCCGCCTCCAGGGCGAAGGCGGCCGCGGTGGTGGTCTTGCCCACGCCCCCCGAGCCGCAGCAGACGACGATCGAGCGGTCCGCGACCAGGTCGGCGATGGCCACGCCGGTCCGGCTCACGACGGCACCGCGCTCGGGTCGTGGAGGGCGGTCGACCGCCTCGGCCCAGGGCGTCGCTCAGCGACGTCGATCTCGCCCGGGCCGATGGCGTCGGTGAAGAGGAAGGGCACCGCAGCTGGGGCAGCGGCAGCTCCCGGCCCAGCCGCTCGAGCTGTTCGGCCTGGAGCTCCTGGCGGGTGAGCCGGAACCGCCGGGCCGCCTCGAGGGCGGCCACCAGCTCGTCGGTCGAGGTCCACCCCGGCCGACCTCGCCGCATCGCCGGCCGGGTCCTCGAGCGCCAGGGAGCGGCGGGTAGCAGGCGTTGACGATGACCGGGCCGAGGGCGATACCCACCTTGTCCTCCAGCTGGTAGGCGGCCTCGATGACCTCGTTGACCGGCATCTCCTCGGGCAGGGTGACCAGGGCCACCTGGCACCGGTCGGGATCGGTCAGGAGCTCGACCACTTCGGCCGCCTGGGCCCGGATCGGGCCGCCTCGGGCCGCGTCGAGCAGGCCCCGGGCCGACGACAGGAAGGTCATGGCGTGGCCGGTGGCCGGGGCGTCCACCAGGATCAGGTCGGCGTGCCGCTTCGCTCGATCTGCTTGACCTTGCCCAGGACCAGGATGTCCCGGATGCCGGGGATGGCCGTGGCCACCACGTCGAGGGTCCCCGAGGACACCAGGCGCTTGGACACCCGCTTCAGCCCGTGGTCGGCCAGGTATTCGAGCAGGGCGTCGTCGGGGGTGATGGTCCGGGCCCGGACCGTCCCGGCCGGGATCGGCGACCGGGCGCTCCTCCTCGTCGTCGCCGACGGGATCGCCCCGGCGGCCCGCAGCACCGATCCGGCGTAGTCGAGCTGCTCCTCGACGCCGAAGGCGGCGGTCACCCCGGCTTGCCCTCGAGCTCGACCACCAGGACGGAAAGCCCGGCCCCGGCCGCCATTGGGCCAGGGCGGCGACCATGGTGGTCTTCCCCACGCCACCCTTGCCGGCGACGACCAGGACCCGGCTCTGGCGGCAGAAGGCGGCGATGTCCATGACCCCCAGGAGCGTAGTGTCCGGACTCCCGCCGGCCGCTCCAGGGCGGTGTCAGTCGGCGCCGCGCCCCGGGGCAGGCCCCACCGCCCGACCGGCCCACGGCCCCATCCGGGTGGGAAATCCTGGTCAGACCCCTTGTTTCCCGTCAGCGGTGGGAGTACTTTCGCTTGGCGGAGGATAGGGGTGCAAAAGGGGGAGTGAGGCACGTGGAGCAGACGCTTGACACATGGCAGGTCAGAGCGTCGTGTCGTGGACCGCAGGCGGAGGTTTTCTTTCCGCCCGCCCACGCCGAACGCAAGGAAGAGAAGTTGCAGCGCGAGGAGCGGGCCAAGTCGATCTGTCGTTCGTGCGTCGTCCGGGTGGAGTGCCTCGACTACGCCATCCGGATCCAGGAGCCGCACGGGATCTGGGGCGGCCTGAACGAGATGGAGCGCAAGCAGATGTCGGATCGCCGGGCCGGCTGACGACGCCACGGGCGCCGACCGGCGTCCGGGGGGGCGATGGACGGGAGCCGGCGGGCGCCGATGGGCCGGCGAGCGCCGGCCCGACCCGCAGTGGCGGTTTCAGCCGGCGCCGAGGGACAGCGAGGCCGATCGCACCCCTTGCTGGCGCAGACCCGGACCGGCTGCTGGCCGGTGGCCAGGCAAATACCGGCGCTGAGCTGGTTGGCAGCCGCCACGATGGCCTGACCGGCCGGGCCCTGGGCGGCGGCCAGGTCGCCCGACGATGGTGGCCTGGGACAGGTGCATGAGCAGGCCGGGGCTGAAGGCCGCCGAGGAGGTGACCGTCTTGTTCCCGATGTCCACGAACGGGTAGGAGCCCGGTAGCGCGACCGGTCGAGCCGGCGTTCCGGTACCGGTCGATCAGGGCAAGCTGCTGAGCGGTGCAGGGCGGCGATCCGGGTGAACGACCCCGTCGGCATCGGTGCCGTTCGGAGTAGAGCTCGACGCCCGGTCAGGGTCAGGTACCGGCTGGAGTACGAAGTCCCGGTGAAGGTGAAGGTCTGGATGCTCGGGAACACCGACGCCGGCGCCGACTGCGTGTTGTGGAGCAGGCCGAAATGCCCGAACCTCGACAGGGCCACGACCAGGGGCCATCGTTCGGCGGCACAGAACGGGCAGAAGTCACTCCCCACGTAGAGGACCTCGGGCTTGCCGTCGGCGGTCAGCGGCGGCTGGTCCCTGACCACCGTGGGTGGCACCATCGCCACTGAGGGGGGTGGTGTGCCCCCGACCGCGTCGAAGGTGGCCCGGGGCACCGATGCCAGGGCGGACAGCACCCCGGGGCGGTCGCGGGCGGGGTGGGCCACATCCTCTTGTTCCGTGGCGATCGGGTCAGGGCGTAGATGACCAGGACCACCACCGCGATCAGATGACCACCACCGCCCACCCAGGCGAACCGGGCGGTGCGGTTGCGGGTGGCGGGGCCGGTGCCGGGCTTCCCGGGGGTCCGGGTCAGCCCTCGCCGCCCTCGTCCGGCGATGCCGGCTCCTGGCGGGGCGTCCGGTGTCGGTCACGCTCGGGGTCCGCCATGGACGGGGCCCGGCTCCTCTCGGGGCCGCCGGCCGCCCTCGTCCTACCCTCCGTCATGGCCGTGCCCGTAGTCATGCCCGAGCACGGTGGGGGAGGCGGTGACGATGACCACGAACAGGAGGAAGGTGATGAGGTGGACCGACGAGCACCACAGGCAGATCGCCTTGATGATGAAGAGCTCGGCGATGATCAGGTACAGGATCGTGCCCACCCCGATGACCGCCAGGACCAGTCGGGCCAGGTGGACCCGCCGGTCGGCCGAGCGCCACGCCGCCGGCAGGCACAGGAGGATCATCGGGACGAAGAACGCCAAACCGAGCATGGCCACGGGGATCCCGAAGATCTCCGACTGCGGGCTGAGGTGGTCACCTTCTCGCAATTGATCGCCCCGCTGTCCGAGCACACCAGGGCCACCTTGTCGAAGTGGGTGACGGTCAGGTAGCTGGCCACCCCCAGCCCGCAGATACTGAGCACCAGCGTGGCGACGGCCTGCCATCGCGTAGACTCGCACGGTCGACCTCCTCCGGTTCCCCGGTCAGCTCAGCTTCAGCGCCTTGTCGGCCGCCTGCACGCCGGGGCTGTTGCACACCGAGGCCGGCTGGTCGTTGCTGCTGGCGCAGATGCCGGCCGACATGTAGTTGGCCGTGGCCACGATGGCCTGGGTGGCCGGATTGCTGGCATCGCTCAGGCTGCCGGCGATCTGGGACCACGTCTGCCCGGCCAGGATGCCCGGGTCGTAGCTGGCCCCCGAGAACAGCAGCACGTTGTTGATGTCGACGAACGGGAACGAGATGCCGCCACTCGACGAGGCGTCGGGGTTGTATTGCGAGCTGCTGTACTTGGTGAGGATGGCCGCCTCCGCCTTGGTCGGGTTCTGGAGGGTGGCGTACCCCTGGCCCGAACTGGTCGGCACATTGCTGTACTGCTCGATCCCGGTGAAGTGGATGTACGAGCTGGTCAAGGTGGCCCCGTAGAAGCTGAAGGTGTGGGTGATGGCGTCGAGGTCGGTGTGCGACGAGGCGGTGATCTTGAGCCCGGACCACGTCCCGAACCGGGACAGGGCGGCGGTCATGGCCCACCGCTCGGCGGCGCAGTAGGGGCAGTACTCGGCACCGTAGTAGAGCATCGCCGGTGTCTTGCCGTCGAGGGTCATGGGGCGGCTGGTTCTTCAGGACGGTCGGGGGCACCACCGCGGCGGTGGACGAGGTGACGCCCGACCTTGTTGTAGACCGACAGGGGGATGGTGGTGACGTCGTTGACCACCGATGCCGGGGCCGGGGTCACCGGCGTGTACGCCCCGGTGGTGCTGTTGTTGCTGCTCCCACCGGTGGCCTTGACCACCACCAGGACGACGATGATCACCACCACCAGTCCCACCGCCCCCCACGCCAACACCGTCCCCGAGATCCGGCTTCGGGGGGCTGGGGAGCGGGCCGGGTACCCGGCCGGGAGCGTTGCCGCCCTTGCCCCCGGCCCCGCCTTTGCCGGCCCCGGCCCTGGTGCCACCGCCGGCGGTCTTGGCGGCGGTCTTGCCGGCGCCGCTGGAGTTGCCCGACTTGCCGGTGGGAGCCTTGGCCGACACCGGTCGGCTCTGGGCCCGGCTCTTGTCCTTGGCGCTCTGGCCGGGCTTCCCCGTCGGCGACTTGGCCGGCTTGGGCTTGTTCCCTCCGCTGGGGCTCTTGTTCTGGTCCGGTGCCATGGTTGGGCATCCCTGGTCGGTGATCGTGTCGCAGTGAGCGTAACCGCCAGGCCGGTGGTTCCGGCGTCAGGTTGTCCCCGACGGCCCAGGTCGCCCCGAGCCATCGGGGCCCTTTCCGGCCGAACGGGAATACACTGAGCGGCCATGTCGGATGACGCGCCGGTTCGGCCAGATCCGGAGCCACCGAGGGCTCCGGGGGGTCCGAAGCTCCGTGAGGCCGAGGCCATCGCCTGGCAGTCGGTGGTGGTGGACGGGCCATCCGGTCAGGTACGCGGTGGTCGGGAGCGGCCCTGCGGCTCTGTTCCTGCACGGGTGGGGTCTGCGTCCCAACGCCTACGCCCGTTCCATCCAGGCCATGAGCGACGCCGGCTGCCGGGTCTACGCCCCCGCCCTCCCGGGTTTCGGCGGCACCCGGGAGCTGCCGGCCGAGCAGCGGACCTTCGCCGGCTATGCCACCTGGGTCGCCCGGTTCCTCGACGCCGTCGGGGAATCGGGGATGGCCGTGGTGGCCGGGCACTCCTTCGGGGGCGGGGTGGCCACCGCCTTCACCTACGAGGCGCCCTGGAGGGTGTCGGCCCTCCTCTTGGCCAATGCCATCGGCAGCCCGACCTGGGCCCTGTTCCCCAACGAGGTGCGTACCATGGTGCAGCGCCCGTTCTGGGACTGGGGCCACCACTTCACCACCGACCTGCTGCACTCGCCGGGCCTCGTCCGGTTGCTCCCCACCCTGCTGGAGGACTTCATCCCCAACCTGGTGCTGAACCCCCTCGGCATGTTCCGCACCGGCGAGTTCATCCGGCGGGCCGACCTGGTGCGGGAGGTCCGGGCCATCGCCCGGTGGGGGATCCCCGTCACCGTGGCCTGGTCCGACCGCGACCGCCTGGTCCCCCGGTCGGCCTTCGACGAGCTCCGCCACGCCGCCGGGGTCGACGGGGTGGTGGTCGACGGAGCCCACGCCTGGCTGATCGCCGACCCGAGCCAGTTCCGCGAGCTGGCCATCAGTGCCATGGTCGACTCCAGGATCACCAACCAGCGGCTCGTCGAGGGACACCGCCTGAGCCCCGGGGTCCGCCCCGGTAGCCTGAGCCGGTGCCCGAACCCGTACCCGTCCGCCACGCCGCCACGGTGATACTGGTCCGCGACGGGCACGACGACCAGGGCGACCCGGCCGTCGAGGTGTGCATGTTGCGGCGGAACCTCAACTCCGACTTCGTGGGCGGCGCCTACGTGTTCCCCGGCGGATCGGTGGATCCCCTCGACCGCAGCCCCGACGCCGAGGCGCTGTGCCGGGGGCGGACCGGGCCCGATGCCAGTGCCGTACTGGGCGTCGACTCGGGCGGGCTGGCCTTCTGGGTGGCCGCCCTGCGGGAGTGCTTCGAGGAGGCGGGGGTGCTGGTGGCCGGGCCCCGCCCGGGGCCCGGATCGGAACGGGGCGACCTGCTCGACACCCGCCGCCCCGAGGTGGCCCGGCGGTTCGCCGGCTACCGACGGGCGGTGAACGCCGGCACCATGGACTTCCTCGAGGTGTGCCGGCGCGAGGACCTGGTCCTGGCGGCCGACGCCGTGCACTACGTGAGCCACTGGATCACCCCCGACCTGGCCCCCCGTCGATACGACACCCGGTTCTTCCTGACGGTGGCCCCGCCGGGCCAGGTGGCCCGTCACGACGAGGGGGAGACGATCGCCACCGTGTGGATCAGGCCCTCGGCCGCCCTGGCCCTCAATGCCGACGGCGGGATGGAGCTCATGCCGCCCACCATCGCCAACCTGGCCAGCATCCGGTCGTTCCGCACCACCGGCGAGGTGACGGCGTGGGCTCGACGCATCACCGACGTGCCCACCGTGCTGCCGGTGGTGGTGATCGAGGACGGGCACGTCCTGATCCTCCGCCCCGGGGACGAGGGCTACGAGCGGGCCCTGGCCGACCGCCGGCAGGCCGGCACCGCCACCGAGGACGAACTGGCCGTCGCCCGCCAGGTGTGGGGACCCTCCGCCGGACCCGACTGACCGCCCTTCCGGCCACGGTCGGGCCGGCCGGGCCGGCCGGGGCCGGGTGCCGAGGGTCAGGGGGTGGTGGGGGCCAGCGGCTCGACGGCCCGGACCGCCGCCTCCACCCGGTCCAGCATGCGGGCGCTGCACCCGTCCATGGCCACCACCGGTGCCACGGTGGTCATCACCGCCTCGGCGATGAGGTCGAACGCCTCGACCAGCGGGCCACCCGCCTCGAGGGCGACCGGCGAGCCGGCGTCGCCCCCGGCCGCCACCGAGGGATGCAGGGGGATCCGGCCTATCAGCGGAACGCCCACCTCGGCGGCCAGCCGGGCCCCGCCGCCCGAACCGAACAGGGCGTAGGTGGTGCCGTGCTCGCAGGTGAAGTCGCTCATGTTCTCGATGATCCCGGCCACCCGGAGGTAGCCCTTCCTGGCCATGTCGGCCGTCCGGGCCGCCACTTTCTGGGCTGCCACCGGCGGCGTGGTCACCACGATCACCTCGGTGCGGGGCAGCATCCGGGCCAGACCCATCTGGATGTCACCGGTTCCCGGAGGCATGTCGATCAACAGGTAGTCGAGGTCGCCCCAGTGCACGTCCTCCAGGAACTGTTGGACGGCCCGGTTGAGGATCAGGCCCCGCCACATGATGGCGCTGTCCTCGTCGGCCAGGAAGCCCATGGACAGGACCCGCAGGACCCCGTCGCCGATCGGTCGCTCCAGGGGCACCATCTTCTTGTCCCGGGCCTCGACCTCCCCGTGCATGCCGAGGAGCCGGGGCACCGAGAACCCCCAGATGTCGGCGTCCAGCACGCCGACGGTCAGTCCCCGCCGGGCCAGGGACACGGCCAGGTTGACGGTGACCGAGCTCTTGCCCACGCCGCCCTTGCCCGAGGCGATGGCGATGACCCGGGCCGTGTCGGGGATGTCGGTGTCGGGGGCCCCGTCCCGGGCCAGGAGCCGGGCCCGGGCCATGACCGCCTTGCGCTGTTCGTCGTCCATGACCCCGGTGGTCACCGTCACCGAGGACACTCCGTCGAGGGCGCCCACATGGGTCTCGACGTCGCTGCGGATCTGGGTCCGCAGCGGGCAGCCGGCCACGGTGAGGGCCACCTCCACCTCGACCCGCCCCCCGTCGTCGACCCGGACGGCGGTGACCATGCCCAGCTCCACGATGTCGGCTCCGAGCTCGGGATCGACCACCCCCCGCAGCGCCCGGCGCACCGAGTCCTCGGACGGGGCCGTGACCGGGTCGTCGGCGGCGCCGGTCCGGTCGGAGCCGGTAGAGTTGGACCTGGTCACGTCGGCAATTGTATCGGGAGGTCCCGGTGGCCCACTCGACCGCCGGTACCACCCCGACCCGGAGACGGATAACATGGGGGCCAACTTCATGATCCAGGAGGAACACCGATGAGCACCACCATGCAGAACGTCAGCATCGGGAAGAAGCCCAACCCGGTGAACCTGACCGATGTGGCGGCGGCCAAGGTCGCCGAGCTCCTGGCCCAGGAAGACGTGGCCGGGCTGGCCCTGCGGGTCGCCGTCCGGCCCGGTGGGTGCTCGGGATTCAGCTACGAGATGTTCTTCGATGCCGACATCGCCGACGACGACGTGGTGCGGGAGTTCGGCACCGTCAAGGTGGTGGTCGATCCCAGCAGTGCCGACCTGCTGAAGGGTTCGACGCTCGACTACAGCGACGGGCTCCAGGGGGCCGGGTTCCATGTGACCAACCCCAACGCCAGCCGCACCTGTGGCTGCGGTTCGTCCTTCAGCTGAGCAACTGGGCCACTGACGCAGTTCCGAGTCGACGGCGCCGACGTCGACGTCCCCGCTGACCGGTCCACGCTCCTCGACGTACTGCGGGACCGCCTGGGGATCACCTCGGTCAAGGACGGCTGCAGCCCCCAGGGCCAGTGCGGATGCTGCACGGTCTGGGTGGACGGCTCACCCCGGGTCGCCTGCGTAACCCCGGTGCGCCGCCTCCAGGGCCGGGAGGTCACCACCCTCGACGGTCTGCCCGACCAGGTCCGCCGCCGCTGGGCCGATGCCCTGGTCGCCACCGGGGGGAGCCAGTGTGGGTTCTGCACCCCGGGGATCGTCATGAGGTTGGCCGCCCTGGACCTGTCCGGCCCGCCCGATCCTGTCGACCGGACCGGCCCGCCGGCCCCCGCCCCCTCCTGCGAGGCGATCGACCGCTCCCTCCTCGCCCACCTGTGCCGGTGCACCGGGTGGCAGACCATCGAGGAGGCGGCCCGGCTGGCCCTCGGCCCCCCGCCGGACACCGGGGACCCGAGCCTCCCGGTCCGCGACCTCGAGGCGGCCTCGGTCCGGGCCGGCATCGAGGGTGGAGTGCCCCAGCGGGTCGGGCCCGAGGTGGTCCTCGGCCGGGCCGGGTTCGCCGACGACGGTCGACCGCCGGAAGCGCTGGTGGCGGTGCCCGACGGCCGGGGTGACTACGTCGTCGGCCCATCGGTGGCTGCCGCCCGGTCAGAGGCCGGCCGGGTCCAGGGCAGAAGCTCGTCTTTGGCCCTGGTCCACCCGGTGGCCGTCCCACCCGGCTCGTGGGACCTGGTCCTCGCCACCACCTGGGTGGAGCCGGCCTACGTCGAGCCCGATGCCTCGTGGGCCGGGCCCGGGGGCGAACCGGCCTGCCCCTACGGCAACGGGGGGGCCTTCGGAGGCAAGCTCCACTCGCCGGTGGGCGCCGACGCCCGGCGGCTGGCCGATCGGCACGGCCGGCCCGTCGGTGTCCTGTGGAGCCGGGAGGACGTGGTCCGGCTGGGCCCCAAGCGACCGCCGGTGGCCGGGGGGATCGACGCCGGCGGCACCGGGATCCTGCGGGTCGGGCTGCCCGAGCACGGGGTGACCGCCGAGCAGTGGTCACGGGTCGCCTCCCTCGTCTCCTCGGTGGCTCCCGGCCTGGTGCTCGAGCAGGCCCCGGTCGTCGGGCCGCCGATCTCCTTCGATCTGCGGGCCGCGGTGTGGGCCGAGGCCGCCGTGCTGGCCGCCTGCGCCCGGGAGTCGGGCCGCCCCCGGTCACGCCCGGCCGACGGTGAGTCCGGAAGGGGGCGCTACGACGTCCCGGTGGAGGTGACGGCTCCGGGGGGCGGCCGGGCCGTGGCCCGTTGCCTTGCCGACGGTTCGGTCCACGTGACCGTCGAGGCCGGCGCCGTCCTCGACGCCGTGGTCCTCCGCTCGTACGCCATCGGCGCCACCCATCAGGCGCTGAGCTGGGTCCGCTCCGAGGGGATGGCGGTGGACGAGGGGGGAGTGGCCCACGACCTGACCGTGCGGTCGTTCGGGATCCTCCAGGCCCGGGCCATGCCCCGGGTCGAGGTGGTCATGGTGCCCGATCAGGGACGGCCGGCCGTCAACGGCTCCGATGCCGTGCTGGCCGCGGTGGCCGCCGCCAGGTGGTTGGCCGACGGGCTCCCTCCCCGGTGGCCCACCCACCGGTCCGGCGCCGGCCGTCGGTGACCGGGCTCCGCGCCCCGGCCGCCCCGGTAGGCTGACCGACCGTCCGTCACCGTCACCGTCACCGCCCAGACGCCAGGAGCACCCGATGAGCACGCCGATCGGTCCGTACACACCCGTGGTCAGGGCCGGCCCGTGGCTGATCTGTTCGGGCCAGCTCGGCTTGGGCCCGGCCGGGAGCGGGTCCGATGCGCCGCCCGCCCTGGTGGACGGCGGGGCGGTGGCCCAGCTGTCCCAGGCCCTGGCCAACGCCGAACGCCTCTTGCAGTCGTGCGGGGCCAACTCGGCCGACGTGGTCAAGACCACCGTGTTCGTGACTGACATGGACCAGTACGCCGCCGTCAACAAGGCCTATGCCGCCTTCTTCGGGGACCACCGGCCGGCCCGCTCGGTGGTGGGGGTGTCCGGGCTGCCGATGGGAGCGTCGGTCGAGGTCGAGCTGTGGGCCTACCGCCCCGAGGACAGCTAGTCGGTCAGGGCGTCCAGTTGGTCTGGCCGAACCGGTAGCCGACCGACCGGACCGTCTGGATGAGGTGGGCGTGCTCCTCGCCGAGCTTGGCCCGTAGGCGGCGCACGTGGACGTCCACCGTCCTGGCCCCCCCGTAGTACTCGTAGCCCCATACCCGGCTGAGCAGTGTCTCGCGGGTGAAGACCTTGCCAGGACGGGCGGCCAGAAACCGGAGCAGCTCGTACTCCATGTAGGTGAGGTCGAGGACCTTGCCGGCCACGGCCGCCTGGTAGGTCTCGAGGTTGAGCACCAGGGGTCCGTGTTCGAGCAGGTCGGGGCGGAGACCCCGCCCGGTGCGCCAGAACAGGTGGGCCAGTCGGGCGCTGAGCTCCTCGGGATTGACCGGCTCCACGCACAGGTCGTCGAACAGGTCCTCCCGGAGCTCCAGCTCGCCCAGCTGGTCGAGGGGGACCACCACCATCACCGGAGCCAGGGGGACCTCACGCTTGCGCAGGTGGCGGCAGAGGAGGAAGGCACCGATGGCGTCGTCACCGCTGCAGATCACCGCTCCCGACCACCCGTCCTCGGGCTCGTCCGACTCGGCCTGCTCCGGCTTGTCGATGGCCCGCCACGGATAACCGGCCCGTTCCAGGACGGCGATCACCGACGACGGCGGTACGCCAGGGAAGCACAGCAGTGGTTCGATGACGGTCTTCCCTTTCTGTGGGCGATCGTTCGTCGGCTCTGACCGCTACAGGAGGGGGAGGTAGCGGTCGAGCTCGAACTGGGTCACGTGGGACTTGTACTCCGCCCACTCCACGCGCTTGTTCCGGATGAACCATTCGAAGACGTGTTCTCCGAGCGTCGACGCCAGCAGCTCGGAGGACTCCATCAGGCTGAGCGCCTCGTTGAGGCTCCCGGGGAGGTGGAGGATGCCCTTGTTGGCCAGCTCCACCGGGCTGAGGGCGAACAGGTTGGCGTCCGCCTCGGGAGGGAGCTCGTACCCCTTGTCGATGCCCTGGAGCCCGGCGGCCAGCATCACCGCGAAGGCCAGGTAGGGGTTGCAGGCGCTGTCGGGCGACCGGTACTCGACTCGGGTGGACTCGAACTTGCCCGGCTTGACCACCGGCACCCGGACCAGCGCCGAGCGGTTGTTGCGGGCCCACGACACGTGGATGGGCGCTTCGTATCCGTCGACCAGGCGCTTGTAGGAGTTGACCCACTGGTTGGTCACCGCGGTGATCTCGGGGGCGTGGCGCAGCAGCCCGGCGATGAACCCCTCGGCCACCTCGGACATCCCCCCGGGCCGGTCGAGGTCCACGAAGGCGTTGGTGTCCCCCCGGAACAGGGACATGTGGGTGTGCATGCCCGAGCCCTGCACACCGGCCAGGGGCTTGGGCATGAAGCTGGCGAACACGCCCTGCTGGCGGGCCATCTCCTTGACCACCAGCCGGACGGTCATCACCGTGTCGGCCATGGTCAGGGCGTCGGTGTAGCGCAGGTCGATCTCGTGCTGGCTGGGGGCGTCCTCGTGCTGGGCGTGCTCCACGGGGATGCCCATCTCCTCCAGGGTCAGCACCGTGCGCTGGCGGATGTCGCTGGCCCGGTCGGCCACCGTCAGCTCGAAGTATGAGCCGGAGTCGAGGCCCTGGGGTCCACTGGAGGGGTCGGCGTCGGCGAAGTAGAAGAACTCGATCTCGGGGGAGACGTAGAAGGCGTAGCCACCGTCGTGGGCCCGGTCGAGGGCCCGGCGCAGCACGTGGCGGGGGTCCCCCTGGAAGGGGGAGCCGTCCAGGTCCACGACGTCGCAGAACACCCGGGCCACCTGGGCCACCGTGTCGTCGCCGGAGCCGCCGGGCTGGGCGTGCCCGTGCCACGGCAACAGCTGGAAGGTGCTGGCGTCGGGCCGGGCCAGCACGTCGCTCTCCTGGACCCGGCTGAAGCCGTCGATGGCCGAACCGTCGAACGTCATCCCCTCGTCGAGGGCGTTCTCCAGCTCCGCCGGGGTGATGCTGAAGGTCTTGGGGGTGCCCAGCACGTCGGTGAACCACAGTTGGACGAACCTGATGCCACGCTCCTCGACGGTCCTGAGGACGTACTCCTCTTGACTCCTCATCGGGTCAGATACCTCCGGGGGGATCGGAGCGTCGGGCGGTGGTTTGGCGGTAGTGATGGAGACAGTTTCGCAGGTCCCCGGGGGGTGCGTCGACGGCGGACCACCGACAACCAACAGAGCCGGATCCTCTCGGATCCGGCTCTGTTCCTGTAGGACAGCGGCTGACCGGACGTCGGACGACCCGCCGGGGGGATGAGCGGGGTCGTCCGACCCGTCCGCCGGTCAGCCCGCCGCGTCGCTGCAGACTGTCTCGGTGACGATGGCCGTCACCTGGTACGGATCCATGTTGGCGTTGGGGCGACGGTCCTCCAACCAGCCCTTCTTGGCCTTGGCCACCGCCCACGGGATACGGATCGAGGCCCCCCGGTCGGAGGTGCCGTAGCTGAACTTGGTGAAGTGGGCCGTCTCGTGGGCCCCGGTCAGCCGGCTCTCGATGCCCACCCCGTAGACGGCGATGTGCTCGTCGATCTTCTTCCCGATGGCCTCGCAGCCGGCGATGATGGCATCCCAGCCGCCGTCCTCGCGCATGGCCTTGGTCGAGAAGTTGGTGTGGGCACCGGCCCCGTTCCAGTCGCCCATGATGGGCTTGGGTTCGAGGGTGGCATAGACCCCGAAGTCCTCGGCGATGCGGAACAGCAGCCATCGGGCCACCCACAGGTGATCGGAGACGTCCAACGGGGAGAGCACGCCCACCTGGAACTCCCACTGGCCCATCATCACCTCGGCGTTGGTGCCCTCGATGCCGAGCCCGGCGTCGATGCACGCCGCCGTGTGGAGCTCGACGATCTCGCGGCCCGGCATCTTGTCGCCACCGACGCCGCAGTAGTACGGGCCCTGGGGTGCGGGGTAGCCGAGTGCCGGCCACCCCAACGGGCGGCCGTCCTTGATGAAGGTGTACTCCTGCTCGATGCCGAACATCGGCTCCTGATCCCCGTACATCTCCACCACCTGGCGGAGGCGGGCCCGGGTGTTAGTCGGATGGGGGCTGAAATCGGTGAGCTCCACCTCGCACATCACCAACTTGTCGGCCGGACCGCGCAACGGGTCGGGGACGATGAACACCGGTCGCAGGACGCAGTCGGAGTCGTGCCCCAACGCCTGGTTGGTGCTCGATCCGTCGAATCCCCAGATGCCGGGTTCCTCACCGTCCTTGATCACCTTCGTCTTGCTCCGGAGTAGCGGCGATGGCTCGGTCCCGTCGATCCAGATGTATTCAGCTTGATAAGGCACGCATGCTCCTTTATGGCTCGTCTGCTCTACTGCCTCGGGTGCTCCACGGCCCCAGTCTGCTCTCCACCCGATCTCGGGAAGGTCCACCGGAGCGGTATGGGGGCCGCAGCGGTGCAAATCTATGACTCCAAGGGACACGTCACTATCGCAGTGAGCCATTTCGCCCTCGTTTCCCGCCTGTAAACGGAGGATGAACACCAGCAACGGCGGGCTCTCCCCCCGGTTCCCGCACCTTCCGGCCGTCCGGCTCTTTCGTCTGCTCCTCCCGCCCACGGGCTTCCGGCCAATCGAAAACCGGTGACCCGTGCCCATGGGCGGTGGCGCCCGGCACCGGGGGAGAGAGGAGAGGAGAGGGCGGACAACCTCGCCGGTAGGCTGCTCCGATGGCTCGACTGCGGGTGGCCGCCTGCCAGATCAACACGGTGGTGGGCGATCTCGACGGCAACGCCGGGCGCATCCTCGACGCCCTGGCCGAGGCCGAGGCCGGCCGTGCCGACCTGGCTGTCTTCCCCGAGTTGACCGTCACCGGCTATCCGCCCGAGGACCTGCTGAGCCGGCCGGCGTTCATCGCCGACAACCAGCGGGTGTTCGCCGGCATCGCCGCGGCGACCGGCCCCTGTGCCGCGGTGATCGGCTACGTCGACACCGATGGCTCGGGCCGGCTGGTCAACGCGGCCGCCGTGTGCCGTCAAGGACGGGTCCTCGGCCGTTACGACAAGCGCCTCCTCCCCAACTACGGGGTCTTCGACGAGCAGCGCTGGTTCATGCCCGGCCACGGACGTGCCGTCCCCTATTCGGTGTCCGGTGTGCCGGTGGGCGTGACCATCTGCGAGGACATGTGGTTGGCGGGCGGCCCGATGGTCGATCAGGCCCGGGGCGGGGCCCGGCTGCTCGTCAACCTCAACGCTTCTCCCTATTCGCAGGGCCGGCGGGGTGAGCGGATAGAGGTGCTGGCCGCCCGGGTGGCCGAGACGGGGTGCTCCATCGTCTACGTCAACCAGGTGGGAGGCCAGGACGAACTGGTCTTCGACGGAGCGTCGATGGTCATGGCGGCCGACGGAACCCTCACCGCCTGGGCCGGCCAGTTCGCCGAGGAGGTCATGTTGGTCGATGTCGATGTCGATCTCGATGTCGATGTCGATGTCGACGGTGCTGTCGATGTCGACGGCGGCCCGGGCACTCCGCCGGCCAACCCACGTGCTCCGGTGCTCGACGCCGACGCCGAGGTCTACCAGGCGCTGGTGCTCGGGACCCGTGACTACGTGGCCAAGAACGGCTTCACCGACGCCGTCATCGGCCTGTCCGGTGGCGTCGACTCGTCCCTAGTGGCGGCGGTGGCCGTCGATGCCCTGGGGCCCGAGCACGTCCACGGGGTGACCATGCCGTCGCGGTACTCGAGCGAGGGCTCGGTGGCCGATGCCGCCAGGCTGGCCGAAAACCTGGGAGTCCACCTCGACACCCTGCCCATCGAAGACGCTCACCACGCCCTGGCCGGCACGCTGGCCCCGCTGACCGACGGTGACCCCGCCGGCCTCACCGACGAGAACCTCCAGTCGCGTATCCGTGGCGTCCTGCTCATGGCCCTGTCGAACGCCCGGGGATGGATCGTCCTGACTACCGGGAACAAGAGCGAGATGGCCACCGGGTACTCGACCCTCTACGGCGACTCCGCCGGCGGGTTCGCGGTGATCAAGGACGTGGCCAAGACCTTGGTCTACGAGCTGTGCCGCTACCGCAACCGACGGGCCGGGTTCGATCTCATCCCCGAACCGGTGCTGACCAAGGCCCCCTCGGCCGAGCTGCGTCCGGACCAACGCGACGACGAGTCCCTCCCTCCCTACTCGGTGCTCGACCCGGTGGTGGCCGGCTACGTGGAGGGAGACCGCTCACCGGACGACCTGATGGTCGAGGGCTTCGACCCCGAGGCCGTCGCCCGGGTGGTGGCTCTGGTCGACCGGGCCGAGTACAAGCGACGCCAGATGCCACCGGGCGTCCGCATCTCGCGCAAGGCATTCGGCAAGGATCGGCGTATGCCGATCACCAACCACTACCGGCCCGGAGCCGGGGCAGCGTCCGGGAGGGAGGCAGCCGGGGTGCGGCCTCCCGAGGGTGGAGCGTCCCCGGTGGCGTCCTCCGGGGGGACCACCGACGGGGAGACGCGGGCGATTGTCTGAGCTGTCGCGAGCCACCGGTCCGGTGTCGTCGGTCCCCGGGGCAGGAAGCGGCGTCGGCGCCCGGTCGGTGCTACCGCTGCGACTGGGCGAGACGGCGGCACTGGTGGGGGAGTACCGATGGATCGAGAACGCCCTCTACGGACTGCTGGGCGAGTGGGTCACCGATGCACCGTTGGCCGCCGTCCAGGTCCATCTGGACGCCCAGAGCATGCGCCACTCGTGGCACGCGGAACTGTGGTCCGAGCGGCTGCCCGTGCTGGCCGGTGTCGACCCCGACGGGCTCACCGTCCCCTCTTTCCCGAGTGCCAGTTTGTTCGCCGTGCTCACCGGGGCCAACCTGCCCTCGGAGGTGCCCGGCTCGTCATGGCCGCCGGCCGGGGAGGTCCCCGACCGGCCGGGGATGCTGCCCCGTCTCGCCGCCCTCTACCGGATAGTGCTGCCCCGTCTGGTGACCAGTTACCACCGCCATCTGAGGGTGGCCAGCGCCGTCACCGACGGCCCGGTCGAGCGAGCACTGCGGTTGGTCCTCAACGACGAGATCGAGGACTGGGAGGCCGGCGAGCGGCTGGTCCAGCGCCTGGTCACCCGGCCGCACGACGTGGCCGCCGTCCACGAATTCCTCCAGCGCCTCGAGTCCCAGGTGGTCGGGGCCGGGGCCAGATCGGGCCTCGTGACCTTTCCTGCGTCTGTCCCCGAGGACTGACCGGATGCCCGATTTTCCTGCTTGGATCCCCTTTACCGCATGGAGGGCTTGACGCGTCCGGTAAACTTCGAAGGCAGCAATCGTTGCGCCCGAAAATGCCTGACCCGGATGAGCGAGTACCGCGACTGGCGGTGGCGTCACATCAGGTCGGCCATCCCCCATTCCGGTGGGGAGAACGAAGGACCTGGTGAAGTTGGCTAAGGAGCGCCTCGAACGAGACGACGAAGATCTGGTTCGGTTGTACCTGACCGATATAGGCCAGTATCCGTTGTTGACCAAGGACGACGAGGTTCGCCTGGCCCAGGCCATCGAGGCCGGTCGCGAAGCTGACGCCCAGCTGGCGGCGGCGCCCAAGGGGCTGTCACCGTCGAAGAAGCGGGAGCTGCGTCGGACCACCCTCCAGGGTGAGGGGGCCCAGCAGACCTTCGTCCAGTCCAACCTCCGACTGGTGGTGTCCATCGCCAAGAAGTACCAGGCGTCCGGGCTTCCCCTCCTCGATCTCATCCAGGAGGGCAACCTCGGGCTCATGCACGCCGTCGAGAAGTTCGACTGGCGCAAGGGGTTCAAGTTCTCGACGTACGCCACCTGGTGGATCCGCCAAGCGATCACCAGGGGCATTGCCAACACCGGTCGGACCATCCGGCTGCCGGTGCACGCCGGCGACACCCTGGCCCGCGTGCAGAAGGCCCAGGCCCGCCTCGAGCTCAAGTACGGGCGACCGGCCACCTTGGCCGAACTCGGCGCCGAGGTGGAGATGCCCGAGGACAAGCTGGTGGAGGCCCTTCGTTTCCGGGCCGAGCCGCTGTCGCTGTCCGAGCCGTTGCGCGAGGACGGTGACGCCGAGTTGGGTGACGTGGTCGAGGATCGCTCGGCCGAGTCACCCTTCGAAGTGGCCGCCGTGTCGTTGCTGCCCGAGGAGATCGGACGGCTGCTGTCGCCGCTCGACGAGCGCGAACGGGAGATCCTCCGTCTCCGTTTCGGTCTGGATCGGGGTGAGCCCCGGACGCTGGAAGAGGTGGGCGAGCATTTCAATCTGACCCGTGAACGCATCCGTCAGATCGAGGCGAGGGCCATGTCCAAACTGCGCCACCCCTCCTCCGACACCGGGGCACGCGACCTCCTCACCGTCTGACCCGTCCCTCCGGGCCTCAGCACAGCTGGCGCCGAACGGGTAGCATCACGTCCCATGAAGAAGCTGTTGATCCTCGCCATCATCGTTGCTCTGGGTGTCGTCGCCGCCAAGCGGCTCCGCCCCTCCTGAGCAGACCGCTCTGAGGCGCGGCCACTCGGGCGGCCGCCCCAGCGCCGAACAGCAGACGGAGGGGGCGGGTTCGGCGCGGCCGGTTTCCGGGATGGTTCGATGATCGGCTGTCCCTCGGCCTGTTCGTTTCCCGGTTGGCGTACTCCCGGTAGGTAATTCGCAGAACCAATTGGACGAGGCTGCCCGCCGGTCTCCGGCCCCAAACCCGGTCCCGGCCCCGGCCCGGCCCCATAACCCAAGCCCGGTCCCGGCCCCTCGGTGGGACTCAGTGGGCGGCCCGCCGGGTCAGCCGCCAGGCGACCAGTGCCCCCACCGAGGCGGCGGCGGTGACGCCGGCCGCCGCCGCGGTGATCGACAGGCTGGGAACACTGACCCGGTCCCGCAGCCGGATCGGCTTGGTGAACTGCATGACCTCCCAATCCCGCTCCCGGGCCACCTTGGCCAACACCCGGTCCGGGTTGACGGCCACCGGATGACCCACGACCTCCAGCATGGGAAGGTCGGTGTAGGAGTCCGAGTAGGCCGACGACTCGTCGAGGTCGAATCCCTCGGCGTCGGCCAGCTCCCGCATGGCCTCGGCCTTGTAGGGACCGTAGGAGTAGAACTCCATCTCGCCGGCGTACCGGCCCTCGTCGTCGACGGCCACCCGGCTGGCGATGGCGCCGTCGACCCCCAGATGCTCGGCCAGAGGTAGGACGATCTCCTCGGGGGATGCGGACACCAGGTACACCCGGTAGCCGGCCGCCCGATGGGCCTCGATGAGATCCAAGGCCTCGGCGTAGATGATGGGTTCGACCGTCTCCTCCAGGGCCTCGCGCACGATCTCCCGGATTTGGGCACGGTCCCATCCCTTGGTGAGGGTGAGCATCGACTCGCGGACCCGCGCCAGCTTCTGCTCGCTGGCGCCCAGGTGCACGTAGATGAGCTGGGACACCAGTGCCCGGACCACCAACCGCCGGCTGATGATCCCTCCCCGGTAGAGGGGCCGCCCGAAAGCGGGGATCGACGCCTTGGCGATCACCGTCTTGTCCAGATCGAAGAATGCCGCCCTCATCGCCTCACAGCCTCAGCCCCAGCCTCATCGTCTCAGTGGCCCACCAACAACCGCTGCACCGAGTCCTCGGCATCGGCGGTCACCAGTACCAGCACCTCGTCGCCCACCGCCAGGCGGGTGTCTCCTCGCGGCACGATCAGACGATCGTCCCGGACCACCGCCACCACGGTGGCGTCGCGCGGCACGCCCAGATCGACCAGGGCCACCCCGGCGGCCGGCGAGTCCTCGGCCAGGGTCACCTCGACCAGGTGGGCGTTGCCGCCCTCGAAGCGGAGCAGGCGCACCAGGCTTCCCACCGACACCGCCTCCTCGACCAGGGCGGTCAGGAGCTGGGGGGTGGAGACCGAGACGTCGACGCCCCAGCTTTCGGTGAACAGCCACTGGTTCTTCGGATGGTTGACCCGGGCCACCACCCGGGGCACGGCGAACTCCTGCTTGGCCAGGAGGGAGACGACCAAATTGTCCTCGTCGTCGCCGGTGGCGGCGACCACCACGTCGACGGTGGAAAGGCCGGCGGCATCGAGGGAGGAGACCTCACAGGCGTCGGCCACCACCCAGGTGATGTCGAGGTCCCCCCGGATGCGGGCCACCAGGTCGGGATCCTGCTCGATGAGCAGCACGTCGTGGCCTCCGGCATGGAGGTCCGAGGCGATGGCGGTGCCCACGCTGCCGGCCCCGGCGATGGCGACCTTCACGCCCGGCCTCCGGTGACGGCTCCGTCGACCGAACCGGTGCTGGCGGCCGGTCCGGGACGAGAGAGGTCCGGGCCGGTCTCCGGTGACGCCCCGTCGGAGGTCCCGGCGGACCCGGACCCCGCCTCGCCGCCGCCGGCCGACTCCTCGGTGGACTGGGCCAACCGGGTCTTCAGCCGGTCGAGCGCCTGGTCGGTGACCAGGACGTGGAGGACATCGCCGTCCTGGCCGACCAGATCGGCGAAGTCGAGCCGGGCCACCCCGGCCCGGGTCACGGCGACCACGGACATGTCGCCGGGCACCGACACGTCGGCCAGGCGCTTGCCGGCCCAGCGTTCGGGCAGCTCCCGCTCGACCAGTGACAGGGTCCCGGTCGGGTCGGACCACTCCGACTCCAGCTCACCGGGGACCAGGCGCCGGCGGACCTGGTCGATGGTCCACGACACGGTGGCCACGGTCGGAATCCCCAGCCGGAGATAGATCTGGGCCCGGCGGGGGTCGTAGATGCGGGCCACCACGTTGGGGATCTCGTAGGTCTCGCGGGCGATGCGGGCGGTCAGGATGTTCGAGTTGTCGCCGCTGGTCACGGCGGCCAACGAGGTCGCCTCGCCGGCCAGCGCCCGGTCGAGGTCGTCCCGGTCGAACCCCGACCCGACGATGGTGGTACCGGGCCAGTTCGACGGCAACCTCCGAAAGGCCTTGGGGTTCCGGTCGATGATGGCGACAGAATGCCCCTGCCCCGTCAACCCGACACCCAGGCCCGAACCGACCCGGCCACAGCCCACGATGACGATATGCACCCGAACCATGCAACACGCAACGCCGGACGATAACAACTCGCCCCCCGGATCCGGCCCTCCCGATCGGATGGACGCTTGGGGCCCGGCCAGGGATTTTCCGGTGCGGGCGGTTGCGGGCTTCCGCCGGTACCCATGATTTACTGAGGGGGTGGACCCATCGGTGACCGGAGCAGGGGATCCGGCCGAACCGGCCGAGGCGGGGTCGGTACTGGAGGTGTCCACCACCGCACCCGTGGTGTCCCCGGCCACCCCTCGAAAGCCGTCGGCCGCCTCGCTGGTCAAGATCGACCTCCCCGAGACCCTCCGCTACCGGTTGAAGAACGCCCTGCTCGGGCCCCCGCTGGTCAACGATCAGCTCAGCGGGGAGCGACTGGGCCGGCCATCGGCCCTCGGCGTGCTGTCGCCGGACTGCATCTCGTCGTCGGCCTACGGCACCGAGGAGATGCTGACCCAGTTGGTCCCCTACGTGGGGCTGGCCGCCTTCACCCTGGTCGTCCCCATCACCATGGCCATCCTCGGCGTCCTGTTCTTCGTCACCCTGTCCTATCTCGAGGTCATCCAGCTCTACACCAAGGCCGGGGGATCGTACGTGGTGGCCCGGGAGAACTTCGGCCCCAAGATCGCCCAGATCGCCGCCGTCGCCCTGCTGATCGACTACACGGTGACGGTGGCCGTCCAGACCTCGGCGGGAACGGCCGCCTTGACCAGCGCCTTCCCCACCCTGTTGCACGTCGGATCGCTGGGCAACCTGACCGTCCCCATCACCGTGGCCGTGGTCCTGCTCCTGCTCTACGGCAACCTGAGGGGCATCCGCGAGGCCGGCAAGTTCTTCGCCTTCCCCACCTACTTCTTCATCATCAGCCTGGGCCTGGTGGTGGTGGCCGGTTACGTGAAAAAGGCCATGGGCAACCTCCAGGTCCACTCGATCCACCACGCCGGGACGGTGGCCATCGGCCACCCCGGCTCGGGGATTCTCTACGGGGCGTCGTTCATCATCATCCTGCGGTCGTTCGCCAACGGCGGCTCGTCGCTGACCGGGCTCGAGGCCATCTCCAACGGGGTCGGCGCCTTCCGCGAGCCCACGTCCCGGCACGCCCGCCAGACCCTGGTGGTCATGAGCAGTGTCCTGGCCTTCCTGGTGCTCGGGGTCACCCTCATCGCCCACTGGACCCATGCCGTCCCCTACGCCATGGGTACCCCGACGGTCGTCTCCCAGGAGGTGCGCTACGTCCTCGGGACCAGCCCCGTGGCCCAGGTCCTGTTCTACCTGGTCCAGTTCGCCACCGTCCTGATCCTTTACACCGGCGGGAACACCAGCTTCAACGGCTTCCCGTTCCTGGCCAGCTTCGTGGCCGAGGACGCCTACCTCCCCAAACAGCTCACCCGACGCGGGCACCGCCTGGCCTTCTCCAACGGCATCATCGTGCTCACGGTGGTGGCCCTGGCCCTGATCCTGGCCACCAGCGCCCAGGTCGACAGCCTGGTGGCCCTCTACGCCATCGGGGTCTTCACCGGGTTCGCCATGGCCGGGGCCGGCATGGTCAAGCACCATCTCGACGGACGCGGCGACCACTGGCGCCGGAGCGTGGTCGTCAACGGGTTCTCGGCCGTCCTCACCGCCTTCATCGTCCTCATCTTCGCCACCGTCAAGTTCAAGGAAGGCGCCTGGGTCGTGGTGGTGGTGGGGCCGCTCATGTATCTCGGCCTGGTCCGCCTCCACCGCCAGTACGTGGACGAGGAGCAGCAACTGGAAGAGGGGGCGGCCGAGGCGGCCGAGGCCCCGGTGCTCAGGCGTCACGTGGTCATCGTGCTGGTCGACCGGCTCGACATGGCCACGGCCCGGGCCCTCCAGTACGCCCGGACCCTGCATCCCGACGAGCTGCGGGCCGTCCACTTCGTCCTCGACGCCAAGGAGTCGGCCGATCTCGAGGCCGAGTGGCGGCGCCTCGGGCTGACCCAGCTCCCCCTGGACGTGGAGGAGTGCGAGGACCGGCGACTGACCCGGGCGGCCCTGGAGCTGGCGGCCGAGACGGTGGCCGACCAGCAGACCGAGCTGACCATCCTGCTGCCCCGCCGGGGTTTTGCCGCCGGGTGGCAGCGGGTCCTCCACGACGCCACCGCCGACCACATCGCCGACGCCGTGGGCCAGCTGAACCACGTCAACGCCACCGTCGTCCCCTACCAGCTGACCGGGGGCTGGTTCTCGCGCCGGCGCGAGTGGCGGCGCAAATCGGTCCAGCCCGAGGTGCCGGCGGTGTCCGGGCGGGCCGTCCGTTCCGCCGACCGGGCCGCCGACAAAGAAGCTGCGGCCAAGGCGGCGTTCGACCGGGTCGCCTTCGGGGCCCGGGCCCGGGGCACCATCCCCATCGGTGAGGCGCAGTGGCGCAACCGGGTCCGGGTGGCCGGCCGGGTGCGGTCGGTCCGGGTCCAGCCCCGGGCCGGCACCTCCAATCTCGAGTGCGTCCTGGTCGACGACACGGGAAAGTTGTTACTGGTGTTCCAGGGTCGCCGGCGCATTCCCGGGATCCAGCCCGGGGCCCGCCTGGTGGTCGAGGGCATGGTGGGGGACTGGGCCCGTCGCCAGGCCATTCTCAACCCGGACTACGAGCTCATCGCCGGTCCGGATGCCGGTGTCGAGCCCACCTGACCGGCCCGCCGGGGGGCTGCCCGGTGCCGGCCCGGGGCCCCGGCCCCGCTCCCTTCCTTGCTCACCGCCCCCAATTGTCAGTATGTTCTGCCCCCGTTGCCGGGTTCGGCGTGCCAGCAGGGCGCGCCCCGGCGCACGGCCATGCCACCATGACGCCGCCGGGGGAGACGTCCATCTCAGCCCCCGCCCGGGTCGCGGTTGTGGAAGCCGGCCAAGAACGCAGACCGTGACCGTCTCGACTGTGCACACGCCGTTACACCGAAGGGAGCCTCACCGATGACCCACCTCCTGGCTGAAGGGGGTTACCAGATCTTCACGCTGCACAACAGCGAGAAGGTATGGCTGTACTTCGCGCTCCTCTGTGCGGTGGCCTCCATCGTGGTGGCCCTCCTCCTGGTGCGGGGCGTGCTGGCCGCCGACCAGGGAACCGCCTCGATGAAGGACATCGCCAAGGCCATCCAAGAGGGCGCCGAGGCGTTCCTGGCCCGGCAGTTCAAGACCATCGGGATCATCATCGTCCCCCTGGCCGTGCTCATCTTCTTCACCGCCCAAAAGGTCACTCACACCGTCTACCTGTGCGCCGGGGCCGCCACCACCACGTCGTTCCACATCGGCTGCACCGGCCACACGGTGACCGATCTCTCCTTCGCCCAGGCCGGCATCTACCGGGTGATCTGCTTCCTGGCCGGCGCCCTGTGCTCGGGCCTCACCGGCTTCATCGGTATGAGCCTGGCCGTCCGGGGCAACGTCCGCACCGCCGCCGCCGCCCGTGAGGGCAAGATGGCCCCCGCCCTCAAGGTCGCCTATCGCACCGGGGCCATCACCGGCCTGCTGTGCGTGGGCCTCGGCCTCCTCGGGGCCACCGTCATCGTTCTCATCTTCCAGAACACCGCCACCTCGGTGCTCATCGGCTTCGCCTTCGGCGCCTCGCTCCTGGCCCTGTTCATGCGGGTGGGCGGCGGCATCTTCACCAAGGCGGCCGACGTGGGCGCCGACCTGGTGGGCAAGGTGGAGGCGGGCATCCCCGAGGACGACCCCCGCAACGCCGCCACCATCGCCGACAACGTGGGCGACAACGTGGGCGACTGCGCCGGCATGGCCGCCGACCTGTTCGAGTCCTACGTGATCACCATCATCGCCGCGGTGATCCTGGGCGTGACCGCCTTCGCCTCCATCCACCGGAGCGGCGACGCCGCCAAGACGGTGATCTTCCCCATCGCCATCCCGGCCATCGGCATCCTGGCCACCATCATCGGGGTGTTCGTGGTCCGGGCGGGCAAGAACGACAAGAACGCCATGGCCCCCATCAACCGGGGAGTGTGGACGGCGGCCATCCTGACCATCGCCGGCTCGGCCGTGGTGGCCGGGGCCTATCTCCACTATTGGAAGGCGTTCTACGCCGTCCTCACTGGCGTGGTCCTCATGCTGGTGGCCAGCCAGATCACCGAGCACTTCACCTCCACCGAGCGGGGCCCGGTCAAAGAGGTGGCCGAGACGGCCCGCACCGGACCGGCCACCCTCACCCTGTCGGGCCTGGCCCTCGGCCTCGAGTCGTCGGTATGGGCCATCATGGCCATCGTCCTGGCCATCGCCGTGTCCATCGGCCTCGGCGGTGGGAACATCGAGTTGACCCTGTATCTGGTGGCCCTGACCGGCATCGGCCTCTTGTCGACGGCGGGCATGATCGTCTCCGAGGACAGCTTCGGACCGGTATCGGACAACGCCGCCGGGGTGGCCGAGATGTCGGGGGAGTTCACCGGCGACGCCGAACGGGTCATGGTCAGCCTCGACGCGGTGGGCAACACCACCAAGGCCGTGACCAAGGGTGTGGCCATCGGCTCGGCCGTCATCGCCTCGGTGGCCCTGTTCGCCTCGTTCATCGAGACGATCGGCGAGCAGCTCAAGCTCCCGCAGTTGGGCAACGCCCTGTTCAACCTGCCCTCGACCTCCATCAACGTCTCCCACCCGACCACCTTCATCGGGGTCCTGATCGGCGGGTCGATCGCCTTCATCTTCTCGGCCCTGGCCATCCGGGCCGTCGGCCGGTCGGCCGGCACCGTCGTCCAGGAGGTGCGCCGCCAGTTCCGCGAGCACCCGGGCATCATGGACTACACCGAAAAGCCCGAGTACGGCAGGGTCATCGCCATCTGCACCACCGCCGCCCAGCGCGAACTGGCCACCCCGGCCCTGCTGGCCATCCTCAGCCCCGTCATCGTGGGCTTCGGCATCAACTACTTCGCTCTCGGGGCCTTTCTGGTCGGGGCCATCCTCACCGGTCAGCTGATGGCCAACTTCCTGTCCAACTCCGGGGGGGCCTGGGACAACGCCAAGAAGTACATCGAGGACGGCCACGAGGGGGGCAAGGGGTCCGAGGCCCACAAGGCCGCCGTCATCGGGGACACCATCGGCGACCCCTTCAAGGACACGGCCGGGCCGGCCCTCAACCCGCTGATCAAGGTGATGAACCTGGTGTCCCTCCTGATCCTGCCGGCGGTGATCTCCCTCCGCCACCACACCGGTGCCCGCCTGGCCATCGCCGGTGTGGCCCTGGTCGTCCTCCTCCTGGCCATCGCCTTCTCCAAGCGCAAGACGGCGTCGATGGACAGTGAGCTCCCGGCCGGCGCGACGGGGGCCGTCGACCAGGCGGCTAGCGTGGCCGTGGAGTCTTCCCACGACTGAATCCCCAGTTGAGCGGGCTTTTCCTGCTTGGATGACCGGGTGACGGGGTTGACAACCGCTCACTCCAGCGTTCAGCCTGGCCCCACAACCATGCCACCGACCGACCTCACAGAGACGACCGCGGAACGAGACGCCGACCACGGCGCGGCCGGTGGTCGCCGCCCCCGCTCAGGGGCAAAGCCCCTGGTCATCGTGGAGTCACCGGCCAAGGCCAAGACCATCGCCGGGCTGCTGGGCTCGGGCTACGTGGTGGAGTCCTCCATCGGCCACATCCGGGATCTCCCCCGGCGGGCCGACGAGGTCCCGGCCGCCTACAAGGGGGAGTCGTGGTCGCGTCTGGGGGTGGACGTCGACAACGGGTTCAAGCCGCTCTACGTGGTGTCCACCGAGAAGAAGTCACAGGTGGCCAAGCTGAAGCAGCTGGTCAAGCAGGCCAGCGAGGTCTACCTGGCCTCGGACGAGGACCGCGAGGGCGAGTCGATCGCCTGGCACCTGCTCGAGGTGCTGGCCCCCCGGGTGCCGGTCAAGCGGATGGTGTTCCACGAGATCACCCGCCCGGCCATCGAGCGGGCCGTCAACGAGTGGCGCGACCTCGACCGTCGCCTGGTCGACGCCCAGGAGGCCCGGCGGATCCTCGACCGGCTGTACGGCTACGAGGTGTCCCCGGTCCTGTGGAAGAAGATCATGCCGCGCCTTTCGGCCGGACGGGTCCAGAGCGTGGCCACCCGTATGGTGGTCGAGCGGGAGCGGGCCCGCATGGGATTCCGGTCGGCCGGTTGGTGGGGTATCGATGCCACCTTCACCACCGACCCGGGCCAGGGGAACGACGCCGACACCGACGGGACGCCCCGGTCGTTCACCGCCTCGCTGGCCGCCGTCGACGGGGTACCGCTGGTGTCGGGGCGTGACTTCGACGACACCGGTGCGCTGACCTCGCCCGGCTCGGTGGTGGTCATGGCCGAAGAAGAGGCGCGGTCGCTGGCCTCCGGTCTCGAGGGGGTGCCGTTCGAGGTCAAGTCGATGACGCACAAGCCGTTCCGCCGCTCCCCGTCGGCCCCGTTCATGACGTCCACGCTCCAGCAGGAGGCCGGCCGGAAGCTGCGGTTCAGCTCCAAGCGGGCCATGCAGGTGGCTCAGCGCCTCTACGAGGACGGTTGGATCACTTACATGCGCACCGACTCGACCACGCTGTCCGCCCAGGCCCTCGGGGCGGCCCGGGCCCAGGCGTCCGCCCTCTACGGTCCCGCCTACGTGCCCGACCAGCCGCGCCGCTACGAGCGCAAGGTGAAGAACGCCCAAGAGGCCCACGAGGCCATCCGGCCGGCCGGCGAATCGTTCCGCACCCCCGACGAGGCCGCCCGCTCGCTGTCCGGTGACGAGTTCCGGCTCTACGACCTGATCTGGAAGCGCACCGTGGCCTCCCAGATGGCCGACGCCACCGGAACCAGCGCCCAGGTCCGCCTGGCCGGGACGTCGGTCGGCCCCGAAGGGGTCGGTGGACGTGAGGCCGAGTTCTCGGCCTCGGGCAAGGTCATCCAGTTCCCCGGGTACCTGCGGGCCTATGTCGAGGGTGAGGACGATCCCGAGGCCGAGCTGGCCGACCGGGAGGTGCATCTGCCCCCCATGGCCGAGGGTGACCCGGTGTCGGCCGGCGATCTCGAACCGGGCTCGCACGCCACCCAGCCACCGGCCCGCTATACCGAGGCGTCGTTGGTCAAGGCCATGGAGGAGCTGGGTGTCGGGCGTCCGTCCACCTACGCCAGTGTGATCGCCACCATCCTCGACCGGGGGTACGTATGGAAGAAGGGGACGGCCCTCGTGCCCTCCTTCACCGCCTTCGCCGTGGTCGGCCTGCTCGAGCGGTACTTCGCCGACCTGGTCGACTACGGGTTCACCGCCTCCATGGAGGACGACCTCGATGCCATCGCCTCGGGCGACGAGGAGTCCCTCCCGTGGCTGACCCGTTTCTACTTCGGGAGCACCGGGCCCGGCCCCGGCCCCGGCGAGCGGATCGTCTCCGGGAACGGCGAGGCCACGGCGGTGGGGGCGGCGGTGGTCGGCAACGGCTCGGGACCGGCCAACGGCAACGGCGCCGGGGCCACCCGGGACGGGGCGGCCACCCGGGCCGGGGCGGCGGATTCCGCCACGGTTGCCGGCCACGTGCGGGGTCTCGGTCTCAAGCGCGAGGTCAGCACCTACCTGGGGGAGATCGATGCCCGGGAGATCAACTCGATCCCCATCGGGGTGGGCACCGACGGCCGGGACATCGTGGCCCGGGTCGGTCGCTACGGCCCCTACCTGCAACGGGGAGAGGACCGGGTGTCGATCCCCGAGGACCTGGCTCCCGACGAGCTCACCATCGAGCGGGCCGAGGAGTTGCTCGAGGCCCCGTCGTCCGACCGCGCTCTGGGCGAGGACCCCGCGTCGGGTCTGACCGTGCAGGTCAAGGCGGGCCGGTTCGGACCCTATGTTCAGTTGGGCGACCTGGTGGACGGCGGGCCGAAACCCCGCACCTCCTCACTGTTCGCCTCCATGTCGCCGGCCACCCTCACACTCGAGCAGGCGCTGGAACTCCTCCGCATCCCCCGGGTGGTGGGCACCGACCCGGGTTCCGGCGAGGAGATCGTGGCCCACAACGGAAAGTTCGGTCCCTACCTGAAGAGGGGCAGCGACACCCGGAGTCTCCTCACCGAGGACCAGATCCTCACCGTGACCATCGATGAGGCGCTGGCCCTGTTCGCCCAACCGAAGACCCGGGGCAACCGGACGGCCAAGGGCCCGTTGCGCGAACTGGGTGCCGACCCAGAATCGGGCGTCACCATGGTGGTCAAGGACGGTCGGTTCGGCCCCTACGTGACCGACGGCACCACCAACGCCTCGCTGCGGCGGGGTGACGATGTGGAGAGCCTCACGGTGGAGCGGGCCTCGGAGTTGCTGGCCGAGCGCCGGGCCGCCGGTCCGTCGACTCGCAAGAAGCCGGCCGCCAAGAAGGCCCCGGCCAAAAAGCGGGCCGCCACGGCCAAGAAGGCCACCGGCGCCAAGAAGGCCGGCGCCAAGAAGGCGTCCGCTCCGAAAGCTGCTGCGAAGAAGGCGGCAGTAAAGAGGACCAGTAGTCCCGAGTGACGGGCGGTCCCCCCGGTGGCGGTGGCGAGGGTGGCGGTGGTCTGATCGCATTCGAGGGCATCGACGGCTGTGGCAAGACCACCCAGGCCCATCTACTGGCCGGCCGGCTCGGGGCCCTGTGGACGTTCGAACCCGGTGCCACCGGTCTGGGTTCGGCGTTGCGAGCCCTGTTGCTCGATCGGGACCAGCCGCCGCTGGACGACCGGACCGAGGCACTCCTGGCTGCCGCCGACCGGGCCCAGCATGTCGCCGAGGTGGTCCAGCCGGCCCTCGATCAGGGATCGTGGGTGGTCACCGACCGGTTTTCGGCTTCCACCCTCGCCTATCAGGGGTACGGACGCGGTATCGCCCGGTCAGAGCTCGAGGTGCTGATCGAATGGGCGACCCGGGGGCTGGCCCCGGATCTGACGGTGCTGGTGGAACTGCCGGTGAGCGAGGCCTCGAATCGGCGAAGCCACAAGGCTGAGGACCGGTTCGAACGGCAGGGAAGCCAGTTCCTGCAACGGGTTGCCGACGGGTACCGCCGCCTGGCCGAAGAGGCCGCCACGCCGTGGTTGGTGGTGGACGGCTCTGGTCCCATCGAGGCGGTGGCCGCTGCCGTATGGGAGGGCGTCCGTCCCGTGGTCGAAGGTCCACCGGCGGTGGGTGCCCAGCGATGAGCGGCACTGCCTCGGTGGGCGAATCGTCCGACGGCGTCACCGAAATCGACCTCGTCGATCATGCAGATGCGCCCGACTCGGGTGGCCGACCTTCGCCGGCCCTGTTCGGGGAGGTGGTGGGTCAGCCGGCCGCGGTGTCCCAGCTGATCTCCGCCGCCCGCCGCCCGGTCCATGCCTACCTCCTCCACGGACCTCCGGGATCCGGCAAGCGGGCGGCGGCGCGGGCTCTCGCCGCCGCCCTGTTGTGCCCCGACGGCGGGTGCAATCAGTGCAACACCTGCCGTCGTGCTCTGGCCGGCACGCATCCCGACCTGGTGGTGGTGGAGCGCACCGGTGCCTCGGTTGATATCGACGAAGCCCGCTCGATCGTCACCCGGGCGCAACGGCGACCGCTCGAAGCGGCCCGCCAAGTACTGGTGGTGGCCGACGTCCATCTGGCCGACAAGGCGGCACCGGCCCTGCTCAAGACGGTAGAGGAGCCCCCGCCCGCCACCATCTTCATTCTGCTGGCCGATGAGCTCACCCCCGGCCTGGTCACCATCGCCAGCCGCTGCGTCAAGATCAACTTCGGACCGGTCGCCCACGATGACGTGGTGGCGTGGTTGGTGGCCCGGGATGTCGGTCCCGAACACGCCGACTCGGTGGCCCGGGCATCGGGGGGGCGTCTCGACCGGGCCCGGCTCTTGGTGGGTGATCCGGGCTTCGTCGCCCGTCAGCAGCAGTGGAGATCGGTACCTGCTCGATTGGACGGAACCGGCGCGGCGGCGGCATTGGTGGCTTCGGAGCTGATGGCGGCGGCCGACCAGGCACTGGCGCCGTTGCGCCAACAGCACGCCCAAGAGCTGGCTGCCCTCGAGGAGCAGGCCGAGATGACGGGAGCCAAGGGCATTCCCGGCCGCAAGCAGGTGGAGGATGCCCACCGGCGGGAGGAGCGCCGCTGGCGGACCGACGACCTGCGATTCGGTCTGGCCACTCTGGCCACCATGTACCGGGATCGCCTGGTGGCGACGGCTACCGCCACCGCTGGTGCTGGTGCTGGTGCTGGCGCTGGCGCTGGCGCCGGCGAGGGGGAGCCGGGCGGGGCCAACATCCATGGGACGTCGGCGGAGGCCAGGCGAGCGGTGCGTCGGGTCGAAGCCCTGCGCAATGCCTCGGTGGCGTTGGGACGCAACGCCAACGAGGTGCTCACCATGGATGCGTTGATGGTCGAGCTGTCAGGCATGCTCGACTGATGGTGAGTCGTCGGTCGATGGCTGATGGCTGTCGGAGCTAGCCGGCCCAAAAGGCGCGGCTGGTCGTCCGGACCGACAGGCCGGGCTGCTAGTTTTCCAAATAACATACTGGTGGTCGGTAATTCCTGAAAGCGAATGCCCGAGACCGAGGGGCGGCGTCTGGCTGCGTGCTCGGACAGGTCTGACCACAACCGATCGGGCCGCCAGAGGCCGGGCTTCGGATAGCGTGTCCCTCCACGCCTGGGTAGCTCAGTCGGTAGAGCAACGCACTCGTAATGCGTAGGTCAGGAGTTCGATTCTCCTCCCAGGCTCCAGTTCAGGGGCGCAATTCACCTTTGACCCACCCGAGGGGGACCACCCCGACGTGATGAACAAGTCCTCTCCTCGAGTCGAGCCGACGATGGTGGAAGGACTGGCCGTGGTCGTGTCGCCTGGTTGGCCCGGTGATCGCTTCTGGTCGGAAGTCGGGGCACCCCGACCAGCCGCCGGCTCCCGGGCAAGGGACCTTCGGCACTGGTTCTCCGCCGCCCCCCGACACACAATCCAGTGGGGGAGTTGTCAATGACTGATGAACAAGTACGTGTCGTAGACACCATGAGTGGTTCCGACGCCTTGTTGTGGACCATCGGCCGAGATCCCGTGCTCCGGCCGACAGTCGTTGCCGTGATGACCCTGGACAGGGCCCCTCTCTGGGCCGATGTCCAGGATCGCGTGGCGGCCCTGGTCAGCGTCGTCCCCCGGCTCCGCTCTCGAGCCAGGCCCCAGCAGTTGGGCTGCGGCAGGCCGCAATTCGTGACGGACGACCACTTCGATCTGGACCTCCACCTTCGGCGCATGCTCTTGCCGCCCGAGGCAACTATCAGGGATGTGCTCGACTTGGCCCAGGCGATGGCCTCCATCGGATTCGATACGGAGATTTCGCCCTGGGAGGCAGTTGTCGTCGAGGGAGTGGATGGCGAATGTGCGGCGATCATCATCAAGTTGCACCATGCTCTGGTGGACGGCGTCGGCGGTGTCGCCGTGCTGATGCATCTGTTGGACAGTGTTCGCCATCCGACATACGGACGCTCGCCGCCGTCCGAGCCGAAGGAGGACCGGGCCACGGGCGGACTGTTTGGACGTCTGCCCTCTCCCAGGCGCGTCATCGAGACGGCTCTGCGCCTATCGGCCCACCCGTTCGAGGAGATGGAGCAGATTGTGGCCGCCGCTACTTCCGCCGTGCGCCTCCTCGCTCCTGCCGGCACACCGATCTCTCCTATCATGACCGAGCGCAGCTTCAGGAGAGATTTCGGGGCGATCGACCTGAAACTCCAGTCCTTGCGCCGGGCGGCGGCGGCGATGGATGGGACGCTCAACGACGTCTTCGTCGCCGCAGTGATACGGGGGATCTCGCTCTACCACGAACTCCACGATGCGCCGTTGGACGGCCTTCGGGCCCTGATGCCGGTGAACGTCCGGGCTGCCGGTGATCCCGAGGCGGGAAATCACTTCGTACCGGCCCGCTTCGTCGTCCCGACCCCGTCGGACGCCGAGGAATGCGTTCGCCAGGTACAACGGATCACCGGGTCGTGGAAGCACGCTCCGGGGCTGGCCCTCAGCGATGTGTTGGCCGCCGGTCTCAACAAGGTGCCCGATCCCCTGGTCACCGTGATGTGGGGCTCGATGCTCAAAGGTGTCGACTTCTGTATCACCAACGTCCCCGGCCCGACCTTCGAAACCTATCTGGCCGGCGCTCGGGTCGAGCGCATGTACGCCTTTGCCCCGCCCTCGGGAGCGGCATTGAACGTTTCACTCGTCACATCGGCCGACCGGGTCTGCGTTGGCATCGTCGCCGACTGCGCCGCCATTCCCGATGGTCCGCAACTGGCCGCCTGCCTCGCCGATGGCTTCGAGGAGGTCTTTCGTATGGGTGGCATCGATGACGGACGGCCATGACCGCCGGGCCACTCTTTCTATCTCCGCTCGATGCCGGGTTCTTGTACGCCGAGTCTGAACGAACACCCATGCACATGGGTTCGATCGGGATTTTTGAGGGTGCACCTCTGCGCGACGAGCAGGGAGCTCTGCGCACCGAAGCGGTGCGGGCGGAGATCGCCAGTCGTCTGCATCTGGTCCCGAAGCTCCGGCGGCGAGTGCACTTCACAACTTTCGGTATGGCCGCCCCGGTATGGGTGGACGATCCAGCCTTCGACATCGCCAATCACGTTCGAACGGCCACCCTCTCAGCGCCGGGGACCGAGGCGTTGTTGACAGACCTCTGCGCCCAGCTCATGGCCGGGCTCTTGCCACGGCACCGGCCGCTGTGGGAGATCTGGCTCATCGATGGTCTGGAAGGGGGACGGGTGGCGATGATGGAGAAGCTCCACCATTCGATGGCCGACGGCCTTGCCGGCGTGGAACTGGTGACCGTCCTATTCGATATCGACCGGCATCCGGCAAGGGATGAATCCTCACCTCCCCCGTGGAGACCGACCCCAGCTCCACGTCAGACCTGCCTCATCGCCCATGACCTCGGGCGCCGCACCATGGCCCCTCTACGTCTGGCTGCCAACGGGATCGGCCTCTTGCGGCATCCGGTGGGGGCTGGTGGTGGCCTCGCCCCCTACGCCGCGGCTGTCGGCAGCGTTGTCACCTGGAAGAGCATCGCCCCCTCGCTGTCGCTCAATGTCCCGGTGGGCGGGGGCCGGCAGGTGGCGTTCGTTCGCCGGCCGCTCGACGACTTGTACGAACTCGCCGGACACTTCGGGGTCACTGTCAACGATCTCCTCCTGACTGCGGTGGCCGGCGGTGTTCGTCGGCTCCTGTCGGCGCGGGGCGAAAGGATCGAAGGCCAATCCGTTCAGGTCCTGGTGCCGGTGGGGGCGGACCACCATGGCGACCACCAGCTGGGAAACCGGGTCTCGGCCATGCTGGTCCGGCTCCCCATCGGGCCCTCGGATCCGGTCGATCGACTGGGCTCGGTGTCGCAGGCGGAGGCGTCGTGCAAGCACCACCACCAAGCGCTGGCCGCCGCACTTCTCTTCGGTATGCTCGAGCCGTTGCCGCCGCCGGCCATGGTCACCGCGGCCCGGCTGGTCCACCACCAACCTTTCTTCAACCTGGTGGTGACTAACATCCCCGGCCCGGGTGTCCCTCTGTATGTCCTGGGCGCCCGCATGCTCGAGGCCTTTCCGCTCGTCCCCATAGCCGGCAACCTGAGTGTCGGCGTGGCCGCTCTCTCCTATGGGGGACAGTTGGCCATCGGCCTACTCGCCGATCCCGATGCCTGCCCGGACCTCGACACCTTTGCGGACGACATCGACCGTTCCTTTGCCGAGTTGGCCGCCGCCGGTGGGCAGCGGCATCGTTCCGCTATCCGACCGGACGCATGATCGCCCTCCCGCCCTCGGGGGGGCGATCGGGCCGCCGCCCGCCCCCCGGTGTCGATGAACACCGTGGGCCGGCCCCGGCGGCAACCGGTGACCTGTCGAACGGTCCCCGATGAGCCAGGGCCAGGAGACCCTCAAAACCGGCCAACTCGGCACCGCCGACGTGACGGCCTCGACGGTCGCCAACATCGGGCCAGGGATCGACTTCTACTTTGCCTTCGGAGTGATCGCGGTAACCGCCGGGATTGCTGCCCCGTTGACGATTCTGGCCGCCGGCGTAGCCGTTGCCCTCCTCGCCTTCACGGTGGCCGAGTTCACCAAGGCGGAGCCTTCGGCCGGGAGCTTCATCACCTACGTAGAGACCGGACTCGGAGCGAGAGCCGGGGTTGTCACCGCCCTACTCGTCGCCGTCGGCTACACCGTGGCCATGGCCGCGGTGTTCACCATGTCGGGCGGGATGGTGGCGCTGACCATCGCTCACTACACATCGTGGAACATCGCCTGGGGACCACTGACTGTGGTGCTGACAGTGGGCGCCATCTGGCTGACCATGCGAGGCGTCAAGCTTTCCACCACTGCTGTCGGTGTGGCCGTGCTCATACAGGTGACCATCATGATCCTGGTCTGCATCATCGTCCTGGTCGACGAGCGCGCCCATCTGTCCGGTGCACCCTTTTCCTTTTCCCACCTCACCGGGGGACTGACCGGTCTATCGGCCGGGTTCCCGTTGGCCCTCTACATGTTCATCGGATGGGAGAACGGTCCTGCGCTTGCCGAGGAGTGTCGAAATCCGAGGCGCACCGTTCCGAGAGCCATGTACATCTCGGTGGCGATCGGCGGAGCGCTGTTCGTCTTCTTCGCCTATTCGACCGTAACCGGATTCAACTACGACGTGTCCTCCATCGGGCGCTCGTCGGTCCCGTTCCTCACCGTGGCCGACCACTACTTCGGCGGAGCCGCCATCCTCGCCTGGCTGGCCGGTATCGTCTCGGTGCTGGCCACCCTGGTGGCCGGGACCAACTCGCAGGCGCGCATGCTGTTCGACGGTGGTCGAACCGGTCTCCTCCCCGCATGGATCGGCCGGCTGCGGCCACAGGTCTCCACCCCGGTGAACGCGCTCTTGGTCATGGGAGCGGCCGGTCTCGGGATCATCGGCATCTGGTGGGTGTCACACCTCGTCACTGGCCACACCGGATCGATGGACCCAGTCGGCCTGTACGCCGAGTGCTCGACCATGGGGACGATCGTGATCCTCTTCGTCTACTTCTTGACCACGCTCTCCCTGCCATTCTTCATGTGGCGCCGTCACCGTGACTCATTCTCGCTCTTCCGGCACGTGGCCATCCCGATCCTGGGGTCTCTCACTCTCCTGGTCCCGTTCGTCGAATTGTGCCGACCCGGTCAGCCTTCTCCCTACAGCGAATTTCCCTTTATCGCCCTTGCCATCTTGGTGGTGGCCGTCCTCATCGCCTGTCTGGTCCTGCACCGCCACCCGCGCACCGGTGCGGGCGAGGGGACGGAGTTCTCGGATGGCTGAGGCGACGGTCAGCCCATTTCCGCCCCACCGGCCTCCATGGTGGGTTGTCTCTCCTCGGTGCCCGCTCTCGAGGGTCGGTCGTCGGCAGTAGCCGCTGAGGAAGACATCCGCGTGCCACCCTCGAGCATGACGGATGGTTGGGGCTGGGGGTCGGGGGGATCGTCCGGGTCGGTCTGCCGCCTCAGCCGGGGGTCTGGCTCTCCGGCGGGTGGACGCGAAGGGAGGGCAGCGAGGATCAGCACGGCGCCAGCGGCCGTCACACCCGCGGCTACCACGAACGCGCTGCGGCTGCCCAGAGCGAAGCCAACTCTGGCGATGTGAATGAGGTCGACGCCGAGCGATCCACCGACGATGCGGGCCACGGCCAGGGCACCCCCCAGCGATCCGAGAATGGTCTCCGCCGCCGCGGTGGGAACATGGCGTCCGACCAGGGCCGGCTCCAGTGTGTGCTGGTACTTGGTGGAGAGCACACTGCCGATGACCGCAACACCCAGGGCGCCACCCACCTGCATGGCAGTGCTGTTCGTCGCCGATCCCACTCCGGTGTCATCCCGGGCCAGCGTGCCCAGCACCGAATCGGTGGCCGAAGGCATGAGCAGGCCGGCGCCCAGGCCCATGAGCATCAGGCCCGGCAAGATTTCTGCATATGTAGTGGCGAGGGAGGAGACGACGGCTATCTGGACCAGTCCACCGGACACCAGCAGCAGCCCGGTGGCCACGGTGAACTTCGTCCCAATGGCCCGGACGATCCATGACGAGCTGAGGGCACCGGCGGCCAGAAGGCCGGCGATGGGAAGGATGCACAGACCGGCTTTGAGCGGTGAGTACCCCAGTCCGAACTGCAAGAACTGGGTCTGGACGAACAGGCCGCCCAGTAGGGCGAAGACACCCAGAGCCACAGCTACGACGGCCAGGCTGAATCGCCGGGACTTGAAGAACACAAGTGGAAGCATGGGGTGGTCGATGTGGTGCTCCCACACCACGAAACCCCCGATCACGGCCAGCCCGGCCAGGGCGGTGACGAGGACTCTGGCCGACAGCCAACCGTCGTTGGGACCCTCGATGATCGCCCACAGGACGAGCCCCAGGCCGGCCACCGACAGCAGCCCTCCGAGGGCGTCGGGGCGTCGGCTGATTTCGTTGCGCGAATCGGGCACCAGCAGCAGGCCCCCGATGATGCCGGCCACCACCACGGGAATGTTGACCAGGAAGATCGATCCCCACCAGAAACGGGACAGGAGCAGTCCGCCGGCGACGGGGCCGATGGCGATTCCGAGGCCGATGGTTCCCGACCAGATGCCCACCGCCCTGCCCCGTTGGGCGGGTTGGTGGAAGAGGTCGTTGACGATGGCGAGACCGGAAGGGATGGTCATCGCCGCTCCCGCCCCCATCACGGCCCGCCAGCCGATCAGGACGTCGACTCCGGAGGCGAAGGCCGCCCCGAGGGAGGCACACCCGAAGATCGCCAGGCCGAAGAGGAAGAGCGTTCTGCGTCCGTAGCGGTCGGCCAGGCTGCCCCCCACCATCATCAGACCGGCGAACACCATGGCGTAGGCATCGACGATCCATTGCAGCTGGCCGGTCGTGGCCTTCAAACGGACGACCAGCGTGGGAAGGGCCACATTCAAGATGGTGTTGTCGAGGTTCACCATGAGGACAGCGAGACACAGGACGGCCAGAGCAGCTTTGGCCCGGCGCCCTACCGGTGCCGGCGGCAGAGACCGTGTGGTCGATATGGCCATGCACCCAGGGTAGGGACGAGGGAGGCCGGAGAGGCAGGGCCGAAAGGCACATCCGGTGGGCCCGCATTTCTTCGGGGCCATCAGGTCCGTTGCCGCCGCTTGACCGGTCGTTGGGCTACCTGGCCACGGCCACCACGGCCACCACGGTCCCAGCCCGGCAGTGCGGCGCTGGCCGACGATCAGCCAGGTTCACCTGCTCCCGCCCCCGAACGGGCTCGGCTGGCCCGCATGATGTCGGCCGCCGTCTGCAGGGTCCGATCGAACCGGACCGGACCCGTGGTGCGGGCCGGTTGGAGATATGTGGGTTGCGGGCTGCCGGCGTTGCTGTGTCGCCAGGGCCACTCGTGTCCGATCATCGGGACCTCCTCCGTCCTACCCGTGCCACCGCACCAGGGGGTTGGGCCATCCTTTTCGAGTACGGTCGTTCTTGGTGCTTCACCGTCGAGTGAATCAGGTCGGACCCCCTTGCCACCAGGGACCAAAGTCCCGATTCGGAACAGCAGCAACCCCGGGTCTCCGGGTATCGGCCCGATCTCTGACCTGGTTGCGGCGACGTCCGGCCAGACCTGTGGCCGGGGTCCCAGGCCGGCAGCTCGGGCAATGGACCTTCGGCCCTGGCACCTTCGGCCGAGGTGTCGGAAGATTGGTGGCACACCGGTTGGGCGAGACGAAGGTCGAACATTGAAGTCGGATCTGTCGGAGAGGCATGCAGGTAGCGAAGAGGCGCTCGAGGAGTGGCGGAGTCTCTCCGATCCCGGACCCGGGGCCCGATGACCAAACAGGCCGCCTCTCCTCCGACCAACGACAAGGGCACATCGGTGGCGCCCCCGCCCCCGCCGGCGTGGCGGCATCTGTTGTGGCCCCTTGCCTTCTTGATGGTGGCGGTGCTGTTCATCCTCCTCCCCGTCACCCAGGGCACCAAGCAGGTCACACTCAACTATTCGCAGTTCCTGAGCGATGTCTCTGGCCACAAGGTCAAGACGGTGACCATCGCCACCAGCGGCAGCGCCACCGGCAAGCTCAGCGACGGCAGCGACTACACCACGGCCATCCCTCCACAGGCCGGGCAGTCGTTTCTGGACCAGTTGCAAAAAGACGGCGTTCAGATCACCGCCGAGACGAGTGGAACCTCGTTCGGCAGCGAGGTCCTGGTGTGGCTCATTCTGCTGCTTCCGATCTTCGTTATCGGCTTCCTGTGGTGGCGCCTGTCCAAGGGAGCTACCGGTCGGCTCCAAGGAGCGCTCGGAGTCGGCCGATCCAAGGCCAAGGTATTCGACGAGGAGCGTCCGAAGACGAAGTTCGCCGACGTGGCCGGGTACGAAGGGGCCAAGGTCGAGATCCGCGAGGTCGTCGATTTCCTCCAACACCCCGAGCGCTATGCCCGAGCCGGCGCCATGCCCCCCCGGGGCATCCTGATGATCGGGCCACCGGGGACGGGCAAGACGCTCCTGGCCAGGGCGGTGGCCGGCGAGGCCGAGGTGCCGTTCTTCTCGGTGACCGGGTCCAGCTTCGTCGAGATGTTCGTCGGCGTGGGGGCGGCCCGGGTTCGGGACCTCTTCGACGAAGCACGAAAGCGGGCCCCGGCCATCATCTTCGTCGACGAGATCGACGCCATCGGCCAGCGCCGTGGCGGTGCGGGCGCCATGGTGGCGAATGACGAGCGGGAGCAGACACTCAATCAGTTGCTGGCGGAGATGGATGGCTTCGATCCGGCCACCGGGATCGTGGTCCTGGCCGCCACCAACCGGCCCGAGGTCCTCGACCCTGCCCTGCTGCGGCCCGGGCGGTTCGACCGCCAGGTCACCATCCCTCTCCCGACCCTGCCCGAGCGCCTGGCCATCCTCCAGGTCCACAGCCAGGGCAAGCAATTCGACGCCAACGTGAGCCTCGAGGTCGTGGCCCGGGGCACCCCCGGCTTCTCAGGGGCGGACTTGGCCAACCTGGTCAACGAGGCCGCCATCGTCGCCGTGCGGGCCGACCGCGAAGTGATCGATTCCTCGGATTTCGAGGAGGCCCGAGACCGCATCATCCTGGGTCGACGCGAGAGTTCCAACGTGCTGTTGCCCGAGGAGAAGTTCTCGGTGGCCGTTCACGAAGCCGGGCACGCCCTGGTGGCGGCGTACTCGGACAAGGCGGATCCGATCGCCAAGGTCACCATCCTCCCGGCCGGGCAGACCCTTGGCGTCACCGAACAGCTTCCCCTGGTCGAGCGGCACCTCTACGGCGAGGACTACTTGCACGACATGTTGGCAGTGTGTCTCGGAGGGCGGGCCAGTGAGCTGGTCGTGCTGGGCCAAGGTTCGACCGGTGCTGCCAACGATCTGGCCAAGGCCACGGACCTGGCCATCAAGATGGTGAGGGAGTTCGGACTGTCGCCGGCCGTCGGACCCGTCGGCTATCCGTCGGGCGGTTCGGTCTTCCTCGATGGCGGAGCCGGGGGGTTCTCCAGTCGTCCGTTCGCCGAGAAGACACAGGCGGCCATCGATGCCGAGGTTTCCCGCCTGCTGAGCGAGGCCGAGGTTCGAGCGGTGGCCTTGCTGAGGCAGCACCGGGATGTCCTCGACAAGTTGGTGGATCTCCTGGTGGCCAAGGAGATGGTCGACGGATCGGAGGTCTATGCCCTGGTGGGCAGGAGCGAGCCGGCTGGCAGTGCCGGCGTGACCATGGCGCCCGATCGCCCGCTGTCACTGGTCGAGGACTCGACATCCAATGCCGACGCCAGCGCTCAGATCCAAAGTCCGGTCGGAGACCCTCCCGGGTGATCCGGCGGTTGCCTCCGGGACCTCCGGGCGATACAGAGGTATAGTCGACAATACATACGTATAGTTTTGTCGGCTGACGGGAGGTGGTGCGGGTGGGGGCCACGGCCATCCAGACGGAGGGGCTGACCAAGCGCTACGACGATGTCGTCGCCCTCGACGACCTGGACCTCGAAGTGGCCACAGGCGAGGTGGTCGGCTTCTTGGGTCCCAACGGAGCCGGAAAGACAACCACCATCCGTCTGTTGTTGGGCCTCGTCCGGCCCACCCGGGGGCGTGGCTCGATCTTCGGGTTCGACTGTCAGGGACAGCTCATCGAAGCCCACCGTCACCTGGCCTTCGTGGCCGGAGAGGCGAATCTCTGGCCGTCGTTGACCGGCGCCGAGGCGCTCCACCTGCTGGGCCGCATCCACGGCCGCATGGACACGAGCTACCGGGACGAACTGGTCGACCGGTTCGATCTCGACCCCACCAAGAAGGTCCGTGCCTACTCCAAGGGGAACCGGCAGAAGGTCATCCTCATCGGGGCGTTGATGGTCCGTCCCGACCTGTTATTGCTCGACGAACCCACCAGCGGGCTGGATCCGCTCATGGAGGAGGCGTTTCGACATTGCATCGGTGAGGCGCGAGATCGCGGCCAGACGGTCTTTCTCTCGTCTCACATCATGAGCGAGGTGGAGGCGCTCTGTGACCGGGTGGGGATCCTCCGGAACGGGAGGCTGGTGGAGATGGGCACGCTGACCCAGATGCGACATCTGAGCGCCCTGACCATCGAAGCAACGTTCGACGGTGCGATACCCGACCTGTCCGACGTGCCCGGAGTGACCTCGGTGGAGGCCGAGGGCGCAGTGGTGCGCTGTCACGTCCGGGGATCGGTCGAGCCGTTGTTGAAGATCCTGGCCGGCGCCGGCGTCACCCGCCTGGTGAGCCGGGAACCGTCCCTCGAGGAGCTCTTCCTCGCTCAGTACGGCGACCACGGCCGACCCGATGAGACGGATCCCCGTGACCCCTGAGCTCGTCGTCGGCCACCGACGTCGGACGTCCGTGCCACGTTCGCCTCGCACCGTGGTTGCCGACCGGACTGCTCGCCAGGCCATCCGCTCCGGGGCCATCTGGGGCTACATCTTCGGTATTGCCGTCGCCTCGTCCGCCGTCAGCTACACCACGATCTACAAGACCCAGGCCCAACGGAACGCCCTGGCTGCCGCCTACGGCGCCAACAACGCCACCCGCGCCCTCTTCGGACCAGCCCCGCACCTCCAGACCGTCGCCGGTTTCACAGTGTTCAAGATATCGATGACCCTCATGATCCTCGGGGCCGTGTGGGGCCTGCTCACCAGCACGAGGCTCCTGCGGGGGGAGGAGGAGAGCGGGCGGTGGGAACTTCTGCTGACCGGCCAGACCACGGGCCGGGGAGCCGCCGTGCAGGCATTGGCCGGTCTGGGCTCGGGAGTCCTGGTGTTGTGGGTGCTGGCCGCCCTCATCACCACCCTCACCGGCCTGGATTCGAAAGTGGACATTGCCGCCGGCCCCGCCCTGTACTTCGCCCTGGCCCTGGTGGCCACCGCCGTCATGTTTCTGGCCGTGGGCGCGTTGACCAGCCAGCTCGCCCCCACCCGCCGGCAGGCGGCTTCGTACGCCGCGGTGTTCCTCGGCCTCGCCTACGCCGTGCGCTTGGTCGCCGATGCCGGAGTAGGTCTCCACGGCCTGATCTGGGCGTCGCCGCTCGGTTGGGTGGAGGAGCTCCGGCCGTTGACCGACCCCCGGCCCCAGGCCCTGCTCCCGATCATCGGATTCACGGCGGTGGTGGCCGTGACCGCCGTCCGTCTGGCCGGCCGGCGGGACGTGGGGTCGGCCGTCGTGGCCGACCGCTCCACCGCCCCGCCCCATCTCCGGCTGCTGTCGGGATCCACCGGTCTGGCCGTTCGGATGGTGCGCCCGATGGTCTTGGGCTGGTGGCTGGCCATCGCCCTGTCGGGACTGCTCTACGGGTTGGTGGCCAAATCGGCTGGGAGCACGATCTCGGGGTCATCGGTCCGGAAGGTGTTCTCCAAGCTCGGCGCCCCGGGTAGCGGCACCGAAGCCGTGCTCGGGGTGTGCTTTCTCGTCCTGGCTGTCCTGGTGGCCCTGGTCGGCGCCGGACAGCTGACGGCGGCCCGTTCGGAGGAGTCGGGTGGCCGGCTCGATCACCTCCTGGTCGGTCCCGTCTCCCGGACGTCGTGGCTCGGCGGTCGGCTCCTGGTCGCCGTGGTGGTCCTGCTGGTCAGCGGTACGGTGGCGGGAGTGTCCGCCTGGCTCGGGGCCGCCACCCAGCACGCCGGCGTGAACTTCGTCGCCCTGTTGGAGGCGGGCCTGAACCTGGTGCCACCGGCCCTCGCCATCACCGGCATCGGGGTGTTGGTCTTCGGGTTACGGCCCCGGTGGGTGTCGGTGGTCGTCTACACGGTGCTGGGTTGGTCCCTGCTGGTGGTGATCGTCGGCGGCGTCGGTACCGTCGACCATTGGGTCCTCGATACTTCGGTGTTCCACCAGATGGCTTCCGCCCCGGCCGTGCCGCCCCGTTGGGAGGCCAACGGGGTCATGACCGCCATCGGTTGCGCCGGCGCCCTCCTCGGTGGGTGGGCGTTCCAGCGGCGGGACCTGCAGGGCGAATGACCCCCGACCCGAAACGATCCCCGGACGGGGTGGCCGAGCCTCCTCCCCAAGCCACCGTGGCCTTCGGGGACCTCACCGCCCGGGCCCGAATCCGTGAAGCCGCCTTGCAGCATTTCGCCGAGGAAGGGTACGAACGGGCCACCATCCGTCGTATCGCCGAAACCGCCGGCGTGTCCCCGGGGCTGGTGCGACACCACTATGGGTCCAAGGACGCCCTACGCAAGGTGTGCGACGACTACGTGCTGGAAATGCTTCATCGCCTCAACGTCCAGGTCATCGAAGATCCGGGCAGTCCCGCCGTTGCCCGGCCAACTTCCCAGCGCGTCGGCCGTTACGTGACCCGGGCCCTGGCCGACGGCTCGGCCACCGGCGATGTGATCTTCGACGAAATGGTGACCATCACCGAGCAATGGCTGGTCGCCGCCGACCGGGCCCGCTCCGATCCACCGTCTATCGATCGGAGGGTCCGGGCCGCACTGCTCACGGCGATGAAAGTGGGCATTCCGCTGCTCCATGGCCAGGTGTCCCGGGTGTTGGGCACCGACATGTTCGAACCGGAGGGTAACCGGTTGGTGTCACTGGCCCTGATCGACATCTATTCCCACCGGCTCCTCGACGAGAAGGACTCTTCGGCCGCCAGGGCCAGGTTCGACGCCGGCCACGGCTAGCCGACGGTGGGGACAGGTCCAGAACCGGGGCCATCCGGGACGTTCGGCCCTACCCGGATGGCCCCGGGGTCGCCAGCATGGGGGGGACGGTGCATCGATGGGCCCAGGGCAGACCACGGAAGGAACGACCGATGACGGTTCGGCTGACGATCGACAGGATCGAACCGGCGGTGACGACAGGTCTCTCGGTGACCACCACGGTCATTGCCCGACGCCGATGCCGGATTCCGGACCCGGGGCCATGGCCGAAACCCTGACCTCCCCGGAGCAGGTCGACGAACGCCCAACGGTGACAGCCGTCGAGGTGGACGGCGTGACCAAGCGGTTCGGCACCACCCTGGCCCTCGACAACGTCTCCTTCACCGTCGAAGCAGGAAAGGTCCTGGCTCTCCTGGGTCCGAACGGCGCCGGCAAGACGACGCTCATCCGCGTCCTGACCACCCTGCTCGAGCCGGACGGAGGCCGGGCCCGGATTGCCGGGTTCGACGTGCAGAAAGAGGCCAAGGCCATCCGATCGATGATCGGGCTGGCCGGTCAGTTCGCCACGGTGGACGAGCTGCTCACCGGCCGGGAGAACCTCGAGCTCGTCGGGCTTCTCTACCACCTGGAAAAGTCGGAGTACCGGCAACGGGCCCAGGCCGCCCTGGAGCGGATGACCCTCGCCCAGGCCGGGGACAAGCCGGTCAAGACCTACTCGGGCGGCATGAGACGCCGCCTCGACCTGGCCGCCAGCCTCATCGGCCAGCCACCCGTGCTGTTTCTCGACGAACCCACGACCGGGCTCGACCCCCGGACGAGGAACGATCTGTGGCGGTTCATCGAAGATCTGGTCACCGGGGGTACCACGGTCCTGCTCACCACCCAGTACATGGAAGAAGCGGAGCACTTGGCCGACAGCATCATCGTCATCGACACCGGCCACATCGTGGCCCAGGGGACAGCCGACGAGCTCAAGGATCATCTGGGCGGCAACGTGTTGGAGATCCGGGTGTCGGAGGTGGCCGATCTCCAGCGCACCGCCAGTCTGGTGGCTGAGTTCGGGAGCGTACCGCCGCGCCTCGATCCGGATCTGAAACAGGTCAGTCTTCCCATCAACGGGGGCGCCACCGCCCTCATCGCCGCCGGCCGGGCGCTGGAGGACAACGGCATCGCCCTCGACGATCTGGGCATCAGGCGTCCGTCGCTCGATGACGTGTTCCTGGCCCTCACCGGGCACAAGACCGAGGAGCCCGATGTCTCCGGAGGTGGCAGCCATGACCGCCATGACTGACCTGGCCGCCCAACGGTTGCTGCAGCAGTCTCCCCCGCTCACTGCCCGGCTCGCCCTCCGCGACATCAAAGGTGTCACCACTCGCAACCTCCTGCGGATCGTCCGCACCCCGCAGTTGTTGTTCATGTCCATCGTCCAGCCCACGATCATCCTGTTGTTGTTCCGATACGTGCTCGGAGGATCCATCAAGATCCCCGGTGTCGACTATGTCGACTACATCGTCCCCGGCATCTTCTTGGAGGCGGTACTGATCGGGGGGATGACCACCGCGCTGGCCCTGGCCCAAGACCTTCAGGCTGGCATGATCGACCGTTTCCGGAGTCTTCCGATGGCCCGCTCGGCCTTTCTGGCCGGCCGGACCCTGGCCGATCTCAGCCGCAGCGCGCTGGCCCTGGCCTTCATCATCGGTCTCGGCCTCCTGGTCGGCTTCCGGTTCCACAACAGCATCGGGGCCTGCGCGGCCGGCATCGCCCTGATCATCTTCTTCGGCTATGCCTTCACCTGGGTCTATGCCTCTGTGGGGCTGGCCGTGAAGGACCCCCAGACAGCTCAGATGGCCGCCATCCTCCCCATGTTCGTCCTCTTCTTCGCCAGCTCGGCGCTGGTGCCGGTCAAGTCCATGCCCGGCTGGCTGCAGCCCTTCGCCCGGAACCAGCCGGCCACCGTGGTCATCGACTCCGTACGGGCGCTGTTCGAAGGCGGGCCGCTCTACCACGACCTGTGGCAGGCGGTGGCGTGGTGTTCGGCCATCATGGTGATCTTCTTCGTGATATCGCTCAACCTCTATCGCAAGGCCACAGCCTGACCGGGGACGAAATGGCCTGATGGACCTTTGGCCCTACGCACCCGGCACGGGATGGGGGATGATGAGGCCCGGAGATACCAATCGGACACCCTCGGAGGTTCAGTGATGATGTTGGAGCTATCGGAGCCGCTCGCAGAGGAGCTCGACAACACATTGGGAGAGGTGCTGGGCGAGATGAGCGGCGAGATCGCCGACACCGACAACCCGGTGTATCGGAGGAACCTGGAAGCCCGCCGTGAGCGGCTCAGGGCCATCCGGTCCCTGCTCGAAGCGGCAAAGGTCGGCGACGCCACCCGGCAGGGTCCGGCCTAGCTCCGACGTCTCGACCGGTCAGAGCGTCAGCTGGCGCCGGTCCCCTGGTGAGAGTTCGAACACCTCACCGTTCAGGCCTACGCACACCGTTCCCTCGCCCCAGTCCGAGAGTTCCACCGTGAACTTACCGTCGACCACCGTCAGGTTCATCCAGCGCCGGCGATAACAGATGTCGAGCGAGATGCTCCGCACCTCGCGGGGAAGCTGGGGATCGAACCAGATTACGTCGTCGCGGGTTTCGATGCCCAGATAGCAGCGCTGGACCACGTCCACCGTGCCGGCCATGGCCCCCAGGTGGATCCCCTCCCCGGTGGTGCCGCCCTGGATGTCGTCCAGGTCGCTTCGCAGAGCGTCCTCGAAGTACTCCCATGAGCGTTCCCGGTCGAAGCGGGCCAGTACCCAACTGTGCACCACGCGGCTGAGCGTCGACCCGTGCGAGGTCCGGCGCAGGTAGTAGTCGATCGACCGGTCCATCACATCGGTCTCGACGGCATACCCGAGTCGTTCGAAGATCGAGCCCAGCGCATCGCCCGACAGCAGGTAGGCCAGCATGAGCACGTCGGCCTGCTTGGATGCCTTGTAGGCATTCGGCGTGTCGCCCTCTTCCTCCAAGATGCGGTCGAGCCGCGAGATGTCGCCGTATCGGTCCTCGTACTCGAGCCAGTTGAGCTCCTTCAGTTCCTCGTAACCCTCGAATTGGCTTATGACCCCGTCACCATGGAACACCACCCGCATCTTCCGGCTGACGTCGTCCCAATGGGCCAGTTCACTTTCGTCGAGCGACAAGCGAGCGAGCAGTTCGCTTCTCCGGGGTTCGGGCAGGAGATCGACCAAGTCGAGCCCCCGACACAGGGTCCAGACAGCCATGACGTTGGTATAGGCATTGTTGGCCAGGCCCGGTGCTTCGGCGCCGACATAACCGTCGTGATACTCGTCGGGTCCCATCACACCCACGATCTCGTAGCGGTCGAGGGCCGGATCGAATCGGGCCATGCTGGCCCAGAACCGGCTGATCTCGAAGATCATCTCCGCCCCGTAGTTGGCCATGAAGTCGATGTCGGCGGTCACCTGGTAGAACTGCCAGATGTTGTAGACGATGGCCACGTTGATGTGACGCTGGAGGTGGGAGGCGTCGGGCATCCAACGGCCGGACAGGGGGTTGAGGTGTATGACCTGTGCCTCCTCGCGCCCGTTGCTGCCGCTCTGCCAGGGGAACATGGCCCCGCGGTAGCCGGCGTCACGAGCCGCCCACCGGGCCTCGGGTAGTCGCCGGTACCGGTACAGGAGCAGGGATCGCACCAGTTCCGGCAAGTGGAGGTTGAGGTAGGGGAAGATGAACAGCTCGTCCCAGAAGATGTGACCCCGGTAGGCCTCACCGTGGAGGCCGCGGGCCGGTACGCCGACGTCGAGATCGACGGTGTTGCGGGACGTCGTCTGGAGCAGATGGAAGATGTGGAGGTGCAGGGCCAATCGCGTCTTGCTGCCGTCGCCCTCCACCTCGAGCGAGAAGCGCTTCCACAGATCGTCCCATTCGCGGACGTGGGCCTCGAGGAGCACGGTGAAGGTGCTCCGGCGGCCGCTCCACGAGCAAGCCTCGGTCAGCGGATCGCTGACCGAGCGATCTTTCGAGGTGAACAGGTTGACGATCTTCTCGATGGTGATCGACTCCAGGGGCTCGACCTCGACCGACATCTGGTGGGCGATGAAGCCGGGCTCCTCGATCACCTCGAGCTGAGGGAGGACCTGCCTCCCACCTCGCACGATCCGGGTTCTGGCCACTTCGGCGATGTACGCCGCCGACTGGGTGGTGCGGGCGGTCAGAGCCACGGCTCCGTCGATCGTGCGAGTACTGACATCGACCAGATGTTTCTCGTCGAAGAGATCGTAACGGGCCACTCCGGCGTTGGAGATCCTTCCGTCGATGCCTGAGCGGATGGTGAGGGAGCCGGACCAGTTCTCGGCCCTCCACGTCGTCTCCAGGCCGGCGACGTGCGGGTCGGACATACTCACGAAGCGGCGTTGCTCGACCCGGGTCACCCGTCCGGCGTCGTCCCGCATGCGCAGCGATCGGGTCAGGGTGGCTTGACGGAGGTTCAACTCCTGCCAGTAGTCGAGGATCTCGACGTCGTCGACATCGAACCAGTCGCCGTCATCGATCCGGAAGCTGAGCCACAGCCAGTTGGGAAGGTTGACGATGCTCTCGTTCTCGACCGACCTCTCGGCGATCTCGCTGGTCCGCCGGTTGTACAGACCGGCTACGTAGGTGCCGGGATAGTGGGTCTCGTCGGCCGTCGCCTCGGGAGCCGCACCCCGGGTGGCGAAGTAGCCGTTCCCGAGGGTGCACAGCGCTTCGCGCAGTCGTTCCGAGGCCGGATCGAACCCGTCATACCGGAGAACCCATTCGTCGACGGTATCGGCGCTCGAACCGGTGTCCGGCGGCGCACTCACCTCGGTTCCTCGACGATATCGGGGGGCAATTCGAGTTCGGACATGTCCTCGACCACCACGCTGGCCCCGTGATCGAGGAGCTCGTCGGCGTGGGAGTTGCGATCGATACCGATCACGAAACCGAACCCTCCCCGGTGACCTGCTTCCACCCCGGCCAGGGCGTCTTCCACCACCGCGGCCCGGGCCGGAGTCACCTGAAGTCGCTGGGCGGCAGCCAGGAAGATCGCCGGATCGGGCTTGCCCGGCAAGTGGAGGGGTTCGGCGTCTTTGCCGTCGACGATGGTGTCGAACAGGTCGTCGATGTGGGCGGCCACCAGAATCGCCCTGGCGTGCCGGCTCGACGAGATCAGGGCCGTAGTGGTGCCGTGGGAGCGGAGGGCCCGGATGAAGGAGATGGTCGAGTCGAACATGTCGACCCCGTCTTCGGTCACCGCCTGCTCGAAGTAGTGGTCCTTGAGGTTGCCGAGGGCGCAGACGGTGTCGTAGCCCGGCGGGTCCGATGGGGTGCCCGGGTCCAGCGAGATTCCCCGAGAGGCGAGGAAGCTCTCCACGCCGTCGTAGCGGGGTTTGCCGTCGACGTAGCGGGCGTAATCCTCCTCCTCGAACGGGCGGAAGCTCTGGCCGGTGAGATCCGAGCGCTTGCGCAGATAGTCGTCGAAGACATGCTTCCAGCAGCGTTCGTGGAGGCGGGCCGTGTCACTGACGACACCATCCATGTCGAAGATGACCGCATCGAGCCGATCGATGGGGAACGGGACCATCCTCGTCGCCTGGTGACTGTCTTGTCGGTTCATCGTCCTCGAGTCTGCCCGGCCCTCACTGGAGCCCCTGTCACGGCCGCGCCGATCGGATCCCCGGGCCGGTGTCCCCAAGCATCTGCCTCGGCGCACCGTGGGGCTAGGGCCGTTGGTCATCACCGTCAGGAGAGTTCACCGAGGAAGGGGGATGCCCGATCGTACAGGTGCGGCCGGGCACCCGGGGCATGAGAGGATCGGCCGGTGCTGATCGTGGTGGTGCTCCTCGCTGCGACCTATTGCGTGGTGAACGGCGTGCATGATGCGGGGAATGCCATCGCCGCCCCCATCGTGACCGGGGCCATGCGTCCGGCTCCGGCCGTGGTGGTGGCGGCCGTCTTCCACGTCATCGGTGCCCTGGTCGTAGGCACGGCGGTGGCTGCCACCATCGCCAGCATCGCCATCGTCCCGACCGATCGCATGCTGGAGGTCCTGGGCGCCGCCGTGCTGGGGGCCCTGGTGTGGAACCTGGTCACCCTGAGGTGGGGGCTCCCCTGTAGTTCCGGCCACTGTCTGGTGGGGGCATTGGCCGGGGCGGCTCTGGCCGAAGGGGGCGTCAGCGCCGTGCACTGGGGCGGCCTCGACGGTGTCCGCCCCGAAGGCGTCTTCGGCTCTCTTCTCTGGCTCCTGTTCTCCTCGGCCATCGCCCTGCCGTTGGCCATGGTCGGCATCCGGCTGGCTCGGCGCTCCCTCCGCCGCGCCCGGCGGAGGGTCGAATCCCCGGTGCGCTACGGCGAGGTGGTCGCCTCGGCCGGGCTGGCCTTCGCCCACGGTTCGAACGATGCCCAAAAGACCATGGGGCTGATCACCGCCGCGCTGGTGGCCGGCGGCCATCTGTCGCACTTCGCCGTTCCCTTCTGGGTGGCGCTGGCATCGGCATTGCTCTTGACCTTCGGCACCCTGCTCGGCGGCTGGAACGTGGTCCGTACCCTCGGCAAGCGCATCTACCGCATCCGGTCCCTCGACGGCATGGTCAGTCAGGGGACCTCGGGCGTCATCGTTCTGGCCGCGTCGCTGGCCGGTGCACCGGTCAGCACGTCCGATGTGGTCGCCCCCGCCGTGGTGGGTGTGGGGTCGGGGGAGCGGTGGCACCACGTGGGCTGGGCCGTGGCCGGCGAAATAGGCCTGGCGTGGTTGGTTACTCTTCCGGTCAGCGGAGCACTGGCTGCGTTGTTCTTCTCGGCCTGGAGGTGGCTCGGATGAGACGGTGGTTCCTACCGAAGACCCCGGACTTGCTGGGGATGCTGGCCGACCAGGGCGAAGTCACCATCAGAGGGATGGATGCCTTCAGGGCGTGGTCGAAGGGCGACCGCTCCCAGGCCGCCGTGGTCCATACCGTCGATCACGAAGGGGAACTGGCCAGCCGCGCCGTGCTGATGCGGGTGCGGGACGCTTTCGTGACCCCCATCGGCCCGGAGGACATCTATGAGATCTCTGAGCGCCTGGACGCCGTCCTCAACGCGGCTAAGAACCTCATTCGCGAAGCCGAGCTGGTCAACATGGAGCCCGATCCCCCCATGGCAGAGATGGCCGATTTGATTTCCCTCGGTGTGCAGGACCTGGTGCGGGCGTTCCCCGAGCTCTCCTCCCATCCCGATCGGGCCACCGAGTGCGCCGACGCCGCCGTCGGCCGGCAGCGGTCCCTCGAGCACGTCTATCGCCGGGCGATGTCGGCGCTACTCGGGGTCTCCGACATCCGTGAAGTGACAGGACGCCGCGAGCTCTATCGGCGTTATGCCCGGATGGGCGACGGTCTCGAAGGGGTGGCTCACCGGATCTGGTACGCGGTGGTGAAGGAGGGATAGGGAAGGTGACGCCGGTCCGTCCATTCCGAGGTCCGGCGGGGTCGGCTACCAGGAAGGAGCATCGGGCAGCTCGAAGGAGCCGCTCTCGCCGGTGGTTCCGAACCTGCTCCCGCTCACGATGCTGGCTTCGATCCGCACGGTGTGGAGGCCTGGCTGGGGGTCCGGCCACGGTTCCAACGGGACGACCGGTGTCTCGGTGGGTCCCGTCCCGTCGCTGACCGACGAGGCCAACCCCTGGAGCAGCACGCTCCAGTAGATGCCGGTCAGCGGCTCCCCGGCGTCGGCCTGAAAGGCCACGACCGCGCCGGTGGCGGCGGCATCGAGTTTCGAGCCGGGAACGGTGGAGAAGAGGACCGATTCGCCGGACAGCACGAAACGAACCGGGAGGATGACCGGGAGGGCATCGATGCTGGCGGCGATCCGGCCCAGTGACACCTGACCCAAGTGGGCGAAGCACTCCGATCTGGTGAGGATGGTGTCCTCGGGGGACTCGTTTGCCCACATGGTGGCAGGATGCTCCATAGCCCGAACGTCATCCAGGGCCATAAGTCCCAACTTCCCTGGTGGACCCGGGCGACCGATCACCGGTGCGGCTGATCATCGGGGAGGCCGGTCACCGGGCACCGCCGACTCGATGGGCGTCTGGTTCCACCAGCGTCCCCCGGGTGCCTTCGATCAGGAGGAGGGCGTCCTGGAGGCGGCCGATCATCGCCGGCTTGCCCGTACCCTCCACGAATCGGCAGACAGCTTCGACCTTGGGACCCATCGACCCGGCCGGAAATTGCATCTTGCGGAGTGCCCCGGGACTCGTCCGCCGGATCACCTGGGCCGATCCCGTACCGAAACCGGCCACGATGCCGGCCACGTCGGTCAGCAGTACCAGGGCATCGGCATCCAGTTGCCAGGCCAGTAGGGCCGCGGTCAGATCCTTGTCCACCACCGCTTCGACACCGTGCAACTTCCCGTCCCCGTTGCGACTGACCGGTATCCCGCCACCTCCCGCACAGATGACAACTGTTCGGTCGGCCAACAGCCCGCCGATGATGGCGATCTCGATGACAGCCTGGGGCTCGGGGGAGGCCACCACACGTCGCCAGGCTTCCCCATCCGGGCGGATCTCCCACGAGCGCAGGCGGGCCAGACGCTTGGCCTCCTCTTCGGGGTAGACCGGACCGACGAACTTGGTGGGATGGGCGAAGGCCGGGTCATCGGAGTCGACCAGTGTCTGACAGATCAGGCTGACCACCCGCTGTCCGGGTAGGACGTTCTCGAACGCCTGCAACAGGAAGTAGCCGATCATCCCCTGGGTCTGAGCGCCCAGGACATCGAAGGGGTAGGGATGGGGCAGCTCGGGATCGCTGGCGCTCTCGAGGGCCAGCAGACCGACCTGCGGACCGTTGCCGTGGGTGATGACCAGATCGTGATGGCCGGCCAGGGGGGCCAGGGCCTCGACGGCCAAGAGGACGTGCTCCTCCTGTATTTCGGCCAGGGGCACCTCTCCCCGTTCCAACAGGGCGTTCCCTCCCAGCGCTACAACCAGCCGCATCTCAATCGCCGACCATCGCCACCATGGCCGCCTTGATGGTGTGGAGACGGTTCTCCGCCTGGTCGAAGACGATCGAAGCGGAGGACTCGAAGACCTCGTCGGTCACCTCGAGGGCGGTGAGGCCCCACTTGTCGAAGAGTTGCTGTCCCAGTTCGGTGTCCGAGTTGTGTATGGCCGGCAGGCAGTGCATGAACTTGACGGCGGGGTTCCCGGTCGCCGCCATGAGCTCGGCATTGACCTGATAGGGGAGCATCTTGCCGATCCGCTCATCCCAGTCGGCCGCCGGCTCCCCCATCGACACCCACACGTCGGTGTAGAGAAAATCGGCGCCGGCCACGGCGGCCTGAGCGTCCTCACCGATGGTGATCCGGGCATCGGATCGGGCGCCGAGCTCCTGGGCCAGCACCTGCACGGCCGCCGACGGAAGCAGCGCGCCAGGACCGGCCATCCGCACGTCCATTCCCAGCAGGGCACCGGTCACCAGCAACGAGTTCGCCGTGTTGTTGCTGGCGTCGCCCAGATAGCACACGGCCACCCTCTCGAGCGCCTTCTCCGAATGGTCACGCATGGTGAGGACGTCGGCCAGCATCTGTGTCGGATGCCACTGGTCGGTCAGGCCGTTCCACACCGGGACTCCGGCGAATCGGGCCAGAACCTCCACGGTGTCCTGAGAGAACCCGCGGTACTCGATGCCGTCGAACATCCGACCCAGGACCCGAGCGGTGTCCTTCATCGTCTCCTTGTGGCCGATATGGGACTCCTCGGGGCCCAGATAGGTGACGTGGGCTCCCTGGTCGTGGGCCGCCACCTCGAACGCCGACCGGGTCCGGGTGGACGCCTTCTCGAATATGAGGGCGATGTTTCGCCCGGTCATCCTCTGACGTTCGGCGCCGAGACGCTTCTCCGTTCGTAGCTCATCGGCCAGATCGACCATGTAGAGGAACTCGAACTTGGTGAAGTCCGCTTCCTTCAGGAGGCTTCTCCCTTTCAGATTCATCGATCCCATCCTTCCGGTGGTGAACAGTGACGCCGGGCGGTCACGCCGGGTCGCGCTCGATCGGACAAGTCATGCATCGGGGCCCGCCCCGGCCCCGTCCCAGCTCACTGCCGGCAATGGAGACCACCTCGATACCATGCTTCCGGAGCATGGTGTTGGTGGCCACGTTACGCTCGTAGCCCATGACCACGCCCGGGGCCACGGCCAGGTAGTTGGTGCCGTCGTCCCACTGTTCGCGTTCGGCGGCCCGGATGTCCTCATCGGTGGTGAGCACGGTGACCTCGGGGATCTGCAACAGGTCGGCCAACGTGTCCCACAGATTGTGATTGCGGCTGACCGCCAGTTCGCCCGGCTTCTCACCGTCCACCACCGTCCAACTGCGCAGGTGGCGGTCGAAGTAGGGATAGAGGACGAAGGTGCCCCTGTCGACCATGGACATCACCGTGTCCAGATGCATGAAGGCGTGTGATCGGGGGAGCTCGATGGCCACCACCGTCGTGGCCTGGCCGGCGTGGAAGAGGGCGTGGGCCACGGTCTCCACCGCCATGGGGGTGGTCCGTTCGCCCATACCGATCAGCACGGCACCGTTTCCGATGACATGGACGTCCCCGCCCTCGATGGTGGCCGGCTGGAAATTCCGGTCCTCGTCGCCGTAGTAGGTGAAGAAATCGGCATCGGCGAACATCGGGTGGAACCGGTAGATGGCCCGGGTGTGGAGCGACTCCCGCTGCCGGGCCGGCTTGGCCATCGGATTGACGGTCACCCCTCCGTAGATCCAGCACGAGTTGTCTCGCTGGAACAGGTGGTTGGGCAACGGGGTGAGCACGAAGTCGTCGGCCCGCAGCATCTCCCATTTGAGGCTGTGGGTCTGCAGCGGTTGCAGGTCGGCCTTCAGCACTCCTCCCACCAGGTACTGGGCCAGCTCCGGACCGTCGAGATCCTCGAACAACCGCCGGGCCGGCCCGACCAGGGACGGACCCAGGATCTCCGGGGTGCACACCCGGTCGAGGACAAAGGCTCGTCCCTCGGGCAGTTCCAACGTCTCGGCCAGGAGCTGGCCGTACAGGTGGACCTGGACGCCCTTGTCCCGGAGGGCCTCGGCGAACGCATCGTGCTCCTCTTTGGCCCTCTTCGCCCACATCACGTCGTCGAACAGCAACTCGCCGATGTTCTCGGGTGTCAATCGGGACAGTTCGAGCCCGGGCCGGTGGACGATGGCCTGGCGCAGCTGGCCGACCTCGGATTCCACGGTGAACGTCATGACTTCACCGCCACCTGGCGGGCGGCCGCCGCCCCCGGGTGGCCGTTTCCGTTGGCCGCCTCGACCACCACCCCTTCGGGCTGGAGCTCCACCGGCTCGGTGGACTCACCGAGGCGCTGGCGGCGGGCGTTCAAGAAGGCATAGAGGATGAGTCCGGCCAGAATGACCACGAGAGCCTGGTAGACGACCTGGTATCCCGAGGCGAACGTCACCCACATGGAGAACAGGACGCTGGCTCCGGCGATCGACAGGTCCCGGGTCAGAAGCCACCCGTTGACCCGGCGTCGGCGGGACACCAGGTAGGTGAGCTGGGCCAGGGCCGACATGAAGTACGGGATGGCCACGGTCACCACCGTGAGGTCGACCAGGTAGGTGAACACCGTCAGCCCCGAGGTGGTGGTGTAGCGCCACAGCATGAGGAGGGAGGGCAGGGCCGTCCCGACCAGAATGCCGAACCAGGCCGTGCCCTTGCGGTCCTTCCAGGCGAAGGGCCGCGGGAACATGTCGTCCTGGGCCATGGCCCGTGACGTCTCGGTGACGATGAGGGTCCACCCGTTGAGTGCTCCGATTCCGGACACCACGGCGATGGCGGCGATGAACTTCCCGGCCCATGCTTCGTGGGGGAAGATCGACTGGAAGGCATTGACGAACGGGGAGCCGGTATTGACCAGGGTGTGGTGGGCGACCAGGCCCATCACCACCGCGGTGACCAGCACGTAGAGGATGGCGCTGAGGGCGGTCCCGAGCAGTGAGGCCCGGCTGACGTTGACCCGGGGATTCTTCACCCGCTTGGCGGTCATAGCCGCCGCCTCCACGCCGATGAAGGAGAAGAGGGCCACGCCGGCGGCGATCCCTATGGCGCTGTACAGGCTGCCCCCCGAAGCGTTGAATGCTCCGAAGTGGCCGCTCTGCACGAAGAACCATCCGATCACCCCGACGAACAGCAGAGGCAAGAACTTGAGCACCACGGTGATGTTCTGGAACCACGCCATCTGGCGGATCCCCACCAGGTTGATGATGGCCGGCACCCACAGGCCCACCATGGCGATTCCCCAGTTCTCCATGCCGCTGACGTGGGCCCAGCCGAAGAGAGCATCGACATAGAACACCCACGACGAGACAATGGCGGCGTTGCCGGCCCACGACTGGATCCAGTAACACCATCCGACCAGGTAGCCGGCGAAGTCGCCGAACTCGTGGCGGGAGTAGGCGTACAGCCCGCCATCGCTGTTCGGGACCCGCTTGGTGAGCTGGCCGAACAGCGTGGCCAGCAACATGGCACCCACGGCGATGACGCCGAGGACGATGATGCCCATGGTGCCGGCACCGGCCAGCACCGCCGGCATGGTGAAGACGCCGGTGCCCACGATGCTGCCGATGACCAGACCGGTGGCCGAGGTCAGTCCGAGGGCGTGGGCCTTCTCCTTGTTCCGCCGGGACAAGCCGGAGCCGGGCGGTGCTGGCGGCACCGGTGCCGCCGGCTGTTCCACCTCGGGCCGATCGCTGGTGATTGACATCTGGACTCCTTTCCGTGGGAGCCCAACCGACTCCGCGGTGACCGTCTACCTACACGGTACGGAGCTGGAGAAACCTCCAATAGGGGACAAAGTCCCTTCTGCGAAGGGGGGTGTGGCCGTCCCGGGCGACCCGGGGGCGGATCGGGCGGCGACCCTACTGGGCGAGGGGGACCCGCCAGGTCAGCACCGTTCCGCCGCCTTCCGGGCTGGTGAAGTCGAAGGTCCCGTGCAGCTTCTCGGCCCGGCGACGCAGATTGCCCAATCCGAGCCCACCGCCGCCCGATGGGGATTGGTCGATGCCGCCACCGTCGTCGACGACCTGTAGGAGGCAGTGGCCGTCACCCACCGTGATGGCCACTGTGGCTCGGGTGGCTCGGGCGTGGCGTCCTATGTTGGTGATCGCTTCCCGGAGGGTGGCCAGCAGGTGCTCGCTCACCGTGTCGGGAACGGCCGTGTCCACTGGACCTTCGAACGAGGCGTGGACGCCGAACCCCACAATCGGCTCGAGCTCCTCCAACAGGGTGAGCACGCTGGCCCGAATTCCCCGGTCGAGTTGTTGGGAACCGAGCTCGAAGATGCTGGTCCTGACCTGACGGATGGTTTCGTCGACGTCCGAGATCGTCCGTTGAAGTCGATCCGATATGCCCGATGCCGACGGGTTGCCGGCCAGGCTCTGAAGGGACAGGCCGATGGCGAACAGCCTTTGGATGACCGTGTCGTGAAGATCTCTGGCCAGGCGATCCCGCTCCTCGTAGACGGCGACCTCTTGGACTCGGGAGTGCAGTCGGGCGTTCTCGATGGCGATTCCCGCCGTCACCGCCAGAGCACCGATCAAGGCCTCGTCGTCGGAGGTGAACTCGGACCAGCCGATCTTGTCGGTGAGATAGAGATTTCCGTAGACCTCGTCCCGCACCTTGATGGGTACCCCGAGGAACGACGTCATCGGGGGGTGATTGGGAGGAAAGCCGTAACTCGTCGGGTCAGTGCCCAGTTCGACGAGTCGCTTGGGCTTGGGGTCCGAGATCAGCAGCCCCAGCACGCCTCGCCCGGTCGGGCGGTTGCCGATCTGCCTCTCCTCGTCTGGCTCCAGCCCGACAGTGATGAACTCGGACAGGGCATTCCCCTCGTCGTTGAGCACACCGAGGGCGCCGTAGCGGGCGTTGGTCATCGATCGGGCCTCGTCGACGATGTGGCGCAGCAGGGACGGCAGTTCGAGATCGGCCTCGAGCAACAGGGCCGCCTCGAGCACCCGGCGGAGCTTGGCCGGGTCGTCTATGGACCGGTACGGCACGAGGGCCTCCCGTGACCCCGAACGACTATCCTGACCTCGGTCGGGCGGTCGCTGAGCCCGTGTGGACCGGCCGTCAAACCTGGAGCGGGACCACACGGGACCTCTGCTCGAAGCTTGAAGGCCTGTTTCGAGCAGGGGAAAGTCGAAGGAGTCGGCAGTTGAGCATCAGGGTGTTTCTTCTCGATGATCATGAGATCGTCCGTACGGGGCTCCGTTCACTCTTCGAAGCAGACGACGGCTTCGTGGTAGTGGGTGAGGCGGCTACTGCCGGTGACGCCCTCGACCGTATACCCCCGACCCGGCCCCACGTGGCAATTCTCGACGTCCGTCTTCCCGATGGCAGTGGCATCGAGGTCTGTCGCGACATCCGATCCTCGTCGCCCGAGATTGCCTGCGTGATGCTCACCTCCTATGCCGATGACGAGGCACTCATGGCCGCCATCATGGCCGGCGCCTCCGGCTACGTACTGAAGCAGGTGGGGGCGTCGAACCTGGTGGAGGACGTCCGCCGGGTGGCCGGCGGGGAATCGTTGCTCGACCCGGCGCTGACCAAGCAGGCAATGGACAAGCTGCACCAGGGGCCCCAGGAAGATCCGCTGCTGGCCGGCCTCACCCCACAGGAGAAGCGCATCCTCGATCTGGTGGCCGACGGACAGACCAATCGCCAGATCGCCGGCTCGCTGTTCCTGGCCGAGAAGACGGTCAAGAACTACGTGTCCAATCTGTTGGCCAAGCTCGGCATGGAGCGGCGGACCCAGGCCGCCACCTACGCCACCCGCATCAAAGAGCGATCCGACCAGGCCCGTCGGACCGACGCCACCGGGACCTGACCCACCCCTGGTCCGGGCCCCGGTGTTCGCCCGATGGGCGGTCGGCCGTCCACCGATGACGGGTGAACGAGGCGGGGGCGGACCGCACGCCCGACGACGTGGCCCCACCCGCAGGTGCCACCGGGCGGTCGATGATGGTGGTGAGGGTGAGGCCGCGTCACTCAGACGGCGGGACCTTTGGCCCTACACCCCGGTCGCGTAACGGGGTCCAATGGTGGTGGTGGCATGCGAATGCCGTAGACCAACGGAGGCCCTCATGAAGTACTCGACCAGTCAATCGCACAGGCATGGGAGTTCGGGGAGCCGCGGCTCTCGGAGGTCGGCGCTCAACCCCTATCTCATCGACGACATCGCCATGACCCGCCGGGAGCTCGAACTGGCGCGCCGGGCTGCCATCACCGTCGTCGTCCCCCGATAGCCGCCTGTCCACGCCCAGTGAAGGGAGCCACCGTGCCGACAACTGACGTGGGGATCATCCACCAACCACGAGACGAGCACACCATCGTGGTGGGCGTCGACGGATCGGAGCACTCTCGTTTCGCCCTGAAATGGGCATCCGATGAGGCCAAGCGCCGGAGTTCGATGCTGAAGATCGTGTTCGGCCAGGTGGGCGAGCCCGAGCACCTACCGGGCTGGTACGAGCCGGGTACGTCGGATCTTTCGCCCGGGCGGGCCATCGTCGATGATGCCCGCGGCCTGATAGCCACCCGGCACCCGTCGGTGCTGGTCCGCACCGAGGTCGTGGACTGGCCGCCGTCCCTGGTGCTCACCGATGCAACCAGGTCGGCGGATCTGCTGGTGGTGGGGGCGCGGGGCCGGGGCGGATTCGAGGAGCTGTTGTTGGGCTCGGTCAGCGATCAGTGCATCCAGTACGCCCACTCGCCGGTGGCGGTGGTCCACGGGGACCCCGACGTGTTGCCGCTGCGAGCGGTCGAACCGCGGATCATCGTCGGAGTCGACGGGTCATTCGGGTCCACCCAGGCCTTCCGGTGGGCGCTGGAAGAAGCCACGATACGCTCGGCGTCGGTCCAGGCCGTCTTCGCCTGGCAGTACCCGCCCATCGGCACGTTCGTGCTGGGTCCGCCGGAGGGCTACGAGGTGGCCGCCGGCGAAATCATCGATGCCGCCACCGAGTACGCCCAGAAGTGGGCGCCGGACGTTCCTGTCGAGGTCCTGGCCCGATTCGGGGCGACGGTCCCGGCGCTCCTCGACGCCTCGGCCGGGGCTGAGCTCCTGGTCATCGGAGCACGGGGTCACGGGAGTTTCAACCACCTGTTGCTCGGGTCGGTGGCTCATCAGTGCGCCCGCCACGCCAAGTGTGCGGTGGTGATCGCACGACCGCACGTCGCCCAAGACCCCATCGCAGAAGTTACGCCGATGAATCCGGGCCTCGACCGGTCGGCCGGACAGGATCAACCGGTGGCTTCACCCACACCTTCGCCCTGACCGATGGCGGCCCGGTGGGTAGGCGGGCCTCAGACCGGCCCCGACTCCGGGTCTTGGCCCGCATCGCGGCCGGTGTCGGTATCGAGTCCGGTATCGACCATCGCCGGCCGCCGGGTCAGGCGGTCCCCGGACCCGTCGCACCGCCCGGACCGGTGTTCGGCGTCCGGTTCAGGGCCATGGACCCCTTGGCCCTGTCGACCGCTTCTCTGGCGCTTCACAATGACAACCGATCACACCGAGACGAGCCGAGTCGGAGAGGGGAGGATGGCCGACCGTTGCCGACCACACCGCAGGAAGGATTCGAGTCGTTGACGGGACTCGTAGACTCGGACGGGTGAACGAGTGCTTGGTGGAGATCGAAAAGAGCGAACTCGGCTCCGTTTTCGATTCTCGTTGAGGATCGAACGAATCGACCGAACTTCCGGCGTCGATCCGAACTCAGAGAGAGCTGGATGTTGTGGGATCTGAACAGCTTCGCCGCGACGCTCTGAGAGTGACGAGCCCGGCGCCGCTGGACCGCTCGTCCACCGTGCGGCCAGCCGGCACCCGGCGCCGCTGGGCCACCCTTTCCGTGTTGTGCGTCACCCTGCTCCTCATCAGCCTGGACAACACCGTCCTCAACGTGGCGCTCCCGTCGATCGTGCGGGGCATCGGTGCCAGCTCCACCCAGCTGCAGTGGATGGTCGACGCCTATGCCGTGGTCTTTGCCGGTCTCCTGCTGTCTCTCGGGGCGCTGGGTGACCGGGTCGGCCGGAAATGGGTGTTCATGGCCGGGCTGGTGGTCTTCGGTGGCGGGTCGGCCCTCGCCGCCTGGTCGGGGAGCCCTGACCGACTGACGGCGGCTCGGGCGGTGATGGGGATCGGAGCCGCGGCTCTCATGCCGTGCACGCTTTCGATCCTCACCAATGTCTTCACCGCCGAGCGGGATCGGGTTCGGGCCATCGGGATCTGGTCGGGCACCACCGGACTGGGGGTCGCCTTCGGCCCGATCGTGGGTGGGTTCCTGTTGGCCCACTTCTGGTGGGGTTCGGTCTTCTTGGTCAACGTGCCCATTGCCGTGGTCGGTCTGATGGCCGCCGTGTGGTTGGTCCCCAACTCCAAGAACCCGTCCTCCACCCGCCCCGACCCGCTCGGCGCCGGGCTGTCGATTCTCGGACTGGGGCTGCTGCTCTGGGGAATCATCGAAGCCCCGGGTCGGGGCTGGACTTCGCCATTGATCGTGGGTGCGTTGGCGGGAGCGTCGGCCACCATCGCCGTGTTCGTGATCTGGGAGAGGCGGATCGACCATCCCATGTTGCCGCTCCGCTTCTTCGCCAAACGTCGTTACAGCGTGGCCATCGCCGCCCTGGCCCTCGTGCTCTTCGCCCTGCTCGGGATGTTCTTCCTCATGACCCAGTATCTGCAGTTCGTCCTGGCCTTCAGCCCTCTCGAAGCGGGTGTGCGAATTGCCCCGGTGGCCCTGGCCCTACTGCTCATCGCTCCACTGTCGGTGGTGGTGGCCCGGAGGGTCGGCACCAAGTTGGTGGTCGGATCGGGCATGGGCCTGATCGCCGTGGGACTCGGGGTGCTGTCGAGGACCACGGTGGCCGGGACCTACGCCGACTGCATCGGGCCGTTCGTGGTGCTGGGCGTGGGAGTGGCCCTGGCCCTGGCCCCCTGCACCGAGTCGGTGATGGGGTCGCTGCCCATCGAGGAGGCCGGAGTCGGCTCGGCCACCAACGACACCGCCATGCAGATCGGAGGAGCTCTGGGGGTCGGCGTCCTGGGCACAGCGTTGACTCTGCGCTATCAGCACCTCGTGGCCCCGGTCATCGCCCGTGCCGGCGTCCCCGCCTCCGTTCAGAGGCTCATCGAGAGCTCGGTGGGGGCGGCTCTGGCTGTGGCGCAACGGGCTCCGGAAAAGCAGGGCAAGGCCCTTGCCGCCCTCGCCCGCCAGTCATTCGTGTCCGGCATGGACCTGGCCCTGGTGATCGCGGCCGTGATGGTGGCCATAGCCGCCCTGCTGGTGGTGGTGGTGCTGCCCAACCAGGGGAGCCAGACCGGATGACGGGTGGGCCAAGCCGTCTCTGGGGGCCGGGGCAGGTTGATCGGACGGAGGGGGGTCACCTGGCCGCTGCCACTGACATGGTCAAGGCCCGAGTAGCCGTATCGGCAGGATCGTACGAATCGGTGACCCGGGCGGTGAAGGCGAAGGTCCCCGGTATGGTGGGGACTCCCTGGATCGTGCCACCGGCCCCGAGCGTCAGACCGGGGGGCAGGGCGCCGGAGGACTTGGTCCACGTATAGGGAGGATCGCCTCGCTTGGCCGCCAGGGTTTCAGAGAACGACTTGCCCACAACGGCCGGGTGGAGCTTGGTCGTGGCCACCACCACCTCCTTCGGAGCGATGGTGATCGATTCGGTCTGGGTCGACGTCTCCGGTGTCGGGGAAGTCGAATCGGTTGCCGTCACGGTGAAGTCGAAGGTTCCGAAGACCTTGGGTTTGCCGGAGACCAGGCCGGTCTTGGCGCCGAATTTGAGACCTTCCGGAAAGGACCCCCCGGTCACCGAGAACGAGTACTTCGGTCTACCGCCGATGGCGATCACGTAGTTGGAGTACGCGGTCCCCTGGGTGGCCCCCGGAAGGGTGGTGCTGAAGACGCTCAACGGATAGGTCTCTTTGGGAAGGTAGGCGGTGCACGTGACCCCGGTGGGGGTGTCGGCCCACGAGTCGCAGGACGGACCGCTCTGGTCGATGCGGTCGGGCGCCACCGAATGCAGGATCTCCATCTGGTCGACCAGGTCCTGGTAGGGCTGGTTCTCCACGTCCACCACTCCGAAGTTGTCGTTCTCGCCGTCGAACCGCCCTCCCTGGGGCTCGTCCACGTATTCGAACCATTCGTCGCCGACCACCCACGGGGCGTGCTCGTACAGCGGGGCGATGTAGTCGGTGTACGCCGCGGCCCGGGCCTGTTGGTCGGGATAGACGGCGTACACACCGGGCACGGTGTCCGGCGTCTGGGGAGTGGTGGCGATGAACGAGTATTCGGCCACCATGATCGGGCGTTTCACGTACTGCTCGAAGTTGTCGAAGGTGGTGGTGACCGGGAGGTACTGGGGCCAGATCCGATCGACGGCCTGGGCGAAACCGGGCATCAGCTGGTAGTCGTCGATGCTGAAGACGTCCACGTAGGGGCTGGCCGCTTCGAGCAGCTGGGGCTGGATCTCCTGGCCTTCGGCCTTGACCCCGAGGATCAGGTGGTGGGTGTCGTACATGCGGATGGCCGCCGTGGTGACCTGGAAGTACCGAGTGGCCAGGGCGTAGACGAAGCCGTTGGGATTTCCGACGTACTGCTGGGCGACAGCCAGACCGGGCGAGCCCGCCGGGAGGGCCAGATAGTGCTGGAGCTGCGTTTCGAGATCACTCCCGTTCGGTCCCCAGTCGAGTTCGCTGTCGGTATACCAGCCGATGAGGTTGGGGTCGTCGGCCAGAGGCGCCACCTGGGTGGCCGCCACCTCGTCGGCGTTGGTGACGAACGAAGGAGCGAACCAGTCGTCGCCACTGGCCATGCCCAGTTGGACGCTGTAGGGCATCTGGCTGGCAAAGGTGCCGTCGTCGCTGAAGGCTCCGAGACTGTTGAAGCCCCACGAACGGAGTTGGGCCACCGTGGCCGTGGCCCAGGCCGCCGTGCTCGGGTACTCACTCTGGATGGTCTCGCAGTATGGGCATTGGCCGGTCGACTGATCGGTGTCGGGGTCGGACGAGACGTGGTCGATACCGGAGGAGAAGAACGGCTGGCCGGTTGGCGTGACGAAGAACGACTGGCCGTCCTTCCGGCCGATGGAGAAGTAACCGGTGGCCGGGAAAGGGGTCTTGGGCCTCGCCTTGGTGTCCGCCGGTGCCGATCGGCTCCCAGTCCGGCCCCGGCCGGACGCCTTGTCTCCGCCCCTGCCTCCGGCGGCGTGGGCCGGAACGGGCAGCACCAGCGCCCCGATGAGCACCACAACGAGAGCGGCGGCCACTCGCCACCCCCGGACCAGCGCCCGATGTGACCCCGGTGAGAATGCCCGATGGACCGTCACCCCACCCCCTCTTTCGCAGGACCGCCCAGGCACTGTATCGCTCGACCAGTCGACGGATCCAAACAGTCGGGCGCCGGGTCACGGCCGGGCCCGAGGCTCGGCGCCGTCGTCCCACTTCCCCGCCTCCCTGTCGGGCCGGTGGTGCTCGAGTGGCGACCCGTGGGGAGGAGGTTGGCGCAGGGCTGGCAACGGCGGGGACGGCAACTCGGGTGGCCGAGGTCATCCAGAAACTCGGCGGGACCGAATATGCGTCGATGACAGATGACCCGCAACCGGAGAAGGCCACTTGCTTCCCTATCGGGAAGACGTCGGTCGGCGCTCGTCCCGTTCTGACCGTCATCCTGGTGGGACTGGTGCTGGCCCTGGCCGCCTGCTCGTCCTCCGGTAGCGCCGGGTCCTCCACCGCTTCCCCCTCAGGAACTTCCTCCAGCGGTGCCCCGAGGGCCGATTCGATCACGATCCACAACTTTGCGTTTTCTCCAAGCACCGTCACCGTGCGCCCAGGGGCCACGGTGACGGTCACCAACAAGGATCAGGTGACCCACACTCTCACCGCCACCAACGGAGCCTTCGACACGGGCGATATCGCACCCGGTGAATCCAAGTCGTTCACCGCTCCGAAGACTGCCGGGTCGTACTCGTACTACTGCATGATCCACCAGTACATGACCGGGACTCTCGTGGTCTCGGGTTGATCGGATCGGCGCCGGCGTGCCCGCCTCACCCCGGGACGTCGGCGGACGATCGAACCAACCGGCAACACCGACAACAGGAGGAAGATCATGAGAGGAAGGCTGAACCGGAGCCGTCCCGAGCGGCAAGAAGGAGTTGTCGATGTCGATCCCCAGGCCCTGGACCTGCTGATCGAGGAATCCGAGGATCTCCATCACGATGCCATGGGTGTCACCACCGTGGCTCTCGACGAGATGGTCGAGACGGGCAACGAGGCCCGAGCTCACGGCGTTGTCGACCTCGATGAGGCGCGTGACGTGGCTGGCCGCCGATCTCAGCTCATGACCGGCGCTCTCTTCGGCGGAGGCATCCTGGCGGCCGCCGGCATCGCCGCCGCCTTCGAGGCAGTTTTCGCATCACCGGCCTTCGCCTCATCACCGACCGATGTCCAAATCCTGCAGACGGCCTCGTCGATCGAAGTGCTGGCCGTGGCCACCTACAAGACCGCCTTGACCCTTCCGTTCATTGGTGGATCATCGGCCAATCCGGTGGTGAAGGCGTTCGCCACCACCACCATGGGTCAGCACAGCCAGCATCTGCAGGCGTTCAACGCCGCGATAACCGGCCTCGGCGGCAAGGCCCAGACCAATCCCGACCCGGCCCTGGCCAAAGTCGTCCAAGCCGCGGTGCCCGGATTGACCTCTCCCGCACCGGTGGTTGCCCTGGCCCTCGAGCTGGAGGAGGGGGCGGCCGAAACCTACGTGGCCGACGTCGCCGCTCTGTCCGACGCCAATGCCAAAAGGGTCACCGCCTCGATCATGGGGGTGGAGGCCCAACACGCCTCGATCCTCCTGGCCGTGCAAGCCCTCCTGGCCGCCGATGCGCCCCAGCTCATCGCCCTGCCTCCGAACGTCGCCGAACTCCCGGCCGCCGCCGGATCTGTCGGGTTCCCCGACGCCTTCTATCCCACCAACCAGGCCCGCCCCGCCACCGAAGGAGCACTCTCATGAGGCGTCGCAACCGCACTCCGGAAGTAATGGCCATCTCCGAGCAGGAGCTCACCGTGATGACCGGGGAGCTCGAACAGATCCACAACGATGTCGGTAGGCCCGCCATGGACCGGTCGATCGACGAGTGGATCGAGCGGTCCCGTACCAGTCGGCGAGGCTTTCTCATCGGTGCCGGGGCCCTGGCCGGCGGGGCAGTGCTGGCCGCCTGTTCCTCGGGTTCGTCCAGCTCCACCACCACCACCACCACCACCCGCCGATCATCTGCCTCGACCGCCACAGCCAAGTTGACCGGGGACCTGGCTGTGGCCGCCTTGGCCGCCAGCCTCGAGAACCTGGCCGTGGCCGCCTACGGGGACGTGCTCACTGCCGCCAACGCCGGAAAGCTCGGGGCCGTGCCACCGGCGGTGGCCACCTTTGCCACCACCGTCAAGTCACAGCACACCCAACACGCCCAGGCCTGGAACTCCGCCATCGTGGCCACCGGGCACCAGGCGATCACCACCCCGGACCCGGTGCTGACCCCGGCGATCACCGCTGACTTCGCCAAGGTGACCGACGTCACCGGCGCCGCCAAACTGGCCCTCATGCTCGAGGACGTGGCGGCGGCGACGTACCAATCCGCCATCAGCGCCGTCAAGGCGACCTCCTCCATCAAGGTCGCCGCCAGCATCCAGCCGGTCGAGATGCAGCACGCCGCCATCCTCAACTTCGTGCTCGGCCAGTATCCGGTGCCGAACGCCTTCAGTCCGCTGAACAGCGCCCGGCCCTTGACCGACTACACCCACGGCTGATCCGACGGTCTGGTCGGAACCGGCATATCACTGCGGGACCTCGGCACCGGCCGGCGTCCATCGGTGCTAGATGGACGGACCCACCTCGATCGGGCCGCCGGTCCTCGTTCCGTCGACGGCCGTGCGGCGAGGCCCCGCCGCCAGGTGGGCGTCGTGCCCCGCCAGGGGTTGGAGGAGCATGAGGTGGGCACGTCCGTCCCCGCTACCCGTGTGACCACCGCGTCGGGATCGGCCAATCGGGCGACGGGCCCGTGGGCCTCGCCGGCCGTCGGCTACCGTTCGGACGCCGATCCCAAGATGCAGAACGTCACGGCGATCACCAAAGCGGCGATGGCGGCAGTCTCGATGGCCAAGGCCTGGTGGGCAAAGGGAGCGGACCATGAGTCCTTGAACCCGCACAGCCCGTGGGTAACCGACACGAGAAAGCCGATCATCGTCGACACCGCCAATCCGAGGCCCAACACGGCGGCCCACACCCTCCGAACCGCCATGACGAGTACGCCCAGCAAGAGTCCGGCCACCGACTGCAGGAGGAACAGCGGGCCGATGGTCGGGATATGGCGGTAGCCGACCTTCCAGAGATGGAAGTGGATGTAGCTCGACCACATGAGGAGCAACCCTCCGACGACGAGGGAAACGGTGGCGGCCACGGTGATCGACCTCGAGGGCCTTCGGGGTCCGTATCCGAGCTGGCGAATTCTCACATCAACGTATTCGTTGTGCCGGACGAGTTGGACGGGCACTCGGAGCCGATGCGTAGGGGCCAGGGCCTCCTGGTCCGTCACCCGCCCATCCAGTTCGGCATTGGCCACGAATAAATGGTTGTCGGTCTCGGAGCACCAAGGAGCGCACGAGCCGAGATCGCCACCCCGGGTTGCCGACCAAAGGAGACATCACCGTGTACTTCAGCTCATCAGCAGAGATCTTCGGCGTGGACGGCATCATCGTCCTGATCGTCGTGGTTCTGGTCCTGTTCGGATCCACGAAGATTCCCAAGTTGGCCCGGTCGCTGGGCTCGGCGCAGAAGGAATTCAAGAAGGGGATCGAAGAAGGCGCATCGGAGGACGCCACTGGTGCCAAGCCGGTGCTTCAGGTCGTTCCCTCCGCCGATCAGGGAGCACCGGCCCAGACCACGGTGACCGTCGAATCGGCCCCCGCCGTCTCTTCCCGGGCCGCCGTCTCTCCCGAAACTGCCTAGTCGTCTCACCGGCGGCAGCCGGGTGGAGTCCCGGAGTGCCCGCCCACGGTTGGCGCCTGCTCCCGCTCGAGAGCTCTGCCTCGAAGATCGATGCCCCGGCGGGGCCTATCCTCCACCGGAGGGACCGAGGCCGGGCCGGAACGGAAGAGGTGGGCCATGACGACGTTGCAGGACGTGATGGGGATCGGGCGCCGCGACCGGTTCTTGGCCGTGGTGTCGACACTTCGCTCGGATCAGACGATCCAGTGCTCGGTCGTCAACGCCGGGGTCCTCACCCATCCGGTCACCGGGACCGATGTCATCGGCTTCGTGACCTACGGAAGGACGAAGCTGTCCAACCTTCGCTCCCGGCCCCAGCTGAGCGTCACCTTCCGGGCCGGATGGGAGTGGGCGACGGCCGAAGGCCGGGCCCAGCTCATCGGGCCCGACGATCCTTCCCCCGACATCGACGCCGAGGGGGTCCGGTTGCTGCTCCGTTCGGTGTTCGTCGCCGCCGGGGGCACCCACGACGACTGGGACGCCTACGACGCGGCTATGGCCGAACAGCGACGCACGGCGGTGCTGGTCGACGTGTCCAGGCTGTACGGCAACTGAGGGTCCGGGGCGTCGGTCCACCCCGCTCGACGACCGGCGAGGGTCATGGCCGGCGGTGGGAGACTGCCGGCATGGATGCGCCGATCAGCGGGTACTGCGACGCCCGGTTGGCGGCGGTCGGCCTCGAGTTCGAGCGCAACTTCGCCGAGCGCGGCGAGGTCGGGGCCGGGCTGTGTGTGATGGTCGACCACCAGGTTGTGGTCGACCTGGTCGGGGGCTGGGCTGACCGGGCCCGGCTGCGGCCGTGGCGGGCCGACACGTTGGTGAACTTCTACTCGGTGGGCAAACCCCTGGTGGCTCTGCTGGCCCTGCAGCTGGTCGACGCCGGACTGATCGGACTGGACGATCCCCTCGTCTCGGTGTGGCCGGAGTTCGGCGCCGGCGGAAAGGGGGCGGCCACCCTGCGACAGGCCCTGTGCCACCGGGCCGGAGTTCCGGCCATCCGCCAGCCCCTGGTCAACGACGACCTGTGGAACTGGGACCGGATGACCGGCGCCCTGGCCGCCACCGACGCCTGGTGGGAACCGGGAACACGCCACGCTTACCACACCAATACCTACGGGCACCTGATCGGTGAGGTCGTCCGTCGGGTGACCGGGGAGATGTGCGGCCGCCGGCTCCGGGCGGTGGCCCAACCGCTGGAGGCCGACCTGTGGTTCGGGGTCGGTCCCCCCGACCAGCTTCGCTGTGCCGAGGTGATGGTGGAATCGTCGCCCAGGGTCGAGCCCGCCGAGTCAGCCGATCTGTCCGGCGACCAGCTGATGACGATGCTCGGGTATTTCAATCCGCCCGGCTACTCGTCGATGGGAGTGGTCAACACCGGGGAGTGGCGGCGGGCCGAGGTGCCGTCGACCAACGGCCACGGCACCGCCGGCGGCATAGCCCGGTTCTACGCAGCCCTGCTGGAGCCCGGTCGGCTGCTCTCGCCCGAGCTGCTGGCCGAGGCGACGTCACCTCAGTCACAGGGCTACTGCCCGGTCCTCGGCGAGGAGGTCACCTTCGGGCTCGGCTTCAAGCCGACCACGCCCCGGCGACCATTCGGCCCGTTCCCGGGCAGCTTCGGCCACTTCGGCACCGGCGGGGCCGTCGGGTTCGCCGATCCCCGTTCCGGGGTGGCATTCGGCTATGCGATGAACCATGTGATTCCTCGCTGGCAGAGCTCGCGGAATCGGGCCCTCATCGACGCCCTGTACCGCTCGATCGGGCCGGCCGTCTGATTGAATGCCAGGTGTGGCCCAGGCAAACCGTCGCTACCTGCTCACCTCCCGTCCCGTCGGGCTGGTGACCCAGGAGAACGTCCGGCTCGACGACTCCCAGCCGGTTCCCGAGCCGGCCGAGGGTCAGGCCCTGATCAGGGTCCGCTACCTGTCCATCGACCCCACCATCCGCACCTGGATGGACGACGCCCCCGGTTACCTGCCGCCCATCGACATCGGCGGGGTGGTCCGCAGCGGGGGCATCGGTGAGGTGGTGACCAGCCGAACCCCGGCCCACCGACCAGGGGACCTGGTGTTCGGGATGACCGGGTGGCAGGACTACGTGCTGGCCGGGGAGGGTGACGGCTCGATGACCACGATCCCGCCGGGCGTCGATCCGGCCCTGGCCCTCAGTGTCTTCGGGGTCACCGGCCTGACCGCCTACTTCGGTCTCTACGACGTCGGCCAGCCTGTGGCCGGCGACACGGTGGTCGTGTCCGGGGCGGCCGGAGCCACCGGATCGGTGGTCGGCCAGCTGGCCCGGATCGCCGGGGCGGCGAACGTGGTGGGCATAGCCGGATCGGCCGAGAAGTGCGCCTGGCTGACCGGGGAGCTCGGATTCGACCACGCCATCGACTACCGCCGAGAGGACGTGTCCCGTCGCATCGGGGAGGTGTGCCCGTCCGGCATCGATGTCTTCTTCGACAACGTCGGCGGGGAGATCCTCGACGCCTGTCTGGCCCATCTGGCCCTGAAGGCGCGGGTGGTGCTGTGCGGGGCGATCTCCCAGTACAACGAGGACCGGCCGGTCGGGCCCCGCAACTACCTGAGCCTGATCACCAGGCGGGCCCGGATGGAAGGGTTTCTCATCCTCGACTATCTCGACCGATTTCCCGAGGCCCAGGCGGCCATGGCCGGCTGGGTGGTCGAGGGGTCCATCAAACACCGCGAGCAGGTGGTGGAGGGACTCGACCATGCCGTCGACGCCCTCAACCTGCTGTTCAGCGGGGGGAACACCGGCAAGGTCGTGGTGCGGGTCTGAGCCCGCTTCGGACCGTCCCGACCGGTCCGATGGGCGATGTATACATGGCGGACACTCGCTCCCGGTTGGTCGCTGTGCCACTATGAGAACGACCATTTCCGGCCGACAGGAGTGTTGTTCATGGACGACGACGGGGCAGACGACGGGGGGAGCCTGGTCTCGCTCATGGACGAGAAGACGGCGGCCAATCCCCAACCCCTGTTCAAGGTGTTGCGCGACACCATGCCGGTCATACCCATCGAGGGCATGGGCGTCATGGTCACCCGCAAGGCGGAGGCCGACGAGATCTTCCGTCACCCCGAGATCTTCTCCTCCAACGCCGACGCCGTGGACCTGAAGAACCTCCGGCCCCTCATCCCCCTCCAGATCGACCCGCCCGACCACAAGAAGTACCGCAAGCTCCTCGATCCGATCTTCGCCCCCCGCCAGATGGCTCTGATCGAGGAGTCGGTCACCCGCACCGTCAACGAGCTGATCGACGGGTTCATCGACCGCGGGGAGGTCGACTTCGCCAGCGAGTTCTCGATCCCGTTTCCCTCCCGGGTCTTCCTCGACCTGCTGGGCCTGTCGTTCGACGAGCTGCCCCGGTTCTTGGCCATGAAGGACGGGATCATCCGCCCCCATCTGGTGGTGGGGGCGGAGTTCGGGAGCGAAGAGGCCCAGGATCATCAGCAGCTCACGGCCGACTCGATCTACCAGTACTTCAACGAGATCCTCGACCGGCGGGAGAGCCAACGGGAGGACGACCTGCTCAGCCGGTTCCTCGATGCCGAGGTCGAAGGGACCAAGCTCACCCGCGAGGACATCCTCGACATCTGCTTCCTGTTCCTGATCGCCGGACTGGACACGGTGACCGCCACCCTCGACTGCATCTACGGGTACCTGGTGCAGCATCCCGATCAGCGCCAGCGGATCGTCGACGACGAGTCCGTCATTCCGGCCGCCATCGAGGAGCTCCTCCGGTGGGAGACCCCCGTCCAGATCGTGGCCCGTGTGGCCATGGAGGACACCGAAGTGGCGGGATGTCCGGTCCACCAGGGCGACAACGTCATGGTGCTGATCGGTTCGGTCAACACCGACGACGGCGATCTACCTGACGCCCACGATGTGCGGTTCGACCGCCAGGTCAACAAGCACTCGGCCTTCGGTGCCGGTGTGCACCGGTGCCTCGGTTCCCACCTGGCCCGCCAGGAGCTGCGGGTCGCCCTCCGGGAGTGGCACCGTCGGATACCCGAGTACTCGGTACCCGAGGGGCACACCCTCGTCTACACCCCGGCCATCCGGTCGATCGACCATTTCCCGATGGTCTTCACCCCGGCAGGCGCCTGAGCCCCACCGACGATCCCGGCGGCCCCGGGACACCGGGCGGCGGCGCCGTCGGCGGAACCCACCGGTCGGCGGCCTCGGCCCACAGAGAAGCCGTCGGCCCGGCAGACCCAGAACCCAACGACGAGACCACCACAGGAGGAAGCATGGATTGGACGCAGCGGTCGGCAATCGTGACCGGGGGGGCCGGCGGCCTCGGGGCGGCCACCGTCCGGGCCCTCGACCGCCTCGGCCTGCAGGTGGTGGTGTTCGACCGGGCCCTCGATGCCGGCCGGCAACTGGTGGGGGAGCTCGGGCGGGGCCAGGCGGTCGGCGGCGACATCAACAGTGACGACGACGTCCGTGCCGCCATAGACGCCGCCTCGGCCATGGCTCCGCTGGCTGTGGTGGTCAACGTGGCCGGAGGAGGGATGGGCGGGCGCACCCTGTCCCGTGACAACGTCCCCATGGACATGGAGCCGTTCCGGGCCACCATCGAGCTCAACACGCTGGGCACCTTCAACGTCACCCGCCTGTGCGTGGCCCGCATGGCCGGCAACGAGCCCGACGAGCTGGGACAGCGGGGGGTGGTGGTCAACACCGCATCCATCGCCGGGTACGAGGGCCAGACCGGCCAGGTTGCCTACGCCACCTCGAAGGCGGCCATCCTCGGGATGAGCCTCCCCCTGGCCCGCGATCTGGCGCCCGTTGGGATCAGGGTGTGCGCCATCGCCCCCGGGACGATGGGGACCCCGTTGATGCAGAGTGCCCCCGAGGAGCTAAAGGCCAAGTTGGTCGAGAGCATCATCTTCCCCAAGCGGATGGGCCAGCCCGAGGAGTTCGCCCACCTGGTCGAGAGCATCGTGACCAATCCCTACCTCAACGGGGAGAACATCCGGTTGGACGGCGCCCTGCGGTTCCCGCCCAAATAGAGCCGACCCCTCGCCGACCGTCGCCGACCGGTCCCGGGCCGGGGGAAGTGGGGTCAGTCGGGGTTCACAAGATGGCGCCGGCGTCCTTGCGGGCGATGATCTCGTCCCACTCGAGACCGAGCTCGAGGAGGATCTCCTCGGTGTGCTGCCCGTGCTCGGGGGCGGGAACCAGGTGGTCGCCCGTCTCGTCCATCTGCACCGGGTTGGTCACCAGGTCGTATTCCTTGCCGTCCTCCCGCTCCACGTGGGCCAGGTAGCCGTTGGCCCCGACCTGGGGATCGTCGGCCAGCTCGCCCGGCAGCTGCACCGGGGCCCACACCCCCTCCAGGGTGGCCAGCGCCTGCTTCCACTCCTCGTAGGTCCGCGAGGCGAACACCTCGTCGATGATGGCGACGCACTCCTTGCCGTTGGTGTACCGGGCGCCCCCGTCGGCGAAGCGGGGGTCGTCGATGAGGTCGGGCCGATCGATGTGCCGGCAGAAATCCGGCCAGAACCGGTCGGACTGGAGCATCATCAACGTGATGAAGCGCCCGTCGCTGGTCCGGTAGCTCCCCACCAGTGGATTGGGGGACGAGCTCCGGTCGAATTTGGGCATCGGATCGCCGCCGTACAGGCCAGAGGCCACGATGTCGGGGGACAGCATCCACATGGCGATGCCCAGCAGCGACACATCGACCACCGGGGCTTCGCCGGTGGTGGCCCGCTGGAGGAGGGCGGCGGCGATGCCACCGGCGATGGCCATGCCGCCGGCCAGGTCACCGAAGCCCGGCCGGCCGCCGATGGGGAACTCGGCGTCGCCCGGCTTGAGGGCACTTCCCACCGCCCCCCGGCCCCAAAAGGAGGCGCCGTCGTACCCGCCCTTCTCGCGGTCGGGTCCCAGCGGTCCCTGGCCCGTGCCCCGGGCGTAGACGATCCGGGGGTTCACTGCTTTGATGTGCTCGACGTCGATCTGCAGCCGCTGGCGCACGGCTGGGAGGAAGCTGGTGAGGAACACGTCGGAGGTGGCGGCCAGCCGGTAGAGCAGGTCACGGCCCCCCTCGGTGCTGATGTCGATCCCGATGCTCCGCTTGCCCCGGTTGGGCTGTTCGATGATGTAGTTGACGGCGCCGTCGCCGCCCGGGATCAAACCCATCGACGACAGTCCCCGTTGGGGATCGCCGGTCACCGGGTGCTCGACCTTGATGACGTCGGCGCCCCAGTCGGCCAGTACCGCCCCGGCCGAGGGGACGAACATCCACGACGCCACTTCCAGCACTCGGAAGCCTGAGAGGGCATTGGCCATGATGTCTATCCTTTGGTCGACGCCAAGGGTACGGCGCGTGGATCGGGCGGAGGGGGACCGGCGTCCGGAGATGTCCGGCCCGGGGGAGTCAGTTGGACGAGGCGGCGGACAACAGGTCGACCGACCGGGTGCCGCGCTTTTGGATGCTGTCCAGGTTCCTCGCCTTGATGGACACGTCGTGGCCCACGGCCTGGCCCCGCAGCGCCCCGACCGTGCACTGTTCCCGGCCCCCGAGGGTGGTGAACGGGTCGAAGTGGAAGTGGCGCATGGCGTTGAGGTGGGTGATCCGGTCGACGTCGTGATCCGAGATGGCGTTGATGCTCTCGTTCAGCTTTTCCGGGGCGGTCGGCCAGGTGGAGTCGGAGTGGGGATAGTCGCATTCCCACATCACGTTGTCCATGTCCAGATAGCCCCGGCTGGCCACGCCGAACCGGTCGTCGATGAAGCAGGTCAGCACGTGCTGGTTGAACACCTCGCTCGGTCGCTGGTCCCCGAACTCCTGTCCCGTCCACAGGTGGTGGCGGTCGTAGTTGTAGTCGACCCGTTCGAGGAAGTAGGGCACCCAGCCGATCCCGCCTTCGGACAGGGCCACCTTCAAGTCCGGGAACTTGCGGAGCACCGGCGACCACACCAGGTCGGCCGCCGCCTGCACGATGTTCATCGGGCGTCAGGGTGATGAGGCAGTCGATGGGGGCGTCGGCCGAGGTGATGACGATGTCGGAGGACGAACCGATGTGCATGCACACCACCACCGCCTCGTCACTGCACACCTTCCAGAACGGGTCCCAGTAGTCGGAGTGGATGCTGGGCCAGCCCAGCTTGGACGGGTTCTCGGAAAAGGTCACGGCATGGGCGCCCTTGGCCGCCGTGCGTCGCACTTCGGCGGCCAGCACCTCCGGGTCCCAGATGGCCGGGAGCGGACAGGGGATGAACCGGCCCGGATAGCTGCCGCACCAGTCGTCGATGTGCCAATCGTTGTAGGCCCGCACCAGGGCCAGCGCCAGGTCCTTGTCTTCGGTGCGGGCGAAGAGTTGGCCGCAGAACTGGGGGAAGGACGGGAAGCACAGCGAACCCAGCACGCCGTTGGCATTCATGTCCTTCACCCGCTCGTCGATGTCGTAGCAGCCGGGACGCAGCTGCTGGAACGAGGTCGGCTCGAGGCCGTACTCCTCGGGCGGCCGGCCGGCCACCGCGTTGAGGGCCACGTTGGGCAGGACGTTCCCTTCGTAGAGCCAGGCGTTGGTGCCGTCCTCGTTGGTGATGAACTTGGGGGCCAGGTCCACGTACTTGGCCGGGAGATGGCCCTTGAAGAGGTCCGGCGGCTCGACCACGTGGTCGTCCACACTCACCATGACCATGTCGTTGATCTCCATTGCTGCTTCTCCTTCCCGTCCCGCTTCGATTCCGAGTGGCACTCAGCGGGATATCGAATGTCTGTCGTCGGTCGAAGTGCTCAGCCCAGGGCCGGTGGTGCCTTCAGCATCCCCCCAGCGTCGACCCGGATGTTCATGCCCGTGATGTAACGGGACTCGTCGCTGGCCAGGAAGGCCACCAGGTGGCTGACGTCCAGAGGGTCGATGTAGGGGATGGGCATGGCCTGCATGAAGGGGAAGGCCTCCATGGCGTCCTCCCGGGTGGGGTTCTCGAGGTCGGGGCGGAACGAGTGGTAGATGTCGGAGTTGTGGAGGAGATCGGTGTCGCAGTTGGTGGGGTGGACCCCGTTCATCCGGATCATGGCCGGGGCCAGCTGCAGGGCCAGGACCTCGACGAAGCGGATGACCGTCTGCTTGGCCCAGGCGTACCCCACGCCGCCGGTGTTGCCCATCATCTCCGTGGTGCCCTTCATCATGCCGGCGGTGGAACCGGTGACGATGATCGAGGCGCCCGACTGGAGGTGGGGCAGGGAGACGGCCACCGTGTTCATGGCCCCGATCAGGTCGACGTCGGTGACGTCGACGAAGCCGCCGCACAGGGTGTCGTCCCGTCCGGACAGGATGCCGGCGTTGGCCACCACGATGTCGACGTTGCCCGAACTTGGCCATCCCGTCGTCCAGCGCCGTCTTCAGCTGCTCCCGGATGCGGACGTCGCCCTTGGCGGCCACGATGCGGCGGTCGAGGGCCTCGACCTCCTTGACCGTCTGGGCCAGGTCCTCGGGAGTGGCGTTCGGGTAGTTCATGCTGGAGATGTTGTCGAGGATGTCGACGGCGATGATGTCCGCACCCTCCTGGGCCAGCCGGATGGCGTGACTGCGCCCCTGCCCCCGTGCCGCACCGGTGATGAATGCGACTCTTCCTTCGAGCTTTCCCACGTTGATCCCTCCCTGTTGACTCCCCAGCTTCCCGGTATGCCACGATCAGGCTACATGAGAAACCCTGTTCTCGGACAGCGAAGACTCCCGGTGCGGCCGCCGGCCGCCGGTCAGGGCGCCGCCGGCTCGGCGAAGAAGTAGCGGAGGAGGAGCTCGGCCACACAGGCCGGCTTGGCCGCCCCCTCGATCTCGAAGGTGAGGTCCAGCCGGACCTGGACCCCGCCGCCCTCCAGCTCGTCGGCCTGGCGGAGCACCGCCCCCACCCGGATGCGGGAGCCGACCGGCACCGGGGACGGGAACCGGACCTTGTTCAGCCCGTAGTTGACCCCCATCCGCATGTTCTGCCAGGTGACCACGTCGTGCAACAGCTCCGGGCCCAGCGACAGGGTCAGGTAGCCGTGGGCGATGGTTCCCGCCGAACGGTCCGGTGGCCGCCCGTTCGGGATCGACGTGGATCCACTGGTGGTCACCGGTGGCGTCGGCGAAGAGGTCGATGCGCTCCTGGGTCACGTCCAGGTACCGGCTGAACCCGAGATGCCGGTCGATGAGCGGGCTGAGATCGGCGGGAGAGGAGATGGTCTGCATGCCCGACGATATCGCCGGCCCGTCCCCACCCGCCCGAACCGGGCCGGTGGTCGGGCCCCGGTGGCGCCGGCCATGGCCACCCGGTACCTTGACCACCGGATGTACGAGGGTGGGCAGCGACCGGGGGCCGGGGCACGGATCGAGCCGGCCGACCCCCGAGAGACGTGGGCCGGTTCGGGGATCGGGCCCCCTCTGCGGGTCGCCCCGACGGCCCGCCGCTCGATCCCCCCGGGGGACTGGCGGTTGCGGCCGGCTCCTGGCCGCCGAGCTCGAACGCCGTTCGGGCTTCCTGGGCCGCCGGTGTCGTCGACCCGCTGGCCCTCCTGGCCGAGCGGGCCGTCCTCAACGGGCTTCCGCCGCCGGGGCGAGTTCAGCTGCGGCGGAACGGCCCGCCTGATGCCGGCGGCCGACGGCTGGTTGGCGGTGAACCTGGCCCGACCCGACGACTGGGGTCTGGTCGATGCCTGGCTCGAGCCCCTCCACCCGGTGGCCGCTGGGGACTGGGCGGCGGTGGCCGACGAGGTGGCCGGGCGTGACGCCGTCGCCCTGATCGGCCGATCGATCCTGCTCGGCCTGCCGGTCGCCGTGGTGGGCGAACGGGGCCGGATCGGGGACGGGCCCGGTCCGTCCGACCAGCTCGGTCCGTCCGACCAGCTCGATCAGCTCGGTCTCGGCATCCCCGGGGTCCGGGCCCGGATCGATCCGGACCGGAGGTCCGCTCCGGCCCGGCTCTCCGGGCGATCTGCTGGTCGTCGACCTGTCCGCGCTGTGGGCCGGACCCCTGGCGGCGAGCCTGCTGCAACGGGCCGGCGCCCGGGTGGTCAAGGTGGAGTCATCGGTGGAGACCCGACGCCGCCCGGGCAGGACCACCGCAGTTCTTCGCCGTCGTTGAACGGCGGCAAGGCCTCGGTCAGCCTTGACTTCGACACCCCTCGGCGGCCGCCGGCGATGGCCGCCCTCGTGTCCCGGGCCGATGTCGTCATCGCCGCCGCCCGACCCCGCGCCCTGGACCAGCTCGGCCTGGTGGCCCGTGACGTGGGTCGAGGCGGGCCGACACCCGGGTGTGGCTCTCGATCACCGGGTACGGGGCCGGGGGGCCGGTTCCTCGGCCCAACGGGTGGCGTTCGGTGACGATGCCGCCGCCGCGGGCGGGCTGGTGGTGTGGGACGCCCGTGGCCCGTGCTTCTGCGGCGATGCCATCGCCGACCCGTTGAGCGGGATGGCGGCGACCGTCGCCGGTCTGAGCGCCCTCCAACTGGGAGGCGGATGGGTCGTCGACGTGCCGATGGCCGACGTGGCCGCCGGATGCGGCCGGCCGGCCCGGGTCGATACCGGCGGGTCGAGGGCTCCGTCCCGCCCGTTCCCGCTGCCGCCCGCCGGGCCCGGGTCCGGCCGGCCCCCGGCGCCACCGGCCGAACTGGGGGCCGACACCGAATCGGTCCTGGCCGAGTTGGGGATCAGGTGAGAGAACCCCGGTCGGTGCGCCCGTCAGAGATGGCCCGGCGACCGGTGATCACCCAACGGCCCTGTCGGACGCCGTACTGGTCGACGTACCGGCCCCAGTGGTCGACCCCGTGGGCCATCAGCACCACGAAGTAGCTGCGGCCCCGGGCCCGGGTCTCGTCCTCGACGTCGATCTGGTGGGTGGCCACGAAGTGGCGGACGTGGTGGGGTCGACCGGCCCCGGCCGCCTCAGCGTCCCACGCCGCCTTGGTCCCGGTGAAGATGGTGGCGATCCGGTCCACCCCCTCGTACCGGCTGACCTCCCCGGCCGCCGACACCAGCTCCATCACCGCGTCGTCGGCGAAAAGGGCCAGCACGTGGTCGAAGCGACCGGCGTCGGCGTTGGCGTTGTACCGGGCCACCAGGTCGCGGATGCTCTCCCGGGCCGCCAGCTCCCACAGCTCCACCGGTCAGCCCCTGTCCGATCGGCCGGGCCGGCGCCTTCGGCTCATCGGAACTCGGGCATGACCCGGTCGGCGAACAACTCGAGGGTGCGCCGGTCGGCCCGGTCGTGGGTGATGAAGACGAACATGGAGACGCCTTTTTCCACCAGGGCGGCGATCCGGTCGACCACCATTGGCGGCGTACCGACGAAGCCGCCGGCATCCAGGCCGAACCCCGGAGAGCCGTAGCGCCGGAGGGCGGTGGCCCTGGCCTCCTCGAGCGACGATTCGTCGGGCGCCAGCACCAGCACCGCCTCTTGGGACCTGCGCACCGAGCCCGGGTCCCGCCCGATGGCCTCGCACTCGGCGTCGAGCCGGCGCCCGCTCTCCTCCCACCCGGCCAGCCCGTAGGTCGGGATGTTCCAGACGTCGGCATAGCGGGCCACCGCCGGCAGGGTGCGCCGGGGCCCGGTCCCCCCGACGTGGATGGGCGGCCGGGGGATCTGGGCCGGCCGGGGCAGGCTGGGCAGGTCGGTCACCTGGTAGTGCGTTCCGGCGAAGCTCGTCGGCGATCCGGCGAACATCCGGGTGAGCAGCTCGAGGGCCTCGGCCAGTCGTCCGGACCGCTCGCCGGCCGTGCCCCAGGGCAGTCCGGCCTGGTGGTGCTCCTCGGCCACCGAGCCGCTCCCCAGGCCCAGCTCGAGCCGCCCCCCAGAGAGCACGTCCAGCGTGGCGGCCATCTTGGCCACCAGGGCCGGATGCCGGAAGTTGTTGCACAGGACGAGATGGCCCACCCGGAGGCGGCTGGTTTGGGCCAGGAGGTAGGTGGCCAGGGTCCACCCTTCGAAGCGAGGGGAGGTCGGGCTGGCCCGGGCTGTAGAGATGGTCGTAGAGCCACAGGGAGTCGTAGCCGAGCTCCTCGACGGCCCGCGCCCGCTCGATCACGCCGGTAGGTGAGCGCCACCTGGGGGAGGTAGATGCCGAATTCGTCCGGCGGCGGCGCCGGTGTCCCCGTCACCCGGCACGGTCCGGCCCCGTCCCGTCCCCGGCGGGGGGCCACCCGGGCCGTCACCAGGGCCGCCAGTCGGTCGGCGTTGCCCGACGTCCCGCACCTCGACCCGGACCAGGCCGTCCCCGACCACCTCGGCGGTGGCCCGGCCCGGTCCCACCCGCACCCCGGTGAAGAACCGGGCATCGAGCTCGAGTGACCGGCCGGCCGGTCAAGGACTCGGCCGCCGTCTCGGCCAGAAGGGCCACGATGCCCCCCTGCAGCGAGCCGGCGGCCTGCATCGACGAAGGGGCGGCGGTCGACCTCGGTGACGCCGGCGCGCGACGGTCCGTAGTCCGACCCGCTCGGGAAACGGCACGGGCAGGTCCGTGAATCCCATGCCGTCGAGGATGGGCGGGGAAGGTCCTGGGGCCGGGGCGAGGTCATGAACGTGAGGTAGCAGAGGGCCGCCAGCCGGCCCGATCCGGCATCGGTGAACCGCACCTCGCTGGCCACGGTGTTCCGGCCCCTCTTCAGGACGTCCGAGGTCACGTCGAGCTCGTGCCCATCGGTCCGGCCACGATGCGGACCGCCATGTCGAGGGTGACCGCCAGCCGGGCGGGCCGGCACGTGCATGGCCGGCACCCCGGCGATGCAGTCGGCGATGGTGAACAGCACCGCCGGTCGGACGAGCGACCCGGCCGACTCCATCATCGGGGTGATCGAGGCCTGGCCCTAGCCGTGGGTCCGGCCTGGCCGGTCACGTCGAACTCGAACACCAGGTCGCTGATGAACTCCGGCGCTCTCGGACAGGATCGACCGGTGGCGCCCTCGGCGTCGCATCGCCAGTCGGGTCATGATCGGCTGAGGATACCCGCAGCGTCAGATGACGCCCGCTCTGGCCGCCAGTGCGTCGACCTCGTCCGTCGACAGCCCGACCAGCTCGTTCCACACCTCCCGGTTGTGCTGTCCGAGGGCCGGCGCCGGGGCCGGCGCTCCGGAGCCGCTCCGTCCAGCCGGGGGAACGGGGCCTGCTGGAGATGGGCCCCGGCCACCGGGTCCTCCACGGTGACGAGGTCGCCCCGGGCCGCCGACATGGGGGTCGGCCACGATGTCGGCGGCGTCGCTGATGGTGGCCGACCGGCACCCCGTGGTCGATGCAGACCGACTTCGATCTCGTCGGCCGCCGCGGGCCGCCACCCAGTCCGCCACCAGTCCGTTGATCTCGTCGCCGCCGGCCGCCCGCCGGGCCAGGGTCGACCACCGGGGATCGTCCACGAGATCGGTCCGTCCCATGGCCGCGCACAGCCGGGCGAAGTTGGCGTCCGATCCGGCCACGATGCAGACGTAGCGCCCGTCGGCGGCCAGATAGTTGTCGAGCGGCGCCGAGTTGGGCAGCCGGTTCCCTTCGCGGTGCCTCGTCGTGCCCAGACGGTCCTGGGCGGCGATGGTCCACTCCAGGATGCGCAGCACCGATCCGTACAGCGGGGCGTCGACCACGCCGCCCGCGCCCGGTGCCCCCGTCGGGCCGGTCCCGCCGGTAGAGGGCGGCCGTCACCGCTTCGGCGGCGAACACCCCGGTCAGGTAGTCCGACACCGTGACCCCGGGCCGCACCGGTGGCCCGTCGGGAAAGCCGGTCAGGCCCAGCAGGCCGCCGAAGGCCATGCCCGATCCGGTCCAGGCCGGGCCGCCGTGCGTTCGGGCCGTCCTGGCCGAACACGCTGATGCGGGCCCACACCAGGCGGGGGTCGCACCGGTCGGGCCCGATGTCCCACCCCTCCATGGTCCCGGGCCGGAAGTTCTCGCACACCACGTCGGCGTGCGGCTGCCAGCCGGCGGAACAGCTCCTGGCCCCGGGGCTGGCGGAGGTCGAGGGTGACCCCCTTGCGTCCCCTTCCCTCGACGGCCCACCACAGGGAGTAGTCCGGAGTCGTCCCCTCCGGTCGGCACGAACGGTCCGATGGTGCGCATGAAGTCGCCCCCGCCGGGTCCTCGACCTTGATCACCTCGGCCCCCATCTCCCCGAGGAGCCCGGCGCAGAACGGGGCACTGATCCGGGTGCCGACGTCGATCACCCGCAGCCCGGCCAGGGGGGCCGTCGCCCACCCGGGCCCCGGCCTCACTCATCGCGGTGCTCGGCGAAGACCTCCTTCATGGAGGACTTCGCCTTGCGGGCCTCGAGGGCGTCGAGGGCGGTCGCGGTGTTGTGCATCCAGTGGTGGGCCATGAAGTGGTACTTCCACGACTCCTCCTTGCCCATCAGGGTGGCGGTGTTGTTGATGGTGTCCTTCACCACCTGGGCGGTGGTCGGCGGAACCAGGGCCACCCGCTCGGCCAGCTCGCGCGTCCGCTCGGCCAGCTCGGCCGCCGGGACCACCCGGTTGACCAGGCCCAGTCGCCAGGCCTCCTGGGCGTCGATCTTCTCACCGGTCCACAGGAACTCCTTGGCCTTGCGGATGCCCAGCTCCCACGGCTCCACCAGCAGTTCCACGCCCGGCGCCGGTCATCCGCAGCACCGGATTGGAGAACACGGCATCGTCGGCGGCCACGATGAGGTCGCACATGCAGGCCAGCATCAGTCCCGCCGCCACCACCGCTCCCTGGACCTGGGCGATGGTGGGCTTGCGGAAGGCGTAGAGGCGCTTGCACCGCTCGTAGTACATCACCTGCTCGTGGCGGAACTTCCCCTCGGGGGTGTCGCGGATGGCGCTCCACTCGTCGGGCTCCTCCCCGCCCACCAGGGCCTTCAGGTCGTGTCCGGCCGAGAAGTGCTTCCCCGACCCGGCCAGGACGACCACCCGGACCTCGTCGTCGGCGTCGGCCTGGTCGAGGAAGCCGTCGATCCCGTCGATGAGGGCGGTGTTCTGGGCATTGGCCACCTCGGGCCGGTTCATGGTGATGGTGGCGACGTGTCCGGCCACCTCGTAGACCACGGGCTGATCGCTCATCTGGTCGTTTCGCTCCTCTCCACTCGGTGCCGCTCCTAGCCCCGGCCCACCGGGGCCGGCCGGGCCGCCGGGGTCGGCCGGGCGGCCCGGGGGAGGCCCAGGACCCGCTCGGCGATGACGTTACGTTGGATCTCGTTGGTGCCGGCCCAGATGGACGAGGCCTGGTAGTACAGCCAGGCCCGCTGCCACTGTCCGTCGCCCGGATTGTCGGCCGCCCCCTTCCACAGCGGGGCGGCGTCGCCCACCACGTCCATGGCCGTCTCCTGGAAGCGCTTGGACATCTCGCTCCAGTACAGCTTGAGGGCGCTGCCCTCGGGCCCCGGGTCGCGTCCCTGGGACAGCCGGCTCACGCTCCGGAGGTTGTGCAGCTGGAACAGGCGGATCTCCACGTAGGCCTGGGCCAGTGCGCCGGCCACCTTGCGATGCTGGGCGCTCCCGTTCTCCTCGGCCAGCCGGAACAGCTCCTCGAGCAGCTGCATGTGGATCACCAGCTGGCGGGGGTTGGTCCCGCGCTCGTGCGACAGGGTGGAGTTGGCGACCCGCCACCCCTCGTGTTCCGGCCCGATCAGCTGGTCCTCGGGGACGAACACATCGGTCAGGAAGACCTCGTTGAACTCGGCCTCGCCGGTCAGCTGGACCAGGGGACGGACGTCGACCCCGGGATGGTGCATGTCCACCACCAGATAGGAGATCCCCTTGTGCTTGGGTGCTCCGGGGTCGGTTCGGGCCAGGCACACCCCCCAGTCGGCGAACTGGGCGTAGGAGGTCCAGACCTTCTGGCCGTTGACCAGCCAGCCCCCCTCCACCCGGTCGGCCCGGGTGACCAGACCGGCCAGGTCGCTGCCGGCTCCAGGCTCGCTGAACAGCTGGCACCACAGCTCCTCGGCCGTCCGGATCTTCGACAGCCACCGGGTCTTCTGCTCCTCGGTCCCGTGGGCCAGAAGGGTGGGGGCGGCCAGGTTGAGCCCGATGCGCCCCACCATCTCGGGAGCCCGGGCCCGGGCCAGTTCGTCCTGCACGATGAAGTGCTCGACCGGCCCCGCCCCCCGCCCGCCGTACTCCGCCGGCCAGGCCACCCCGACCCATCCACCCGAGGCCAGCCGGGCCTGCCAACCGCGCAGGAACTCCACCTCCTGGCCGAGGTCGTCGAATCGAGGTGGCAGACCCTTCCCGTACTCCCAGGGGAGGTTGTCGACCAGCCACGCCCGCACGTCGGCCCGGAAGGACTCCTGGTCGGCGGTGGGGGTCAGATCCACCAAATCAGCTTCGCACACGGGGTCGGCCTACGATGCTGCTCGTGGATTTCGAGCTTTCGGAGGATCAGCTGGCCCTGCAGGAGGCCGCCCGCGACCTGCTCGACGGCTACGCCGACCACGACCACGTCCGGGCCCACATCGCCTCCGGGCTGCCCTACGACGCCGAGCTGTGGCGGGCCATGGCCGAACAGGGGTGGCTGGGGGTGACCCTGCCCGAGGACGCCGGCGGACTGGGGGCCGGATGGGTCGAGGCCGCCGTCCTTCTCGAGGAAGTGGGTCGCCACACCGCCCCGGCCCCGTTCCTCCCGAGCCTGCTGGCCCTCGACGTACTGGTGGCGTCGGGCCGCTCCGGCCACCACTGGGTGGCCGGACTGTCGACCGGCCGGCTCCTCGGGTGCACCGGGTGGAGCCACGACCCCTCGGCGCTGGTGGCGACCGGGTCGGGCGCCGACTGGACGGTGTCGGGCCGGGTCGGTCCGGTGGAGGGGGCGGCGGTGGCCGACATCGCCGTGGTGGTGGCCTCGGACGCCGTCTTCGCCGTCGAGCTGGGGGCGGACGACCGCCCTCGGCGGGAGCCGGCCATGGACGTGACCCGGGCCCTGTCGTGGCTGAGCTTCGACCGGGCCCCGGCCGTCCATCTCGGTGGTGCCGACCTCGCCCAGGGGCTGCTCGACCGGGGGGCGGTGGGAGCATCGGCTGAGATGTTGGGCGGCAGCGGTCGGGTGCTGGAACTGGCCGTGCAGTACGCCAAAGACAGGATCCAGTTCGACCAGCCCATCGGCAGCTTCCAGGCCATCAAGCACCGGTGCGCCGACATGGTGGTCGACGTCGAGGGCATGCGCTCGAGCACCTGGTACGCCGCCTGGGCCCTGTCGGCCGGCGAGCCCGACACCTCGATCGCCGCCTCCACGGCCAAGGTGTGGTCGTCCGATGCCGCCAAGCGAGTCATGGCCTCGGGACTCCAGGTCCACGGGGGGATCGGCTTCACCTGGGAGCACGACCTGCACCTGTATCTGAAGCGCTCCCAGTTCGACCGGATCAGCTACGGCGACGCGGTGTTCCACCGCCAGCGCCTGGCCGGCCTGCTGCGGGAGCGCCTGGCCGATGCCTCCGGCATCTTCTGATCTCCGACCACCGGGGCGGCATCCGACCGGCATTCGACCCATCAGCGAAGGGGGACGTCGTGCAGGACCACAATTTCGACTTCACCGTCGACGGGACACCCGAGGAGGTCTGGGACGCGCTGTGGGCCTACACCCGCAGGGACGTCGAGACCCCGACGGTGACCATCGAGATCCTCCACCCCGGTGACGACGCCGGCAACGGCCTGGTCCGGCACTGCACGTTTCCGGTGCCGAAGTACCTGCTGTCCGGCGGGGTGGCCCATTCGTGGGAGTGGATCACCGGGGCGGAGCGCCCCCTCCAGTGGCGGTACGACGCCATCGGCAAGCCCCTGTGGTCGAAGGCCACCGGGTGGACCCGGCTGGAGGACGTCGGGGGCGGGAGGACCCGGGTGTTCTTCCGCGAGACCTACGAGGCGCGCAACCCGATCGTGCGCCGCCTGCTGGAGAAGAGGGTGCACGACTTCATCTCGAAGGACAATGACCGGTTGATCGAGGCCACATTGGTCAAGACGCTCGAACGGCGGCGGGCCCGCAAGAGCAGCGCCGGCTGACCGGTCCGCCGGTCAGTGCCCGGTCAGCCCTCGGTCAGCCTCGACACCACCGTGCGTCGGAGGAGCTTCCCGGTGTCGGTGCGGGGCAGCTCGGGCCAGAACTCGATGGTCTCGGGGGTCTTGGAGGACCGGAGGCGATCCCGAACCAGCTCCCGCAGTTCGTCGGCGCTGGTGTGGTCGCCCTCCCCGGCCACCACCACCGCCACCAGCCGTTGACCCCACTGTTCGTCGGGCAGCCCCACGACCACGGCGTCGACGATGCCGTCGTGCGACACCAGCACGTCTTCGATCTCGGCCGGGGCGATGTTCTCCCCGCCTCTGATGATGGTGTCGTCGGCCCGGCCCTCGATGAACAGGTAGCCGTCGTCGTCGATCCATCCTCGGTCCCGGGTGGGGAACCAGCCGTCGTCGACCAGGAGGCTGGCCCCGGCGTACTCACCGGATATCTGCTCGCCCCGCAGGAACAGCAGGCCGGTCTGACCCGGGCCGACGGTGTGTCCCTCCTCGTCCCGCACGTCCAGTTCGACTCCCGGCACCAGCCGGCCGACCGAGCCCAGGCGGGCCCGGGCCACCGGGTCCTCGGACTCGAAGGCGGCACGATGTTCGTCGGGGCCGAGCAGGGCGATGGTGGAGCTCGTCTCGGTGAGGCCGTAGGCGTTGACGAACCCGGCGGTCGGGAACAGCTCCAGGGCCCGGTCCAACACCGGCGCCGGCATGCGGGCCCCGCCGTAGGAGAGGATCTGGAGGCTCGGCGTCTCGGCGTCGGGGGCGTCCCGAAGGTGGTCGACGATCCGGGCCAGCATGGTCGGCACCACCATGGCCTGGGTGACCTTCTCGTCGCGCACGGTCCGGAGCCAGACCTCGGGGTCGAACCGGTCCAGGTAGATGATGCGACGCCCGGCGTAGAGATTGCTCACCAGGTTGGCCACGCCGGCCACGTGGTACGGGGGAACCGAGACGAGGGCGACGTCCTCCTCGTCCGCACCGGCGAACTCGACGGTGCCGAGGACGTAGGACATCAGGTGACGATGGCGGAGGATCGCCGCTTTGGGGGCTGCCGTGGTCCCGCTGGTGTAGAGCAGCACGCAGGGCAGGTCGGGGTCGGGTGGTGGCGGCGGCTCGGCCCCCTCCCGGTCGAGTGAGTCGACGAACGCCTGGCGCTCGGCCGACCGGGCGGGATCGACGAACGCCGGCGGCTCCCCCTCGTAGAGCACGAAGGTTCCGGGATGGGCGTCGATCTGGGCGGAGAGCTGTTCGGTGCCCAACCGGTAGTTGAGCGGGATGAACGGCACCCCGGCCCCGGCCGCCCCGAACAGGGCCACCGGGTAGGCGATGTGGTTGCTCCCCAGATAGACGACCGAGGGGACCCCCAGCTCGACGAAGCGGGCCGATGCCGCCCACGAGTACTCGGCCAGCCCGGCGAAGTCGATCGACGCTGCCTCGACGGTGACGGCTCCCCGGTCACCGAACCCGGAGTGGGACATGTCCAGGACCAGACCGAGGTGCACCGTTCTCCTGCCCCCTCAGTCCGAGGAGGGGAGGGGCTTGGCGCTCTTCACCTCGAGCGGTTGACCGTCGAGGGCCAGGGCGCCGTCTCCCGGCTTGGTACAGAGCACCTCGATGGAGCCGGCCTCGTCCACGTAGCGCTTGCCCAACAGGACGGCTCCCTCGCTCCCGGGAACGATGTCCGCCCCCGGCACGTCGTCGTCACGGCCGACCATGGGCACGCCGCCGGAGGTCAGTGTGCCGTCTTCGTCGGGCGCCCGGATCACCACCACCTCGGCGGTGCCCACCGCGCTCCGCAGCTGCGTCCCCGCTTTCAACTCCATGGACCATCCCTTCTCACTGCCGTGGCTCGGCGGTGGCGGTGCCTCGGCGGTGCCTCGGCGGTGGCGGTGGCGTCGGGTCCGGCCACCGTCCGGTACTTCCCGGCCCCGGCCCTTCCGGCCGTCGTCACCTTGGCAGACGCCCCTCGGCCCCGCTCCCCTCCCCGGTACGGCGCACATTTTCGGCGAGATGCTACACCGGATGGGTTCCGGATCACGAAGGAGAACCACCGTCCGGGACCGAGACTGCGTCGACCAGCCCCCAGTCGAGGGCGGTGGTGGTATCGACCACATCGCCGCTGAGGGCCAAGTGCGCCGTTCGCTGCCGTCCGATGCGCCGGGGCAGGCTGACCGTGCCCCCCGCCCCCGGGATCAGGCCCATGGCCACCTCGGGTAGCTGGAAGTAACTGGTCGGATCGGCCAGCACCCGGCGGGCGAATCCGGCCAGTTCGACCCCGGCTCCTATGCATGCGCCGTGCACCTGGACCGTGATGCGGTCTGCACATCTGTCCATCCAAATGGCGGCGCCGCGGGCCATCCTCACCGCGTGGGCGGTGACCGGATCCGGAGCCGTACCGAACTCGTGGAGATCCCCGCCGCTGCAGAACGACGGCCCGGTCCCGTCGATGACGATCCGGTGGACCGTCGGATCGAGGGCGGCCACCTGCAGGGCGGCGGCCAGGCTGTCCCGCATGGCGGCGTTGTAGGCGTTGTGGACCTCGGGCCGGTCGAGTGAGATCCACAGGACGTCGCCGTCCCGGCGGGTGACGACCGGCTCCGGTGGGTCGGCCACCGCCGCCGCCCTCGCCCTCGGATCGCCGCGGTGCGCCCGTCCGGCCAGCCAGGCCTGGTACTCGGGGCCTGCCTGCAGCATCGAATAGACGAACGACTCGGCCGCCAGGGCCTCGGGCACGTCGAGTCGGGCACCGAGTCGTAGCAGTTGGACCAGGGCGACGGCGGCCAGGGGGGTGGCACGACAGGACGCATCCAGCGCATCGACGGCCGATCCGATATCCCCACGGACCACCCAGGGCGACCCCGCCGACCGGTCGTCGGTCAGGAGCAGGTCGACGCCCGGGACGTCGGTACCGCTGGTGGCTCCGGCGACGACGCCCGCCACCACGCAGGGGAGGAACGCCACCAGTGGCCCGATGTCGGGTCCGTCGTCGAGCTGGACCACGCACAGAGGCCGACCGGCGAACAAGCCGAAGTCTTCGGCGCCGGCCCCGTTGTGGAGGGCGGAGCGGAAGGCCTCGGCGGTCATCACCGGCGCCGGTTCGGTCCTGCCCTCTGCTCCCACGGGATGAGCGTACCGCTGGTCGGTTGGTGGTCCCGGTGGGAGGCCGGGCACGTATGCCCGTCGCCAGACCGGCGAGATAGCATGCCAGCCACATGCCGGCCGACGAGCCGGCGAGGGAGGAAAGCCATGACGACGACCGCTCAGTCCGGGGGCGCAGTACGCGGCGAGGAACGGATGTTGATCGATGGCAAGTTGACCGAGGCCAGGTCGGGAGCCGTCTTCGACAACCTCAACCCCGCTACCGAAGAGGTGCTGGGCCATGTCGCCGATGCCGGTCACCAGGACATGGACGAAGCCATCGGCGCCGCCCGCCGGGCCTTCGACGAATCGGCGTGGGCCACCGACGGGAAGTTGCGGCAACGGTGCCTGCGCCAGCTCAACGACGCCCTGGTCGAGGAGCAGGAATTGCTGCGGGCCGAGCTGGTGGCCGAGGTGGGGACCCCGGTGCTGTTGACCTACGGACCCCAGCTCGACGCGCCCCTGTCCGACGGGCTGCTGTGGCCGGCCGCCTTCATCGACGACTTCCAGTGGGAACGGGACCTGCCCGAGGGAACCGCCTTCGGTACCCGGAGTTGGCGCAAGGTGGCCAAGGAGCCGGCCGGCGTGGTGGGGGCCATCGTGCCGTGGAACTACCCCTTCGAAGTCACCATCAACAAATTGGGTCAGGGACTGGCCACCGGGAACACCGTCATCTTGAAGGCGGCACCCAACACCCCCTGGAACGCCACCCGTATCGGCCGGCTGGTGGCCGAACGGACGGACTTCCCGCCCGGCGTGCTCCAGGTGGTGACCACCTCGGACAACGCGGTGGCCGAGGACCTGGTGACCGACCCCCGCGTCGATCTGATCTCCTTCACCGGTTCGACCGCCGTCGGGCGTCGCATCATGGAGAAGGGCGCCCCCACCCTGAAGCGTCTCTTCCTCGAACTGGGCGGCAAGTCGGCCGACATCGTGCTCGAGGACGCCGACTTCGAGGACAAGCTGGGATCGGCCTGGACGGTGTGCGTCCACGGGGGCCAGGGCTGCGTGATGTTGACCCGGCTGCTCCTGCCCCGGTCCCGCTACGAGGAGGGCATGGCCATCATCGAGGCCGGTTTCCGGACCGTCCCCTATGGCGATCCGACCGACCCGGTCAACTTCCAGGGCCCCCAGATCAGCGCCGTCCAGCGGGAGCGGATTCTCGGCTACATCGAAAAGGGCAAGGAGGAGGGGGCGCGCCTCGTCGTCGGCGGCGGTCGTCCGCCCCAGTTCGACAAGGGGTACTACGTGGAGCCCACCTTGTTCGCCGACGTCGACAACTCGATGACCATCGCCCGCGAGGAGATCTTCGGTCCCGTGCTGGTGGTGGTGCCGTTCGACGATGACGACGACGCCGTGCGGGTGGCCAACGAGAACCAGTACGGCCTGGGCGTGGGCGTCACCTCCGGTTCCGAGGAGCGTGCCCTGGCCGTGGCCCGGCGGGTGCGGGCCGGAACCGCCGGGGTCAACGGCGGCATCTGGTACGGCCCGGACGCTCCGTTCGGAGGGTACAAGGCCAGCGGGATCGGGCGGCAGAACGGAGTCGAGGGCTTCGAGCAGTACACCGAGACCAAGACCTACGCCGGCGGCCTGCCACCGCTGGCCGAGTAGCTCCTAGAGCACGATCCCCCGGACCTTGAGGTCGAGGATGGCCTCCATGTCGAGACCCAGTTCGGTGAGCAGCTCGTCGGTGTGCTCGCCGTGGGCCGGGGCCCGGGTCAGGTCGGGGGGAGTCTCGTCGAACTGGAGTGGCGAGGGGACGATGCGGAACACCGTCCCCGAGGCAGCTTCGATCTCCCGGAGGTAGCCGTTGGCCAGCGCCTGGGGATCCTCCAGCACCTCGCTCGGGGTCTGCACCGGCGCCCACACCCCTTTGGCCTGGAGGAGGATCTCCTTCCATTCGGCGAAGGTGCGCTCGGCGAACAACCGGTCGAGGGTACGGACGCACTCCTGGTTGTTCTCGGCCCGGGCGGCGGAATCGACGAACCGGGGGTCCTCGGCCAGTTCGGGGTGTCCCATCAAGGTGACCAGGTCGGCCCAGTAGCGGTCCGACTCCAGCATGACCAGCGACAGGTACCGGCCATCGGAGGTCCGGTAATTGTTGACGATGGGATTGGGCATTCTCGTGCGGTCCCCCCGGGGCATCCGGTCGATGCCGAACAGCCCGGCGGCCAGGGACGAGGCGCCGGTGGCCCACATCGAGGTGGCCAGCAGGGAGTTGTCGACGACCAGTGGCTCTCCTGTCCTCTCCCGATGGAACAGGGCGGCCGAGATCCCCCCGGCGATGGTGAGGCCGCCGATCACATCTCCGAACGCCGGGCCGGGCTGCGACAGTGGGTAGTCGTCGGGATCGGAGATGATGTCGGCCGGTCCGCCCCGTCCCCAGAACGAACTGTTGTCGTACCCGCCCCGCTCGGCTTCGGGCCCGCGCTGACCCTGACCGGAGCCGCGGGCGTAGACGATGTTCGGGTTGACCGCCCTGATGTCGTCCACGTCGATCCGGAGCTTTCGCCGGGCCTGGGGCCGGAAGTTGGTCAGGAACACGTCGGCGGTGGCGGCCAGGACGAGGAGCAGGTCCCGGCCCTCTTCGGTCTTGAGGTCTAGTCCGAAGCTCCTCTTGCCCCGGTTGGGCAGCTCCATCATGTGGGCCACCCCGCCGGGCCCGGTGGGGATCAGGCCCGAGGCGACCAGCCCCCGCTGGGGGTCACCGGTCTCGGGGTGTTCGATCTTGATGACGTCGGCCCCCCACTCGGCCAGGACCGCCCCCGCCACCGGCACATACGTCCATGCCGCCACCTCCAGCACCCGGATGCCACTCATCACTCCCACGACACGCTCTCCTCTGCTGGTCCGATCGGTTCCGCCGGTGTCCCTGGCCGGCTCAGTCTCAGCGGGGCAGCCCGAGGGCGTGCTCGGCCAGGATGTTCCGGTTGATCTCGGTGGTGCCCCCGGCGATGGAGGTCTGGCGGGAGGCCGCCAGGTTGGTCCCCCAGCTTCCGCCCAGTCCCTCGAGCCCCATGAGATCGACGGCCAGCTCGGCCAGGTCCTGTTCGATGCCCGACCACATCAGCTTGGCGATGCTGCCCATGCTGGCCGACGGCTGGCGCCCGAGACCTATCGCCTGCAACTCCCGCGTGGTGGTCCACCGCATGCATGCCACCCGGGCATAGACGTTCATCAGCCGGTCGCGAATGATGGGGTCTCCCATGGCCTCGCGTCCCTTGGCATCGGCCAGCAGTCGCTCGAGCCGCCCGCTGATGGACAGATGGAGCCGGGCCACCCCGGCCCGTTCGTGGCTCAAGGTGGTCATGGCCACCTGCCAACCGCCGTTGAGCGGCCCGAGGAGGTTCGTGCGGGGGACGACTACATCGGTGAAGAACAGCTCCGAGAAGGTGAGCTCGCCGGCCATGGTCCTCAGGGGCCGAACCTCGATCCCCGGCGTCTTCATGTCCACCAGGAGGCAGCTCAGCCCCTTGTGCTTCGGGACATCGGGGTCGGTACGGACGTAGAGCTGGCACCAATCGGCGAACCGGCCCAGGCTGTTCCAGGTCTTCTGTCCGTTCACCACGAAGACGTCGCCCTCTTGGCGGGCGCTGGTGCGCAACGAGGCGAGATCGCTCCCGGCGTCGGGCTCGGACATCCCCTGGCTCCAGATCTCCTCCCCTCGCAGCATGGGGGAGAGGAACCGTTGCTGCTGCTGGGTCGACCCCATGGTCATGAGGGCCGGGGCGATGTTCGAGACGCCGATGACGTTGACTGGTCCCGGGGCCCCGGCCGCCGCCATCTCTTCGAGCCACGCCAACTGCTCGGCCACCGTGGCCTGGCGTCCTCCGAACTCCCTCGGCCAGGCCGGGGCGGCCCAGCCGGCGTCGGCCAGAACGATGTTCCATCGACGGAGGATCTCGAGGTTGCCTTCGACATCGGTGCCGCCCCGCCCGGCTTCGATGACGTCGGGGGAGAGATGCTCGTCCAGCCAGGCCGCCAGCTCGGCCCTGAAGGAAGCCACGGAGTCGTCGGTGACCGTCGTCTGGGAGCTGGTCATGACCCCGCCGCCCGGGATACCGGCCGCCCGGTTCTCCACGGCCGTGGCTCCGGTGGCTCCGGTCGCGTCGGTCGCCGGCTGGTCGAGCGTCGGTCGATCATCGGTCGATCACTCGTCGATGCCGAGGCAACTCTCGGGGCAGTTCTGGACGGCGGTCCACGCCTGAGCCTCGAGCCCTTCGGGTACTTCGGGGTGGAGCAGGATGCTGTGTCCCTCGTCGTCGCTGTCGAAGAGCTCTGGGGCCAGCGAGTAGCAGCGGCCGTGGCCGGTGCATCTCTCGGTGTCCAATGTGAGCCTCACGGACGCCCACCCTACTGTGGAGAACGACCGTGATCGCAGCCACCGGTGACCCCGGTCGGGGACCCTCGGGCCGGACCTCTGGCCACTCGGTTCCGCGAATAACGTACTCTCGGTAGGCCGAACGCCGGACCGACAGGCCGACGCAGCCGCCCCTGCGGGCGGGCGCCCGGACGACCGCCGCCGCCCATCCGGACGGGAGACCATGCCGGTCAACTCGGATAGGCGACCGGATGGGCGCTGATGTCGGGCAGGATCTCGTCGGCGAATCGGCGGATGGAATCGACGGCGTCCCTGCTCTTGCTCCACGGTTTGACCAACACCCGGCCCACTCCGGCGTCGGCGTACCGTCGAAGGGCGTCGAGGTCGACGTCGCCGGCTCCGAGGGTGACCTCGACCACGCCGGGGCGTCCGGTCCGACGGCGGAGCTCGCCGATACGGGCCAGGCCGTCCGGAATCTGCTCGAGGCTGTGGTTCATGGGGATCCACCCGTCTCCCACGGTGGCCGCCCGGCGCAGCGCCGCCGGCCCGTCGCCCCCGATGTGGAGCGTCGGCCACGGATGCTGGACGGGTTTGGGCTCGAACATGACCGGGCCGAATTCGAAGAACTCTCCCTGGTGCTCCACCACCTCCTGGCTCCACAGTCGTTGACAGACATCGATCGACTCGTCGACCCGGCGTCCCCGGGTTGCGAAGTCGAGTCCCATCGCCTCCCACTCCGCCTCGAGCCAACTGGCGCCGATTCCAAACTCCAGCCGCCCCCCGACACCACGTCGAGGGTGGCCACGGCCCGGGCCACGACGAAGGGATGGCGCAGCCCGATGTTGTAGACCTGGGTGCCCAGGTGGATCCGCTCGGTCTTGGCGGCCAGGAACCCCAGGTAGCCGAAGACATCGAAGACGGGGATGTCGGCGGGTATGGGTGGGTGGTCGGAACCGGCGAACGGGCTCCCGGCCAGCTGGACCGGGATGACCAGGTGCTCGGGCATCCACACCGACTCGAAGCCCAATCGATCGGCCACGCAGGTCACCTCGGTCCAGGCCGAGGGATGCAGGACACCGAGGGAGAGACCGATCTTCACCGAGCGCCCTCATGGCCGGCCACCGCCCCGCCCTTCGGATTCGGACCCTCGGGGCCAGAGGCGGTGCCCATCTGCCGCTACCTGCCCAGGGTGGTGGTCGATGCCAGCTCGGCGGCAGCCCGCATGGTGTCCAGCACCACGTGCTCGTAGGCCGCCATGCTCGGGTTGTCGGCCTGGCCGGCGACCACTCTGGCGTACCCGGCCTCGAGGACGATGGCCAGTTTGAAGCGAGCCAGGATGACGTAGTAGTCGATCTCGTCGACGTCGCGCCCGCTGACGGTGGCGTAGTGGTCGAGTACCTCCTGCCGGCTGGGAAGACCGGTGGCGTCGACATAGCCCTTGGTGCGATCCTCGCCGGGGTCGGACCACCCGTTCAGGACCCAGCCGAGGTCGAGCAGTGGATCTCCGACGGTCGACATCTCCCAGTCCACCATGGCGGCCAGCCGGGCCGGCGCTCCGTGAGCGAACATCACGTTGGCGAACTGGTAGTCCCCGTGGATGATGCCAGGTTCCCAGTGGCTCGGCCGGTGGGATCGCAACCAGTCGGCCGTCACCTCGAGGCCGGGAAGCTGGCGGAACTGGATGGCTCCGAGGTGGGCCAGCCATCGGTCCACCTGGCGGTCGTGGAATCCCTCGGGCTTGCCGAACCCCTCCAGGCCGCGTGCCCTCCAGTCCACCCGGGCCAGCCGGGCGATGCCGTCCACCAGCTGGATCCCCAGGCCGTACCGGGCCCCGAGGTCGGCGTCGAAGGGCGGTGGCCACCCGTCCATGTTCATCGGCGACCAGCCGTCGACCAGGCTCATCAGATAGAAGGCGGCTCCGATCACCTCCGGGTCGCGGCAGGCGGCATAGGCCTCGGGGTGGGGCACGTCGGTGCCGTTCAGGGCTTCGAGGACCCGGAACTCCCGCAACATGGTCTCGTTCCTGCCGGCGGGGACGACCCGCGGTGGGCGCCGGAGGACCGCTCCGAAGTCGCCCCGGCGGATCTCGAAGATCTCGTTGGATGCACCCCCGCTGATGAACCGGGTCGTCACCTGTTCGCCGGCCCCGCCGAGCCCCTGTTCGTCCATCCACCGCCCGAGTCGAGTTTCGTCCACCAACCCGGCCGTGCGGGCGGTGGCCGCCGCCTCTTCCTCTGCGGACTGCCTGACCACGCGATCAGTTTCCTTCCCCGTCGGGTCCCTCGTCCGGGTAGGGCTCTTCGAACCCGGCGTCCGGCACCGCCACCAGACCATTGAGGAGTTCGACGGGCGGTGCCTCGGTGGCCGGGGCCGAGCTGCGCGAGGCCATGATGCCCTCCCGCTGGCGCAGGGCGAACATGCTCTCGCGCCGGCCCGAGTACGTGGTCGGTTGGCCGACCATCCACAGGATCCCTTCGGCCGCCACGTCGGAAGGCTCCCAGGTCGAATGATCGATGCCCGGGGTATTGGCCACGAATCCCTCCGATGCCACCGGGATGTCGATGCGGAAGCAGTTGACGGCGATGCCGTCGTTGGCCAGTTGCACGGCAGCGTCGACGGTCAGACGCTCCAGGCCGATCTTGGAGATGCCGTACGCCATCAACGAGGAGTGGGGAAACAGGGCGGCGACCGATGACACGTTGACGACCGCTCCACCTCCGGCGGCTCGCATGGCCGGCGCCGCCCGACGGATGGCGATCATGGGCGCCCGCAGATTGACCTGCATGATCAGGTCGTACCGATAGAGCGGTATGTCGAGGTCTCCGATGAAGGTGATGGCGGCGTTGTTGACCAGGATGTCCAGACGCCCGAACTGGTCCACGGTGGCATCGACCATGGCGTCGACCTCGTCGTCGACGGCCAGATTCGTCGGGATCGCCAGCCCCCGCCGACCGGCTGCCTCGATCCGGGCCACGGTGTCGTCGATGGTCCCCTGGGTCCTCTGGGGATTGGCCCGGGTGGCGCGGGCCGCACAGGCCACGTGGCAGCCGGCTTCGGCCAGGGCCACGGCCGTCGCCGCTCCGACGCCCCGACTGGCTCCGGTGACCAGGGCCACCTTTCCCCGGAGATCGTCCATGTCCCTGCCTCCCCCACTGCCCGTTGTCACCGATGCGGCTCGTCCGCATGGCATCTGGTCCCCAGGACGCCGGGAGCAGACAGTATGTATGTTGGATACGTGACGAATCAAGCGCCCGGGGAGGACGGTCCGGCCGGAGGCCGGCGCGCCGCCCATGTCCGTGACACCCGCCAGGCTCTCATGGCCACCGCTCGCCACCTGTTCGCCCGGAACGGATTTCAGGCCACCAGGACCGAGGAGATCGTCCAGCGCGCCGGACTGACCCGGGGGGCGCTCTACCACCACTTCCGCGACAAGGAGGATCTGTTCCGGGCCGTCCTCGACGAGGTGTCCGGCGAGGTCGACCGGTCTCTGTGGCGGCGTTCGGGCGACGGGCGTACCGACGCCTGGTCGCTGTTCCGGGCCAACAGCGAGGTCTACCTCGAGGCGGCGTCGACCAATCAGGCCTACCGGCAGATCGTCCTGATCGACGGACCGGCCGTGCTCGGATGGAGCGCCTGGTCGGAGCGGGGCGACGGACCGACCGGCAAGATCGTCGAATACCTGCGGGACGCGGTGGCGCAAGGCGTCCTCGAGCCCCAACCCGTCACGCCGTTGGCCCACCTCCTTTCGGCTTTGGGCGTTGGCTCCACCATGTACGTGGCCCAGGCCGCGGATCCCGTCGAGGCCCGACGGGAGATCAGCCAGTGCTACGAGCGCCTGCTCGACGGTCTCGGGGTTGGCGCCAAGGCGTCCGACGGCACCTGAACAGCTGGACGACCGGACAGCATCTTGACGAGCAGCACCTAGAAAGGACGGCAATGGCCTGGGATTTCTCCACCGAACCGGAGTTTCAAGCGAAGTTGGACTGGGCCCGCACCTTCGTCAGGGAGCGGGTCGAGCCGCTCGACCTCCTCTACCCCCACCGGCAGTTCCATCCTCTGGACGCCGAGCTGCGACCCATCGTCGATCCCATGAAACAAGAGGTCCGCGACCAGGACCTCTGGGCCGCCCATCTCGGCCCTGAACTGGGCGGCAAAGGCTACGGCCAGGTCAAGTTGGCCCTCCTCAACGAGATCCTCGGTGTTTCCAGCTGGGCTCCCATCGTCTTCGGGACCCAGGCGCCGGACACCGGGAACGCCGAGATCATCGCCCACTACGGGACCGATGAGCAGAAGGCCAGGTACCTCCAGCCGCTGCTCGACGGTGAGGTGTTCTCGTGCTACTCGATGACCGAGCCCCAGGCCGGGTCCGACCCGCAGCAGTTCACCACCCAGGCGGTGCGGGACGGCGACGAATGGGTCATCAACGGGTGGAAGTTCTTCTCGTCGAACGCCCGGACCGCCGCCTTCCTGATCGTCATGGCCATCACCGATCCGGAAGTGAGCATCTATCACGGGGCGTCGATGTTCCTCGTCCCCACCGACACTCCCGGCGTCGAGATCGTCCGCCATGTGGGCTTGGCCGGCGAGACGGAGGATCAAGCCATGCACGCCCTCATCCACTACCAGGACGTGCGGGTGCCGGCCGACAACCTGCTGGGCGGTGAGGGGCAGGCGTTCGTCATCGCTCAGACCCGGCTCGGCGGGGGGAGAGTGCACCACGCCATGCGCACGGTGGCCACCTGTCAACGGGCCCTCGATCTGTTGTGTGAGCGGGTGCTCAGCCGCGAGACCCAAGGCAGCCTGTTGGCCCGCAAGGAGTTCATCCAAGGCGATATCGCCGACTCGTACGCCGAACTCCAGCAGTTCCGGCTGTTGGTGCTCTACACCGCCTGGGAGATCGATCAGTTCCAGGACTACAAACGCACGCGCAAGAACATCGCCGCCATCAAGGCACTCACTCCCAAGGTGGTGCACGACGCGGTGTGGCGCTCGATGCACGCCCACGGGGCTCTGGGGGTCTCCAACGAGATGCCCTTCGGCGGTATGTGGATGATGGCCCCCATCATGAGCGTGGTCGACGGCCCGACCGAGGTGCACAAGATCACGGTGGCCCGCGAGGTTCTCAAGGGCTACCAGCCGGCACCGGGGCTGTGGCCCACGGCCCACCTCCCGGCCCAACGGGAGGCGGCCCGGGAGAAGCTGGCTGCCTACGTCGAACACGTGGTGGGCAACGCGTGAGCCGCCGGTGATGCGCGCCGTCCGCTGCCGAGCCTACGGTCCGCCGTCGTCGGTCTCGGTCGAGGAGGTGGAGGATCCGGTGCCGTCCCACGGTCAGGTGGTGGTCGACGTGGCCGCCGCCGCCGTCAACTTTCCCGACGTCCTGGTGGTGGCTGACCAGTACCAGTTGCACGTGCCGGTCCCGTTCACCCCGGGGAGCGAGTTCGCCGGCACCGTCCGGTCCCTCGGCCCCGGCACCGAAGGACTGGCCGTGGGGGACCGGGTGGTCGGGGCCACGCTGATCGGGGCATTCGCCGAGCAGGTGGCGGTGGCGGCGGCGGCCGTCGAACCGGTGGAGCCGGGGGTCGACCTCCGGACGGCGGCCGCCTCCGGGGTCGCCCACCGCACCGCCTACCACGCGCTGAGGAGCTTGGCCCAGGTAGCGCCGGACGAGTGGGTCGTGGTGTTGGGAGCGGCCGGCGGCGTCGGTCTGGCGGCTGTCGAGCTGGCGGCGGTACTCGGGGCCCGCGTCGTGGCCGCGGTGTCGACGCCGGAAAAGGCGGCGTGCTGTCTCGAGAAAGGAGCCGCCGCCGTCATCGTGTACGGGACGGAGAATCTGAAGGACCGGATCAAGGAGATCACCGGGGGCGGCGCCGATGTGGTGGTGGACCCGGTGGGCGGCCCGTACTCAGAACCGGCGCTGCGTGCTCTCCGTTGGGGCGGCCGCTTCGTGTCGGTCGGGTTCGCCTCGGGTGAGATTCCTCGGATACCCCTCAATCTGGTCCTGTTGAAAGGGGTGGTGGTCAGCGGGTTCACCATGGAGGGCTTCTCACGGAACCGGCCGGGTGACGAGTCTCGCGACCGGGTCGAGTTGGCCGCCCTCCTCTCGTCCGGCGCCGTCCGGCCCCACGTCTCGGCGAGCTATCCGCTCGACCAGGCGGCCCGGGCCCTGGCCGACCTGTCCGAGCGCCGGGCGACGGGAAAGGTGCTGATCCTCCCGTAGCGCCGCCGGTGCATTGGCGAGGCCGGGCCCCAGGTAGCGTGACGGGGGCCCTGAGCCGGGATCCGGCCTCGGGGGCCGCCCGCCCATCCAGGGAGTCGAAGGGGAGATGCAATGACACTGCGGATCACCGGGGGCCGGCCCCGAGGGTGGGAGCGGGTCGAGTCCGCCCGGGACGCGGCACACCGATTCGGACCTCGACCCCGACGGGCGGTGTGATGCTGCTCCCCGAGGCGGCTGGTCCCCACGACCCGGCGGCCACCACTCCGGCTCGTCGGCCCGGCTCCATCCGCCGGACGTCGAGCATCGACACCTTTCGGCCCGACGGGATCTGGGGCGATCTGGACATCATCGCCCGGGCCCGCGACCTCCGCACCGACCGCGTGGATCCGGCCACTGTCGTGTCCGAGACCGAGCTGCGACTCCGGCTCGACGGCGCCACCCGGACGATCAGCTCCATCGCCAGCGTCCCCGACGTCGACGGGCTGGACCCGTTGATCGGGATGGCCGTCGGTCCCGGGTTCAGGGCCAAGCTGAACGGGGTGATGCCCGACGAGCGGTTGTCCGGCTCACTGCTCTACCTCCTGCTCGACGACCTTCCCGGGGCCACCCTGGTGTCGGGATACGCCATGCAGCGGGCCGGACTGTTCGACGAACCCGATTCGCCGGCGCCGCCGGGCCCGGCTCGACGACCGGCCGCCGTTCTGGCGACAGCCCAGCTGGCGGCAGCGGACCTCTGCGCCGGATGGGCCCGCGACTCGGCCATGATGGTGACGATCCGCACCGAGGGGGTCATCCCCACCCCCATGGGACCTCCAGCCCCGACCCTCGAACCGGTCGGCGACCCTGCCGCCTGGCACACCATGGGCCCCCTGGTACCCCACGCCATGCGCCGGCGCCGACGGCTCGATGTCCTGGCCCCCGGCGATCCGGCTGACCAGTACCGGGTCGACGTTCACTTCCGGGACAGCCACGTCGACGCCGAGGGGTCGGAGACCGTGCTCCACGAGTATTCGGTGGACGGAGCGGTCGACGGCGTCGAAGGGCGGGTGGTCGACATGGTCGCCCGGGCCCACGTGCTGCCGTGGACGGAGTGCCCGGGGGCGCTGGCCAGTGCCGGCCGTCTCGCCGGAATGTCCCTGGCCGGGCTGCGATCGCAGGTGCGCAGAGAGCTGACCGGCACGTCCACGTGCACCCATCTCAACGACATGCTCCGATCCCTCAGCGACGTGCCCGTCCTGGTGTCGGAACTGGTGAGTGCCTTCCCATCGGGCTGGCAGGCCGACCGGGTCGCCGGGGCCTGATCGGGAACGCACGACCCGGGCCCGGCCCGTTGTGCCATGATCCCGGCTGCCATTGACCGTTCATGGGGCCGCCACCATACCGTCTGCCCCGGAGGGAGCCCTGAGCGATGACCGATGTGTCCGATCTGGTGAAGGTGCTCGATCTCGAGCCGGTGGGAGAGGCCGGAGCCGGCCACTTCCGGGCCCAGAACTTCGTCTCGGGGGCGGGAGGGGTGGTCTTCGGAGGTCAGCTGCTGGCGCAGTCGATCGTGGCCGCCTCCACAGTGGACCCGACCAAGGAGGTCAAGTCCATCCACACCGTGTTCGCCCGCGGCGGGGCGCCCGATGTGCCCTTGGACATCGACGTCGAAGCCATGCATGTCGGTCGGGCCCTGGCCAGTGCCACTGTCACCACCCGGCAGGGCGACCGTCTGTGCACCCGGTCGCTGGTGCTCCTGAGCGCAGTCGAGCCCGATCTCATCCGTCACGGCTCGGAGCCCCCCGACGTCGGATCGCCCGAGGATGCCGCGCCGATCAGCGGGGAAGGCGAGTTCTGGGAGATCCGCGTGGTCGACGGCGTCGACCTCTCGGATCCCGACGAGGTGGGGCCTCCCGAGCTGGGTGCCTGGGTCCGCTTTCCGGGGCCGAGGCCCCCGCCGTCATCGGTCAGGCCCTGCTGGCCTACGCCACCGACGGGTTCCTCATCGCAACGGCCATGCGACCTCATGCCGGGATCGGCCAGTCGATGGCCCACGTCTCCATCTCCACCAGTGTGCTGAGCCACACCCTGACCTTTCACGAACCGGTGAACGCGGCCGAGTGGCACCTGCTGGCCCACGAGAGTCCCTACGCCGGGCGAGGCCGCACTTACGGACGGGCCAACATCTTCACCGCCGACGGGCGCCTGGTCGGTTCGTTCGTCCAGGACAACATGGTCCGGGCGTTTCCCGAGGGGCAGAAGCCGGCCGGGGGCGGAACGTCGAAGTTCTGATCACCGGATCCGGCCCTGCCCGTCAGTCCCCGGGTTCCGCCCCCGGGCCCTGACGAGGCCCTGTCGGTGCTCTCGAGATGCCGAGCGGGGGCTGCTGCCCGTAATATCGGGGTCACCGTCACCCGGCTGGTGGCGGGCTCGTGGCCGCAAGCGAACGCAGGGCCCGTCACGTGGGGACCGGGAAGGGTGAGTGCATGACATCGGGAATCGGCTCATGGGGGGTCTACCTCCCGTTCTGGCGCCTGGAGCGCAAGGCCATCGGCGCGCGGCCCTGGGAGGACCGGGGGGTCGGGGGACGAGGACGGTTGCCTCCTACGACGAGGACACCACCACACTCGGCGTCGAGGCGGCCCGACGGGCGCTCGCCCTCGGTCCGGAGCCGGACCGGATCAGCTCTTCTTCTCCACTCCGGAACCCGCCTATCAGGACAAGACCAACGCCACCACCGTGCACGCCGCCCTCGGCCTCCCTCAGTCGGTGGCCGCCTACGACATGGTGGGTTCGGTCCGTTCGGCCGTAGGCGCCCTGAGCACGGCGGCGGCAGTCGCCGATCGGCAGCCGACTCTGGTTGTGATCGCAGAGGTGCGGACCGGTCTGGCCGGAGGAGCGGACGAGCGTGATTCGGGCGACGCCGGCGTCGCCTTGAACTACGTCACCGACGGGGCGGTGGCCGAGCTGATCGGGCGGGCATCGGCCAGTGACGAATTCCTCGATCGCTGGCGGGTACCGGGCGAAGCCAGCTCACATCAGTGGGAGGAGCGCTTCGGCGAGCAGGCCTATGTGCCGCTGGCCCAGGCGGCCTTCTCCGACGCCCTCAAATCTGCCGGCGTTGCTCTTGACGACATCGACCACCTAGTGGTGGCCGGTCTCCACACCCGGGCGACCCGGGCGGCTACCGCCTCGCTGGGAGTGGACCCCGGAGCGGTGGCCAAGGACCTTCGGCCTCCACTGGAAACCTCGGTGCTGCCCACCTCTCCGTGGGCCTGGCCGATGTGCTGGAGCGAGCCACGCCCGGACAGATCGTGGTCACCCTGCAGCTGGCCGACGGGGCCGATGCCCTGGTGTGGCGGACGACCGACCTGCTGCCCGGGGTCCAAGAGAAGCGTCGCCAAGCCGGACTGGCCACGGTGGCCCAGCAGTCCGAGGAGGGACGTCGCGATCTGTCGTATGCCTCATTCCTGACTTGGCGGGGCCAACTCCATCGGGAGCCGCCGCGCCGTCCAGAACCCAGTAGGCCCGGTGCTCCGAACATGCTCAGGACCGAAGAGTGGAAGTTCGGTTTCAGCGCCAGCCGGTGTCTGGTGTGCGGTTTCCGCCACCTCCCGCCGACCCGGGTGTGCCTCCGGTGCAAGTCCGTCGACCAGATGGAGCCCGATCGCCTGGCCGACGTCGAAGGCACCGTGGCCACCTTCACCATCGACTACCTGGCCTTCAGCCTCGCCCCTCCCACGGTCGGCGTGGTGGTGGATTTCGACGGCGGTGGACGGTTCCGTTGCGAGCTGACTGACTGCGATCCCGATGCGGTGAGGATCGGCACCCGCGTGCAGATGACCTTCCGGCGCCTCTATTCGGCTGACGGTATGCACAACTACTTCTGGAAGGCCCGCCCCGTCGGTGACCTGCCGACCGGGGGCACCGAGGCCAACGATGCAAGAATGGGGGCCGACGCACCGTCGGCATCGTCGAGTACTACGCCGGCCAAGGAGGCATAGCTGTGGCAAGCAACGGGATTCGGGACAGAGTGGCCATCGTGGGCATGGGGTGCACCCCGTTCGGCGAGCTCTGGGACAAGGGCGCCGACGATCTGTTGGTCGACGCCACGAAGGATGCCGTCAGCTCGGCGGGGATCGCACTCGACGACATCGACGCATTCTGGATGGGGACTCTGGGCGCCGGGAACAGCGGACTCACGCTGTCCCGCCCGCTCAAGATCGACTACCGGCCGGTCACCCGGGTCGAGAACTTCTGCGCCACAGGTTCCGAGGCACTGCGCAACGCCTGTTACGCCGTGGCCTCCGGCGCCTACGACCTGGCCATGGCCATCGGGGTCGAGAAATTCGAAGGACTCGGGCTATTCGGGTCTCACCGGCATCCACCAGGTCGGCGACGGCACCGGTACCTCTCTGACGTCGCCGGCGGCGTTTTCGTTCCTGGCCCCGTCGTATGCGCACAAGTACGGCGTGGACCCCGAGGAGCTGAAGGAGGTCTTCACCCGCATCGCCTGGAAGAACCACTTCAATGGGGCGCGCAATCCGCGTGCCCAGTTCCGCAAGGAAGTCTCGCTCGAGACCATATCCAAGTCAGCCCGGGTGGCAGGAGAGCTCGGCGTGTTCGACTGCAGCGGGGTGTCGGACGGCTCTGCCGCCGCCATCATCTGTCGGGCGGAGGATGCCCACCGCTACACGGACTCGCCGCTCTACGTGAAGGGCCTGAGCTTCGTGGCCGGTCCGGCGGCGGGTCCCATCGATCCTGACTACGACTACACCTCCTTCGAAGAGGTGATCCGTTCGGCCGAGGACGCCTATCACCAAGCCGGGGTGACCGACCCACGGTCGCAGCTGGCCATGGCCGAAGTGCACGACTGCTTCACACCCACGGAACTGGTGCTGATGGAGGACCTCGGTTTCGCCGAGCGGGGGACCGGTTGGAAGGAGTGTTGGCTGGTACGTTCGACCTGGACGGCGAGCTCCCGGTGAATCCCGATGGCGGCCTCAAGAGCTTCGGCCATCCGATCGGCGCCTCGGGACTGCGGATGATGTTCGAGTGCTGGTTGCAGCTTCGCCGCCAGGCACCAGAGGACCGCCAGATCAAGAGTGTCACCGAAGGGGGCAGGACCCTGGGGCTGACCCACAATCTGGGTGGGGGTCCTGGCGAGTGCGTGAGCTTCGTCAGCGTGGTGGGCTCGGAACCGACTGACTGACACGGCTGGGCCGGGACGGTCCCGCCCGGGCGAGTCCTGACGCTCTTTGTGGCTGGGCTGCGTGGCTGGTGGCTGTCGGCGCCGGTGGAGCTTTTCGAAATGGCCTACCACCGGTGCGCCAAACGGAAAAGCAAAGGCGACGTGGAGACTGCCCGCATGGCCACCGTCCGCATGGCCCAGCGTCGGCGCCGGTGGAGCTTTTCGAAATGACCTACCACCGGTACGCCAAACGGAAAAGCAAAGGCGACGTGGAGACTGCCCGCATGGCCACCGTCCGTATGGCCCGGCGACGAGCGCCGACCAAGCCGGAGTTAGATGCAGCCGGGGCGAGCACTCACGAACGCGCAGAGTCCTGGCTGAGACCGGAGGGCATGACCATCCCGACCGGCTGGAGATGTTGACCGAGCATCCCGTTGAAGTGCTCGGCCAGCGCCTCGACGTCCCAACCCCCGTCGCGATCCATCCATGCGATCTGTTTGGGGTGTTGGAACAACGTGTAGGCCCAATCCGTCCGGCCGAACAGTTGGCCGTTGACCGCTCCGGCCCGTTCGGAGGCCAGGTAGACGACGATGGGGGCATTGAGCGCCGGGTTCAGCGATGCGGGAGGCTCCTCGCCCTCGGCATAGAGGGAGGCCGTCATGCGGGTGGCTCCGGCCGGTGCCATGGCGTTCACGGTGATGCCCGACCGACCGAGCTCCAGGGCCCACACGAAGGTCATCCCCATGATCCCAGCCTTGGCCGCCGCGTAGTTGGTCTGCCCAAAATTTCCCCGGAGTCCGGCTGACGAGGTGATGTTGATGATGCGTCCATACCCCGCCTCCTTCATGGGTACGACGGCGTGCCGGGTGCAGTTGAATGCACCCTTCAGGTGGGTGGCGATGACGGCATCGAAGTCGTCGGGCCCCATTTTGACCAGGGTGCGATCCCGCACGATCCCGGCGTTGTTGACCAGGATGTCGATGCTCCCGAAGCTGTCGAGAGCGGTCTGAACGATGCGGCCGGCAGCCTCGAAGTCGGCTACCGAGTCGTGAGCCGGAACGGCTCGCCCCCCGGCGGCCACGATCTCGGAGCAGACATCGGAGGCCGGATCCTCGCCGGTCTGGTCTCCGCTCAGCCCGACGCCGATGTCGTTGACTACCACGGCGGCACCTTCCCGGGCCAGGGCCAGAGCAAACTCGCGACCGATACCGCGTCCCGCCCCCGTCACTACCGCCACTCGTCCTTCCAACAACATCGGAGCTCCCATCACCCGTGCCACCAGGGTCCCGGCGGTCGGGTGCCGATACTATTGGTTGTCCAACCCCATCGCCTGCTGGGGTGCGTCTGCGAAGAGTGGTGTCCATGGCCAAAGCGCACGGAGTCGACCCGATGGCCGAGAGCGAGGACCAATCCGTCCTGCGCCAGTTGGCCCGCGACGTGGCGGCCCGCGAGGTCGGGCCACGGGCCTCCACCGGTGACGAGACCGGCGAGTTCCCGCAAGGCGCAGTGAAGGCTCTGGCGGCTGCCGACCTCTTCCGGGTGACCGTTGGGGAAGAGTGGGGAGGACTGGGGTTCGGCGATGTCGAGGCCTCGATCGTGCTCGAAGAGATTGCCCGCCATGACGTCTCGACGGCGATCTGCTGCCAGCTCGCCTACAACGGGCCGCCACGGGGGATTGAGCATCTCGGCAACCCCGCCCTACAGGAACGGTGGTTGCCGGCGGTGGCCGATGGCGAGGCCATCCTGAGCATCGGTATCACCGAGCCCGATGCCGGTTCCGCGGTGCAGGCCATGCGCACGGCCCTCACCGAGGACGGCCCAGGCCGGTGGCGGCTGAACGGCTACAAGAACTACTCGACACTCGCCCATGTGGCCGCCGGAGTGTTGGTGTGGTGCCGGTGGCCCGGCGGGGAGGGTGCCAAAGGCATCGGAGCGGTAGTCGTTCCGATGGACCGTGACGGCGTCTCGCTTACCGGTCGGCACCGGGGCATGGGGATTCACGCCGCCACCGAGTCCGAGGTCGCCTTCGATGGCGTGGCGGTGACCGAGGAAGACGTCCTGTTGGCCGGTGATCCTGCCTCGACCGATGCATTCAAGGTGCTGCTCGCCCATCTCAACCACGAGCGCTGCGGCAACGCAGCGATGTGTATCGGTGCCGCCCAGGGTGCATTGGAGCACTCCGTCCGCTACATGAAGGAGCGGTCGGTGGGCGGCCGGCCCATTGCCGAGCTGCAGGGGCTGCAGTGGAAGCTGGCCGACATGGCCGTAGCCGTCGAAAGTGCCCGACTGTTGTTGGCTCGAGCCGTGAGGCTGGCCGGACCGGGCGGGACGCCACCGGCGCTGGAGACGGCCATGGCCAAAACCTCGGCCAACTTGGCGGCGAAGTTCGTGTGTGACGAGGCCATCCAGATTCACGGGGGATACGGCTACAGCCGCGAGTACCCGCTGGAGCGCGCCTATCGGGACATCCGTGGACTGTGCATCGGGGCCGGGACGATCGAAGCGCAACGGAACTACATCGGCGGCAGCGTCTCGCGGGGTGCCCGTTCGGTGTCGCCAGGTTGGCTGAATCCTCTGAGCGACTGAGCGACTGAGCGACTGAGCGACTGAGCGACTGAGCGCCTGAGCGACTGAGCGACGAAAATGGGGAGCTCAGGCGTCGGGGCGCAGGAAGTGGCCGCGGGGGTCCCACCGGCGGAGGGTGTGCACGTGGGTGTCCTCGACCGGTGCCAGCTCCACCAGGCTCCGGGCAACCTCCAGGTCCCATCCGCACATCGATCGGATGACCCCGAGCCGATCGTCGATGGCGTCCGCCCCCGGTGCCACGGCCGTCAGAACGAACGAGCCGTCGTCGCCCTTCTCGAAGATCCCCAGGTCCGAGACGAAGGCGACCACCCGCCCGCCGGGAGACGTGGTGTAGGGGACCCGGTCGACGGTACGCCGCTTGGTCAGGGTGGCCATGACCACGACCTCATCGGCCCGGGAGGCGACGTCGTTGCCTCCTCCGGAGCCGACCAAAAAGGACCGGCCGGGGATGACGGTTGAGTTGATGTTGCCGAACCGGTCGATCTGCGCCGCCCCCAGGCATGCCAACAGGGTCGTGCCGGGTGAGCCCGCCATCATGCCCAGTATCTGCTCGCTGTCCGAAAGCATGGTGGCGGTCGGAAAGCTCCGGTGGTTGAAGACGAACGGATCGGCCGGAGTCGGCTCGTAGCCCCACAATCCGAGCTCGGCCGTCAGCTCCACTTCGGTGCCACGGTCCCGGGCCAGGTGGACGCCGAGCCAGCTGGCCAAGTTGGCCACTCCGGCTCCGGCGAGGACCGCGTCGGCATCACGGGCCACGATGCGATCGGCGAGGTACCGGGCACCGAACACGGCCGCCCGCTCCCAGGAGCCGACCGGGGCGGCGAGGTCCGGGGGGAAGGCGGCTTCGTCGACGCGCCACGACTCGGGGTCGGCCCGGGCCGTCAGTGCCTCGATCCGGTCTGCTCCCAGTCGAAGGAGGTACTCGTCCTGGTCGGCAGGCTCGAGTACCCAGTGGTCGATCCACGAGTCGAACTTCTCGCCGCGACTGATCCGTTGGACGTCGGACCAGAACTCGAGGTCCTCCCCGTATGGGGGGGCCGGCGTGTCCCGGGTGAACAGGCCCCCGGGGTGGGCCCCCATGGGCGTCTCGGTCACGGCCAGAACCCGGTGGGCCGGGATGCGGACCAGGTGTGACCACGGGCGGATGTCGTCGACCACCCGTTCCACCGTGACCACCGCGCCACGCCTGGCCGCCAGCGCCCCCCACACTCCCTCCAGCACCGGCGCGTTCAGGGCGATATTGCCCTCCCGATCAGCCACCGGAGCGTGGAGGAGGGCGATGTCGGGGGCATACGGGGCGAGCAGACCCAAGGTGCCTCCGAACGGGGAGGGGACCTGGGCGAAGCCGGGATTGTCGGCCATGCTCGACCCGGCCAGCGAGCCGGTGACGGTGGCCGGCAGGCCGCGGGCAGCTGCCTCCAGTCGTTGGAGGAAGGTGAGGAACGACCAGTGCTCGACCTCGACCTCTCCCCGGAGATAGGCGTTGGAGAACCATGGATTGGGCGTGAAATTCGGAAAGACGTCGCCTGAGTAGCCGGTCACCACTTTGCGAACCAGGCCGCCCTTGAAGAAGAGCGTCCCGAGGCTCGACAGGCTGAGCATGACCAAGGTGAACTCCGGATCCTGCCCCCACCACCGTCGAACCAGGTGGCGGGCGGCGGCCGTCCACCGCGAGTGATTGGTGACCACGTGAACCGAATCGCCGGGTTGCACGTGCGCCACCGCCGCGTCAAGATCCACTACCTTGTCCATACCGGTGGGTCAAGCTACTCGACACCGGTGCCGGGGGCGAAGGACACGAGCCGCCGCCGACAGCCCACCTTCGGCCCGACGCCCTCGGGCCGTCGGTCCGAACCACCGCGGTCGAGGAGTCGCCATGAGAACCCACCCCATCGATGAGGCCCGGGAATCGGCGTGACCCGCACGCTGTTCGCCGACGAGCACGAGCAGTTCCGGGCCACGATGAAGCGGTTCGTGGTCAATGAGGTGGTGCCCCACTTCGACAAGTGGGAGGACGAGGGCATCATCGACCGGTCCCTGTTCACCAAGGCGGGTGAACTGGGTCTGCTCGGCATGGCCGTACCCGAACATCTGGGTGGTGGAGGGGTCGAGGATTTTCGGTACAACGCCATCGTCAACGAGGAGCTCTACGGAGCCGGTTGCAACGGGGTGGGTCTCGGCATCGCATTGCACAACGACATCGTCCTTCCGTACTTCCTGGCGTACTGCAACGACGAACAGAGGGAGCGATGGCTGCCCGGCATCGCCGCCGGGGAGCTGATCACCGCCATCGCCATGACCGAACCCGGCATGGGGAGCGATCTGGCTTCGATGTCGACCACGGCGATCCGGGACGGGGACACCTACGTGGTGAACGGGGCCAAGACGTTCGTGACCAACGGGATCAATGCCGACCTGGTGGTGACGGCGGTCAAGACCGATCCGACCAAGAAGCACAAGGGCATCAGTCTCGTCGTGCTGGAGCGCGGCATGGAGGGCTTCGAGCGTGGGAGGAACCTCGAAAAACTCGGCCTCCACTCCCAGGACACCGCCGAGTTGTTCCTGGCCGACGTGACCGTGCCGCACGAGAACCTGCTGGGGGTGGAGGGAGAGGGTTTCATCCAACTGGTGAGCAACCTGCCCCAGGAGCGGCTGTCCATGGCCGTTTCCGGGGTGGCGGCGGCCCGTTACGCCCTCGGCTTGACGATCGAGTACTGCCGGCAGCGCACCGCTTTCGGCCAGACCATCGGTTCCTTCCAGAACAGTCGCTTCGTTCTGGCCGAGCTGGCCACCCAGATCGAAGTGGGGGCGGCCTTCGTCGACGCCTGCATCGGGGAGTTCCTCCACGGTGCGCTCCCTCCCGAGCGCGCCGCCATGGCCAAGTGGTGGTGCACGGAGCTCCAGCAGCGGGTGACCGATCGGGGTCTGCAGCTGCACGGAGGGTACGGCTACATGAGCGAGTTCCCCATCGCCCGTGCCTTCGCCGACGCCCGGGTCACCTCCATCTACGGGGGGACCACCGAGATCATGAAGGAGATCATCGGCCGGTCACTGGAGCTCTGAGCTCTGTGCCCGTGGCTCGGAGGCCCGACCGCCTATGACGCCGTCGGCCGCGCTCCAAGCGCCCGCTGGGCGAAGTTGGTGAGCTGGTGGCTGGTGGTGGCGTCCGGCACCGTCCCGTTGATGAGATGGCGTTGCACCGTGTGGGACGTGCAGCCGAAGACGATCCGGGCATCGGTGGCCGGATCGGGGCTGGACCCCAGGCCCTCGTCGACCACGGCCTGGATCTCGCGCTCGAGCAGGCCGATGATCGCATTCTGGTTGCGTTCGAGCTGTTCGGGGAATTTGGCGGCGATGCGGCCGAAGCCGAGCGTCCAGGGCAGGATCCGCCGAGCCGCTGACGGGTTGACCGCCTGACGCAGGCAACCGTCGATCCACTCGCCGATCTTCGCCAGTGGTCCGGAAACCCGGGCCATGCGGTGCTCCAGGTACTCGACCAGCACGTTCGACGCCCGGTCGAGCGCCACCAAGAGAAGTTCGTCCTTGGACCGGAAGTGTCGATAGAAGGCCTTGGTCGACAGCCCCGCCTCCTGGAGGATCTCGCGGACACCCGGTTCGATGCTCCCGGTGCGAGCGGCCACGGCCCAGGTGGCATTGATCAGCAGCTCTACCTCGGGACCGCTGTCAGATCGGTCCAGTTCGGGAGGGTCCTCGGCGAGCACGGACACGGCAGGGCTCTTGGCACTCACCCGGCGCAGCTTATCGGGGGGCCTGCGGAACCTGCAGCCCCTCCCGAGCGGTCGCCGCCCGACCCGGGTGGCGGCAGGAGGAGACGCCGGGGCCGAGGCCCGCTTTCTCCTCCTCCGGGGCACTGGTACAGTTATGGAAAACAACTGTTAACTCTCGCTCACCAGCTGTTCCGCCGGACCGGCGGCAGCGGGCTGACCAAAGGGGGACGGCACCCATGCCTTCACGCAAGCTCGACTTTCCTGTCTTCGACGCCGACAACCACATGTACGAGACCCCGGACGCCTTCACCAAGTACCTCCCGGCGGAGTACGAAGGATTGATCAAGTACGTCCAAGTCGACGGACGGACGAAGATCGCGGTGAAGAACCTCATCAGCGATTACATCCCCAACCCTACCTTCGAGCGGGTGGCGGCGCCGGGGGCCCAGGAAGAGTATTTCAAAGTCGGGAACCCTGAGGGGAAGTCGCGCCGCGAGATCCTGGGCAGGGGGATGGACGCACTGCCGGGGTTCTCGAGTCCCGAGCCGCGGCTGAAGATCATGGACGAGCTCGGTCTCGACCGGGCCATCATGTGGCCGACGCTGGCCAGTCTCCTCGAGGAGCGGATGCGTGACGATCCTCCTGCCGTACACGCGGTGATCCATGCCCTGAACCAGTGGATGCACGAACACTGGACCTTCAACTACGAGAACCGCATGTTTCCCACGCCCGTCATCCATCTGGGGATCGTCGACCGGGCCATCGAGGAGTTGGACTGGGTGGTCGAGCGCGGAGCGAAGATCATCCTGATCCGTCCGGCTCCGGTCCCCGGGTACATGGGGCCCCGGTCGATGGCTCTGCCCGAGTTCGACCCGTTCTGGTCCAAGGTGGCCGAGGCGGGGCTGCTGATCGGCATGCATGCCTCCGACAGCGGATATCAGCGGTACATGAACGAATGGGAGGGCGTCCGCGACGGCGAGATGACCCCGTTCAAGGGCGGCTCGGGATTCCAGGCGATAGTGGCGCACCAGGGTCGTCCCATCATCGACACCGTCGCCTCCCTGATCGGGCACGGACTGTGCTCCCGCTTTCCGAGCCTCCGGTTCACCCCGGTTGAGAACGGCAGCAACTGGGTGCGGCCGATTCTGGGCGACATGGAGCATGCCTGGGAGTTCAGCCCGAATGCTTTCGAGGAGAATCCGGTCGACGTGTTCAAGCGCAACATCTACGTGCACCCGTTCCATGAGGAGGATCCGAAGGGCCTGGTCGAGGTGCTGGGAGCCGATCGGGTCCTGTTCGGTTCCGACTATCCCCATCCCGAGGGTCTGGCCGATCCGCTCAACTTCGTCGACGATCTCAAGGGCCTTCCCGACGAAGACGTGAGGAAGATCATGGGCGGCAACCTGAACCGCCTGATGGGATTCGACACCGCGGCCTGAACCGGCCGATCGGTCCGGCCGATCCCGGCCGAGCGCCGGCGGCCACATCTCGAGGACGTCCCTCCGGATCGACGGCGATGTGAGGACTTCAGCACCCGGGCCGGCACGGGTCCGTCGTCGCTAGGGTGGCGGGCTGCCGGGACAAGAGAATCGTCGGGGGCCTCGGCTCCGGAACGGGATGATGGGAGTGGCCATGCCGGTGCTCGGGTGGGTGGTGGCAGGGCGGGAGGGACGGTCCGCCGAACCGTCGGCGAACCGCCCGTCCCGCGTGGGGCCGGTGGATCGAGTGGACCGATGAGTGCCCGGGGCATCTCGGCCATCGCCACCGAAACACCGGACCGCCTGGCCCTGGTGGCCGGCGAGCGCCGGTGGTCGTTTGCCGATCTGGACGCGGCCGCCAACCGGTGGGCCAACTACTTTGCCGCCGCCGGCGTGGGCCACGGCGATCGGATCGGGGTGATGGTGGGGAACCGGCCCGAGATCTTCGCCTGCTGGTACGGGGCGGCCCGGGTCGGAGCCATGATCGTCCCCATCAGCTACCGCTTCACCGGGGCGGAGGTGGCCTATCTCCTGGAGGACTCCGGAGCGGTGGCCTTCGTGTACGAGGACCCGAGTGTGGTCGATCGGGCCACCGCCTCCGCGGTGGCCGGGGCCCTCCGGGTCGCGGTGTCGATCGACGATCCCGACGTCGAGAAGTCACCGTCGGATACCCGACTCTGGGACTTCGTGGGTTCCCCCACGATCTTCATGAACTACACCTCGGGCACCACCGGTAGGCCGAAGGGAATCAGCCGGCCCCGGCCGGTGCCCTCCCGCCAGTTCCCGCCCCAACCGTTCGCCGACTATTGGGGGTTCACGCGCCAGGACGTGCATCTGCTCTGCGGCCCGGCCTACCACACGGCGCCCGGCAACTACGCGGTGATGCATCTGAACGAGGGCGCACCGGTCGTCATCATGGATCGGTTCTCAGCCGAGGGGTGCCTGTCCCTGATCGAAAGCGAGCGGGTGACGACGTCCCACATGGTGCCGGCCAACTTCATCCGGATACTCGAGACTGACTGGGAGGCCTACGACCGGTCCAGTGTGAGGAAGATCCTGCACGCTGCCGCGCCCTGTCCGGTCGCCGTCAAGCGGCGAATCATGGATGTGTTCCCACCTGGTTCGATCTGGGAGTACTTCGGGATGAGCGAGGGGTTCGGAACGACCATCTCGCCCGAGGAATGGCTGGCCAAGCCGGGGAGCGTCGGGCGACCGTTCCCGGGCCTGTCCATCCGCATCGTCGGTGAGGACCAGACACCCCTCGGCCCCGGCGAGGTAGGCGTCATCTATGTCTCGTCGTTCGCCACCCATCGCTTCAGCTACCACAATGCGGAGGACAAGACGGCTGAAGCCTGGCGCGACGAGTACTTCACCGTGGGAGACATGGGGTTCGTGGACGAAGACGGCTACCTGTTCATTGCCGATCGACGGGTCGACCTCATCCTGAGTGGCGGGGTCAACATCTATCCCGCCGAAATCGAGGAGGCCTTGGCCGAGCACCCCGATGTGGTGGACTCCGCGGTATTCGGGCTCCCAGACGACCGCATGGGGCAACAGGTGTTCGCCATGGTCGAGGCCCGACCCGCCGCCGGCCTCGCCGAACAGGACCTGTTGGAGTTTCTGTCCGACCGTCTGGCCCGCTTCAAGCTTCCCCGCACCATCGAGTTCGTCGACGAGCTTCCCCGTGAGCCGAGTGGCAAGGTCCTCAAGCGCCGGCTCCGCCAGGAACGGTTGGGCCTGGCGTCGCCGTGACCGCATCCCGACACCCCGAGGCAAAGCCGCCGGGTCTGGCCCCCGGTCACGCCTTCGAGGCGTTCGAGATGCGGACGGTGGTGGTGGAGGGCGCCGACTGGGCCATGGAGATGGAGGTCACCCCCCAGGTGGTCAATGGCTCGGGAGCCCTCCAAGGGGGGCTGTTGGCCACGCTGGTCGACATGGTGGCGGGCTCGGCCCTGCTGCGGGGGGAACAGGCGTACGAGCGCACGGCGACCAGCGAGCTCCAGGTGAGCTACCTCGACGGTGCCCGGATCGGCCCGGTGGTTGCCACCGCCCACGTACTGCGCCGCGGCCGGCGCCGGGCGGTGGTCCGGGTCGAGGTCCACGACCGTGGCGCCGACGATCTCCACGTGGCCGCGGCCCTCCTCACCTTTGCCGTCTGGGGCCGACGCAGGCACGGCACCGTCGCCTGACTCGGGGACCTGGGCTTCGGCGGGTCAGCGGGTCGGGGGCGGGTTATTCCGGCCCGTCCGGCCCGTCCGGCCCGTCCGGCCCGTCCGGCCCGTCCGGCCCGTCCGGCCCGAACCGGTCGATGTCCCACCGGAAAAGTGATTCGAACGGAGCAGCCAGCAGCACCCGGGATGGCGCGGTGGCCCACATCTGCTCGATCACGGAGGACAGGCGCTGGCCGACGGTTGCCGGATCTTCGTCGAGGTAGCAGACGATGATCCGGTGGTGCCCTTCGGAGAACATCGACCGCCGGATGCCCGGCGACGTGGTGTAGCTCCACGCCCCTGCCACCCCGGGCACGCTCACCAGCGCCGGGAGGACCTCGGTGTGCAGGCGACCGAGGAAGCCGTCCTGGGGTATGGCCTCGTCCGGCTGATCGACCAGCAAATAGACACCGTGATGGGGACGGAAGGGGACCACTTCGGCCGACACCAGCACCCGGGGAGCGGCCAGCGCATCGAGCAGGCGCAGGGCCCCCCGGTACTGGGACGGGAGCGCGTGCGGGTAACGACCCAAGCCGGCCAGCTGGCGGCCGAGGGCCAGGAATTCGTCGATCGTCCGGTCCACCGGGATCCCCATCAGGTAACAGACGACGTGTTCGACCGAGGACCACGAGTCGACTTCGGCGGCCCGGGCCGCCCGGCACGCCGGAGTCGATGCCCACCGCTGTCCCAACAGCAGTCCCGGAAGTTGGTACTGCTCGGGCATGTGGTCGAGCATGTGCCAATACAGGTATGGGCGGTCATCACCGGTCGGCGAGTGGTGCGTGAGCGAGAAAAAGCCGACCCTGGCCCTGTTCAACTGGTTTCCCCTGTGGTGGATGGCGGTTTGTGGTGGATGGCGGTGGTGGCGTGGCGCTTTCCGGGGGCGACCCCCTCGGCTATTCGAGAGTGGGAAGGATCTCGTCCCGGAGGAACGTCACGACGGCATCGGAGAAGGCATCGTTGCGGTCTCCGGCGATCATGTGGGACGCCCCGACCACGTCGACCACGGTGGCCTGGGGCATTGTTGCCCGGAAATGGTCGACGCCGTCTTGGTCCACCACGTCGCTCAGCAGGCCCCGCACCAACATGGTGGGCACGTGGATGTTGTTGACGGCCACGTCCAACAGCCCGGCCAGCCGGTCGGGTACGACTTCGGTCCGGTCCTGTTGGATGAAGGCCGGGTCCCAGTGCCAATACCACCGGCCGTCTCGTTGGCGCAGCACCTTCATCAGCCCGGCGGGGTTGACCCGGCGGGTCCGTTGGGGGGTGTAGGCGGAAATTGCCTCGGCCGCCTCCTCCAGCGAATCGAAGCCCCCCAGTCCGGAGGTCATGAACGACTTGATGCGATCGATCCCTTTCCTGTTGGTCCGGGGAGTGATGTCCACGAGGATCAGGCCGCTGGACACGGCCCGGTCGCTGGTGCCCTCGGCCAGGAGGGCGGACATGCCCCCGAGAGAGGCCCCCACCAACACCGGCGGCCGACCGAGCTGGTCGACGACCGCCACCACGTCCCCGCCGAAGGCGGTGAACGAGTAGTCGCCGTTGGGTGCCCAGTCGCTGTCACCGTGACCCCGAAGGTCGATGGTCACGGCCCGCCATCCTTGCGAGGCCACCTTCTCGGCCGTCGATCCCCAGGCGTGGCGGGTCTGTCCGCCGCCGTGAAGGAAGAGGAGCGGCCAGGCATCGGCGTCACCCCAGACGTCGGCCACCAGCCGCAGTCCCTCGAAACCTTCGAACACGACCTGCTCCGGATCCATCCTCTCATCGTGTCATGGGGACCGGAGAGGCGCCCATCTCCCGACCGCAGCCCGGACAGCCGGAGGCTGGGTACACTGCCCGGCATGCGAGTGATCGTCGATTTCGACCTGTGCGAGTCAAACGCGCTGTGCATGGCCGCCGCGCCCGAGGTGTTCGAGGTGCGCGACGACGATTTGCTGTACGTGCTGCAGGAGGAGCCGCCCGAGTCCCTGCGGGACAAGGTGGTGGCGGCGGCGCGTGCGTGCCCCAAAGTCGCCATCACCATCCTCGACTAGACGGGAGGTGAGCGGGATGACTCCGGTCGCCGAAGCAGGCGGAGTGCCGTACGGTACCCAGATCCACCGGGTGGCCGAGGAGCAGGGCGACCGCACCGCCGTCGTCTTCGCCGCCGAGGACGGGAGCGAGCGGGTGGTGTCCTTCAAGGAGCTGGACGATCGCTCCACCCAGTTGGCCCACGTCCTGGCCCGGCGGGGGATCCAGGTCGGGGAGTACATGGCGGTCAGTCTGCGCAACTCCCCCGAACACCTGATGGCCTGCTTCGCCGGTTGGAAGGTGGGTGCGGTGGTGATCCCCATGCGGTGGGACCTTCCCGAGTGGGAGCGGGGGCGGGTACTGGCCACCATCAATCCCCGCATACTGGTCGACGCCGACCACGCCGACCTGTTCGACGAGAGCCTGTCGGCCGGTACCGAGCCGCTCGAAGAGGTCGTCGCCCCTCGGGGCTGGGGCGTGTGCAGCTCCGGGTCGACCGGTACGCCCAAGGCCATCGTCATGAACAGCCCCGGTCTCTTCGTTCCCGGCTCCCCCACATCGATGGTGGTCGAGTCCTACGGGCCCCTGCCCAGGCCCCAGTTGGTGCTGGTCTCGGCTCCGCTCTATCACACCAACGGGTTCACGGCCACGCGGACCCTGATGGGCGGAGACCGGATCGTGCTCCTCGAACGGTTCAATGCCCCCCGCGTGCTGGATCTGATCGAGAGCCACCGCATCACCGGTTTCATCGCCGCCACACCCATGCTCCAGAGACTGGCCCAGGTGCCCGGTATCGACGACCGGGACCTCTCGTCTCTCCAGTGGGTCCAACAGGGGGCGTCGGCCCTTCCGGTGTGGTTGGGGAAACGGTGGTGCGAACTGGTCGGGCCCGAGCACTTCTATATGAGCTATGGGGCGTCGGAGATGCTCGGTCTGATCACCTGCCGGGGCGATGAGTGGCTCGGCCACCCCGGCACCCTCGGGCGCGGCTTCACCGACACCGAGATCAAGATCCTCGACGCCGACGACCAGGAACTCCCGGCCGGCGAGGTCGGCAGCATCTACCTGAGGACCCCCACCGGCCCGGCCGCCTCCTACGTCGGTGACGACGTGGCGCCCATGCCGCGGACCGACGACGGGTTCGTGACCGTGGGCGATCTTGGCTGGGTCGACGACGAGGGGTTCCTCTACATGGCCGATCGTCGGTCGGACATGATCGTCACCGGTGGCGTCAACGTGTACCCGGCCGAGATCGAGGCGGCCCTGAGTGAGCACCCCGGCATCGCCGACGTGGTCGTCATCGGCTTGCGCGACCAGGAGTGGGGTCGCCGGGTGCACGCCATCGTCCAGCCGGCGGACGCCGTCGCTCCTCCCGACACCGACGACGTGATCCTGTTCGCCAAGGCCAGGCTGGCCCCCTACAAGGTGCCCAAGACGGTCGAGTTCATCGAGCTCATCCCGAGGAGCGAGGCCATGAAGCTCAGCCGGGGCGCCCTGGCGGCCGAGCGGGAAGGTCCCGACGGGGACGAAGGAGCCGGAGTCGGACCCGGGGCCCGCTCGGGTTCGTGACGGCAGGCTCCGGAAGGCCCGGGCCGGACCCGGCCGGACCCGGCCGGCGGTGCCCCAGCGTGGCGACCCACCGAGCTTGAGGTATACCGTGGCCGGTCGTAGGGGGGACCTCCGAAAACGGTTGCCGTGGTCGTCCCGAAAGCAACGGTCGACCAGCACCCAGAGGAGATGCGAACCACCATGCCCGACTACGAGTTCCTGCAGTTCGAGGAGTTGGACGACGGCAGGATCGTCCGGATCCTCCTCGACCGCCCTGACACCCGCAATGCCCAGAACCGCGGGCTGCTGGTCGAGCTGGACGACGCCTTCCGTCGGGCCGAGGAGGACGACCGGGTGCGGGTGGTCATCCTCGGTGGCGCCGGCCCACTCTTCTCGTCCGGGCACGACATGGGCTCGGCCAAGGCCCAAGAGGAGAGGACCTCCCATCCGACCAGCAAGATCAACGGTGCCACCCGGGCCGGGGCCGAGGCCCGCATGCTCCAGGAGTGGCATTACTACTTCCAGAACACCCTGCGGTGGCGGAACCTCCGCAAGATCACCGTGGCCCAGGTCCAGGGCACGGTGTACGCCGCCGGCCTCATGCTCATGTGGGCCTGCGACCTGATCGTGGGGGCGGAGAACGTGCTGTTCGCCGACGTGGTCGGCACCCGGCTCGGCATGTGCGGGATCGAGTATTTCGGGCACCCGTGGGAGTTCGGCCCCCGCAAGACCAAAGAGCTCATGCTCACCGGGGACGCCATCGACGTCCACGAAGCCCATCGCCTGGGCATGGTGAGCAAGGTGTTCCCCACCGATCAGCTCGAAGAGCAGACCCTCGACTTCGCCCGGCGCATCGCCGAGCTGCCCACCATGACCGCCCTGTTGATCAAGGAGTCGGTCAACCAGACGGTCGACAACATGGGCTTCTACACGTCGTTGCAGGCGTGCTTCAACCTCCACCAGCTGAACCACTCCCACTGGGCCGAGATCCACGAGAACCACTATCCGGTGGCCGCGCCCGAGGACGGGGTGGCCGACTGGAAGAAGCCGATCCCGATCCGGCTCGCCGTACCCGACGCCGTCGAAGGTCCGGTGCCGTCGCGCTGAGGGCGGTCAGCTGGACCGGCTGACCGGGACGCTCGAGTAGCCGGCAACATTCGACATCTGCACCCGGGTGCACCGGGCCTCGTCGACCTCGAAGCGCGGCCAGCGACGGGCCAACTCCTCGATGGCGATCCGGCTCTCCATCCGGGCCAAGGCCGCCCCCAGGCAGCTGTGGACCCCGTATCCGAAACCGATGGCCAGGCTGGGGGTGCGGCCGACGACGAAGGCGTCAGGTCGGTCATAGAATCGCTCGTCCCGGGTGGCCGACCCGGTGACCAGGATGGTCGGATGACCGGCCGGCACGGTGACGCCGCTGTACACCGAGTCCCGGACCGAGAACCTCCCCTGGTACTGGGAAGGCGGGTAGTACCGCAGGATCTCCTCGACCGCCCCGGGAATCTTCCCCGGATCCGCCACCACCTCGGCGTACTGGTCGGGGAAGCGGTGGAAGAGGACGGCGGCGTTGCCCACCAGCTTGGTCACCGTCTCGGCGCCGGCCCCGCCGAGCAGTGAGGCGAAGCCGGCGATCTCCGTGTCGTCCAGCCTGGTCGTCTGGCCGTCGCCCCGGTCCACCTCGACCTGGGTGAGCCGGGTGATCATGTCGTCGGCCGGACGGCGTCTGCGTTCTTGGGCCAATTCGAGGAAGTAGAGCCCGGTCTCGAGCCCGGCGGTCGCCCCTTCGGGAGTGGGGTCGATCTGGCCGGGCTCGCGGTGGAGCATCAGGTCCAACCAGTGCCGGATCTGCTGGCGCTCGCCCTCGGGCACCCCGAGCATGCGACTGATGATCTCCACCGGGAACGGCCCGCTGAAGTCGGCCACCGCGTCGAAGGACTCGGCTCCGTCGAACGGCGCCAGGTAGGACTGGATCACCTCGCGCACCATCGGCTCGAGTGCGCCCACGGCCCGGGGGGTGAAGACCCGGCTGACCAGTGCCCGCATGCGGTCGTGCTCGGGTGGGTCCATCATGATGATCATCCGCAGCGACCGGATCACGTCCGGATCGCTGGTGAGCGTGGACAGGTCGACCCCGTGGCTGCTCGAGAAGGTCTGCCAGTCCTTGTGGGCGGCACAGACGTCGTCGTAGCGGAACAAGGCCCAAAAGCCGTACTTCTCGTTGAAGTACACCGGGGACTCGTCGCGCATCCGGCGGTAGAGGTCGTATGGATCGTCGAAGTACTCGCCCGAGAACGGGTCGAACTCGGCGGGTGCTCCATCCCGTACGGCTTCGGTCACGTCGCCTCCCACTGTCGTCGCCCTGCCGCCGCCCGTTCGGCCTCCAGGCCTGGCGGGCACCGATGGTACCGGCACTCCGACGGACCCGGGACCGCCCGCCACCCCCCGAGCGGTCGGCCCGGCCCCGGCCGGCACTCCGGCGGACGGCCCTCGGTGTGGTGGGCGACCGTCGGCATGAATTTCGCGCCGCCATTGCCGGTGGTGGTACTCAAGGAGCGCCATGGACCTCCATCCCTCTGCTGAGCAGCAGCAACTGGTCGACACCTTCTCGGCGCTGTACGCCAAGGAGTCGTCGACGGACCGGGTCCGGGCGGCCGAGCCTTCCGGCCACGATCCCGACCTGTGGCAGCGGGTGGCCGCCGTCGGTGCCCTGGAGATGGCGGTCGGGGAGGAGTCGGGTGGCTGGGGCGCATCGATGATCGATCTGGCGCTGGTGGCCGAACAGCACGGCCGCTACCTCGGCTCGTGCCCGCTGATCGAAGCCCAGGTGGCGGCGCGTCTGATGGCCAGGGTGGCCACGGCGGGCGGGGAGCGGGCCGGCGCCGTGCTCGAGCGGATCCTCTCCGGTGAGGCTCTGGTGACCCTGGCCCTCCATCCGCCGGGCAACGGTTTCCTCGGGATGGTGCCGTCCGGTGCCCAGGCCGACCTGGTCGTCTTCCTCGACGGGGACCGGTTGGTGGGCGTCGCCCCGGGGCCCGACCGGCGGACCGTGGGCAATCTCGGCTCGCTGCCGGTGGCCGACATCCCGGTGGCCGATCCGGGGGCGGGAACCGGTGGCCGGGAGGAACTGGCGGCCGGAGAGGACGCGGTGACGGCCTACGAGGTCGCCCGGGACGAGTGGATGGTGCTCATGGCCAACGCCCTGGCCGGTATGGGCGCCCGGTCCATCGAGATCGGAGTGGACTACGTGAAGGAGCGGCGGGCGTTCGGGGTCCCCATCGGATCGTTCCAGGCCGTGGCCCACGGGCTCGCCGATGCGGCCACCGCCGTCGACGGTGGCGTGCTGTTGGCCCGCGAAGCGGCGTGGGCCGCTGGGTCCGATGTCGACCGTGCCTCCGAACTGGCTGCCCTGGGCTTCGCCTTCAATGCCGAGTCGGCCCGCCAGGCCAGCTACCGGAGCCTCCACTACCACGGGGGCTACGGCTTCATGCTCGAGTACGACATCCAGCTCTACTTCCGCCGGGCCAAGGCGTGGCCGGCCCAGTTCGGCGAGCCCCGACTGGCCTATGCCCGGGCTGCTCGACTCCGCCTGGCCCGCACGGCTCCGGATCCGGAGCCATGACCATGGACTTCTCCGTCGGAGACAGCAGCGATGCCTTCCGGGCCGAGGCCCGGCACTTCCTCGACGACGTGTTCACCGACGACATGCGGGCGGAGATGCACCGCACCGGGGTCCGCCACAACTGGGAGTTCCACCGGGCCCTGGTCGAACGGGGCTGGCTGGCTCCGGGTTGGCCGGTGGAGTACGGAGGCCAGGGCCGCGACCCCATGGAGATGCTGGCCTTCGCCGAGGAGTTCCAACGGGCCGGAGCCCCGACCTACGGGGTGGGCACCACCATCATGGTGGCCAACATCATTCGACACCTCGGGACCGACGAGCAGAAGCGCTCGATCCTTCCCCGTGCCCTCGGCGGCGAGATCATCATCGTGCTCGGCTTCACCGAGCCGGAGTCGGGCTCCGACGTCGCCGCCGCCCAGGCCCGCGCCGTCCGGGACGGGGACGGGTGGGTCATCAACGGCCAGAAGATGTTCACCACCAACGCCCAGGAGGCCGACTACGTCTTCATGCTCACCCGGACCAACACCGAGGTGGCCAAGCACCGCGGCCTGACCACCTTTCTGGTGCCGCTGCGCCAGCCGGGGGTGGAGATCCAGCCGGTGTTCACCCTTTCGGGAGAGCGGACCAACCTGACCTTCTATTCCGATGTCCACGTGGACGACGGTCTCCGCATCGGGGATGTGGACGGGGGCTGGCACGTGATGACCGTCGGGCTCACCTTCGAGCGGGCCGGTGCCCAGGGGGGCGAGTCGATCCGACTGCTGGAGGCCATGGAGCGCTGGGCCACCACGCCGGACACCGACGGCCATCGCCCCAGCGAGGATCCGGACGTCCGGGCCCGGCTGGGACGGGCGGCGGCAGAAAACGAGGTCAGCACCCTGTTCGCCCGGCGCACGGCATGGATCCACCACTCGGGCGAGCTCCCCGGCGTCGAGGGCTCCATGGGCAAGCTGTTCGCCTCGGAGGCCCTGACCCGCCAGTCGGCGGACTTCGTCGACATGCTCGGGCCCGACGGGATCCGGAGCTACGGCGAACCGACCGCGGTCGAGGGCGGGGCGGCGGACTACGCCTTCCGGTTCGCCCCTGGAACCACCACCTACGGGGGTACCAGCGAGGTGCAGCGCAACATCATCGCCCAACGGGGCCTGGGCCTGCCCCGCCCCTAGGAGGGCGGCTCGGTCGGCGGTGGCCGGCCCCGCCCGACCGCCCCGTCAGTCCCTTCCGGCCACCAGGGTCGCCATCGCCTCGAGCTGCTCGAGGTAGTGATCGAGCGAGTGGTGGATGAAGCGCAGCTGCAGGCCGGTGGCCCCGGCTCCGGTCAACCGGTCGACGGTGCGCCGGGTGCCGGCGGGATCGTCGAGCGGATCGGCCGGCCGACCGTTCTGGAGGAGGATCTCCAGCGGTCGGGCCCGGGCCTCCCAGGCCGGTGTGGCCCGGGCCGACTCCACCATGGTGGCGATGTCGGTGGCCCGGATCCCGAAGGGCACCCAGCCGTCCCCGAGCTCGACGGCCCGGCGCAGGGACCGGGCCGTCCGGCCCCCGATCCACAGCGGTACCGACGGCTGGAGGGCGCAGGGGTCGAGGACGACGTCGGAGAACCGGTAGTAGGGACCTTCGTACTCGGGGTGCTGGGTCGAGAGCGAGACCCGGAGGGCGGACAGGCTGTCGTCGGCCCGGGGGCCCCGGTCGTCGAACGGCGCCCCGAGCAGGTCGAACTCCTCGCCGAGCGAACCCACACCCAGGCCCAGGATCAACCGGCCCCCCGACACCTGGTCGAGGGTGCCGTACCGCTTGGCGATCTCGAGTGGGTGGTGATATCCGAGCACCAGCACATTGGTGGCCAGACGGATCCGGGTGGTGACGGCGGCCAGATACCCGAAGGTCGCCAGAGGATCCCAGTAGCGGCTGCCCCGCACCGCGGCCACCCCGGTGGGGATGACCACGTGCTCGCTGCAGGTCAGGTAGTCGTACCCGAGGCCCTCGGCCGTCCGGGCCACCGTGGCCACGTCGTCGATGGTGCCGGACTCCTCCCACCTGGCGTGGGCGTCGGGCAGCATGGCGACCACGGGAGTGGTGATGCCGAGCCGCAGGCCGGCCGCATCCCCCGGCCCGGAAGGGGCCTGTCGTCGACGATCGCCTTGGGACGCCACGATCTCACCTCGAGTCCCGGCCGGTGGTTCGATCCGGGCAAGCTAGCACCGGGCCCGAGGTGCCGCCCCGGATCCGTCGAAGTCGGGCCCGTGTGTTGTCCGCCGGTAGTGTTTGCCTTCCGATGAAGCTCGTCGCCACCTACCGGCCGCCGGCCGCCGGCCGCTACCGACGGCCCGACGGCCCCTGGGACGGGGCGACCCTCGACACCGTGATCAGTTCCCGTCCGGTTGCTCGGGGTCCGGCGGTGGTCGACGGCGCCCACCGGATCGACGCCTCCCGGCTGGAGTCGATGGTGGCCGGATTGGCGGGAAGCCTGAAGGGGCTCGGGGTCCGCCGGGGCGACGTCGTGACCTGGCAGCTTCCCAACTGGTGGGAGGCCCTGGTGTTGTACCGGGCCTGTTGGAGGTGCGGAGCGGTCGCCGCGCCGCTGCACCACCAGGTCGGAGCCTCGGAGGTCTCGGTCATGGTGGACGTCTTGGAGCCGGCGGTGGCCTTCTCCTCGCCGGCGCTGCCCCTGGCCGGACACGACGGCGTCATCACGGTGCGGGGCGACGGGACGCGGTTCGAGGGTCTGCTGGGCGGGCGTCGGCTGGAGAACAGTCCCAGCCGACCGTCCGACCTGGCCGCCGTGATCTTCACCTCGGGGTCGACCGGCAACCCCAAGGCGGTGTTGCACACCCACCGGGGGCTGGCCTACAAGGCGCGGTCGATGGCCGGTGTCCACGGTCTGTCCGGAAGCGATGCCGTGCTCATGCCCGCACCGCTGGCCCACATCTCGGGCCTGCTCAACGCCGTGCTCGTCCCCGGTGCCGCCGCCATGCGCACCGTGCTCATGGAGCGTTGGGAGCCGGGCCACGGGCTGGCTCTGATCGACCGGGAGCGGATCAGCTTCATGATCGGTCCACCGTCCCTGTTCGTCTCCATCCTCGAGGAGCCGGGCTGTGATCCGGCCAGGGTGGAGAGCATGCGGGTGGTGTCCAGCGGGATGATGGGGGTCAGCCCGGCTTTCATCGACCGCGCCCGCCACGGTCTCGGAGCCATCGTCAAGCGGAGCTACGGATCGTCCGAGGCGCCGACCGTCTCCACCTGTACCAACGACGACCCGCCTGAGCGGTGCCGGGACACCGATGGGCGGGCCGTGGGCTCGGCGGAGATCCGCATCGTCGATCCGGTCACGCACCGACGACGGCCGCCGGGCGGCGAGGGGGAGGTGTGGATCAGGGGCCCCGAGCTGTTCGCCGGCTATGCCGACCAGGCCGAGACGGATGCCGCCCTGCACCGGGGCTGGTACCGCAGCGGCGACCTGGGCGTGGTCGACGACCAGGGGTGGTTGAACATCACCGGCCGGCTGAAGGACCTGATCATCAGGGGCGGCGAGAACATCTCGGCGGCCGAGGTGGAGCTGGCCCTCGAGGCCCATCCCGACATCGTGCGGGCGGTGGTGGTCGGCTGTCCCGATCCGCGGCTCGGCGAACGGGTGGCCGCCTTCGTGGTGGCCCGCACCTCGATCGATGTCGACGAGTGCCGCCGGTGGTTCGGTGAGCACGGCATTGCCCGCTTCAAGACGCCCGAAGTGGTGGCCCAGGTGGACGAGGTTCCCCTGCTCCCGGTGGGCAAGCCCGACCGTGCCGCCCTGAAGGCGCGGGCCGCCACCCTGGGGGCGGGGCGTTGACCGGAACCGGCCCGGTCCCGGCCGGGGAGGTGTGGACGTGGATCTGGCACTGACCGACGAGGAGCAGGTGTTCCGCCAGGAGGTGCGGGTCTGGCTCGGCGCCAATCTCGGCACCGTCCCGGCCTTCCGTTCACTCGACGAGGAGTTCGCATGGGGACGGACCTGGCAGGCTCGCCTGGCCGCCGACCGGTGGGTCGGGATCCACTGGCCCGAGGCCTACGGCGGCCGGGGGGCCTCCCCGCTCCAGGTGGCCATCTTCAACATGGAGTACGCCCGCTCGGGGGCTCCCCAACCGGTCAACAGGAACGGCATCAACCACGTCGGCCCCACCCTGCTGGCCCACGGGACCGACCTGCAGAAGTCGCGCTGGCTCCCCCGGATCCTCGATGCCCGGGAGATCTGGTGCCAGCTCTTCAGTGAGCCGGGGGCCGGGTCGGATCTGGCCTCGCTGACCACCCGGGCCGTTCCGGTGGACGACGGGTGGGTCCTCCAGGGCCAGAAGGTGTGGACGAGCTATGCGCAGTTCGCCCGATGGGGGATCGCCTTGGTGCGGACCGACCCCGATGCCCCCAAGCATCGGGGGTTGTCCTATCTGGTGGTCGACATGACATCTCCGGGCATCGAGATCCGGCCCCTGGTCACCCTGACCGGCGAGTCCGAGTTCAACGAGGTCTTCTTCGACGAGGTCTTCGTCCCGTCGGACTGCCTGGTGGGCGGGTTGAACCAGGGTTGGGCGGTGGCCAACACCACCCTGGCCCACGAGCGGGGCACGTCGTTCCCGTTCAAGGAGCAGGTCGTCCACGAGGTCTTCCTCGAGGAGCTCTACGCCCTGGCCGCCGCCGAGGGGAGGCTCGACGATCCCGAGGTCGCCGAGGCCCTGGCCGATGCGGCCGTCAAGCTCCGGGTCTTCCGGCTCCACAACTGGAGGACGCTCTCCCGGCTGGCCAGTGGTCACGAGCCCGGCCCCGAGTCGAGTGTGGTCAAGCTGACGTGGACCGACATGAGCCAGTCGATGGCGGAAGCCGCCCTGCTGGTGGTGGGTCAGGCTTCGCCGCTGTGGGGCGAGGCCACCGACAATCCGATGGGGGGGAAGTGGCAACGGCAGTGGCTGTGGTCGAAGGCGGCGACCATCGCCGGCGGGACCAGCGAGATCCAAAAGACCATCATCGGCGATCGCATCCTGGGCCTTCCCCGTTGAGGTGGGCGGACCAGCCCCGGGTGCCGGTCCTCACCAGCGGGTGCCGAACCGGTCCCGATGGGCCCGCTCGCTCACCGGCCGGCGGGTGGGCGGACCGAGTGGGGTAGCCGGCCATCCGAGGGGCACCACCGCCATGGGCCGGACCGCCGGGGGCATGGCGAGCAGGTCGCGCAACCGATCGCCCAACACGGTGGCCAGCGTGGTCATGGCCGAACCGAGGCCGAGGGCCGATGCCGCCAGCAGGAGGTTCTGGACGGCGGGGAAGACCGATGACGCCAGCGTCGCCTCGAGGGCGACGGCGGCATTGCCACCCACCACCACCAGCACTGGCGCCGATGCGATCCCGCCTTCGGCACCGTGCTTCACGTCCTCGAGCAGCCCCGGGGCCAGTCGGCCCTCCGAGTGCTGGCGCCCTCCGCCCTGCCACGCCTGCCGGGTGAGGTCCCCGATGGCGGCACGGAGTCCGGGGTCACGGACCACCACGAATTCCCACGGCTGGAGGTTCTCGGCGCTGGGGGCGTGGGTGGCGGCCCGGAGACACAGTTCCACCAGGCTTTCGTCGACCGGCCGGTCGGAGAAATGGCGACAGGCCCGCTGGTGCAGCACGACCTCGAAGAAGTTCTGGGCCTCGGAGGAGGGGGCTGATTCGTCAACGGTCATCGGGCCACCTCGGCTCGTCAGGTCCCGGCCCGTCGGACGGGGCCCGGCGCCGGCACGAATCTATCCCTGGTCCGCTTCCGGCACCCGAGCACCCGAGCACCCGAGCACCCGACCCGCCGTTCGGAGCCCCGGGTCGGGGAGCTGTGGCCGTTTGGTTCTCCAAATAACGTACCGATAGCATGTTAATTCGAATACCAACACGCCGACGCTCGCCTACGTTGTGCCCATGATCCGCTACAGCGTTGGTGGGGACGGCGTGGCCCGTTTGGTGCTCGACCGCCCCGAGGCGAAGAACGCACTCAGCATCGAGATGCGCGACGAGATCGTCGAACGGGTGAGGGAGGTCCGCTCGGACCCGGCGGTCCGGGCCCTGCTGGTGACCGGTGTCGGGGACGCGTTCTGTGCCGGCATGGACCTCCGGGCGTCCACCGTGTCGCGGGCCGGCGGGGAGGGTTTCGACCCCCGGGCCACCAGCGAGGCGCTCCGCAGCGGCGTGCAGACCTTCATCCGGGAGCTGTGGGAGCTGGACAAGCCGACGGTGGCCGCGGTGAACGGCACGGCGGTGGGGCCCGGGGCCCATCTGGCCCTGGCCTGCGACTTCGTGCTCGTGTGCGAACAGACCCGGTTCATCTGGTCGTTCGCCCGGTGGGGCCTGGTGGTCGACGCCGGCGGCGCCTACCTCCTGCCCCGCCTGGTGGGACTTCCCCGGGCCAAGGCCATGGTCATGTTGGGTGAGGGCGCCCGGGGTGAAGAGGCGGTGACCCTCGGCCTCGCCTACCGCTACGTGGCCGCCGCCGACGAACTCGACCGTGAGGCGACCGAGCTGGCGGCCCGGCTGGCGGCAGGACCCATCCGGTCGCTCGGACTGTCCAAGCAGCTGTTGAACGCCACCTTCGAGTCCGATCTGTCGGCGTCACTCGAGCGCGAGGCCCAGGCCCAGGCCATGGCCACGGTGTCGCCGGAGATGGCCGAGGGCATGGCCGCCTTCTCGGAGCGACGCCAGCCCGACTTCCGGTCCGCCCGCTGACGGTCCCGCCGGAGTCCTGGGCGGTTCACGGGTCGGACCGCTCGGCGAGGAGCAGGGCGGCGAGAGCACCGCGATCGGGCTTGCCCAACGAGAGAGTGGGGAACGAGCTCAACCGCCGGACCCGGTCCGGGGCCTTGAACCTGGCCATCCCCAGCCGGGCGCACCACGACCGGCACTCCTCGAGCCCGAAGGGTTCACGGGCGACGGCCACCACGCAGGCCCCGACCCGTTCGCCCAGCCGGTCGTCGGGGTAGCCCACCACCACCGCCTGCTGCACGGCCGGGTGGGCCTCGAGGGCCCGCTCGACCTCGGCGGGGACGACGTTCTCCCCGCCCCGGATGATGATGTCCCGGGTGCGCCCGACGATGGTCAGCCAGCCCTCGGGGTCGAGGGTGGCCAGGTCGCCCGTCCGGAACCAGCTGCCGTGCATCGCCGCCCGGGTTTGGGCGGCATCGGCGTAGCCGGCGAACAACTCGGGGCCCCGGAGCTCCAGCTCGCCGGGGGTGCCGTCGTGAGCCGGGCGCCCGGTCCCGGTGTCGATCACCCGGAGCTCGGCCTGGCTGACCACATGGCCGTCGGTGTCACGGGCTTTGTCCGGCGGATCGTCCCAGGCCGAAGTGGTGACGGTCGGGGCCTCGGTCGAACCGTAGGTCCGCTTGACCACGGCGCCGAACGCCTCCCGGGTGGACTCGACGAACTCGGGGGCGATCGTCATCGAACCACAGGAGATGATCCGGAGAGTCGACATGGCGGCTGTGGAGAACCCCGGGCTGGAGGCCATGCCCGCGAAGTACACCGGGGGCCCGATCATGAAGCTGATCCGCTGATCGGGGACGAGGAGGTTGGCCTGCTCGGGGTCCCACCGTTCCATCAGGACCGTGCGCATGCCGACCACGGCGGGCAGGAGCACTCCGCTGAGCAGTCCGGAGATGTGGGCGAGGGGGGCCGGCATCAGCACGGCGTCGGCCGGTCGGAGGCCGTGGGCGGCGGCCATGGTGACCGCCTTGTAGGCCAGGCCCCGATGGGTGTGGAGCACGACTTTCGGCTCACCGGTGGATCCCGAGGTGAACAGGGCGACAGCCACATCGAAACCGCGGGGCACGCTGTCGTGCACCGGCGTCCCGGCCATCAGCCCGTCCCAGTCGGGGTTGCCGGCCCCGACGGGGCGTGCTCCCGGCAGGCCCTCCAGGTGCGAACCGGGCCCGGCCAGCAACAGCCGGGGCTCGACCGCCGCCACCATGGCGGCCACCTCGGACGATCCGACCTGGTGGTGGAGGGGCACGGCGACGGCCCCGATGCGCCAACACGCCCTGAACAGGAGCACGGCCTCGATGCGATTGGGGAGCTGCCAGGCCACCACGTCCCCCCGCCGGACTCCGGCCCCCCGGAGCCCACCGGCCAACGAGGCCACGGCCGCCCTCAGCGACGGCGCGTCGATCCGGCCGGTGGAGTCGCCGAGGGCGGTGCCGCCCGACTGGGTCGCCTGACCGGCCAGAACGTCGAGGGTGGCGATGTCCCAGGGGCCGCCGGGCCGCAGATAGCGGGGCCGGCCCGGCTGGCGGAGCGTCGGCCGCAGCTTCATCGGGGACCGGCGCGGCCACCCGGGGGCCGGTCCGTCCGGAGAACGATCAGGCCAGCGTGGAGACCAGCATGCAGCCGCACGTGTTCCCTCCGCCGGCGGCTACCGCCGCCACCTTGGGCCGGGACGCCACCTGCCGTTCACCGGCCTCGCCCCGGAGCTGGACGCAGGCCTCGTGGAGGAACCCGTACCCGTGGAGCCGGCCGGCTGACAGCTGCCCGCCGTGGGTGTTGAGCGGCAGGGGACCGTCGCGCCCGATCCGGTGACCTCCCTCCACGAAGGCACCGCTCTCGCCCATCGGGCACAGGCCCAGCGCCTCCAGCCACAGCAGGGTGAGGAAGCTGAACCCGTCGTAGAGCTCGGCCAGCTCGACGTCGGCCGGGGTCAGCGAGGTCCGGGTCCACATCTGGGCGGCGGCGTCCGCTCCCACGGTGCGGGTCAGGTCGTGGATCTGGTCCCAGCTGGGCCGGTCGCGCATGGCCGTGCCCATCGCCTCGACGTAGACCGGCTGGTTGGGCAGGTCCTCGGCCAGCTCCCGGCGGGACACGATCACCGCCGTGGCCCCGTCGCAGGGGACGTCGCAGTCGAACAGGTGCAGGGGGCTGGAGATCATGCGGGAGGCGAAGTAGTCCTCGAGGGTCATCGGATCCCGGTAGATGGCCTTGGGATTGAGGGCGGCGTTGCGGCGGCCGTTGAGCGGGATCTGGGCCAGCTGCTCGGGGGTGGTTCCGTACCGGTGCATGTGGGCCTGGGCGTACTGGGCGATCCAACAGGCGGCCGAGGCCGAGCCGAACGGCAGGTACCACTCCATGAAGCCCGAGGCGTAGAAGCCGCCGGTTCCCATGCCGACGCTGGCCCGCCCGGCGCTTCCCTGGGCGCTGCCCTCCCACACCGAGCGGAAACACAGCACGTGGTCGGCCAGGCCCGCCCCCACGGCCAGGCAGGCCTTCATGACCGATCCGAGCTGACCGGCGGTCTCGATGCCGCTGTCGTGAAAGTTGACGTTCAGCCGGAGGGCGTCGATGACCTCGGTGGCGGTGGCCCCGGTGAACCCGCGAGGAGTGCCCATCGGCCCGGGATAGGTGGAAAGCCCGTCGATGTCGGACAGGGTGAGCCCGGCGTCGGCCACCGCGGCCAGGCAGGCGTCGAGGGTGAGCTCGAGCGGGTCGATGCCCAGCCGCCTCCCGATGTCCGACTGGCCCACCCCGCTGATGGCGCAGCGCGCTTCGATCGGCTTGTCAACCATTCGGTCCACCTCCTCCGGCCGGCTCGAAGAGCGGAAGCCAGATGTCGCCGTTGACGTCCTCTCGGTGTTCGAAGGTGACCTGCACGTCCAGGCCGATGTGGACCGACTCGATCGGGCAGTGCACGATGTTGGTGGTGAGGCGCAGCTCGGACTGTTCGACGATGGCCACCAGACCGATCACATAAGGCGGGTCGAAGCCGGGGATCCACTGATGGTGGTTCACGGTGAAGCTGGCCACGGTGGCCCTCCCGCTGACCGCCTCGGGGGCGATGTCCTTCGACCCGTCGACCGGGCAGATGGGGATGGGTGGGTGGATGTAGTAGCCGCATTCCTGGCATCGGAGGAAGACCAGGTTCCCGTCCCGTCCCCCCTGCCAGAAGTGGCGGTTCTTGTCCGTGAGCTCGGGCAGTATGCGAAAGGGCGCATCGGCCATGGTCATTTGTTTCCTCTCCAGCGGGTCCGGCGGGGAGGATAACCGGTATTCCCGCCCGCCCCGTCCGTCCCGGGGGAAGGGGACGCCGCCGCCGAGATGGCGGCTCGGGCGCCACCCACCCGTGCCTGTGCCACCGAAAACGGACGTGCTACTTTTCCAACGAACGGGTCCAGCGGCCACACCGAGCAACCGCAAGCCGTCAGCGCCACCGGGAGGGGATCGGAATGGACATCGACACCGCGGTCCTGGCCGGGGACGACGGCACCATGGCGGCGACGGTCGATCCGTGACCGACGACGGGAAGGATGCCGGGGCAGTCGACGGTCGATCCTGAGGACTTCTTCAACGACGACCTGGCCGGCGACCCCCAGCCGTTCTACCGCCGGATCCGCGACGCTGGCGGAGTGGTCGACGGGCCGATGGGCAGCCGCCAGGTGGTGCGCCGGACGGAGGTCGAGTTCGCCCTGCAGCATCCCGACCTGTTCTCGTCGGCCATGGAGGCGGTGGACCTGGGCCAGACCGTGCCCCTCATCCCGCTGCAGGTCGACCCGCCCGAGCACTCCAAGTACCGCAAACTGCTCGATCCGATCTTCGCCCCCAAGCAGATGAACGCCATCGAGCCCGACATCGCCCGCATGGTCAACGATCTCATCGACCCCCTGATCGAGCGGGGCACGTGCGAGCTCACCACCGACCTGGCCGAGCCCCTCCCGTCCGCCGTGTTCCTCGGGCTGATGGGGCTCCCGCTGTCGGACCTCGACATGTTCCTCGGGATGAAGAACGGGATCCTGCGCCCGTCGGGTGACGACATGGACGCCATTCGGGCCTCCCAGCGAGCCACGGCCGCCGGCATCGAGGCCTACTTCGCCGAGGCCATGGTCGAGCGCCAGAAGCAGCCCCGAGACGACCTGCTCAGCCGGTTCCTGACCGCCGAGGTCGACGGCGCCCGCCTGACCGAGGAGGAGATCCAGGGCATCTGCTTCCTGTTCATCCTGGCCGGGCTGGACACGGTCACCGACACCCTCGAATGCTTCTTCGCCTACCTGGCCCAGCACCCCGGGCAGCGCCGGGCCATCGTGGACGACCCCGCCATCATCCCGGCGGCGGTCGAGGAGCTGCTGCGGTGGGAGACGCCGGTCACCACCGTCGCCCGGGTGGTGGCCGCCGACGTGGAGCTGGGCGGATGCCCCATGCACCGCGGGGACCACGTGGGGGTCATGATCGGCTCGGCCAACACCGACGAGCGGGCCGTCCCCGACGCCGACACCGTCGACCTCACCCGGCAGCCCAACCGGCACCTGGCCTTCGGCGGCGGGGTCCACCGGTGCCTCGGCTCCCATCTGGCCCGGCTCGAGCTGCGCACCACGTTGCGGGAGTGGCACCGCCGGATCCCCGACTACGAGCTGGCCCCGGGGACCGAGCTCTCCTACGGGTTGGGCCTCCGCCAGATCGACAGCGTTCCCCTCGTGTTCCCGCCGTCCGTCTCCCGGTGAGCCCGCCGGTGCCCGGGCCGTCCGGCCGCAGGGGAGGGAGACGCCGCGTGGAGCTGCAGCTCACGCGACGACCAGGTGCTGTTCGACGAGACCACGGCCCGCTTCCTCGAGCACGTCCTGCCCGGTGGCCACGGTGCGGGAGTGGGCGGAGAAGGAGCCGGCCGGCTTTCCTCTCGAGTGGTGGCGTCGGGGGGCCGAGCTCGGCTGGACCTCGTTGCTGGTCCCCGAGGAGGACGGCGGGGGCAGCGTCTCGGGCCACGGGCTGCTGGATCTGGTGCTGGTGGCCGAGGAGATGGGCCGTCGGGTGTCCCCGGGTCCTCTGGTCCCCACCAACCTGGTGGCTTCGGCACTTGCCCGCTCGGGGAGCGCCGAACAGCGCCGATCGATCCTCCCCGGCATCATGGCCGGCGAGATCATCGCCGCCTGGTGCCAGGTCGAACCCGGTGTCCGCCTGGTCGTCGGGCCCGCAGCTGGCGGCCGTCGCTCACCGACGACGGCCTGGTGCTGGACGGAGTGAAGGGCCCGGTGGAAGCGGGGGCCGAGGCCGACTGGTTGCTGGTCACCGCGTCGGTCGACGGGGCGCCCACCCACGTGCTGGTGGAGGCCGCCGCTCCCGGGCGTCACCGTGGCCCCCGCCGGCTCGCTGGACCTGGTGCGGCGTTTCGCCTCCGTCACCTTCGACCGGGGTGAGCGTCCGGCCGTCGGCGGTGGTGGGCGGGTCGGCGGCGCCGCCGGCGAGATCGATCGGCTCATCGAACTGGCGGTGGTGCTCCAGTGCGCGGAGATGGCCGGCGCGGTCGACCGGATGCTCGAGTTCACCCTGGAGTACGCCTTCGACCGCTACTCCTTCGGCCGCCCCCTCGCCTCCTACCAGGCCCTCAAGCACCGGTTCGCCGATCTCAAGCTGTGGGTGGAGGCCTGCCTGGCCACGGCCCAGGCCGCCGCCGGCGCGGTGGACAAGGAATCGGACCGGGCGCCGAGAACTGGTCAGCGCGGCCAAGTCCTACGTCGGCGACCGGGCGCCGGCCTCCTCCAGGACTGCGTCCAGCTCCAAGGTGGGATCGGCGTGACCTGGGACCACGACCTCCACCTGTACCTCCGCCGGGTCGTCCAGGACGCGCGTCCTCTTCGGAACGCCGGCCGACCACCGCGAGCGGATCGCCGACCAGCTGGGCCTCGAGCCGGGAGGCCATGACTGATCCGGCCACGGGAGCGACCAGCGCAGTCCCGTCCACCGCCGATCCCGACGAGCTCGAGGAGTTCCGGCTGCGGGCCCGGGACTTTCTGGCCCGGTCGATGCCCCGGCTGCAGGACCGGAGCAACTTCGACCTGATGCGGGACGACGAAGACGGCGCACCGGGCCCGCGAGCTGCAGAAGATCCTCTTCGACGGCGGCTTCGCCGGCCTGTGCTTCCCGCGAGGCATACGGCGGCCTGGGCCTGTCGCGGGCCCACCAGACCGGTCTTCAACCAGGAGGCCGCCCTCTACGAGATGCCCGCTCCTGTTCAACGTGCCCACCTTCGGGATCATGGCGGCGACGTTGCTCGACTTCGGCACCGAGGAGCAAAAGAAGCGCCACATCCCGGCCATCTTCGACGGGACCGAGCTGTGGGTGCAGTTCCTGTCCGAGCCCTCGGGCGGGTCGGACCTGGCCGGCCTGGTCACCCGGGCCACCCGGGACGGCGACGTGTTCATCCTCAACGGCTCGAAGATCTGGAGCTCGGGCGCCCACCGGGCCGACTACGCGCTGTGCCTGGCCCGGACCGACTTCCACGCGCCCAAGCACCGGGGCCTCACCTGCTTCATCGTCAAGATCCACCAGCCGGGCATCGACGTGCGCCGCATCAGGATGGTGAACGGGTCGAACGAGTTCTGCCAGGAGTTCTTCGACGACGTGGCCATCCCGGCCGCCGACGTGGTGGGCCGGGTCGACGACGGCTGGACGGTCGCCTCGCGGCTGTTGTTCCACGAACGGGACGCGGTCGGCGGGGGATCGCCCTTCAGCAGTGGCGGGGTGGGTCGCGGTGAAAAGGGAGGCGGCCGGAGCGATCTGGTCGAACTGGCCGAGGCCACCGGGAGGTCCGGCGAGCCCCGGGTCCGCCAGCTGCTGGCCGAGGCCAGGGCCAACGAGCTGGTGGGCGGCCAGCTCGTCCGGAGGGTGACGACGGGTATCCGCACCGGGGCGTTCCCCGGGCCGGCCGGTTCGCTGATCCGTCTGTTCGCCGCCGCCAACTCCGAGCGGCGCTTCGACATCGCCCTGGAGATCGCCGGCCGGCGTGCCGGTGCCTGGCTGCCCGACGACCCGGCCGGCCTCCAGGGGGTGGAGTTCCTCATGCGCCAGGGGGGAAGCCTGGGGGGAGGCAGCAACGAGATGCAGCGCAACATCATCAGCGAACGGCTCCTCGGTATGCCCCGGGAGTACGCCGCCGACAAGGACAAGCCCTTCGACGAGGTGCGCCACAACCCGTCGCCCCGCCGGTCCGACTGACGGGCCAGGTTGCCGCCATCGGGCCGGGGACGGGTCCCGTTGGTGCGCCACCGCCCCCGGCCGTAAGATCGCCTGCCTGCGACGGACCAACTTCGCGCCGACGCACATTCGGAAATGAACAAGGAGCGCCACATGTCCAAGTCAGACCAGGCACGCTCGGGATCGGACGTGGCGGCGCTCATCCTGCGACTGGCCATCGGCCCCATGATGGTCATGCACGGGATGAACAAGGTGCGTGGCCCCGGCGGTCTCGAGGGCACCACCCGGTACTTCAAGTCGCTCGGGCTGGAACCGTCGCACGTCCATGCCCGGGTGGCCGCCACCACCGAGATCGGCACCGGGACCCTCCTCACCCTGGGAACCCTCACCCCCCTGGCCTCCGCCGGAGTGATCGGCGTGATGACGGCGGCGGCCGCCACCGACCACAAGGGCAAGGGGTTCTTCATCTTCAAGGGCGGTTGGGAGTACGTCGGCGTGGTGGGGGCCACCGCCGCCGCCATCTCGGCGCTCGGCCCCGGCCGCTACTCACTGGACGCCGCCCGGGGCAAGAAGCGGGGGGGTCTGTGGAGCGCCCTGTTCTCCATCGCCCTGGGCGTCGGAGCCGCCGTGGGAATGCTCGCCTCCAGCCGGAACGGCGGCGATCCCGCCGACCAGGCCGCCACCGACTCGGATTCGGAAACCGACTGAGCGCCCGGCGGTGGGCCGGTGGAGGGGGCGGTCCCGTGGCCGCCGGCGCCGCCAGGCTGTGTAGGGTTCTTGCATGGCCGATCAGGCGGTGTTCTCCGATCTCGCAATGGAGTACATGCCCGCCCTGTACACGGCCGCCCTCCGGATGACCCGGAACCCGGCCGACGCCGAGGACCTGGTCCAAGAGACCTATCTCAAGGCCTACCGGGCCTTCGCCAGCTTCGAGCTCGGGACCAACCTCAAGGCGTGGCTCTACCGGATCCTCACCAACACCTACATCAACACCTACCGGGCAAAGAAGCGCCGGCCCGAGATCGCCGATGTCGAGGACGTCGAAGATCTCTACCTGTACCGCCATCTGTCCGGCGACCAGTCCGCCGGACTGGGCCGGAGCGCCGAGGACGAGGCGCTGGACAGGTTCACCGACACCGACGTCAAGGCGGCCATCGAGTCACTTCCCGACACCTTCCGGATGGCTGTGCTGCTGGCCGACGTCGAGGGATTCTCCTACAAGGAGATCGCCGAGATCACCGACGTGCCCATCGGAACGGTCATGAGCCGGATCCACCGTGGAAGAAAAGCCCTCCAGAAGGCGTTGTTGGACCGTGGAAGCAGTCGGGGCCTCGTTGGGGCGACGGACGAAGTCAGGTAGGGAGAGCGCCACCAGTGGGAGATAGGGAAGCGTCGAACGACCCCGCAGTACCAGCCGGAGCACCGGGCGGCCCCAAGGGCGAGGCCAAGGCGGGTTTCGTCGACTGCGACGAGTCGATCGAGCGCCTGTATTTCTACCTCGACGGTGAGCTGACCGAGGAACGCCGGCTGGAGATCACCCGGCATCTCGACCTGTGCGGGCCGTGCGTCGGTGCCTACGGTTTCGAGTCCGAACTGCGCCGGGTCATCGCCAGCCGGTGCAAGGACCACGTGCCCGACGAGCTCATCACCCGGGTGGCCGACGCCTTCCGCGAGGAGCACGAACGCCAGAGCAACTGACCGGCGGCCGGCCCCGCTTCCCCCCGGCGGTGCTCGATCGGGGTCCGATCGGCCCCGGACGGCCCGGATCCCTACACTGGTCCCCGTGGTGACCGATACCCGAAGTGATCCTGAGCTGCCCGCCCCCGATCGACCCGGGGCCGTGGCCTGGGACACCGCCGAACGGGTGGCCGGCTGGGTGGGGAACCGGAGCCATCTGCCCGCCCCCTACCGGCCCGACCTCCTCCAGCAGGACTTCGAGGAGCTGACCGCCCAGGCCGAGGAGCTGGTGGCCGAGTCCACCGGGCTCCGCTCCGCCTCGGGACCGGCCCGGGCCCGGGTCACCGACCGGGCCGGATGGGTGCACGCCAACGTCTCGAGCTTCCAACGCCTGCTCGGCCCCCATCTGGACAAGCTCGACCCGATGCGGCTGGCCCCCTCCAACAAGGTGACCGAGCGTCTGGCCGCCCCGCTGGCCTCGGCCGGCCGGCTGGCCACCGGGACCCAGATGGGCCTGGTGCTGGGCTGGCTCTCCACCCGGGTGCTCGGGCAGTACGACCTGCTGCTCACCGAGGAAGCGGTCGAGGATCAGGACCTGGTCTACTTCGTCGGGCCCAACGTGGTGGCCCTCGAACAGGCCCACCACTTCGATCGGCGCGAGTTCCGCCTGTGGTTGGCCCTCCACGAGGTGACCCACCGCTGCCAGTTCACCGCCATCCCCTGGATGCGCGACTATTTCGTCTCGCTGGTCGAAGAAGGTATCGGCTCCCTCGAGCCGGACCCGTCCCGCCTGGCCGACGCCCTCAGGCGCATGACCGAGGAGATCCGGGCCGGCCGTAACCCGCTCCGCGACAACGGGGCCCTCGGTCTGGTGGCCACCGACGAGCAGCTCGAGGGTCTGCACCGGATCCAGGCGTTGATGAGCCTGCTCGAGGGGCACGGGGACGTCACCATGGACCGGGCCGGGGCGACGGCCATCCCGAGTGCCGCCAGGTTCAGCGAGGTCCTCCGCCAGCGCCGCAAGCAGACCCGGCAACCGGCCCGCCTCCTCCAGCAGCTGATCGGCATCGAGGCCAAGCTCCGCCAGTACGAGGAAGGCGAGCGGTTCATCGCCGCCGTCGAGAACTCGGGCGGCCCGGAACTGCTCGACCGGGCCTGGCGGGGACCCGAGTGGCTGCCGTCGCTGGTCGAGATCCGTAACCCGTCGGAATGGATCTCCCGTGTCGGGACCACACCCGCCCTCTCCGGCTGAGGCCCCCGGCGGGCTGTCGTCCGATCCTCGGGTAGGCGGACTGCTCGGTCGGTGCACCTTCCCGCTCCCCGGTTCGGAGCTGGTGTGCGGGGTGTCGGGTGGGGCGGACTCACTGGCCCTGCTGGTGCTGGCCGTGGCCGCCGGGTGCTCGGTCACCGCCGTCCACGTCGACCACGGCCTGCGGGCCGGATCCGGTTCGGAGGCGGAGGTGGTGGCCCTGGCCGCCCGCCGGTTCGGCGCCTCGTTCCGTTCCGAACGGGTCGACGTCAAGGACGGGCCGAACCTGGAGGCGCGGGCCCGGGCCGCCCGGCACCGGGTGCTCGGACCCGCCGCCGCCACCGGCCACACCGCCGACGACCAGGCGGAGACCGTCCTGGTCAACCTGGTGCGGGGGTCGGGGGTGCACGGTCTGGCGGCCATGCGGGCCGGACCCAGCCATCCCCTGCTCGGGCTGAGGCGGAGCGAGACGGTCGCCCTCTGTGGCCACCTCGAGCTGTCGCCGGTCCACGATCCGTCGAACGACGACTTCCGTTTCGTCCGCAACCGGGTGCGCCACCAACTCCTGCCCATGTGCTCGGACATCGCCGGTCGCGACGTGGTTCCGGTGCTGGCCCGTCAGGCCGGGGCGCTGGCCGGCGATGCCGACCTCCTCGACGCCCTGGCCTCGCTGGTCGACCCGGAGGACGCCGGGGCGCTGGTGGCCGCCCCCGACGGTGTCGCCGCCCGGAGCGTCCGGAGCTGGCTCACCGGGGCCGGCCCCTACCCGCCTCCCCTCGACGCCGTCGAGCGGGTTCTCCAGGTCGCCCGCCGACAGCGTCTGGCCACCGAGGTCCCCGGTGGGCGAAGGATCTCCCGGTCCAACGGCCGGCTCTCGATGGAGCCGGTCGGGACCGGCTCGCCCCCGGCTGCCGCCGCCCCGCCGGCCCCCGCCCCGCCGGCCCCCGCCCCGACTGGGGCTGCCCCGATTGGGGCCGATCCGGCCCCGAACCCGCCCGACCAGCACGAACCCTCCACATGTCGCACTCCGGTACAGTCGGCCAATGATCAGCGGAGCGGATCAGGACCAGATGTCCGATGAAGCGGGTCACCTGGAGGAACGGACCGATGTCGGTCGGGTGATCGTCTCGGCCGAGCACCTCCGGGCCCGCATCGTCGAGCTCGGCCGCCGGATCTCCGCCGACTACGCCGAGCGCCCACCGCTGCTGGTCGGGGTGCTGAAGGGGGCGTTCATGTTCATGAGCGACCTGTCCCGGGCCATCTCGCTGCCCGTCGAGGTCGACTTCATGGCGGTGTCCTCGTACGGCAGCGCCACCCGGACGTCGGGTGTGGTGCGGATCGTGAAGGATCTCGACGCCGACCTGGCCGACCGCCACGTCCTGGTCGTGGAGGACATCGTCGACAGCGGGCTCACCCTCAGCTATCTCCAGCGGTACCTGATGGCCCGCGGCCCGGCCAGTCTCGAGGTGTGCGCCCTCCTGGTCAAGGACGGCCAGCAGCGCACTGAGCTGGACCTGCGGTACGTCGGGTTCCACATTCCGGCGGAATTCGTGGTGGGATATGGCCTTGATGTCGACGAACGCCTGCGCAATCTCGAGGCCATCCACGCCTATGCCGGTCCCTCCTAGCCCGGGCGGCGCCGGGCCCCTGACGACACCTTGAGCGTCGACACCGGGCGTATCGAGCGGGCCGTAGCCGAAATCCTGGCCGCCATCGGCGAGGATCCGGGCCGCGACGGGCTCCTCAAGACCCCCCACCGGGTGGCCAAGATGTACGAGGAGCTGTTCGCCGGCCTGGGCGAGGAGCCGGCCGACCATCTGGAGGCGACGTTCGAGGCCAACCACGACGAGATGGTCATGGTCCGCGACATCCCCTTCGCCTCGCTGTGCGAGCACCACATGATCCCGTTCATCGGGCGTGCCCACGTGGCCTACATCCCCGGGAACGACGGGCGCATCACCGGGCTGTCCAAGCTGGCCAGGCTGGTCGACGGGTTTGCCAAGCGCCTGCAGGTCCAAGAGCGGATGACCACCGAGATCGCCGACGCCATCGAGACGGTCCTCGAGCCCCGGGGGGTGCTGGTGGTGGTCGAGGCCGAACACCTGTGCATGTCGATGCGGGGGGTGAAGAAGCCAGGGACCTCCACCATCACCTCGGCCGTCCGGGGCCTGTTCCGGAACGACACGGCCACCAGGAACGAGGCCATGCAGTTCGTCCGCGGCCGCTGATCGGCCGGATCGGCCGGGCGTCCGCGGGCAGTGGCCGGCTGGTTTACGCTGTGTCGTCATGCCCCAGGCCGCCAGCGAGGAACGCCCACTGGTGATGGGGATCCTCAATGTCACCCCCGACTCGTTCTCCGACGGCGGACAGTGGTTCGAGCGGGACCTGGCCATCCGGCGGGCCCACGAGATGATCGCCGAAGGGGCCGATGTGGTCGACGTCGGCGGCGAGTCGACCAGGCCGGGGGCCGATCCGGTACCGGTCGACGAGGAGCTGGAACGGGTCGTCCCCGTGGTCGAGGCCCTGGCCGGGCAGGTGCGGGTGTCCGTCGACACCACCAAGGAGGACGTGGCCCACGCCGCAGTGGAGGCGGGCGCCACCCTGATCAACGACGTCTCCGCCTCGCTGTGGCCGGTGGCGGCCCGCCACCGCGTCGGATGGGTGGCCATGCACCGGAAGGGGACGCCGATCACCATGCAGCGTCGTCCCGACTACGGAGATGTGGTCGATGAGGTGTCCGACATGCTGATGGACCGGGCCGGCCGGGCCCGGGCCGCCGGGGTGGACGAGGTGTGGGTCGACCCCGGGATCGGATTCGGGAAGACGGCCGAGCACAATCTTCAGCTGCTCGCCACCCTCGACCGGTTGGTGGCATCGGGTTATCCGGTGATGGTCGGCACCAGCAGGAAGAGCTTTCTCGGTGTGGTGGCGCCCACCGCCCAAGGGGAGGTGACGCCGGTCGGTGAACGGCTCCCGGCGTCGTTGGCCACCGCCACCTGGGCCATGGAGCAGGGCGTTGCCATGGTGCGGGTACACGACGTGTCGGCCACCGTGCAGGCGGCCCTGCTGGTGGGACGGAAGACGACCGGGGCCCGCCGGTGAGGTTGGATCGATGACCGAAGAGCACGCGGAGGTGGGATCGTGAAAGGGAAGTGGGCTGCGGGCATCCCCCCGCGCAACTTCACGTGGGTGATCAAGGACCGCCTGGCCATGAGCGAACGGCCCGGGGGGTTCGCCCCCAACCACCGCAAGGTGCGGCGCCAGGAGGAGATCATCTGGCTGCAGATGCAGGGCTTCACCCGGGTGGTGTCGCTACTCCCGTCTTCGCACAACCTGCAGGCCTACGAAGAGAAATCTCTGGCCAGTGTCCATTTCCCCCTGCCGCCGTCGGGTGACGCCCGGGCCATCCTGTCCGACATCTTCCGTGATCTGCACCAGCGCCTGGCCGCCGGCGAGCGGATCCTCATTCACCAAGAGGAGCTGGGCGACCGGGTGGCCGGGGTGGTGGCCGGGTATCTGTTGTGGTCGGACCGGCTGACCAGCGGTCCCCAGGCCATCACCGTGCTCGAGCACATGACCGGCCATCCCATGGGTCCGAGCGGCCGCGAGCTGGTGGCCCTGGCCGGCCAGGTGACGCCGGCCGCCTTCCCCTCCGACGCCGTCGACGACCTCCCAGCCAGCGGGTGACGGCGCTGTCCTCGTCGTCATCGGGCGCCGAGGCGGCGGCCGAAGGGACCGATGGAGACCGCATCCAGCTGCGTGGCCTCCGGGTCCTCGGTACCCACGGGGTGCTGCCCGAGGAGAAGAGCCGGGCCCAACTCTTCGAGATCGACCTGGATCTGGCGGTTGACCTGGCACTGGCCGGGGGCAGCGATCGACTGGCCGACACCGTCGACTACGCCGGCGTCACCCAGACGGTGGCGGCCGTCGTCTCCGGGGCCACCTCCTTCGAGCTGTTGGAGGCACTGGCCGATGCCATCGCCCTGGCCACCTTGGCATCGGACCTGAGGATCGCCGCGGTGACCGTGGCCCTGCGCAAGCTGCGGCCGCCCATCTCCGCTGACATCACCTCCGTCGGGGTGCGGATCACCCGGCGCCAGTGACGGACTCCCGCACCGACCCCCCCACCGTGCGGGCCTTCCTCGGGCTGGGTTCCAATCTCGGAGACCGGTGGGGCCACCTCCGTCGGGCCGTCGACCAGCTCCGAGCCGGCAACCGGGCCCCGGTGACCGCCGTGTCCCGGGTGTACGAGACAGAGCCGATGGGGGGGCCCGAGGGACAGGGTCCCTACCTGAACCTGGTGGTGGAGCTGGCCGTCGCCCCCGGCGTCGACCCCTACCGCCTGCTCGAGGAGTGCCGCCGCCTGGAGGCGGCCGCCGGTCGGGTCCGGGCCGTGCGCTGGGGCCCGAGGACCCTGGACGCCGACGTGCTGTGGATCGACGGCGTGGCCCTCGGGGACGAGGAGCTCACCGTCCCCCATCCCCGCTGGCGGGAGCGCAGGTTCGTCCTCGCCCCCCTGGCCGAACTGGCCCCCGACCTCGTCGACCACGCTCAGCTGGCCGACGCTGGTGGCGAGGTCGATGTGGTGGGTACACTGTGAGCGGCAGCACTCGGATTCTCTGACGCGAACGGCACCCGTGCGGGGCTGGAACGTCGAAAGGGGTCTCGTGACCACATTCCGAATTGTCGGACCCGGCCGTGCCGGCCGATCGTTGATGGCGGCCCTCGTGGCCGTGGGGGGATTCGAGGCGCGGGGCGTGCTCGGTCGCCGCCACTCGTTGCGGCAGGCGGCGGACGGTGTGGACCTGTTGTTCATCGCCACACCCGACGATCAGGTGGCCCGGGTGGCGTCGCAGGTGCAGCCGGTGCCCACCACCGCCGTGATCCACCTGTCCGGATCGCTCGGGCTCGACGTGCTCGACCCCCACCGGCGCCGGGGCTCCCTCCATCCACTGGTGCCCCTGCCCAATCCGGCGGTGGGTGCCGACCGGCTGATCTCGGGCATCACCTTCGCGGTGGCCGGCGACCCGGTGACCGGGGTGCTGGCCGATGCCCTGGGCGGAAGGGCCCTTGCCGTCGACGACGACCGGCGGACCGAGTACCACCTGGCCGCCACCATCGCCGCCAACCACCTGGTCGCCCTGGTCGGGCAAGTGGAGCGGGTGGCCGCCACCGCCGGGCTGCCGCTCGATGCCTTTGCCGGGCTGATGCGGGCGGCCACCGATGACGCCTTCGCCCTCGGGCCCCAGGCGGCGCTGACCGGACCGGCGGTCCGGGGCGACTGGGACACGGTCGAGCGCCATCGTCGGGCCCTGTCAGCCATGACCGGTCACCGGACCGAGCTCACGGCCTACGACGCCATGGTCGGACTGGCCCGGCGCCTGTCCCTGGACGCCGCCGCCACCGGTCCGTCGGCGTCAGCGTCGGCGTCGGCGTCGGCGTCAGCGGCCCGGTCCACCGAATCACCCGGTCCCGTCGGGCGCCGCCGGCCCAGCCGGGTCCACCGACCCGCCGGTAGGAGAGTCCGAACGCATCGCCATCGCCCAAGAGCAGGTGGCATGACCACCACCCTCCAGCCGACCCAACCGGCAACCGAACCTCGGCTCCGACCAGGTCCGGCGGGCCCCGGCGTCCGGGTCTTCGACACCGTGGCCGCCTTTTCCGGCGCTCTCGACGCCGTCCGCCGGTCGGGGATGACCGTCGGCCTGGTGCCCACCATGGGGGCGCTGCACAAGGGCCACTGCTCGCTCATCGAGCGGGCGGCAGCCGAGTGCGATCTGGTGGCGGTGTCCATCTTCGTCAACCCGACCCAGTTCGGCGAGGCGTCGGATCTGGCCAACTATCCCCGCACCTGGGAGGACGACCTCCGGGCGGTGGCGTCGGCCGGCGGTCAGATGGTCTTCGCCCCGTCGGTGGCCGAGATGTATCCGGAACGGCCCGGGGCCGCCTCCACCACCGTGTCGATCTCCGGACTGGACAGTCGCTGGGAGGGCGCCTCCCGGCCCGGCCATTTCGAGGGCGTGGCCACGGTGGTGGTCAAGCTGCTCACCGCCACCGGCCGGTGCCGGGCCTACTTCGGCGAGAAGGACTATCAGCAACTGGCCGTGGTCCGCAGTGTCGCCCGTGACCTGTTCCTGCCGGTAGAGATCGTCGGGTGCCAGACGGTGCGCGACGACGATGGTCTGGCTCTCTCCAGTCGGAACGTCCGGTTGTCGTCCGACGAGCGACAGGCGGCGTTGGCCCTCTCACGTGCCCTGCGGACGGGCGCCGCCCTGGTGGCCGAAGGCGAGGAGCGTCCCGTCGCCATCGAGGCGGCCATGGCCCGGGTGGTGGCGGGGGAGCCCCTGGTCCAGCTGGACTACGCCGTGGTGGTGGACGCCGACGATCTGGAACCGGCCCGGCAGGTGTCCGGCCACCGCGCGGTTCGGCTGCTCATCGCCGCCACCGTGGGCCCGGTTCGCCTGATCGACAATCTCGATCCGGGGCCGCCCCGGGCGTTCCCGCCCGGGGGGCCGGCCCGGCAGCCGGCCGGCCTCACCTCCCCGTGACCGGGGCGGAAGCGGTGCCCGGCGAGCTCGACGTCCTGGTGCTCGGTAGCGGAGTGGCCGGCCTGTCGGCCGCCGTTCGCCTGGCCGCCCCGATGGCGCCCACCGGCCCCGCCCGGGCCGACCAGGGGGCCGGGATGCGGGTGGGTGTGCTGACCAAGGCCGACCTGTCCCAGACGGCCACCCGCTGGGCCCAGGGAGGTGTGGCGGCCGTCCTCGGGGGCGACGAGGACTCCACCGACCTCCACCTGGCCGACACCCTGGCCGCCGGGGCCGGTCTGTGCGACACCGACGCCGTGCGGGTACTGGTCGACGAGGGTCCGACCCGGGTCCACGAGCTGATCGCCATGGGGGCGGTGTTCGACCGGCAACCCGGAGGCGCTCTGGCCCTGGCCCGTGAGGGCGGCCACTCGACGGCGCGGGTCGTCCACGCCGGTGGGGCGGCCACCGGCGCCGAGGTCGAGCGGGCCCTGGTCGATGCCACCTGGGCCAGTGCCGCCGCCGTCCTCGAAGGATGGTTCGCCCTCGACTTCATCGTGGAGGACGGACGGTGCCGGGGTGTGCGGGCCCTCAGTGCCGACGGACGGGTCACCGACGTGCGGGCAACCCGGACCGTGTTGGCCACCGGGGGCGCCGGTCAGCTGTTCGCCGTCACCACCAATCCGGCCGAGGCGACGGCCGACGGACTGGCCATGGCCCTGCGGGCCCAGGTGCCGGTGGCCGACGTCGAGTTCATGCAGTTCCATCCGACCGCTCTTCACCATCCGGCGATGCCGAGGCCGCTGTTGTCCGAGGCGCTGCGGGGCCATGGAGCCTTGTTGCGCGACGCCGACGGCGAACGCTTCGTCGACGAGCTGGCCCCCCGCGATGTGGTCAGCCGGGCCATGGCCCAACGGATGAGCCAGCAGGGCGTGGAGAATCTCTGGCTGGATGCCACCGCCCTCGATTCCTTCGATGGACGGTTCCCGACCATCGCCGCCTCCCTCCGGGCCATCGGCCTCGATCCCACCCGCGACTGGCTGCCGATCGCCCCGGCCGCCCACTACCTGTCCGGAGGGGTGATCACCGACCTGTCGGGTGCCACCGCCCTGCCCGGGTTGTGGGCGGCCGGTGAAGTGGCGTGCACCGGCGTACACGGGGCCAACCGGCTGGCCTCGAACTCGTTGCTGGAGGGCATGGTGTTCGGTGCCCGCCTGGCCGAGTCGATCCTGGCCGGAGCGGAAGGGGCTTCCCCCACCGGGGTGCTGCACGCCTACCTCGAGGGCGATGTCGAGCCGGTCGACCCGGCCCGGGCTGTTCCGTGGTCGGTCCCCTCGGGCGGGGACGGCGGTGCCCTCGACGTCGGTCGGGGCGCCGGTCAGGCCGATCGGACGGGTTCCGGCCGGGACACCGGCACCGGCCCGGAGCCGTGGCCCGATGTCATCAAGACCAGGGAGCAGCTCCAACGATTGATGACCGAGGGGGCAGGTGTGGTCAGGAGCGCCGGGTCCCTGGCCGCATCGGGAAGGGCGGTCGACGCCATCGGTGCGTCGGTCGGTTCGGCCACACCACCGGATCGCCCTCACGGGGAACTGGCCAACCTGGTCACCGCGGCCCGCAGCCTCCTCTCGTCGGCCACGGTCCGGACCGAGACCCGCGGCGCCCATGCCCGGAGTGACTACCCGGAGGCGTCGGAGCGGTGGCGACGGCGCATCGTGCACATCGGGGACGAGGTGGCACTGCTCCGGCCCCAGCCCCCCTTCGACAACGACGGTCCCGACGGCCCCGGCCGGGCCGGCGACCGTTGAGCGCCTCCCTCGAGGACCCGACGGCGGCCGATCTGGTCAGCACGACCGATCCGCCCGGGGCCGCCGTCGTCGACGCGGTGAGACGGGCGCTGGCCGAGGACCTCCTGCCCATCGGCGACCTCACCGCCGCCCTCATCCCGGTCACCGCCACCGCCTCGGTGCACATCGTCAGCCGTGCCCAGGGAGTCCTCGCCGGTCGGGCCTGCGCCACCGAGACGTTGGCCCAGGTCGATCCGGGCCTCACCGTCGACTGGCGGCTGGATGATGGAGATCGGCTGCAGCCCGGTGTGGTGGTGGCCACGGTGTGGGGCTCGCTACGGTCGATCCTCACCGCCGAGCGGACCGTCCTGAACTTCCTCGGCCACCTGTCCGGCGTGGCCTCGCTCACCCGGCGCTACGTGTCGGCCGTCCAGTCGGCCAACCCGGCCACGCGGGTCCTCGACACCCGCAAGACGACGCCGGGCCTGCGCTCGCTGGAGAAGGCGGCGGTACGGGCCGGCGGCGGCCACAACCACCGGGGCAGCCTCTCCGACGCCGTGCTGGTGAAGGACAACCATCTCGGCGGGACGTCGATCTCCGAGGCGGTGGTCCGGGCCAAGCAGCTGTGGCCGGGGCGGATGGTCGAAGTCGAATGCGACCACCAGCACCAGGTGTCCGAGGCGGTGGCGGCCGGAGCCACCGTGGTCATGCTGGACAACATGGTCCCCGACCAGGTGGCGGCGTGCGTGGCCCTGGTCAGGTCGACGGGCTCGGGCACGCTGGTCGAGGTGTCGGGGCGGCTGACCCTCGACTCCGCCCCGCTGATGGCGGCCGCCGGTGCCGACCTCGTCTCGGTGGGGGCACTGACCCATTCGGCCCCCGTCGTCGATCTCGGGTTCGATCTGTCGGACTCTGACGGAAGGGCATGACCCGTGCTCTTGGCCATTGACGTCGGCAACACCGAGACCGTGGTGGGACTGTTCTCCGACGGCGCCGCCGGTGACCCCGGCGAAGTCGGGCCGCGTGACGGCAACGAGCCCACCGGCCTGGCCCACCACTGGCGACTGTCCACCGTGGCCGAGCGCACCGCCGACGAACATGCACTGTTGCTCACCCAGCTCCTCGACCTCGACGGTCTGGACATCGACGGCGCCGTGTCCGGTATCGCCGTGACCTCCTCGGTCCCGCTGGTCACCGCCAACCTCCGCCAGATGGTGAGGCGGTGGTTCGATGTGCCCGCCGTGGTGCTCGAGCCCGGTGTGAAGAGCGGGATGCCCATCCTCTACGACAATCCCAAAGAGGTGGGGGCCGACCGGATCGCCAATGCCGTCGGTGCCCACGACCTGTTCGGCGGGCCGTGCGTCGTGGTGGATCTGGGTACGGCGACGACGTTCGACGCCATCTCGGAGGCGGGTGAGTACCTGGGCGGGGCCATCACCCCGGGGGTGGCCATCAGCCTCGACGCCCTGTTCGCAAACGCCGCCGCCCTTCGCCGGGTGGAGCTGGTGGAGCCGAGGAGCGTCATCGGCAAGTCGACGGTCGAATCCATCCAGTCCGGTGCCCTCTACGGATTCGCCGCCCAGGTCGACGGACTGTGCCGTCGGTTCGCCGGTGTGCTGGGGGAGTGCACCGTCGTGGCCACGGGAGGCCTGGCCGAGCTGATCTCGCCCTACTCCGACGAGATCGAATACGTGGAACCCTGGCTCACCCTCCACGGGCTCCGCATCATCTTCGAACGCAATTCACCGTCGTCGAGGGCTGCCCGAGGCGCGTAGGGGCCCCGTCCCCGTCCCCGTCCCCGTCCTCGCCTCCGTTGCCGTGACCGGTGGCCGGGCCATCGAGACGGTTGACACAGCCAGACGATCACCCGATCAGACGGGCGCTTCGAGGGTGAGCTGGGGACGGCGGGCCTCGGGTTGGTGGTCCCATAGATCGGCGACCAGTTCGTCACGGGTGGTCTTCAACGCCGGGTCGTCCCACCGGTTGACCCGCTGGAGCGGATCGTCGTCGAGGTCGTAGAGCTCACCTTCGGTGCCGTCGTGCGACGTGCCGGGCAGGTAGGTGGTGCACACCCAGTGATCGCGGATGATGGTGCGCAGGTGTACGTCGGTTCCGAACAGCTCGCTGTCCCACTCAGTCAGCACCCGTTCGAACCCCCGGTCCTCAGCATCGATGTCGTCCACCGGCAGCCGGGAGCCTTCCATCCATTCCGGTCGGGTGATGCCGGCGATGGCGCAGAAGGTTGGAGCCAGGTCGACCAACCCCACCGGCCGGGTGACCACCGACGGCGACGCGTTGGTCGAAGGCGCCGGCCTCCAGACGAGCGGAAGCCGCATCAGCCCGTCGACGTGGTAGGGGCCCTTGAACAACAGACCGAAGTCTCCCTGCAGCTCGCCGTGGTCGGTCGTGAACACCACGTCGAGGTCGTCGGTCCAACCCCGTCGGTCGACGGCCGCAAGGACCCGACCGAGCGCCTGGTCGATCAGCTCGCATTCGACCGCGTTGCGAGCATTGACCTCCCGCACCTGATCGGCGGTGAGCGTGGCCGGAACCCAGTCGGCCGGTGCCTCGTAGTTGGACACCAGCGTCCCGTCGTACCAGAGTCGCCAGTGCCGCGGCTTGGCATCGAGGATCGCCTGGCGCTCGGCTCGGCCCTCGGGATAGCCCGCGGGCAAGGGGACCTCCCGCCAGTCGATGCGACCGACCTCCGACTCCGGTGGGTCCCAGGGATGGTGGGGGTCGGGAAAGCTCATCCAGCAGAACCAGTCCTCGTGTGTCTCCAGCGTGTCGAGCCAGCCGATCGTCCGGTCGGCCACCCAGTCGGTGTGGTAGATCCCCCGATCGATGGGGTTGGCCTTCACTTGCGGGGCCCCGGTTTCGCCACCCCCGGCCGAATTGACCTGGAGGGAGTCGTCGAGGGCCGGATAGAAGCCAGCCAGGGCCTCAGGGTGCTCGGCCATCATCCACCGGGCGTAGTGCAGGGGGCCAATTGCGCCGTGGGTGGCCATTTCGAGGTGTTCGAAGCCACGGTGTATCCCGCCGGGCGGGGTGGTTCCGGTGGTGGCCATGGAGTTCTCCACGAACCGGAAGAACGGATCGAGGAACGGCTCGAAATGGGCCTTGCCGACCAGAGCGGTCCGGTAGCCCGCTCCGTGCAACAGGTCGGCCACCGATGGAGCGTCGACCGGCAGGGGTACCCCGTTCATCCAAACCCCGTGGGTGCTCGGGTGCTGACCGGTCAAGATGGTCGAGCGGGACGGCATGCAAACGACCGACTGGGGGTGGGCGCGCTCGAAGCGGATGCCGGCGGCGGCCAGACCGTCGACGTTCGGGGTTGCCGCCAGTGCACCTCCGTTGCAACCGAGGGTGTCGTAGCGTTGTTGATCGGTGGTTACCAGAAGGATCTTGCGGCCCATCAGCGGACCCCTTTCACTTGATCGGCGTCGGCCGGATCGGCGTCGGCCGGATCGGCGTCACCGGTCCGGAGTCCGTGATGTCCGGTCGACACCGAGGACGCCGGGGAGGTGGGCGAGGGCCGCCCGGGCGGCTCCGCCGATCACGAGGGCCAGCGGTGCCGGATCGGCGTCGGTGCTGTAGACGACCAAACTGGTTCCGTCCGCCAGCTGGTGGACATCGAGCGTGCCGAGGTGCTCTTTGAACATGGGGGCGACGATCCGATACTGAAATCGGTGCAACACGTCGTCGACGGTCAGCAGCTGCTCGGGCATCGGGAGTCCCGACCTCGTGATCACCGTGCGCATGTCGCCATCGACCGAGCAGGACACGATGCCGGGGAACCATTCGTGGACTCGGGCCGGATCTCCGACCAACGACCACACCGCCTCGGCCGGAGCGTTGATCTGGATGTCGTGGCGCACGCTTCCGCGCCGGGAGGTCACGTGGACCGCCAACGGCTAGGGGCGAGCCGTGCCGTCGGGTCACCGGCCGGGGGGCCGAACCGCCCGGACGATGGCATCATGGGGGCAGGATAACAAATGGCAGTATCTATGACACGAGTTGACCACCCGTGGGGGGAGACGGAACCGGTGCCAGCGAGAGGACCTGATGCGACAGGTGCGACAGGTGATGCGACGAGAGGTGCGACAAGACATGGCCATCGACAACTCGTAACATCGTGGCCACGGGCCGCCCATGCCAGGGGGCGACAACCGAGGGGCCGATGGGAACAACGGGTCCCCTCCAGGGGGCGCCCAGGAAGTAGGAGCGTAATGAAAAAGCTGATCCCCGCAGGGAAATCGCTGTTGATCGGCGCAGTGGCCGTGGGGGCCCTGTCTCTCGGAACGGCAGGAGTGGCCGGAGCCGCCGCACCGGCCCCGCATCACTACAACTGTGCACGAGCCACCAAAGCGCTCACCCGCATCGAAAAAGAGCAGGCTCGCATCGCCGCTGGGCTTCCGAAGCTCAAGGCGAGTGAAGCCAGGGCGGTGGCCAAGGGCAAGACGGTGCGGGCGGCTCGCCTGGAGAAGCGGATCAAACGGTGGGAGAGCGCCACCTTCAAGGCCCACCTGACCAAGCAGTCGGCCTACATCCAGGCCAGTTGCAAGGTGTCCGCCCCACCCACCCCGTAGCCGGAGCCGCCGGCCGACGGGTCGGCTCTGGCCCTTCTCGGCCAGGGGTGCGGGTGCCGTCCGATCCATCGACCTCGATCGGTTGGCGGCCTCGGCTGGCGGTCCCCGGTCCCCGGGCCCCGGGCCCCGGGCCTCGATCGCTGCGCCGGCCGGTTGGTTCTCCGAATTACCTACTCCGGGTATGCGGGATACCGCGGGTACGTTGTTTTGGAAACCAATTGGCCCGCCCACGGCGGGCGGGGGGGCGGACCTCGGCCCCCACCCCGGCGATGACCTCGCTCCTTCCGGTTGTCAGTCGGCTGGGAGGTCGTCCACCAGGGAGTGAGCCAGGGTGGCGAACCCGTCGGCCAGCCCGGCCGATGGACCCGATACGGCAGCGTCAGCGGCCAGATCGGCGTATCTCCGGGCCACCGTCACCGACCTCCCGATAGCTCCGGACTGGGCGACGATGGACCGGGCCTTGTCGCGTTCGGGCTGACCGAGCGGCTGGCCCAGCAGGGGCCTCAGCTCCGGTCCCACCTCGGGGTCGGACAAGGCCAGCAGGACCGGAAGGGTGTAGATGCCCTCGGCCAGGTCCTGTCCGGCGGGTTTGCCCAGCTCGGCCTCGGTCCCGATGACGTCGAGGACGTCGTCCCGCACCTGGAAGATCATGCCGAAGTAGCGACCGAAGGTGGTGAACGCCTCAATCTGGGTGCGGGAAAGATCGCCGGTCAGGGCACCGATCCGGCACGAAGTGGCCATCAGCGACGCCGTTTTGCCGGCAATGGCGTCCGAATAGCTGCTCTCGGTCCGGTCGACCTGGAAAGCGGCGTGCACCTCGGCCACCTGTCCCCGGCAGAGCTCACCGAGCGTGGCGGCCAACAGGGCTGCGATCTCGGTACCCAGCCCGGCGGCGATCTCCGCCGAGCGGGCCAGGAGGAAGTCGCCGGCCACAATTGCCACCAAATTGCCGAATCTGGCGTTGACGCTCTCGACATTCCGGCGCACGGTGGCCTCGTCCATGACGTCGTCGTGATAGAGGGACGCCAGGTGTACCAGCTCCACCGCAACCGCCCCCAGCAGATCCTCTCGGGAGGCGTCACGGTCCCCAGAAGTGGCCGTGGCCAGGGCAAGCGTGGGCCTGAGCCTCTTGCCGCCCGCTGCCAGCAGGTGGGTGGTGACCTCGTCGAGGAAGCCGTCGCCGGTCACCACCGACTCCACGAGCAGGGGCTCGAGGCGCCTCAACTGATCTTCGAGTGCGGGAAGTCCCAGGAGCTCTACGACGTTCACTTCCTACAGACGATAGGCCACGCTGCCGATGACTGAGAAAAGGGAAGTAAAAGGCTGCTGTGCGGGTGCGGGGTGCACCCGCACCTGTAGACTTCGGTTCAGTAACTGACCGCGGATGGAGGCGGTGGAGTGTTCGAGAGATTCACAGACCGGGCTCGTCGAGTTCTTGTGCTTGCGCAGGAAGAGGCGCGCCTCCTGAACCACAGCTTCATCGGCACCGAGCACATCCTCCTGGGGCTGATCCACGAGGGCGAGGGAGTCGCGGCCAAGGCACTCGAGTCGTTGGGCGTCTCGCTGGAAGCCGTCCGGGAGAAGGTCGAAGAGACCATCGGACTCGCCGGCACGGCCCCGACCGGCTCGCCGCCGTTCACCCCCCGGGCGAAGAAGGTGCTCGAACTGTCCCTGCGCGAGGCGCTCCAGCTCGGCCACAGCTACATCGGTACCGAGCACATGCTGCTGGGTCTGGTCCGCGAGGGCGAGGGTGTGGCCGCCCAGGTTCTGCAGAGTCTCGGCGCCGACCTTCCCCGGGTTCGCCAGCAGGTGATCCAACTGCTCTCCGGGTACCAGGGCAAGGAGTCGGTGGGGGCGGGAGCTCCGGGCTCGCAGTCCTCGGACGCCCCGACCGGATCGCCGGTCCTCGACCAGTTCGGCCGCAACCTGACGGCGTTGGCGCGCGACCACAAGCTGGATCCCGTCATCGGTCGGGAAAAAGAGATCGAGCGGGTCATGCAGGTGCTGTCGCGCCGGACGAAGAACAACCCCGTCCTGATCGGCGAGCCCGGCGTGGGAAAGACCGCCATCGTCGAGGGCCTGGCCCAGCGGATCGTGGCCGACGACGTCCCCGAGACGTTGACCGGCAAGCAGCTCTACACGCTCGATCTGGGGGCCCTGGTGGCGGGCAGCCGCTATCGAGGCGATTTCGAGGAGCGGCTGAAGAAGGTGCTGAAGGAGATCCGCACCCGGGGTGACATCGTCCTGTTCATCGACGAGTTGCACACGCTGGTCGGTGCCGGAGCTGCCGAAGGCGCCATCGACGCGGCTTCGATCCTCAAGCCCATGCTGGCCCGTGGCGAGCTCCAGACGATCGGGGCCACGACCATCGACGAGTACCGCAAGCACCTCGAGAAAGACGCTGCGCTCGAACGACGCTTCCAACCGATCAAGGTGGAGCAGCCCAACGTGGCGCTCACCATCGAGATCCTGAAGGGACTGCGTGATCGGTACGAGTCACACCACGCAGTGACCATCACCGACCAGGCTCTGGTGGCGGCGGCCAATTTGGCCGACCGGTACCTGGCCGACCGGTACCTGCCCGACAAGGCCATCGACCTGATCGACGAGGCCGGCAGCCGCCTGCGCATCCGTCGGATGACCACGCCCCCGGCGTACAAGAAGCTCGAAGAGGACATCACCCGGCTGCGGGCCGACAAGGAAGCAGCCATCGAGAAGCAGGCCTTCGACCAGGCGAAGAAGTTGGCCGAACAAGAGAAGGAACGTCTCGACTCCAAGGAGGCCATGGAGGCCGAATGGCGGGCCGAGGGCGTCGATCTCTTCGACGTGGTCGACGAGGAGGTCATCGCCGAGGTGCTGGCCAACTGGACCGGCATTCCCGTGTACCGCCTCACCGAGGAAGAGACGGCCAAGCTGCTCCGCATGGAGGACGAGCTCCACAAGCGGGTGATCGGTCAGGAGCCGGCCATCGCCGCCCTGGCCCGTTCGATCCGTCGGACCCGTGCCGGGTTGAAGGACCCGAAGCGCCCCAGCGGTTCGTTCATCTTCCTGGGCCCCACCGGTGTGGGCAAAACCGAGTTGGCCAAAACGCTGGCCGAGTTTCTCTTCGACGACGAGGACGCGCTGATCCAGCTCGACATGTCGGAGTACATGGAGAAGCACACGGTGAGCCGGCTGGTGGGTTCGCCTCCCGGCTATGTCGGGTACGAAGAGGGCGGGCAGTTGACCGAGGCGGTGCGGCGCAAGCCCTTCTCCGTCGTGCTCTTCGACGAGGTGGAGAAGGCCCACGCCGACGTGTTCAACACCTTGCTCCAGATCCTGGAGGACGGGCGGTTGACCGACGCCCAGGGACGGTCGGTCGACTTCAAGAACACCGTGTTGATCATGACCTCGAACCTGGGCACGGCCGACCTCCGCAAGTCGTCGGTGGGCTTCGCCAAGACGTCGGAGGCGGTCACCTACGAGCGCATGAAGACCAAGGTCAACGAGGCGCTCAAGGCCCACTTCCGCCCTGAGTTCCTCAACCGCATCGACGAGGTCGTGGTGTTCCACGAGCTGTCCAAGATCGAGGTGGTCGAGATCGTCGACCTCATGATCCAGCGGGTCTCCACCCAGCTCGAGCTGCAGGGACTGAGCCTGGTGCTCACGCCTCCGGCCAAGCAGTTGCTGGCCGACAAGGGCTACGACCCCCAGTTGGGTGCTCGCCCGTTGCGCCGGGCCATCCAGCAGATGGTGGAGGACCCGCTGTCGGAGCGGATCCTGTGGAAGGAGTTCCGGGTCGGCGAGACCATCGTGGTCGATGTGGAGACCATCACCCCCGAGGCCGCCGCCGCCTACGACGTGAAGGGCGCCCCTCCGTTGGTGGCCGGTGAGCAGCAGCTCACCTTCACCGCCATCGAGGGGGTCGAGCCACCTCCCCCGGTGGAGCTGGCCGGCGCCGACTCGTCCGCCGACTGAGGCGCTCGCCCCGGGCGGGGCCCACCGGCTGTCCCGGTCAGCGGTCCACGCCGGCGGGACAGGCTACGGTCACCCCGACCGGCACACCCAGTCTCTACCATCGGATCCATGGCCAAGACGGCAAAGCGGCACCGCTGCATCGACTGTGGATCGACCACCGTCCGTTGGGCCGGGCGTTGTCCGACCTGTGGTGAGTGGAACACCCTGGTAGAGGAGGCTCAGCTCGGGCCGCTGGTGCGGGCCGTCGACGCCCTCGATCTCTCGTCCATGCCGGTGCCCCTGGCGTCGGTCGACGTCTCCGAGGCATCCGCCGTCCCAACCGGTGTCGAGGAGTTCGACCGGGTGCTCTCGGGCGGCCTGGTACCCGGGTCGGTCACCCTCCTCGGCGGGGAGCCCGGTATCGGCAAATCCACGCTCCTGCTCCAGGTGTTGGCGGCCCGGGCGGCCGCCGGGCACCGGGTGATGCTGGTGTCGGCCGAGGAGTCGGCCCACCAGGTCCGGCTGCGGGCCGAGCGGTTGGGCCCGATCCCCTCCGGGCTCCTCATCCTGCCGGTCACCGACATCGGTGCGGTCATCGGCGCGGTGGTCGAGGCTGAACCCGATCTGGTGGTCATCGACTCCATCCAGGCGGTAGCCGTCGGGCCGGCGACCCTCGGTGAACGCCGGGTGACCGGCGTCCCCGGGAGCGTGATCCAGGTTCGGGAGTGCGCCGACCAGCTGGTCGGACTGGCCAAGTCCCGTCAGGTGGCCACCGTGCTGGTCGGACACGTCACCAAGGACGGTGCCCTGGCCGGCCCCCGGACGCTCGAACACATGGTCGACACCGTCCTCAGTTTCGAGGGTGACCGCCACCACTCACTCCGTCTGCTGCTGGCCGTCAAGCACCGGTTCGGACCCACCGGTGAGCTGGGGCTGTTCGAAATGGGCGACCAGGGCCTCAACCCGGTCGACGACCCCGGTCGCCTCCTGCTGGGGGACCGGCTGACCGGGGTGGCCGGGGGCGTCGTGCTCCCCGCCGTCCAGGGCCGGCGGACCCTGATGGTCGAGCTGCAGGCCCTGGTCACCGACCTGGGCCTGGCCCAACCGAAGCGTTCGGTGGTCGGGCTGGACAGCGGCCGCCTGATGATGACTCTGGCCGTCCTGGTCCAACATGCCCAGCTTCCCGTCCTGTCGATGGACGTGTTCGCCTCGGTCGCCGGCGGGATCCGGGTCCTCGAGCCGGCGGCCGATCTGGCCGTTGCCATGGCCGTGGCCTCGGCGGTCACCGGGAAGGCCCTTCCCGCCGATCTGGCCGCCGTCGGTGAGGTGGGGCTGGCCGGCGAGGTCCGCCAGGTCACCAACCTGCCCCGGCGCCTCGAGGAGTCCGCCCGACTGGGTTTCAACCGGGTGCTGGTCCCGGGCTCGTCCCCGGCCGGCCCCCCGGACGTGGAGCTGATCCGGGTGGACACCGTGGCCGAGGCCGTGGGCCGGTTCGGGTGCGTCCCCGCCGTCTGAACCAGCTCCCGGCAGGTACGATTCCCCTGTGAACAGCCGCCAGAGTTCGCCCCTCAGCGATTCCCTGGCGATGGTGGCCCCGGGCCGTCCCCTCCGTGACGGCCTGGACCGCATCCTGCGGGCCAAGCGCGGCGGCCTGGTGGTGGTCGGGGATGGCCCGGACGTGCTGTCCATCTGTTCGGGCGGGTTCCTGCTCGACGCCGAATTCAGCCCGCAGCGGCTCTCGGAGCTGGCCAAGATGGACGGGGCCATCATTCTGGCCACCGACGCCTCCCGGATCGCCCGGGCCAACGTGCACCTTATGCCGAAGGCGACCATCCCGACCTCCGAGACCGGCACCAGGCACCGCACGGCCGAGCGGGTGGCCCGGTCGATCGACGTCCCGGTGTTGTCGGTGTCTGCGGCCATGTCGGTCATCGCCGTGTACCGGAACGACTTGAAGCACACCGTCCAACCCACCGGTTGGCTCCACGACCGCACCGATCAGGCCCTGGCCACCATGCAGCACTTCCGGAACCGCTTCGACGTGGCCCTCAACGGGCTCTCCATCCTCGAAGTCGAGGACACGGTGTCGGTGGGCGATGTCGTGGCCGTGGTCCAGGCGGCTGAGATGGTCCTTCGGATCGCCGAGGAGGTCGAGGGGTACCTGGTGGAGCTGGGGGAGGACGGGCGCCTGGTCGGGCTCCAGTCCGCTGAGCTGGTCGACGGGGTGGCCACCGCCCTTCAACTGGTGGTTCGTGACTATTGCGGGAACCGGCCGGGCAAGGCGGACCGTCTGTCCGCCGTCAACAGGGCTGTCGACCAGCTGGCCCGCCTCGAGGCCGAGGAACTGGCGGACGACAGGCGGGTGGCCGAGATCCTCGGTCTGCCGGGAGCGTTCCACGACACCGAGTCGGGCGTGGAGCCACGGGGCTACCGGCTCCTGTACCGGTTGCCGCGGTTCTCCGATGCCATCATCGAGCGCATCGTGGACCGGTTCGTCAACCTGCAACAGATCATGCGGGCCTCGCTGGGCGAGCTCGAGCAGGTCGAGGGGGTGGGCGAGGCACGTGCCCACTCGGTAAAGGACGGCCTGGCCCGGCTGGCTGAAGCCAGCATCTTCGAGCGGTACCAGTAGGTCCGCCCGGGTGCGGCCCTGCTCGGGGCCCGACCACCGGCCACCCGCCCTTGACGGTTCGGCCGGCCACCGGCCCCTTGACGGTTCGGCCGGCCACCGGCCCCTTGACGGTTCGGCCGGCTGCACCCACCGTGTACCATTACATGCTTCGCCTACACGGTCCCCCAGCAGCGCACCAGCTCCCAGGACCGGCCCGCAACGCCAGGAGGCACGGTGTTCGACATCGGTGACAAGGTCGTCTATCCGCACCACGGCGCGGCGGTAGTCGAACGACGTGAGACCAAAGAGGCGTTCGGCAAGAAGCAGGAGTACCTGGTGCTCCGCCTCGCCTATGGCGATCTGACGCTCATGGTCCCGGCTGACAACACCGAAGGGGTGGGCCTTCGCGAGGTGATCAACGACGAAGAGGTGGAAGAGGTGTTCGCCGTCCTCCGCAAGAAGGAGGCCCGGATGCCCACGAACTGGTCCCGGAGATACAAGAACCATTCGGAGAAACTCCGGTCCGGGGATATCTACCAGGTGGCCGAAGTGGTCCGGAACCTCTCCATCCGTGACAAGGACAAGGGACTGTCCGCCGGCGAGAAGCGAATGCTCAGCCGGGCCCGCCAGATCCTCGTCTCCGAGCTGACCTTCGCTCTCGGCGTCGACGAGGAAGCGGCCGAGGAGCGGCTGAACGAGGCGCTGCCCTGAGCGAGCAGGGATCCGTCTGGGCCATCGTCGTAGCCGGCGGTTCGGGCCACCGGTTCGGAGGATTCAAGCAGTTCCTCCAGCTCGGCGGACGACCAGTGGCGGCCTGGTCGGTCCAGACCGCCCGGTCGGTTGCCGATGGCGTGGTGTTGGTGGTCCCGGCGGTTCCGGCCGGTGCGACCGACCCCGACCTCCAGGGTCTCGGTGCAGATCTGACGATCGTCGGGGGCGCCACCAGGGCCGAATCGGTGAGGGCCGGTCTGGCGGTCGTACCCGACGAGGCGAGTGTCATCGTGGTCCACGATGCTGTCCGCCCCCTGGCCACCGCGTCGCTGTTCGAGGCGGTGGTCGACGCCGTACGTGGCGGCGCCGCCGGCGCCATTCCGGTGGTTCCGGTGGCCGACACCCTGAAGCAGGTCTCGGGTGATGTCGTGCGGTCCACCGTCGATCGGGAGAACGTGGTCACGGTGCAGACTCCTCAGGCTTTCGAAGCTTCGGCACTTCGTGAAGCCCATGAACGGATCGGCGAGGCGACCGACGACGCCGGCCTGCTCGAGGAATGTGGCGCTACCGTGCGGACGGTGTCCGGCGATGTCCGCAACGTGAAGATCACCCGACCCGAGGATCTCGAGTTGGCCGAGCTGTACCTGCCGGCGGTGCACGGTTGACTGCGCCTCCGTCCCGACCGGCCAGGAGTGATGGACCCACGGACCTGCGGATCGGGCAGGGCATCGATGTCCACCGCTTCTCGGATGATGACGGGCGACCGTTGATCCTCGGTGGGGTGGTGATCACCGGCGCAGGGGCCAGAGGCCTCGTCGGGCACAGCGACGCCGATGCCGTGTCCCACGCCATCGCCGATGCGGTGTTGGGGGCGGCCGGACTCGGTGATCTCGGGCGGCACGCGCCCGAGAGCGATCCACGCTGGGAAGGTGCCGACAGCCTCGAACTGCTCGGTCGGATGGCTGAGCTGGCGAGACTGGCCGGCTGGGTCCCGGTCAACGTGGACTGCACGGTGGTGGCCGAACGGCCCATGCTGGCGCCCTTCGTGGGCGAGATGTCCGAGCGGTTGTCCGGCGTGGTCGGCGTCCCCGTCAACGTGAAGGCCACGCGGGCGGAGGGCCTCGGGGCCCTCGGGCGGGCCGGGGGGATCGCCTGCACCGCCGTGGTGCTCATGAAAGGACTGTCCGCCTCCGACCCGATGGGAGAGGCTTGATGGACCCGGCCAGGGGAGGTGGTCCAGGTAAAGGGGGCAGCGGCCGAGGGCGACCTGGCGGGCCAGGGAAGGGGGCTGGTGGGAAGTCGGGCGGAAGACCCCAATCGAAGGGGCGCGCCAAGAGCCGGACGATGGGCAGTTCAGGTAGTGCCGACCGCAGGGGAGGCCAGCGACCGACCCCACCGCGGGGTAGAGGAGCCAACCCACGAGCCCGGCATACTTCGACTGCCGCCGGTCTCGGGGGTGATCAGGTGGAAGGCCGCCAGGCAGTCCGTGAGCTCTTGCGGGCCAATCGGCGCCCGGTCCGGTCGCTGGTCGTGGCCGAAGGCATGGATGACGCCGCCATCCTCGACGAGATCGAGGCCCTGGCCGCCACCCGGCGCGTCCGGGTCGAGCGAGCTTCCCGGCGTCGCATCGAGTCGTTGGCCCGAACCGAGGCCCCGCAAGGCGTGGTGGCGTTGGCCCGGCCGGTCGAGGAGACGCCGCTGGAGACGTTGTGTGAACAGAAGGGAAAGGGCCGGGCGCCGTTCTTGTTGGTGCTGGATGGAATCACCGATCCGCACAACGTGGGCGCCCTTTTGCGCAGCGCCGAGTGCGCCGGGGTCACCGGAGTGGTCCTGCCGAGGAACCGATCGGTTCATCTGTCACCGACGGTGACCAAGGTGGCGGCCGGGGCCATCGAGTACCTGCCCATGGCACTGGTGCCCGGTATCCCGGCGGCCCTGCCACGGCTTTCCGCTCTCGGGGTGTGGACCGTGGGCCTGGTCGGGGAGCGCGGCAGTCTCTCTACGATCTGTCGCTCGCCGATCAGCCGGTGGCGCTGGTGCTCGGCTCCGAGGGAACCGGGCTGGCCGAGTTGACCAAGAGACGTTGCGACGTACTGGCCTCGATTCCGCAACACGGTTCACTGTCCTCACTGAACGTGTCAACGGCCGGCGCCATCGCCTGCTTCGACGTGGCCCGTCAGCGTTCCGCTGGAGCCGGCTGAAGCCCAGAGACTTGATTGCCGTGCCGGTCGAGGCGTCTCCGTCGGCGTGGTGGTTCTGGAAAATTACTGACCGAAGGTATGCAAAATCGAAAACCAATTGGACAGAAGAGCGCCGGCCCGAGCCCGAAGACCGATGACCCCGACGGGGTGTGGGACCGTCAGCGTTCGGCTGGAGCCGGCTGAAGCCCAGAGACTCGATTGCCGTGCCGGTCGAGGCGTCTCCGTCGGCGTGGTGGTTCTGAGAATTACCGACCGAAGGTATGCAAAATCGAAAACGTAGCTATTCAGGTCCTCTGATGGGACCGTCCCCGACCTGGGGGTTCGACGCGCGTATCGTTGGGAATTCCGGACGACGACCCCTCCACCAGCCCTGACGCCCCCTCCTACGCGGAGCTCGTCGAACAGAACGTGTCGCTGCTTTCCCTCGTTGGCGAGCAGGCGGAGACGATCGAGAGGCTGACGGTCGAGATGACCGAGCTCCGGGCCCGGCTGTCGTTGAACTCCCGCAACTCGTCCAAGCCTCCTTCTTCGGACGGCTACGTGAAGCCGGCCCCCAAGTCCCGCCGGGTCCGGTCGGGCAAGAAGCCCGGCAAACAGCCCGGCGATCCCGGCAAGCATCTGGCCCAGCGCCCTGACCCCGATGTGGTCGCCACCCATGCCCCGAAGACCTGTTCGGGTTGTGGAAATGATTTGTCCGATGCCCCGGTCGACTCGGTGGCCACCCGCCAGGTGTTCGACCTGCCCCCGGTGTCCCTGCTCTGCACCGAGCACCGGTCAGAGACCAGGCGCTGTCGGTGTGGGACGGCAACGGCCGGGTCATTCCCGGTCGAGGCCACCGCCCCTACCTGTTACGGACCGGCTCTGCGGGCCCAGGTCTGTTACCTGGTCACCCGCCAGCACCTGCCTGTGGCCCGGGTGGCCGAGCTGGTGGCCGACACCTATGGGGCCCCGATCTCGACCGGGACCATCGTGGCCATGGTCAACGAGGGGGCGAGCCGGCTCCACGGGTTCTCGGCCCGGGTGAAGGACCTGCTTGGTGCCTCCCCGGTCATCCACGCCGACGAGACCGGGCTCCGGGTGAATGCCTCTCTGGCCTGGGTTCATGCCGCTTCCAGTGCCGAGCTCACCTTGTATCACCTGGACGAGAGGCGAGGGAACGCGGCCATGGATGCCATGGGGATCCTGCCCACCTACCGAGGGATCGTCGTCCACGACGGCTGGAAGGCCTATGCCAAGTACGAGAAGGCCGAGCACGCCCTGTGCAATGCCCATCACCTGAGAGAGCTCTCCGCCATCGCCGAACAAGAGGGCCAGGACTGGGCGGCCGACATGGCCGAGTTGTTGACCACGACCTGGGCCCTGGTCCTCATGGCTAAGGACCAGGGCCGAGACTGCCTGACCACAAGACAGCTGGCGGCCTTCGACAACCGGTATCTGGACATCATCGATGCCGGCTACCTGGCCAATCCGCCACCGATCAGCACCCGGCGACGGCCCAAGCAGTCCGCGGCCCGCAATCTCTTGGCTCGCCTCGCCCGACGTCCCGAAGACGTCCAGCGCTTTGCCCGGGACTTCTCGGTCCCCTTCGACAACAACCTGTCCGAACGAGACGTCCGCATGGTCAAGATCGCCCAGAAGATCTCCGGTGGGTTCCGCACCACCGAGGGAGCCAAGACCTTCCTGGCCTTCCGGAGCTACCTCTCGACGGCGGGCAAACAGGGCGTCAACCGGCTCGGTGCGCTCCAGCAGCTGTTCCTCGGTGATCCGTGGATGCCGGCACCGTCAGCCCCTGGCTGAGGCCCACTCCGGCATCGCCGAACCCACGGGGACCTGAATAGTTACTCGAAAACCAATTGGACAGAAGAGCGCCGGCCCGAGCCCGAAGACCACCGGCCCGAGCCCGGTGTGGGTCGGCCGAGGGACGTCAGCCGACCGACCGGTCGAACCGATGGGATAGAACCGGGGGAGCGCGGGTAGGGGGGTACAGCCGCCCGGTCAGAGGACCGGCGCCCACCCAGAGTGTCGTGGCTCATCGAGTCGAAGGAGCAGGGAATGCCTGAGCGAGCCGACGTCGTCGTGGTTGGCATGGGTCCGGGAAGCGAGGACGCCGCCGAACGCCTGGCCGAGGCGGGCCTCGACGTGGTGGGGGTCGACGCCGAGCTGGTGGGCGGCGAATGCCCTTACTGGGGATGCGTCCCTTCCAAAATGATGATCCGGGCGGCCGACCTGCTGGCCGAGGGGCGCCGGATCCCGGGTATGGCCGGCGCCAGTCGGGTCGAAGCCGATTGGGCTCGGGTGGCCAGACGGATTCGAGACGAGGCCACCGACAACTGGGATGACGAGGTGGCGGTCAAGCGCTTCGAGGACAAGGGCGGCCGATTCGTGCGGGGGTGGGGCCGGCTCGAGGGTTCCGATCGGGTGGCGGTGGGCGAACGGATCTTCGAGGCCGACCGGGCCGTCATCATCGGTGCCGGGACCCGAGCCTGGATCCCCCCGCTGCCCGGCCTGGCCGACACCCCATACTGGACCAACCGCCAAGCCATCGAGACCGAGGGAGTTCCGTCGACACTGGGTGTGCTGGGCGGCGGGGCCGTCGGGGTCGAGCTCGCCCAGGTGTTCCGCCGGTTCGGGTCCGAGGTCACCGTGCTCGAAGTCGGACCTCGGTTGGTCGGTCACGAAGAGCCGGAGACGGGCGACCTGCTGGCCGAGGTATTCGAGGCCGAAGGCATGGAGGTCCGGACCGATGCGAAGATCGAATCGGTCGGTCACGATGGCCGGTGCTTCGAGGTCCGCCAGGCCGACCGGTCGCCGCTGGTCGTGGATCGGCTTCTGGTGGCCACCGAGCGCCGTGCCGATCTGGCCCAGTTGCACGTGTCTTCGATCGGCCTCGACGAGACGGCCGGAGCCCTTCCGGTCGACGATCATCTGAGGGTGGACGGCGCCGCCGGAGTGTGGGCGATCGGTGACATCACCGGAAAAGGTGCGTTCACCCACGTCTCCATGTACCAGGCCGACATCGTGGTCAACGACATCCTGGGAAACGAGGTGGTTCCCGCCGACTATCGCGCCGTGCCCCGGGTTACCTTCACCGATCCGGAGGTCGGATCGGTCGGCCTCACTGAGGACGATGCCCGCTCCCAGGGTCTCGACGTGCGGGTGGCTACGACGCAGGTCCCGTCTTCGACCAGAGGATGGATCCACAAGGCGGGCAACCGGGGGTTCATCAAGTTGGTCGAGGACCACCAACGGGGTGTGCTGGTCGGCGCCACGTCCGTCGGGCCGTGGGGCGGAGAGGTGCTCGGCCTGCTAGTCCTGGCCGTCTACGCCGAGGTCCCCACCAGCTCGCTCCGACACATGATCTACGCCTATCCGACCTTTCACCGTGCCATCGAATCGGCCATGAAGGACCTACTCGGCTAGTGAGCGGCCAACCGACTCATGGTCAAGAGGAATTCGTCGCCGTCGGACATCCACATGTTGGTGACCTCGAATCCGCATGCACCCAGCTCGGACTGGAGGGCATCGGGTGAGAATTTGGTACTGATCTCGGTCAGCATCTCCTCGCTCGACTCGAAGGACAGATCGAGGTCCAGGTCGGCTATCCGGACGTTCTGGTCCTGGGCCGAGCGTAGCCACATCTCGATGCGCTGATCCTCTTCGTTCCAGTGGGCCACGTGGGCGAATCGCTGTGGTTCGAAATCGGCCCCCAGCTCACGATTGAGCACATGGAGCACGTTCCGGTTGAACTCGGCTGTCACCCCGGCGGCGTCGTCATAGGCATCGACCAGCATCGAGCGGTCCTTGACCAGGTCGGTGCCGAGTAGGAACCGGTCGTCGGCATCCATCACCCGGCCCAGTCCGGTGAGGAAGGTCCGGCGCTGAGCCGGATCGAGATTGCCGATGGTGCCTCCCAGGAAGGCGATCAATCGACGTCCCTCGGTGGGGAGGAGGTCGAGGTGGCGGTGGAAATCGCCCACCACGGCATGGACGGCCAGACCGGGGTATTCGCCGGCCACCGCCGAAGCCGCCTCCCACAGGGTGGTGTCGCTCACGTCGAGGGGAACGAACCGCTCGAGCCGACCGTTCGTCTGCATGGCGTCGAGCAGGAGGCGGGACTTGTCGCATGTGCCGGCGCCCAGCTCGACCAAGGTGTCGGCATCCGAGATCTGGGCGATGTCCTTGGCATGGGCATCGAGGATCGACCGCTCCGACCTGGTGGGGTAGTACTCGGGCAGCCTGGTGATCTCGTCGAAGAGCTTGCTCCCGCGATCGTCGTAGAAATAGACGGGGGGCAGCTGCTTGGGTGCGGTGGTCAGCCCGGAGCGCACGTCCCGCTCCATGGCGTCACGCAGATCGGCCTCGCTCAGATGAATATCGATGGTGGGTGGGATGACAGTGGGCATGGGCTTCCTTCGGCGCGGCGGTCGTTGACGATGAGACGCCCCTCATCAGATGTTGCGGGCCAGTCGCAGGCCAGAGAAGGCCCAGCGGGCGGACGGTGGAAAGAAGTTGCGGTAGGAGGCACGGATGTGACCCGGGGGAGTGACACACGACCCTCCCCGGAGAACGTACTGGTTGACCATGAACTTGCCGTTGTATTCGCCGACCGCCCCGGGAGCGACTTCGAACCCCGGATAGGGGCTGTAGGCGGAAGACGTCCACTGCCACACATTTCCGAACGGGCCGTCCTCGGAACCGGTGCCGGATGGGACGGGACTGGGGTGGAGCCGGTTCCGATCGAGGAAGTGGCCCTCGATCGGCGCCCCGGCGGCGGCCACCTCCCACTCGGTCTCGGTGGGCAGCCGGCACCCGGCCCACCGGGCGAAGGCGTCCGCCTCGTAGTAGCTGACATGACAGACCGGCTGCGACGGGTTGACCATTTTGGGACCGCCCAGGGTGAACTCCCGCCAACCACCGTCGACCTCGTCCCAGTAAAGGGGGCTTCCCCATCCCTCGCCCGTAACCGTGGCCCACCCGTCCGACAACCACAGCTCGGGACGGCGGTAGCCGCCGTCGTCGATGAAGTCGACCCACTCGCCACAGGTGACCGGCCTGTCGGCCAGGGCGAAGGACTCCAGGTAGACCCGATGGCGCGGATTCTCGTTGTCGAAGCTGAACTCCTGGCCCCGGTGACCGACCTCGTAGGTTCCCTCGGGGTGCTCGGTCCAGCCGGCGGGATCGGCGACACCGGCTAAGGGCGGCCGTACGGCGTCATAGGCCGGCAGCAGAGGATTGCGGGACAGCACGTGCTTGATGTCCATCAAGAGCAGCTCTTGGTGCTGCTGTTCGTGATGGATGCCCAGCTCCATCAGCCACCGGCCGGCCGGGTCGGTCAGGTCATCCAGCAGCGTACCGACGGCCCGGTCCACCGATGCTCGGTAGTCGGCGATCTCGGTGATGCCGGGCCGTGACACCAGTCCCCGGTGGTGACGTGGGTACCGGGCGCCGACCCCCTCGTAGTAGGAGTTGAACAGGTATCCGTAGTCAGGATGGAACGGTCGGTAGCCCTCCAACCGGGGCTCCAGCAGGAAGGTCTCGAAAAACCAGGTGGTGTGGGCACGATGCCATTTGGTCGGACTCACATCGGGCATCGACTGGACGGTCTGGTCCTCGGCCGACAGCCGGGAGGCCAACGATTCGGTCAGCCCCCGGGTGGCGGCGAATCTGGCCGTGAGGGTCCGACCGGTCACATCTGTCAGCAGATCGGTCATCTCCACTCCTTCCGCCGTCTCCTTCCGCCGTCACCAGAGTCGCAACAGCGCCAGACCCACCGTTCAGGTCCTCCGTCAGCGACAGAACTTACCCGTTAGTCCGCCGATCCAAGCGCGGCCGGTACAACGGGGAGGGGTCGGGCGCCGGGGCACCGACCTCCGGGGCCGCAGATTGCGGCAGGACCTGGTAGTTCGCCCGCCCTCGCCACCCTCGTGGTTCTCGGTGGGGATCTCGTCGCATCGGAGCTGGGCCCCGGGTCGGACTCGAACCGGGCGGAGGTCGAATAGGCTTCACGTGTTGGCGGCCTGCCACCGCGGCTGTTGGATCACAGCCTCCGCTCAGCCGGATCCCGAGGCACCAGGAGGCCGATGCTGTGAAACTCGAGAGCTGAACGATGAGCAAGACGACCTGTGACAATCCGATGTGCTCCTGCGATCCTTGCGGCTGCGAGAGCTGTGCTTGCGGTGTTGCCAGGCTCGGAGAGCTCGAACGACGGGTCATGGACATTCTCTGGGAGCGCAGTGAGGGCGAGCTCACCGGGAGGTACGTGGCCGATCTCCTCCCTGAATATGCCTACACCACGGTGGCCACCATCCTCGACCGCCTGGTGCACAAGGGGCTCGTCCGCCGGAGGATGGCCGGTCGGTCCATCCGGTTCGCCGCCGTGGGGACCAGGGGTGCCCACACCGCCGTCCTCATGCGGGAGGCGTTGGCCGAAGGGAACGACACCGACTCGGCTCTCCTCCACTTCGCCGAGATCCTGACGCCCGAAGAGGCCGCCGTCCTCCGCCACTCGCTCGAAGAGCTCGAATGCCAACCGGACGCCGGGGGCCGCTGAGCCCCCGTTCAGCCGGCTGGGACGCGGCCCGGACGGGCGGTGCGGGCTCAGATCATCAGAATGAGCATGAACCCCATGGCCACGCACATGATCACGTGGCTCAGGTCGACCAGCCATGGTGTCGTCACGGCTTCCTCGATCACCAGCACCGCGAGGATGCCTCCCCGGGGTGACCGTCAGCTGTTCCCGGAGCGACGGCCCCGCCCAAGGCGTAGGCCGGGGCATGGCTTCCGAAGTGGGACGCTGCCCTTGTTCGGCGAGGCCAAGGTGAAGATGGCCGAGGCGAAGAGGATGAAGGCCATGACGAATGCGAGCCCGGGATCGAGCTTTGGTCCTGTCGACCCCGCCGACATGGACATCGCCCCGGCCGCGGCACCCATGGGGAACCAGTACATCAACAGCATTGAGAAGCTCATTACGGCATGTATCAAGGCGTGAGGGAGGTGAAGCCCCCACCGCCTGACCGACTGGACGCTTGCACAATGAACCAGACCATGAGGAGCGCCGAAGATGATCTCCCACACTGCGTTGGCGCCGAAAGCCCACTGGCCGACGAACATGCCGGCCATGGCCACCCCCATGAATATGTGGGACACCTCGACGTCCCGGCCCGCCGGTCGGTGGGTGACGGCCCCGAGAAGCAACAGAACCAGCGCAATAGGCGGCAACGCCCAGCATAAGCACACCGAACAAGTAATACAGCCAATTAGGTGTCGACATCGCCATGACGTCAAGCCTCCTTGGTCACGGCGGTCTGGGAGCGGCGGTGCGCCCCGGCCGGAATGCTCGGGCGGTCGGTCAACGGCCAGTAGATCAAGGCGATCAGGACGACCAACAGGGCCGGCGTTCGGATCCGTCGCCCCGCCTGCCAGGATCCCGCCGAAGTTCTGCACGGCGACCCAGATCACCGCGAAGACGACTATCGCCACCACGATGGTGGCCTGGGCGATCCGCGGAGTCATGAACACGCCGGCCGCCACCGCCAGGCAAACGATGGCTCAGCAGTATCGCCGCCGCCGTCCCATTGTGGAGGAAGAGCGATTCGGAGGACCGGTCGATACGGGCCAGCCACCCGGGCTGTCCGGTGTTCATGCCGGCCACGAGATCGTGGAGTGCCCGTGGCGAACGGCCCGAGCCGACGACCGACAAGACTGCCAGCAGTGCCCCAGAAGACCACCCACATGGCCTTGGCCGCCCCCACCCCCACCGTGCGGGCCGCCACGAACGGCTTGTCCTACCCTGGCTTGGCCACAGGAGAACGGCCAAAACGGCGTAGAACAGCACGCCGCCCGGACCACCGCCGAACGGGGTGCCCCTCCCGGAGAGATTCGCCCCCAGTCCCTCACCGAACCACCACACGCCGACGGCCCAGACGATCGAGAGCGCCAGTGCGGGCTTGCAGGTTCGTTTGAAGACGATCCCGAAGGCGATCAGGAACTGAATACCGAGCAAAGAGCGCGTCGGTCAGGACGGGCTGGTGATTGATGATCGAGGCGTTCCAGGTGATGGTGTGGGCGATCCAGCTCGGGGTTTCCGGCCGCCATGCCGTTCAGCATGCCGCTGAACCCGTTGGCTCCGGGCGTGAACATGAAGGGCTGGATCTGGAGCACGGCGTCCAGCAGCCACACCGTGGCCAACACCAGCCGGAATGTCCGCTGGAGGTCCCTCGGCTCGAGGACGGCGGCCGGTTCGGACCGGTCGCAAATGCTGATCGCCTCGGGCCGACCAACTCCCCCCACTCCGGTGATCGTCATCACCACCTCACTTTCCGCGCCCATTACTACTAGCAGTAGTAGTAGGCCACAACACCGAGGCCTCGGGTCGTGCCGCAGGCGACCAGCTGGCCCGCTGCCCGGCCTGCGGGCCTCGGCGATCAGGTACTACGAGGAGGGGAGATGCACCTCCGGGAATGTCGGAGCAGGAACCACGACCGGTATGGTCCCGGGCAACCTTGATTGCCCGTGACCCGGGCAGAGAAATTTCAGGAATGAGTTGTCGATCGGGGCCGTTCTCGACCGTCGTAGTCAGTAGGAGGCCCCGATGGCGGGCCGTTCACGAGAGGAGATCACCATGGCCGAGTATCTGATCCTCATCTACGGGGACGAGGCAGCATTGGACCTTCCTGATCCCGGGGAGTTCGCCCAGATGATGAAGGGCCACCAGGTGTTCGGTGAGCGCAACGCTTCGGCCCTGCGGGGTGGGAACGCCCTGCAGCCCACCGCCACGGCGACCTCGGTGCGCCAGGACTCCTCCGGCGAGTTCATCGTGACCGACGGCCCCTTCGCCGAGACCAAGGAGGCGCTCGGCGGCTATTACCTCGTCGAGGCGGCCGACCTGGACGAGGCTCTGGCGCTGGCCAAGCAGGTGCCCATGCCCGCCGGCGGGGTCGAGGTCAGGCCGATCAGGACGTTCAGCTGAGCGACGCCCATCGTCTGGCCCACGCCTCGGTCGAGGCGGCGGTGGCTGACGCGCACCGGAGGGAGTGGGCATTCGTGCTCGCCGCCACCTTGCGGGTGACCGGGGACATCGACCTGGCCGAGGAGTGCGTCCAGGATGCCTATGCCCGGGCGCTGGCCACCTGGTCCACCGGGGGCATCCCCTCGAATCCCGGCGCCTGGCTGACCACCGTCGCCCGGCGCCGGGCCATCGACGTGGCCCGGCGAGGCATGACCCACCAGCGAGCGCTGCCGCTTGCTGGTCGAACCGGTGACCGTGGTCGGCCCCGGTGAGCTGGACGAACCCGATATCGTCGACGACCGGCTCCGGCTCATCTTCACGTGCTGCCACCCGGCCATCGCCCTGGACGCGCAGGTGGCGCTGACGCTCCGCCTGGTCTGCGGGCTCACCACCGCCGAGGTCGGCCGGGCCTTCCTGGTCAGCGAGTCGACCATGGCGGCCCGCATCACCCGGGCCAAGAAGAAGATCGCCATCGCCCGCATCCCCTATCGGGTGCCGTCGGTCGAAGAGCTCCCCGCCCGCATCGACGCCGTGCTCACGGTGTTGCATCTGCTCTATTCGACCGGGCACACGGCACCCGAGGGCGCCGACCTGAGTCGGCGCGACCTGGTGGAACGATCGCTCGACCTGGCCCGCCTGCTGCGGAAACTGTTGCCCGAAAATGCCGACGTGGCCGGGCTGCTGGCCCTCATCCTGCTGACCGACGCCCGCCGGTCGACCAGGTTGGGAGCCGACGACCGACTCGTGCTCCTCGCCGACCAGGATCGGTCGCAGTGGGATCACGTCGCCATCGGGGAGGGGATCGAGCTCGTGCGCCAGGCCCTCGGCCGCCGGCCACCGGGACGCTTCGCGCTCATGGCCGCTATCGCCGCCGTCCACGACGAAGCCCCGTCGTGGGACGCCACCGACTGGGGCGAGATCGTAGGGCTCTACGACCTTCTAGTGGAGCTGTGGCCGTCCCCTGTCGTGGCCCTGAACCGAGCCGTTGCCGTCGGCCTGGCCACGGGACCCGACGCCGGATTGGCGGCGCTCGACGCCCTGGCCACCGAACCTGTGCTGGCGACGTACAGCTACCTGGCGTCGGCCCGAGCCGACTTCCTCAGACGGTTGGGTCGCGCCGACGAGGCCCGCGTCGCCTACGAGGAGGCCCTGTTGCTCTGCGAGAACGAGATCGAGCGGGACTTCCTGGCCGACCGGCTCGACCAGGTGGATGGCTGAGAACGGCAGCCGGCCGGAGCCGGCCGGAGCCGGCCGGAGCCGGCCGGAGCCCGGACCAAGGTCATCCCCGCCGCTCCTGGCGGCGCTCGCGGCGGCGCCGGTGACGACGCATGACACCCAGTCCGAACCACACCAGTGCCCCGACGGCTGCCGTCACGATGGTGTACCACCACAGCGACCAAGAGAAGTGCCAGATCAGAAAGTGAAGGCGGATTTTCTCCGTGTTCTGGATGATGAATACGAGAAGCAGCCCGACTCCCACGAGAGATGCAATCGCTCCGCCGCTGAGTCGGGAGCCGCTCTTGCCGCTGGGACCGGGATCCGATTCGGCCATGACGGGCCCCCTTCCGGGCGTTCGAACGCAGGACGGCGTTCTCACGCTCTGTCCCGAGCATGTCACATGGCGGGACCGGCCACACTCGTCTGGTCGGTGGCCGAAGACCCGAGCCAGCGTAATGACCACGAGTGACGGTTGGTCGGAGACACCCGGAGCGACGTCCCGGCCTCGGGTCGGGCCCCGGCGCTCTGGAGACGCTCACTTCGAGGGCGTTGACCGGAGGTAGACGAAAGCCGGTCCCTGGTCGCTGGGATCGTCGGTGTCCAGTTGTCCGGCCCACGCCCGCTGGAATCCGGCTTTCTCCAGTGCGTGCCAGGAGGCCGGGTTCAGTTGCTGGACGGCCACCACCACCAGCCTGATGTCTCCGCAGCTCTTCCAGAGATCGTCGACGAAGCTGCTGATCGCCCTGGAGCCCAGTCCTCGGCCGACCAGGTTCGGATCCCCGATGAGATAGTCGATCCCCATCGCCTCGTCCAGAGTCGCCTCGTCCAGAGCATCCACGGCTGGGGCAACCGTCCGTCGCCACTCGGGCTCGTCGTCCAGCCTGTATCGCTGGATGTAGCCAACCGGGGTTCCGTCGTGGAGGATGATGAATCCCTCGGTCGGGTCGGGGCCCTGGACCACCGGCAGGAACCGGCTCTCGACAGAGGCAAGATCGTGTGGCTCGGGCCACCACGCCTTGACGTGGGGAGCGGCCAGCCACTCGGCCAACATCGGAAGGTCCCCGACGGCGAGCGACCGGAAGGAGATGCTCACATCCTCGAGCTTGCCCGATCGGGGGAAGAAGATCGACGGCCACGGTCCCGGCCGGGGCGGCTGGCGGTCCTGGCGGTGGTCAGGACAGGCCCTCGATGATCTTCAGGACTTCGTCTTTGCGGTATCCGCACCGGCTCGAGAAGCCGAGCAGGTCCCGGCAACGGTCGATCACCTCGCTGAGGCCGGGCGCATCCCCGGTGACGGAGATGCCGCGTCCCCGCCGGAACTCCAAGAGACCCTCATCTCGCAAATGGCGAAGCGCTCGGAACATGGTGTTCTGGTTGACACCGAGCACTGCGGCCATGTCCCGTGCCGGAGGAAGTCGCTCTCCTGGTTTGGCCTGACCCTCGGCGATGTCACGACGCAACTCCGCCGCCACCTGCCGATACAGAGGCAGTGAACTGTCACTGTCCAATGGCACAGCCGGATGATACTAGAGCACTTAGTATCTTAGCCGGATCGTTTTCCGGCGCCGGTGTCGGCTGGTCAAATGAACTGAGCCTCGACACCACCGTCAGCCAAGACTCCTTTGAGGGAGCACCGCCGACGAGAGGCTCTCCACAACCTGTCGTCGGCGGTGCTACTACCTCACGGTCCGGCAGCTTGGGCAGTGGGCGAGCACCGGACCATTGGTTGTTGTACCACCGTTGCTCACGTGGTTGGGTAACGGAACACTGACCTCCCGATGAATGTTTTGTGACGCTGCCGTCCGGTGACCGGCGTCGGCGACCGGCGCCGGCGACCGGCCGGCAACATCTCTGAGGTTGAGGCCCACCACACCATCATCGAGGGCCGACCCGGTCGTCACCTGCAACCGGGCGTGTCACCGTGTAGTTATGGTGCGTGGGGAGGCATGGTCGTCCCGGCAGGGTGCGCACGGAGTCACACCGGCCGACCCGTGACCAAAGGTGAGACTGGTCCGGACGATCACGGGGACACGACCCGGCTCCTACGTTCGTTGCCCCGTGTGCACGGTCGTCTCCTCCCGCGGCCCGAGCTCGAGGAGCGTTTGAGCGAGTGGGCCCCGGTGACGGTGGTGCGAGGGCTCCACGGATCGGGCAAGACCACACTGGTGGCGGCCTGGCTCGATCGCCCGTCGATGGCCAAGACGGCGTCGGTCTGGGTGGCCGCCCAGCCGCCGGTGGATGGTGTGGAGACCTTCGAGGACTGTCTCGGCCGCTCCCTCCGGGGCGTCGACGTAATGACTGGACCCCGATCCCGGGGGGCCAGAGCCGACGGCCTCGAAGAGCTCGACGATGTTCTGATTTCCGTGCCGTCAGGGCGGAAATTCGTTCTGGTCGTCGACAACTTCCACTATGTATTGGACAAGAGGGTTCTGGCCGCGTTGTTGTTCCTGGTCGAACGGCACCGGCACTTCCATCTCTACGGGTGCTGCCGAGGCCGTCATCCGATCGAGTCGATGGCCGCCGGCGCATTGGACGTGAACATCATCGGGCCCAGGGAGTTGTTGCTCGGGGTGGACGAGATCGTCGAGCTGGCCACGACGATGGCGACACCGTTGGACCGCGGGGATGCCCGGCGGCTGCACCACGACGTCGGTGGATGGGTCGGTGGCATCCGGATGGCCCTGACCCCGCAGGATGACGCCGACGTGGCGCCAAGGTTCGAACAGCGCCTCCAGACCACCCTCCTCTCCGACATCGCCGATGCTGGCGTGTTGGCCGACCTCATGCATTTTTCGTTGACCGACCATCTCAGTCGGCCGCTCTTTCTCGAACTCAGTGACGGACCCGACCCCGAGCAGCGGCTGAGCGAACTGGAGGCGACCGGTCTGGTGGAATTTGTCACCGAGTCCGGCGAGGCACAGTTGGCCATTCCCTCTTCGATCAGGAACGAGCTCCGGGAGCGGTACACGGCGCTCGATCCGGTCGGCTCCCGGCAATTCCACCGACGCCTCAGCGAATGGTTCTCCGCCCACCGACACGGGCGCCACATCACGGCGGCGTTCCGTCACGCCGTGACGGCCGAGCATTGGGAGTTGGTCGACCGGATCTGGTCGGAGAACCTCGACGACATGATCAGGGAGAATCCCAGCTTGGTGGGAACGAGTCTCGATGCCCTGCCCGCCCCGGCCATCGACGTCCGCCCGTCCATGTTGATCCTCCGGGAGGTCCTCAAGGTTGCCGCCGCCGATACCGACGCCGACGGTTGGCGGGCCACCAAGCGATCGTTCGTCGACGGTTGCAGTCGGCTGGTGCGAAAGCACTGGGACACCATGTCGGCCAACGATCTCCTGATGCTGTCCACCGGTTACATGATGCAGCTCCGCCTCCTCGGTCGGTTCCAGGATTCGGCCGCATTCGGCAACCACGCCAGTGCCAGAGTGGGCGAGCTGGCGCCCACCCAGGAGCTGTCCTCCGGCCGACTGGGGCTGTTCCATCTCCATCGGGGCGTCACCTATTCGATGATGCACGACGATGCCAGCGCCATCCGGTGCTACCGGCGGGCGTGGGAGCAGGTGACCGGATCCACCTCGGAGTCCGTGCTGTCCCACGCCGCCGCCAACCTGGCCCTGACCTACGCCATGGAGGGGGATATCGAACAGGCGGTCCTGTGGTCCGAGCGACACCGTAGCTTCGGCCTCGGCCAATGGCCGGGTGCCTCGGTCATCGGCATCGGCGATCATCTGGCCGCCGGATTCGTGGCCCTCGACCGACTCGACGAACAGGAGGTCCGACGCCGGCTCAAACACCTGGGGGACGGCTCGGCGGCCCTGGAGATGTGGCCCTTCATCGCCTATCTGTATGCCCAGCACGCGCTGTACTCGGGCCGGGCCCACGAAGGATTGGACCACCTCCACCGCGTGGAGGCGGTCCAGCCCAGCGAGGTGGTCGACAAGGGGGTCTCGGCCGTGCTCATGACCCGGGCCAGGGCGGACCTGCTCATCGCCTGCGGCAAGGGACCACAGGCGAAGAGGCTCCTGGCCGATCGGGGTATGGGCTCACCGCTGAACCGGGTACCGGCCGCCCGCATCCGGCTCCTCGACACCCACCACCCACCGGTGACCGACAGTGACCCACTGACCTGGGACCCGGGCACCTCGCTCGGCGACCGACTGGAGATGCTCCTATTGAGTGCCGTGACCGCCCGGCGACGGGACGACATCCGATCGGCGCAACGGCTGGTCGATCAGGCGCTGGAGCTCTACGAGGAGACCGGGATCTTGCGGCCCTTCGCCTCCCTGGCCGAGGAGGATCTCGCCCCCCTCCTCGACCTGGGCAATCGGGATCTCACACCGGCCGACCGGGTCACGCTGGCCGGGCGGTCCCCGGTCTACCCCCAAGAGTTGGTGTTCCTCGAGCTCAGCCCGGGCGAGCAGGCCGTGCTCGAGGCGTTGGCTGGAACCGCTTCGAGGCAGGCCATCGCCGATTCGCTGTACGTGTCGGTCAACACGGTCAAGACCCAACTCTCGAGCATCCATCAGAAACTGGGCAGCAGCACCCGGGACGAGACGCTCATCGTGGCCCGGGAGCACGAGCTTCTGCCGACGGCCCGGCCCGAGTGACTTCGGAGGCCGGTCGGCTCGAAACGCCGGATCGCCGGTCGGGCCGTTCCCGCCGTCTCACCAGGCGATGGTTTCCCCCCGGTAGTCGAGGAACTGGAGTCCGCCCCGGCCGTGCTGGGCGTCGATGACCTTGACCAGTTTGGGGATGCTCTCGTCGACGGTGAGGCGGGCGTTCGGACCGCCGAGCCGGGTCTTGACCCAGCCCGGAGCCATGAGCAGCAGCGTGTGGCGGTGGCGGCGGCGGGCGGCGTAGCTGCGCATGAACATGTTCAGCGCCGCCTTGGTGCCGCGGTAGACCTCGAAGCCGCCACGCTCGTTGTTGGCGATGCTTCCCTGTCCGGAGGACATGACGGCGACCGTACCGTTCGGTGCCACCAGGTCGGCGAGTGCCTCGACCACCCGCATCGGGCTCAAGGCGTTGGTGACCATCAGCCGGTTGAACTCCTCGGTCGAGACGTCGGCAATCGTGTCCTCGGCATCGTTGGTGGTGCCGGCGTTGACGAACAGCAGATCGAAGGTGCGAGAGGCGAGGCGGTTGTGCAGCCCGGCGATGTCCTCGGGGATGGTGATGTCGATGTGCTCGATCTCCAGCTTTCCGGCGGCCGCCTCTTGGAGGTCGTGCAACTCGGTGTGGTGGGGTGTGGCGGACCGTGGCCACGACCTGTGACCCGGCGTCGAGGTATTCCTCGGCCATGGCGAGTCCCAGCCCGCGGGAGGCGCCGATCAGGAGGACGGTGGCGTGAGGGGACGTCGAGGTCATCGTGGTGCTTCCTTGGGGCGTGGGGACGGCTAGCCATGCCAGGAGAGTCGGGGCCCAATTCGAACCGGGGTGAGCCATGGCAATTGGAGCCGGCGGTGGGAATCGAACCCACGACCTGACGATTACAAGTCGTCTGCGCTACCAACTGCGCCACACCGGCCCGGAGCCGGGGACTCCCCGGTGCCGCCGTCATTCTACGGTCATTCCCGCCCCCTCCGGGGTCCCGGAAAGCCGTCCGACGACTCGGCCCAGCTGGCCCCGAGGGGAAACCCTTGCTTCTCAGGTCTTGGGTTGGCAGGCTGGCACGCAGTGGCCGATCCTTCTGACCGTAACGGAAAAGCATCGGGTGGACCTGGTCAACGAGGCGGGGGTCTACCCGTCTTCCGCGCCCTGATCGTGCTGGCCCTGTTCGTGGCCTCCACCGTGCTGCTGCTCGGCGTCATCCATCCTTCGACATCTGCCTCCGGTTCCGCTTCCGCTCCGGCGTCGAGCTCGAGCCCTACCACGGTGGCCGGTACCGGGACGAAATCGTCGACGACCACCACCAAGCCCGGCCACGGGTCATCGACCACCACCACTATCCCGCCCAGCCGGGTTCCCGTGGTGGTGGCCAACGCCTCGGGGGTGAACGGGGCGGCGGCGGCCGTTACCGCCGAGCTGCGGCCGAGTGGCTGGAATCTGCTGGCTCCCACCAATGCCACCGCCCAGGAGACCACCTCCCACGTCTACTATCTCGCCGGCTTCGAGCCGGAAGCCAGGGCCATCGCCACCACACTGCAGCTACCGGCCACGGCCGTCGTCCCCTACACCACGGCCGCCCCCATCAGTTCGATCGGCACCGCCCAGGTGCTGGTGGTGGTGGGACCCGACGTGGCCAACAAGTTCGCACCTGCCGCCACCACGGCTACGACTGCCGGCTGATCGGCGGCCGGCGACCCATGGCCGCACGGGGACCGTCTCGTCGGCCGACACCGCCACCTGCCGTCCGCCGTGCCCTGGAGCCACTGCTCGTCGATCCCGCCACCACCGCCATCGTGTCCGACTTCGACGGCACCCTGTCACCCATCGTCGATCGTCCCGCCGAGGCCCGGCCGGTGGAGGGCACGGCCGGCGTGCTGGCCCTGCTGGCCCGACGCTTCCGACTGGTGGCGGTGGTCTCCGGCCGTCCGGCCTCGTTCCTGTTGGACCACCTGGCCGACCCCGGTGCCGGAGCGGGCTCGGGGACCGACTCCCCTCACTTCGTCGGTCTCTACGGACTCGAGGTGGCCACGGTCGACGGCGGGATCGCCCCGGAACCGGAGGCGGCACAGTGGCGGCCCGTGATCGACGAGGTGGTGGGTCGGCTGCGATCCGGCGCCCCTCCCGGGGTACTGGTCGAGGCCAAGGGCCTGGCTGTCACCGTCCACTGGAGGACGGCACCGGAAGCCGAGCCGTGGGCGGTGGCGGCCGTGGCCGCCGAGTCCGAAGCCACCGGTCTCCGGTCCCACCCGGGGCGCATGTCACTCGAGTTGCGCCCGCCCTTGGCCATCGACAAGGGCTCGGTGGTTCGTCGTCTGCTCGACGGCTGCACGGCGGCGTGCTACTTCGGCGACGATCTGGGAGATCTTCCGGCGTTCGCCGCCCTGGCTGATGCCGCCGCCGAGGAGGGAACGGCCACGGTGGCCGTGGCCGTGGCCGACGACGAGAGCCCACCCGAAGTGCTCGACGCCGCCGACGTGGTGCTGGGCGGACCGGCCCAGGCCCTCGCCGCCCTGGAATGGCTGGCCCGGGCCAGGACGGAACGGTGAGCCGCCACCGGGGAGGTCAGTCCAGCGCTTCGAGCTGGTCGCGCAGCCAGTCCGAGGGCTGACGGGCCAGCACGGCCCGGCGCAGCGAGTCGGATCTCGACGCTCTCTCGTCGACGCCCATGCTCAGCGCCTGAGCCAGCGTGGCGGCGGTGCCACTCACATCGAACGGGTTGATCTCGAGGGCCGCCGTTCCCAGCTCGTCGAACGCCCCGGCCTCCCGAGACAGCGCCAGCACCCCGTGGCGACCATTGAGCAGGGGCCCTTCCTTGGCTACCAGGTTCAAGCCGTCGCGCACCGGGTTCACCAACAAGACGTCGTAACGGGTGAGGGCGGCCAGCGAGCGGTGATAGTCGTCCTCCACCAGGAGGACGATGGGGGTCCAGCCGTGCGTCCCCCACCGCTCGTTGATGCGGGCCACCGTCGACTCGACCTCGTTCTCGTAGGCCAGGTACTCGGGCAGGCCCTGGCGGGTGGGGTAGGCCAGGGCCACGAACACCACCCGCTCCCGCAGCCGCCGGTCGCCTTCCAGCAGCTCCTCGAAGGCCCAGAATCCCCGGAGCAGGTTCTTGGACAGTTCCATGCGGTCCACCCGGACGATGACCTGGCGACCGGGATCACCGATGCGCTCCTCGATGGTGGCCAGGCCCTGGGCCACCGAAGGATGCTCGGCTTCGGCCCGCAGGGACGCCGGGTCGGTCGACAGCGGCGACACGAAGGTGGGTACCGGCCGGCCGTCGATCCCTCTCCGGCCGATGTCGGCCTGGCAGGCCCGGTAGGCGGCCGCCCATCGGTTGGTGTGGAAGCCGCAGGTTCCGAACCCCGACATGGCGGTGAGCAGTTCGACGCCCACCGCGGTGGGCAGCATCCGCAGAACCGACGGGTCGGCGAAGGGGGTGTGGGTGAAATGGGAGCTGCGCAGGTCGGGCCGGAGCCGGGCCAGCTCGGATCCGACCAGCGCCAGGTGATAGTCCTGGACCAGCACCCGCCCGCCTTCGGGTGCCACCTTGGCCACCCGCTGGGCGAAGAGCAGATTGAACTCACGGTAGGCGTCCCATGCCTCCATCCACCGCCGGTCGACCCTCGGCCGGCGGGCCGCGTCGAAGAGGTGGTGGTGGCAGAACCAGAGGATGGCGTTGGACACCACGTTGTAGGCCATGTTGTAGATGTCGGCGTCCGGCTCGACCAGCTCGATCCGTAGTCCGTCGTCGTGCATCAACCCCGCTGCCACCGCCGCCCGGTCGGCCTCGCCCATGGCGGACGCCACCCAGGTGGCGCCGGTTCCGGTCACCAGGGGGCGGAGAGAACCGGCCAGACCCCCGGCCACCTCACCGGGAACCGGGACGCCGTTCTCCAGATGGAAGGCGAGCGGGCCCCGGTTGGACACCAGCACGGTGTCGGCTAAGGGACCGTCTTCACCCTGCTGGCTACGGTCTACGGCCATTGAGGGGACGCTACCCGCTGCGTCGAGCTTGGACCAGGTGGGGCGGGGGTCGGAGGGCCACACTTGACAAGTTAGTGAGTGAACACTCACAATGTCTGCATGATGGCTTCCACCCGGCAGACGGCTGACGAGCGGCGCACGTCGGTGCTGGCCGCGGCCATCTTCGAGTTCGCCCGTTCGGGATACGCCGGGACCTCCACCGAGACCATCGCCTCCCGGGCCGGGATCTCCCAGCCGTACCTGTTCCGGTTGTTCGGCACCAAAAAGGACCTGTTCGTGGCCACCTACGACCTGGTGGGCGACCGGATCATCAACGAGCTGACCCGGGCCAGCGAGGACCTCGAGGGGGAAGAGGCGCTGGCCGCCATGGGCGCTGCCTACCTCGAACTGATGCAGGACCCCGAGCTCCTCCAGGTGCAGCTGCACGGATTTGCGGCGGCGCCGGTGGACCCGGACATCGCCCGCAGCTGCCGTCGCACCTTCGAGGTGCTCCAAAAGGTCGTCTCCGAGCGGACCCAACTGTCTGAGGACGAGCTCCGCCAGTTCTTCGCCATGGGAATGCTCATCAACGTGGCGGCCGCCATCGATCTTCTGTCCATCCCCGACGCGTGGGCACAGAACCTGTGTGCCGCGCCCGAGAAAACCGAGGCCATCAAGGCCGCCGCCCAGGCCCTCCAGGCACAGCAGCGTGCCGACGGGGCCGTCAACGAGGAGGTCCCCGCATGAACCAGCCCTTCACCGTCCCGCTTTTTTTGCCCCGCAAAGCTAGTGATTACTCACAACCAAACCGCTGGCGTTCGGTGCCGGCGGCCGGTTGGTGGCACCGCCTGGGCAACCGGGCGACCGAGATGGGCCGGGGAGTCCGATCGCCCCATCCGGCCGAGGACCCGGTGGCGGTGGCCGCCCCGGTGGCCGACGTGCCGGCCGCTCAGGTCACGACGCCGAAGGTGTCGTCGGTGGATCGGGAGTCCGGCGCCCTCGACGTCGAGGTCCGGCACCCCGCCGTCACCGACGCTCCGCCCGGCCACGACCGGCACCGGTCCCGCGGCGTGTGGGCGGTGGTGATCACCGGTATGGCCCTGTTCATGGCCTCGCTGGACAACCTGGTTGTATCGACGGCCCTCCCGGTGATCAGGGTCCATCTCCATGCCGGGCTGTCCGGGTTGGAGTGGACGGTCAATGCCTACACCCTCACCTTCGCCGTGCTGTTGTTGACGGCGGCGGCTGTCGGGGAACGCTTCGGTCGCCGACGCATCTTCGTTCTCGGTCTGGTGGTCTTCACCGGCGGGTCGGCGGTGGCCGCGCTGGCGCCGAACATCGGCGTGCTGGTGATGGCCCGAGCCGTCCAGGGGGCCGGGGGAGCGATGATCATGCCGCTGTCGCTCACGCTGCTCAGCGCAGCCGTCTCGCCCGAACGCCGCAATGCCGCCCTGGGAATTTGGGGCGCCATCGGGGGGGCGGCGGTGGCCCTCGGGCCCCTGGTCGGAGGAGCGGTCACCAGTGGCTGGTCCTGGCAGTACATCTTCTGGCTGAACGTGCCGGTGGGTGTGGTGCTCATCCCCCTCGCCTGGTGGAAGCTGTCCGAGTCGAGAGGGATCGCCTCGCGGCTCGATCTGGTCGGGGTCGGACTGGTCAGTGTGGGACTGTTCGGGGTCGTGCTCGGCCTGGTCCGGGGTAACAGCCACGGGTGGACCAGCACGTCGGTGGTCGGCTCCTTCGTCATCGGGGCAGTCACCCTCGGTGCCTTCATCGGATGGGAGCTCCGCTCTTCGCATCCGATGTTGGACATCCGGTTGTTCCGCCACCGGGGCTTCGCATCAGTGAACGTCACCGCCCTGCTGTTCAGCTTCGGCATGTTCGGTGCCATCTTCTTCCTGGTCCAGTTCCTCCAGGTGGTCCAGGGCCTCTCGCCGTTGGCCGCCGGCGTGCGCATCCTGCCGTGGACGGCCATGCCCATGCTGCTGGCTCCCGTGGTCGGGAACCTGGCCGAGCGCTGGGGCGGGAAACCCCTGGTGGTGACTGGTCTGTCTCTTCAGGCCATCGGCCTGGCCTGGTTGGCCACGGTCATCACGCCGACCACGCCCTACGCCGATGTCGTGGTTCCCTTCGTGGTGTGCGGAGTGGGGATGACGTTGTTCTTCGTGCCGCTGGCCTCGCTGGTCCTCGGGGCGGTGCCGCGGGCGCTCGAAGGGATCGCCTCCGGTGCCAATGCCGCCTTCCGGGAGTTGGGTGGGGTGTTGGGCATCGCCGTGCTCGGAGCGGTGTTCAGCAGTCATGGCAGCTACGACTCGGGTCAGGACTACGTCAACGGGATGACGGCCGCCGTGTACGCCGGGGCCGCCGTGGTGGCCGTCGGGGTCGTCGCCGCCCTGATCGTGCCGGGCCGGCGAGGCCAACGGGCGGAAACCCTCGCCGGTCTCGATCTCGGGGTGCCGGTGGGGACGAGCCACGACCCGGTTGGTTCGGTTGGTTCGGTTGGTTCGGGCCCGGAGGTCGAACGCCGATCCGAACGGCCTCTGTGCCAGGGGGCTGTGTCCAGCTGACGGTCCGCCGGCGTCGGGCCGGCCCCGGATGGATCAGTCCGGCGTGATGAGAGGGGCGCGGGCCAGGGCGGCCCGCAGGACGTCGGTGGCCTGGGGCCGGAGCTCGGCCAGCGGCCGGTTGCGGTGGACCCGGACCCCCAGGTCGACCTGGGCGATGGTGCCGACGCCGAAACGGGAGGCCACATCGATGAGCAAGGCCAGCTCGACGGCGTACCCGTCGGCCAGGCCGCACTTCTCGAGTACCCACCGGGGGGCGGCGGTCTCGCCGGCCAGCGGCTGTTCGATCGATGCCAGGTGAGGGAAGAGCAGATCGATCACCGGCCTGGCCATGAGCTCGGTGACCCGGCCCCCGCCGTCCGGAGCCCCGTGGAGGGGTCGCCGGTAGAAGCCCTTCACCAGGGTCACCGACTCGTCGGTCAGAAGGGGGCCGAGCAGTCCGGTGACGAAGTGGGGATCGAAGTTGGTGACGTCGCCGTCGACGAAGGCCACCAGATCGCCCCGGACCGCCCCGAGGCCGGTCCGCATGGCCTGCCCCTTCCCTCCGCCCCTCGAATCGGTGGGGAGGACTCTGGCCCCGGCCTGCCGGGCGATGTCAGCCGTCCGGTCGACCGAACCGTCGTCCACCACCACGACTTCGTCGACCAGGGGAGCACCCCGAGTCGTCCCGGTCAGGCTGGTCACGATGGCGTGGACGATCGGGCCGACCGTCTCGGCTTCGTTGCGGGCCGGGATGCACACCGAAATGTGGCGGTCGCCCTTGCGTTCGATGAGCGCGTCCGCGTCGAAGCGGCTGTGGTCGAACCGGCCGGCGTCCCCTCCGGTCATCCCCGCGATCGGCATGGGTTCATCATCGCTCACCGGGAACAGGTGCGTTCCCCGGTGGCAGCCAGGGTGGCCGATTGACGAGCCGGGGCATCGTCGACGAGAATAGGGACCATCATCCAGAGCGGCTGAGGGACCGGGCCCCGCGACGCCGCGGCAACCAGAGCGTGATCCGTGACCCCCCAGGGACATGGATCCGTACCAGGTGCCAATGCCCGAGCGATGAGGAGACAAAGTGGACTTCGTTTCTGGGCTGCGCTGTCGGGAGTGTGGCCGCGGCTATCCGGCCGAGGCACGGCACGTTTGCGACTACTGTTTCGGACCCCTCGAGGTGACCTACGACTACGAGCGCGTGGGTGCCTCCATGACCAGGGAACGGGTGGCCGACGGGCCGCGGTCGATCTGGCGCTACGCCGATCTGCTGCCGGTGGAGGACGCCCACCCGGTCGACCTGGGCGCCGGGTTCACTCCGCTGACGCGGGCTGATCGCCTGGCCGCCGAGCTCGGGCTGGGAGAGCTGTGGATCAAGGACGACACCGCCAACCCCACCGGGTCGTTCAAGGACCGGGTGGTATCGGTGGCGCTCACCAAGGCCCGTCAACTGGGGTTCAAGATCGCCGCCTGCGCATCGACGGGAAACCTGGCCAACTCGGTGGCGGCCCACGCCGCCCGGGCCGGCATGGAGTCGGTGGTGCTCATCCCCCACGATCTGGAGACGGCCAAGGTCACCATGACGGCGGTGTACGGCGGCCGGGTCATCGCCGTCCAGGGAAGCTATGACGATGTCAACCGGCTCTGCGCCGAGTTGGCCAGCGAGCGGCCGTCGTGGGCGTTCGTCAACGTCAATGTGCGCACCTACTACGCCGAAGGTTCGAAGACACTGGCGTTCGAGGTGGCCGAGCAGTTGGGTTGGCAGGTCCCGGACCACGTGGTCGTGCCGATCGGTTCGGGAAGTCAGCTGACCAAGGTGGCCAAGGGCTTCGGCGAGCTGTGGCAAGTCGGACTGTTGGACGAGGAGCCCTCGGTCCGGATCTCCGGAGCGCAGGCCGAGGGGTGCTCCCCGGTGGCCACCGCCTTCGCCGAGGGCACCGATGCCATCCGTCCGGTCAAACCCCACACCATCGCCAAGTCGTTGGCCATCGGCAACCCGGCCGACGGCTGGTATGCGCTCGACACCATCCGGAGCTCGGGAGGATCGTGTGCATCGGTCACCGACGACGAGATCATCGAGGGCATCCGTCTGCTGGCCCGGACCGAGGGGATCTTCGCCGAGACAGCCGGAGGAGTGACCATCGCCACCTTGGCCAAGCTGGCGGCCGAGGGCGTGATCCGATCCGACGAGCGCGTGGTGGCCATGGTCACTGGTCACGGCCTGAAGACGGTCGAGGCGCTCTCGGGTACTGTGAAACCGACAGCCACAATCGCCCCGACGCTCGAAGCCTTTGCCGAAGCGATAGGTGGCGAGTACGAAACAGAAGAATGAACAGCCAACGAGGAGCGAATCATGAGCGTCAAGGTCCGAATTCCCACCCAGCTACGCACACTGACCGCCGGCAGTGGTGAGGTGACGGTCGAAGGCGCCACCGTCGGAGAGGTCCTCAAGGCACTTGATGCGTCCCACGCCGGGTTCGCCGACAGGTTGTTCGACGAGTCGGGGGGCCTGCGCCGGTTCGTGAACGTGTTCCTGGCCGACGAGGACGTCAGGTTCCTCGACGGTCTGGCCACCCCGGTGGCTGACGGCGAGACGCTGTCCATCGTCCCCGCCGTCGCCGGAGGCTGACCGGACCCTGCCGCCGGAGGCTGACCGGACCCTGCCGCCGGAGGCTGACCGGACCCTGCCGCCGGAGGCTGACCGGACCCTGCCGCCGGAGGCTGACCGGACCCTGCCGCCGGAGGCTGGACGCGGTCGGCCGGATCAGCGCTCGAGGCCGTGCAGAATGAAGGCGCAGACCCTGGATGCGACCAGCGGCGCCGGCTCGGGGAACGGGTTGGCGGCTCGCACCGCCATCACTCCGTAGAGCTGCTGGCCGATGAGGTCGACGGCCATGTCGGGATCGAACTCCCGAAAGATGCCCGATGACAGGCCGTCGAGATAGAGATCTTGGATCAGGCGGGCGATGTTGAGGCTGATCAGCGCCAGCTCGGTACCGACCGCCTCGCCTCCCTGGACCAGGGTCCCCTGGGTGACGATGGCCAGTCGGAAGAAGCCCGGGTCGTCGTCGATCCGGTTGAGCAGACCTTCGATGAGCCGTTCGAGGCGGTGGCCCGGCTCGGCGTCGTCGGCCCACGAGCCGGCGATGTCTTCGAGCAGCTGGTCGTGCATGCCTTTGAGGCACGCCCGCAAGAGCTCGTCCCGATTGGCGAAGTAGACGTAGACGGTGGACCGGGCCACGCCGGCTTCGGCGGCGATGTCGTCCATGGACACCTCGGTGGTGCCCCGCTCGCCGAACAGGCGACGGGCGACACTGACCACCTGTTCCCGGCGGAAGTCCCGAATGACCTCTTTGAGGTCGTCGGGGGCGCGGCGCGGCGCCATCTAGGCCGACAGGCGTGCGGCCGGCGGGAACGCCACCGGGATGTGCTTGGTCCCGTTGATGAAGGCCGAATGGAGCCGTTCCACCTCGCCGTCGAGCCGCAGGTCGGGTATGCGGTCGAGCACGTGCTCGAACATGACCCTGATCTCCATGCGGGCCAGGTTGGCGCCCAGACAGAAATGCGGGCCGCCGGCGCCGAAGGCCAGGTGGGGGTTGGGATTGCGGGTGATGTCGAAGGTCTGGGGGTCGGCGAACACCGTCTCGTCCCGGTTGGCCGAGATGTGGAAGAACACCACCTTCTGATCGGCGTCGATGTGTTGGCCACCCAGATCGAACGGGCTGGTGGTCTGCCGGCGGAAGTTCATCACCGGGCTCACGTAGCGGAGCATCTCCTCGACCGCCGAAGGGAGGAGCGATCGGTCGTTCCGCAGGAGCTCCCACTGGTCGGGGTGCTCGAAGAAGGCAGCCATCCCCCCGGAGATCAGATTGCGGGTGGTCTCGTTGCCAGCCACGGTGAGCAGCAGGAAGAACAGTTCGAGCTCGAGCTCGTTGAGCTTCTCCCCCTCCACCTCGACCTCGGTCAGCACGCTCATGAGATCGTCATGGGGGTCGATCCGCTTGGTGGCGAACAGTTCCGAGGCGTAGGCGTAGAGCTCCATGGCCGCCTGTTGGGGCGCTTGGTCGCCGGTCTGGTACTCCGGATCCTCGCTGCCGATCATGCGGTTGGACCAGTTGAACATGCGGTGCCGATCCTCGTTGGGCACCCCCAACAGTTCGGCGATGACCACCAGGGGGAGCTCGGCGGCGATGTCGGTGACGAAGTCGGCAGTGCCGGTTTCGATGACGGAGTCGATGATGTCGTCGGCGGCGGCGTTGATCCGATCGTGGAGCTGGTTGATCATCCGGGGGGTGAAACCCTTGTTGACGAGTCGACGGTAGCGGGTGTGGAGGGGAGGATCCATGTTCAACATCAGCATCTGTTGCTGGGCCAGGTCGTCCTCGGCCAGCTCCCACAGGAAGGTGGCCCGGCGGGCCGAAGAGAAGTGCTCATAGTCGCGGTTGACCGTGGTGGCGTCGGCATGGGATGTCACCGCCCAGAACCCGGGACCGTCCTTCTCTTCGTGCCACCACACCGGAGCGTTGGCCCGGAGGAAGGCGAACCACTGGTGGGGTACACCCCCGGCAAAGCGCTTGGAGTCCAGCAGGTCGATGTCGTCGAAGCCGACCTCGCTGATGTCGATGTCGGTCTGGGACATGTCGGGCATCCTCCCGGTCGGACGCACTACCTTCTCAATCGGACATAGTGTCCGATTTATTGGATAGTAAGTCCGATCTGCCGGGGAGTCAACAATCGGGCCTGCCGCCCGGCGCCCGGTGGGATGGCCGGAACCGGGTCGGGACCGGTAGCCGCCGGCCCGACGACGCCGTTTCGGGGCCGCACCGACGGCCGGCCGAGGTCAGACCGGTGTGGCCAGGCTGTCGTCGAGGGGAACCGCGCCCGGGTGCACGATGGCGGCCAGGGTCTCGACCCCGTCCACGATCCGGGGACCGGGACGCACGAAGGCGGCGTCGGCGTCGACCGCCCACACCGGGACTCCGGGCGGTATCCGCCCCCCGGCCACCAGTTCGCCGGCCAGGGCCGCCGCCCCGCTCAGCCGGAATCCGCAGGGTGCGACCACGATGACATCGGGTCGGGACGAGACGACCTCGTCCCAACCGACCTCGGCCGAGCGGCGGCCTGCCTCCCCGAGCACCGAGCGGCCCCCGGCCGCCGTCACCATGTCCGGGACCCAGTGGCCCGACGAGAAGAGCGGGTCGGTCCACTCCAGCACGGCCACTCTCGGGGGCGGCCGCCCGGCGACCGCCCGTGCCACCGCCTCGAGCCGGGACCGGAGCCGGTCGACCAACTGTCCGCTCGCCACCTCACGTCCGGTGGCTCGCCCGACCAGGTCGATGGAGCCCAGCACCTCTTCCAGGGTCATCGGGTCCAAGGTGAGGACGTCGGCCCGGCAGCCCAGGTGTCGGAGGGCGGCGTCGACCTCTTTGATGTCGACAGCGCACATCGCGCAGAGGTCCTGGGTCACCACCAGATCGGGGTCGATGGCCCGTAGGGCGCCCTCGTCCAGGGTGTACAGGTCCTCACCGGCGGCAATTCGGGCCCGCACGGTGGCGTCGATCTCCGCCGGCGTCATGCCCGGGGTCAGAGCCGTGGTGGAGACGATTGTCCGCCCCCTCGCCTCCTCTGGGAAGTCGCACTCGAAGGTGACACCGGCGACGTGGTCGCCCGCCCCGACGGCGAAGAGGATCTCGGTGGCCGACGGCAGCAGCGACACGATGCGCACCCGGTAACGCTACCAATCGCCTTCGCGGACCGATGTGGTCACCGAGACGTCCTGTCCGTCACGTCACCGTGCCTCTCGGTACCGTCACCGTCACCCGGGCTAGGGCCCGGGCCCGGGCCCGCCGGGGCGGGTCAGACGCTCCAGTCGACCACGCCGTCGATGACCACCCACGGTTCCTCGGTGAGGACGAACTCGAGGTGGTCGGTGTCGAGGAACTTGGGGAGATCGGCGAACATGTCGGGTGAATCGGTCTCGTTCATGTGGGCGAAGTACTCGTCCATGGATGCGAACCACTGCACGGTCACCCCGTCGTAGCCCGAACGGTTGTCGTCGTGGCGGTAGTCCGACAGCGGCCTGGGGTTCTGTTCGTAGCGGATGACGTGGCTTCCGCACTTGCCGTTGGCGATCAAAGGCCCGTGATTGTTCCGCCAGTAGGCGTGGAACTCGGCCGGGCTCATCCCCTCCTTGCGCTTCAGCAGGCAGGTCAGCTTGATCATCGACATCGTCCTTCCCCAACGACAGGTGCGCCGCGATCGTAGGTGCTCCGCAGGTCTGCGTGGGCCCGGCGGGCCGGCCGGGCCCGGGGGTCGAAGGCTCAGCCGGCCAGCTGCGCCCAGAACAGGTCGGCGACGTAGGGCATGGCGATGGGCTCGGGCAGAGTCGAGGCGAAGGCGGCCACCTGGTCGAGCAGAGCCCGGCGCTCGGGTTCGGGAAGAATCCGGACGTAACTGCGTGACGCCACCTGGTCGACGAACGACTCCCGGTCCAGCGACTGCTCCCACTCGAACTTGATCCGCTGCATCGGATGGAAGAGCTGGCTGCGCCCGACGACCGGCCCGAAGTCCATGCCCACCGGGTAGGGGGCCGACGTGTCCCACTTGCTGATCCGGACCAGTTCGGCGACCATCGGGTCGGACTCGTCGCGTTCGTTCCAGATCAGTGCCAGCCAACCACCGGGGCCGAGCACCCGGGCGATCTCGGCCAGAGCCACCGGTGCGTCGAACCAGTGGAAGGCCTGGGCCGCCACCACCACATCCATCGTCCCGGCGGCCACCGGGATCTGCTCGGCGGTGGCACCGACCACCGGAACCCCGGGGACCATTCGGGCGAACACCTGGCGCATGGAGGCCGAGGGCTCGATGGCCACACAGGCCGCTCGTCGGGCGTGGAGCTGGCGGGTGAGCTTTCCGGTCCCGGCGGCCAGGTCGAGGACGCGACTGCCGGTTGTGATCCCGGTGACCGAGGCCAGGTGGTCCACGGCCACGTCGGGATAGCCGGGACGGGAGCGTTCGTAGATGTCGGATCCGGCCTCGAAGCCGACCCGCCCGAGCCGGCGGTGAGCGGTAGCGGTCTTGGGCGCGGGATCGGTCACGGGCCAACTCTATTGAGTCCGGCCATCGAGTCGGGTCGGGCGTCCCGACCAGAGCCGACGCCCCGACCTCCGGGCCGACCGGCCCGCTCGGATCGCCCCGGCCCCGGGTGATCAGTTAGCGTCGCGAAGTGGACCCAGCCGGCCTCGACCCACCTGCATCGTCAGGAGCGGAGGATCGCGGCTCGTGGCGGCCGAGCGCCGGGAGCCGCGAGATTGCTGGATCGGCCGGCGTCCCGGTGCGTCCCGGAGTGCGCCGGCCCGTACTCCGACGTTGGATCAACGCCGTTGTCCACGCCGGCTGGAATTGGCTGGTCGAACAGGGAGCCGTCGGTCCCGGCGATGTGCTGGCCGACCGCTTCGGTGCCTTCGGCGAAGGCAGCTGCCTGGCTTTTCCGACCGGCGCCATCTTCGGGGAACAGTGGATCCGGATCGGCCGCGACACCCTGGTCGGCCCCTACGTGAGCATCTCGGCCGGCATGGTGCCGGGGCAGCGGATGATCACCGATCCGGTGGTGCGCATCGGTGACCGGTGCATGATCGGACGTGGCAGCCACATCGTCGGCCACTTCGATCTCGAGATCGGCGACGACGTGCACACCGGTCCCTACGTGTACATCACCGACCAGAACCACGGGTACGACAACCCCGACGAGGTGGTGCACACCCAGTGGCCGACCGATGTCCCGGTGCGCATCGGCACCGGGAGCTGGCTCGGCACCGGGGTGGTGGTGCTGCCCGGGACCGAGCTGGGCCGGAACGTGGTGGTGGGAGCGGGAGCGGTGGTCCGGGGAGTGTTCCCCGACCACTCGGTCATCGCCGGCGTGCCGGCCAGAGTGGTCCGCCGCTATGTGCCCGGGTCGGGGTGGGAGAGCGGGGACTCGGTCGACAGAACAGGTGCCGACGCCGTCCCGGTTCCCGCCAGCCCGGCCGCCTCCACCGGAGCAGAATGGCCCGGACCGGCTCCGTTGGGCGACCCGGCCGATCCGGCCGACCCGACCGACCCGACCGACCCGGCCGGCCCCTCGGGGGCATCCGACCCGGCCCTGAGCGTCGGCCCCAGCCGACCGAGCCCGTAGCGCCGGACGACCTCCTCGGCCTCCTTGCGCCCTTCGGCAATCAGCGCCTCGGTGGTGGAGAAGTCGTCGAAATCTCGGGTCCGGCTCTCGCTGCCGCTGCACACGATCACCTCCACGCCCGCCGGAAGCTGCGCCATCTCCCTGGCGAACCTGGCATGGATGGAGATGAAGAGGGCGTCGATCATCGCCTCCACCGGCCGGCGGGTCGGAACCGGCGAGTACAGCGGCGGGCCGCAGAGCAGGACCACGATCCTGGTGGCACCGCAGTCGATGGCCCGGCGAACGGGCACGTTGTTGACCACGGCCCCGTCGATGAACCGCTCACCGTCGATCTCTATCGGCGGGAAGATGGTGGGAATGGCCGAGGAGGCCAGGATCGCCTCCAGCGCCGGCCCGTAGGTGAACCACCGCTCCTGCCCGTCGGTCAGCGAGGTGGCCACCACCTCGACCGGTATGGCGGCGTCCTCCAGCCGCTCCAACCCGATCCCTTCTTCGATGACCTTGCGCAGCCCGTCGTTGGGGTAGACCGAATCCCGTTGGCGGACATAGAGCCACGGTCCGTGCAGCCGTCCCTGGGGGTACACGGCGTCCCGGGTCAGCCCCGTCCAGATCTCGGTCATCCGCTCGACCCCGCGCCGGCTCGGGTCGCGGGCGAATGCCACCCCGTTCATGGCGCCGACGGAACACCCGTAGACGCGGTCGGGGACGAACCCGTGCTCGGTCAGGACCTGCAGCATGCCGATCTGGACGGCCCCCCGGGTCCCGCCCCCGGCCAGCACCAGGGCGGTGATCGGGCGATGGTCCTCCTCGTCCGCCCCCTCCGGATCGGCGTCGTCCTCCTCCTCGCTCAGCCAAAGGGACCGGCTGGCCGACGCCCGCTGCAGGATGAACCGCATCACCAGGACGATCAGGACCAGCGAGGCCACGACGAACAGCGTGAAGACGACGGCGAACGCAGTGTCGGAGGCCTCGGTCATCATCGCCACAAAGGCTACCGGGGGCACCCGGCCGCGACGTCCCGGCCCTGGCCGGCCGGGGCTGGAACTGCGGCCTCCTTCCTAGTCCCGGGTCCCGGACGAGACCTTTCCCGGTCCCGCTCTCTCGCCCTGCCCCCCTTGGCGCACGTCCCCGCCCCGCACTTTGTTTTCAAATCGGCGTACCACCGGTCGGTCACATACCAGCGGTCGGCCAACTGGAAAAACAATGCGGCACAGCCTGAGTCACACCCAGGATGCACACTCTCCCCATGGTGGTCGTCGATATTGGTCACACCCCCGAAGGGCAGGTGACCGGAGAGTCCGTAGCCGGACCGGGTGTGCCGGCGGCCGGAGGCTCGGGCGGGAGTCGTCGCCTCCGGCACGCGCCCTCCCTCCGGCACGGTGCCCCACGATGGCATCCCCTGAGCGGTGCCGATCTCCTCGAGCGCCTGCGGGAGACCGGGCGGCGGCGTCCGAGCGTCGATCCGGAGCTGGCCCCGCGGCTTCGCAGCCGGCTCGACTTGGGCGTCGCCGCCGCCCTGGCCGAGCTCGGACAACCCACCACCCCCGCCGGCGCCGATGCCTCGGTGCCGGGCCGGTTCCGGTCGGGTCCGGCCCTGGTGGTGACCAAGGAGGGCCTGAACCGGATACTGGCCTGTGACGCCCACCAATGGGCGGCCGGTTCGGGCGGGGCCACCCCGACCACCGCCATGGCCTGCGGGGCGCTGATCGATGTCCTGTTCCGCCAGTTGGTGACGGTCGGGGCCAGCAACGATCCGATGGCCGACGGGATGGCGGCACTGGCGGTGGACGACCGTCAGCGGTCCCTGGCTGAATGGATCGAACGCCTGCCGGCCGCCGATCGGGCCGAGCTCCGGTCCGAGGTCGAGCGCCAGGCCGAGGGCCTGCGGCATCGCTGGCCCCGGTTGGAGCCGGGCTGGCTCCCCCGCACCCAGGCCGCCGTCCGGACCCTGTTGGCCGGTGGGGCGGTCGAACTGTCGGCCCGGGTCGACCTGGCTATCGGCCGGCCGGCGGTCGACGAGGCGTCGGTGGCCATCGTCGAGGTGAAGTCCGGGTCCCGCCGGGCCCAACACGTGGCCGACCTCCACTTCTACGCCCTGATCGAGACGCTGCGCAGCTCGGCGCCCCCCTTCGTGGTGGCGACCTACTACACGAGGACCGGTGAGCTCGACGTGGAGCCGGTCACCGAGGAGCTCCTGGCCGCCTCGGCCCGGCGCACACTCGCCGGCACCCGCGCCCTGATGGGCCGGTCGCCGGGTGCCGGGCCGCGCCCGACGACCGACGGCCACTGCAGCCGGTGCGTGACCATCTCGGCCGGCAGCCCCGACCAGGTCTGGCCGCCCCGAGCCGTCGGTCTGGCCCCCGAGGACCGGAGATCTGCATGACCGGCGCCGTCCAGCGGACGCTCGACCTCACGGCACCGGCCGGGCCGCGGGTCGACGACTCCGAGCTGGTCCAGTTCCGCCACCGGCTGAGCGCGGCCCTGCCCCCGGTGGTGGAGCGCCTGCCCGCCGGCCAGCAGGTGGTGATGACGTTGCCCTTGCTCCGCCGTGCCCGCTCCCGCCCGGAGCAGCTGGCCCAACCCGAGGAACCATTCGTCTGGAAGCCGGCCTTCGTCCGTCGTTCGCTGGGCTTGGCCGTCGTCGACGCCTGTGTCTCCGGCCGCTTCCGCACCCCGGCCGAAGCGGTGGGTCCGGTGGCCGACGAGGCGGTGGCCGAGTGGGATCGGACCGGTTGGAGGACGTTCCACTGGGAGCCGTGGGTGGCCGGCCTGGTCCCCGGGGCCAGGGCGGTGGTGCTGGCCGACGCCCTGACCTGGGCGACGGCTCTGTGGTCGTCGTTCGACTGGAGGTCGTTGGCCGTGCCCCCGCGGATCGGGGGGGCTGACGACCAGTGGGTCTGCCCGGCCACGCGGACCATGCGACTGAAGGCCCGGGCCGAGCTGCGGGTAGCGCTGGTCGATGCCGTCCCCCGGGGAGCCCGGCAGGACCGTGGCGGCCCGCCCTCGGCACTGGTGTCGGTGTCATCGGGCTGTCCCGGTCCCGGTTGGGACGACGAGCTGGCCTACCTGGCCCTGGTGGCCGGGCTGCGCCGTCCGACACGGCCGGTTCCCGCCCGGGTGTTCGGTCTGTGGCCCGACGCCGGGCTCCACTCGAGCGTGGAGATCGACGGCCCGACCCTGTTGATGGCGGCCGACCGGGTGGTGAGCGGCGTGGCCGCCGTGGTCGGGGCCCGGCTGTCGTCGTTGGTCGACCGTTGACCGGCACGCACGCCCGAGCGGCCGACGGCCAGGCTCAGAACAGCGCCCGGGCCGCCTTGGCGTCCGGCTTTCCCGCCGCCGTCAGGGGAACGGCCTCCACCACCAGCATCTGTCTCGGGATCTTGTACCCGGCGATGTGGAAGCGGCAGTGGTCCTGGAGGTCGTCGAGCGCCGGGGGAGCGTCCAAGCGCTTCGGTGCCACCACCACCGCCACCCGTTCACCGAACCGCTCGTCGGGGACGCCCACCACGATGGCATCGAACACCGCCGGATGGGACTTGACCGCCGCCTCCACCTCCTCGGGGAAGATCTTCTCGCCGCCCGAGTTGATCGACGCCGACCCGCGCCCGTGGACGGTGATGGTGCCGTCGGCCTCCACCGAGGCGAGATCGCCGGGCAGCGACCATCGCACCCCGGCCCCGTCGACCGGGAAGGTGGCGGCCGTCTTGGCCTCGTCCTTGTAGTAGCCGAGGGGGATCCTCCCGGTCCGGGCCAGCCGGCCGATCCTCCCGTCCCCGGGGACCAGGGGGGCCAGGTCCTCGTCCAGCACCGTGGTGTCCTGGTTCATGGCGAACCGGGGGCCGGTGGCCCCGACCTCCACCGCCCCCTGGGCGCCGCTCTCACTGGAACCGAAATTGTCCAGCACCATGATGTTGGGGAGCTGTTTCCTCAGCTCGTCCTTGACCGTCGACGACAGCATGGCCCCGCCCGACCCCACCACCACCAGTGTCGAGGTGTCGTACGTCCCGGGCGGGGCCGACGACAGCGCGTCGGCCAGGGGACGGGCCATGGCGTCCCCGACCAGTCCCACCGACACCACCCCCTCCTCCCCGATGATGCGCAACAGCGAGTCGGCGTCGTAGCGGTGCTCGGTGTAGAGCACGGCGGTGGCGCCCATCATGAACCCGTTCCACATCACCCACTGGGCGTTGCCGTGCATCAGCGGGGCTACCACCAGCATCACCACCCGGCTGGCGTCGTCGGGGTTGATGCGCCCGGCCAGCTCCCCGGGCTTGGCGATGGGCTCGGATCCCCAGCCCCCACCGCCCATGGCGGCGAAGAAGATGTCCTCCTGGCGCCACAGCACGCCCTTGGGCATACCGGTGGTGCCGCCGGTGTAGAGCACGTAGATGTCGTCCGGCGACCGGGGCCCGAAGTGGCGTTCGGGGGAGCCGGCGGCCAGGGCGGCCTCGTAGGAGACGGCGTCGGGACGCGGGGCGTCGATCCCCGATCCGTCCTCGATCATCACCAGAAGGAGGGATCCCATCGACTCCAGCCCGACCAGCGCCTCGGCCACCAGGGGGGCCAGGGCCTGTTCGAAGACGAGCACCTGGAGGTCGGCATTGTCGATCACGTAGCGGAGCTCGGGGGCGACGTAGCGGTAGTTGATGTTCACCGGGACCGCCCGCCCCTTGTAACAGCCGATCATGGCCTCGGCCCATTCGGCCCGGTTGTAGGCGAGGATGCCGACGTGGGCGCCGGCGGGGACGCCGGCCGGCTCCAGGTAGTGGGCGAACCGGTTGGCCCGTTCGTCGAGCTGGCGGTAGGTGAGGCGTCGCGACCCTGCCACCAGAGCCAGGCGGTCGGGAACGGTGTCCACCACCACTTCGAACAGATCGGCCAGATTGAACTGCCTCGAACTCACCGCGTCACTCCCTGTCGCCCGTTGCTCGACGTGATGGCCCGAGACCCTCTCGCCCCATGTCATGGCCAGATGTACGGCCGGCGGGCCGGCCCCTAGCATGCTGCCGTCGGTCGGACACTCTGTAGCACGTTCCGCTCCCACGGCGGAAACGCGGAGACCGGCCACGGACCACGGGAGGATGGAATCGTGAGTGACGGCCATGGCATCCATGGGGGCATAGGCGGCCTGACGGCCCTGGTCACCGGGGGGGGAAGCGGGATCGGTCTCGGGGCCGCCACCCGCCTGGTCCGTGACGGCGCCCGCGTGACCATCTGCGGGCGGACCGAGGAGCGCCTCCGCACCGCCGTCGGCACCCTGGAGGCGGCGGCCGCCGACCGGTCGGGAACACCGGCGGGCGTGGCCGGCGGAACCGCGGCCTACGTGGTGGCCGACGTGACGGTCGAGGACGAGGTGGCTGCGGCGGTGGCGGCCGCCTCGTCGGAGCGGGGCCGGCTCGACATCCTGTTCGCCAATGCCGGGGGGGCCATGCACATGGGCCCCATCGCCGGAGCCGATGCCGATCAGGTGCGGGCCACCGTCGATCTCAACCTGATCGGCACCTTCCTGTCGATCAAGCACGCCGCCCCGCTCATGGCGGCCGGGGTGGGGAAAGGGGTCGACGGAGGTGAAGCCCCCGGAGGCTCGATCATCGCCATGTCGTCAGGGGCCGGGGCCTTCCCCCACCGCTACCTGTGGGCCTACGGGGCGGCCAAGGCCGGCATCGACATGCTCTGCCAGTACGCGGCGGAAGAGCTCGGGGCCACCGGGATCAGGGTCAATGCCGTGCAACCGGGCATCGTCGACGACGAGCTGATGGCCCCGATCACCGGCGGCGGTCCGCTACTCGACGACTACCTGGCCGAAATGCCGATCAGCCGTCTGGGTACGGTGGAGGACATCGCCGACGCCGTCCGATTTCTGGCCGGACCCGAGTCGGGGTGGATCAGCGGGGTGAGCCTGCCCATCGACGGGGGCCACCACCTGCGTCGGGGGGCCAACTACGGGCTCCTGTTCGGCGAGTAGCGGGTAGCGGGCGGCGAGTAGCGAGTAGCGGGGGGCGGGCGGCGGGCGGCGAGTAGCGGGGGGCGGGCGGCGAGGGGGCGTGGACCGGGTCGAACCGGCGGTCGGCCCGACCGCTGATCGGTCGGCGCCCATCTGCCACCGGACTGAGTACGGTGACGCCGGTGCCGCCCGATCCCCGAGCCGACCCGCCGGCCCTGTTGGCGGTGCCGGACAAGTTCCGAGGCACGGCGTCGGCCGGCCAGGTGTGCGGGGCCATCGCCCGGGCCACGGTTTCCCACGGCTGGGCGGCGCGCCGCGTCCCGCTGTCGGACGGGGGCGAGGGCTTCCTCGACACCTTCGAAGAACTGGGCGGCCGTCGGGAGACGACCAGGGTGGAGGGACCGCTCGGCCGACCCGTGCCGGCCACCTGGCTGCACGCCGGCAGCCTGGCCGTCGTCGAGATGGCCCAGGCGTCGGGTCTGGCCCTGGTCGGCGGGGCCGAAGGTAACGACGCCATGCGGGCCTCCACCCGGGGGACCGGCGAGCTCATGGTTGCCGCCGCCCGGGCGGTGTCGGGCCGCCCGGGGGCCACCGTGGTGGTGGGACTGGGGGGGTCGGCCACCACCGACGGCGGGCTCGGGGCCCTGACCGCCGTACAGGCCGCCGGTGGCCTCGGTGAGGTCGCCCTGGTCGGAGCCTGCGACGTGGACATCGGGTTCGTGGAGGCGGCGGCGGAGTTCGGTCCGCAAAAGGGTGCCACCGGGGCCGAGGTGGCCGAGCTGGCCACCAGGCTCTCGGCCCTGGCCGACCGTTACCGGCGCGACCTCGGCGTCGACGTCGGGGACGTGCCCGGGGCCGGCGCCGCCGGCGGCCTGGGAGGTGCCATCGTGGCGTTGGGGGGGCGTCTCCGATCGGGGTACCAGGTGGTCAAAGAGCTCCTCGGTGTGGACGTGGTCATGGGCCAGACCTCGTTGGTGGTGACCGGCGAGGGGGCCCTCGACGCCATGTCGTTCCGGGGCAAGGTGGTCGGCTCGGTGCTGGCCGATGCCGCCGGCCTCGGCGTGCCGGCCCTGGTGGTGGTGGGTCGGGCCACCCCCGGGGGGCGGGAGGAGGCGGAGCGGCAGGCCGGCCACGTCGTGTCCCTCACCGACCGCTTCGGCTCCGGCCGGGCGCTCACCGACACCGAGGCGTGCGTCGAGGAGGCAGTGGGGGAGTACCTCGACACCCGGCCGGCGGTTCGACGATGACGAGGGACGGGTGTCCGGCGCCCGGGGGTTGGTCGACCGACCGAGCGGGTAGAAGATGGCTGGGCCGTGCTCGACAGGACGCCGTCCGGGGCCGGTCATAGTCTGAGGTGGGCGCGCCGCCGGGCGCGCCAGGCGGGCGCTGGCCGCACGGAGCCGGACGGAGCCGGCAGGAGAGGAGACAGCCATGGACCAACGAAGCCCACACAGCCCACCGGACGACGGACCCGGCGGGGTGCCGAACCTCGAGCTGAACGACGGTTGGTCGATCCCCCAGCTCGGGTTCGGGGTGTTCCAGATCCCGCCCCGGGACACCGCCGAGGCCACCTCCAAAGCGCTGGAGATCGGGTACCGGCACATCGACACCGCCGAGATGTACGGCAACGAGCGGGGGGTGGGGGAGGCGGTGAGGACATCGGGCATCGACCGGTCACTGGTGTTCGTGACCAGCAAACTGAACAACGGCTACCACCGGCCCGACGATGCCCGACGGGCCTTCGACACCACCCTGGGCCAGTTGGGGTTCGACTACGTCGACCTGTTCTTGATCCACTGGCCGCTGCCCACCCTCTACGAGGGGGATTTCGTGTCGACGTGGGAGACCCTCGTCGAGTTCAAAAAGGACGGTCGGGCCCACTCCATCGGCGTGTCGAACTTCCAGTCCCACCACATCGATCGCCTGCTGTCCGAGACGGGGGAGGTCCCGGCGGTCAACCAGATCGAGATTCACCCGTACCTGAGCCAGAACAGCCTGCGCCAGTACGACTCGGCCCACGGGATCGCCAACGAGGCCTGGTCGCCGATCGCCCAGGGGGGCGTGCTCGACGACCCCGCGGTGGAGAAGGTGGCGGCCGCCCTTTCCAGAACCCCGGCCCAGGTGGTCTTGCGTTGGCACATCCAGCGGGGGGACATCGTGTTCCCCAAGTCGGTGACACCCTCGCGCATCCAAGAGAATTTCGAGATCTTCGACTTCGAGCTCGGCCCCGAGGAGATGGCCACCATCGACGGGCTGAACCGGGACGAGCGCACCGGACCTGACCCCGACACGTTCGACTACGTGCCCAACTGATCGACGGGGCCGGTGGCTACGGCACGGTGAGGGCCGGCACCACCTCGGCCATGAAGCGCTGGAGGGTCTCGTCGCCGGGGAAGTCGCGCAGCCACAGGATGAACCCGCCACAGCCGGCGTCCACGAAGGCCTGGGTCTTGTCGATCACCTGATCGACGGTGCCCACCAGGTTGTCGGCCAGGTAGCGCTCGGTGGGGGTGCCAGCCCACAGGTCGCCGCCGCCGTCCGAACGGCACCAGGCCAGGGTGTCGGCTTCGGAGTCGAAGATGCGGCAGTCAGGGCCGTGGGTGCGGATGATCTCGTGGCTCGGACGGCCGATCTCCTCGCAGTACCGGGCCAGCAGGCCCGACTTCCGTATGAAGGCGTCGATCCCCACCTGCCAGTTGGTCAGGTCGGCCCGCCGGGCGGCGATCCGGAGGTTGACCTGCTCGCCGCCCCCTCCCACCAGCACCGGAGGCAGCTGCTGGACCGGCTTGGGGTCGCAGTAGGCACCGTCGAAGTGGAGGTGGGCGCCGTCGAAGGTGACGGTCTCCTCGGTCCACATCCGCCGGACCACCTCGAGCGTCTCGTCGAGCACGCTGAGGCGCTGGCGGTCAGAGAGGTACTCATAGCCATAGGAGTGGTACTCCTCGTGGAACCATCCGGCCCCCGCCCCCAGGATGAGGCGCCCGCCCGAGTAGACGTCGATGCAGGCTGCCTCCTTGGCCAGCAGGCCGGCGTTCCGGTACGACGCACAGGTGACCAGCTGGCCGAGGCCCACCCGCGACGTGAGCTGGGAGATGGCGGCCAGCATGGTGAAGGCCTCGAAGACATGGGTCGGCCGCCGATGGGGAACCGTCTCGACGTGGTCGTAGACCCACAGGTGGTCGTAGCCCAGCGACTCGGCCTGGCCGGCCAGCTGGACCGACCGGTCCCAGGCGTCCGGCCCGCTCCAACCGGTGTACTCGAGCTTCCAGCCCTGGGGAACGAACGCTCCGAACTGCAGTCCCCCGGCCGGTCCACCGTTCCGGGCACGACCACGCTCACGAGGCGAACTCCCACCACTGGACCTCACAGAGCATGGGCAGAAGATAGCCAACGTAGACCGAGTGGATCTTGACCATCTTCTGGTCGTCCACGTGCAGCCCGATCAGATCGACCCGATCGTCTCGGGCCCGGTAGGCGGCGGCCCGGTCCTCGATGCCCCGGAGCTCGTCGAGCGAACCGACGGAGAAGCCGAAGTGGTCCATGCGGGGGCACTCCATGGGCCGGTCGTTGGCGATGAGGAAGATGAACTGGTCCCAGTGCACGCACGACAATATGAGTCGCCGGCGGTCCTCGGTCATGACCTCCATCTCCTCGAACCCGAACACATCGTTCCAGAACCGGCAGATGTCGGCCCGGTTGTGTTCGTCGAGCAGATCGGCGGGCATGCTCAGGGCCACATGGTTGAAGTGCGGGGTGCCGCTCGGATAGTAGGGGTGGGTCATCGGTCCTCCTTCTGCGTGGTCTTCTGGCTGGCATCGGAGGCGTCGCCGGACACCCGGGGGACCACTAGCACCTTGCCGGCGAAGCGGCCGTCGGCCAGGCCGGCCAGCGCCTCGGACAGTCGGTCGAGGGGGACGTCGTCGGCCTCGATGAGTCGATCGACGGGGAAACCGTCGGAGGCCAGCAGCTCGAGCCCGCGGGAGAAGCCGTCCTGGTCGTAGAGGAAGGATCCCACCACGTGCAGCTCGTTGAGGACGAATCGATTGGGATCGAAGCTGAGTGGCTCGATCCCCGCCCCCACCAGGGCCAGGGTCCCGCCCCTCAGCAACTGGTGGAAACCGGTCTCGATGGCCTGCTTGCGGCCGGAACACTCCAGCACGACATGGACGGCCCGTCGGGCCAGGCGCTCGGGCTCCCAGGCCGGGAAGTGCTCGAGGTCGTCGGGCCCGACCACCTCGGCCGCCCCGAGGTCACGGGCCAGCTGGCGACGCTTCCGGCCGGGCTCGACGACGATGACCGGGCCGATGCCCCGGGCCACCAGAGCGGCGATTGACAGGGCGCCGATCGGTCCCGCCCCGATCACCATGACCCGGTCGCCCGGGGCCACCCCCGAACGGGTGATCCCGTGGAGCGCCACCGCCATCGGCTCGGCCAGAGCGGCCTGGCGGGTGGTGAGGCCGGCCGGCAGGGCCAGGAGGGATTCGGCCCCGACCACCACGTAGCCGGCGAAGGCGCCGTCGTGACCCCCACCGACGATCGATCCCTGGTTCTCGCACTGGGAGGGCTTGCCCTCGGTGCAGCGCCGGCACCGTCCGCACCGGGGTGAGGTCCCCCCGACGACCGGTTGGCCGATCTCCCAGCCCGACACCCCCGGTCCGAGATCGGCGATGTGGCCGGTGTACTCGTGGCCGGCCACGATTCCCGGGCGCCCCCAGCCCTCCAGCAGCAGGTGGATGTCGGTTCCGCAGATACCGCAGTGGTCGACCTCCACCAGCACCTCGCCGGGCCCGGGCCGGGGCACCGGTCGCTCCTCCACCACCACCTGGCCGGGCTGCCGGTAGACGGCGGCCGGCATGGCCTCGGGCAGATCGATCATCACCGCTCCTCCCCCCACCGACCCGGTTCCGGGTCGGCACCGACCCGTCACCCCACGGGTCCAGGGCCACATTACGACAGGTGGGCCTGCCCGGCGCCGGCACCTCCGGCCGGCGGGGGCGGACCTGAAACCGGCCGGGCCGATTGTCTACGTTGGTGCCGTGCCCTACACACCCGATCCCCGGCGCTACGACGACATGGAGTACCGCCGATGCGGTCGCAGCGGCCTCAAGCTCCCCCTGGTGTCGCTCGGCCTGTGGCAGAACTTCGGCGATGCCCGACCCCCCGAAGAGGTCGACTCCATGATGACCCGGGCCTTCGACCTGGGCGTGACCCACTTCGATCTGGCCAACAACTACGGGCCGTCCTACGGTGCCGCCGAGCGCCGCGCCGGCCAGGTCCTGAACGGCTCGCTGGCGCCCTACCGCGACGAGCTGGTCATCTCGACCAAGGCCGGCTACGACATGTGGGACGGCCCCTACGGCGACGGCGGCTCGCGCAAGTACCTGCTCACCAGCCTGGAAGCCAGCCTGGACCGCCTGGGCCTCGACTACGTCGACATCTTCTATTCCCACCGGTTCGATCCGGAGACGCCGCTGGAGGAGACCATGGGAGCACTGGACGCCGCCGTGCGCCAGGGCAAGGCGCTCTATGTCGGGATCTCCTCCTACCCCCCGGAGCAGACCGAGGCGGCCGCCCAGATCCTGGACCGGTTGGGCACCCGGCTGCTCATCCACCAGCCGCCGTACTCGATGTTCAACCGCTGGATCGAGCACGGGCTGCTCGACACCTTCGGCCGCCTCGAGGTGGGCTGCATCGTCTTCTCGCCGCTGTCCCAGGGGCTGCTCACCGACCGGTACCTGGACGGGGTGCCCGCCGGCTCACGGGCCAGTCAGCCCGGGACACTCGACCAGAGCCAGCTCGACGAGCAGATCCTCGACAAGGTGCGGGCTCTCAACGACGTGGCCCAGGCCCGCGGCCAGACCATGGCCCAGATGGCCCTGGCCTGGACGGTGCGCGATCCCCGGGTCACCTCCACCCTTATCGGGGCGAGCAGCCTGGCCCAGCTCGAACAGAACGTGGCCACCATCGACGGCCTCGACTTCTCCTCCGACGAGCTGGCCGAGATCGACGGCATCCTCGCCCTTCGCTGAAGCGGAGGCGGGCCGGGGGCGCCGGGGGCGGCGTTACCCGGCCGGCCCGCCCCGGCCCGCGGTTCCGCCCGGCTCAGCTGGAGGGGGTGTCGGGCCCGGCGTCGCCCCCGGTGGTGGCGACGGCCAGACGATCGAGGTAGTGCTGCCATCCGTTCCCGTGGTCGCCGACGGCGTCGGCCGGCAGCCCGCGGTGCACCAGTCGGACCCGGGTCTTGTCGCCGTCAGGGGTCAGGGTGATCTCCACCTGGGTCGAACCGGCCGGTATCGGGTGGTCGGGTTCGTCCCACCCGAAGGTGAACACCACCCGCTCGTTGGGAACGACCTCGACGAACTCACCCACCGACGGGTGGATCCCTTGGACGTTGACCCGGTACAGCCCACCGGGGCGGGGGTCGAGCTCGGCCTCGGTGCCCAGCCACTTGAGGTGGAGCTCGGGGTCGGTCAGGAACGGGAAGATGGTGGCCGGACCGGCGTCCACCACGACCTCTCGCATCACTTCAGCCATTGTTGTTTCCTTTCTTCCTTTTGTCTTCCTTTGGTCGGATTCGGCAAGGTGCTGCAGTCGATCGAGGCTCCCCGACCAGTACCCGTCGAGGAATTGCCGGACGTTGTCCAGCACCGGGTGGTTGGAGCGGTAGAAGCGGCGGGTTCCCTCTCGTCGCTCGACGACCAGGTCGGCCTGGCGCAGCACACTCAGATGCTGCGATACCGCCGGCCGGGTCACTTCGGGGAACTGGGCGGCGATCCGGGCCGCCGGGAGCTCCTCGTCCCACACCAACCTGAGGATCTCCCGTCGACGGGGCTCGGCCAGCGCCCGGAATTCAGTGTCCATGGGACTAATAGTAAGTCTATGCTTACGTAAGTGTCAACTAACCAAAACCAATGACGGGTGTCGGACGGCGGACGGTCCCTCCCACGATGGCGGCTGGGCCCGGGCCCCAGTGGTGGTCAGGTCGGGCGGAGCTCGACGGGGGTGACCCGGGCCTCGAAGGCGAATTCGGCTCCGGTGCTGAACCGGGCCAGGACCTCGTCCTCGGGCACCACCGCCTCGGTGTCGGTCTCCACCACCTCGACGTCCAGAGCCGTATCGTCGTCGGAGACGACCTGACAACGGAATCGCCGGTCGACGGCCTGGACGATGGCGTCCAACGGGCCGAGGTGGTCGGCGTCGACCATGGCCGGCCAGGCACCGTCGGCCACCGCCGGGGAGGTACGGCTGAGACGGAGCCTCGGCCCGTCACCCACCTCGACGTCGCACCCGGCGTAGGAGTGGGGCAGGAGGGCCGGGTGGAGTGAGAGCACCCGGGCCGCGTCCTCCAACCTGGTGCCCAGGTCGAGGGCCTTGCGAAGGCGAGAGGCGGCTACGCCGGCCGCCCCGGTGAACTGCCGTCGACCGAGTTCGGCGGCGGCGGCATCGCTGTCGGTCCGGGCCCGGGTGGCCCTGAGGAAGGCCAGCACCAACAGGTGACCCTGGATGCACACCTCTTCGGCCATGCGCCGCAGGGCCGAGGCCGACCAGTCGGCGAACGACAGGTCGGACAGGAGCGGACCGGCATAGTCGTGTCGGCCGGGGTCGTCGGGATCGATGGGGGCCAGCGAAATCCGGGCGGCCCGGGTGGCCGCCATGGCCACCGCCTGGGCCGGGAAGGGCAGCTCCGGGTTGGAGTCGGCGATGGTCACCTTCCAGTGGCAGTGGGGCACCCGGTCGGAGGGCACCCGCGGGGGACGGTGGATGGGGCGGACCTGGGCCCGGGGGTTGGTGGCGGCCGCCGTCGCCTCGAAGGTCGGATCCTCGATGTCGTGGCACATGGCCACCACGTAGTCGGGACCCATCGGCTCCACGTCCATCAGGGCACCGCAGTGGTCCAGCCAGAACTCACCGTGGTCGTGGTCGGTCACCCGGTACCGGAAGTCCATGAACTGGGGAGGTGCCCCGATGTCGATCTGCATGCCCTTGAAGATTGTCTCGACCGAGTCGCCCCCGAACCCCAGGGCGTGTTGTATGCGCCGGGCGTAGACCGGGCTCGCCCCCATCCACTCCTCGATGGCGATGTCGCGCATGACGTCCCGTCCGAAGGCACCGATCAGGTGGGGCATGCCGGCCCGGTCGATCAGATGGCCGGCCAGCAGGTACTCGGGCACCAGCGTGGCCAGCCCGTCCCTGTCGAGGTGATCGAGTCCGAGCCCGGGCGATGGCGTCATGCTCCCTTTCTACCGGTCGAGTCGGACCCGTGCGTCCGCCGGTGATGGCCCGGCGTCGGCGGACATCGGTGGATCCGGCAGCTCAGGGGCGGTCGGGCGTCGGGGATTCGGAATCGAGGTAGGAACCGGTCGATCCGGCGCCCACCTCGGCCATGGCCAGGTCACCCACCTCGGCCAACCCCTCTTCGGCGTCGGTGGCCATCGAGTGCATGACCGTCGACTGTCCCGCCCCCCGCATCCACGAGAACATGGCGCCGAGGAAGCACAGGGCCGCCGCCAGTACGAAGGCCAGCCGGAGGCCGTGGCCGAACGGCCCGGCGATGAGCTTGGGGAAGAAGCTGCGACCGGTGAGGTAGCCGGCGTTGACGCCGGGAAGTGACAACAGGTGGGCCCCCAGGAGCTGGTGGATCGGATTGATGCCGAGGAAGGCGGCGAACAGGCTCCCGATGGGCGACAGGTGGGAGATGGTCCGGGCCGGGCCGACGGGGATGCCCTGGCCGGTCAGACCGGAGTAGAGGGCGTGGGGCAGGGTGGCGGCCAGGCCGAGGGTGATCATGGTGAAGAAGAAGCCGATCGAGAGCACCTGGGCCGAGTTCTGGAACGTGTTGAGCATCCCCCCGCCTGCGCCGCGCTGGTTGGGCGGGAGGCTGTTCATCACCGCACTGGTGTTGGGGGCGGCGAACAGGCCCATGGACAGCCCCACCAACAGGAGCAACAGGGCGAAGAGCGGGTAGGGGAAGTCGGTCGGCAGTGCCTGGAGGCCGAGCAGGCTGATACCGGTGAGGACCAGGCCGGCGGTGGCGAAGGGCCGGGGCCCGTGACGGTCGGCCAGTCGGCCGGCCAGGGGTCCCGAGATGAAGAACCCCACGGTCAGGGGGATCATGTAGATGCCGGCCCACAGGGGGGTGCGTTCGAAGCTGTAGCCGTGGAGCGGCAGCCAGATCCCCTGCAGCCAGATGATCAGCATGAACTGCAGCCCCCCTCGGGCCAGGGCGCTCAGCAGGCCGGCGAGGATGCCCATGGAGAACGCCCGGCTCCGGAACAAATGGAGTTGGAACATCGGGTCGTCCACGTGGTGCTCGATGACGACGAAGGCGACCAGCACGGCGATCCCGCCGACCACGCTGGCGATCACGAAGGGACTGGTCCAGCCCATGGTGTGGCCGCCGTAGGGCTGGAGGCCGTAGACGATGCCGACCAGGATGCCGATCAGTCCGACGGCGAAGGCGATGTTGCCGATCCAGTCGATGCTCGCCTTGATCCGGGTGCCGTTGTCGTGCAGGCGCAGGTAGGCCCATACCGTCCCGAACACCCCGAAGGGTACCGACACCAAAAAGACCAGGCGCCATTCGATCGGGGCCAGCAGCCCGCCGAGGAGCAGGCCGAGGAAGGAGCCGCCGATGGCGGCCACGCCGTTGATCCCCAGGGCGAAACCCCGTTCGTCGGCCGGGAAGGCATCGGTGACGATGGCATTGGAGTTGGCGAAGATGAAGGCCCCGCCCACTCCCTGCCCCACCCGCATCACGATGATCCACAGGGCCGCCTTGGCTCCGGTCATCCAGGTCACCGACAGCAGGATCGAGAACGTCGAGAAGATGGCGAATCCCAGGGTGTACATCCTGACCCGGCCGAAGATGTCCCCGACCCGCCCGAAACTGACCACCAGCACCGAAGTGACCAGCAAGAACCCCATCAGGATCCACAGGAAGTAGGACGTGTTGCCCGGAGCCAGGGGGTTCAGCTCGATGCCCCTGAAGATGTTCGGCAGGGCGATGAGCAGGATGGACGAGTTGATGGTGACCATCAACAGCCCGATGGTGGTGTTGGTCAGGGCGACCCACTTGTAGTTCTTCGACTCGACGATCGAGGACATCGCTGCTCCCGCGTGGGTCCGGCCCGGGCCCTGTTCGGTGGTCACTTGAGGCGCACGTTTCCTGGTGGACTACTTGCTTGCCTTCAACTAACTATAATCGGAGGGGGACGGCGGTGATGCAAGGGGGATCGATGGGCGTCGGATCCGGCAACGACAGGATGACGGCGGTGGGCGAGGCGTCAGGGCTGCGGGTGGCCCTGGTCCGGATCTACCGCCAGCTCCGGGCCCGGTCGGGATCGGACATCACCCCGTCGCAGTCCTCGGCCCTGGCCCGGATCGAGGATGCCGGCCCGATCAGGCTCGGGACGTTGGCCGAGTTGGAGGGAACCACGGCGGCCACCATGAGCCGGGTCGTCGACAGCATGGAGTTGCGGGGCCTGATCGAACGGGTGCCGGACCCGCTCGACGGCCGGGCCAGCCTGGTCCGGCTGAGCCCCGACGGCGGGGCGATGCTCCAGGACCTCCGGGCCCGCAACACCGAAGCCCTACGGGGGGCCCTCGACCAGCTGAGTGAGGAGGACCGCGCCGTCATCCGGGTCGCCATCCCCGTGCTCGAGCAGCTGAGCACCCTCTTGCAGTCGGTCGACCGGGGCGAGGCCTACTCGGCCGAGACGTCGACCCGATCGGGGTAGAAGGCGACGTGGTCGGCGATCGCCGCCACCTCCGGATAGGGCTTCTCGTAGGTCCACACCGCGTCCTCGATGTCGCCGTCGGGCGAAATGATGGTGAAGTAGGAGCAGTCCCCCTTGTAGGGGCAGTAGGTGCTGGTGTCGGTGGGCCTGAGCAGTGACCGGTCGACATCGGCCAGGGGAAGGTAGAGCACCTCGGGGTAGTCGGCCTCCTGCAGCACCAGGGCAGAGGTGGTGTCGGCGATGACCCTGCCTTGCGAGCGGACCACCACCCGTGTCTGTCGCCGCCCGACGGTGATGGGGTGATCCGGTCCCGGGAGTTTGCGTTCTCTGGTCATGGCGATGGCTCCTCTGGCTGGGTTGTCGGGTCGTCGGATTGTCGGGGTCGTCTGGGTCGTCGGGGTCGTCCGGTGCCCTAGCGCCCGTTGGATCGGGGCGGGATGGTGGTGGCGTGCATTTTGACCGCTCGCATGACGGGGGCCACCTCGACGTGGGTGAGGCCGTCGAGGGCGGCCATCTCGCCGGTGATGTACTCGTAGAGCGAGCGGTCGTCCCGGCACAGCAGGGCCGCCACCAGGTTGGTCGATCCGGTGGTGGCGGCCACGAAGGGGACCTCGGGACGATCGGCCAGGGCCTGTCCGACCTGGGCCAGCTTGGCCGGGACCACCGACATCCACAAGAGGGCCGGCGAGCGGATCCCGACGGCGTCGCTGGCGAGATCCACGTCGAAGGAGAGGACGCCCGAGGCCGTGAGCTCCTCGACCCGGCGCCGGACGGTCGACTCGTGCCAGTGGGTGCGCTGGCGCCAGCTGCCGGTAGGCGGCGCGGCCGTCTTCGGCCAGGGCCTGGACGAGGGGCCAGTCGGTGTCCTGCACCGTGACCGTCGATGGTTCGATCGGTGTCCTGGCCCGGGCCGGCGACAGCAGCCGGTCGATCTCGGCTGGGCCGAGGTCGCTCGGCCCCGGTCGGGGGGACGGTCCCGGTGGCGAACAGGTGGAGGAGGCAGTAGGCCTCGACGGCCACGACCTGACGGCCCACCGACAGTTGGCTGAGCAGCAGCGGGGTCCGGTGCTCACGGTCCCGGGAGTGGATGGTGCTGAAGATCTCGGTGCCCCCCGAGGTCAGCTGGACCCAGGCGGTGTCCGGATGCTCGGCCAGTCTGGTGGCGACCGTGGGGGCGGATCCGGGAGCACAGCGGATGCGCACGGCCCAGTCGGACCGACCCGAGGCGCTGGGAGTCGAGCTGGCCGACCACCCGCACGACCCGACCGTCGAACAGCCGGCGGTAGCGGCGGGCGATGGTCTGCTCGGAGGATCCGAGGACCTCGGACAACCGACTGAACGACGCTCGGGGATCGAGGTAGAGGGCCTGGATGATTCTTCGGTCCAACCGATCAATCGTGGCAGATTCCACGCAACAGACCCTAGTACGCAGTGGTAACAGGCAGATATTGCCGAAAGTCGTGGCGGGAGATGGGGTCGACGCGGCAGGCTGTGGACATGGATAAGAAATGGTGGACCCTGGTGGTGGTGTGTGCGGCCACCTTCATGTTGCTGTTGGACGTGACGATCGTGATCGTCGCCCTGCCGACCATCCAGTCGGGACTGCACGCCAGCTTCAGCGAGGTGCAGTGGGTGGTCGACGCCTACGCCCTGACGCTGGCGTCGGTGCTGCTGACCGCCGGTTCCCTGGCCGACCGCTACGGGCGGCGACTGCTGTTCACCATCGGCCTCGTCATCTTCACCCTCGGTTCGCTGCTCTGCGGGGTGGCCCAGTCGCCGATCATGCTGATCCTGTCCCGCAGCGCCCAGGGCATCGGCGGGGCCATCCTCTTCGCCACGCTCGCTGGCCCTGCTGGCCCAGAGCTTCCACGGCCATGAGCGGGGGGTGGCTTTCGGGATCTGGGGTGCCGTGACCGGGGTGGCCGTCGGCCTCGGACCGGTGCTGGGCGGGATCATCACCACCGGTATCAGCTGGCGGGGCATCTTCTTGGTCAACCTGCCCGATCGGCGTGGCCGCGCTGGCCATCACCAGGTGGCGGGTGGACGAGTCCAAGACGCCCCACGCCGCCCGGCCCGACTGGGCCGGGTTCGCCACCCTCACCGCCGGGCTGGTCAGCCTGGTCTACGGCCTGATCCGGGCCGGCGAGATCGCCTGGAGCGACATCGGGGTGGTCATCTGTCTGGTCCTCGCCGGTGGTGTTCCTGGCCGCCTTCGTGGCCGTGGAGCTCCGGGCCGAAAACCCGCTGTTCGACCTGTCGCTGTTCCGGATCCCCACCTTCAGCGGTGGACTGGCCGCCGCCTTCGCCATGAACGGTTCGCTCTACGCCATGCTCTTGTACCTCGTCCTCTACCTGCAGGACGACCTCGGCTACTCGGCCCTGGGGACCGGTCTCCGGCTCCTGATCATGAGCGGGGTCACCCTGGTGACCGCCACCGTCGCCGGGCGGCTCAGCACCCACATGCCCGTCCGCTGGCTCATCGGGCCCGGCCTCTTCCTGGTCGGGATCGGTCTGCTGCTCATGACCGGGCTCGACGGGGCCACCACCTGGACCCACCTGATCCCCGGCTTCGTGGTGGCCGGGGCCGGGTCGGGCATGGTCAACCCGCCGCTGGCCTCCACCGCCGTCGGCGTCGTCACCCCCCAGCGCTCGGGCATGGCCTCGGGCGTCAACACCACCTTCCGCCAGATCGGCATCGCCACCGGCATCGCCGTCTACGGATCGATCTTCGCCTCCTCGCTCCACCACAAGATGGACCAGGCCCTGGCCGGCACCCCGTCGCTCCACGAGCACCTGCCCCGGATCGTGGCCGCCGTCCAACAGGGGGACGCGGCCGGGGCCATCGGCGCCGTCCCGCCGTCGCTCCGAGGACCACTGGTGGCGGCCATCCATTCCAGCTTCGCCAGCACCCTCGACGTCCTGCTCGTCGTCAGCGCGGCGTTGGCCCTGGCCGGGGCGGCCGTCTCCCTGGTCTTCATCCGGTCGCGGGACTTCGTCGGCCCCCAGCACCCGCCGCCGGACCGGGCCGTCACCGAGGCGGTGGGATCGACCGCCTGACCGTCGGGGTCGCCACCCCCAGGTCCGCCGACTGACCGGGCGCCACCCCCTGGGGTCGGGACTCCCCAGGGACCAGCTCGTCGACCCACCGAGATCATCGAGCGGCGAAGCTGACTCCCGTCAGAGCTTCGGACACGTCCCACAGCCGTGCCGCCAGGACCGGGTCCTGGGCCCGCGCCGCCAACTTGGCCGGACCCACCCGGCCGCCGATCTCCCCGGGGCCAGACGGACCGTAGTAACCCGCCGGGTCCACCCCGGACGAGGTGGCGGCATAGACGATGGGGCGGGCGGCGCTCTCGGCCGTGGGGATGAGCCCGGAGGCAGCCTTGGTGAAGGTCCGCTTGGCCAGGCTGTCGTCGGGTCGCAGGATGGCCTCGGTGCGGGCGAAGCCCGGATGGGCGCCGACGGAGGTCAGGCCCCAGCCGCCGGCATCGCTGCGCCGCTGGAGCTCAGTCATGAACAAGAGGTTGGCCAGCTTCGACTGGCCGTAGGCCCTCACCCGCCGGTACGGCCGTTCCGATTGCAGATCGTCGAAGTCCACTTGTGCCCGGCGGTGGGCCAGGCTCCCCACCACCACCACCCGGGGAGCATCGGCGGCCTGCAGCAGGGGCAGCAGGCCGGCAACCAGGGCGAAGTGGCCGAGGTGATTGGTGCCGATGTGCAACTCGAACCCGTCCGCCGTGGTCTGGCGTTTCGGCGGCATGACGACGCCGGCGTTGTTGACCAGCACGTCGAGCCGGTCGTAGCGGGATCGCAGGCGGGCGCCGAATGCCGCCACCGACTTCAGGTCGGCCAGGTCCACCAGTTCGGCCGTCACCTCGGCGTCCTCGTCCTCGGCGCGGATGACATCGGCCGCCCGGGCGCCGAGCTCGGGGTCACGGACACCGAAGACCACGTGCAGCCCGGCCCGGGCCAGGCTCCGCCCCACTTCGTAGCCGACGCCCCTGGCCCCGGTCACCACCGCCGTACCTCTCTCGGCTGCCACGTGATCTCCCTGCATCGATGAGGCGTCCGGGCCGACCTCCGCCCCAGCGTAGGTTGAAGCGGCGAGCCCATCGGTGGCGGACCGGTCGTCCCGGTTTGGTACGGTAAACGGAGTGAAATCTCCGGATACGAACCAGGTGGTCGGGCGGAGCGGGCTGACGGCCGCACCGGTCGGCCGGCGCACGCGCCGTGACGCGGTGAAGAACCGGGAGCGCCTACTGGTGGCGGCCGGCCAGGTCTTCGGGGAGAAGGGGCTCGGGGCCAGCGTGACCGACGTGGCCCAGGCGGCGGGCGTCGGTATGGGCACGCTCTACCGATGCTTCGCCTCCAAAGAGGCGCTCATCGAGACGTTGGTGTCCGAGGTGCTGGAGGTGACGATCGGCATGGCCCGCCAGGCGACGACCCAGCCGGACGGTACGGGCCTGGAGCACTTTCTGGAGGCGGCGAGCTCGTATCAAGCCGAGCATCTGGGCTGCCTGCCCAAGCTTTGGAACACCGACCACCACCTCGTCAAGACGGCACGTGACCTGATTGCCTGGCTCGTGTCCGACGCCCAGGCCCACGGCCGGGTCCGCTCCGATCTGACCAGCACCGACATCTCGCTGGTGCTGTGGTCGATGCGCGGCGTGCTCGAGACCACCCGCACCAATGCTCCCGAGGCGTGGAGGCGGCATCTCGATCTCCTGGTGGCCGGCATGCGGCCGACCGACGCCGCCCTGGTCCATCGTCCTCTCACCCAGAGACAGGTCGACCGGATCCTCTCCGACCCCTACCCGTCACCGGCGGCCGGATCCATCGGGGTGAGCCGGTGACCACCCGGCCCGGAGCCAGTCCCGACACCACACCGGACGGGACCGCCCGGGCCCACTGGTGGATCCTGGTCGTGATCGCCGGAGCCCAGCTCATGGTGGTGCTCGATTCGACGATCATGATCATCGCCCTCCCGTCGGCCCAGCATTCCTTGGGGTTCTCGAACACTGATCGACAGTGGGTCATCACCGCCTACACGCTGGCTTTCGGCGGCTTCCTCCTCCTCGGTGGGCGGATCGCCGACATGTTCGGCCCGAAGCGCGTCCTGATGACCGGGGTCCTCGGCTTCGCCCTGGCCTCGGCGGTCGGCGGTGCCGCCCAGACAACCCTGATGCTGATCGGTGCCCGCGGCATACAGGGCCTCTTCGGTGCCCTGTTGGCGCCGTCGGTGTTGTCCCTCCTCACGTCGACCTTCACCGATCCGCGGGAACGAGGCCGGGCCTTCGGGATCTATGCCACCATCGCCATCGCCGGCTCGGCCTTCGGCCTCATCCTCGGTGGCTTCCTGACCCAGTACGTCGACTGGCGCTGGTGCCTGTACGTCAACCTGCCCATCGCTGCACTGGTGCTGGTGGGGGCCTTCACCATGATCCCCAAACGCCAGGGGATCCGGGGGGTACGGCTCGACGTGCTCGGCGTGATCCTGGGTTGCGGTGGCCTGGTCTCCCTCGTCTACGGGCTGGGCGAGGCCGGCAGCAGCGGGGGGTGGGGCGGCACCGACGTGATCGTCGCCCTCGTCCTGGCCGGCGTGCTGTTGGCGGCTTTCGTGTTGTGGCAGAGCAAGGGCCCCAATCCGCTCCTCCCACTGCGCGTCCTGCGGAACCGGAACCGGGCCGGCTCGTTTCTCACCATCATGCTGGCCGTCACCGGGATGTTCGGCACGTTCATCTTCCTCACCTACCTCCTGCAGACGATCGACCACTACTCGCCTCTCAAGACCGGTGTCGCCTTCCTCCCCCTGCTGGCCCTGAACGGGCTGGCGGCGACGCAGGTGGCCAGCCGCCTGATGCCGCACGTCCGGACCAGTCTTCTGGTGGTGCCCGGCCTGCTGCTTTCGGCTGTCGGGGTCGCCCTCTTCACCACCTTGACTCCCGGAGCCTCCTACGTCACCCACGTACTGCCGAGCGAGGTCCTCGTCGGACTGGGACTGGGGCTGGCCATCGTGCCCTGCATCAGCACGGCCACCCAGAACGCCAACCCCAGGGATGTCGGGGTGACCTCGGCCATGACCAACACGTCTCAGCAGATCGGGGCATCCATCGGCACCGCCCTGCTCAACACGATCGCCGCGGCGGCCACCGCCGCCTACCTGGCCGCGCACACCCATACCGGCGGTGCCGACTTGGTGGCCACTGCCACCGTGCACGGCTATGCCACGGCCAGCGCCTGGGCGGCGGGGATCTTCCTCCTTGCCGCCCTGTTGGCCGCAGTGCTCATCAACGTGCATCCGGGGCAGCCGATCACCGACGCCGCCGACGCCACCGAGGCGACCGACGCCGACGACGCCGCCGACGCCGCGGCGGCCGAAGCCCACCCGCTCCCCACCGAAGCTCGGTGAGCGGAAACAGCGCCGGCCGGCGTCGAGCCGGCCCCCACCCGGACCGGCGACCGGGGCTGTATCCTATTTGACCTATGGGAACACCAGGGTGTTAACTCTGGGCCGCCCGCCCGAGCGGTGGACGTCTGAACGAAGGGCAGGATTCCGTGTTCCACGCCAACAGGTCCTCAAGCCGGCTGCTGCCGATCCTCTTGGCGGCCGTGGTGCCGCTGGGAGTGATCGCCGCCACCGCGGGAACAGCCGGCGCCGGTGCGCCCAAGGTCGATGCGACCAACTACACCGCCACCTGTAGTGGATTCTCCGGTTCGGTCAAGTTCTCGACGGCCGAGACGACGAGCGGTACGACAACGCCCAGCCCGGCCACCGACACCCTCAAGGGAACGGTCACGGGCTGCACGGTGGACAACGGAGACGGGACAGCGGTGACGGTGTCCACCGGCAAGCTGACGGGCTCCCTCACCAATCCCTCGAGCTACCACAAGTGCGGGGGAAGCTCGGGCGAGCCCATTGCCGTGACGGGATCCGTGTCCATCAAGTGGAGGTCCTCGCCCAAGCTGACGGCGGCCTCCACCGTGATCACCGCCTCCTCGGCCACGCTGACCCTCGATGCCTCCAGCGATTCGGTCAACTTCACCATCGACGGAGCCAGCGCCACCGGTCCCTTCGGAGGCTCGAATTCGGGGGCCAATGATGCCATCTCCGGATCCACCGGCACCGGCTCAGGGGCTAGTCTGCTCACCAACTGCGCATCGAAGAAGGGCCTCAAAGGCCTCACCTTGGTGAGCCCGTTGAGCGGGAACGCCGCCACCCTCGGCTGATCACACGGGAGACCGGTCCGTCGAGCTCATTGCTCCGACGGAGGTCTTGAGTGGCGGGGCCGCCCGAGGGGCAGAGTCGTATCAGTCCGGCTCCCTGATGGGCGACCGGCGCTTCGGGAAGGGGGAGCCGTCTAGCTGACGAACTACCGCTTTCCTCCATTGTGCGAAGCGTCATCACGTGCTCTTCGTCTCACACCGGCCCCATTCACCCTTCGACGCTTGTCTCCTCCCGGATTGGGGACCGGTCGATACCGGCTACCCAATTCCTGCAAAGTAGAGAGGCAAAACTCCTGCAGAGCAGAGGGGCGAACCGCCGGCTCACCGTGACCGGAGCGCCGGGCGGTGCCGGAACCGGTGATCCAGCGGTGCGGCCCAGGCCATATCGGCGGGAACCGAGACCGCTCATCTCCGACTGCCGCGGGACTGACCGATCGACGGGGACTGAATAGTGTGGCGTCCGGCCCTTCAAAGTATTCGGAGTGGGATCCCAGATCGTGGGCATAACAGGATCGGTTGGAATGACGGCGCGCCGGCTGAGCGGGACCCTCGGCTGAGTGCTCCGTGCGGAGGTCTCGTGGCTAGGATGCGCTTCACCAAAGACCAGGAGTGTGTCGCCGAGTGCAGGAATTTCGTCGACCGGGGCCTCCGAACCCACCCGAACGAGTTGCGGGAACGGGTGGTGCTGGTCACGAGTGAGCTCGTGACCAATGTGATCTTGCACACTCCCAATGGGGGCCAGTTGGAGCTGGTCGTCGCCTCCCAGCACGTACGGGTGCAGGTCAGTGACTTCAGTCACGACCAACTCACGGAGCTCCCGCATGGCCAATTCGCTCTTCACGGTCGGGGCTTGCCCATCGTCGCCTCGTTGGCCAGCACCTGGGGCGTCCACGAGAACAGCTCGGGGAAGACGGTGTGGGCGACGTTCGGTTGAAGACGGACCGGACCGTCGGTCAGGTCTGCCAGCGGCCTATTCCCACTCATCGGACCACGGGGTGATCCAGTTGGCCAGTCCCATGATCTCCAGCGTCTTGGCCACACGGGGCTGAGGGCGGCTCAGGATCATCGAAGAGCCCCGGGCGCTGATCCGCTGTCGTGCTCGGGCCAGGGCACCGATTCCCGAGCTGTCGATGAAGGTCAAGCTGGCCAGGTCCACCACGACCGTTGGCCCAGCGACATCGGCCAACACGTCGGGCAACCCCTGGCCGGTGGCGAGATCCAGCTCGCCGGCCAGGGTCACTACGTGCACATCCCTCACCTGACGTAGGTCGACAGAGAACGGTTCCGAAGACATGCTGGCTCTTTTCCCTCCTCTGGTGACGCAACGGAATCGTTTGTTCTACTAGACATCCGGTGCCCTCGATGATCTCTCGCTGTTTTCTCGCAGTTTCCGATTCTTCCGCCGGGACGCCCCGACGAGAATCTGAAAATGCATCCTCGGGAGTGGGCCCGTCCCGGGCCATGACGATGCCGGCAACATGGTCGATCGTTCCGGGCGGTCCGATGATTCGGGAGGGGCTTTCGCCCAGGCGCCAGCATCTTGCTACCCCTGGGCCCTGACCAGGACGATGGCCGCCCGGCCAGCCGCGATTGCCACGATCTCCTCGACCTCGGCGAATGGAATGTTTTCTCGGGCATAGCAGGTGGGTGCTCCCAGGCTCTCTCCTCGGACAGAAAGAGGTGACGGCAACGTCGAAAGAATGCCATGTTTGTGGGCCGGCCGGTGAACTCGGGCCCGCCACCGTGGCCGGAGGACGAATCGATCAGGCTCATCCTCGGGAGTCCAAAGGCGTCAGTGCAGGACTCCGGCCCCTGGGCCTACTGCTGCATCCGACGAGAATCCTGCCCGCAACCTCCTCAGGTCGGGCCGGTCGTCGTCCCGGTGCACTTCACGACCAGCAGGGCACCGTCATCAATGAGCTGGTCGACTTCTTTGAGTCGGATCATCACCGTCTCGGCGATCTCGTCGCTGGATCGGGATCCAGAAGCCGACAGTGCTTGAGCCAGTCGGTCCATTCGGACATCGGAACTGGCCTGTCCGACATCGACGAGGCCGTCCGTATAGAAGGCGATCACGTCAGAGACCAGCAGGCTGGTCGAAGTCACGGGATAGCGCTCGGTCCCGGGGCCGATCCCCAGTGGCGGCCCTGGCCTCAGGTCCAAGGAGGCAAGCGGCCGGCCCGGCCGTTGGATCACCGGCGCCGGATGTCCGGCCGAGGCTACGGCGAGCTCTCCAGATGCCGTGTCGAGGACGGCGACGATCGCCGTGGCGAAGCGGCCTGCCTCCTGGGCCGCCTGGAAGCTGTCGACCAGACGAAGAACCTCCCCGGGATCATCGGCGATCAACAGATAGGCCCGAATGGCGCTTCTCAACTGCCCCATGATCGTCGCCGCCGTCATGTCATGGCCTTCGACATCCCCGATGATCAGGGCGAGCCGGTGATTGCCCAGGGGAACGACGTCATAGAAGTCGCCACCCACCTGGGCACCGCGTGCACAGGCCTCGTAGCGCACCGCCACTTCGACGTTGCCGGTGTCCGACGGCACCGAGGGCAGCAGGCTGGCCTGCAGATTTCGGGCGATGGTGGACTGTTCGTCAAAGGATCGGGCCCGTTCAACCGCCTGGGCCACCTGACGAGCCAGGTTCTGTGCGAGGTGCAGCTCTCGGTCGCCGAATGACCGGCTCTGGTCCGTGGTGACGACGGTCAAGGCCCCGATCGATTCGCCGCTGGCGATCAACGGCACGGAGGCGAAGGATCGGAAACCCAAGGTCTGGGTGAGCTCGAAGTGGCCTTGACCCTGGGTCGTGTTGGTCATGAAGTCAGGGGCCATGGCCGCCGACCATTGCGGCTCCTGGCTACGGACGGCCAACGCAGCCGGGTGGGAACCAGCCAGGTCGGGAGGATGACCGAGCAGCCCGTCTGTGAGAGGTTGCAGATCAGGGTCGGAATGGCGCGCCACCAGTCGTTCGAGCGTCCCGTCGGCCCCGACGACATCGATGAGACAGATGTCCCCGAGCGCCGGTACGGCAATCTCCCCCAGTCGCCGCACGGTTTCTTCGAAGCTCCGGGCCTGCACCAGAGCCACATTGGCCTGCAGCAGGAAGGCCAGCTCCTCGCGAGTGCTCTCCAGCTGGACCAGGAGGTTGTTCCGCTCGGTCTCCAGCTCGAGACGCTCGATGAAGGCTCCGAGGCGGGACCCGATCTCGGCCACCGCGCCGAACAGGGCCCTGTCCGGTCGTGCTCTGGTCTTGCTGAACAGCTCGACCACACCTACCAGGTGATCGTTGGTGCGGACCGGAAAGATGAACCCACTGTTCAGGCCGTCCTCCAAGATGGCATCGTGGCGACGGAGGTGAGGCGACTGCACCAGGTCGCCGAACCATTGCGGACTGTTGGAATCGGCCACCAGACCGGCGAGTCCCTCGCCGGGTCGGACAGTCATTCCCAATGACGCCTTGAGCAGGGCATCGCACGATCCGTGCTGCCAGGCGTGCTCACAGGAAAGGAGTCCCTCTCCACTGTCCCAACGCCAGGCGGTTGCGGCATCGAAGTCGAGACTGCTGGCAATGACCCCCAACAGCTCGGTGACCACCTCTCCGCTGTCCCCCGAAGCCTCGGCCAGGAAGGCCGTCAGTTCATCGGCGACACGTTGGAACCGGTCTACGTCGATGCGAAGCCGCACATCCCACAGGGCGGCGATCACCAAGCGAGGTCCGTGCTCCGGAGCCACCAAGAAGGTGGCGACATCCACCGGCATCTCCGAGCCGTCAGCGTGGAGTAAGGCGATGCGCATGGGACCAGGGCTGCGGGGTGGCGGATCCATCTTCATCCACCGCAGGAATTCGGCCGAATACTGGTGGCGCACGTGCTCGGGGAGGAAGTCGGCGAATGGCATACCGAACAGACGGTCGACCCGGTGCCCCAACAGGCGCTGGAGCGCCGGATTGGCATAGATGACACGACCACTGTCCTCGACGATCACCATGGCGTCAACGAGGCTGTCAACGATTCGTGGAGAGAATCCGTCGGCTGTTGCGGGCATTCCACAAGGCTCCAGGCTCGTCGGTCGGCTCAATTTTGCAGCTACCGCCGGACATTGTCTACACCTGGTGACCGAGGGTGAGGTGGTGCCGACGACCGGAATGCCCTCAGATGGGCTGGGCCTGTTGACCTTGAGGCGGGCCTGTTGATCGCCGGTAGGTCGGACCGACGGGTTGCCGGACACTGCCGGTCTGCCGTACTCCGAAGTTGCCGATCCACCGGCCCTCTGGACAAGGAGGGATCGCTCCCTGCCCAGGTCAGCTCGGACCGGTCGGATCTTCCACGTGAACGAGGAGGGGTAGCCCGAACCCGTCTCGGGCGGTCACCGAGCCGCAGATCGACCAACCGTGATTGAAAACCATCGATCCCGTTCTCATTCTGGAGGTCGGTGCCGGAGGCCGAGCAGTCGCCGCACCGCCTCTTCGATGACTTCGAGCTTCTTGCAGAAGGCGAAGCGCACCAGCGAGCGGCCGGTCTCAGCATCGTCGTAGAACACCGAGGCGGGCACGGCCACGACCCCGCAGCGCTCGGGGAGCCGGCGGCAGAAATCCACCGCGTCTTCGTCTCCGAAGGCTCGGATATCGGTCATGGCGAAGTAGGTGGCCGTGGGTCGGAAGACCTCGAACCCGGCAGCGCCTAGCCCGTCGCACAACCGGTCCCGCCGGAGGGCCAGGTCGGAGGCGGCGCCGGCGAAGAACTCGTCGGGCAGGCCGAGACCGACGGCCACCGCCGGCTGGAACGGGGCGCCGTTGACGTAGGTCAGGAACTGCTTGACGGTGCGTACGGCAGCCACCATGGGCGCCGGTCCACACACCCAACCGATCTTCCAACCGGTGAAGGAGAACGATTTTCCGGCACTCGACACCGTCAACGTCCGTTCACGCATACCGGGTAGGGAGGCCAGCGGGAGGTGGCGTCCCTCGAACACCAGGTGCTCGTACACCTCGTCGGTGACCACCAACAGATCGGCTTGGACGCACAGCTCGGCGATGGCGGCCAGTTCTGCGGCATCGAACACCTTCCCGGTGGGGTTGTGCGGAGAGTTGAGCAGCAGCAGGCGGGTTCGCGGATTGACGGCCGCCGCCAGCTCGTCGATGTCGAAGTTCCACGACGGAGGTCGGAGCGGGACGACCCGACGAGTGGCCCGGGCCATGGCCACGGCCGGGGCATAGGAGTCGTAGCTGGGCTCGAACATCACCACCTCGTCGGTCGGCTCGCACAGCGCCAGCACGGCGGCGGCGATGGCCTCGGTAGCGCCGGCCGTCACCAGCACTTCGCCGTCCGGGTCGTACTCCAGACCGTAGAAGCGCTGCTGGTGGGCGGCGATGGCCCGGCGTAGGTCGGGAGTGCCCAACCCCGGGGGGTACTGGTTGTGGCCGTGGCGGATGGCCTTGACGGCGACCTCGGCCATGACCGCCGGCCCGTCCGAATCGGGAAATCCCTGTCCGAGGTTGATGGACCCGGTGCGCTCGGCCAGCATGGACATCTCGGCGAAGATGGTGATCCCGAACCCCTCGAACCTCGGAGCCAGGAGTGGCCTGGGATGCTGGACACCACCGGCCGTATCGTCCTTGCCGGTGGGTCCGGTCACCGGCACAGTTTAGGAGTCGTCATCCCGACGGTCGGGTCCTCGGCGGGCGTTGTCGGTGGCCAGTCCGGAGCGTGGGATGTCGGGCCGGGCCAGCCGGTCGGCGACTCCCTCGAGAAGGCAGTCGAGACCGAAATCGAATCGTTCGTCACGGGTCTCGGCGGCATCGGGGTCGATACCTTCTTCAAAGACCCGGAGCACCCGTTCGAACCGGGCGGACCGGTCGAGTCGGTCCCTCCACGCCTGCATGGCCGCCGCCATCTCCGTGGCCGTGACGCCCGCCTGGGACCGACTGTGCTCGGCTCGGATCTCCCGGAGCTCGTGAAGGACCGATCCGGTGACATAGGTGTCGACGGCCATGAGGATCTGGAGCTTCGTTCTGGTATCGACATCGAGATCGTCCAACGCCGACAGCGATCGCTCGATCTGTAGGAGGGCGTTCGGTCCGTAGGGCGGCCGACCGCTCATGAAGTCCACCACCCAAGGATGGCGAAGAAGCGTTCGACGCCTCTGGGCGGCGATGTGCCACAAATCGTGGCGCCAGGGACCGCTCAGTTCGGTTGTCCCGTACTCGGCCTCCACCGCGTCGAGCATGAGGTCGAGAAGTCGCTCCTTGTCGTCCACGTGCCAGTAGAGGGACATGGCGCCGACGCCGAGCTCCTTGGCGATGCGGCGCATGTTGACGGCCTCCCCGCCCTCGGAGTCGGCCACGGCCACCGCCGCCCGGACGATCTGATCACGGGAGAGCGGCTTGTCACGTCGCCCCCGGTGAGTCCGGGCCGATTCCGCCGGCCGAGGGGCAACAGGGACCGAGGGAGGCCAGAAGTCGTCGAGGTCCGTCACTTCTTGCTCCCGTCCGTCGGATTCTCGTACACCGTATGGTATCGTACAGCGTACGAGACAACAGTACAACGTATGAGAGGAAGCGGCCATGACAGCTGAGCTGGCCATAGAGGCCACCGGTCTCGGCAAGGCGTTCGGGCGGACCCGAGCCTTGGCCGGCCTGGATCTGGCCGTCGAAGCCGGGACCGTTCTGGGCGTGCTCGGACCGAACGGAGCCGGCAAGACGACGGCGGTGCGCATCCTCGCCACCCTGCTGCGCCCGGACCGGGGCCGTGCCCGGGTGGCTGGATACGACGTCGTCGGCCAGGCGACGCAGGTGCGACGCCGTATCGGTCTGGCCGGGCAGTCGGCGGCTCTCGACGAATCCCTGACCGGCCTGGGCAATCTGGTCATGATCGGCCAGCTCTGTCGCCTCTCCCGGCGAGCGGCTCAGAGGCGGGCCGAAGAACTGCTGTCACGCTTCGAGCTGGCTGACGCCGCCGATCGAGGGGTGAGGACCTATTCCGGCGGCATGCACCGCCGGTTGGATCTCGCCGCCAGCCTGGTGAGCAGCCCGCCGATCCTCTTCCTCGATGAGCCGACCACCGGCCTCGACCCGCGCAGTCGTCTCGTCCTGTGGGACATCATCCGCGGTCTGGTGGCCGACGGCACCACGGTGCTCCTGACCACCCAGTACCTCGAGGAAGCTGATCAGCTGGCCGACCGCATCGTCGTCATCGACCGCGGATCGGCCATCGCCGAGGGGACGTCGGGCCAGCTCAAGGCCGAGGTCGGCGGTGACCGCCTCCAGGTCACGGTGGCGCCGGGATCGGACCCGACGGTGGCCCGCCAGGTGCTCGCCGGTTACGGCGACGGTGAGGTCCGCCTGGATCGGCAACGGCGGAGGGTCGATGCATCGATCCCCGCCGGGGCGACGGCGATTCCGACCATCGCCGCCGCCATGACCGCCGCCGGCCTGCACATCGATGACCTGGGAATCCTCCGTCCTTCGCTCGATGACGTCTTCCTTACCCTCACCGGCCGGGCCACCGGTCTCATTTCGGACCCCGACGAGAAACGGGCGCTGGCATGACCGCCACCCTGGCCTCCCCGCCGCCGCTCCCGGTCCCGCTCCCGGTCGATTCATTGTTGTCCCGGATGTGGTGGTCGTTGCGGAATGCCCTCGTCCTCGCCTGCCGCGGGGTTGTCCGCGTCGTTCGTGAGCCCTCACAACTTCTCGACGTCACCACCCAGCCGGTCATCTTCATCCTGCTCTTCGTCTACGTGTTCGGGTCGGCCATCAAGATTCCCGACGGCGGGAACTATCACGAGTACCTGATCGGGGGGATGTTCGGGATGGCCCTCGTCGGCACCGCCCAGGGAACGGCCGTCGGTGTCTCCACCGACATGGCCACCGGTCTCGTCGACCGGTTCCGATCGCTACCGATAGCCCGGTCCTCGGTCCTCGCCGGTCGGGTGCTGGCCGATCTCCTCACCGAGGTCCTGGCCGTGGCCGTTCTCGTCGTCACCGGCCTGGCCGTCGGTTGGCGGATCCACGATGGAGTCGGTAACGCCCTGTTGGCCTTCGGGCTCTGCCTGTTGATCGCATTCGCCATGACCTGGGTCGGTGCCTGTGCCGGCATGCTGGTCAAGAACCCCGAAGCCGCAGCCGCGGCCGGATTCATCTTCTTTTTGCCGCTGGTGTTCGTATCGAACGCGTTCGTCCCCACGCAGGGCATGCCCGCCTGGCTCCGAGTGGTGGCCGACTGGAACCCGGTGAGCGCCGTGGCCACGGCCTGTCGCCACCTCTTCGGCAATCCCAATCCCGCCTCGACCGTCTCGGCCTGGCCGATGCAGCACCCCGAGCTGGCCACCGTCCTCTGGTCGATCGGATTGACCGTGGTGTTCGCACCCCTCGCCGTCCACTTCTATCGGCGGCGGTCCTCGGGTTAGCTGGTCAGCGGCGGAAGGTGCGGGAAAGATCCAGGCCCAGGTCGGGCAAGGGCTGGTGGGTGGCGTAGCGGTAGAGGATCGTGCGCATGTACATGCCGGCGGCGGCCAGGTACATGACGACCACGAAGAAGCCGATCACCCCGAGCACGGCCACAGGGATGCCGAGCAGTGGTGTGCCGGCCACCGCAATCACCACGCCGGCGACGATGACGGCGACGGCCAACAGGATCCACCCCACCAGCAGCGCTCCGAACCGCAGGGCTCCCCGGGCGATGGTGCCAAAGGTCGTCCTGATCAGATGCGAGGACTGCTTGAGCGCTTCGATCGGTCCGACGTCCTCGAAGGCCAGCACCGGGATTACCAGGAACGTCGCCACCGCCCAGGCCAGTCCGCCGAGGATGCCCAGTAGCCGCCCGAATACCCCGAGGCGACTTTCGATCGCCTGGATGACTATCCCGACGACGGCAGCCAACAGGGCCCAGGTGAAGATGACCCGACGTCGGGACCACGCCATGGTGAGGGCCTGGCTGACGTCGATCCGTCGTCCCTCGATCTGCTCGTTTGCCGCCAACACCAGGGCGACATTGAAGTACACACCGACGAAGGTCGAGGCCATCATGCCGGGAAAGAGGTAGAAGACGGCCCACGGCGAAGGCCCGTAGGCTCGCAACAGGGGCCAGGCCACCACTCCCGAGACAGCCAGAAAGGCGACAGCCGTCGCTACTCCTGAGAGCACCGGCAGCCAGATCATCCTGCGGTTCTGGCGGAACAGGCCCAGCGACGTCCGCAGAAGCTGTTTGCCGGTAGGTGCGCCTCCCGACGACGGCCATGCCGGCATCGTCGAGGTGGTCGAGGTGGCCGAGGTGGCGCCGGTGGCCGAGTTGGCGCCGGTGGCCGAGCGGTGCTCGGTCCACGCACCGCCGTCCCAATAGCGGAGATAGCCGGTTTCGCTCGGGTCCGGATACCAACCGGCGGGCGGTAGTTCCGGCATGCTCTCGATGCTAGAACCCGAACGGTTCATTCGACAAGGGTGCCGTGATTCCCGGCCGCACCCACCGAAGCCGGACGGTGAGGAGGTACTGGCTTCCCGACGGACGTTCACCCCGACCGTTCGGGGTACCGTCTGATCGTGTCCGACGATTTCACCCTGTTGGCCGGGTCGGCCAGCCGCCAGCTCGGGGGGGCCATCGCCGGTTACCTCGAATGCGAGCTGGGGGCGAGCGAAACGCTGCGGTTCTCCGAGGGCAACTTGTTCGTCCGGGTGCTCGAGAACGTCCGAGGCCGAGATGTCTTCCTCGTACAGGGGACTGCTTTCCCGGCCAACGACAACTTCATGGAACTGCTGTTCTGGATCGATGCCCTCAAGAGGGCGAGCGCGGCATCGGTTACCGCCGTCATCCCTTATTTCAGTTACGCCAAAGGAGACAAGAAGGACGAACCGAGGGTGTCGATCCGGGCCCGGGTTTGCGCCGACGCCATCGAAGCAGCCGGTGTGGACCGGGTCGTGACTCTTGATCTCCATGCTCCTCAGGTCCAAGGCTTCTTCAAGGTTCCGGTCGACGACCTCTACGCCATGCCTGTGCTGTGCGAGGCCATCGCGTCCAAGGCCCTTTCGAATCTCGTGGTGGTCGCCCCTGATGCCGGATTCGCCAAGAAGGCCCGACTGTGGTCCGAACGGCTGCAGGCACCCCTGGCCATTGCCGACAAGCGCCGGGTCGATCACTCGGAGTCCCCCGAAGTGGTCGAGCTCATCGGCTCGGTCGAGGGTCGCACAGCTCTGATCGTCGACGACTTCACCATCTCCGCCGGCACGCTGGCCGATGCTGCTCGGGTCCTCGTCGAGCGTGGGGCGGTTTCCGTCTTTGCCGCCGTCACCCACGGCTTGCTCGCCGGTCCGGCAATCGAGCGTCTCGACGCCAGCCCGATCGAGAAGCTCTTCATCACCGACAGTGTCGAGACGCAGCCGGTCGGCCTGTCCCACAAGGTCGAGGTTGTCTCGGTGGCTGGTCTGTTCGGCGAGGCGATCCGCAGGATCGCCCGGAGGGAGAGCATTTCAGACCTTTTCACCTAGGAGTGTTCCTCGCCCGGCCGAAACCGATCCACGGGACCGATCCTGTGGACATGGGGACGCCTCGGCGGCCGCCCGGATCAAACGGCGCGTCCGCGGCCCCGGAAACGTCGGTCGCCCCGGCGTTCGGGATGGGACGCCGAACAAGAAAATTGCTTCTGACCAGCGGAGGGAGTGGGATTCGAACCCACGGAGGCTTGCACCTCACGGCTTTTCAAGAGCCGCGCATTTGTCCGCTCTGCCATCCCTCCGAGCGACAGCCAGGGTACTCGGCGGTCCTTGCCCGGGCGGGTCCGTCTCAGTGATCGGTGCCGGTCCGGATCTCCGCCGTCAATCCGTCCATCCACGTTTCGGCCTCTCGCTTCGACGACTCGACTTCCCGGCGTATGGCCGGGCCGGCGGCACCGGCCGCCGGGTAGGAGCCGAGGAATTTCACCGCCGAGAGCTCGGCGTGGAGGTCGCGGAGGCAGTCGGCCACCACGGCGTCGGCCACGTGGCCCTCGAAGTCGATGATGAAGCAGTAGTCGCCCAGCGTCTTCTTGGTCGGCCGCGACTCGAGCTTGGTCAGGTTGATGTTCCGGGCGGCGAAGTGGCCCAGGATGGCGTAGAGGCTGCCGGGGTGGTCGGCGTTCTGGAAGCAGGCGATGCTGGTCCGGTCATGACCGGTCGGTGCCGGGATACCGGTGCGGGCCAGCGAGACGAAGCGGGTCTGGTTCTCGGGATGGTCCTCGACGTCCTCGACCAGGATGTCGAGGCCGTAGAGCTTGGCCGCCAGGCGGGGAGCGATGGCGGCGGTGGGACGGGCCGACAGGGCGGCATCGTGCTGGCCGATCAACCTGGCCGCCTCGGCCGTGGAGTTGGTGGCCAGCACCTCGACATCGGGGAGCCGGTCACCGAGGAACCTGCGGCACTGGGCGGTGGCCATGGGGATCGAGGCCACCCGTTCGATCTCGGCCAGCTCGGTGCCGGGGGTGGCCATCAGATGGAGATGGATGTCCAGCACCACCTCCCGCTGGATTCGCAGTTCGAAGTCGAAGATCAGACTGTCGACGATGTCGCGCACCGTGCCCTCGATGGCGTTCTCCAGAGGGACGAATCCCAGGTCGACCCGGCCGTCGCTGACCGAGTCGAGGACGTCGACCAGGGACCCGTAGGGGGTGATCTCAGCTGAGGCGTAGGCCGGTTCACCGAGGAGGGCCTCCTCGGTGAAGGTTCCCTCGGGTCCGAGGAACCCGATCCGGAGCGGGGAGCGGCGTCCCGGCCCGGAGGATGCGTCTGACGCCATACCCAGGCAGGATAGTGAACATCATGGATGAACCCGTACTGCTCAGCCTGCTCGCCGATGTCCGTTCCGGCGCCTGCACCCCCGACGAGGCGGTGTTCCGGTTGCGCCGGCTTCCCTTTGCCGACCTGGGATTTGCCAAGGTCGACCACCACCGCGGGCTCAGGCAAGGGCTTCCCGAGGCCGTATACGGCCAGGGCAAGACGCCCGAACAGTGTGCGGCGATCGTCGGTGAACTGCTGGACGGGGCGGTTGCCGGCCGGCGGACCGGCCCGGCCGATCCGACCGGCCCGGCGGGAACCGAACGAGATTCCGAACCCGGAGCACCGGGCGGGGCTCCGGTCATCCTGACCCGGGCCGACGCCGCCCAGGTGGCGCTGACCATGGCCCTCCATCCCGGAGGGACACGCACCGTCACCGGCCCGGCCACCGGTGGGGACCAGGTGCGGGGCGAGCTGTCGACGGTGGTGTGGCGGGCGGCGCCGAACCGCCCGGCCCGGACGCTGGTGGTCACCGCCGGCACCTCGGATCTGCCCGTGGCCCGCGAGTGCGAGGCCACTCTGACCGCTCTCGGACTCGGCCCGACCGTCATACCCGACTGCGGGGTGGCCGGCGTGCACCGGCTGTTGGCCTCGGCCGACGAGCTGGCCGAGGCCGACGCCATCGTGGTGGTGGCGGGAATGGAGGGGGCGCTGGCCAGCCTCATCGGGGGAGTCACCCCGGCGCCGGTGGTGGCGGTGCCGACCAGTACCGGTTACGGAGCCGCCCTCGAAGGGGTCACGGCTCTGCTGGCCATGCACGCCTCGTGCGCCGCCGGCATCACCGTCGTCGGCATCGACAACGGGTTCGGGGCGGCGTGCGCCATCGCCCGGATACTGCCGTGACCCCCGGCCGCGGTCCCAGGTGGCCGGCCGTGTCGAACGGTCCGACGGCGCCGGGCATGCGGACACTCGCCTGGTTCCATTGCTTCGCCGGAATCGCCGGCGACATGGCTCTCGGGAGCCTGCTCGACGCCGGAGCCGACTTTGCCGAGGTGATGGGGATGTTGGAACGGCTTCCGCTGCCGGGCTGGCAGCTGGAGATCGAACCCGTCCTGCGGGGCGGCATCGCCGCCTCGAGGGCGGTGGTGACGGTGGACGACGACGTCGTGGTGCGGACCCACGCCCACATCGTCGGCCTGATCGAGGAGGCCCGCCTGCCCGAACGGGTGGCCAGCCGGGCGTTGGCCACCTTTGCCGCCCTGGCCGACGTGGAGGGCAGGCTGCACCGCCGGCCGGTGGACCAGGTGCACTTCCACGAGGTCGGTGGCCACGACACCATCGTCGACGTGGTGGGAACGGCCGCCGCCCTCGAAGTCCTCGGCATCGACGAGGTCCAGGCCAGTCCGGTGGCCACCGGACTGGGCATGGTCAAGAGCGCCCACGGGCTCCTGCCCAATCCGGCACCGGCGGTGGTCGCCCTGCTGGAGGGGGTACCGACCTGGGGCCGAACGGTGGCGACCGAGCTCACCACCCCGACCGGCGCCGCCCTGCTGGCCGCCCTGTCGTCCGGGTTCGGTCCGATGCCACCCATGAGGGTGACGTCCCAGGGCTTCGGGGCCGGCAGCCGCGACCTCGACGAGCTGCCCAACTGCACCCAGGTGGTGATCGGGGTGCGGGTGGACCGGCTGACCGGGGCGGGGACCGGCACCACCGGCGATGGGGATATCGGCACCAGCGCCGGTGTGTCCGTCGACGGGGACGCCGACGCCGGCCAACCTGTCGCCCATCTCGAGGTCAATGTGGACGACGCCACCGGCGAGCAGTTGGCCCACGCCCTGGGCGAGCTGCTGGAGGCCGGGGCCCACGACGCCTGGCTGGCTCCGGTGGTGATGAAGAAGGGGCGCCCGGGAACCGTCGTCCATGCCCTCTGCGACCCCTCCCGGGTTCCGGTGGTGCGCGATGTCCTTCGAGCCGCCACCGGTTCGCTGGGGGTCCGTCTGTCCTCCGGCGAGCGTTGGCCGGCGGCCAGGACGATCGAGTCGGTGTGGGTCGACGGCCAGATGATCAGGGTCAAGGTCGGCGTCGGGCGGGTGAAGGCCGAGTACGAGGACGTGGCCCGTGTGGCCCGCCGTTCGGGGGCCTCGGTCCGAGAGGTGGCTTTCCGGGCCGAGGCGCTGTGGCAACAGGAGCACGACGGTCCGGGTTTGACCGGTCTGGACCCGATGGACCAGGCCGACGAAGGGGGTCCGGCCAACAGGGGTCCGGGCAACGGGGTTGGCATCGAAGACAGCCAGGCCGAGGACGGAACGGCCGACGACGGCTCCGAGCCACATCAGCCGACGCCGTTGACAATCGCTCCCGAACCCGGGGATGACGATCCGGCCTGAGCGCCGTCCGGTGGTCAGGCCGACAGGACCGGAGGCTCGGTAGCCGGTTCGGCCCCCCGGGGTCCGGTTCGACCGGGAATGGTCCATCGCCACACGCCTCCCACCCGCTCGAGCCGGTGATGCTGGTGGGTCTTCAGGTAGTGGTGCCAGTGACAGAGCCTGGCCAGGTTGGCCAGGCTGGTCTCGCCACCCTGGCCGTGGGGCTCGAGGTGGTCGATCTCCAGTCCGTCGCCGACGTCACACCCCGGAACCACGCACACCTGGTCCCGTTCGACGAGCGCTCGCCGCACCGAGGCGGGAATGGTTCGTCCGGCATGGGCGACGGCGTGCACGTCGACGCCGTCGGTCACCAGTACGCTCAGGATCGAATCGACGGCCAGCCGCCGGGCGACCTCGACCGGGATGGGTCCGATGCCCGGGATCTCGCAGATCTCACCTGCCTCGACGTGGCCGCGCACCAGGGCCTGGTGGTCGACCCGGACGTGGACCATGGTGACCGGCTCGGAGCGGGCTCGTCCTTTTCGTCCGTCCTCACCCACCCCACCGGAGGTCGAGGCCGAGGTCGTAGCCGACCGGCCGGCACCTCCGCCCGCCAACAGCACCAGGGCATCGGCGGCCAGGGCCTTGCGGGGCTCGTCGTGGCCAACTCGGCGTGCCTGGCTGGCCAGTCGATCGGCCTCGGCGTTCACCGCCGCCATCAGCCGGGCCCCCTCGTCGGGGGTGAGCCGGGCGTCCAAGCGCACGGCGCCCTCGCCGTCGACCCAGTTGCGCAAATAGCGCTGCCGACGGATGGTCTCGTAGGTCGCGCCCTGTTCCCTACCGCTGGCCCGGACCCTCCGACACCGGAGCTTCAGCATGGTCAGGGGCTGGTGGCCGGCCGCCTCCACCAGCTCCTGCTCGGCACCGGGCTGGTGAATGGCGGCCCCGGCGATCTCTTTGACCTGGGTCTCCGACAAGCGACCGTCGCGCATGGCCTCGTCGGTGGCCGGCAGCGAGCCCAGCTGGCGGGCGGCCTGGAGCGTGTTGATGGCCGGGCCCAAGCCGGTACCCGTCGCCTCGGCCACGTGGGCGGCGGCCGACCGGTGGCCCCTCCGGCGCCAGACGTTGGAGGACTCCACCCGCCGGGCGGCCAACAGCTTTCCTCCGGCGGCGAGCTTCTCGATCTCGGCGTACCGCTCGAGTAGACGGGCGGCATCGGGCCCACTGACCCGCTCCGGTTCGAACTCGGCGAGGATGGAGCGAAGCTCGTCGGCCACGCCCTGCAGCATCTCGAGTGTCATGGAGCCATGCTCACACCGGGGTGTCACAGCGCCCGAAGGGCGGTGCCCGGTGACAGGTGACGGACGGGCCGACAAAACGGGTGAGGATGCTCGTTGGCCGATGTCGCCGCCGACTACCGTCTTGGGTGCGGGTCGACCGGCCGGGGGTCGTGTCCGCGTGCCCCACCCCGGAGGGCTCCGCTGGTCGGAACTTCCACAACCGGAAAGGAACCGCGCATGTCTCGTGTGCACTCCCGGTCGGCCGCCGCCCTGGCCCTGGCTGCCCTGGCCCTGGCCCTGGCCGGATGCAGCAGCTCGTCGTCGTCGACGACCACGACGACGGGGACGCCGACGACGTCGAGGGACTCGGTCTCGGTGGCCACCATCCCCGTCCGGGACCGATCGCCGGTCGGCGCCAGTGGCGTCGCCCCCACCGCCGACATCCCGCCCGGAGCTCCCCCCGCCCGCCTGGAGAGGGCGGACCTCATCGTCGGCACCGGGGCCACGGCCAAGCCGGGTGACACCGTCACCGTGCAGTACGTACTGGCCACCTACTCGGCGGGCAAGGAGATCCAGTCGTCGTGGACCGGCCAGCCGTTCTCCTTCGTCCTCGACGCCAATCCGGAACAGGTCATCGCCGGCTGGGACGAAGGGGTGGTGGGCATGCGGGTGGGTGGCCGGCGCGAGCTGATCGTTCCGCCGGCCCTGGGTTACGGCAACGAGGTACCCAGCGGGGCCAGCGGCATCGCCGCCGACGACACGCTGGTCTTCATTGTCGACCTCTTGAAGGTCAACTGATCCCGGGACCGGGCCCACACCCCCCCGGTCAGTCGTGGAGCCCGACGAGGTCGGCCATCGAGGCCAGCACCTCGTCGAAGAAGGCCGGAGCCCTGCGGACCGACTCCCGGTAGTGCCCGAAGAGCTCGAAGCTCACGAAGCCGAACAGCTGGGTCCAGGCGACGATGCCCCGGGCCAGAAGATCGGCCGGCACGTCGGGCATAACTTGGCGGAGGTTCCCGACCTCGAGGTACGTGTCCACCCGGAGGTCGTCCTGCCGATCGAGGGGGCGGGCCTCGGCCCGGCAGGCGTCCTCGATGATCCCCGCTATCACGGTCGTGACCCGGCTGGCCGCCACCACCGTCTCCTCGGGTGCGTGGTACCCGGGGATAGGAGAGCCGAACAACAGGGCGTACTCGTGGGGATGGGCGACGGCCCACTTCCGGACGGCGCGGCCGGTGGCCAACCACCGGTCCCTGAACGCCGACCGGGCCACCCGGGCCTCCGCCCTCTCGGTGGCCGCCCCGAGCTCGCCGTAGGCATCGAGGATCAATGCCGTCACCAGCTCGTCCCGGGTGGGGAAGTACCGGTAGAGGGCGGACGACGTCTGGTTGATCTGGCGGGCCACCTCCCGCAGCGACAGGCCGGCCGCCCCCCGTTCGGCCAGCTGGCGTCGGGCCGTGGCCTTGATGAGGGCGATCTGGCGTTGCCGGGCCACGGCCCGGGAGGCATGGGCGTCCATGGGCCCCAGTATCCCACGAAAATCCGGACTTGAGAGAGCAGTGCTCTTGCAATTCCGTATGGTGTGGGTCATGCTGGTTGAGAGAGCAGTGCTCTCTAAACCGAAAGGAGCCGACATGGCCGAGTTCGTAGTGGTCGGAGCAGGATCGTGCGGAACGGGGGTGGCCGAGGAGCTGGCCCTCCGCGGTAACCAGGTCACCGTGGTCACCAGGCACGGGTCGGGCCCGACCGGTGAGGGAATCACCCGTCGCCCGGGCGATGCCTCGGACCGGACCTTCCTCACCGAGGTGACCCGGGGGGCGGCCGGGCTGTTCAACTGCGCCAATCCGCAGTACCACCGGTGGCTGACCGACTGGCCGCCCGTGGCCCGATCCCTGCTGGCCGTCGCCGCCGACACCGGGGCCACACTGGTGACCCTCAGCAATCTCTACGGCTACGGCCGGCCGACCGGGCCGATGTCACCCCACGACCCGCTGACCTCGACGCTGCCCAAGGCCCAGGTCCGGGTGGGCATGTGGAACGATGCCCTGGAACTGCACCGGGCCGGGGCGATCCGGGCCGTGGAGGTCCGGGCCTCGGACTTCATCGGTCCCGATGCCCAGGGACAGTTCAACTTCGTGCTGCCGCGCCTGCTGGCCGGCAAGCGGGTCCAGGTCCTCGGGAATCCCGACGTCCTCCACACCTGGACCTACGTGGGGGACGTGGCCCGCACCCTGGTGGCGTGCGCACTGGACGAGACGACCTGGGGCCGGCCCTGGCACGTACCGAGCAACGAGGCCCGGACCGAACGCCAGGTGGTCGACGATCTGGCCGACGCCGCCGGGGTCGCCCGGGTCAAGGTGGCGGGGACACCCAGGCTGGTCCTGCGGGCACTCGGTCTGTTCAATCGCCAGATGCGTGAGCTGCCGAAGACGCTCTACCAGTTCGAGGCGCCGTTCGTCATGGACGACAGCGGAACGCGCCGGTCGCTGGGGTTGGCCCCCACGCCCTGGTCCGAGGTGCTGGAGGCGACGGTCGGGCCGTCCCGGGCCGGCGTCGGTCGAAAGGGCGTCCCGGCCTGACCGACACCGGGTCGCCGGACTCGTGGTCACTACAGCTAGTCGGCCGGTCGCCCCTGGACCTCGATGGTCCGACGGTAGACGTTGGTGGTCCGGGACTCGAAGCCCAGCGCTGGTAGAGCCGGTTGGCCGCCTCCCGGCTGGGACGGGAGGTGAGATCGACCGACTTCGCCCCGGGCCGCCGGCCCGGTCCAGGGCCGCCGTCACCAGTGCCTCGCCGGCGCCCGATACCCCGGGCCGCCTCGTCGACCACGACGTCCTCGATCCAGGCCCGCAGCCCGGTGGGCACCCGGAACATGGCCAGGGTCAGCGAGCCGACGATGCTGCCCCGAGTCGGCCCGGGCCACCAAGCAGGACCGAGGCGTCGGAGGCCACGATCTCGCCCAGTTGGTCGGCGGCCGGGCGGGGGCGGGACGACGAGAGCTGCGGGCACGAGCCGGGCGAACGCCTCGACCAGCTCGCGGTCCACCTCGGCGATCTCGGCGATCTCGGTGATGGCCACCGCCGCTGCACGGCGAGGACCCGGGTCCGGTGCGGGGGGTGCGCTCGATGCGGTCACAGGCTGCGAGTGTAGCCAGCGCCCACCGGCCGACCGGGGAAGGGCCCGGCCGACCGGCCGGGGCGGCCGGCGCCGTCAGGTCCGCTCGGGATCGCCTCGCCAGACCGGGGTGCGCACCGAGTCGTAGAGCACCTCGATCGGGTTCGCCCCGGAGGGCGGCGAAGACGTGCTCGCCCCACCGTTCGGCCCCGGCCAGTGGAAAGGGCAGATCGTCGAGGGCGAACCAACCGACGTCGGCGCACTCGAGGGGATGGGGCTTCAACTCGCCGCCCACGGCCCGGCACTGGAACACCAGCGAGTAGAGGGGGATCCGGCTGATGCCGATGCGCAGCCCGTCGAGCACGGCGATGAGCCGGACCACCTCGACGTCGATCCCGGTCTCCTCCTCGACCTCTTTCACCACCACCTCGGCCGCCGAGTACCCGATGTCGGCCCACCCGGTGGGGTAGAGCCACACCCCCGAATCCGCCCGCTTGACCAACAGGATCTCGCCCTCGTCGTTGCCCACCGCCGCCCCCACGGCCACTTTGGGGGTCACGTAGCCGGGCACGCCCTTGCCCACCGACCCCAGCCACTCCTCGACCAGTCCGTCGGCGTCCTCGACCCCGTCGGTCCCTGGTCGGCGGCCACCCGGATGTCGGCGGCCACCCGCAGCACCTCTTCGAACCGCTCCTGCTCGTAGAGCGACTCGGTGAACCCGAGGCCGGTCCGGGCGATGCCGGCCAGCGCCTCGCCCCAACGGAGGAGCTGCTTGGTGGAGGGAGTCGGATCCACGCACCCGACGCTACCCCTGACGCCACCCGGGCCGCGTCCATCGGGCACAATGGAGCGTGGCTGTCGACGAGGACTGTCGTCATTACGTCATGCAGACGACCGCTCACGAGGAGAAGCTCGAACGGTGCCGGGTGGGTGCCAACGAGCAGATCCCGTTCGCCTGCCCGGAGGGTTGCCTGTTCTACGAGCCCCGCAAGGTGTCGGGGGCGGGATGGACCATCCGACCTCCGGGAGAGTCCTGACCCAGCCGGCGGACGTCGGGGCTCAGCTCTCGACCACGTCGCCCAGCAGGTCGACCCGGACGCCCTCGCCTTGGAGCCAGGCCACGACCCGGTCGACGGTGGCGGCGTCGCCGTCGAGCTCGCAGATGATCCAGCCGCTGTTCTCGCCCACGTCGGCCCGCCGGATGTTGGGGACGACGTCGAATTCCCTGACCATCCGGGCGATCACCGGCTCCCGCACCAGCTCGTCGGGAAACGTCAGTTTGACCCGTACGCCGATCACCCGGTGGCCTCGGTTGCCGTCAACGGCCCGTCCCCTCGGTCACCGAGCGCCTGGTTGAGGTTGCCGGAGCGGAATCCGTCGAGATCGAGGGTGACGTATCGGTACCCGGCCCGGTGGACCGCCCGGGACACCTGGTGGCGGAGGGCGACGAGGGTGGCGAAATCGGCCGGGGGGACCTCGATGCGGGCGGTGTCGCCGTAGTGGCGTACCCGTAGCTGGCCGAAGCCGAGGGCCCGGAGCCCCGACTCGGCCCTGGTCACCGACTGGAGGGTGCCGAGGGTGACCGGGGTGCCGTACGGCACCCGTGAGGCCAGGCAGGCGGCCGGTGGTTTGTCCCAGGTCCGCAAGCCCAGCTGGCGGGAGCACTCCACGATGCCGGACTTGGAGAACCCCGCGTCCACGAGGGGGAACCGGGCTCCGGCCCCGAGGGCGGCCTGCTGGCCGGGCCGGTGGTCGGCCAGATCGTCGAGGTTGACCCCGAGCACCACGGTGGCGGCGGGGGCGCGGCGGTGGCCGGCGGCCATGGACACCAGCGCCTCCATGAGGGCCGACTTGCAGTGGAAGCAGCGCGAGCCGTCGTTGGCCGAGTAGGCGGGGTCGGCCAGCTCGTCGGTCTCCACCTCGTCGTAGTGCAACCCCCACTCGGAGGCCAGGGCCCGGCAGTCGGCCAGCTCCTCGGGGGCCAGCGACGGGGACACGGCGGTCACGCAGTGGACCTGGCCGGGGCCGAGGGTGTCGGTGGCCACCCAGGCCAGGAAAGCCGAGTCGGCGCCGCCGCTGAACGCCACCACCATGGGGCCGATCCGCTTCAACTCGGCCCGTAGTACCTCCAGGTCGCCCCGCCAGGTGCCGTCACCCATCGGCGCCCACTTGGACCAGCGCTTCCTCCACCCGGGCGACCATTCCGGTGAGGAACGGGCCGAACTCGGCATACCGGGCCGAACCCTCGTCGAACCGCATGGAGTAGACGCAGTCCTTCAGGTCGTCGGGATGCACCCCGAACAGGGTGACGCCCCACTCCCAGTCGTCGATGCCGGTGGAGCCGGTGATCACCTGGACGATGCGGCCCTTGAACGCCCGTCCCGCCGTGCCGTGACCGTACATCACCGCCTTGCGCTCCTCGAAGGGCATCAGGTACCAGTTCGATTCCTCGGTGTCGCCCCGGCGCTTGGACATCGGGTAGAAACAGAACGCCCCCATCCCCGGGGGCGGCAGGTCGGGATGGAGCCGGGCCTCTTTCATCTCGTCGGGGATCCCGTCGGCGTACTCGGACACCTCGGTCAGCGACACGTAGGAGTCGACCACCTCGAGGCCGGCCGCCTGCAGGTCGGACTGCAACCGCCGAAGCCGCCACAGGTCGGCACCCAACGCCATGAACCCCAGATCGGCCTTGTGTCCCAGCATGGCCACCGTCACCACCTGGACGTCGTCGGCCTCGGCCGCCTTGACCGCCCGGATGACGGCCTGGGCGTCGCACCCGGGACGCCGGGAGGACGGAGGCGGCCCGCTCAGCCTGCAGAACAGGTGGAGCACGCCCCAGCCGTGGGAGGGGACGAGGGGTTCGTGGCACCGGACGCCCAGTGTAGAGAAGACCGAAGGGCGCCCGCTCGGGCGCCCTTCGTGCACCCTCTGGCGTCAGATCGGCACCCGGTGGGCGCCGGCCGGTGGACCTAGAAGTCGTCCATGCCCCCGCCGGGCAGAGCCGGGCCACCCTCTTCGGGCTTGTCGACGATGACGGCCTCGGTGGTGAGGAACAGGGCGGCGATGGAAGCCGCGTTCTGCAGGGCCGAGCGGGTCACCTTGACGGCGTCGATGACCCCGGCATCGAACAGGTCGACGTACTCACCGGTGGCGGCATTCAGGCCCTCGGTGGGCTTCTTCAGGTTGCGCACCTTGTCCACGATGACCCCGCCCTCGAGGCCGGCGTTGACGGCGATCTGCTTGAGGGGCTCCTCGACGGCCCGACCGACGATGCGGGCCCCGGTGGACTCGTCACCCTCCAGCTTGTCGGCCACGTCGAGCACGGCCGACTGGGCCCGGAGCAACGCCACCCCGCCACCGGGGACCACTCCCTCTTCGATGGCGGCCTTGGTGGTCGACACCGCATCCTCGATCCGGTGCTTCTTCTCCTTCAGCTCCACCTCGGTGGCCGCCCCCACCTTGATGACGGCCACGCCTCCGGACAGCTTGGCCAGACGCTCCTGGAGCTTCTCGCGGTCGTAGTCGGAGTCGGTGTTGTCGATCTCGGCCTTGATCTGGTTGATGCGGCCCTTGATCTCGTCGTCCGAACCGCCTCCCTCCACGATGGTGGTCTCGTCCTTGGTCACCACCACCTTGCGGGCCGTGCCCAGCAGGTCCAGTCCGACGTTCTCCAGTTTGAGGCCCACCTCCTCGGTGACGACCTGGCCGCCGGTGAGGATGGCGATGTCCTGGAGCATGGCCTTGCGGCGCTCGCCGAACCCGGGGGCCTTGACCGACACGCTGCGGAAGGTGCCGCGGATCTTGTTGACCACCAGGGTGGCCAGGGCTTCGCCCTCCAGGTCCTCGGCGATGATGACCAGCGGCTTGCCGCCCTGCATGACCTTCTCCAGCAGGGGCAGCAGATCACGGACGGCGGTGATCTTCGAACCGACCAGCAGCACGTAGGTGTCCTCCAGGACCGCCTCCATGCGCTCGGGATCGGTCACGAAGTAGGGGGAGATGTAGCCCTTGTCGAAGCGCATGCCCTCCACCAGGTCCATGTCCATGCCGAAGGTCTGGGACTCCTCGACGGTGATGACTCCGTCCTTGCCCACCTTGTCGATGGCCTCGGAGATCATCTCGCCGATCTCCGGATCGGCGGCGGAGATGGAGGCGACCTGGGCGATCTGGCCCTTGGAGTCGGTGTCGCGGGCGATGCTCCGCAACGAGGAGACGGCCGCCTCGACCCCGGCCTCGATGCCCTTCTTGAGCGACATGGGGTTGGCCCCGGCGGCCACATTGCGCAGCCCCTCGTGGACCATGGCCCAGGCCAGCACGGTGGCGGTGGTGGTGCCGTCGCCAGCCACGTCGTCCGTCTTTTTGGCTACTTCCTTGACGAGCTCGGCACCGATCTTCTCGAACGGATCCTCGAGCTCGATGTCCTTGGCGATGGAGACGCCGTCATTGGTAATGGTGGGCGCCCCCCACTTCTTGTCGAGGACGACGTTGCGTCCCTTGGGTCCGAGGGTGACGCGTACGGCGTCGGCGAGCTTGTTCATGCCGCTCTCGAGGGCTCGGCGGGCCTCCTCGTCGAACGTGATCAACTTGGCCATCTGGTGTTCCTCCGTAGTGGTTAGCACTCTGCACTGTCGAGTGCTAACAGCAAACCACGTCTGGGCCCGGTGCGCAACCGCCGGATGGGCCGCCGATCCGGCACCCGGGCCAAGAGGTCACCTCGCGACCAGTTGCTCCCCGGAGCGAATCGGCGACGAACTGCCAGCTCACAGGGGTCGCGGCCCGATTCGCCCCCTCGGGCCCGGCCGATCACGGCCCGCCGCCGGCCTGCCTCAGGAGCCGTCATTCTCGCCGGGGCCCTCGGAGGCCCGACATCAGCACCGGACGGCCGGCCGGTCGACGCCGGGGGCTCCCCCAACCGTCACCGAACCGCCTCGGTCCCCGGGGTGTGGTCCAACCGGGGGGATGTCGGCCCCGGCGGACATCCCCTGCTCAAGCGGGTCGGCCGACGGGTCGATGCAGTGGTATGCCCATCGATGAGGACCGGCCCGTCTCGGCGGGTCCGGCGGGCGACGACGAGCAACTGCTGGCCCGCCTGGTGGACCGCCTGCCCGACGCGGTCGTCATCGTCGGCGCCACCGGACAGATCCTGTGGGGCAACCACACCGCAGTGTGCATGTTCCAACGGTCGATCGACGAGTCGATCGGAGTGTCGGGCCTCGATCTCGTCCATCCGGACGATCTCGAGCTGGTGCTCCGGTCGCTGGCCAGCGTGCAGGGCAAGGAGATCGGTGCCCCCATCGAGATCCGGGTGAAGACGACCAGCGGGTGGCGTCTGATGGAACTGGTGGGCACCCCGGTGTCGTGGTTCGAGGAGGGTGCGGTACTGCTGGCCATCCGGGACCTCACCCAGCGGCGGCGCTTCGAGCTGGTCCACGATCACGACGCCCGACTGCGCTCGCTGGTCCACAACTCGGCGGCCATCACCATGCTGGTCTCGCCCGACGGTTGCGTGGAGTCGGTGTCAGGTGCGGTGACCCGTCTGCTGGGCCACGATCCCGAGGTCATCGAGGGTGGTCCACTGTCGGCCCTGGTGCCCGAGGACGATCGTCCCGTCCTCGAAGCCGCCTTCGAAAAGGCGTCGCGGGGGGGCCTCGGTGGCCGGTCCGGTGACGGTGACGCTGAGCCTGATCCGCCACGGCAACATCGACTCGCTCCCCTTCGAGCTGTCCATCGTCAACCTGATCGACGACCCGACGGTGGGCGGGTACGTAGTCACCGGTCACGACGTGACCGAGCGGCGGGTGGCCGACCACGAGCTGCGCACCGCCCTCTCGCTCCTGCAGGCCACCCTCGACGCCACCGCCGACGGGATCCTGGCCGTGGGCACCGACGGCCAGCTGGTCAGTTTCAACCAGCGGCTGGCCGAGATGTGGCGGATCCCCGACTCGGTCCTGAACGGGGCCGAAGGTTCCTCGGTGGCCGCCTACGTGCGCGACCAGTTGCTCAGACCGGGCGAGTTCGTCTCGACGGTGGAGACGGTGGCCGACGATCTCGAGGCGGAGAGCAACGATGTGCTCGAGTTCAAGGACGGACGGGTGTTCGAACGGGTGTCGAAGCCCCAGACGGTGGACGGGGCCATCGTCGGACGGGTGTGGAGTTTCCGGGACATCACCGACCGCAAGCGACTGGAGGAGCGGCTGTCGTACCAGGCATTCCACGATTCCTTGACCGGGCTGGCCAATCGGGCGTTGTTCCAGGACCGTCTCCAGCACGCCGTGGCCCGGATCGAGCGCACCGGGAGCCGCATCGCCGTCCTCTTCCTCGATCTCGACAATCTGAAGGTGGTCAACGACACCCTCGGGCACACCGCCGGCGACGCCCTGCTCCGGGCCACGGCCGACGTGATCGTGGGCTGCATCGCGCGACTTCGACACGGTGGCCCGACTGGGCGGGGACGAGTTCGGGATCCTGGTCGAGGAGATTGCCGGCCCGTCCGAGGTCACCGGATTGGCCCAACGGCTGCTGGCCGCCATCGGGCGACCGTTGCCCGTGTTGGGTCAGCCGGTATCGGCCACCGCCAGCATCGGCATCGCCTTCGACTGTGTCGGGACCACCGGGGACCAGCTCCTGTGCAATGCCGACATTGCCATGTACAGCGCCAAGGAGCGTGGGGGGAACCGGTACGCCGAGTTCGAAGAGGGGATGCTGACCAGCTTGCTGTCGACCCGCTGAGGGTGCCGACCACCGGTTGGCGCCCGCCCCCCAACGAGCGCCGGCGCTAACGATCCTGGCGTGTTGGTTTCCGGGCCAGTACCTCGTCGACGTCGTAGGGTACGACCACGAAGTCGGGACCGCGATTGCGGGGATCGAGCAGGGGACTGAACGGGTTGGCCTGGGCCCGCAGGAAGGTGAGGGCGGCGATGACCCGCCGGTCGACCAGACTGTGATCGGACAGACCGAGCTTGCGGAAGATGATGGTGACGTACTTCTCGACCGCCTTCATCGAGACGTTGAGCTCGGAGGCCACCGCCCGGTTGGACAGGCCGTGGGCGATCTGTTCGAGGACATCGACCTCGCGGGGAGTGAGACCGTTGAGAGCGTTGCTGCTGCCGTGCTGGACGAGGGCGTCGACCACGGTCGGGTCGAGTACCGACTGCCCCTCCCGCAGAGCCCGGAGGGCCCCGAGCACCGCCGAGGTGTCGGGAAGCTGCTCGTCGAGCAGGAAGGCGATGCGCGAGGCGCCGCCTCGCAGCAGCTCCAGGGCGAATCCACTGGCCCGCTCGGAGATCACCACGATCCCCATGTCGCCGTGCTCCGAGCGCAGGCGCCGGGCGATGTCGATGGTGGCCATGGTCGAGATCACCGGGGTGCGGATGCTGATGATCACGGCGTCGGGTTCGAGCTCGGCGGCCAGCTCGATCAACTGGATGTGGTCACGGGCCCGGCCGATGACTTCGATGTCGGGTACGCCGGCCATCAGAGCGGCGAGCCCGTCCCCGATGAGGAAGCTGTCCGAAGCCAGCAGCACCCTCATCGGAACTTGTTCGTCGGTCATCTGTTGGCTCCTTGGTCGCCGAGGGCGACCACCACCGGCGGCCGCGTCCACCGAAGGGCTAACTGCGACAACCACCGCCGGCCTGCTATTCCCCGGCGCCGATCCTAGGACCACTCCGGTGGCCGTGCATCGCCGGAGACCCGCCGAAATCTTCACGTGCACACCCTCGGACTTTCGTAGGGCCGACCCCCTGGAGGCGCATGGACCATGCCGATCCGATCAGATATGGTCGGCCTCACCTTCGGCAGTGAGGGTGAGCGAGCAGAGGGGCGGAGCCGCCCATGCCCATCCCTGCCGAACTTGTGGCCGCAGCGCCCGGAGTGGTCAGCCCGAGGGTAGGCCATGCCGAGCGGGAGCTGTCCAGCATCCTGCGCGATTTCGCCAGCACCATGCTCACCGACTTCCCGATCCAGGGGATCCTGGAGCACCTCGTCCATCGGATCGTGGACGTCCTCCCGGTCACCGGGGCCGGCGTCACCCTGATCTCGTCGGCTTCCGCCCCCCGCTACGTCGCCGCCTCCGATGTCTCGGCGCTGCACTTCGAGGAGCTGCAGACCGAGCTCAACGAAGGCCCGTGCCTGGCCGCCTATCACAGCGGCGAGGCGGTGATCGTGCCCGACCTCCTCGACGAACATCGATTCGACGTCTTCGCCCCCCGGGCCATGAAGATCGGTCTGGCTGCGGTGTTCGCCTTCCCGCTGCGACAGGGCTACCGGCGGCTCGGCGCCTTGGATCTGTACCGGGACAGGCCGGGCACCTTGACGACGGCCGAATACGCCTCGGCCCAGACCCTGGCCGACGTCACCGCCGCCTACCTGGTCAACGCCCAGGCCCGGGCCGACCTCCAGGACTCGTCGGACCGTTCGCACGAGCGGTCGGTCCACGATGCATCTGACCGGTCTGCCCAACCGCATCCTCCTGCGCGAGCGGATCGATCACGCCATCGTCAGGAGCGGTCGCTCGAAGAAGATGGTGGCCCTGCTGTTCATCGATCTCGACCATTTCAAGGACGTCAACGATGACCACGGGCACCAGACCGGTGACGAATTGCTGATCGCCCTGGTGGCCCGGCTGTCGGGTGTGCTCCGGCCGGCCGACACGCTGGCCCGTCTGTCCGGTGACGAGTTCGCCGTCTTGTGCGAGGAGCTGGGGGCGGCCTCCGAGGTCGAGCTCGTCGCCTCCCGCCTGGTCGAGACAGTGGCCAGACCCTTCGCCTTGGCCCACTCCACGGCCAAGGTGACGGCCAGCGTCGGCATCGCCTTCGCCGAGCAGACCAATCACGATCCCGATCAGCTGCTCCACGCCGCCGACCTGGCCATGTACCAGGTGAAGCACCAGGGGGGCGACAACTACCAGATCATCGATCTCCGGGTCCAGAGCTTGGCCGACCAGGACTTCGGTCTGCGAAGCGCCCTGTCCAAGGCGGTCGAGCGGGAAGAACTGCACATCGAGTACCAGCCCATCGTCCGCACCTCCGACGGGCGGGTCCACGGCGTCGAGGCCCTCCTGCGGTGGGGCCATCCCATCCGGGGGCCGATCCCCCCGTCGACGATGATCCCGCTGGCCGAACAGTCGGGTCTGATCGTCGAGCTCGGGCGGTGGGTGATCGAGCACGCCTGCGTCGATCGGAAACGATGGAGCGGGATCATCGGCCAGGCGGCACTGAAGATGTACGTGAACGTCTCGGCCCAACAGCTCATGGCCCCGGACTTCGTGGCCATGGTGACCGACGTCCTCTCCGAGCACCAGACCGACCCCGAGGTGCTTTCCCTCGAGATCACCGAGGGGGCGTTGGTCAGCGACACCAGGAGAGCACTGATAGTGCTGTCCCAGCTGAAGAGCCTCGGGCTCCAGGTGGCCCTCGACGATTTCGGGACCGGCTACTCGTCGCTGAGCTATCTCAAGCGATTCCCGGTCGACATCGTGAAGATCGACCAGAGCTTCATCACCGACCTGGCCCGCGACAGATCGAGCTACGCCATCGTGGCCAAGACGATCGAACTGGCCCATCTGCTGGACCTCACCGTCGTGTGCGAGGGGGTGGAGACCGAGGAGCAGGTGGCCGTGCTCACCGGGTTGGGGGCCGAGTTCTGCCAGGGCTTCTATTTCGCCAGGCCGGTGGGTCCCGAGTTCCTCGACGCCGTCGTCAGCCGACCGGTCCCGGCCGTGGGGTCAGATCGATCCGGGATCGACGAGGCCGTCGCCGGCTCGACCTGACGGACAGGGTCACCGCCGGGCGGCGATCATGCGGAGGAAGTCGGGAGCCTCCATGATCAGGCGGTCCACCGACCCCACGTCCATCGGTCCGGCGAACAGGAACCCCTGCCCGGTGTCGACCAGCTCGTCGGTGAGCCTGTACAGCTGATCGGGGGTCTCGACCCCCTCGGCGATGGTCTCCAGCCCGAGGAGCTTGCCCAGTTGGACCAGGGTGTGGACGATGGCCATGGACTCCTCCGATTCCCCCATCGCCCCGATGAATGACTGGTCGATCTTCAAGATGTCGATGGGGAACTGACGCAGGTAGGCCAGTGACGAGTAGCCGGTGCCGAAGTCGTCGATGGCCAGCCTCACCCCCAGCGACTTGAGCCGGGTCAGCACCGATCCCGTCGACTCCGGGTCTCGCATGAGTGCGCTCTCGGTCAACTCCAGGGTCAATAGGGCCGGATCGAAGTCGCGTTCCGACATGGCCGAACGGACGTGATCGACGATCTGATCGTTCTCGAGCTGGACGGCCGAGAGGTTGACGGCCACCGTGAACTGGCGTCCGGGCCGGCACCACAGGACACTCTGGCGGCACGCCATGTCCAGTACCCATCTCCCCACCGGTACGATCAGGCCGCTCGATTCGAGCATGGGGATGAACTGGTCGGGTGGGACCACACCCCGCCGGGGGTGACGCCATCGCAAGAGAGCCTCGACACCGGTGACGGCCCCGGTGGAAAGGCTGACCGTCGGCTGGTACACCAGGAAGAACTGGTCGGCCTCCAGTGCCCCTTTGAGGTCGATGGCGAGACGCCGATGGTCGTCGAGATCCATCTGCATCGACGGAGAGAAGACGAGGCAGCGCTTCTTGCCGGCGGCCTTGGCCGCGTACAGGGCGATGTCTGCCTTCTGCAACAGGGCCTCGGCCCCCCCACCGTCGCCCTGGGCGATGCCGATGCTGGCCGTGACGGTCAGTGGCGACTGGCTGCCGGCGATCTCGAACGGGGCGTCGAGGGCGCCCAGTATGCGGTGGGCCACGACCTCGGCGTCGGGTTGCCCGGACCGGTTCTCGACCAGGACCACGAACTCGTCACCGCCCAGCCGCCCGACCGAGTCGTTGCCCCGCAGGATCCCCGACAACCGGGCCCCGACGGCGATCAGGAGACGATCGCCGACCGGGTGGCCCAGCGTGTCGTTGATCAACTTGAAGTCGTCGAGATCGAGGAAGAGCACGGCCACCGACGTGTGGTCCCGCCGGGAGCGTAGGACCATCTGGTCGATCCGATCGATGACCAAGGCCCGGTTGGGGAGACCGGTGAGTGAGTCGTGGAACGCCTGGTGCTTGATCTCGTCGGTGCGCTCGCGCACCAACAGCAGGGCCCACGACCGGCCGGCGCCGAGCAGGTAGATCACCAGCCCCGCCAGCATGCTGATCAGGATCCCCCCGACCAGGACGGAGATGGCCGTGGAGGACGTGCCGACACCGGCGGCCGGCGTGAACACCTGCACCGTCCACCCGTTGGTGAAGTGGAATGTGGTGGCCACCGCCCGCTTGGCCCGGGGTCCCGAGGCGAAGGTGGCCCCGGTGGCCCCGTGGCCGTAGTGGAACGCCACCGATGTCCCAGGGTGGCCCGACAGGGCGCTGGTCAAGATGACGTCGGGACGGATCTCGGCCCCCGTCCAACCCTCCAGGGCGCCCAGGCGTCCGGCCGGGGTCGGCGGTGTCGATCCCGTGCGGTAGATGGGGGTACCGAGGGCCAACTCGGTGCCGTCCTGGGTTCGCTGGGGGATGTACGAGCTCACCCCCTCACTGGCCGCCCCGATCAGCCCGGCTCCGATCGAACCGGTGCAGAAGTCGTATCCGGACGGCGGGACCACCTGGCCCTTGCGTATCAGGGCCATGGAGGACAGGCAGTAATAGGGGCGGGAACCGGACGGGTCGACCTGGTACGCCCCACCGCCCCCCGACGGAGCCGCAGGCACCATCGTCTGGACCGACTCGAAGTGGGCCAGGTCCCCGGCCGGGACGTACATGATGACGCCGATGCGCTCGAGCTCGGGATAGCGCCCGAGGATCTGGGCGGCGCTGGTCCACGCGAGGAAGTCGGCCTGCGAGAACCGGGGATCGCCATTGACGAAGGCGCCCACCAGATCGACGAGGTCCTGCTCGTGTTGGATGTTCCGCATGAGGGCCGACGAGATCTCGGTGGCCGAGTTGGTGGCGTTCTGCTGGGCCTGGCGGCGGTCCCCCCGGGCCAGCGCCCCCGAGCCCAGTAGCGACCCGGCCGTCCCCACCAGGATCACCAGGGCGGCGACGATCATCCACCGGCGCCGTTGACGCACCAACGTCCCTGTCGGACCGATCGCGGTCGGAGCACCCAACTGAATCCCCTTCCGTGAACGGTGTTGTGACCAGCTATCTGTGAGTATCGACACGACCGGTGACGACATTGAGGGGTGCCCGCCCCCCCCGGCCGGCGGGATCACCGCATTCGGGCAGGTGGCACCGGTCCCGGGCCTGCGCTGGCCGGTCGGCCGCCACTCTGACGAGAATGAACCGGTGGGGACCATGACCTTCGAGGCGCTGGCCGAGTCGATCCGCGCCCGGCGCCGGCCGGGCGACCGACGGTGCCTGGTGGTGGGGGTCGACGGCCTGTCGGGGGCGGGGAAGACCACGTTCGCCGCCCGCCTATCGGCCGAACTGTCCGTCCCCTCAGTGAGCAGCGACGCCCTGGTGCCCGGATGGGACGGGCTGGAGGCGTCGCTGGTGGCCGTGGCCGAGTGGATCCTCGATCCGCTGGCCCGGGGCGAGCCCGGACGCTGGCGCCGGTTCGACTGGGTCGAGGACCGGCCCGCCGAGTGGGTCGACGTCCCGGTGAGCGACGTCCTGGTGGTCGAGGGGTGCTGCGTCGGCGTCCCGCCGGTGGCCGACTACCTGTCCTACCTCGTGTGGCTCGACACTCCGGCCGACGACCGCCTGCGCCGCCTCCAGGCCCGGGAGGACTGGGCGCACTACGCCCCGAATTTCGATCGATGGAGCAAACAGGAGTGGGCGCTGCAGGCCGGTGCCGGCACCGCCGACCGGGCCGATCTGGTGGTCGACAACAGCGGTCCGGCCGGTGACGACCCGTGGGGAGACCGTTTCGCCCGCCGGTGACCGGGCCCCCGGGCCCCGGTGATCCCGCGCCCCCGGGGCCCCGACGGCGTTACCGTCCGCCGGCCTCCGTCACCGACGGATGGTCGAGAACTCACCCCATGACAGGAGCGCCGAGTTCAGCTCGCGGCGAAGGCGTTGCTCGGTGGCCACGAAGGCCGGATCGTCCTGCAGCACGGCGGTGCGGGGCCGGGGCAGGTCGACGTCGATGGTGGCGGTGATGCGGCCCGGGCGGGGGCTCATGACGTAGATCCGATCCGAGAGGAGCACGGCCTCGGTGATGTCGTGGGTCACCAGGAGTACCGTCGAGCCGACTTCGGCCCACACCTGGCTCAGCCACTGCTGCAGATCGGCCCGGGTGATCCCGTCGAGCGAGCCGAACGGCTCGTCCAGCAGGAGCAGCGAGCGATCGGCGATCACCGTCCTCAAGAAGGCCACCCGCTGACGCATGCCGCCGGACAGCTGCCACGGCCAGGCCCGGACGAATTCGCCCAGGCCGAACCGTTCGAGGAGCGGCCGCGCCCGTCGGCGCGCCTGACTGCGCCCGATCCCTTGGAGCTCGAGCGACAGGGCGACGTTGTCGATCACCCGCCTCCAATCGAGGAGAGCGTCGTGTTGGGGCATGTAGGCACTGGCACCGAGCCGGTCGCCGAGCTCCTGGCCGTTGATCAGCACCTGGCCGCCGGTGGCGTCCTGGAGCCCGGCCACGATGTTGAACAGCGAGCTCTTCCCACAGCCGCTGGGTCCGATCAGGGACACGAACTCGCCCTCGGCCGCCACCAGATCGACACCGTCCACGGCTTCGACCTCGCCGTCGTTGCCCGAGTAGTGCTTCGTCACTCCCCGCAGCTCGAGGACGGGCCGGGGGCCGGTCACGACCGGGGTGTCCACGGCATGGCCAGTCGTTCGACCACACCGACCACGGCGAACAGGGCGATGGTGAGGAAGGCGATCACGAAGACCGCCCCGAGTACCAGATCCGTCCGCATGGGGGCGGCTCTGGCCGCCGTGGTCATGTACACGCCCAGACCCTGCTGGGCCCCGAGGAACTCGGCCACGATGGCGGCGCTGTAGGCGTAGGTGACCGAGATCTTCAGTCCGGTGAAGAACTGGGGGAGGGCACTGGGCAGCCGCACCCGCCACAGGAGCTGGAACCGGTTGGCCCGCATGGTGCGAAGCAGGTTCATGGCGTCGGGATCGGCCGAGGCCAGACCCTGGACCAGCCCCACCGAGATCGGGAAGAAGCTGAACAGGGCGACCAGCACGACCTTGGGGAGGATCCCGAAGCCCCACCACACCACCACCAGCGGGGCCAGGGCGATGATGGGCACGGTCTGCGAGGCCACGATGAGCGGGTACAGGCTGCCCCGGATCGGTCGGAACGAGTCGATGGCGATGGCGACGACGACGGCCACGACGATGGCGAGGGCCATACCGAGCAGCGCCTCTTCGGTGGTGACGCCGATGGCGGGCCAGATGTCGACCCGGTCGTTCCAGGTCGAGCGGACGATGAGGTCCGGTCCCGGCAGCACCAGCGGGCTGACGTGGCGCACCGACACGAAGAGTTGCCAGACGGCCAGGCAGGCGGCCAGCACCGCCACCGGGGGCAGGATGATGGCCAGCCGCCGGCGGATCCGACTCCACCGATTGGGCGGAGATGCCGGAGATCGGGAGGGGGGAGATGTCGGAGACGGCGGCGCCGATCCCGTGCCGTCCCCCATACCGACAGGCGGCACGGACTCCCCGGGGGCAACGGTTGTTCCGGGTCGGATCAACGATGTCATGCGCAGCCCATCGTAGACAGTCTGAATCCCGATATAGCCGGTAAATTCAGTGGTAGAGAGAGGGATGGTGCTCCGGGTCTGCCACCAGCCGATACGGTGTGCCAATTCTAACAGCGCGCACCTCATGGTCGTGCCGAAGCCGCCGAATGGACCGCCAGATATGCCCCCAATGCGTCGCAGTGTCAGCCTCCGCCTGGTCTCGATGGTGTCCGTGGTGGCCATCGGGGTGACGTTGGCGGCCTGCGGGGCCAGCTCGGCCTCCCCGACCACTTCCACCTCTCCGTCGACCACCACGGCGAGCTCCTCCAAATCGAGCTCGTCGTCGGGCCTCCGGCCGCTCCGGATCGCCCTCGACTGGACACCCAACGTCGACTTCCTCGGCATCTATGCGGCCATCGTGAACGGGTTCTTCACCGCTCAGGGCATCAAGCCGGTGATCATCCCCTATTCGGGCACGGCCGGCGAGACCCTGCTGAGTGCGGGGAAGACCGATCTCGCCTTCACCTATCCGCCGAACATCCCCGCCTACCGGGCCTCGGGGTTGAAGTACCGAGCCGTGGCCGGCCTCACCCAGGTGAACACCATCGAGCTGGCCGTCCTGCAGTCCTCGCCCTACACATCGCCGGCCCAGTTGAGTGGCAAGCTCTACGGCGGTTTCGGGGTCCCGAGCGACCCCCCCATCATCAAGACCATCTTCAAGAAGGTCGGGGTGGCCGATCCCGTCTACCGGGAAGTGGTGCTCAACGGCACCGCCTACCAGGCCCTGGCGGCCAAACGGGTGGCCTATTCGACCATGTTCGGGGGCATCGACGACGTGACGGCCGAGCTCCAGGGGGCCAAGCTCCGCCTCTTCCCGATCCGCAACTACCTGGGGTCGGCGGCCAGCTTCCCCGACGATTCGCTGGCGGCCACCGACGCCGAGATCGACCACGACCCCGCTCTCCTGCGCAGCGGACTCGCCGCCCTGTCCGAGGGCTACATCTTCGCGGCCCAGCATCCGGCCCAGGCCGAACAGGACCTGATCGAGGAGAACAAGACGGCCCTCGAGCACGGCCAGAACATCATCGTGGCCACCGGGAATGCCACCGCTCCGACGTTCCTCGATGCCGCCGGACAGTGGGGCTCGCTGTCCGACGCCAGCTTCTCCGGTATCACCCAAATCATGGCCGAAGGCGGCCTCTTCAAGGGCACGACTCCGCCTCTGGCGTCCGACGACTACACCAACAGCCTGCTTCCGCAGGGGTGACCGGGTACCGATCCGGCCCAATGGAGCCACCCCGATGACTTCTCTCACCCGCCCGGGAAGAGGCTCCCGACGGTCGAGGATGACGTTCGACGACCTGTTGGACCGACGGAACCTGCAGCCCCGGTACGAGCCGATCTTCGATCTCGGCACCGGTGAACCGGTCGGGGCCGAGGGGCTGGCTCGTTGGCCGAGCTTGGGAATCATGCCGGCCCGGGCCCTCGAGTGGGCCACCGAGCAGGGACGGTTGGGAGAGCTCGACGAAGCCTGCCGCAATGCGGTCATCGACGACGCCGTTGCTTCCGGCCTGATGCTCCGCCATCACCTCTTCGTCAATCTCGAGCCCTCGGTGATCGGTCCCTACACCGTCGACCGCCTGGTGAGCCGGGTCGAGGACCGGGCCGGCCTGGTGGTGGAGATCACCGAACGGGGCCTGCTGTTGCGCCCGGCCGAGCTCCTGCGGGCCGTGCACCAGCTCAGGATGGCAGGATGCGGGATCGCCCTCGACGATGTGGGAGCCGTGCCCGATTCGCTGGCCTTCCTCCCGTTCATCGCTCCGGACGTGATCAAGCTCGACATGTCGTTACTGCAGGAGTGGCCGAACCGGGGGCACGCCGCCATCGCCGACGGAATCGCCTCCTATGTGGGGCGGAACGGCGCCACCGTGATTGCCGAGGGCATCGAGAGCGGAGCCCACCTGCGACGGGCGCTGGCTCTGGGCGCCACCCTGGGTCAGGGTTGGTACCTGTCCCGCTCGGATCCGCTCAGCACCGGATCGCTGCCCGTCGATGGAGGCGGTCAACACCGGTTGGCCGCCTCCGCTCCCGCCCCCTGACCCGATGTCACCGAGACGCTCGGCGAAGGAGTCGGTAGCCCGGCCTGGGCCATGCTCGATCACCGTGGCCCAGGGGAGGCCTTCTTCTTCATCGGCTCCGTCTTCATAGGCTCCGACGGCCGGGGACTTGGTTCCGAACGGGTTCTCCCGGGTCTGGAGGAATCTGATGGCGGCCGACACCCGGCGGTCCACGAAAGTCCGGTCGGGGAGATCGAGCTTTCGGAAGATGGCGGTGATGTCCTTTTCGATGGCCTTGACCGAGATGTGCAGCTCCGAGGCGATGGCCTGATTGGAAAGGCCCATCGAGATCCGAGCCAGCACGTCGGGCTCGCGACGGGTCAGCTCCTCGGCCGGGGCCCTCCCGTAGTGATTCACCAGCGCGTCGACCACACCGGGGTCGAGAACGGATCGACCGGCGCACACCTCGCGCAGAGCATCGAGCAGCATCCCCACGTCGAGGAGCTGTTCGTCCATCAGGTAGGCGATGCTCGCCGCCCCGTCCCGGAGCAGCTCCCGGGCCGATCCGCCGTCGTGGTCGGAGACGACCACCACGCCCAGGCGGGGGAACACGTGCCGGAGCCGGTGGACGGCGACGACGACTGATGCGGCTTTGCAGGCGAGCGGCGAGCGCATGGTGACGATGGCGCCGTCCGGCCGGACCTCCTCCACCAGCTCGAGCAGCTGGAGGTAGCTCGCCGTCCGTCCGACGACGGCCACGTCCTCGATGGTGGCCAATAGTGAAACGAGACCGTCCCCGATCAGGGAGCTGTCGGTGGCCAGTACTACTGAGATCGCCCCGCGCCTCAGCGACATCGTCGGATTCCTCGCGCCTGAAAGCTCCGATCGGGCCGTAGTTTCTACTGGCAGAAGCTGTGCCGCCAATCTATTCCATTTTCCCGGGATCCGGCGGCTCGAATACTCGGGTTCCCGCCGCCCCAGGCACGAAAAGAGTGGACCCCACCGAGTATTTATGGCCTGCTCTCCGGTGGGCCCGAGGAGGCGCCGGGAGCAGATTGCTCACCGACGGCCGGACCGTGAAGGGCGCCGGCAGAACAGGTGGGTGCGGGGCGATCCCGGCGATCCGGGGCGATCCCGTCGATCCGGGGCGATCCCGGCGTCGGCCACTTGGCGGGTTCAACCGGTCTGCGCAAGAAACTCGGCGAGCTTCTCTGATGGTTTCAGAAATCCGAGGGTCTTGCGAGGTCGGTCGTTGAGGCTCCAGGCGATCCGGTCCAGATCCTCGGGGGTGTGGACCGAGAGATCGGTCCCCTTGGGCATGTATTGGCGGAGCAGCCCGTTGGTGTTTTCGTTGGATCCTCGCTGCCAGGGGCTGTGGGGGTCGCAGAAGTAGACCGGGATGCCGGTCTCGACAGTGAACTCGAGGTGGCGGGCCATCTCAGCTCCCTGGTCCCAAGTGATGGTCTTGACCAGCCTGGAGGGAAGGGTGGCGATGGCCTTTTGCATGGCCTCTTTGACCGACCAGGCGTCCTTGCCCTCACCCAGGTGCAACAGCAGCACGAACCGGGTGGACCGCTCGACCAGGGTCCCGACCGCTGAGCGGTTGTTCCTGCCCTGGATCAGGTCACCTTCCCAGTTGCCGGGGACGGCCCGGTCCTCCACCTCGGCCGGGCGCTCGGAGATCATCACCATGTCTTTGATCCTGCCTCGGGTCTCGTCCCGGCCCTGAGGCCTCCGGGTGGCCCGGCCACTGCGCAAACAGCGGGCCAGCTCCCGGCGGAGCTCCCCCCGACCCTGGACGTAGAGGGACTGGTAGATGGTCTCGTGGCTCACCTGCATCATCGGATCGTCTGGATGGTCCAGGCGCAAGCGTTTGGCGATCTCCTCGGGGGACCAGAACTTCTTCAGTCCGGCGATGACCTCGGCCAACAGCTCCTGACTCGAGGCCAGCTTGGTGGGCTTGGGCCGCCGGGACCGGGCGTAGGCCCGCAGATAGGCGGCCCAGGGCCGGTAGTCCCCCCGTCCCCCGTTGGCTGCCACCTCCCGGCTGACCGTCGACGGAGCCCGTTTGATCCGCCGGGCGATGGAGGTGAAGGTTTCGCCTCGGGCCAGCCCGATCACGATCTCTTCTCGGTCCTCGAAGCTCAGCCGTCCGGCCGGGGGAACCCAGGCTGCCGGCAGGCTCCTCCGCTGGAGCAGCTCGGGGCGATCGTAGAAGCGGATCGAATCGACCGAACATTCACAGGCAAGGGCGATCTCCTTCCAGTCCAGACCTTGGCCTCGAAGCCGCACCGCCAGGCGCTTCTGCTCTCGGGTCAATAGGGGTGCCACGCTCAACCTCCTTGGTTCGTCCCGACCAGTGTCGGGAACTCACCAAGATCGTCCGCGGACCCCTTGAACCCGCCCTTGGTTTGGCGTTTGGCGTACCGATCGTAGGTAATTTTTGAAAGGTAACTATTCAGGTCCCCGTGGGTTCGGCGATGCCGGAGTGGGCCTCAGCCAGGGGCTGACGGTGCCGGCATCCACGGATCACCGAGGAACAGCTGCTGGAGCGCACCGAGCCGGTTGACGCCCTGTTTGCCCGCCGTCGAGAGGTAGCTCCGGAAGGCCAGGAAGGTCTTGGCTCCCTCGGTGGTGCGGAACCCACCGGAGATCTTCTGGGCGATCTTGACCATGCGGACGTCTCGTTCGGACAGGTTGTTGTCGAAGGGGACCGAGAAGTCCCGGGCAAAGCGCTGGACGTCTTCGGGACGTCGGGCGAGGCGAGCCAAGAGATTGCGGGCCGCGGACTGCTTGGGCCGTCGCCGGGTGCTGATCGGTGGCGGATTGGCCAGGTAGCCGGCATCGATGATGTCCAGATACCGGTTGTCGAAGGCCGCCAGCTGTCTTGTGGTCAGGCAGTCTCGGCCCTGGTCCTTAGCCATGAGGACCAGGGCCCAGGTCGTGGTCAACAACTCGGCCATGTCGGCCGCCCAGTCCTGGCCCTCTTGTTCGGCGATGGCGGAGAGCTCTCTCAGGTGATGGGCATTGCACAGGGCGTGCTCGGCCTTCTCGTACTTGGCATAGGCCTTCCAGCCGTCGTGGACGACGATCCCTCGGTAGGTGGGCAGGATCCCCATGGCATCCATGGCCGCGTTCCCTCGCCTCTCGTCCAGGTGATACAAGGTGAGCTCGGCACTGGAAGCGGCATGAACCCAGGCCAGAGAGGCATTCACCCGGAGCCCGGTCTCGTCGGCGTGGATGACCGGGGAGGCACCAAGCAGGTCCTTCACCCGGGCCGAGAACCCGTGGAGCCGGCTCGCCCCCTCGTTGACCATGGCCACGATGGTCCCGGTCGAGATCGGGGCCCCATAGGTGTCGGCCACCAGCTCGGCCACCCGGGCCACAGGCAGGTGCTGGCGGGTGACCAGGTAACAGACCTGGGCCCGCAGAGCCGGTCCGTAACAGGTAGGGGCGGTGGCCTCGACCGGGAATGACCCGGCCGTTGCCGTCCCACACCGACAGCGCCTGGTCTCTGACCGGTGCTCGGTGCAGAGCAGGGACACCGGGGGCAGGTCGAACACCTGGCGGGTGGCCACCGAGTCGACCGGCTATTTCCACAACCCGAACAGGTCTTCGGGGCATGGGTGGCGACCACATCGGGGTCAGGGCGCTGGGCCAGATGCTTGCCGGGATCGCCGGGCTGTTTGCCGGGCTTCTTGCCCGACCGGACCCGGCGGGACTTGGGGGCCGGCTTCACGTAGCCGTCCGAAGAAGGAGGCTTGGACGAGTTGCGGGAGTTCAACGACAGCCGGGCCCGGAGCTCGGTCATCTCGACCGTCAGCCTCTCGATCGTCTCCGCCTGCTCGCCAACGAGGGAAAGCAGCGACACGTTCTGTTCGACGAGCTCCGCGTAGGAGGGGGCGTCAGGGCTGGTGGAGGGGTCGTCGTCCGGAATTCCCAACGATACGCGCGTCGAACCCCCAGGTCGGGGACGATCCCATCAGAGGACCTGAATAGTTACTTTGAAAGTTCCAACCGAGACCGCCGGCGTCTCCAGGACGCCACGAGTCCAGGACGCCACGACGGGGGAGTCCAGGAAACGCCACGACGGGGGAGTCCAGGAAACGCCACGACGGGTGTGGAGGGGCCCGGACCGCCGCCCGTGCCACCGCGACTTCGGGGCCACAGTTCGGTAGCGTGGCGGTGAGGCGGGTGATCCGGGTGCCGAGGCCCCAGCGGAGGAAGACCGACATGACCGAGACGCAATCAGCCGGAGGACAACCGGGGACCCCACAGTTCCCGATCACCACTGCTCTCGACTTCTCCGAGTGGAAGATCGAGCGGAGCCTGGGGATGGTCTTCGGCGTGGTGGTGCGCTCCATGGGAATGGCCAAGGGCATCTCGGCGGGATTCAAGGCGATGGCCGGAGGCGAGGTGAAGCAGTACACCCGGCTGGTGGAGGACAGCCGCCGCCATGCCATGGACAGGATGATCGAGAACGCCCAGCTGCTGGGAGCCAATGCCATCGTGTCCATGAGGTTCGACTCCTCGGAGGTGGGTCAGTCCCTGACGGAGATCGTCGCCTACGGCACCGCCGTCGTCGTGGGTCAGCGGACCTGAGCCAGTGGGGGCCGTCATCGGGATCCTGGTCGCCCTGGTGGTGCTGGGATTCGTCATCGCCAGTTTCTTCGTTCGTCGTCACCGCGAGTCGAGCCGTCCGGGCCCAGGATGGCGGCGCACCGACGAAGTGTTCAACGATCCCTCGACCAACCGGTTGATGAGGGTGTGGCTGGACGAGTCGGGCGAGCGCCGATACGTGCGCGAAGCCGACCGACCGGCCATCTGAACCGCCGCACTCCGCCGCTCCACCGCTCCACCGCACGGCCGCACCGCCGCGCCGCCGCCCTCGGTCGCACTGTGCGGCCGCCGGGGTCGGCCGACCCGACCCCACCCCACCCCTCCGGATGTGCTCTGACGCCGATCTCGTCCACTACCATTCGTCGACGGTGTCCGGTGTGCCTCGGCCACCGTCATGAGGGGCGACGTACGAGGTTGGGGCAGATGGATACCGGAGCAGGTCCGAATGATGCGTCACCAGGGGGAGGCCGACAGACCGGTCCCCCCGGCTCGGGGGTGGCCTGGATGCGGCGGGTTCTCGATCTGCCCCTGGTAGTCGCGGCCTTGTGGGCGGCCGCCCTGGCCGTGGCGGCCGTGCTCGCCTATCAGCGGTACCGGAACGCCACCGTGTCCCCGGCTGATTTCGGCATCTTCTTCCGGGCCGGACGTGCGCTGGCCGGCGGTCACAGTCCCTACTCGGTCTCGGGCTATGTGTACCCGCCTCTGGTGGCCCTGGTGCTCGCCCCCTTCAGCCACCTTCCCGAGCTCTCGGTCTTCCGGGTGTGGCTCATCTTGTCCATGGTCTGCTTGGCCCTGACGGCGGCCTGCGTGGTGTGGATGGAGGCACCACGACTCAGCCGGTGGCAGCGGCCCGTCCTTTTCGGGTTCTGCTCGGTGACGGCCTTCCACTTCTGGCCCCTGGTCATCGAACTGCCTGATGGCCAGTCGGACGCACTCACCCTGGCCGTCCTGGCCGCTTCCTACGTGACGCTCATCCGGGGTAAAGCCGTGGCCTCGGGGGTCATGGTCGGCATCGCCGGACTCCTCAAGGGCTGGCCGGCCCTGGTCGCCCTGGTGTTCTTCCAACGGGGCCGGCCCCGGCGCCGCCAGAGCCTGTTGGCGTGGGCCGCCGTCCTGGTGGTCGCCCCGATCGCCGCCCTTCTGGTCGGTGGCGTTTCCGGACCGGCCGACATGGTGTCGGCCATCGTCGATGCACGATCGCAACCCCGGCTGGCCAGCTACTCGGTATGGGGCATTCCCCGCCTCAGTTTCTCGCACACACTGGTGGGTCAGCCCCTGATCGTCTCGCCCTTCCTGGTGGACGCGGCCACTGTGGTCCTGTTGGCCTGGGTGGTGGCTCTGGTGGTGCTGACCCTCGCTCGGTCCCACCCGGACCCGAGCATCCCCTTCTGGAATGTGGTCTTCTGCGTGATCCTGCTGCTGCCTGTGTCCCATCTGACCTACACCATGTACGCCCTCCCCGTCCTCTGGCTATGGTCGGCCCGGGCGGCCAGGTCGTCCCGAGTGGTGTCGGCCGACTCGGTGGTGTTCGTCGCCCTGTTCGTCTGGTGGCTTGTCGTGTCCCAGTCGGCATTGGGCGAGGACGTAAGTCAGACCTCGGCCACCGTCGTCTTCTTCGCCGACCTGCTGGCCTGCTCGGCTTCGGTGGTCGGGATGGCCGTGATCGATGCCCGCCAGACCGATGCCGTGCTGCGATTGGTGCCACAAAGGCGGTGGGGAGCGCCCGTCGAGTGAGCCGGCCCCCGGTGGGGGCGGAGTCGTCCTCGACGTCGAGGGTTCACTGTTTGTGAGCGGTAGCCGACCCGGCGTGACCGGCCGGGGCCTTCTAGTCCGTCCCGTTCACTTGGCAGCGGGTCGCGCCGCCATCTGGCGAACCCGCTCCCGACTGACTCCGAGACGCTCGGCGATGGCGTCGAGTGACAGTCCGTAGGCCCGGGCGTCGGCGATCGCCCTGGCCCGCTTTTTGGCCTGTCTGGCCCGCTTTGCTTCTGCTTCTCTCATGGCTTCGTTCGCCGCCACCACACGGTCGAGGGCCTTCCACGCTTTTGTTGCAACCGGACGGGATTCGAAAGCCATGATCACTAAATCTACTACCGCAAGGTTGTTCTTGCCGAGGGATGTTCGCAAGAGCAGGGTCGTGCTTGCGAAGACCCAATTTATGCCTGTTTTCGAGGGATTTCTCTCAGTATTGGGGACGATTTCCGTCGGCGTTGGGGAGTAGGGTCCCCCTAAGTTCGCTCCGACCGACTCAATCAAAGCACCGCGCATGTCGGCCCTGTGGGTGAGTGTGCACCACTCCCTCAAAAGGTGATCTCGGTCCAAAAAGAGGAGTCATTTGTGAAACGAGTGATCATTCTGCTTTCTTTGGTCATGGCGCTGATAGCGCTCGACGTGACCGTCGGCGGTGCCGCCTGGAGTGCGACCGACAGCTCGTCCCCGGCAGCGACCCACTCGGGGAGCTCGGGCGCCTGGTCGACCACCAGCTCGACCTCGGGTACCTGGTCGACGGGCTCGAGCACCACCACCCGGCCGAGTGGTCCGTGTAGCTGCACCACCACCACCACCACCACGCCCCCCACCACCACGACAACCACGAACCCCACCCCGACCACCAACACCACGACGCCGCCTCCGTCTCCGCCGGCGGTCGTGCCCCCCGCCCCGACCCCACCACCGGCTCCGCCGACACCCGTGACTCCTCCGGCGGTCGTCCCGACCCCGACCAGCCTTCCGTTCACCGGGGTGAACACCAAACCGCTCTTGATCATCGGCCTGACACTGGTGATGCTCGGACTTTGCCTACTCGGCTCCTCGAAGTCGTGGCGGCGGGCCCGGCGACGGCTGGTGGCGATGGCCCAGTGTCGCTGGTCGCTCCTGCCCTCCCTCATGCTGCTCTGACCAACCGTGGCCCGTTCGCACCCGGCAGCACCGCCTGCCGGGCGGGCTCGGTGGACAGCCACGACCGCCTTCCGAGACAGCCGACAGCCTGACCCCACCTTCCAGACGGGGAAGGCGGGACCAGGCTGACGGTGGAAGCAGTTCGGGGACGCTCGGTCAGGGCGCTCAGAACGTGTGATTGACCACCTTGGTCGCCAGTCCGGGCAGAGCGGCTTCGATCTCGCTGGCCTGGGCCTGGGTGAGCTTGTGATTCGTCACGGCTTGGTCGATCTTGGCATCGGCCGATCCCACGAGGGCGTTCACCACCGTCTGGGCACTGACGTTGTGCTCACCGGCGACGTCGGCGATGGATTTGCCCGACCGCAGTTCGCTCACGAGATCCTGAGGGGTGACGCCGATGGTCTTGGAGCTGACGGCGACCACATCCCTTCGGATGGCCTTCCGGTGGGCTCGTAGCCAGGCCCGGAGGGGGTGGGCCGAGGCCTTGGCCGGGGCGGCGGCGGTGGCGGCGGTGGACGTCGGGGTGGCGGCGTAGGCCGTGCCGGCCGCCGCCGTAGCCCCCAGCAGGGCCCCGGCTAGTACGAGAGGGGCGATTGCCTTCTTCAGCATGGTGGATCTCCTTGTCGACGGTAGCTGTCCTGGACAGCGTCGCAAGGAGATCTTCGAGAACCGTGCGGGAAGTGTGAGGATCGCGTTAATCGGCTCTGCCCCCGGCCAGGCCCGCATCCAGAGCAGCCGAGGGCTACGGGTGGCCGCGTCGGGCAATCGACCGCCCGACCGCCCGACGGCCGCCCGACGGCCGCCGGCGCTTCAGCTGGGACGGTGACCGGTGAAGTGCCTGGCCCCGGAACCCTCGGCGCCGAGAACGTCGTCTGGATTGACCAGTCGGCAGTGGTCGAGGGACAGGCAGCCGCACCCGATGCACCCCGACAGCCGGTCCCGGAGGGCCTGCAGCTGGAGGATGCGATCGTCCAGGTCGTGGCGCCAGTGCGAGGACAGCCGGGCCCAATCCCGGCGGCCGGGCGTCCGCCCGTCGCCCAGCTGGTCGAGCGAGCCCTTGATGACCCGGAGGGGGATGCCCACCTGCTGGGCGGCTCTGACGAATGCCACCCGGCGCAGGGTGTCCCGGGAGTACCGGCGCTGATTGCCCGGCGTGCGGCGGCTGGTGATCAGGCCCTCCCCCTCGTAGAAACGCAGAGCTGACACCGATACGCCGCTCCGGGCGGCCACCTGGCCCACCGTCAGCTCGTGGATCTCGGAGGGAAGTTGTGCCATGGCCTTGACCTCAATATTACTTGAGGTTTTACAGTACGCCCATGGATTCCTCCACGTTCACCGCCGCCGAGCTCGACTACCTCTCGTCCCAGCACCTGGGCCGGCTGGCCACGGTGGCGCCAGACGGGGCTCCCCAGAACAACCCGGTCGGCTTCTTCTACAACGAGGGGTTGGAGACCGTCGACGTGTTCGGCTTCAATCTGGGGGCCAGCCGGAAGTTCCGAAACCTGCGCAGCAACACGGCGGTGGCCCTGGTGGTCGACGATCTGGTGTCGGTCGACCCCTGGGAGGTGCGCGGGTGGAGATCCGGGGGATCGCCCAGCCGCTGGACGACGCCGTGCCGCCGCTGGCCGGCATGAGCCGACAGGTGATCCGGATCCATCCCCGTCGGATCATCAGCTGGAACATCGACCCGATGCAGCCACCGGGGATGCAGGGGCGGGACGTCGCCGCTCCTCCACAGGTGGCGTGATGGGCGAGGCGGCCTCGGCCCTCGACCACGCCCTCGATCGGGTCTCGGCTCTCGACTACGGTACCTCCCGGCCCTTCGTCAACCACGGGCCGATGGCCTGCGAGGCCCTGGCCGCCCTCGGGTTCGGGGCCTCGATCGACGACTGGGTCCCGCGGTTCGAGTCGTCCATGGAAGAGGCCGTGCTCCCCGTGGTCGGCGGGTGGAGTCCTCCCTCCCAATGGCAGGAGGCGGTGGGCGATCCTCGGCTCCTTCCTCAGTGGATGGGCTACTTCGGCCGGGCCATCGCCGACGAGGGATGGTCGTCGGTCGTCTCGTTGTGGGTGCCCCGGTTCATGCCGGGCCTGGTGGCCGCTCTGTTCCACGGGGTCATACGGACGTCCCACGCCGTGCGGGCCATCGATGCCATCGACACCCCGGCCCGGCGGGCGGAGCTGGCTCGGGCCCTGGCCAGCTGGGCCACGTGGATGGGGCCGGGGGAGACAGCCGATGAGGCCTCCGTCGTCGGCGCCGACCCCCGACAGGCCGCGGTGGAGGCCGCGGCCTACGGCGCCCGCTGTTACGTGGTCTCCCCGACCATCTTCCATCTCCACGGCGTCACCGGGGCCATGGCGGTACAGCTGTTGGCCGGTCACCTCACCGAGGCCGAGGGGGCGGTGGCCGTCCGGCAGCTGCAGGCCGAGCACGCCCGCCTGTTCGGCGGGGTCATGCCGTGGTCGGGGGAGGGCCGGGAGGAACTGTGGGACGGGGCGGTGGAACTGGCCGCATCCGAGAGCTACGACTCCCACCAGATCAAGCTGGTCGAGGCGTGCCGCCGAGGATTCGCCACCACGGCCGACCCCGCCTTCTTCGCCGCCGCCGCCACGGTGACGGCCGGGGACTGACCCTGGTCAGTCCCAGCGGGAGTCGGTCGGGGCGGTCGCCGCTTCGAGCACCCGGACCAACGTCTCCAGGTCGGGACCGGAGAGGGCGGCCAGACCGGCCGGGGGTCGGCCCAGCAGCTCGTCGGCCCGACGGGCGGCGGCGGCGCCCAGGTCGGTGGTAGCCACCAGCTTGACCCGACGATCGGTGGGATGAGGACGCCGCTCGACCAGCCCCTGGCGCTCGAGCTCGTCGACCACCAGCGTGGCGTAGGGGGCGTCGATGCCGAGGTTGGCGGCCAGCTCGCCCATGGCCATGGGCGAGCGGGAGATGCGGCGCAGGGCCCTGATCCGTCCGAAGGTGAGGCCGAGGGCGTCGCTCACCTGGCGGCGCCGCTGGTTGTCGAGCACCAGGTCGCACATGGCCGACCAGGCCCGCCGGGCGGCGTCGGTCTCGGTGGCCGGCGGCCGGCGTCCTGCCGCACTCATTGGCCGGGCCTTTCGAGGAATTCGGGATTCAACTGGTGGGCGGTGCGTTCCGCCGTCTGCTTGGCCCAGCCGGTGGTCACCACCAGACCCAGCACCAACACCACGAGGCCGCAACCGGCCAGAACCCACCACCCGGCGTGGGTGGCCGAGGCGACGACCACGCCGGTGGAGCCACCGAGCGACGAGGTGATCAGTGCACCCACCACCGCCACGCCCAGGGTGGCCCCCACCTGACGGGACGTCGAGGCAATGGCCGAGGCCACACCGGCCTGGGCCCGGGGCATCCCCGACACGGCGGCGTTGGTGATGGGGGCGTTGACGAACCCGAAGCCGATCCCGAATACCACGTAGGCGGCGAACAGCCAGGAGAACGGGGTGGTGGCTGCGCTGATACTGAGCATGACGCAGCTCACGGCCAGAGCGATGCCGGCGATCACCAAGGGGATGCGAGCCCCGCGGGTGCCTACGATGCGTCCGGAGATCGGCGGGAGCACCATGGTCATCACCGCCATGGGCAGGGTGCACAGGCCGGCCCGAAGGGGCGAGAGCCCGCGCACGTCCTGGAGATAGAGCGTGTTGAGGAAGAGGAAGCCACCCAGGGTGGCAAAGGCGGCGACGGCGATGACGGCTGCCCCGGAGAACGGGACCGACCGGAAGAACCGGAGATCGATGAGGGGCTCGTGGCGACGGCCCTCCCACAGGATCAGCCCGATGGCGGCCACCACGGCCAGGGCGAAGGCCGCCTCGATGACGGGAGATCCCCACCCGCGGTTCGGCGCCTCGATGATCCCGTAGGTCAGCGAGGACAGGAGCAGCACCACCAACAGCTGCCCGACCCCGTCGACCCGCCGGGCCTTCGGTGCCCGTGACTCGGGAATGAATCGGAGCGTGAGCACGACGGCGGCCAGACCGACGGGCAGGTTGATCCAGAAGATCGACCTCCAGCCGACCGAACCGACCAGGAGCCCGCCGACCACCGGGCCGAGGGCCATGCTCACCCCGACGACCGCCGCCCACACGCCCACCGCCTGGGCCCGCTCCCTCGGATTGGTGAAGGTGTTGGTGATGATGGACATCGCCACCGGGTTGAGCATCGATCCGCCGACGGCCTGGATCATGCGGAAGACCACCAGGGCGGTCAGGTCGGGCGCCAGGCTGCACAGCAGTGAGCCGAGGGAGAAGACCACCAGTCCCACCACGAAGGTGCGCTTGCGCCCGAGACGGTCGGCCGTCGACCCCGACAGCATCAACAGGCTGGCCAGCACCAGCGTGTACGCGTCCACCGTCCACTGGAGGCCCGAAACCGAGGCGCCGAAGTCGCGGCCTATCGAGGGAAGGGCCACATTGACGATGGTGACGTCCAGCCCGACGATGAGGAGGCTCATCGAACAGATGAGCAACACCCCGATCCGGCGGCGCCGGCTCAACTCGGCCGGCGGTGGGGCCGTCAGCACCGATTGTTGCGAATCCATAATAGTGAATACTATATAACTAACGAGCCTCCACCGACCGGCGACCTGGGATCCGACTCCGGCCGGGCCGGCCGGGCTTGTCGGCGGCCGCTACTGCTCCCAGTAGACCCCCTCGAGCATCCGGCGCAGATGGGCGTGGTGCAGGATGGCGTCGTCGGGATCCTCGGGCATCACCGCCTCACCGAAACGGATGGATCGCCTGGTGATCCTGAACATCACGATGCCGTGGCGGAGGGCGGCATAGGCCGTGTAGAAGTCGAGATCCCGGGGTCGGTAGCCCGAGGCCGCCTCGGTAGAGGTCGGCCACGGTGTCGCGGCGCAGGATGTGCGGCATGCCCGGCATCCCGAGGTCCTCCACCATGTCCTGAAAGAAGCGGTGGATGTAGATCATCCATCCGATGTCGATCTCCCGGGGCCCGATGGAGGCCATCTCCCAGTCGAGTACGGCCACCGGAGTGAAGTCCTCGAACATCATGTTGCCGATGCGGGCGTCTCCCCAGCTGAACACGGCGTCGTCGGCCTGCTCGGGCCAGTGCTCCTCGAGCCATTCGAATCCACGCTCGATGAGCGGCGAACGGACCCCGTCTGCGCTGACCCAGTCGTAGTAGGCCCGCTGCTCGTCGACATGGTGGCGCAGGTGGCTCTGGCCGTCGGCCGGGCGCGGCCAGGAACCGGGCCGGTCCGTCGGCCGGTGAGCTCGTGCAGGGCGGCCACCGTTTCGACCGCCTGGCGTTCGAGCCGTTGTTGGTCCTCCACGTCGGCGTCGAAGAACCAGTTGTCGCCGAAGGTGTAGGGCAGTACATCGGGGGGGACGACGCCGTCGACCCGCTCCATGACGAAGAACGGCACCCCGATGGCGTCGGTCCCCGTCTCCAGCCAGAGGACCTTGGGCACCGGGACCTTGGTGTGCTCGGCCACCATCTGCATGGTCTTCGAACTGGCGCTCCATGTCGTAGACCGCGAAGACCGGGTCGGCCGTCGGGGTCGGGAGCGATGCGGGCCACCAGACGCGCGCGGCTCGGGCTCCCCCGGCACGGTCAGGTCGAAGAGCACGGTCTCCGACGACATGCCGTTCGATTGCGGGCACGATGAGGTCGGAGACGGTGGCGCCGGGCACCCGCTGGTCCAGCCAGGCCTCGAGCTGGGCCCGCAGCAGGTCGTAGTCGCGGGTCGATGTCTGGGCGGCGGTCTCCGCTCGGTTCCGTCGGCCATGATCATGTGGCGGGCACCCCTCTCCGCCGACTCTTCGGTTCGGTCGGCACTGTGATTTCGGATGGTCCGGCAACGCTCCGGGACCGCAGAAACTCGCTTGATGCCGGTGGCGCTCCAGTTGTCGTGGTCCTCACCGAAGGCGGTGATCCCGTCGAACGTCCACTCGGTCAGGCAGTTGACGGTGTAGAGGTTGGGGTTCAGGAACAGCCCCAGCCCGTTGCGGCACTCGCCCTCGGCGTGGAGCTCCCGAGCCGACTCGTCCACCAGGTCGAGCGGCCACCCGGCAGTGGGGTAGGCGGTGCGGGGATCTCGCTCGAGCACCCGCCGGGCTCCCGGACGCCACCTTCGACCGCTCCCGTCCCGGAGCAGGTAGCCGTGGATGGCCAGTCGCCCCGGTAGCCGAAGTCCATGGTGATGGCATGGAAGGCCTCCCGGTCGGAGGCGGTGGCGTAGCTGTAGCCCCCGGACATGGCCTGGGTCCCGTGGATGCCCCGCCCGAACTGGGATCGCGGCCCCCACGAGCGGTCCCGGAACCCGAAGGCGTCGACCGGGATCTCCTCCCCGTCGAGGACGATCGTGCCCACGTACCGGCCGGGCTGGTCCAGGTGGGACTCGCCGAGATAGTTGGGGGGCGCAATGGCGGTGAACGCCGAGCTCCACGTGCACGCCACCGCCGGCGGCGTCCTCCCCGTCGATGGCGTCCGGATCGTCGTAGGAGAGCTCGTAGCGTCGGAGAGGCTCGACGCACCGGTAGGCGATGCCGTTGGGCAGCCGGATGTCCGATAACGGCTGGTCGGGAATGGGCAGATGCCAGAAGTGCCGGGCATGCAGGATGTCGGCCGGGGTGGACCCGGTGTGGTCCCAGAAGTAGGCCCCGGCGGAGAGGACGCCTTGATTGGGTTGGAAGAACGGGTAGAGCTGGCCCGACAGCCGGCGCTCGGGCACGGTGAAGGTGAACCAGCAGGTCTCGGTCCAGTACGGGTCGTCGCTGGTCGGCGGATGGAACTCGTCATCGCGGTGTTGTTCGGGCACCGTCCCACCCCCTCCCCTGTGTCAGCGCCGCCCGTCAGGTCATCGGCGGCAACCGAAGCTAGTTGACGTGCCGTCAGATGTCAGGATGAGAGGGGGCGACCCCGGCACCGACGGAAGCCGGAGCCAGTGAACCATCTGCCGGCGTCCCCGGCCCACGGCCAGGGGTCCCGTGACCGTCAATAGGCGACGAGTAATCGGTAAATCCTCCCGGGTGATTCTCACAATCCGACCAAGAATGTTTGGTGGACAACCGCCCATAGGATTTTCAGGTTTGAAGGGCCAAACAATAGGGTACGCACTCCCCGGCAAAGTCCTGGGAACCATTGACAGTTTGGGTGCCAAAGTATACGGTCGCCAGGTACCGGCCGTGTCGCCTCCGATTAACGGCAGAAATGGCTCGCATGAAATCTGAGACGCCGGAATCATCGACGATTCGTTGTCGGAAAGGACGCCGGCGTCTGGCCATGGTCCCGTTGTCGGTATTGGTGGGAATGGTGGCCGTCCTCTTGAACGGTTCGGCCAGCGGCGCCGCCACCCCCGGGGGCACGACTTCGCAGTACGAGGTCGATGCCAGCCCCAGCTCGTTGCAGGCCCAAGGCCAAATGGCCGGGGCGTCGGGTTCCCAGGGTCTGGTCATCCTGGACTTCGGCCGCCCGGCGGTCGACGGCCCGGAGTCCGGCACGGTGGACTTTGGTGGAAATTTCGACTCGTTCGGTTCCATCGAGGCGGCCACTGAAAGCTATATCGAGGGATACTTCGCCGTGGCCCCGCCCCGGCTCCGTCTAGATGTGGCCATCGGCACCAATGACAGTTGCGGGACGGGACAACCGTGCGGAGATGTCATTTGTGGTTGCCAGCTCGAGCCGCCGAACTTCGCGGCGTGGGGAGCCCTACAGGCCGCAGCCGTGCTGGGGGTCCAAGCCCAGACGAATGCCGTCAAGAGCCGGGCGGGATTCACCGATGTCGTCACCGTCGTGGCCGGCGATGACGCCGAGCCCGCTTTCGATCCCACATACCAAAATACCTATGACCTCATGCTGGGTTATTCACATGCTGTCGGTGGCTATCAGCCGGCCATGATCGACTATGGCTCGGCCGACCCCGGGTTCTGGACGAGTGCCCAACTTCTGCAGGTGGCCGACGGATTCGCCCCGAACGTCGCCGTTCCCGAGATCGATTCGGTCGCCGATGTGCAACGGTGGTCCTCCCTGGTGTCCTACGCCAAGACGGTGGGGAAGACGTTGAAGATATTCGGCGTGCTGGTGGCGTCGCCGGTGAATGCGGCCTCCCAGGCCAACGTGGGCTCGCTGGTGGGCGCGCTGGCGCCCATCACCGGTCAATCTTCGATCGGTTGGCTCTCGGGCATCGACCCGTGACGCCATACGCACCTGGGTCGTCTCCTGGCTGACCGGCGCCGGCAAATGCCACCATGGGGCGGTGACCGCCACGGAGGGGACCGTCGTCCGATGGGACAGGTACGGATTCGTGGTGCTTCCCGGGATGCTGTCCCCTCAGGAGCTGTCACCCGGGCTCTCGGAACTCGGACTCCTGTTTCCGGGCCCCGAGGAGTTCCATCGCCGACATGACCAGGCGGGAGATGACCGCTATCGCGGCGACGAGTACGGAGGGTTGGTCGCCTTCCCGTTCCCTGGGGTCGAACTGAGCCTGTTGACCGTCCATCCCAGGCTGGTCGAACTGGCACGGACGCTCCTCCGGACCGACGAGATCCGGATCTGCTCAGCCGAGGCGTGGACCAAATTCGCCGGTGCATTCGATTACGACCAGGAGCACCACCGTGACTTTCTCAGCCACGCCGGGCTGCACAATGTCGAGATGCTCGTCTATCTCAGTGATGTGGGCCAGGGGTTCGGTCCCACCCACCTGGTCCCCACCACCCTGACCTCCGACGTCCCCCTGACCCATCGTTGCCTGTCACGGGACGAATACCCACGACTGTACGAAGACGAAGTGCCGGCGGTCGGGAGGGTGGGAACGGTGTTGGCCTACCGGGGCGAAACGGTGCATCGGGCCACCGACCTGACCGCCTCCGGTGGCGCCCGCTACACGCTCCATTGCAGCTTTCGGCCGGCCGGGGACGGGCCGGTCGGCCGTCACCACGTGGGGGAGTGGTCCTGTGATCCCTCATGGAAAGCGTTTCTGGATCGGGCCGGTCCCCAGCAATTGCAGCTCTTCGGATTGTCGTCCGATGGTCCAGCCGCCTCTCCAACGGTGGGAGCGGATGACTGAGGCGGTGGAGGGTCGCTACTGGTTCGACAACTCTTTCTCCGACGAAGGTGATCGACTCCGGCTGCTCGAATCGATTGCCGACCCGCGGTCGATCCGACTGCTCGAACAACTACCCGTGGCCAGGAACTGGCGATGCGCGGAGTTGGGTGCCGGCCACGGCTCGATGGCGTCGTGGCTGGCCGATCGGGTCGGTGACGGCGGCTCGGTGTTGGCCGTCGACAAGGACACAACTCTCCTCGAGCACCTGGGTGAGCGGTCGAACATCGAGATCGTAGAGAAGTCGATCGAGGACCTCGACCTCCCGGCATCGTCGATCGATCTGATCCACACCCGTAACGTGTTGATGCACGTCGACGGGGCTGACGCCGTCATCGCCCGACTGATCGATGCCCTCCGGCCGGGAGGTGTCCTCCTGGTGGAGGAGGCCGACTACTTCCCACTGGGAGGCATGACGTCCCCGGCTCTGGCCGCGGTGACGGGTGCACTGGTGTCCCAGTGGACATGGGCCCGCACCATCCCCAGCACGATCTCCCGGCTTCCGGTCGACGACATCAGAGTCAGCATCGACACATCGATGCTGCAGGGAGGCTCCCCGGAGGCGGCCTTCTGGTCCCACACCTTCCGGTCGGTCGAGGCCCGGCTCACCGATCCGGAGCTGGCCGACTCCGGTGGTCGGGCGTCGGTGAGCAAGGAGACATTCGACGAGGCGATGTCGTGCTTGGCCGACGAGGCGTTCTGGACCCCACTGGCCGCGGTGGTGTGCGTCTCGTGCCGGCGGAGGACCGGTCCACCGAGCTGAGCCGGCCCGCGGGACCCGGCCAACCGGTCCGAACGGCGGTTCTGCCCGCTCCGGTGCAACCGATTGCCGCGGTCGAGCGTGTAGCAGGTGTGGTCACAGTGCCAGGGGACCGACCGGAGGCTTACTTGACTCGAGCAACTGACGACGGATCGGCCTCCTTCGACGCCTACTTCCGCCAGTCGAGACAGCCGCTGGTGGCGATGGCATACCTGCTCACCGGGGACATGCAGACCGCCCAGGACCTGACCCAGGAGGCGCTACTGCGGACGTGGAGCCGCTGGGCCCGGATCGGCGACTACGACGATCCCCAGGCGTGGACCCGCCGGGTCCTCTACAACCTGATCGTGAGCAAGGCCAGGAGCAACAAGGTCAGGCGCCGGCCGGCCGGTTCCCCCCGGTCGGTGCCTCCGCCGGACGAGTCGCACCTCGTGCTGGCGGCCGCTCTCCGATCACTGCCCGAGAACCAGATGAGGGCGCTGGTACTCCATGACGGGGCCGGCATGTCGATACAGGAGGTCGCTTCGGAGATGAAGGTCCCCGAAGGAACGGTCAAGTCGTGGCTGAGCCGGGGCCGGTCGGCCGCCGCTCTCAAACTGGCCCCAGCGTCCAACTCGCCAAAGGAGAGTCATGACCACTGAGCATGAACAACTCCAGGAGCTCGTTCGCCAGATGTACGAGTCGGCAGAGCATGCGCCTTGGGAACTGACTTCCGAGGACATCCGGGCCCAGGGCCGACGCCGGGCGATGATGATTCCGGATCTGAAGACCATGGTGTTGGTGGCGGTGGCCGTCGTGCTGATCGCCGCCGGGTTCTTGGTCTTCGCCGGGTCGCCCTCCCACCGGAGTGCGGTCAGACCTTCCTCGACCACCACGACTCTCAACCCCGGGCATCCGGTGCTCGTTCCCCGGCTGGTGGGCATGACCGAGGCCCAGGCCGAGCGCCTGTTACGGGCTGTCGGCCTTTCCCCAGGGGTGATCACCGGAGTATCGAGTGCCCTGGTTCCGGCAGGCGCCGTCGTCGCCACCGACCCTGCGTCCGGAGCATCCATGGCCCCGGGCAGCGTGGTCGGTCTGGCCGTGTCGGTGGGCCGGGTCGCCACGTCGAACACCACGAACCCGGCACGGGCTCCGGCTACGACGTCCGTTTTGCCGACCACCCCCGATCGGTCGCCGGCTACCACCACGCCACCGGACGGAACGAACTGTGCGTCGGGGAGCGTGAGTTACACCGTGTCGGCCGGCTCCGCCTCTACCTGCGTCGAGGTCGGTGCCAGGCTGACCGTGACCTTCGACTCACTGGGCTGGTGGAGCGGATACGGCTCATGGTCGGCGTCGTCACCGACCATCTCGGACAACTCGGTTCTGACCGGCGTGTCCTATGTCCGGTCCGGGTCGACGGCCACCGCGGTCTTCAGTGCCGTCGGGACCGGAACGGCCACCGTCGTCGCCTACTTCGACGTGGCCTGCGCCCCGGCGGACTCGAGTCCATGCACCGTCGCGCCCCAGGCATCCGAGACACTGGTGGTGACCGTCGGTCCGGCATGAAGCCGGTGGCCACCGGGTGCACCGTCACCGGTCCGGGGAGCGGGGCGCCTCGTCCCTCGGTCGGGACGGTGGCCGTCAACGATCCCGGTAGATGAGCACGCCCACGGCGAACGAGACTCCGCCGACCAGGCAGAACAGGGCGAAGGGCCAGACCGTTCGTCCCACGGCAGCGGCGATGACCAACCCGGCCAGGGCCACCACACCCAAGACCAACCCGGCCAGAGCGGTGGCCCGCAGCCCGACGCTGGCCTGCCGCTCGTCGGGCCTAGACCCGAGCAACGCCCCGACGTCGGTGTCTCGACCGCCGAGGACCAGATACCCGATCGTGGCCACGATGGTCACCAGTTCGACGGCGGCGCCGGCCCCCCAGCCGGTGCCGATCCAGCTGGCCAGGGCGACGACGGTACCGAGGGCGGCCATGACGGCCGGCACGACCAGCCGCGGATGCTTCGTGGATATCACCTTCGTACCTCCCGGGACGCATCGAACATCTCATCGACCGTGGTGTCGAAGAAGTGGGCGATCTGAAATGCCAAGGGCAGCGACGGCGAGTAGCGGCCGCCTTCGATGGATATGACGGTTTGCCGTGATACGCCGAGGGCGGCCGCCAGTTCGGCCTGGGAGAGGTTCATCATCGAGCGCATCTCCCGGACCCTGTTCTCCACTGGGTAAAGGTTACTTGACCTGTGATCCGGATGTCAAGCGACCTTTACGTGACCCGGACGACGCCCATGGGGGTGACGCCCCGTCCCTGGGTCGATTGCTGACCGTCCGACACGGTGTGGACACCGACGCCGGGTCGATCGTCGACGGATCGGTCAGGCTCGCTGGCCGGCGGGACGTCGAGAACTCAACAGGTGCTCGGTGCCCGAATCGGACACCGAGACGAACTGGCCGGACGGCGGCACATGCCGGCGAACGATGAATCCCCGATCGTTGGCCTCTTCCCACACGGGCAGCCGCGGACACGAGGTCCGCCACGCCTCCATCACCTCGGAGTAGGGGCGCGGACCCGAGCCCAGCCACTCGAGGAGATCGAGAATCAGGTCGTCGACGGGGTCAGCCATTGTCCGGCCTCCAAGCTATCGCGCCGTCGCCCACAGATCGATCGGGCGACATGGGCGAAGTGGCGCTCGGAGACCCGTGGCGGACGGGCCCGGTCGGAATAACATCCGAACGGTGTCATCGCGTCTGGACGGATCATGGAGAGTGCTGGTCAGCCACCAGAGTCCCGAGGCCGATCGGTGCGTCGACGTCTTCCGGCGACCCGACAACAGTTTTGGCTTCGAGGAATTTCGCCGGGATCCCGAGGACATGGGGGCCTGGACACCGGTCGCATACTTCTCCGGGCGCCGGTTCCTGAGCGAGGAGGAGGCCGGTGACGCCGCCTGCCGGGCCGTGCCGTGGCTTGCCCGACTGGGCGACAAGTGAGATCTCCTCGTGCCGGGTGACGACCGCCGTCGGACGGTCGGGGACCCCGGTGATGAAGGACGTGGCCGGTGAGTCTGGCCGGTGATCCCCGAGCATGGCCGGTCGATCTGGCCTTTGCCCACCGGCTGGCCGACATCGCCGGCTCGGTGTCACTCGACCACTTCGGCTCAGCCAAGAGTTCCACCAAGAGCGACGGCACACCGGTCAGTGAAGGTGACCTGGCCGTGGACCGGGCGCTCACCGAGGCGATCCGGTCCGAGTTCCCCGAGGACGCGATTCTGAGCGAGGAATCCGAACCTGTCGGCGACTCGACCCGCCGTTGGATTCTCGACCCGATTGACGGCACCGTCCTCTTTTTGGCCGGACAGGACGGCTGGGGCACCCATATCTCCCTCGAGGACAACGGCGAGGTTGTCCTCGGGGTGGTGACCAGACCCCTCCGATCCCAGGTGTGGTGGGCCCTCCGCCATGGGGGGAGTTGGGCAGCCACCGTGCGAGATGGCCGAGTCGCCGACCCGGCCCGGCTCCGCGTCTCCGACGTCGACCAGCTGTCACGCAGCCGGGTGACGGTGTGGCCGGTGGAACGACGGCCCGACCTGGCCGAGCGCCTCAAGGTCGCGGCTCGGTGGGCGGAGCCGGACGCCGAGCGGGTGTTCGAACTGCTGGGCGGGGAATTCGAGGCCATCTGCGGCTGTGCCGGCGGTCCCTGGGATCATGCACCGGTGGTGGTTCTGGTGGAGGAGGCGGGCGGACGGTTTTGCGATCCGGCTGGTGGCCGCCGGCTGGATCTCGAGGGAGCCATCTACACCAACGGCAAGATCGACGCCGAGCTCCACGGGTTGCTCGAAGGACCCTGACTCCGGGGATGCGAACGCCCCGGCACGGCCACGACCCGTCTGACACAATGGCGACATGCCCCCGGCCGGCACCGGCCATTCAGATGGCCCGATCTGTCCGAACTGTCACGAGCGACTTCGGGAGAATCTCCGCCATGACCGGATCGACGCTCACGGCCAGAGTGAGAACCGACCGCCGCCGCCGGTCGACCTCTTCTACTGCGGCGCCTGCGGGTGGGTCCTTCACACCGAGCGGGTGGCTCCCCGGATCATGGTGGGGGGTGGTCGAGAAGCGACGACGGTGGAGCCGCCGGCCGACGAAACCACCCTCGATGGGCAGTTCCAGCTCCGTTCGCGGGATCTGATAGAAGAAATCCGGGCTTTGGGATTCGACCCGTTCGTGTGGGCCGGGTTGATCAACGATCTCGGGGCCGTCCGAGCCGCCAAGACCATCCTGTCGGAGTACGGAGTCCTGCCCGTCACCCAGTGGCTGACCGGCCAGAATCGCCCTGAGCTCACGCTGGAGAACGAGATCGAGCAGATCAGATGGGCTGACCTCTTCGATGACAACGAGCGTTCGGTGGCCGCCCTCCGCCTTGCCGCCGTCACCCGGCCCCGCCCGAACCAGTAGCCGGATCCGGCCGATAGGAGCGGGCACCGAAGCGACCGGGCCGAGGGATGGGCTCCGGCCCGGCAGCGCCGGCGACTGCTACTGCCCGCCGGAGAACCGTTCCCATGCCGACTGGCGCGTCATCCCCAACGACTGACCTATGGCCGCCCAGGTGGCGCCCAGGTCCCTTGCCCTCCTCACGAAACGGGAGAGATTGGTTCCGACCTGCGCACCGGCGGCCGCCATGCGAGGGAGGCTGGCCAGCACTCCGTCGAGGTCGAGGTCGTCCTCCCAGGAAGTCAGGCCCGGCGGCAAAGAAGGCGGGTTGCCGACGATCTGACCACACAGATCAATGCACTCGTCACAGATGTAGACCCCGGGGCCGGCGACCAACCTGGTTGTCAGGCTTCAGGCAGAACGAGCACGATGCCGTTGCCGTGCCTTTGGTGGTGGTCATGGTCAGCTCCCGAGGTGGCCGAAGTTGTCAGGCATCACCTTACAGGTCAGGGATATCCTGACAACGTCGAAGGTCGTGACGCCATGGGTCTTGGCTTCTCGTCGGGTTTGATCGCGAGCCGGTCACAACCCATTGAGGACGTCGGCAAGTTCCTGCGGTCGACTGATCATCGCCATGTGTCCGGCACGGAGGTCGACCACCTCGGCCTCTCCGATGTTCCTGATCATCCGGTCCTGTGTATCGAGACTGAGACTGGCATCGAGCATCAGTCGCACATAGGTGCGGGGAATGGGGTGTCGCAACCCGGTGAGATCGGCCGGCTCGGCCAGGACACCAAGAGCCTCGGAACCGAGCCGAGCCAGGGTCGACGCCGTCTGAGCCTGGTCCATGTCGTTGCAGAACATGGCCGTGGCCAGGTCTGGGTGCAGAACCCCACGACCGTCCACCAGCCCGTCACCCAGGCGTTCGGCGATCACCGACGTGGTGGGGCTGAAGCCGGCGAGCACCTCTCCCAACGATGTGCCGTGAGGAGGGACGGAGCACGAGACGAAGACGAGCCGGCGCAGCCGGGTCGGTACTGCCTCGGCCACCCCCGGAAGGGTGAGGCCGGCCATCGAATGGCCGACCAGGGTCACATCGGTCAGATCCTGGCCGACGATCTCGTCGGTCACCGAGGCCACGAAATCGGCCACGGTGATCTCGGCCAGGTTGCCGGGGCGGGCACCCCGTCCGGGCAGATCGACGGCCACCGTCCGGCCGTCGAGGTGGGGAAGGATCTCGTCCCAACACGATCCCGAGAAGCCCCCGCCGTGAACCAGCACGTAGGTCATCCCGAGAGGATGTCATTTTCGGTGGCCGGCCCTCAAGGAGCCGGGTCTCAAGGACAACGGTGACGGTGACGGCGGCCGGACATGGAGCGCCGAGATCACGTTCACCGCCGTCGAGGTACGCTCGGTGCACCAATGAGCAATGCCAGGAAAGTCGGTGCCGAACTCATCCGAGCGGCCGATCAGTTCCCGGGGTCCTGGGAGGACTTCCCGTGGGGCGAGCGTGTGGCCAAGGTCGGCAAGAAGGTGTTCGCCTTCCTCGGCCGTGAGGACTCCGCCGAGCCCCACGTCTTCCTCAAACTTCCGCAGTCATGCCACTAGGCGCTGACCCTTGCCTGTTGCCAGCCGACCAGTCACGGACTGGGGCGTTCGGGATGGGTGACCGTTCGTCTCGATGGTGCCGACTGCCCCGGGGTCGACCTGTTGCTCGATTGGCTCGACGAGAGCTACCGGGCGGTCGCCCCCGTCAAGCTCGTTGCCCAACTCGACGCCGGGGGTTGAATCACTCCCGGCGCGATCCTGTCGGCCCCGGTGGCTCAGCGATGCCGGGCAGAGAGCATCGGATCCGTATCCGGCCCGGCGCTCAGATGCCGGGCCTGGTGGCTGACACGTGACCACCGTTTATCCGGCCGGCTTTGCGTGCCCATGCCTCGATGGCCGACCGTTTCCAGATCCGTCCTGATGACGGATAGGCCTCGGGGGCGGGGAACGTCGGGTCCTCGCGGCTCAGGCGGTCGACATACTGGCGGCTGACACCCAACAAGCGAGCAATCTCACCCGGGCCGACGAGGTCTTGGGCCATCACCCCAAAAGGTAGTTGACACGTGTCCACGGTGGACGCATAGTGGTCACCTGACAACCGAGTTGTCGCATGACCACTTGGACTCGACGGAGGAAGGGGCACATGACGACGGACGACCGAGACGCGCTCGAGATAGTGAGAAGGTCATTCGACCAGGGCCGGCACGCCAAGGCACTCGACCATTACACCCGACTCCTGCGGGATGCACGACGATGGTCCGAGGGGACGGGCGCCGACGGGGGACCGGATTAGACCCGACGGATGTCTCGGGCCCGTGCGGGAACTTCGCCGATCGCGACTTCTGCGTCTGTATCCGGTCTGAGCCCCGTCACTTTCGTGTCGACCGGGTTTCGCCGTGTTCGGTGGGGATAACTGCCGGTGTCCCACGCCTTCGATGGCCTTACGGCGCGGGGCGGTTCACGGGTCGTCGTGGTGGCGGTGGGCCCAGTAGCGGCAGTGGTTGCGCGTTCCCCGGGCGATCACACTCTCGCAGGCGGTGCAACGGGTGACATAGCGGCCGACCCCGGCCCGCCGGCTGGCTTTCTCGACCCTCGTGTTGTGGAGGACGATACCGGAGAGCTCGTGATCGACGTCGGTGAAGGAGAGCTTGGTCTCGTTCAGCCTGAACACCTGGGGGCTGGGTGGTTTCACGGTGAACCTGGTCCTTCGACGAAGTGAGCGTTCCCGGGATCGTACCAATGCTGGACGCCGCCGACCTATCGGTCAGGTCAGGTATGCAACTTGAACGCACACTGTCGGGAACCATGATTGCCGTAGTCGAATGCGGAGATCCGAAGGCGGACCCGGCGACAAGATCGGATAATCTTGGAATAACTTAAGGGCCTTGGTTGAGACATTGCACGTGTGCAGATGTCTGCGTATGAGGGGTCACAGCCTGTCGTGCAGCGCAACGACGCCCTTGCCGGAGTTGCAAATCAAGCTGGGATCCCAGGGAGAAAATCCCGAGCCAGATGCGGGTGCGTGCTCGATCCTACGGTTCCCTTTCCGAGGTGTTAGGGAACTGTTAGGAGGTCTTCGTTCGTGTGGAAAGACGGAACACCACTCGGTACAGTGACGCGCTACTCGATACCTGAAGTGCATGAAGCAAGGGGGAAACAATGCGAAAGATCATGGTGGCGGTGGCAGCGCTCGCGATTCCGATGTCGGTGGCGTCGGTGGGGATCATCGGAACGTCGGGTGTAGCAGGAGCAGCGTCTCCGGTAACGTGTGCCAAAGTCTCGGGATCGCTCACGGGAACTGTTCACTTCAAGGGGTGTAGCACCCCGTTTGCGAAAGGGAATGCGGTGGGCACGTCGCTTGCCACCGGTGGGACGATCAGCTGGGGAGGCAAGCACCCGGGTTCGATCTCGCTGTCGGGTTCGGTCACCAGTCCCGGTCAAGGGATCTGTGCGACCGGCTCAAAGGAATACGACGCCTCCGATGTGGTGACCGCGGTCACCGGTAGCGCTGCGTCGGTAATCAAGGTGGGAGACGGTGGCTCCGGGAGGTTCTGCGTCAACAAGGCTGGCCACCTCGCCTTGGTCAAGGGCAGCGTCTTCGGGGCGTGATGTAAGGCAACTGGCGAAAGGGCCATGGAGGTGGCGCCAGACTCATCAGGGCGCTCACCGTGTCCACCGGGGTGCTTGATGGAGAAGCTCACGCCAGCATCGAGGGGTGTCGTGCGCATCAAGGCGGAACGTCGAATCGCCCGATGGACGATGGAACTGCAGCGGTGGGTGCTGACGCTAGGCAGGCTGCATCCCCAGGGCTCCGATGAGGCTGATTACGCCCTCGGGGTCAACATGGCGATAAGTGTCTGCAAGCGGAGGGTGTTGCCGATGCCGGACGCAGACCTCGCCGGCCTAGCCGAACAGACACAGCATGGTTACCGCGACGGCGTCGCCTTGATTGGCCAGGTGTTCGAAAGGGGTGATGCACCGAAAGGGGACTTTGTGGACCTACTAGGTGCGTCTTTCCTCCAGACCGCTCAACTAACCAAAGCGCCTCTTCTTCCTGGCTCGAAGAGGGATCCGCGGTGGGCTCAACACGGCACTTCGAAGGCGCAACCACTGCCCCGGCTTCGATTTCCCATGGTTTCGCAGACTGCCGTGACCCGCGGCCGATTGTTGTGAGCGGCACATTGGGTGGTGGACTTGACCGGCTTGTACCGCTTTGCCGTCGAGCCGGTTGCGGTGCAGCGTTCGCTCACGACTGCGAGACTCGTCCGGTGGGATTGCGCTCGGAGCCCCGCTTTTCACATCGGCGAGGGAAGCCGACGGGTTGCAGGTAGGCTCAGCGGCGCCGCTTCGAAACAACCATCTGATCCGGCGTGAGCACTGGCTGTGATGTAGCGTCAGTTCGCCAAGGTGACGACAGCTGACGAAACCTAGGAGGGTTGTCGTGCTGCACTCCCTCGTGCTTCGACGTGCGGCTCGCCGTGCCGCACTAATCGCTACTGTCTGGCTGAGCGGCGCGGGGCTAGCTGCGTGCTCTTCAGGTCCAGCCACTTCGACCCCGTCGACGGTCAGGGTCCAGACATCGGCTACCACCACCACGACGGTGCTTGCATCGACGACTACGACAACCAGGATCCAGACGTCAACGAGTACCACCAGAGCAGCCCCTAAGAGGGGAACACGTGAAGCCAGATTCATACTGACCGGTGGCGTCACCGCGACCCTCAGCTCGCTGCACTGCTCCCAGGTGGGACCGTTGACTCATATGCTGTTGACCGGGACTAGCAGTGACGGCAAGTCCGTTCGCCTGAACCTCAACGGGGATGGCAGTGACAAGGTGATCGTCAGCGGAGCCAGGCCCCTCCTCTGGAGCGGCCGCGGAACGCTTGTGATCAAACGCACGGTAGCGGTTGTAGACAGAGCAGTGTTCGGAACCGCCGTCGCCCCCATTTCCTATTCGGAATCGGCGATCGTGGTCACCGGCCTCGCCAACTGCTGAGCGCAGACACCCAGAGGTTTGAAAGCTGGTCCGGTGCTGAGTCACCGTCGATCGAGCCTGTGCACTTGACCAAACGGACGCCGAGCCGTCTGACCGCCCTCCACGAGCTTCTCGGTGACCAACTCGGTAGCCACGCTTGCTTCGAGTCAAACCCTCTCGAAGCGGGTTGGTGGGAAGGACCGCTGTTGGAAGAGCGGCGAACCGCCAGAATGTACATGCGACAGCTACAGGCCTGCCCTGCCGCCCTTGAGATCGCCCAGTCCAAGCAGCTTCGACTGAGGCGACGGCTTTTAGCAGAGCGTGAGAGGCGCTTGCCGGTACGTATCTACCGGACGACACAGCGCTTTATCCGGCCGGGGGATTCATCGTCCGAATCAGGGTGCTGTCGCCAGATACGGTGACCATACAGTCGTCGGTCGCACACCAAAGGTTGTCAACTGGGCCGACGGATGGGCAGGAGCCGGGCAACTATCCGCCTGTCCCAGCACATCCCCTTTAGTGCCGGGCCCGGCGGATACTTCCTCGAGGTTCACCCCCGCCGGTTCTCATCGAGGATCTCAGGTGCCCGACGCCGAGACTCCTGAAAGCTCATCCACTCGTCCAGTATGTCGCCAAGGGTGCGCATACCTCTTGGCCGGGTTGCTGGCTGCACATCCGAGTTGCCCAGGTGCTTTCACACCGCGGACCCTGTGCCTCGGAACGTCTGCCGCACTCGCTTGCCGTCGACCATGCACGCGCAGACGCCAAACGCCTGGTTGGCGTTCAGTCATTGATCCACTGCCGTATGCTTGCCGAGTCATGTTCTTGTCCTGTCTCCTGATAGTGGTCCGTCTGACAACGACCACGTTGACGGGATTAGGACAGGATTGGGACATGGCGACAGTCTGATCAGACGGTAGACAGCAAAAAGTGCCTCTGATCAGGTACGGAGAGGTGCGAGAGCGGCCGAATCGGACTCACTGCTAATGAGTTGACCTGGGTAACTGGGTCCGAGGGTTCAAATCCCTCCCTCTCCGCTCTGTGGTGTCCCTGGGCATCGCCGACGACTGAACCTTCACCCGGCTAGGCCACCTCCAGTTTCTGGGGTTGGTATGCGCACGTGGGGGCACTGCGGGACGCCGCCGCCGAGGGGCCCGGCGTGGCGAGGGCCACCGGCTACCCGTGCACCGGTAGATTGTCCTGGTGGCCGAGCGGTATTGGATCGAGACATTGGGCTGTCCGAAGAACCAGGTCGACTCGGACAAATTGGTGGGCACCCTGACCCTGGAGGGCTTGGAGGCTGCGTCCGCCCCCGACCAGGCCGACCTGGTGGTGGTCAACACCTGTGCCTTCATCGAGGCGGCCCGACAGGAGTCGATCGACACCGTGCTGGCCCTGTCGGACGGTCGCCGAGCCGGGGCCCGATTGGTGGTCACCGGCTGCATGGCCGAGCGTTACGGCGACGAACTGGCCGATGCCCTTCCCGAGGTCGACCTGGTGGCGCCGTTCGGGACGGCGCTCGTCGGCACCGTCGGTGCCGGTACGGGCGGCACCCCCACCCCCACCACCACTCCGATCGCCCTCGGGCCCAAGCCCGACCGGTCCGGGGCCAACACCGGGGCTCCCTCCTTCGACCTGTTGAATCTGCCCCGTCCCCTCACTTCTGCCCCATGGTCCTATGTGAAAGTGGCCGAGGGTTGTGACCGCAACTGTGGCTTCTGTGCCATTCCGTCGTTTCGGGGCAAACAGCGCTCGAGGACGGCCGAGTCGATCCTGGCCGAGGTGGACCAGCTCGGTGGCGCGACGGGATCGCTCCACGAGGTCGTGCTCGTCGCCCAGGACCTCTCCTCGTTCGGCCTCGACCGATCGAGCGGTCGGACCGGTTCCTCCATCGACGGACCCGCTCGGGGAGGGGTCCGACCCATTGTCGAGCTGGTGGTGGCGGTATCGGCCCGGGTGCGGCGGACCCGGTTGCTCTACCTGTACCCGTCCACCCTCGACGACGCCCTGGTCGAGGCCATTCTGGCCACCGGCGTGCCGTACTTCGACCTGTCCTTGCAGCACGTCTCCCGACCCCTTCTCAAACGCATGCGCCGGTGGGGCGAAGGTGACCGGTTCCTGTCCAGGATCCAGTCGATCCGCGCCGTCGAGCCGGCGGCGGCATTCCGATCGTCGTTCATCATCGGGTACCCGGGAGAGACGGAGGCCGACCACGACCGGCTCCTCGAGTGGATACAGGAGGCCGAGCTCGACTGGGTCGGCTTCTTCCCGTTCAGCCCCGAGGTGGGTACCTACGCCGCCGAACTTCCCGATCAGATTCCCGCCCAGCTGGTGGCCGAGCGCATGGACGAGTGCACCGAGCTCCAAGATGCCATCACCGCCACCAGACGGGAGAAGCTCATCGGTTCGACGGTGGAGGTGCTAGTGGACGCGCCCGGCGAGGGCCGGAGCTACCGCGAGGCACCGGAGATCGACGGGATCATCGTGCTTCCCCCCGAGCTGGCCGTCGGATCGTTGGCCGATGTCCTCGTCACCGGGGCCGACGGTCCGGACCTGATCGCCGTGTCGGCCGATCGTGCCCGGCCGGGATGGTCTCCTAGGCGATGACACCGATGATTCCGGGGCAGGGACGCCCGACGCCGTCGTGACGGCCCGCACGACCACCTTCGGACCCTCGGCCGTGCTCACACCGGCCAATGGGATCACCCTCCTGCGCCTGCTGGCCACGCCAGTGGTGATCGCCCTGATCATGTTGTGGGGGGCCAGCTGGTTCACCTTCGTGTTCGCCGGCCTGCTGGCCCTGTCCGACGGCATCGACGGCTGGCTGGCCCGCAAGCAGGGAACCACTCGTTCGGGAGCCTTCCTCGATCCCCTGGCCGACAAGGCGGTCGTGCTCGGTGCCCTCTTCGCCCTGGTGGCCAAAGGGATCGTGTGGTGGCTCCCGGTGGCCATCATCGCCATCCGAGAGGTGGCCATGAGCATCTACCGTTCGGTGGTGGGACGGCGCGGTGTGTCCATCCCGGCCAGGAACACGGCCAAGGCCAAGACCCTGTTGCAGGATCTGGCCATCGGCCTGTGCCTGGCCCCGCCCCTGGCCGGCCATCAATCGGTGCTGTCCGCGGCGATCTGGCTGGCGGCGGCCATGACCGTGTTCACCGGTGGCCAGTACTTCCTCGACGGCTGGCACCTGGCCCACGGAGGATCTGACCGGGGCACGTCAACCGCCGCCGACCCGGTCGACGGCGCCAATCCGGCGGTCTGACCGGTGCGGATCGAGATCGTCGCCGTGGGCACCGAGCTGCTGCTCGGCCAGATCGCCGACACCAACTCGAAATGGATGGGGGAGCACCTGGCCGCCGCCGGTGTCTCGTCCCACTTCCATCAGGCGGTGGGTGACAACCACGACCGCATCGTGCTGGTCATTCGCACGGCGTTGGCCCGGAGCGACGGAGCCATCGTCTGCGGTGGGCTGGGACCCACCCACGACGACATCACCCGTGAGGCCATCGCCGAGGTGATGAACGTCTCGCTGCGACGGGACCCCGGGGCGGTAGAGGCGATGCGCACCATGTTCGCCAGTCGGGGACGGGACATGCCCGAGTCCAACCTCCGCCAGGCTGATGTACCCGAGGGCGCCACCATCATTCCCCAGACCAAGGGAACGGCTCCGGGCCTCGTCTGCCCGGTCGGCCACAAGGTCGTCTACGCCGTGCCGGGCGTGCCCTACGAGATGGCCGACATGTTCGAGCGGGGGATCCTGCCCGACCTGCAGCGCCGGATGGCCGAACGGGGCGAGACCACCGGGGTCATCGCCAGCCGGGTCATCCGGACCTGGGGCATGAGCGAGTCCGGTCTGGCCGAAACCCTCACCGACCACATCGACGCCCTCGATGCCCCGTCGACCGGGGCCGGGGGGCCCGCCGGCGGCGGGGCCACCATCGCCTTCCTGGCCAGCGGCATCGAGGGGATCAAGGTGCGGGTCACGGTGAGGGCGGCCGACGAGGCGTCGGCGGCCGGGCTGCTCGATGCCGAGGAGGCGGAGATCCGTCGCATCCTCACCGAGGCCGCCGGCGACGTGGTGTTCGGCATCGATGACGAGGCCATCGAGGACGCCGTGGCCACCGCCCTGGCCGGACACGGGCTGACCCTCGGTCTGGCCGAGTCCTTGACCGGCGGGTTGGCGGCATCGCGGCTGGTGAACGTGGCCGGGGCCAGTCGGTGGTTCCGCGGCTCGGTGGTGTCCTACGCCTCGGAGGTCAAGTTCAGCGTGCTGGGAGTGCCCGAGGGTCCGGTGGTCACGGAGGCGGCGGCCCGGGCCATGGCCGACGGTGCTCGGCGGGTCCTGGGGTCCGACGTCGGGCTGTCGCTCACCGGGGTGGCCGGACCCGACCCCCAGGACGACCAGCCGCCCGGCACCGTGTTCGTCGGCCTGTCCCGCCCCGGCCACGACACCGAATCCTTCGGTTTCAAGGTGCCCGGCGACCGGGACCGCGTGCGTCAGTACGCCACCATCGCCGCTCTCGATCTCCTGCGACGCCAGCTGGGCCGTACGACCTCGGAGTAGTTGGCCGGTGGTTACGGCGCGGTCGTGCCGGGGGCGGCGGCCCCAGCCCCGGCCCCTGTCGTCGTAACCGGGATTCCCACCGGCGCCAGTTCGACCCACGTGTTGCCGGGCTGGAGGGTGATGGGTGATCCGTTGGTGGCGGTCAGGGTGGCGGGCTGGGTGAGGGAGGAGCGGCTCCAGGTGCCGGTGATGGCCGCCCCTCCTCGCAGCACCACCACCGGACCGGTGCCGGTCTGGGTCACCAGGACCTCACGGCCACCCTCGCTGTTCTCGACCCACGTGCCGGTGGCGGTGGGAACCGTCATGACCACCACGTTGGTGGCCGCCGTCTGGGATCCGTCGAGGAGATGGTCCGGGACGCCCGAGTAGTAGCGCAGGTAATTGCCGGTCGGTGAGCTCCATTCCCACGTCACATTGGAGTTCGACGAGAAGGGGATGTGGACGCTCGCCCCCGAGCCGGCCACCGCTCCCTTGGGGAGCGAGGCGGAGTACTGGAAGATCGGTGATGGGGGGGTGGTGTCGGTCGGGTCCAACGCCCACAGGGAGGAGGTGTTGACGAAGGTGGAGTACGGGGCTACCCGGCCCGGCTGCTGGATGATGGCCGAGCCGTTGTTGCCGGAGTAGAGGTTCTTGTCGATGAGCGGTGACGAGGCGAGCAGGGCGATCACCGGGTCGATCCCGCCGGCGTGGACGAACAGCGGGTCGGAGAACTGCGAGAGGATGCCGGCGTCAGGCTCCCGGGCCGAGCGCAGGTCGCCGACGAGTGGTGCCTCGTGGCACTGGTACACGGCGACGATCCGGGTGATGGCGCCCTCTACGGGCTCCTCGAAGACGATGTCGGCCTGGTTCAGCCCGGCCGACGGCCGGTCGCCGACGTAGTTGCCGATCTTGATTCCCAGGGCCGGGCGAGCCGGAACCGTACCGCCCGGAGGCGGCGTCCCGGTCAACGGGCAGGTGGCGGTGGCGGTCGTCACCGGCCTGGTGGCCGCCGTCGGCGCTTTGGCCGCCGTGCTCTTGTCGCCGGCGGTGACCAGGGCGGCTATCACCACGCCGATGACCACCACGCCAATCCCGCCGAGCACGTACCACCAGGTGCGAGAGGAGTTCCGTCGCTTCCCCCGAGGCCCTTTGTCTCCCGAACCGGATCCGGACGATGGTCGGTGGTCGGGCACTGGGAGGCGAGGTTATCCCGCACCGGTGGGGTGACAGGCGGATCCTCGGGGTCCCGACCGCCCCGAAGTCGTGCGTGACGGAACTCCGACGGGCATCCATCATCGAACATGCGTTCGGGTCTAGAGTGGCTTCGTCGTCGAAGGGCTCGAGGGACAGTAGAGACAGCAGGGACAGTAGAGACAGCAGTGCGCAGCGATCGGCACCGGATCTCCGTCCGGGCCCACCAACCGAGTGTCGCACCCTCTCCGTAGGGTCGGCACGGTCAAGTGAGCGACAGCATCGAGGAGAGAAGACATGGAACGTGACAAGGCGCTCGACATGGCCCTGGGCCAGATCGAGAAGCAGTTCGGCAAGGGGTCCATCATGCGCATGGGCGAGAACCTCCACATGAACATCGAGGCCATCCCGACCGGGGCACTGGCCCTCGATCTGGCTCTCGGGATCGGCGGCCTCCCCCGGGGCCGCATCGTCGAGATCTTCGGGCCCGAGTCGTCGGGAAAGTCGACCCTGGCCATGCACGTGGTGGCCGAGGCCCAGCGCAACGGGGGCATCTGCGCCTATGTCGACGCCGAGCACGCCATGGATCCGGTCTATGCCAAAGCCATCGGCGTCAACATCGACGATCTGCTGATCTCCCAGCCCGACACGGGCGAGCAGGCGCTGGAGATCGCCGACATGCTCATCCGGTCAGGTGCGCTCGACGTCCTGGTCATCGACTCGGTGGCGGCACTGACCCCGCGGGCGGAGATCGAAGGGGAGATGGGGGACTCCCACGTCGGCCTCCAGGCCCGCCTGATGTCCCAGGCGTTGCGCAAGCTGACCGGCACGCTGTCGAAGTCCCGGACCATCGCCATCTTCATCAACCAGCTCCGGGAGAAGATCGGGGTCATGTACGGATCGCCCGAGGTCACTCCCGGGGGGCGGGCCCTCAAGTTCTATTCGTCCGTCCGGCTGGACATCCGGCGCATCGAGACCATCAAGGACGGGGCCGACCAGGTGGGGAACCGGACCCGGGTCAAAGTGGTCAAGAACAAGTGCTCGCCGCCGTTCAAGCAGGCTGAATTCGACATCACGTTCGGAAGGGGCATCAGCCGCGAGGGCTCACTGCTCGATGTCGGTGTGGAGCTCGGGTTCATCAAGAAGTCGGGCGCCTGGTTCACCTACGAGGGCGAACAGCTGGGGCAGGGTCGTGAGAACGTCAAGACATTCCTCATGGAGAATCCGCAGCTCATGGCCGAGATCGACGAGCGGATTCGTGAGCACCTGGCTGCCCTGAATGCGGTCGAGGCAGAAGAAGCTTCGGCCGCTCTTCCCGACGGTGGCGACGCCCTCGCCCTCGACGCCCTCGACGACCAGCCCATCACCCTCAGCGAGTGAGGCCTTCGGGGCCGCCCGATCCTCGCCCCCGCCGCCGCACGCCGCAGACCTGAAGACGATGGCCCCGGGGTAGCTCTCGTTCCACCTCCGCCGGCCCGGGCCGCATCTACTGCGTCCCGGGGCGCTGCGCTTAGGCGGCGTCGACCGTGTTGGGGGCGGCGCTCGACGGCGAACCCGGGGCATAGACGGTCCTCCAGTTCCCCGCGGACGGCTGGGTGGTATCGGCCGGTCCGGTCCCGATGACGGCGTAGAGGTTCTTCATGACCGCCAGGAGGGTCTCGGTCACGCCGGGCGTGGCATCGGGCACCACATTGGGCGGGATCAGCGAACTGTCGGACAGTGTCCCGACCCAGTTGGCGTTGCCCGTGGCGAACACCCCGCCGCCACCGGCCACCGTGTACCAGGTCACGTCCGAGTAGTTGCCGCCACGGTTGGCCACGACGGAGTGGCAGACGACATCGAGGTTGGTCGGTCCCGCCTCTGGCACGTACCGGTCGAACTCTCCCTGGACGGCCTTGGGAAGGTGCAGATCGGCAGGGAGGGTGACCCCTTTCAGCAGCCATGACGAGGGGTCGACGATCACCATGTCCGCCTCGGCATCGATGTCCTGGTAGGTGGAGCCGATCAGCTGGGACTCCGGGCGCGACACCGGCGCCTGGGGCCAGTTCACCGTGACCAGGGCCGGATTCTGACTGGTCATCGGGTCCTCGGCCGCCGATTTGTAGCAGACCTGTTGCCGGTTGGGTCCCACCGGCGAAGGTTGGAGGCGGATCTGGCGGTAACAGGCGTTGGCTCCGAGGAAGGCCAAATTGACGCCGGCATCGAGCGCCTGGGTGGCACCGTCCCGCATGGGCATGGACCAGTACTCGTCGTGCCCCAGGCTGATCAGGGCCCGGTGGTTGCTGAGCAGCGCAGGCTGGGCGTGCAGGTCGATGTCGGTCCAGTAGGTGACGTCCAGCCCCAACTGCTCGGCCTGATAGATGACCGGCAGCTCGTTGCCCACGAAGTCGGCCGCCCCCGATGCCCAGTCGTGATCGTAGGGGCGGTCGAACGAGACGATGCGGGCCCGATCGTTGTAGGTGGCGCCGGCCGGGTTGTGGGTGTAGGTGAGGGCGCCGTTGGGGTTGCCGTAGTAGAGGCTGAAACCGCCCCACCGGTTGTAGGCCTGCCAGGTGGTGACACTGTGCTGGATCACGATGGCGGATTGTGAGGTGTCGTCGCGGAGGCAGAACGGGACGAACTGCTGCTCGCCGGCCGGGCCCACCAGTTTGAACAGGTAGGCGCCCGGCGGCCACTGGTCGTCGATGGCCACGGTGAGCGACGGATTCCACGAGCACTCGATGGTGTTGGTCGTCGGGGTGAGGGAGGGCGGGGCCTGCTTGGTTCCGGGTTGTTCCTCGGACTGCCAGATCAGGCGACCGCCGATTCCCTGGTAGTAGCCCATCCGGTAGGCCTCGACGTGGAACGAGGGTGCCGTCGTGCTGACGTACAGGGTCACCGTGTCCCCGGCCACCGCGCTCACCTGGCTGACATAGCCCTCGATCGCCCCGGCCTGCTGGGGTGACGTCACCCACCAGGCGTCACCGGTCTTGGCGTTCTCGGCGACGATGGCCGGTGAGAGGGGCAGAGCGGGCCCGGCGGCCAGCGTGCCCAGGGGGTCCGAAATTATCGAATGCCTTGGGCGTCGGGAACGTGGCGAACAGGTCGGAGTCGGCATCGCCCGATGCCCGTTCGGCGTCGGTGTGCCTCTTGTACTCCGACACCCCCACCGCCCCGGCGGCGGCGGCCGCGGCGCCGGCGGCCACCCAGCCGATGAATCGACGCCGGTTGACCCGGTGCTTGCCGCCTTTGCCGTGAGCGTGCCTCGGTCTGGCGTCCTTTGACCCGGCCGGCTCGGGGCCCTGGTTTGCCCCCTCGGCCGACGCCGGTTCGTCGTTTTCCCCCTCGGCCGACCCGGAGCCGTCGTCCTCCGCCTCGGCTCGGTCAGGCTGGTCGTCGGCTGCCGCCATGTCAGGCGTCTCCGCTCGGCGGGCCCGTCGTGCCGCCACCGCACCAGACACTGCCACCGCCGGCCGCATAGAGCGAGATCACACAAACACACTACTGAGCTGCCAACTCCCGGGCCGGTCACGGGCATCGGGTCTGTAGCCAGCCCCGGTGGCGTCGGCCACGTCGCCCCGCTTACGCTCGGCGGGGCCGGTACCCGACGAAAGTGAGCAGGGCATGCAGTTCGGAATCATCCCTCCGGTGCGCACCGGGGTCACCGCCGATCCGGCCTGGATGACCTCTTTTGCCCGCCACGCCGAGGCCTGCGGTTTCGAGTCGGTGGTGCTGGTGGAGCACGCCGTGGTGGTCTCGGACTACCAGAGCACGTACCCCTACGCCCCGTCGGGCAAGATGCCGCTGCCCGACGACTGCCGGATTCCCGATCCGTTGGACCTGATGGCCTATCTGGCCGCCGTCACCGACACCATCACCCTGGCCACCGGTGTACTGGTCGCCCCCAACCATCAGGCGGTGGTCCTGGCCAAAAGGATCGCCACCGTCGACGTCCTGTCCCGGGGCCGGGTCCGCATGTGCCTCGGAGTCGGCTGGATGGACGAGGAGCTCCGGGCCACTGGGGCCGACCCCCGCAGCCGGGGCCGCCGCACCGACGAGACGGTGGCCGTCCTCCGCACGCTGTGGTCCGATGCGGGACCCGACGGGGCCGATTTCGACGGGGAGTTCTTCTCGTTCCGCCATGCCCATTCGTTCCCCAAGCCGGTGCGGCCCGATGGCGTCCCCATCCACATCGGCGGACACAGTGAGGGGGCGGCCCGACGGGCCGGCCGCATGGGCGACGGGTTCCAACCGTTGGGGATCGACGGCCAACTGCTGGAGCTCCGGCTGGTCGAGTTGGGCAAGGCCGCCGAGGAGGCGGGACGCGATCCGGCCGCCATCGAGCTCTCGTTGTCGGGCTACCTCCCGACCATCACCGAGGACGACATCCAGCGAGCCGAGGCCCACGGTGCGGCCCGGCTGGTGGTGTCCACCTCCATGTCGGACGATCTGTCGCAGATCGGGGACGAGCTGTCCGCCTTCGCCGAGCGTTTCCGGCTGCAGGCCCCGGACCGTCGGTGACCGTCAGCTCGACGGGCGCGTCGGCCCGGGGCCACCGCTGGGAGGACGAGGCCGGCCTTCGGGCCCTGTCGGAGGAGTATGCCGCCGCCGCCGATCACCGGGACGGAGAGCGCTTCGTCGGGCTGTTCGTGCCCGACGGCACACTGGTGGTGCCGAGGTATCCCGACGATCTCCGGCCGGTGAAGGTCATCAGCGGGGACGACGCCCTCCGCTCGGTGCCCGAGGCCCTGCGCCGATACGAGCGGACCTTCCACCAGGTGACCAACTCCCGGTTCACCATCGACGGGGACGTGGCGTCGGGCGAGGTCCAGTGCACCGCTCACCACCTGTCGTCCACCGGGGGGGCAGGCCGGTTCCCCGGCGACGACGGGCCGGAATGGACCGATCATGTCTGGTTCATCCGGTACGGCGACGACTACGTGCGGACGGGCCGGGTGTGGAGGTTCGCCCGCCGGGTTCTCGAGCTCCAGTGGGTAGAGGAGCACCCGGTGGCCCGGGTGGGGCCGTCTCCGGCCGGCCCCCCGGCTGCGGGGCCGGACCCCGGCGCTCAGCCGGCCGGCACCGGCTCGGGCGGTGGCGCTCCCACATAGCGGGCCGCCGGCCGGATCAGTCGGTTGTCGCCAGCTTGCTCCATGACGTGGGTCGTCCAGCCGATGGTGCGGCTGGCGGCGAACGTCGGGGTGAACATCTGGCGGGGGATGCCGCAGGTGTGCATGACCACCCCGGCGAAGAATTCCACGTTGGTGTAGAGCTGCCGGCCCGGCTTGAGCTCGGCCAGCACGTCGACGGTGGTGCGCTCCACCTGCTCGGCGAAGTCGACCAGATCCCCGCCGAGCGACCGGGCCACTCCCCGCAGGAAGACCGACCGGGGGTCGTCGGTCTTGTAGACCCGGTGGCCGAAGCCCATGATCCTGTCGCCTCGGGCCACCGACTGGCGGATCCAGTCCTCGGCCCGCTCGGGGCGGCCGATGGCATCCAGCATGTCCAGTGCCCGGCTGGGGGCACCGCCGTGGAGGGGGCCGGACAGCGCTCCGATGGCACCGACGATGGCGGCGGCCAGGTCGGCCCCGGTTGAGGCGATGACCCGGGCCGTGAAGGTGGAGGCGTTGAACCCGTGGTCGATGGTGAGGATCATGTACTGCTCGATGGCCCGGGCGGCGGCGTCCGGGGCTTCGACCCCGTTCAGCATCCACAGATAGTTGGAGGCGTAGGCCAGGTCGGCCCGGGGCGGGACCGGCTGTTCACCTGAGCGCAGGCGATGGATGGCGGTGAGCATGGTCGGCACCACCGCGCACAGTCGGAGGGCCTGGGCCCGGAGCTCCTCGCCGCCGATATCGTGCCCGGGCCTCCAGCCCAGTTCGGCCCCGAGCACCGACACCCCGGTCCGCAAGGCATCTAGCGGGGACCCCAGCGGGGCGATGGACGGCAGCAGCAATGCCAGGCCCGGGGGGAGGACCCGCAAGGCGGCCACTTCGTCGGCGAAGCGGGCGGCACCGGCCCGGTCGGGGAGGGCGCCGTCGAACAGCAGTTGCCAGACGTCTTCCAACGAACGCCGCTCCGCCAGCTCGGTGGCCGAGTACTGCCGGTAGTGGAAGAACCCCTCCTCGCCCCGGACGTCGCCCACCGAGGTCTCGGCCACCACCACGCCTTCCAGCCCCCGCGGCACCTCGACCCCGGTCTCGTGGGCCGGCCGGATCTGGGCCACGGCCAGCAGGTCCCGGATCGACACCACCCCGACCAGCGAACCGTGGTCGACCACCGGCAGGTGACGGTAGTGGTGATCACTCAGGCCTGCCCAGGCCGCCCCGACCTCCTCGTCGAGGGCCAGCACGTCGGGGTCGGGGGTCATCCAGCGCCGGACCGGTTCGGTGCGAGGGTCGGCATGGGCAGCCGACGCCCGGAGCAGATCCCGCTCGGTCAGTATGCCCACGATCGACCCGCGGTCGGTGACCACCACCGAACCGATCTGGAGCCCGTCCATCGCCGAGGTGGCCTCGGTCAGGGACATGTCGGCCGAGCAGGTCACCGGCGGTGACGACATCACGTCTTGGACTGCGGTGGTCATGCGCTTGCTCCTCACTGGTCGTGGCGCCCCTCAGGCCGTGGGCGTCGGTGGTCACCGACGCCCATTGGTGGGAGCCCGTTCTGGTGCAAGTCTGATCGTTCGACCAGCATGTGTAAATGTTGATCAAGTCAATGTCAGCTACCATGGCGGCCATGGCCCGGATGCTCGAGAGCGAAGAGGCGGCCCGGAGGCTGGGAGTCAAGCTGGCCACCCTCTACGCCTACGTCAGCCGGGGGCTGCTCGTGTCCCACCCCGACCCGGCCGGGCACCGGCGGAGCCTCTTCGACATGGACGAGGTCGAGCGCATGGCCCACCGTTCCCGCGGGGCCAGGGCCGTGGAGACCCGGATGGCCACCATCACCACCGGCGTCACCCAGCTGACCGACGAAGGCCCGGTCTACCGCGGGCGGCGGGCGGTGGACCTGGCCACCTCGGCGTCGTTCGAGGAGGTGGCGGCCCTGCTGTGGCGCCGGGCCGACACGGGCCGGGCATGGGAGTCCGTCGATCTGGGTCCGCCCCCCGAGATCGGATCGTCGGACCGGATGCGGTGGGCGGCGGTGATGGCCGGGGCCGCCGATCCGCTCCGGGCCGATCTGCGACCCGAGGTCGTCTCGAAGAAGGCCGCCGGCATGGCCGCCACCATGGTCGGGGTGCTTCCGGGCCCCGGGGGCACCGAGCACCGCCCGGCCGACCAGGCGGCGGGAATCGCCTCCGCCGGCCCCGCCGATGCCGGCCCGCCTCCCGACCGCCACCTGGTGCTGACCGACGGCCGGCGTCTCACCGGCTCGATGGCCGAGCGCCTGGCCTCGAAACTGTGCCCGGTGCCCGACCGCGCCCTGGTGCGGTGGGTGAACGCCGCTCTGGTCCTCATGGCCGACCACGAGCTGGCCACCTCGACCCTGGCCGTGCGGGTGGCCGGCTCCACCCGGGCCGACCTCTACGACTGCCTGCTGGCCGGGATGGGCACCATCGCCGGACCGTTGCACGGAGGTGCCAGCCAACAGGCCTACGGCCTACTGGTCGACGCCGAGCGCCACGGCGTGGGCCGGGCCGTCGACGACACCCTGCGTTGGCAGGGCAAGCTCCCCGGCTTCGGGCATTCGGTCTACAAGACGGGTGACGCCCGCTTCGACGTGTTGTTCGCCCTACTGGGCGAGACGGCCTCTCCCCGACAGGTCGAGATGGTCACTTCGCTGGTTGCTCTCACCAGTGACCACGGCATCCCGCCCCCCAACGTCGACCTGGCCCTGGCCGCCATGGCCTGGGCCACCGGCATGCCGGTCGACGCCGGGCGCCTGGTGTTCACGGTGGCCCGCGTGGCCGGGTGGGTCGCCCACTACCTCGAGGAGCTGGACGAGCGTCCCCTCCGGTACCGGGCTCGCGCCGTCTATGCCGTGTCGGCGCCCGAATCGGCGGCCGAGTAGGCGCCCGAATCGGCGGCCGAGTAGGCGCCGGACCAGTCGGGGGAGCCCGGTCACCCGGGCCCGAGGTCGGGCGGGTGGTGCCGGGCCCTACGCTTCGGCCATGGGGCGTCCCGCGGATCTGTGCGCCGTAGCCGGTGCCCTCGACGCGGCCTCTGTCCTGGTGTTCGTGGCCATCGGGCGGGCCGCCCACACCGACGGCGTGACCGTCGCCGGAGTGGCCTCCACGTCGTGGCCCTTTCTGGTCGGGGCCGCCTTCGGATGGCTGTTCGCCCTGGCGTGGCGCCGTCCGCTCCAGATCGTGCCCACCGGGCTGGTGGTCTGGCTGTCGTGTGTCGGGGAGGGCATGGTCCTGCGGGTGGTGTCCGGCCAGGGCACGGCGCCCGCCTTCATCGCCGTGGCCCTGGCATTCCTGGGCCTGGAGCTGATGGGCTGGCGCGGTCTGGCCTCCCTGGCCCGGCGACGAGCTCAGTAGGCCGGGCTCCCGGGCCCTGGGCGTCGACCATCTGGGGTGGGGTGCAGGCATTACTCTCTCGCCCATGGCTGGTCCGTGTTGTTTCCCGGGTCGGGGGGAACCGTCGGCCACGCCGTCCCCACCCGCCACCGTCCCGGTCGGCGGTTCCCGACCCGGACCGCTGGTGGTGGTGCCCGCCGGTCGTTTCCGCGTCGGGGACGACTCGGAGTGGGCCGAGCCGGCTGACGGTGAGGGCCCGGTCCGCCAGGTGGAGCTGTCCGCCTTCCGGATCGACCGCTATTCCGTCACCAATCACCAATTCCAGGCGTTCGTCGACGCCACTGGCTGGCAGACCGATGCTGAACGGTACGGCTGGTCGTTCGTGTTCGCCGGGCTGCTCCCCGACGAGTTCCCGCCGACGCGGGGGGTCGAGGGCGCCCCCTGGTGGCGCCAGGTCATGGGGGCCGACTGGCGCCGGCCCGAGGGTCCGGGTTCGGACGGTACGGATCGCCCCCTCCATCCCGTGGTCCACGTGTCGTGGAACGACGCCCGGGCCTACTGCGACTGGTCGGGGACCCGCCTGCCCTCCGAGGTCGAGTGGGAGGTCGCGGCCCGGGGCGGCCTCGAGGACCAGCCGTTCCCCTGGGGAGGTGAGCTCGAGCCCGGGGGCCGTCACCGGATGAATGTCTTCCAGGGCGAGTTCCCCGGCGGCAACACCGGGGCCGACGGGTATCTGGGCACGGCACCGGTCGATGCCTTCGAGCCCAACGGCTACGGCCTGTTCAACACCTGCGGCAATGTGTGGGAGTGGTGCGCCGACCAGTTCGACGCCGGCACCGGCCCGTCGTCCCCGGAGTTCCGGGTCCAACGCGGCGGCTCCTACCTGTGCCACGCCTCGTACTGTCGCCGCTACCGGGTGTCGGCCCGGACCGGGAGCGAGCCGGACAGCTCGACCGGCAACGTCGGTTTCCGGGTGGCTGCCGACTACTGACCCGGAGCCCCGGCCCGCTCCCGGCCGAGCCCCGAGCGGCGCGCCTTCCCGGTACGCCAATCCCAGGGTCGGGGGGCGTAGTGTCGCAGGCACCGGACGGTGGCGCGTCATCGAGTGGCCTCCCTGCCGTCCCGTCAGGAGAGTGTGATGACCGAGCCCCCCGCCACTGCTCCCGGGCCCCCACGAACCGCGGCGACCTCATCGGCGACGGTCATGGACCCGAAGTTGACGGCCGACATGATCGGGTCGCGGTACCTGATGCGCTTCGGCGAGGACACCCTGAGACACCGACCGCTGTGGATCAGGGTGATCATCGAGTACGTGGGCACGTTCATCCTGGTGACGGTGGCCGCCGGGGCCGGTGTCATCAACCACTACGCCGGGGGCGGGCCCATCAGCCGGACGGCGGCGGTGATCGCCCCGGGGGCGGTGGTGATGGCGATGATCTATGCCCTCGGGCCGCTGTCCGGGCTGCACATCAACCCGGCCGTGACCCTGGCCTTCGCCGGCCGGGGCGTGTTCAAGATGGCATGGGTGGTGCCGTATGTGGTCGTGCAGTTGGCCGGGGCGGTGTCGGCCGCCCTGTTCCTCCAGGCCATGTACGGCGATGTGGCTACCGGGAGCAACTACCCGATCGCTAAGCCGGGCGGCGACTGGCGGTCGCTGGTGATGGAGACGGTTCTCACCGCCATCCTGGTGACGGTGATCCTCAACACCGCCACCGGCTACCGCAGCATCGGCCACAACGCGGCGCTGGCCGTGGGCTCGACCGTCGCCCTCCTCGGGTTGTTCGCCAGCCCCATCAGCGGCGCATCGATGAACCCGGCGCGCACCCTGGGCCCCGACATCGTCAGCCTCAACTTCGCCGGCTGGTGGGTCTACATCGTGGGCCCGGTGGTCGGCGCCGCTCTCGCCGTCATGCTGATCGGACTGGTGCGGGGCCAACCCGATCAAGAAGAGCGCGAGGCGGCCGAGGGTGGGGCGCTGCCCATCGAGCGGTAGGCGGCTGTCGGGTGACCGGTGCCAGGTGTGGGCTCAGCCGCCGGTGGGGACGCCGACGATGGCGGCCAGGTCGGCCAGGCGGCTGGAGTAGCCCGACTCGTTGTCGTACCAACCGAGCACCTTGACCAGGTGTCCGTGGGCCATGGTCAGCTCCGAGTCGAAGACACACGACGCCGAGGATCCGACGATGTCGGTGGACACCAGGGGCTCCTCGGAGTATTCGAGCAGACCGGCCAGCCTCCCGGAGGTGGCGGCGGCGCGGTAGGCGCCCTGCACGTCGGCCACGGTGACCGTCGAGCGCACATTGGCCACGAGATCGACGATCGAGGCGTCCGGCACCGGCACCCTGAGGGCCAGCCCGTCGAGGGAGCCGGCCACGCTGGGCAGCACCAGCCCGGTGGCCCGGGCCGCGCCGGTGGTGGTGGGGATGATGTTGATGGCCGCCCCCCGCGACCGTCGGGGGTCCTTGTGGAGCGAGTCGACCACCGGCTGGTCACCGGTATAGGCGTGCACCGTGGTCATGAACCCGTCGTCGATGCCGAAGGCGTCATCGAGCACCTTGGCCAGGACGGCCAGGCAGTTGGTGGTGCAGGAGGCGTTGGAGATGACGAAGTGCCGGGTCGGGTCGAACTGGTCCTCGTTGACCCCGACCACCAGGGTGGCATCGGCGTCGTCGGCCGGAGCGGAGATCACCACCCGGGTGGCACCGGCTTCGAGGTGGGCGCCCGCCTTGGCCCGGGTCCGGTTCCTCCCGGTCGACTCGATGACGACATCGACACCGAACTCGTCCCACGGCAGGGCCTTGGCCACGGGCTCGGCCAGCATGACGATGCGATGGTCGCCGACGACCATGGTGTCGCCCTCGACGGTGACGGGGTCGGGGTAGCGACCGTGGACCGAGTCCCGGGCCAAAAGCCGGGCCAGCGCCTCGGGGGCACCGAGGTCGTTGATGGCCACCACCTCGAGGTCGGGCGACGAGGTGAGGGCGGCGCGGAGCAGCGAGCGCCCGGTTCTTCCGAAGCCGTTGATCGCCAGTCGTACCGTCATCGGCGGTTCCTCTCTTTTGTCCGGTCCGGGCCCGACCGACCCGCATCCTTTGGGCCAGTGTGGATCGTCCGGGCCGCCCCGGGTAGGGCCGAACGTCACACGGGAGGTCGGGCCGGCCGACGGGGTCAGCTGATGGTCAGGTGCCGGGCCACGTCGAGCAGTGCAGCCGGGACGGGACGGATGCCGGCGGCGACTTCGTCCAGTGGCACCAGGCTCACCTCGTCCCCCACCCCGGAGACCAACCGGCCGAACGTCCGGTGGTGGGCTGCCTCGATGGCGGCCACGCCGAAGCTCGTGGCCAGGAGGCGGTCCGAGGCGACGGGGGTCCCCCCTCGCTGGACGTGTCCGAGGACGGTCAGCCGGGTCTCGTACCCGGTACGGTCGGCAAGTCCGTTGGAAACGGCCGTCCCCGTCGACACGCCGGCCGGCGTCTGGCCCCGGAAGGTGGCACCCTCGGCCACCACCACCACCGAGGATGACGAACCCCGGTCGTGACGTCGCCGGAGGGCAGCGGCCAGCTCGTCGAGATCGGTCGGCTCCTCGGGTAGACAGATGGCGTCGGCCCCGGCGGCGATGCCGGCGCACACCGCCAACCATCCGACGGTGCGACCCATCACCTCGACGACCATCAGCCGGTCGTGGCTCTCTCCGGTGGTGTGGACCCGGTCGACGGCCTCGGTCACCGTCGCCACCGCGGTGTCGAAGCCGATGCAGCGCTTGGTGCCGACCACGTCGTTGTCGATGGTCTTGGGGATCCCGATGATCGGTATCCCGCGCTGGGCGAGCACGGTGGCGGCGGTAAGCGTGCCGTCGCCGCCGATCACGATCAGCCCGTCGAGGCCCAGCCCCTCGACGGTGGCGGTGGCCGCCGCCACCCCGCCTTCGTGGTCATCGGGGTGGTACCGGGCCGTGCCCAGGATGGTGCCACCTTGCTGGAGGACCCCCTTGGTCTCGGCGGCCGTCATCACCGACCACTCCCCCTCGACGACACCGCGCCACCCATGGCGGAACCCGATGATCTCGTCGCCGGTCGAAGCGCCCACCCGGGCCACGGCCCGAATGGCGGCATTGAGCCCGGGGCAGTCTCCACCGCCTGTCAGCATCCCGATCCGCATGGCCGCTCAGTTACCGGCCGGTTTGTCGGGAGCGGCCACCGAGGCGCCGGTCCCGGCTCGCCGATCGACCGCAAGTTCGTCGCCCACTGACATCCTCCTCATGACTTCGGCATCCATTGTGGGGCCATCCAGGCCGGCGGCCGCCCACCGGCAGCTTCCCTCGGGCCCGGTTGGCCGCGGCAGGGGCAAAGGTCACTTCCGGGGGGCGGGATCGGGCCGGACGAGGCCGAGGGCCCCAGCCGCCTCGACCAGGTGGTCGCGGGCCCGGGGATCGGCCACCCGGTCGATGATCATGCGGGCCTGTGCCTGCTCGGAGCGCCCGAGCAGCTCGGCGCAGCCGTGCTCGCTGATGATGGCCGAGTGTTGGAACGAGCACACCGGCTCGGTCAGCACCGGCAGCACCGAGGACGTGTCGGTCTTGTCGTGCCACGAGTGGAGGGCGACGACGGCATGGCCGTCCGTCGAGTGGACAGCCCCGGTCACGAAGTCGGGCTGGCCGCCGAACCCCGAGTACACCGCGCCGTGAACGAAGGCCGCGTTGGCCTGGGCGTAAAGATCGACCTGCAAGGCGGTGTTCACCGAGAGCATGCGGGGATGGACGGCGATGCGGGCCGGGTTGTTGATGATCTCGGTGCGTCCCATCTGGAGCCGGGGATTTCCGTCGGCCCACTGGTAGAGCTCCGTGGAGCCGATGAGGAACGAGGCCCGGATGGGTCGTTCGACATCGAGGGCCCCGGCCCGCTCGAGCTCGAGCACGCCGTCGCTGATCACCTCGGACCAGATTCCCAGCCGACGGCGCGTCGACGAGCTGACCGGCTGCCACGTCGGGTATCTGTCCGATGCCGAGCTGCAAGGTGGTGCCGTCATCGGCGAACTGGGCCACCCGGCTGCCGATCATCGTCTCCACCGCCCCGGCCGATCGGGCGACCGTGGTCCTGAGCGGGGTATCGACCTCGACTGCGACGTCGATCCAGTCGGCCGGGATCTCGGCGTCGCCGAAGGTATAGGGCATGTTTGGGTTCACCTGGGCCACCACCAGTCCGCCGCGGGTCCGCACGTGTTCGATGGCCGCCGGCAGGATGTTGACCTCGATGCCCAGCGACACGTTCCCGGACCGGGGCGTCGACGTATGGACCAGTACGGCGTCGACCGGGCGCACCGAGCCGAATAGCCGGGGGACGAGGGACAGACGCATGGGGAGGTAGTCCAGTTGGGGATCGTGGCGCATCCCCGGTCCTACGAACGGGGTCTCGTTGATGAACGCGGGGGTCCGGGGCCAGTCGGGCTGGGCGTTGAGGGTGAACACCCGGCACCGCTCGAGGGCCGTGGCCAATACGGTCAGCAGGACCATCGGGGTGGCGAAATTGCCCGACACCACAATTCGTGGTTCACTCCCTGGTAACGAGGCCAGGCGGGCCGCCAACTCGGTTTCCGAGACAGTCTTCACGTCTTCAGTTCTTCACGCCGTGACGTCCGGACCGGTCGACGTGACCGGGGTGTCGATGTCCGGCGCCGTCCAACCATCGCCACCATCAGTGGTCACGTCTCGTCGGCGTCGGGCTGCTCCGAGGTGTGGAGCTGGACGACCAGGCCGTCGGGATCGGACACCTCGACCAGCGACCCGGTGTGCCCATCGGTGACGTCACCATGGCCGACCCCCAACCCGTCGAGCCGGCGGATCCATACCGTGAGCTCGTCTCGGTTGGCGGTGGCGAAGCCGAGGATGTTGAACCCCTTGAGCGAAGCGGCCCGAGCCGGATCGAGGTGGAGGGCGACCACGACGCCGGTCGAGTGACGGAGGACGGCACCCACCGGTCCGGCTTCTTCTTCCTCGTAGAGCAGCACCTCGAAGTCGAACACCCTGACGTACCAGTCGATGCTGGTATCCAGGTCGCCGGTCGGCAGTCGGACATGGTGGAGGCCGGCAATGGGGGCCATCGGTTGGCGGTGCTCACTCGGAGCCGGGCGCGGCCGTCTCCGGCTCCGACCCGGCAGGCCCGATCCGGTCCCGGAGGACCAGCACCGGGCATCGGGCATGGATGACGCAGTGCTCACTCACCGATCCGAGCAGCATGCCCGTGACCCCGCCTCGGCCCCGACTGCCCACGGCCAGCAGGTCGGCCCCGGCCGACGCCTTCTCCAGGATCAAAGAGGGGTGGCCCTCGATGACCGTGGCTTGGATGACGATATCCGGATGGGACGTGTGCAGCGGTTCGAGGGACTTCTCCAGCAGTCCCTTGGCGTCCTCGGCCGGATCCCAGTCCGAGGGGATGGGAAGCGACCATCCGTAGCTGGTCGGCAGCTCCCAGGCCATCACCACGTCGAGCTTGGCCCCGGTCAGTTCGGCCTGTCGGGCGGCCCACTCGGTGGCGGCCAACGACGAGGGTGAGCTGTCGATGCCGACCACGATCCGGTGCGGGACCGATTCATCCGAGGCCTCAGCGGGATCCTCCCCGATTTCGTCGTCCTTCCGGATCACCACGACCGGACATGGCGCTTGATGGACGCATTTCCGGCTCACCGAGCCGAGCAGTTCCCCTTTGAAGCCACCGAGACCCCGTGAGCCGACTACCAGAAGGTCAGCCCCGGCTGCCTCTTCCAAGAGAACGACCTCAGGCTCACCGGGAAAGTTCTTCCGGGTGATGGTGATGCCCGGGGCGCGCTCTTCGGCGATGGCCTGGGCGGCGTCGAGCACTTCGTCCATCGCCTTCTGCTCGGCGTCCGGCTTCACCAGCACATAGCCCGGTCCATAAGCGGTGACCAGCTCGAGGGTGGAGCCGGTCCGGAGCGCCTGGGATGCGGCCCAGGCCACAGCCTTGTTGGCATGCTCGGATCCGTCCGAGCCGACCACGATCCGGTGCTCGGTGCTCTCCGTGGTCGGATTGGTCTTACTGGCCACGCTCACCACTTCCTTTCTGTCCACGGTGTCTCACCACCGGCGCTAGATGATGAAGATTGTCGCGTCGACCGGCAGGTGTCGATAGGGCCGATGGTCACGATCGGGGCGGGCCGGACCGATCTCGCCGCCCGGTCCGCCGAGCCGCCCGGTCCGCCGAGCCGCCCGGTCCGCCGAGCCGCCCGGTCCGCCGAGCCGCCCGGTCCGCCGAGCCGCCCGGTCCGCCGAGCCGCCCGGTCCGCCGGCCCCCGGAGCGTCGGCCATTCGTTCCCGCGAATAACCTGCCAGTGGTATGTGACATACCTAGCGCACGCTAATCCCGAAAGTGATTGGCACGGGCTCCCGCCGAGCGGCGCCGGCCACTCGAAACCGAACCCAGACCGTTTTCAGCCTCCGGAGATCGGTGTTCCGTGGTAGCAGCCGATCGTGTAGGGGTACTCCACCGTGGCGTCGTAGTGGTAGACGGTCTGGACCTTCCCGTCCCACAGGACGGTTGACGTTCTGCCGTGGCAGGCATCGAGGTCGGTGTTGGTGAGCAGGGCCCCGACGGCATTCCGCTCGACGTAGATTCCGTACCCGTCGGCGGCGTAGCCGACCAGAGTCGATCTGCCTTTGGCGTCGGACAGGATGCACGAGGGCACCTGGTGGTGGTGGAGGATCCCGCCCTGCTGGGGATGTTCCTGGCAGCTGTCGAGCACTTCGTGGGCGCCTGCATCTCGTCCCTCACCATCGAGGGCGTCGAACAGGTAGACACCGTCGTCGAGGACACCGATGGGTCCGAGCCCGAGGCAGCTCGGGTGGGCGGCCGCCACCGGGTCGAGGGGGAGCTGCCACGAGATCGACTGGGCGGTAATCGTGTTGGGATTCCGATCGTAGGTGTAAGCCGGGTCGGTCGAACTGATCGGGAATGTGCCCGTGGTGTGGTCGATCGGCAGGTCGTTGCCGGTGATGACCCGACTACTCCCGTCGACGGTGACCGAGAACTCGGCCTGGGGCCACGAGACCGCTCCTTGCACGGCGATCTTGGTCAACGAGTCCCACGTCTTCGCCGAGGTGTCGATCCACGGACCGTCCACCTGGGCCCCGCCTACGGCCGACGAGAAGTTGGTGACGCACGAGTCCACGTACCCCACCTTGGGCGACGACGAGACGTAGCCGTCACCCAGCGGGACCGCCGCCGGGTCCACGTACCCGGACGAGGTCACCGTGGTCGCCCGGTGCGAGGCGCCGGTCGTGGCGGTCGATGCCGAAGCCGACGAGGCCGAGGTCGAGGTCGAGCTCGAGGAGCCGCCAGAGCCACATGCCGTCGCCAGCAGGGCGACGAGCGCCACGGCCGCTGGCCCGGTCGGGGGCCCATGGAAGAGTCGCATCACATCTCCTGTGGTCGATCGTCGGGGTGCAGCCCGCAACTGCCGCCGCCGGCTCGGCCTCATTCTCTTCCATGACGGAGGGCCGTACGCGCACCCCGTGCTCATGGTGCCGGGGGCTGGAGAGCGAAGGCTCGGTGTCGGTGTCGGCACCCGGGTCGGCGTCAGGACCGCTGTCCATGCGTCACCTCGATGCCCCGGACGTCGTCGTCCTCGTCGCGCAGGACGGCCATGTCGCCGTAGCCGAGCCGGGCCAGGTCGTCACCGAGCAGGTCGGCCTGGTCGCCCCCCAGTTCGAGCAGCAGCGCACCGCCGGGACGAAGGAAGTCGAGGCTCTCGGCCAGGACCCGCCGGAGGATGGCCAATCCGTCGTCGCCGCCGTCAAAGGGTAGCGGAGATTCGAATTCCAGGGTGCCGTGGGGCAGGAGGGCCAGGTCGGCTGTCGGCACGTAGGGAACCACGCCGACGACGACATCGACCCGGCCCCCGAGCGTCGGCGGGATCGGGCTGAACAGATCGCCGCAGTAGGCGTCCACCCCGTTGGAGACTGCGCAGGCAACAGCACGTTCGTCGAGGTCGGTTGCGACGATCTGCGCTCGAGGTCGGGCGACGGCCAGGACCCGGGCGATGGCGCCGGTACCGGCGCACACCTCGACCGCCGCACCGTCGGCCGGCAGGCGGGCGGCGGCGCGACGAGCCAGCGGCTCACTCTGCCAACGTGGGACATAGACGCCCGGATCGACCCGGATCTCTGCGCCGCAGAACCGGACACTCCCGGTGACCCAGGCCAGCGGCTCGCCGGTGAGGCGACGGTCGACGAGCGCATCCAGCCGGGAGATGTCGCCGTTGGCGCAGGCGATGAGGGCGTCGGCCTCGTCCTGGGCGGCGACGAATCCGGCGCCTGCCAGCTCCCGAGTCAACGATGTTCGGTCCCATTCCTTGGACATGTCCGCCATTGAACCAGGCGGAGCGATTCCTGCTCGCCGACCGCCGGAGGTCGGGACCTTCGACCCTAGGCCGGTAAATCGATCCCCTTTACCGTGACAAGTAGTGACATCTCGGCGCGGTCGAGTGAGTCAATCAACCAGAAGCGAGGATTTTTCATGCGACGCAAGACCTTCGATGGGATCTTGACGACCTCAGGAGCCGTGTTAACCGTCTTCCTGCTCGTCGCCGGTGGGCTCGGACTGTGGGCCTACAGTTTTGCCAACTCCAACGTGCACAATCAGCTGGCCGAGCAGCAGATCACCTTCCCGGCCCGGACGGCTTTTGCCACGGCCAAGCCGGGTACCGAGATCACGCCGGCGATGATTCCTTACCTCGAGCAGTACTCCGGTGAGGAATTGACCACTGGTGCGCAAGCCGAGGCCTACGCCGACCATTTCATCGCCATCCATCTCCAGGAGATCGGCAAGGGCGAGACCTACGCCCAGCTCGAGCGCGGCCTCCGAGGCCGATCCGTCCAATGTCGCCCTGGCCAATCAGGTCCAGACGGTGTTCAGGGGCACGACCCTTCGAGGCCTGTTGCTCGAGGCCTACGCCTTCTGGAAGATGGGCCAGATCGCACTGTGGGCGGCCATCGCCTGCTTCATCGCCGCCGCCGTGATGTTGATCCTGACCATCCTGGGCTATCTGCACCTGCGCAGGGTGCCGGACACCGAAGAGCTCTAGCGGGATGGGGCGGCGGCCGGGGAGTGTGACCGGCCGCCGCCTCGGCCACCGGCCGGTCGGCGCCTTCGTCCAAGGGTCGCCCCGGCCGAATGCAGGGGTCTCACCGGCAAAGTTCGGGGGTGGATGGCACCATCTCGGTTCACCTAGGCTCGGGGCTGGAGGGGAGCCGAATGGCCGGTTGGAGTGATGCCCGTCATGGGCCCAGTGGCAAGGCGTCCAAGCGCACGTACCGGGGTTCCCTGGTCTGTTCGCTGGCGGCCCTGAGCACGCTGGCGGTGGGGTTGGCGGTGGCGCCGTCGCCCGCTGCGGCATCACCGTCCAGAGCCAAGGCGTCGTCGGCCAGTTTCGGCGGCGCCCCCGGCAGGGTCACCTGCGACTACGCCGCCAAGGTGACGTTGTCACCATCGCTGACACCCGCCGGCGGTGGGACGGGCGCCTCATCGTTCAAGGGATCGACGACCAGCTGCGCGGCGACCAGCAGCGAGATCGCCATGACCAGCGGCAAGATCTCCGGTTCGTTCTCGGAGAGCCCGTTCACCTGTCAGGGGGCGGTCACCGCAGCGTCGGCCACGTTCGAGGTCAGGTGGAAGGGCACCTACTTCGGGTACACGGAGAAGTTCACCGTGACCATCGTCAGCGGTGCCAGCGCCGCTGGGTCGTTCGCCGGCCCGGCCAGTGTCACGGTGACGCCGCCGCCGTCGAGCTCCCTCGCCGCCGGCTGCGCCAGCAAGCACGGCCTGAAGAAGTTCGACATCACCGGGACCTTCATCCTCGGGACTCCGGTCGATGTAGTTCCCGTGGTTCCGGACACACCTACCAGCGGGACGTATTGGACGGCACCGTCGGGCAACCTTCCCTGGCAGTGGTACCTGTCCGGCACGCTCGATCTGGGCAACCCCAAGGAGATGGGCTACAACGACACGCTGCCCAACGGGGATCCGGCGCCGGACCCCGTCGTGTACGACATCGACGGCATCGAGAACTCGGCATCGACCGTGCAAGCCCTCCACGACCTTGGTGACCGGGCCATCTGCTACATCGAAGTCGGATCGGCCGGCAACTACTACTCGGCCGCCGATGAAGGCATCCCTGTCACCTACTTCGACCAGCTCCAGGCGGACGGCGATCTTGGCTACAAGCTGAGCGACTATCCGGAATACTTCTTGAACATCACTGCAACGTCAACGCTCCACATCATCGAGGCGATGATCCAGCAACAGTGCTCAGCCAAGCGCTTCGACGCGGTGGAGACCGATCTCGACGAGACCTTCGGCACCAACGAGGGGACGACCGGCTTCCCCATTTCCGAATCGGACGAGGCGACGTACCTCGTAGAACTCTCTACCTACATGCAGGGGCTCGGTCTGGGCTGGATCGCCAAGAATCTCGATGACACCGGCGACGACTTCGCCTCCACCATGCAACCGTTCGCGCAAGGCATCATCTCCGAGCAGTGCAACGAGTACGGCACCTGCGGCCGCCTCTCCTCCTATCCGGCTCACGGGAAGGCAGTCTTCAACGCCGAGTACCAGTCTTCGCTCTACCCCGGGTTCTGCACGTACGATGACAACAACCACATCAACGGTGCCCTGTTCAACGTCAGCCTCGACGGGAACCGTTCGCCCTGCCCCGGCCCCTAGCCGGACCCCTCACCACCCCGCCTCCCCGGTGAGCGACCGGTCTCGATCCGGCACGGGATTCCGGTAGCGTCAGCTGGGTGTCCGAAGGCGGAGACTCCGAAGAGGTCGACTCGTTCCTGCGGTCGTTGGGTGCCACCCCCGAACAGATCGAGGCCGCCTGGCGCCAGTTCCATGTCGGCAGACTGGCCGGCGATCTCGTCTACGCCGAGGGCGTCCATCTGAGTGCCCGTGACGTGGCGGCGGCCGTCGGTGCGGAGGTGGACGATGTCCTGGCCATGTGGAGAACCCTGGGCATCGTGGTTCCCGATCCGGATCGGGTGATGTTCACCGGTCCCGACGCCGACCTCACCTCTTTTTTCATGCAGGGCAATCCGGTCGGCCCTCACGGTGGCGAATTGTTGCGGGTACTGGGCAGCTCGCTGTCGCGGGTGGCCGAGGCCGCCGTCTCGGTGTACGTGCAGACCCAGGAGCAGAGGTCGGACCTGTCCGAGACCGATCTCTTGGCCTGGGCCAAGGACCAGGTGGCCGTCAGCTCGGCGGCGGTTCGGCTCGGCGACTCGATGGGACCCATTTTCATCCATCACATGCGAGAGGCCATCGATCGTCAGCGATTCGCCCAGGCCGGGGTGACCGACCGATCGCTGCACCGCCTGGCCGTGGGATTCGTCGACCTGGTGGGATTCACCCCACTGTCCCTGCACACGGCTCCGGCCCAACTGCTCGAGCTGATCAGCAGCTTCGAGCTCCACGCGTTCGACGTTGCCAGCTCACATGATGGCCGCATCGTCAAGCACATCGGCGATGAGGTCATGTTCGTGGCCCTGGACGCCGCCGCTGGCTGTGCCATCGCCCGGGACATCACCGCCGCCTACCAAGACGGCATCGAGCCACGTGGCGGGGTGTGCTTCGGCGAGGTCATCGCCCGGCACGGCGACTACTACGGAACAGTGGTCAACCTGGCGTCCCGCCTGGCTGATCTGGCCATCCCTGGGGAGGTGCTGGTCGATGCCGACACGGCCAGCTCAGCGAGTGACCGACTCGAATTCCGGGCAGCCGGGTTCCGTCTCCTGAAGGGCTTCGAGCGCCCCATCGAGGTGTTCTCGCTGGCCACCGGCCCCGGACCCGGATCGGTGCCATAGACCTCGCCGTTCGGGAAGACGTCTTCCCAATTGGGACTAGTGCGAGCCCTCCTTGTGGTGTACCGTCCGACTAGTTCGTAACCAGCACCAGCGTCGCCGCTGACGGTGACAAGATCGAGAGTCCGGATGGGACCACACAGCGCCGTCCAATTCCGATGACCCTGGATGGGTACGACACCGGCATGAATCTCCTCGTGGAGGCGGCCGAGGCTCTGGAGACGGCCGGGAACGCCTGTGACGCCCCCGAGGACGCCGCCGGGTTCTTGGCCCTGGCCGACCGGGTCCGGACCTACCTGGCCGTCAGTCGGCCCAGCACGACGCTCGGCATGCCCAGGATCCCGAGCGTCGGCAATCGGCTGACCGACGAGAGCGTCATCCACCGGACTGGTGGGCTCGGGCAGTCGCACATCCGCGTCCTGCCCGACTGAGCGGCCAGGGGCCGGGCCAGGACCGACGTACCCTGGCCAACGGGCCAACCGGCCACCCACAATCCGCCAGACGGCAGAGTGCCCACGGGAAACCTGCTCCCCGTGGGCACTCGTTCCGTGGCCGTCGCTACGAGGCAGCCGACTCGACCTGGGCGTCCGCCCCTCGGCGGTGGCGGCGTGGGGGAGAGGCCACCGGCCTCGCCCCGGGCACCGGAGATCCCTCGGGCCGCTCCTCCTCGATCGGACCCATGCCGATCGGCATGGGCGGATGGGTCCGTTCCAGATCGGTCTCGATCCCGGTGAGGACACCGGGCCGGCGGCGGTTGGCGGCGTAGAGCCACGCCGACCCCGCCACCATGTAGGCGAGAAAGATGTAGGGGAAGATGTCGACGGGGTAGGGCGGCACCGGGACGAAGCTGCCGATGAGGGGGACCATCAGCAGCAGGCAGGCCATCACCGCGATGAGCACGTGGTGGCCTCGCAGCTCGCCTCGCTTCTTCAGGTACACCGGGGCGGCCACCGAAATGAGGAAGTAGGCGGTCAGAAAGCCGAAGGCCGCCAATGTCCCGGCGTCCCCGAAGGTGGTGTTGGGGTTGGTGAAGATCTCGAGGATGACCGGGATGGCCAGAATGGCCAGGATGTACAGGGTGATGGCCACGTGCGGCGTCTGGTTCTCCTTGTGGGCCCGGCCCAGGTGCTTGGGGAAGATGGTGTGCTCGGCCATCGGATAGATGATCCTGGATCCGGCGTTCAGGCACGACAGGGTGAGTGAGAAGAAGCTCACCATGGCCCCCAGGGCCACCGGGACCTTGAAGAAGGTCACGTCGTAGATCTGGCCCAGCGTCGTCAACGGCAGGGCGATCTCGTTGAGCGGCGTGCCGTAGTGACGTGTCCCGAAGACCTCGACGTAGCTCATGAACACCATGAACGCCCCGGTGATGATGAGGCTGATGATCACCGCCCTCGGGATGTTCTTCAAGGGGTTCTTGGCCTCGCCGCCCAGCGTGGTGGCGCTCTCGAAACCGACGAGGGAGAAGATGCAGATCACCACAGCCAGGCTCAATCCGTGCAGGGACATGCCCTTGGCCTTGACGATGGTGGTGTCGATGGTGAACCCGTGCTTGAACAGGACCACGAAGGCCAGGGCCAGGATGCAGGCCACCGACACGCACTCGAAGACCAGCGTGAGCAGTGACGACACGTGGATGTCCTTGTAGGCGATGAACCAGCAGACGGCGGCGCTCAGACAGAAGAACAGCACTGGGGGCACGACGGTGTGCACCCCGATTCCGGACAGGAACTGGGCGGCGAAGATCGAGAAGCCGGTCAGGCCGGCGACCCCGATGAACAGGTAGGCCCAGATGAGGCTGAATCCCGATATCACTCCGGATGTCGGTCCGAGTCCCCGGCCGGTATAGCCGTACATCGATCCGGCCTGGGCCGACCGCTTGGCGAACTGGTTGAGACACCCGACCACGAAGAGCAGCATCACCGTGCCGAACGCATAGGCCAGCCAGGTTCCGTTTCCGGCGTCGCCGAAGCAGATGGCGATGATGAGGACGGCCGTCATGGTCGGCGAGATCACGGCAATGGACTGGGCCAGCACGGTGGGTGCCCCCAGCGCATTCTTCCGTAGGCCGGGATTGGGCTTCATGGAGCCTGGGGGATCTCCGGTTGCCAGTGTCGTCATGGTGCTCACTGCTCCTCTCGTAGTTCGGTAGTGAAGGAATGGAGCTGCAATTGCGGCAAATGATTCGGGAAAATATCGGGAATCATTCGTTAATAACTCTCACCTATGATGTGAAATATATCCCTCAATACGACTGTAAGCGACGAATATTTCGAAGCAGGATACGGAGCATTAACGGCTTGTAAACTCGCCGGAAAGATGTGGGCAGTAATTTTGGCAATTAGAACCAGGATAATTAAAGCCAATTAGTGACATTAAGAGCGCGCTCTATTCATTCCACCAGGCCCCCCTCGCGTGGTCCCCCGTGGTTGCGCCCGTCAGCCGGGGCGCCTCAGTCCGGGGCGAAGACCCACTCGGGAAAGGACTGATCCTCCAACAGGAGGTCCTCGTAGAACGCCCCGAAATGGCGCTCGGGATGGATGATGGCGATCTCCAGTACCCAGCGGTCGGGATGCAGGGAGTAGGGGACATCGGCGATCGAACCGTCGTAGTGCGCCGAGTGGGGGAAGTCGGAGAGTCGATGGCCGGACAGGTCGAGGTTCAGTTTCCAACCCAGATCCTCGGCTGCCTGCACGGCGAACTCGTAGAGCTCCTTTCCGGTGACTCCCTGCTCGAACCAGTGCCGGCGGGTTGCCTCCCAGATGGCCCGAGCGTCGCGCTTGGCCCGGTGGTGGTCGGGGTCGTCGCCCACCACGAACGTGTCGCCGGCATCACCCTCGCAGTCCTCGAAAATCGGGCCGATGTCGACGAAGAAGATGTCGTTCTCGCCCAGGACGACCCCGGGCTCGGACCGCTCCATAAAGTCCTTGGTGGTGTTGGAGCCGACCCGGACGATGATGTGGTGCCATCCCCGCCTCATGCCGAGCGAGGAAAGCGTCTTGCGGGCGATGTCCTTGGCCTCCTCCTCGGCCATGCCCACCTCGACCTGATCGGCTATGGCATGGACGGCACGCCGGGTGCGGGCTCGGACGTCGAGCAGCTTGTCGATCGAGAACTTCTCGCCGGTCGCTTCGAGTTCGTCCAGGGTGTCGGTCATCTCGTGGCCTCCGCTTTCTGATCGGTGTTCGGGTGTCCGGTACTGCTCGCTACTCGTTCACTCTTCACTTGTCACGACTAACGACCGATGGGTGAGGGGCGGCTCAGCGATGGAGCGCCTGCAGGCTCCGGGAATCGTGAGCGGCCACCATGAGGATCTCCGTCACCCCTCCGACAGCTGTCAACCGGTGCGGTCCGTCAGCGTCGAAGTGGGCGCACTGGCCGGGGGTGAGGGTGTACTCGACGCCGTCGTACTCGAGGACCAGGGTGCCGCCGACCACGTAGAGCCATTCTTCGCCGCGGTGCCGGGCAGGAGGGGAGGTGGGGCGATCCGGATCGATCGAGATGCTCAGGGCCTCGATGGCCGACGAGCCCGGGAATCCGCTGCGGGTGCTGATGGCCAGCCCGTTGGCCTCGTGGCGGGATTCGGTCCCGGTGGAGATGGCCAACGGAGCCCCGTCCCGGTTCTCGCCCAGCAGGACGTTGACCGAAACGCCGAGAGCGGCGCTCAAGTCGAGAAGCGCAGCGATCGACGGCTGGCGATCACTCGATTCGAGCCGGGAGAGATGGGCCTTCGACAGGCCGGTGGCGTCGGCCAGCTGTTCGAGGGTGAGGCCGGCGCGGTCCCTCGCAGTTCTCAGGCGTTCTCCAATGGACGCCAGCGTGGCCTCGGTCACCATGCGGACAGCCTAAACCTCGAGTTGTCTAAGAGACAACTTTTGTTGCCAACAGTTCACGCCACGGAAACACAGGGGCCTGAAGCCGTCCGATGCCGGATGACCATCGGGGCCGACCACACCGCCATCGCAGGGAATCGGCGAAGGGGGATGCCGGGCCGCTGGGCCGCCAGTGGCCCGGTGCCCGGTGGCGGCGCCCGCCGAGCCGGCCTCGGCGCACGCACGCCACGCGGCCCTCCGGACCGGGCGGCGGCGGGTTCAGCCGAGCTCCACCAAGTCCTGGTCCCGGTCGAATCGGCTGACCAACCGGGCGAATCGGGCGGCGATCCGGTCGCGGACAGGAGCGATTTCGTCGAGGTGGCCGGTGGTGGCGGCGGCGATGGACTCGGGATCGACACCGGCCGCCCTGGCCTCCCCACCGAAGGCGTCGAGGAATGCCGTCAGCGCCACTCTGTCGACCTCCATGTGGAATTGGAAGCCCCACGCCCGTGTTCCCACCCTGAACGCCTGGTTCGGGTACCGGCGGCTCGAGGCCAGATGAACGGCGGCCTCCGGCAGATCGATGGTGTCGTTGTGCCAGTGCAGGACGGTCAGCCGACCGGGAAGATTCTCGAGCAGGGGGTCGTCGGTCGACTGCCGCGTGAGGTCGACGGAGCCCCAACCGATCTCTGGTCCCGCCGACCCCTCGAACACCGCACCCCCGGCCGCCAGGGCCAGGAGCTGGGCCCCGAGGCAGATGCCGAGCGTCAGGACTCCCTGTTCGAGCCCGTGGGCCAGGAGCTCGATCTCCCTCCGCCGTGTCGAGAATCCGTCGTCACTGGTGGCGGACATCGGTCCCCCCATGACCACCAGGCCGTCGAACCCGGCGAGATCGGCGGGGAGGGACTGGCCGGCATAGACCTTGCGGATGTCGACCGAGACGCCTGCCGCGGTGAGGGCATCGCCGATGGCATAGGCACTCTCGGGCTCGACGTGCTGCACGACCAGGCATCTCGGCACGACTTCCTCCTCGGCGGTCACACCTCTCGGATCCGGGCACGATACCCGTTGGCGGAGACCCGGCCGGACGACCGGGCGGCCCCGGCCCGGGTCCGGCGTTCAGCCGGCGGTGGGTGCTAGCCCCCGGGCAGGTCGCTGGCATCGCCGGCCAACAGCGGGAAGAAGTGCCGGGCGACATCCCTGATGAAGTCGATCATGACCTTGGGGGTGAGATCGGCGGCGGGATCGTCGAGTTCCTTCGGTAGTTGCACCGCCATCTCCCTGGCTCTGGCGATGATGCCGGGCCAGATGGTCCTACCCAGTTTGCTCAGACCCTTACCCACCACCTCGGGGTCCATCGTCCACGCCGGTACCGGACGGGACTCGACCGTGGCCCAGGCTGCGGGAGGACGGGGAGGATCGTTAGTGAACACGTGGTCGAACGTGCGGGCCGAGGCGTCCCGCTGGGTGAACGGACCGCCCAGCCCCCAGACCTTTCGCAGCGTGGCCAGCAGCGATGTGTGGCGGTACTCCTCGTTGTAGACCGAGCCGGGTGTGACCCAGGGTGACACGACGATGGCGGGGACCCGGTAGCCGGAGCGGTCGAACCGGAAGCCGAACTCGCCGGCCGGTGCGTCCGCTTCGGGGGAGGGACCGACCCGGGAGCCACGTGGTCGTAGGTTCCTCCCGGTTCGTCCCATCCGATCAGGAGCGCGGTGTTCCAGACATTGGTGCCCTGCTCGGAGGTAGCGGACCGGTAGGCGTTGAACACCCGCTCGAGGAAGGCCTCACCGGACAGGACTGAGGACGGGCTGTCGGCCCCGATGTCGATCGTTTCGGCGAACGACCGGCCGAACGCCGGGTGGTAGTCGCCGTGCCCGGCCAACATGTTGGGTTCGACGAGCGAGAAATCGGGCAGGGTGCCGGCGGCGGCGTCCGCTTCGAACTGGGCGAACGGGACGAAATTGGTGGCCAGCCGGTCCTTCAGCCGGGGGTGATGGATCACGCCGGTGAACGACACGGGCATCGGCTCCATGACATACACCTTCCACGTCCGGCCGTGCTCCTCGAGCCGCTCGAAGATCGTCTCGGCGTCGTTCTCGGTGAACCATTTGGTCACCGGACTGTTGACGACCAGGCCCGAGGATGTGGCGGCCGTCCAGAACGACCGGTTCATGAAGGTCTGGGACGGTACCTCGGAAAACCAATGGTCGAACACCCCGAAGTCCCGGGCGATGCCGTTCAGCACCGGCAGCTGGTCGGGGGTGTATCCGGTCATGATCTGGGCGTACTCGGCATAGGTCGGCTGGCGCCCGATCTCAGCGGTGAACGTGCTGATGAAGTCGGTGACGAATCCGTCCATGGTCGGGGTGGCACCGGGCCGAGGCTGGTTCCACGGGGCGGTCACGTCCCTGCCGATCTTGAAGCGGTTGTGGACGTCGATGGTGTTGTAGAGCTGGGTGTTGGTGTGGTACCACTCCTCACCCGGGTCGGGGTTGGGCGAGTCCATGTCGGTGGCTATCCCGTAGGGGACCACGTTGCCTGCTGCCCCGTGCTCGGCCCAGTCCGGGACGGGATTGACCAGGTCCTTGCCGCTGACGCCGTCGAAGATCTTGTCGTCGCCGGGGCCGTACAGGCGTCCGAGTACGTTGTCGAGCGATCGGTTCTCGAAGATCACGACGACGATGTGATCGAGGGCTCTGGTCTTGTCCGGTGTGTTCATGGCCGAATGCCGCCTTTCGGGCCCTGCCCGCTGGATTTGGTGGGAGCCTCTACAAGCTTCTGGGCCAGGGTGGTCCTGCCACTCGCCACTACGAGTGGGTGCAGAAAACGTACACGTGCCCGGTGAGGCATGGAGGACGGAGGTACAAATACGTGCAGGCGGCCGAATGGCCAGCCCGAGAGGGCGGGTCAGGCGGTACCCAGCGAGGCGCGCCCTATGACGAGCGCCCGACGTGCCGTCTTGGCGACCACCCTGGTCCGGTACACCTGAGCGACCGTCGTCAGCACCAGCGCGGTCATCGGCGATGGTGCCCGTGCATCCCGACCCCCGGACGGCCAGGGAATCGGCGCCCAGCTGGTTCGAACCGCGTGCTCGGGAACCTTCCCTCCGATCTTTAGGACCGACCCCGCTCCATAACGTGGCCGGCTCTGTCCATGGACTCGGGCGTCAATGAGCTGTCGCTTCGCCGTCGACCAGCACCGCTCAGGAGGCACCTCCCCACTGTCCAGGATCGAAGTGGATGCCCGGCCCACCGGCAGCTACCGCCGAGGCCGGAACCGGTGCACCCTGCCAGTGCGGGTGGGGCTGGCCGTCTTGGCGGTCGGAGCGGCCGGGGCGGTCGGAGCGGCCGGGGCGGCCGGGGCGGCCGGGGCGGCGACGGGACTCTGGTCGTCACTGGTGGCACGCTCACCCAAACGCTGCCCGCCTCGTTGGGGTGGACGGCGTCACTGACCGGGAGCGCCCATGACAGGCCGGTCATGGTTCCCGCCGCGCTGGACACGCCGTTGGGCACCACCACAGCGCACAGGGCGGCGGCCAGGACGATCGCCACCGCCAGCTTGACCGGAGCGAGCCGTCCGCACCCTAGACGCCGCCGCTGACGAGCGTGTTGGCACCGCCGCTTGGTCGTGGACCGCCTCACGGTGGCCTTCGATCTTCGAGAACCCGCCCGACCACGGCCGCCGTCGCTAGACCGGTCGAGGGAAGGTTCAAATGGCGATGCACGGCCTCTCGCCGATGATGGTCGGGCTCGTGGGGCGTCCGAAGTAGAAACCCTGACAGAGATCGCAATCCAGCGCAGCAACGGCCTGGTACTGATCTTCGGTCTCGACACCCTCGGCGACCACGACCATGTCGAGCAGGTGGGCCAGCTCGACGGACTTCGAAACGATGGCATGGCTCGACTTGTCCCGGGTGAGATCGGTGATGAAGCTCTGGTCGATCTTGACGATGTCGACCGGAAACCTCTTCAGGTAGCTGAGGGACGAGTAGCCGGTACCGAAGTCGTCGAGTGCGATGAGCAGGCCGAGCTCCTTCAGCTGGTCCAGCACGACATGGGCCCGTTCTTTGTCGCTGATCAGCGCCCCCTCGGTGATCTCCAGCGTCAAGCATGTACCGTCCGTGTGGGTGTCGGACAGGATTGCCGCCACTGTTGTCACGAAGTCCGGAGCCATCAGCTGGTGGGCCGAGATGTTGATGGCCAGCCCCGATGGCCGAGCGCCGGTCCAGTCCGATCGGTCGATGCAGGCCCGCTCCAATACCCATCGGCCGATCTCGACGATCAGGCCGGACTGCTCGGCCAGGGGAATGGTGGTGGTCGGTGGTATGGAGCCCCTGATGGGGTGTTCCCACCGCAGGAGGGCCTCCACTCCTTCGATGCGACCGCCGACGGTGCCGACGATGGCCTGGTAGGCGAGCCGGAGCTCACCGCGGTCGGCCGCTCCTGACAGGGCCCCGCGCAGGTCCATGTCGTACTCGGCGAGTTGTTGGGCTCGGAGATCGATGACCTGGTGGCCGGCCCCCCCTTTTCGCTTCATTTGGTACATGGCGGTGTCTGCGGTGTGGAGCAGCTGTTCGCCGTTGTCGTTGCCCTGGTTGGCGAAGGCGATACCAACACTGGCCGAGATCTCCACCTCGACACCGGTCACCAGGAACGGCGCGGCGATGGCGTCGACGATGCGGGAGGCAACGATCTCGACCTGATCGGCACGGTCGAGCTCTTCGCGCAGGATGACGAACTCGTCACCGGACAGTCGGGCCAAGGTGTCGGCAGGCAGGAGGGACGCAGTGATGCGTGCGCTCATGGCCACCAGCAGTTCGTCGCCGACCTGGTGCCCGTGGGTGTCGTTTACGGTCTTGAAACCGTCGAGATCGATGAAGAGCACGGCCACCACCTTCTTCGAGCGGCCACTACGCACGATGGCGTGGTCGATCCGTTCGAGGAGGAGGATACGGTTGGGCAGTCCGGTCGGGGCATCGTGAACAGAACGCTCGTGGGATCGATCAGAGGCATACTGAAGATCAGCTCGCCCCTGTGCGTTGACGAGGTAGGCGGCGGTGACGTCTGCCAATGTCTGGGCGGTGGCGACTTCATCGGCGGTGAGCCCGCCGGGCGCATCGCGGTAGAGGTCGAGGGCGCCGAGACACTGCTGTCCTTGTCGCAGCGGAAAGGTGAACACGGCCCTCAGCCCTATCTCGAGGGCTCTCGGTGCGAACACCGCGAACCGCTCCTCGACGTCGAGGTCCGGAACGATCACCGGCTCACCGCTCCGATAGGCGATGACGCACGGACCCTCGCCCAGCTCGGTTTGCAGCATCTCGTAGTGCATGGCCGACGAATTCGATGCCGCCACATACCTAGGCGCCGTCGGGGGGTCGATGAGGGTGACGCCGGCCCCGGTAATCGGGAGCAAGTCGACGATCCGCCTCACCAGGTGCTCCAGGATCTCCTGGATGGGGAAGTCGGTGAGCATGGTCCGGGCGAATTCGCTCAGGATGCTCGAGAGCTCTCGTTCGGCCTTCGTCACATGCGGCGGTACGTCGAACTTCGAGCGGGTGGGGCGGTCACGAATGATGCCTCCGCCGTGCTCGTCGCACCCTCACCTTCGAAGGCAGTGCAGCATCATCGCGTCCGATGGGAACCGCGATTCCTGGTGGACGAATTCCGGTCGTCCGCTCCGGCTCAAGCACCGAGCGTGGTCTGGCTCGGTAGAGGGGCGAGTGCGTCGTCCTTCCGGGGTGCCACCACCATGGGGGACGGATCTGTGGCACTGTTCTTGCGGATACGGCGCAGCTCCGCTTCCAGACCGGTGGTCCTTGCCCGTTGGTACGACAGGGTGGCGGTCACCCGGCGATCGACAGCGCTGAGGTCGGCGACGTCGAGGTTCCGGAAGATGGCAGTAACGCACTTCTCAATGGATTTCACCGAAATGAAGAGCCGATCGGCGATGGCCCGGTTGGACAGTCCCTCGGCCATCAGCTCCAAGACGTCCACCTGGCGGTAGGTGAGATCATCGATCCCTGCATGTTTGCTGCTGTCCACCAGGAAGTCCACGATGGTGGGATCGAGGACCGACTGACCAGCCGTCACTTCCCGCACGGCGTCGACCACCGAATCGATGGTGGGGAGCCGGTCGTCCAGCAGATAGGCGATCCGTGAAGCGCCGTCGCGTAGTAGTTCGAGGGCAAATCCGTTGCCGCAGTCGGAGATGAGCACCAAGCCGATCTCAGGGAATTCGCTCCGCAAATGGCGGGCGGCCTCAACGGTGGCCGTCGAGGAGGGCGAGCGGACACTGATGATGACGGCCTGCGGACGGAGCTCGGTGGTGAGCCTGATGAGCTCGAAGTGGTCTCTGACCCGTCCCACCACTTCTATACCGGCGACGTCGTCGAGGAGGGAAGCCAGTCCGTCACCGATGAGCAGGCTGTCCGTGGCTACCAGCACCGGGATCGGTGCGTCACTGCTGTGGTCGCCGATGTCGGGGTCGAGGTGGAAGCCGGTTGCCGACAGGGAAGTAGCCGACTCGAACGGGCTGCCGGGGATGGCCTCCAGAATGGCTTGGGACCCGGATTGACCATCGCCCCGCGCTACCTCGGTCAGAAGGGCGATATTGCCGACAATCGTTCCTGTTCCGTTCACCAGCGGATGGTGGGTCGAACGTACGACCAAGGGCGCACCGGTGCAGTGCAGGACGGGAAGGTGCCCGGACCAGCTGTCACCCCGTGCGACCATCTCCAGCATGGTGCTCGTTACCTCGGAGTCGGCCGTGCCCAGGAGCTCGCCGAGCCCGCGGCCCACGGCGTGTTCAGCGCTCCAGCCGAAGAGATCGGCGGCGGCGGCGTTCCAGGCGGCGACGACGATGTCGGTGTCGGTGGCCACCACAGCCAGGTCGGGGACTTCGAGGACCGTGACACCGCGGGCGGTGGGGAATCTCGAGGCCGTCATCGGTGTGCAAGGAACCGAGCGACTTGCAGGGAGGACAACCGCCGGGGGGATGCACCGCACGGTGGAGGTTGCTGTCGGATGGGTTCGAGGGCGCGACAGACTCGATGGCGAGCAAGGGCTTCCAGACAAACCGACGCAGACAAGTGACTCATCGTCTCACCCAATCCGACCTATCAGTGCCACCTCGGCTTACGCAGGCCAGTGAATCACGGCATTCAAAGCGCGGCAATGGGGCTCGCCCTCAACTGCAACGAGGACCTGCTCCCATCTCGGGGGTACGTCATGTACCTGTCCGCGATCGGGGCGCGATTCGTCCGGTGGTGGTTTCCCGTTCTGACCAAAGAGATCCAAATCCTCACCGATGGGGGAAGTGCTGTCCGAGCCATTCGGAATCGTCAGATCATCGTGGATCTTGTACAGATTGCGCCGGCCCATCCTCTCCTTGACCACTATCCGGCCCCGGTGAACTCCTTGCCGATGTCGCAGCCCGACGCTCGGTGATGCCGAGTTCAGTGGCAATGTCCCCGAGGCGCACGTCTAGGCCCGGGCGATGCACAGCAACACGGTGCTTGGCCCTCCGCCCCGCGGAGTGTCCAAATCGACCGAAGGCTCCTTCGCCTCCGGTCCGATCTACACAGCCTGGACGAGTAGGCTTTGGACCCTACTCACCAGCTCCTTTGGACTGAAGGGCTTCAAGATGTAGTCCTGAGCTCCGGCGGCGAACCCGATTTCAACGTCCGCCTCCTGGGCTTTGGCGGTCAACAGGATCACGACGGTCGAACGTTGATCGACATCTTGGCGAAGGGCCCGGCACACGTCGATGCCGCTCATCCCTGGCATCATCCAATCCAGGAGGATCACATCGGGGCGCACCACGCTGGCAGCCAACAGACCGTGTTCGCCGTTGGACTCCTCGTGGACCTCGAATCCGGCCTTGTCGAGCACGAAGACGATTACGTTCCGGATATCCGACTGGTCGTCGATGACGAGTGCGACCGGCTTGGTCATGAGTTGTGCGTTGCCGTCAACGTCGGGACCGGTGAGGGTACTGGCCGCTGGGTCTGTGGTTCGAGCGGAATGGTGACTCGGAACGTGGCGCCAGAGCCTGGTTCGCTCAGCACGCTCACGCTGCCGTCGTGGGCATCGACGATCGCCTCGACGACCATCAGGCCCAGCCCGACACCCTGGATCTGGAGGTCGACCGCCTTCGATGCTCGAAAGAACCGCTCGAATAGGTGCTTTTGTTCCGAGTGGGCGATTCCCATGCCATGGTCCTGCACCTCGATGGTGCACTCCCCGGCCCCGGGCAGGACCGTTACGCACACCGCACCACCGTCAGGCGAGTACTTGATTGCGTTAGAGATGAGATTGTCAAGAGCTTGGCCGAGCCGCCCGGCATCCCCGATCAGGGAGAGAGAGTCTTTGCATGGAGCTAGATGCAAGTCGACACCGGACTGCTCGGCCCGGGGCATGGCGGCATCTACCGCTTCTCGGGCAATCGCCACTACGTCCACAATGCTCTTGGTGATGCTGAAGCTGGCCGACTCGAGCTGGGCCACGAAGAGCAGGTCACCCACCAGTCGTTCCAGTCGTAGGGAGTTTCGGTGGATCACCTCGGTGAACCGGTCTCTCTCCTGTCGGGACAGTTCACCGTCGATCAGCAGCTCGACATAGGCAACGATGGCGCTCAGGGGAGTGCGCAGTTCATGCGAGACCATGGACAGGAACCCGCCCTTGAGCGTCTCTGACTTTCGGCGATCGGAGATATCCCTGGCGATCGTCGAAAAACCTCTCAAAGCCCCGTCGCTTCCACGGATCGGCGAGTGCGTAATCGACACATTGACCAGCGTTCCGTCCTTACGCAATCGCGTGGTGTCCTGCTTTTCGACGGCCTCGAAGATCTGCTCGATCCAACGCCCGTCATCACCCGCGGGATCGAGGACCGAGATCGGTTGACCCAACATGTCGGATTCGGCGTAACCGAAGAGGAGCTCGGCGCCAGGGTTCCAGCTGGTGACGCCACCGTCGAGGTCCGTACCGATGATTGCGTCGTTGGACGACTCAACTACTGCCATGAAATGGGAGGCGAGATAGTCAGCATGTTTCCGGGCAGTGATGTCGCGGATCGATGCCAGGACGAACGTGCCTTGACGGGTTTCCGATGGGCAGAGTGAGATCTCGGCGGGGAATTCGGTGCCGTCCTTGCGACACCCGAAGAACTCGGTACCCGTGCCCATCTCCCTCAGACGGGGCTGGGCGGAATAGCTCCTGCAGCGGGCATCATGACCCTTCCGAAGCCTCTCGGGGACCAGCACAGCCACGCTGAGCCCGACGAGCTCCTGTGGGGCGTAGCCGAACAATCGCTCGGCTCGGGCGTTGGCCAGCTCGATGGTGCCGGTGGCGTCGACCATCACCACCGCCTCGCCGGCCGAGTCCACCAGACGGCGGCCGCTTTCCCCGATCCGGTCCGTCGGTGGAAATGGGCATGGACATTCCGGTCGAGCGCCAACCTCGACTCCCGGAGCTTCGGCCTGCCTGGTGCCGGTTCTGTACAGGAACGCCATGGCGAAACGCCTCCAGGGTCGGCACACGGATCGAGGGTCCATTGAGCGTGTGGTGGTGTAGGCCGCCACCACCTCGTCCCCGACAGACGCCGATGTCCAAACCAGTTCGCACACGAGATGTGCCGACCCGTCCAGCTGATCATGCCCACTCGTAAATCGGAAATGGGGCTGACCCGATTCGTCGGTGGTGTCCACCCTTGGGTCGGGCGCTCGTCGTGCAACACGGGGAACGAGCTCACCTCGTACTTAGGACAAACCCCACTTCGGGACGTGGCCGGACGTGACGATGTCTGTCCGGCACCAGATTGCCGAGGGAATGCCGCTGGCCATCTCGTCGCACGGAGGAGCATCGAAATGACTCGATTGGGACATACCACCTCAACGCTGATCTCCAGCAGCGCTACCCAGCCAATGCAGCTCCCGATCGCACAGATCGACGATCTGATCAGCCGGCGCTACCTGCGGCCCCAGTACCAGCCGATCTTCGATCTCAACTCCGGCGAACAGGTGGCCGCCGAGTCACTGGCCCGATGGCCGGAGCTCGGGATAACTCCGGAAGCGGCCTTCCACCTGGCCGCTCTCATGGGACGACTCGACGAGCTCGATGAGGCATGTCGAGATGCGGCAATTGAAGGCGCCATGGCCGAGACCCTTCCGCCGCGATTCGAGCTTTTCGTCAACCTCGAGCCCTCAGTACTGGCCGCCGATACCGCGGCCCGACTGTTGGCCAAGACGGCCGGCCGGTTCGGGCTGGTGGTGGAGATCACTGAACGGGCGCTGACCACGAGACCGGCCGAGCTCCTTCACGCCGTCCACCAGCTCAGGGCGGCCGGTTGCGCCATTGCCCTCGACGACGTCGGCGCCCAGCCCGACTCCCTGGCTCTGTTGCCGTTCATCGCCCCCGATGTGATCAAGCTCGATGTCTCGCTCGTCCAGCGCTGGCCCAACGTGGACCAGGCTGCCATCTATACCACCGTGGCCGGCTACGCCGAGCGGACCGGAGCGACAGTGCTTGCCGAGGGCATCGAGAACGAGGTGCACCTCGAGAGGGCGCTGGCCCTCGGCGCCACGCTCGGTCAGGGGTGGTACCTGGGGTGGCCCGGCCCTCTGGGCACGATTCCCAATCCCTCGAAAGGCTTCCGACCCCACCAGCCTCTGGACAGGACACCGAGCAGCCCCTTCAGCTTCGTCGACGGCCACTCGGCACGAATCGGGCCGAAGGCCCTGCTCCATGGAATCTCACAGCACCTCGAACATCAAGGGATGGCACTGGAAACGCCCCCGGTCGTGCTCAGCGCGCTGCAGAATTCCCAGTTCTTGACCCGGAGAACCGCCCTCCGCTACTCCGCACTTGCCGTTCGTTGTCCGATCGTTGCCGCCCTCGGTTCGGACATGCCCCCTGCGCCGGTCGAGGGTGTGCGTGGCGTCAGGCTCTCGATCGACGATCCTCTGCGCAATGAATGGGTAGTAGCGGTCGTCGGCGCCCACTATGCCGGTGCGCTCATCGCCCGGGATCTGGGAGACGCAGGATCCGACCGGGACAGGCGATTCGTGTTCGTCCTCACGCGCGATCTCGACCTCGTTTTGGCCGCGGCACGGAGCCTTCTCGGGAGAGTGGCGTGCGCCAGCGACTTTCCCTCGCATTGAGCGCTCGACGAGCCCGACCCGGCGGAGTCGGGCCGCTCAACCGGCTCGGTCGGGGGAGCGCCTCCGGGTCACCGTTCCCCGCCAAAGGCGACACGCCCGCCGTCGGTCACCACCGAGGTACCGACGGGTGAGGTCCTCGATGTCGCCGTGCAATGAGGGTGATCCTCCCCACATATATGTCGTGCTCCCTCGGACAAGACCGTGGCCGCGCCAATACTGGCCTCTGTCCTGCTTCAGGCAATTCACGCACACCGGGGAGCGCCATTGCGACGGTCGAACCGACACATCCCACTGCGCGCCATGTGGCATCTCGGCACCCGAGATGGCCCCGGCCTCCAATCGACAGTGGCGCCGAGACGGGTATTGCACCGGGCCCTCGCTTTGACCGAACCCTGGACCCAGCCTTCACTGGCAGCGAGTCATCGGCCCCATCGTCACTGTGTTGTGGTCCTGCCCTCCCGTCACCGGGCCGACACTGACAATCCGCTGAAGGTGGTCCGGACGGTTGACGAAGCCCCACCGGATCGGGCTGGTCCTTGCCTCAGTGAATGACCACCGTCGGCTACCGAGCTCCGGAGCCCTGGACTGTCTTCAGTCGATGGCCCCTTCCCCTTTGACCTTTGCCCCGATCTCCATCATCTCTTCCTCGTGCTCGGCGACCTTGGCCCGCTCGGCATCGTCGGATTTGGCCAAGTGCTCATCGGCAGTCGCCGTCTCGGCCTCCGTGGGGGGTCTGTCGGCGGTGTGGTTGTGGACCGCTTCGGCCTCTTCCGCGGTTTGGGTTGCCTGGTCTGGTTCGGTGCGCTCTTCCATCACGGATTCCTCCTACTAGCTGTCGGCTGAGGGCTTTTCCCGACCGACCCTTCCGAAAGAACGGGACCTGAATCGGGAACGAGAACTGGCCTTGCCGGACTCGGCTCGCCACAGACGCTCTCGGCTGCTGAACAATTCGTCATCGACCGCGGTCGATGCCAGTTGGCGATGTTACCCGCCATCGGTGGTATGGAGCAGGTGCGGGGAAGCGAGGTCAGGGGTACTCCCCTCCGGCCACGAACTCACCAGTCGATCAATCGACTTCAACCGCTCAAGTTCTCTCGGTGCCTCCCGGCGCAGGTACTCGGCCACCGGGGTGGCCTCGAAGCTCGTCAGCAGGACCATGGAATCCGAGATATCCGGAATTGGGAAATCTCAAACCCGTCCGGGGTGTCGACCGTCGAGTGCCCCTCGCCGTGGGTCGTGGTGGGCCGGCACCGTGGCGTCATTTCCCGGGGATTCCTTCCCCGTCGATCGGGCATCCCACTCGACCTGCTGCTGGGCTGCGGCCCCGAATCCGACGCCGATCCGCTGATCCGGCCGGCGGAGATCCTGGTGAACGATGTCGTGCAGCACCCGATCGTCAGCTTCCGTCGGATCTCCGCTCGACAGCGCCCGCGGCCAGAGATGACGGGTGAGCACGGGATTGAGCTCTGCTCCGTACAGGCTGATCTTGGCCAGAAGGAAGAAGAATGCCACCAGGCCGATGACGATCCCGAACTGCCCGTAGGTGGCCGAACTGTTCCTCACCTGGTGCTGTACCAGACCTCCGCCGATGGTGATGAGCAAGGTGAAACCGAAAGCGGCCAGGGCAGCCCCGGGGACCAGGTCGCCCGTGCCGATGGCGGCCGGTGTAAGGCTGCGGAAGGCGGCGAGATACAGCCCGATGTTTACCACCACCATTCCCACCAGCACGGGCACCCTGACCACGTAGCCGAGGCCGCCGCTGGTAGCAAAGGTGGCCAGTGCGGCGTTGGCCAGGAAGGTGCCGCCGATGATGGTCAAACCGGTCAAACTCCGAATCAGGTGGGCCAGGAATCCCGCCACCTCTCGTCGGGGGATGTTCCAGACGCGCACCATGGCCTGTTGAGCCGTTTGGGTCACGCCCTGGGCGCCATAGGCCAGACCGGCCAGACCGATGATCAATCCCGGGATGCTCCCATGCAGGGTGCTCGATCCGCGCTCGGGATTGAATTGCTGGCCCACCACCGGAAACTCGTGCAGAGTGGCCACCACGCGGTGCCCGAGGTCTCCAGCTCCTACGAATCCGAACACGGTGATGACCAGCAGCAGCAACGGGTAGACAGCTACGAATCCGTACCATCCCAGCTGCACCACGAACTGGTTGGTGCTGTCGTCACCGAACTTCTTGACCACTCCGTACAGGACGGCGGCCAGGCCATGGGAACGCTGCCACCGGTCGACGGCGGCGCGGGCGCCATCGAGAGCCTTCAAGCCGGCACGCTCGGCTGCTGGCCAGCGGGCCCGACGGCAGGTGCCTCGTTGCCCCGCTGGCGGTTGGCCTTTCGTCGCACCATGACCACGATGGCCACCAAGCCGAGAACTATCCCGGCCAGCCAGCCCTTCTCGAAAGTAGAACCAGGCGAGCCCAGTTGCTCGTCGATCGACCCGGCCCCCTCGACTTCGGCTTCCATGCCGAGATTGATTCCCCGGTCTAAGCCCGCGCAAACGTTGGCGGTGCCGCTACTGCTGCACCTGCACCCCGTCGACCCAGGTTTCGCGTGCCCCCATCGGGGTAGAGATGGTCCGATGCGGTGGGGCCTGCGCTGGGCCCGGTTCGGGGTGCTTCCTGTGCCCTCCGGTTGTGGGGAGAACGGGTCAATGGATGCCCAGATGGACGTGTTGAGGATGGGCGGAGGGACCTCCGGCCCGACCTCCACCAAGGCCGCAGACGATCCCGGCAGGCACGAATCCGAAGAGGAGCGGGACGATCGGAACCTGCTGGAGCTGCTCCAAGAGCTCAGGGTCGCCAGCCTGGGTGTCCAGGGGCTGTTCGGCTTCTTACTGGCATTGCCCTTCAGTGTCCGATTCGCCCGGTTGGACCCGCCGCAACGCAACCTGTACGTAGCCGTGCTCCTGGTAGCGGCCTTGTCCACGGCACAACTGTCGGCGCCGGTGGCATATCACCGCTTCGTGTTCCGCCGGCATCGCAAGGTCCAGCTGCTGCGGACGTCCAACGTGCTTGCCCTCACCGGACTGGCGACCGTCGGCCTGTCGATCTGTGGCGCCGTCCTCCTGATCACCAGCGTGGTGCTCCGTGGGTCGGCCGTCCCACTTACTGTTCTCACCGTGGCAACGTTCGTTGGCTTCTGGCTCGTGTTGCCGATCTCGGGTCGCCGGCGTGCATTGGGGAGCCGCGAGGGTCGATCAGGCTGAATCGCCCATTTGTCGGGGTGTCCGATGCTCCTCGGCGAGAGGGTGCTCGTGACCCGGCCGACAACCTCGGCGACAGGGCTCGTCGAGCTACCCCGGACCCTTCGCACCGCTCAGGCCGCGGGTCCGGGTTCCCAACTGAGCCACAGGATGGTGGCGTCGTCGCCCAGGTTCCCGTCCTGATGGCCGAGCACCTCATCGATGGTTGCCCGGAGGACCACGTCGGAGCGAAGACGGTCGGCCGAGGCTCGTTCGATGATGTCGACGAAGCGATCGATCCCGAAGGGGTCGCCCGAGGGCGAACGGCCTTCGGTCACCCCGTCGGTGTAGAAGACGATCGAGTCTCCGGGCTCCAGGGCCTCGTCGGCTTCCTCCACCAGCCGGCCACCGAGCCCCCAGGGACGCGAGGGCCGGCATGGCAAGGAGCCGATGACCCGGGCCCCACGGACTTGGAGCGGTCTGGGGTGGCCGGCATTGATCCAGGCCAGCCGACCGGTCCGGACGTCGAGCTTGGCCAGTTGGCCGGTGGCAAATCTCCCGCCTCCGAAGTTCTCGGCCAGCACACGGTCGATCTGATCATGGATCATCCTCAGCGACCGGCCCTGTCGTCGATCATGGCGGTAGCTCTCGATGGCCAGAGAGGATACGAGGCTGGAGCCCAACCCGTGACCCATGGCATCCATGATGGCGACGTCGACGGTGAAGCCGTTGACCGAGTGGTCGAAGCAGTCGCCGCCCACGTCGTAGGCCGGCTCGAGTACGCCATTCGATGAAGCTTCCGGAGTCCGCAACTCGAGCGGGGGGAGTAGTGCCCACTGGATACTGGCTGGGAGGCTCATGGCCTTGCGTCGGCGGACTCGATTGAACAGGTCGGTGTAGCGAGCCGCCATAGCGATGGCCGCTCCCACCATCATCCCCAGCTCCTCACCTCGGCGCCGGGCCTCGTCGTCGATGTCTCCCGGTTGGGTGAAGGCGAGAACTCCCGTGCAGTCGGAACCCTCGAGGATCGGCACGCAGATCCTGGTGGCGTCTCCGGTGACAAAGCTCACCAGGCGCCGTTCGAGGAACGCCCGGCCCTCAGCTGTTCCCTCGGTGGGGATGCCGATGGCGGCGTCGATGGAACCCCCGCGACCCGGGACAGGGAATAACGTCGACTGCTCGAAGTCGATGAGGAAGGCCGTCATGTCGTAAGCGCCCACTCGACCGGCCAACCGGGCCAATGTCCCGGTGATGTCGGAAGGGGCCAGATCGTGGAGAGCCCGGAGTGCCGAACCGAATTCGAATTCGTCCACGGTCAGTTCACCGGGGCTTCCGACGGGTGACGCCGACATCAGGTCGAACCAGCTGGTAGCGGCCAGGCCCGGACGGCCGGGGCATCGGCCACCGGATGACCAGTGGTGCCCACGGTCGTTCGGTGGGCTCCCGGTGCACGGAGAGAGGCTACTTGGACGGCGGACCCCGTCAGTTGAGAACGGCCATCACATCGGATGGTTCCCCATCACCAGTGGTAGAAGTGCCTGCTTCCGGCGCTCTCGCCCCGCCCGATGGCGGCGCCGACCAACCAGAGCACGAGGAGCACGATGGCAACTACCCACAGCAAGTGAAGCGCGAAGCCCAGACCGGCGAATAGAAGGACCAGAAGAAAGGCAAGCACGAGCACCATGACGGAAATGTTCTCCTTCCGGGATGCGCTTCATCCCCGTGAACCCCTACCTTTCCCGTCTCGGTGATCATCAAACCCGGAACGTCGCGAAGGTTGCTGATGCCGAGCAGCCGCCCTCCTATGCGTCGGCCGGGTGGCCAGGTTCGAACTCGGGCGCACCTTGGATGGTGAGGACGCCGCTCGGGTGGGTGCCGGCGCCCCCGGCCACGGGTCGGACCAGAAGAGCTTGGTGATCCCCCACACTGGTTCGGGACACGATCAACGCCTCGAGCCAGGCCGCGCACTCCGACAGCACCGGCGAACCGGTGACGCCCGGGCGCCACCGGCATTTGCTGAATTTGTCGACCGTGTCGCCGGTCTCTTCGGCGAACAGTGATGCCAGCTCGACCTGGTCTCGCCCGAGCAGGTGAACGGCCACCGCATCCGACTGCTCCGATGCGAAGAACGTGTGGTTGACCTTGGAGATGCAGACGAGCAGACGCGGCGGTTTGATACTGCACTGCGTGATGAACCCGACGACACAGCCGCTCGGCTCCCCGGTGGCCGAGGTGGTCGTCACCACTTGGAGGGCGTAGTCCACTTGCCGGGTATACGCCGCCATCGCCGAGGCGATGGCGGCGGGAGCATCAGGAGCCTCCTTATCCGGACTGGCTTCCGCGTCCATCTGGTTACCCTCGCTCAATCCGATCGCGTCTCGGGACCACCGCGCATTTGCCCTGGCCAGACAGACAATGGGTCACCGGTCGGGCCTTGACCTGGTGAGCCTCACCGTCCATCGACGGGGCGGGACGCTCGGGTGCACCGGGCTCGAGGGCCCGGTGGACGAACGCCGTCGTCCCGAGGAGCGGCGGGTCTCGGCGCGGTTGACCGTAGGCCGGTCGGAATCGCCGAACTCAGGCACCTCGTCGGGAAAGTCCGCACCGGTGGATGGCGGCTCGGCCCGGTGGCGCCGGTGGGGTGGAGATGCACCCGCCGCCCGGTGCCTGGCCCCATCGGGCCCGACCACCCCCAGCGCTATCTGGAACCAGACGGTTTTGCCCGCCGCGAAGTAAGGGACGATGCCCCACTGGTCCGAGAGCGCTTCGACAATCTGAAGACCGCGGCCGTGAGGTTCTGTGAAGCCCGGTGAGTGGACTTCGGGAGTTCCGTCACCCCGATCGCTGACCGACACCCGCACCAGCTCGGGGGATCGGTCGATAGCGACCTCGAATCCGCTCGAGGCATGGACCAACGCGTTGGTGGCTAGCTCCGAGACCATGAGTGCCACGGCATCCCGGAGCTCGTCAGGGAGGTCGGCGGTGAGTCCCGATACGAATCGCCTCGCCTCCCCCACGGCTTTTTCGTAGGCGCCGAAGCTTCTCTTCGACGTCACGGGGTCAAGCCGAAATGGTCGAGAAGGCCGGTCGCTTCCAGCACCCGCCGCACGATCGGCGTCACGTTGTTCAACGACACCTTCTCTACCTCATTCGATATCTGCACCAGCAGGGCGATGCCCGAACTGTCCATGAACGTCAGCTCTCGGAGGTCGAACGTCACCTGGCTCGGTCCAGTGGCCAGGTAGTGCTCTATACCCGCTCTCGCCGCCTCAACACTCGCCAGATCGAGTTCGCCGGCCAGAGAGATGACGGGTGACGAAGGGTCGTCGACTGCACCAGTCACACTCATCTCGGGCCGGCCATCTAGTACCACGTCCGTCCTCCGAGACGATCCACGTCGTCGTTCTCCCTCTGGGCGAGCCGCTCGGTCCCCACTCGCCCTGCCGGGACAATCTACCTGGTAGGAGCCCAGTTCGGCTAGTCAATCCGCGGTGCCGGCTCGTCGCCGATCACAGGTATCTCGGCCCGCCGACCGCAGTCAGGTTCCACGCGCATCTTTGGTCGGGCGGCATCGTCGGCCGACGGCGCACGTTGGTGCCGGCGCCCACCGGGAATGCCGGTGGGGGAGGAGGCAGGGCGGACCCGGGCGCCGGAAGTGCCCCGTGGTCCCGGGCCATTGCCGCCGTCACCGATCCCGGCCCGGTCCGGTGGGGATGGGCGCCGCTCCGCTCTTGAGCGTCGTGGGGTCAGCCGGGTTGAGTCCACCGGAAGGCCAGCACGGCGATGTCGTCGTCCAATCCGTCGCTGGCCATGGTGGAGGTGAGCTCCGAGACGAGATCGTCGAGGGTAGGGGCCGTGGTGGTGACGGCGCCTGACAACCGCTCCAGCCCGGCATCGATGCTTTCACTACGGCGTTCGATCAGCCCGTCGGTGAAGGCCACGACGATCGAGCCCGAGGCCAGCGGGATCGTCGTGGCCGTGTACGTGCTGGTCCCGACACCCAGCGGGAGGCCCACGCTGGTCTCGGCGAACCGATTGCCGGAATTCGAGATGATGAGCGGATTCAAATGGCCGGCGTTGGCGACTTTGATCACCCCCGAGTCCACGTCTCCCACTCCCACCAGCAACGTGGACAGGTGCCCATCCCGGCTCACGTTCAGTTGACGGGAGCACATCTCGAGGACCGTCTCGGGCGGGTGTCCTTCGATCAGATAGGCCCGAACGGTGAATCGGAGGCGGGCCATGATGGCGGCGGCGCTCACGCCTTTGCCCGAGACGTCGCCGACGACAAATGCGAACCCGTCACCATCGAGCTCGATGAAGCTGAACCAGTCTCCACCGATCTCGACACCGTCGGCCCCGGCCAGGTACCGGGTGGCAATCTCCAGATTGGGAATCGAGGGATTGTGTTGAGGCAGCAGCGCCTGTTGCAGGGTGTCGGCGATCGACCGCTGTTCACCGTACAGACCGTCCAACTGCTCGAACAGGTCGGCGATGGTGGCGGCATCCTGCTCGGCGCTCCGCCGCCGGTAGACCAACTGACGGGTGACGACGGCGGTCCCCATCGTCAACAGTGCCCCTCCGATCAGAAATATCCAGGGGAGGATGCCGCCCAACGCCCCACCCAGCGCCCCGCGTGGGGCGGTGACAAGGGTGATCGTGGTGTCGCCGAACGGTATCGACGCCGTGGTGGTGTCGCCGGACAGCGGCAGCTCGCTCAGGGGAAGATCTGTGGTCGTCAGGGCTGACAGCTTGGTGGTACTGCCGAGATAAGTGGCGTAGTTCAAATCGGAAAACGCCGAGCTGCTCTCCACCGGCGCCTCCCGATTGGCCGGGATGGCCCGCTCTGCATAGATGACGACGGTCGGCGTGTCCGGATCGGCCACGGCATAACCGATCCTTTCTGATCCCTTCCTCTGGACCGAGGTCACTGCGAACGTCGGACTGGCGATGGCCTCGGAGATGACGGAGTGGGCCTGATCGGAACCCGGTGCCAAAAATGGTGGTGCTCCGACGGTGGATGCGGGTTTCCACGAGGCGCCATCGAGCTCCCACAGGATCGCCGAGACGAAGAGTCGGCCGGGTCCTACATAGTTCTCAGCGAACTTGTCGAACTGTCCTGTACCGCCCGCCGTCACCAATTCGACTTGAAGGGCCGTCTCCATCGGATCTTTGATGGTCAGGATGGTCGAGCTCAGAACTGCGGCAGCCTGCCGGGTCTGGACCTCCAACAGACGATGTTCGTTGTGTCGGTTCAGAGTCCAGGCGGTCCAGGCCACCGATACGGTGACGAGCACGCCGATCAGGGCGACCAGCACCGTGGCCCGGGTCGGGCTGATCCCCCTGGCGTGATCCGCGGTGGCAATCCGGAGACCGGAGTCGGGGGTGGAGGTGTGCGGGCTCCCTTGTGCTGCCCGTGCCGTCACCCGTTCCTGGTGATTCACCTGGAGCGGAGAGTCTCGAGATCGAACACGGTGGGCAATGGTGGCAGCCCGAGCCGGCGAGGGCAATACCGAAGCGACCTTTGGCCCGTACCGCTCCCGGCCGGTCCGGGCCGTTGAGCACGAACGGCCGAGACTCCCGGCCGCCACTCGGTGCGATCCATGTTTCGAGCATCCCCCGACCGGGTAGCAGCACCTGGATGGATGAAGTTACGAGAACGTGTTGGCTGATGCCGTCTAATCGGACTGGCGGTGCACGACGAGTCGACTCCCCGGCACCCGGCCTCAAAACATTGTTCGAGCATTCGGAGTGAGTGGGGGGACATCCGACCAACGCCGTTTTCGCTGAGTGCCGGGGTCGGACGTGGACCCGGCATTACTCCGTGAGGTGCTCAGGACGTATCCTGGGCACCGAGGTGGTGTCGGCCTGTCCCCCAGCCGGAATCGCCGGGTCAGTCGTGACCTGGCCGGTATGGGGTCGTAGCCAGTTCGGAAACGAGGGAGAGCCAGCGTGGACCAGACATTCGATGTAGTCGAGAGGGAGGGGCAGGGGTTTGTCGAGATCGACGTTCGCGGCGAGGTCGACTTGGCCACAGCCCCGCTGCTGCGTGAGACGCTCTACGACGCCATCGCACAGGGCCACAGCCCGATCGTCCTGGATCTGTCGGCCGTCACCTTCATCGACTCCACCGCCCTCGGCGTCCTCATCGGTGCCCAGGAGCGGTCCGACGGACAGGGCACGGAGCTACGGATGATCGTCAGCGAGTCCCGCATAATGAAGATCTTCGAGATCACCGGTCTCACCGACCTTTTTTCCATCTTTCCCACCGTCGCCCAGGCAGTCGCCGGATGAACGGGCCGACGTATCCGGCGTGTCACTGGCGGCATGGGCAGTGAGCGAGCCGGTTGAACTGAGCATCCCGGTCCAGGCCGACCTCATTCTCCTGGCTCGGTTGACTGCCGCCACGGTGGCCTCTCGAGCCGGGTTCGACGTCGAAGAGGTGGAAGACCTCCGGCTGGCGGTGGACGAACTCTGCGTTTCCGTCGTCAATGGAGCCAGTACCGGCCGACTGGAGTTGACGTTCATCAGCAACGCCGATCACGTCGAGGTGACCTGCGTGGTTGTCGGAACCGAACCTACGGATCAGGACACGACCTCGGAACACACCGAGCGAGATCTGTCAGTTCGTATCCTCGATGCCCTGGTGGACGAACACCGAGAAGAAGTCGGGGAGGGACAGAGTCGCGGCTGGCTACGCAAACGGAGCAACCGGCACCAGACCTCATGAGCCCCCCGGTTCCAGAACCGGAGAATCTCCGGGAATCGTTCGAAGAGTACGCCGACGGCCGTGATGGACGACTTCGGAATCAACTGGTCGAAGAGCATCTGGGGTTGGCCCACCAGCTGGCCCGGCGCTTCACCAACAGAGGCGAGCCCTACGACGATCTCGTCCAGGTGGCTTCTCTGGCCTTGGTGAAGGCCGTCGACCGGTTCGATCCCGAACGAGGGGTGGAGTTCAGCACTTATGCCACCAGCACTATTATCGGTGAGTTGAAACGTCATTTTCGCGACAAGGGCTGGGCCATTCGGGCCCCACGGCGGGTCCAGGAGCTCTATCTGGGGCTCCGTCCGGTCATCGAGGCCCTCACCCATGAGTTGGGAAGGCCCCCCACCGTCGGAGAGATCGCCGTCGGCGCCGACGTGAGCGAGGAATCGGTACTCGAGGCTCTGGAAGCCGGGCACCACTATCGGACGGCATCCATCGATGCAGCCGATCGGCAGGAGGGGTCGATCTCCAATCGGCTCGGACAGGTCGAGACCGGGTACGCCGGTACCGACGACCGCCTGCTCCTGGCCCTGTCCTTGGCTGATCTTCCCGAACGGGAACGGACGATCATCAGCCTCCGGTTCATCGACGGCCTCACCCAGTCGGAGATCGCAGCTCAGGTGGGCCTCAGCCAGATGCACGTCTCGCGCCTGCTGGCGGCGAGCCTGAAGCAGCTCAGAGAGGCGTTTGCGCAAGATCCTTGAGAGGGAACATTGTTACCGCCCGTTGTCCTGACAACGGAGGTCGAACCACACCGTCTTGCCGGGGGTTTCGTCGACGATGCCCCACTCGGCCGAGAGTGCTCTGAGAAGTTGGAGGCCGCGCCCGTGTTCGTCGGTCGGTCGGCGGGAGAGGAGGGTTGGTTGGGCCCGGCATGCGTCTCGCACTTCGACGTGGATCATTCCGTCGGATTCCGAGGCAGTCACGGCGAAGGCCGAGCGGGCATGGGTGAGCGCATTGGTCGCCAGTTCGCTGATGAGGAGGCGGGCGACGTCCACCGTCTCGTGATCACAGTGGCGGAGGGCGTCTCCCACGAAGCTCCTCGCCTCTGCCACGCTGTGGGCATCCATTGGGAACTCGGTCACTTCACCACCGCCTGAACCGCACATTTGGGGCTTGTCGTTGCCTACCCGATGTCATCCGCTGGCAAACAGTGGGCGATGGGAGCCTGGTGCCGTCAAAGCGACGGCTGTCCCAAGGCGTTGCCGCCGGACGCTCCCGCCGCTCTCCGTTGTGAGCCCGAGGCACACCAGAACGTTTGCCCCCGGAGAGATTTCTGGAACTGGACCGGGGTCGAGCGATTAGGACGAGCCTCGTCGGGTATCACCAAGGTGAAGAGGCCGCAGCCGTGGCCCTGACGGAAAGGAGTCTCAAATGGGAGCAGTCGACGAAGCCAAGGGTCGAGCCAAGGAAGCTGTCGGTGATGTCACCGGCGACAAGAGTCTGAAGAGTGAGGGGAAGGTGGATCAGGGGAAGGCCAAGGTCAAGGACGCGGTGGACAAGGTGGCCGACAAAGTCACCGGGAAGTAGGGAGGCTCCGGTTCCGGGATCCTGGAGCTGAGGCTGGAGGTCGGTGCAGGAGCGCTCGGACTAGTCCTCTGGCTTGGAGGCGCTGAACCCCTGACCGACCCGTGATTCTGATTCTTCGAGAATTGCCTCGGCCTGAGCTTCGGGATCCTGGCTGGCGCTCTCTTCCGGCGGTCTCACGGTGGCTCGGCTGGTCACCTTCTTTGCTGGGACGGTGCCGTCGAATTCCTCGGAGTGGGGCGGGTTGCCTTTGGTCATGAACGGGACGCTACCCAGTCGGCCGCCGATCAACCGGTACGGGTGAATGGCGCTCCGAGGTTTGTGCCGACAGGTGGAGGGTAGTTCTCCGGTGTGAGCATTCCTCCTCCCAGCGAACCTCCTCCGGCGGATCCGGGGCCCGACCCTCTGGAGCCGTTAATTCCGGGGCGACCGCCTGATCCGGTGGATGCCGAACCTGCACGCCACGATGGCCTTGCCGAGGTGCGGCCGAACTGCTGATGCGCCCCGCAGACCGGAGCCGGCTCAGCCGGGGGTGAAGCTCCGGTCGTTGATTCAATCCCAGCCCGCCGGGGCGGCTACCGTCGTCCCCGTGAGCAATCCGCCAGTGCCCGGTGGAGCGGTGCACAAGCTTCCGCCCGATCTGCGCCAGGCGCTGATCGCCAACCGAACCGCCCTCGATGCCTGGCGGGACATCACGCCTCTGGCCCGCAACGAAATTCATCTGCTGGGTCGAGGATGCCAAACAGGAGGTCACCCGAGCACGCCGGATCCGGCGGACCCAGGAGGAGCTGGAGGAAGGTCAGCGTCGACCGTGTTGCTGGCCGGGGTGCCGGCACCGCCTCCGCAACGGCAGCTAGCGCTCCGATCGCCGCCGTCCGGAGTCAACGTGCCTCCGGCCACCCTGGTTTCCGACCTTCTTCCGGTTCTGGGCCTCCGCCGGATTGCCAGGCAAGTTTGCGTTTCATGGCCAGCGAGAACGGCATCGTTCCGATTCCCAGGAAGATGATGCTCAGAGGTATGCCGATGCCGGTCAGGGAAAAGACCGCCGCCAGAGGGAAGAAGATCAGACTCGACGGCACCTGTAGAAGAATGAGGCCGGCAATCAGCCACTTCTGCCTACCAGTCAACTTCGACCTGGAGCTGGGGTTCGATACGACCATCGGTTCCGCTCTCGCGCCCTCCCACTTTATCCCGTCCACCCCCTGACGGGTCAGAGGCCGGGGTGGGCGATCGGTATTCTTTTGACGGCGGTGAGACCCCGGACCGGGTTCGAAGCGGCACGGCCCGCCCGCTCCATTTTCCTGTCGGATCGGGCCTGGTCGGTGCGTTCCCCGGTTGACTACGGACGTAATATTCACCCGTCCCGGATCGCCGGGCGGTGAAGGTGACAAGGAGCCCCGACTGGGCACAGGAAGTGTTGTGACGGCCGACCCGATAGTTGTCGAAGACATTACCAAGCGCTACGACCGCCACCTGTTGGCGGTCGACCATCTGGACTTGACCGTGGGAAGCGGCAGTGTGTTCGGTCTGCTCGGTCCAAATGGTGCCGGTAAGACCACGACCATGCGGATGCTCGTAGGACTCATCCGGCCCACCTCGGGTGGCGTTCGCATCTTTGGCGAGACGGTCGAACCCGGCGCCTCGGTGCTCGGTCGGGTGGGGGTACTGGTGGAGGGGCCAGGTTTCGTGCCCCATCTGTCGGGACGCAAGAACCTGGAGCTGTTCTGGAGAGCCGGCCGGGCTCCGATGACCGAGGCCAACTTGGATCAGGCCCTCGACACCGCCGATCTCGGTGATGCCATCGATCGCAAGTTCAAGACGTATTCCCACGGCATGCGCCAGCGCCTGGGGATCGCCCAGGCGCTGTTGGGAAGACCCGACCTGTTGGTGATCGACGAACCGACCGACGGCCTCGATCCCCAACAGATGCGCCATGTGCGAGACGTACTGCGACGGGTGGCGGCCGGCGGGACCACCGTGCTCGTCTCGAGCCACTTGTTGAGCGAAGTGGAGCAGATCTGTGACCACGTAGCCGTCATGAGCAAGGGGCGGCTCGTCATGGTGGGTTCGGTCTCCGATCTCCTGGGTGCCACCACCTCGGTCTATCTGGAAGTGGACGACCTCCTCGGGGCCAGACAGGTTCTGGATGCGATCGGCGAGGTGCGAAAGGTGTCGCCCGAGGGTCGAGGGCTGTCACTCGAGCTCGACGGCATAGAGCGCAAGAAGGTCGTGGCGGCACTGGTCGAGGCCGGGGTGGGGGTGGAGACGATCACCACTCGCCACCAGCTCGAGGACGCCTTCATCGATCTGTTGGAACGACAGTGATCACCGTAGAGGCCCGCAAGCAGGTGTGGCGGCTGCGCACCTACGTCGGCCTCGGCCTCCTGGCCTTGATCCCCATCATCTTCACGGTTGCCTTCAAGGTGAACCCACCGCACCGGGGCGGTCCCGGCTTCTTCGATTTGGCCTCGTCGGGGATCAACATACCGATTGCAGTCTTGGGGGGAGTGAGCGCCTTCTTGCTGCTGGTCGTGGTGTCACTGTTCGCCGGGGACTGTGGCCGGAGAGGCCGACTGGGGAACCCTCCGATACCTTCTGGTTCGGCCGGTCACTCGCAACCGGGTGCTCGGCTCGAAACTGGTGGTCGCCGCCGGGCTCGCCATATTCGCCTCCTTCGTGGTTACCGTGGTCGGGCTGGTGGCGGGAACGCTCGCCTTCGGTTGGCATCCGATCACCACCCCTTCCTTTTCGCTTCTCTCCCAAGGCAACGCCGTCGGCCGCCTCGCTCTGGCCACCCTGTATGTGGCCTGGAGCCAGGCCGCATATTTTTCGTTCGCCTTCATGTTGTCGACCATGACTGACGCGGCATTCGCCGCAGTGGCCGGTGGCGTGGCTCTCGGTGTCGTCTCTCAGATCCTGAACAACATCTCATCCCTCAACGGCACCAGCTACGTCTACCCCACCCACTACCTGGATGCCTGGCAGGGCCTGTTCTTTCGGGGGGCCTCCACGGAAATGCTGCGTGGAGTGATTCTCCAGGTCCCATATTCGATCGTCTTCCTGGGCATCACCTGGTGGTGGTTCAACCGCAAGGACGTGCTCAGCTAGACGGCCGAGGCAACGGTGGCGGATGGCCCGTCACCTCGGACCCCGGGACGGCGAGTTGTGCATCGGTTGCCATGTCAATCGGTCCGCAGCGCTTGCTTGAATCCGACATGGCTCGGGTCGAAACCGTGGGATGCGTAGAAGCGGTGGGCATCGGGGCGCCGGAGGTTGGAGGTGAGTTGAACCCGGTAGCAGCCTGCTTGCCGGGCCACTTCGATGGCCGCCGCCAGCAATTGTGCACCGATCCCCTGGGAGCGGAAGTCGGGGTGCACGTGCATGGATTCGACTTCACCACACAGTCCTCCCGACTGCTGGAAGTGGCGGAAGACCACCAGCTGACACAGGCCGACCACCTCACCGGCTACTTCTGCCACCATGACGTCGTTGCCGGCAGTTTGCTGGATCTCGGCCAGAGCTGCTCGGTAAGCGGTCAGCTCGGAGGGTACCTCCCTTCTCTCCGCCTGCGATCCGTGGTCGAGCAGTTCGACCAGTCGTTCGACATCGTCCAACCCGGCCCTCCGGATGGTGACCCGCTCCACCGATTCAGTATGTCAGGCCGTCTTCATCGGGAATCACTGCGCCGCCGCTTCTCGAGTGTTGTGACCCCCTCGGTGCCACCGCCGACCGGCGGTGCTGGTCGATCTGGCTTCCACCCTCCATGAGACCGTCGATCGAGAACGAGTAGGCTCACTCCTGTCATGAGCTGACCAGATGGGAAGGGCCAGAGGGCTCCGGCTCGTGTCGAAAGGACAATCCTTCGACGCGGTCAGGAGTTGACATGCAGCCTTCGTTTCCCAAGATCGAACTCCACGTACACCTCGAGGGGACCGTCGGCCCCGACGATCTCTTGGAGATGGCATCCCGAAACGGGTATTCGCTTCCGGTCGACAACCCCGAGGAGCTGGCCGAGCTCTACCGGTTCCGCGACTTCGAGCACTTTCTCGACCTGTGGATGATGACGACGCCGGCCCTCCAAAGATACCGGGACTTCCGTCAGGTGGTGGTGGCCTATGCCCGAGAGGCAGCATCCCACGGTGCTGTGTACATCGAGGGCATCTTCACCCCGGTAGAACGGATCAGCGGGGGTTCGTCGTGGGACGAGGTGTTCGCCGGCTTCTGTGACGGTGCTGCAGAAGCCGGTGAGCTCTACGGCGTGGACGTCCGCTTGACCGCCGACGTACCCCGCTTCCTCGGACTGGACGCGGCCTTGGAGACGGCCCGCTACGCACTGAAGTACCGAAATCGAGGCATCGTCGGCCTCGGAATCGGGGGCCCAGAGGCTTCATACCCGCCCGAACCCTTCGAGAGGGCGTTCCGCCTCGTCAAGGACGCAGGTCTCGGCTCGGTGCCACACGCCGGCGAGGCAGCGGGACCGGAATCGATACGGGGTGCCATCGACGCTCTTCAAGCCGATCGGATCCGACACGGCATCCGGGCCGTGGAAGACCAGGGCCTGCTCCGAGAGCTGGCCGCCAGGTCCATCGTGTGCGACGTGTGCCCGGTGTCCAACCTCTGTACGCGGGTGGTCGGATCCATGGAGGCACACCCGCTTCCCCAGTTGATGGAGGCGGGCGTGCTCTGCTCGATCAGTACCGACGATCCGGCGATGTTCGGCACCGATCTCACCCGCGACTACCGGGTCGCCGCCCAGTTGGGTTGCTCACCGGAACGAGCCTTCCACTCCGGGGTGGTCGGGGCACTCTGCGACGGCGAGACGCGATCGCATCTTCAAGCCATCCATGACTCGTTCCAGTGGTCCGACCACCCTGCTCTGTCGGGAGATGCTTGACCACGGCTCACCGCCTGGTGGGCGTGACCGGACCCCGCCGGAGGCCTGGACTTGTGATGAGCAGCCAGCAACCGGCCGGCCGGCGGACTACGAAAAATGAGTGGTGGGTCGTTCCAACCGGACACCGTCGACCGTGATATCCACCTTCTCGTTGTAGAAGGCGATCAGTCCGGCGATGGGCTGTAGCTGACGGGTCGGGAAGTCATAGGCCCAGGCGATATCGGGGAGGATCTGACCCCCGGTGCGAACCGACCAATAGGTACTGGTCCGGCCCTTGTAGGGGCACGACGTGATCGTGTCACTGCCCACCAGATCGTTGAACCGCACTTCGGTACGATTGAAGTAGTACCGGGTCGGTAGGCCGGTTTCGAAGACCATGACCGGCGAAGATGATCGAGCGAGCTCGGCGCCATCGAGTTCCACGCTGACGCTACGGGTCGAGCGCAGCGCGTCGACTCGTGTGTAGGGATTGCGAGGGTGCACGAACACCTCTTCGTCCTCCTCGAACCAGCTGTCGACAGCAGACCAGTCGACGTGGAGCGTGCCGGTGACGCCGTCGATCTCTGAGTCGGTGTACAGATGGGCGGTACCGGGTCGGTAATCATCGCCCATCCGGATGCCGTAGCGATCGGCATTCCCCAAGTGCAGGCGTTCTTGGTGGTGTTCGTCTACCAGCACACCTCCATCGACATCGGCCATCGGGATGTGGTACTGGGGATAGAAGGGCCACTCCCACACGTAGAGGGCGGCGATCGTGTCGATGACCACGCTCCCACCCAGAACTGCTCGGATGCGCCGGGGGACCCCTTCCACATGGTTGGCCGGGACGATCGCCCCCGGGTAGTCGCTCACTGGGGATCCTCCCTCTTGCTCAACTCGGACCGGTACGGCCTATTCCTCGCTCATGGTAGGCACCCGGGCAACCGTTCCGCCTCCGAAAGACCGAGCTACCGGCGTTGGCCATTCAGGACGAACCTGCTGTGCGACCTCAAGTACTCGGTAACGGCGGCCGGTGCCTTGCCGGGCGATCCGGAGTCGAACGGCGGCCGGGGGTCGTACTCGATGCCCAGTTGGATGATCTGGGCGACCTCGGGACCCGCCACCTCGGCGGCGATGGCCAGCGCCATGTCGATGCCTGCCGATACTCCGGCCGCGGTCACGACCTTGCCGTCGATGACAACGCGCTCGGCCACCGGGTTGGCCCCGAGGGCCGGGAGCTGTTCGAGTGCCAGCCAGTGCGAGGTGGCCCGTTTTCCCTGCAGGATGCCGGCTGCGCCCAGCAGGAGAGACCCGGTGCACACCGACGTGGTCCAGGTACTGGTGGTGTGGACACCCCGTAGCCATGACAAAACCGCCTGGTTGTCCATGAGCACCGTTTGGCCGTGACCACCGGGGACGACCAGGATGTCCGGATGCTCGAGGTCGGGGAGTGCGGCGTCGGCGCTCAGCGCCAGACTGCCGTTGTCGGTGCGAACAGGCCCGGCGTCGACACCGGCGAACGTGACCGAAGCCCCCGGCAACTTCGACAGGACCTCGTAGGGTCCGACGGCATCGAGAGCAGTCAGTCCTTCGAAGAGCAGTATGGCGATATCCACTTGTCCTCTCTTTCGGTTCAGGCGGCGCCGGATCGGAACCGGCGCCGGAACTCGGTGGGACCGCAACCGAGGGTGCGAACGAAACTCCGCCGCATGGTCTCGGCCGAGCCGAGACCACAGGCCTCGGCGATATCGGCGACGGCCCGGTCGGTGTCCTCCAGGAGGCGTCGCGCCGCTTCGATGCGCACGGAGGCGACATAGCGCCCAGGAGGCTGTCCGACCTCCTGGCGGAAGTATCGGGCGAAATTGCGCTCGCTCATTCCTACATGGGCGGCCAGAGTGGGCACCGTCAGGGCGGCGCCCGGGTTCTCGGCGATCAATCGCTGGGCTTCACGTAGAGCGTCCCGCTCGGCCAGTTGGGACACCAGCTGGGCACTGAACTGAGTCTGGTTGGCCGGTCGGTGCAGGAACATCACCAGCTGACGAGCCACGGCCAGGGCGAGATCACGACCCAGGTCCTCTTCGACGAGGGCCAGGGCCAGGTCCATTCCCGCGGTCACCCCAGCCGAGGTGTAGACATTCCCGTCCCGCACGTAGATGGGTTCAGGATCGACCACTACTGCCGGGTACCTGGCGGCAAACGCCTCGCACCAGGCCCAATGGGTGGTGGCCCGTCTGCCGTCGAGCAGACCCGCTTCGGCCAGGACGAAGGCCCCCGAGCACACCGACGTGACCCGTCGAGCCCGTTTGGCCAACCGGCCCACCTGGCTCACCAGTTCGGTGTCGGCCAGTGCCGCCGCGGTTCCGGCCCCTCCCGCCACGCTCAGCGTGTCGGGAGCGCCGGCAACCTCACCGAGGGCGGTGTCGATGGCGAGGTCGAGCCCGCTCGAGGTCCTCACCCTCCCCAGCCGCGTTCCGGCCACTTCGATCGTGTACTCGTTTCGCCCCGAGATTCGGTTGGCCACGTCGAAGACCTCGACGGGACCAGTCACGTCGAGGGCTTGCAGATCGGGAAAGGCGACGACAACGACGGATCGGCTCGGCATCGCCCCCATTGTCCCCCCGCCGATCGATGGCGGCAATGCCAAATATCCCACTCTTTCTGCCATGACCGAACTCGGTTGTCGGACGGATCAGAACGAGCGAGGGGACTCAACGCGCCCCGCCAGATCAGACCACCTTGCGGGGTCCCGGGGGCAGCTCGACCATCGGAATCCGCGCCATGTACCGCTTCCGGCCGACCACGAGCAGTACGAGCGGGACGACGGCGTACACATCCCGGGAAAGGTCGACGGTCACCGCCGATGTGGCCACGACGACCGCGAGGACGCCCATGGCCAGGGGATAGAGGCGCCTGGACCACGCCCACAGGAGGAGATCGATCCCGACGAACACGAATCCCACGACGATGTTGTCGAGGTGAGAGCTCTGATTCTGGGGACCGTTGTGGGGGAAGGCGGCAGCCAGGAGATTGAGGGCGGCGAGGATGGCTATCACCAGAGTGGCGACGTAGACGGATCTCGGCAGCCTTGCCGCCCGCCAGCGCCTGGCCATCGACCAGGCCCGCACGTAGGTGCCGTGCGTCGTTATGTGAAGGAGGTCGGCGAGGGACAGCCGACCCCGGTCGGAACGGGCTTCGAGCAGGGTCGTGAGGATTTCCTCCCCTCGGGCGTGGCGGTACTCCTTCGGGTAGAAGCGAAGCCACCGCCGATAGCGCCGCTCGGATCTGCTCACCCGTAGCCTCCCGAGAGGCGGAGGCGCCGCAGCGCCTCCCTCGAGATGGCCACACGACGGCGCGACTCGGCACTGAGCACCGCCCTCCCCGATTCGGTGAGCTGGTAGTTCCGTCGAAGGCGACCATCGACGACTTCCTCGTTGGCCACTTCGATCAGACCCTCGGCGGACAGGCGGTCAAATGCGGCGTACAGCGTCCCGGCTCGCAGCCTCGTCCTTCCATCGGACAGTCGTTCGACCTCCCGGATGACTCCATAACCGTGTCGGGGCCCGTCGGCCAGGGCGGTGAGGACGAAGAAGGACGGTCCTCGCATCTCCGAAGTCACCGTTGCTGTATATGCCGATAGCCGGTATATGTCAAGCCAACCGGTCGTGGCAACTCTTGGCAGACCGGCATCGACGGATCATCGGTGGCACGTCCCGAAGGGGGCGGACAAGGACGGGTTCGGACTCCCGCTCCCGGCCCACCCGCCGCGCCACCTCGGAATCAACTGAGGCGATCGTCCCTTCGCCGCCGTCCGGGTACGTCCGGTACAGTTCGCCCCTCGAGAGCGCGGGGGGACTGAGTGTCTGTTCGAACGGGGATGGCCCCGATGTTCTGCGTGGCGGGACCAACTCCGGCTGTCCGAAGCTGCCCACTGAACCCGATGGTACGAGTCGCATCCCGGAGGCCGGAGGCCATCATGGCCAGCGATGTCAGGAGGGGCGGGCGGTGAAGGTACTGGTCACCGGGGGCACCGGCTTCATCGGTTCACATACGGTGGCCGCCCTGGTCCGGCACGGCCACCAAGTGAGGGTCCTGGCCCGGAGACCGGAGCGGGTCGGACCCGTCCTGGAGCCACACGGGGTGGAGGCCGAGAGCGTCCAGGGCGATGTGACCGACCACCGATCGGTGGTAGCCGCCCTCGACGGATGTGAGGCCGTCGTCCACGCGGCCGCCGAGATCCCCCTCGGATCCGACCCGACGTCCAATGTGAACGTGGTGGGTAGCAAGACGGTGATCGGTGAAGCGGTGGCCCGTGGGCTCGACCCGATCATCTACACCTCCACCGTCACGGTGTATCTCCCGACGTCGGAGCCGATCGTCACCCCGTCGTCCGAGCTGGCCACGCCGCTCTCCGCCTACGGCGCGTCGAAACAGGAGGTGGAGCTGTTCGTCCGTTCCCTGCAGGCCGAGGGCGCCCCACTCACCAGCTTCCTCCTCGGCGGCGCCTACGGACCCACGTCCCCCCATCTGCAGGGAAGCTTCCACGCCGTCGTCAGCGCCCTCGACGCCTTGATGTTGACACCGCCTGGGGGCACCGGAGTGGTCGACGTCCGGGACATCGCCGACATGCTGGCCAAAGCCGTCGAACCCGGTAGGGGTCCCCGGCGGTACCTGGCCGGGGGACAGTATCTGTCTTGGATCGAGTGGACCGATCTGCTCGGTGAGGCCGCAGGAGTCGAAGTCCTTCGTCAAGAGGTCAGCGTGCAGCAGATGGTCGATCTGGGCCGCCAGCTCGATGAGCAGCGCCAAAAGGGAGAGGTGGTCGACATCCCCCTGTCCGAAGAGGTCGCACTGATAATGACCGGCTACGTGCCCACCGACGATTCCGGGACGCTGGAGGACCTCGGAGTGTCGTATCGGCCGTTGATCGAGACCCTGGGCGACACCGTTGACTATCTCCGATCCATCGGCCGCCTGCCCTATCCGGGGGCTGTCCCACCTCCCGCGGGCCCTCCCTCCTGAGACGAGCGGTCACCGGGATCCGTGATGTGTCCGGACCCTGCCCCTGGCTGGAGATGGCCGACCAGCCAGCCGGAGTCGATCAGGGAGGAGCCGATCGGGGAGTGGGGACCGGCCGGCTCCACCTCCGGAGATTGACCCTCGTGAGCCGTTTCTGGCAGGGTGGCCATGCGTCGACGAGATGTGGCGCCCGCCACGAGTCGTCCGACTCGTAGGGCTACGGACCGGGGGACTGATGGGCTTCGACCGACAGGGGATCGTCGACGTGCTGGTCCGCTACGCCCGAGCGATCGACACCCGGGACTGGGAGCTCTTCCGCACCTGCTTCACCGACGATGTCACGGCCGACTACGGCGACATCGGCTCATGGCAGGGGGTGGAGGAGCTCACGACGTTCATGGTCTCGGCCCATGCCGGTATGGGACCCACCCAGCACTGCCTCACGAACTTCATGATCGACGTCGAGGGCGACCGGGGGCGGTCCGTCTCCTACGTCCACGCCGTCACCGTGCTGGCCAGCCATCCCGACGACTGGATCGACACGCTGGGGATCCACGAGGACCGTCTCCATCACCGGACCGACGGCTGGCGGATCACCGACCGCACCTTCCGGACCACCAGGATCATGTTCAGCCCGTCATTGTGCGGTGGCACCCACCCGAGGCCGTCGTGACCACCCGGATCGGCTTCGTGGGGATCGGTCTCATCGGCCGGCCCCTGGTCGAGAGCATGCTGCGGGCCGGGCTCGGGCCCACGGTGTTCGATCTCGATCCCGAACCCCTCCGGGCCGTGGTCGACCAGGGGGCGATCGGGGCCGGCTCGGTGGCCGAGGTGGCCCGGGCCTCCGACATCGTGGGCATCTGCGTCCCCGCCGACGCCCATGTCCGTTCGGTGCTCGACGGACCCAAGGGCCTGCTCGTCAATCTGCCGGCCGGGGCCGTGGTGGCCATCCACAGCACCCTGCTGCCCGAGACGATCCTCTGGGCCGCCGACCAGGCGGCCGAGCACGGCGTCCGGATCGTCGAGGCCTGCCTCACCGGTGGTCACTTCGCCGCCAAAAGGGGGCAGACGACGTTCCTGCTCGGCGGCGCCCCCGAGGATATCGCCGCTCTGGACCCGATCCTGTCGGCCTGCGGTCGGACCCTGGTCCAGGCCGGACCGCTGGGCAACGCCAATCTGTTGAAACTGTGCCTGAACCTGCAGACCTACGTCTCCCACCTGGGGGTGGCCGAGGCCGTCCGACTGGCCAAGGAGCTTCAACTTCCGGTCGAGGGGCTGAAGGAGGCCATGGCGGCCAACGGCCAGCTGGGCGAGATGGGGGAGAGCTTCTTCGGGCTCCACCAGCTCCCCGACGACATCATCGCCGATCGGGACATCCTGCCCATGCGGCGCACCTCGGCCGCCATCATCCAAAAGGACCTCGAGCTGATGCGCCAGGTCGGGGCCCGGTACGGTGTCGATCTTCCGGCCCGGGACCTGGCGGCGGCCGGGTTCCATCGGACCTACCGGCTGCCGGCCGAGGACGACGGCTCGGGACCGGCCGGGACACCCCCGGCGTCAGACCGGCCGGCACCACGACCCAAGGAGCAGACATGACCGAGGAGCCACCCACCCCCTACGACCGAGGCCTCGAAGTCCTGCGGGACGTCTACGCCGGAGATGTGGTCACCCTTCCGGAGGGGACCATGGCCTTCAACGACGTCATGGTCCAGACCCTGTTCGACCAGGTCTGGCGGCGTGGTGTCCTCGATGTCCGGACCCGGCGCCTGCTGCTCATGGGGGTCATCGCCGCCAACGGGCAGGTCGACACCTGGAAGATCCAGGCCCGGGCCGCCCTCAAGCGAGGGGAGCTCACCCCGGACGAGCTGCGGGAGACGTTGGTCATGCTGGCCCCCTACGCCGGCTATCCGAACATCGCTGGACTGGTGGTCCCGTGCGAGGAGGTCATCGGCACCTGGGTGGCCGACGGTTCCCCCCGTTGGGACGGCGGGGAAGTCCCCCAGTAGGCCACACAGAACCGCGGGGTCCGGTGAACCGGTGTCGATCGGGCCATGAAGTCGAGCAGCACACCACTCACCCTCAGAAGAAAGGCGAAGGCGTATGGCCATCCCCCAATCCCCCAGCGCGGCAGGACTGCTGGATCCCGAATTCCACTCCCTTGGGGAACCGAACGCAGAATTTCGTTTCGACGACGAGCTCCTGAAAGCCGTACGAAGCGCTGAGCCCATGCCCGGAATGGAGTCGACGGTGGTCGAGCGATCCGACCATCTGATCTCCCCCGAACTCGGAGTCTCGGTCCGTGTCAACCGTCTTCGTGACCACTCCGGACCGGCACCGTGCGTCTTCAGCATGCACGGCGGTGGTTACATCATGGGATGGTCGACCATGTACGACCCGCTGTTCGAATCGTGGTGTCCGTCGATGGGAGTGGTCGGTGTGTCGGTCGACTATCGCCTGGCCCCCGAGACGCCGTTCCCAGGACCCTTGGACGATTGTCATCTGGCCCTGCAGTGGACGGTCGAGCATGCCGACGAACTCGGAATAGATGGGAACCGAGTTGGCCTCTTCGGTGCCAGTGCCGGCGGCGGACTGGCCGCCTCGCTGGCCCTGCTGGTTCGCGATCGAGGCGAAGTTCCCATCGGATTCCAGATGCTCGAATCGCCCATGCTCGACGATCGCCAGCAGACCTTTTCGAGCAATCTCGAGGGCCTACCCATCTGGAGCAAGCAGGCCAACGAGTTCGGGTGGCGTTCGTATCTCGGCTCGCTCTATGGAAGCCCCGAGCTACCGGTCTACGCGGCGCCGGCCCGGGTCGCCGACCTGTCCGGACTGCCGCCGACCTACATTTCGACGACGGGAGTGGATGGCTTCAGAGACGAAGACATCGACTACGCCTGCCGGCTGCAGGTGGCCGGCGTGGAGACAGAACTCCACGTATATCCGGGTGCGCCGCACGGCTACCAGTTGTTCGAAGGCACCTATGCTGCCCGCAAGGCCCGACGGGACAGTGACGAATGGCTGGTGAGAACGCTTCAGCGGCTATGACGATCCCCGACTACGCAGCCGAATTGTGGGGGCAATATTTGAGGGAAAACGTCACGATCCGGAAGGTTATTAGTCGCATATAGTCCCGGTAGTCGTCAGTCATTTTTCATTATTGTCACTGGCGGAATTGTTATCCGGTCCACTAGCTTGATATTGACGGCATAGGCCGTGTGCATGTCATAGCGAGGTAGGTTCCGGATGATCCTGACCAGACGGTCCGGGACGACCATCGCTGTATCGGTGGGGCTGATGGCCACGATGTTGTGGGTCTTGAGCGGATCGGCCGGGGCGGCCGGCACCCGGCCCCCGGATCACGCCACCGTCCCCGGTGCTCCCCTCGCCCGGGCTCTGGAGTCATCCACCCTGAACTTCGCCGGTTATCCGTGGACGGTCAAGAGCTCGACATCCCCGGTCGGGCCGGGTCCGAATATCTTCGACGCCGCCGGGCCGTTCGTCGACTCGTCGGGCGCTCTCCATCTGCAGATCGCCCAGACGGCCGCCGGGTGGGAGTCCTCGGAGGTCGTCCTCGATCCGACCCTGGGATACGGCACCTACCGTTGGACGGTGGACGGCCCGCTGTCGACCCTCGACCCCAATGTGGTGTTCTCGGTGTTCACCTACGACTACTCGGGCACGTCACCGACCAACCGGGAGATGGATTTCGAGGCATCCCGCTTCGCCGACGCCGGTGAACCGACCAACGCCCAGTACGTGGTCCAGCCCTACGAGACACCGGGCAACCTCCAACGCATCACCCTCCCGAACTCCGGGGTCACCACCATCGTCATGACGTGGCTCCCCGGCTCGGTCACCTTTTCGGCGGGTTTACTGCCGCCCTGGACCAACAGCTCGTCCTCCGTGCCCACCAGCTCGACCGAACAGGTGCACATGAGCTTGTGGTCGTTCGACGGTGCCCCCCCATCCAACGGACTGGCGGTCTCGGTGGAGGTGACCGAGTTCCAGTTCACTCCCAGTGCCCCCACCGCCGCCATCAGCTCGCCGGCCGATGGTCAGACCTACGCCGTGGGCCAGTCGGTACCCACCTCCTTCACCTGCTCGGAAGGAGCCGACGGCGCGACCATTTCCACTTGTCTGGACTCCGACGGCTCGACTGGATCCGGCGCCCTCGACACTTCGGTTCCCGGGACCTACACCTACCGCGTCACCGCCACCGACGGCGACGGCGAGAGCGAGACGGCCTCGATCACCTACTCGGTGGTCAGCCCTGCACCCCCGGTATTCCCGCCCCCGCCATCGCACGGCTACTGGCTGGTGGGCTCAGACGGGGGGATCTTCACCCAAGGCTCCGCCGCCTTCCACGGGAGCACGGGAAACCTGAAGCTGGACCGACCCGTGGTCGGGATCACGCCGACGGCCGGCCAGGGAGGGTACTGGCTGGCCGCCGCCGACGGAGGGGTATTCGCTTTCGGTGATGCCGGGTTCTACGGCTCCATTCCCGGTCTCGGCCTGGCCCCGGCCGGCACGGCAGGGGCCCGCCACCTCGACGCCCCCATCGTGGGCGCGGTGCCCTCCATCGACGACAAGGGCTACTTCATGGTTGGCGCCGACGGAGGGGTCTTCGCCTTCGGTGACGCTCAGTTCGAAGGATCGTGCCCGGGCATCGGGGGCTGCTCGGGTCAGGCGGTGGCGGTCGCTCCCGACGCCAGCGGCCAGGGCTACTGGTTGGTCACCTCCACCGGGTGCATCTACTCCTTCGGCGATGCCTCCTACTTCGGTGCACCGGGACCCCAGAGCTCGGCCATCACCTCCATGGTGCGCATGCCCGACGGCGGCGGCTACCGGATCCTCGATGCCGACGGCCAGGTCTTCGACTACGGCGACGCCGGATCCCTGGGCAGTGTCGCCGCCGGCGTCACCGGGGCATCCGACCCGGCCGCCGCCATCTTCTCCACCGCCGACGGGGGCGGCTACTGGGTGGCTTCGGCCTCAGGTGCCGTCTACGCCTTCGGTGACGCCCCCGATGACGGAGGCATGTCCGGCCAGCGCCTCAACGGGGCCATCATCGCCGCCACGGGTTTCTAGCCGAACGACGGACCGTTGGCGGTGACGAAGTTCCCCGACCGACTGGCGGAGACCGGTACTGCTCGGGTGCCGGTCCTTCCAGCCCGCGCGGCCACCGCCCCGGCCCCGGAACGATCCACCGCCCCCGCGGTGATTGTATGCAATAGAGTGCCGATATCGGCTACTTCGTTCCCAGAGCGGTCCACCGCTCCCGGCCATGATTGCATGCAATAGGGTGGCAGTCGTCGGCTACTCCGTCGGTGACGAACTCAGCGACAACCGGCTGATCAATCAGGGTGACCTCGTCGAGGACCGTTGCCGCCGCCGTGGGTATCAGACGGTGATCCCGGCCATCGGACGGGCGGCGGCGGCGGTGCCGGCATGTCGGTTCCGGCAGTCCCGACCGGTGGCGCCCCCGTGCCCATCGCCCGACCCGGGGCGGCGATCCCATGGTGGTGAGACATGGTCGGTCACCGGTCACCGGTCACCGGCCCCCGGCGCTCGATCTCGATGTCGTCGGGCCGTCGGTTCACGGTGACGGCGGTGATCGATGCCGAACAGGTCGAGTGATCTGAGCGACGGGGGGACGAGTGTTCGGAGGTGTGATGTACAGACCCAGTGATGTGACCATTCGGAACCGGCGGATCCCACTCTTGGCCATCCCGCTGTGCCTCCTGCTGGTGGCCGGGATGTTGACGGCCTGTTCTTCGACCAACTCGGCCGACAGCGCCTCGAGCGATTCGTCGACATCGCCGATTCCTACGTCGGCGTTCTCCGACCACACCGGCGTGACGCCGACGACGGTCACCATCGGCAACGTCACCACCCTGACGGCCGGTCTGTTCACCGGTGCCCTGGTGGGCACCAAGGCATTTGCCGCCTATGTCAATGCGCTGGGCGGCGTCAACGGACGCAAGATCATCGTGTCGAGCGCCAACGACCAGTTCCAGGGGGCACTCAACAAGGAGGCGGTCCAGACCGTCCTCCAGAACGACTTCGCCAACGTGGGCGGGCTGTCGCTGGAGGACAGCTTCAGCGAGCCGATCGTCGCCGCCAACCCCGGGTTTCCCGACATCACGGCGTCGCTCGACCCGGCGACCGAGAAGCTCCCGAACAATTTCAGCCCGGTCCCCGCCTCCAACGGATGGCCCACTGGTCCACTCCTGTACTTCAAGAAGAAGTACCCGACGAAGATCTCCCATACCGCCACCATCATCGCCAATCTGCCGGCGACCGAGCTGACCTGGGACAACGAGAAGAAGGCCATGCAGCACCTGGGCTACTCGGTGCTGCTCGATCCGGCGCTACCAGCCACCACGACAGACTTCACCGCCCAGGTGGTGGCCATGAAGAGCGCCGGAGTGCAGATCCTCTTCCTCGAGCAGGAACCCCAGAACTACGCTTCCGCCATCTTCCGAGACCTCACCCAGCAGAACTTCCATCCGGTGGTGGTGCTGGGCGCCCCCTCCTACAACCGCCAGCTCATCTTCAACGCCGGCGGTCCCAGTGCCGTCAACGGGGCGTACCTGGAGCAGGCAGCCTCGCTCTACCTGGGGGAGGACGCAGGCCAGATCCCGGCGATCACCGCCTTCAACACGTGGGTTCAGAAGGTCTCACCCGGATTTGCGCCCGACTACTTCACCCTGACCGGTTGGTTGTGCGCCGAGCTGTTCGTGGATGCTTTGCACAACGCCGGATCGGACCCCAGCCGGGGCTCGCTGCTCAAGGCATTGCGAGCCATCACCGCCTTCGGTAGTGGGAACCTCTCTCCGGTCAGCGACCCGGCGGGCAAGGTCCCCATCACCTGCTACCTGCTGGGCCAGATCACCAACGGAAAGTTCCAACGACTGGACGACCCGCCGGTCACCGGTTCCACCAAGGGATTCCGCTGTGACGGGACGTACTACCGGGCCACCTAGTTAGGCCAGGACCGTTACGCCGCCGGGCAGGACCCCGATGCCCTGCTCTTGATGCACGGCGCGGCCGTCGCCCATTGTGGCAGTCCACCGCCCGGCCGGCGGAGACCATCCCCCGCGGGACGGGCCGTCGAACAACCCGGCTACTACTGTGCGGTCCATGTCCGAGGACGCCGATCGCTACGCCCGGGTCTCCCGCGGTTTCACCGAGCGACTGTCGGGGGTGGGGCCCGGCCAGTGGGCGCAGCCCACGCCTTGTGAGGAATGGACGGTACGGGACCTGGTCACCCATGTCGTCGACACCCAGCGGCGGGTGCTGGGACTGCTGGGAGGCCCGGTGACCCCGGCCGATCCCCACGGTGACCTGCGGGCTCAGTGGGGCGAAGCCAGTGCCGCCCTGCTCGATGCGGTGAGCGATCCCGCCCGGGCCGGCACCGAGGTGCAGGCCTTCGCCGGACCGACCTCCTTCGGTGAACTGGTCGGCGGTTTGGCCTGTTCGGACACGGTGGTGCACACCTGGGACCTGGCCCGGGCCACCGGTCAGCCCGAGACGCTCGATGCCCCCGCCGTCGAACACTGCGCCGGCGTGATCGCCGGGTTCGGCGAGGCCATGCGCCGCCCCGGCGGTTTCGGTCCGCCCCTCGATTGCCCGGCCGACGCCGATGCCCAGAGCAGGTTCCTGTACTTCACCGGGCGCGCCGTCTGAACCACGTCGTTCGGGTATTTGATTGCGTCCATCAACTAGTAATACGGTGCGTGGCGGATGAAGGCCAACAGGGAAGACGTTCGCTCGATGGTGATTGCCCTGTTCGCCGCCAACGCCGCCCTCGATCGGGCCAGACGGGAGAGGAAGGGGGCGAGCACTCTGAGCCTGCTCCAGGTCGTGGCGGCCACCCCGGGCATCCGCCCCTCGGAGATCGCCACCGCCCGGGACGTCCATCCCTCCCAGGTCACCCGGCAGGTTCGGGAGCTCGAGGGGATGGGGCTCATCCGAGTCACGGCCGATGCCGCCGACAGACGCTCGTGCCGGGTGGTGCTCACCTCTCCGGGTATCGACGAGTTGCAGCGGCTCACCGAAGTCGGTCTGGATCGGTTCGCCTCCTTCGTGGACACCTGGGAGCGAGAAGAGGTGCGGATGCTGACTTCGCTGCTGGAGAAGCTCGAACTGTCCAAGGCGGAGGTTGCGGCCCGGCAGCGACCTCCCGCCGGTCGTCGCTGGGCCCGCCAGAACGCGTGACCATCGACCTGCCGGGCCCCGCCTCCCGCGGGGATCGGTCTCGGTCGACCAGGGGAGGGGTATGGCCGCCATAAGCGTGCGTAACCTCGCCAAGACCTACGGCGACAAGCGAGCGGTGAACGACGTCAGCTTCGAGGTCGACCAGGGTGAGGTCTTCGCCCTTCTCGGCCCCAACGGGGCGGGCAAGACCACCATCATCGAGATCCTCGAGGGCTTCCGGGATCGAAGCGCCGGACAGGTGGAGACCCTCGGTGTCGACCCGGCCGACCGGCGACACCCAGCGGTGGCTGCGGACCCGCATCGGCGTCGTCCTCCAAGAGCTGGCCGTCGAACCCTTCTACTCGGTGCGCCAGGTCCTGACCCGCAACGCCGGGTACTTCCCCTCGCCCCGTCCGGTCGACGAAGTCATCGCCCTGGTCGGTCTCACCGAGAAGGCCGATGCCCGGGTGAAGACCCTTTCCGGCGGCCAGCAGCGCCGGCTCGACGTGGGTCTCGGCATCGTCGGCAATCCCGAGCTGCTCTTCCTCGACGAACCCACCACCGGGCTCGACCCGTCCGGTCGTCGAGACTCCTGGGAGCTGATCCGCACACTGGCGTCCGAGGGAACGACGGTGCTGCTGACCACCCACTACATGGACGAGGTGGAGGCGCTGGCCGATCAGGTGGCGGTGCTCAACAACGCCCAGATCGTGGCCACCGGGACCCCGGCCTCTCTCGGTGGACGGGACTCGGGTGCGGTGACCATCCGTTTCGCTCTGCCCGACGGGATCGCCGCCAGTGATCTCCCCGTCCCGATCCACGCGAGAGTCAGACGGGCTGGTCGAGATCCGGACCGAGGACGAGCTGTCGGTGCTTCATGCGCTCAGCGGCTGGGCCCTCGAACGCAATCTTCGCCTGCCCGGGCTCTCGGTGGCCCGGGTCACCTTGGAGGACGTCTATCTCCGGCTGACGAGGGACGAGCCATGAGCGACCACTCCGGTCATCGGTTCCTTCGAAGGGCTGAGCGACGTCAAGCTGGTGGGCCGCCAGGTCCGCTACGAACAGCTGTCCTTCTGGCTCAACCCGATCGGCGCCGTCTTCACCGTCGGGTTCTCGGTCGTCTTCCTCATCCTGCTGGGAGCCTCGGCCGGGAACTCGCGCATCTCGGTTCTACGGCAACATCCGGCTGGTCCAGTACTACGTGCCCGGGTTCGCCGCCTACGGAGTGATGGCCGCCTGCTTCAACATCCTGGCCATCACCCTGGTCAACCGACGGGAGATGGGCCTTCTCAAGCGGCTCCGGCTGAGCCCCCTGCCCACATGGGCGCTGCTCAGCGCCATCGTCCTCAGCTCCATGATCATCGCCGCCGTCGAGGTCGTCATCCTCCTGGCCGTCGGGAGATTCGGGTTCAGCGTCCACTTTCCCGACAACGTGGGGGCCTTTGTCGTCGCCATCGTCGTGGGCATGCTCAGCTTCTCCGCCCTCGGACGTGGCCATGAGCACGCTCGTCCCCAACCAGGATGCGGCCGGTCCGATCGTCAGCATCATCTTCTTCGTGCTGCTGTTCCTCTCGGGACTTGTGGTTCCCGCTCAAGCCGGGGTCGGGCCTGGCCCAGTTCTCGTCGTACTTCCCTGTGCGCCACTTCATCGCCGCCGTCTTCGCCCCCTTCGACACCCAGAAGGGCGCGTCCCCGTGGGCCTGGCACGACCTCCTCGTCGTTGCCATCTGGGGTGTCGTCGGCGCCTTCGTGGCCGTGCGTCGATGGAAGTGGTCACCCCGGCGGGGTTGAGTTCGGACCGGGCCGGTCCGGCCACCACCCACCGCCATCGGCATGCCCGGCTGGGTCGGGCGGCCTGCCGGGTTTGTGATGTCGGTCAGCCCGGCCCGATCCCGAACCGGTGCGGCCGGCTGTCAGTCAGTCGTGTCCCTCGTCGGCCAGCACGGACCGCATCGCCTTTCGACACCGATCAGCCGCTTCGGGCACCGCCGACAGGTACTTGGCGGTTTTCACCGACGAGGTGAGGGCTTGGAGAATGTAAGCCACGGTGTCGGCGTCGGTCGAAGCGGGAAGTTGGGCGCGGTCGATGGCATAGGAGACCTCACCGGCCAGGGTGCGATGCCACAGGTTGAGATAGCCGGCCAGACGTTCGTGCACCTGGCCGTCCTGACCGGCGAACTCCATGGACGCGGTGGCGATGAGGCAGCCGCCGGGATAGGGCGGGTCCGCCGAGTACGCGCTCCAGTTGTCGCAGACAGCCAGCAGACGCCGTCGACCACGTGGTTCCGACAGTGCGGGGTCCCACACCAGGCTCCGGAAGATCTCGGAACCGAGATCGATAGTGGCCAGCTGGAGCTCCTCCATGGAGCCGAAATGACCGATCACTCCGGACTTGCTCATGTCCAGATCAGCGGCCAGCCGGCCGATGCTGATGCCTCCGAGGCCTTCGACGGAAGCAATGTCGGCCGCCTGGTGCAGGATCTTTTCCCGAGTAGAACGAGCGGCCTCGACGGACCGGCGACCAGTCATGTCGGGATTATAGCGAACAATCGATCGCTATACGACTTGACGTACGATCGATCGTTCGCTAAACCATCACGTATGAGAATGACAGACATCGGACCCCTGGCCAGGCGACGCTGGCGACGTTTGGAGAGGCGGGCCATCGCCGCCCATCACCGGGAAATGGTCTCCACATTGCAGAAATTGGGAGACGAGGCGACGCCAGTGTTGCGCGTCGAGATCGTCACTGGACCTACCGGCACCATGCTGAGCCTCAACCTGCCCGAGCACCGGTTGGCCTTGGCCGGAACCACCCTCGGCGCCTGTGCCGGGCTGTGTCCGCCGCCCGGCCTCGGGTCACCGGTGACGGCGTTGTCGGATGCCGGCCGGTACGGCCGGGCCTGGTGGCTGACTCTGGCGGTCGGAGGTGGTGCCGTCACCATTCTCGGCTCTCACCTGCACCTCGTCCCCGATGCGTACGGTCATGAGGTGAGGGATGAAGTGTCGGCCCCCTCCGCCGCCTTTGTCGGCACCGGCTGAGCTGCAGGGTCAGCTGGTCTCCGACTGGATGCCACCCCGAATGGGGCGGTCACGAAGCACTGTGTACGACCGCCTTGGAAAACCGGTGCTCGTCTGGTACCGTTCGCCCCACTCACACCAGAGAAGAACATTCTGTTATTTGCAGATTCGGACTACTGGCACCGGCAGATGGCTCGGCTCGGCAGACATATGGCTCGGCTTGGCAATGGTGGCTCGTGCCGGACGGACTGCGGTCTCAATGGGGAGGATGGATGAGCACCACGACATCGCGCCATACGTGGCTCGCCGGGCGGAGCCCGACCGGGGACGGTCAGCTGAGGGGATTTCGACGAGGCCGTCGTGTCCGGGTGCTCGGTGCCGTGAGCGTCGGGGCGGTGTTGATCCTCGCCGGCTGCTCGTCGAGCTCGGCGACCTCTTCGTCGACCACAGCCTCAGGCGACGGGTCGGGCGGCGGGAAGGCTCCCATCACCATCGCCTTGATAACTTCGTTGACCGGGCCGGGAGCGGATCAGTTCGTGCCTGGTCCCGATGCCTTCTATGGACGGATCGCTGCCCAGAACGCCATGGGTGGCGTCAACGGTCACATGATCAAGGGGATCGTCGTCGACGACCAGACCACCCAGCCGGCCGAGGCCATCGGGGACGCGCTCTCGAAGGGTGCCTTCGGGCTCGTGGCCGAGAGCCCGCTGTTCTTCCTCGGTGCCAAGGTTCCCCAGCAAGAGGGCGTCCCCGTCACCGGCGGCTCGGTCGATGGACCTGAGTGGGGTCAGCAGCCGTACACCAACATGTTCGCCGCCGATACCGGCAGCGTCGATCCATCCCAGCCGGCCAGCACCCTGGTCGGCAACTTCATGAAGGAGCACGGGGGCACGGTGCTCGGCGCCTACGCCTATCCGGTCGGCGGCACGTCGAAGGTCGGTGCGGTGAATGCGTCGAAGTCGTTCGAGCATGCGGGTGGCACCACCGGCGTGCTGAACACGACCGTTCCCATTGCCTCGGTCGCTTTCACGGGCGATGCCATCTTGGCAAGGCAGAAGAACGTCGATGCTGTGTACCCCGATATGGGCAACCAGTCCAACAACGCACTTGTCACTGCCTTCCAGCAGGAAGGTGTCAACCCGAAAGTCACGCTCCTTCCGACCGGGTACCAGCAAAGCGTGGTGTCGTCCCCGGCATGGCACAGTCTCCAGGGGACGTACTTCGCTTCGATGTTCCGGCCGTTTTCTGCGCCCAACGCCGGTACCGAGAGCATGGATGCCGCCATGGAGAAGTATGAGCACTGGAAGAAGGGCCAGTTCCCGACCTTTGCCGAGTACGAGGCGTGGGTGGGGGCCGACTTGATGATCCAAGGCCTGAAGCTGGCTGGAAGTGATCCGACGCGAGCCAACGTCATCAAGGATCTGCGGTCCATCAAGTCCTACAGCGCCGACGGGATCGATCCGGTGCCAATCGACTACTCGACGGTGTTCGGGCATCAAACATTCGTGGACTGCCGGTGGTTTCTGCGGGCGGAGAGTTCCGGATTCAAGCTCCTCTCCCCGAGCCCAGAGTGCGGGACGTGGATGAACGGGAGCTGATCGACACGGGGTCCGCCCAGCGCCCGCACCCGCGCTGCCTGCTGCTGCGCTACTTCCGGGTGCACGGTCACCAGGTCCTACGGGAACCGCTGAACCCGGCGGCCGACCGCCGTCAGGGGCCGGAAGTGGGAATCGGGTCCGACACCGTGTCGTGGGGCTCTTGGTCATTTGGGCCCGGCCTCGTCTAGTAGTTGCTCGACGGCTGTTTGGCCAGGTTGGCCAGAAGCTCGAACGAGCCGTGATTGTCGACGGAGACGATGCCGGCCACGTTGGGTGCCTTGATCGAATAGTCGGCCATCACGATGGGCATGTCGGCCAGAAGGACGAAGCCCGTCTGTGGTCTGTTCGAAATGCAGGTCCACAGATACGGAGTTCGAGACGCCGTGCAGTTGAAGCTTGCCACGGGCGTCGACTTCGTAGACCTTGCCCACAGCGATGTCGGGCAGAGCGATTGGCTCGGTGAGGATGAAGGCGGCTGTGGGGAACTTGTTCGTCTGGATCGCCGCCGTCTTGAGAACACTGTCGCGCAGGCTCTTGTTGCTCTTCAGAGTCGCCATGTCCACGGGAACCACGCAGAGGTCACCCGCTGGCCCAGCACCGTCACCGATCCGACCACATCGTGCGTTCGACCGGTTGCCGTGTCCGTCCCGACCCCGAAGACCTGTTCGTTCACCCGGTAGCCGGCGGTGGTCGCCTCGGCGCCGGTCCCGGCGACCACCGTCCATTGCCCGCTGAGGTCGGTGTTGACCGCTGTCCGCGACAGGGCCGGCTCGGTCCGGAGGGTAAGGGGGGCCGCCGCGTTGTTGCGAAGCATGAACCAGTACATGCCTGCCCCTCCGACCACGATCAACGAGAGGAGAGGGATGAGGATCCAGCGAATTTTGACGAGAGTTTTCATGGGAGAGTCCTTTTTCTGTCGGGGCCGACTCTCGGCCTTTGTAAGCAAGTAACTGCATACTTGGCACGGTACGCCTCCCCCGATAAGAAAGCAAGTGGTTGCTTGTATCTTTTTCATGTCCCCGGCTGGGGTCCGGTGGCGCGGCCGACCCATCGCTGCTCGTCGGTCCGTCCCCCAGCCGGCGTGCGCCGGCCGACCGCCGCCGACGAGCGGCGGGGCAGCACCACTCGTGGCCGTCAGCTACCGGATGCGCCGAACCAGAAGCTGGGGGATCGCCGCGTGGGTACCGCGGGTCGCCGGCGCCGACAGAGGGGCATTGCCCTCAGACATCTGATTCGCCGCCCTCGGCCAATCGACCCTGCAAGAACCGCTGCACGACCGTCCGGGCGTCAGGGAAGGGAATCGCAGAGGAGGTGATGCGCCGCATCACCGTGATGACGAGCAGGGGAGCGAGTAGTGCCTGCACGGCGTATTCGGTTGGTTCTTCGACCAGCTGTCCGGTCCGCTGGTATGCGGCGAAGATCTCACCGATCCGCGACATGGCGGCGATGGGTTCTTTGATGAGGGCGGCAACGTCAGGATCCCGGGCTCCCTCCAGGAGGAGCGTGCCGACCAGTCCGTCCCGGCGCTGATAGAGGTCCAGGTAGTACTCGACCACCCGGATCAAGTCCTCCTCCAGGTTCCCGGATGCGGTGAGCCCGTCGCTGGCCAGTCGAGCAATGGTGGCGTGGATCGCCGCCAGCATCAGCTGTCGCTTGTCCCCGAAGCGCCGGAAGAGGGTCACTTCGTTGATGCCGGCGGCTTCAGCGATCCTCCGAGTGGTGGCGCCCCCATAGCCCCGCTGGGCCAGCACCGACAGGGCGGCGTCGAACATGGTTGCATCCGAGACTGGTTCGGCCACTGATTTCTCCTTTTCCCCGGAACGCGGGTTCGGGGACCGGCCGGATGCCCAAGGTTAGCAAGTCATTACTTGCTTCCTGGAACAGGCGCTGGGACACCGGCGCCGGTCCGGTTCTCGCCGGGCCGTGCTCGCACTCGGCCACTGTTCGGTCCATGTCCGTTGATGCCGATCGCCGTGCCCGGGTGTCGGGTGTCCCCCGGCTTCCGTCGGCTTCGGGGAGGCCGGCGACGTCCCAGAAGCTCCGGGCGTCGCCGGCGGGCGCCATGGGTGTCGGGGCGCTGGCAAACGAGGACTGTCATCGCACCTGCGACGAGTTGTCGGCCAAGGGCGTGACCTTCCTCTCGCCGCCCACTGAACGGCCCTACGGCATCGCGGCCACCATGCGGGACGACTCGGGCAACATGATCACGCTGACCCAGCCTTTCGAAATGCCGTCCGACGTAGTCACGACTTCGGCCGGGCGTCGGTGGTAGACAACCCGGCGGGTCCGACGCCGGGGAACGAACCGGCCACCGCGGCGCTACGTCGAATGGAGTGGGACCGTGGCCGGCTGGCCGAGCGAACTCACCGAAGTGTTCGAGCGATCGTTGGCCGTCGAGCATGCGAGCCTGACGCCCTCAGGTAGGCCGGTTGGACAACACAGAAATATCCTCTGAGTAGGTGGGCCGTGCGAGTCTCGATCTCGCCACCTTGGGATTAAAAGTCCCCTGCTCTACCGGATGAGCTAACGGCCCGAGTGGAGCGTATCGGCTCTTCCCGGTGCCCTCGCTCGGTCGCTGGCCTCCGACGGGACGCCTTCGGTGGCCGGACCGAGCAAGGATGGTCGGCTACCGGTGACCCCCACTCCTCGGGGAGCGACCCACGGTTGGCAAGTGGGCCGGCAGACGAGGGAGCATGCCTCGGTGTCCGTACTCGACAATCCTGTCTGGGAGGCACTCACCGGACCGCAACAGCACTTGGGGACGTCCACCGGGTTGGCGGCGCGCTTCGATTCCGCCGTCTCTCCGTTCGGGGCCATGGCCGGCGCGCCCACCGACGCCCACTGGAACGACCTGGCCGACGTGGCCGGGCCCGGCGGTCGGTTGGCCTTGGTGGTTCCCGGGGACACCGACCCCGGCCCCGGCCCGGGGTGGAGCGTTCTCTGGCAGGCCGACGGGGTCCAGATGGTGGGCGACCGGATCGTTCCCCGGGCCGCCGGTGGGCCGGCGGAAGCGTCGGTGCCCCTCGGTGCCGACGACGTGGGCGACATGTTGGCATTGGCCGAGGAGGCCCGACCCGGGCCGTTCCTGCCCCGGACCTACGAGTTCGGCGGCTACGTCGGTGTCCGCCGGGAGGGGCGGTTGGTGGCCATGGCCGGCGAACGCATGCGCCCTCGTGGCTACGCCGAGATCAGTGCGGTGGCCACCGATCCCGCCCACCGGCGACAGGGTCTGGCCGAGCTACTGGTGCGGGTGGTGGCGTCCGGCATCGACCGGCGGGGTGAGACTCCCTTCCTCCACGCCTCCGCCACCAACACCAACGCCATCCGCCTGTACGAGTCGATCGGGTTCGTGACCCGCCGCATCGTGACCTTCCTGCTGCTTCAGGCCCCCGGGACCGGGAGCGGGACGGACTGACCGCAGGATCTCAAGCCGTCGGTTGCGGGAAGCCGGCGATGACCACCGCCGTCGGGTGGCCGCCCACGGTGACGTGACCGGTCACCCGCCGGCTCTGCAGGTCCACCCCGACCAGGGTCCCGTCGAGGCCGGCCACCCAGGCCGTCCCCCCTCCGGGGGCGAGGGCCAGGCCCTCGGCGATGGTGCCGACGTGGATGGCCGGCCGGGCCCGGCCGGTGCGCAGATCGATGGGGGTGACGTCGTCGCCCCCGCTCACGTAGACCGAAGTGGAGGTGGACAGGGCGGCGATGCCGGTGGGGTTGCCGGACACGGCGATCGTCGGACCGGGGGTCATGGTGGCTATGGCGATCGGGGTGACGGTGCTGGTCTGGAAATCGGCGACCAGGGCGGAGGAGCCGCTGGGTGTGAAGGTGAGGGCGATCGGTTCGTGGCCGGCGGCCACGGGCGCTCCGGCCACCAGCGCCGGCAGGGAGATGGGGCTCACGGTTCCATCGGCATAGTCGGAGACCAGGGCCAGGTTCCCCTTGGGTGAGACGGCCACGGCCACCGGTTGCTGGCCCACGGAGATCGGCCGACCCGGTCGCAGGGACGGGAGGGCCAGGGGGGTCACTGTGTCGTCACCGAAGTCGGCCACCAGGGCCAGGGTGCCGCCGGGGTTCACGGCTACGGCATCGGGTTCGAGACCGACGTCGGCCGTGCCGACCACCTTGCCCGAGGCCACGTCGATCTCGCTCACTGTGTCCTGTCCCTTGTTGGCCACCAGCACGTCCTTGCCGTCGGGCGTGACCGCCAGCCCGGCCGGGAGGGTGCCCGTGGTGATCGGGCTCTGCACCGTGGAGCTGGTGGTATCGACGACGGCCACCGTCTTGCCCGGGTTGGCCACGTTGGCCCCGGTGGCGACGTAGGCCGTCGCCGTGGTCGACGAGTCGGCGGCCGATCCCGAGCCGCACGCCGTCATCGCCAGAGCGGTGATGCTCAAGGTGAGGGCGGCCACGGCCGCCGCTGGCCGCCTCCCTGGCCGGACGGTGGGCTCCATCTCCTCACCCTACGGTGCCGACCTGGGCCCGGGGTACGATCCTCACCCATGGAGACCGAGCTGGCAGACGAGCATCCGCCGACCGGGGGAGCCCCGCAACCGGCCGGCACCACCCCGGCGGAAGGCGGTGGCGAAGGGGAGGAGAACCGACGGGACCCTCTGGCTCCCGAGACATCCATCGACCAGGTCGACCGGCTGCTCGACGAAGTCGAATCGGCGCTGGCCCGCCTGGACGACGGCACCTATGGCCGCTGCCACCAGTGCGGGGCCGTCATCGACGATTCCCGCCTGGCCGAGGCACCGACGGCGCGCCACTGCGCCAACTGCGCATCCGTTCCCGCCGACGGTTGACCGGGCCTGGCCAGCACCCCGGAGCAAGGGGCCGACGTCGGTGACCGACGTGCTGGTCCTGCTGGCGGTGTTGGCCGTTCCCACCATCGCCTGGACGGTGGTCCGCCGCCGCCCCCGCCGGGACGAGAAGCCCAAGGCTCAGCCGACCGACGGCACCCGGCACCGTTGGTGGCAGCCGTGACCGGCGATGGTCGCCCCCGTCTGCGGCTACTTCTTGGTCTCCCAGAAGATCTTGTCGATCTCGGCGATCTGGGCCAGGAGCTCGTCGGCCACGGCGACGTCGGTGGACTTCTTGGCGTCGCCCGCCTTCTTGGTGGCCTTCCAGAACAGGTCGTGCAGCTGGGGGTACTTCTCGAGATGCTCCGGCTTGAAGTAGTCGGTCCACAGCACCCAGAGGTGGTGCTTGACCAGCTCGGCGCGCTCCTCCTTGATGAGGATGGCCCGGGTCCTGAAGTTCACGTCGTCACTGTCGTTGAACTTCTGGAGGGTGCCCTTGATCGACTCTGCCTCGATGCGGGCCTGGGCGGGATCGTAGACACCGCAAGGCAGGTCGCAGTGGGCGTGGACGGCCTCGGGTGGCGACAGACGGTCCACGGCGGCGATCAGGTGGTCAACGATACGCATGGGCGATGCTCCTTTGTCTCACGGTGATTGGCCTCAGGTGACGAGGGTCAGGGTACAGACGTGGGCGATGGCGCCCGGTGGCCTCACCTTACCCACGATGCCGGAGGCGAATCACCCGGGATGACGGACCGAGATCGCCGCCGTGCGAGCACGGGCCCGGTCCCGGTACCGGCCGGTGTCGGAAGACGGCGTGTGGTCACCGCCGCCGTGGTCGCCGTCGCCCTCGGCCTGTTGCTCGACGCCCTCCGGCTCGGGATCCGCCGGGTCGAGGTGGTGGGGGCGTCGATGTCGCCGGCCCTGGATCCGGGCGATCGGCTCATCGTGGTGGCGATGCCCTGGATCCCCTGTCCGAGACCGAGGCCCGGGCAGGTCGTGGCGGTGGGCGATCCGAGGGATGGGCGGCGACTTCTGATCAAGCGGGTGCGGGCCGTCCACCATCATGACGACACCCTCGAGGTGGTGGGTGACGCCCCCGGAGCCAGCACCGACAGCCGCACGTTCGGCCCGGTGCCCCGGTCGTCGGTCGTCGGTCGGGCGGTCTACCGGTACGCCCCGACCGGTCGAAGGGGGCCTGTGCCCCGGGCGGGGGAGTACGATCGACCCTGATGCCCAGCCACAAGGACGACCTCGATCGCATTTTGGCCAGCACCTACCTCGACGACATCGGGGAGCGGTCACTGGCTGACATCCGGTCCATGCGCACCGAGTGCCAGGAGGCCGAGGTCGCCCTGTCCTACCTTCGCCGCCTCATCCAGGGCCGCCTGGACATCGTCCACACCTACCTCGAGCACTCCGGTTCGGATGAGGGGCGGGGCTTGGGCGACCTGGTGGACGACCTCCCGAGCATCCTGTCATCGGGGCCCGGTCGCCCCAACGGCCCGGGCCGGACACCCCAACTGCTCTCTCCCGACACCGACGAGGCGGATCTCACCGCCGAGCTCGATGCCGTGCTCGGGGTCGACGAGCTCGCCACCCTGTCGGATCTCGACACCGATCAGTTGAACGGCATGGCCAGAAGACTCGAGGCCATCGAGAGCCGGGTGTCCGCCGATCGGCGGGCACTCCACGAGCGCATCGACACGCTCCAGGCCGAACTGGTCGAGCGGCACAAGACCGGGCGTGCCTCGGTCGACGGGCTCCTCTCATGATGGAGCACCGAGCGCGGCGAGGGCAGTCAGTTCGTCAAGGAGCTGCCCGAGAAGTTCAACGAGCTCGGGTCGTTCATCCGGGAGCAGCGCAACTCGGCCCGCCTCTCACTGCGCCGACTGTCCGAGCTGGCCGGCATCTCCAACCCGTACCTGAGCCAGATCGAGCGAGGCCTGCGACGGCCGTCGGCGGAGATCCTCCAGCAGATAGCCCGGGCGCTGCGGATCTCGGCCGAGACCCTCTACGTCCAGGCCGGCATCCTCGACAAGCCCGACGGTGACACCGACCTGTCCCGCCACATCTTCGCCGACCACCACCTCACCGAGGAGCAGCGCCAGGCGATGATGCGCATCTACCTCTCGTTCCGCCACGAGAACGAGGCGGTGGCCGATGCCGACCGGGGCTCCTCCGGGCGGCCCTCGGGGTCCTCCGGCTCCTCCGGCTCCCCGGGGTCGGCGACTTCCGACCGGGCCCCGGCGACCGATCCGGGCTCGGCGTCCACCGGGGGGGTCACCGGGGCAAAAGGCGAGGCCACCGTGGTCGGATCGGCCGCCGCCGTCAACGGCACCGCCTCGCACTCCGACTGATCGGGGCCTCCCAGTAGGCTCGACTCTGCATGAGGCGCCTGGCTGTTCTTTCGTTGCACACGTCTCCGCTGGCCCAGCCCGGCCTCGGCGACGGTGGGGGCATGAACGTGTACGTCCGCGAGCTCTCCTCGGCGCTGGCCCGGGCCGGGGTGGAGTGCGACGTGTTCACCCGGGCCTGGACCGACGACCTCCCGGCCACCGTCGACATCGAGCCGGGTTTCCGCGTCCACTACGTGTCGGCCGGACCACCGACCCACATGGCCAAAGAGGAGCTTCCCCGGGTCGTCGAGGAGTTCGCCGACGGCGTGCTCAAGCGGATGCAGAGCTCGGAGGGCTTCGGTCCCGGTGAAGGACTTCCCTTCGACGCCGTGCATGCCAACTACTGGCTGAGCGGCATGGCCGGGCACATCATCAAGCACCGGCTGAACCTTCCGCTGGTGTGCACGTTTCACACCCTCGACCGGGTCAAGGCCGAAGCCAGCCCCGAAGAGGTCGAGGCCGATGCCATCCATCAGCGGGCCGAGGCCGAGGCCACCGTCATCCGCTGCTCGGACACCGTCCTGGCCTCGTGCTCGGTGGAGGCCGCCCAGATCTCCGAGCTGTACGGCGCCGATCCCTCCCGGATCCGCATCGTGGCGCCCGGGGTCGACCACGCCTTCTTCGGCCCGGGAGACCGTGCCCAGGCGCGGCGGGCCCTCGACCTTCCTCGTCGGGGACCCCTGCTCCTCTTCGTGGGACGGATCCAACCCCTGAAGGGCGTCTCCGTCGCCGTGCGCACCCTCCACGCCCTGTCCCGGGACCATCCCGATGCCGATCTGGTGGTGGTGGGCGGCCCGAGCGGCCCACAGGGCGAGGCCGAGGTGGCCCGGACGTCTGCCCTGGTCGGTGAGTTGGGACTCGGGGACCGGGTGATCTTCGTGCCGCCCCGACCCCACGAGCTGCTGTCCACGTACTACCGGGCGGCCGACGTGTGCCTGGTCCCGAGCCGGTCGGAGTCGTTCGGTCTGGTGGCGCTGGAGGCGGCGGCCTGCGGCACGCCGGTGGTGGCGTCGGATGTCGGCGGCCTGCGCACCCTGGTCGACCACGGCCGCACCGGCTACCTGGTCGAGGACCCGGCTCCCGAGGCCTTCGCCGGCTGGGTCAGGCAGATCCTGGCCGAACCGCTGTTGGCCGAACGGCTGGGCACCGGCGCCGTCCTCCGGGCCCGTCGCTACACCTGGGCCCGGGCCGCCCACCTGCTGCGCGAGATCTACGCCGAGCTGACCGCCGGCCGGCTGGTCGAGTGCTCGTGAACCTCGCGGCCCGGTGAGCGATCGCTGGAGCGGGCTGCTGGGCCCCGCCGAGCGCCAGGCGGTGTGTGCACTGATCGACGGGTGGGGCCAGCGCGAGCTGGCGTCGGAGGGAGCCCTGGTGGCCGTCGATCGTCAGCCCGGGGGGGACCCGGTGACCGGGGCGCCCCGCTGGTACCTGCGCCTGCGGGGCGAGGAGAAGGAGTTCGTGACGGTGTGGCTGACGCTCCGGCAGCGCACCCTCCACCACGAGACGCAGTTCATGCCCGGTCCGGAGACCAACATCGAAGCCACGTGGGAGTACCTGCTCAAGAAGAACGCCGATCTGCTGGGCATGAGCTTCGCTCTCGGTCCCGAGGACGCCGTCTACCTCGTCGGCAGGGTCCCGGTCGAGCGGGTGGACGAGGAGGAGCTGGATCGGATCATGGGGGCGTCACTGGCCTACACCGACGACTGCTTCCCCACGGCCATGAGCATCGGGTACGAGGGCCGCTACCGCCGACGGCCTCCTTCCGAGCGGTGACTCGAGCGGTGACTCGGCCGATGGATAGATCCACCTGACCGCGGCTGACTCCGTCCTTCACCCGACCTGGGGGTTCCCGCCGAGCCGAATCGGGCCGCTGGTAGCGTCTCAGCGCATGGCAGCGAGGTTGCTGGTGGTCGGGGGCGGGAAGATGGGCTCGGCCCTGCTGTCCGGTCTGATCTCGGCCGGTTGGGCACCGGTGGAAGAACTGGCGGTGAGCGACCCCGATCCGGCCCAGCGCCAGCGTCTGGCCGCCGCCCATCCCGGGTTGCAGGTGGTGGAGGGGCCGGTGGCCGCCGACAGCGCCCTCCTGGCCGTCAAGCCCGAGGTGGCCGAAGCCGTGCTCCGCACATTGGGCGCCGTCGGGATCACCCGGGTGCTGTCGATCGTGGCCGGACTGTCGACGTCTCGTCTCGAGGCCTCGTTGGCCCCGGGGGCCGTGGTGGTGCGGGCCATGCCCAACACGCCTTCACTGATCGGAGCCGGGGTGGCCGGTCTGTCGGGCGGGGAGGCGGCCACGGCCGCCGACCTCGATTGGGCGGAGGGAATCCTCGGCTCGGTGGGTGTAGTGGTCAGGCTCCCCGAGCGCCAGCTCGACGCCGTGACCGGTATTTCCGGATCGGGCCCGGCCTACGTCTTCGTGGTGGCGGAGGCGATGATCGAGGGCGGGGTGGCCGCCGGGCTGCCCCGGCAAGTGAGCCGTGACCTGGTCATCGGCACCATCCTCGGATCGGCGCGCCTGATGGCGGAGACGGGGGAGGAGCCCGGTGAGCTCCGGGCCGCCGTCACCTCGCCGGGAGGCACCACGGCCGCCGCGCTCCGCACCCTGGAGTTCAAGGCGGTCCGGTCGGCGTTCATCGAGGCGATAGCGGCGGCCACCGAGCGGTCGAGACAGCTGGGGCGGTGAGGGTGGCCCGGTGTCGGCCCGGCCCCGGGAGGAATCCGGCTGATCCGTGACCGGTCGCCCCGTCCACCGGATCCGCAGTCAGGAGCGGTGGTGACGGCCGGGCAGCCCCCGCCGGCCATCTTCTTCCTGTCCGACTACGGCACCGCTGACGAGTTCGTCGGCGTGGTGCATGCCGTGCTGCATCGCCTGGCCTCCGGTGTCACCGTCATCGATCTCTCCCACCAGGTACCACCGTTCGACGTCGCCGCCGGCGGATCGATGCTGGCCCGCAGTGTGTCGCACCTCGGTCCCGGGGTGGTGCTGGCCGTGGTCGACCCCGGGGTCGGAACCGGACGCCGGGCCGTGGCCGTGGCCGTGGCCGTGGCTGACGCGGCCGGGTCCGACCGGTCCTCGGTCCTGTCCGGTCCGACCTGGCTCGTCGGTCCCGACAACGGACTCCTGGTCCCCGGGGCCGACGTTCTGGGCGGGGTCGTCCGGGTCATCGAGCTCCGTGCCGGTCGACCCGCCGATCCGGCCACCGACGTCGCCCGGGAGGCGGGTGCAGGCGACCCGTGGCGGAGCCGCCCCGGGCCCACGTTCGACGGAAGGGACGTCTTCGCCCCGGCCGCGGCCCACCTGGTGCTCGGCGGTGACCCGACCAGGCTCGGCTCCGAGGTCGACCCGTCCACCCTGGTGTCGGCTGACTCGGGCGGGAATCAACCTGGCCGCGGGACCGCCCCGGCCAGGGACGGGTTCGATGCCGTGGCTTCGGTCGGCTGGATCGACCGGTTCGGCAACGTCCAGTTGACCCTGGATCCGGGCCGGCTGATGGCGTCGGGCCTGGTCCCGGGGGGTTCCGCTCGGGTGACCGTGGAGCCCGACGCCGGCGGGGGCGAACCGGCCGGACGTTCGGTGCCGGTCCGGTGGGTGAGGGCCTTCGGCCAGCTCGACCAGGGCGAGCTGGGTCTGATGACCGACGCAAACGGGTCGGTCGCCCTGGTCCTCGACCGCGCTTCGGCCGCCGACCTTCTCCACATTTCGGGTCCGGGGGCCCAGGTCGGGATCGTCGCCTCGCCCACGCCCTGAGCGGAATTGCCATGGCCGGGCCACCAGGCGGTCCAGCTCCATCGGCCATGTGCTTCCGCAGATAACAGACCACCAGTATGTGACATACCAAGGGTCGGTCAAATGCAGAACCAATTGGCCGACGCTCCCGCCCTTCGTGCCCGCCCATCCGACCGAGCCCGCCCATCCGACCGAGCCCCACCCACCGCCCCACCGGGCCCCGGTTTTCCACAGCGGACCCGGCGGTCCTACGATCCGAGCTGTGCCAGGCGACCCCTCCTCACCCCTTTCCCGCTCGCTGCCGGCCCAGGCCGCGTCGAACTCCCGGCGAATCCCCGAGGCCACCGTGGCCCGCCTTCCCGTCTACCAGCGCATCCTCGAGGAGCTGTTGCGGTCGGGCACCTCGACCGTGTCGTCGGAGGTATTGGCCTCCGCCGCTCGCCTCAATGCCGCCAAGGTGCGCAAGGACCTGTCTCTGCTCGGCTCGTTCGGGACCAGGGGGGCCGGGTACGACGCCGCCTTCCTCATCGAACAGATCGACCGTCAGCTCGGGCTCGACCGGGTGTGGCCGGTGGTGATCGCCGGGGTCGGGAACCTGGGCCGGGCCCTCGCCCGGTCCCAGGGTTTCGCCGCCCGGAACTTCTCGGTAGCGGCACTGTTCGACACCGACTCGACCATCATCGGCGAGGAGGTGGACGGCATCGTGGTACGTCACACCGGCGAACTGGCGCGGGTCGTCGCCCGACTGCCACTGGCCATCGGCGTCATCACCACTCCGCCCTCGGTAGCCCAGCAGGTGGCCGACTCCATGATCGGGGCCGGGGTTCGCTCGATGCTCAATTTCGCCCCCCGGGTGCTCGAGGTGCCGCCCGAGGTGCTCCTGCGCTACGTCGATCTCAGTATCGAGCTGCAAGTCATGAGCTTCTACCAGTCACACCTGGAGGACAACGCCCCCGACGTGACCATGCCGGCGATCCGCTCGGTCGGGGTCTCCTCCCCGCCGGCCGGCTGAGGGACCGGTTGCCGGCTCGCCGGGTCGATCAGGAGGACGCCTCCGACAGTTCGCCCGGGAGGCCGGCGACTGGCGTGGCCGACCGGGGGCCGCGAAGCTTGACGACCGGTGGCGCTGCTGTCGGAACGCCACCCGAACCGCCCTACCATTGGGGGGTGAACGGGCCAGGCGCCACCAACCCCGACCGAGGCTGTGAGCGAGTGCAGAACCGAGCGATTCAGGCAGCGACTCCGGGGGTGACGACATGTCGGTGATCGTCGTCGGCCTCGAGCAGCGCCAATCGCCGCTCGATCTCCTGGAGCGTGTGGCCGTGACCGAGGCCGAGCTGCCCAAGGCGCTGGCCCGCCTGCGGGACCGCTCCAACCTGTCCGAGGTGGTCGTCCTCTCGACCTGCCTGCGGACCGAGGTCTACGCGGTGGTCGAGCGGTTCCACGACGGCGTCAACGACCTCCAGGAGTTTCTGGCCACCACCGGTGACTGCCCGGTGGAGGCGTTGGCCGACCACTTCACGGTGCGCTTCGACGATGACGTGACCAATCATCTCTTCAGCGTGGCCGCCGGATTGGACTCCGCCGTCCTCGGGGAGTCCGAGGTGCTCGGCCAGGTCCGCCGGGCCTGGGAGACGGCCCAACTGGAGCATGTGTCCGGCCCGGTGCTCGGCGCCCTGTTCCGCCATGCGGTGGAGACCGGCAAACGGGTCAGGTCGGAGACGGCCATCGCCCGGGGGATCACCTCGCTGTCGCACGGAGCGGTGGCGCTGGCCGCCGGCCGTCGCCCCGGTGGCCTGGCCGGGGCCCGGGTGGTAGTGGTCGGGGCGGGCGAGATGGGGGAGGGGGTGATCCAGGCTCTGGACGGGCTGGACATCGCCGACCTGGTGGTGGCCAACCGCTCGCCCGACCGCGCCGAAGGCCTTGTCGCCGCCATCAAGGGCAACGAGAGAGCCAGCATCCGCACCGGGGGCCTCGACGACCTCGGGGCCCTGTTGTCCGCATCCGACGTGGTGTTCACTTCGGTGGGGACGACGCACCCACTCATCGGGCGATCGATGGTCGAAGCCGCGGCGGCCGGACGGGACGAACGCTCGCCCCTGCTGATCGTCGACCTCGGCGTACCCCGCAACGTGGAGCCGTCGGCCGGAGGGCTCGACCACGTGGTGCTCCTCGACATGGAAGTGCTGCGATCGGCGGTGGCCGATGCCCTGTCCGGGCGTCAGGAAGAAGTGGCCGATGCCACCAGGATCGTCGCCGATGAAGTGGAGCGCTACCGCCTGGCCTCGAGGGCTCGGAACGCCGCGCCCATGGTGTCGGCCCTGAGGGCGACGGTGGAGGATGCCCGCCGGTCGGAGTTCGAGCGGCAGCGGTCGAAGAGGTCGGATCTGTCCGAGGCCCAGTGGGAGCAGATCGACGCGGTGACCAGGGCCATGGTGGCCAAGTTGTTGCACCAGCCGACGGTGGCCCTGAAGGACGCGGCGGGCACGCCGCGTGGCGAGCGCCTGGTCGAAGCGCTCCGAACCCTGTTCGACCTGTAGTTCCGTGGCACCATCTGTGTCGTGACTGATCGGCCGGCGTTGCGATTGGCCACGCGCGGATCGCCCTTGGCGCGGTGGCAGGCGGAACGAGTTGCCGCTCTCCTGGAGGGGATCGGGGTGGCCTCGTCGCTCCTGATGGTCGAGACCGATGGAGACCGCCACCTCGACATCTCCCTCGATCGGCTCGGGGGCCGGGGCATCTTCGTCAAGGAGGTGCAGGCCGCCGTGGTGCGGGGCCAGGCCGACGCCGCCGTCCATTCCGCCAAGGACCTGCCGTCCGATCCCGACCTGTCGGTGCCCGGCCTGGTCCTGGCGGCCTTCCCGGAACGGGCCGATACCCGTGATCTGCTGATCGGCAGTCGTCTCGGCTCGCTTCCCACCGGAGCCACCGTGGCCACCGGATCGGCCAGGCGTCGGGTGCAGCTGGCCAACCTCCGTCCGGATCTCACCTTTGCCGGCTTGCGCGGGAACCTGGGCAACCGGGTGGCCGTCGCCGGCACATCGTCGGTGGCTGCGGTAGTGGTGGCCAAGGCGGCGGTCGACCGGCTGGGCTGGTCACCTCCGGACGGCCAGGACTTCGAGGTACTGACGCCCACCATCATGGTTCCCCAGGTCGGGCAAGGGGCGTTGGCCGTCGAGTGCCGGGCCGACGACCCCACCACCCACTCTGCCCTGGCCGCCATCGACGATCCGTACGCGGCACCGTTGGTCATCGCCGAGCGGGCCTTCCTCGCCGAGCTGGGCGGGGGGTGCACCCTGCCGGTGGGGGCCAACGCCCGGTGGGCCACAGGGACGGCTCCTGCTCCGGCGACGACAGCGACGACGACCCCCATCGCCCTGACCGCCATGATGGCCGGGGCCGACGGGGTGGTGATGCTGCGCCATTCGTCGACGGGCCACGATCCAGAAGAGCTCGGGAGGTCGGTGGCCCACTACCTGCTGCACGACGCCGGCGGCGCCGATCTGGCCGAGTGGTCACCCCTTCCCGCCCGGGAGCAGCGGTGACCGTTTCGTTGGTGGGCGCCGGCCCGGGTGATCCCGGGCTCCTGACACGGCGGGGGGCCGAGCTCATCGGCCGGGCCGACGTGATCGTCTACGACCGTCTGATCGCCCGTGAGCTCCTCACCCTGGCCCCGTCGGGCGCCGAGCTGATCGACGTGGGCCGCCAGCCCGGCTCGGCCGACCGGCAGTCCGAGATCAACCAGCTGCTCATCGAGCACGGGAAGGCCGGCCGGCAGGTGGTGCGGCTGAAGGGTGGCGACCCCTTCGTCTTCGGTCGGGGCGGCGAGGAGGCGGAGGCCCTGGGCCGGGCCGGGGTCGACTACGAGATCGTCCCCGGGGTGAGCTCGGCATTCGCGGCACCGGCGGCGGCCGGAATCCCGGTGACCCATCGCGGCCTCACCACTTCGGTGATCGTGGTCACCGCCCGGGTGGGTGATGCCTCGCCGACCGGTGGGGTCGACTGGCCGGCGCTCGGAAGGACGGGGGGCACGCTGGTGATCCTGATGGGCATGTCCGAGCGGTCCAAGATCGCCGCCGGGCTGGTGGCCGGAGGTCTGCACGCCGACACACCGGTGGCGGTGGTCCACTGGGGCACGACAGCCGATCAGCGGGTGGTGCGGGCCACTCTGGGCGAGCTCCCCGACATCGAGCTCCCGGCCCCGGCCACCATCGTGGTCGGGGCGGTGGCGGCGCTGGACGTGGGACCCGTTACCGGGGCCCCGCCACCTCCATGACCGGATCGGACCGGTCCCCCATCGCCGGGCACAGCGTGGTGGTCACCCGGTCACGGGCCCAGTCCTCGGAGCTGGTGGACCGGTTGACCGGGTTGGGCGCCACGGTGGTGGAGCTCCCGGTCATCGCCATCGAGGACCCCCCCGATGGCGGCGCCGCCCTGGCCGGGGCGGCCCACCGGCTCGTCTCGGGCGCCTACCAGTGGGTGGCGTGCACGTCGGCCAACGCCGTCGGGCGACTGCTCGACGCCCTCGACGGACGGGCCGTCCCGACCTCGGTGCACTGGGCGGCGGTGGGAGCGGGCACGGCCCGGGCGCTCGTCCGGGGTGGCTTCCCGGCCGAGTTGATCCCCCCGGTGGCGGTGGCCGAGTCGTTGGTCGACCTCTTTCCCTCTGTCGACCCGCTGGCCGAGGGACCGGCCGGCGATGCCCGGGCAGGCGTCGGAACAACCGGAAGCGTAGGAACCGTGTTGTTCCCCCGGGCCGAGTCGGTGCGGAGCGTGCTGGCCACCGGCCTCCGGGCCAAGGGATGGCTGGTGGACGAGGTGGTCGCCTACCGGACCGTGCCCGGCGATCCCGAACCCCGGGCGCTCGGGGCCGCCGGACGTTCCGATGCCATCGCCTTCACCTCGTCGTCGACCGTGGTTCGGACCCTCGACCTCCTGGGCCCGGGGGCCATCCCCCCGGTGGTGGTGACCATCGGACCGATCACGTCGGCCACCGCCCGCCACGCCGGCATCGAGGTGTCGCGGGAGGCCGACCCCCACAGCATCGACGGGCTGATCGAGGCGTTGGTGGAGGTATTCGGACGCCGACGCCAGCTGTGACGCCGGCGCCGGCCACGGCCGTCTCCGTCGACGGGCCCGAGGTGGAACCAGCCGGGGGCCGGGTGTCCCGGGCGTGGGCCGGCCTCGGGGCCGGCGGCCTGCGGGCATTCTGGATGGCGACGGTCTGCGTCCTCGGTCTCCAGCTGGTGGGATTGTGCGCCTACAGCACCTATCTCTTCCACCGGTTCGATCTGACCGACGACTTCGCCACCTACGCCCAGGCCTGGTGGTTGATCGGCCACGGACACCTCGACCCGGTCAACACGGTCCAGATCCCCAACGACCCGTTCTGGCAGAGCCACTTCGAACTGGCCATGTGGCCGATGGCGCTGGTCGGTCGGGTCTGGCCCCACCCCGTACAGCTGCTGTGGCTCCAGGACCTGGCCATGGTGGCGACCGAATGGATCGCCATGGCGTGGGTGGCGGCGCTGTGCGCGGCACGGGTGGGCCGACGCCGCTCGGTGGTGGCCGGTGCCGCCCTGGTCTTCCTCCTGGTCAATCCGTGGTGGTATCTGACCGCCTCCTTCGACGTGCACTTCGAGACGCTCGGTCTTCCCTTCGTCCTGTGGTCCGCCTACTCGTTGTGGAGGGGCCGGTTCCGGACGGCGCTGATCGTCACGGCCATCGGGCTCCTGTTCGGCGATGTGACGGCCATCGCTCTGGTGTGCGTGGGGGTGGCCGGCGTGATCTTCGCGCCGGGTGCGCCGGACGTGCGGGTGGGGGCCGCCCCTGATCGTCACGGCCATGTCCCTCGGCTGGGTGCTGCTGGCCACCGTCCTGAACGCCAACCAGAGCAGCGGGGTGGTCACCAACTACGGCTACCTGGTCGGGGCGGCGCCCACCGCCACCAGCGGATGGGTGCTCAGCCACCTGGTCCTGCACCCGGCCCATGCCGTTCGGGTGGTCTCCGGTCGCCTGGGCGGTATCGGTCGGGTGATCGCCTCGGCCGGACTGATCGGTGTGGCCACCCCGTGGGGACTGGTGGTGTCGGTCGGAATCCTCGGACCGGCGGCCCTCAACGTCAACCGGGCCTTCCTCACGCCGACCATCGCCTTCCAGACGCTCACCGTCATCCCGATCGTGGTGGTGGGCTCGGTCATGGTTCTGCTCGGCATCGGCGGCCGTCGACCGGCCACCGTGGGCCGGGGTGCCCGGGCCGGGTCGGGGGCCGGACCTGCGGTCGACGTCAGCAGCCGTTGGCGGCCGGCGGTGGCCCTGGCCCTGGCGGTCGGACTGGTGACCTTGGCCCTGGTGCAGAATCTGCCGCTGTACGGCACCCTCCGCACGGACTGGTGGCGGGTCGACGCACCCACGGCCGCCACCCTGCGGTCGGTGGTGCCGACGGTACCGGCCGGTGCCGAGGTCATCGTCTCCCAGGGGGTCATCGGCCGCTTCGCCGACCGTCGCTACGTCTATCCGTTGGTGGCGGCCCCCCAGGAATTTCCCGGTCCACACCAGCCCGGTGGTGTTCGTCATCGTCCCGGACCAGGGCATCGAGTCCATCCCGCCGAAGCTGTCCGAGGCCGACATCACCTGGGTGGCCGACCACCTGGGTGCCCGGACGGTGGTGGCCCGCCACGGCGTGACCGTGCTGTGGTGGCGTCCACCCCCAGACACCACTTCCTTCGCTCTGCCGTAGTCTGGGGCGTGGTGCCCGACGATCCCTTCACCAGTCCCTGGACCCGGGCCGGCCGGGCGGGATTTCCCACGACCCGTCTGCGTCGGCTGCGGCGCAGCCCGGCCCTGCGCCGACTGGTGGCCGAGGCCCGACTGAGCGTCGACGACCTGGTGGCTCCGTTGTTCGTGGCCGACGGTATCGACGGGCCCCGTCCCATCGGGTCCCTGCCGGGCATGGTCCACCACACCGTCGACTCGGTGGCCGTCGAGGTCAAACGGCTCGGCGCCCTCGGCGTACCCGGTGTGATCCTGTTCGGGCTGCCCCGGCCGGAGGACAAGGACGCCCTGGGATCGCAGGCCGCCCATCGGGACGGCATCACCCAGCGGGCCCTGGCCTCGGTGCGGGCGCGGTGGGCGACCCGTGGTGGTGATGGCCGACTGCTGCCTGGACGAGTTCACCGACCACGGCCACTGCGGGGTCGTCGACCCGCCCACCGGCGAGGTGGACAACGACGCCACGCTGCCCCTCTACGCCGATCTGGCCGTGGCCCAGGCCGGGGCGGGGGCCGACGTCGTCGCCCCCAGCGGCATGATGGACGGCCAGGTGGGCGCCATCCGGGCCGCCCTGGACGCCGCCGGCCACCACGACACGGCCATCCTCGCCTACGCCGCCAAGTACGCCTCGGCCCTGTACGGCCCGTTCCGCGAGGCGGCGGAGGTGACCATCGCCGACGGGGGCGACCGCAGGGGCTACCAGCAGGACCCGGCCAACCGGCGGGAGGCGTTGGCCGAGGTGGCGCTGGACGTGGCCGAGGGAGCCGACATGGTGATGGTCAAGCCGGCGCTCACCTACCTCGACGTCATCGCCGGCGTGCGGGCGGCTTTCGACGTCCCGGTCGCGGCGTACCACGTGAGCGGGGAGTACGCCATGGTCAAGGCGGCCGCCGAGCAGGGATGGATCGACGGCCCGGCGGTGGCCCTCGAGCAGGTGACGGCGGTGAAGCGGGCCGGCGCCGATTTCGTCCTCACCTACTTCGCCGGCGAGCTGGCCGAGGTGCTCGGTGGCGTGAAGGAGCCGGTGTCGGCGGCGCTGTTCGAACGCGCCCGGCGGGTGCATCCCCGGCGGGGTCAACTCGCCGGTGCGCTCGTTCCGCTCGGTGGGGGCCACGCCCTACTTCGTGGCCCGGGGCGAGGGCGCCTACGTGTGGGACGCCGACGGGAACCGGCTGCTCGACTTCGTCCAGTCCTACGGGGCCTCCATCCTCGGTCACGCCCACCCGCGGTGGTCGGCGCCATCGACGGCGCCGCCGGCCTGGGCACGACGTTCGGAGCCCCGACCGAGGGCGAGGTCCTGCTGGCCGAGGCCATCTGCGCGCGGGTGGACGGATGCGAGCAGGTGCGGCTGGTGTCCTCGGGCACCGAGGCGGCCATGAGCGCGGTGCGGCTGGCCCGGGGGTTCACCGGTCGGTCCCGGATCGTCAAGTTCGCCGGCTGCTACCACGGCCACTCCGACGGTCTGCTGGCCGGGGGGGCAGCGGCGTGGCCACCCTCGGGCCTCCCGGACTCGGCCGGCGTGCCCGCCGGCGCCGTCGCCGAGACGGTGGTGGCCCCCTACAACCGGGTCCCCGAGCTCGACGAGCAGGTGGCCTGCGTCATCGTCGAGCCGGTGGCCGCCAACATGGGCCTGGTGCGCCCCGCCCCGGCTTCCTCGAGGGGCTGCGGCGCGGCCTGCGACGCGGTCGGGGCCCTGCTGGTCTTCGACGAGGTGATCACCGGGTTCCGGCTGGGGGAGGGCGGTGCCTCGGCGTGGTCGGGGGTGCGGCCCGACCTGTGGTGCTTCGGGAAGGTGATCGGCGGGGGACTCCCGGTCGGGGCGTTCGGCGGTCGGGCCGACGTGCTGGAGTGGCTGGCCCCGGAGGGACCGGTGTACCAGGCGGGCACCCTCTCGGGTAACCCCTTGGCCACGGCGGCGGGATCTGGCCGTCCTCCAGTCCCTCGACGCCGACGCCTACACGGCGTTGTCCGAACGGGTGGCCGCTTCGGCCGGGCCCTCGAAGAGGTGCTCACCGTCGGGCTGTCCAAGGGGGAGCGGTGGACGCCACCGGCAACCCGCTCGAAGCCCAGGTCCCGGTGGTCGGCCCACTCCTCGGCCTGTTCTTCGTGCCGGTCGGGGCCGATCCGGTCGAGAACTACGACGGAGCTGCGGCCTCGGCCGCCACCGGTCTCTACGCCGCCCTGTTCCGGTCGATGTTGGCCGGGGGCGTGGCCCTGGCCCCGGGTCCCTACGAGGTGGCGTTCCCGTCGATGGCCCACGGTGTGCCCGAGCTCGAGCGCACCGTCGAGCTGGCGTCCGACGCCATCGCCGACGCCGTCGCCGTCGCCGACGGCTGATCGGGCGATCGGGCGATCGGGCGTCGGAGGGTCGATCCCGACCGGGTCGTCGACTCCTCGGTCGGGGCGTTCGAGCCAGGTGTGCCCCGGCGCCGACAGCGCATTTCCGTCTGAGGCCGGCCGGTCGGTTCCGAGAAATCTGCCCCGGGTCCGACGAAATTCGACGGCCACTGCGTCAAGATGGTGGAGTGCGGCGATTCTGTTTGCAGGCGCATCGGCGGCCACGGGCGCGATCACGGAATCGATGCATGCCATGCTGTTGATTGAGCCGAAGGCTAGGTCCGGGGTTCACCCCCGGCGATCGAGGAGTGTCACATGACGGTCGGAATCACAGAACTTCCTCCAGAGGGCATGCAGCTCGGTGGTGTCGCCCTGGCCGGTGACGCCGATCGCGGGACGAAGACGACCGAGGGACTCAGCCTGCTGTTCACCACGGCCGGCATCACCGTCCAGGGGCCCCAACCCCAGATCGAGCGGTTGCTGGTGTGGTCCGGGCTGGACACCGCCACCTGCCGTGAGAAGATCGCCCTGAGCGACGGGCGGAGCGCGGCGGTGATGGAACTGACCTCGGGTGGCCAGTCGATCCGGTTCCTGCTTCCCACCGAGACGGTCACGCCCGGGCAGGCCGCCTACCTCGATCAGGCGTTGCCGGCGTGGCTGGCCCGCTACAAGGGCACCACCGGTTCGGGCCCGGCCCCGCCCCGGCTCCACCACCGGCTCCCACCCAGACGGCGCCGGGTGGCGTCTCACCGACTGTCGCCGCCGCTGGAGCCGCAGGAGCAGCAGCAGCCGCTGGTGGAGCGGCGGCCATGGCCACCGGAGCGGGAGACGGCGACGCCGGAGCCGCCACCTCCAACGGGACGGCGGCCCGCCGCCGGCCCCCGGCGTCGCCGCGTCCACGCCGACGCCCTACTCGTCAGCGCCCCCGCCGCCCCCGCCGCCCCCGCCGGAACCGGCAGTCACCGGGGCCGGTTCGGCTGCTCGGCTCACCCACCGCACCCGGTTCCTCCTTCGCCGCCCCGTCCTCTGAGACCCTCCCGCCGCCACCGCCTCCCCCCTCGCCCACTTCGGCGATCCCGGCCACACCGGGACCCTCGGCCGCCGACCCCCTGGCGGCCGGCGCCACCGGCGGATGGGAGGGGTTGACCTCACCGCCGGCCGCCGGACTGGAAGGAACGGCCTGGAACACCCCGCCGGTGGACCAGGCGGGCACCGGCGATGTCCCGCCGCCATCCAAAAAAACCAGGTCGTGGAGGAGGGGGAGCCAGAAGTCCGAGACACCTCCGCCTGCTTCGGCCCCGCCCGCCGGTACCCTGCCCCCTTCCGAACCGCCGCCCAACCCCGTCCTGTTGAGCCCCGGCACCCTGCCGCAGCCTCCCGCTCCGGGTCAGGGGCCGGCCGGGGCCCCGGGTCCAGTGGTGTGGAAGCCCCCCGTCGACCCGGTCACCGGCGAGACGGTGTGGGACAGCGCGGCACCGAGCCCCGATTTCATGGCCCCGGAGCCGACGGCGGCCAAGAAGCCGAGGCCGTGGCGACGGGGCTCCAAAGCCGCAAACGCCGGGATGGCCGCCGGCGGGGCGGCCGCCGGCGCGGCCGCAATCGCCGGGGGGAACGAGCCACGATCTGATCGCCCCGGTGGGCGCTACCACAGCCTGGGCCCGGGACTCGGCACCTCGACCCCCACCCCCGCACCAGGGTCCTGGACGGCCGGACCTGGTGAGGTGGCCGGGGACGCCTCGGCCGAACCCTTCGGGGCGGCGGTGCCTCCCTCTCCACCGCCCGACGAGACCGTGCCGCCGACGACCGGTGAGCCGGCCGCCAAGGGAGTGAGAGCAACCGGCCGCCATGGTCGCCCGGTGGTCCTGTTGGTGGTGGTGATCGTGGGCGGAGGTGTGTACTACTTGCGGAAGAACCACAACAACAACCCCACCACGACGCCCTCGGTGACGTCCGCCTGCTCCGACATCGGCGGCTGACATCGCTCTGGCCGGCACCATCAACCTCCGGCTCACCGATCTGCCGGCCGGATGGACGCCCGCCGTTCCCACCGCCGCCCAGGCGCCCCGGCCCCCGGCTGGCGCCGGCGGCCGCCCAGGTGCGAGCCGGACAGGCAATGGCAACGTGCACCGGCCAGCCGTTGGCCGTCGTGTCCGGGCTGCTCGGGAGCACCTTGCTCCCCGGTCAGTCGGCGAAGGTCCGGTCGCCGACGTTCGCCAGTGGGATCGGACCCGGGCATCGAGATGTTCTCCACCACGACGGTGATGACGTCGGCCGCCGGGGCCGGGGCCTTGTCGACTCCCTTCGCCGGCGCCAACTTCGCCACCTGCTTCGGGCAGTACCAGTCGGCACTGGTGGCGGCCGCCGTGCCCGGGGCAACCGCCGCCGTGCAGACGGTGGCCCTCACCGCCCCGGTGGGGGTGAAGTCCTACGGCTACGTCACCACCTTCACCATTCCCGGGCCAGGGGACCCAGGTGGTCGGCGAGGCCTTCATCTTCGGCGGCCGCACGGAGACCCGGATCGAGCCCTCCACCAACGGTCCGGCCGTCCCCGCCACCGCCTTCGGGCCGGCCTACACGAACGTGGTCGGCCGGGTCGCCCAGTACTCGAAGTAGCCGAGCACCCGAGACAGTGAGCCGGCGGGTCCCGCCGAGCACGGCCCGGGCCGGCCGGGCCGGGCTGCTCGGTCAGGCCCCTTCGGGGGCCAGGCGGGCGATCAGGGCCAGCGGCCCGGTAGGCGGCCTCGGCCGGTCCGGTCTCGTCCGGCCGCAGCAGGTTGGACATGATCCGCAGGATCCAGCCCATCAGCGACTCGGAGTGCATGCCGGTCCCCACGCACAGCCGCATGAGCTCGGGCCGGCTGATCATGCGGATGAACGCCCGGGCCACCCGGTAGTAGAGGCCGTAGGCCTCCTCGAGCCGGGTCTCGTAACGATCAGAGCGCCTCGACCCGCCACCCGGCAGGGCCTCGCCCAGCGAGGCCGCGGCCAGCCGGCCGGTCTCGTAGCCGTAGGCGATCCCCTCCCCGTTGAACGGGTTGATCGGACCGGCGGCGTCGCCCACCACCAGCGTCGTGGCTCCGACCCTCGGGTCCGACGGCCAGGCCCATCGGGCAGCTTGCCCCCGGTGGGGGGTCCGAGGCAGGTGGAGGGGAGAGCTCCCACTCCTTCGGGGCCCAGGCCACGAAGTGGTCCATCAGCGTCGAGGTGTTGACGCCCTTCCACCTCCGGTCGGTGGACAGCAGGCCCACCCCGACGTTGACCCGCCCGTCGCCCAACGGGAAGATCCACCCGTACCCGGGGACGACCTTGCCGTCACCGTCGCGGATGTCGAGGTGGGACTCGATGAAGGTCTGATCGTGGCCGGGCGAGGTGTAGTAGCCGCGGAGGGCCATCCCCATCGGCTGGCTTCGGTCACGGGCGGTGCCGAGGGCCCGTCCGAAGCGCGAGTTGGCCCCGTCGGCCACCACCACGTAGCGGGCCCGCACCTCGCGGACGGTCCCGGTGGCACTTGTCCCTGACCACCGCGCCGACACACGCAGGGCAGCCACCGTGCCGGACCCGGCCCGCTACCGGTGCCGACCCGGCCGTCGCCGGGCCCGGCTCGACGAGGGGCTCGACCGCCTCGGTTCCCTGCCAGACGGTGGCGCCGGCCTTGACGGCCCGCTCGTTGACGATGGCGTCGAGGTCGTGGCGGGTGATCACGTACCCGTAGGAGGGGAAGCTCGGGTGGTCGGGCCAGGGCAGGTCGAGGACCTTGCCGTAGGCGTAGGCCCGGAGCCCGGAGTACCGGTGGGCGCCGGACAGGGACCCCTCGATGCCCATGTCGGCGATCTGGCGCACCGAGCCGGGGGGTCAGGCCGTCGCCGCAGGTCTTCTCGCGGGGGAAGACCTTCTTCTCGACCACCGCCACGTCCCAGCCGGCCTCGGCCAGCCAGTAGGCGCACGACGAGCCCGAGGGACCGCCACCGATGACCAGGACGTCGTGGACGTGTTCCGGGGCCGCCGGCCGGGCCCGGGGTGCGTGCGGGGTGCGGGCTCACGACCCCCAATGCGTAGGGGCGGGGAGGCCGGGCAGGGCGCCGGGGCCCGATCCGGCGGTCGTGCGGCGGTGCCCGGCGTCCGCGATGTGCTCGCCCGAACCGGCGCGTGGTAAAAACAACTTCCTGTGGACGATTATCTGCCCATCCTCGTCCTCCTCATCCTCGGGTTCCTGTTCGCCGCCCTCTCGTTCGTGGCCTCGTCGCTGCTCGCCCCGGGAAAACGACCGACCGCGGCGAAGATCGCGCCCTACGAGTGCGGCATCGTCCCGGGCATCGACCCCCCGACCCGTTTCCCGGTCCGCTTCTACCTGATCGCCATGATCTTCATCATCTTCGACATCGAGATCGTCTTCCTCTACCCGTGGGCGGTGATCTTCCGCCAGCTGCGCTCCTTCGGGCTGGTCGAGGTGGTGGTCTTCGCCGCAGTCGTCTTCATCTCGTTCCTCTTCCTGGTGAGCAACGGAGCGCTCAGCTGGGGCCCGGCCAAGCGCCTGGTGGGCGCCATGCCGGCGCGGACCTCCGAGTCGACCATCGCCCGCATCTCGGCCGGCCCGGGGGTCCCGGCCGATCGCCGCGGCGGCGGGCCCAGCCCGCCGACCGTCTGGTCCGGCACCACCGATCCAGACGCCCCGACGACCGGAGAGCCGGCCACCACGCCGAGCGGACCCGGTCGGGCCGCGTAGAACGGAGGGCGGACCAGATGGGTCTCGAAGACCTCCAGCACAATTTCCTCACCGGACGGCTCGAGGACCTGGTCAAGTGGGCGCGGACCTACTCGATGTGGCCCGCCACCTTCGGTCTGGCCTGCTGCGCCATCGAGATGATGTCGGTGGGCGCGGCCGACTTCGACCTGGCCCGCTTCGGGATGGAGGTCTTCCGGGCCTCGCCCCGCCAGGCCGACCTGATGATCGTGGCCGGCCGGGTGTCCCAGAAGATGGCCCCCGTGCTCCGTCAGGTCTACGACCAGATGATGGAGCCCAAGTGGGTCCTGTCGATGGGCGTGTGCGCCAGCACCGGCGGCATGTTCAACAACTACGCCATCGTCCAGGGGGTCGACCAGATCGTGCCGGTCGACGTCTATGCCCCGGGCTGCCCGCCGACCCCCGAGACCCTCATGCACGCCATCCTCACGCTCCACGAGAAGGTGCGGACCGACGACATCACCCACCGGGCGCCGGCGGCCGCGACCGGCGTCGACGGCCCGAGGGACGCGACGCCTGGCCACCGACGAAGGCGAGGACACCGACGACGGGCTACCCACAGCGACGAGACCACCTCGGGTTGGACCCCGGACCGTCCCGACGCCGTGCACCTCGGGACTCCCAAGCGCAACCCGGTGATCGCCCGCAGTGTGGGTGAGCCCCTGTGACGGTGACCGACGGGGCGGCAGGTCGATCGACCAGCCGGCCGGCGCCAGTGAATCGGGCGGCGGCTCGTCGCGTGCGCCGGGTCGACCCGGCCAAGAGGTGGTCTTTCCCACCCGGGAGCAGTACGCGGGCGTGGTCGGCGAGTACCGCGACGACGGCTTCGAGATGTGCGCCGATCTGTGCGGTGTCGACTACCTCACCCACCCCGGGCGCTCCCTGCCCGAGGGCGTGCGGCCCGAGCGGTTCGAGGTGGTGGTCAACCTGCTGTCGCTGAGCCAGGCCCGCCGGGTGCGGGTCCGGTTGCAGGTCCCCGAAGTCGGACGCGGTGGCGCCGTCCCTGTTCGAGCTGTACCCGGGCACCGAGGCCATGGAGCGGGAGGCCTACGACCTGTTCGGCATCGTGTTCGCCGGCCATCCCGACATGACCCGCATCCTCATGCCCGAGGACTGGGAGGGCCATCCGCTGCGCAAGGACTACGGAGTCGGCCGGGTGCCGGTCCAGTTCAAGGGAGCACCGGGCCCGCGATGAGCGACGTCGACGCGGGCGGACGGTGGCCGACGCCGGCGGAAGCCGCATCCCGACACGGTGCTGGCCCCGCCGCCCTCGGGCGACGAGTTCCTCGAGGACGGCCCATTCGACCTGCCCCAGGGCCTCGTGGCCGAGACCTCGGAGGGCACCCAGGAACTGACCCGCCGCGACCAGACCGAGCCGTCGGAGCTGCGCCGGGAGGTGGGGGCCGTCCTCCGCCTGCCCGAGGGTGTGGCCGTCGATCCCTCGGACATCGACATCGAGCAGACCGACGACGAGACCATGATCATCAACATGGGCCCGCAGCACCCCTCGACCCACGGGGTGCTCCGTCTGATGCTCGAGCTCGACGGGGAGACGGTGCTCCGCACGAAGCCGGTCATCGGCTACCTCCACACCGGTATGGAGAAGACGGGCGAGGAGCTGACCTACGTCCAGGGATCGACCAACGTCACCCGCATGGACTACCTGGCCCCGCTCCACAACGAGCTGGTCCTGTCGCTCGCCGTCGAGGCCCTGCTCGGCGTGGAGATGCCGCCCGCGTTCGGACTGGATCCGCATGCTGATGGTCGAGCTCAACCGGGTGTCGTCCCATCTCGATGTGGATGGCCACCAACGGCATGGACCTCGGGTCCACCTCCATGATGATCTACGGCTTCCGAGAACGCGAGATGGTCCTTGCCTTCTTCGAGAAGACGACCGGCCTGCGGATGAACCACAACTTCATCCGGCCCGGCGGCACCGCCGCCGACCTCCCCGACGGGTGGGAGGACGACGTGACGGTCATCTGCGACACGGTCATGGCCCGGACGGACGAGTACGACGAGCTCCTCACCGGCCAGCCGCTGTTCCGCCAGCGGTCCGAGGGGATCGGCACCCTGTCGGCCGAAGAGGCCCTGGCCCTCAGCCTGACCGGTCCGGTGCTGCGCTCCACCGGTGTGCCCTGGGACCTCCGGCGGTCCATGCCCTACCTCCGCTACGACGAGGTCGACTTCGATGTCATCGTCGGCACCTACGGCGACAACTTCGACCGCTACTCCATCCGGCTCAACGAGATCCGCGAGTCGATGAAGATCATCCGCCAGATCGTCGAGAAGATGCCGGCCGGCGACTACCGGGTGCAGGACAAGAAGGTCACCCCCCCTCCCCGCGGCCGGATCGACGAGTCGATGGAGGCGCTCATCCACCACTTCAAGGTGTTCACCGAGGGGTTCAGGGTCCCCGAGGGCGAGGTCTACGTGGCCGTCGAGTCCCCGCGGGGCGAGCTCGGCTGCTACTTGGTCTCCGACGGATCGCCCAAGGCCTACCGGATGCACATCCGCGGGCCCGAGCTTCGTCAACCTCCAGGGGCTCCCCCTGATGATGCGGGGCGGCCTGCTGGCCGACGCGGTGGCGGTGTGCTCCACCATCGACCCGGTGATGGGGGAGGTGGACCGGTGAGCGAGCCACCGACGCCGATCGACATCCGCCCCGGCCGTCGCGTGGCCGGGTCCGGCCGTCCCCGAGCCACCTCTCCGCGGACGACCTCGAACGCGGCCCGCCAGCTGATCTCGCTCTATCCCGAGCCCCGTGTCGGCCCTGATCCCCCTGTGCCATCTGGCCCAGGAGCAGGACGGCTGGCTCACCCCGGAGGCCATGGAGGACATCGCCGTCCTGGTCGGCGTGACCCCGACCGAGGTGCTCGGCACCGCCTCGTTCTACGACATGCTGCACACCGAGCCGGTCGGCACGCACGTGGTGGCGGTGTGCACCAACATCGCCTGCCTCCTCGGCGGTGCGGCACAGCTCCTGGAGCACGCCGAGCAGTCGCTCGGGGTCAACGCCGGGGGCACCACCCCCGACGGCGCGATCACCCTCGAGGAGGCCGAGTGCCTGGCCGACTGCGACCGTCCACCGTGTGTGCAGGTGAACCACCGCTTCGTCGGCGCCCAGACCCCGGAGAGCTTCGACCAACTGGTCGCCGAGCTGCGCTCGGGCGCCCGCATCCGGCGAGATCCCGTCCCACGGGACGCTCAACCGGGTCCTCCGGACCACCGGGCTCGAGGTGGACCCGGCCACGGTGGCCGCCGAGCGGGCGGCCATGGCCCGAGGCCCAGGCGGACAGGCCGGGCGGCGGAAGCGGCCGAGACGGCCACAGCCGGCGGCCAAGCCGGCCGGCCAGCCGAAGGGAAGGGGTCGTAGTGGCCATCACCGACCCGCCCAAGATCGTCACCTCCCGGCTGGGCTACGACGACTCCCACACCCTCGAGCGCTATCCTGGCCACCGGTGGCTACGAGGGCCTGCGCAAGGCGCTGACCATGACCCCCGAGGACGGTGGCCCACGAAGTCGATACGGCCAGCCTGCTCGGCCGGGGCGGCGCCGGGTTCCCCGCCGGCCGCAAGTGGGCCATGCTCCGCAAGAACCCGGTCACCTACCTGGTGGTCAACGGCGACGAGAGCGAGCCGGCCACCTTCAAGGACCATCTGCTCATCGAGCGGGATCCCCACCAGCTGATCGAGGGCGTGCTGATCGCCGCCTACGCCCTGCAGGTCACCCAGGTGTTCATCTTCGTCCGGGGCGAGTTCGCCCTCGGCCTCGAGCGGGTGCAGGCTGCCCTCAACGACGCCTATGCGCACGGCGCCGTTGGCCCCGACATCTTCGGATCGGGCTTCTCGGTCGACGTGGTGGTGCACCCGGGTGCCGGCGCCTACATCTGCGGCGAGGAGACCGCCCTCCTCGAATCGCTCGAGGGCAAGCGCGGCTTCCCCCGCATCAAGCCCCCCTTCTTCCCGGCCGCCATCGGCCTCTACGGCGAGCCCACCGTGGTCAACAACGTGGAGACCATGTCCAACCTCCCATGGATCGTCCTCAACGGCGGGGCTGCCTTCGCCGCTCTCGGCGGAGGGCCGCTCCACCGGCACCCGGCTGTTCGCCCTGGCCGGCCACGTCAACAAGCCCGGCGTGTACGAGCTGGAGATGGTCAAGACGACCTTCAACGACCTGATCAACGCCCCGGTGCTCGGCGGCGGCATCCCCCACGGCCGGGAGCTGAAGGCGTTCATCCCCGGCGGGGTGTCGGCCCCCTGGTTCGGACCCGACCAGATCGACCTCCCCCTGGGCCAAGACGAGGTGGCCGCGGCCGGTTCGATGCTCGGATCGGGCTCCATCGTGGTGATGGACGACCACACCTGCGCGGTGCGGGCCGCCTGGCGGATCACCAAGTTCTTCTCCCGCGAGTCGTGCGGCCAGTGCACGCCCTGCCGGGAGGGGTCGGGCTGGCTCGAGAAGATCATGGAGCGCATCGAGACCGGCCACGGCCGGGAGCAGGACCTCGACCTTCTGCTCGACGCCTGCGACAACATCGCCCCCGGGCTGACCTGGCCTCCCCAGCAGACGACCATCTGCGTGCTGGGACCGTCCATCCCTTCGTCCATCGGCTCGGCCATCCAGATGTTCCGTGACGAGTTCCTGGTCCACGTGAAGGAAGGAGGCTGCCCCTATGAGTGAGCGAGCGACCCCCACCGACCACGGGCAGCACCACCCGGGAGAACGTGAGCGCCGACCTCTCGCCGTCGACGACCGTCTCGGCCGCCGCCGGTCGAGACGGTGACCTTCACCCTCGACGGGCGCCAGGTCACCGCCCACAAAGGGCGAGATGCTCATCGCCGCCGCCGAACGGGCCGGCACCTTCATCCCCCGCTTCTGCTACCACCCCCGCATGAAGTCGGTCGGGGTGTGCCGGATGTGCCTGGTCGAGGTCAGTGGACCGCGGGGCGCCTCGCTGCAGCCCAGCTGCTACGTCGAGGTCCAGGCCGGTTCCGAGGTGGTGACCACCTCGGACAAGGTGAAAAAGGCCCAGGACGGAGTGCTGGAGTTCCTGCTGATCAACCATCCGCTGGACTGCCCGGTGTGCGACAAGGGCGGCGAGTGCCCCTTGCAGGACCAGACCCTCGCCTACGGTCCGGGCGAGTCCCGCTTCGTGGAGGAGAAGCGACACTTCGAGAAGCCCATCGCCATCTCCGAGCTGGTGCTGTTGGACCGTGAACGGTGCATCCAGTGCAGCCGTTGCACCCGGTTCGCCGACGAGGTGGCCGGCGAGGCCCAGATCGACTTCATCGGCCGGGGCGAGCTGCTCGAGGTCAACACCTTCCCCGAGCTCCCCTTCGCCTCGTACTTCTCGGGCAACACCGTGCAGATCTGCCCGGTGGGCGCCCTCACCGCCACGCCCGTACCGGTTCGCCGCTCGACCCTGGGATCTCGACCAGGTCGAGTCGACGTGCACGACGTGCTCGGTGGGATGCCGGGTGGCGGTGCAGTCGTCCTCCAACCGGGTGACCAGGCTGCTCGGCATCGATGCCGATCCGGTCAACCACGGCTGGCTGTGCGACAAGGGGCGGTTCGCCTTCGAATCGGTCAACAGTGACGACCGGCTGACCGAACCGCTGATCCGCAAGGACGGGGCGTTGGTGCCGGCGTCCTGGCACGAGGCCCTCGACGTGGTGGCCGCCGCTCTGAAGAAGGTCGGCTCGAGCACGGCGCCGAGGCGGTCGGGGTGGTGGGCGGCGCCCGGCTGACCAACGAGGGGGCCTACGCCTGGGCCAAGCTGGCCAAGGGGATCGTCGGCACCGACTCGGTCGACGCCCAGATGGGCGACGGGACTCCCGGCCGAGGTGGCCATCGGGCTGCCCCGGGCCACCATCGACCAGGCGGCGGCGGCCGACACGGTGATCCTGCTGTCCGGCGACCTCCGAGAGGAGCTCCCCATCCTGTTCCTCCGGCTCCGGTCGGCCGTGGTCGACGGGCACCTGCAGCTGGTCGAGCTCTCCCCCCAGGCCACGTCGCTCACCCCCTATGCCGCCGTCTCCCTGCGCTACGGGCCCGGCGACGCCGCCGCACCTGGCCCGAGCCCTGGTCGATCCGAAGGCCTCCGCTCCGGAGGCGGCCGATCCGGCGGCCCTGGCCGAGGCCCGGCGGCTGGCCGGGACCGGCAACGTGGTGGTCATCGCCGGGCGCCCTCGCTGGCCGAGGACGGCGCCCTGGTGGCCGAGGCGGCCCAGGTGCTGGCCGGGGCCCTGCCCGCCGCCCGCTTCCTGCCCGGTTTCGTCGCGGCAATGTGCACGGGGCCCTGGACATGGGCCTGGCGCCGGGCCTCCTGCCCGGTCGGGTGACCCTCGACGGCGGTCGGGATTGGTTCACCCACGCCTGGGGCTCGGTCCCGGCTGTCCGGGGTCGCGACACCGAGGCCATCCTGCGGTCGGCGGCGGGGGCGCGTCCAGCCGATGCCTCGGCGGAGGCGTCCGACGGTGCCTCGGAGGGGCAGCCGCCGGTGGCGGAGCAAGGGTGCGGGCTCTGGTGGTGCTCGGGAGCGATCCGTTGGGCGACTTTCCCGACCGCCGACTGGCCGAGCGCGCGCTCGCCGGAGCCGAGTTCGTGGTGGCGGTGGCGTCGGCCCCCGGCCCGGTCACCGAGTTGGCCGACGTGGTGCTCCCGCGGCCGAAGCCCACGAGCGTCCCGGCACCACCACCAACATCGAGGGTCGCATCAGCCGGTTGGGACAGAAGCTGGTACCACCGGGCCAGGCCTGGCCCGACTGGATGATCGCCAGCGAGCTGGCCGTCCACATGGGCGGCGATCTGGGCCTCGACTCGGTCGGCGACGTGTGGGACGAGGTGGAACGGCTGGCACCGGCCTACCGGGGGATCACCCGGGCCGTGCTCGACGCCCCCGGCGCCGGTGACGGCATCGTCGCCCCGTTGCGGGCCAGTGCCGTAGCCCTCTCCCGGCGGGCCGCCACCGCCCCGCTGGACCCGATCGCCGTCCCCGGCGTGGAGTCGGTCGAACGCCAGGGAGCGCCACCCGGGCCGGCCTGGCCGAGTCGCCCACCGCCGGCCTCGGCGTCCGACCCCACCGGCGGGGGCGACGCCGAGGCTGGCCATGCGGCGCCACCGGAACCATCTGGTGGGCCCGGTCGACCTGGACGTGCCCCCGGTGGCATCCAGCGACAGCTACTCGGTCCGCCTGGTGGCCAGCCGGACCCTCTACGACCTGGGCGCGGCCGTCAGCGCCGCCCCGGCCCTGGCCGGTCTGGTGGCCCCGTCCCCGCTCCGGGTCAACCCGGCCGACCTCGATGCCCTGGGCGTGCCGGCCGGAGGATCGGTGCGGGTGCGGACGGCCACCACCTCGATGGTCATCGCCGCCGTTCCCGACCCGTCGCTTCCCCGCAAGGTGGTGGCGGTGGACTTCAACGTGCCGCTGGACGACGGGACGGTGGCCGACATCATCGACACCGGCACCCCGGTGGTCGAGCTGCGGATGGAGACGCCGTGAGCTCCCTCCTCCAGGTCCTTCATCCACTGCTGGCCGCCGACCCGCTGTACGACAACGGGGTGACCTGGGTGGTCTTCCTCATCGTGTTGATCAAGGTCCTGGTGGTCTTCGGCGCCTTGATGGTGTCGGTGATGCTGATGATCTGGTTCGAGCGCAAGGTCATCTCGGACATGCAGAGCCGGATCGGCCCCAACCGGGCCGGTCCCTTCGGCATCGCCCAGACCATGGCCGACGGCATCAAGCTGTTCTTCAAAGAGGACCTGTTGCCCGACCAGGCCGACCGGTTCGTGTTCAAGCTGGCCCCCTACCTGACCATCATCCCGGCCTTCTTGAGCTTCGCCATCGTCCCGATCGGCGGCGAGGTGACCATCGCCGGCCACCAATTCGAGCTCCAGCTGGCCGATCCGCCCATGGGTATCCTGTTCCTGCTGGCCATGTCCTCCATCGGCGTCTACGGCATCATGCTGGCCGGTTGGTCCTCGGGGTCCAAGTACCCGCTGCTCGGCTCGGTGCGGGCCTCGGCCCAGATGATCTCCTACGAGGCGGCCCTGGGCATGACCGTGGTCACGGTGGTGTTGATCACCGGGGCCCTGAGCACCCGGACCATCGTCGATGCCCAGGCCACGCACCTGTGGCAGTGGAACGTCATCCGGCTCGGCGTCGTGCCCTTCATCATCTTCTTCGTCGCCATCGTGGCCGAGACCAACCGTCCCCCCTTCGACCTGGTCGAGGCCGACTCCGAGCTGGTGGGCGGCTTCGTGACCGAGTACTCGTCGATTCGGTTCGCCCTGTTCTTTCTGGCCGAGTTCATGAACACCATCACCATGTCGGCCATCACGGTGACCCTCTTCTTCGGCGGTCCCGACGGCCCGATCCCCCACATCCCCCACCTGTACTGGCTGTGGCCCATCTTGTGGTTCCTGGGCAAGACGATCATCTTCCTGTTCGTGTTCGTGTGGCTGCGGGCCGCCCTGCCCCGTCTCCGCTACGACCAGCTCATGGACCTCGGCTGGAAGCGGCTGATCCCACTCTCGCTCGGTTGGCTGCTCATCGTGGCCGGATTCGTGGTGGACGGCTGGTGGGGGCTCGGACTGGCCGCCACCGTGGCCGCCGCCGCCGTCGGCATCACCCGCGCCTTCCGTGTCGGCGCCGAGCGGGGGGAGTCGGCGGCCGTCATCCCCCAGGTGGGTGTACGGCTGTGGCGCCGGCCGGCCGAGGAGATGACCCCCCCGACCGTCCCGACCGTCCCGACCCCCCCGACCGTCCCGACCCCCCCGACCGTCCCGACCCCCCGACCGTCCCGGCCGGACAGTCGTCCTCTTCGTCCTCGGAAGGAGGTGACGGCTGATGGCCACCCCAGAACCGCCACACCAGCGGCAGAATTTCCTCGGTGGGTTCAAGTTGACCCTCGAGCACCTCGGACGGCCCCCGGTCACCCGCCAGTACCCCGAGGAGAAACGGCCCAAGCAGCCCCGCCAACACGGACGCCATGTCCTCAACCGGTACGAGGACGGGATGGAGAAGTGCATCGGCTGCGAACTGTGCGCCGGGGTGTGCCCGGCCGACTGCATCTACGTGCGCGGCCTCGACAATCCTCCCGACCACCCGGTTTCGCCCGGGGAGCGCTACGGCTACGTCTACGAGATCAACTTCTTGAGATGCATCCACTGCGACCTGTGCGTGGAAGCGTGCCCCACCGAGGCCATCACCGAGTCGAAGCTCATGGAGTTCTCCTTCACCAATCGCAACGACGCCATCTACGGCAAGGACGAGCTGCTGGTCGACGACGAAGGCAAACCACAGCACCTGCCGTGGGAGGACTGGCGGGAGGATGACGACCTGCACACCTCGGGGTGGATGCGGGCCACGTCGCCCGCCGGGGCGGCGGAGTTCGAAGGCCAGGTCCAGTGGTCCGGCGAGCTGGGCTTCGGCGTGCGGGCACCCGAAGGGGGCCAGTCGGCCTACCGCGATGACGCCACCACCGGCAGCCGCCAGCTGCGCGACACCCTCGAGCGTCACCTGCTGACCTCCGACCTGCCGGCCGCCAAGCGCGGCCCCCGGGGGGCCATCGGCCGGATGTTGGAGAAGGTCGAGCGGTTCTCTCCGGGGGCCGGCAAGAAGCACAAGGCCAAGGCCGACACCGACTATGCCGCCGCGGTGGTGGCCGGAAACTCCGAGCGGGACGAGTCGGGCACGGCGGCGCCCATACCGCCGGCCGGTGGAGCCGCCGACTCTGCTGACGCTGCCGACTGTGCTGACGCCGCCGACTCTGCTGACTCTGCCGGGACATCTCCGTCCGCTACGGGGACGGGTGGCGATTGATGGCCTCACTGATCGGGGCGGTGATCACGGCAGCTTCGACGGCCACCCACCCCTCGTGGGTCGACGTCGGCACCTTCGCAGTGGCGGCCGCCATCGTGCTGGCCGGGGCCATCGGGGTGGTGGTGGCCCGCAACCCGGTGCACGCGGCCCTGATGTTGGTGATGACCCTGTTCGGCATCGCCGTCCTGTTCGTGCTGGAGCAGGCCAGCTTCCTGGCCGCCGTCCAGGTCATCGTCTATGCCGGGGCGATCGTGGTGCTCTTCTTGTTCGTCATCATGTTCCTCGGGGTCGACCGCGAGGAGAACATCGCCGCCGAGCCGCTGCGGGGACAGCGGCCCCTGGCCGTCGGACTGGTGGCCCTCGGCACCACCGGGCTGTTGTTGCTGGGTCAGGTTTCCGGGTGGACCACCGGAGCCCCCCACGTGGCCGGACCCGACACCGGCGCACCCAACGTCAACCTGCTCGGAAAGTCGGTGTACACCACCTACCTCTTCCCCTTCGAAGCCACCGCCGCCCTGCTGATCATCGCCGTGGTCGGAGCCGTGGTGCTGGCCCGGCGGCCGCCGGCGCCCGTCAATCCGGTCGAAGAGGAGTCGGTCACCGAGGAAGATGACGGTGGTGATGGCCGCGGGGTCGGCGACGCCGTTGCCCACCAGGCGACCGACGGGTCCGACGACCAGCTCGCCGCCGGGACGTCGGGCTCCGGAGATCCCATCGACTCGCCGGCGGTGCCCGCGCATGCCGAGGCCCACGCCCAGGCGCCGGCCGACGCCCGCACCGGGGGCCGGGCGCCGATCGACGCCCCGGCCGACGCCGACGCCGATGCCGGCACACATGCCGTGCACAGCTCGAAGGAAGAGGCGCGACCATGACCATCAACCCCGACTGGTATCTGGCTCTCAGCGTCGTGCTGTTTGCCATCGGCGCCCTCGGCGTCCTGATCCGCCGGAACGTACTGGTGATGTTGATGTGCGTGGAGCTCATGCTGAACGCCGCCAACCTGAGCTTCGTCACCTTCGCCCGGGAGCTCCACGACATCGGTGGCCAGGTACTGGTGTTCTTCGTCCTCGTGGTGGCGGCGGCTGAGGTCGTGGTGGGCCTGGGCATCGTGGTCGCCATCTTCCGCCGCCGGGCCAACACCACCGCCGACGACCTCCACTTGATGAAGGGCTGAGAGGACCATGCTCCAGGTGACCTGGCTGATCATCGCGCTGCCCCTGCTCGGGTTCGCCATCCTGGCCTTGGGCGGCCGGCGCCTGGGCGATCCGGTGGCCGGGATGGTGGCCACCTTCTTCGTGGCGGCGTCGTTCGTGGTGGCGGTCGGGGTGTACTTCGACCTGCTCACCGTGCACGCCCCGGTCCGCACCTACACCCAGAACCTGTGGACGTGGCTTCCGGTCGGGAGCCTGCAGGTGCACGCCAGCCTGTTCGTCGACCCACTGTCGATGACCATGGTGCTGTTCGTCACCGGCATCAGTTCCCTCATCCACCTGTACTCCATCGGGTACATGAAGGGGGACGAGGACTATCCCAAGTTCTTCCTCTACATGAATCTGTTCGTGGCCTCGATGCTCATCCTGGTCCTCGGGAGCAACATGCTGGTCACCTTCGTGGGCTGGGAAGGGGTGGGCGTCTGCTCCTACTGGCTCGTCTCGTTCTGGTTCCGTCGTGACTCTGCGGCCAGCGCCGGAAAGAAGGCCTTCTATTACAACCGCATCGGGGACGTCGGCTTCCTCCTGGCCATCTTCTTGACCTTCGAGAAGGTCCACTCACTCGAATACACGACCATCTTCGCCAACCTGGACAAGATCGGGTCGGCCAACATCACCGCCATCTGCCTGCTCCTGCTGGTGGGGGTGGTGGGGAAGTCGGCCCAGATCCCGCTGTTCCCGTGGCTGGCCGACGCCATGGAAGGTCCCACCCCGGTGTCGGCCCTGATCCACGCGGCCACCATGGTGACGGCCGGCGTCTACCTCCTGTGCCGGGTCAACCCGCTCCTCCACGCCTCCTCGACGGCGGCGCTGACCGTGGCCGTGGTGGGCGGGGTCACCGCCTTCGTGGCCGCCACCATCGCCTGCGCCCAACAGGACATCAAGAAGGTGTTGGCCTACTCGACGGTGTCCCAACTCGGGTACATGTTCCTGGCCATCGGATGCGGGGCCTACGAGGCGGCCATCTTCTTGATGATCGCCCACGCCTTCTTCAAGGGCCTGCTCTTCCTCGGTGCCGGATCGGTCATCCACGGGCTCCACGACGAGCAGGACCTCAAGCGAATGGGGAACCTGCGCCACTACATGCCGATCACCTTCATCACCTTCGCCATCGGCTGGCTGTGCATCGCCGCCGTGCCCCCGCTGTCGGGGTTCTGGGCCAAGGGAGACGTGCTGGACAACGCCTTCGCCGCCCATCCGGCGCTGTGGGCACTGGGAATCGTCACCGCCCTCCTGACCGCCTACTACATGAGCCGATTGACCGGGCTGGCCTTCTTCGGAAGGGACCGGTGGGCGCGGGAGGTGCCCATCGACGCCGACACCGACATGCCCGATGCTCACCACGCCGAGGGAACCATCACCAAGCCGCACGAGTCCCCGCGGGTCATGACCGTGCCCCTGTGGATCCTGGCCTTCTTTGCCGCCCTGGCCGGACTGCTCGACCTGTCCAACGTCCACTTCTCTCTGTCCAACTGGGTCGACCCGGTGTTCGGCGCCAATCTGTTCGCCGCCCACCTGAGCCTGGCCGCCGAATGGTCGCTGGCCATCACCGATGCGGTGATCGCCATCATCGGCGTCACCGTGGGCCTCAGGTTGTGGACGTCCAAGGCCGAGCGTCCGCCCCTCGAGGCTGCGTTCTTGCGTAACTCCTGGTATATCAACCAGTTCTACGACGCGGTGATCGGCCGGCCGTCGGAGCGACTGGCGTCGTTCAGCGCCAACGTGATCGACACGGTGGTGATCGACGGAGGGGTGAACGGGGTGGCCACACTGGTCCGCAAGACGGGCTCGGCGGTACGGCGCACGCAGACCGGCTACGTCCGCAACTACGTGCTGGGGATCGTGCTCGGGACCGTCTTGGTGCTGGCTTTCATGTTGACCCGGCTGTGGTGGCACTGATGGCCGGCGCCGGCTTCCCCTATCTCACCGTGTTGGTGCTGGTCCCGGCCATCGGGGCGGCGGCGGTGGCCCTCGTCCCCACCCGGTCGGTCCCTCGCTGGTTCCACGAGGTGGCCGGTCTCGCCGTGGCCGTGGCCACCTTGGTGTTCGCCGTGATCATCGCCGTCGAGTTCAAGACGGGATTCGGCGGGTACCAGATGGTGTCAGACCACGTGTGGGCCAAGGAGTTGGGCATCCACTGGTCATTGGGCATCGACGGCATCTCGTTGTTCCTGGTGCTGATGACGACCCTGTTGTTTCCGTTGACCATGGTCGGAGCCCGGGTCCGGAGAGACCCACGCTCGTTCGTGGCCTGGCTGCTGGTGATGGAGGCGGCGTGCCTGGGAAGCTTCGTCTCCCTCGACCTGGTGCTGTTCTTCTTGTTCTTCGAGCTCACCCTGGTCCCGGCCTACTTCGTCATCGCCGGATGGGGGTATGCCCGGCGGGGATATGCCGCCATCAAGTTCTTCATCTACACGTTCGCCGGTTCCGCCTTCCTCCTCGTCGGGATCTTGGCGGTGGCCTTCCTCCATCAGTCCCAGACCGGGGTCCTGACCTTCGAACTACCGGCGCTGATGCACACCCACCTGTCGGGAACCGAAGGGGTGCTGCTGTTCCTGGCCTTCACCGCCGCCTTCGCGGTGAAGGCGCCGATCTTCCCGTTCCATACCTGGTCGCCCGACGCCTATGCCGAAGCGCCGACCTCGGGTGCCGTGCTGCTGGCAGCGGTGATGGCCAAGCTCGGCACCTACGGGATCATCCGGTTCGACCTCAACCTGTTCCCCCAGGCCACCCGCACTCTGGGACCCCTATTGTTGACCCTGGCGGTGATCGGCATCATCTACGGTGCTCTGGTGGCCTGCGCCCAGCGCGACCTCAAGCGGCTGCTGGCCTATTCGTCGCTGGCCCAGATCGGCTTCATCGTGCTCGGCACCTTCGCCCTCAATACGCAGGGACTGACCGGTGGCGTGCTCCAGATGGTCAACCACGGTCTGATTATCGCCACCCTGTTCATCCTGGTCGGGTGGATCTACGAGCGCCGCAAGACCTGGCAGGTGTCGGGGCTGAAGGGGCTCCAAGCACCCGCCCCCATCCTGGCCGCCTGTTTCACCGTGGCCATGATGGCCTCCATCGGCTTGCCCGGACTCAACGGATTCGTCGGGGAGTTCCTGGTCCTCATCGGGACCTTCGAAGCCCATCGGTGGTGGGCGGTGGTCGGCATCGTGGGCATCATCGTGGCCGCCATCTACCTGTTGTGGGCCTACCAGCAGGTCTTCCAGGGCCAGCCCACCGAAGAGGACACGACCAAGACCCGGGACCTCGGGTGGAGCGAGCGACTGATCGTGGCGCCCCTCATCATTCTCATCGTGGTCCTCGGCGTGTTCCCCAAGCCAGCGCTCGACCGGATCACTCCATCTGTCGAGCAGCTGGTGCATCACGTCGACCAGGTGACCCACACTTCGACCCCAACCCGTAGCGCCACGCCGATCTACCACCCGGCCTCCGGTGGACGTCCGGTGCACACCAAGCCAGGAGGAGCCCGGTGATCGCCTCCCTTCCGCTGCTGGCCACCTCGGCGGCCCCCACCATCCACACCCCCCACGTCGACTATCTGAGCATCCTGCCCATGATCATCATGATGGGCGGGGCGCTGGCGTTGATGGTGGTGTCCTCCATCTTCCGCAAGATCCTGGCCGTGGGGGCCGGCACCGTGATGGCCTCGGCGACCTCGGTGGCCGCTCTGGTCGCCGCCTTGTTCCAATGGGACCACGTTGCCACCCACGGACCCCAGGTCACCATCGCCGGGGCCATCGCCTTCGACGGTTTCGATGTCTTCATCCAGATCGTGGTGTCCATCGCCATGCTGCTCACCGCCCTCATCGGCGACGGGTACCTCCGGCGCGAGGGAGTGGAGGGGCCCGAGTTCCAGGTCCTGGCCATGATGTCGGCCTCCGGGGCCATGATGATGGGGGCGGCCAACGACCTCATCGTGATCTTTCTCGGCCTCGAGATCCTGTCCATCGCCCTCTACGTGCTGGCCGCCTTCAACCACAAGCGGGCCGAGTCGGGGGAGGCCGCCCTCAAGTACCTGGTGCTCGGGGCGTTCTCCTCGGCCATCTTCGTCTACGGGATCGCCCTGACCTACGGCGCCACCGGATCGTCCAACCTGCCCCAGATCGCCGACTACCTGTCCAAGAACGTGATCGCTTCCAACGGGGTATTGCTGGCCGGGCTGGCCCTGTTGTTGATCGGCTTCTCCTTCAAGATCGCCGCCGTGCCCTTCCACATGTGGTCACCCGACGTCTACCAGGGATCCCCGTCGCCCATCACCGGGTTCATGGCCGCGGTGGCCAAGGCCGGGGCCTTCGCCGCCCTCCTGCGGGTGTTCGTCTCGTCATTCGGCACCTTGCGGGCCGACTGGCAACCGATCGTCTGGGCCCTGGCCATCCTCAGCCTGCTGGTGGGGGCGGCCGTCGCCCTGGTGCAGACCGACGTCAAGCGGATGATGGCGTACTCGTCCATCAACCATGTCGGGTTCATCCTCTTGGGTGTGGAGGCGGCCACCACCCGCGGAGTGTCGGGGGCTTTGTACTACCTGTTCGCCTACATGGTCCTCACCATCGGCTCCTTCGCCGTCATCACCGTGATGGCCCGCGACGGCGACACCGGACACCAGATCTCGGACTACCGCGGTCTGGCTCGCCGACAGCCACTGCTGTCCTTGTGCTTTGCCGTCCTGCTGCTCGGTCAGGCCGGGGTGCCGTTCACCACCGGGTTCCTGGCCAAGTTCGGCGTGGTGGGCGCCTCGGTGGACGTCCATGCCTACGTGCTGGCCGCCGTGGCCATGGCGTCGGCCGCGGTCGCCGCCTTCTTCTACCTGCGGGTGGCGGTCACCATGTACTCACCCGTCGGCTCGATCGCCGACCCGGTCGACGGCGAGGACGGTGGCTCTGCCCCGGTGACGTCGACGGCTACCCCGGCCCGGGATGGTGGTGGATCCGATGAGGTCGACGTCGTCCCCGGGGCTGTGGCCAGCCTGCAGACCCTGACCGACGTGCCCCCGTCGGAATGGGTGGAGAACCGGGGGGCGGTGGCGGTGCCTCCGTTGACCTGGGTCGCCATCGGGTTGACGGTGTCGTTCACCGTCGTCTTCGGGATCATTCCCGGACCCATCGTCGACTTCGCCCACCAGGCCACGCTGTTGTTCACCTGACCGTTCGACGGCACGGGGGCGGTTCCGGCCGGTCCCGCGCCTTGGCCTCGGGCCACCGGGGCGGCGGAGGGACGATGTCCCATCCGTTCGACGGCACCGGGGTACTGTCGGTGCAAAGGGCGCGGCGCGCCGAAGACGACAAGGAGCACCTCATGGCCCCACCCGAACGGTTTTCCGCTCAGAGCTCGAGCTCGACCGGCCGGTCCCCGGCGAAGAAGCGGGACGCCCGGCAGATCGCCCGGGTGGTGGTGGCGGTGGTGGGGCTCATCCTGCTGATCGCCTTTGTGCTCGACAACAGTGCCACCGTGAAGGTTGGCTTCGTGTTCTTCAGCGCCCGTGTCAGCCTGATCTGGGTGCTGCTGATCGCCGCCTTCCTCGGAGCCCTGGTCGACCGCCTGGTCATCCTGCTGGGGCAGCGGCGCAAGAAGAAGGCCGCGTCCCAGATCTGATCCTGCCCTGGCCGGTCCGGTCCGGTCGGCCGCTGGGCCTGGGACCGACCACCGTCGGTGTCCGGCACCGACCACCGTCGGGACCGTCGGGCATTTGGTTTTCCATTTGGCCTACCAGTGGTAGGTGACCTACCGGTGGTAGCGAATTCGCAGAACCAATTGCCCGGAGTCCGGCCCCCGAGTCCCGGCACCCGGCCCCCGAGTCACGGCCCCCGAGTCCCGGCCCCCGAGTCCCGGCCCCCGGCCCCCGAGTCCGGCCACACCGAGGGGCCGATCAGGAGACGGCCCGGCGGAACACCCGGGTGGCCCAGGCCAGGACCAGCCCGCAGAGCGGCACGAGAACAGCGAACGCCTGCCACACCGAAGGGTCGGAGATGTGGCCGACGGCCAGAGCGCGGGCCGCCACCACCAGGTAGTAGAGCGGGTTGAAGTGGGCCAGGGTGCGGAGCCACACCGGACCCAGCGATATTGGCAGGAGCACGCCGGCCAACAACAGGATGGGCAGGTTGATCCCGTTGATGATGGCGGCGAAACTGCTGATGTCCTTCGTGACCAGCGCCGTCGCCGTCGAGAACGCGGCCATCAGCATGGCCAGAATCCACAGCAGGACGGTCAGGATCAACAAGCCGACCCAGTGCACGGTGAAGCCGAAACCGAAGCCGACCGCCACGACCACGGCGTCGAACACCGTCATCATCATCAGACCGGACAGGATCGGCCCGATGAGGATGGCGAATCGGCTGGCCGGCGTCACCCGCAGCCGCTCGATCAGGCCGGACTGCAGCTCGAAGATCGTCCCGAAGCCGGTACTGGCGCCGCTGGAGAAGGCCAAGAGGGCCAAGATCCCCGGCAGGAACAGCTCGAGCACGCCACCGGAGGGCACGTTGGCCGTGCCCGGAAGGTCCTTCAGCAGTGGGGTGAACAGCACCAGGTAGAGGATGGGCGTCGAAAAACCGACGAACAGCCATACCGGATTGCGCAGCATCTGGCGGGTGTAGCGCTGGAAGAGCAGTCCGGTGTCGAGGACCGTTTTCATACTGCAACCTCCTCGGTTGAGCGGGGACCGGCATCGCGCAGCGATCGACCGGTCTGCCGGAGGAACACGTCGTCGAGAGTCGGTTCCGACAAGTTGATGGACTTGATGCCGATCCCCTCGCCGTCCAGCACCCGGAGGATCTGCGGTAGGGCGGTACTGCCCTCGTCCACGTAGAGCCGGAGCTCGTCGCCGTCGCCGTTGATCTCCCGCACGTAGTCCTGGGAGCCCAGCAACCGGGCGGCGGGTTCACCCATCCCGTCGTGGCGGAAGGCGATGATCACCGACTCGCCGGCCACCTGCCGCTTGAGGTCGCGTGGCGTCCCCTCCACGACGATCTCACCGTGGTCCATGATGACCAGGCGGTCGCACAGCGCATCGGCCTCTTCCAGGTAGTGGGTGGTGAGGAAGATGGTGGTGCCCCGGTCCCGCAGGGCCCGTACGTGGTCCCACAGGTTGGCCCGGTTCTGTGGGTCGAGTCCGGTACTGGGCTCGTCGAGGAACAGGACTTCGGGCTGGTGCACGATCCCGAGAGCCACATCCAGTCTCCGCCGTTGCCCGCCCGAATACGTCTTCACCCGCCGATCGGCGAACTCGGACAGGTCGAGGACGCCCATGAGCACCTCGGTGCGCCTGTTCACCGACTCCAGATCGCCCCCGTAGAGCCGGCCCTGGAGGACGAGGTTCTCGCGACCGGTGGCCAGGTCGTCGGCGCCGCCCAACTGACTGACATAGCCGATGCGCTTTCGCACCGCGGTGGGTTGGCGGGCGACATCGAAACCGGCCACGGTGGCCGAACCACCATCGATGGGGAGCAACGTCGTCAGCATCCGCAAGGTGGTGGTCTTGCCGGCGCCATTGGGACCGAGGAACCCGAAAATCTCGCCGTGTGCCACGTTGATGCTCACCCCGGCCACCGCGGCGATCGCCCCACCGGGGGAGCGGAACGACTTGGTCAGGCCCTCGGTCGAGATGATCATCGTGTCGTCCTCTGGACCCTCTGTATCCCTCGAGCCCCGGTCGGCTCCGAGCTGATCGTTCACCGTTCGCCTCCCTGGTCCGAGCTGTCCCCTGCCGCGGCCGGGTGCCCGAGACCGATCGGCGCCGGAACCCATTCGGGGGCACCGCTGGTGGCGTGGACCGCTCTCCACCACTCGATCCCCTCCAGCGTTCCGCTCTCGATGGCCGAGACCAGTGTGCGGACGTAGGCGAGCTCGGCTCCCCGCAGGACGGTGCGGAACTCGTCTTCGACCCAAAACAGACGGGGCAGTTGTTGCTTCTCGATGAGCTCGCGCTCGGCGTGCGCCCGGGCCAGCTCCAACTCGAGGTGTTCCGCCCGTTCCTTCAGCAACTCGACCACGTCCTCGGGCGGCAGCGCCGGCAGGAAGGAGAGGGCCGCCTCGAACCCGGGGTAGTCCTTCACCGGCGTGGAGATGAGATCGGTGAGCCAATCGTGCATCTCGATCTTCCCGGCCTCGGTCAGCTCGTACACGGTGCGCTCGGGGAGCCGTCCGGCCCTTCTCGTCTCCCGGGGGGCGATGAGGCCTCGTTTCTCGAGGGAGGCGACCACGGCGTAGAGGGACCCGTAGTTCAGCCGGACGCTCTCGTGCTTGTGACGCTGGCGCAGGGTCGTCGCCACCTCGTAGGGGTGCATCGGCCGCTCGTAGAGGCAGATGAGCACGGCCAGGGCCAGCGGGTTGCTGCGGTTTCGAGCTGCCATCCCTCTCCTATTCTAGGGTACTCTGAGCAGAGTATCCTAGAATGAAGCAGCGGGTCAACAGGCGCAGGTGCCTGGTGCAGGCCCAGGTGGGATGATGTCGGCGTGAGCCGAGCGACCCCTGAACAGCGTGCCGCCAAGGGACGAAAGGCCCGGGCCATCGTGCCCCGGTCCCGTCACGGTGACTGGAAGGCGCCGGCCGACCGCACTGATCCCCTCGAGATCCTGGCCCTCCAGGCCACCACCCGTGTACCCGACCTGGTCCCCATCCGTTACGGCCGGATGGCGGCGTCGCCGTTCGCTTTCTATCGCGGCGCCGCCGCGGTGATGGCGGCCGATCTGGCCCACGAGGAGCACTCCCATCTCGACGTGCAGCTGTGCGGGGACGCCCACCTCTCCAACTTCGGCGGGTTCGCCTCGCCGGAGCGCGACATGGTCTTCGACGTCAACGACTTCGACGAGACCATCCCCGGGCCGTTCGAGTGGGACCTCAAGCGACTGGCCGCCAGCTTCGAGGTTGCCGGCCGCAGCCGGGAGTTCGACGACGAGCTGCGCACGTCGCTGGTGTCGGCCACCGCCTGCGGCTACCGCCAGGCCATCAGAGAGTTCGCCGCCATGCGCAATCTGGACGTGTGGTACCTGAAGCTCGACGCCGACATGCTGTTGGACAAGTGGGGGAGCGAGGCCGGCCGGAAATTGATCGAGAACCTCCAACGCCAGGTGGTCAAGGCTCGGAGCAAGGACCACCTGCGGGCGCTAGACAAGCTCACCACCGAGGTGGACGGCCAGCTTCGGTTCATCAACGACCCTCCCCTCATGATTCCGGCCGGCGATGTGTTCAACGACACCAGTTCGATCACCACCATCACCAACCTGTTCCACGGGCTGTCGGAGTATCGGCACACCCTCTCCGGCGATCGCCAGCACCTGCTCGACAGCTACCAGTTCGTCGACCTGGCCCGCAAGGTGGTGGGAGTGGGGTCGGTGGGCACGCGTTGCTGGGTGGCCCTGTTCGAAGGACGCGACCAGGGCGATCCCCTGATCCTCCAGGTCAAGCAAGCCGAGCACGCAGTGGGTGAGCCCTTCCTGGCCAAGAGCGCCTTCGGCAATCAGGGCCAACGGGTGGTCGAGGGCCAGCGGCTCATGCAGAGCTCGAGCGACATCTTTCTCGGGTGGGACCGGGTGGCCGGCGAGGACGGGGTGCTGCGAGACTTCTATCTGCGCCAGCTCTGGGACTGGAAGCTGTCGGCCGACATCGACAGCATGCTCCCGGCCGGCATGTCGATCTACGCCCAGATGTGCGGATGGACCCTGGCCCTGGCCCATGCCCGTTCCGGCGACGCCATCGCCATCGGCTCCTACCTGGGGGCCGGTGACCGCTTCGACCAGGCCATGGTGAAGTTCGCCTCCTCCTACGCCGACCAGAACGAGAAGGACTTCGAATCGCTGAAGAAGGCCATCGCCACCGATCAGATCTACGCCGTCAGCGGGGTGTGAGCGAGCTCAAGGTGCCGCCGGCACCGTCCAGTCCACCCGGATGGGTCGGCTGGTCAGGAGCCGGGGCCGGCCCACGGCGGCCGGCCGGTCGGTGGTCCACGGTGCCGGCGGGGCCAAGGTGAGACCGGCCATGCCCCGGACCGCCTGGTCGTAGCCGGAGCGGACCCAGGCGAACTGTCGCCAGCACCGCTCGCGCTGGTCCTCCGGCACCGGGAGCAGGCCATGGAGCCGGTCCAGGGCCGCCATGTACTCGTCTCGGTGGAGGGAGATGGCCGGTGCCGGTCCCGACGCCTGGGCCGTCAGGTCGGTCAACAGTTCCGGGGTGGCCAGGGGCAACCCGACCGATCGGCCGATCCTCACCAGGGTGGGCAGTCCGTAGGCCAGGGCCATCATCGGCCCCTTGACCTCCCCGGACACGTCATCCTCGGTGCTGAAGTCCGAAGCCGAGAGGTAGAGGGCGGCTCCGTCGAGCAGGCAGCCCACCGAGGCCACCCACGACTGTTCGGAAGAGGTCTCCGGGAAGTAGCTGAGGGCCGGAAAGGCGGTGTGGGTCTGGTCCAGATCCATCATCCAGCTGGCCGCTGTCCTCCACAGATCGGGATTGTCCAGCGTGCCCAGCCGCTGGAGATTGGCCAGCAGGTCGACGGGGGAGGGCGGCGTGCCGGCAAAGGGACGGAGCACGTTGATTCCCTTCTCCCGCTCGTGATGGGCCTGGTAGATGGTGGGCAGGTAGCTGATCAGGAGGGCCACGAGACCCAGGCCGATGGTGGCCTCCACGAATGTCAACCAGATCCGGCTGCTTCCGCTGGGCTCGGCGAAACCCAAGGTGAACAGGGACGATCCGCTGATCTTGAAGGACTCCGCGGCGGTGCCCGACTTGATGCCCCAGAAGATGAACGAGAACCCGAAGGTCACCGACAGCATCCACACCAGCGGCAAGCTCACCAGGGCGATGGGGGCGTACAGCGCCCGTAGGTTGGCCCGGCGGTCCCGGTCCCCCCACTTGTGCACGAGGACCCGGTCGGCCACGGCGAATACGCACCTGGCGATCTTGGTGAAGCCGTTACGGGGGAGCACCACCGTCTCCAGCGCCGAGATCAGCACCGACAGCACCAAAAAGATGCCTATGAGGATGGCGACAATGTGGCCGACGATCATTGAGAGGCGATCAAGTAGCTGCTGTCGCCGACCAGCCACAGACCGACGATCAGGGCGAGGACGACGATGACCTGGTCGCGGTGGGTGTCGATCCAGTTCCTCAGCCCATCGAGCCGCATGGTGGACGACTCGGGGGCGAACACCGCGTAGAGCTCCATTCCGAGAATGCTGGCGGTGCACAGGATGCAGAAGACGATCAGCAGCACGTAGGACTCGAGGGACGAGACGTGCAGCTGGGCGACGGTGGCTGCCCCGCCGGCGATCAGCACCCAGGGCTGGAGGATCACTCCGATACCCGCCGCCGCCCACACCGAGAGGTGATCGAGCTTGGTCATCCAGGTCGGCTTCTTCTTGGGAGCGCCCGTCCGGGTTCGCCGGCGGAAGGCGAAGGCGATGAGGATCACGCCGATGAGGATCTTGGCCGCCAAAACACCCGTCGACGGCGATGTGGCCGGCTTGGGCGGTTTGCCGCCGGTCACCACAATGGTGGCAACGACGACCACCACCAACGACAACACCCAACTGGCGATGAAGGCCGCACCTTTGACCCGACCCCGTTCCGAACTGAGGATCAGGATGAATCCGGTGACGGGTATGGGCTCGAGCGTGACCGCCAGCCCGATGAGCATCAGGTCGAAGACGGCCACTGGGCTCCGATCTGTGAGATGGCGGTTTCGGTCCCCGAACAGGTCCATCCCGGCACCGGTGAGAACGGCGAAGCGTGCTCAGCCATCGGACGGCGCTCCCGGCGAGGCGACCGGGTCGGGCTCGGGCCGGTCGGGCCGTTCGGGTTGGTCGGGTTGGTCGGGTTGGCGGTGGAGGCCGATCTCCGCCGGTGTCTGGGGTAGCCAGGCGACGGCCACATAGGTGACCACCACCGCCACGATGATCACGGGAACGACATTCAGCCCGTCACTGGAGAACAAGAGGGTGGCCAACAACGTGGACGTCATCGGCAGCTTGAGCATGACCGTGGCCATCGCACCGATGCCCATGGCCACCCCGGGCACGAGCGACATGCCCGGAAGATGGGAGGCGGCCACTCCGGCCGCCGCGCCGATGAACATGGCCGGAAAGATGGGCCCGCCCCGGAAGCTGGACAGCGAGAACCCGTAAGCGAGGGACTTGCACACCACCAACAGGATCAGCGGGCCGACCGTCCAGGTGGCGGCGTGGAGCACCAGCGGGGGAAGTGCCGACTGCCCCGAGAACAGGACCTCGGTGAAACTTCTCCCGGTAGCTTCGCCGAACCCGATGGCCAGCCCGGCGATTCCGAGGCCGACGAGCGGCATCAATACCACCTTCCGCCGCTCGATCACCGGCTGGAGGGTCAGTCCCAACAAGCGGATCCCGGTCCCCAGCACCGCCGCCACCAGCCCGAACAGGATGGCCCACAGGAACATGGCTCCAGTCAGGTGGTTGAACTGCGGCAGGCCCGGAATGGAGAGCGAGAAGGTCCCGAACCCGGTGAGTGAGTCGAGCCCGACGAAGATGAGGGTGCCGATGCCGGCGGCCAGCAGCCCCGGCACCAGGATCAAACCCAGCACCGGTCCGCCCAGTCCGGACGCCTCCATCAGCAAGAAGGCTCCAAGGACCGGCGATCCGAGCAGGGTGCTGATGGCGGCGAAGCTTCCGGCTGACGCGATCACGATGGCCACGTTGGGCGGCGCGTCCTTTTTGGCCAGGCGTACGGCCAGCACGCCCAGCCCTCCTCCGATGGCGATGAGCGGGGCCTCCGGTCCGAGGACCACGCCTAGGCTCAAGGTGGCCAGGGAGGCCACGAACACGCCCGGCAGCTCGTTCGGGACGGGCGCACCGCCGGCCTTGAACCCCTCCGCCGGCTTGTGCCCGGCGGTCCCCGGCAGATATGTGATGGTCGCCCCCACCAGAACACCGGCCAGGGCCAGGACCGGGAGCGGCCACCACGCCGGCGTGCCGCCGAATCCGATCTGTTTGGGCAGGTCGGAGAAGATCCAGTTCTGCAGCAGCGCCACCAGCTTCAGGTAGCCGTAGGCGACGCCGGACACCGGGGCTCCGATGAGGGCGGCGAGCACCAGCAGCTGGACATAGCTCCTGGTCCTCAGGATGGCCATGGGGTCGGACCCAGGGGCAGCCGGTTGGGCTGGAGATGTCGCCGCCCCTGGGGCGTCGGTCGCCGACTCGCTCATGGCCTCGGCGCCGCCCCACTGTTCACCGTTACCGCTCCGCCGGCGACCACCACGGAGACGATAGACGCTTCGTAGCTCATGGTCCCCCTTCTGTGGTCGGTGATCCGTGCCGTCGACACAGGTCGGCAATCCGTGTCGTGGACACTAGGTGGTCAGCGGCCACTGTGTGGGACTTGGCCGATGCCTGATGGGTGCCCCCGGGGGGGTCCGCCGATACCCGTCAAGACGGCTTGCGGCCCACTATGGTTGCTGCCGTCCCCAACCAAGGAGCAACAGAAATCATGCTTGCGTACACCTATCCTCTACTCAACATCTTCTTGACGATGTTGGAGTTCTTCTCTTCTTCTTGTGGATTTGGCTGCTCATCGTGGTCTTCAGCGACATCTTCCGAAGCCACGACATGGGCGGGTTCGCCAAGGCCATCTGGGTGCTCTTCGTGATCATCATTCCGTACCTCGGAGTGCTGATCTACCTCATCGCTCGTGGAGGCAGCATGCACGAGCGAGCCGAGGAGTCGGCCAAACGACAGCAGAAGGCGTTCGACGACTATGTCAAGCAGGCGGCGGGCTCGTCGAGCAACGTCGACCAGCTGAGCAAGCTCGCCGACCTGAAGGCCAAGGGTGCCATCAGCGATGCCGAGTTCGAAGCGCAGAAAGCCAAGCTGCTGGCCTGACCGGCCTGCGGGCCGACCCGGGCCGACCGGCCTGGCGGTTCCGCGTGGCCGACCGGGCCTGACCGGCCTGCCGGTTCCGGCGTGGCACGGCGCCGATTCGCAAGACCGGACGCATCATCCGACAGCCGTTCCCCGGTGCCCACGGCCCCGGGACGGCTGTTGGCCGCGCCGGACACCGCACCACCGGACCGCCGGACCACCGGATGGCCAGGTCGGAGCGGTCCCAGCTCTGCCGGGAGGTCGCAGTTAAGGTGGCTCGGTGACGATGGACGATACTCCCGGTTCCGAACCCTCCCCTGAGGACGAGGACGTCAAGTCCTTGCACAAGACGGTCGAGGAACTGCAACGGGAGAACGAGGCGCTACGGGCGGCAGAAGTATCGGCAGGGAAGAAGGGTCCCGGACGGGTCAGGCGGGTGTTGGCGTGGGTGCTGGTGGTGGTGGCCTGCATCCTGGCCATCGTGTCGGTGGTCATCGTGTTCGGTCGTAACGAGTTGCTGAACACCGATTCCTACGTGAACACCGTGGCGCCACTGGCCAGCAATCCCGCCATCCAGACCGAGGTGGCCACCCGGGTGAGCAACACACTGATCGCCAAGACCGACCTGTCGGATCGGGTGAAGAGCGCCCTGCCCCCCAAGGCCGGCTTTCTGGTCACGCCCATCACCTCGGAGGTGAAGAGCGTCGCCTACAGCATCACCCTGAAGCTGGTCGAGTCCGATGAATTCCAGAAACTCTGGGTGGCAGCCAACCGCGCCTCCCACAAGCAGTTGGTGGCGGTGCTGACCGGATCGACGCAGGGTTCGGTGTCGACCAAGAACGGCAAGGTGACCGTCGATCTCAGCCAGGTCGAGACCCAGGTGAAGAAGCGCCTGGACCAGAACGGCATCACCGTCTTCAACAAGGTGCCGGCGGTCAAGGGCCTCAACGTGGTGCTGTTCCAGTCGGACCAACTGGTCCGCTTCCAGCGGGTGACCCGGCTGCTCAACAAGGTGGCTCTGATCCTGCCCATCCTCACACTGCTGATCTTCGCCGCCGGGGTCATCCTCACCAGGGACCGACGTCGGGGCCTAGTGAGGGCGGCCGTCGGCCTGACCCTGTCGATGGGGCTCATGCTCATCGTCATCTCCGTTGCCCGCAACCAGTACCTCAACTCCCTGAGCCCGTCGCAGTCGAAGGCCGCCAATGCCGCGGTGATCGACACGGTGAGCGCCCCGCTGCAGGACACCATCCGTGCGACTCTGTTTCTGGCCCTGCTCATCGCCGTGATCGCCCTCCTCGCCGGTATTCCGTCGGTGCGGAGGTGGGTCACCGGGCGGGAACAGCCGACGTGGCTGGCCGGCGGCCGGTTTCACGATTTCCTCGCCGCTCACCGGCGGGGCCTGCAGTGGGCATCCCTCGGCATCGGTCTGTTCGTGTTGGTGGTGTGGGACAAGCCCACCACGCGGGTGGCGGTGATCGTGGTGCTGATCACCTTGGCCGTCATCGGGCTGGTCGGACTGCTGGCCGGCCGGCGCCCCCACCCGGCCGCCGCCGGACTGGGCACCGGGGACGGGGCACGAAGCCGGGCTGATGGCGCCGCCGGAGCCCGACGGGTCCGGTCATGGTCCCACGGCCCGAGCGATGTGGCATCGGATCGAAGCGGTGCACGCCGTGACCTACTTCACTCCGGAGAGCCGCCACCAGCTGGCCGCCACCGGGCTCCGGGGTTTTTGGATGGGCTATTTCGCCGCCCGGGCCGCGCCGTTCGGTGCCGTGGGGCCGGCGGTGGTGTCGGCGACGTTCTTCAACTTCCACTCCTCCATGGTCGACCGTGCCATTCCCGACGCCTGGACCTATGCCCAACCTTCGGCCGTGGTCCTGGCCCGGCGGGCCGGTGCGGCGGGCGCTCTGCGACGACTCCTCCCATCGATCGACGAGGAGGCGTCGAACTTGGCGACTCTCCTCGAACGGGTGGTCGGGGGAGCCGACGGCTCCGGGCGGGCGCTGTTCAGCGCCAACCGCCGTCTCGATCCCGGTGACGATCCCGTGGAGCGGCTGTGGCAGGGGTGTACCTCGCTCCGTGAACACCGGGGTGACGGCCATGTCGCCAGTCTGGTGGCTCACGGCCTCGACGGATGTGAGGCCTTGGTGCTCTTCGCCGTCTCCGAGGGCATCCCGGCCGAGCTGTTCTGTGCCAACCGGGGCTGGTCGGCCGACGCATGGGAATCGGCCCGTCACCGGCTCGGGCACCGTGGTCTGCTCGACGGAGACCGTCTGTCGCCGTCGGGGGCGCAGGTGCGGGAAGCCGTGGAGGCGACGACCGACCGGTTGGCCGCCCTCCCCTTCACCGGGTTGGACGACCGCCAGTTGTCGGCTCTGGTGTCGGGACTCGACCGGCTGGCCGCCGCCGTGACCGGCCAGGGCGTGATCCCGTTCCCCAACCCGATCGGCCTGCCTCCTCCCGCCTGACGGTACCGGGGGGCCTGACCCCGGGCTGCCCGCCTGACCGTGGGCGGATCGACAGGATCAGGCCGGGGGCCCAGGGTGGCTGACCGTCGAGGGCTGGCGCTCGGTGGCGGCCCCGGATCGGGGTCGCCGACTGACGCCACCTGGAGGGTCCCCGCTCTCCGGACCGAGACGAAGGTCGTCGTCGTCCCACTGGCCGACCGAGGCCAGGAAGGCATCGGTCTCTCGCTGGGCGGCCTGCGTCCGCTTTTCGGCGCCGGCCGCCAGAATCCGGCCCGAGCACCGGAATTTCCCACAGCGACTCGGCCCGGACGATGGCCATCGTCACCGGGACGAGGTGCTCGGCGGTGTCGAAGACCACGTAGCGGGGCAGCCACTCGGGGTCGTACTTGGCGTTGAACCGCCACAGCGACTCGATCTGGGCGAAATTCGACAGGCGCTTCAGGAACCAGCGCTCGGCCCGCTGCATCGTCCCGTCCCCCTTGTCGCCGGACAGCGTCGATCGCAGGGCGGCGAAGTTGAGACTGAGACCTTCGTAGCCGCCGGTCCGCAGGTGCTCGATGGTCGAGCACAGGGCGAAGTCCAACAGGCCGTTGGGGTGGTCGGACGGATCGCGGCGCATGAGGTCGAGTGAGAACCCGTTGATGCCCGGGGCCGGAACGAACTGGCACATGGCCGCCGGCCCCCCGTCGGGCCCGCGCACCACGCACAGGAGCAGACCGGTGTCTCTCGGGTCGAAGACCCGGCCCGAGCATCATGGAGAAACCTCGCTCGTGCTCGCCCTGGCGGCTGAGCGACATGAGGGCGGTGAGCTCCTTGGACAGCGCCGGGGCCAGATGGGCCGGATCGTGGAAGGTGGCGGTGTACCCGTACTTCTTGATCCGGTTGTGGGCCTGGCGCAGTCCTTTCATGTCCCCGCCGCTCAGGGTGAAGCGTCTGGGGCCGCACCACCGCCTCGTCGCCGAGGTAGATGTTGTGCATGCCCGAGTCGCGGTAGACCGGCAGCCAGCTCTCGCCGGCGCCCATGACCGACGTGACCCAGCCGTGGCTGTCGGCGAACCGGCGGAAGGCGCCCCACACCTGCTCCCGTTCGTTCCTGGGGCCGATGGGGTCCGGCGAGACCAGACAGACCCCCCCGTAGACGGCGTAGGCCACCAGGCTGTCGCGATGGAAGAACCACTTCTTGTCCGACTCGGAGGGCGAAGTAGTCGAGGGTCGAGATCCCGTGTCGCCGCACGATGTCACGGGCCCGGAACTCGGCGGCCCGGCCCCGAACTCAGTCGCCGGTCGACCACCGGACGGGTCAACAGGAACAAGGCGACGGCCACCAGGGTGAGGCCGATGGCCAGCAGCGCCGGGGCCAGGAACCGGTCGGCCCGGTGGGGGAGGGCGATGGTCTGGATGCCCGACCAGCCGTTCCGACACCGCCTGAAACGCCGTCCACCACGGGATGTGGTTGGGATGATGGTGCCGGCTGACGTGGGTGAACAACTCGATGGACGCCGTGGTCAGCACGGTGATCCCCACCGACCCACCCCGAGGGCGACGAGGGCGGACCGGAGCGAGGACCAGTCCGACGCCGACTGGAAGTCGCGGCGGTGGGTGAGCAACAGGATCAACACGGCCAGGGCCACCAACGATTCCTCGAAGTCGGCCCCGGCCACCAGGTGGAGGACGATGGTGACGGACAGGAGAACCACGGCCACCCGCCACGCCCGGCGCTGGCCCCGGAGGATCCCCCGGCCCAGAGCCACCAGGGCCAGTCCGGCCATGGCGATCAGGGCTCCCGGCCGCCTCGCTGGCCCGCAGGGGGAGGAACTCCAGGACCACGTGCAGCCTGCCCGCGCAGCGGCGGGGTGATGGCATCGAGCAGGTCGATGATGCCGGCGAAGAGGATGGCGGCCGAGGCCCAGCGGCGCACCCGGCGGGTCCGGCGAAGAGCCTGGTGGAGGTCGGGTGCCGGCGGCCACGACTCGCCCATGGGGTACGACGCCACCAGCGTGGGGTGCAGGCTCCTGGCCGGCGCTCCCGGGTGACGACCCGCTCCAGCACGCTGGGCGAGCGGAGCTCGTTGCGCCCGAGGAGCATGCGCACGTGGAGCTCCGCCCCGGTCTCGAGCTCGACCCAGCTCACCCGCTGGTTGTGGAGGAAGACCGGGGGGAGTGCCGAGGCGTCCCCGGTGCTCCTCGACCACCTCTCCGGTGGCGCCCACGTTGGCATAGAAGCCGACACCCAGGTTGGTGAGCTCCGACTGGAAGGTGGATGCGGTGATCAAACCGGCGTACCCCCGGCGCACCAGCCGTCGCCCGGCGTCCCGGGCCGTGTCGTTGGCCGCCGCCTCGGACCGCACGCTGTCGAGGGCGCCACCGCCCAGGATCGACCACATCCGCCGGCTCAACAGGCCGAGGATGAGGGCCAACACCACCAGCACGGCCAGCGCCACCCCGGCGGCGACCAGGGTCTGATCGGCCAGGTCGGCCTGGTGGGCGTGTCGGATGGCCCGGGCCGGGAGTCCCGACCCGAGGTGGTCGAGCACCCAGGGGGTGACGGCCACCCGCAACAGTCCGGCCACGACGAAGGGGACCAGGAGCCACCATGCGTACCGGCCCAGCCGGCGGTAGAGGGTGCGGGACACCACGAACCGGGACAGGGCCGACGGGTCACTGAGCCGGTTGAGCCCGATGAGCCAGGGGGCGTCGTCCTGTGACTGGGCGACGAGGGTGCGCCATCCCCGGCCGGCCGAAGACTGGCCGACGACCCCCGGTTTGGCGTCGGCGGCCGGGTCGAACTCGGTCTCGGACCGCTGCACCCTGATGCGTAGGCGTGCTCTCCGGGTTCCACCCGGGCCACCCGCACGCCCCCGGCGGTATGGAGGTAGAGGTCGACCGGGCCGAGCTGCTCGATGCCCCGGGCGGCAATGGCGGCGATGGTCTCGGGGTCGGTGTCGAAGCCCGGCTCGTGGGTACCGGTCTGGCGGATCACCCGCCGTTCGTCGAAGGTGAGGAAACGGGTCAGGGCCCGGGCCAGAGCCGGGTGGGCCTCCATCGACTGCCGGCACTCCGACGAGCGGTGACCCCGCCCCGGTCAGGTCGAAGAGGTTGCCGGCGATGATCAGGACACCCGGTCCCTCCCAGGTGTCGAGGGCCCTTGCCAGCTCGGCGGTGGTGGCGGTGGTCGAGGGGGTGGCGGTCGGCGTGAGGAGCAGGTCGCTCACCACCATCACCCTCCGGCCCAGGGGTACGTCGATACGGGTGGCGCCCGGCTCGGGTGAGAACGGTGCCCCTCGCCGGCCGACGACCGTGGGGCTCGGTGCCTACCCCGACGAGCGGGTTGGCGGTCGAAGTCACGGCCCCTCCATCGTAGAGGTCCGCCACCGGTAGGCTGAGGCGCGGCCCGGGTGGAGGGGTGTCCAGTACCAGTCAGGAGGGAGGGAGCGAGCCATGTCGGACGAGGGACGAGACGGCCGTCGGCGGGCGGCTGCGGCCGGGCCCGAGGATCCGGCCGAGGCCACCATCGAGGACTTTCTCCTCCGAGGAGCGCCAGTTTCCCCCGTCGCCGACGGGTTCGCAGCGCAGGCGGTGGTGCGCCGACCCCGGCATCTACCAGCGGGCCGAGGCCGACTGGCGAGGGCTTCTGGGCCGAGCAGGCGGGACACGCTCGACTGGTTCCACGCCCTGGGACACCGTGCTCGACTGGGATCTGCCCTTTGCCCGGTGGTTCGTCGGGGGCACCCTCAACGTCTCGCTCAACTGCCTCGATCGCCACGTCGACGCCGGGCGGGGCGACAAGGTGGCCTTCCACTGGGAAGGTGAGCCGGGCGACACCCGCACCATCACCTACGCCGAGCTGCTGGCCGACGTGCGAGGTTCGCCAACGTCCTCGGCGGCCTCGGCGTCGGTCGGGGTGACCGGGTGGCCATCTACATGCCGATGATCCCCGAGCTGCCGGTGGCCATGCTGGCCTGCACCCGCATCGGGGCCGTGCACTCGGTGGTCTTCGGCGGGTTCTCCTCCGATGCGCTCCGCGACCGGATCCTCGACGCCCAGGCCACGGTGGTCATCACCGCCGACGGCGGCTGGCGTCGCGGTCGCCGCGGTCGGCGCTCAAGGACAATGTCGACGTGGCCGTGGCCGGAGTCGCCCTGCGTCGAGCACGTCGTCGTGGCCCGCCGGATCGGGGACGGCGGCGGGCCGGCGCCGCGACATGGCGGCCGGACGCGACCACTGGTGGCACGAGCTCATGAGCGGCGAGGACCCGGCGGCCGGCGGGCCCCCGCCGACCGGTGCGAGCCCGAGCCGATGGAGGCCGAGGACCTGCTCTTCCTCCTCTACACCTCGGGCACCACGGCCAAGCCCAAGGGCATCATGCACACCACCGGCGGCTATCTGACCCAGGTCGCGTTCACCCACCGGGTCGGTCTTCGACCTCCATCCCGAGACGGCGACGTCTACTGGTGCGCGGCCGACATCGGGTGGGTGACCGGCCACAGCTACATCGTCTACGGCCCGCTGGCCAACGGCGCCACCTCGGTGATGTACGAGGGCACGCCCGACTTCCCCGATCAGGACCGCTGGTGGTCGATCGTCGAGCGCTACGGCGTGACCATCCTCTACGCCGCCCCGACCGCCATCCGCACCTTCATGAAGTGGGGGGCCGAGTACCCCGGCGCGCCACGACCTCACCTCGCTGCGGGTACTCGGATCGGTCGGGGAGCCGATCAACCCCGAGGCGTGGATGTGGTACGCGACGACCATCGGCGGCGGCGCGGTGCCCGGTGGTCGACACCTGGTGGCAGACCGAGACCGGCGCCATCATGATCGCCCCGCTGCCCGGGATCACCACCACCAAGCCCGGGTCGGCCACCTTCCCCCTGCCCGGCATCGGCGCCGAGGTGGTGGACGAGGACGGGCGCCGGGTCGACAAGGGCGGCGGCTACCTGACCCTGACCAGGCCGTGGCCGTCGATGCTGCGGGGCATCTACGGGGACCCCGAGCGCTACCGTGACACCTACTGGAGCCGGTTCCCGGGACGGTACTTCGCCGGCGACGGGGCCAAGATCGACGAGGACGGCTACCTGTGGCTGCTCGGACGGGTCGACGACGTGATGAACGTCTCGGGTCACCGGATCTCGACCACCGAGGTGGAGTCGGCCCTGGTCGACCACTACCTGGTGGCCGAGGCGGCGGTGGTCGGGGCCATCGACCCCACCACCGGTCAGTCGATCGTCGCCTTCGTGACCCTGGTGGCGGACGCCGGCGCCGCCCACCGACGAGACGCGGCCAAGAGCTCCGAGCCCACGTGGCCGAGAAGATCGGGCCGATCGCCAGGCCCAAGACGGTGGTGTTCACCGGCGAGCTCCCGAAGACGAGGAGCGGGAAGATCATGCGGCGCCTTCTCCGGGACGTGGCCGAGGGCCGGGTGCTGGGCGACACCACCACCCTGGCCGACCCGGCGGTGGTGGACGAGATCCGACGGCTGTCGGCGTCCGCCCCGACCGACGAGTGACCCCGGCGCCCACCCCGTCGAACTGGGCATGGCGGGACGGACCCCTCGAGCACCCGGGCCGGCCGTGGTGTTCGACGTCGACGGGGTGCTGTCCGACGCCGTCGGGCGCCAGCACTTCATCGACCGGGGTCGGCGGGACTGGGAGGCGTTCTTCAATGCCTGCGGCGACGACCCGGTCATCGGCGAGGTCGCCCGCCTGCTCGAGCTGCTCGATCCGCAGCTGCAGGTGATCCTGCTCACCGGCCGGCCCATGCGGGTCCAACCCCAGACGCTGGCCTGGCTGGAACGGTACGGCCTGCGTTGGGACCTCTTGGTCATGCGGTCCCGGGGTGACTACTCCCAGGTGACCTGGTTCAAACGGGACACCGTCGACGAACTTCGGATCTACGGATTCGACCTGAGGCTGGCCTTCGAGGACGACCCCAACAACTTCGCCATGTTCCATGCCGAGGGGATCCCCTGCGTCTACATCCACTCCGGCTACTACGAGTGAACGGCCCCCGACCTCGGGCGACGGCGGGCCCGGGCCCCCAGCCACCAACCGGCCGCCAGCGCCAGTCCGGACAGCAGGAGCACGGGCAGGTCCCCGAACCGGACGTACAGGGTGGAACCGTCCCGGCGCGACAGGGTGGCGAAGACGACCTGCTGGGCGCCGAGCTTCGAGCGCGCCATCAGCACCCCCCGATTGGTGATGGCGGCGCTGTACCCGGTCGGCGCCGCCTGGAGTAGGTCGCGTCCCTGCTGTACGGCCTGCACCTCGGCGGCGGCTATCTCCTGGGTGGGCACCTGCGAGGTGGCGTAGGACGACGTGTTGGTCGGGACGATCAGCAACTGGGCTCCGGCCCGCACCGGGGAGCGGCCTCGGTCGGCGTAGAAGACCTCGTACGAGATCATCGCCCCGAGCGGCCCCGCCGGGGTGGGGAGCAGGCCGGTGCCGGTGCCCGGCACGGCATCGAGGGGGACGGCCGAGAGGTTGGCGAAGTGGGCGAAGAAGCTGCGATAGGGGACGTACTCGCCGAACGGGACCCGGTGGACCTTCTCGTACCGCGACACCAGCGTCCCGTCCGGTCCGAAGGCCACGACCTCGTTCCGGAAGGCGGTCGACGAGACGGTCTCGGTGACCCCCACCACCAGGGTGGCGTGGAGCCCGGCGGCCAGGTCGGAGAGGGCGCCCTGCTCGGGGGAGTCGGACAGGGGGGTGTCCAGGGAGACCACGTCCTCGGGCCACAGCACCAGTTGGGGAGCGGTGCCGCCGTCGAGCCGTTGCATCAGCCGGGTGGCCGACAGCTGGGCCGCCAGCACCTCGCTCGGGTCGATCTGGGACTTGTGGAACCCGCGGGGGCCTCCTCCCTGCACGGCGGCTCCCGACACCGTGCCGATCGGGGGCCCGCCGTCCGGGGCATGGTCGGCGGCCACGGCCACGACCGACAGCCCGCCGACGGCGACCACGCCGACCAGGGCCAGGGTTCCCAGCCCGGCCACCGCCCCGGCCACCGCCCCACCCCGGCCGACCGGGTCCGGGGTGTCGGCCGGGGTGGGGTCGCTTCTGGCGAAGTTCCGGGCCCGCCGGCCGTCCCGCACCGACCGGCACGCCGCCTCGGCCAGGGCCCCCAGGCCGACCCCTCCGGCGTAGACGGCGAGGGTGAGGCCCAGGGGTCCGCCGATCCGGGCAATCCCGAGGAGCGGACCGCCGGCCTGCCCGAGGAACACGCCACCGATGGGGAGACCCCCCGAAGGGCCACGTCGTGCGGAGGGCCTCGGCCAATGTCATGGCGGCCGGGAACGCCAGGGCACGGGCGACGGCCGGGCCGGCCGGAACGACCAGGCAGGCGACGGCCACGAACCCCGCCTCGAGGGCGATGAGCACGATGTCCCCGACCAGGGTGAACGACCGGGCCCACATCAGGCCGGGCACGTAGCAGCCGAGACCGGCCAGCCAGCCCGCCCACAGCCGGGTCCGGGGGCGCAGGCCGCCGAGCCGCCACCACAGCAGGCCGGCGGCGGGGAAGGCGACGATCCAGAATCCCCAGGGGGGGAGCGAGAGGGCCAGGCCGCACCCCGACGCCACGGCCGGCAGCGCCACCATGCCGCGTCGGGGGGTCGGTGGCATGGTCCTGCGCGACGGGTCATGGTGACCCGGGACGGCCGCCACGGGGGCCGGACGGTGTCCCTGCCCGGGTCGGGCGCCACAGGCGACGACAGCGGGGGTACGCCGGTCATCGGACCCGGGCGGTCATCGGTCGGGACCGAGGACCGGACTCGATGCCGGCACCGGTCCCGTACCCTGTCCGAGCGAGGCCAGGATGCGGCGTCCCGCCGCCCGCCCGCTGGCGATGCAGGCGGGAATGCCCACGCCTTGCAGGGCCGCCCCGGCCACGGCCACCGCCTCGAGCTCGCCCACCGCCGTCTCGATCCGACCCACCTTGATCAGGTGACCGACCTCGAACTGGGGGAGGGAGTCGTCCCACCGGGTCACCATCGTCTCCAGCGGGGCCCGGTCCACTTCGAGGAACCGGTGCAACTCACCGACCACCGACGCCGTCAGCTCGTCGTCTTCCAGGTCCACATGGCGCTCGTCCCCGAACCGACCCACCGACGCCCGGATCAACCGGTCCCCGGCCGGGCGAGATGGGGCCACTTCTCGTCGAGATAGGTCACGCCGGTGACGAGAGGCGGATGACCGTCGACGACCGTGGTCCGGGGTACGAGGAACCCCGTGCCCCCGAAGGTGTCCGGCGACGGCCCCGTCGGGGAAGGACAGGGTCACCACCGCCACCGACGCGTAGCCTGATGGCGCTAGAGTGCCGGCGGCCACCGGGGCGTGGGGCGCCGAGCAGCACCGCAGCCCGCGGGGCGGGGACGGCCACCACCACGCCGTGGACGGCCAGTCCGCCGTTCCGCCCGACCGTGCCCCGGCGGGCCCTCCGGACCCCCGGGCCCCGACCGAGCTTCAGGATCCACCGGGCGACCCCGAACGCGACCAGCTTCGGCCGCGCCTCGGCGGCCCGGGTGACGGCATCGACCTCGACCCCGGTGTGGATGATCACGCCCCGCCGCTCGAACTCCTCGGCCAGATGCCCGGCCAGGCTGGCCGTGCTGCCCGACATCGTCCAAAAGCGGGGCCGGGCGGTCCCGGCCGGCCGGCGTGGCTGCCCGGCGCGAGCCGCGCCCAGGCATCGCATCAGGCTCCCGGCTGGTGGGTCGCGGCCAGGAGCGCCGGGAAGGTGGCGGCCGCGCTCGAGCTCGTCCACCCCACCGGCGTGGATACCCCCGACGAGCGGGTCCACCAGCCGGTCCACCACCGGCCGGCCGAGGCGGGCTTCCACGATCTCGCCCACCGACAGGTCACCGATGGCCAGGTTCGATCCCAGGTGGGGGTGACCAGGTCCCTGGCCACCCGGATCGACTCCGCCGGGGCTGAGGATCCCGGAACGGAGGAGCGGCCACCAGCGGGTCGGAACCCCGAGGTTCAGCCCCTCGGGCATCATGCGTAGCCGTCCCCGGGCCCAGATCGAAGCGCCCGAGGCGCCCACCGGTACCAGGCGCGGTCTCCAGCCCGAGCTCGGAGACCAGATCGGTGGCCTCCGGCCGCCGGGCCAAGAATGCGTCGGCGGCCGTGTCGACCTGCCGGCCGGCGAACTCGCTCGACTGCAGCTTCCCGCCGATCCTGTCGGCGGACTCGAAGATGTGCACCTGGGGCCCGGTCCCGTTGCCGGCCCCGCTGCCGTTGCCGGCCGCGGTCCCGTTGCCGGCCCCGGCCCCGGCAACCAGCTCCCAGGCCGCGGCCAGACCGGCTATACCTCCGCCGATGACCGCCACCGTCGGCCGGGCCGATGTGGTCATGCCCGTTGGCTGCCGGCCACGCCTGACGACGTGTCACCCCGGGCGGCGGCCGAACGGATCAATCCGGCCAACAGGGTCGTGAAACGCGGGTCGTCGTTCAGCGACTGGGTCCTGGCGAAGGTGACACCGAGCGAGTCGGCCAACCGGCGGGCCTCGATGTCGAGGTCGTAGAGGACCTCGAGGTGGTCGGACACGAACCCCACCGGGCAGACCACCACCGAGGTGGCGCCCTCGGTGGCCACCCGTTCGATCTCGTGGAGGAGGTCGGGGCCGATCCACGGGTCCGGCGTCCGCCCGGCGCTCTGCCACGCCACCCCCCAGGTCATTCCGGGCACGTCGTCCAGTCCGAGGAGCCCGGCAACGTCGCCCGCCGACTCGGCCACCTGGTCGGGATAGGTGTCGCCCTGGGCCACCACCCGGAGCGGGAGGCTGTGGGCGGTGAAGAACACCGCTGTCCGACCGGTCCGATCGGCCGGGAGAGACGCCAGTGCAGTCTGGATCCGATCGGCCACCAATCGGGCGAACCCGTCGGCGCGGTGCCACGAGGTGATGGCAGTGAAGGCCAGGGGAGGTGAGGCGGCGGCCGCCGACTGCTCGGCCCGGCGCATGTACTCGCCCGATCCCAGTGACGACTCGTGGGGGGTGAGCACGATCCCGACCACTCGGGTCACCCCGGCGTCGGCCAGCTCCGACACGGCCTCTTCGATGGTGGGGGAGCCGAACTTGGTGCCGTGGCGCACGACGAACCGGCCGGGCGCCTCGGTGTCGAGGGCGGCGGCCACCCCGTCCACCTGGCTCCAGGTCCGTGCGGTCAGGGGGGAGATCCCACCGATGGCCTCGTAGCGACCGATGAGCTCGTCGAGGAGCGCCGGGGTAGGAGGGTTGCCGCGCCGAATGGCGGTGTAGAACGGCTCGATGCCCTCCGGCGTGGCCGGTGTGCCGTGGGCCATCACCAGGACGCCGACGGGCGCCGCCTCTGTGCTGCTCATCCGCCGCTCTGTCGGCCGCTCTGTCCGACGGTCGGTCCGCCGGTCGACAGACCGGCCTGTCCGTCCACCGCGGTGTCGCCGGCTGGGCCGGTCAGCCCGGCACGGCCCTCGGCGTGGACCAGTTCGACGATCTGCTCGAGTACGGCGGGATCCGTCTCGGGGAGGACGCCGTGCCCGAGATTGAAGATGTGGCCGGGGGCGGTGCCGGCCCGGGCCAGCACGTCGCGGGTCTCGGCCGCAGCCACGCTCCAGCCGGAGAGGCACAGGGCAGGGTCGAGATTGCCCTGCACGGCCAGGCCGGGCCCGCACGCGACGCCTCGCCTCGTCCAGCGGCACCCGCCAATCGACGCCCGACCACCTGGCTGCCGGCTGTACTCATCAGAGTGAGCAGTTCGCCGGTACCGACGCCGAAGAGGATGGTGGGCGTCCCGGGGTGGGATGCCTCCAGCTCTTGGAAGAGCCGACGGGTGGCGGGCAGGACGAGTTCCTCGTAGTGACGGGGAGCCAGAATGCCGGCCCAGCTGTCGAACACCTGCACGGCCGTGGCCCCGGCGTCGAGTTGGGAGCGGAGCGAGGCCAGAGCCAGGTCGGTGAGGCGGCCGACGAGCCGGTGCCAGACCGCGGGGTCGCCGTGCATGAGCGCTTTGATCCTGGTGAAATTCTCTGGACGGACCGCCCTCCACCAGATAGCTGGCCACGGTGAACGGCCCGCCGGCAAAGCCGATCAGGGGAACGTCCAGCTCGCCGGCCAGGATGCGGACGGCTTCGATCACGTAGGGGGTGTCGATCTCGGGCTCCAGCGGGCGGAGCCTGTCGAGGTCCTCCTTCCGGCGGAAGGGATCGGCGACTACCGGGCCTGTCCCCGGCGCCACATCGACCCCGAATCCGATGGCGGCCACCGGCACGACGATGTCCGAGAACAGGACGGCGGCGTCGGTGCCGTAGCGGTCCACCGGCTGGCGGGTCAGCTGGGCGGCCAGTTCCGGGCGGGCGATGGCCTCGAGGATGCTCCCCGACCCGCGGGCGGCCCGGTACTCGGGTAGCGACCGGCCGGCCTGACGCATGAACCACACGGGCACGCGGTCGACGCTCAGTCCCCGGCACGCCCGGACGAACGGAGACCTGTCGAAGCCTCCGGGCCCCGGCGATTCCTCTCGATCCACGTCCCGTCCTCAGCGGGGCGCCGACGAGGTCGGGTCCGGTGCCGCCTCGACCGGGGCCGGGGTTCCATGCCCAGCGGTGGCTCCGGCCTCGGTTCCAGGTCCAGGTCCGGGGGGTGCGAACATGGCCAGAGTCTACGAGAGCGGATCGGCGGCCAACCGGCAGGCGCCCGGGCTCCGATCGCGGTGTCACGCGCCGGGGCATACAATCGAGGGTTCCCCTGAGCAGGAGGGGACGCAGATCGGAGGTGGGGGTGAAAGAAGAGCGCCAGGCCGAGCAGGAGTTCGTGGATATGGCCTACGCACGCCTCGATGCCATGAGGAGGGACGCCAACTCGATGATGGAGGGCGTCCTCGACCTGGGGAGAGGAGGAACGTTCCAGTCGCGGACCGAGCGCGACGTGATCGTCCGCACCAGCCTGGCTCGGCTCGAGCAGCTCGACATCGGGGACCAGGCGCTGACGTTCGGACGGATCGACCGGGTGCGTGACGACGCTGCCCCCGCTTCGGCTGACCGCCACCGGGACCGGTCCCGGGAGCGGGTCGGGAGCCCCGGGGCCGACGGCGCCCCATCCGTCGACCATGACCGGGGCGGGCCCGACGGGCAGGACGGCCCGGGCGGGCCCGACGGGCAGGACGGCCCTGAGACCGAGACGTTCCACATCGGCCGGCTGGCCATCCACAGCGCCGACCACGACCCTCTGGTGGTCGATTGGCGCGCTCCGATCGCCGAACCGTTCTACCGGGCGACGGGAAGGGACCCCCAGGGACTGGTGCTCCGACGGCACCTGGCCCTCGAGGGCAGACAGGTGGTCGGTATCGAGGACGAGCGCTTCGCCGTCGCCGGGGAGGACCAACCAGTCGACCAGGCCTCCGGCCGGTTGGCCGAGACCGGGCCGGGCGACGAGGACGGCGGTGGCGAACTGATCGTCGGCGACCTCCCCATCGGGGGGCCTGCCGCCCTGCTGGCCGCTCTCGACCGGGCCCGCTCGGGGCGGATGACCGACATCGTCTCGACCATCCAGCGCGAGCAGGACGAGATCATCCGGGCCCCGCTGGCCGGCGTACTGGTCGTGCAGGGGGGGCCGGGCACCGGCAAAACCGCGGTGGCCCTTCACCGGGCCGCCTACCTCCTCTATACCCACCGGTTCCCCCTCGAACGGCAGGGCGTCCTCGTGGTCGGGCCCAACCCGCTCTTCCTCCGCTACATCGAACAGGTCCTGCCCTCACTGGGAGAGACCGGCGTGACCCTGTCGACCGTCTCGGGCCTGGTTCCCGAGATCCGCATTGCCGGGGAGGGACCGGTCGACGTGGCCCGGTTGAAGGGCGACGCCCGCATGGCCACCTTCGTGGGGCGCGCCCTCCGAACCCGCCAGCGCGCCCTGCCGGCCGATGTCGCCATCCCCTACGGGGCCCTCCTCCTCCGCCTGACCACCGAGGACAGCCGCAAGATCGTCGATACCGCCCGGCGGCGTCCCGGTAGCCACAACGCCCGGCGCCGCGTGGTGGAGGAGTCGGTGGCCCAGCTGCTGGCCGACCGGGCCCGCCAGAGCCAGCAGACGCTGGGGATCGGCGTGCCGAGCTTGGTCACCGCCTTCCCCGGCTACGAGGACCCCTCGGAGCTGGAGGACGACGAGTTCGATGTCGAGGACTTCTCCCGCAAGGTGCGTCGGGTGCCGGAACTGGCCGAGGCGCTCGACCGCATGTGGCCCCGCCTGTCCCCCACGAGCTCCTCCACGACCTGTTCGGGGCGCCGCCCCTGATCGCCGCGGCCGGGCGGGGAGTGCTCAGCCAGGAGGAGCAGGACCTGTTGTGGCGCCCACGGTCGTCCTCGTTCGAGGAGGTGGCCTGGACCCCGGCCGACGCTGCCCTGGTCGACGAGGCCCGGTTCCTGCTCGGACCGCGTAACGGCAGCGCCGAGGACGGGGTCCGTAAGTACGGGCACATCGTGGCCGACGAGGTCCAGGACCTCTCTCCCATGCAGCTGCGGATGTTGACCCGGCGCTCGCTCTCCGGCTCGATGACCGTGGTGGGTGACGTGGCCCAGGCCACGGCTCCCTGGGCCCCGTCGTCCTGGTCGGACATCACCGACCATCTGCCCCGCCGCCGACCGGCCCGGACGGTGGAGCTCACCGTCAGCTACCGCACCCCGGCCGAGGTGCTGGCCGTGGCCAGCCAGGTGCTGGCGGTGGCCGCCCCCGAGCTGGCTCCGGCCCGGCCGGTGCGCCGGAGCGGGGAGGAGCCGAGGATGATCGCCGTCGGTGAGGGCGATGGCGACGCCGAGGGAGCGACGGTCGAGGATCTGGCCCGCCGGGTGGCCGAGGTCGCCGGCGACGAAGTGGTGGCGGTGGAGCCGGGTCGGGTGGCCGTGTTGGCCCCGTCGGGTCTCCTGCCGGCGCTGGCCGATGCCCTGGCGGCCATCGGCCTCCCGGTGGTCGACGCCCGGGACATGCGAAAGGGCGGTCTGTCCGAGCCGCTGGTGCTGCTGGCCGCCGACGCCGCCAACGGGCTGGAGTTCGATTCGGTGGTGGTGGTCGAGCCGGCGGCCATAGCGGGCCAGACGGCCCGGGGGCTGCGCACGCTCTATGTGGCCCTGACCCGTCCCACCCAGCGGCTCACCGTCGTCCATCTGGAGCCACTTCCTGCTGCTCTGGACGGGGCCCATAGGCTGGTCCAGGCGGCGTCGACGCCGGCCGCCACCTGAGGTCCGGGCCCCTCGGAGGCCCCGAGGCCGGGCCATCCGAATGAGTTGGCCCTCTGCGCCGACTATCGGCTAAAAATGCGGCGTGACTCAGGCCCTCGCCGCCGACACGGCGATCCCCTCGACCCGACGCCACCGGCCCGACAGGCCATCGATGCTGGCAGTGGGCGTCATCATCTGGCTGGGCTCCGAGGTGATGTTCTTCAGTTCCCTGTTCGCCGCCTTCTTCACCATCCGGGCCCACGCCTCGGTGTGGCCGCCCCCCGGCACCCACCTGGACACCATCCGGGCCGGCATCTTCACCCTGATCCTGGTGTCCTCCAGTTTCACCATGCAAAAGGCGGTCTGGGACCAGGAGAAGGGGAACCGGCGCAGCGCCAAGATCTTCGTGGTGGCGACCCTGGTCCTCGGATCGCTGTTCGTGGCCAACCAGTTCTACGAGTGGATCTCCCTGTCCCACAACCCGGCCACCGACCCCACCCACACCGCCTACGCATCGCTCTTCTACATCATGTCCGGGGTGCACGGGCTCCACGTCACCCTGGGGTTGGTGGCCATGATCTTCCTGCTGGGACGGTTGAAGGGTCCCAAGGGTGACCCGGGGAGACCGCGGTGTTCCAGGGTGTCAGCTACTACTGGCACTTCGTGGACGTGGTGTGGGTCGGCCTCTACTCCTGCTTGTTCCTGCTCAAGTAGATGCCGGCCGCACTTCGCAGACTGTTCGCTCATCGACTGGCCGTGCCGGCGGCCCTCGTGGGGTCCGTGGCCATCATCGGGTTGCTGGCCTTCTCACCGGGCGCCGCCCAGGCCAGCGGAAGCTCGGCGGCCCCCCTCAGTGTGCCCACCACCACCTTGCCGGATCTGCACTCGACCACCAGCACCACCACACCGATCGGCACCCGGTCCCTGCCCAGCGCCTCGAGCGTCCTCTCCTACGACGCTTCGGCCAGCCAGGCCGGCATCTTCTATGTGCCGCTGCCCAAGTCCTTCGTCGACCCCGGAGCGGTCCTGTTCGCCTCCAACTGCTCGAGCTGCCACGGGCCGGAAGCCCTCGGCACGACCCGGGCTCCCAACCTGCAGGGCCTCGGGGCCGGGACGGTCGACTTCTGGGTGTCCACCGGTCGTATGCCGCTCGAGGACTCCAGCGTGCAGGCCACCCGCAAGCCGCCCCGGTTCGACCGCATCCAGACCCTGGAGATCGCCGCGTGGGTGCAGTCCCTGACTCCCGGCGTCGGCGTGCAGATCCCGGTGGTCAACACCAACGAGGCCGATCTCGAGTCCGGGGGCACCCTGTTCACGCTCAACTGCGCGGCGTGCCACACCATCACCGGGGCCGGTGACGCCCTCATGGAGGGCGCCTACGCCCCCAGCCTCCATCTGGCCACCCCCACCCAGGTCGTGGAAGCCATCCGTTCGGGCCCGGGCAACATGCCCCGTTTCGGCCCCGGGGACATCACCAACGCCGAAGCCCGCGACATCGCCGCCTACGTCACCGGCGTCATCCAGCACCCCGCCGACCCGGGCGGTGTGGGGCTGGGAGGGATCGGACCGGTCGGTGAGGGCTTCGTCGGACTGCTCGTCGGAGTCGGCGTGCTGATGCTCGTCTGCTTCTGGATCGGAGACCGCACGTGAGCGACGAGTCCCCCCACCTCGAGGGGCCCCTTCCCCCGGCCGCCCTCGACGATCCCCACCTGCAGCCCTATGCCACCCGCCCCGAGCGGGCCCAGATGGTGGCGGCCCTGGCCATGTTCGTCGGGTTCGTCGGGTTCATCGGGTTCGGCGTGGCCTACTGGCAGGCGGCCAACACCCAGTGGGAGGCCATCACCCTGGGCATCGGCCTGTTCGGCCTGGGATTCGGGGTCACGGCCTGGGGCAAGTACCTGATGCCCCAGGGGCCGTTCGTGGAGGAGCGTCACGAGTTCCACTCCACCGAGGCCGAGCGCGACGCCATGACGGCGGCCATCACCGAGCGGGGCGGCATGGTGGTGCAGCGACGCAAGCTGCTGGGCGGTCTGTTCGCCCTCGGCTCGACGGCCATGGGAGTCGTCCTCCTATTCCCGCTGCTGCGGTCCCTCGGCCCCAAGCCGGGGCGAACCCTGTTCGAGACCAATTGGAAGAAAGGCTCCCAGCTGGTGACCATCGACGGCCGTGAGGTGTTCGCCGACGACCTCGAAGTGGGTGGCGTGCTCACCGTGTTCCCCAAGGGCTACGAGGGATCCTCGCCCAACCAGGTGATCCTGATCCGGCTGTCGAATTCGCTCCAACCCCTCACGTCCCCCGGCCGCACCAACTGGGGCGTGGACGGCTACGTCGCCTACTCCAAGCTGTGCACCCACCTGGGCTGCCCGGTGGGGCTCTACCAGGAACAGACCCAACAGCTGGTCTGTCCGTGCCACCAGTCGATCTTCAATGTGCTGGCCGGGGCGGTGCCCGAGTTCGGACCGGCCCCCCGGCCCCTTCCCCAGCTGCCCATCACCGTGGACGCCTTCGGGCACCTCCGGGCCAACGGCAGCTTCGACCAGGCCGTCGGCCCCGGATTCTGGGAGCGCCCGTGACCGCCACCGCCAATCCGATCGACAGCTCGCTCCGATGGGTCGACGACCGGCTGGGCATCGCCAAGGGCGGGCGCACCTTCCTCGACAAGATCTTTCCCGACCACTGGTCGTTCATGCTGGGCGAGATCGCCCTCTACTCGTTCGTGGTGCTGATCGCCACCGGGGTCTTCCTGTCGCTCTACTACGTGCCCTCCGCCCACGAGATCGTCTACCACGGCTCCTACCGCCCCTTGCAAGGCCAGAAGGTCTCCGAGGCCTACGCCTCGTCGGTCGGGCTGTCGTTCGACGTCCGGTCGGGCCTCCTGATGCGCCAGGCCCACCACTGGGCGGCCGACATCTTCCTCGGCTCGATCGCCGTGCACATGGCCCGGGTGTTCTTCACCGGCGCCTTCCGCAAGCCCCGTGAGTTCAACTGGATCGTCGGGGTGACCATGCTCATCCTCGGCATCGTCAACGGGTTCCTCGGCTACTCGCTCCCCGACGACCTGGTGTCGGGTACCGGTATCCGGATCGCCTACTCGATCATCGAGTCGATCCCCCTGGTCGGCAGCTATCTGGCCTTCTTCCTGTTCGGAGGCAACTATCCGGGCAGCGGGGTGATCATCCCCCGGTTCTTCATCATCCACGTCCTGATCGTGCCCCTCATTCTCATGGGCCTGCTCGGCGCCCACCTGGGGCTGCTGGTCAAACAGAAGCACACCCAGTTCCCGGGGAAGGGCAAGACCGAGCACAACGTGGTCGGCTCGCCGATGTTCCCGACCTTCATGGCCAAGACCACCGGGTTCTTGTTCATGGTGACGGCGGTCATCTTCCTGTTGGGAGGGTTCGCCCAGATCAACCCGATCTGGCAGTTCGGCCAGTACGAGCCGTACCAGATCTCCTACGCCGTCCAGCCCGACTGGTACATGGGTTGGCTGGACGGGGCCCTGCGAATCATGCCCAGCTGGGAGTGGGTGGGCTGGGGCCACACCCTCCCTCTCGAGGTCTTCCTACCGGCGGTGATCTTCCCCGGCCTCATCTTCAACATCCTGCTGGTGTGGCCGTTCATCGAGTCCCGGCATACCAAGGACCTGGCCTACCACAACCTCTTGGACCGCCCGCGGGACCGCCCCAAGAGGACCGGGGCCGGGGCCGCCATGCTCACCCTGTTGGGCATGACCTTCTTCGCCTCGTCGACCGACGTGATGGCCAACTTCTTCAACCTGCCGCTGAAGTCGGTGCTGTGGTTCTTCCGGTTCGCCGTGGTGCTGGCCCCCATCATCGCCTATTTCGTGACCTACAAGGTGTGCAACGAGATGCGGGCCGCCGAGGGCATCGGCAAACGCAAGCGGGCCGTCATGGTCGAGCTGTCGCCGACCGGTGAGTACACCACCGTGGCCACTCAGCCCCGGCCGGGCGACGAGCACGATGAGCTCGAGGCCATTCCCGTCCCCACCTTCATCGATCTGGTCCCGCCCGAGCTGGCCACCGGTGAAGGTGTGCGCCGGGTGATGCGTTGATCCACACCGCCGGTGGGCGGCGTAGGGCCGCCGCCTAGTTCAGAGCGGCGTCGGGCGGGCGGTGTAGGTCGGAGCGCCGTCGGGCCGAGCGGTGTTGGCGGGCGGCAGGGTGAATCCGAGCTGTGAGCAGGCGAGGGCGTCGACAGAGTCTCAGCTGGGGCGTCGGGCTCCATCATCTCGGCGGCCTTCTCGGGGCTGCACAATTCCGGCGGGACCAGGCCTTTTGAGGGTCTCGCGTCCTGCTCGCCGGTCGGTCCTGGCCCCGGTCGGAGGGGAGGTCCGCCGGTGACCCTTCGGGGTTTCGGCGAGGTCAGTTTCTCCTCTCCGCCATTCAGGCCTGAGGTCCCGGTCCCGCTGAGGACCGGCCGGAAGGGCAATCGGTGTCGGTGGCCGACTGGAGGCCACGGCAGAGGGCGGGGCGGCGGTCGGTGGATACGCCTTGTCTCCGTACCGGCGGATCAGCCGAAGATAGGCGGCGGCAGTGTCGTGGTCGACGGCGGGGGCAAGCCTCGATGTGCGCAGGGTTATCGAGGTCGACACAACACCCGGCGGCACGGCGGGCACCTCGAGGGGACAGGAGTACGGGTGGAGCCTTGCTGCCGCATTCCCGGTTGCCAGCAAGGTGGAGTCCCGTCTGGTCGGTCTCAGCCGAGAGCCCTCACTGGCCAAGGCCTCCTCGAGCGACCACAACCCGGAGTTCCAGACTCGCTGGGCATCGACGAGGGTGAGGGGCTTCAAGAGGGCAGAGACACCCTGCATCGGATGACCCCCCGAGTTCCAGGTACTAACGATCTTGCGCAGCAATCCGGCCATGGTCGACGGACCTTCTCAACCGCCACGGTTACAAATTGCTCCTCGTGGGCCTCGACCTTATACCGTCTGCGATGCCGTTGAAAGGTGCCCGCATTGACTCATCAGAAACCCGCGCGTAGCCGGCATCGTTGCCTCACGAAGGAATCCGCGCCTGGCGGAGGGTCGACTACGCCTGATCCATGGAGCTTTCGGGTGAGGACCGCTCGGGTGCCGACCTACTCGGCCCGGGTGGTGTCCGCCCTCGAACTGTGCTGGCGGGCAGCCCGGATGCCGGCGGGCAAGCGGCTGGCCCCCATGCTCCCCGTGCTGGTGCCGTTGCTCCGCCGGGACGGGGAGCTCGACCTCACCGACGACGAGGCCGTGCTGCTCACCTCGATGAGCGCCGCCACCATCGACCGGCGGCTGACAGGAGCCAAGGTGCTGGCCGGATTCCGGGGGGTGAGCCACACCAAGCCCGGGTCCCTGCTCAAGACCCAGATTCCCGTCAGAACCTGGTCGGAGTGGGACGACGTCGTCCCTGGCTTCGTCGAGATCGACCTGGTCGGCCACGAGGGAGGCAACTCCTTCGGGGAGTTCTGCTTCACCCTGACCATGACCGACATCGCCACCGGTTGGACGATCAACCGGTCGGTGGCCAACAAGTCGGCCATCCGGGTGGCCGAGGCCATCGAGCACGGCTGTCGCCAGTTCCCCTTCCCCATCCTCGGGATCGACTCCGACAACGGCAGCGAATTCATCAACGCCGACTTGCTCGAGTGGTGCACCACCCGCCGGATCACCTTCACCCGGTCCCGACCGGGCAACAAGAACGACGGCTGCCATGTGGAGCAGAAGAACTGGACCCATGTGCGAGAGCTGGTCGGCTACCTGCGTTTCGACACCGAGGCCGAACTCGCCGTGCTCAACCGGATCTGGGCTCTGGAGCAGAACTACACCAACCTCCTGCTCACCCAGCAGAAGCTCACCAGCCCCACCCGGGTGGGGGCCAAGGTCGCCAAGCGCCACGACAGCGCCCAGAGCCCCTATCAGCGCCTCCTGGCCGCCGGGGGCCTCACCCCTGGCCAGCAGGCCGCCCTCACGAGAGCCCGCAACGCCCTCCATCCGACCCGCCATCAGGCAGAGATCGCCCGCCTCACCACCCAGCTCCAACGCCTGGCCTTGGCGAAGACCGGACCGCCGCCGCGGGCCGTCAACCGGGCGTTCACCCACTAACTCGAAGCGCGGGGTTCTCCATGAGGCAACGAATCACCCTTGGCGCGGGATTTGACGTGAGGCAACAGGGTGCGAACCGTTGAAGGATCTGATGGGCGAACTCCGGCGGCCACTCCGTCGACGCCCTCGGCGGTGATCCTGGGCGGGCGGCGGGGGGGCGGCACAGCTCGACATCATCCCGGAAGTGTTCCTGCGCCACTGACTGCCACACGATGGCCCCGCCGGCTCCAGCGGACCGTCTCGCCGACCACCGCCGTGGCACCTCCGCTGCCACTTCCGACCCGGCCCATCCCGCTGCTACCCGCCCCTGCTACCCGCCCCTGCTACCCGCCCCCGCTAGCCGCCCCCGCTACCCGCCCCCGCTAGCCGCCCCCGCTGGCCAACCCTGCTGTCCACCCCACCGCTACCCGCCCTGCGGCCCATCCCTCGCCACCCGACCGGGACACCCGACTGAGACACCCGGCCGGCCCATCCCTCGCTACCCGCCCCTGCTACCCGCCCTCGGCCACCCGACCGGGCCTGCGGGCGGTCAGGTCGCCCCTCCCCGGCGGCTCTCGACGGTGCCGCCGATAGCGGCGGCCAGGATGAGCGCAGCCCCGAGAGGGGCCAACCACAGGCCGAACACGAACGTCAAGACGGTGAACAGCGCCCCCATGCCCAACACGAACGGCCAGATGCTCGAACTGGGAAAGGCCTCGACCGTCCCGGCCCCTTCGGCCACTTCCGCTTCGGGGTCGTCGTCCGCCCGCGGCGCCATTCGTCGGGACCACCACAGATAGTACCCGCCTGGGCCGAGGCCCAGCAGGGCCGATCCGATGAGCATGGCGAAGCCGCCGTCCTCGTAGCTGGTGAACCAGTAGATGACGCCGATGATGCCGAAGAACACGCCGATGCCGGCAAGGAACAGGCCGTTTACCCTCATGAGCCGACCTGGACCGATTCCTTGTCGGGCAGCACGGTTTCACCGGAGTGGCGCTTGCGGTGCTCGGGGTGGTTGTAGTCCCATGTCGGTCGTTCGGAGCGGATGGGTGGGAGGTGGCTGTAGTTGTGGTGGGGAGGCGGCGATGTGGTGAACCACTCGAGGGCACCGCCGTCCCAGGGGTTGTCTCCGGCCGGGATCGGCTTCCGCCACGACACCCACAGGTTGGCCAGGAAGAACAGGAACGAGGCTCCGATGATGAATGCCCCCACGGTCGAGATCACATTCAGGGTGGTCCAGCCATTGCCGGGCAGGTAGGCGGCCACCCGTCGGGGCATGCCGTCCAGGCCCAGGACGTACTGGGGCATGAACGTGACCCAGAACCCGATGAACAGGCCCCAGAAGTGCAGCTTGCCCAGGCTCTCACGCAACATCCGACCGAACATCTTCGGGTACCAGAAGTAGAACCCGGCAAATCCGGCGAAGACGGCCGTGCCGATGAGCACCTGGTGGAAGTGGGCCACCACGAAGTAGGTGTCGTGGGTCATGAAGTCGACTGGTGGCGATGCCAACAACACTCCGGTCACGCCGCCCATCAGGAAGGCGAACAGGAAACCGATGCTGAACAACATCGGGGTCTGGAAGCTCAATTGCCCGCCCCACATGGTGCCGATCCAGTTGAAGAATTTGATCCCGGTGGGCACGGCGATGAGGTAGGAGAGCAGCGAGAAAAAGGGGAGGAGCACCACACCGGTGGTGAACATGTGGTGAGCCCACACCCCGGTGGAGAGGGCGGCGATCGACATGGTGGCGAAGACCATGCCCTTGTAGCCGAACAGGGGCTTGCGGGAGAACACCGGGATGATGTCGGTGACCATCCCGAAGTAGGGCAAGGCCAGGATGTACACCTCTGGGTGGCCGAAGAACCAGAATAAATTCTGCCACAACACCGGAACGCCACCCCCCGACACCGTGAAGATGTGGGTCCCGAAGTGGCGGTCGCAGAACAGCAGCACCACCGCCCCGAACAGCACGGGGAAGGCGATGAGGATCAAGATGGCGGTGACCAGCATGTTCCACGAGAAGATGGGCACCCTGAACATGGTCATGCCCGGGGCTCGCAGGTAGAAGATGGTGGCACACAGGTTGACGCCGGTGAAGATGGCCGAGAACCCGGTCAGGGCCAGCGACATGAGCCACAGGTCGGCCCCGAGGCCGGGGGAGTTGGTGGCGTTGGACAGCGGGGCATAGGCGACCCACCCGAAGCTGGCCGCCCCTCCGGCCACCAGGAAGCCCGACATCATGGTGATGGAACCGCCCAGGTACAGCCAGTAGGAGAGGGCGTTCAGCCGGGGGAAGGCCATGTCGGGCGCGCCCACCTGGAGAGGCACGATGTAGTTGGCCAGGCCGCCGAAGGCGAAAGGCCCGGCGAACAGGTACAGCATCAGGCTGCCGTGCATGGTGAACAGTTCGTTGTAGGTCTGGAACGAAACCAGCGAGGAGGTGGGCGACGCCAGCTGGGCCCGAATCACCAGCGCCATGATCCCGGCCAGGAAGAAGAGCACGAGGGACGTGATCATGTAGCTCTTGCCGATGACCTTGTGGTCGGTGGAGGTCAGCCAGTTGAGGATCCCGGTCGGTCCCTCGTGGTGCCCGTGGTCGCCTGCTCCGTCGTGCGAAGGCGCGTGCCCCCCGGGGCCACCGGGCTGCTCCGGCTCGATGAGTTCAGGCGGTTCGATCGTCGTCGTCATGCGGGTCCCTTTGCCGTCGACAGCGCTGCGCTAGGCATTCGATGGATAGATCCGAGTATCGGGGGGTGCGGTGTTCTGGGCGCCGGCCCCTCCGACCTGCAGGGTGTGGCCACCCCTGACTTCGGCGGCCGCCCACACCTTGAACGCCGCCGGGCTCACGGCTCGCACGCTGAACAGCATCTCCGAATGATAGAGGCCGCATATCTGGGTGCACTGGCCGAAGTAGGTACCGGCGTGGGTCACGTTGAGGTCGAAGTAGTTGGTCACCCCGGGGAGGGCATATCGGCTGAAGTTGAAGTCGCGGACGTAGAACCCGTGGATGACATCATCGGAGACCAGTGTGATCTGCACCGTCTGACCCACGGGCACCACCATCTGTGGGCCATGGTTGTCCGGACCGTTGGTGGTCTCGCCGGCCACGCCCACGTCCAAGCGGGGGTAGTCGAACCGCCACCCCCACTGGAAGGCGGTCACCCGGATGTCCACCACGGGGTTGCCCGACAGGGTCGAGGTGGCGTCGACCGCCTGGGTGGCGTCGACCTTGTTCTCGGTGATCACGGTGAAGGTGAACAGACCGGCCACGATCAGGATCGGGATGATCGTGTAGAGGATCTCGATGGGAATGTTCTCGTGGAACTGGTGGGGCATGTCGTCAGAGCGCCGGCGGTAGCGCAACACCGTGTACAGGATGAGCAGGAAGACCAGGCCGCCGACGATGATTCCGGTGGTCATCATCCCCGAATACAGCTTGAACGTGTCCTGCCCCTGGGTAGTCGCCCCCCGGCTGGCGCCGTAGGAGGGATAGAAGTTGCACCCTGACAGGGCCACGGCCACCGCTCCGACGACGGCCACCCCTACGGCCGGGCGACCCCACCGACGACCGGGCTCCGGAGCCTTCTCCGCCGACCCGGTGGGAGCACCGGGAACGGGACGGTTCCGGTGCAGTATTCCTTTCGAGCCGGTTGTGAATCGGTTCACGGCGATGACACTAGTGGGCTGCGGAGTGGAATTAGAAGTTGAGCGCCGGCCCTAATTTGCGCCGACGTATTCCCTGCTCAGCGAGGTGCGCACGGTGCGGGCTGCGGGCGCTTCACGAGGTTGTGCCGGAAGACCCGTTTCCCGACTCTCGCGCCGCCCACGAGAACACCCCGTGGGCCATGGTTGACGAGGCGCGGTCGGCCCGTCGGGTGAACACCGTGCGGCGTACCTCCTGTATCCCCTGGTCCGTCGGATCGGCCAGCCAGGCCAGCTCGGCCAGATGCCCGGCCAGGCGCAGGGCCGGGTCGTCATCGGGCGGACCTCCGTCGGACACCCGGGTCGCCGGGGTCTCCGGGGTCGCCGGGGTCGCCGGTCGGATGAGGGTCAGTGCCCGGTCGGCCAGTTTCCTCGCCCCACCAGCCAACTCGGCCAGTTCCAGAGCCAGCGCCCGTTCGGGGGCGGGCTTCAGTGTGGCCGGGTTGCCGTCCCACCATCCGCCGTACAGGCGCCACACCGTCCTCACGATGAACTCGGGTTCGTCGTAGACGGGCTGGAGGTACGGGCGTTCCAACAAACGTCCGGGCGCCTCGACCGTGTGTATGACCTCGTCGAGCCGGGCGCCGGCGTTCATCAGCGCCAACGTCTGCTCAACCAGGGATTCCAGCAGCTCAGCGGTATCAGTCAGGGCCTGACGGACCCGATCTGCGCCGATCACCGGGTACCCGTGCCCCGGTAGCATGGCCTCGGGGCCGCCTCCCGTGGTGTCGTAGAGACCGAGCATCCGGCGCAGGGCGTCGGCCCACTCCAGCGGGTAGCGCTGCACCTTCTGGGGGTTGCCGGCGTTTGGCGAAGCCCAGATGAAGAGGTCGCCGCAGCACAGGGTGTGGGTTTCGGGAAACCATGTCCAGGTGTGGTCGTCGGTCTCGCCTTTGGCGTGGTGGAGTTCGGCCCGTCGTCCCCCGATGTCCAGATCGAGAACGTCGCGATAGGTCCGGTCCGGATAGCGGTACTCGGTGGGCCATTCGAGCGACTCGACGTTGAACTGTCGACGGTTGACGATCCCGTTGTAGCCCGCTGTCTTGATGTATCGGTCGAACCGGGCGGGCAACGCCTCGTGGGCCACCACCACCGGTTCGGGCCAGCCGGCTTGGGCCGACTCGGCTTCCCACACCGGGACACCGAAGACGTGGTCGATATGCCCGTGGGAGTAGATCGCCGTATTGAGCCGATCGGATCTCCACGTCCGGAGGGTCTTGTGGATGTCCTCGGCCATGAACGAGCTGCCCGTGTCCACGAGCACCAGGCCGTCCTCGGTCCACACGGCCGAGACGTTGGCGAACGAGGGGACGAAACAGACACCGTCGGCCACCTCGGCGAGCCCGGGTAACGGACGCAGGGGGTGGAGGTCGGTGGTGGAGATCTCGCCTCGCCAGAGACGGTCGGCTGTCTCCAGTACGTCGTGCGTTTCGGGCATCGATTCCCCTTTCGGACCCTCGGAATCTACCCCGTCAGGGTGCCCGTGGCGGGAGGCGCAGGCGGCCCTGGTGGCGGCCGGTGGTCGGAGGGGCCGGGTGGGCCGGGGTGACGGCCGGTGACCGTCGCCCGATTGGTTTCGCAGATTACATTCGGTTGGTACGCCATTTCGAATAGTGACAGGCCACAGCTCCCCGGCTGCTCCTTGACTGGAGGCAGCGGGTGAGGACCGACGGAATCAGCTGGCGCCATCCTTCGGATCAGCTGGCGGCGAGGTCACCGAGCCGGCGATGCGCCCAGCCGTCCGAATGGTCTGTTTGATGCGAGCGCCGGCCAGAGGTCCGTATTTGGCTGCAGCGCGCTTTCCCGAGACCGTTGCCGATCCGGCGGCGCGGCCGGCTCGTCGCGCCGCGGCGTCCGGCGAGGTCGGGCCGCCTGACCCCGGGCCGGAGGAGTGGGAGGCAGGGCCGTGAGCCGACGAGGTGGTCCGGGCGTCGACCACGGTGGCGGTGGTATCGATCACCGTGGCGTCGGCACGTGAGCGGGTCGTTTTCCACGGCCCGAAGGTGGAGGACGACCGGGTCAGGGTGGCCAGCCGGATCACGCCGATCGCTCCGAACTCGACCACGATGATCCCTTCGATGTCTGGGCGCAGAGCGGGAAGGACCGGAGCGACGGCGACGAGCACCGCCACCACCACGGCCAGGACCAAATGGAGCGATTGGCTGCAGATCCGGACGATGCCGAGAGGACCGTGGGCGGTGACGGCCAGGGCGAAGAATGCCAGAGCGCCCACCACCAGGAGCTCGCCGTTGTTGACATGGATGGACGCATCGGCGAAGAACACGGCCACCCCGATCTCGGTGGCCTGCATGACCCAGAAGGGCAACCATCGACGGCCACGCCGCTCGGGTGACGAACTTCCCGAACAGTACGCGGACCCCTTGGTCATCGACGCGTCAAAGGACTGGTTAGGAGGTGGAACCTGAGGATCCGTCACCGTTGGTTTCGACGGTGACCGTGGTCTGAGCCGGGGGATTGACCGCGGCCGGCGGGATCGCCTGGGTCACGGATGGACTGGTCTTGCCGGCCTCCGGGCTGTCCGAGGCCTCCGAGGCGCCCTCGTCGAGCCCCTTCTTGAACTCCTTCTGGGCGGATCCGAGGGACCGGGCCAACTTGGGAATCTGGCGGGAACCGAACAGAACCACCACAACTACAACCAGGACAATCAGTCCGTCCATGCCGTCGAGATTTGCAGGTAGGCCGAAATTCACGATGGTGTCTCCTTCTATCGGCTGTTCCTACCAGGTTAGACCGGACCGTGGGGGCTCGCATCGCAGCCGATGCGGGGATCCCGGGGCACTCGGGAGGGACGCAGTGGCGGGGTGATCGATCAGCCGGCCAGGAACACTCCCAGGCACAGTGCGGCCACCGAGGCCAGAGCGCCGATGGCACCCCAGACGGCCAGTCCCCGCCGGGTCGTGGCCCGTTGATGTAGGTAGACGGCAGCTCCGGCGATGGCCACGACCACGATCTTGATGATGAGGACGGTCTTCCAGGTGGTGCTGGCCTGGCCGACGTCGAACGAGCCGACGTTCCAGAAGCCGGTGAGCACCAGCACCGCGTAGGCCGGCCACAGCAGGCGGCCCAACGCCTGGGCCACCTTCTTCGGTGCCTCCTCACCCAGGGATCGGATGGTGGGGAGCAGACCGGCCACGGTGAACTGGCCGCCGATCCAGATCGTGGCGGCCAGCACGTGGAGAATGAGGCGGAAGCCGCCGAGGCCGTCGGACAGCGAAGGGACGTTGGCCCCCGACTGGGCTACTTGGCTCACGATGTGCATGGAGAGTGCCTCTCAACATTCAGCGGTGGTTGACCCGACGTGGGCCCGGTGGGCGTGGGGCCCGGGTCCTGGCCGCCGCTCCCCGAACCCCCGGAACCCCCCGGACCCCCGCCGCCCCCGCCGCCCCCGGAGCAATCCCGATCGGCTACTTGCCCGACCAGTTGGGCTTGCGCTTCTCGGCGAAGGCAATCGGGCCCTCCATGGCATCGGCCGAACCGAACACCTCGGGAACCGCCGCATTGTTGATCGCCCATCCTTCGGCGTCGGGCAGCTCGCCGGCCGTCTTCATGACCCGCTTGGAGGCCCGGACCGCCAGCGGGGCGTTCTCGGCGATGACCCCGGCCAGGGCCAGTGCCGATTCCATCAGCTCGTCGGCCGGCACCACCCGGTTGATCAGGCCGAGCTGGAGGGCCCGCTGGGCGTCGATCGGATCACCGGTCAACGCCAACTCGAGGGCGATGGCCGGCGGGATCCTCTTGGGAAGCCGGACGAGTCCGCCGGCGCCGGCGATCAGCCCCCGCTTTACCTCGGGGATCCCGAATTTGGCCTCCTCGACGGCGACGACCAGATCGCACGAGAGCATGATCTCGCATCCCCCGGCCAGGGCCGACCCGTTGACGGCGGCGATGATGGGCTTGGAGAAGTCCCGCTGGGCGATGCCGCCGAATCCGCCCTTGGCCCCCATGATGTCCCCGGCCTCGCCGGCGGCGAAGGCCTTCAGGTCCATGCCGGCGCTGAAGGCCTTGTCCCCGGCGCCGGTCACGATGACCACCCAGCAGTCGTCGTCTTCTTCGAGCTCGTCGAACGCCTCGCTGAACGCACGGGAGACGGCGCCGTTGATGGCGTTGCGGGCCTCGGGCCGGTTGATGGTGAGGATCTCGATGTGGCCCTGGCGTTGGCGAAGCAGTTCGGACATGGCCTTCTCCCGTGCAGTCAGTCGGTGGCCAGACGGTAGCGCGCTGCGCCGGGTTGGACGACCACCGGCTCTCCGACCAAGGTGGGCACGTCGATCCCGTCGAGGGACTCGAGGGTCTGTTGGTCGGCCGCCGCCAGCGCCATATGCCTTCCGTCCGGCAGTGTGGCGATGAGGGGTGCCGACTGCGGCGTGCCCTGGCCGTCACGGACCACGGTGGCACCGACCACGGTGGCCACGGTGGGCCGGTCCACTTCGAGGGCGATCTCGACGGCCGAAGCGTCGATAGCGGCCTGGTCGGCCTCCGTGTCACCCCGATGGAATCCGCCGGGCGGCGGCTCGTTCCCGTAGATCCCGACGGCGTGCTTGGTGACGTACCAGCTGAGCCCGGTGACGAGTCCCAACCGCCGACCGGCCCACCGGATTCGGTGGTCGATCCGGATCCGGGCGGACCTGACGAGCCCCGCAGGATGTCGGTGATGGTGGCGATGCTGTGGGTGGCGTAGTTGTTGCCGGGGCCGCCGAAGTAGGGGAGCCCGCCGGTGACGGTGAGCCCTCGCTCGTCGTCGGCGGCCAGCCCCAGGGCCGCGCTGGCCAACTCGACGGCCGAGGGGAAGCACGAGTAGACGTCGAAGACGCTGATGTCGTCGATGCCCACGGTTCGTGGCGGACCGGCAGTGGCCGAGGCAGTGGCCGAGGCAGTGGCACCGGCGGAGGCCGAGGCGGCGGCCAGGGCGGCCCGGCCCGCCGCTTCGATGCCGGGCGAACGGCCGAGATCGGGTCGGGCGGTGGGGAACCTGACGTCGGCGGCCTCCGCTCCCGACCAGATGAACACCGCCCGATCGGCGACCCGGGCCCGGCGGGCGGCGGCCAGTGAGCAGACGATCAGTGCCGCCCCTTGGTCCGACCCGAGGAAGGCGGTCATCAGCTTGGTGTACGGCTCGCTCACGATGCGGTTGTCCGGGGCCGGAGTGGCGATGGCGGCGGCGGTGCGGGCTCTTGGGAACCAGGCGTACCGGTTGTCGGCCGCCACCCGGGTGAACGGCGCCAGCAGCGCCCCCATGGCTCGGCGATGGTCGGCGGCGCGGTGGCCGGCCCGAGACGCCACCACGCTCTCCAAGAGGGCATAGACGTGCACCGGCATATGCAGCCCGATGGCTGATTCGGCCGGTCCGGCGCCGGGCCGATCGTCACCCACCACCGGATCGGGCGGCAGATGGGTGGCTCCCGGGTGGCGTGGCAGCCCCTCGGTCCGGCGGGCTCGGTGGGAGCGGATGGCCTCGGCTCCGGCCACCAGGGTGACGGAGAGCGACCCGTCAGCGATCTGGCTGGCCGCCCGGTTCACCAGCCACTGGGGCGTGCTGCCGCCGATCGTCGAGACCTCGCACCGGGCGGTGGCGGCGCCGATCCGGGTGGCCAGTTCGGTGGCCGGGGCGGGACCGGCGGGGGTCATGATGTTGACCACCGACACGCGCTCGATTTCCTGGCGCAGGGCCGGCACGTCGGCCAGCGCTGCTTGGCATGCCCGTTCCATCAGATCCACCGGGGTCACCAGCTCGGTGCGTTCGATGGACTGGCCCGAGGCGATGACGACTGGGGTTCGCTCGGGGTCGGGAGAGGAGGTGGTCATCGGAGGGAGGACGGCGCCGGACGGGCACCTGGCCGGTCCCGGCTCGGCACCGGGGCGGTCCGGGGCGCAAGCTACCATCGCCACCCGGTAGGGGTCGATCGACCAAGGAGCCGCCGCCACCCGGGATCGGACCGGGTTGCCCGGGCGCCCGGAGGAGAGGCAGGACGTTGTCCTCGAACGGAGAACCACGGGACCACGGGGCGGCCGGTGGCCGGGGACTCGGCCATGACTTCCTGTTCGGCGTGGCCACGGCCGGGTACCAGGTGGAGGGGGGGTACAACGGCCCGGTCGAACCGGCCAACAACTGGCTGGCCTGGGAGCAGGTCGGTCGGGTCGAGACCTCGGGGCGGGCCGTGGGGTTCTGGGATCACCCCGAGGAGGCGCTGGACCGTGCGGCCGGCCTGGGGTGCAACAGCTTCCGGCTGAGCGTCGAGTGGGCGCGGGTCTTCCCCGAAGACGGGAAGTCCGACGGAGCCGCCCTGGCCCGGTACTCCGACATCGTGGGCGGGTGCCTCGAACGCGGCCTCACGCCCCTGGTCACGCTCCACCACTTCACCCACCCGGCGTGGTTGGGCGAGGACTTCTGGCTCCGACCCGACTCCCCCCGACGGTTCCGGGAGTGGGCCGAGGTGGTGGTCGACACACTGGGATCGTCGGTCCGTCACTGGGTCACCATCAACGAGATCAACGTCCTGGCCATCGGGTCGTGGCTGCTCGGGATGTTCCCGCCCGGCCGTTCTCTGGCCGCCGGCGACGCCGCCGTGGCCGTCGACCATCTGGTGGCCGCCCATGTGGCCGGGTACGAGGTGATCCACCGGGGGCGTCCCGATGCCGTGGTGACCACCAACAACAGTTGCCTGAGCGTGTACGAGCTCGACCGGATGCTCACCGACCTTCTCCTGGCCCGCCGGGCCGGGGTCGAGTCCGGCGACCTCGACGAGTGGGTGGCCGATCGACGACACCGCCACGACGCCACGTTCCCGGCCCCGGGCGGCGCCGAGCGTCTGCTCCGGGCCGTGGCCGCCGCCTGGTCGCCCTACGGCCCCCCCGGACGCGGCATCACCGGCAACGGGCGGAGGCAGCCCTCCTCCCGGATGCCCCGGCGGGCGGTCCAGGCCCTGTACGACAGCCCGCACCGATGCACGCTCGACGTGCTCGGCATCGACTTCTACGACCCGGTCGTCTCGCACCACTTCCGGATCCCCGGGCACCGGACAGCCGGGGGCCGCCATCCGACACCGACCCGGGAGCTGTGGGACGACGTCCCCGACCCGGGCGGCCTGGTCCGTCGGCTCGAGGCCGAGCACGCCTCGGCTCCGGGCCTGCCGCTGTGGATCGTGGAGAACGGGCTGTGCAACCGGGTCCGCAACGGTCGATCGTTCCTGAGGTCGGACGGATGGGATCGGCCCCGGTTCCTGAGGGAGAACATCGCCGCGGTGGTGGCCGCCGTCGACGGGGAATTCCGGTGGCCGGGTACTGGCACTGGTCGCTGGTGGACAACTACGAATGGGGTTCATACCAGCCCAGGTTCGGTCTGTTCGGTGTGGACCGAGATCGCGGCGATCGCGGGATGCGCTGGCTCGATACCGACTCGCTGGGCGACGATGCCGCCGGTGCCTATCGGAACATCATCGCCGGGCTCAGGACAGGGGACCGCTCGGTGCTCGGCCCCGGCACCCCGGCCTGACCCGGCCACGGCTCCCGGCACCCGCCGCCCCGGCCCACCCGGCCCACCCCGGCCCACCCCGGCCCAGGTCAACCCGATCCGAGCGACCCGATCTCGGCCAGCACCTGTTCGGCCTGATCGACGATCTGGGCGACCAGGCTGGCCGCCGGGATCAAGGTCTGGATGGCCCCGACGCCCTGGCCGGTCGGGTAGCACTCGCGTTCGGTGTCGATGTCCGGTGTCTCCTCGCCCCCGCCGAGATGAAAGGCCCCGTCCTCCATCGACCGGCCGAGCTGGGCCGGGAACGGCTGGAGCTCGGAAGGGTGCTCCTCGTAGAAGTTGGTGTAGAGGTTGCGCACCACCCGCATGGTCTTGCCCGAATAGGCCCGGCTGATGGTGGTCCCGTCCTCACCCGTCCGCACCAGGGCGTCCTTGTAGCCGGCCACACTGCGGGCTTCGGGCGTGGCGATGAAGCGGGTGCCGATCCACACCCCGTCGGCCCCGAGGGCGAGGGCGGCCGCCAGTCCCCGGCCGTCGAAGATGCCGCCGGCCGCCACCACCGGGATGTGCGTGCCCACCGCGTCGACGATCTGGGGGACCAGGGGCATGGTGGCCACCAGTCCGGTGTGCCCGCCCGCCTCGGTGCCCTGGGCCACCACGATGTCGCACCCGGCCTCCAGTGCCCGTCGGGCGTGGTCGACCTTCCCGCACATGTTGACCACCAGCACCTGATGGCGGTGGCAGAGCTCGACCACCTCGGAGGGCACCCCAAGCCCGGCCACGAACACCGAGGCGCCGCCCTCGATGATCTGTTCGACCTGCCCGATCAGGCTTCCCGGCATGGCCGTCAAGAGGTCCACCCCGAACGGCTTGTCGGTGGCCGACCGGACCTGGGCGATCTCGGCCACCATCCGTTCCGCGCTCATGGTCGAGGCACCGAGGCAGCCGAACCCTCCGGCCTCGGACACCGCCGTGACCAGGGGGGCATACGAGACTCCCCCCATGCCCGCCAGCATGACGGGGTGCTCGATCCCCAGGATGTCGGTGAGCCTGGTCTTCATCGGTTCCTCCTCGGGTGGACTCCGGGAGGCACCCTAGGTCTTGCTACCGGGCCACGGGCCCGGCTCGCCCGGCGGAGCCAGGGAGGGATGCTCGGGCATGGGCCAGGGGGGAGGCGGTGGTGCCGGTGTGGTCGTCGGCTCCGGGGAGGACCGCGTGGCCCGGACCGGCTGTCGCGTCGGGTGTTTGGCCGAATGCCGTCCCCGGCGGCGCTTCGAGTGCCCGGGCGGGCGCTGGACCGACGGGGGACCGTGGTCGTCGGGACCGACCTCCTCGGTCAGGGCGACGCTGGACACGAAGTCGCGTTGGCGTACCAGGAAGAAGGACCCGACCGCTCCGACCAGGGCTATACCCAGGGCGATGTCCATCAGGTGGTTGAAGGTCGAGGTGAATCCGATCCGGTACGCCTCGATCAGGGTGTTCCGGGTCAGGCCGGCCGGGTAGGTGGCCGCCGCCGCCCGCACGTCGCCCCCGGCGATGGCCGCCGACAGGTGGGACCCGCCCCTGGCCAGGATGGCCCGGCCGGTGGCCGTCTCGTCGAGGGCGTGCACGGTGTTGGGCCGGATCTGGCGGAGGAACACGGCCCCCAGCCCGGCGATGCCGGTGGCGATGCCCACCTGACGGAAGGTGCTCGACGATCCCGAGGCCATGCCGCTCCGTTCGGCCGGCACCACCGCCACCGTGGCCGAGGCCAGGACCGGATTGATGATGCCGATGCCGATGCCGGCCAGGATGAACCCCGGCAACAGCACCGTCCACGCCGAGTCGGCCTGGACATGATCGGACAGGGCACACCCGAAGGCGATGAGGGCCAGCCCCAGACCCAGCAGATAGCGGGACTGGACCAGCACGCTCAGCTTGCCGCTAAACGGGGCCACGGCGAAGGCCAGCACGGTGATGGGGAGGAACCGGAGCCCGGCGGCGAACGGACCGTACCCGAGGACCTCTTGGAGGTAGAGGGTGAGGTAGAGGAACATGGCGAAGATGGACGCCGAAATGGCGAAGGCGGCCAGCGAGACACCCACCATGGCCGGTCGCCTGAACAGCGACAGGTCGAGCATCGGATCTCTCTGGATCCATTCCGCCACCAGGAACACGACCATGAGTACCGCCGAACCGACCAGTAGCCCGACGATGGTGGGGCTGTTCCATCCCTCGGCGTTCCCCTGTACGAGGGCGTACACCAGCATGAAGAGCGAAGCCGAGAACGTGATGAAGCCGGCCCAGTCGACTCGCCGGGTGGTGGGCTCCCTCGAGTCCTGCACCTTGGCCAGGGTGATCACGATGGCCACCACGCCGACCGGCAGATTGATGAAGAAGATCCAACGCCAGCCGATACCGCTGGTGATGGCTCCTCCGACCAGGGGTCCGATGGCCACGGCACCGCCGATCACCGCCCCGTAGATCCCGAAGGCGGTGCCCCGTTCCTTACCCGAGAACGCCTGGGCGATCAGGGCCAGCGAGGTGGCGAACATGATGGCGCCCCCGACGCCCTGGGCCCCCCGTGACAGATCGAGCATGACCGCGGACGTGGACAGCCCGCACAGCAGGGACGACAACGTGAAGATGATCACCCCGGCGGCGTAGAGCCGGCGGCGGCCGGCCATGTCGCCGACGACCCCGGCGGTGAGCAGGAAGGCGGCCAGGGTCAGTGCGTAGGCGTCGATCACCCACTGGAGCTCGGCGAAGGACGAGTGGAGCGACTGCTGGATGTCGGGCAGGGCCACGTTGACCACCGTGATGTCCAACAGCAGCATGAAGATGCCCAGGCACACGGCGGCGAGCGTCCACCATTTCCTGCTCGTCTCCCCCCCACCGGCAGTCCGGTCCATCCCCAAACCGTAGGGCGGATTGGTGTTCGGTGGTGGTGACCGCCCCGCCCCGGCCCGAGCCGCCTCGTGGGGAATGTTGGCTCCGGCCCCGGCCGGTGGCCACGGATCCCGGTCCGGAGCCCCGGGCAACGCCGGCCGCCCTCAGTCGGCTTCACCCCGCCTCCGGTCGACTTCAGCCGGTTCAGCCCGGCCTCAGCCGGCCTCAGGTGATGTCGCGGCGGGTCAGGATGGCCGATCCGATGATGGCGAAGATCAACCCGTAGGCCAGCATGAGCAGGGTGCCCTGCCACCAGTTGAACAGGCCGAAGCTGGCACCCTGACCACGGGTCAGATTTGCTGCCGCGGTGGCGGCACCGGTCGGCACCCAGCGGGCTGTCCCGTGGAACAGGCCCACGAGGATTCCCTCGAGGATGATGAACCAGCCCAGGCTCACGATGATGGCCGCCACCTGGTTGGTCAGCACCGAGCCGACGCCGACCCCCAGGATGGCGAACAGGGCGAACACCAGGATCATCCCGGGGGCGACGGCAGGGATCTGGTGGGCCAGGGAGGAGAACGAGCCCCCGTCGGCGGCCAGGGCGATCCCGGCCCCGATGAGGGTGGCCACCAGCAGGATCACCGCCAGCCCGGCCCCGAGAATGGCGGCGGAGACCAGCTTGGCCCCGACGAACCGGGGCCGCTTGGGCAGCACCAGAAAGGTCGTGGTGACCGTCTTGTGGCGGAACTCGGTGGTCAAGATGAGCACGCCCAGCAACAGGGCGAATAGATAGCCCTCGAAGCCGGCACCGAGGAGGTTCCTCAACTGCTGGGTGGTGTGGGGGTAATTGGGTGAGCCGAACGAGTTCGGGACGCTTCCGTTGTTGTTGCCACTGGCGGCGCCATGGCTCGTGAAGTACACGAGCACCAACAGTGCGTCGATGAGCAGGGCGATCCCGGTCAGCACCCAGGGAACCGCCGTGGTCCGCATCTTCAGCCACTCCGAGCGGATGCTGGCGATCACGAGGGGCTTCCGTAGGTGGTGGCCGTGGCCGGGCCGGCCGGGCCGGCCGGGTCGGCGGTGCCTCCGAACTCGCCCGGGCCACCCGGGCCGGGCACACCGGGCACGCCGGCGTCGAAGCCGTGGGTCAGAGTGAGGAACACGTCCTCGAGGCTGCCCCGTTCGTAGGCCAGTTCGTACAGGACGATCTGGTTCTGGGCGGCCCACGGTCCGAACCACTCGGGAGTGGCCCCGTCGATGACCAGGCTGTCGAGGGACACCGTCCGGTAGCCGACCGGGATGGCCTCGAGGAGGGCGGTGAGCCGTCCGAGCTCTGGCGACCGGATGCGCATCCCGGTGCTGGTCCCGGCCCGGGTGGCCAGCTCGGCCAGGGTGGTCTGCAGCACCAGCTGCCCGTTGGACACGATCACCACGTCGTCGACGGTCTCTTCCATCTCCGACAGCAGGTGGGACGAGACCAGCACGGCGTGGCCGATAGAGGCCTGGTGACGGATGAAGGTCCGTAGCCACTGGATGCCCTGGGGGTCGAGCCCGTTGGAGGGCTCGTCGAGGATGAGGATCTCGGGATCGCCAAGGAGGGCGGTGGCCAGTTGCAGGCGTTGGCGCATGCCGAGGGAGAACTTGCCGACCCGGCGCCGGGCCACATCGGTGAGGCCGACCAGGGCCAGCGTCTCGTCGACCCGGGACAGCGGGATGCCGGCCCCGATGGCCACTGCCTTCAGGTGGTCCTCGGCCCGCCGGGTGGGGTGGAAGCTGGTGGCCTCGAGCACCGCCCCGACATGGTGGATGGGATGGTCGAGGTCGACGTAGCGGCGGCCCCCGAAGGTGGCCGTCCCCTCGGTGATCGACACCAGGCCGAGCAGCATCCGCAGGGTCGTCGTCTTACCCGACCCGTTGGGACCGAGGAAGCCGGTGACCCGCCCCTCTTCGACTTCGAAGCTCAGGCCGTTGACGGCGTGGACCGGTCCGAAGTGCTTCGACAATCCGTGCACTTCGATCGCCGAGGCCATGATAGAAGGTAGCCCGCTCTCCACCGAGAGAGCGCGGATGCCGGCGGGTGGTCAGACCTCGGCGTAGATGCCGGCCGGCAGGAGCAGCCCGATGGCCACCACCAACTCGTCGTGGACCCGGACCATGTTGCTCCACCCGTTCACCCACCCGACCAGGGCGGAGTACCACACGTGACCGAGAATGCGGGCCCGATCGCCCAGATCCGGAGGATGGGGATCGCCGATGGCCCGGGTGATGATCCGCTCCATCAGCACCGACACCTGTTGCTGGCATTCGACGGCCGCCGGGTCGGGTGAGGCCAGGGCGGTGAACACCGCTCCGACCAGCTGGGGCTGGCGCCCCATGGCCCGCAGGGCCCGGTCGAGGGCGTCGATGACCCGCTCGGCGGCCGATTCGCCCTGGGCCGGGTGTTGGGACAGGCGGGTGTCGAGCTGTTCGACCCAGTGGACGAGAGCGGCGGCCAGCAGATGGTCCTTGCTGGTGAAGTACCGGTACACCGTGCCCATGGCCACGTCGGCCCGGGCGGCCACGTCACGCATCTGTACCGCTTCGTACCCACCGTCCAGCCCCAGTGACATGGCGGCGTCCACCACTCGTTGACGACGGGCCTGCTGGGCGCGGGTGAGGGTCCGCGGCACCGGATGGTTCGCCATGGTCGTTTACCCTACTCGCCAGGGATTTCTCGCTCATCTCACATCGCTCTCCCGCCGGCCCGGTGGCAACCCGCCCGGGCCGGCGGGAATCCCGAGGCCGTCCCCGCGGTACCGACCGTCGGTACGATGGAGGTCCATGGCCCTGTCCGACGATCCGTTGCTGATCGCCACCACCGACGGGCGTGTGCCCGGGCGGCGGGGGCGGGCCACCCGTCAGCGCCTGCTGGAGTGCACGGCCGAGCTGTTAGTGGCCACCCCGTGGCGGTCGATCAAGGTCATCGACATCGCCCGCCGGGCCGGTACCTCGCCCGCCACCTTCTACCAGTACTTCGAGAACGTCGAGGCCGTCATCACCGTCCTGGCCGAGGAGCTGGTCGAAGGGGCCGGGGTTCTGGGCGGCCTGGTGGACGGCGACTGGTCGGAGGAAGCCAGTTGGACCACGGCCGTGGCCGTGGTCGAGGGGTTCATGGACTACTGGGAACGAAATCGGGCGGTGTTCAGGGTGGTCGAACTGACCACGGTCGAGGGTGACCTCCGGTTCCAGGGGCTTCGGGTCCGCGCCCTCAACGCGGTGACCGTCACCCTGGCCCGGGTGATCTCGACCAACAGCAAGGGGGCGGTGTCACCGGCGGGAGCGGACCCGATGGCCGCCGCCGGCACCCTCATCGCCATGATGGCCCAGGTGGCCGGCCACCGGTACGGATTCGAGTTCTGGGGCATCCGGACGGCCTCGCTGGTGGACAGCCAGGCCCGGTTGCTCCACTGGTCGGTGACGGGCCGACCGGTCCCCGACGGGTTCAGCGTGGCCGGTGCCAAGGGGCCACCGCCCCGCACCGGCCCGGTGGTGGGCGGGGGCGCGGCCGCGGCCCGGACCGCCGAGCTGAAGGCGGCCACGGCCAAGGCCCGGGCGTCCAACTCCGAGCCCGAGGACTGACCGGGCTCGGCGACTGACCGGGCTCGGCGACCGACCGGGCCAGGCGACCGACCGGGCCACCGCCGCCTAGCGGAGGGCCACCGGGTTCACCGGAGAGCCCAGGGCGTTGGTGAAGGGGAGCGGGGTGGCGTCGAGCAGGAACCCGTAGCGGCCGTCGACCGCGCACGCATCGGCCAGTTCGTCGAGGAACCAGTTCTGCCCCTGGGTCATCCCCATCTCCACCAGGTGGAGGAGGTGGACCGGCAGATAGAGGTCGGGGTCCTCGCACGGGTAGACCTCCAACACCATGGTGTCGGTGGCCACCGCCGCCACATCGTGACGGTGGAACCATTCGGCGGTGGCCATGGTCAGCCCGGGAGTGGGCCAGGTGTAGGCCACCAGGTCCCGCCGGGGGGCGGCGCCTCCGAGGCCGGGCCGCCCGGGCAGGGCCAGGTGGGCGACCTGTCCGGTACGCACCAGCACCACATCCCCGGGTTCGACGGTGATGTGGCCGAAGGTGCAGGCGTCGTCGAGGTCGATCGGGGTGATCGGGTAGCCGGGCTCGAGCAGCTCCACGCCCTTGGTCCGGGGCAGGTCGAGCAAGATGCCGCGCGACACCAGGGACCGGACCTGGTGGATCCCGAGCCGGCCGGCGCCCGCCTCGGTCACGGCTGACGCCGGGAACCCGTTGTAGAGGCGCCCCCCGTCGGGCCCGGCGCCGTACGACACGTGGGCCAGAGCGTCCCAGTGGGTGCCGCACTGGAGGGCGAGGGTCACCACGTCCTCCGAGGAGGCGATCCACTCGGGGTCGGGGCTCAACGGACCGTTGACGGCGATCATCGTCCGGGCGGGGTTGGTCCGGCCCGGAACGAAGCCGACCTGGATCCCCTCCTCCGCCGACAGCGGGAGGCCGAGGCTGAAGGCGGACCCCTCCACCACGGCGGCGACCCCCCGTAGCCGAGCCGCCTCGTCGATCAGGTTGAGCGTGCCGATCTCGTCGTCGGGGCCCCAGCGGCCCCAGTTGGAGACACGGGCGGCCAACGTGGCGAATGACGTGGGAATTGAGGGTGGGACAGGCACGGGCACCGGACCTTTGTAGCCCAATCGGGCAACAGTTTTCGGCCGTTCCTGCCGATAGTTCCCCCGAGGGGTCTTGAGAGCCAATGCCACCGATCCGAGCCCACCGGCCCGATCGTGGCCCTGACATGAGGGAACGACTGCTGTGCAAGACCATCAGACCAGCCATGCTTTCGATCCGAGCCCCGTGGGTCCCATCCCGACCCTCCGGCTCGGGCACCCCACGGCCGGAAGAACCGCGGTGGTAGCCGTCACCGTTCTCGTCGTGGTGGCCGGCATGGTGTCGGCGGTGTCGATGGCCACCCAACAGCGCTCGGCCGCCGCCATCATCCCGACCAGCGTGGCCGGGGTCGAGTCGCTCTACGCCCAGGACATGGTGGCCCGCATCAACGCCGAGCGGGCGGCCCGCAGCTCGGCGGCCACCCCGATACCTCAGCTGTCGGTCGACCCCGGGCTTCAGGCCGAGGCTCAGGCCTGGTCGGCACAGATCGCCTCCACCGGTGTGGTGTCCGACCCGCCGCTGAACGCTTGTACCGGCGTGGCCGCCGGAGCGCCATGCGAGCTGGCCGCCAACTCCGGCGACACCGGCAGCGGGTTCTGGCCGGGAGACGGCTCGGACGGGATGGACAACGACTACATGGCCTCGGCCCCCCACCGCCAGAACGAGCTCGGGGCCGGCTACACCTCGGTCGGGGTCGGGGTGACCTGCGCCGACAACCAGGCCTTCACCGTCGAGGTCTTCGGTTACCCCGCCGCCGACACCCCGGCGGCCAGCGCCCGCCAGGTCGCCCAGGACGACGTGGCCGGCCAGCCGGTTGCCGCCACCCCCTTGGTGGCCGGGACCCAGACCGGCGATCCGGTCTACTGCCCGGGACAGACCGTCGGGGCCGGGGGCCAGGTCACCTCCACCGGGGGCCAGTACCCCTACCCGTACGCCGTGGCCGCCGTGCCCGGTGAGCCCAACGGGAGCTCGACGTCTCCGGCCGTCGGCATGGCCGCCACCAAGGACGGAAACGGCTACTGGGTCGCTCGGGCCGACGGGGCCGTGTCCACCCATGGCGACGCCGTCAGCTACGGCTCGATGGCCGGCGTGGCCCTGAACGCCCCCATCGCCCACATCGTGGCCACCCCGGACGGCGGCGGCTACTGGTTGGTGGCCGCCGACGGCGGCATCTTCAGCTTCGGCGACGCCCGGTTCTTCGGCTCGATGGGCGGGAAGAAGCTGAACGCCCCGGTCGTGGACCTGGCGCCGACCTCCGACGGCAACGGCTACTGGCTGGTGGCCAGTGACGGCGGCATCTTCGCCTTCGGGGACGCGGCGTTCCGGGGATCGATGGGCGGTCACCCCCTGGATGCACCAGTGGTGGGGATGGCTCCCGACAACGCCACCGGCGGCTACTGGCTGGTGGCCAGTGACGGCGGCATCTTCAGCTTCGGGGCACCGTTCTTCGGGTCCACCGGTGGCCGGGTGCTGAACCAGCCGGTCAACGGCATGGCCGCCACCGCCAACAGCGGCGGGTACTGGTTCGTGGCCAGCGACGGCGGGATCTTCAGCTTCGGCGATGCCCAGTTCGAGGGCAGCACCGGCGGCATCCGGCTCAACGCCCCGGTGGTGGGCATGAGCGACGATCCGGCCACCGGCGGGTACTGGTTGGTGGCCGCCGACGGTGGCATCTTCACCTTCGGCGGCGCCCAGTTCTTCGGGGCCGGCTGAACCTGAACCGGACCGGACCGCCGGACCGGAGCTCAGCCCGACCAGATGATCGACTGCAGCTCCGAGTAGGCCTCCAGGCTGTAGTCCCCGCCGTCCCTGCCGATGCCGCTCATCTTGAACCCGCCGAAGGGAGCGTCCATGTTGCGCTGGGCAGTGTTGATGCCGACATGGCCGGCCCGCAGCTGCTTGGCCACCCTGAACGCCCTGGCCGTGTCGCCGGAGAAGACGTAGTCGTACAGCCCGAACTCCGTGTCGTTGGCGATGGCGACGCCTTCCTCCTCGTCGTCGAAGGGGATGGCCACCACCACCGGGCCGAAGATCTCCTCGCGGGCCACGGTGATGTCGTTGGACCCGGTGACCAGGGTGGGCTCGACGTAGTACCCAGTCTCGAGATGGCCGGGACGCCCGCCCCCGACCACGACCTCCCCCTGCTGGCGTCCGGTCTCGATGTGGTCGAGGACCCGTTGGCGCTGGGCGGCGGAGATCAGGGGACCGACCACGGTCTCCTTTTCGGTGGGATCGCCGACCTTCAGGTACCCGGCGAACTGCGACAGCCCCGCCACCACCTGGTCGAAGATGCTGCGGTGGACCACAGCCCGGGTGGGAGCCGTGCAGATTTGCCCGGAGTGGAACGCCCAGGTCGACCCGATGGCGGTGACCACCGACTTGATGTCGGCGTCCTCGAAGACCACGGCCGCCCCCTTGCCGCCCAGTTCCATCAGCATCCGCTTCATGCTCGGAGCTCCGGCAGCGGCGATCCGCTGGCCGACGGCGGTGGACCCGGTGAAGGACACCATGTCGACCTCGGGGGAGGTGGTGAGGGCGGAGGCGGGCCCGGGATCGGCCGAGTTGATCAGGTTGACCACGCCGGGCGGGAACCCGACTTCTTCGAGGACGCGGGCCAGTTCGACGATGGCCAGGGGATCCTGGGGGGCCGGCTTCATGATGACCGTGTTGCCCATGGCCAGGGCCGGGGCCACCTTCCCGGCCATGTTGGTCAGCGGGAAGTTGTAGCTGGCGATGGCGGCCACCACGCCCACCGGCTGGCGGTAGGCGAAGGCGCTGATCAGGCCGCCGGGGGCCAGTGGTGTGGCCGAGGTGGCGATCGGGGGCAGCATGGACTCCTGCACGTGTCGGATGTCCCTCGAGAAGCGATCGAATCGGTCGGCGCACACGGGAACCTGCATGCGGGACCCCACCGAGGCGGTGGCGCCCGTTTCGGCGATGACCAGGGGAACCAGCTCGTCGTTCTTGGCCCGGATGGCGGCGCTGGCCGCCTTCAGCAGGCTCAGACGCTCCTCCACCGGGGTCGCCGCCCACCCGGGGAACGCCTCACGGGCGGCGGCGGCGGCGTCTTCGGCGTCCCCGGTCGAGGCGTTGGGGGCCTTGCCCACCGGCTGTTCGGTGGCCGGGTTGATGATGTCGTAGGTGCCGTTGCCGGCCTCCACCCATTTCCCCCCGATGAGCAGCTGGGTTTCGTCCTTGGTGACTCGAGCTCCCATGGTGGGTCCCCTTTCGTAACCTTCGTGGCGTGCGGACTGCACCGTCCCCTCCCGCCCCGTTCCGGCGGGTAGCGGCCGGGGCGGTGCTGGTGGTGAGGGCCGGAGCGGATCTGACGACTCGTCAGCAGTGTATGTCGTCGGCTCTCGGCTCGACAGTTGGGCCGGTTCCTCGTGCCGGTTCCTCCGCCGGTTCCTCCGCCGGTTCCTCGGGCCGGTTCCTCGTGCCGGTTCCTCCGCCGGTTCCTCGGGCCGGTTCCTCGGGCCAGTTCTTCCGGCGGTTCCTCGGGCGGGTTCCTCAGGCCGGTGTCAACGAAGGGTCGACCGTGGCTGTGTCGCGTCCGGACTTGAGCAGGCTGCCCGGCAGGTTGCCGGTCGGCTTGCCGTCGGCAATGGTCTCGACCCCGTTCACCAGGACCCGGACGACGCCGATCGCATCGGCGATCAGGCGGGGGCTGCCTCCGGGGAGGTCGTCCACCAGCGTGGCCGGCTCGGAGCCGACCGTCTCGGGATCGAAGACGAACAGGTCGGCGGCCAGCCCCTCGGCCACCCGGCCCCGGTCGTGGAGCCCGAACAACTCTGCGGGAGCCTCGGTCATCAGCTGAATGGCCCGTTCCAGGGGTACCAACTTCCGCTTCCGCAGGCAGTCGCCGAGAAACGAGGTCGGGTAGTTCGATCCGCACATCCGGTCCAGGTGGGCACCGGCGTCCGACCCACCCACCATGGCCCCCGGGTTGTCCCACACGTCCACCCGCGCCCGCCACGAGGCGTCGTCACCGTCCGACGCCTTGGGCCACAGCACGGTGCGCAGGTCGTCGGCGATGACCAGGTCTAGCAGCGCGTCGAAGGGCTCCTTACCCTGCTCTTCGGCGATCGATCCGACGTCGCGCCAACTCAGGCCCTCGTTCTGCGGCGAGTAGGTGTCACCGATGATGTAGTTGGCCCAGTGGGAGAGGCGGCGGAACACGCCCGCCTGTTCGGAGTGGGCCAGTTCGTCGAGCTGGGCCCGGACGGCGGGGTCGCTCAGCTTCTCGATCCGCTCCTCGGCGGGCAGGCCCATCACGTCGCCCCAACCGGGGATGAGGAACAGGGCGCAGTGGGTCCGGAAACTCATGTTCATCGGCACCAGGGTGGGCATGGTCAGGGCCACGATGCGCCCCCCCTGCTCGGCGGCCCGAGCCGACGCCTCGAGTTGGCGGGCCGTCTTGTCCGGGGTGCGCGAATCGACGGTGAGGAGGTTCCAGTTGAGGGGTCGGTGGGCGGTGGTGGTCATGGCCACCATCAGGTCGATCTCCTCGTCGGAGAAGGTGTCGAGGCAGCCGTTGGTGATGTACTCGAGGGTGGTTCCGGGGTGGTCGCGCACCACCTCGCAGAAGGCCATCATCTCCCGGCGGTCGGCATTGCGGGAGGAGATGGGGTTGCCGTCCCCGTCCGAGTGGGTGCGGGACTGGGACGACGAGAATCCCAGGCCTCCGGCTTCGATCGATTCGGCCAACAACCGGCTCATCTCGGCGATCTCCTCGTCGGATGCCACCTCAGCCCCGCGCTCGGGACCCATGACCCACCGGCGCAGGGCACAGTGCCCGACCAGAAATCCGGCGTTGACCCCGAGGTTCCCCTCCAGCTTGCCCAGGTAGTCTCCGAAGCTCGTCCAGTCCCACGGCAGGCCGTTCTCCAGGGCCACCAGCGGCATGCCCTCGACCTTGGCCATCATCCGGCGGATGTAGTCGTGGTCCTCGGCCTTGATGGGTGCCAGGGTGAAGCCGCAGTTGCCCCCGATCACCGTGGTGACTCCGTGCAGGTTGGACGGGGAGGCGGTCGGGTCCCAGAACAGCTGGGCGTCGTAGTGGGTGTGGGGGTCGATGATGCCGGGGGCGACGACCAGACCGTCGGCGTCGAGCTCGATGGTGCCGGCCTCGTCCACCTGACCGACGGCCACGATCTTCCCGTGGCGGATGCCGACGTCGGCCCGTCGCCCGGGGGCGCCGGTGCCGTCGACGACCAGGCCGTTGCGGATCACATAGTCGAGCATGGTGGTATTCCTTCCGAAGGGCGCGTCCGGTCCCAGAACTGACAGATCGTCAGTTTACGGTAGCTGCCGCCCGGGTGCCGGAGGACGCGAGGCGGCGTCCGGTCGGGTCGGGGTGGCTCCTCCCCGATGGTAATTTCCGAGGATCCATCAATCCTGGTTCCAGAACCACCTGCTTCCCGCGGTCGTGATCCTGCTCGGGGCCGGGCTCCTCGTCCGTTTCGCCCACTGGGTGGCGTCGCGTCGACGTACCTGGATCGATCGGCAGATCCGGGCCCAGATCGAGTCGGGAGCGTTGGCCTCCGAAGGCCTCAAGCGATCGCGGGCGGTGAGCGAGGCGATCGAGTGGGCGGTGGTGGCCCTGGCCTCGTTCATCGCCGCCATCCTCGCCCTCGACCGCCTGGGGATCCCGCTCACCACCCTGGTGGCGCCGGCCACTGTCATCGGGATCGGACTGGGCTTCGGTGCCCAGCAGATGGTCGGCGACCTGCTGGCCGGGTTCTTCCTGTTCACAGAGCACCAGTTCGCCTTCGGGGACGTCATCCGGCTGTCGGTACCGGGGCAGCCCACTGGGATCACCGGGACGGTCGAGGAGCTGACCCTGCGGGTGACCAAGGTGCGTACGGCCCAGGGCGAACTGGTGGTCGTCCCGAACAGTGCTCTCCGCCAGGTGACCAACCTGTCCAAGGACTGGTCCCGGGCGGTGATCGACATCCCGGTGTCGGTCACCGAGGATCTCCAGTACGTCACCGGCCTGTTGCGGGACATGATCACCGACATGGCCTCCGACCCGGAATGGAAGGGTCTGTTCCTCGGCCAGCCGGTGGTGGCCGGGGTGGAGACCATCGACGTCGGCTATGTGCAGCTCCGGCTCATCGCCCGCACGCTTCCCGGACGGCAGTTCGAGGTGGCGAGGGAGATCCGGCTGCGGGCGGCCACCACGTTGCGGTCGGCCGGTGTCAGCTCGCCGTCGATGGACGGGAGTGCCTGATGCCCGATCAGGTGGGGAACGGCAACTCGGACACTTCGGACGCCTCGGGGGAGTTGGGTGATGGTGACGTGGGCGGCTCGGGCTCGGGGTCCGGCGACTCGCCGACCGTGCCGCTGGCCGCCACATCCGGGGCGAATCGGGGGTCCGGCGACTCGCCGACCGTGCCGATGGCCGCCACCTCCGGGCCGGGAGCCGGCGCTCCGACCGTGTCCATGCCGGTCACGCCGGGGTCGAAGCAGGAAGCCGACGAGGGGTCCGAGGTCGAACACAGCCCGCTGGTGGGTTTCATGTCCATGCCCCTCCACCGGCGGTTTCCCATTCGCCGGTCCACCTTCTTGATGGCTGTGGCCTTCCTCGGACTCGGCACCCTCCTCTACTTCAATCCGCCCGCCAGTGCGTCGGGCTCAGGAGCGGTCGTGCACACGCCGGACGGCGACTACTTCCTGCCCGGCGCGGTCAAGGTGGCATCGTCAACTACCACCACCACGACGTCGACGACGACCACCACCACCACGACCACCACCCGTCCGGTGTCGACCACCACCACCCGTCCGGTGTCGACGACGACTACGACGTACCCGCCCTCCACGACCACCACCCGTCCGGTGTCGACGACGACTACGACCACGACGGTCCGAGGTGCGAGCGGGACGGGCTCGACCACCACGACCACCGTTCCCGCTGGAGGGACCACCACCGGGTCGACGGGCTGACGCCTTCGAGCTGGCCGACCGGGGAGCATTACGGTGCACGATGAGTCTCCCGGGGCTGTGGTTGTGTGAACAGCTCCACGCTGCCTCGGAGGGCTCACTTCATTTCGGGGATCTCCGCGTAAACAAGATCCTTGAATCCGCCCACCTAATCGCCCGGTTCCAACCGAGGAGCCGCCCGGGGGTTCAGGGGTGGTTCAGCAGGTGGGTCAACCAGATTGGCCTCGCCAACACCGAGCCACTTCTGGTTACGACAGACAGCAAGTCCGGAACCCGAGCACCGCCCTGGCAGACCCCCCACCGGGACCGCCGAGTTCTCTGCCCTGGGGTCGCGCTCGAGCTGCGTTCCGTTTCGCGCTCGAGCCGCGTTGGTTCCGCGCTCGAGTCCCGGACTCACTCCTGGCGGTCGAACAGGGGCCGGTCGAATGGCGGCGGCCCGGTGTCGGGTGGCGGGCCCTCGGCCCTGGCCCCCGGTCTGCGCCTGGGTCTGGGCCTCTTTGGCACCTTCGGGTGCTCGGGGGCGGTCCACGCCCACCCGTCGGGGACCCTGCTCAGCTCGAACCCGTGGTGGGTGCGGTCCAGGTGGTGGCGGCGACAGATCCTGGCCAGGTTGTCCAAGGCGGTGAGGCCCCCCTTGGCGAAGTCGGTGACCCAGTGGTCGTTCTCCAGTCCCAGCCGGGCGTCGCAGTGGGGCACCACACACCTCGGGTCCCGGAGGAGGAGGGCCGAGCGGACCCGCTTGGGGACTTGGCGTCCGGCCGAGTAGACGGTGGTGACGTCGGTACCCTTGGCGATCAGCAACTCCACCAGGGCCTGGCCCAGCAGGTGGTGGGCGTGGTCGACGCCCACCGGGCCCACTCCGGGGATCTCGCAGCGCTCGCCCTCGCCCACCGATCCCCGGCGCAGGGCCTCGAGGTCTACCACCACCGAGACGGTGGCCCGGGGGTCCGGGGTGCGGCCACTCGGAGCCGGTCCGGCCCCCTCCCCACCCGGCCCGAGGATCCCCCGGCCGGTGACCAGGGCCACCAGGGCGTCGGCCCGGTAGGCGTCGGCCGTCTCGAAGCGGCCCTCGCCTCGGGCCTTGCCGAACTGCCGGTCGGCCTGGGCCTCGAGGGCGGCCAGCACCCCGGCTCCGACCTCGGGGGCGAGCACGGCCTGTAGACGGAAGGCCCCGTCGTCGTCGGTGAAGGTCCGACACCTTCGGTCCTCGTGCAGCTTTCGGAAGTGGCGGGCCTCGGCCTCCTTCGACCGCCCCTCGGCCTTGGCTCGCTGGCACCGTTCCACCAAAGTGGCCTCGGAGTCGGACTCGGCACTACCGACCAGCTCGGTCTCCCTGGCCGGGTTGACCTTCAGGGCGTCGGACACCCGGGAGGCTCGCCGGCGGGACAGCCTTCCCTGCATGAACGACTCGGCCAGCTCGGGCTGGTCGGCCAAGGCCTCCCCCAGGCGGATCAGATCCTTCGCCTCCCCCACCGAGTCGCCGGTGGTGGCAGCCAGGAACTCGGCCGGGGTGCGGTGGCCGCTCCGGGTGAAGTGGTTCCCTCGGGCCAGGCGGGCGGAGAGGGCGGTCTTGTAGGCCAGAACCTTGCGCTCGTGACGGGTGACCCGGCGGAGCACGAGGGCCGCATCCTCCATCGAGCAGCAGTCCGGGTCGGTGGCATCGAGGGCACTGTCGGCGGCGTCGAGGCGGGCCAACAGACCACCGGCCTCGGCCTCCTCGGTCCGGTCGGTCCGGTCGGTCTCCCCGGTCTGGGGGGTCCGGTCGGTCCGGTCTGTCCGGTCGGTCCGGTCGGTCTGGGGGGCGATGACGGCCATGGCCAAGGATCGCAGAGGGGTGTATCACGACCCCTCGTCGGGGCCACCCGCGGTCAGCGGTCGACGAGCGGGATGACCTCCCTGCCGAATGCCTCGATCTGATCGCAGAGCTCCCCGACCGATCGCGAGGGAAACCGCACCTGGACTTGGCCGACGCCGGCTTCCCGGAACGGGCGCAGGTACTCGGCCACCTGTTCGGCCGGACCGGCCACCGAGCCGGGCGGGAGCTCCAGCCCGGCTGGGGGAGAGCCGACGTGGAGACCGGTGGAGATCCCTCCGACGTCGAGGGGTGCACCGGGGCGGAACTCCTCCCGCAACGTGGCCAGTTCGGCCAGGAGTTCGACGTTGGGGCCGAGCGTCTGCGGCAACCATCCGTCGGCGAAGCGGGCAGTGCGCCGGAGGGCGGCGGGGGAGGAGCCGCCGATCCAGATGGCCGGGCGGGGCGACTGCACCGGCCGTGGCCGCAGGCCCAGCCCCGATGCCTTCCACGTCGGGCCGTCGAGTACCGGGTACTCGTCGACCAGGCCGGCGGCCAGACCGGTGATGGCTTCGTCGGTGACCGGCCCCCGGTGCTCGAAGGCCGGCCCCATCTGGTCGAACTCCTCGGTCACGTGGCCGGCGCCCACCCCGCAGATCACCCGCCCGCCGGACAGGGTGTCGACGGTGGCGAACTCCTTGGCCGCCCGCAGGGGATGGCGCAGGGCGATCACGTAGATGTGGGACAACAACCGGATCTCGGTGGTGATGGCGGCCAACCAGCCCAGGGTGGCGATGGTGTCGTACCAGACGGTGCTCATGGCACCGGCCAGCCGCTCGGGGATGAAGGTGTGGTCGCACACCCCGACGTAGAAGAACCCGGCCCGCTCGCAGGCCAGGGCGACCGCCGCCAGTTCGTCCGGTCCGGCCGCCGCTTCCCAGGCCTGGGCGTAGATGGTCGACTGGGACTGGACGGGGAGTTGCATCCCGAACACGGTGCGGTCGGCAGGCAGCACGGTGACAACGTCGGCTGGCGGGAGGATCGGGGAAGCGCTCACTGGATCAGCGTAGGTCCCGTCTCCCGTTACCCGTGAGCCACGGGTTGGCCCGCCTGGCCCGCCGAGCCCGCCGATCCCGGCGAGCCCGCCGATCCCGGCGAGCCCGCCGATCTCCCCGACTCCGCCGCCAACCACTGGGCCAAGGTCTCGGCCAGGTCGTCGTCGGTACCGAACTGGAGGGCCAGCACCCGGGCCCGCTTGTAGGCCAGATGGGCGGGAATCTCCCAGGTGAACCCCATGCCGCCATGGACCTGGATGCAGGAGCGACCATTGGTCACGGCCGCTTCGTCGGCCAGCAGCTTGGCTCCGGCCGCCACCATCTCGGCATCGCCCACGTCGGGCTGGTCGACGGTGACGGCCGCGGCCTGCACGGCGCAGCGGGCCAACTCGGTGCGCACCGCCATGTCGGCGCACAGGTGCTTCACCGCCTGGAACCCGCCGATGGGTCGACCGAACTGGTGACGCTGCTTGGCGTACTCGACGGCGAGGTCGGTGGTCCAGGCCGCCGATCCGACCTGCAGGGCTGCGGTCAGCACCGCTCCGTCGCGGCGCCACCAGGCCGCGATGTCGGGTCCGGCCACCGGGGTGGCCGTGGGCAGCCGGGGCGCCGACCATACCGGGGTCAACGGGTCCATCGGCCGCGACAGCCGTGTGGCGTCCACCGAGCCGGGATCGACCGACGACACCCCCTCGTCCGACAGCACCAACAGGACATCGAGATCATCGAGGTACTCGATGATCAGCGGGGTGACGGTGCCGGCACTTCCGTCAGGACGGGTCTCGACAAGGCCCACCACCACCGAGCCGTCGTCGGCTCCGTCGACCAGTCCGGCGGCCAGATGCGAGGCGACCAATGGCCCGGGGACGAGGGCCCGGCCCAACTCCTCGAACACCAGGGCGGCCTCGGCCAGTCCCAGGCCGACCCCACCGGCCTGCGCGGCCAGGCACAGATTGAACACGCCGGCCTGGCCGAGCGTCTCCCAGCCCTGGCGGTCGATCACCCGGTTGGACCCTTCGAGGGCGCGCACGCGGTCGAGGGCGAACTCGCCCTCGAGTAGACGCCGCACCCCGGCGGCGAGATCGCTCTGGAACTCGGTGAGCTCGAAGTCCATGGTTCGGTCGGCTTCCCTGTCTCTGACCTGGCGGCGGCCCGGTCCTAAGCCGCCGGGGCGGCCGGATCCGCGGCCGGATCTCGGGACGGGGGGCGGGCCGGGTTCGGCTCCTTGGGCAGTCCGAGTATCCGCTCACCGACGATGTTCCGTTGGATCTGGGAGGTGCCGGCGGCGATGGTCAACGAGACGCCCCGCAGCCAGTCCTCCACCATGGTCTGCGACGGCAGCGCCCGGCCGTCGGTGCCGGTCAGGTCGTCGGCGGCCAGGCCGGCCCGTCCCAGCAACGACAGGGAGAACTCGCCCAGCTTGGTGCGGGTCTCGGTGTAGGCCAGCTTGAACAGCGTGCCCCCGATTCCGGGGATGCCGGTTCGGGCCGCCTGGGACACGTTGCGTTTGGTCAGCGCCGTCAACGCCTCCAGTTCGGCCCGGAGATGGCCCGCCTGACGGCGGACTCCGGAGTCCGACCACGCCCCGGTCCGTCGGGCCAGAGCCACCGTGGCCGACAGGAGCTCGATGGCCTCCAGCAGGTCCCCGACGAAGGCCGTGCCACGTTCGAAGCTGAGCGTGACCATCGTCACCCTCCACCCGTCGTTCTCGTCTCCCACCCGATTGGCCACCGGCACCCGGACCTCGTCCAGGAAGAGCTCGGCGAACTCCGTCGATCCGGCGATGGTGGTGAGGGGGCGGATCTCCACGCCGGGAGTGTCCATGGGAAGGATCAACCACGAGATGCCCCGGTGGCGACTGTCCTCGGTTCCGGTCCGCACCAGCAGCTCGCAGAAGTCGGCCACCTCGGCATGGGAGGTCCAGATCTTCGAGCCGTTGATCACGTAGTCCTCACCGTCCCGGACGGCGCGAGTGCGCATGGCGGCCAGGTCGCTGCCCGCTCCGGGCTCGGAGAATCCCTGGCACCAGACCTCGTCTCCTTTGAGGATGGACGGGAGGTAGCGCTCCCGTTGCCCGGGGGTTCCCTCGGCGATGATGGTCGGTCCGGCGTGGAGCAGGCCGACGAAGTTGACCCCCACATAGGGGGCGTGGGCCCGCTCCAGCTCCTCCTTGAAGATGAGCTCCTCGACCGCCGACGAGCCCCGGCCGCCGCCCGCTACCGGCCAGTCCACGCCGGCGTATCCGGCGTCGAAGAGGAGCCGCTGCCAGTGGGTGTCGTAGGCCCGCCGCCCCGGCCAGTCCCCGGGCGGGGGCTTGGCCGGAAGGCCCGGGACCGTCTCCACCAGCCATTGGCGTAGCTCGCTCCGGAACGCCTGCTCGGCGTCGGTGTATCGCAGATCCATGGGCAGGAGGGCTGGGCCGGCGGGTTACTTGAGGTCGAGATCGTAGAGCTTGATGGCGTTGCCCCGGACGATCTTGTACACCTGTTCGTCGGTGAGGTCCTTCATCTGCTTTTCGGCGATCTGGCGGGTGTGGGGCCAGGTCGAGTCGGAGTGGGGGTAGTCGGACTCGTAGGTGATGTTGTCCACGCCCACCGACTCGACGTTCTTCAGTCCGAAGGCGTCGTCGAAGAAACAGCCGAAGATCTGGCGGTGGAAGTAGGTCGAAGGTGGTTCCGGGACGATGTCGGCCACCCCGCCCCAACCTCGGTTCTCCTCCCAGACCTTGTCGGCCCGCTCGAGGATGTAGGGGATCCAACCGATCTGACCCTCGGCGTAGGCCAGCTTGAGCTCGGGGAAGCGGACCAGTACCCCCGAGAACATGAAGTCGACCATCGAGTAGGTGGCGTTGGAGTGGGTGAGCGTCGAGCCGACGGCCGGCGGGGCGTCGGCGGATGTGGAGGGCATCTTCGACGACGAACCGATGTGCATGTTGATCACCGTTCCTGTTTCGGAGCAGGCCCGGAAGAAGGGATCCCAGTAGTGATCGGGGTCGTGCACCGAGGGCAGGCCGAGGAACGGGGGGATCTCGCTGAAGCACACGGCCCGCACGCCGCGATCAGCGTTGCGACGGACTTCGTCGGCGGCCAGTCGGGCGTCCCACAGGGGAACCAGGGTGAGGGGGATGAGCCGGCCCTTGGCCTCGGGGCCGCACCACTCCTCGACCATCCAGTCGTTGTAGGCCTTGACACAGAGCAGGCCGAGCTCCTTGTCCTGGGCCTCGGTGAAGGTCTGGCCGCAGAAGCGGGGGAAGGTCGGGAAGCAGAGGGACGCCTCCAGGTGGTTAAGGTCCATGTCCTCGAGCCGCGGGGCCACCTCGTAGGAGCCGGGACGCATGTCCTCATAGGTGATGCCGCGCATGGTCACCTCGTCGCGGGGAACCCCGACGGCGGAGTCGACCCTGAGCAGCGGACGCTTGAGATCTTCGTAGTACCACCAGTCGGTGGGCAGGCCCTTCGACCCCGGGGTGACGGTGAGCTTGCCGCCCACGAACGTGATCTCGCCCATGGGAGCGCGCACGATTCGCGGCCCCACGTCCTGGTACTTCTTCGGCAGGCGGTCGCTCCACACCGTGGCGGGTTCCACCACGTGGTCGTCGACGGAGATGATCCAGGGTATTTCGGCCATGGTGCGAGTGTAACGCCTGCTCTGACGGTCCGTCAGGTAGAAGAAGGCTCGGCATTCGGCATCAGACCATGGCCACACCACCGTTGGGCCGCAACACCTGGCCGGTCATGAAGCGCGAGGCGTCCGAGGCCAGGTAGAGCACGGCGGCGGCAATGTCCTCGGGCTCCCCGATCGATCGCAGGGGGGTGAACTTGCGCATCGGCGCCACCACCGCCTCCTGCATCTCCTCGTCCACCGTTCCATCCGGCCGGACGAAGTAGCGCCCGGTCATGCCGGTGAGGACGAAGCCCGGGGCCACGGCGTTGACCCGTACGTGCTTCTTCCCCACCTCGACGGCCAGCGACTTGGTCATCTGGACCACGCCGGCCTTGCAGATGGCATAGCTGACGATGTTGGGGCTGGGCGTGTCGGCCGCTGCCGACGAGGCATTGATGATGCTCCCGCCCTCGGGCTGGCCCACCATGATCCGACCGGCGGCCTGGCATCCGAAGAACACTCCTTTGAGATTGACCGACAGGATCTTGTCGAGATCCTCTTCGGGTGCGTCGAGGAACGGGCCCTCGACCATGATCCCGGCGATGTTGCACCACACGTGGATCCCGCCGTGGTCGTCGACCACCTGTCGGGCCAGAGCGTCCACGTCGGTGCGGACCGACACGTCGAGCGGTGCGGCCTGGGCCACGCCTCCGTGGGTGGTGATCTCCTCGGCGGTGGTCCGAGCCGAGTCGGCCTGGATGTCGGCACACAGCACGGTGGCCCCGGCGCCGGCCAGGGCCAGGGCACTGGCTTTCCCGATGCCGCTGCCGGCTCCGGTGACCACGGCAATCTTGCCGTCGACGCGGAACGATTCGATCAGGCTGGTGGCTTCCATGAGTGGATCTACCTCGGGGGATCGTGAGCGGATGCGCCGTTCGACGGGTAGCTGTTCCCGTCGTCGGGAACAGTAGGTGCATCCCGCGGCGCGGAACAGTCCGATCAGAGCACGGAAGAGGTGGCCGGGACGTCCAGCCCGCCGTCGAAGGCGTCGTCACCGCCGTCGACGGTTCCGTCTCCACCGTCCGGGATGTCTCCGTGCTCGGCGACCCCTTCGACCCCTTCGACCCCTTCGACCCCTTCGACCCCTTCGACCACTCCGACCACTCCGACCACTCCGACCTCTTCGGACTCGGCGACCCCTTCGACCTCTTCGGGCTCGGCGACCTCGACCTCGACCTTGACCTCGGCGACGGAGACGACCTCGCCTTCTTCGGCCACCGCGGCATCCTCGGCCTCATCCGTACCGGCCCCATCCGCCTCCGCCTCTCGGGTGGTGCCACCGGCCGGCACCCGATCGTCCCCGGTGGCGGCGACCCAGCCGGCGTCGGCGTCGGCTCCGACGCCTCGTTCTTCGTGGTCCCGATGCACGAGTCCGTTGCGACCGCCGATGAGCAGGGCTTCCTCGACCAGGGCGGCGATGGCGGGATCGGTGGCCGTCGACTTCATCGCCGCCGTCAGGGCCTTGCCCACCGCCGACGCGATCCGCTTATGGCCCTCGTCACCAGGATGAATGCCGTCAGCCAGATGGTCGCCGGTGATGACGGTCTCACCGGTCACCAGAGAGAGGGTGGCATCGCCGGCGACGATTCGCTCCCGGGTGATCGTCTCCATGGCGTGCCGGATGTCGGCCATGGTGGCACCGAGCCGGTTGGGGGCGAACTCGGCGTCGGGACGCAGGATCGGGCTGATCACCACGATCGGGGTGGTCGGGTGCCCCTGGCGGACGATGTCGAGAAAGGCCCGCAGTCCCTCCGAGACCATGGCCACGCTGGCCGGCACGCGGGTCCAGCAGCTGGCCCCGTAGGCGATGGTGATGACGGCGGCCGGGAGGTTGGAGATGTGCTCCGCCGAGACGATCTCACCCCGGGCGGCGCCGGCATAGCCGAAATTCAACAGATCCAGGCCGGTCTTGCGGGCGGCAATGGCCGTCCACCCCTGCGACGGACCAGATGCCGTCCAGCCCTGGGTGGTCCAGTCCCCGTAGGCGATCCAGCTGGGCAGTTCGGGTGCCGGTGCAATCTCGCCTTTCACGGCGGTGAGCGACTGGACGACGGGATGCATTCCCTCGGGGAGATAGATGATGGCCGGCTTGTCGGCCGACCCGGTGCCGAGTGACAGCCGGATCAGCCCGTCACCCAGGACGGCCTCCTCCTCGCACGTCTTGCGGCCGCCACGCCACACCGAAAAGGTGATGCCGGCTCCGTCCCCCCGGTAGCCGAGGTCGCCCGAAGTGGTCCGGTAGGCGACATCGATGGCCTGGGCGTCGCCGACCAGTTCGAGACGGACGCCGACCGGGATGGTGGCCGCCTGCCAGATGTCGGCGGGAAGCCGGGCCGTGTCGGTTGGATTGCACCGGGGATAGGGAGTGTCACCCACAGCCGGATAGGCGGCCCCTCGGATGAACGGTTCGGGTTGGCCTGGTCGCGGGGTCACCGCTCGATTGCTTCCATCAACTGCCCCTCCGTCGGAAAAACCACTCTCAGTAGCTGCTTGACCACAATACCAAAGGTTTTTGCGTTTATCACCCGGATCTGGTGTGACGGGAAGCAACAGTGGGTAGGGCCTCGGGATGCCGCTCGGAGCGACGGAAGGGCGGCGGCTTCGGCGGGCCACGGACTCGTCCCGTCTTCATCAAATTGTCATGTCCGGAGCTGTCCGAGGCCGGCGCGGCTGCCTACCATGGTGCGGTGCGTTCCACCCCGGGTCAGCCCCCCGCGCCGGAAGGCGGCACGTTGACGGCGGTGGCCGGTTGACGGTGCGCCGAACCGGATTGCCGGTCCGGTCGCCCGCCCTGATCCTGGCGGTGGCCCTGGTTCTGCTGACCCTGACCGCCGCCATCCTGCCGGTGGGGACGGCCCGGAGTGCCGGAGCCGTCGCCCGGCCCCGCGTCTACCAGGGAGGGGGCGTCATCGGGTTCGGGAACGCCCAGACGATCAACGAGCCGATGGGCTCGCTGAACTCGGTCATGGTGGCCATGACGCCCGACCCGGCGGCCACCGGGCCCATCCAGGGTTACTGGATGGCCTCCGCCGACGGGGGTGTGTACGCCGAAGGAAGCGCCGGCTTCTACGGGTCGTTGGGTTCGTTGACCATCCAGGGTCCCATCGTGGGCATGGCCGCCACTCCCACCGGCAAGGGATATTGGCTGGTGGGAATGGACGGTGGCGTCTTCTCCTTCGGGGATGCGGGTTTCTACGGCTCGGAGGGTGGTGTCCACCTGAACCAGCCCATTGTCGGCATGGCCGCCACTCCCACCGGCAAGGGGTACTGGCTGGTGGCCGCCGACGGTGGTGTCTTCGCCTTCGGGGACGCCCGCTTCTTCGGCTCGGAGGGCGGAAAGCCGTTGAACGCCCCGGTCACCGGCATGGCGGCCACGCCCGGTGGCAACGGTTACTGGTTGGTGGCCTCCGACGGGGGCATCTTCACCTTCGGTGACGCCCCGTTCTTCGGGTCGACCGGAGGAGAGGTTCTCAACGACCCGGTGGTCAACATGGTGGCGATGCCGGCCGGCAACGGCTACCTGCTGGTGGCCACCGACGGCGGTATCTTCACCTTCGGCGGGGCTCCGTACTACGGGTCGTTGGGCGGCGGGTACGGGGGCAACCCCGACGATGTCCCGCCCGTGGCCGCCATCGCCCTGACCCCGGGCGCCCAGGGGTACTGGCTGCTCGAACCGGACGGTTGGTCGTACAACTTCTCCAACCCACCCAGTCCGGCGCCGTCGCCCACCGCCTCGGCCATCGTGTCCATCGCCAACAGCCAGGTCAACAGCGACCCGGACCGCGGATCGTTCTGCAACCCCTACGGGCCCTGCGAGGAGTGGTGTGCCCTGTTCGCCACCTGGGTGTGGGCCACGGCCGGAGTGCCGATCCCGTCCTACCCGTTCACCGGCAGCATCTACGACTGGGCCGCAGCCCACACCGGAGTGCTGCCGGCCAACGCCACTCCGGTTCCGGGTGATGCCGTGCTCTACGGCACCGGGCCGGCTTCCGCCGCCACCTCGGTCCATGTCGGCCTGGTCATGCAGGTGTGGCCGGACGGAGCCGTGGTGACCATCGAAGGGGACGCCGGGCCGGCCCCGACCGGGTCGTTGGCCGTGGTGGTCAACGGGCCCTACCTGCCCTCGCAGTCGGCCGTCTACAACGGCTTCCCGGTGTACGCCTTCGCCCAGTACTGATCGGTCGGGCCGGCCGGCCCCGGGGACCCGTCGCCCTCAGTCGCCGGTCCCCTCCCGGGTCGCTCCTCCGGGGGCCAGCGAGTCGAGCACCAGCATCCGGTGGTGGGCTGCCGATCCCCACGACTCGGAAAGCGCCCAGGCCCTCTTGAGAAAGAGGTGGAGGTCGCACTCCCACGTGTAGCCGATGGCCCCGTGGACCTGGAGGGAGACCCGGGCGGCCTCCAGGGCCGCCTCGGATGCCAGGGCCTTGGCCGTCGAGGCGGACCGGGAGGCGTCGGGCAGCCCCTGATCGAGCGACCATGCCGCGGCGTAGACCACCGGGCGGGCGAACTCCAGGGCCACCTGGGCCCCGGCCAGCAGGTGCTTGACCGCCTGGAAACTGCCGATGGGCGAACCGAACTGGCGACGCTCCTTGGCGTAGTCGGCCGCCATGGTGATCATCCGCTCGGTCAGCCCCAACAGCTCGGCGGCGGTGGAGACGGCGGCCCGGTGGGTGAGGCTCCGGACGGCAACTGCGGCCGCCGGCCCCGACGCCACCAGGGTCTCCCCGGTAGGCGTCCACCGGGGGATCCCCAGCCGGCGGGTGGGGTCGAGCGAGGACACCGGCTCCATCGTCACTGCTCCCGAGTCGACGGCGTGGATCGCCGCCTCGGCGCCGGCCCCACCGCCGGCCCCGAGACCCGACGAGTACAGCACCAGCAGATCGGCGCCGTCCGCCCCGGCGATGGTCGGCGGCGATTCACCTGACGGGAGCGGTCCGACGGCGGCGGTGACCGCACCCGAGGCGATGCCGTCGAGCCATGTGTCCAGCTGGGCGGACCCCCCGGACCCCCCGGACCCCCCGGACCCCCCGGACCCCCCGGCGAGCTGGACGAGCAGCGGCGCCACCAGGGAGGTGGTCTCCAGCAGTGGCTCGGGGAGCGCCACCCTGCCTGCTTCTTCGAGCAGCGGAACCAGGTCGACCAGTCCGAGGCCGAGCCCGCCGTGGCCTTCGGGCACCGACAGGCCGACCACGCCCAGCTCGGCCAACATGGCCCATCGGGCCGTCCGGGGGGCGGGGGACCGGTAGGCGGCCCGCAGGTGGTCGGTGGTGCACTCCTTGGTCAGGACCTGGCGGACCGCCTGGCGGAACTCGTCCTGTTGATCGCTGAAGGCGAAATGCATGGTCGGGGGCCCGGCGCCGCTCAGGCCCGTGGCAACCCGAGCATGCGCTCGGCCACCACGTTCCGTTGGATCTCGTTGGTACCGGCGTAGATGGGGCCGGCCAGGGCGAAGAGGAAGCCGTCCAGCCACGGTGCGTCGGTCCCCGGTCCGTGCAGTTCCGCCCCCGGGCCGAGAAGGGCCAGCGCCGCCCGGTGAATGGCCAGGTCGGTCTCCGACCAGTGGATCTTGTTGGCGCTGGCCTCGGCCCCCACCGTCCCGCCGTCGAGCACCCGGGTGGCGGTCCACAGGGTGTTGAGCCGGTAGGCCTCGGCGTCCATCCACGCCCTGGCCACCGCATCGGCGCTCTCGGCCGCCCGGTCCGGTGCAGTTTCCAACTGGCGGGCGTAGAGCTCGATCAACCTGGCCGCCGCCTCGGTGTACCGGGCCGGGCTGCGCAGGCTCAGGCCCCGTTCGGAACCGGCGGTGGCCATGGCCACGTTCCAGCCCCGGCCCTCACCGCCCAGCACCTGGTCGTCGGGGACGAACACGTCCTCGAAGAAGATCTCGGCGAAGCCCGTCTCCCCGTCGATCTGGGGGATGGGCCGCACGGTGATCCCCGGCGAGCTCATCTCGACGAGGAAGTAGGTCAGACCCCGGTGACGTTCGGCTTCCGGATCGGTGCGGAACAGCCCGAAGCACCATTCGGCGAAGGCCCCTCGTGACGCCCAGGTCTTCTGGCCGCTGAGGAGCCACCCGTCCCCGGATTCCGAGCGGACGGCCCGGCTGCGGATGCCGGCCAGATCGCTGCCGGCGTCGGGTTCGGACCACCCTTGGCACCAGATCTCCCGGCCGGAGGCCATGGCGGGCAGGAAGCGCCGCTGTTGTGCGGGCGTCCCGAACTCGAACAGGGTCGGAGCCAGCAGGAACACCCCGTTCTGGCTCACCCGCAGGGGGGCCTGGGCCCGCCAGTACTCCTCTTCGAACACCAGCCACTCGACGATCCCGACCCCCCGGCCCCCGAATTCCTCGGGCCACGACACGACCGACCACCGGTCCTCGAACATGGTCTGCTCCCAGGCACGGTGGGCCTCGAACCCGTCGGTGGTGTCGAGGGAGGGCAGCGATCCCGGCGCCGGGGCGTGATCGGCCAGCCACGACCGGGCCTCGTGGCGGAACTCTTCTTGAGCACGCGTGAATCGCAGATCCATCGAAGTGTCCATGGTCGGGTCCCGGGGCTGGAAAGATGGCGGCGGCGGCGGCGGCGGCGGCGCCGGCCGCGGCGGTCGGAGGGCGGATGTTCGGGTGAAATCTGACACATCGCCAGATTTCCGGCAACAATGATCCCATGCCGAATGCCGTTATCGTCGATGTGGTCCGTACGCCGGTGGGCAAGAAGAACGGTCGCCTGTCGGGCTGGCACGCCGTCGACCTGGCCGCCCAGCCGTTACGGGCCCTGATCGAGCGCAACGGTCTCGACCCGGCCCAGGTCGAGGACGTGATCTACGGCTGCACCATGACCGTCGGGGAGCAGGCCATGAACATCGGTCGGAATGCCGCCCTGGCCGCCGGTTTTCCCGACACCGTCCCGGGGACCACCGTGGACCGTCAGTGCGGCTCGGCCCAGCAGGCGGTGCACTTCGCCGCCCAGGCGGTGGCGTCGGGGGCCATGGACATCGTCATCGGCGGTGGGGTGGAGGCGATGAGCCGGGTGCCCATCGGCTCGACCACCGATCACGGGCCCGGGGACGCCTACGGCCCAACCGTCCACCAGCGGTACGACTTCATCCACCAGGGTCTGAGTGCCGAGGAGATCGCCCGGCGGTGGGGCATCGGCCGGGAGGAGATGGACCGGTTCGCCCTGAGGTCGCACGACCGCGCCGCCGCCGCCATCGCCGGGGGCCGGTTCGACAACGAGATCGTCCCCCTGGCCACCCGGCGGGCCCAGGTCGAGGACAAGGTGGCGGTGGCCGGCACCGACGACGGCGATCCCGCCGGCGAGGGACCGCTGACCTTCGACGAGGGGGTGAGGGCCGGGTCGACCTACGAGAAGCTGGCTTCGCTGCCCCCCGCCTTCGTCGAGAACGGCCTGATCACCGCGGCCTCGTCCTCCCAGATCTCGGACGGGGCGGCCGCCGCCCTGATCATGTCCGAGGAGCGGGCCGGTCAGCTGGGGCTGACCCCCCGGGCCCGGTTCCACACCTTCGCGGTGTCGGCCAACGACCCGGTGATCATGCTCACCGCCCCCATCCCGGCCACCACCCTGGTGCTGGAGAAGTCCAAGCTGTCCCTGGAGGACATCGACCTGGTCGAGATCAACGAGGCCTTCGCCTCGGTGGTGCTGGCCTGGGAGCGGGAGCACCACCCGGACATGGACAGGGTCAACGTCAACGGCGGGGCCATCGCCATCGGCCACCCGACCGGGGGCTCCGGTGCCCGGCTGCTGGCCACCCTGGTGAACGAGATGGAGCGGACCGGGGCCCGCTACGGGCTCCAGACCATGTGCGAGGGCGGCGGACAGGCCAACGCCACCATCATCGAGCGCCTGGGGTAGCTGGGGTAGCTGGGGTGGACGGGGCGGTCAGGCCTGGGTGGAGGCGCTCTCCGTCGAGACCTGCTTCTTGAAGTCGACCCTGTCGGCCTGGGTGGGACGCGACATCAGGTAGCCCTGGTAGAGGTCGCAACCGAGTTCGGCCACCCGCTGCAGCTGGATCGGCCGCTCCACGCCCTCGGCCAGCACCACCAGGCCCAGGGCCTTGCTCAGCTGGACGATGGCGGCCACGATGGCCTCGTCGTTGTCGAACGAGCCCAGCCCGTCCACGAACGACTTGTCGATCTTCAGGATCTTGACCGGGAACCGCTTGAGCTGGGCCAGTGACGAGTAGCCGGTGCCGAAGTCGTCGATGGCCAGGCCCACGCCCATCTCGTGGATGCCGCCCAGCATGGCGATGGATGCCGAGGTGTCGCTCATCAGCATGCTCTCGGTCACCTCCATCACCAGCGCTTCTGGGGGCAGCCCCGAATCGGCCAGGGCCGAGGCGATGGTGTCCAACAGCTCGGGGTCGGTCAGCTGGTGGGCCGAGAGGTTGACGGTGATGTAGGCGTCCTCGGCCCCGGGCAGATCGCGCCGCCACCCGACCATGGTCTGGCAGGCCTCCCGCAGCACCCAGCGTCCGAGCTTGAAGATGAGATCGGTCTCTTCGGCGAAGGGGATGAACTCCATGGGTCCGAGCAGGCCCCGCGAGGGATGGTTCCAACGGACCAGTGCCTCCATGGCCACGATCCGGTCGTCGCTGACCCTGGCGATCGGCTGGTAGTGGACGGCCAGCTCGTTGTGGTCGATGGAGTGGCGCAGATCGTCGTAGATCTCCAGTCGGGCCACCGACTTGGCCCGGAGTGACTCGTCGAACACCTCGACCCGCGCCCGGCCCTTGTTCTTGGCCTGGAACATGGCCACGTCGGACTGCTGGAGGATGTCCTGGGCGCTCTGGCGGCCCCGCATGACGAACGAGACGCCCACGCTGCTGCTGACCTCGACGTTCCGGCCGGTGGACAGCTTGACCGGCTCGGCCAGCAGCCGGGAGTACTCGTTGGCCAGGCTGACGGCCACATTGACGTCCTGGACGTTGCGGCACAGGACGACGAACTCGTCACCCGAGAACCGGCTGACCACGTCGCCACCCCGGACGGCCGACTTGAACCGCTGGGCCAGCGCCAGCAGGACCTCGTCCCCGGCGGCGTGACCGAAGGAGTCGTTGACCAGCTTGAAGTGGTCCAGATCGATGAAGAGCACGGCCAGGTTGGTGCCCCGCTGCATGGACACCAGCAGCTCGCGCTCGAGCTCGTCGTTGAACAGCGAACGGTTGCCCAGTCCGGTCAGGGAGTCGTGGTAGGCCAGCCAGTGCAGCTGGGCCTCGGCTGCCTTCCGGTCGGTCACGTCGGTGAACGAGCACACCACCATGGGGGAGTCGGCCTGTCCGGCGCCCGACAGCAGCCGGGAGCTGAGGGACAGCCACTGGCGGCGGCCGCTGCCGTCGGTGACGCCGATGACCACGTCGTCCTCCGAAACCCCGGTGGCCAGGGTCTTGGAGTGGGGGAACATCTCGGCCGACAGCGGGTGGCCGTTGGCCTCGATGGCGATGGAGGCCCCGGTGAAGATCTGATGGCCGGTGCTGGCCTTCAGACGGTCGCCGAGGATGCGGGTGGAGGCTTCGTTGTGGGCGCTGACGTTCCCGGACTCGTCGAACAGCACGATCCCCTCGCTCAACGAGGCCACCACCGCCTCGTAGCGCTCCTCGGCGGCCCGGCGGCCGGCTTCGGCCTGGCGGGCATCGGTCAGTTCGGTGCACACCACCACCCATCCCGAGGGCTGGGTGGAGTCGTCGATCAGCGGGTCGATGGACACCAGGACCTCGACGTGGGAGCCGTCCTTGCGGTGATGGGTCCGCCGGCCCCGCTCGAGGACGGCGGCGCTGTCGGTGCGGTTGGCGGTGACCACGGCGCTGATGGACAGGCCGGCCACCTCTTGCTCGGTCCATCCGTAGATGGCCTCGGCCGCCTCGTTCCAGCTCTCGATCCGACCGTCGGCATCGATACCGATGATGGCATCGGACACGTGGGCCACCAGGCTGGCCCGGTACCGGTTGGCCGCCTCGGCCGCCAGGCGTTCGGAGATGTCGCGGGCGATCACCTGGTAGGCGGGCTCACCGGCCCAGGTGGTGCGGATGCTGGTGATCTCCATCATCCTCACGTCGCCGGACGGGAGGAAGAACTTCACCTCACCGTGCTCGAAGAACTGGCCGGGCTCGGTCAGCTGAGCCAGGCGCTCGGCCATGGCCGGCACCTCGGACGGATCCATGAAGTCGGTGACGGGGCGGCCCTGGTACTCCGCGAAGGCCCGGGCGTAGTCCTCGTCCGACTCGGCCCCGAGGGCCAGGCGGCTGAGGGCCCGGTTGCCGTAGACCAGGCGACCGTTCTGGTGGACGATGACGATGTCGGGGGAGACCTCGGACAGCAGGCGGTAGCGGTCGACCAGCTCGCCGAGCTCCTGCTCGAACCGCTCCTGGGGGGTGACGTCGACCACCAGGCCGACGTAGAAGACCTGGGGGTGGCCGTCCGCCGCTCCGGACTCGACGCCGGGGGCCGGCATCGGCGAGCACCGGACCACCACGCTGTGGACGGTGCCGTCGGGGCAGCTCACCAGTATCCGGAGGTCGTACTCGGCCGGTGGGGCCCCGTTGCGGATGGCCGTGAGGATGGGGGCCAGCAGATCCTCCCCGATGTCGGTCCCGTAGACATCGGTCTGATCGGAGCACTCCGGTGGTCCCGACGGCTGGGGGGCATCGGCCCGCAGCACGGAGAACCCGAGCACGCCCGGTTCGAACCCGAACAGCCCCTCGATGGGGGACGACCACTTGACGACATCGCCGGCGGCCTCGTACACCCAGTTGACCGAGAGTAGGTCGTTGCCGGCGAGGTCGATCTCTTGGGACAGCTCGAAGGATCGGTCACCCATCGGAGAACCGTCGCTCTCGACCCGGTCGAACTGCACCCGGGAGCGTCGGTCACCAAAGCTGTTGGTGGTGGTCATAGACCACAGATATCGACGCGAAGCGAGGTCACCTTTAGCCGCTGCCGCCTGCCTGGGGGCCCGGTCGGCCGGGACCGGGGGCCTCAGGGGGCCCATGGCCGGCGCCCCCCGCCCCGGGCCGGCTCAGCCCTCGGGTTCACCGATCACGACGACGGTGTTGTAGCCGCCCATGCCGATCGACGACTTGAGGACCAACCCGGGCAACCGGGGGGTCCGACCGTCGACCAGTTTGGGATGGCCGGGCGCCACCTGCGGAGGGGCGGGGATGTAGCCCGTCTGGAACGAGTAGATGGTGGCCAGGGTCTCGATGGCCGCCGCCGCCGACTGGCAGTGGCCGACCAGGGGCTTGACCGAGAAGATACCCCGGGCATGGGGGAAGAGCTCGTCGAGGATCTTGGCCTCGGCCGCATCGCACATTCCCGTGCCCGGCCCGTGGGCGTTGAGGTAGGCCACCTCGTCGTACTCGGCACCGGCGTCGTCCATGGCCAGGGTGAAGCTCCGGGTCATCTCGTGGAGATCCGGAGCCACGCCCACCAGGTTGTAGGCATCCATGGTCATGCCGCCGCCCAGGACCGTGGCGTAGGAACTCGCCGGGTCCCTCGACAGCACCATGGCCACGGCGGCCTCCCCGCCGACGAAACCGCGGCTGCCCTCCTGGAAGGGACGGCAGGCGTCGAAAGGAGGGCGGTTGAGGACCGCCACCCCGAGGTCGCTGAATCCCCGCAGGGTCTGGGGTATGCCGGACAGATCGGTGGCCAGCAAGATGACGTCGGTGGCCACCCCGCTGTCGAGCCACGATTTGGCGGTGATCATGGCGGTGTTGGCCGTGGCGCACATGGCCGACACCGACATGGTCGGCCCGTGGAAGTCGTGCTCCTTCATGAACTGGGAGATCACCGTGGACGGCAGCAGGTTGACCCATCGCTTGGGCCGGACCTTCGACTCCCCGGAACGGTAGAACTCGCTCCACGACTCGATGTCACCCGCCTCGATGCTGTGGACGAGCCCGACCACCGGACCCGGCTTCCATCCCCGGCCGATGGCATCGGTCACCGCCTCGCGGCCGGCGTGGCGGGCCGCCTGCATGAACCGGCTGGGCCCGTCGCGACGGTCGCCTTCGTCGGTGATCAGGGAGAGGTAGGCCTCGCCCCCCTCCACGTAGCCTTCGAGCCCGCCGGTGAGCGTCACCGCGCTCTCCCCGAGCAGGAACCCGTCCCACAGGTGCTTGGTGCCCCACCCGTAGCCGGTGACGGCACCGACTCCGGAGATGCTCATGGGGAAATCACGACCTCTCCTGCGGGAGACGAAGTGGCGCGAGGGTGGCTGCGCTACGTCCGACATCAGATCACCTCGAGGGTTGTTCATTCACTCGTTCGATGCGCCCTTGGCTGGGGACCCATTGAACTTGGGCAGTAAGCGGAACCTGGGGAATGCCGTGGTTGAGGAATACCGATTATCGCTCAGTCCGGAGCCGGGCACAATGGGCAATCCCGAGGCCCGTCCGAGCGGGGCCATTGACCGTCACCCCGGTGTCACATTCAGAGCCTTCCACCCACCTCTCACGGCGGAGAAATTGCCAGTTCAGCTGCCAATGGATGCGCTGATGTCACCGGAAGCCCCGATTGGCTCCAATGGTGACCGGCCAAAATCCACCGGCCCCAGCGCCACCCCAGCCGTCAATACCGGCCCCGCCTATCCATCAGTGGCCGAGCCCAGTCGGTTCAATACGGACGTTGCTTCCCTTACCAAACGCTCGATCAGTTCAGCCACGGTTGGCAGCTCATCGATCTCTCCCACCACCTGCCCGGTGGGCAGGACGCCCACGTCGGTTCGACCGTCGACCAGGGCGGCCTTGGTCATCATGGGAGCGTTGGCCGCCATCACCACCTGGGACCAGGACAGCTCGTTGCCCTTCTTCATGGCCCGACCCTCCTTGGCCAGGGCTACCAGCGACGTGTCGGTCTGGCGCCGGAAGGCGTGGGCGTTGGACAGGGCCCGGGGCAGGCTGGACAGCCAGCTCGCCCGTTCCAGGTGGTCCACCAGCTCGGTGCGGATGACCCTCTGGGGCGCACCGTCGACCGCCGTCGAGACCACGGTGCCGGTCACCGGGGTGCCCAGGTAGATCCGCTTGACGTCGTCGGGGACCCGGCTCTCCTGGGTCAGGAGGAAACGGGTGCCCATGGCGATGCCCGATGCGCCGTAGGCCAGGGCGGCCACCAGCCCCCGCCCGTCGAAGAAGCCGCCGGCCGCGATGACCTCCACCTTGTCCCCCACCGCATCCACCACCGCCGGTGTCAGCAGCGTGGTCGGCACCGGACCGGTGTGCCCCCCACCCTCACCGCCCTGGGCGATCACCGCGTCGACCCCCCACCCCGCCACCTTCTCGGCATGGCGGCGGGCGCCGACGGTCGGCATGACCACCAGGCCGGCATCGTGGCATCTGGCCACCAGATCCGGGTTGGGGGCCTGGGCGAAGCTGGCCACCCTCACCCCGTTCTCGATCATCAGGGTCACCCGTTCCCCGATGTCGGCCACGTCGGTACGCATGTTGACGCCGAAGGGCCGGTCGGTGCGCGACCTCACCTCGGCGATGGCGGAGGCCAGCTCGGAAACGGTCATGGTGGCCGAGGCCAGGATGCCGAGGCCTCCGGCCTCGGCGGTGGCCGCCACCAGACGGGGTCCGGCCACCCAGCCCATGCCCGTCTGGACGATGGGATAGCGGACGCCGACCAACCGGCAGAACGCGGTGGTCAGGGCCGGGTGGGTCCCCCCGTCCGAGGGTCCCGGCGCCCCCGCCCCGGTCATCCGCGGATCTCGCGTTCCCTCAGGCCACGGGGATCGAGCACGGTGCGGATCAGGTCGAGCTCCTCGGGGGTGGGCATCCGGGTCTCGGGGACATCGTCGGGCACCACCAGCTCGAACCCGGTGGCCTCCTCGATCTCCCCCACCGTCACCCCGGGGTGGACGGACCGCAGGCGCATCACCTTGTCGGGGGTGTCGAAGTCGAACACCCCCAGATTGGACACCACGTGACGGATCTCGTGGAAACGGGAGGCCGACGGGCCGGCGGAGGCGGCCCGCTCGTAGCCGACACCCGACACCACGTCGACCCGCTCGACGAACGACCGTCTCGAATGGTTGGGGACCCAGTAGCTGGTGGAGTGGTTGACGGTGTTCCCCGGTGCCCCCCGCACCCCGACCAGCTGGGCTTTGGGCCGACCCCAGTCGCCGATGGCGCTGATGTTCTGGTTGCCGGTCCGATCGATCTGCGAGGCCATCATGATCAGGTTCCGGCGACCCGACCAGACCACGTCGAACACCTTGCGGTAGGGCATGTGTGACTCGAGGACCAGGGTCGACGGCTTGGCTCCGAGGGCCGGCGCCCCGGCCACGAGGGCGGCGTCGCCGTCGGTGAGCACCAGGTCGGGGGAGAAGGTGAGCAGGGCGATGCGGGCCCCCAGGGCGGGCGCCGTCCCGAAGGCGCTGGCCATGACCTCCCCGTCCCCCCTGAAGACCTCGGCACAGGCGATGGCGCAGTACTCGGCCCGGCTCACTCCGGTCTCGCCGGTCGGTGGCGAGGCGGTGCTCATGGTCGGTCCGCCGCTGGTCGGTCCGCCGCTGGTCGGTCCGCCGCTGGTCGGTCCGCCGCTGGTCGGTCCGCCGCCGCCGTCGCCTTCGCCGCCACCCGCTCGGCGGTGGCCTGGTCGACGGCCGCCCGGTACCCGGTCTCGTCAACGTCGAGGAATCGCTCGGTGAACGCCTTCCACGAGTCGGGGTCAGCGGCTGCCGCCACGTAGTCCTTCTGGAACGCCTCGTCCCTCGAGTAGTCGGGGACGCAGGCGGTGAAGTGGGCCCCGCCGGGCGCTTCGACCACCCCGTCGGTCAGCAGCCGGCTGATGCACATGGTCTGCAGCGCTCCTTCGGAAGCGAACTGATCGGTGTCGATGATGCGCTCGGCGGTGACGAACCGGCGGGTGGCGGCGCCCAGGAACAGCTCGTCGAAGAAGGGATCGGGCCCGAGGATCTGCCCCGAGCCGCGGGCGTCGGCCCGGTTGACGTGGACCAGGGCGGCATCCAGGCGGAGCGCCGGCATGGCCACCAGCTCCTCACCGTCGTCGTAGGGGGACGTGACGGTGCGCAGTTGGGGATTGACCCGGAGAACGTCCGAGCCCAGTCCGGCCCGGGTGGGGAGGAAGGGCACCCGTTGGGCCGCGGCCAGGAGGCCCAGGTAGAACATCCCCTCGTCGACCTCCATGGCCTCCACCGACCCGTTCTGCCTGGCCGCCTTGAAGTGGGGATCCGTGGGGATCGAGTCGAGGGTCACGAACCCGAAGACGACCTTGGCGACCTTGCCGGCTGCGCACAGCAGGCCCACATCGGGTCCTCCATAGGACACCACGGTGAGATCGTCGAGGTCGGAACGGAGAAGGGCCCGCACGGCCGCCATCGGCTTGCGCCGGGACCCCCACCCCCCGATGCCGATGGTCATCCCGCTGCGCAGCTCGCCGACCATCTCGTCGAGCGTGAGTCGTTTGTCGCTCATGCCTCGGCCCGCATCCTCAACGGGAGGTGTCGGCGTCACGCTTCTCGACGAAGGCGGTGCGCTGCTCGTCGGCCACCCCGGCCACGTGGAGCTCGTAGGTGAACCCCTGTTCGAGGCGGTAGCTGCCCTTGACGTCGATCGGGTCGATCCCGTTGAGTGACTCCTTGGCCCTCCGGATGATGATCGGGCTCTTGGCGGCGATCTCGTCGGCCACCTCGTAGGCGGCTTCGACCAACTGGTCGGGGGGGACCACCCGGAGCACCGATCCGTACCCGGCCAGCTCGGCAGCGGTGGCTGGCTTGGCCGTGTAGACCATCGAGCGCATCCGGTGCTGGGGCACCAGGCGCGACAGGTGGGTGGCCGCCCCCAGTGCGCCCCGGTCGACCTCGGGCAGTCCGAAGGTGGCGTCGTCCGAGGCCACCACGATGTCGGCGTTGCCGACCAGACCCACACCACCTCCGAGGCAGAACCCGTGGACGGCGGCGATGACCGGGACCTCGCACTCGTAGACGGCGGCGAAGGCGGCGAAACAGCCCCGGTTGGCTCCGATCAGCGCCTGGTCCCCCAGGGCCTGGATCTCCTTGATGTCCACTCCGGCGCAGAACCCCCGACCCTCGGCCCTCAGGATCACCACCCGGTTGTCGGGCACCTGTCCGGCTGCCGTCACCACATCGGCCAGTGCGAACCAGCCGGCGACGTCGAGGGCGTTCACCGGAGGATGGTCGATCACCACCTCGGCGATGCCGGGCCGCTTCTGGTGGGACGTGATGGTCATGACCGGCTCCGGGGATTCGGTGGCGTGATCCCCACCCGGTCCCATCCACGAGGCGGGCGCTTCGGGACGGGAGGGCGCGGGCACGCACTCGGCGTGATCTGATACAGCGTCAGGACAGTACCAGTCGGAGACCGGGAGGCCCGTTGTGACCGAGATCGATTTCGCCCACCCCGCCAGCGCCCTCGACTTCGCTGGGCGGGTGGTGGTGGTGACCGGCGGGACCAGGGGCATCGGTGGCGGCATCGCCGAGGCGTTCCTGGCTGCCGGGGCCGACACGGTGGTGTGCGGTCGTTCCGACACACCCGAATCCGACCTCCCGGCGGCCTCCGACGCCGCCGGGACGACCAGACGGGCCCTCTTCTGCCAGGCCGACGTCCGTGATGCCGAACAGGCGGACTCGGTGATCCGCACCGCCGTCGAGCGGTACGGACGGCTCGATGTCCTGGTCAACAATGCCGGAGGCGCCCCCCAGGTCGATGCGGCGGAGGCCTCGCCCCGGTTTGCCGCCTCGATCGTGGCGCTGAACCTGCTCGCCCCCCTCTACTGCGCCCAGGCGGCCAACCGGGTCATGCAGGCGCAGAGCGTTGTCGGCTCGATCGTCAACATCGCCTCGGTCAGCGGGTTGCGGCCCTCGCGTGGGAGTGCCGTCTACGGTGCGGCCAAGGCCGGCCTGATCAACCTCACCCAGTCGCTGGCTCTCGAGTGGGCACCCAAAGTGCGGGTCAACAGCCTCAGCGCCGGACTGGTGGCCACGTCGGCGGCCGACGACCACTACGGCGGGCCCGAGGGCAAGGCGGCGGCGGCCGAGACGGTGCCGCTCGGGAGGTTCGCCACCCCCGCCGACATCGCCGGCATCTGCCTGTTTCTGGCTTCACCGCTGGCCGGCTATGTGACGGGCGCCAACCTGGTGGCCCATGGCGGGGGTGAGGTCCCGGCGTTCCTGACGGCCGTCGAGCGGGTCACGGGCCGGTCGTCGTCGTCCGGCTAGTTGTGATGCCTCGTCGGCCGCCGCCCATCGGCCCAGGTGACGGCATGTGCACCCACCCGGTGGGCACCCCGTCCGGTCGCCTGTCCGCCGCCCGTCGTTCGGACCGGTCAAGGCCCGAATTCGCTCAAGTGGGCCCCTGACCGGGTCGATATTGCAGCAGTGACTCCTGTTCAGTCGGTTGTCTGCACCACGGACACGTGTGACTCCTCGGGAAAAGGCGCGGCATGGCCGTGCTGACCGACCAGCGAACGTCGTTCACCATGGTGGGGGCGCCGTACCTCGAGTACCACCCGGTGGTGGACCTCTCGAGCGGGCGTCTGCTGGGCATGGAAGCCCTCGTCCGCTGGCAGCACCCGACCGAAGGGCGCATCCGGCCCGACCGGCTCATTCCGGCGGCGGAGGCAAGCGGGGACATCGGCCCGCTGACCCAGTGGATCCTGTTGGAAGCGTGCGAGCAGGCCAACCGGTGGTCACCGAGCATTCAGCTCGGCGTCAACTGCACCGTCCACCAACTCCGTCGCGGGGAGGTGTCCAAAGCCGTGGCCGAGGCTCTCGACCGGACCGGGTTCCGAGGTGGCCAGCTGACCCTGGAGGTCACCGAGGACGCCATCGTCGATCCTGATTCGGCCCTGGACCTCCGGAACCTGTCGGAAATGGGCGTCCAGCTGTCGGTGGACGATGTGGGCACCAACTGGTCGTCGTTCGAGCCCCTGAGGCGCCACTCCATCAGCACCCTGAAGATCGACGGCTCGTTCATCGCCGGGCTCGAGCAGGCCGAGGGGATCAACCGCCTGGTGGTGGAGACGGTCATCCACATGGCCCACTCGTTGGGGATGTCGGCCATCGTCGAGAGCGTAGAGACGGCCTCCCAGGTCGACATCGTCCGCTCATTCCGAGCCGACGCAGCTCAAGGCTTCTTCTTCGCCCAGCCCATGTCGAGCGAAGATGCCGCCGCCTTCGCCGCCGGCCCCGACGTCCCTCAGTTCTCGTTCACCGAGACCATGACGCTGGTCAAGCCGCACGCCGGGCCGGACGCCATCGCCGCCATGGCCGTCAGCACCGAGGCCGAGGGCGAGGCCGAGGCCGAAGAGGCCGACTTCCATGCCCCCGATGCTTTGGCTGCCACGCCCTCGGAAGTCGGACGGCCTCCGTCCGACGGGGACTTCGACCAGTTCTCCGACGGAACGCCGTCGGTCGGCATCACCGAAGCGACCGGAGTGGCCGAAACGACGGAACCGCCGGCCGAGGGCTTTCCGCTGACCACCTCTGAATCCTGGGACGATCAAGTCTGATCCCTGATTGATCCCGGATCCGGCCCAGCCCGGCCCTGTTCCGGCCGGTCTCGGCTCTTTCCGGCCTGAATCTCCAGCCTGGCCCCGGCCGTTTCCTGCTGCCCACAGCCGTCTTGGGAGGATTTCGGCTCAAAATGCTGTATACCTCTGGCCGTGAAACTCGCAGTGATCCGAGAGTCGCAGCCCGGAGAAGACCGGGTGGCGATCGTCCCCGAGGTTGCGTCGAAGCTGGCTCGGACCGGGGTCGAGGTCGTGGTGGAGTCGGGAGCCGGCTCGGCCGCCCGGTTCCCGGATGAGCAGTATGTGGAGGCGGGCGCAACCGTCGTGCCCGACGCCCGGTCGGCCCTGACCGGCGCCGCCGTCGTGGCCCGGGTCCAGCCACCCACGCTCGACGAGGTGGCGGCCATGCCCCAGGGCGTTTCGATGATCAGCTTTCTCCAGCCGGTGGCGGCGGCCGAGACGGTGGCGGCGCTGGCGGCCAAAGGGGCGACGGTCTACAGCCTGGACCTCCTTCCACGGATCAGTCGGGCCCAGTCCATGGATGCACTGTCCTCGCAGGCCACCGTGTCCGGCTATCGGGCCGGACTGTCGGCGGCCGAGCACCTGGCCAAGTTCTTTCCGATGTTCATGACGGCGGCCGGGACCGTGCCACCGGCCAAGGTGTTGGTGATGGGGGCGGGCGTGGCCGGACTGCAGGCGATCGCCACGGCCCGACGACTCGGCGCGGTGGTGCGGGCCTACGACGTGCGGGCCGCGGCCAAAGAGGAGGTGCAGAGCCTCGGGGCCAAGTTCGTCGAGCTCGGCCTCGAGACCCAGGACGGGGCCGGAGGCTACGCCAAGGAGCAGTCGGCCGAGTACCTGGCCAAGCAGCAGGAACTGCTGGCCGCCGAAGTGGTTGCCTCCGACGTGGTCATCACCACCGCCCAGATACCCGGTCGCAAGGCGCCGGTGCTGGTGACGGCGGCGATGGTGGACCGGATGTCCGAGGGATCGGTGATCGTGGACATGGCCGCCGACTCGGGGGGCAATTGCGAGCTGTCCGTGCCCGGTGAGGATGTCCTGGTGCATGGGGTCACCGTGGTCGGTCTCACCAACCCGCCGGCCTCGATGCCTACCCATGCCAGCTTTCTCTACGCCAGGAACATCGCCAACTTCCTGGGACTTCTCGTCAAGGACGGCGAGCTGGCGCCCGACTTCGAAGACGAGATCGTGGCCGGAACGTGTGTGGTGCGCAACGGCGACGTGGTGCACGGGCCGACCGCCGAAGCACTCGGTCTGGCCCCGCCCGCCCCTGCCCCGTCACCGGTCGTCCCGCCCGCCGCTCCTTCAGCCGGCGCCGGGAACGAGAGTGCCGATGCCGAATCGGAGGAGAACCAATCGTGAGTACCGGCATCCTCGAGTTCGTGACGGTCTTCGTTCTCGCCGCCTTCGTGGGCATCGAGGTCATCAACGCCGTGCCCAGCATCCTGCACACCCCGCTGATGTCGGGGAGCAATGCCATCCACGGCATCGTGCTGGTGGGCACCATCCTGATCATGGGTGAGGCCCACGGGGCCGTGCAGATAACGCTGGCGTTTCTGGCCGTGCTGTTGGCCACGTTGAACATCGTGGGCGGATTCGTGGTCACCGACCGCATGTTGGAGATGTTCAAGGCCAAGCCGTCCGACCGGACGGCGAAGGCGGACGATCGGACAGAGGACGACACTTCCGGTGGCGCCAAGTGAGCCTCGACACCGGAATCGATCTGGTCTACCTGCTGGCGGCGATCGGGTTCATCCTGGCCCTCAAGGGGCTGAGCTCACCCAAGCATGCACGGAACGGCAACCTGCTGGCCGCGGCGGCCGCCGCCCTGGCCGTCGGCTTCACCTTCGCCTACCCAGCCGTCCGGGCCCACTCTCTCAACCTGATTCTCACGCTGGTGGCGATGGTTGTCGGCGCATCGATCGCCGTGCCGGCCGCCCGCAAGGTGAAGATGACGGCGATGCCCCAGATGGTGGCCATCTTCAACGGTGTGGGCGGTGGGGCCGCCGCTCTGATCTCCATCGTGGTGTTCCTCATCGAGGCTCCGGCCAAGCCGGCGGTGTACCGGATCGCCGAAGTGCTGTTCGGAGTCCTGGTCGGCTGCGTGTCGTTCGCCGGCAGTGCCATTGCCTTCGCCAAACTGCAGGAGTTGATGACCGGGCGCCCGGTCACCTACCCGGCCCAGCAGGTGATCAACGCCATCGTCGGGGTGGCAATCGTGGGGCTGGCCATCGCCACCCTGGTGAGCGGCAGCGTTCCCCTCCTGGTGGCCATGGCCGTATTGTCGCTGGTGCTCGGGGTGATCTTCGTGTTGCCCATCGGCGGTGCCGACGTGCCGGTGCTCATCTCGTTGCTGAACTCGTTCACCGGTCTGGCCGTCGCCGCTTCGGGCTTCACGCTCAACAACAACCTGCTGATCATCGCCGGCACGTTGGTCGGGGCATCGGGGATCCTGTTGACCCGGATGATGAGCAAGGCCATGGGCCGATCACTGGCCAATGTGCTCTTCAGCGCATTCGGCTCGGTGGTGACGGCCGCCGGGGGGGCCGACGGCTCGGGCGAGACCCGGACGGTCAAGACCGGGACCCCCGAGGACATCGGTGTGCTCTTGGCCTACGCCCGCAAGGTGGTGATCATCCCCGGCTACGGACTGGCCGTGGCCCAGGCCCAGCACACGGCGCGCGAGCTCGCTGACCTGTTGATGGCCCGAGGTGTCGAGGTGTTCTACGCCATCCATCCGGTGGCCGGTCGGATGCCGGGACACATGAACGTGCTACTGGCCGAGGCCAATGTCCCCTACGACGAACTGAAGGAGATGGACGAGGCCAATCCCGAGATGGCCACCGCCGACGTGGCCCTGGTGGTCGGAGCCAACGACACTGTGAATCCGGCGGCGAAGAACACCGTCGGCAGCCCCATCTACGGGATGCCGATCATCAACGCCGACCAGGCGGCGAACATCGTGTTCCTCAAGCGCTCGATGCGTCCGGGTTTTGCCGGCATCGACAACGATCTTCTGTTCGACGAGAAGACGACGCTCCTTTTCGGGGACGCCAAGGACACCCTCACCAAACTGGTCGCCGCTGTGAAAGCTGCCTGACTCCTGCCAGGCGGTGGTCCCGGCCCGGCCGGCGCTTCTCCTACCGGGGAGATTCGGCGTTCCCCGGACCGGCCAGAAACTCGAGCGGTTTCCTTGGGTCGGGATCGGCCCCGAGTGCCGGCCTTTCACTTTTCCAAACGGCCTACCCTCGGTATCTCTCCTACCAGTGGTCTGTTATTTTCAAAAGCACATGGCCTCGGCGGCACAGAGCCGATGGCCTCAGGAGCACGGAGCCGATGGCCTCAGGAGCACGGAGCCGATGGCCTCGGCGGCACGGAGCCGATGGCCTCAGGAGTAGTTGGAGACCCCTCCACGGACGATGCCACTTCCAGAGATCAATTTGGCGAACACCATGATTCCCTGGCTGGTGGGCCGGGTGGAGAGCACGGTCACCTCGACCGGTCCCGTGTCGATCAGGTGGACGGCGTCACTGACCACCACCATGTCGCCGTCGGCCAGGTAGCCGACCGCCTGGCGCGGCTGGCGGCCCTCTTTGATCAGTTCGATGGTCAACCGTTCGCCGGGTAGATGGTCAGGGGCGAGGGCTTTGCCCACATCGCGCAGGTCGACGGCGATCAGTTCCCAACGGGCCGCCTCGTCGATCACCGCAGTCGAACATGTGCCGATCCGCAATCCGGTGCGCCGGGCCACCGTGAGCAACTTCGCGTCCAGGTCGTCCGTCTCGGGAACCTCGTCCGGACCCACATGCACCGGGACGTTCATCTCGCGGAGCGCTTCGACCGCCTCGAGACCCCGTCGGGCCCGGCGCGAGCTCACCGGGTCCGGGGTCTCGGCCACCGAACGGAGGTGGTCGACGACGAACTGCGGCACCACCAGCCCACCCGGCAGGAGGCCACTGCGACCGAGGACGAGCAGCAACCGGTCCATCACCGCCGAGCTGTCGACCAGCAGGGCGTCGCCCTTGGTCGAACCAGTCGGCGGCGACATGATTCTGGACAGGCCCGCCGCCTCCATGATCTGACGTCCCTTGACGGACCCGATCCTCCAGCCCAGTGAGGCCAGGATCCAAACCAGTCCGGCGATGATCATGACGGCGACACCGGAGCGGAGGACGACGAGAAGAGGCAGGCCGATCACCATGCCGAGAAGCATTCCCGAGGTCGAGATGATCGAGGAGGCGAAGATCTCGCCCGGGGGGGTGTTGCGAAGGAGGAAGACGGCCTTTTGCAGTCCTTTGTCGAGCATCCGGCCAGCGATGCCTCCGAGGACGTAGCTGATCGCCGCCCCGAACAGCATTCCAATGAGGGGCGCGTGGGGACTGCCCCCCGTGTGCTGGCCGATCTCATATCCGGCTATGGCGCCGGCGAGGACGAAGAGCAGGCGGAATCCCTCGACGAAGAGCATGGCCTCAGTGCCCCGCTCGTGGATTGAAGATCGGATGGCACATCGGCAGCCCAATTCGGTATCGCCTGGTCACATGGCCCGCCTCTGAATTATCGGAATCGAGGCCGAAAATCTTTAGTGGGTGCCTGGTGAATGGGCGGAGCCTTGGTCTACATTGGACATGTCTGCCCGGGGAACATCCTTGTCAGTGGTGGAAAAGTGCAGAAAGTGGTACTGTCGCTACTCTAAGCGGTCAACTGACAACTCGGTTGATGACGGACCCGAAGAGAACTCCCTCATGCGATCCCTCCCGCGATTTCCCCGCTCAGTGAGCCAACGCCCCGAGATCGCTCTGTCCGGTGTCGTCACCCGGTCCGGCCCGGCTCACTCCGGGGACCCGGCCGCCCAGGGCGTCGACCCCGCTGGCCCGCGGCCCGAGGTTCTGCTGGACCTGGTCGTCACCGAACCGGGCCTGGTGATCGGACGCTCCCACGACACCGATCTCACCACGCCGTCGCTGGTGCCGTGGGCGATGGTGGCCTGTACGGCGACGACGGCGGGTGGTGCCCAATCGCCGGACGACCCACCTGGGCACGTGTTGGACATCGAAGTGGCCGATCCGCAGTGGCTGGGAGGTGTGGGTTCGCTGACCCTGCGGGTGCCGCCCACCGACCTGACCTCGTTCCTCGGCGCGGTGGCCGCCGCCCAAGCTCCTGCTCCCCACCACTCTCCTCGCTTGGCCGGGGGAGCCGGGGGAGTGGTCGGCGCCGCCGTCGGACTGGTGGCCGGCCTCGGCAGCTCGGCCTCCCAGAAAATGCACGCGCTCCATTCGAGCCCGGGGGCGCCGCAGCACGGGACGGGTCGGCGCCGGGTCGTACCGGTCTTCGTGGCACTGCTGGCGCTGGCCATGTTGGCCGGGAGCACCACCGTGTCGTTCGGATCCTCGGCCAGCGGCGCGGCGCGGCGGGACCGGGGCGCCGGGGCGGAAGTAACCGGAAACCGGGCACAGGCGGCGGCGGTCCATCTCTCGCCGACCCTGCCGGCAGCCACCTCGACCCCGGAACCGGACCCCCCGGCCCTGGCCAGTTCCGCACCCCTGGCACCCCATGAGATCTTCGGATACGCGCCGTACTGGACGCTGCCGGAGTCGTCGGGATTCGACGTCCAGCAGCTAACGACTCTGGCCTACTTCAGCGTCGATGCCAATGCCGACGGCACGCTGGACGAGAGCGGAGCCGGATGGAACGGGTACGAGAGCCAGGATCTGGTCGATCTGGTCAACCGATCCCACGCCGCCGGTGACCGGGTCGTGCTCACCGTCACGTGCTTCGACCAGAGCTCACTCGACGAGATCACGTCGGATCCCAACGCCGCCACCAACCTCTCCGCCGCCCTGATAGCGGCGGTATCGGCCAAAAACCTCGACGGGGTCAACTTCGACTTCGAGGGTGAGGGAAGTGGGGACCGCGCCGGCTTGACCAGATTGATCACCCAGGTGTCCGGGGCCCTCCATGCGGCCAACCCGCACTGGCAGGTGACGATGGCGACCTACGCCAGCGCTGCCGGTGACAGCGACGGCTTCTACGACGTTGCCGCCTTGGCGCCGGCGGTCGACGGATTCTTCGTCATGGCCTACGACATGAACGACCCGTCCAGCCCGAGCGCCACCGCCCCCCTGATCGGCGGCTCGTTCAACGACACCGAGGCCCTCCAGCAGTTCACGGCGGTGGTGCCGGCGAGCAAGATCATCCTGGGTGTCCCGTATTACGGATATGACTGGCCGACAACCGACGGAACCCTCGGCGCCCCGGCCAGTGGGGCGGAGACACCCCTGAGTGACGGGGTCATCGATGCGTCCGGTCATGCCAACTACTGGGATCCGTCGACTGACACGGCGTGGACGTCGTACCAGGTCGGTGCCCAGTGGCACGAGACGTACTTCGACGATCCCACATCTCTGGCCCTGAAGGCCCAGCTGGCCAGCCAGTACCACATCGCCGGATTGGGAATATGGGCCCTCGGCATGGACGGGAACAACCCGGCCATGCTGGCGGCGCTCCTGGGCAACTCTCCTGCGGTCAAGGACTACGAGACAGGACCGACGGCAACGAGCGCGTCGCCCACCTCGACCACGCAGCCCAGCCCGGCCGGTTCCGGGTTCACCACCGTCGGTGCGTGGAACGGTGCCCCTGTCTCCCTCAGCCCAGTGACACCACCGGCATCCGACGGCAATGCCGTCTACCAGGGGACATTGAGCCAGCTGTCCACCACCGACCCGGCGCTGGCTTGCCTCCAGAGCGGCCCCGCCCTGCCGGTGTGGACGTTCAGCACGCTGCCCGGTGTGGACGTGGTGGTGGCTTCCCAACCTCAGGAATGCGCAACCGCCATGTGGACGTTCCCGGCGGAAGCTGGCACGGTCGGCGGAGGGGCCTCGACCTCGACCACGGCACCACCGACCACCACCACCGATCCGCCGCCAACGTCCACGACGACCACCTCGACGACGAACACCACCACCACGGAGCCGTCAACCACAACCACCAGCACCTCACCGTGACGGCCTGATCCGGAGTTCCGACGTATGAGGCAGTGGGCTCGTCTGATGCAGCTAATGTCAGTGGACGCTCGGGGGTGTAGCTCAGCTGGTAGAGCGCTACGTTCGCAATGTAGAAGTCGGCGGTTCGAGTCCGCTCACCTCCACCGACCGGGACGGTGCGCGAACCGCATTGTCCTCCCGGTGGTCCCCGCCAACAGGAACACGAAAGACCGGATGAAATGGCCTCTCGGCTGTCCACCCGGATTTCGTGGATGAGGGCCTGGAGCAGTGACTTGACCAAGGCATTCGATCCGCCGGCCAAGGCTACCTCCACACGCTGACGAATCTCACTCAGTTCGGCCGATGTGGGGGCGACAAGCTCTGTCGCGGGCATCTCGGCGTCGAGTTCGAACATACGCGCTTGCAGAGCTGTGGCTTTCGTCCCCAGATCCTTGACTCGTTCGCCACAGATCTCCTCGGGCATCGTCCCGGCCTCGAAGGCCCGCAGGTAGCGGTCGATGCCACGCTCGACCCTGTCCAGCTCGGCCTGCAGGGCAGCTCGTTCGCCGTCATGATGTGACTTATCGAGATCGGCCCGCTCCTGGGCTTCGGAGATGGCCTTGGAAAACAAATCAGTGTCCTCGTAGGCGGAGAGAAGGGAGCGGACGACGGCGTCGTCGAGGGCCTCGGCCGGGAGTCGGTCGGCGGCACAGCTCTTCGTCCCGTAGCGCTGTCGCCCACCGCATGTGTAATAGCGGTAGGTGGCGTTGCGACCGGTGGCCCTGGTGCCGGTGAAGCGGCTTCCGCACGCTGCGCACACCACCAGGCCGGTCAACAGGTAGTCCGAACTGTTCGAAGCCCGCTTCGCCACGTCGTCACCTCGTTCGACCAGGATGGCCTGGGCTGCATCGAACAGGCCTTGCTCCACCAAGGGCGGATGGTCACTCTCGCTCCAGGTGCCCCGGAAGTTGACCTCGCCTAGGTAGGTGCGGTTGCGCAGCACGGTGAGGATGGACTTGAACTGCCATGGCCTTCCTGAGCGGGTGGATAGGCCCGAAGCTGTGAGCTGGTTGGCGATGGCGTGGCTGCCCAGGCGCTTCTTGGCGTAGAGATCGAAGATGACCGGGATCAAAGGTGCTTCGTCCTCGTCGACCTCGAGGCGACCCTCGCCCTTGACGGCCCGGTAACCGAAGGGCTGGGTCCCGCCGCACCAGCCACCCTGCGAAGACTTCCTCTCCATGCCGGCGATGACCCGGTCGATGATGGTGGCCCGCTCGAACTCGGCGAACACGCCGAGCATCTGGACCATCATCCGCCCGGCAGGAGACGTGGTGTCGAACGGCTCGGTGGCCGATCGAAACCCGACCCCGGACGCGTCGAGGGTCTCGAGCACTTCAGCCAGACCGCGCACCGAACGGGCCAAACGGTCGACGCGATAGACGAGGAGGAGATCGAACCGACCGGCCCGAGCGGCACGGAGGGCACCTAGGAGGCCCGGGCGCTCCAGCTTGGCCCCCGACATCTGATCGGTGAAGGTGCCGACCAGCTCCCAGTCCTCCTGGCTGGCCACATAGGAGGCCAGCCGTTCGGACTGGGCTCCGAGGGAGTAGGGCTGGTTGACCTCGTCGGTCGAGATCCGTGTATAGGTGGCGATCCGCACGTCAGGCTCCTTCTGGGTTCTGGATCATTGTCGTCCTGGGTCCAGAGACGGTGCCTGAGTGATCCCTCACGAAGGGCTCATCAGGTCCGACCGGTCAAGCATCGCCGTTGGCTGTGACGCGCTGCGCGTGAGCGTCGGTCGGCTGAAGAACGCTTCGGAGGACCACGGGGACGAGCAGCTCGGCCAGCGCCTCGACCGCCTGGCGTTCCTGATCGACAGAGAGGGCGCCGAAGCTCGGTGCCGACAAGGTCACCGAGGCGCCCTCGGATCGGGTTGACCGATCTGGCCGGGGAGCCTCGCGTGGCAGGGTCGAGCCTCCGGGCGTCGCATTGGGCGGGGTGCGACTCCCTCGGCGTGGTCGATCTCGCTCGGTCACCGGTCCTCCATCGTCGGGGCCGAGTCCAGATTCCCGGCACCATCCAATGGTCCTGATGGACGTAACCCGGAACGTCACCCGAAATGTCATCCTCGGCAACGTGCAGTGTCGATTGTGTGTCACCCTCACCCGTTCTGCGTTCATTTCGCCGTCACCCTGCCTGTTCGCCCCGTCACCCTCATGCCTGGACGAGGTGCATTGACATGAACGTGATGGTGCGAAGCTCGAGAGACGTCAGTGGCCAGACCTTCGCTTCGACCTCAAGGGACGCTGCGGGGCGCCGCCTCAGTGGCGTCCGGCTCCGCCGTCGCCTCGCCGAGATCGGCTTCATCACCGGGCTTCGGTTCTCGTTCGGCCAGGAGGCCGCCCCTTGACCCCGAGCCGCTGTCCTGGGACTTCGGCGCTCACGGGATCAAGGTCAGCCCTTGCTCCCACGCTCACAGTCGGCCGTGAGCGCGCCTCTGGGCCCTGCCCTGCTCCTCGGCCCACGCCAGCCCGGGGAAGGCGGCGCGTAGCGGGCTGAGAGCCCGTGAGCGAGCCGGCTCGGCCAGCCACGGGCGGAACAGGGGAACACGATTGCAAGGGGGTCCCGTTGCTGCGCGGATCGCACTGTTGAGCTCTGGGCCCCGGAAATCCGCGCACTCGCCTTTCGGGTCATAGCGGGCATTCTGGCGCCCTTTGGTGGCGCCTCAACGCCGTGACGAGCACCGTCGATTCGAGCGTTGTTCCACCGCGCTCGCCGGTGTGCCCGATAGAGCGGCGTCCAGGCGGGCATCGAGCCCGCCCTGACCGCCTGTGAACGTGACCCCCGTCGGCTCCGCCAGACCTGGTCATCGAGTCCACACCTGTGCACCATCGGGTGCGCTGCCCTTCGGGCGATCCTCGCCCGTGTCGCGAAAATTGGAGTCAGCAGTGTCAGCTGATGTAGGCGAGGATGCTTTCCCACGCGTTCACTCCTTCTTCTTGGCCGCGGGCCGAACGTCACTCTCGGCAGCGTCTGACAGGTGACGTCGGGGAGCATCACTCGATGCAGGGGTGTGGGTACCGCTCACGGCTTAGCGAGAAACGCCCTCGCTTGTTCGTCCGCTCTCTGGCCGCCAGGCACGGTAGGCAACATGACCTGCTGCGCCCAGGACGACGAGCCCCAACACTGGATGCAATGCGCGCACCCAAGAGGGACCGGAGTAGGCGAGCGCGGACTGCACCAGGACGATGAGCAGCAATCCGAAAATCACGATCAGACCCCTTCGTCCGATTCGGGCTGCAAGCGCGCAACCGACAAGCACAAGGCTGACCACGCCGAGGGCGCTGCCCACGACTTCGTGGGCTCCGAAACTGTGGTTGAACGCCGCCGTGGTCAAGGTCGTCCCCGCCTTGGTTGCGGCTGCCTGAGTGCGGAAGACGCCCAGTCCGGCGAGGAAGAACTCGATGATCACTCCGACGAGAAATAACGAAGCCAGGTAACGGTAGGCGGTGCGGGCAACGCTCCTCACGGATCACTCCTTGTGGACGGGCTCCGTGGTTTGTGGACGGGCTCCGAATTCCGCCACCATACCATATGATATGATTATCAGATTCTATGAATCCCAAAGAGAACGAGGGTGGGGCACCGCGGCGAGGCCAGCTCCACGGCGAGGTGACCCGCGCACTTCGTGAGGTGATCCTGCACCTCACCCTCTTCAACCGCCATGTCGCCGGAAATCTTGATCTGAAGGACGTGGACCTCACCTGCTTCAATCTCATCGAGCGGCATGGTCCACTGAGCCCGCGGGAGCTCGCGCAGCGCGTTGGGTTACATCCCGCGACCGTGACGGGGATTCTCGACCGCTTGGAACGAGGCCAGTGGGTCGTCCGTGAACGGGATCCTTCCGATCGGCGCGCCGTGCTCGTCATACCGGTGCGCCTCAGGGCGGGTGAGCTGATGCGCCTCTACGCACCGATGCTCACCTTCATGAACCGGATCTGCGCAGAGTACAGCGAGACCGAATTGGAGCACTTCGCCGTCTTTCTTCGTCTCATTGCAGATGCCGGTCGAGATGCCAGCGAGAGTTTCCCCGCCGATGAGCCGGTCGAGGTACCCGATGAGTGATGGGTTGATCCGGTGCCTGCTGTCCGGAGGATTCGGTCTCGGCGGCCTTGGGCGCATCAGCACGGCTCAGCACTGCGCACCGGCGGCATTGGGGTCACGCGTAAACGTTCCGTTCGGTTCATCACCCTTGCCGATCGAAATCGACGAAGGGATGAACGCATGGGCAATTCGCTAGCTATCCGCACCGAGGGTTTTGGGAAGGAGTACGGCGGAGTCGGGGCTTTAACGGACCTTCACCTCGAGGTCGCCCAAGGTGAGGTTGTCGGCTACCTCGGGCCGAATGGGGCCGGCAAGACCACGACGATCCGGTTGCTTCTCGGGTTGGCTCGGCCGACAGCAGGTCGGGCAGAGATCTTCGGGCTCGACTGTCAGCGGCAGACCGTCGAGGCCCATCGTCGCCTCGCCTACGTTCCCGGTGAGGCCAACCTATGGCCATCGCTGACCGGAGAGGAGACCCTTCACCTCTTGGGACGCGTCCAGGGTCGTGTCGATACCCAGTACCGGGACGTGTTGATCGATCGTTTCGATCTCGACCCGTCGAAGAAGGTACGGGCGTACTCCAAGGGCAACAAACAGAAGATCCTGCTCGTCGCCGCTTTGATGACACGCCCCGACCTGCTCGTGCTCGACGAGCCCACCAGCGGCCTTGACCCACTCATGGAACAGGTGTTTCGGCACTGTGTGACTGAGGCTCGTCAAGCCGGCCAAACCGTGTTCTTGTCGTCGCACATCTTGAGCGAGGTCGAGGCGCTGTGTGACCGAGTAGGCATCCTACGCGAAGGTCGCCTGGTCGAGATGGGGACGCTGGCCGAGATGCGACATCTCTCGACGCTGACGGTCGAGGCGACCTTCGACGACGCTCCCCCAGACCTGAGCGGCGTTGCCGGCGTGCAACGAGCGGTGGTGGACGGCCGCCTCATCCACCTCGAGGTGCAAGGGTCGATCGAGCCGCTCATCTCTGCTCTGGCCGGCACGGGCGTCCGCCGGTTGCTCAGCCGCGAACCCTCCCTCGAGGAATTGTTCCTGGCCCAGTACGGACCTGATGGCACGGCACCGGTCCTGACCGAGGTCCCGATGGCCGGGCGGGCCCACTGATGACCGGTCTGTTGATCGAGACACCACCACCCGACGTCGCCCTCGGACGCAATCCGGGGATGGTGGTGGCTTGGTGGGTGTCTCGGCGCGCCGGTCGTTCGGGCGCGCTTTGGGGCCTGATATTCGGCTTCTTCATCCTGGTCCAGACGCACGCTTATACCTCGACGTACAAGACTCAGGCGTCGCGTGATCAGTTGGCGCATGCGTATGGGTCGGACGTGGCCATGAACGCACTCATTGGATCCGAGCGCGGCGTGAACACCGTCGCGGGCTGGGTGGACTGGCGCTTCGCCGGGATACTCGGCGTGCTCGGATGCATCTGGGGTCTGCTCACGTCCACTCGCCTCTTGCGCGGCGAAGAGGAAGTTGGGCACTACGATCTGCTCCTCGCCGGCCAGACGACGCGACGACGCTCAGCGGGCCAGGAGATAGCCGGCCTCGGAGCCGGATTATTGACACTGTTCGCATTGACGGCGCTCGGTGCGATCGTCACCGGCCGATCCGCGTCGGTCGGGCTGAATCTCGGCCAGTGTCTCCTCCTTTCGATCACGCTCGTGTCGGGTGCGGCCATGTTCCTTGCTATCGGCGCTCTGGCCAGCCAACTGGCCAACACTCGTCGGCGTGCCGCGTCCATGGCCGGGATCATCTTTGGCGTCGCGTACGCCCTGCGCATAGTGGGCGATACGAATCCGGGCCTGCATTGGCTGGTGTGGTTGAGCCCGCTGGGGTGGATCGAGGAATCACGGCCGCTGACCGGACCCAACGCCATGGCATTGGTCTTGGTGCTGATCTTGGTGATCGCGGTCACCGCCCTGACGCTGCACCTAGCCGGGACCCGCGACCTCGGCGCGGCCACGTTGTCCGAACGGGACTCAGCGAAGGCGCACCTTGCCCTGGTCGGCAGTCCCACGGGCTTGGCCCTGCGCCTGATGCGTCCGGTAGCCCTCGGCTGGCTGTTCGCCGTGGCCGCCTTCGCCGTGCTCATCGGAACCACCGCCGAGTCCGCCACAAAGGACGCCACCGGATCGCAAGGAATCACACAGGCCATCGGACGGCTCGGAGGGCACGGCTCCGTGGTGGCGGACTATCTCGGTCTTACCTTCCTGATGCTCGCCCTCCTGATCGCACTGGTGGCTGCCGGCCAGATCACCGCCATCCGCACCGAGGAGGCCGAGGGGCAGCTGGAGAACCTTCTCGTCCGTCCTTTGAACAGGGTCTCCTGGTTCAGCGGACTCCTGGGACTCTCCGCGCTCTTGGTGATGGTCGCCGGGGTGGTGGCGGGGGTGGGGACCTGGGCTGGCGCTGCCAGCCAGCACAGTGGTGTCGGCTTCGGGTCACTAGTGACAGCCGGTTTGAACGTCGTCCCACCCGGCTTTCTCCTGCTTGGCCTGGGAGCACTGGTCATTGGGGCGTGGCCGCGACGAACCTCCACGGTGGTCTATGGATACCTGGCCTGGGCGTTCCTGGTCGAGTTTGCGGGCGGTCTGATCCACACCAGTCACTGGCTCTTGGATACGTCCGTCTTCTTCCACATGGTGCCCGCTCCCGCCACCAACCCAGACTGGTCGAGCGCGGCGGTCATGACCGGGCTGGGCGTGATGGGAGCGGTCCTGGGTGGAATCTTTCTTCGTCGTCGTGACCTGAAGAGTGCATGACCGGTCGGGTGGCGACGTTTAGTTCTTGAACGGGGCGCTTGAGACCTTGCGGCGCTGCTCTCGGCACGGCCGGAGACCGTCCCCGAGGATTCGGCAGGGGACGCTTTCACCGTGTAATCGCGATATTCCGAGCAGTGGGGCCGACAGGTCGCATTACTGGCCCTATTCGGAACCCAGGGAGCAATGCGTTCGATGGTGGGCAGTCGTAGCGATAGGTGGTGCCCATGGCCTGGAGGAAGCCGACGTTCTCGGCATCCGAGCAGATCTTGATCTTTGGGTTTGCCGCCTTCATGGCTGCGTAGTACCGGTCGAATCCATCGTGGGGGCCCGATTGGTGGCTGAGAGTGATCTGACTACCCGCGGGCGGAATCGCTCCGTGGGTGCCGTCCCCGAAGGTGATCTCGCCTGAGCGGTCGTTGAGGGAATAGACCTGGTCGGAGGGGCCCGCTGACGAAAGATCGTTGACCGGCAGCCAATCAGCACCGCCCACGTAGAGCGTTTGGCTGGTTGGCACGACCGGAGGCGCACTGGCATAGAAGGTCTGGGCTCCTTTACCGGTGCTGAGGCTGGCCGCCGGGGACAGGTTGGATGCCCCCACCACCGGTTGCTTGGAGAATGCCGTAGTTCCTCCAAAGGCGTACAGACAGTCGGTGCTGTTCGTACAGGTGGTCGAGTGACTTCCGATGCTCACCGCCTGACCGGTGATCCATCCGGAAGGATCGAGGTCCTCTTCGTTCCCGACATCCCAATAGCTGATGGGATACGGATTTGGATGCCCGTTTTTGGCTCGCAACGCCGCCCAGTAGCTGGCGCGGTTGGGATCCGATGACGGATGGGCGGAGGTTGGGGCGGTCATGTAGGCGACGTAATCGGCGGCGTCCTGGGCAGACTGGCGGTCGAAGTTGGTGACGGCCATGCCATCGGCCCCCGCCTGGCTGACCAGTGACCCAAGTTCGTCCGGCCCGACGGTGGAGTCCTGACCGGAGAGTCCATCGAGCGTCATACCCGCTTGCCGGGAAGCAACCGGACCGATGGCCCGTTGGAACTCGAAGCAACAGCGGGCCGAGTTGCCGTCCACAAAGCGGATGGTCTTCACACCAGACTTCTTCAGCAGGGACTCGAACTGGGGTAAAACTTCGACTGGTTTGAGTCGTAGGCACCGAAGGCGTTGTTGGGCCAATCCATGATTGCACCGAAGACGTTCGGATTGACTGGAGGCGCAGACAGTTCCTGAGAGAGTGTGATCTGGGTCGCCGGTGTAGCCGCTCCGGCTGGAGGTCCCATGGCCACCACGGGGAAAGCGACAACTACGCCGACCGCTGCCAGGGAGATGGTTCGACTGGGGCGTCGTTTCGCTGGTCCGTCGCACCTCGCATCTGTCCGCACATTCCCCCTTGACTGATCCAGACGAGCGCCGCCTGTCAGATTCTTCCTCAAACGAGGCGCCAGGGAACATCGGGTGGGTAACTTTCGGCGGTATTACCACATGGGAGCACAGGTGCTGTTAGACAAGTCTCCGATGAGGCAGCAGAAAGGCGGACCGCTGAACGTCAGGATCGGTTTTCCAGTGGCTTGCGTCTATCGGGGCGGAATCAAGGAACTTGGCACTCACGGACGCCATCTCTGGATTGAGGACGGCCGAATCGGACATGGCCACCTCTCCTGCTCCCACGGCATTCCGCTGAACAGCGTTTCGGGCGTGGAGATAATGGAACAAGGAACCAGGGGCAGCCAGGGCCGGTTCATGTTGGCCCAAGGGGTGTACGGGGTCCGTCGTACCCCGACCGTGAAGCCAAAGCAGTTCACGGAAGTCACGGTGCGGACCAAGGACGGCCAAACCGGTCTATGGGTGATTAAACGACGTGGGGATGAGTGGGTGCAGGGCAAACTTGCACCGGTCCTCCAGGAGGCGGGCATCTCGCTCTGACCCCTGTTCAGAACCGGGCGCCCCCGGCCACCGGGTGGACGGGGGCGCCCGGAGCGCTTGCCCTGCGAGAAGCCATGCCCGGCACGGGTGGGGCGGGTGCTTGCCGGGTTGGACCATCTCCTGTCTGCTACTGCCGGTGGCGATCGCTCCTCTGTGCAGGCGATACTGGACAAATGCCCAAGTCGCCCAACATCCTCCTCATCACGACGGACGAAGAACGCTTCAACCTTCCCACTGCGCCCGGCTACGCCCTGCCAGGGCGGGAGCGGATCCGAGATAGAGGCATCGAGTTCTCCAACTACTACACGGCATCGGCACAGTGCAGTTCCGCTCGTTCAGTGATCTACACCGGTCGTCACGTCCCGGTCACGCGCATCTACGACAACGACAACTTCCCCTACATCGAACCTCTGGACCCAGCTCTGGGCACGCTGGGCACGATGCTCGGCCGGGCGGGCTACTACTGCACCTACAAGGGCAAGTGGCATCTCTCGAACGCCTATGTCGACCCAGCGAACCCTGTATCCACCGTAGACGCTCTCGAACCCTACGGGTTTCACGAGTGGAACGACTGGGGCGACATCGACGGCGGGGCCTGGGCCGGGCTGCGGGTCGACCCGGTGATCGCCGGTCAGGCTGCGGCGTGGCTGCGAAACCGGGCTGCATCAGTATCGGCGGATCAACCGTGGTTCATGACGGTGAACTTCGTCAACCCTCACGACGTCATGAGCTTTGACTATGGGGGGAGGTCGTCGGTGCAACTTCCGCCCAACTTGGCGCACGCCGTCGTCGCCAAGCCTCCCGCCGACATCCCGATGTACGCGCCTCGGTGGGACTTCGAGGCGCCGAAGAACTGGAGCGATGATCCGGCGACATCGGCCCTCCAGGAGTACCGCAGCATGATGGACACCGTGTTCGGTCCCGTCCGCGATGACGACCACTGGCGAACAGGAATGAACTTCTACCTCAACTGCGTTCGGGACGTCGACCGTCACATCGAGGTTGTCCTCGACGCTCTCCAGGCGTCCGGTGAGGCCGATCGTACGATCATCATGATGACGGCCGACCACGGCGAAATGGCCGGATCCCACGGTCTCCGGCAGAAGGGCAATCTCCCTTATGACGAGAACACTCACGTGCCCCTGGTCATCACCCACCCGGACTTCGCCGGTGGCACCTCGACCGAGGCCCTGGCCTCGGCGGTAGACATCGCTCCGACCCTCCTAGCCTTCGCCGGATTGAGCGAGGACGAAATCGCCCAACAGTGTCCCGACCTCGGTGGCCACTCGCTGCTGCCCGCCCTTGACGGCACCGCAGTCAGGGATGGGGTACTCGTGGCCATCGAATCCGTGGTGACACTCGACGCGTCGTTCTGGGAGCACTTCGCCGACCCGGGTGTCGGCGAGCGCATCGCCTCAGGTGATCTACGTCCTGACTGGCGCAAGCGGGGGTTTCTTCGCGCCTACAGCGACCGCCGCTTCACCTTCGCCCGGTACTTCTCGCCGCTCGAACCAAACCGGCCCCGGAATCTCGACGACCTGTTCAGCTGCAACGACCTGATGCTCTTCGACCGGGCCAGCGATCCCGGCGAGACTAACAACCTGGCCGCCGACCCTGCGTACACCGCGCTTCTGGAAGAGTGCAGTACGAAACTCGAATCCCTCATCAGTGCCGAGATTGGCGACGATCTGCGTGCTTGGGTGACGGAGAAACCCCAACTTCTTGGCTGGCCGACCTGGCGAGGTGATACTGCCGCCTAAGCCGAATTCAGAGGTGCCGGTTCGGCTGCTAGCGATGCCAAGGGCTGTTGACGTTTGGGCGGCGGTTTATCAGACGAGGGTGCTCCACGACACCGGGGTCAGTGGCCCGTATCGACTATCACCTACCGGGGCGGATCTTATTGGGCGCCGATCCCGGGATGCCCTCCGCCCTACTTGAATATGTTGACCGCACGGGCGATCACAAGTCCCAAGATGACCAACGAAGCGGTCGCCTGTATAGCCATGGCCAGCTTGGCCCAACGGGCCAGCGGCATGACATCGGTGGGGCTGAAGGCGGTCGAGTCGGTGAAGCCCAGGTAGAGGTAATCGAAGAACTCGGGTCGCCATCCCGGACGAGCTACCTGGGGGTTGATCTGTTCGGGAAAGGCCAAGTCCGGGAACTCCGGTTTCGACCGGGCCCGGGCCTCGGGGCCCCCGCCGTCCAGTTCCCAGTAGAGAAAGGAGAACGTGATGATGACATAGAACCACACCACTCCTCCGATCCTGAGCAGCCCGCCCGGCGAGTTCGTCTCCACTCCGCCCCTGACCAGATCGACGACCAGGCGGGCGGTGGCGGCGCCCGCTCCGGCGGCCAAGATGACCACCAGTCCGAGCGAGAGCGTCCGAACGAACGTCGACCGACGGTCGATTCGGCCCGGATCGGAGATGATGAGCGCTATCAGGAGGATCGCTTCGACCACGGGGACGATCCACCTCGGACCAAAGGCGTACTTCGGGGGGAGCAGGAAGGGCAGCACCATCGCACAGATCAGCGTGGCGGCCATCGGCCAGCGCTTCTCCCCCTCGATCTCCTCGCCCGGGTTGTCCATCCCAGAACGGTAGGTCAATCACCGGAGCGAAGGGCGCCGAGCCTGGATCGCATTCGAAGATGTCGTGAAATGGACACTCGGCCCTCGATTCCGCATCCAAGGGTTCGGCGCGCATGAGGTTTCTCCGTGCGCACCCGAACCATGTCCGCTCAATTCTGGAGGAACCTCCGCCGCCCCCAGATGGCCTCAGTGCGGGTGGCGCCGACGCACAGGCCACCCGCCGCCCCTAACCCATAGCCCCAGGCCCCGCCCCCTCCGCCCCCCGGTTCCGGTGGCCCGGTTCCCCAGTTGTCCTTGTATTGGGCCACGAGGTCTTTGACGAGCGCGCCCGTATCGCCCGCCACGCCGCTCCCGGCGCTCTCGTCCGGTGTCGGTGCTTCGGCGTAGTAGGTCCAGCAAGATCCTGGCGATGCCGGGGCGGGGTCCGCTACGTGGGCGTCGAGGCCACGACCGTCGTCGTGACAGGGGCGTCATGCCGACGATCGGCCCGTCGGTGAGTCGGCGTTCGGTTTTGCTAGCGTCACCTCGTGGGCGACATGCCTGGCCCGGCCGCAGATCCCCCGGTGACGCAAAGCCGGGAGTTCTGGGTGCTCGTGGGCTGCGCCGCCGCCCTCGGGGTGTTCGGAGCGTTCGCCGGACTGGTCTTCCTGGGGATAGTCAAGCTCGGGTCAGGGTGGAGCGCCGATTCCAGTGCCGACTGGTTCGGCGGGCATTGGTGGTGGGTGGCGGTAACCGCCGCGGCCGGCGTTGTGGTTGGCCTGCTGCGGCGGCTGACCCGCCTGCCCGAGGAGGTGCCCGGCCTGTTCGACGACCTGCGAGCGGGGGGTGTCGACCCGCGACTCGTGGGGGGGACGGTGGCCGTCTCGGCGGTGTCGCTGATCGGTGGAGCGAGCGTCGGTCCGGAGAAGGTGCTGAGTTCCATAGGTGGTGGCGCCGGCAGCTGGGTGGCCCAGCGACGGGGGCTGGGCAAAGAGGATTCTCAGGTGAGCACCCTGGCCGGTATTGCCGGCATCTTCGGTGGGCTGTTCTCCAGCCCGGTGATCGTGGTGATGCTGATCCTCGAAGTTGCCCGGCCGGGCGGACAACGGTTCAGCAAGACCCTGGTCACGAACATCGTCGCCGCCAGCATCTCATTCGGGATCTACTTCGCCATCGCTGGCGCCGTGTTCCTCGGTGCCTACCAGGTGCCCCGTTTCACCTTCGAGGACTGGCAGCTGCTGGTCGGCATCCCCCTCGGTCTCTTCGGCGCTTTGGTGACGATTCTGACGGCTGGCTTCATGGTGCTGGCGGCCCGCCTGTTCGTGCGGCTGAAGGTCCCGACGATCGTGAAATCGACGCTGGGTGGCATCGTGTTCGGCATCGTCGGCGTGGCCCTCCCGCTGACGATGTTCTCCGGCGACGACCAGCTCACGTCGTTGTTGAAGGATGCAAGTGGTCTTGGTCTGGGCCTGTGCGTCGCCATCCTGATCGCCAAGATGCTCACCTACGCGGTCAGCCAGGGCAGCGGATTCGTGGGCGGCCCCATCTTCCCGATGCTGTTCATCGGCGGAACCGCCGGGGTCATCGTCCATCTGGCCCTCCCCGGCATTCCGCTGGGACTGGCCTTCAGCTGCCTGCTCACCAGCGTCTTGGGGTCGTTCGCGGCCGCGCCCTTCGCCATGGTGCTGATGGCGGCGATCCTGACCCGCGTGGGGCCATTGCAGACGTTTCCCATCCTGATTGCCGTCGTCACCGCCTTCCTCGGCGTAGAAGCCGCCAAATACTTCTTCGCCAACCTCGAGCGGGGGCGCCCCCGGTAGTGAGGTCACCAAAAAGCTCGAGCTCGTCCGGGTCGATGAAGTGGAGCACGTCTCGGCTTGGGGATGACCGGCCGCCACCCTCAGCAGGGAGCGGCTCAGCGCCAGCCGAGATCCGGGGCGATGTCGGTCAGGACCGAATCGAGGACGTGGGCGCAGTAGTCGACACCGAGCTGATTGGGGATGGTCAGCAGCAGTGTGTCGGCGGCGGCGATCGCCTCGTCCTGGGCCAGTTGCTCGACGAGCTGCTCGGGCTCTCCGGCGTAGCGTCTTGCCGAAGCGTGCCGTGCCCCCGTCGAGGAACCCGACCTGGTCCTCCGAGCTGCTCTCCGCGACCGAAGTAGGCGCGGTCGAGATCGCTGACGATCGGGAAGATGCTGCGGCTGACCGAAACCCGGGGCTCACGGTCGTGACCGGCATCGGCCCAGGCCTTGCGGAACCGCTCGATCTGCTCGGCCTGCAGCTGATGGAACGGAACACCGGTGTCCTCGCTGAGAAGCGTCGAGCTCATCAGATTCATTCCTTGCTCGGCCGTCCGCTCCGCCGTCTTCCGGGTCCCGGCTCCCCACCAGATCCGCTCACGCAGACCTTCGGAGTGCGGCTCGACCCGGAGCAGCCCCGGTGGGTTGGCGAACATCGGTCGCGGGTTCGGTTCGGCGAAGCCCTCGACCCTTGAGGACTTCGAGAAAGACCTGCGTATGCCGCCGGGCCATGTCGGCCGGATCCTCATCCTCGGCCGGGAGGTAGCCGAAGTACCGGTAGCCGTCGATGACCTGCTCCGGTGATCCGCGGCTGATGCCGAGTTGCAGGCGTCCGCCCGAGATGAGATCCGCCGATGCCGGCGTCTTCGGCCATGTAGAGCGGGTTCTCGTAGCGCATGTCGATCACGCCGGTGCCGATCTCGATGGTGCTGGTCCTGGCGCCGACGGCCGCCAGCAGCGGAAACGGCGAGGAAAGCTGGTTGGCGAAGTGGTGCACCCGGAAGTACGCCCCGTCGGCCCCGAGCTCTTCGGCGGCGACCGCCAGGTCGATGGACTGCAGCAGGGCATCGGAGGCCGAGCGGGTCTGGCCCTGCGGCGAGGGCGTCCAGTGGCCGAACGACAAGAACCCGATGCGCTTCATGATCTGACGAACATCTCCGGGCGCGTTTCTCTTCCTCGAATGCGGGTACCACCTCTGAGGGGTACCACCTCGGACAAGGCCGACGTCCCCGATTGGGCCGACCTGCACCAGGTGTACCCTTGCCGTCTACCGGGGAGCGAGCTGTTGGTGGCTGTGAGCAGTGTGGGACGACCCGACCAGCCTCGGCGACCGGGGATCGTCCCGAGGCGGCCGGCCGGGCTCCGCCGAGATCTCGTCATGCCGGTGCCGCCCCCGACTCGGGCCGGATGCGTCCACGCCCGGGCGACTCGGGCTCGGAAGAGTACGAGGCCATGACGGCCGCCATCCTCCGGCTCTCGCGCCGGGGCGGAGGATCGGGCACCTCTGACAATGGTCGGGCGTGGCAGGTGGTGGTGGACGAGGTCGTCGTCGGCTCCGTCGCCGACAACGTGACAGTCGACCTGCCAGTTGACGCCGGACATCACACCGTCCAGGTCGTGTCCACGCGGTTCCTCGGCAGCCCGAAGGTGTCCCTGGAGGTGGTGGCGGGCCGGGTGGTCGGGCTCTCCTGCCAGCGGCGCCCCCGTCATCCCTTCATCGTCCAGCGATCGATCGCCCTTCTGGTGGCCAGCCTGTTCAAGCACGACGTCTGGATCAGTCTCACCCCCGATGACGCCATGGGGACCTACCCCGAAGCCGTGGTCAGCGGAAATGGACGGTCGACGGGTCCGTCGGACGCCGGCGCCAGAACGATCACCAATGTCAAGGAGATCACCAGCGAGCCCGTTCTCGATGGCAATGGAGGCCCTCCCGCTCTCGCCGTGCATCGCCTGACCAAGCGCTTCGGCCGGCGTACTGCCTTTTCCGACGTGTCCTTCGAGGTCGCCTACGGGGAGGTGTTCGGCTTCCTGGGCCCCAACGGGGCAGGCAAGACCACCACCGTGCGCACGCTCGGCACGCTGATCGCACCGACCTCGGGCTCAGCCACCGTGGCCGGGATCCCGCTCAGCCCAGAGAACGAAGTCGAGATCCGCCAGCGGGTTGCCGTCATGCCCGAGGCGCCCGGTCTCTATCTGCGCCTGACTGTCACCGAGAACCTGGAGTACTTCGCCGGTCTCTACGGGTTGCACGACCCTGGGCCGAGGATCGAAAGGGCGCTCGAGGCCGTCAACCTGACCAACCGGGCCGGTGACCTGTGTGGCGGCCTCTCCAAAGGGCTCCGCCAGCGCGTCGGCCTGGCCCGGACCCTGCTCAGTGATCCGACGGTCATGTTCCTCGACGAACCGACATCCGGCCTCGACCCCATGGCCGCCCGCGAGGTCCACGACCTGATCATCGGGCTCCGTCAGCGGGGAGTGACCATCTTCCTCACCACCCACCGCCTCGACGAGGCCGAGAAGCTCTGCGACCGGGTGGCCATCATGAACAGCACGCTGCGCACCGTCGGGACACCGACCGGGTTGCGGGACCAGCTCTTCAAGAAGACGCTCGTCGTCAATACCGTCAAGCCCGTCAACCACCCCGAGCAGCTCTTCTCCAGCATCACCGGTGTCGAGAGCTGGCGGGCCGAAGGTCCTGGTTCCTATGAGCTCTCGGTGTCGGAGCCGAGGAGGGCCGCACCTGAGGTGGTGAGGGGCCTCGTCCATGCCGGAGCGGATGTCCTCAGCATCGGAGAGACCCAGCACTCGCTGGAGGACGTGTATCTCGAGCTGATCGCCGAGGACGTCGAGGCCAAAAAGCCGTGATGGGTCTCGACGCCGCCCGTATCCGAGCCGTCGTCCGCAAGGAGTTGCGGGACTTCCGCCGCAAGCGGTCCATCGTGGTGACCATGTGCATCCTGCCGCTCCTCTTTCTCGTCGAGCCCGTGATCACCATCTTCCTGGTCACGCCCAGCACATCGGGAGCGGCATTGCAGAAGAGCCTCATCCTCCCGATCCTCTACCTCCTGCTGATCCCGACCATCATGCCGAGCACGCTCGCCGCCTACAGCGTGGTCGGCGAGCGTGAACAGGGAACGCTCGAGCCACTGCTGACCACGCCCATCCGCCAACAGGAGTTCCTGGTGGGGAAAGCGACATCGGTCATGATCCCCACAATCGGCCTCTCCTATACGGTGTTCGTCCTCTTCCTCGGGGCCGTCCGGCTATTCGCCAACTCCGCCGTCGCCTCGGCCATCTTCCATGACGGTCCGGTCATTCTGGCTCTGTTCCTGCTCGCACCCCTCCTGGCCGGCTGGGGCATCGTCGTCGGGATGGCTGTGTCGGTCAGGGCCAGCGAAGCCCGGGTGGCCCAGCAGTTGAGCATGCTGGCCAGCTTTCCTCCCGTGGGCTTGATCATTCTGCTGGCGGTCGGCGTGGTCAGCCCGACCTTCCTGGTGGCCGTGGCCTTTGCCGTCGGCTTGCTGGCGGTCGATTCGCTCCTCTTGCGGTTCGTCTCGGGGATGTTCGATCGGGAGCGCCTGGTCACAGGAGCCAAAGCCGTCAAAGGACAGTAAGGCAATAGTCGAAGGACAGTAGGCGGTAGGGGTGAGCCACGGCATCTCGCCGGGCCACTCGTAGACTGCCGGCCGTGCCAGGCCGTGGTTCGGTCCCCGACCGGGACGACATTCCCAATGTGACGATCCGCCTCCTGGCGCCCCACGAGGCCCCCCTCCTGTCGGACGCCATCCGGGCCGCCTACGGTGAGACCTACGACGTCCCGTGGGTCTACGACGGGGCCGAGGTGGCACGACGGATCAGTCACGGCACGCTCCTTTCGGCCGTGGCCCTCGACCAACAGGGTCGTCTCCTGTGCCACGCCGCCCTGACCCGTCACAGCCCCCACGACCTGGTGGTCCACGCCGGCCAGGCCGTTACGGTGCCGGCGGCCCAGGGACACCACCTCTTTCCCCGGGTCAAGCGCTTCCTGTCGGACCTCGCCGTCCAGCACGGCATCGTCGGCATGTACAGCGAGGTGACAGCCGTGCACCCCTACAGTGAGCGGGCCAACCTCGAGGTCGGGGGCCACGAGACAGGCTTCCTACTGGGCTGGATTCCGGCGTCGGTGACCAACGAGGCGGCCGGCGCCACCAGTGGGCGCCGGCAGTCGGCAGCCCTCTTCTACCTGAAGCTCCGTCCGGGTCACAACCGACCGGTCTACGTCCCCGCCCAGCACCGCGCCATCGTGCACCGGATCCTGCGCAAGTGCGGCCTCCGGGGGCGCCTGGCCGAACCACCCCGGCACGTCCGCCTGCCCGACCGGACCCACACCCACTCCGAGACACTGATCGGGCACAACACCGTTCACATCCACGTCGCCCATCCGGGGGCGGACCTCGGTCCTGTGCTCAGTGGGATCCGGGCCCGGCTGTTCAGCCAGGGAGTCGACGCCCTCTACGTCGATCTCCCCCTCGACGTGCCGTCGACCGCCCTTGTCGCCGACCACCTGGCCGACCACGGCTTGGCCTTCTCGGGAATCTTCCCCAACACCCGGGCCGACGGCGATGTCCTCCGACTCCAGTCGCTCAACAAGGTCACCGTGAAGGTCGACGACATCGTGGTGGCGTCGCAGCACGGCCGGGCCCTTCTCGACTACGTGCTCGATGACCTCGACGGAGCCGGGGTCGCCTGACCGATCCGTCCACAGCCACTCCTGTCGGGCCTTCCGCTACCAGACAGCCTTGAGTTCCTCGAGAGAACTGAGATACGAGCGCTCCGATTCGGTGAGATTTACGAATTGGATGCCCATTCGCACGCCCTGACCTCTTCCAGGTCTGGAGTTCCGAAGCTCCCCACGAAGCTGGATGACCACGATGACGGAACTCCCCACGATGTCCTCGGGCTGTGTCTCCGGTAAGTCGAGGCCGGCACCAGCCGAAGAAACATCGACGACCCGGCAGTCATGCCACCGCTCTTCGGGGTCGTCGCCGAACATGCACTTGGCCTGCCAGTCGGCGAACTGCCGAGGGAGGAGCCGGCGGATCTGGTCCATCATCTACCTCTTCCATCATGGGCCGCACCTCTGTCAGCAGCAGCCATGAGGGGCCAAAGGGCACCGAGTCGGCGACCCCATGGGATGGTTCCTCGGGGGGGTTATCGGCAGTTCCCGTCATTCCTGAAGCGATATTCCCCAAATCTCCTGGCGGGCACCGGGCGGCTGACACCGTGCGATAGCCCGGGAGGCGCCGGCCATCGCTCCGGTCCTCCCTCGGTCCGCCGTCCGGTTGCCTCCCGGGCGTCGGGTCACAGCAAGGACATGGGGTCGTCACCGAAAGTTCACTCGGATGTGGTTGTCGCCCGAAGTGGCCCCATGATTTATTTGTTGCGTCGCTCAGCTCCGAAGAGCGGACCCCGAAGGGACGGAACACCCGTCCGCCGAGTCCACCGGCGGGGTCCACGGGGCTGGGTGCCACATCCGCTTCGATGGATCACGGGAGGTCGGAATTGCCGCGCACACCTGCCCCTTCATCCGGAAGGCAGGACCCGCCCAGCGGGTCGCCACGGTCCACCGTCAGCCGCCGTCGGCTCCTCCAGGCCGGCGTGGCTGCCGGAATCACCGGGGTCACCCTCGGCTCGGGGGCGGGAGACGTCATCGAGGCAGCGGCGGCCCAGGCCCCGGCGGGAGCGGGTTCACTAGGGGACATCGAGCACGTCGTCATCCTCATGCAGGAGAACCGTTCGTTCGATCACTACTTCGGCACCCTCTCGCATGTGCGAGGTTTCTCCGACAAGAAGGTGATCGGCCAGATGGTGAACGGGGTCTCCTACCCGGTCTTCGACCAGTTCGGCTACCAGCCGGGCGTCGGGCCCGACGCCGCCGGATACCTGCAGCCCTTCCACCTGCTCAGCGATCCACCCGGTACCGATGGTCAGACGACCAACGACATCAGCCACAGCTGGGGTCCCCAACACCAGAGTTGGGCTGGCGGAGCCATGGACGGGTTCGTGACCGCCCACCTCGAGGCCGACGGCGACGCCAACGGGCCGGTGACGATGGGCTACTTCACCCAGGAGGATCTTTCCTTCTACTACGCCCTGGCCGACGCCTTCACCATCTGTGACGGATACTACTGCTCGGTCTTGGGACCCACCGACCCCAACCGGGTCATGTCGATCTCGGCGTCCATCGACCCGGCGGGGGTGGCAGGAGGACCCGTCCTCGAGACCCTCACCAGCGACCGCCAGATTCACTACGGCACCTTCACCTGGGAGACCATGCCCGAGCGGCTGAGCGCGGCTGGTGTCAGTTGGAAGGTCTACAACGACCCCACCGCTCTTTTGGAGTTGAGCCCGTTCCCCTACTTCAAGACCTATTGGGATCCGTCCACGCCCGCCGAGGTCGAGCTGGCCGGGCGGGCTCTGGCCGCCAGCTATCCGGCCTCGTTCGTGGCCGACGTGGCCACCGGAGCCCTTCCGGCAGTGTCGTGGATCATGCCGCCCCTGGCCGAATGCGAGCATCCTGCCGCCCCACCCGAATACGGCGAGTACCTGGTCCAGCAGATCCTGGACACCTTGGTGTCCAATCCGGACGTCTGGTCCAGCACCGTGTTCTTCGTGGTCTATGACGAGAACGGCGGGTTCTTCGATCACGTCCCGCCTCCCACCCCGGTGAGCGGCACGATCGGTGAGTGGCTCACGGTGAGTCCCCTGCCGTCGGAGGCCAGCGGCATCGCCGGACCCATCGGTTTGGGATTTCGGGTTCCCTGCCTGGTCGTCTCTCCGTTCAGCAGGGGAGGCTTCCGATCGAGCGAAGTGTTCGACCACACATCGCTGCTCAGATTCCTGGAGACCCGGTTCGGTGTCGAGGTGCCGAATCTCACCACGTGGCGCCGGGAGGCGACGGGTGACATGACACGGTCACTGGACCTGGTGAACCCACCCGATTCCTCGGTGCCACCGTTGCCGGCCACCTCGCTGGGTGACACGAGCGTGGCGGAACAGGCCGTCATCAATGCTCTGGCCGGGACCGAGGATGTCGGAGTGCGGTATCCATTGCCCACCCAGAACGCCATGCCCTCCCAGCAGAAGTCGCCCAAGCGTCCAGAAGTGCGGCGTTGAACGATGTAGCGTCACGGGGCGCGGAGCACCGGGCCCGGTGGGGTCGGTCAACCCCCTGAGCGGCTCTGACGATTCGGGGTTTGGCGGCGGTGTGTATCTCGAAGTCCACCGGGATCTCCTAGTGGTCTTGCCCCGATCGGATATGCCACTCGCCGTGCTCGTCTGTCACCACCAGCTGGTGTGATCTCGATTCCGAATTGCAGACCGGGCAACGGCCCGTGGCTCCTCCCTCTGGGTGATGCTCGGCCGACTGCGGGCCGAGCTCGGCTGAAGCCGACTTCATTACGCTCATGTCTCACCCCCTCTGAAGCGAGTGACGTACTTTCCGATATCTGGTTGTCCGACGGGACCGGGTCGAATCGGGAATTCGACCTGACTCAGTCCGGCTCATGGGGGCGCTCGTCGGAACGTCCGGCATCGGATGCCGGGAGTCCGAGCCGGGTGGCCCATCGCATTGGCTGATGGGAATTGACGGCGGGTTGCAAGCTGATGGCCGACGCGCACACGTGGCATCCGCAGCGGGCACCATCGCGCTGCTTTCGGTAGATCTCTTCGATCGGGTGGCAGCTCATGAGAATCACCTCCTCTGGGGTCGGCGCCGACCGGGGTGGCACAAGAGCACGGTTGGACAGTCGTGGGGCTGATCCGCCCGGCCGCCCGGAACCGGGGGCCGGTGAATCGAGAGTGGGGGAGGGGTGCGCCCCCTGCCGATGTCGCCACCGACAGGGGTGCGCACCAGCCCCGAGCCGCCCGGCGTACCGGGCGACTCGAAGCGCCTCCTACGCCACCGGGCTCGTTCCCTGGACGGGCGCGTTGGTGTTGATCAACGGTGCCCCCGACGTCCCCGCAGTGGGGCTCTGGGCCTGGACGGGCGCGTTGGTGTTGACCAGCGTCCCCGACCCGGCCGAGTTACCACCGGCGTTCCCGGTCCCGGTCGTGTCGATGGGGGCGTTGGTGTTGACCAACGGTGACCCCGACGTTCCACCGGTAGTGGGGCTCTGGGCCTGGACGGGCGCGTTGGTGTTGACCAGCGTCCCCGACCCGGCCGAGTTACCACCGGCGCTGCCCGTCCCGGTCGTGTCGATGGGGGCGTTGGTGTTGACCAACGGTGACCCCGACGTTCCCGGAGTGCTGGCCGAGCCATTGCCGGCATTGCTGCCACCGCTCGAGGTCCCGGTGGCGGCCGGTGCCGATCCTTGGCCACTGGTGCCCCAAGCCGGCGAAGCACTGCCGGCTGGGGAACCAGACGAGGATGCGGTCTGGAGTGACGAAGGTGCCGGACCTTGGCAGGTGCTGGCCAGGGCCGGGGCGCTCGAAGACAACACGCCGAGGGAGGCCAGCCCGATGAGGGTGACGGCCCAGGTGATCGAACCGACCACGAGGGCGCGCTTGGTAGAGGTGAACATTTCAATATCTCCTAATTGGTAGTTGGGTATCTGTCGGCGGCCAGGTGGGCCGCATTGCTCAACAGGACCGAACTAACCGGGAGGAGAGCACCTCGAGTCGAGAAGCAGTCGCGGTCTCGTTCCGCGTAGGAGCAGCACCCCGCCGAGTGCCAGTACGGGTGGCACCAGGTCCAGAGGAGGGACGGTTCCGAACGGACTCCCTCCCTGAGCTACCCCGGAATCGCCGCTCACGTCATTCATGGCCAGGAAGGAGTTGGTCGCCGGATAGGGAGCCGAAGGAGGCACAGGATGAGGAGCGAGCGGTCTCGGTGCGGGAGAGGGGTTGGCCGACCCCGGTCTCGGCGCCAAGGCGGCAAGGGCGTAGATCGGAGCGCCGGTGACGGAGGCATCGCCATCCCACAGGGTCGGCGACCCGCCTACGACCGGAGGCGGCGTGGCACCGGTCCCATCAGCCCCGAAGGATGAACCACCGACGAAGGGGATGGTCGGGACACCGAGTCCGGCCGTGAGCGGGTCGGCCACGGTCCGACCGGCGGCGATCACCGGGGCAGCCAGGGAGTGGGTCGTCGTCGCCACTGCCCCCGGAATGCCGCCAGGGGATCCCGGGAGCCCAGTGGGAGCGTTCTTCGGAACCTGCGCCAGCGAAGCGACGGAGGTGACCAACTGGGTGCCTGCCGTCGACACCGCCGGGAGCGAGACGGCGGGCACCGTCACCGGCGGCACCGACACGGCGGGCATCGAAACGGCGGGCACCGTCACGGGCGGAACCGACACGGCGGGCACCGAGACCGCTGGAACCGGGATTGCTGGGGTGACTGGCAAAGAAGCTGCTCCGGCCGGCTTTGCCAACGCCGTCAGGATCGTAAGGCCCAAGACGACGCCGACAACTCCGCCCAGCAGAATGAGGAGCGACCGCACGATCCGGTGCGGGGTCGCACCGTCTCCGGTAGTGGGCACCACCAGCTCCATTGCTCCAAACTACCACAGAAAGTGATGATCTAACTACTCCACGTGACCAAGCGGCGCGGTGAGAGGCGGGAGACGTTTTGGTGTCTGAGCAGGGCACACTTCACCGTCGACCGATTCCGGAGATCGAAGCACCCGGTGCGGACCGGAAAGACGGGCTGCGGAACCCCCCAGCAGACAGCCGGCGAGAAAGCGGCAGAGACAGACAGTCCGGCGATCTAGGAAGCCTCTCGTGGTCAGGCTGACCTCATGACCGGAGATGGTTCCCCCGGCACGTCGTCATCCCGGGTCGTCGGCCTCAGGATCTGGACGGATTATGCAGAACTCATTGCCCTCCGGGTCTCGCATCACCGTCCAGCGCCGGCCGACATACACGTCGTCAGCTGGCGAGGCTCCAAGTTCTAGGGCACGGGCCACCGCTCTGTCGTAGTCGGCTACCCGCAGATCCAGATGCATCCGGTTCTTGGTGATCTTTGGGTCGGGCACCCGCAGAAAGATGATGGGAGTCGGCTGGACATCCAGACGGACGTCACCGTCGGAGTCCGGCGTCGCCTGGCCCCCGATCAACTGGCTCCACCACCTGGCCAGTTGTTCCGGTTCGGCGCAGTCGATGCAGATCCACCCGACCGTCAATTCGGTGGCTCCAGAGTCGAGGGACACGGCTCGATTATGCCCCGCCGCACACCCATCGCACCTGGCCGCCGATCGGACGGAGGAGTGCCGGTGTTCCGTCGCTGTTCGGCGTTTGCCGGCCGGCGGCGATCCCCTGGGTCCGAACCGGAGCAGTACCATCGCAGGCGAGCGACCACCTGCGAGTGGTCGCTGCGGCCTACGAGATCGGGCTCGGACAGCCCGCCGTGGCGCCCCCCGAACACTGATTGCGACGCTTCTCCGACCACACCGGAAAGGATGGATTCGTGGCAGGTCTCATCGATCGGGTCTTCCCCGAGCCGCGTGCGGCCAAGGTGCCCGAGATCGCCGTCTTGTTCTGGATCATCAAGATCCTGACCACGGCGGCCGGAGAGGCGACCTCTGACTACCTCTCGTTGCACAACCATGTGGTCGGGGGGGCCATCGAGGTGTTGCTCGTCCTCATCGCCTTCTGGTTCCAGTTCCGCGCCCGGACGTACCGCGCCGTCGCCTACTGGTTTCTGGCCCTGGCCATCGCCATCTTCGGCACCGGCGTGTCGGACACGATGCATCTGACCTTCGGCATCCCCTACGCCGGCACCACCACTATCTGGTGTGTGATCCTGGCTGCCATCTTCTGGCTGTGGTACCGGAGCGAAGGGACGCTCTCCATCCACAGCATCGTGACCCGACGTCGGGAGACCTTCTACTGGGCCACCGTCGTCGCCACCTTCGCCTTGGGCACCGCACTCGGCGACCTCACCGCCACCACCCTGAATCTCGGGTATCTGGCGTCGGGAGTGTCGTTTGCGGTGGTCATCATGATCCCGGCCATCGCCTGGCGGTTCTTCGGACTGTACGAGGTGGCCGCCTTCTGGGCCGCCTACGTCGTGACCAGACCGCTGGGCGCATCGTTCGCCGACTACATGAGCAAGCCGCACGACATCAGTGGCCTCGGCTTCGGAGACGGGCCGACGGCCGTGGTCCTGACCGCCGCGGTGGTCGTCCTGGTCGCCTATGTGGCCGTCGTCCGCAACGACATCCAACCGTCCAAGTCGGCGGCGGCGAAGGACCACGGGTGGCCGCCGTGAACCCGACATCCACCACGGTTCTGCTGTTGGCGGTGTTCGGCGCCAGCACCGTGGAGATGGTCGAAGCCCTCACCATCGTGGTGGCCGCCGGCGTGGCCCGGGGGTGGCGTTCGGCGCTGGAGGGGGCGGCGGCGGCCGTCGTGGTCCTGGCCGTCCTCGTCCTGGCGTTGGGGGTGCCCCTGATCCACTACGTACCGATCGATGCGCTTCGGGTGGCGGTCGGCGGGTTGCTCCTCGTGCTCGGTCTCTCGTGGCTCCGCAAAGCCATCCTCCGGGCCAGCGGCCTCATAGCCCTCCATGACGAGGACGCCATCTTCGCCGCCACCACCGAGGAGCTCAGCCCGGCCGCCGAAGGAGGGACGTCGAGATCGCCGCGGGACATGGTGGCGTTCGCCGTGGCCTTCAAGGGGGTGTTCCTCGAAGGGACGGAGGTCGTGCTGATCGTGGTGAGCCTGGGCGCCAGCCAGCACCGGCTGGGCCTGGCCGCCGGGGCGGCCGCCGCCGCCGCCGTTCTGGTTGCCCTGATCGGCGCCCTGGTGGCCAGGCAGCTGTCCAACGTGCCGGAGAACACCATCAAACTGGGGGTCGGCGTCATGCTGACCAGCTTCGGGCTCTTCTGGGTCGGGGAAGGTGCCGGGGTGCGCTGGCCCGGGGGTGATCTGGCCATCATCGGATTCATCGGGATCTTCGCGGTGCTGGCACTGGTGTCTGTGGCATGGCTCCGCAAGGTGGGACCCCGGTCCCGGGCTGCAGTCCCGTCCATTGCCGGTGGGGAGATGTCGGGGTGACCCGCATAACCCGTGCAGTTCGCGCCTTCGCCAGCTTCTGGTGGGACTTCCTGATCGGGGACACCCCTGAGCTGTTCGTCGCCGTGGTCGTCATCGTCGTGGCGGCAGTCCTCCTGCGCCACCACCACCTCGTTGCCGTCATCCTGCTGCCGGCCCTGGCCATCGTGAGTTTGGCCGCCAGCGCCTGGCACGGCCGGAGGACGCAGTGAACTGAGAACCGCATCCCTCCGGCCGTGGCGGCTGGAGTGAAGCCCGATCCCGGTATGAACCAGCAGTACGGACCCCCAGGCAAGGAGAACCACGAAGATGTCCGAGGAGAACTCAGTCGATTCCCTCATGAGAGCGGTCCGACTCGATTGGACGCCGTCCCATCGTCAGCCTTCCGGGGTTCGCCTCGTGGTGGCGACCATCGTCTCGCTGTTGGGATCGTTGCTGGCCGACGCGGTGATCGTCGCCATCGGCATCCGGGTGTTCCCGTCGACCAAGGGCTATGTGCACTTTCAGTTCTCCGATTACGGAAAGTTGACGGTGATCGGAGTGCTGATCGCCTGTATTGCCTGGCCTGTGGTGACCCGGGTCTCGTCTGATCCTCGTTGGTTGTTCTTCCGTTTGGCGATTCTGGTGACGCTGGTGCTGTGGCTCCCGGACATATACATCCTCCATCAGGGCCAGTCGGGCAAAGCCGTGGCCGTCTTGATGACCATGCATCTGGCCATCGCTCTGGTCACCTACAACGCCCTGGTGCGGATCGCACCGGTACGACTGGCCCGCGGTCCGGTCGGACCTACGGGCTGACTCGGCCGAGCCCCCGGTCCGTGCCCCGGGGGTTGGCGATCAGCCGCCCTGGAGCACCACCAGGCCGTGAACGGTCGGCAGCGACACGACCACTTTGTGGAAATCGACCGAGCCGCCGAGCTGCGGGGTGATGTAGGCCACCGTGGTCGCCACCAGCTGCAGGTCGAGTGCGTCCCGGGACTGGCGGTGTAACCGACCGTCTCCATCGGGATCACGAGCGTGTGCGTCCTTCCGTCCAGGGTGACCGGGATCGGGCGTGATCTGGTTGTTGACGACGATCCCGGTGGCCGGATCGACCAGTTGGGCGAAGACCCGGGTCGGTCGGTGTGCCGGCCGCGACCGTGCCCGAGTAGGTCAACGACAGCGACGGAGCGCCCACCAGTATCGCCTTGTGGGCCATCGGGATGTTGATGTCCACCGCATTGGTCGCCGGAGCCGGCGTCACCGCGTAGGCCACCGCATCGACGGTGTTGGCCGCCTGGGCGTTGGGCGGGACGGTCGGAGGTCCCGACCCTCCTCCCGCCTCGAGGGCCAGTGTCCCCGAACCGGACGCCCACCACGGGGCACCGCCCGGGCAACGGGTACGTCCGGCGCCGCGTACGAGGTGCCGTCCTGATCGACGAACTCGAATCCCTTGAGCACGCTGACCGACCCGTCCTGGGCCACGTAGTGCTGCATCCACGCCAGCGAGAGCTGGCGACGTCGATGGCGGTACCCGGGTCGGTCAGGCAGACACCGTGGCCTCCGCAGAACCAGGCCATCGACACCGTCGTTCCCTGCTTCTTGAGCGCCTCGTAGTTGGCGATCCCTTCGTCGAGCGTGAAGAGATCGTCGACCGTGCCTTGCAGGATCAGGGTCGGGACCTTGACCTTCGACAGGAACTGCGGCCGGCCCGCGAGCGAGGAAGAACGCCACGGCCTTGGAGTCGATGGTTCCCGTCGAGTTCATCTCCTTGTCGGCCGCGTGTCGATCTCCGGGTTCAGCTTGGCCGACGAGGCCGACGCTCGCCAGCAGCATGGTGCTCCAGCCCTCCTTGGGCGTCTGGCTCTTGTCCAGGCTCGTTCCCAGCGAGTTCCAGGCGATGGTCGGGGCGATGGCGTCGATCCGGCAGTCCTGCTCGGCGGCGGCGAATTGAATACCCCCGCCGTAGGACTCGCCCACCATTCCCACCCGGGGCACCCCGGGCCGGTGATCTCGACGCCGCGCTGTCGGGCCACCCAGTTGATGATGGCGGTGACGTCCCGGCCCTCGAAGCTCGGGCTGTCGACCTCGGCCGCTCCGGACGACTTCCCGAATCCACGCGGGTCCCAGGTCAGTACGTTGAATCCGCCCTGCCACAGCTGGGCGATGCTGATAGCCCCCTGGACGCCGGTCTGGCGAGGTGTCGGTCTCTCCGGATTGGCCCCACCCCGGCCCCATCAGCACCGTGGGGCGGGCCTGGCCATCGGCCGACGGGTCGGGAAACCAGTGGATCCGGATCTTCGTACCGTCGAACGAGGTCAGATCGAAGTCCGACGGTGTCCCGGCTACGGCTGTGGCCGTCGTCGATCGCCAGTTGGAAGGCGGCTGGCAGGTGCCCGACGTAGTGGCAGCCGTCGTCGGCGATGCCGAGGTGCTGGAGGAGCAGGCGGCCAGGCCGCCGGCCCCGAGCGTCAGCGCCACCGCCGTCCCGAGGACGCACCGGAGTCGGGCGGCCTTCCTCGGAGTTGGCGCTGGCCCTCCCGTCACTCTGGTCCCTGTCACCCGATTCCCTCCCTGATCGCCGCGTCTCGACCCGACCTACAGCCCCGAGACCGCGGTCGACGCTAGCCGTCGCGGCAACCCGGCGACGGTGACCGGCAGCGGTGTGCCCGCATCGAACAATCGAAATCGACTACCTGGCCGGCCAATCCCTCGGGCGCCTGGCCACCGCCACGAGGAGAAGGCGAGGCCATCGACCCGGCCTCGGACCCGACGGTGTCGGAGGGCCCGCTCATCCGCATCCACCCCCGTCGGATCATCAGCTTCGGTCTCGATGGCACCGACATCGATCTCCACCTGGTGGTGCCCAGCAAACGCAACATCGGCTAGGACGGATCCGTGTCCTCAGGTCGACCAGGTCCCGGTGACGGGCCGTCGAGGGCCGGGCCGGCTCTGACGGGGCCGGCCCCGATCAGCCGGTCACGCCGTCTGCTCATGGAACGCCGAATCCGTGGCCGGCAGATCGGCGATCCTGTCGAGCAGCCCGGCGGCGATGCTGAGTAGGTCGACTTCGGCGGGCGTGAGATCGCCGAGCGCTTCGGAAAGCCACAGGTCGCGCTGGGCCATGTCCCGGGCCAACGCGCTTTCCCCGGCCCAGGTGAGGGAGAGCACCGACCCACGTCCGTCCCGCTCGCTGGGCGCCCGTGACACCAGTCCACTCATCTGGAGGTCGGAGAACACCCGGGTAAGCGATTGGGGAAGTTGATGCTCGGCTGCGGCGATCTCTCCCGGTGTGCTCGGTCCGTTCCGGTGCAGATGGCTGAGCACGCTGATCTTGTTGGCCGTGAGGGCGTCGGCCGGACGCTCGACGCGCAGGCGGTGGGCCAACCGGGTGACGCCTCGGCGGACGTCGGCGGCCACGCCCCGCCGGGCCTCGAGTCTGCCGTCGCTCATAAGTAGTAAGCTAACACGTATTAGATCCGACCATATCTTCGAAACTGAAATCTGAGGGCCGCGAAGGGTTAATTCGCTATACGTACCAAAATGGATCATCGACTCAGTGAGATCAACTTCGATCGGGGTCTACGGGCGCTGCCCGCCGCCGGGCTCACCATGGCCGCCACGCTGGCCTGCTTCTTCAGCGCCTGGCTGGCCGAAGATCTCGGCGGGCTCCATGGCGATGTGACGGTGCTGGCCGTCGCTCTCGGACTGAGCATCGGGCGGACCCAGCGTCACCTCGACGCCCAGGCCACACTGGTCGGTGCGGTACTCCTGCCGGTTGCGGCGGCGGGGGCGGCCGCCGTCAGTCTGTTGTCGGTCCTGCAGCCGGCCATCGGGGGTGCGCTCTTTGCCACCGCAGTGGCCGGAGCGATCTTCGTTCGCCGTTTCGGTTCCGGATTCGCCAAGGCCGGCACGCTGGCCACTCTGCCCTTCGTCGCCATGCTCGTCGCACCACCGCCGTCCGGCTCGGTGATGAGCACGGTGCTGTGGACGACGGCCATGGCGGCCATGGCCTATGGGTGGGTCACTTTCGCACGGCTGGCCGGTGAGGCCGGCGGGTTCAATGTTGGAGGTCGGATGAAGACCCCGCTCCCTCCGACGGTACCCGGGTCGGCGCCACGGCGCTGGCGGCAGGTCTTCGGTGCGGCGAGCACGCGGATGGCCGCCCAGATGTTCGTCGGCCTCGGGACGGCATTCGTAGTCGGCCGCTGGCTCTTCCCCGACCACGTGTCCTGGATCGTGCTCACTGCCTTCGTGGTGGCCAGTGGAAACCGGAGTCGTCGGGAGGTGGTTGGCAAATGTGGCCTGCGGGTGGCCGGGGCGGCCTGCGGCACCGTCTTGGCCACCCTGCTGTCCGGCGCGTGGGCGCCGGGAGACCGATGGGCCATCGTGGCCATCTTCGCTGTCCTGGCGCTTGCCTCTTGGCTTCGGGAGTTCAGCTACGGCTACTGGGCCGCGGGCGTGACCGCGGCATTGGCGCTGCTCTACGGCTACCTCGGCGACCACGGTCCCGGCTTGCTCGTCACCCGCCTCGAGGGCATTGTCATCGGCGCCGTCATCGCCATGGCCGCCGCCTGGTTCATCGCTCCGGTCGAGGCTGTTCGGGCCACGCCGGCTGGCACGAGGAGCGGGCGGGCGCTGGCCTGGTCACGTCCGTTCCCACCGTGACGACGGGACCGCACACAGGAAGATCCGGAGGTCCGGCCCTCTTGGGTCGGGGCCCTTGGCCAGTTGAATACCGTGGTCAAACGGACGTTTCGTCCACCTTGGCTCCACCGGCGGCCGACCTCCCGGTCCCGGGCTCAGCGGGTCGGTCGAGCCCCCCGTCGGGATGGTGCTTAAAGCAGGGGCCCGGGTGGGCCGATGACAACGGGGGATACCGTCGAAGGGCACTGCCGCGCATGAACTCCAACAAGCAGGATCTGCTGGCCAGCGCACTTGGGGCAGACGCTGAACGGATCGCGTGGCGAACCTTCTGGCTCACGCACATCCGTATCGGATTTGCCATCTTCCTGGCCGAGACGCTGGTGGTCATGGGCTATCTCGCCCTCACACCGGATGGACCTCATCGCGCCATCCTGTGGGCGGTGGCGGTCTTCTGGCTCCTGTTGGCTCTGGTGGGCATGTCGCTGACGCCGGTGGTGGCGGCCAAGCCGTGGTGTGTCACCTACTCGGTGACGTGGACGGCACTGTCGGCATTCGGAGTGGCAATCGTCGCCATCCTGGACGGCGGCATGAACAGCCCCATCCTCATCCTGCTCATGCTTCCCTTGATCTACGGAACACTGATGTTCACTCCCCGGGCCGCGGCGATCTGTGGGGTGGCCGCCCTGGCCTCGTTGGCCCTGGTGGCCCTGATCGATCGTGACGTCGCCAGCTCTCCGGGCCGGAACTTCCTTCTCATCGCCGCGCTTTCCGGTGCCTCGGTTCTCACTGTTGCTGCCGCTGTCAACCGGACGCGCATCGAACAACACGGGGCCGAGCTTCAGGCTGCCCTGGCCGACATGGCGGCCACCGACGAACTGACAGGCTGCGCCGTCCGCCGAGTGCTCCGTCAGCGGATGGAGGAGGAGATCACCCGATCGGTTCGCAGTCGGAGCCCCCTCAGCCTCCTGGCCATCGATGTCGATCAGTTCAAGGCTGTCAACGACACCTACGGGCACGTCGTCGGTGACCATGTGCTGGCCAGCGTCGGAGCTGTACTGCGGCACAGTGGGCGGGCCTTCGATCTGGTCAGCCGGATAGGAGGGGACGAATTCGCCCTGCTCCTCCCGGACACCGATGTCTCCGGTGCAGTGGGAGTTGCCGAACGCATTCGCCGAGATCTTCCTGCTGCCCTCGAGGTTCCCGTCACCCTGAGCATCGGAGTCGGCAGTCTCGATCGATCGATGCCGAGTGTCGAGCATCTGATGGATGATGCCGACTTCGCCCTCTATCAAGTGAAACGAGCGGGGCGGGATGCCATTGCCATTCACCACCCGGGCCCATTGTCCGACGTGCCCAACGAATAGTCCCGGTAGGCCACCGACCCCTTCGTAGGGCGGGATGCACGACGAGTGGCTGGTCCCGGCCGGACAGTGACCTCACAGGCCGGCGATGGATTCGAGCAGGGCCACTGTCTCCCCGGGCCCGCCAGCATCAGATCGTGCCCGCAGGCGATCTGATGTGTCTCCCCCCGGCGGCTCAGCGGCCGGGACAGCCGGCGGGCCACAGGCAAGGATGAAGCGGGGTCAGCCGGCCAGCCCCAACCATGTACTGACCGCATCATCAGTCGTGAAGCGGCGTGAATACCCGTTGCGGCGGCGCACCGCCACCACCTTCTCCCCGTCGGCCAGCAGCGCCGGCACAGCCAGCTGCCAGTGCGGGCGAACACTGGTGACGCCGCCCCGGCGGGGATACCACTGGGCGCTGGGCAGCTCGTCCCGCACCGCCCGCTTGGCGATGTCCGGCATCGAGTCGTCGGTGCCGGAATAGACCGTCTTCGTCGTCACCGCCGATGGCATGCGGTCAGGCGGGGACTCGCTCCAGACACCGAGCACGTCGAGGGCGGGAGACGTGCGCTCGATGGCCCGGGCCACCAGGCTGAGGACGGCAGGATCGGAGTCGACCAGTCGCATCTCGACCACCAGTGCGTCGAGCTCCGACTCCTGGAACTCGGGTCGAGCCGAGCAGCCGGTCGCCCCCTCGACTTCGAGTTTGACAATCTCCAGTGCCTCGGCCGAGTCGGAAATGGCCACTCGGAGCCTGCTGGTAGCTGTCATGGGATCCTCCTGGATTCTGCGGCGGGATTACACCCACCGACGCTCATCCGTCCCTCTCCGAGGTTACCCCTCAACGGTGAACGCCAAGACACCTCCGCCTGACCGTTGCATGAATTGCCGGTGCCGGACCGGTGGCTTCGAGACGATCCGTGCCCTCCGGACGGCTCAACCGGTTCAGCCACCCCATCAGACCTGGGCCAACGCCTCGGAACGTTCTGAGGTTCACGTTGCCGGCGCCGATTTTTCAACTCCTATCAACACAATTTTAAGCTTCTGCAAACCCACTAGGAGACGACTTTCGTAAAGAATTTGGTGGTGGCGGTGGCCACGGCGCCGCCACGCAGCGGGGGGACCGAACGCTAGGAACCGAGGAGCGAAGTGACCGACCAGCCCCGCCGCTATGACCGCCGAACGGTGCTGCGTGCCGGGCTGGGTGCGGCGGCAATGGGCGTCGCCGCCCCGCTCGGGCTGGAGACCCTGTCGGGCGGGAGCCCGGCTGCCGCCCGGTCACTGTCGGCCGGTGCCCGGAAGCTGCGGGGTCCCGGCGCCCTGCCCTACCCGTCCCTGCCGGTGGGCGAGTACACCGGCGCCTTCCCCTTCGAGCACATAGTCCTGGTGATGCAGGAGAACCACTCCTTCGACAACTACCTGGGCATGCTTCCTGTGTCGGGCCGACCCAAGCCGATGGCTTCCGCTTCGACAAGAAGGAGGAGCCGGTCAACTGGAACCCCGTCGACAACGAGCGGATGCACGTGTACCACCAGGCCGGTGAGATCGGGGCATCCGATTCGGGCAGCCAGTCCTGGGATGATTCCCATATTCAGATCGCCGATGGGCAGATGAGCGGCTTCGCCCAGACCGGACCCGGCTCCATGGGCTATTACACCGAGGACGATCTGCCCTTCTACTACTCGTTGGCCAAGACTTTCGCCCTGGCCAACCGGTGGTTCTGCTCGGTGCCGGCCCAGACCTACCCCAACCGACGGTACCTGATATCGGGTACGGCGTCGGGGGTGGTCTCGACCGACCTCGACAGCATCGATATCTATCCGGCCAACGGCACCATCTGGGACCAGTTGACCGGGCACCAGATCCCGTGGCTGAACTACTTCTCGGACGCCCCCACCTCGGCCATCCAGGTCGACACCGTCCTCAAGTACCCCGACCATCTGGCCTCCATCGCCCAGTTCTATGCTGACGCCTTGGCCGGGACTCTCCCAGCCGTGAGCCTGGTGGACTGCAACATGGGCGCCGTCCAGGGAGTCATGCCCGGCGTGGTCGGCGACCTGCCCGCCCCGGTTTCCCACCTTCGCCGCCTCGTTCGACCTCGACATCGAGACGACGGCCGAGTCGGAGGAGAACCCCGAGGACGTGCAGCTGGGGGAAGCGTTCGTGGCCCGGGTGGTCAACGCCGCCATGTCCGGGCCGGCGTGGCGTTCAACGCTGTTGATCTGGCTCTACGACGAGCATGGCGGCTACTACGACCACGTGGCCCCGCCGGCGGCGATCGCTCCCGACGACATTCCTCCCGACATCGGTCCGGCCGACTACCCCGGCGGTTACAACCTCTACGGCGTCAGGGTGCCGGCGGTGATCGTCAGCCCCTACTCGAAGAAGAGCGGGGTGACCAACGTGGTGCACGACCACACGTCGGTGCTGGCCACCATCGAGCAACAGTGGAACCTGCCCGCCCTGACCTACCGAGACGCCAATGCCGCCACCATATCGCCGACTTCCTAGACATCTCGGAGATGAGCTTCCCCGAACCGCCCACATTGGCCAGCCCGGCCAACCCGCAACCCGGTCTTCTCGTGGCCTATGAGCAGGGCCAGCCCGCCCCGCCCAGCCCGGCCCAGACGTCGCCGACGTGACCGGCTCGCGGCCGGAGTCGAGCACGGAGTAACGCCTTCCCCGACGCCGACGCCGACGCCGACGCCGACGCCGACGCCGACGCCGACGCCGGCACCTCAGCCGTCGGCCGGCTTCATCACTCCCGAAATCCGGGCATCGGGGACGGCCTGGTCGACACCGTCGTCCGCCGCCGCCGCCGCCGCCGCCGCCGCTGCTGCCGCAGTCGCCGGCGCCGCCGTTGCCGGGGTGGCCGTGGCCGCCGGGGTGGTGGGAGTGGTGGCGGCCGCCGTCAGTGTCGATCTCCCGGCTCTGGCCGGGATGATGAAGGCAGCACAGAATGCCGCCACCCCGATGACCGACCCGATGAGAAATGCTCGGGCGTATCCGTCGGCCAGCGCACTCCCGATGGGCACCCCGGACTGTTCGAGGGCGTGCGTGTGGGTGGTGGCGATCGTGGCCAGAATGGCCAGACCGAGCGAACCGCCGACCTGTCGGGAGGTATTGAGCAGGCCGGAGGCCAGGCCGGCCTCTGAGCGCTCGACGTCCATGGTCGCCGCCGCGGCCAGGGGCGCAAAGAGCAGCCCGAGGGCGAACGAGATGATGACTCCGGGACCGAAGACGGCACTCCAGTAATGGCTGCCGGCCCCGATGCGTGACAACCAGAAGAATCCGGCGATGACCAGGACCGTGCCGGTGAACAGCATGGGTCGGATCCCCGTGCGGGGCATGGCCCGTGAGGTGACCTGAGCCCCGATGATGATGGCGATCCCCATCGGGAGGAAGGCCAGCCCGGCTCTCAGGGCTCCATAGTGGAGCACGTCCTGGAGGTAGAGCGACAGGAAATACCACATCGAGAAGAACACCGCCCCCACCAGGAGCATGATGACGTTCGCCCCCGACACCCCCCGGATGCGGAACAGGCGCAACGGCATGAGCGGGTTCTTCCCGCGCACCTGCAGCACGAAGAACACACCGAGGAGCACGGCCGACGCCGCCAGCCAGCTGAGGGTGTGGGCCGACCCCCACGGGTACTGGTCGGTGCCGACGATTGCATAGACGAGGGCGGCCAGTCCGGCGGTGACGGTGACGGCGCTCGGAACGTCCAGTCGTTGTCGGGGTCCGGTGCCTCGTGCCTCGCCCAGAAAGACGATGGCGGCCACCGCGGTCACCAGGCCGATGGGCACGTTGATGAACAGCACCCACCGCCACGAGAGCTCGGCCGTGAGAATCCCGCCGAGAAGCACGCCGACCGCCCCCCCCGCCCCACCCATGGCACTCCACAGGCCGAGGGCTCGGGCCAGCTGCCGACCGGAGAAGGTGGTGATGATGATGGTCAGGGTGGCGGGGGAGAGGGCGGCGCCCCCGATGCCCTGGACGGCCCGGGCCGCCGTCAGCCATCCGGCGGACTGGGCAAAGCCTCCGACGAGGCTGGCCCCGACGAACAGGAACAACCCGAACAGGAAGATCTTGCGCCGGCCGAACGAGTCGGCGGCCCTTCCGCCGAGCAGGAGGAAGCCGGCGAAGGTGAGCACATAGGCATTCACCACCCACTGCAGTCCCACGGCCGAGTAGTGGAGATCGCGGCCGATCGACGGCAAGGCGACGTTCACCACCGAAACGTCCAGGATCACCATGAACTGGGCCACGCAGGCCAGGGCCAGAATCAGCCAGTCCGGTGCATCGCGTCGCCTCAGCAGGCCCTGGTCGGGAGTGTCTGGCTGTTGGGTCATCGGAGCACCTCCGGCGGTCGATTGGCAATCCAACCGGCGAACCATGCCGATTATTCCTGCTGGCTGCTATCGGGTCCAACGGGTGGGCCGAGGAGGCGGCCAAGGCGGTCCGGCTTCCGGCCGTGCGGGACACCCCCTAACGTTGGCGTGGTGAACGACGCTCACCTCGATCTCTGTTCCAGCGAGGAATGGCGGGAGGCGCTGGAGAAGTGGATCATCCCCTACGCGCTCGACGGCGCCGACCTGGGCGACGACGTGCTCGAGATCGGACCCGGCCCGGGGATGACGACCGATCTGCTGCGGGAGGACCTGGCCAAGCTGACGTCGGTGGAGATCGACGACCGGCTGGCCGAATCGTTGGCCAGGCGACTCCGAGGTACCAACGTCGAGGTCGTCCGGGCCGATGCCACCGACTTGCCGTTCGAAGACGGTCACTTCACCGGAGCCGTGTCCTTCACCATGCTTCACCACGTTCCGACGGCTGACCTCCAGGATCTCCTTCTCTCCGAGGTGGCGCGGGTGCTGACGCCCGGTGGGGTCTTGGTCGTCTCCGACAGTCTGGCCTCTCCGGAGCTCGAGACGCTCCATGTCGGAGACACCCACAACCCGGTCGACCCTGCCGGGGTCGAGCGGCGGTTGAGGGCGGCGGGATTCGTCGCCAGCACCGTGCGGGCCAACGAATTCGGATGGGCGGCTCACGCCGTCCGGTGACGGAGCCGGGGCTCCCGTCCTCTGTCGGTCAGGCGGACGTCAGGCCGTAGGCCAGAGCGCAGGAGATGCACTCGAGCTTCCCGTCGAGCCTGATGAGGCCGTCGGCCGGGGACGGGAGGTACCGGCCACACCCGTGGCACGTGTGGCCCTGACGCTCGAACTGGGCGGGAATGTGCTGCATCACCCGTTCATAGAGTCTTCCGACCGCGGCATCCACCCATTCGGCCTCGGGGACGTCCTCGGAGTGCAGGTTCGACGGTTGTACGGACACATGGGCATCTTCGACACGTTTGTCGCAGGACTTGAGATTCCCCCGGGCCGACAGTTTGCGACGGCACCGGTCGGTTCGGCCGTTTCCCCTGGTCCCTGCAGTGCCGGTCGACGATGCTCCGGTGTCTCCGGCCGTCTACTGGCCGATGGTGGACAGCCACGACAGGGCCAAGAAGCTGGACGCCGTGAGGTCGATGGCCGGCTCGGTGGTGTCGTAGGACTGCTGGTTGTCCACGAAGACGCCGTGCCGGCTATTGAACTGGCGATAGTCGACAGAGCACGGCTTCATGCCGGCCAGGAACCCTCTCGTCCCCGAGGCAGCCGGTCCCTCCACCGCCGCCCCGTCGAGGACGGGCGACCCACCGGTCAGGCTGCCCGAGATGTTGGCCACCTGGTGCGAGAGGCAGTCGGGAAAGGTGGAACCGTCGCCGACGATGAAAGCGACGCCCCACGGATTGGAACCGAGGACACCGTCCAGCCATCCCTGGGCCTGGGCGGCGTAGGTAGCGGACTGGGTGAGCCGGTCGTACTCACTGGCCATCACCGACAGGCCGTCGCCGCGTGACACCGAGTCGGCGGCGTTCCACGCCGCTCCGTAGCCGAACGGGGTTCTCTTGGCCTGGGCCAGGCCTATGCCGATCAAGGCGTTGAGGTTGGAGACGAGCTGGGACTGGGTGACGGCCAGACCCGGCGGATCGCCGGCCTGGGCGATGGCATCGGACAGCTCGTAGTGGGCCAACCCGGCGGTGTCGTAGAGGTTGAGCGTGTCGTACTGGCCAGGTCCGATGGCGATGTACGCCTTGGCCCAATCGGCGGCTTGATCGAGGTAGTAGTTGGCACTGGTCTGGGGGAGCCTTGACACCGAGCTGCCCCCGTCGGCCAGGGCGAAATAGAGCTCGGTGGCTCCGAGCTCGAGATCGTCCTGCCAGTTGGTCTCCGGGTAGAAGTCATAGGGGATCGTCGTCAACAGCCGGCCCACGTCAGTCGTCTTGGCCAGGCCGAAGACCGTCTCGCCGTCGCGTAGGCATCTGTCGGCCAGCGACCGGTGGCGGGCGTGGAACACCTGGTAGCAGAGGCCGAAATCGGCGGCCAGACGACCGGCCAGATTGGGACTGATCTTGGAACCGGCCGGGGCCGCCTCGAATACGGGCCGGTTGCGGATGTACCTGTAGGTGGGATTGGTTCCCCCGTAGGTGTCGTCGTCCTGCGGCAACCGCCAGATGTCATGGTCGGAGAGGATCGTGCCGCTGGTGTTACCGGCACCGATACCGACCTGGTAGTAGAGGGTCTTGGTCGGTTGATTCCACATCTCCATCAGCCAGTCCAGCCCGAACTCCGCCTCGTCGATGAAGTCGGAACTGGCCGATCCCGCCCCCATCTCGGTCGGGAAGGTCTTCACCCCGTCGAGCATCAGAGCCACCACATAGCTGGTCGTCTCGACGAACTTGAGGTAGTCGCCGGCGTCCCACCAACCACCGGCAACATCGACCGTCCTGCCCAGGGAGGTGAGGTTCCTCTTGAAGTTGCCGGCGGCGTTGACCGACGGGGTCTTGTAGACGGTGGCGTGCTCGTCGTTCAGATGGGCCGGAGCGGTGCGCAGCGCCGTCGGGATGAAGTCGGGCCCGTCCCGCTCGTTCTCGTAGAAGTGGAGCGAGTTGGCCAGATCCTGCGAGTAGATGGTCGCGGCCGGGGCGATCGGGAATTTCGGCGAGGTACTGCCACCGGCTGAGATCGTGTAGGTCCCGTCGGCGGTGACGGCGCTGAACGTCACCTTGTACACGTACCTGAACGTGCGGTTCCAGGCCCCGACGGATGGGCCGAGGGCCACCGACTCGACCGGGACACCGCCCGAGTCGGTGACTGCCGCCGAGCCGGAAAGGGCACCCGTCGACATGACGAATGCCACCTTCACCGCGGTTTGCGGGTAGCCGGACTGGTCGACTCGCACGAAGGTGGTCGCCGCCACCCCGGCCCTCGGGGTGCGGGGCACGGCCCCGGCCCTCGGGGTGCGGGGCACGGCCCCGGCCCTACCGATCGGGTCACCGATCTGGCCGAGCAGGGAACAGATCACCACCATGACGGCGACCATGGCACCGACGCCGACCCGGGCCCGTGGCTGTCGGTGGACCAGGCGACGATCCCCGGATCTGAGGTGGATCGGCGGGTGAGCCCCCTGTGGATTTCGGAGCACGGCCGGTCCTCCTCGGACTGCGTCGACCTCGGACTGCGTCGACTTGCGGATTCTATTGTGCAGGATGGCTGTTGTCGCAGTGGGCCCGACAGCCGAGGAGAACGTGCACAATGGTCGAACCTCCACTACCCGACGACTCGGCGATCGCCGAGGGACTGATCCGGTGGTTGGGCGCCCGGTGGGATCGTGGGGACGTCTCGGTGGGGGAGTTCCGCCGTCCGTCGGCCGGCTTCTCCAGCCAGACGATCCTCGTCGAGGCCACCTGGGTGGACGAGGGTGTTCGTCAGGAAGCGCCCCTGGTGCTGCGGACAGTCCCTCCGGGGGCGGGCACGTTCCGCCACTACGACCTGGCCGCACAGTTCCAGGCCCAACTGGCGGCGGCGGCGGCCGGCGTCACCATCGCCGACCCGGTCTTCGAGCCCGATCCTGGATGGATCGGCACCCCGTTCATCCTCATGCCGCGGATAGATGGCCACATCATCGACGGGGTGGCCCACGCCGACCGGTGGCTCGGCCATCAGTCCGAGCCCGCCCAACACCGGATCTACAAGAACTTCCTGGTCGCCCTGTCGACCATCCACCGGTCCGACACCGGTCTGGCCGCCGACGTCCCCCGCCGCGACAATGCCGCCGAGCTGGACTTCTGGGAGGAGTACCTGGACTGGTCGAGCGACGGCTCGCCGGTGGCGACGCTCGTCGACGGAATCCGGTGGTGCCGCTTGCACCAACCGGAGGCGGAACCGCCGGCCACCCTGCTGTGGGGAGATGCGAGGTTCGAGAACGTGGTCTTCGGCGATGATCTGCGACCGCGTGCGGTGCTCGATTGGGACATGACCTCCATCGGTGCCGCCGAGCATGACCTGGCCTGGTTCACCAGCCTCGACACGACGATGGAGCGACTGTTCGCCAGGCGGACACCGGGATTTCCGAGCCGGGAGGAGACCGTCGCCCTCTTCGAGGAGCTCACCGGCCGCCCGGTTCACGATCTTGAGTGGTACGAGACCCTGGCCATGGTCCGGAGCACGGCGATCATGACCCGGATCGGCTACCTGCGCCAGGCCGGTGGTCAGCCCCCGATGCTGCCGATCGACGACAATCCCCTTCTCGACCTGGTGCGGGAGCGGATCGCTCCGCCCTGAGCCGCGCCACCGCGGAGCCGCGCCACCACGGTGGCGGCCGGCGGCGTCAGACGAGCAGCGAGACCGGCATCGTCCTCGCCCCGTTGACCAGGGTGGACGCCGTATAGGTGGGCTCTCCGGTCAGGGCAAAGTCGGGGTACCGGGCCAGCAGCTCACCGAAGAAGATCCGGGCCTCGAGCCGGGCCAGGCTGGCACCGAGGCAGAGATGCTCCCCGAAGCCGAACGCCACATGGGTGGGAGCCGGGGGTCGCCGCACGTCGAATGTTCCGGCGGTGGGCCCGAACACCGACTCGTCGCGGTTGGCCGACGCGTACATCATCACGACGAACTCGCCGGCGCTCACCCCATGGCCTCCGATCTCGGTGTCGACTGCCGCCGTACGTCCGAAGGCCTGGATGGGGGTCACCCACCGGAGCATCTCTTCGACCGCCGGGCCGATCAGCGAGGGATCGGCGACCAGCGCCTCCCGTTGCTCCGGGTGTCGGGCCAGCGCTTCGGCCCCACCCGACAACAAGGTCCGGGTCGTCTCGTTCCCGGCGATGAGCAGGGTCAGGCAGAAGCCCATGATCTCGGTCTGGTCGAGGAGTCGGTCGCCCACCGGTACCGACTTCAACAGGTCGAGCAGATCGTCCCCCTCCCGATCCGGGGAACGGACGTGGTCCATGAGGAACGATGCCATCTCCACCAGCTGTTCGGTCCGAGCCTCACTGGTGAAGTCGGTGCTCTCGATGGCGGCGTCCGACCACCGCCGGAACTGACGTCGTTCGGTGACGGCGATGCCCAGCATCTCGGTGATGACGGCGATGGGTATCGGCGCCGCCACCAGGTCTACGAAGTCGATCGGTTCTCGAGTCGGGACCGAGTCGAGGGTCTCCCGCACCACTTGACGGATCCGCTCCTCGAGGTGGCCCACCGCCCGCGGGGTGAACTGCCGGTTCACCAGGCCCCGATAGGTGGCGTGCAGGGGCGGATCGAGGTGGAGTATCGAAAATGCGTTCTGTCCGGTGCCATCGGGGTTCCGGAGCTGATCGTTGATCAGCACCCCCCGACCGGAAACGAAGCGGACCGGGTCACGACTGATCGTCCGCACGTCCTCGTAGCGGCTGATCATGACCAGACCGTCGGCAGTGTGGTGGACCGGGTCCTCGTGTCGGAGCCGGCGGAGCACGTCGAAGTAGTCGGGCCGGCGGAAGAACCCCGGCGTGGTCAGGTGAATGTCGAGATCCATCTGCTCGAACCCGGCCACGGAACCCCTTCGCCGACTGCTCCATCCGGCCGAGGTGACCCACCCACCGGGCCCGGCAGCTCAAGTTGTACAGCGTTCAACTTAGCGTGTCAACAGGAGCGACGGGAGCTGTTCGTGCTGATGGGAGCAGCCTCCGGCTGTGGCTCCGGCCGGGGCCTCCGGTGCACCGGTGCTCATCCGAGCAGGGAGAACCCGCCGTGGCCGCCGGCGGCCATCTCGTAACAGAGGGTGTCGTAGGGCTCGACGATCCCGAAGGTCACTTCGTCCTCGCTCTCGAACCGGGCGTGGTGCTGGTCGAGTCCGCAGATGCGGGCGCGGACGCCGGGATCGTTGACGTCGTAGGTCTCCCCGGTCACGACCCCGTCACCGACCTCCACGCCCTGCCAGATGTCGTCCTCGGGAGTCCCACCGTTGGGCCCGCCGTACATTCCGCACCTGAGGAAGGCGATCTGGTTGCCCAGTCGTTCGAAGGCGGCGGTCCTCACCGTCCCGTCTCCGAAGACGTAGTCCACCTCGCCGGCCAGGAGCAGGTGGGTGTCCGGCTCGAAGCGGAGCCGGTAGTTGCGATCTCGGAGGGTGTCGCTGCCCCGTCGCTCGTCGCCCAGGTTGTAGAGAATGTGGTCGCCCCAGATCCCGTAGTCCTCGAACTCGACCCACTCGCCGGAGTGGGGATGCTGATGGCCGCTCCACAACGCCGGGCCACCGACTCCGTCGCGGGTTCCCCAGTGGTGGTCCCGGGTGCCGAGGTAGTCCTCGGCATCCAGGTCGAACCGCTCGCCGCCGGCCGACACCCATCCGGTCTGCCGGCCGAAGCCCTCGTATCCGGCCACCCCGCCGAACGGCCTGGTCCCGGCGATCATGCCACCACCGATATTTCGGTAGACCGGCCGTTTGGTGTCGGACCACCTGATGTCGAAGCTGATGCCGTACTCGTTCTCGTCCAGGCCGAGACGCCATTGGCGGAAGGGCTCGACCACTTCGAATCCCAGCGGTCCGACCTTCATGTCCATCCGGTTGAGACCGAGCTTGCGATGGGCCCGGACCGTGGTGTGGCTCCCTCGTAGGTTGACGATGGCGAACGCCTCGGCCGTGCCCAGGTTGGGATAGATGCCCATGCCCGCCACCACCAGCAATTGGCCGACCTTGTCCTGGCAGGTGAACCACATTCGCTCGTAGGCCCGCGGGTCCGATGTCCACATCACCCGGACCGGATGGGGATGATTGTGGATCAGGAACTCGTCGAGGCCCGACATCGGGTAGTGCTCGATGCTGGCGTCGAAGCGGTCAGCCATGCCGACCCACGCCGCACATCTCGATCTCGGATGTGGCGGGCACGCCCCACCCACCAACGAAGAACAACTGCGGGCAATCCCGCATCACATGAACCCCCCGGGGAGCTGGGCGACGGCCGAAATCTTACGGTGTTCAATTCTGAGGGGCAACCGGCCGTACACTGGACTTATCGAGCCGGAGCTTCAATCCACCGAGGCGGGGACCCCGACGCCCCCGCCGCGGGTCTGGCGTTATGGCGAGCTCCGACAGGCCGACATCGTGGAGGCGGCCCTGCGGATCTGCCGACGCGAGGGACTGGCCCGCCTCACCATGCGGAAGCTGGCCGGGGAGCTCGGCTCGTCGTCGATGAACTCGTACCACTACGTCTCCAGCAAGAGCGACCTCTTCGACCTGGTGGCCGATGCGGTGCTCGCCCAGGTTCCCGAGCCTCCCGACGGTGTCGACCGATGGGACGATCAGCTCTCCTTCATGTTCGAGAAGGCGCGGGAGCGGCTCCTCGAACACCCGGGCGTCTCGGACCACCTGTTGGTGCGGGCCACCGGTCTACCCAACGAGCTCCGGCTCCACCGGATCGTCGACGGGATCCTCCTGGCCGCCGGGTTCAGCGCTTCGGCCAGCCTCCGGATCCAGCGGGTCCTGACCTACCTCCTGTTCGGGGCGGTCAGCCAGGAGCTGGCCAGTCTGGCTGCAGTCGAAAGAAGCGATGTCCTGACCTTCACCGATGACGCCGACGTCTTCGACTTCGGACTGGTCACCATGCTCGCCGGGCTCCACGTGACCGGTGGGCGGGCCGACGCTGGCCCGGACTGAGCCGACCGGCATCCGACCTGACACCCGCCCGGCATCCGACCTGACACCCGCCCGGCACCGTCCGGTCACACCAATGCGGCGAGGGCCGTGTCGGCCCGCCGGGCTTCGGCGGCGAACCCTCCCCGTACTGCCGCCTCGTAGCCCCCGGCCAGGTGGCGGCGGGCCCGGACCGGATCTCCGCACCGGGCGGCCAGGCGCCCGGTCTCGATCGAGGCGCGGGTGCCGAAGAACGGCGATCGGGCCTCCTCGGCGAATCGGGTGGCCGCCCGTAGGTGCTCGTCGGCGGCGTCATGGCGTCCGAGGACCAGGGCCAGGCCCCCGAGGTAGTGGGCGATCGGCCCCTCGCAGGTGGTGCCCAGGTAACTGACCTGATCGGCGAAGGGTGCCATCTGTCCGTAGAGGATCTCGGCCGCCTCCCCGTGCTCGAGTTGGATGGCCGCCTCGGCATAGGTGACGATTCCGTAGGTCCACAGGAGGTCCTGGGGTAGGTCGGAGAAGTCCCGTGCGATCTCTTCTTCGAGGAGCCGGTGGGCATCGGAGCCACGGTCGGCCTGGCAGTAGGCCCGGGCCAGGGCACCGCGGTAGGCCGGGATGCCGGGGTTGGCCTCGGTGCCCACCTCGATCAGCTCCACCAACTCGGCCAGTCGGCCCTGCTGCCAACGCACATGCGAGAGTTGCGTGGCGAAGTAGTTGAACGCATCGGGTTGGCCGATCTCCAGGCCCAGCTGGTAGGCCTCCTCGGCCAGGCGTTCGCCGGTGGCCGATTCGCCCCTCAGGAGCGACCACTGGGCGGTGGTGAACAGGGTCATCCACCGCATGACGGGTTGACCGAGTTCGGAGGAGACCTCGCTCATCCGGGCGAAGTGCTCGGCCGCCTCCTCGACCCGGCCCGCCTCGACCAGTGTCCGCATGCGGTTGCCGATGGCCCAGAACTGGGCGGCCGGGTCGCCGAGGTGGTACGCCAGTTCGAGAACCGACCCGGTCTCGTCGAGCCGGTCCGGGAGCTCGGTCGGGAAGCGGAGGGCTTCGAACACCAGGTTGTACACCTCGATGACGGTGCGGGGATCGCCGGTCGACCGGGCCAGTTGGACGGCCTGGCGGGCCAGGGCCCGTCGGGCGGCCAGGGTGGTGCCGAATATGGACTCGCTGCAGATGGTGGCGTGCAACAGGGAGCGCAGTCGCGCGTCGGCATCCCCCAGGAGCTGGAGAGCGTCCCGCAGGGCCTCGAGGCGTTCGTCGTCGTTCTCGCCGGCGGCACTGTAGTAACCGCGGGTGTTGGCCAGGGCGGCCACCGCCATCCGCTGGCCGTCCCCGGCCGCCCTGGCCGCCGCCACCGCCTCCAACAGGACCTGGCGGTGGGAGGGATCGCCGGCCAGGCGCAGCGAGATCCCCCGCTGGGTGACCAGATCGCAGTGGCGGAGCGGCTCGTCGGGATGCAGGCGCTCGTGCAGGCTGCACGCCTCGGCCAGCCAGCGAGCCGACTCGGCGGGGGCCATGGCATCGAGCGACTCGTAGCCGGCACGCTCGGCGTATCGCAGGGCGATCTCGTGGTCGCCGGCGGCGATGAAGTGGTGGGCGAGGACCGCCGCCGCCGCCTTTTCGGCCTCCAGGGCCACCGCCACCCTGGCGTGGAGCTGACGTCGGCGGGCCGGCTGCAACCCGCCGTAGAGCGCCCGGCGGATCAGGGCATGGGTGAACTCGAAGGAACCCGTGGTCCCCGACTCGTTGAGGAGGGAGGATCGCTGCCCCCGTTCCAGTAGATCGAGCAGGGCGTCGGGGCTCATGTCCGCCACCTGGGTCAGGGTGGCCAGCTCGAACGACTCACCGATCACCGCGGCGAGGGACAGCACGAGCTCCCCCTTGGTGCCCAGACGATGGACTCTCTGGCCGATGACCTCGCGCAGGCTCACCGGGAGCTCGCCTCTCGGATCGGGGTGACTGGACCACCCGGTGTCGTGGTCGCGGATCACCTCGCCCGACTCCACCAGGTACCGGAGCAGCTCGCCCACGAAGAACGGGTTTCCGGCCGTCTCCCGGTGGAGATGGGCGGAGAACCCCTCGACGGCGCCGTCGTCGATGGCCGGTCCGGCCAGGGACCGGCACAGGTCCTCCACCTCGGACCGCGACAGCCCGCCGAGTTCCAGACGGCTGACGTTGGCGGCCCGCCACAGAGCGGCGAGGGTGTCGGACAGCGGGTGCTCGGGGGTCATCTCGCTCGATCTGAAGGTGCCGAGGATCAACACCGACATCCGTTCCGGACTGCTGGTCAGGTGTTGGAGCAGCTGCTGGGTGGCGTGGTCCGCCCAGTGCACGTCTTCGAGCACCAGGAGTACCAGCTGGTTCCGAGAGGCGGCGGCCAGTAGGCCTACGGCCGCCCGGAAGGCCAAGAAGCGCTCGGTATCGTCGTCCGACCGCGTCGGTGGTGGGCTGTCGGGCACCCGCCTGCTCAGACCGGGGAGCAGGCGGGCCAGCTCGCCGCCGAACTGGTCGACGTGTTGCCTGAGTTCGTCGTCCGGCGCATGGTCCACGTAGTAGCCGAGGGCTTCGATGAACGGTTGGAACGGGGCGTTGGCCACTTCGCGGCAGCCTCCGAGCAGGACGGTTCCCCCGCCGGACTGGACATGGCGGGCTATCTCGGCCACCAGTGATGTCTTGCCGATCCCTGGTTCACCGCCGACCAGGACGACCTGGCGCTGTCCTCCCTCGGCCCGGCCGGCCAGGCGCTGGAGCTCTTCCAGCTCGTCGGTCCGGCCGACGAACGCCGACTGCGACTCGGCCAGCACACCGATGAGCGGGATCTGCTCGGACCCGGGCGGCGTCAATGCCCAGTCGAGCGAGAGGACGGGCACCGGAACCCTCGAATGGTCGATGTGGGCATCCTCCGCCTCGGAGAAGGTCAGGCGGCAGTTGCTCCCGGCCATCAATCGGACCTTGGCCGTCACCAGGACCTCACCCGGGTGGGCCCGGGTGCTCAGTTGGTAGGCCTCCTCGACCGGCTCCCCGACCCAGGCCCCGTCGACCAGAGCCACCTCACCGATGGACATCCCGATACGGAGTCCGCCGGCCCCGTTCGACATGTGCCGATGGGCCGCCCATTCGAGCTGCATCGAGATCGCCGCCGCCAGGCCGTCGGTGGGGCTGTCGAACACCGCCCTCACGTCGTCGGTCTCCATCGCCATCCGGTGCCCACCGTGGGCGGTGATCTCGTCGACCATCAGGGCGAGAAGAGGGCGCGATCCGCCATCGGATCCCTGTGGCGCGGCGGCCAAGGACGAGGCGTTGGCCACCAGCACCGTCGAGACCTCGAGGCGGGACGGCTGCGAGCGCAGGTGGCGCGACGTTTCGACCGGAGCCGTGGCCAGGTCGAGGTCGGGGCTCTGGAGGACGATGGCCTCCTCCAACCGGGCCAGATTGGGCGAGGGCTCGACCCCCAACTGCTCGTCGAGGAGGGAACGCAGCCGCTGGAAGGCCCGCAGGGCCTCAGCCTGACGACCCGAGCGATAGAGAGCGATCATCAGCACCGCCCACCGCTGCTCGCGCAGCGGTTCGGCTCGTACCCCGGCCTCGGCCGCCGCCACGATGGCTTGGTGTTGTCCGAGCGAGAGCCGGGTCTCGAGCAACGCCTCTTCGGCTCCGAGCCGCAACTCCTCGAGGCGGGCGATCTCGCCGTGCGCCCAAAAGGCGTCGTCGACATCGATCAGAGCCGATCCCCGCCACCGGCGCAGACCGCGCTCCAGGCAGTCGGCGGCGTACTGGGTATTGCCGACGCGCATGGCCCGCCGGCCGCCGGCCACGTCCGACTCGAATGCGGCGGCGTCGAGCTCGTGGTCGTGGACGGCCAGGCAGTAGCCGCCGGCCCGGTGTCCGATCCGGTCGGTGCCCAGTGCCTTGCGGAGGAGGGAGACATGGCTGGCCAGCGTGGAACGGGCCCCTCGGGGCGGGAACCCGAGCCAGACGTCGTGGGCCAGGCGCTCGTCGGGCACCGCCTGATTGGCCGACAGCAGGAGCCGGGCCAGCAAGGCCCTGCGCCGGGCGCCGCGTACGTCCACCACCCCGGCGTGATCCTCGACTTCGAGCGTCCCCAGGATCCGAAACTCCAAGTCAGGACCGCCTTTCGCAAGTCTGCTGCGCAGTGTAGACGTTAGGTTGGATCAAGATTGGATCGACATTGGAAGGGAGTCCTTCATGATGTGCTGTAAGGGCGGGAATCGGTCCGGCACAGCACCCCATCCGGACACCCTGGCGGTGGCGCCTCTTCGAACGGCGGAGTTCGGAGGGTGCGCCGCTTCCGCGTCCGGACCCGTTTCCCACGTGTCGCCGGACCGGTTCGCCGTCCCTAGGAGTCGACCGTCAAGGGAGTGCTGTCGAGAGCGCAGTGGAAGCAGGCACCGGCCTCGGTCGGGGCCGGAGGCTCAGCGGTCTCAGCGGGCTCAGCGGGTGGCCGGGCCGGGTTCCTGATGCCGACGGCGGCCACCGCGCCGCCGGCCGCGGACAGGGCGGCGGCAATGAACACCGCCCTCTCGAACCCGTGCGACAGGGCGGCCGGGTGCAGATAGCTGGTCCCCTGAATGCCGGCCAGAGCCGGAAGCACGGCCACGGCGATGAGGCTTCCGACCCGGGCCACGTCGTTGTTGACGGCCGAGGCCAGTCCCGAGTGCTCCTCGGGGACGGCGGCGAGGGCGGTGGCCGTCAGCGGGGCCACGGTGATGGCCAGCCCGAGCCCGAACACCAGTACAGCCGGCAGGACTCCGGTCACATAGGCCGAGTCGACGGTGGTCCGGGCCGAGAGGGCGAGCCCGGCCCCGACCACGACCGGCCCGATGCCCATCTGCAGCCGGGGCCCGATCCTCGAGGCCAGGCGGCCCGACCTGGCCGACAGCCCCAGCATCACCAGGGTGAGGGGGAGCAACGCCACCCCCGATTCGAGAGGGGTGTAGTGGTCGACCACCTGGAGCTGCACCGGCAGCAGGAAGAGGACGCCCCCCAGGGCGGCGTAGACGATGAAGGTGACGGCGTTGGTCACCGTGAACTGGCGTCGCCGGAACACGCCCAGGGGAAGCATGGGAGCTGTCGAGCGGTGCTCCACCAGTAGGAAGGCGGCGGTGGCCCCGGCTCCCAGGCCGAGCATGGCCACGACTGGGGGGAGCCCCAGCCCCGGCTCGGCCCTTCGATCAGCCCGTAGGTCAGGCCGGCCAGGGCGGCGGTGGCCAGTACGGCGCCGGTGGTGTCGATGTGCCGGCCCGCCGTCGGATCGCGCGACTCGGGGACGTGCCTCGCCGAGAGCAGCATCACCGCCGCCCCGATCGGCACGTTGATGAGGAAGATCCAGCGCCACGACCCGACGGCGATCAGGTACCCGCCGAGCAGGGGTCCGGCCGCGGTGGCCACCCCTCCGAGACCGGACCAGGCGCCGATGGCCGCACCCCGATCATCCGGTTCGAAAGAGGACTGGAGGATGGCCAGGCTCCCGGGGGTAAGCAGCGCGGCGCCGGCCCCTTGGAGCACCCGGGTGATGATCAACATCGTGGTGCCCACGGCCAATGCGCAGGTGGCCGAGGACACGGCGAACCACAGGACACCGATGGCGAACACCCGGCGTCGTCCGAAGTGGTCCCCGAGCGAGCCACCGAGGAGGAGGAGGGCGGCCAGCGACAGCGTGTATCCGGTCACCACCCACTGCAACGTCCCGAGCGAGGCGTGGAACTGACGTCCGATGGTCGGGAGGGCGATCCCGACCACGGTGGCGTCGATCGAGGCCATTCCGGACCCCAGCACGGTGGCGGCGATGACCCATCGGCCCGCCGGTGTCGAGAACCGCAGGAGACCCGCGGTGCGATCGGTCAACCGTGCTCCTTGCCAAGACGCCCACAGCCCGTGCTCTGCTAGAAGAGTACCGGCGGGAGGTATTCGGTGAGGGCAACTCGGTCGGGTGAGGCATTGCATGCATGACGACGAAGATGGCAAGGACACTGACCGGTCGCCGGGCGGGCGCCCTCCACTGCCGCCCGAACTGCCGGGAACCCGCCCGGTGCTCAGTGATGCTCAGCTCTCGGTGCTGCGCGGCTACGGGACCGAACAGGAGGTCTCGGTGGGCGAGGTGCTCTTTGCCGCCGGCGACGATACCTATGACCTGTTCGTCGTGCTCGAGGGCCAGGTCGAGATCCTCGAGAACCATGGCCACCAGGACGCCCGGGTGCTGGTCTCGTTCGGCCCGTTGGAGTTCCTCGGCGAGATGGGCCTCATCACTGGCCAGCGGGCCTATCTGAGCGCGGTGGTCAGCGCCCCCGGCCGGGTCCTCCGTGTCCCGACCGACCAGGTCCAGGTGATCATGGCCCAGGAGGTGGACCTGAGTGAGCTCATCCTGCGGGCATTCTTGCTCCGGCACTCGCGACTGACCTTTTTGGGTTCGGGGCTCACGCTGATCGGCTCGCGGTTCGACACCGACACCCGCCGGCTGCTCGAGGTGCTGGCCCGGAACCGCCTTCCCTCCCGGTGGCTCGACCTGGAGAGCTCGCCCGAGGCCGAGGATCTCCTCCGCGAGCTCAACGTGCCCGTCGACGACCTGCCCATCGTGGTGGTTGCCGGAGGCGCTCTCCTGCGCAACCCCACCAGCCGCCAATTGCTCGATGCCCTGGGTCTCACCGAGGCCCACCGGGGTGAACAGGGGGAGGTGTGCGATCTGCTGGTCGTCGGCGGCGGCCCGGCCGGACTGGCTGCCGCCGTCTACGGGGCGTCGGAGGGGTTGACCACCACCTTGGCCGAGGACACCGCCCTGGGCGGCCAGGCCGGCACGTCGTCGAGGATCGAGAACTACCTCGGCTTTCCGGCCGGACTGTCCGGTGAGGAGCTGGCGGCCCGGGCCGCCATCCAGGCCCACAAGTTCGGCGTGCGGCTCAAGCTCGCCGCCGAGGCCGTCGCCCTCGCCGGCGGGGCCGGCACCCACGAGGTCCGGTTCGCCGACGGGGAGAGCGTCACCGCCAGGTCGGTGATCATCGCCACCGGTGCCCGCTACAACCGGCTGGACCTCGACCGCCTGTCCGAGTTCGAAGGGGTCGGTGTCTATTACGCGGCGACCCAGATGGAGGCACAGGCGTGCGCCGGCGGACCGGTGGTGATCGTCGGCGGCGGCAACTCGGCGGGCCAGGCCGCGCTGTTCCTGGCCCACACGTGCGTGTCGGTGCAGATCGTCATCCGCGGTGAGTCACTTTCCAATTCCATGTCCCGCTACCTGATCGACCAGATCGACCGCCAATCACGGATCCGGGTGGTGTCCCGTACCGAGGTCGTGGCCCTCGACGGGGACGACGTGCTGGATGCGGTGCAGCTGCGCCATGCCGATGGCCAGGTTTCCAAGGTGCCGATCTGCGGGCTCTTCGTATTCATCGGGGCCAAGCCCAGCACGGTATGGACCAGAGGCCAGCTGGCCGAGGACGAAGATGGATTCTTGTTGACCGGCACAGCCATCCCCCCGGGGACGCTCGAAGGGGCCGGCCCACCCCTGTTCCTCGAGACCAGCCGGCCGGGGATCTTCTGCGCCGGTGACGTCCGCAGCCGGTCGGTCAAGAGGGTGGCCACCGCCATCGGCGAGGGGTCGATGGCGGTGCGTCTCGTCTACGAACGTCTACAGGCGACCGGCCAGGCGGGGGGCAGCCCGCCCCGGGTCCAATGACGACCGGGGGTGAATTTCCGGCACGGTCTGTTTAGACTCACCACCGATGTCGGAGTCTCAGATCGACCCCACGGTGGCACCGAGCGGTACCGGTTGTGTCGAATGCCTGGCCGACCAAGGCTGGTGGTTCCATCTGCGCCGGTGTGCGAAATGCGGTCACATCGGCTGCTGCGACACCTCTCCGTCCCAGCACGCCACCCAGCACGCCAAGCGCACCGGCCACGAGGTCATCACCAGCTTCGAGCCGGGCGAGGACTGGTTCTGGGACTACCAGGAACAATCCACCTTCGCCGGGCCCCCGCTCGCCTCCCCCGAGCACCACCCGGTCGATCAACCGGTACCGGGCCCGGCCGGCCGGGTGCCGGGGGACTGGGAGGATCACCTCAACTGATCCGCCGGCCGGGGGTGGCTGTTCTCGGCCCCGTCGGATCCCGCGGTATCGGCTGGATCGGCTCGGCTGGCTCAACCGGGAAGCGTGTACCTGGCGAACACGTGCCAACCGACGAAGGCCCACACGGCGATGAGGATGATGCGGCCGGGCAGGTGCGTCCACAGACGGCCGCCGACCGCCCCGAGGCTGGTCCACCGTCCACCGGAACGGCGACAGACCACCTCCCACACCGCCCCGAGGCCCAGAAGGACCAGCCACGCCACGGTGCCGGCCACGTCAGGCCGGACCGCCCGGGGCCGGGAATGCTCTTGCCGCCGCCCGCACCAGGGGAGACCACCCGACGGCCACCCAACTGCAGAAGAGCACGAACCGCACGACGTGCCAGGCCAGGGCGTGGTCGACCACGGTGCTGAGTGTCGGCACCGTGGACGACCTGCCTCCGAGCGCCAACCCGGCGGCTTCGAGGCCGACCGCCGCCAGGACGAGGAGCAGCCAGGGAAACGTGCGACGGAGCTGGAGCCGGTCCGGGGTGGAGGCGGGTTCGGCGCCGGGACGTCGGCCGGGGTCCTGCCCCTCCCGGGGTCCGCAGAAGAAGTCCATCATCCCCACCGCCAGGAGCAGCACCGACGGGATGCCGACGGCGACGTAGGCCCGCACGGTGAACGGCGCCACACCGGTGGCCCACCAGCTGTAGAGGGCGGCGGCGGCAGCCACGGTGGACCATCGGAGCGCCGGACTCCTCCACGATGGGGCTCTCACCCGGGCCAGCGTATAGGCGGTCTCGGACGGCAACATGGCGTCGGCACTCAAGCCTCCGGGCGTCGTGACGATACATGGGAGTGCACAAAAGGCAGCCGACCCGACGCGAGGGGTGGATCCGCCTCGGCCTTTCCCTGGGGGTCGCCGCCCTCGGCATGCTCGCCCTGACCCCGCCGGCCGACGAGTCCCGCCCCGACGGCGGACCAGGAGGGTTCGGCGCCTCGGGCACGACCGCTCGTCTCATTCCCAGCCGGCGGACCGGGGGCGAGCCGCCGCGTCGGTGCCGGCGCGGGCGTGGTCGTGGCCGTGCCCGTCGATGCAAGGAGCACCGCCGGCTTCTCCCGAGGTGGCACGGGGCCTGAGCGTGGCGCTCGTGGTTGGGGCCCCGACCCGGGGCGTCGGCGTATCGGTTCCGGAAATTACATACGGGTAGTACGCCAACTGGAAAAACAAACGCGGCGTGGAGGGGTCCTCGCACCCTCGGGCCGTCGGCCGGTCGGCGGTCGGGGCTTGGGTGGGGAGTCCGGTGGATGTCGCCCGGACCCGGGCCCCGACCCGGGGCGTCGGCGTATCGGTTCCGGAAATTACATACGGGTAGTACGCCAACTGGAAAAACAAAAGCGGCGTGGAGGGGTCCTCGCACCCTCGGGCCCTCGGGCCGTCGGCCGGTCGGCGGTCGGGGCCTGGGTGGGGAGTCCGGTGGCCGGCGCCTCTCGATCCGCCCCCAAGGCTCTGGGGATCGCATACTGCAGGTACGCCCGGCCGAAGCCGCGGTGGCCCGGTCCCAGGTGCCTGGGCGTCCCGCTCCGCTACCGTCGGGTCCGTGGATTGGCTGCTCCGGTGAGTCCAAAGCGGTGGATCGGCATGGCGGCCGTGGGGCTCTCCTCGCTGGTCCTGCTCAGCGGCATGATGGGCCCCGGCCGGGCCGGTGCGTCGGACCGGGAGACGGATGCGGCGGTTCCCGGCACCCGGGTTCCGTTGGCCACCGATCCGAGCGGGCTGGTCGATCCGATGGACGGCACCGGGGTCGGGTCGGTGAGCCCGGGGGCGATCGGAGAGTTTCCCGGAGCCGACGTGCCGTTCGGGATGATCCAGTGGAGCCCCGACACCAGCCCCAACCTGGCCGGAGCGGGAGGTGGTTACTCCTACGACGACTCCTCCATATCGGGGTTCAGCCTCACCCATCTGAGCGGCACCGGCTGCGCCGCCTACGGGGACGTGCCCATCCTCCCCACCGTCGGGCCCATCGGGGACAGTCCGGTGAACACCGTCGCATCCTTCAGTCACGCCAGCGAGCAGGCGTCCCCCGGGCGCTACCGCGTCACTCTCGGCTCGCCCGCCGTCACCACCGAGTTGGCCGTCACCACCCGGACCGGTCTGTCGAGCATGACCTTTCCCCGGTCAGACAATGCGAACATCTTGTTCAAGGTGGCCGACAGCGCCAACCCCGTCACCGCCTCCAGCCTCCGGCTGGTGGGCCGCCACGAGATCACCGGTCAGGTGACCAGTGGCCAATTCTGTGGAACGGGCACCAACTACACGTTGTACTTCGCCGCCCGGTTCGACCGGGCCTTCTCCTCGGCCGGAAGTTGGAACGGGTCGACGGTGTCACCCGGCCGCACCACCTGTGCGGGGGACGCCTGCGGTGCCTACGTCACCTTCGACACCACCGCCGACCCCGTGGTCCTCATGAAGGTGGGGATCTCGTTCGTCAGCACGGCCGACGCCGCCGACAATCTCAGAGTCGAGGACCCCGGGTGGTCCCTCGGCCATGTCGAGTCGATGGCCACCCGCCGTTGGAATGCCATGCTCGGTCGCATCGGTGTGGGCGGCGGTACCCAGTCCCAGCAGCGGACCTTCTACACCGCCCTGTACCACTCACTGCTGTTTCCCAATGTGGTCAGCGATGTCAACGGCGACTATGACGGCTCCGACGGCCGGTTCCACAACGCCGGCACCGGCGCCCAGTACGCCAACTTCTCGGAGTGGGACATCTACCGCTGCGAGATCGAATTGGTGTCGATCGTCGCTCCTGGCCAGGCCGGCGACATGGTCCAGTCCCTGGTCAACGATGCCCAGCAGGGTGGTTGGCTACCCAAGTGGGCCATCGTCGACGGCGACGCGTCACAGATGAACGGCGATTCGGCCGACCCGATCATCGCCTCGGCCTACGCCTTCGGGGTCCGGGGATTCGACGTCGGGGCCGCGCTCCAGGCGATGGTCAAGGGGGCCACCCAGACCGAGAGCGGGCACGGGTTGGAGATCGAGCGACAGTACCTGTCGCAGTACCTGACCCAGCACTACATCGATGCCGGGGCCCTCGACCTCACCTCCATCAACTACTCGATGGGTGCCTCGGCGACGCTGGAGTACGCCATCGACGACTTCTCGATCGCCCAGCTGGCCCTGGCCCAGGGCGACACGTCCCTCTACCGGTCGATGATGCAGCGGGCCCACAACTGGCAGTACCTGTTCGACCCGGCGGCCGGCTCCATCCAGGGCCGCAACGACGACGGGAGCTTCCCGCCCGGTCCGGCCTTCCAGACCTCCCTGTTCGAACCAGGTGGCGAGGTCGGGTTCGAGGAGGGCAATGCCGCCCAGTACAACTGGTCGGTGCCCCAGGATCTTGCCGCCCTGTCGAGCCTCATGGGCGGGAACGCCAGTGCCGTCAGCGCCCTGAACACCCTGTTCACCCAACTCAACGCCGGTCGGTACCTTCCCTACGACTGGTCCGGCAACGAGCCGAGCCTGTGGACTCCCTGGGAGTACGACTACTTCGGGGCGCCGTCGAGTACCCAGGACGTCGTCCGGGCCATCGTCAACACCCAGTACGCCGACGCCCCGGTCGACGAACCCGGCAACGACGACCTGGGGGCCATCTCGTCGTGGTACGTGTGGGCGGCCATCGGCCTCTACCCGGTGACTCCGGGCACCGCCAATCTGGCCCTGGCCAGCCCGCTGTTCCCGCGGGTCGTTCTCCGGTTGCCCGACGGGAACCGCATCGACATGGTGGCCTCGGCGGCGTCAGCCACCACCCCCTACGTGCGGCGGTTGGAGGTCAGCGGGGTGGCCCGGCCCAAGGCGGAACCCGGATGCCGATCGACGGCCGGAGAGCCGGGGAAGGAGAGCTGGTGCCAGCCATGGCTGCCGGCATCGGTCCTCACCACCGGGGGGACGCTGACCTACGCCCTCTCCGCCACTCCCGACCCGTCCTGGGCATCGTCGCCCGCCGCCAGTCCGCCGTCCTACGCCAGCGGTCGGCTCCCGGCCGTCGGCTTCTCCTACCCGGGCGGCGCCACCAGCGTGCCGGCCGGTGGGTCCACCACCGTCTACCTCGGAGTGCAACCGGCCCGGACCGGACCGTCCACCGTGTCGTGGAGTGCGTCCGGTACCGGAGTGGACGTCGTCCCGAGCCGCGGCCACTTCGTCGTCGGCTCGCCGGCCGGCCGGCCGTCGTCGGCCACGACGACCAGCACCCCGCCGGTACAGGCACTGTCGCTGAGCGCCTCGACGCCCGGCTCGCACGCCGTCGATATCCAGATGAGGACGGGCGCCGGCACGGCGTTGCCACCGGTGGTCATCGACGTCGACGTCACCGGCTGAACCGGCTGACCCGGCTGACCCGGGGCGGTGCCCCGAACCGCTGATCAGTCGATCTTGCCGATCTGGCGCAGCCACTCGGTGGTGGCGGTCAGACCCTGGTCGAGACCGATGGGGTCGTAACCCAGTCGCTTGTACGTCTTCGACTCGGTCAGCGGCCGGCGGGCCGGACGGTGTGACGCCTCCTTGGAGGCGATGGCCACCAGGGTCGGCCCGAACACCTCGGCCAACGCCGGGTCGTCGGAAGGCTCGATGTCCTCCACCCGGTGGTCGAGCCCGGCCAGCTCGCAGATCCGGCTGCAGGCCTGGGCGATGCTGACCACGTCCTCGGGCTGTCCGTCGAGCATGTAACGCTCCCCGGAGACACCCCCATCGAGGGCCAGGATGCAGCCGCCAGCGACGTCGTCGGCGAAGACCCAGCTCACCGGAAAGCGGAGGTATTGGGTGAGACGCTGGCGCAGTGCCGACAACAGCACCCGGTTGAAGCTGGTGCGGCCGAGAGCATTACTGGCCACCGGTGAGGGTCCGAAGATGGCCCCGGGATGGGTGCTGACCACGTCCTGGCCGGCAGCGGCCCGGGCCATGGCGTCCTCGAAGGCCGCCATCTTGGTGATGGTGTAGGGGTCCGAGCTCGGCTCCTTGGACACCGGGGCGTCCTCACGGTCGAGCCCGCCCGCCGTGTCGAAGAACGTGCCCGTGCTGACGGCCACCACCCTCCTCATGCCCACCGCCTCGGCGGCATCGAGGACGTGCTTGGTCCCGTCCACGTTCACCGCCCGGAAATCGTCGAGGTTCTGGCTGGCCCCGCCCAGTAGAGCGGCGCAGTGGATGGCGGCGTCGCTGCCGGTCGCGCCCCGTAGGACATCGCCGGCATCGGTGATGTCCCCGGTGACGATGTCGACGCCCAGCGCCTCCAGCGGATCGGTGTCGGCTCCCGACCGGGCCAGGGCCCGTACCTCGTCGCCCCGTTCGATCAGGAGCTTGCAGACATTGGCCCCGGCCAGTCCGGTGGCGCCGGTGACGAAGACCGTCTCGCTCACGCCGTCACCTGTTCGGCCACATCGGGAAGGGCGGTGTCGACCTGGCCCGGGTCATAGGCGATGACGGGGGGGCTGGACCCGAACACATCGAGCGTGTGGATGAACCGGTGGAGTCCCATGGCGTTGGCGCAGGTGAATCCCAGTTCGACGATCTGGGCGGCGGTGAAGACCTCGCCGAGCCGGCGGTAGACCTCGTCGTCGATGGAGTGGTGGTCGGCCGACAGGAGATCGAGGAACTCGACGGCCAGACGTTCCTGATCGGTCAGTTCCGAGTGGCCGGGAGCCACCAGACAGGCGACGTCCTCGTCGGTGATGGAATCGTGCTTGCGGGACTGCATGCACGGCTGGCACTCGCCCAGCTGGGCGCTACGGATGCGGATCAGCTCGAGGATGCGTCCCCCCAGCAGGCTCTGCTGCCCCCAGGCCCCACGGGCCGCATTGGTCATCAGGATGTTGGCGGTGCGATAGGCGAAGATCTGCAGGGGGACGGGAGTGGCGTAGGTGCCGTTGGCCACGCCATCCTCGATGATCCGCCGCGGCTCGTCGGCCAGCTCCTCCAGCGGAATGGGCTCTATCCTTGGCATGGGCGTCCTTCCCCTCCGGGCCGCGTCGACAGTCGACCGTCGCCCCTCGCTCACGAACCTATAAGGCTGGTGCACCCATGTCCATGGACCCCTCAACCGTGCTGCTCACCGACCGGGTAGCCGTGGTGACGGGCGGAGGAGCGGGGATCGGCCGCGGCATCGCCAGGGGCCTCGCCTCTTTCGGGGCGTCGGTGGCGATCTGGGAGCGGGACGCCGACACCGCGGCGTCGGCGGCCGACGAGGTGGGGGGACTCGGCCTCACCACCGATGTCCGGGAGTCGGGCGAGGTGGACGCCGCCCTGGCCCGCACCACGGCTGAGCTGGGTCCGGTCAGCATCCTGGTCAACAACGCCGGGGGTGTCTTCTTCTCCTCGCTGCTCGAGACGTCCGAGAACGGGTGGGACGCCCTGTACCGGGCCAACTTCCGCCACGTCTTGTTGTGCACCCAGCGAGTGGCCCGGACCATGGTCGAGGCGGGGGAGGGGGGCAGCATCATCAACGTCACCTCTATCGAGGGGGTACGGGCGGCACCCGGATACGCCGCCTATGCCGCGGCCAAGGCCGGTGTCATCAACTTCACCAAGACAGCCGCCCTCGAGCTCGCCCCCCACGGGATCCGGGTCAATGCCCTGGCCCCGGACATCACCCTGACCGAGGGAATGATGTCGGTGGCGCCACCCGGGGCCGAGGAGCACTTCGGTCACACCATCCCCATGGGTCGCCCCGGCCACGTCGACGAGATGGCCGGGGCCGCGGTGTTCCTGGCCGGCCGGATGGCCAGCTACATCACCGGGCAGACGATCCATGTGGACGGTGGGACCCAGGCCTCGAGTGGCTGGTACCACCATCCCACCACCGGCACCTACGTGCTCGGCCCCTCCTGAGCCCCGAGCCCCGAGCCCTGAGCCCTGAGACCTGAGCCCTGGCCGTCGACGGAGGCTGCCCGCCGAGGCCGACGACCGTCGGCATGTCCGGGGCCGGCAGGGCTCGGGGTGGCCGATCCCCAGTAGGGTCCGAGGGAACCGGTACGAGTGATGGGAGTCGCCGTGACGCAACAGGCCGTGGAGATCGAGACCGCCGACGGGATCTGCCCGGCCGCCCTGAGCATTCCCGACGGCCAGGGCCCCTGGCCCGGAGTGGTCATGTTCCCCGACGCCGGGGGAATGCGCGACACCATGCGTCAGCTGGGCGAGCGCTTGTCGGATCTGGGCTACGTGGTCCTGGTCCCCGACTTCTACTATCGCAACGGGCCCTACGAGCTGGGCGACATGCGCACTGCCTTCAGCAACAAGGAGACGGCCGAGAAGATCATGGGCATGATGCGGGGCTACACCGCCGACCAGGCCGTCGGCGACGCCCGGGCCTTCGTCGACTATCTCGACTCCCGGCCTGAGAAGAAGTCGGGCGGCGTCGGCACCACCGGGTATTGCGCGGGCGGTCGGCTCTCGCTCAGCGCCGCCGCCAACCTGGGCGAGCGCATTGCTGCGGCGGCTTCCTTCCATGGCGGGAACCTGGCCAAGGCCGATGATCCCGACAGCCCCTACCACAAGGCCAGCGGCATCAAGGCCGCCGTGTACGTCGGGGCGGCAATCGAGGACCAGTCCTTTACCGACGAGCAGAAGGATCTGCTGGAGAAATCCCTCACCGGGGCCGGGGTCGTCCACACCATCGAGACGTATCAAGCGCATCACGGCTTCGCCGTCCCCGATAATCCGACCTACGACGTAGATGCCGCCGAGCTCCACTGGAAGGCCACCGAGCAGTTCTTCGGATCCGTCCTCGGCCAGTGACCGCCGGGCCCGACCGGCCCAACCGGTAATCGCAGCAGTTGGCCGGCGCCTCACCGGTCCGATGGAGCCGGGGAAGTCGGACTGGTCGACGGACAGGGAAGTATGTGCGGGTGGGATCAGCCATTTCGATCAGGGCGGCGGAGATGGACGAGGCGGCGACCATCGCCGATCTCTGGCTCCGTTCACGAACGGCTTCGATCCCTTCGATCCCACCCCCTGTTCATTCCGAGGAAGCGGTCCGAAGCTGGTTCTCGGAGGTGGTGCTTCCCACCTCGGAAGTGTGGGTGGCCACTTCTGACCAGGGCCACCTGGTGGGGTTGCTGGTTCTGGACGGCTACTGGCTCGATCAGCTCTACGTCGATCCCGACTGGGTCGGACGGGGGTCCGGCTCGAGCCTGCTGATTCTCGCCAAACGACTTCGTCCGACCGGGCTCGATCTTTGGACCTTTGGCTCCAATCGTGGCGCCCGGCGGTTCTATGAGCGGCACGGGTTTTCTGCCATTGGCTGGACCGACAATGACAACGAGGAGGCGGCGCCGGCCATTCACTACCGGTGGGATCCCTGACCGGTCCAGCCCCGCCCGACCATCCATGGCCCGATTTTCCGCCTTCACTAAGGTGCGGTCATGGACCAGAGGCCGCTGCTCGCCGTGGTGTTCGGCCCTCGTTCGAGACCCTGGAGCGAGATCGTCGAGGCCGCCGCCCGAACGTGTCGGATCCTCTGGCTCGTGGACTCCGGCCAGCCGGGCATGGACACCACCACAAAGGTCCTGCGCCGGTTCGGCAAAGTCATAGACGTGGCCGACCGCACGGCCGAGGAACTGGTCCGGTTGGTCGACACCGAACATCCCGACGGGATCACGTCGTTCATCGATGCCGATCTTCACCTTCAGGCCTGGTTGGCGGCGGCCTTGGAACTGCCCAGTCCGTCGGTGCGGACCGTGGTCCTCCTGACCGACAAGCTGCTCCAGCGCCGGGCCCTCGACCAGGCGGGAATTCCAGTACCACGGTTCGCCGAGGTCAGGGAACCCGCCGACGGCGACGAGGTCGAGCGGCTGTGCCGGATCCTGACGTTCCCGATGGTCCTCAAGCCGAGGGACGGGACGGCATGCCGCAACATCCATCCGGTGGAGGACGCCGACGAACTGGCCCGCCTGCTGAAGGACGTGGAGCAACCGTCGCAGATGATCCTCGAGGAACGAATGGAGGATCTACCTCCCGGTGGGGGATCCTCGGCCGACAGCGTGAGCATCGACACCATCGCCAGTGGGGGCGCCTTCAGCCACATCGGCGTCCGTGGCATGTTCCAGAAGGCACCGCCGTTCCGGGCCGCGGGGGGGTTCTTCCCCGCCGATCTGACCCCGGCCGCCACCTTCCAGCTGTACCAGCTGGCCGAAGCATCCATCGAGGCGCTGGGCCCGGAATTCGGCTATTTCCGGACGGAGATCAAGTTCACCCCCCTCGGATACCAGGTGATCGAGGTGAACGGCCGCCCCAGCGGGGTGACGCCGGTGATCGTCGAGCTGGCCTCGGGGGTCCCGGTGCTCGAGATGAGCATGCGCCACGCTCTCGGACAGCCCGTGGCGGTGGACGACCCGATCGTCTGCGACCGCATCGGCTACCGCTTCATATGCGAGCCGCCGACATCGGCCCGCCGGGTGCTCGGGATCAGAGGGCTCGACACCCTGGGGGACCTGCCCGGGGTCCTCCAGGTCGACGTGCACAAGTCGGTAGGCGACCAGGTCGACTGGCGCAACGGATCGCTGGACAAGGTCTTTCAGGTCACCGGGGCGGTGGCCGACTACGCCGAGCTCGCCGAGTACCACCGCGCCTGTTCGGCAGGAGAGTTCGTCACCTACGAACACTGGAGCTGAGCCGGAGCGGCTTCTGACAGCCTGGGCGGGCCTCCACCCGCTCAGTCGTCCCCCACCCGGCCGACGTGGGCGGACATGCCGCCGTCGATGGCGATCATCTGGCCGGTGATGTAGCGGGACTCGTCCGAGGCCAGAAAGACCACCAGGTTGGCGATGTCGTCGGGCTGACCGAGGAACGGGGTGAGGGTCGACCGACCGAGCCCTTCGATGACCTCCTCGGTCAGATGGGCGCGGACGGCGTCGGTGATGATGAGACCGGGCACGATGGTGTTGACCCGGATCCCCTGTTTGCCGTGGCCGGTCGCCGCGTACATGGTCAGGGCGTTGACCCCCGCCTTGGACACGCCGTAGGCGGTTCTGGTCCTGTCCCCCTTGAGGGAGGCACCCGAGGACATGTTGATGATGGAGCCACCCCCGGTGCGCACCATCTCGGGGATGGCGTGCTTGCACGTGAGCACCTGGCTGCCCAGGTTGACGGCCATGGTCCGGTCCCACACGTCCATGGCCAGTTCGGTGACGCCGGTGTCCCTCGACAGGAAGTCGGAATCGGTCAGGGCGGCGTTGTTGTGGAGCACGTCGAGCCGGCCGTAGCCATCGACGGTGAAGGCGACGGCCGCCACCACCTCGTCCTCCCGCGACAGGTCGGCCCTCAACGAGGAAGCCGTGCCACCGGCCGCCTCGATCTCACCCGCCACCCGGGCCGCACCGGCCTCGTCGATGTCGACCACCACCACCGAGGCGCCCTGGGCGGCCAGGGCCCGGGACGTGGCCCCGCCGATCCCCCCGGCCCCACCGGTAACCATGGCCACCTTGCCGGCCACCCGTCCGACGGTCATGACCACCGCCCCCGGGGGCGTTCCCGTGCCGAGGGCGGTTCGGGCCTGACAGGTCGATCTACGGTCTCGGACTCGGCGGTCATCGGGCCACCCCTTTCAGTCGACGACGGCGGTCACGAAGGCTACGACGCCGGCCGGTCATCAGCGTGCCATCCTCGTCCGGGCCGCGGCTGTCCGTGCCGGTGGGCCCGGACGGCGGTGGTAGACAATCCGGCATGGAGGCACGACGGATCGGAACCCTCGAGGTGTCGGTGGTGGGCCTCGGCACCAACAACTTCGGCATGGGCATGCAGGAGGACGAGGTCCAAAAGGTGGTCGACGCCGCCCTGGCCGCCGGGATCACCTTCTTCGACACCTCCGACTCCTATCACCAGAGTGAGGAGCGCCTGGGCCGGGCCCTCGGGAGTCGCCGCCACGAGGTGGTGATCGCCACCAAGTTCGGCAGTCGGGTGGGGGAGGACGGCACCGGGGGCGCCCGGCCCGAGTACGTGCGCCAAGCGGTGGAGCGGAGCCTCCGCCAGCTCGGCACCGATCGGATCGACCTCTACCAGCTCCACCGTCCCGACCCCGAGACCCCCATCGCCGACACCCTCGGCGTGCTGGGCGAGCTCGTCGACCAGGGGAAGGTCGCCGAGATCGGTTGTTCGAACTTCTCGGCCCGGCAACTCCGTGACGCCGAGGCGGCGGTGTCGCCCGGTGCCCCCCGCTTCGTGAGCCTGCAGAACCACTACAACCTGCTGAACCGGGGAGACGAGGGCGAGGTGATCCCGGAGTGCAAGCGCCTGGGACTTGCCTACCTCCCGTTCTTCCCACTGGCCAGCGGCCTGTTGAGCGGCAAGTACACCCGGGGCCAGGCGCCACCGGAGGGAACCCGCATGCAGCGATGGGGACCCCGGGCGCAGAGCCTCCTCTCCGACGAGAACTTCGACGCCGTCGATGCCCTCAGCCAATGGGCCGGATCGCGGGGGCACACCGTGCTCGAGCTGGCCATCGCCTGGCTGCTGGCCGATCCGGTGGTGGCTTCGGTCATCGCCGGGGCCACCCGGCCCGACCAGGTGGAGGCCAACGCCGCCGCCGGCCGGTGGCACCTGTCGGCCGAGGAGGCCGCCGAGGTCGGCGCCCTCGTCCCCGTCGCCGGCTGACCGGAACACCGGAACACCGGAACACCGGAGCACCGGTAGCCGCCAGACCCCCGCTGCCTGCTGTTTTCCCAGGTCAGCTGGGCGTCGGCTATCGTCACCGAAGAGTCGCCAGAGCGGCGCATCGACATGGAAACCGGCCGGCCACGGCCGTAGAGGAGCTAGGTGCTGCCATGAACGTCGTAGTCAGCAACGTCAAAGGTGGCGTGGGCAAGACGACCACGGCGATCTATCTGGCCGCCTCCGCCGTCGAACGTGGATGGGACCCGGTCCTCCTGATCGACTCCGACCGCCAGGCCTCGTCGGCCGAGTGGATGGAAGAGCGCCCACTGGACGGGGTCGACCTGGTGGAGGCCCCCTCCGAGCGCACGGTGAGCCGGGCCATGTCCGGTCACGAGGGACTGGCGGTGGTCGACACCCCGCCCGGTGACGAGCGCATCGTCCGGGCCGCCATCGACCGGGCCGACGCCGTGATCATCCCCACCCGGGCCGGCGGGGTCGAGTACTCCCGGGTGGTGGCGACCATCGACATGATCGACGCCAAGACGCCGTTTGGGGTGGTCATCTGTGCGGCCCGGCTGGGAACCAACGACCTGGACGAGGCGGTGGCCTGGTGGACCGAGTCCAAGGTCCCGATCTGGGGGATCATCCCCGAGCGGGTGGGCATCGCCGCCGGACCCGAGGCCCGGCTCTACCGCGAGGGCCTCGAGCACTACTCGGCCGTGCTGAAGAGGGCCCTCCGGAAGAAGTCCGGCTGACCCTCAGCCTTCGAGGTCGGTGGGGTGGGACGGTATGTCCACGGCGTGCTCTTGGAGGGCCTCCAACGGAACGATGTCGAGGGCCCGCTGGTGGGTGGAGGCCAACACCACGAAGGCGGCGGCGCCGTCGCGGTGGGCCCGCAGCCAGTTGACGGCGGTCACGCACCAGCGGTCGCCCGGAACCAGCCCCGGGAAGTGGTACTGGGGGACCGGCGTGGTGAGGTCGTTGCCGATGCTGCGCTGGTGCTCGAGGAATTCGGCGGTGACCACCGCGCAGATGGTGTGGCTGCCCCGGTCCTCCGGCCCGGTCGTGCAGCACCCGTCCCGGTAGAAGCCGGTCAGCGGATCGGTGCCGCACGGCTCCAGTGGGCCCCCCAGTACATTCCGGTCGGTCATCCCTGCAGTATCGCCGATCGGGGTCACCCCCCGGCGGGAGGAGGGCACCCACCGGAGGGTGTCAGTTGAAGTCCTCCAGCGTAAGCCGGTCGCCGGCGCCCGCCCGGGCCAGGGTGATCTCGAAGCCGTCGACCATGTCGATCTGCTGCACGGCGTCCACGTGGCCCCGGCCCGCCCCGGTCCACTTGGCCTTGGCCAGCGACTTGGCCTGCTTCGGGTCCTCGGCCACCACCATCACCACCTCGTGCCCTTCGCCCATCCGCCCGCCGGCCAGCGGGCCCCCCAGAAACGCCGCATACAGGTGCATGTGACGACGATAGCGGCCGGTGACCGCCGTGATCAGGCCCGCCCCGGGGGCACCGGCACAGCAAACCCGCTGGTGGCGCCGGCCCAGGAGTCGAAAGGCCACAGAGGTTTGGCTATCGTGCCGGCGGGCATAAATGCCCTTTATCGGGGGCGCGCCGGCAGTCGGATGCCACCCGGGGGAGGTTCCAGATGAGGCCAGCTCCTGTGAGAACGGTGTTGACCGGGGTGGCGGCCGTGTTGGTCAGCCTGGTGATGGCCGGGACCTCGGCCCCGGCCGGTGCGGCGGCCAGAGTCGTCGGGTCGGCCAATGCGGCCGAAGATGCCGCCTCCACCGGTCCGACGTGCATGTTCAACGGCTCCTCCCTGGCTCTGTTGACCGGCATCACTCCGGGGGAGAAGATCGCCATCGCCTGCACCGGCCTGCCGGTGCTGCATCCGTACCTGATCCTGGAGACCAGCCTGTTGCTCGGCATCGATCCCAAGGCCGCCCCCCTGTTGTCGGGGGACATCGTGTCCCTGGCCGGACTGCAGGCCGCCCTGGCGGCGTTGCCCGAGATCAATCCGGCGGCGCTGGCCCTCACCGTCACCGGACTGACCGGGGACCTCGACTACACGTACGTGGTCCCCTCGTCGCAGGCCAGCGATCCCAATGCCACCTGTCCGCCGAGCACTCTGCAGTTCGACTCCGGGTTGATCGGTTGCGGTCTGGCCATGATCGACCTGACCTCGTTCAAGCCGGTGGGAGCGGGGAGCGCCGTCCTCCAGTACCGGGGGGAGCCGGAACTGCCGCCCGGGCCCACCCTCAGTTTGTCGGCCACCACGGCCACCGATGGTCAGAGCGTTTCCGTCGGGGATGTCCCGGGGGCCACCACCTACTGGTGGCTGTCGACTCTCTACGCACTGGAAGGCCTGCTCGGTGGGGGGACGCCCGCACCTCCCTCGGTCACGGTGACCTTGAGCAACGCCAAAACGTCGGTGACCGCCTCCAACACCGTCACCGTGTCGCCGGCCACCTACACCGAACCGACCTTCACCCCGCCCAGGTTGTCCGGGGGGTTCACCGTCCCGGCCAAGCTCCGTGGCAAGTACACGGTGACGGTCGGTTACCACGCCGACCTCTTGTCGTTCCCGCTGTCCATTTCGGCCACCGCTCCTCTGAAGATCAAGAAGTAACCGGTCGCTCTGGGGTGACGACAAGAGTGGCCACCGGCCACCATGTCCCACGTCAGCTGCCCATTGACGCCAGGTGATCCCGATAGCCGACCCCGTAGGCGGTGGGCCGTCCGGAGTAGCTCCTGATCAGTGACGGTTCCTGGGCACAGCTGCCTACGAACCACGCCCAGGCCAGGTACGAGATGCCGTGCTGGTCGGCGAAGTCCAAAAAAGGCGGGTAGAGAGTGTCGCCACAGTCCAACTCGCCGAACTCTCCCACCACGATCGGCACCCTTCGTGACAACGGGGCCAGCACCCCGGTCCAGCACGACGAGAGGTAGCAGGGCGAATAGTCGGGCTGCGCCGGCGTGTCCCAGTAGATGTGGATGCTGGCCGCCAGTTGGTCGAGGGGATCCACCGGTTCGTACTCGAGCCAGTGGTCGAGATCCCCGGCATACTGCGGGCCGCCGACCATGACGACATTCTTCGCTCCGGTGGCTCGCACCGCATCGAGCAGTTGCTGCATACCGGCCGCCTGGTACTTGAGCCCCTTGCAGGTGCCCCCGGCGCTACCGTCGAGTACGCACTTCCACGAGTTGGCCGAATCGGTGTTGTGGTTCGGATACGGCTCGTTGTAGAGATCGAAGATGACCGAAGGGTTGTCTTTGAAGGCACCGGCCACCGACGTCCAAAAGGCCGGCGCGTAACGCTCGTCGGGCATCGGGAGCTGGCCGGTGGCCTTCCTCGTCCCACCCGTCGAGGAGAATTGCATGTCGACGATCACGTACATGCCCGCGGCATTGAGCGCCTCCACGTACCGCTCGATGGCCTGTCGGTAGGCCGGCCCCGAATAGGCGAGTTTGACCCCCTGCACACCGAGCCAACAGGACTCGTTCAGCTGCACTCGGGCGGCATTGAATCGCCAGGACCGCATGGCTTGGATGGAGCGGGCGCTGGCCTCCCGAGTCCCGTCGAAGATGCTGTTCTCGCTGACGCAGGCATACTCGGTGCCGGAGGTGTCAGCACCCCGAAGGACCACCGTCCGGCCATCTTGATCGACCAGGTGGTTCAACTTCACTGCCACCGACAGTCCCGTTGTCGCCCCGGCCGCCGGTGTCGACACCAGCTGGGCCACCAGCGAAAGGGTGGCGATGGCCAGGGCCGAGGGCCAGGGCCAGGGCCAGGGCCAGTTTGGTCACGGCTCCATCTTCGCGCCGGCAATACGCGTCGGAGGACGTCCCCTCCGAAGGCACCTCTCGGCCAACCCCCGACGCCTCACCAGCCGGCTGGGCCTACCAGCCGGTGGCGGCGATGATCGGCGCATTGAGGTGCACGGAGCTCATCCCACCGTGGTAGGCGGCGTCGCCGTAGGTGAAGACGGCGCCGGTGGCGGACGACACCCAGTAGCCGTTTCCGTCGGCCGTCGAGAAGATGGCACTGGCCGGGTCGGACCCGCCGACTGAACCCACCGGTCCGCCCAGGTCGGCGGCATCGCCGTAGCCCGTCACCGTCCCGTTGGCGAACAGGATCCAGTACCCGTTGCCGTCGGGAGTCCGCACCGCCGACGTGACCACCGACCCCTGGCTGCCGGGTCCACCGAAGTACGGGGCATCGCCGAAGGTGTAGACGTTGCCCGTGCTGGTGACCAGCCAGTACCCGTTGCCGCTGGCATCCGGCATCACCGCCACGGCGGCGCCCGCACATCCGCCGATGCCCGGGCACGATCCGGCGAACCGGGCGTCGCCGAAGGCGAACACCCCGCCGTCGGAGGCGACCATGAAGTAGCCCTGGCCGTCGGCCGAGGGCACCATCCCCACCACCGGGGCGTCGAGCTTGCGTCCCGGGCCCGGGGAACCGGCCGGCTTCAGTCCCAGCCCGGGGATCGAGCCGAAGAAGCCGGCATTCCCGAAGGCGAAGATGCCGCCGTCGGAGGCGTCGAGCCAGTAGCCGGCGTCGTCGGAGGTCGGGGTGATCCCCACCACCGGACGTTGCAGCCGGAGGTTCCCGGTGGACCCGTAGAACTGGGCGGATCCGAACGAGAAGATGCCGCCGTCGCCCCCGACCAACCAGTACCCGTGCGTCGGGGTGGAGGCCGGTGTCGGGGTGGGGGCCGGAGTCGGGGAGGCCGGGTAGGTGAACAGCACGGTCTGTCGGCCCGCCCCGAGGTCGCTGGTGGCACTGACGGTGACGGTGCCACCGCCGGCCGGTACCACCACGGTGGCCGAGGTGGCGTCGGCCGACAGCACCTGGGCGGGAGCCCCGCCGAAGTCGATGGCGGCATGCTCGAGACCCAGCCCCGAGACGGTGACCTGTGACCCGATGGAGCCGGAGGTGACCTGGTCCACCTGGGCGCACGAGAGCCCGGCGGCCAGGGGCGAACCGAGACCGGTGGCGGGGTCGTAACCGACCGCCGCCGGGTAGTACCCGCCGTCGTAGGTGCCGGTGGCGTCGTTGTTCCCCGAGGTGATGTCGGTCAGCCCGGTCCCGTACAGGCCCTCCGCCGCCGCGGCGTAGAGGGCGGGGGCGAAGTCGGCGGTGGGCGACGCGCATCCGTCGTTGCGGTCGGCCACCAGTCCGGCGACGAAGGGTGCGGCCAGGCTCGTCCCACCCGCCACCCACCAGGCGCCGTTCACGTAGGTCACCATCCCGACACCGGCATTGGCCGACAGGTCGGGAACTTCCCGACAGTCGACGCCGCAGGCATTGCCGGTGGTGCTCCAGTCCCACACCACCGGCTGCCAGCTGGGGTCGGCGACGTACCGGGACACGCCGCCCCCTCCCTCGGGCCAGGCGACCTCGTCCCCCGGGCTCAGCAGCTCGGTCCCGCCCACCGCCGTGACCCAGGGGTCCGACGACGGGAAATCGACCTCGGCGGTGGTCGAGGCGTCGTCGGGATAGCAGTCCTCCGATCCCGAGTCGCCGGTGGCGGTGAGGATGGTCTGTCCCTGGCTCGCCGCCTGTTCGAACACCGGGGTCAGCGAAGCCATCGCCGAGGCCCCCTCCAGCGGCTCGCACAGTCCCCAGCTGGTCGACACCACCTGGGCCTTGTCGGCGGTGACGATGGCGTTCCATACGTCGTAGGCACCGGTCCCCGTGTCAGGACCCTCGTACGAGATGATCGAAGCGCCGGGAGCCTGGGTGGCCGCCTGCTCGATGTCGGAGTCGGCTTCGGCCGTCGGATCCCCGCCGGCGGCGCCGGCGCCACCGTCGACGCTCATCACCGACACAGAATTGGTGAGACCGAAGCACGTGGTGTAGGTCGACACGTCGGTGGGCGAGCTGGCCCCGAGCTCGTAGAGCCCGATCGTCTCGGAGTCACCGTTCTGCCCGTTGGTGATCAGGGAGTCGATGCCGTAGGCGGCCCCCTCGGCGTCGAGCGTGTAGTAGCGGGAATCGGCGGCGGTCTCGGCCGCCCCGCACGGATCGATGCCGTCGGCGTGGGGTTCGATCGACCCGTCGATCCGGCTGGCGGGTTTCGGGGTGTTCAGCGGTCGCAGCGCCGCCACCGTGTTGAGGCCGACGATGGAGGTGATGTCGCCGGCGGCCAGCGACTGGGGGACGAGGGGGGCCTGTCGGGCGACGTAGCCGGTCGCGCCGGTGGGGGACCGGTACCTCTCGAGCGGTGTCCCGAGCGCCGACGACACCCGACCGGCGGTGGAGTCCACCTCGACGGTGAACCCCGAGGACGAGGTGGAGGTGATGCCCTGGCCGTGGAGCCAGGACTCGACCGCCGTCACCTCGGAGGATGTCGGTCCGAACCGTCGGGCGAACTGTCCGGGTCCGAGCCAATGGTGGTACTGCGGTGACGACGGGTCGTACAGGTCGCCCATCAGGCGCTGGAGCTGATCCTCATGGGAGGGAGCCAGGACGATGCTCAGATCGACCGGTTGTGTCCCGGGGACCGAACCCAGGGACCGGGAGCCGGTGGGGGCACTGCCCGGTGCCAGCTGTTGCGGCCTCACCTGGGGCGACCCTGCCGCTTCTGCGGCGATGGGCACGGCGACCACGGTCAGCAGCACCACGGCGGCCACGGCGGTGAGCACCGCCCGCGGTGCCGACAGCCTGCCCCTCGTTCTGCCCATCGCCCTGCTCGATTCTGCACATCCGCCGAACGACGACGAGCGACTGGACTACGCCGCACTCCCGCCTCTGACAGCGTAACCCGTCAATGGCGTTTTCGCCCTGGGGTAGTGGGTCAGTTTGAATCAGAAAAACCGTAGGTCAGCCGGGGTGCAAATCATCACCGATGGGACATAGCCTCTCCGTCGTCGGTCAGACAGCAGAGATATGGAGGTGATTACCGCCCCCCTGCTCCGATCTGGAGCGCTAGTCCTTGACCTCAGTTCGGATCTACTGGCTTTGAGAGCACGAGATCAGAGCCACAGCGACAGCCAAGGCAGTAAATGTCGTGTGGCCGTCCTTCCAGCGCTTGCTCGTGATGCCGTGGAAGGTCACAATGCCACCACCAATGGTGGCGATTGCGGCCAGCGTGGCGAGTTGTCTCTTGTTCATGCCAATCCCGTCTACGTACTTCGTCTGATTTGAAGCCGGGTCTGCTTGACTGATGGGGTGACCAAACAGCCTCACGATCCCCAAAGGTTTCGGCAGTTTGGCAGCCTCCTGCTGTTGCTCTCCCCGCTGATTTTCGCATTCACCGTCACTTCCGCCGCGACTGCCGAGGCTTGGCAAATCGGAATACCGGTCGGGATCTTGGAGCTCGCTGCCTTTGTTTGGCTGGTGATCCATCGCCGGGCCGTAGGACGTCGAATTCCAAACTGACCCACTACCGCCCTGGTGGGACCGCCGCCCAGCCGGGTCGCACCGTGCACGACGACCCGCCCGCCGCCCGCCGTGCCCCCCGGTGTCCCTACGTGGTGCGGATGAAGTCGACCACCACGGCCGCCAGTTCGGGACCTCTGTCCTCTTGGAGGAAGTGACCGCCGCCGGCGATGGTGGTGTGAGCCTGGCCGTTGGCCCCCGGGATCCGGGCCTGGAGGATCCGATCGGACCCGGCGGTGATGGGGTCCCCGTCGCTGAAGGCGGTGAGGAACGGCTTCTCGAACGTCTCGAGCACCTTCCAGGCCTGAGCGGTTGGCGGCGGCGGCCGGATCGTCGGGTGACACGGGGACCAGGGTCGGGAACTGGCGGGCCCCCTCGGCGTAGATCTGCTCGGGGAACGGGGCGTCGTAGGCGGCCACGATGTCGGGGGTGAGCTCGCTGGTGCAGCCCATGTTGACGATGGCGCCGGTCGGGAAGACCTCGACCTCCTGGGAGAACTTGAGCCACGCCAGGAAAGCCTCGGTCGGCGTGCCGTCGCCGGTGGGCAGGAAGGTGTTGGCGCACACCACCCGGGCGAAGCGGTCCGGGTGCTCGGCCACCAGCCGCAACCCGATCAGGCCGCCCCAGTCCTGGCAGACCAGATTGACCTCGGTCAGGTCGAGCCCGTCGAAGACCAGGCTCCGGACCCACTCCACGTGGCGGGCGAAGGTGTACTCGGCCCGGGGGGTCGGCTTGTCCGAGCGTCCGAAGCCGACCAGGTCGGGGGCGATGACCCGCAGTCCGGCCCCGGTGAGCACCGGGACCATGTGGCGGTACAGGTAGCTCCACGAGGGCTCGCCGTGGAGCAGCAGGACCGTGGCCCCGTCGGTCGGGCCCTCGTCCAGGTAGTGGACGCGCAGACTCCCTCCGTCCAGATCGGGGATGTCGGCGTAGTGGGGGGCGAAGCCGTATCCGGGCAGTCCCTCGAAGCAGCTGTCTGGGGTTCGGAGCGTCTCCATGGGGCGGGCCACCTGTCCTCGGGGGAGATCGTCGATCCCCCTTCGCCCTGACACTACCGGTGCCAATTGATCGGTGGTGGCCGATGCTCGTCTCCCGACGGCGGGCGACCCCCGAGACCGACTAGCGCAGGGCGTTCTTCACGAAGTCGTCGGTGCCGTGCCCGACGTCCAGCCGGGCGCCTCCGTGCCAGCTGCCCCGGAGGTGGCGCCGGACGGCCGGGGCTCCGTCGGCCGTCCCCCGGGCCGCCGAGTGCCACAGGTCGGCGTGGTGGAAGAGGACGTCGCCCCGCTCTTGGTAGAGGGCGATCTCACCGGGGACCCGCTCGAAGCCGAGTGGCATGCCCCCGACGTCGCCTTTGTGGCTGCCCGGCACCACCCGCAGGAAGCCGTTGGCCGGTGAGGTGGGATCGAAGTGAACGGTGAAGGCCACCCCCGGCCAGATGTCGAGGTGGGGCCCCGACTGGTGGTCGGTGTGCCAGCCGATCCGCGAGTAACCCGAGCCGGGGTCGGGACGGGCGTCCTGGTAGACCACGCCGAACTGCTCGTAGTCGAGGAGCCAGGCGTCGGGTCCGAGCAGGCGATCGACCACCCGGACCAGCTCGGCCCGGTGGACGAGGGCGTCGGCCCGGGGGGAGGCCTCGGTGGCGAAGCACACGTAGTGGGCGAAGGGCTCGCCGTCGACGGTGGCGTCGGGTCGGTCGAGGATCACTGTGCCGTGGCGCGGGTCGAGCTGGCCCTGCACCAGGTCGCGCTGGACGCCCACCAGCTCGTCCTCGGCCCGGCCAAGCTCGGATGCTCCGAGGGCACCGCGCAACGTGGCGTAGCCGTTGGCCTCGAAGAAGGCCCCCAGCTCGTCGATCTCGTCGGCGGCGAACACGCCGGAGGCCGTCGTCATCGGTCGATGCCGCCCGCTCCGCCACACACCGGATCTCTAACCCTCGTCACCTGGCAATTGTAGGCGGGGCCAGTGCCGGGCCCGGGCCGGGCCGGGCCGGGCGACATGGCGCCCGGCGTCAGCTGGAAGGCGGACGCACCGCCCGACGCCGGCGCCACAGGGCGAAGGAGACGAGGACGATGGCGGCCAGACCCGGAATGACCAGGGCCACCGGCACCTCGGGGGCGTCGGACGGGGGGTCGGCATTGGTGCCGTTGGGCGGCGGGACGTAGGTTCCGGTCCCTGGGGAGCCGCCCAGGAAATCGGCGTCGGTGCGGTCGTTGGCCACCCAGTAGCCGTCGCCCTTCGGCCCCGGAGCCAGTCCGACCACGGTCAGCCCGCCGGTCTTTCCGGCGGTGGAGCCGTAGAAGTGGGCGTCCCCGAAGCAGAACACCCCACCGTCCGAGGCCACCAGCCAGTAGCCCTTGCCGTCGGGGGTGGCGGCCATTCCCACCACCGGGAACTTGAGATGGAACGGTTCGGCCGAGCCGTACGGGGTGGCGTCACCGAAGCTGAACACCCCGCCGTCCGATCCGACCAGCCAGTAGCCCTTGCCGTCGGGGGTGGCGGCGATCCCCACGATGGGCGACCTCAGGTGGAGCCCGGTGGCCGAGCCGTAGAAGTGGGCGTTGCCTCCGGTCAACACCCCACCGTCGCCTCCGGCCAACCAGTAGCCACCGCCCCCCGGGGTGGCGGCGATGCCCACCACGTGCCCTCCCAGCCGGACCTTGGCCGCCGACCCGTGGAACTGGGCGTCACCCCCGGTGAACACCCCGCCGTCGGCCCCGACCAACCAGTAGCCGTCACCGCTGGAGGTGGCGGCGATACCGACGATGGGCTGATGGAGGTGGACCCCGCTGGCCGACCCGTGGAAGCCGGAGTCACCTTCGGTGAACACCCCGCCGTCCGACGCCACCAACCAGTAGCCGCCGCCGTCGGGCATGGCGGCGATGCCCACGATGGGGGAGTGGAGCACCGGGGGAACGGTGGACGAGGTGTCGGCCCCGGCCGTCGAGCCGGCGACGACGATGCCGGCGGCCAGGCACAGCACCGCCATCCAAACTCCGGCGGCATGAGCGACGGCCGCGGCGGCGGGACGGGGCCACCGTCCCCGGCGTGCCGAGGGGTCGCTCGGCCACCGCCGATTTGGGACCCTCGTTGCTCCCGACATCTCCACCCACTCGATCGACGGCGCCCCACGGAGCGGCACGTACCGGTCCACCTGCGCACATCCCCAGCCGCAGGTAGCCGGGTAAATCTACCAGTCAAGGGGGCCTATGATCCAGCCGTCAGGTGAAGGTCAGGTGACATCGGTCTGAACTCTCGGTGACGGATCCCCCCGGGCGAGGCGAGCATGCCGGCGGCCGTGCGCCCCCGGACCGGCCGGACGACCGCGGCCATGCTCGGAATGGTCAGAGCCCGGTGCCCGGACCGTGCCTTCGGTGCGATTCCGGGTCCTCGGTCTGGTGCCCGTCCCGAGGGAACATCTCTTCGAGGAGGAATTGCACCCGTCCCCTGTCGAGTCCGGTGGGCGGTCGACTAGCGACAAACGCTCGTCGACCGGGGCGCGCTCGAACAGCTCCACGTATCGAAAGGCGAGCCGGAGGGATGCCGATTCGTCACCCTCGGCCAGGCAGGCGCCGACGGCAACATCGGCGACACTCGGGCGTCGGTGAGCCACCACCCCAAGGTAGAGGTGGGTTGTCACAGTCGCTGCCACTGTCTCGGTAGCCCACTAGGTGGAGGCGATGGCCACCACCGGCCAGACCGGGGGGTCTTTGGCCAGGGACCCATTGAAGGTGGCACTCCCGAAGGCGAAGGCCCCTCCGTCGGACGCCCCGAGGGTGTAGCCGTAGCCGTTGGGGGCCACGGCCATGCCGATGATCGGCCGGTTGAGGACGAGCTGGCCGGTGGATCCGTGGAAGAGGGCATCCCCGTACGTGAACACCCCGCCGTCTGCCGCCACCAGCCAGTAGCCGTTGCCGTCGACGGTGGTGGCCATGCCGACCACCGGCTTGTTGAGCCGGGACCCGCCGGTGGAGCCGAGGAAGTTGGCGTCGCCGAAGGCGAAGACGCCTCCGTCGGAGGCCACCAACCAGTACCCGAGATTGCTCCCGGTCTGGACCATCCCCACCACCGGGGCGTTCAGTGTCCTGCCGCCCATGGACCCGAGGAAGGCGGCGTCGCCGAAGGCGAACACGCCTCCGTCCGAGGCCACCAGCCAGTAGCCGTGGTCGTCGGTGGTCGGGACGATGCCCACGATGGGCTTGTCGAGGACCAGCCGGCCGGTGGACCCGTAGAACCCGGCGTCACCGAAGGTGAACACCCCGCCGTCCGCCCCCACCAGCCAGTAGCCCCTGGCGTCGCTGGTGGCGGCCATGGCCACGATCGGCTTGTTGAGCGGGCGACCGGCCTCCGATCCGAACTGGCCGGCGTTGCCGACGGTGTGGACCCCGCCGGCGGCGTCGGTGAACCACGTGCCCCGGCCGCCTCCACGGACCTGCCGGTCGATGGCCGAGTCGAAGGCTCCGCCGATCTTGGCGTGACCGATGTCGTTGGCGTGGATGGTGAGGCCGCTGTTGTCGCACATGTGGGTCCAGGCGCAGGTGCGGCTCACGTTTTCGGGCACGGTGGCCCCGTCGTAGGACCCGGTGAGGGCGAAGTCCTGGGTGGCGAACACCCCCTGGACGTCCACCGGGATGGCTCCGCCGGCCCCGTAAATCTGGGTGAGCGAGCCATTCAGGAGGGAGGAGAGGGTGGCCGACTCCCGGGCCAGTCCGGGCCCGGCGGCTCCGCCCAGGACCCACTCGGCCAGGAACGGGTTGTAGTAGTCCATGCCGAAGATGGGCACCCCCGGGGCGGCGCTCTCCAGCCCGGCGATGATCTGGGGCAGCTCGCTCTGCACGGAGGACAACCCGCTGGTGATGCAGGACAGGTCGATCGAGCTCCCGGTCAGGCAGCTGTCGACGTTGTTGGCCCCGATGTCGATGGTGACGTAGGGGACCTGGCCCGGGTGGGCGGTGAGGAACGCCTCGGCCTCCGCCAGCTGGGTGCCGTCGGTGTAGGTGCAGGCACCCCCGCCGTCGAGCATGGTGGTGGTGGTGGCCCCGCCGCAGGCCAGATTGTCCACGGTGAGGCCGGCGAAGGTGGCCGCCTCGTGGGCGGCCACCAGGTTGACGTAGTCGTTGGCCGGGACCGACGCCCCGGTGCCGGCGGCCAGCGAATCGCCCAGCGACAGCTGGTAGTAGGTGGGGGTGGCCCGGGCCGTGGCCGCCCCGGTGGTGGATCCCGGAGCCAGGACCCCGACCCCGCCGATCAGGCTCACCACCGCCGCCACCAGGCAGGTTCGAATGGCCGGCCGCCCAGGCCCTCGCCGGATGTGACTCCCCATGTCGGTCCCTCCCCCCGGGGTGCCGTCACTGACCCCCGGACGGGCCACCATAGGGTCTGGCCACCTGCTTGTCGACGGAGGTCCGGCCGTGTAACAATATGAAGACCATGAGCGCCAACCCGTTGACCACCATCATCGAAGAGGTACTCGTTTCGTAGCGCACGCGACGCTCTTCGCCGTGTGCGCTTTCCGACCTCCCAGACGGGAGGTCGTTTTCATGTCCCGGCACCGATCGCCCGCCCGACCGACCCACCGCACCCCATCACCGACAGACGACAAGGACACAAGGGAGCACCCGATGGAACTGACAGGAGCACAGGCACTCATCAAGAGCCTGGAGATGCAGCGGGTGGAGGCCATGTTCGGCCTGCCCGGTGGCGCCATCCTCCCCGTCTACGACCCGATCATCGACTCGTCGATCCGCCACATCCTGGTCCGTCACGAGCAGGGTGCCGGTCACATGGCCGAGGGCTACGCCCAGGTCACCGGGCGACCTGGTGTGGCCATCGTGACCAGCGGGCCGGGGGCCACCAACATCGTCACCCCACTGGCCGACGCCTACATGGACTCGATCCCGCTGGTGGTGGTCACCGGCCAGGTGGCCACCGCCTCCATCGGCACCGACGCCTTCCAGGAGAGCGACATCACCGGCATCACCATGGGGATCACCAAGCACAACTGGTTGATCACCGACGCCGACGACATCCCCCGGGTGGTGGCCGAGGCGTTCCACGTGGCCACCACCGGCCGGCCCGGCCCGGTGCTCATCGACGTCCCCAAGGACATCGCCAACTCCACCATGGAGTGGTACTGGCCCGACCAGGCCGACCTCGACCTGCCCGGGTACCACCCGGTGACCGAGGGCGACCCGGCGCTGATCCGACAGGCGGCCGAGCTCCTCCTGGCCGCCGAGCGGCCCGTGCTCTACGCCGGCGGCGGGATCCTCAAGGCCCGGGCGGCCGAGGCCTTGCGGGAGCTGGCCGAGCGTACCGGCATCCCGGTGGTCACCACCCTGATGGCCCGGGGCTCCTTCCCCGACTCGCACCCCCTGTGCCTGGGTATGCCGGGCATGCACGGCAACTACACCGCCGTCACCGCCATGCAGCGCTCCGACCTGCTGGTCGCCCTGGGCAGCCGGTTCGACGACCGGGTGACCGGCAAGATCAGCGCCTTCGCCCCCGAGGCCAAGGTGATCCACGTGGACATCGATCCCGCCGAACTGCACAAGGTGCGGTTCGCCGATGTGGCCGTGGCCGGTGACTGCCGCCTGGTCATCGACGAGCTGCTGGCCGCCCTCACCGACCTCGGGCTGCCCCACTCCGACACCACCCGCGGGGGCTCGGGGGGCGCCCCGAGCGACGCGGTGGCCGGGGCTCCGGCGGTGGCCGGCTCGGTTGCCGCCGCCCATCCCCGGGACCGGCTCATCCCCTGGCGGTCCCAGCTCAGCGAGTGGCAGCGACTCTTCCCCCTGGTCTACGACCAGCAGCCCGGCTCGGGTGCCCTCAAGCCCCAGTTCGTCCTCGAAACGCTGCGGGACGCCACCCCCGACGACACCATCGTGGCCTCGGGGGTGGGCCAGCACCAGATGTTCGCCTCCCAGTGGTGGACGTTCGACTATCCCTACACCTGGGTCAACTCGGGCGGCCTGGGCACCATGGGCTTCGCCGTGCCCGCCGCCATCGGGGCCAAGGTGGGCCGGCCCGACAAGATGGTGTGGGCGGTGGACGGCGACGGCTGCTTCCAGATGACGGCCCAGGAGCTGGTCACCGCCAGCTCCGAGCGGATCCCGGTGAAGATCGCCATCCTCAACAACGCCTACCTGGGCATGGTCCGCCAGTGGCAGGAGATGTTCTACGCCGAGCGCTACTCCGAGGTCTACCTGTCGCCCGACCTGCCCGACTACGTGGGCTGGGCCGAGGCCATGGGGTGCGTGGGCATCCGGGTGGAATCGGCCGAGGAGGTGGCCCCGGCCATCGACAAGGCCAACAACGTCGACGACCGCCCAGTGGTCGTGGACTTCCGCACCGACGCCTTCGAGAAGGTGTTCCCCATGGTGGCGGCGGGCGACTCCAACGACAACATCGTGGTCGACCCGTCGCTGATCGGGGAGGACCGGTGAGCGTGTACGGCGCCGACCGGCGCCACCACACCCTGACGGTGCTGGTGGAGAACAAGGCCGGGGTGCTGGCCCGGGTGGCCGGGCTGTTCTCGCGGCGCGGCTACAACATCTTCTCGCTGGCCGTCGCCCCGTCGGACAACGAGCGGTTCAGCCGGATCACCATCGTGGTGGACGTCGAGTCGGCCCCCCTGGACCAGATCATCAAGCAGCTGGACAAGCTGATCCCGGTGGTGTCGATCACCGAGCTCGACCCGGCCATGGCCCGCGAGCGGGAGCTGTTGATGGCCACCCTGGAGGCCGGGCCCGACACCCGGGGCCAGATCATCCAGCTGGTCGGGGTGTTCGAGGGCAAGATCGTCGACGTGGGCCACGACCGCCTGACGGTAGCCCTGGAGGGTGCCCCCACCAAGCTCGACGACTTCGAGGACCTGATCCGCAGCTACGGGATCGTCGAGATGCAGAGGACGGGCCGGGTGGCACTGCCTAAGCTGGACCGGTCCCGAGACCACGGGTCGCTCCAGCTGGCCGGCCCCACCGGACACGACACAGAGAAGGCAGGTTGATCACGATGGCCACGCTGTACTACGAGAAGGACGCCGACCCCAGCCTCATCGGGAACCGCAAGGTGGCGGTGATCGGCTACGGCTCCCAGGGCCACGCCCACGCCCTCAACCTGTCGGAGAGCGGGGTCGACGTGCGGGTCGGCCTGCGGGAGGGTTCGTCGTCCCGCCAGAAGGCCGAGGAGGCCGGTCTTCGGGTGCTGTCGGTGGCCGATGCCGCCGCCGAGGCCGACGTCATCATGATCCTCCTGCCCGACACCGAGCAGGCCGCGGTGTACGAGGCGGAGATCGCCCCCCACCTGGCCCCGGGCGACGCCGTCTTCTTCGCCCACGGGTTCAACATCCGGTTCGGGCTCATCTCCCCGCCGGCCGATGTGGACGTGGCCATGGTGGCTCCCAAGGGTCCGGGCCACCTGGTGCGCCGGACCTACACCGAGGGGGGAGGCGTCCCGTCACTGGTGGCGGTGTCGGCCGACCCGTCGGGCAAGGCCCACGACCTGGCCCTGTCCTACGCCCACGCCATCGGGGCCACCCGGGCCGGGGTGCTCGACACCACCTTCGCCGAGGAGACCGAGACCGATCTGTTCGGTGAGCAGGTGGTGCTGTGCGGCGGCCTCACCGCCCTGGTCCAGGCCGGGTACGAGACTCTGGTGGGGGCCGGGTACCAGCCCGAGTCCGCCTACTTCGAGTGCCTGCACGAGCTCAAGCTGATCGTCGACCTCATGTACGAGCAGGGGATCAGCGGCATGCGCTTCTCCATCTCGGACACCGCCGAGTACGGCGACCTGACCCGGGGCCCGCGGGTCATCAACCAGGCGGTGCGCGACGAGATGGGACGCATCCTCGGGGAGATCCAGGACGGCTCCTTCGCCAAGGAGTGGGTGGCGGAGAACGCCAACGGACGTCCCAACTACAAGGCCCTGCGCCAGACCGGCCTCGACCATCCCATCGAGAAGGTGGGGGCCGAGCTCCGGGACATGATGCCCTTCGTCACCGCCGGCAAGCAGAAGATCCAGGACGTCTCGGGCGGCTGAGCGGTAGTTCGAGAGGGGGAGGCGGACGGCTGAAGCCACTCGCCGAAACGACGGCGTCGCCGCTGTCACCCGCCGCTGCCTCTGCCGGAATTTCAACGCTGACCCCGATCGGTGCCCGGCCTGAGCGGCCGACGCAACAACGCCTTCCGATCATCGACGCTCTGATTTGGGAGACACTCCGGCGCGTTCATTGATCCGAAATCTGCCACGCCCGGCTCATGCGGGTCGTGAGAATTCGTTTCGAATACCCAGCTTGTGAAAGCAGTTTGCACGAAGTTCACGTTGGACCTTCAGACACCGGTTGCCACGGTCGACGACGACTGGCAGACTCGGCTCCGAGGACCGGACACACGTCGATGGGCGGAAGGGTCATTGGGATGTGGCGAGCGGTACGGGTCTTGAGCGGCATCGTCATGGTGTGGGCTCTTGTCTTCTTGAACTTCGCCGGCGAGGCGGGCGCCGACTCGGCATCGATCGTCCCGGCCGCCACCACTGCCACGAGCTCTACCGTCGCCGACTCGACGACCACTACCACCCTTTGCGTACCGAGTTCGACCAGCACGGCAACGAGTTCGACGACTACGACCACCGCGCCGACATCCACCAGCTCGACGTCGAGCGCGAGCACGACCAGCACGAGCTCGACATCGAGCACGACCAGTACCAGCACGACCAGCACCACCAGCACCACGAGCACCACGAGCACGACCGCCCCCGGATCAACGACCAGCACGACGGGATCAGCGACTTCCAGCACGACGGAACCGAGTTCAACGACGTCGACGACTGTGCCTTGCTCTACCCCGACCGATACGACTGTGCCTCCTACCGTTGCCGCCACCACCGCTTCGACAGTCCCTTCCTCAACGGCAAGTCCCAGTGACACCACGCCTTCGTCGACGCTGGCCTTTACCGGAAGCGGGCCATTTGCACCGATTCTCGGCTGGATCGGGATATCGCTTCTGGCACTGGGTGCGGCATCTCACATGTGGCTACGCCGAAGGAAAAGGTCGGCCTGAGCGCACAGTGTTGGCAGCTCCCTAGAAGCCGGGTGTGCTGTCGATGGCCTCGGACGCGGCCTGAGTCAGAGCCTGGGGATCGAACTCCCCCTTCTCGGCCTCGTCTGCTCTCCTCAAGTCAGTTCCGTCCTGTGGCGTTGTCTCCGGGACCCGCTCAGGTACTCCAGGAACGGGATCGGCCGGAGGTGGCTCCTCGGACTCGACGTCGCCATCTCGCACGAGGGAGGTGGGTGTTCCATCAGAGAACCACCGGGCCTCGTGTTTTCCGAACGGGTCGATGTACCAGCCCTCTTCGTTCATGACTCCTCCTCGAAGCTCGCCGACGGTGGATCAGCAGTATCCCGCCGATTATGCCCGAGGCCAGTAGTGAAGGGCGGTGGCGAGCGGGGTTTCGGGTAGACCGTACGCTGGCCGAAGCCAGTGTCATCCGGATCGGGGCCGACGACAAGTCGAAGCGTCAACTCGGTCACCGCCAAGGCAACGCGGTTCGGTCCCTGGCCGCGGGTACCTTCGCACGAGACGGGATGGGATCGATGGGCGTGATGGAAGAGCGCCCATGTGACGGGGCTCAGGCTCGACGCGGGGATCAACTGGCAAGCCGTAGGCTTTCTCGAGATCAAGGAGGAGGATGTGGCCACTGAACCCGAGGTGAAGGTCGAAGGGCTGGAGCCCGTCTTCCGACACCTCGACGATCCGGACATGGGCTGGCAGCAGGTGAAGTCCATCCGCAACGCCGACGGGTCCACGTCGTCGGTGTGGGAGAAGTGGCTGGCCTTCTCGCCCGATCCCCAGTACCTGTCGCTCTACGCCCGGTGGGACCCGGGGATGGTGATCCGTCGTCACGGTCACTACAGCCCCCACGTGATCTTCGTGATCAGCGGGGAGATGTGGTGCGGGGAGCGGCACTGCCCGGCCGGCACCCACGTCGAACTGCCCCTCGGCGCCGCCTTCGGCCCGTTCGTGGCCGGCCCCCAAGGCACGGTGCTGCTCGAGGTGATGATGGGCGACCCGCGCTCGTGGGGTGACGATCCTCAGGCCTTCGCCGATGCGCTAGCCGGGAGAGGAGCAGTGGCCCTGCCAGATCCGTCCATCGAACTACCCGAGTGGCTGGAGGACCTCCGGTCGCGCTGGGTGGTCGACGGGGAAGAACCGGCCAGTGCGCCGCACCCGCCTCGTACGGGCGAAACGTGACCGTGGCCCGGTGTGAGGGATATCGGGAACCTGGGAGCTTTAGCGCCCAAGCGGTAGTCGGAGGCGTTGGCGGACAGAGACCGGCGACTCTGCGAGCCCGGCGTCGAGCAGACGGGTGTCGGAGCTGACCAGGGGGACGCCCATCGCTTCGGCGGCCGCCGCCCACGCCGCGTCATAGAAGGTGAGCCGGTGCGTCTGGCCGAGAGTGGCTGCCCGGCGGAACCATTCGGCGGACATCGCCAATGGAGGGCCGCAGATGACGACGAGGTCATCGAGCTGGTCGGCGACGTCGGACCCGTTCCAACCAAGGGCCTGGAGTAGGACGTTGCCCATCTCGTAGAGCGCCAGGTCGATCACCCTTGCCTGGACCTCGCCGTCCCTGGTGGCATCGCGGATGGAGCGGGCCTCAGCAAGATCGAACTCGCCCTCCCTGTGAAACCACTTGATGAGTACTGAGGTATCGACGAGGAGGGTCGTCACCGCCGGCGGTCTCGATCGTGGCGGACCAGCTCCGTCGCATCGAAGGCTCCCGCAGTGTGGAATCGTCGTTCGGAGCGGGCAATGGCCTCAGCCACCGCGGCCGGATCACGTCGAGAAAGCTCGCTTCGGGCCGCAGCTGCCAGCAGGGCGCTTCGGCTGACGGAGCGCCGACGGGCCTCCTCATCGATCTCTCTTACCAGCTCGTCGGGAAGCGACACCATGACCTTGGACATAACATGATTATAGCTGTGAGTAATGCCGGCTAGCTACCTAGGAGCTCTCACCACCGGCCTTCCACGCAAATGGCGTCGCCAAGAGAAAGACGAGGTGCCCGGTTGGGTTCGGGCCCGGAACGAGCCAGCTGACCGGTCCCAGATCGCTGAACTTTTCGTCGAAGCGCCATGTTCGGTCGCCCCTGTTGCACCTGGGTGGGGCGCTATTGCCTTCCGAGGACCAGGCAGGAGGGCACCTTCGGATTCAGCTCCGGATGGCCGAACGGCCTCATCGGCGGTCATGGAGAACCAAGGCCGGATCGACTGAATGCGGCTCCCGAGGTTCGCTAGAGCGCCGCCGGTCGGCTGTTTTCGGCCGATGGCCATCGATCCGGGCCAACACGTGAAGGACCACCGGGCTGGAGAGGATTCTTCGAAACCAAGGGTCGTCGTGCCACTGACCAAGAGGCCCACCCATGGCCATCGGTCCGAGGCCCCGGTTGGAGGCGGTGACGGGGGCAGTCCATTCCCTCCCGTCCCAATATCGAAACTGGTCCGGACCCGCTAGCCGATCCGTTACGCCTGAGTGGGGATCTTCTGGTGCTTGGGGATGGCGAAGGGCGTCATCGATGTGGACACCTCGATGAGCTCGACACTGTCACAGGTGCCATCGGGGATCGGCGAGGGGCCGGTCGAAAGCGGCCCCACGGGAGGTACGGAGGTGCTGTCGGAGGTGAGTGGCAGCTTCGGGGCCTTGGTGACGGGAGCACCCAGCGAGGTCAGCGTGGAGGTCAGGTCGCCGGTGACCGAGCGCCGCCAGCTCGACAGGTTGGGGGCGGTGACCCCGAACAGCTGCTCGAGGAATTGGAGCTGGGAGGTGTGGTCGAACACGTCGGAGACGATGTGCCCCCCGGCCGAGAAGGGCGAGACCACGATCATCGGCACCCGGACCCCGAGACCCAGGGGACCGGTTATTCCCCCGGCCGAGCTGGGAAGGGGGTCCACCGTGAGGTACTCGCCGGCGGTGCCGGCGTCCGGGGTGGGCGGCGGCACGTGGTCGAAGAAGCCGTCGTTCTCGTCGTACATGATGAACAGCACCGTCTTGGCCCACACTTCGGGGTTCGACAGCAGGGTGTCCAGCACCTGCTGGGTGTACCACTCGCCGAGGGCGGCCGGTGCGGGCGGGTGCTCGTCGTAGGTGTCGGGGGAGATGATCCACGACACCTGGGGGAGGGTGCCGTTGGTCACGTCGGCTTGGAAGTCGTTGGGCCCGACCCCACCGGTCAGGCCCCCGGCCACGTTGGTGCCGTAGTAGCTGAAGGCGTTCTGGTACTCCACTGATGACGGATCAGCGTTTGCATACTGGTCGAAGTAGAGGAGCATGTTCTTGCTGATGAAGCCACCGGCGCCGGGCTGGTAGTTGGCCCCGTAGGGGTTGTAGCACTTCCAGCTGATCGGGGTTGGCGCGTCGAGGAGGACATCGGGCATGGTCGCCCACGTGCATGTGCCCTGGAACTCGGACAGCGACGAGTTGGTGACGAGTATCGGCCCGCCGTTGGTGCCGGCCGGGTCGATACTGGCGCTGATGGCCATCAGCCGGTTGGGGTGGGTCGGCCCCAGGATCGAACAGAAGTAGTTGTCGCAGATGGTGAACTTCTTGGCCAGGTCGTAGTAGAAGGGAATGTCGGGCTTCTTGTAGTAGCCCATGGTGTTGACACCGAGATTGCCCTCGTATTGGGACGAGGTGTGGGTGGAGACGAAAGAGTCCATGGCCCCGTTGTTCCATGACGCGTGCTCGGCCGGCCACGAGTGGCTCAGGTCGTAGGTGCACTCGGCCTGCTCTGACTTGGTGTTCATGTGGAACGGGAGCAAGGTCGGGTACGTTCCGCCCGGCCAGGCCTGGGTGAACGCACCCCGGTTGTTGGTGTCGTCGTAACCGGTGACGCCGGCCATGGTGCCGAAGTAGTGGTCGAACGACCGGTTCTCCTGCATGAGGAAGACCACGTGCTCGATGGCCCCGAGGTCGCCACCGTCGGCCTTGGTCTCGAGGGCGCGTCGGATGGTGTCGCCACCGGTCCTCCGCACGTGCCCCACTTTGGCCAAGCCGAGCGTGGTGACTCCCGCCACCCCGCCGGCCAACATCTGTCTCCGGCTATACGTTGGTTCCCCCATAGGGGAATGCTGACATAATCGGCCGCCCCGTGTCGGGTCCACGGGAACTGCCTGTTGGCGCCCTACGAAAACCGCAGCCCGCGAAGGCGATCGGACCAGCCGGCTCAGCTCCGCTCCGACCATCGGGTCGAGGCGTCGTTGCCCAGACTCACAGCCTGTGGTCGGATCACTGCGGACAGCGACAGTGTCGGGGGGACCGGCGCGTGAAGGCTTCAGGTAGCGGCGACGGATGGAAGTGGCGACCGGGTGTGGTGGGGACGGCACCGGACAACGGAGTGGGCCTCCACCAGACCACGACGCACCCGAATTGACGGACGTTCCTCTGCTTACTTGACCGACTGAGTGTCGAACATGTGAAAGTTCACAAACGCTTGGGCGAGATTTCATCTTGAGCTGGTCGAATTTGGGTAGGCAGCCACATCGAAGTACGTGATACTGCGAGAGATGACCTTCTCGCCCAGAACCACCTTGAGGCGGGCGGCGGTGGTGGTGGCGGCTTCACTCGGCGCCCTCGTCCTCCTTCCGAGCGTTGCCGGTGCCGCCTTTCCGGGGACGAACGGCGATATTGCCTTCGTCACCACCCGGGGAAACAACGTCGCCGTCGACCAGGTGGATCCCACCGGCTCCGGAGTCGGCACCCCGAGCGGCGACCTGAGCAACACCACCCCGCTGACGGCAGGTTCGGTCGACTCCGAGCCCTTCTATTCGCCGGATGGGACCGTGGTGGTCTTCTCCAGCAACCGCACCGGTCACTGGGCGATCTACGAGATCAGCCAGGCCGATGAGAACGAGACCACCCCGGCCACCGAGATCTCCCAGATCCCCAACCAGGAAGCCCACGACGACTATGCACCGTCCTTCAGCGTCGACGGGACGACCGTGGTGTTCAACCGGGACAACCAGGACATCTACACCGTGTACGTGGCCGACGGTCAATCGTCGGACTGCGATCTCTACAATCCTGCGGGAGGGCTGGCCGCCGCCTCCGGCGACAACGGGGCCGCCAGCCGCATCGTCTTCGACCCCGCTCAGCCGACGACGCTGGCCTACGTGGGGGGCAACAACAACATCTACCTGCTGAGCGGCATCGTGCTGCCTTCGGCCGCCGACCCGTGTCCCACCCAGACCTCGCTCACCAACACCGATCTCTCCACCCTGGCCACCGGAACACAGCTGACCCCGACCCAGGCCGATGCCAACCCGGATTGGAGCCCGGACGGCACCAAGATCATCTTCGATTCGACCCGGTCGGGGGGTCACAATCTCTGGTACTTCACCAATCCGACCTCGGCCGCCCCCACCGTGACCGCCCTGTGGCCGAGCCAGGCCGGCCCGGGCGGGACGACCGATACCCAACCGGTGTTCTCGCCGGACGGTACGGCCATCGCCTACACCCAGCCGGTCTCGCAGAACGGGACGCAGGTCATCAACTACGAGTCGGACACCTTCGGGGCGCCGCTCAGCAGCGAGACCGACCTGACCCTGGGGGCGGGCTCGTCGGCCAACAGCCAGCCCGACTGGCAGCCATCGGCGCCGTTCCCGAGTACCCCGGAAGCCCCGACCACCCTGCTCCTGCCCACCGTGGCCGTGTTCACGGGTGGCGGCTACCTGTTCCTCCGGCACCGCCGGCGTCGGGTTCGCCTCCCCGCCAAGGCCTGAGTTCCACCGGCATCCCGGAGCGGGCCATCGGTGCCGGGGCAGCCGGACGGGTCGGGTCGGTAGCCCTGCTCTCGGCGAGCCTCAGACGGGTCAGCACACCACCCAGCCCGCTCAGGCCAGGGCGCCCACCACGTAGTTGATGCAGGCGCACACCGAGGCGATGTCGTCGGGCTCGATGGCCGGGAACATGGCGATCCGCAGCTGGTTGCGCCCGAGCTTGCGGTACGGCTCGGTGTCGACGATGCCGTTGGCCCGGAGCACGGCGGCCACGGTGGCCGCTTCGATCGCATCATCGAAGTCGATGGTCCCGACCACGTGGCTCCGGTCCTGCTCCCGGGCCACGAACGGGGTGGCGAAGTCCGAATTCTCGGCCCATGAGTAGAGGATCTCGGCCGAGCGGTCGCACCGCCCGGTGGAGAACTTCATCCCGCCGTTGTCGTTGAACCACCGCACCTGGTTCTCGAACAGGAAGATGGTGGCCAGGGCGGGCGTGTTGTAGGTCTGGTCGAGCTTCGAGTTGTCGAGGGCGATGGTCAGGTCCATCGAGGCCGGCACCCAGCGCTTGGTGGCGGCGATGGAGGCGATCCGGTCCTGGGCGGCCTGGGAGAGCAGGGCCACCCACAGCCCGCCGTCCGACCCGAAGCACTTCTGGGGGGCGAAGTAGTAGGCGTCGAACTCGGCCGCATCGACGGGTAGCCCGCCGGCCCCCGAGGTGGCGTCGACCGCCACCAGGCCGGCGGCGCCGGCCGGTCGGAGGATCGGCATCATCACCCCGGTGGAGGTCTCGTTGTGGGTGAGGGCGTAGAGGTCGACGTCCTCCCTGGCCACCGGCAGCGGATGGGTCCCGGCGTCGGAGGCGATGATCTCGGGGTCATCGAGGTGGGGGGCGTCGGAGGCGGCAGTGGCGAACTTCGACGAGAACTCGCCGAAGCTGAGGTGCTGGCTCTTCTTTTCGATCAGTCCGAAGGTGGCGGCGTCCCACAAGCAGGTGGTGCCCCCATTGCCCAGGGCCACCTCGTACTCCTCGGGCAGGGAGAACAGCTCGGCCAGTCCGGCCCGCAGGCTCCCCACCACCGACTTGACCGTCTTCTGGCGGTGGCTGGTCCCGAGGAAGCGGCCGGCCTCGGAGGCCAGGGCCTGGACGGCCTCGGGACGCACCTTGGACGGCCCGGACCCGAACCGTCCGTCACCGGGGAGGAGGTTGGTGGGAATGGCGATGTCAGGGATGTCGGTCACGTATGGAATCATGGCACCATGGCTCCACCCCCTCGAATCGGCCTCTACCGAGCTGGGCTCGGGGAGCCTGGCGCGCCATGACCGCTCACCGGATCTCCGCCCGCATCGCCGCCGTCTCGCCCTCGGCCACGCTGGCCGTCGACGCCAAGGCCAAGGCGCTCAAGGCCCAGGGCGAGAACGTCATCGGGTTCGGGGCCGGCGAGCCCGACTTCCCGACCCCCGAGGCCATCGTGGAGGCGGCCGTCGAGGCCTGCCGCGATCCGGCCAGCCACAAGTACTCGCCCACCGGCGGCCTTCCCGCCCTGCGTGAGGCCCTGGCCGTCAAGACCCGGCGCGACTCCGGGCTCGAGGTGACGGCCGGACAGGTTCTGGTGACCAACGGCGGCAAGCAGGCCATCGCCAACTCCTTCGCCGTCCTGTGCGACCCGGGCGACGAGGTGCTGGTGCTGGCCCCCTACTGGACCACCTACCCCGAGGTCATCACCCTGGCCGGAGGGGTACCGGTGGTCGTGGCCACCGACGAGACCACCGGCTTCCAGGCCACCGTCGACCAGCTGGAGGCGGCGGCCACCGACCGCACCAAGGTGCTGCTGTTCGTGTCGCCCTCCAACCCGACCGGGGCCGTCTACCCGCGTGACGAGATCGAGACCATAGGCCGGTGGGCGGTCGAGCGCGGCCTGTGGGTCCTGACCGACGAGATCTACGAGCACCTGGTGTACGGAAGCGCCGAGCACCACTCGATGCCGGTGGTCGTCCCCGAGCTGGCCGACCAGTGCATCGTGGTCAACGGGGTGGCCAAAACCTACGCCATGACCGGCTGGCGGGTGGGGTGGATGATCGGGCCGGTCGACGCCATCACCGCCGCCACTAACCTGCAGTCCCACGAGACCTCCAACGTGGCCAACGTCTCCCAGCGGGCGGCGCTGGCTGCGGTGTCGGGCGACCTGAGTGCCGTGGTCGAGATGCGCGAGGCCTTCGACCGCCGGCGGATAACCATCCACTCCATGCTCAACGACATCGAAGGGGTCGAGTGCATCCTGCCCGAGGGGGCGTTCTACGCCTTCCCCTCGGTGTCGGGACTGTACGGCCGGGAGATCCGGGGCCGGCGCTCGACGTCGAGCGCCGAGCTGGCCGACCTGGCCATCGACGAGGCCAAGGTGGCGGTGGTGCCGGGTGAGGCCTTCGGGGCCCCCGGCTACTTCCGGATGTCCTACGCCCTGGGCGACGACGACCTGGTCGAAGGCGTCTCCCGCCTGGCCAAGCTGTTCGGCGACGCCAGCTCGACGTCCTCCCGAGTTCGCACGTGATCAGAAAGGAACACCATGGGTAGGGTGCTCGTCACCGAGAAGTTGGCCCAGCCCGGTCTCGACCTGATGGCCGAGGCCGGCCACGAGGTCGACGTCCAGCTCGGACTGTCCCCCCAGGAACTGGTCACGGCGGTGGTCGGCGCCCAGGCCCTGGTCATCCGGTCGGCCACCACCGTGACCGCCGAGGTGCTGGCCGCCGGTACCGACCTGGTGGTGGTGGGGCGGGCCGGCATCGGGCTCGACAACGTCGACGTGGCGGCGGCCACCGAGCGCGGGGTGATGGTGGTCAACGCCCCCCAGTCCAACATCCTGTCGGCGGCCGAGCAGGCCATGGCCCTGTTGCTGGCCCAGGCCCGCAACATCCCCCAGGCCCACGCCGCCCTGGTGGCGGGGAAGTGGGAGCGCTCCAAGTGGGAGGGGGTCGAGCTGCACGGCAAGACCCTGGGCGTGGTCGGACTGGGCCGGGTGGGCGCCCTGGTGGCCCAGCGGGCGCTGGCCTTCGGCATGCACCTGGTGGCCTACGACCCGTTCGTCTCCGCCGACCGGGCCAAGCACATGGGGGTCCAGCTGATGGGCCTCGACGAGCTGGTGGCCGTCTCCGACTTCGTCACCGTCCACTTGCCGAAGAACGCCGAGACGCTCGGGCTCATCGGCAAGGACCTGTTGGCCAAGGCCAAGCCCGGGGTCCGCATCATCAACACGGCCCGGGGTGGCATCGTCGACGAGGAGGCGCTGGCCGAAGCCATCCGGTCGGGCCATGTGCAGGGCGCCGGCCTCGACGTCTTCGCCAAGGAGCCGACCACCGAGTCGCCGTTGTTCGAGCTGTCGTCGGTGGTGGTCGCCCCCCATCTGGGGGCGTCGACGGCCGAGGCCCAGGACAAGGCGGGGGTGACCATCGCCGAGCAGGTCATCCTGGCCCTCAACGGTGACTTCGTGCCGTTCGCCGTCAACGTGGACGCCACCGACGTATCCGAGACGGTGCGGCCGTTCATGGGCCTGGCCGAGCAGCTGGGCAAGATCCTGTCCTGCCTGAACGACGGGCTGCCCTCCACCCTGGAGATCGAGTACGAGGGAGGACTGGCCGGGGCGGGGACGGGCATCCTCACCCTGTCGGTGCTGAAGGGTCTGTTCGGGGCGGCGATCGAGGAGCCGGTGAGCTACGTCAACGCCCCTCAGCTGGCCGAGGAGCGGGGTCTCGAGGTCCGGGAGACCTCGACCGTCACCGCCCACGACTATGTGAACCTGATCACCCTGCGCAGCGGCGACCACGCGGTGGCCGGCACCCTCACCGGTCCCCGCACCGAGCCCCGGCTGGTGATGGTGGACGACCACACCGTCGAGGTGCCGCCCGCCCCCCACATGGTGGTGGTCCGCAACGACGACCGGGCCGGGGTGATCGGGGCGGTGGGAACCGTCCTCGGCGAGGCCCAGGTGTCCATCTCCTCGATGGCGGTGGGACCGTCGGCCACCGGCCACACGGCGCTGATGGTGCTGTCCACCGATCGCCAGGTGCCGACTCACGACCTGGAACGGCTGCGGGCGGCGGCGGGGATCATCGACGTCCACACCGTCGAGACCTGAGCGCCGGGGCGTCGGGGACGGGCGGTGACCGGCGGGGGAGAGCACGGAGAGGCATCGGTGTCCCCGCCGTTCACCGTTGGCCAGGTCATGACCGTCTTCCGCTCGAGACGACGGACGGAGAACGAGCCGGCCTACTACGAGTTGGCGGCGGTCATGGAGCAGGCCGCCCGGTCGATGCCGGGCTTCGTCGACTTCAAGACCTTCGGGGCCGAGGACGGCGAGCGGGTGACCCTGGTCACCTTTGCCTCACCTGAGGACCATCGGGCCTGGCGGGACGACCCCCGGCACCGGCAGGTCCAGCAGCGGGGTCGTGACGAGTTCTATGCCGAGTACTCGGTGCAGGTCGGCCAGTGTGTTTACGTGTCCCAGTGGGAGCGGGACGAGGATGAGTGATCGGGGACGGGTCTCACTGGTTGCGCTTTTGATTGACGGGCACCGGGGGCCAGGTGTCGCCTCCGATGACGGGAACGGACCGACCGGGTAGACCTCGACGACGGTCCGGCGAGCTGAGGAGCCACCGGATGGCGGCCCCCAGCAGCGCCACGAAGACGAGCCGTCGCATCCATCGCAGCATGGATCCCATCCTACGGCCGGTGCGAAGGCGGACCGATCGCCGCGGAGAACCCGACAGGTCAACCAGCTGCGCCATCTGTCGCGCAATGTTCACTCGGACGCGAGGTTGGGATTACCTCGACCAGCCACACTCGACAATGGCCCTGACCACGGACCCCCCCTCGGGTGGCCGGCCCCCCCGGCAGGGTCTTGACCGAGCAGACGCCGAGAATCAGCGGTGAGCAAGTCGGATGAGGGCTCGGTGGCGGCAGTCTCAAGCGGAAGGTCGAGTTCGTGCACAACCGGTACCTGCACCTGGCGGCGGCATCGGTAATCGTCCTCTGCGCCGTGGCGGTTTCGAGCCCCGTCGGGGCGAGCAGCCCCCCGGCGGTCAGACCCGGCGCCTTCGCTCCCGGCGCCCCTCCGCCCGGAGCGACTCCGGAGGGTGCTCTGGGCGCCACCGAGACCATGCAGCTGAACGTCGTGCTCCCGCCGCGGAACGGGAGCCAACTCCAGGCCCTCCTGCACGGCCTCTACACCCCGGGGTCAGCCGACTACCACCAATGGCTCCGGCCGGGACAGTTCGTCGAGCAGTTCGGACCGTCGGGAGCGCAGACCGGTGCGGTCGAGTCGTGGCTCCACGGCGTGGGTCTGACCGACACCGACGTGTCGGGATTCGAGGTGACGGTGACAGCCAAGGCGTCTCAGGTCAACGAGGCCTTGGGAACCTCCTTCGAGAAGTACCGGACGCGGTCGGGCCATGTGGGATACCTGGCGGAGAAGACCCCGTTGGTCCCCCAGGGGCTGGCCGACGGAGAAGTATCGGCGATCCTCGGCCTGGACACCGTCGCTACCTTCCAGTCCCAGATCAACCCGTCCCCGTCGACCAGACCGAGTCCCCACGTCGCCCAGCAACCCGACGTCGACGGGTTGACCCCGTGCAGCGGGGCCGAGAACGAAGCGGCACTTGGCTATTACACCCTCGACGCCCTCGGTTCGGCCTACGGCTTCGGTTCTTTGCTGTCCGATGGACAGAACGGACACGGCAAGACCATCGCCGTGTACGAGCTGGGATCGAGCTCGTCGTCGGACGTCAGCAGCTACGAGAGCTGCTTCGGCCTGTCTAACCCGGTGTCGACGGTGAGTGTCGACGGCGGCGGCGGAGCCGTCGGAGGTGGTGGGACCCTGGAGGCGGATGTCGACATCGAGCAGGCGGCCACCCAGTCGCCGGGGGCTTCGCTCATCTCCTATCAGGCGCCGGACACCGATGCCGGTGCCTACGACGACTGGAACGCCATCGTCTCCGCCGATGCCGCCCCGGTGGTGTCGACCAGTTGGGGGATCTGTGAGCCGTTTGCCGTGGAGGACCGGGAGATTCCGTCGTATTCCACGCTGTTCGAGCAGGCCGCCACCCAGGGGCAGACGGTGCTGGCCTCATCGGGCGACAGCGGCTCGGAGGACTGCGATCCGAGCGACAACTCGACGGCACTCGAGGTCGACTATCCGGCGTCCGACCCGTGGGTGACCGGGGTGGGCGGTACCGATCTCTTCGGGCCCGGGGACGAGGTGGCGTGGCCGCAGAGCGGGGGCGGCATCTCCCGGGAGTTCGCCGATCCGAGCTGGCAGCCGCAGGACCTGGCCTGGCCGACGTCGGGGAATCCGTGCGGGCAGGACTGCCGTGAGGTACCCGACGTCTCGTCCAATGCCGGGGTCGGGATGGTCGTCTACGACGCCGGAGCCTGGACGGCGGTCGGAGGGACCAGCCTGGCCGCACCGTTGATCGCCGGACTGGTAGCCGATCGTGACGACGGCTGCACCACCTCGACCGCCGATCTCGCCCCCACTCTCTACGCCGCCGACTCCCAGGGGCTGTACGGAACCGCCCTCACCGACATCACCTCGGGGGACAACGACTACACCGACAGTTACGGCGGTGCCGAATACCGGGCCACCGCCGGCTACGACCCGGTCACCGGTTTGGGGACACCGCTGGCCGCCGGCCTCTCCTGTCCGGAAGTGACATCGGTGGGCGCCGGGATCGTCGGGGCCCAGGTGACCGTCACTGGTGTCGGGCTCGAGCATGCCAGCATCAGCTTCGGAGGGGCGACGGCGGTGGTGGTGTCGACCACCGCGACCTCTGCCGCCGTGGTGGTACCGGCCGGCAGCGGGTCCGTGACGGTTCATGCCACCGGTGACCTCGGTACGGGAACCCAGACCGTCCCGTTCGTCTACCCCCGTGCGCCCAGCCAGGGCGCACCCCACTTCAACACCGACAATGCCTCCGAGCCCATCCGGGGTAGCGGTTCGGACACCACCTTCTTCGTGATGCAGAAGATCAGCGACATCTACAACGCCGCCGGCCTGTACGGCTGTACCCTGACCACGGCCTCGGGCCAGACCCTCATCGACGGTTCCACCACCCCGAGCCCGCTGCCCACCACCAACGGCCAGGGGACAGGATCGGCCGAGTCCCAGTGCCAGAACGGGGCAGCCGATGTCTCCACCACTGATGACGCCGACAACTGGAACCGGGTCGAGGTCACCGAAGGGGTGAACGACGTCGGCTCCGGCGCCGGCCAGAACCAGCTGTGCGGCTCCCTGGCCACCCCGGACCCGGTCAACTTCGCCCGGTCGTCCAAGCCCAGTGCCGGCACCACCGGTTGCAACGAGGAAGAGCTGGGCTATGCCAAGGACAGCGCACCCGTCGTCGACTTCCCGACCATCAACCCCTCGTCCATCGGGACTTCCACCTTCACCAACGTGGCCAGCACGGCCTATCCGAACGTGGCCTACAAGTCCATCAACGGTGGCAGCGTCGGTCCGGTGTCGAACGGCTGGCTGCCCGGTGACAACCCCCAGGGCTCGTCGTTCAACGGCAGTGCCTTGTTCTCCATCAGCAACCAGGGCGCCCAGAACCAGAGCGTGGCCTACCGGATGTACTGCACTGCCAATACATCCCCCAACGCCATCACCGACTGGGGCCAGCTGACCAACCTGGGGCCCGACCTCGAGGTCAACGTGACCATCACCAGTGCCGACCTCAGTGGTGGGGCCACGCCCGGCCAGGTCAGCATCGCCTCGAGCAGCGGGAGCGTCTTCCCGTCGTCGATCACCAGTGGCACGTCAGTGTCCAATCCCTACAACGCCAGTCCCATTCCGGGGTCGACCACGGTGTCGTCCAACGGTGGGGGCACCCTGACGCTGAGCAACGATCCCACGGCCACGGGTAGTTACACGCTGATCTTCAACATCGGCACCACCCTGACCGAGGGCAGCGGCGTGCCGGTGGGGATTCCGATCCGGATCATGGGAGTGAACACGGCCTCGGGTACCGAGTACACGTTCTCGCAGTTCGCCCAGGGCCAGACCCCGGGGACCGGCGGGTGCCCGGATGGGTCCGGTGCCATCGGCATGAACGCCAATGCCGGCAACGACCCCAATGCGGCCACGGCCACGGCGCAGAACCCATACCACTCGGCTCTCGAGAACAACGCCCACCAGCTGGAGCTGTTCTCGCAGTCCGACTTCCCGTCAGACCCGGTCGACCAGGCCATCGAGGAGGCGACGACGCTCTACTTCATGTCGTTCGGTGTCTACAACACCAACTCCTACGTGGGTGAGACCACCATCAGCGGCACCAACTACGCCGCCAACCTGATCGCCGAGAACAACGTGTTCCCGGGGACCACGGCCGAGCTCAACAACTCCATGCCGACGGCCCGGACCCTGTCCAACATCATCGATGCGACGACGGTGACCCAGTCCACGGGTGGGTTCATGAACTGGATCTGCGACTCGGACCAGAACTTCCAAAAGGGCACCGACCTGAGCACGGGATCGAACTACGACTCGGAGATCGGCAACCTGATCAGTACGCAGTACGGGTTCCCCCGACTGACGGACCTGACGCCTCCGGTGTCAGCCACACCGGCTGACAACACCATCGCCCCCAACGACGATTGCGTAGCCAAGATCGACGTGACGGCCGACGGCACCGACAACAACATCACCTACGTCTCGGGCACCGAGGGCCAGGGTGGATCGGACTTCCCAGCATCGATCATCCCCTTCTCGTCCTATCCGGTTCCGAAGTCGGGGACCCAGACGGCCGGCACGGTGGCCGAGGTCACCGGCCCGAGCGGTGGTGTCCCCAGTGGCACCCAGGTGACTTCCACCGGAGGCGGGACAACCGTCACCCTCAACCACATCCTGCCGTCAGGCTCCTACGAGCTGGAGTTCTACGGAGTTCCCGCCGTCATCACGGCATCATCGAGCCAGTAGGACCCATCACCAGGCTGTGAGGAGTCACGTGACAACTCGCCATTTCGTTCAGACAGATGACCGGAACGTCACGTCGAAGTGAACGCCGTGTGACATCCAGTGGGTCGACCGAGGAGGAGGCCGGCTGCCCGGCCAATGGCCTTCTCGGGGGTGAGAAGCGGTGCAGGCGAAGGGCATGGCTGCTGACCTGCGGAATCATGATGGTCGCACAATGCACTTGTTGGTCCGGCTCTTCATGAGAGGCGGCCGACCACCTCGAAGACGTACGTTCGGTTCGCCACATCCGCCGACCCATCGCCCGGATGGGGTCGCGGACGTCCTCCACGGGAGCTTCGTCAGCAGGTCGATTCGGTCGAAAATCCCTGGTGGGTCGGCGGCCACCGCGACACGAGTGACGCCAGGGTCGCGCCCAGGTAATCCGAAGGTTATTTCTACGTGTCACCAGGGCTTTTGTGTTGACTTGCCTCGTGCGCCGTGTGAGATTGCCAGCGTGCAGCAGATTCTCGACGGTCCTCGCACCTGCTCCGCGCCCATCAATTCGCTTTCCCCCAGACCTAGATCATCTTCCCGATTCATCACTAAGGAGTCCTGAATGACCATTCGACGTGTCGCAAAGACTGTCGCAACATCCGTCGCCGCGGTTGCGTGTGCCGGGGCCGGGGCACTGGCCTTTGCCGGGACCGCCGGCGCCGCCACCGAGATTCCCAACGCCCTCCAGCCGGTGTCCGGTACCTTCACCGCCGGCACGCCGTTCGACAGCGGACAGCAGGTCGACGTGGTCGTTCCCGCCAACTCCGTGCTCACCGCCGGCTCGACGATCTACCTGCTCGAGTGCGCCGCCCCCGGCGGTGTGCTGCCCACCAGCACGACCGAGTGCGACGGCGACACCGGTTACGCCGGCGGAACCATCAAGGCCGGTACCGGCGGCTCGGTCGATCTGAAGACCGACACGCCTTCCCATGAGCTGTACCCGATCTATGCACTTCCGGATAACTACTCCCTCGGCGAAACCTCTTCCAACGGAGCAGTGTGCGACCTGGGCGACGAGTGCGTGGTCTACATCGGCGAAGGTGGGGGTGGAGACGTCGGTATGGCTCAGCCGCACGTGTTCTCCACTCCCTTCGTCGTCTCCCCGGACCCCACCGACTCCGGGACCATCGACCCCGGTGACGGGACGCCCGAGGTTCCCCTGGCCATCGGTCTTCCCCTGCTGGCCGCCGGCATCTTCGGTGGCACCGTCGTCGTCCGCCGCCGCCGGCGCTCATCGGCAGGTGTCGCCTGAGCACTTCTGCAGTCCTTCAGCACCGATCTGATCAACGTTCGACTCCACAGACCAAGGTGCCCTCACCGGGCGACAATGAACAAGGAGCAATCTGAAATCATGAGACCGATCAACAAAGGAAGGCGAACACTGCGGGGCCACCTGGCCGCCGCAGGTGTCGCCGGCGCTGCAGCGCTCATCGCTGCCACCATGATGGGGGGTGGATCCGCCTGGGCCTTGGGCACCGGTGCGAGTACGGTCACCTCGCCCAGCCAGGGCGCACCCCACTTCAACACCGACAATGCCTCCGAGCCCATCCGGGGTAGCGGTTCGGACACCACCTTCTTCGTGATGCAGAAGATCAGCGACATCTACAACGCCGCCGGCCTGTACGGCTGTACCCTGACCACGGCCTCGGGCCAGACCCTCATCGACGGTTCCACCACCCCGAGCCCGCTGCCCACCACCAACGGCCAGGGGACGGATCAGCCGAGTCCCAGTGCCAGAACGGGGCAGCCGATGTCTCCACCACTGACGACGCCGACAACTGGAACCGGGTCGAGGTCACCGAAGGGGTGAACGACGTCGGCTCCGGCGCCGGCCAGAACCAGCTGTGCGGCTCCCTGGCCACCCCGGACCCGGTCAACTTCGCCCGGTCGTCCAAGCCCAGTGCCGGCACCACCGGTTGCAACGAGGAAGAGCTGGGCTACGCCAAGGACGGCGTACCGGTCGTCGACTTCCCGACGCATCAACCCCTCGTCCATCGGAACTTCCACCTTCACCAACGTGGCCAGCACGGCCTATCCGAACGTCGCCTACAACGCCATCAACGGTGGCGTGGTCGGTCCGGTGTCGAACGGCTGGCTGCCCGGTGACAACCCCCAGGGCGCGTCGATTCAACGGCACCAAGCTTGACCTCCATCTCCAACCGGGCGCCGCAGACACCAGCGTGGCCTACCGGCTGTGCTGCACTGCCAGCACATCGCCCAACGCCGATCACCGACTGGGGCCAGCTGACCAACCTCGGGCCCAACCTCGAGGTCAACGTGACCATCACCATGCCGACCTCAGGGTGGGGCCACGCCGGCCAGGTCAGCATCGCCCGAGCAGCGGGAGCGTCTTCCCGTCGTCGATCACCAGTGGCACGTCAGTGTCCAATCCCGTCACAACGCCAGTCCCTTCCGGGGTCGACCACGGTGTCGTCCAACGGCCGGGGGCACCCTGACGCTGAGCAACGATCCCACGGCCACGGGCACTACACGCTGATCTTCGACATCGGCACCGCCCTGGCCGAGGGCAGCGGCGTGCCGGTCGGGATCCCGATCCGGATCATGGGAGTCAACACGGCCTCGGGTACCGAGTACACGTTCTCCCAGTTCGCCGAGGGCCAGACCCCGGGGACCGGCGGGTGCCCGGATGGGTCCGGTGCCATCGGCATGAACGCCAATGCCGCCAACGACCCCAATGCGGCCACGGCCACGGCGCAGAACCGCATACCACTCGGCCTCGAGAACAACGCCCACCAGCTGGAGCTGTTCTCGCAGTCCGACTTCCCGTCGACCACGGTCGACCAGGCCATCGAGGAGGCGACGACGCTCTACTTCATGTCGAACGGTGTCTACAACACCAACCCCTACGTGGGTGAGACCACCATCGGCGGCACGAACTACGCCGCCAACCTGATCGGCGAGAACAACGTCTTCCCGGGCGGCCACGCGAGCTGAACAACTCCTATCCGACGGCCCGGACCCTGTCCAACATCATCGACTCGGCCACCGTGACCGCAGTCCACGGCTGGGTTCATGAACTGGATCTGCGACTCGGACACCGAACTTCAAAAAGGGCACCGACCTGAGCACGGGCTCGAACTACGACTCGGAGATCGCAACCTGATCACTACGCAGTACGGGTTCCCCCGGCTGACCGACCTGACGCCTCCGGTGTCAGCCACACCGGCTGACAACACCATCGCCCCGAACGACGATTGCGTCGCCAAGATCCACGTGACGGCCGACGGCACCACAACAACATCACCTACGTCTCGGGCACCGAGGGCCAGGGTGGATCGGACTTCCCAGCATCGATCATCCCCTTCTCGTCCTATCCGGTTCCGAAGTCGGGGACCCAGACGGCCGGCACGGTGGCCGAGGTCACCGGCCCGAGCGGTGGTGTCCCCAGTGGCACCCAGGTGACTTCCACCGGAGGCGGGACAACCGTCACCCTCAACCACATCCTGCCGTCAGGCTCCTACGAGCTGGAGTTCTACGGAGTTCCCGCCGTCATCACGGCATCATCGAGCCAGTAGGACCCATCACCAGGCTGTGAGGTCACGACCGCATAGCCAAGGAAGTACCCGAGACCCGGGATCGGGCGAGCAATCGTCCGGTCCCGGGTCCTGGGGTGTCAAGAGGAGGTTGCCGTTGCGGCCCGGTGGCCGCAGTGGTGTCATAACCAGAATGGTCGATTGACCAGGAATTCGGAAGGCGTCCATCCGGACCAGAGCCGAAGATCGGGGCGGGTTTCAGCAGATTGAGCGACAGGCAAATCGGAGATCTTGTGAGTTACATGCACCGAGGTAGGAGTGGCGGATCTTCGGCTGGGTCGAGGATCACGGCGCCCAGGCTCTTGCAGATTTTGGGCTGTCTACTGTTTGTGTTTGCGATGGTGGCCACATTCGTGGTCTCCCGAGCCGGTGCGGTGGGAACCGGAGTCGGGGTCTCCGGTAACGAGGTCCTCACCGCCCTGGTCCCGCAACAGCCCTATTCGCCGGGACCGTTCGACAGCGGCCAGCTGATCGATGTGGCCATCCCGGCCAACAGCATCTTCACACCCGGTTCGAGCATCTATCTGCTCGAGTCCGCGGCACCCAACGGCGTACCGCCGGTCAGCACCACCTCATGCGACGGCAACACCAGCTATTCGGGGGGGACCATCAAGGTCGGCACTGATGGATCCGTGGACCTGAAGACCGACACCCCGTCTCATGAGCTCTACCCCATCTATGCCCTGCCCGACGCCTATTCTCTGGAGGAGACGTCGTCGAACGGCGCCACCTGTGGTCTGGGGGCGGCCAATGAGTGCGTTCTGTACATCGGTGAGGGCGGCGGGGGAGACGTCGGACTCTCACAGCCCCACTTCTTCTCGCAACCGTTTCAGGTCCGATCGGACCCCACTGATTCGGGAACGATCGACCCGGGCGATGGCACCGCGGCGGTGGCCGCGGCGGTTTCCCCCTCGCTGTCGACGGTGACGCCGACCACTCAGACGGTGACTGCCGACGGATCGGATCCCGCCACCATCACAGTCACGCTCAACGACACCAACTCATCCCCGGTCCAAGGCAAGACGGTGACGCTTACCGGGAGCACCGGTCGCTCGCAGATCGTTCCGGCCTCCTCGGGCTCCAACGTGACGAACGGCAACGGCCAAGCGACCTTCACCGTCACCGACGCCACTCATGAGACCGTCTCCTACTCGGCCGAAGACAGCACCGACGGCGTGCCCATCAGCCAAACGGCATCGGTGACTTTTGCGCCCGAGACCCTGAATCAGGCAGTCTCCACCGTGGTGGCGAACCCAACCTCGGTAGCCGACGATGGAACCACGGCCTCAATCATCACCGTGACGCTACGGGACCATTCGGTCAACGGCTCACCCGCTCCGATGTCCGGCCGGACAGTGACTCTCGCCCCGAGCGGAGGGAACTCGGTGGTCACACCGTCCAGCGCCGGCTCCAACGTGACCGACGCCTCGGGCGAGGCGACCTTCTCGGTCACCGACCACACCAATGAATCGGTCACCTACACGGCCACCGACGCCACCGATTCGGTGGTATTGACCTCGACGGCTTCGGTGCTGTTCGGACCCCCGCTGGCCGTGTCACCCAGTGCCTCGACGGTAGTGGCCAATCCCTCGCCCGCCTTGACCACGGTGGGAACGGAGATCACGGTGACACTGCTGGCCGGAAATGGGGCTACGCCCGAATCGGGTAAGACCGTCTCTCTGGTGGTGCAGTCGGCCTCGGGCAATGCCACTGTGTCGACCACGAACCCCCAGGTGACCAGCACGGCAGGCGTGGCCACGTTCACTGTCACCGATTCGACAGCTGAATCGGTGACGATCACGGCGACCGATACCACCGACAGCGTGGTACTGACCCACCAGCCGATCGTGTCCTTCGAGGAGCCGAGTGCTCCGACGTTCTCACCCAGTGAGTCAACCGTGGTTGTCAGCGATTCGCCGCAAGCGGCGGATGGATTGAGCGAGGCCATCGCCACGGTGACCGCCATCAATTCAGTTGGCGCACCCATGCCGGGCGTGAACGTCGCCCTGACAGGAACCCCCAGTACCACGGTGTCGATCCAGCCGGTACTTGGAGGATCTTCGTCGACACCGGGGGTCACCAACTCAGACGGACAGGTGGTCTACGGCATCCGGGACACCACCGCCGAGACAGTGACATTGGCGGCAACGGTAAATGGACAGGCCATCACCATGACGGCGACAGCGACATTTCTGGCCGGAGTACCCAACGGCGACACCTCGACCGTCGCCGCCTCACCCGATCAGGTGGCGGCGGATGGCTCGACGGCCTCGACGGTCACGGTCACGCTCACCGACTACTTCAAGAATCCCGTTGCCAACAAAGCCATCAGCCTCACCCCGGCCAGCGGCGGCTCAGTGGTCACTCCCGTCCAGGTGACGTCAGGAGTGTCGCCCGGCACGACCAATGACGCCGGAGTTGCCCAATTCAAAGTCACCGATGCTACCACCGAGGTGGTGACGTATTCGGCCACCGACACCACCGACAATTTGCCGCTTTCCCAGCTGGTGGCGGTGACCTTCGGCACTCCTCCGCCCGTGCTGCCCACGATGAATGATTCGACGGTGGTTTCGAGCGCCCCCAGCGTGGTAGCCGACGGCAAGACTGCGGCCACGGTGACGGTCGAGTTGCGAGACGCCAATGGCGACCCGGTGACCGGAAAGACCGTTACCCTCACTTCGTCCAGTAGCACTGCCGCCATCACCGCGGCTCCGGCCTCGACCTCGTCAGTGGTGAAGGCCGGCGTCAAAGCCGCCGAACAGCCGCGGGCTACGGCGGCGCCAGTTTCGGTGCAAAGCGACAGTGATGGTGACGCCGTCTTCGACGTCACGGATACCACCCCCGAATCGGTGACATTGACGGCGGCAGACACCACCGACTCGTTGTCTGGCTGGACCGTTTCTATCTCATTCACCGCCGCACCGCCGGCCACGACATCGTCCTCGAGCGCTACCACCACGACCACCACTGTGCCGGCGAGTACCAGTGCTTCGACCGGGTCGTCAGGCGACGATGCTGGCTCCAGTTCTACGGGGTCCGGTTCGACTGATTCGTCCGACGATTCGGCCTCAACCGACGCCAGCACGTCAAGTACTACGCCAGGATTGGCGTTCACGGGCATGCCATCCCTGCTCCCGTGGCTCATCGGGCTCGGCCTGGCGCTGGTGCTCATGGGTACCTTCGGTCGGCGCCTGCTATCCCTCAGGAGAAAAACGCCGTGAGTCCTGGCGCCACCTCGTTCTCAACAAACCGAAGGAACTGGTTGCTCGGAGCCGGCGTTCTCGTCGTCATCGTCATCTTGGCCGTGATCGTTTTCGGTGGCTCGGGCTCGACCACAACCGCCGATGGAAAGCCGATCGCCACCCTCACCCCCAGCCAGTCGAACTACAACAATTTGCAGAGGGTCAACATCGCCGTCGGGGCCAATCACTACTTTGCTCCTTACTCCCGGATCATCATCATTGAGTGTGCCGACCCGGGTGGCAGCACCGACAATCTGCCCATCAGCGATATGACCTGTGACGGCAATACGGTGATTGGGCACTCCGTGCTCGTTCACAAGGATGGAAGCTTCTCGACCCCGTACTTCCAGATGTACTCACTTCCCAATTCAATCTTGGGTGAGGCACCTAACCAGACACCGGTATGCAATCAATCCAATCAGTGCGTTCTCTATATCGGCCAGGACCAGACGAACTTTCGGGCCCCTAAGATTTTCTCATCACCGTTCACCGTCACCCCGCCGGCCACAAAGAAGCAGTGACCGTGATGGCACGACTCCGAGCGACCAATATCAAAATCAGCAGTCTGATAGCCATGTTCGGCATCACGCTGACGATCGTCGGTCTGATTCTCAGTGTGGGGACTGGGAGAGTTGAAGCCGCTACCGCTCCAACGCTCTCGATCAATCCGAGTCCGAGTTCGGGCCCCTACCGCGACGGGGAGACGGTGAGCATCGCTGTGGGGTCGAACTCCCAGTTCGCCCCATACTCCCGCATCGAGATTCTCGAATGCGCCGCCCCCCGCGGCCAGCTGCCGGTCGACGACACGACCTGCGACGGCAACACCGTCGCCGATCACTCGATTTTGGTGAACAAGGACGGAAGCTTCTCAGACTCCTCGTACACCCTCTACCAACTTCCGAACTCTGTGCTGGGGGAGCAGTCGAACGATCTGCCGGTATGCAACGCGACCTCGGAGTGCGTGCTCTATATCGGTCAGAACCAGAACGACTTCACGCAACCGAAGGTCTTTTCTGCGCCGTTCACGATCGAAGCGAGTAGTTCGGCGAACTCCTCGACGGCCACGACCCAAGCTCCCTCCGCAGGAGGGGCGACGACCGCTCCCAAGGCGGGTGCCGCCTCGACCGGGGGCGGTTCCGGATCCACCCCGGCGACCTCGGCGTCCGGATCGAGTAGTGACGGGTCGAGTGGAAGTGGAGGTTCGGTTGGCGGGGAATCGGGATCGCTGGCCTTTACCGGTTCTCCAACCGATCTCCAATGGCTGATCGCCATCGGGTTGGGCATGCTATTGATCGGGATCGCCGGTCGTCGGGTGGGAAGGAGAGTGTCAGCGTGACAATGCTGGCCGAAAGCCCTCCGACTACACCGGTCGAGGATGTTCCGATCCAGCTCAACCGGGCAACCACCGGGGCTGACCGGGTGTTCCGAATCGCCTTGGCTGCCTGCAGCACCGTGGTCCTGGGAGTCCTGGTGGCCGTGGTGGTCTTCCTCGCCGTTGACGGCTGGCCTGCCTTCAAGAAGGGAGGCATTGGATTCTTCACTGGCACGACGTGGGCTCCTGACCTGGGCCATTTCGGGATGTTGCCCCTGCTGGCCGGTTCTATCGCCATCGCCGTTGTAGCCCTCTTCGTGGCCCTACCCATCTCGCTGGCCACGGCACTGCTGATCAACGAGTACCTACCTCCCCGGCTGCGCCCGGTCATGACCGGCATCGTGGACCTGCTGGCCACTGTGCCGAGCATCGTCTACGGCTTCTGGGGGCTCTCGCTCGTATCAGGGCTTCAGGCCGCACCGGCAAAATGGATCGTTCAGCACTTCAGCTTCGTACCGTTCTTTCGGACAGCCTCTCCGGGGCAGTACGTCAACTCGATTTTCGCCTGCGGCTTGGTTTGTGCAGTGACGATCATCCCGATCATCACTTCGGTCAGCCGAGACGTGATGTCTCAGGCCCCGCGAGATGCGTGCGAGGCGGCTCTTGGACTGGGCGGGACCCGATGGGGCATGATCACCGACGTCATCATGCCGTTCTCCAAGAACGGCATCGTCAGCGCAGCGCTGTTGGGCCTCGGTCGTGGCCTCGGGGAGACGATGATCGTCGTGCTCATCCTCTCGACCGTGAACAAGTGGACCTCGGCGTTGATGGGCCCTGATGGACTCGGCTCGATAGCAAAACAGATCACCCAGGACTTTCCGACCGGGGACCCGCTCGAAAAGAGCGCCCTCGTGTTTCTCGGGCTCATCCTGTTCGTGAGCACCCTGCTGGTCAACGCCATATCCCGAGCGATCGTCAGTCACACCGCCGGAGGGGCAAAGTGAATCTCCGCAGAGGCGCACCGACGATCATGGACCCGGCGGCAGTTCCACCGGCCGGGGCAAACGGACAACAGGGCCCAGTCAAAGATCGACCGGTCCGGCGTCGACGGGTGGCTTCTCAACATGTCTACGAGTTCGTCGGGTCGGCGGTGGCTGGATTGGCCATTGCCTGGATCATCTTCACGATCTCCGGAGTCTCCGGTCTGATCGGTCTGGCCGTATTGTGGTACGTCCTTTTCTTCACGATCTACGCGGTCGTCTGCCGGCAAATTCACGGGCCGCTGCTCATGAAGGACCGACTGGCGTCGGTGGCGGTGTGGTCGGGTGCGGCTTTGGCCATGATTCCGCTGGCGGCGGTGATCCTCTATGTCATCGTCAAGGGCGCCTCGGTGGCCTTGGCCCATTTCCCCCACTTCTTTACTGCTGACATGTCCCAGTTGACGGCGACATCTCCGGTGACTGCCGTCGGGGCTGGGGCAGCGATCGTCGGTACGGTCGAGCAGGTAGGCATTGCTGTCATCCTTTCTGTGCCGCTCGGGATCATGACCGCCACCTATCTGGCCGATTCCAACTCAATCTTCTCGCGGATCGTCAGTTACGTGGTCGACGCCATGACAGGAGCCCCAGCCATCATTGCCGGCCTCTTTGTCTATCTGTTCTGGGTGGCTCCCCGAACCCACTCAGGGAAATCTGGTCTTGCCGCCGGGATGGCGCTGGCCGTGATGATGCTGCCGGTGGTGACTCGCGCGGCACAAGAGGTGGTAGCCATCGTGCCCGGCTCTCTTCGCGAAGCGGCCCTGGCCCTGGGGGCGCCGCAATGGCGGGTGATGCTCCGGGTCGTCCTACCAACGGCCAGAGTCGGTTTGATGACGGCTGTCATCTTGGGCATCGCCCGCATCGCCGGAGAGACGGCACCGGTGTTGTTCAATGCCGGTGGGAACGACAAGTTCAATTGGAACCCGTTCAGCGGGCAACAGGACAATCTTCCCCTGCGCATCTACGAGCTCATCTTCCAACCCGGTATCAATCTCACCAGAGACGCGTGGGGAGTTTCATTCGTGCTGGTGCTCCTTATCGTCATGTTGTTCATCTTGGCGCGCTTGGTGGGCTCTTCGAAGCCCGGCAGTCGTCTCATACCCCTGAGGCGGCGCTAAATAAGAGTTGTTCGGATTTCTACATCGTCCATGTGGTCACAATCAGCGGAAGGGCTCTCAATGGAGAACATCACCTTGGAAATGGTCTCGAAGAAGCGAAGCAAGAAAAGTGGGTATTGCAGACGCGCTCTCGTCATCGCCGTGGCATCGCTGGCCGCGGCGGTGATCAGCCTGCCGTCGACGGCTTTCGCCGACACCTCTTCGACCACCACTCCGACCACAACTGGTACGGCGTCGGTGTCTACGGCTTCGACTACCTCATCTCCATCGGGTACTCCGGCGCCGACAACCACTACTTCCGACCCGGCAACGTCGACCACGACGGCCGGAGCAAGGGGATCGGCCATCGCCGCCCACGCCGGTGCCGGACTGAACGGTGCCGGCTCTTCGTTTGCGGCGCCGGCCATCGAGACGTTCCAACAAGTGGTCCAGTCGGCGCCCTACAACCTCAGCGTGAATTACACCAGCACCTCTTCGGGTGACGGGCGTTACGAATTCACCAACGGGACAACCGACTTCGCCGTCAGTGACATCGCCTACGGCCTCGGCAACTCGGACACCACACCGCCGAGTTTTCCCTACATCTACGTCCCTATCACCGCCGGTGGTATCGCCTTCATGTACAACATCCCCGGTTTGACGAAAAACCTCCAGCTCACCAGCTACACCGCCTGCGCCATCCTCACCGGGGGCATCACCAACTGGAACAATGCTCAAATTGCCGCCAGCAACCCGGGGGTAACGCTTCCCAATCTGGCGATCCGACCGGTGACGGAGAGCGATCCCGCCGGCACCAATTACGTCCTCGAGGAGTGGTGCATCGCCGAGCAGGGAGCCCTGTGGACAGCCTTTGCCAACTACATCAACAGCCTGTCCAGTAACCAGGTGACGATCAGTGCGTCATCCCCGGAGTCGCAGTGGCCTCCCCTTTCCAACGGGCTGAACGCCGACTCGACCGCCGCCGTGGCCAGCGATGTGTCGACCAACGCAGGGGCAATCGGTCCTGTGCAGCTGCAATATGCCACTGATGCCGGATTCGGAACCGGTGACACAAGCAAGGGGGTGGCGGCGGTGGAAAACGCCAGCGGTGACTATGCGCTACCGACTCCAGTCGACGTTGCCTCGGCGCTTGCCTATGCCACCCAGTTGCCGAATGGTACTCACCAACTCAACTTCGGGGGGGCCGGTCCTCACGTGTACAACCCCTCGACGTACAGCTATCTGCTGACTCCGGCCAAGGGCTGGCAGGCCGCCAAGGGCGCAGTGCTGAGTGCGTTCGTGAACTATGTCCTGACTCTCGGACAGGAGAAATCGCCCAGTATCGGCTACGCCAGTCTCGGATTGTCGTTGGAACGCTACGGTATCGACTCGGTCACCGCCGACGTACCCGGTGCGGTCGCGGTCACATCAGCTGAGAACGCAGCCTATGCGTGTGGTGACCTCACTCCTTCGGAGGTGGCCGCTGGACAGACCACGCCTACCTGCGGAGTAACCGATCCGTCGGCTCCGCTTCCCCCGGCCTCCGGCGTCGCCGGAATCAACGCTCATACAGCTGGTGCAACCACGGCGGGAACCTCAGGTTCGGGAGGTGGCTCCAACGGCAGCGGTGGGTCCGACGGTGGGGGTGGAGCGGGCGGAGCGGGTGTCAGCGCCGCCGTGTCGCTGGGGGGATCGAATCCGCTTGCATTCACAGGTAGCAATCCGATCCCGCTGGTGCTGGTCGGCACCTCGCTCTTCGTGTTCGGATGGGCGGCCCGCCGGCGGCTGCTCCGCAAACGTCGGGCCAGGGAGTCTCTATGAGGCGGGCTGCATCGAAGATCGGTCTGACGGTCTTGCCCTTGCTGCTGTTGAGCCTCGGGCTCACCACGGCGATGTCGCAGTCGGCCGGGGCCACCACCGACCCGGGCACACTGGCCGGGGAAGGGGGAACGTTCCTCCAGCCGGTAGTCACCAAGCTCATAGATGACGCCTCGTCGAATCTGGACGGTCTCTTCGGCGGCTACGTGGCGACCGGATTGGATCCCGGGATTGCCGATTTCGTGGGGACCGCGCCGAACGCCTTCAATGCAGACTTCGCGGTGTCCGAACGTCCCTTGACGTCGGCGGAGCAGGCGACGGCAACGACCGACGGAAGAGCCTTCGCCTACGTACCTATTGCCGCCACTCCGGTGGCGATCGGAACTCTGGTGCCAGATTCCGACTACTCGGGTGGGGACACCATCACCGCCGGGCAGCTTTGTCCGCATATTGACATGACTGTCCCCGACGTCGGGGCCCTGTTCGGTATCGACGCAACAGATCCCGTCAACACCTGGAACGATTCGAGATTCACTTGCTCGAACTCGCTGCCGCTCGGCTCCGAAGGGGTGACGATCGCCGCCAACGACGATCCGACCATGGCGAATTACGCGCTCGATGGCGTTGTTGGACAGCAACTCCACCTCTGAAGGCTATTTTGCCGCCGGATTGACAAGCGCGGTCAGTGCCAATGCTGCCACCACGACCAGCACTACGCCCAGTGAGAAATGGCCCTACACCGGAACCTACGTGATTGCCGGTGGCGATGATCCCTTCATCGGAAAGCTTCTCACCATCAACACCACCGACAACGTTCCTAGCAGCCTGGCAAGTGACTGGGTGTTGGGCGGCACCTTCCCCATTTCGTCAGTGTGGACGGGGGCGCCACTTGGTGCGCCGTGGGATATTCCAACTGCTGCGGTCCAGAACGCCGAGGGCGCCTATGTGGCTCCGTCGGAAGCGGCGGCGGCGGCTGCGGAAGCCGACGCCACTCTGGCCAAGACGTCGGATCCGACAACCAACAATCTCGTCACATTCAACTCCACGGCGAGCGATGCTGCCTCTTACAACAGCTATCTGATGGAGGAGACTTATCTGGTGGTGCCGACAAACGGATTGCCGGCCAACAAGGATTTCGCCTTGGCCGACCTCATCCGATTCGCGCTGGGTCCCAAGGGTCAGTCGGACATCGAGAGCTTCGGGGCTGCACCCGCCACGTCGGCAATGGACACGGCCGGACTGGCGGTTGCGGCCGAACTCGATGCCGACGCGGCTGCGGCACCGCCTTCCACCGCAGCCTCGACTACGAGCACGACGAGCGCGTCGGGAACCGGATCCAGCAATTCATCCTCGGGGTCAGCGGGTTCGGCGGCCTCCGACGGTGGTTCGGGTTCTGGTTCCGGCGGCAGCGGATCAAGCGGATCAAGCGGATCAGACTTGGCCTTCACCGGAGCGCCGGAACTGGTTCCGACCATCGGCATCGGTGTCGGGCTCCTGTTGGCGGGCGCACTCCTTCGCCGGAGACTTCGACGCCGGACGGCCGACCGATGACTGAGCACGGCGATTGGAAGAAGTTGGCTATCGACTACCGAGAGTGGGAATCCTGAGATGACGGCGATTCAGCATCCCTACGGGGAAGTACCCCCGAATCCCTACGGTCAGGTGCCCCGAATCCCTACGGTCAGGTGCCCCCAATCCGTACGGCCAGGCACCCCAGAATCCGTACGGCCAGGTACCCCAGCAGGTAGCCGCCAACTATGTGGCCGGCGCCGTCCGCGGGCCGGGACCGGCGACCTTGAGGGCCACCAATGTCAGTGCCTGGTTCGGTTCGAACAAGGTGCTGGAGCGGATCACCTTGTCCATGGAGCCCGGAAAGGTGACCGCCCTCATCGGCCCATCCGGCTGCGGAAAGTCCACGTTTCTGAGAATTCTGAACCGGATGCACGAGTTGGTTCCGATAGCCGCGCTGTCAGGCTCCGTCGAACTCGATGGAGTGAACATCTACGGGCCGGCGGTTCGGGTCACCGAGACCCGTCTGGGTATCGGTATGGTCTTCCAACGGCCCAATCCTTTCCCGTCGATGACGATTGCCCAAAATGTGCTTGCCGGGCTCCGACTTTCGGGTAAGAAGGTAAGAAATCCAGATGCGTTGGTGAAGAATTGCCTCGAGCGCGCCGGACTCTGGAAGGAGACCCGGAACCGGCTCAACGAGGCTGGCGCGGCACTTTCCGGTGGCCAACAGCAGCGACTATGCATCGCCCGGTCATTGGCAGTGCATCCCAAAGTGCTGTTGATGGACGAGCCTTGCTCTGCCCTCGATCCGATCTCGACGGGCGTGATCGAGGAGACGATCCGTGAACTGAGCCAGGAGATCACCATCGTCATCGTTACCCACAATATGCAGCAGGCTCAACGGGTCTCCGATAACTGCGCGTTGTTCCTGGTGGATGGCGAAGGCCTTCCCGGCCACATCGTCGAGGCCGGACCCACCCAGCAGGTCTTCGAGAGTCCCCACGACCCTCGGACATACGACTACGTACATGGGCGCTTCGGATGATGTGCCGACCGGGTAACGGCGCCGTGGCGTTCGGGTTCTCAGAGCCCGGGACGGGGTGCGGCCATGACTGAGGCAATGGGAGTTGCCACCGGCAAGCCCCTTCACACATTGCAGTCGTACAGATCGGAGCTCCGGCGCCGATGGACCGACGCACCACAGCGGACGCGGACCCGCATCCAAGTGGGAGTGCTCCTCGTCTCGGTTCTAGTCGCCTACAACTATTCCCTGACCACGCTGCTGCAGACCGCTGACGAGCAGACCCCTCTGGCCTACATCAGCCTGGTCCCGGCCATCGCCCTGGCCCTTGCCGCCATCCGTGCCCGTCCGCTGAAACCAGAACCTCCCATCTACGACCGGCACGTCGACTACATCCTCGGGATACCTCTGATACTGGCAGCCCTGGCCATCAACGAGCTGCTTCCATCCCACATGTCTGCCATGTTCTGGGTCTACCGCATCGATCTTCTGAGCCTTCCCATCTTTGTGGCCGGTGCAGTGGCCATCATCTTCGGAACCAGGGTGCTGTGGCGCCAAAAACTGGCGGTCCTCTTCCTTTTCCTGGCGTGGCCGTACCCGTACGAGAAGGAGCTGCTCGGCGTTCTCGACGCCTTCACCAACCTGACGCTGATGGCGATGGAGAAGATCGCCGTGTTCACCCATGTGGCCAAGCCCGCCGGTACGCTCGACAACGAGCTCTTCGTGGTGAATCACCACGGGACCACCTTCGCACTGAGTGTGGTGTCAGCCTGCTCCGGTGTGAACGGAGTGGTGGGGTTCCTGCTCATCGGTTCGGCATTCGCCGCCATCGTCAAGGGACCCATCGTTCGCAAGATGCTGTGGCTGGCCGGTGGGATGGCGCTCCTGTGGGCGATCAACCTGGGTCGAATCACCTTTATCTTCTTTGCCGGAAAGGAGTGGGGTGAGGGCGTCGCCATCAATGTCTTCCACCCGTTCATCGGCCTGGTGACGTTCAGTATCGGTGTCCTGATCATGATCCTGCTGATCAGGCCGCTGGGCATGCGGATCGACGTCGGTCAGAGGTTTGATCCCGTTCAGCCGGCGATCCCGAAAGGTCCGATCCCGGTTCCCTCCCTGTACGGACCGGTCGAATCGGCCAAGAGCAAGGCCGTTCTGGCAGTACCAAAGATCTACCTGGCGGTGATCGTTGCCGTGATTGCGGCGCTCGTCCTCGGAATCAGCAACTTCGGCCTGCGTGACTACAACCTTGTTGCAGGCGTGACCGGGGAAGCAAAGCTGACCGCATTCATCAGTAGCCCGGTGGCGCCTCCCGGCTGGGACGTCCAGTATGCAACCAGTTACAACTGGGCGAAGCCCCTGTTCGGTGACACCTCGGTGTGGAACCGCTACTACCTACGGTCCACCGGCCCGGGTCCATTGAGAACCGATGTGCCGGTGGTGGCGGACGTGATAAATACACCGGACCTGTCGAGCTTCTCGGCCTACGGCGTCGAGAACTGCTACACGTTCCACGGGTATGCGCTGGCCGACGTGGCATCTGTCTCGTTGGCCGGCGGGATCACCGGCCAGGCGATGTCCTATACGTCTCAACAGTACGGGAGCTGGTCGATCGTCTACTGGATCGTCCCCGTCAAGGCCGGTTCCGGCACCAACTACGAGCGCACGGTCCTCTATGTTCAGAATGCGGGCAGAGGCGCGGTCGTCAAAGGGTTGAACGCCGGAAATTCCATCCACAACCTGGCCGGGTCGCTGGACCCTTCCAATGGGCACGACCAAGCCCTCATCAACAATCGAACGTTTCTGGTGGCCTTCGCCAAGAGTCTGATCGAGAAGCAGTCGTCCCACTCCACTGGCACTACCCTGGTGAGCGCGGGAAACAAATCAGAATCGTGACCATCCCAGCTGCCGTCACTTTCCGTTCATACGAAATTTGCTTGACCGGGCCCGGGGGTTGCCCCACGCTGTGGGCGTGACGACCCCATGGGATCCGAGCCTGGACCCGGACCGGGACAGTTCGCCGCCGCCCCCGCCGGTCGGATGGGATCCGGCGGCCGAGCAGCACCCGGGTCAGACGAGCCTGCCGCCCCCGCCGGCGGGCTGGGAGTCCGCGACCGCGCAGTACCCGGCTCAGCCGATCCCAGCAGAAATACCGACGGAGTGGGATCCGGGGGCCGCTGCCCAGGTTCAGTACCCGGCCCAGCCGAGTCCGCCACCTCCCCAACCGTGGGATCCGGGGGCCGCTGCCCAGGTTCAGTACCCGGCCCAGCCGAGTCCGCCACCTCCCCAACCGTGGGATCCCGGAACTGCTGCCCAGGTTCAGTACCCGGCCCAGCCGAGTCCGCCACCTCCCCAACCGTGGGATCCGGGGGCCGCTGCCCAGGTTCAGTACCCGGCCCAGCCGAGTCCGCCACCTCCCCAACCGTGGGATCCCGGGGCCGCTGCCCAGGTTCAGTACCCGGCCCAGCCGAGTCCGCCACCTCCCCAACCGTGGGATCCCGGAACTGCTGCCCAGGCTCAGTACCCGGCCCAGCCGAGTCCGCCACCGCCGGCAGGCTGGGACTCGGAAACTATTGGACCATACCCGGGCTCGTCTAGTCCGCCACCTCCCCAACCGTGGGATCCCGGGGCCGCTGCCCAGGCTCAGTACCCGGCCCAGCCGACTCCGCCACCGCCGGCAGGCTGGGACCCCGGAGTCGCCGCTCAGGCGCAGTACCCGAGCACGCCGATTCCGCCACTACCGCAAGGGACGGATCCTGCGGCCGGGTCTCAGTACCAAACGGGCTCTTCACCACCGTCGACGCGACTGGACCTACCGGCGGCGCAGGAGCCAGCAACCCAGACATGGCCGGAGCCATTGGTGACCAACGGGGCCACACCGCAGTACGCTGCCCCTGGCACTGCCCCCGCTGGAGCATCGTGGGAGTACCCGTCGGCCCAGCTATTGGATGATGTGGGTACTTCAACACAGTCACCCTGGTCCTCCGAGCCGGCACCGTCGTTCCCCGCCGCAGAAGTCCCGGCGCAGCCGCTAGCCCCGCCTGAACAGTGGGTCGATGTTGATCCAAGTGCGTACTCGAATCCATACACCGAGACACCCGTTTACACCAGCGGCCCCCAGCCCACCCCCCCCGCCCAGCCCCTTACCCAGGCGCAGCCACTATTCGCCCCACCGCCAGTCCCAACGAGCATTACGTCATCGCCCGTCGGTGGTCCTGATGATTCCGTTGCCGCGGCGGATCCACTTCTTTCGGCGGCATTTCAACCGGAAAAGGGCGAGCTGAAGATCAAGGAACGGCGCACCTGGAAGACCTGGCAGCTTCTCGTCGCCGTTGTTCTGGCTGCGCTGGTGGGCATGGCGATTAACGGCATTTCCGGCACGGCCTCAGGAAGCAGCGGAAGTTCTGGCTCAACTTACAAGTTGCCGCCGGCATCCGGCGCTGCGTCGGCGAGCTCTGGTAGTTCTACGCACTCCTCTGGACCGACGACAACGGTCGCGGGGGGTGCTTCGTCTGCTGCAGCCGGATCCGCGTCAACCACGACAACTGCTGCGGCCGGGGCAGCAGCGGCCGCTGGGTCCTCAACCTCCTCAACCGTGGCGGTGGGACCGGCTACGGTTCTCGTGCCTGAGACTCAACAGACTGGGAACTGGACGAGCCCCGCATTCACGATTGCTGGTGGAACTTGGCAAATAGGCTGGGCGTTCCAGTGCACGCCGGCACCGTCTGCTCCGGCCGCGTTTCAGATATTTGCGGTGAAGTCAGGCGCCACGGCTGGTTCCACACCCGCCATCACCTCCGGTGCCGCATCCGGCAACTCGGTCACCTCATTGACCAGTGTGGGAAGCCAGGAGATCATTGTGCAGACCAGCGCAACGTGTCGGTGGGCCGTCAAGGTAACCGGTTCGAGCACGTAATCAAGCGGCCGGAGTGCCAGGTCCTGCTTCCCAGGCTCTCTGAACGAACCTACCCGATACCGCGCAGTTCGCCGACTTCTCCGTTGGCAATGCGAGCGTTCAATTCCTCGAAATAGTCATAGTTACGCTTGGTAGCCCGGTGCGGCCGACCTACCGGGACCGTCCGCACCCTGAAGCGCGCAGGTGGTGGGAGTGCACCACGCTGCCGTACCACCTCGAGCGATCCGTTCGACACGGCGGTGACCAGTTCGTCAAAGAGGGAGGGCGCAGGTTGGGTCTTAGTGACCTCGCTGACGGGGAGCTCAAGTGGCGGAACTTCGACAGAGAACGGTGGTGGTGAGCTTGACTGCAGCCGGCCGATTGCCTCCACCAGCTCTCGCTGGCGGTCCGACGCCATACGCACCAGGCTGATCAGCCTGTTCAGCTGGCGCTCAGGTGAGGTGTTTGCACACAGGAGCTCGGGTTGGGCAGCTCGGGTGTCCATGGGTTGATCAAACCAGATCCAGGTGAACACAAAATGAACACCGAGCTGAACAGTGTGTCAACACCGCTGAACTCTCGGTAATTCCGCTCCTGAAGTGGGAATTCTGCCGATGTACAGCGCTGCGGCGGTGTTAAAGTAGCCCGGTGAGAACCTCCGTCATGAGCGAGGAGGAGTCGGCGCTCCGTCTTCAGGCCAGCGTCGCCGGGTTGGCTGACCGTGTGCCGGGCGTTTCGGCACTGCGGATCCTGTCGGATCGACAGCGCCAGTTGGGCATCGCAGCAATCGTGCTTCTCGTTTTCGGGTGCATAATCGATCTCGATGACACGCTGACGGTCGTCGTCAGCATTATCACGCTGTTCTATGTCGGAGCCATCATCTACCGGCTAATGCTGTTCCGTGCGTCGAACCGTCCGGGCACGACGGAGGTCGTCAGCGACGAGGAGGCCCGGTCGATACCTGACTGGGACCTTCCGGTGTACACGGTGATGATCCCGGCCTACCGTGAGCCGGAGGTCATCAACGAGCTGATCCAACGGGTCACTCAATTCGAGTATCCCCCCGACCGGTTGGACGTGAAGCTGCTGATCGAGGCCGATGATGAGCCCACCATCCGAGCCATCGAAGAGGCAATGCCCGGTGACCAGTTCGAACTGGTCAAGGTCCCGCCTGCTGAACCTCGGACCAAGCCGAAGGCCCTCAACTATGGGCTCACGTTGGCCCGGGGTGAGTTCGTTGCCATCTACGACGCAGAAGACGAGCCGGAGCCATTGCAGCTACGCCGCGCCGTTGTGGCGCTACGTCGGCTGGGTCCAGACGTAGCCTGCGTACAGGCAAAATTGACATACCACAACCCGATGCAGAATCTGATCACCAAGTGGTTCACCATCGAGTACGCCCTGTGGTTCTCCTTCTTTCTGCCCGGTCTCGCTTCGATGGAAGCGCCCATTCCGCTGGGGGGGACCTCGAATCATTTCCGCCGTGTGGTTCTCCAGGCTCTGGGTGCGTGGGATCCCTACAACGTCACAGAAGACGCCGATCTCGGCATCCGGATGTTCCGGGAGGGGTACACGGTGCGAGTACTCGAGTCGGAGACGTTCGAGGAGGCGAACAGCGACTTCGTTAACTGGATGAAGCAGAGGTCGCGTTGGCTGAAGGGATACCTCCAGACATTCGCCGTTCATCTGCGCGAGCCGCGGGAACTGCGTCGAGAGCTGGGTTGGAAGGGATTGGTCCACTTCACAATGTTCGTGGGCGGCACACCGATTCTCGCCATCATCAATCCGATCTTCTGGCTCATGACCATCCTCTGGTTCGTCGCCCACCCGAGCCTGATCCAGAACATCTTCCCGGCTCCGATCTACTACCTGGGCCTGCTGTCGTGGGCCTTCGGAAACTTCCTGCTGGTATATGTGACGGTGATGAGCGTCAGGATCGCCAAGCGGGGTGAGCTGTCTGATACCAGCTCTGCTGGTGCCGCTCTACTGGGTGATGATGTCGATGGCGGCGGTAAAGGCGGTCAGCCAACTGGTCGGTGCGCCCAACTTTTGGGAGAAGACCGTCCACGGATTACATCACGAGACGCCAGCCGTCCCGCTGGAGCCGGTCAAATGACCTCTCTGCGCATTGATCAGGCTCATGTTTCCGTGCTCGGCCTCGAACCGCGGAATTAGCAAGGCGAGTCGTGGCAACGACGGTCTCTCACGACTGGCCGCTGGGTGCATCCGATAGTCCGAGCTCCGGTGGGCCCCGGCCAGAGCGCATGGTGGATCAAATCAGGCAGATGGACTCAGTCCGGCGATTCGCGGCCCAACTGACCATCGGACCAAACGGTCGGCCGCTTGATCCCGACGAGGAGTGGGAGAGCCTCCTCGCCACGGTAGTCGAGTCTGATTCTGAGGAACTGGCCATCGCCCGCGTTATCCAACAGGCGTACCGATCGGCTCTTGTCGCACCAACATCGATCGCGACAGCCTGCTTGCCCCTCTGAGGTACGTGCGGCCTTCTGGCGTTCTGGTTGGCACACCACCACCACCTTCGCAATCGATATCGACCGGAGCTCAAGTCCAATCATCCACAGTCGAATCGCCTGAGATGTGGATACCAGAGACCCAATGGATGCCGCCGCCTGCACGAACAGACTCGGGCTCTGCTGCCGTCCCACCCGTACCCGTCGTCGAGCCGGTGCCTGAGCCGATTGAACCGAAGGTAGGCCGGACACCCGTTCATCGCCTGCGAACGGGGGTGCAGTCGTACGCCAAAGATCGCACCCTCGATGATCGTCAGAGGCAACGCTGGCTTACGGTCTCGTCATGGGTTCGGAACATCGGCGCCATTATTCTACTTTTTGTCGCCTGGCAGCTGTGGGGGACGGCCATCGCCCAGCAACACAGCCAGAACGCTCTCGGGAATCAATTCCAGACCGAGCTGCACGGCGCCAAAGCCAAGCGATCGTCCAATTTCAGCCTCATTCCAGCGACGACCCGACTCTCCGACCCCCCGAGCGGCACCGTAATGGCGCAGCTCCAGATCCCGGCAATCAGCGTAAGCCAATACGTTGTCTCGGGAACTGCCGACGCTGATCTTGCCAAAGGGCCTGGCCACTACCTGGGGACAGCCATGCCCGGCCAGGCCGGCAATGTGGCCATTGCCGGCCATAGGACGACCCACGGAGCTCCATTCAATCGCATAGGCCAGCTTGCAGTCGGGGATCGGATCTATCTGACGACATTGAGCGGCCAGCGGCTGACCTACGTCGTCGCCGAGGCACCGTTCATTGTGACTCCGTCCAACGTCGCCGTGCTCAACAATTTCGGGGACAACCGATTGACCCTCACCACGTGCAATCCAGAGTTCTCGTCAAGTCAACGACTAGTTGTGGTGGCCGGATATCTACCTCCCGGCGCATCTCGCCCTACCCCGATTGCCAAAGGAACAGGTACGCCCTACAGCCTTGCTCCAGCCGACGCTATCGGTTGGAGCATGGGACAGATGCCGATTGTTTTGGTCGAGATCGCCGCCCTTGTAGGACTCGGGCTTGGATTCCGCCGACTCTCCCGGATCTACGGGCGGACCACTCGATGGTTGATCCTGATCCCGGTCTGGGTAGCCTTATTGGTGGCGCTATTCGAGACTTTGGTCAACGTTCTCCCTGCAAGTGTGCTGAATCGGGCCGCTGGTGTTCAGAGCACTGGCGACCACTGTGTTGATGCCTGGCGGTGCGCGGGAACTTCTGTGTCCGGACTGAGCTCTATCAGAGCCTGCTCAATAACGAGAGCTCGGAGACCAGTGCTCGGTTCGTTTCGGCAAACTCCTCGATGGCGGTGCAGAGGGTCAAAATGGCCTCGGGAGAGACCGGCGGTTGCCCCGAGGCTCCGGTCGAGGCCTCCTGTTCAGCCCGCGATATGATGGCCGTCGCCTCGGCCCGAGCCGATTCGATGATCGCCTTCGCCTTTTGCTCAGCCTCCTCGGCGGTCTCGTCCGCGAATCGCTGGACTTGGGCTAAGACGTCACCGATCTCTAGTTCTGGCTGCGATTCTCCGGGTTTCTGGGCGACTAGTTCCGTCTCCAATGGTAACCACTCAGTCTGTGAGGAGTGGTTACCGTTGGAGGGCTGCGGGGCCACCAGCAATGGCATTCCCGAATCGTCGTAAGCGAATCCCACTTTTTCCGACACCCTTCGTGACGTTATCAATGCGCCCACGTGCCTCATGATCTGACTCTCACTCTATCGGCATTGCCGAGCAATTAACACGTCAGGATCAGAGAATCTCCAGCGTGTGATGGGTGAAATTTCGGTCAAATTTTGAGCGCCGGACGGCAACACCGGTTACAGACTCTGACACGGAAATGAACTTTGAGTGAAGGTATTCCACTGGTCGATGTTCGGCGGTACCGTCAACCTCACGGTCGGCGGTCGATTTCCTGGGCATCCTCGCTGCGGGTTCGACGACGAGATCACGGCGACGAAGCGTGCTTCAAGGATTTGGAGATGGGGCCAAGCCAGGGGGACAGCATGGTATGAATCGTGGAAAGGCCCTCTGGCCTGACTACGCGAGATTGGCGATCTTCCCGGCGAGTGTGCGGCGATAATGTCGTCGCCACTTTGTCCTAGGTTGTTGTTTGCAGCGGCAGCCACATTCGCACTGCTGGGAGGCATGAGCGGCACAATCGCACCGGCCAATTCGGTATCCGACAGTTCGGTCATCCAGGCTTCGGGAACCCAGCTGTACCTGAACGGATCAAGCTACAAGTTCGTGGGCGTCAACGCATACGAAGCGGCTACCGATTGGGGAACAAACGCCGGTTGCGGTGCCGATCTCACTGAAGCGCAGCTGAACCAGCTGTTTACATCGCTTCCTCCCAACTCCCTGGTGCGGTTCTGGGCATTTCAAGGGAGCATGGCCACGAACACAAACACAGGCCAGATCGATTGGGGGCCAATCGACAGAGTGTTTGCAGCGGCCGTCTCCCATAATCAGAGATTGATCGTCGTCCTCACCGACCAGGGTGGTACCTGTGATGGTGATCACTGGCAAGACCCGTCCTGGTACGAAGGGAGATTCAGGGATGTGTTCAGTGATCCGTCCACTAGCACTGGTCAAAATCTCACCCCTCTCTCCTATTGGAAGTACCTACAGGACATCGTGGGTCGATATGCGGACTCACCCGCCCTCGGAATGTGGGAGCCGATTTCCGAAGCGGAGGCATCAACCTGCCCGATTCGATACGAACCAAATAACTGCAGTGGCAATCAGACCTGTCCCGACGAGGCGCTGGCAGCGGCCGCGCTGCGCTACTTTTTCGACACGGTGGGCGCCGAAATTCACGTTCTCGATCCGAAGCACCTCGTGGAGAGCGGTCTGTTGGGAGGCGGTCAATGCGGAACCCAAGGTCCCGACTACCAATATGTATCGGCAAGCCCAGGCATCGATGTACTCTCGTACCACGACTACTACGGCCAGACACCCATCGGTGGTGACCAATGGAATGGAATAGCTTTGCGTCTTCAACAAGCGGCAGCGCTCGGAAAACCGATCATCGCCGGAGAAGTAGGTTTGATGGCAGGGGTGGCCGCCGGTTGTAGGAGCAATGAGGCTCGAAACCGTGCGTTCCTGGGTAAGGAGAGCACCCAAGCGCAGGCGGGCAGCAGTGGATTTCTTGTTTGGAACTGGGTGCCGTCTCTCTCTGACACATGCAGTTATGACGTGGCGCCCACAGACCCGGTTCTACAATCACGTGGCGCCATCGGTTGAATTCGGTTGCGATTTGCTGCTTCAGATTCAAGAATTCTCAGCCTTCCCTGGCACTCTTGAAAACGCAAGGTAACTGCTCTGTTGCGACGGCATCAACGCCAACCACCGCCTTTGCCAGCAGGCACCCGGTGATGTCGATGGACATCACCGGGTCTTAACATCCATTTGGAACCGACCTTGAGCGTCGTCCGTAGTCAGAGGTCCTCCTAGTTGAAGTCGTCGAACAACCCCAAAGATGGCGGGACCTCTAGCCGCGGTTCGCGGATACCTCGCTGCCCGTCGCTCCCCAGCTCAGCGCGAAGCGCCTTAACTCTCTCGCTATGCTCTTGCCTTATCGACTGACGCTGAAGTTCTGGAAAGTGACGTCGCCGAGTGATCCTTCTGCATGACGGACCATGAAATCACCGGCGTCTTGAGTGGGCGCTTGGTCGGGAATGACCGCTGACCCCACCGTCAACCAGTTGTTTCCGTCGGTGGAATAGAAGCCCGTATAGAGAGTTCCATTTCTCACTAATCTGAGCCAAACGGGTAGCGATCGCATGATCGAACCATTGCCAGGTGTATCGGAGTTCACGAAATATCCGTCATTGTCGTCCCATTCCATTTGGATTCCTGCCGAAGGCGACTCATAGAGGATGACACCCTCAGGGGAACTTCCAGAACCTGCAATGTCGTTTCGAATCATGATGCCGCCCTTTGCGTAGCCGGTCATGTCGTCTTGGCCAACGACTTCGGTGGTGACGGTGGCTTGACTGCCGACGACGCCATGCTGATAGACGGCACTGTAATCGTCGTTGGTGGAGTACACGTCGGCGCCTGCACCTTGAATCGCAGTCTGACCACCAGACTGTCGAAAGGAGGCCGGTGCATCAACAGCCGAAGAATACGTTTCGAATGGGGTTTCAACTGGAGCCACCGTTTCGACAGGTTCTTGAATCGTTGCATCGTGGGAAACCGGCTTGTGCGCTTTGGCGGTGTCCGATCTCCACCAATCTTTGACGCTTGCTTGCGCATACTGGGGACTGAAGGAAGCAGATGGAGCTGGAACGGTTAACAAGAAGCTCGCCTCGAGCGAATGTTGGGGGGTGAGACTCTTGAAAGAGGATGTTGAGGTGGTCACCACGGACCACCCCGCAGGGGCGTCCAGTGTGAGATGGATGTCGTGAATTGCCGCCAACCCGTAGTTGTGGAGTAGCTCCGTTGCCCGAATTCGTTCCCCTCCGGCCGTTCCAGTCAGTGGTGTGAGGGATACGGCCGTAGATGGGGGCAGGTCCGACCAGTTCTTCGAGGGAGTAATTCGATACAACAAGACGCCGTGCGCGGCCACGTCTCCGGAGATTGTAGGGCCGGATTCTGTAGAACTGTGATTCCACAGATTGTTTAGTCGGTAGGCCTGCGCGCTGGGTAGTCCTAGTTGGGACGCTCCCAGCGCGGCCATGAGGGGCTGAGTTCCCATGTTGAAGATCCCGACGACTATGGCACCGTCGGATTCAGGCTTGCTGAATACCTGCTCACTTCCTGAGTCGACGATCCGCGACGCATCGGTGGGGTCTTGATCCACCGAAATAACTTCACGGTTCTCCAGATCCGAGCGATCCGTAGGATTCAGATGGGTGAGGTCGGCACCGATCATGAGCGGAGATGAGCCTAGTGCCCAGAGACTCATCTGGCTTTGCCGCTCATCCGGCGTCAAGCCATCGTTATACCCATTTCCGATCTCCAAGGAGTCGTAATCGTTGAAGCCGCCGGGGCCGCCGAACGGCTGCCAGGCGGCAACCTCGTCGAACCTGGTTGCGACATTGGTCCAATCCGTAAGTGGGTACGGGCTATTCCCGCCGTCACACCCGTAACACTCTATGTCGCCCCCTGTTCGCCAGCCATTGGAGTATTGACGCCAGAGAGGCGCGTCTGAGATGTCGAGACTGTTCGCTAGTTCAAGATGGATGGCTCGTCCGGATTGTCGAACTGCCGCCGACCAGGCTTCGACGTCGTTTATATCCCCCGATCCGACCCCATCGAGTTTCAAGTAGTCGACACCCCATTGGGCGAATTCGTCGGCCCAGGAGTTTATGAAGGCTTGGGCCCCCGGACGCGCGTATTTGATTGATAACATCCCTCCGCAATTGTAATTTCCTGCGTTCGCTTGCGTGGCGATTTCAGACGCAAAGTAAGCCGTTCCCTCAATAGGTGTATTTTTCTCGACTGCCTGTTTTGAGATTCCGGGCGTTACGTACAGACCAAACTTCAGCCCCAACGAATGGACATAGTTGGCGACGACTTGAATGCCGGTGACAGCTCCGGATGCTGGAAACTTCGTTGGATCGGGAATCCAACGACCAAAGGCATCGACTGTGGGCCCCTGAGATCCTGGGCACTCGTACCAGAAGTCATCCACGTTCACATAGACATAACCGGCGCTGGCCAAACCACTGGTCTTTAGGCCAGCTGCCTGCGCTTCAATGGCGGAAGCAGTCGGGTCTTGGCGCAAGAAGCTCCAACTGCTCCAGCCCATGGCGGGGGTGGAACCCACTCCATCGGTGGCCGCTTCGGCTCCAGATACCAAAAAGGGCAGCGTCATACCGATGAAAAAAAGAAGTGCAGCCACAATCAGCAAGCGCGTCTTCATCGTGGGACCAGAATTTCTCGGAGGTGTGTTTGTGATTGATGCCGGTCGCCTTGACGGCGAAGAGTGGAAGGTCTACTAGTTAAATCCGTCAGGGTGACTGATCACCTTATAAAGGCGAAAGGGGGGACACAGCCCGCCCGCAGGAAATTGGTGAACTTCTGTCGCGAATCCTGCCCCGTTCTGGTACAGCTTTGGGTACTGCTGCACAGTTGCATCATTGGCACCATCTGCCGTCGGAGGGACCATGATGTAGTGCACATGGAATGTGAGAGGATCGTCCAGTGAGCGTTGAAAATCGCGATTGTTCGGAATAACAAACACGTACGGATCCGGCACCACGCTTAACAATTCAGGAATACACCCAGCGGCGTTATCCACAATAATATCACCATTCGGCAGGTGCAGGCTTGTCACATAAGCGCTCATAGAAAGTATGTGTGGATAGTGATCCTTGTCCGTCACTTCAGCTTTTGTTAACGGGTGGTGGAAGATATAACCGATTACGGGTATTTCCAACGAACCGACGAATGGATTAAACATTCCTGCCGCGGTTGCGGGCACAGATGGCCCTGTGGCAACAAGGCAAAACAGCACACCTCCGATGCCGAGGAACCATCCTCGAAGCCTTCTCGATCTGACGGGCTGAAGCTCGTTCTGGCCGGTCGCATTACGCATGAGTGACCCAACCCTGGGCGACGCTGCGAGTACTGTTCCCACCAAAAAGACCTCGAGGGGCAGGACGGCGATGAAATAACGAAAGGACCAGATGATGCTGCCGGTGTCATAGGCGGCCAAGTCAAAGAGAAGGCCTCCACCTACAATTGTGATCGGCGCGAAGATAATCGGGTCTCTCTTGTGCCACGCAGCGGCCAAGGCGATGACAGCTATAAGTACTATCAGTGGAGCAAAGTATTCGAGAGCCTTTGCTTCTCGGAGAAGTCCTACGGAAAGCTTGGGCGCGCTTCCTCCTGCGGAGGCGATCTGTGCCGAGGTACCATACTGTGACGTGAATTGCGCAAACGGCTGACCTGTTATCACATAGCTAACTGTCGCCCATCCAACGAAGCTGGTTCCCACGGGGATCAGAAATATCGTCCCATCCGTCAATCCCCGCATGACCCGCGGCCGCCATCCGCCCTGCCCTCTAACATAGCTAACGGTCAGTACCAGAGCCCCGCCGAAGAGCGCCGCAAATATCGCTTCATTGCGTGCTAAGTAGCACAATCCGAGTGCCACTGCAGAGTAGACCAGTGATGCGAGATCATCTTGAATGATCCACCGAGCCAGGTAGCGAGTGGTCGCCGTCAGGGTGAAGAGATAGAGGGCTTCACTCATCCCGTTTCCGCTATACAGAACGATCATGGGATTGATGGCGAATAGAGCTGTCAGGACTAGACGGGCTGACCGTTGAACGCGCCACTCTTGAAGGGCCGCGTTGATTTGGTAGACCGCTCCGCTCATGCACACCACTGACACGATGCTTCCTGCAACATTATGAGAGGACAGAGCCGGCCAGATCGGCTTAAAGAGAAGCGGCACCAGATCGCAAACGGATGTTAAGGGATTCCAGACGAATCCAATAGCTGCGAGATGGGGATCGCGCGAGTAGAGGACGTAGGAGCCGTTGGCCATGCGAGCGAAGGCATCCCCGAAGAACGAGAGGGTTTTGAAATCGAGAATTAATGCGACAGCGAAGTAGGCACCCAGGCAGACGGCGAGGATCACCCGGCCCTCAACCCGAGATCTTGAGCGCTTGAGCGAATCCGTCTTCGGGTCGGCTTCACTGGAACCGATGGGCGAGGAACGCGGCTCATTGCCACTGCCTGACCGAACTCCACGGATCGGTGGATCGGAGGTCACGGTCATCGTCGGCCCCTCGATGCCATCGTCCGTCTGATTACCCGGGCATCGACAAGCATCAGTTTCCCACAGGTTGAGATCGACTAAGCCACATCTTCCGTCGTCGATCGGCCAATAATTTCAGCCAAATAGACTGTGCCCAGAGTAGCGGAGCGATGCTACCTATTCCATTCACCTCTGGGGCCGAATGATCGCACAACGTGAGCTTGGAACTGCTCTGGTGCGCCTACGCCGCCCTTTCTTGGGAGGGCAAACATCTCTCGATGGAATTCGATCTCAGAGTTGATTGTCGCAGTCGGCGCGAGTGATTCCTAAAGACCCATTCACGAAGCAGAACGAATCGGACGCAGGATGCTGCGAGCATTCCGACGAGAAGAGCGACACCTTCACCCAACGGAGATGTGCGACCGACAACATCGGTGGCCGCAAGAGCAGCACTCGTCAATCCGATACCTACGATAAAGGAGAGCGTTCCCACAATCATTGCTCTTCTGTTTTGGCCCGTCCCGCTAGATTGAAATGTGAATAGGACATGGGCCGTAGTATTGAGAAGGGCGGTCGTTGCAGCGGCAACAAGGTTTGCGACATACATGCCAAGCGCGTTCTCAACAGCAGAAAGATGGCAAGGTAGGCGATGGTACTGACAATGCCCACGCTTGCGTACCGCGCCATCTCGTGAAGATTGTCGAACGGCGTTGACTCGCTGGAACTGGACAGACCGTTCGCATCGACGCGCTGGCGAGCCAGTCTCCAGACTCCCCTGAGATCCTCGGTGGCAGTGTTGACGATATGCACTCTTGAATCAGGATCATCGATCCAATCCACAGAGACCTCATGGATTCGATAACCGTTCCGTTCCGCTTGGACAAGTAGCTCGGTATCGAAGAACCATGCTTGGTCCTCGACCAGATTCAGGAGCTTCGGAACCACATCTTGTCTGACGGCCTTGAATCCGCACTGCGCGTCGGAGAAGCGACTCTTGAGTACGCTCCTTACGATTAGGTTGTAGCTCCTAGATATCAACTCTCGCTTCCCACCGCGGAGGACGCGAGATCCCGGTGCCAGGCGTGAGCCGATAGCTACTTGGCTATGGTTAGAAACCAGAGGCGCGACTAGGGGTAGGAGACCGTCGAGGTCCGTCGACAGATCCACGTCCATGTACGCGACTACCTCTGATCTACTAGCTGTCCAAGCGGTCCGAATTGCCCTACCTCTTCCCTTCTGATCAAGGTGTATGGCGCTGACGCCGGCCAGCTGTGAGCAAAGCTCAGTGGCAACTTCCCAGGTTCCATCGACGCTTGCGTTGTCGACTATCACGATTGCCGCCGAAAATGGAAAACAGCTGTCTAGGTACGCTCTGAGCCGACGCACACTTTGTTCCAGAACCAGCTCCTCGTTATAGACAGGGATCGCGATCTCCAAAAGGGCTGCCTGCGGTTGAGGCGCTGGAACACCGTCACCGACTGCCACGGCGATCTCTTCCGGAGTGGTGAACTCGACGTCCGTACCAGGACCAGATTCTCTTAGGATGTTGGTGTCAGTCATCTCACCTCCTTTCTCCCATCCCGAGCGCCGCTGATCAATACAAAAGTCCTGTTGACACGCAGAATTAATCTTTGGATTACTTCGATGTAGCTGAACGGTTGCATCGAGGCTTCTTCCAGACGACCGCCGTCGGAGCAGCAGGGCGTCCGTGCCGGTCCATTGCCTTCCGGAAGGGAGGGCAACGAGACCATCATCCCGACTTTCCCGGACCGACATCGATCTGCCTACCCGACTAAGCGGACTTCTTCGAGGGGCCGCCGCGCTGCCCGGCACATCGGCGACGATTTGTTGCTCGGGCCCCCTCCTCGGTCTTGGATCTTCGCCACGACCAGGCAGTTTACGAACTAATAGTCGACTAATCAAGTCGATTTTATCTTCAATCAACAATCGGCGCCGAGAGCGGCCATACAGGCACTCTCTGTGCCCCTGGCCACGCCAGCGCGAGGCCCATGCTTCGGACGGGGGGAACCGTCGCTTGGGGAGACGGTCTCCAGAACGGAGCCGTCGAACCCGGCACGGGACGGCCGTGACTTGATGCCCGAGTGTTTAAGGCCGCGCCCACCCGGGCAAGGGAGGGTGAGACACTTGAGGGCGGCGAGGAGCGAGGGTGTTGAGTTCACGCATGTGACTCCGCACCTCAAGGTTGAGGCGCACCTCAAGGATGAGGCGCCGCAAGTCGATATATCCCTTAATGAGGGATCTCCCAGGGGCCAGGGCGCAACGCCAACCATTGCTGCGGAGGTGGCTCACAACGACTGCTACTCCCGGTTGGATCAAAGACATCCGCGTCGCCGCCACGTTATTCGTCGCGCTAATGGTGATCCTTACCTGTTTGCAGATCAGCACTGGTGGAGCCACGGCGGGAGGCGCCCATGTGACTGGCGCTACGGGCGTCAGTAACTCCCCGGTGCAGGGTGGGTGGCAGGCGAGCGCCGATGGTCACGTTTGGGCGTTCGGCGGGACCGTTCCCTACGGATCGATAGCCGGGCGGTTGCACGATCCCATCGTCGGGATTACCGCGACTCCCGACGGTCGCGGCTACTGGCTCGTCGCCTCGGACGGCGGGATCTTCACTGGAGGTGACGCAGGCTTCTATGGGTCACTGGGCAACGTCCATCTCAATCGACCAATCGTCGGGATGGCGGCCACTCCCGACGGTCGCGGCTACTGGCTGGTCGCCTCGGACGGCGGGATCTTCACTGGAGGCGACGCCGGCTTTTATGGGTCACTGGGCAACGTCCATCTCAATCGACCAATCGTCGGGATGGCGGCCACTCCCGACGGTCGCGGCTACTGGCTCGTCGCCTCGGACGGCGGGATCTTCACTGGAGGCGAAGCGGGCTTCTATGGCTCACTGGGCGGGGACATCCATCTCAATCAAACGGTCGTCGGGATAGCGGCCACGCCCGACGGTCGCGGCTACTGGCTCGTCGCCTCGGACGGCGGCGTGTTCGCATTCGGCGATGCCCGGTTCTACGGATCCGAGGGCGGAACCGCCATCCCCAGCGCGATCGTCGGGATGCAGGCGACGCCAGACGGACGGGGATATTGGATAGATGCCGCCGATGGCGATATCTATGCGTTTGGCGACGCTCCCTCCATTAGCGGACAGGCGACAGGTCAGACGATCGTCGGTATGGCGAGCGTTGACAGCACGCCGACCGCGACCCTCCAACCGACCACGACCATCCCCACCGCCCCAGCGCCCACCACCTCGACTGCTGCGGCTTCCGATCCGTTCGTAACCGTCTGTGGTCTCCAGCTCTGCTTGTATGGGAAGCCGTGGTACATGACCGGCGGTACGGCGTATGGTCACTACGGTGACCCAAGTGGCGAAGTTGCGCTTCTGGACCAGGGCAACATGAACACTTCCGAGCTGGTCGACTTCGATTCGCAGTATGGGAGCATGAGCGACACTGAGGACTCGACGACTTGGAGCCAGATCGAAACGTACATCGGGCAGATGGGATCGGCGGGTCATCACGTCATGCTGAATCTTTCCGAGTTCTTCGCGTCGATGGAGACAGCGGGGATGAATCCGTTCAGCCCAACGGCGGGCGGCGGCACTGACTTCAGCTACCAGGAGCAGTATCTCAAGTTCGTCGCCGACCAGAGCGTGAACGGTGTCCCGAATTGGGACAATCCGACCATTGCCAAGGTGGAGATTTGGGGCGAGCCGGTGACGCCAACTGGCGAGGGCTGCAGTTCTCCTTGTCAGGTCCCCAGCAGTCCTCAGGCCATGCTCACGTGGTATGCGACGCTCGAGGCGTATTGGCACTCCCTGTCGCCTGTGCTCATTTCGTCCGGCGGCTTTTCCCATCTCGATGACGGTAACAGCGGCTGTGTCCCGGGAGACGGCACTTATCCGTGCCCGGCTGGCGTCCCGTGGGAACAGATCAGCGCTCTGCCCTACAATGCTACCGCCGACATCGAAGACAACTCCACGGATGACCAGCAGCTCATCCCTGGCTTCGCTGACTACGCCACGTCAATCGGTAGACCCTGGTATCTGTCAGCTTGGTCGGCTTGTCTTCAGAACACCGAGGATAACGGCTGGGACCAATACACCTCGGACTCGAGCGCGGCGCTGCACGTGATCGACATGCTCAACCTCGCAGCGGGTAAGCCTGTCACCAACTACCCGCCATTCGGGAGCACGACAACAGCCGCAGCCGGGTTCTCCTTCTGGAATCTCGGGAATCAGGCGCCGACCACCTGCGACATCGGGCCGGCGTATGCTCCCACCTCGTTCGCCGCACTGACAAACGGGCCGCGGTGATAGAGCAACGATCTGGTCGCGATTTCATTTGGCTAGCGAAGACGTGGTTCACGCCGACTCAACCCTTGCCTGCCAAATGGTGCAGTTCACGCCAACCAAATTCGCCGCCCTCTCAAGGATGAGTTGCTCACCGTCCGGGTCAAGTGTGGTTCTCGATCATGGCCTGGCGGAACTTGACCAAGATCGGTCTCTCGCAGAGTCTCGTCAATCACCCAGAGCCTCAGATTGCAAGTTCAGCACGCTAAAGACCGGACGCCTTCGAAGGACGGGCAGTCGGCACACGACGATTAGTGAGCAGCGCCCGAATCTGCTGGCAATCCTGGCCACAGAGCTCCCGAACCGTTTGACTCCGTGTGTCAACACCGCTCCAAAGCTGACCCCCTGCCACCGGTTGAAAATTGACCCCCCGCCCGGGGCCACCGTCACGCAGCGTCGTCAGTAGGCACCCTCCCGAGGTCTCGGTCCTTCAATCGGTAGCTGTCGCCCTTCATGGAGACGACCTCGGCGTGGTGGACCAGCCGGTCGATCATGGCGGCAGCCACGACGGCGTCACCGAACACCTCACCCCAGCGACCGAAGGGCTTGTTGGAGGTGACAATGACACTGGCCCGCTCGTAACGGGAGGACACCAGCTGGAAGAAGAGGTTGGCCGCCTGGGCGTCGAAGGGGATGTAGCCAACCTCGTCGATGACGATCAGCGGATAGCGACCGAGTCGGGTGAGCTCCTCGTGGAGCTTGCCGGCGTCGTGGGCCTGGCCGAGGCGGTCCACCCATTCGGCCGCGGTGGCGAACAGGACCCGGTGTCCGGCCTGGCAGGCCCGGATGGACAGGCCGATGGCCAGGTGCGTCTTCCCGGTCCCCGGCGGTCCTAGGAAGATGACGTTCTCCTTGGCCTCGACGAAGTCGAGGGCCCCGAGGTGGGCGATCACGTCCCGCTTCAGACTCCGTTGGTGGTCGAAGTCGAACTCCTCCAGGGTCTTGCGGGCCGGGAGCCGGGCGGCCCGGATGCGGATCTCCCCGCCGTTGGACTGGCGGGCGGCCACCTCCCGCTCGAGGCAGGCGGCCAGGAACTCCTCGTGGGTCCAGCTCTCGGTGCGGGCCCGGTTGGCCAGGCGCTCATAGGCCTGGGCCAGGGACGGGGCCTTGAGCGCCCGGCACAGGTAGGCGAGGTCGCTCGCCGGCTTGGACTTGGTGGCCATCACGCCACTCCCAGCGCTTTGTCGTAGTCGGCCAGGTCCCGCTCTTCGACGAGGGTCTCGAGCGCTGGGACCGGGACCTCCTCGGCCCGCATCATCCGCAGCGTCATGGCGTGGGTGGCGTCCAGGATGCTCTGGTGCTTGGCCAGGCATCGCCGGTGACGGGCCACCTCCACCCCGGCACAGGTGGCGACCACCGAGGTGAGGTCGACCCGGACCTCGATGCGGCGGCCCACGAAGCGGGGGTTCACCGAGTAGTCGTTGGTGTCGACTCGGACGTAGTGGTCCCGGGGCAGCCGGGTGTCCAGGCGCAACGCCGGGTCGGGCAGGACCGGAGGGAACGTGCTCATCGAGCCCCGGTCCTCATAGATCTGCTCGGCCGGGACCATCCGGGTGGTGGCGTGCACCCGGCGGTTGGCCCGCTTCAGCCAGGCGTGGAGCTGGGTGTTGAAGTCGGCAACGTCGGAGAACCTCCTCCCGGGGAGGAAGGAGGTCTCGTAGTAGCCGTTGGCCCGCTCGTTCATGCCCTTGGCCTCGGGGTCGTTGGGCTTGCACAGCCGGGCGCCCATCCCGAGGGTCCCCCGGAACCGCTGGAACTCCTCGGTGTAGACCTGCTTGCCCCGACGCCACTGGCCGATGCAGCCCTCGCCGTCCCACACAGCGGTGCGGGGGATGCCACCGATCTGCTGGAGGCAGGACAGCATCCCGGCCAGCACGTCGTGACCGGCCCGGGTCGGGACCAGGTGGGCGCCCATGAACCGGGAGTAGCCGCTGACCGCCGTGACCACCCAGAGCTTGTCGGTCTGGCCGAACCCAAGGGGGATCTCGTAGTCCGGCTGCCACAGGTCGAACTGGACCAGCTCGCCAGGCACGTAGTGGGTGCGTTGGCAGGGATCGGGCGGTCGGAACAAAGGCCGGAGCTCGGCCACCCGGTCCCGCAGGATGGTGATGCCGTGTTCCCACTCGATGCGCTCGGCGATCACCGTCGCCGGCATCGTCGGGCAGTCCCGGAGCAGCTCACAGACCTGGTTCTCGACGGCGTCCACCAACGAGCCCTTGGATGCTCGTTTGTAGTCCGGCGGGGCGGATCCCCGCACCGCCGTCCTCACGGTGTTCCTCGCCACGCCCAGCTGCCTGGCGATGGTCTTGATGCCCAGCCGCTCGGCGAAGTACAGCCGGCGGATCTCGGCCCAGTCGTCCACGTTGATCATGTCCTTCCTCCCCGGCTGGCGATCCAGCCAGGGTCCGTGATCCAGCACACTCAGTGGTGGACCACCGGGAAGGGGGGTCAATTTGCGGGCGGTGATAAGGGGTCAGTATTCAGCCGGTGGCGACACCGTGAACATCCAACCACGTATCGTGATGAATCGAATCCCCTGCGTGTTGGGTGAGGGATGGTTCGAGGCCTCAACTTGACAATGGCTACCTATTTACTAATGATCTAGGCGCAGGCTCTCACCTGGGGCAACTGAGAGAGGGGTATCGCCTTGTCATCAAGGCAGCGAAAGCACGCCAAAAGACGTACAAATGGCGTGGGTCACAAAGGGATAAAGATCCTGGTCTGCTGTATCGCCCTGCTCGGAGCAGCGTACGGCGTCGCCGCGGGAGCGGTGGGGCCGGGCCTCACCATGACGGGCGGCGACAGCGACCAGGTCACCTGCTCCGGTTCTCGGCTGGCGATAGAGAATCGGACGAGGACGAGTCTGGATCTGCGGTGCTTACCGTCCCACTCTGTCGGAGGTCGACGTGGGACCTATGGCACGACTCCGAACACCGATCCGACCACTACCGATCCGACCACTACCGATCCGACCACGACCGATCCGGCGCCTCCGACCACGGATCCGACCACTACCGATCCGGCTCCTCCGACCACGGATCCGACCCCGCCGACGCCCGGTTCATGGTGGGTGCCGCCGCTGGGCAATCAGCCCTGGCAGTGGGAACTCGACCACCCACTGGACCTCTCGAGCGCCAGTGACATGGGAACGGGTGCAACCCTTCCCGATGGTCAGCCCGCCCCCGATCCGGTTGTCTATGACATCGATGGCATCGAAAACCCGGCCTCGACGGTGTCTGCTCTCCATGCCATGGGCGACCACGCCGTCTGCTACATCGAAGTCGGCGCTGCTGGCGACTACTACTCGGCGGCAGAAGAGGGGATTGCCACTACCTACTACGACCAGCTGCAGGCAGCCGGAGACCTCGGCGACCCGCTCAGCGGCTACCCCGAGTACTTCTTGAACATTGCCAGCCCGAGCACGGTTTCGATCATCGAGTCGATGATCGACCAGCAGTGCGCAGCCAAGGGCTTCGATGCTGTGGAGACCGACCTCGACGAAACGTATTCGGGCAGTGACGGGACGACCGGGTTTGCACTGACTCAGGCCATCGAGGAGCAGTACATGACCACGCTGGCGAACTATATGCACAGCCTTGGTCTCGGCTGGATCATCAAGAACCCCGATGACACGGGCGACAGCTACGCCGCCGACATGGAGCCGCTGGCTGATGCCGTGTTGACTGAGCAGTGCAACCAGTACGGCACCTGCGGTCTCCTATCGAGCTACGAGGGACACAAGGCGGTGTTCAATGCTGAGTACGCTCCCGAAACCACGGCCGAATTCTGCGACTCCGACAACGCGCTCGACTTCAATGGCGCCGTGTTCCCGGTGGCGCTCAATGGAGGGCGAAGCCCGTGCCGTTGATGGAGAGTTGCTGATCGTCGGTCAAGGTCGGGGAGCGCGTCGGCACCTCTAGCTCAGCGGCCGCCCAACTCAGGCAGGACCCAGCACCTCTACGGGATGCATGTTGGCGTAGGAAATTGCTTGCCCCACGGCAATGACTGCAGCCCGCATCTCGCTCTCGATCACGGCCCACAGGATGGTCCGGTCCAGCATCACCAGTGGTCGTCCGTAGGCGCTGTCTATGAATGAGCCCCCGCTCTGGTCGGTGATGGCGGCGTTGAAGGCTGCGATCCAACCCGGAGTCGGCCGTTCGTTGATAACCCACTCGATGGCGACACGGCGCGAGCGGGAACCGACCAATCGGGTATCCACCACGGTGATCGTTCCTGGCGGAGGAACCTCAATCGTGGCCCTCGTGTGGCACATGTTCATTCCATTCATCTGGCCGACGCAGGGACGGTCGATAGACCTACCTGTATTCCGCCAATGCGGAACCGAGAACCACGGACGGCCCTCTGGCTCGGCCCTTTCTGTCTAGCAAGTACTTGATGAACGTTGAGATAGGAGCGTCTGAATCGTCGGTGAACGTTGTGCGCATCTTGCTTGCGAACAGCCGCAATGCGACTCGGGGTCCTCACTGCTCACCTGGGCAGAATAGACAACAGTCGAATCACACCGGCGAATTGGAATGGAAGTACCAAGGGGGTAGTGGAGGCATGGCCATTCTTTGCGAACAGCCCGGACAAACCATCTGCGACTCGGGTTCGTAGATGACGAGGATTCGTTCCTCGCACGAGGGGCACCGGAACGTCGCAGGGATTCCAGGGGTCGGCCAGTTTCGTCCGGAATCTGCTGAGCGAAGGCGAAACAACCGTCCCATCGACGGAGCATCCCACGACGCAGGTGAAGGCGACCGCGGTGTCACAAAATGTTCATCGAGACGTCAGAGATGCTTCATTCGCCGACGGGCCGGTTGTGCGTCCTCTGATCGTCTGGGAGCTGATCAAGATGGCCTCTTCGGTGGGCAAATGACCTGCACGGTCTCAGCCGAGTAGCAGGAGCGCCAGGCCCACCAGGGTGACGGCTATGCCGACCGCCATCATCCAGTGGTCCTGGAGACGACCGAGCAACGAGGCCTTCCGCCCGGGACGTCGCACCATCTCGCTCCGGGAGGGTGAAGATTGGGCGTCTTCCGAACCGACAGGATCAGTGGCCGCTGGGTCGGTAGCCTGTGGCCCGGGCGGATCACGTCGCACGACCGTCGTCCGGGCCACGGTGCCGTTTGCCGGTCCACGGACAGTGGGCACCGGCCAGGCATCCGCAGGTGCCGACGCCGCCGGAGTCGCCGGCAGGACTTGGGTGAGCATTTCGGCGGGAGACGGTCGGGTCGGCGTTCCCATGGTGAGATCGGCTGCCGCCGGTTGTTTGGAGACCTGCCGTTCGGCCGCTTCGGCTTCCCGTAGTGCCACATCGAGCTCTTGGAGCAGCCGGTCGATCTCCCGCTCGCTCCAGGCCACGAGCTTCCGGACGACCTCGCCGGGGACCGTCTCGGCCGAGCCGACTTCTATCGTTTGGAGCGCCAGGTCAGTCATGTCTCACCGGTGGAGCATTGATCGGAATCCAGTCCCCGTCGTCGACAGGTGCCGGCGCACTCAGCGCCCCGATCAGCTGGTCGAAGTCGGACACTATTTCGGGCTTGGGTCCATCGAGGGGATAGAACTTCTCGCCGTTCACCGACCCGTTGACGTGCGGTGGGGCGGCATTGGCCGGTGGTAGATCACGAATGAATGGCGGAGTCGGCACCGGGGGGGCGTCCACGTAGGTCGGCTCCCAGGTCGAACCCGCACTCAACTGATCCAGCGACGAAAGACGCCCTGACCTCCGCCGTGCCGACTCGGTCCTGCCCCGGGCATCGGCGATCGCCAGCCTGATCCGCTGCCGTTCAGCTTCGGCTGCCGTCAGGTAGGCCATGACCGATTCACGGGTGTACGCAGGTGCCTCCTGCGGATCGATGGGAGAGGTCATTGTCACGTCCTCCGACCAGGATGGGCGCCGAACTGCATGCTGAGTATATCTATGAGGTCACTAGGTCGGAAACGACCAGAATTGGCCGGGCCGGGAGCCCACCGGCCCCCTCCTGTTGAGGTCAACCGAATCGGCCGTTGACGTAGTCGAGGGTGCGAGGGTCCTGGGGCGCTTCGAACATGGCATCGGTCGGACCGTGCTCGATGATGTACCCGGGGGTACCCTGCTCGGCCAGAAAGAACGCCGTGTAGTCGGAGACCCGCTGGGCCTGTTGCATGTTGTGGGTGACGATCACGATGGTCACCTCGGTCCGGAGCTCATCGATGGTGGTCTCGATGCGCCGGGTCGAGGTCGGGTCCAGGGCCGAACACGGCTCGTCCATCAACAGCACCCGGGGCTGGATGGCCAGGGCCCGGGCGATACACAGACGTTGCTGCTGCCCACCCGACAGCGCCCCACCGGGCTGGCGGAGGCGGGTCGCCACCTCGTTCCACAGCCCGGCTTTGGTTAGGCAGCTCTCGACGATGGCGTCCTTGTCGTCCTGGTCCCTGCGGGTCCCGGTGAGTTTGAGGCCGGCGAGGACGTTGTCGTAGATGGACATGGTGGGGAAGGGATTGGGCTTCTGGAACACCATCCCGATGTGCCGACGGGCCTCGGTCAGCTTCTTGTCCGGCCCGTAGATGTCGGAACCGTCGAGCAGGACGTCGCCGGCCAGCGACGCCGAAGGGGTGAGCTCGTGCATCCGGTTGAGGATCCGGAGGAAGGTCGACTTCCCGCACCCGGATGGTCCGATGAGCGCCGTCACCTGCCTCGCCTCCATCACCAGCGACACCCGGTCGAGCACGTGGTGGTCTCCGAACCAGGCCGAGATCTCCCGGGCCTCGAGGGTCGATGCCTGGCTCAGCGGGGGAGGGGGGAGCTCTGCAGGTGGAAATTGATAGGTCGTGGCGTCTATCGACATGGGTCAGTCCTTGGTGGCGAATAGGTCGGTGTCGTCACAGCAGGTTCGGAAGCATCCGGGTGACCTGATCGGCCACGTAGAACCAGATTAGGGCGAGCGGGGCCCCGAACACTATCCAGGCCTGCAGATGTCCCCGACGGTGCCAGGTCCACACCGCGGCGGCCAGCACCACCGCCAGACCGATCAACCACAGCAACAGGACACCGAGGGAGCCCGTGTCGATTCCAAGAGGTTGCTGACTGGCCGGAACCGCGTGGACGGGGGGCGTTGGGCGGCCAGCGGCGCGCCCACCCCTTCGGCGATCACGGTGACCACCCCGGTGGGCACGTAATTGTTCCCTGCCGCCGTCTCCAGGGTGAGGTGGGCGGCCATAGCCGGCTCCTTGAACGGCTTGCCGCCGGCCTGGCCGACCCCGAGCACCCGGAAATGCGACGTTCCCACCTGGGTGACCACGGTGATCCCGGCACCCTTTTTCAGGTCGTGGAGTCGACCGAAGGGACCTCCGTAGGAGGCGGCTCGACCCATGATGACGCTGTTGCCGACGCCACCCGGGAACACGGTGGAGCGCAGATGCCCCGGGCCGAGGGTGAGGGCGGCGCCCGTCGTGCCCTCGACCACGACCTGCTTGACGCCGATCGAGGGAATTTCGATGAGGGCCATGGGTGCCCCGATGGGCAGGGGCTTCTTGTTGGCGCCGACGGGGCCCGTTCCGAGGGCCAACTCGGTGCGGAACCGGTTGAACAGGGACACCTGTGAAGAGCGGTGCACCCAGTTGCTGACCCATGCCAGTTGCACCACCAGCCCTATGGAGAGGATGGCCACCATGATCAGGGCACTCCGGGCCTGGAACAGAACCGGGTGGGCAAGGGCGAGTTCCTGGTCTCCTTCCGGTGCGCCCTCTCTTGCCTTCTTCTTCCCGCCCTTCTTGGTGGGTTTCGCCGACGGCCGCGTCTCGGCGACCTCGGGCGCTTCCCAGTCGGTCCCAGGCGACCCGGGTAGCGCCACGGGCACCAGGAGTCGCTCGCGTTCAGAGGAAGGCTGCGTGTAGGTCATCGCTCGGCGTTCCGAGACATTCTGACCAGCCTCAGCTCCCGGAGGCGCCGGCTTGCCGATGCGAGGAGGATCAGGCCCAGCCCGATTCCCAGTAGGCCTGCTCCGATGATCTTCCCCACCGACGCCGGCAGACCGGTGAAGGGAAGGGAGCCACCGGTCGAGGAGCTCGATCCCACCGATGCGCCGGATCCGGTGCCACTGCTGCCACCGGGGGAGCTACCCGTGCTTCCATTCACCGCCGTCGTGGTCGAGGTCGTGGTGGCCGACGCGTTCGCATTGGCCGCCGCAGTGGTCGAGGTGGTTGAAGAGACGCTGGTTGACGTCGCCGAACTGGTTGTCGACGTGGTGGTCGAGGCCGGGTCGCTGGTCGAGGTCGTGGACGACGAGGTCGTGGTGGTGGTCGAGGCCGGGTCGCTGGTCGACGTGGTGGTGGTCGAGGCCTGCTCGCTGGTGGTGGTCGTGGACGACGACGTGGTGGTGGTCGAGGCCGGCTCGCTGGTGGTGGTTGTGGACGACGACGTCGTGGTGGTCGAGGCCGGTTCAGAGGTGGACGTGGTGGAGGTGGACGACGAGCTCGTAGTACTGCCCGGGGGCCCGGGGACTGCTGACCAGACGAACCCGTTGGGATCGGAGGAACTGGCGGTGAAGGTGATCTCGGTGTTCCAGTTGTCGGTCAGGACACCGGCACCGGTCACGCAGGCGATGCCCGCCTCCCACACTCCGCTCGTCCCGCCGGTGTACAGCAGATCGGGTAACAGGCCGAAGGAGGTCACGGCCGGCCCGAATTCGAAGTCGTTCGGCAAGGTGGTCACCACGTTGTTGGAGGGAACCAGGATGTTGTCGACGGGCGCAGTGGTGTAGTCGAAGAGCGGAAAGCCCACAGAGATGACGTTCTGGACAACGGTCAGAGTCGAAATGTCCGTCCCCTGTTGCACCAGGTACGTGTAGACCTTGGTGCCGTTGCTGGCGGTGTTGCCCGTGCACGTGGCCCCCGACGGGGGAGCGATGGTGAACAGGGTCGTCGACGCCGCCGGGTAGGTCAGGGTCGCCCCTTCCGGCGAGGTGATGGTGGCCGTCCCGTTGACCGTTGATGCCGAGGCGGTGGTGGCCAGCACCAGAAAGAGGCCCCCGGTGGCCATGAGAGCCACAGCCAGTGCTTTGATCCAGCGACGCCGCAGGCCCCGCCGCTCTCCGCTTTGCAGATACTGGCGCCTGCGTAGTCTCGTCGTGCCGATCACGGTCGTCGGCTCCTCACTGGCGCCGCGCTCCGGGGAGCCGCCGTCAGGGGGACGGACCTCGCTGGTCCATACGAAAGAGATTGCCCATTTGTCACCGCGTTGTCCTCACCGACCAGCGGGGGAGTTGGCCTTGTGGATCTGGACGCCCACCGCAAATCCACTGGCCGTGAGGCCAGGGACCCGCTGAACCCGGACGCGTCCTGACCGGTCATCGAAGGGCACTCCGTGAGACGCGGCAGGGTCCTGAGCCGCCGTCTGCCGCCCCACCCGAGGAGCACCATGCCGGCCCCGATCCCGAGCATTCCCGCCCCCACGATCTTGGTGACCGGGGCTGGCATGCCGGTGAACGCCAGCGTGCTCCCTGCCGCCCCTGAGCCGGTCGAACCGGTCGATCCCGTCGAGCCGCTGCTCCCCGTCGAGCCGCTGCTCCCCGTCGAACCGGAGGTGGAAGGGTCCGACGTGCCGTTGGCCGCAGTGGTCGACGTCGTGGAACCGCCGGCCGCCGTAGTCGTGGGCGTCGTGGAGCTACCGGCGGCGGTTGTCGTCGGCGTGGTGGTGCCGCCTCCGCCGGTGCTGGTGGTGGAGCCCGCCGGAGGGCCGGGAACCGCCGACCAGACGAACCCGTTGGGATCGGAAGTGCTGGCCGTAAAGGTGATCTCGGTGTTCCAATTGTCGGTAAGGACGCCGGCTCCGGTCACGCAGGCGATGCCCGCCTCCCACACCCCACTCGTGCCGCCGGTGTACAGCAGACCGGACAGGAGACTGTCGGTGGTCACGGCCGGTCCCCATTCCAGGTCGTTCGGCAGCGTCGCCCAGGCGTCGTTGGAGGCCACCTGGATGTTGTCGACGGCCGCCGGGGTGTAGTCGAAAATGGCATAGCCGGTAGAGATGAAGTTGTCGGCGACGGTCAGGCTCGAGATGTTCGTCCCCTTTTGCACCAGGTACGTGTAGACCTTGGTGCCGTTGCTGGCCGTGTTGCCCGTGCAGGCCGCCCCGGATGGAGGATTGATCTGGAACAGAGTCGTCGACGCCGCCGGGTAGGTCAACGCCGTATTCTGTTGCGAGGTGATCGTGGCCGTCCCGTTGACCGTCGATGCCGACGCCGTGGTGGACAACACCACAAACAGGCTCCCGGTGGCCATGAGGGCGACGGCGACGGCCCGGATCGAGCGACGGGTCGACTTCCTGCTCCGCTCGTGTGCCGCGTGCCGATGTCGACGGGTGCGTGATGGTTCGCTGGTGTGGTTCATGCTTGATGGCTGCTCTCTGTGTGGCCGTGCCGGACAGGGACTGCATCTGCTGACAAGTTCATGGTTTGTGGTTGGATCACTTCGACTGTCGCTTCTTGAGTTGATAGATGGGGCTGGGTCTGGCCACCGCTGGCTTTCGACCGAACCGGCCCAGCAGCAGCCCACCCAGACCGGCCAGCAGCCCGATGAACAGAGCCAGCGGTAGGACCCAACGGAGAACTCCGATGGGGAAACCGTGGGTCCGGAGCGATGTCAGGGCCGCCGGCCCCAGCGATCTGATCGGGTGCTTTCGGGCTACCGTCGGTGCCGGGGTCGTCGTCGTCGTTGCCGTCGGAGGCGGAACCGAACTGACGAACGGGGTCTGTTCGGGGAGCGCCGGGCTACTGGTCTTCGCTGCCGGGGCGGCGGCCGGACCGCTCTCGTTTGGCGGGTTCAGGATGGTGTCAGCCGCGGTGAGGGCCTCACTCTGCAGGCTCGACGGCAAGGGCACATACCCGGTCGGGAGCTGTCCCGGCAGCGGGCCGTTGACCTGGCCTGCCTGGACCGCATACCGGATGAAGGCTGCGTACTTGGTGCGGTCACCGGCACTGAGCGTCTCCGGTGTCGTCGCCGCATAGGTGAGCATGGTCAATGGATAGGCACTGGTGGCGGTGGTGGACACGTTGGTCTGCAGGACGCCCGGCACGGCGCTGGGTGTCATGGCCTGTTCCCCGGCGAGGATGGTGGACGGGGTGGGAGTGACGAATGTCGGGCTCCCGGTGGTCGGATCGTCTCCTGACCGGCTCAGGCTGGCCGACTGCAGGCCGTAGAGATCGGCCGATGCCGAGTCCGTCACCGTCATGATGACGTATGTCCCGGGGGTCTGGGGGCCGTTGGAACCCCACGCCGCGTCGGCCGAGGCGGCGGTCGGACTGTAGGTGGTCTTGGCCTGGTCGTTCGCCTCTGAGGCGTCTTGGGCGGCTGCCTTCATGGTTCCGGCGTACGGCGACCAGTCCAGAATGCACAGCGGCCGGGCCGGAGTCGACGTTTGCGAGGATCCGGTGCCGGTCACGATAGGCGGCTCGTCGGCACCACTGATGGTCTCGCAGTAGCTGTCGTTCTTGGGAAAGTTTTCGGGCGCCGGTGTGCCGAAGGCGCCAACGGTTTTGGGAAAGCACGTGGAGTCACTACTGGTCACGTAGTTCGGGTTGACGCACATGCCATCGACGGGGTTACCGGCCAACCACGATTTTGCCGAAGGATCGGACAGCACCCATTTCCACAGGGTGGCCGCCGCGTCCGAGCTGGCCTCTTCCACCAGCAGCGTCCCCGAGTCGACTTGTTGCTCGGTGGTGAGATCGGCGAACTCCGGGTTGTATTGCAGGAAATCGGGATCGCTGAACAGAGTCTCCGGATTGTTCTGTACCCAGTCGTAGTTCGAGCCGGGCTTCTCGGCGTTGAGCTCTTCGAACTGGCCCTTGTAGGACTCGGTCAGCAGCTTGGCCACCAGCCGGGGGGTGAGATTGATGGTGGCTATACGGGTGCCCTCCAGCGGGACCTCATTCGCCTCCGACGTTCCGTTCACCACGGCCGGGACCCGTTCGATGTTGAACCCTATGACCGTGCCCGAGAGGGTAAGGGGGGCATAGACCACCGGATTGGTGGGAGTGGTCTGGCTCGGGTCGATCGGGTTCGAGAACACCGACATGCCCACCGAGCCGTAGGTGGGGTTGGTCAGGTTCTCACGGGCCTGGTCATCGTCGTTTTCGACGTAGCTGTACGACGTGGAGCTCGATTGATCGCAGAGCGCCGGCTGCCAGCTGGCCACGGCTTCCGAGGCCAACTCACTTCCCTCGATCCCTTCGGTGGCGGCATTGATGGCGCAGCTCGAACCGACGGGATTGAACCCCAGGGGTATGGCGATGCGATTGGCCCAGGCCTCGGGAGTCAACGGTGACGTCGTCACGGCACTGGGCGATACTCCGGCCGGATTCTCCAGCGAAGCCGTGCTGCGAGGAACCACCACCAGCCAGCACTGCGGGGTCGTCGTTCCTTCTCCCGCAGTCGGCTCGATGTTCTGCCCGCACCCGAGTCCGGGAGCCTCCAGGCCGGTGTCCACCTGGAACAGTTGGTTCCCGGTCCCTCCCGAGTACGTACGGGAGAAGTCCACCTCGTTGGTGGTGTCGAAGCTGAAGTACGGATTCAACCAGAACGACTGGGGAGCCAGGGGATTCTGGTCGTAGGCGTAGTCGGCCTGTTGGCCGACAGATGTTCCGTCGACGGCGTCGAAGGGCTCGATGACGAAGCCGTCCTTCGAGTCGTTGTACAGGTTGCTGTACCCGGGGAGCTGACAGTCCGAGGTCGATCCCGCCGATGGGGATGAGGTGCAGCTCTCCAGGTCGTCGTAGGTGTCCCACCCCGATTCGGTGAGTACCCGGGAGTACTCCCAGCCGATGCTCTGCACAGGGTAGGAGCTGGTCGGGGTGCTGCTCTCGCCACCGAATTCGCACTGGGACGGAGGCGGTCCGGGATCTGATGCGTCATCGGGGTAGGTCGTTTCCGGATCGCCCCAGCACTCGAACATCTGGAGGTAGTCGCCGTTGAAGTCGCCCGGGGTCCCGCTGACTGTCTGCGTGCCGCCGGTCCAGGTGATGGAGATGTCCTGGTTCACCAGGTTCTGGGTCTGATTGACGCTGACCTTGAGGTTGGGGAAGGCGCTGGTTGAGGAGGTATTCGGTTCGGACACCGTGACGGCCGACGACGTCGCCGGCAGCCCGGTGACCGTTCCCGCCTCACCGGCATCGTCGTGCGGCGCGGCCGAGGCGTGGAGAGCGCTCGGGACGAAGGCGAACGCCACCAGCAGTACGGCGATGCCCAACGCCGCCCTGGACTTGGCGGTAGCCGAACGTCGCCGGTGGGGGCGTCGGTGGCTCATCGATGCCGGCTTCATTGCGACTTCCGCTTCTTGGCCCGGCGCGACAACAGGCCCGGGATGAGGATCACGGCCAGCACCACCAGGATGATCAGCACCATCAGGGTCTGGGTCGTCGACCAACCGGCCGAGGCCGGCAGGGTCAGGGTCGCCGCGCTCGGATCGAAGTCGTTCCGGACCTGTCCGCCCGCGGTTGCGCAACCGGTGGGAGCCGAATGGCAGAACGAGGTCGCCGACGATGATCCGGCCTGGCCCGGCGTGGTAGCCGCGGTGGATGCCCCGGCCGCCGCGCTGGCCGCCGTGGCCGCCGCTGCCGCCTGGGGGTTCTTGGCCTCCGGCGCCCCAGCGCTGATCGGGGTGGACACGGCCGCGCCACCCGTGCCGTTGATGCACTGGGTCGGCCCCTGCTTGTCGCAGGCCGGGGGATAGGGAGCGGTCTGGGCCAGCAGATTGACGTTGGTGCCGGTCCCGTTCGAGAACGTCGGGTTGTTGCAGCCTTGGATGGACGGAGCCGATCCGGTTCCCCCCGGGATCTTGCCCACCTGGTTGAACGCCGCCTCCACCAGGTTGGCCGGCATCGGCGAGTAACCGAGCGGCGCCGCGTACTGCTGTCCCTGGCACATGGCGTAGTAGGAGAACGCCGCCAGGGTGGCTCCCTTGGCCGTGGTGAACTGCCCCTCGACCTTGGTCGGCAGGATCAGGTAGCCGTACTCCGAGAGCGGGTAGGTCCTCGGGTCGGGGTCGTTGTAGACGCCCGACAGGTTCTGGGTCAGATAGAGGGCGGGATTGTTGACGTCGGTGGTGTCGACCTGGTCCTGGAGGAGCGAGACGGCCACGTTCTGGGCGGTGGGTTCGGTGTAGTAGCCGGCGGCATTGAGCATCTGGGCCACCGGGAACTTGTCCTCGAGCGCGTAGGAGTAATTGACGTAGCCGATGGCTCCGTCGGCGTAGCCCTGGGACACGTAGCCCGACACCCCGAGGTCGCCTGACTGGGCGATCATCGACGAACCCGAGACCGTCGGCCAGAACGATGTCGGCCCGCAGGCCGGGGCCCGACCCGTCTTGGAGCAGTACGAGCTCCACAGCGACGGGTACTGGCTGATCATCCACTGCGACAGGAAGTAGCTGGAGCCGGCCCCGTCCGAGCGCACCACCGGCACGATGGTCTGGTTGGGCAGCTTGAGCCCGGGGTTGTCGGCGGCCAGGGCCGGATCGTCCCAGTTGGTGATGACGCCGGTGAAGATCTTGGCGATGTTCTCGCCCGACAGGCGCAGGTTGGTGACCTGCTGCCCGTCGATGGTGAGGTTGTACATGAACACCGTCCCCCCGGCGGTGATGGGCATGTAGGCGTAGCTGCCGGCCGGCGGGTTCTCCGGGGCCGACCCGTCGGTCGGGTCGGTCTGGAACGGGATGTCCGAGGCGGCGAAGTCGGTGAGGCCGTTAATCCAGTCCTCGCGACCGGTGGTCGAGCCGTTGGCCGTGAAGTTGATGCGCATGCCGTCCTGCTGCACGTTGGCGATCCACTGGTTGAGGGCGTTGGCCGACCACGAGGAGCCCTCGCCGGACACCGGCACGTAGCTGGTGGCCCCGGCCGGCGAGGCGGCCAGCAACAGGCTGACCAGCCCTCCGACGAGGACGGCCACGAGACCGACCCGGGCCCGGGCCCACCGGCTGTTGACGGTCGGCCTCACGTGCCGCGCTCCGCCACGTAGGTGCCGGCCCCGGGTGCCGGCACCGGTGCCGGGCCCGGGACGACCTGGTGCCGCTGGGCGAACCGCTGAACGTCGCGCTTCGATGCCTGGGCCACCCGGCGCTGGCCCCGGGGCGTCAGGTGGCCCGGCCCCCAACCGCCGATCTTCCGGGCGATCAGGAACAGCACCACGATCACCACCAGCAGGAACGAGGCGCATCCGAAGGCCCTGGTGGTGTAGGCGGGCACGTCGGCCTGCACCAGTTTGAGGGTCTCCAGCGGCAGGGACACCATGGCCCCGTGCAGCGGATCGGCGTTCATGTAGCTGGTGAACCCGGCGGTCAGCAGGACCGGGGAAGCCTCGCCGATGGCCCGGGCGATGCCCAGGATCACCGCCGTGGCCAGGCCCGAGCGGGCGGTGGGCAGCACCACCTGCCACTCGCCCCGCCAGCTGGGGGCGCCCAGGGCCGCCGATGCCTCCCGCAGGTTGGCCGGCACCAGCCGGAGGGCCAGGTCGGCCGCCCTGATGATGTAGGGGAGCATCATCACGCTGAGGGCCAGGCCGGCGGCCAGACCCGAGCGGCCGTTGCCCAGGGTCAGGATCCACAGGGCGTAGATGAACAGACCGGCCAGAATGCTGGGCAGGGCGGTCATGGCCTCCACCATGGTGCGGAACAGGCGGGCCGGCCGGCTCCGGGTCATGTCCAGGTAGACGGCGGCCACCAGCCCGAGCGGCACGGTGAGGACGACGGCGATCCCCACCATCCACATGGTTCCCACCAGGGCATGGGCCATGCCGCCCTTGCTGAGGGGGGCGAGGGGACCGGCGGTCGACATGTCCTCGGTGTAGAAGTTCGAGTGCACCAGGGCCGCCCACCCCCGTCCCAGGGTGTAGAAGACCACCAGGCCCAGGGCCCCGAAGGCCAGCACCGCCGTCGAGGCCATCAGGACGGTCATCACCGCATCGCGCACCGCCGGCCCGTCGTCGGTCAACGACACCAGTACCCCGTAGGCCACCAGGAACGACACATAGGCCACCAGGACCAGAGCCAGCGGCGCCGTCACCGCCGCCAGCTGCTTCAACAGGAGCGAGGCGCTGACTCCGGCCAGACCTGCCCCCAGCAGGTTGAACAGGAATCCCGGGCGGACGCCGCCGAGCTTGCGCCGGCGCTGGGGCGTCGGCGGGACGACGTGGAGGTTCTGGGGCGTCGTCTGCGGCTCGTCGAGGAGGGTCATCTTACAGATCGCTCTCTGCGCCGGAACGGGACCGGGCCACCACCGCCGAAGCGGAGAAGTTGACCATCAGGGTCAGGAGGAAGAGCGAAAGACCGGCGGCCATGAGGGCCGAGGTGCCGAAGGGCGACGACTCGCTGGCCAGGTTGGCGATCAGGGCCGACACCGAGTTCCCGCCGGCCTGCAGGACATGGCTGTTGATGGTGAAGACCGGCGAGATGATCAGGATGACCACGATGGTCTCGCCGAGGGCCCGGCCCAGTCCCAACATGGTCCCGCCGATGATCCCGCCCTTGCCGAAGGGCAGGACCACCGTGCGGATCATCCCCCACCGGGTGGCGCCCAGGGCATAGGCGCCCTCCCGCTCGCCCAGGGGAGCCTGCGAGAACGCCTCGCGCATCACCGAGCACAGGATGGGGATGACCATCAAGGAGACGGCGATCCCGACGATGAAGGTGGAGGCGCTGTACACGCTGGCCGACGCCTGCGGGTTGGTCGGATTGGCCCCGTTGACCTTGAAGATGGGGATCCAGCCGAACCAGGTCGAGATCCACCGGGACAGTCCGATGGTGCGCCCCTCCAAGAAGAGCCAGGCCCAGAGGCCGTAGACCACGCTCGGGACGGCGGCCATCAGGTCGACCAGCGAGACCAGCGTCCTCTTGATCCGCTGGGGGGCGATCTCCGAGATGAACAGGGAGAGACCGAGGGCGATGGGCACGGCGATCACCACCGCTACCACGGCGATGAGGACGGTGTCGGTCAGGATGCCGGCCACCCCGAAGTGGTGGACGTCCGGTTCCCACTCCTGGGTGGTCAGGAAGGAGAACTTGGCCACCCGGATGGCGGCGAAGGCCCGGATGGACAGGAACAGGCCGATGGCGGCGATGACGGCCAGCACCACCAGCGCCCCCAACCTGGTCAGCCCGAGGAAGGCCCGGTCGGCCCGGCCCGGGGTGCTGCGGATCTGGCGCTTGGTCTGGATGGCCCCGCCGTCCTGCGAAGGATGTTGGGCTACCGATGTCGTCACCATGGCCGGCCCTCGTTGGACCTGATGGCCCGATCAGTGGGCATCTTGTGCCCTCCTCTGCCGGAGACCGAAGAGGAGGGCGATCACCGCGAAGGCCACCCCCAGCACGATCAGGGCGATGCTGATCCGCACACCCCAGTTGACGGATGACGGTTGGGGGTCGAGGACCCTCCAGGTGAACCCGCCGGAGTCGGACGAACTGACGGTGAACTCGATCTCGGTGTTCCAGTAGTCGGTGACCACTCCGTCGGCGGTGGCACAGGCGATGCCCCCGTTCCAGACGGCTGATTTCTCCCCCTTGGGAAAGAGATCGGCCGGGGTCAGACGAGACCACGTGAACTCCCAGGGAAGCGTGGCGATCTCGCCGGTGTTGTCGTCGGTGTTGATGGCCTCGTATTCAGCCCCGAAGGCGATGAAGCCGAAGTAGGGATGTCCCGCCTGGCCCCGGAAAGGGGTTTCCCCCCGGACGGTCAGGCTGGGCAGCGACACGCCTTTGGGTATCAGGTAGCTGTAGACCCGGTAACCGTCGTGGGCGGTGTCGCCGGGGCACTTGGCTCCACCGGGTAGTTCGACCCCGTATTCGGTCGCCGACCCTCCCGAGTCCAACGGCTTGGTCTGCCCGGGCTGGGTGATGATCGCCGTTCCTGCCGTGACGGCGGCGCCGGCCACGGACTGGGCCACCACCAGCACGGCCAGGGCCACACCCGAGAGCACCAGCACGGCCAGGCCGGGCGTCGGCCGGAGGGGCGATTCGTACTCGGGCGGATTCCGCTCGGCGCGTCCGCGCCGATCCGACCCGATGGGCGTATGAGAAGCCCCATTGGGTCCGGTCAGGGAGTGAGGGACACGTGCCCTTTTCATCCCGTTCCAGCGGCCGCGGGGTCGCCAGGTCGAAGGTACGCATCAGGACAGACCGCCGGTGCCGTGGTCGGTCGGCCCTCGATCAATTGGGCGCCGGGGGGACGCTTTGGATAACGATGAAACGAGCGCAACAGAGGCTCCTTGATCGGCTCTAGGACTTCCGTCCGTCTGGAGGCCCCACCCCATACACGATAAAACCTACTAATTTACTGGGGCAAAGCTAGATTCGGCTGGTGGACCGTGTCAAGAGGGTGACCACGTAGTGTCTGGAAAATGGTTGGGTTCGACACGCAGCGTGGGAAAACGGCCAGGAGGCTGCGTCGTAATCTAGTATCCCTAGTGGATAAATCCTCAATTGGGCGGACCGGAAGACCATGGGCATCGATCTCGCTGACTACAGGACCGACGTCGAGGACCGCCTGACCCTCATGAGTCCGCCCGGGTCCGACGAGGCGGGACGCCAGCTCTTGGCCTGTATGGCCCGTCTCGATCACCAGCTGGCGGCGTACAGGACCAGGCAGACCCAGCTGATCGGCGTCGTCCGAATGATCAACGCCGGGATGGGCCGCTCCAGCACCTCCCCGGACGGATCGGGTCTCCCCGCGGCCTGCTTGGGGGCGCCCCCCCGTGTCACCAAACGGGACTACAACTATTTCGACGAACTGCAGGACGCCCTCCGGGCTCTGTCGGCCAGACAGCGCTCCAACGGTGGGGCTCAGGACCTGGGAGCCGGCTGAACCCGAGAGGGTGCGCCCGCCTCCCGCGGTGGCCTAGGTCGAGGCGGCAGTCAGCGTTCCCGGGACGCCGGTGCCGGTCCTGGCTTTGGCCGCCTGGGTCTCGATCAGCTCACGGGCGAACGCCACCAGAAACGTCTGATTGTTCTTCAGCGCCACGTCGGCCTTGTCGGAGGATGAAATCGAGCCGGACAGGTTCTGGATGCCCGAGGCGCTGGTGAGGCCCTTCACGATGGCGCCGGCCCCCGAGTTCTGCACATAGAGGACCACACGCTCATAGTTGGTGCCGGTCCCCATCTTCACCGGCACGATCCAGTAGACGATCGACCAGCTGCCGTACTGTTGGGAGGTGTAGGACATCGACTGGCCGGTTATGCCCCCCGGGAGGCCCACTTTGGCCACATCGGTCAGGGCGTAGCCGTGGAACTGGTAGCACTGCTCGATTCCGTAAGCCGAGAACGTGCTGAGGTCCGGGGTGTTGATCACATCGGCCACCACCGGCAGGTTGGCGTGGAGGTCACCGCCCTGGGACGGGTACATGATGTAGCGGTTCCACACCGATGTGTACCCGAACAGTGGCTTGGCCCAATCGAAGGTGTTGGTGAGCTCGACGGTCCAGCCGGCGGGCACCACCGGACTGTTGACGAAGGCGGTCAGACGGGGCTCGCCTGATGCCGTAGCCACCAGGTTGTAGTTCCGCAGTCCGAGGTTGGCCACTCCGAGCACCAGGGCGGCAACCAGCGCTACCACCATCAACAGGTAGAACTTGGGCACGGCAAGATTGCCCGTCGGCCGGCCGGGCCCCGCCGCCGCTGCCGGTGCTGGCCGGGCCTCTCCGATCCCGATGTGCATGCCCAACGGCCCGATGAGGAGCACCATGATCACCACGCCGGCGCTGAAGGTGAACATGCCCACGTAGGGATGGAGGATGTTGATGGCGATGTTCTCGCCCCAGGTCCTGCCGGCCCAGAAGATGAAGGTGATCCGTCCGAGATTGATCGCCCACAGCAACACCATTCCGCCCACCAGCCAAGCCACCTTGCGGAACAGTGGCCCCCGGACGATGGCTGCGAAGGCCGAGGCGACCAGCAGAAAGCCGACCACGCTGTTCACGCCCGAGCAGGCGGAGACGATGCTCAGGGGAAAGCTCCGCCCGTCGTGGACCACGCTGTACAAGGAGTTGTCCAACGAGGACACGGGAGTGGCCACGTGGACCACGGTCAGGACCTTGTTGATGCTGAAGATGGTGGCGTCGGTGAAGGCGTCGAGCACCCGGAGCAGCACCGTTTGATAGGGGTAGGGCCAGGCGAGGAACAGGTAGGCGATGGCCAGCTTCTGGCGCCACATGACCCGCACGCCGAAGATGATGGCGACCGCTCCGGCCACGAAGAACGGCAGCGTGAACAGATCGACCCGGTAGACCCAGAACATGGTCGACCATCGGGAGGGGAGCAACAGATTGGTGGCGATGGCCACCGATATCAGCGGCACCCCCACCGTGTAGTCGACATGACGGTCGTAGATGGCCGGCTCGGGCTTCATCGGCCGCGCTCGTATGGCCGCCAGGGCGAGGGCGATGGCCGGGACCAGGCTGACGTAGGCCAGGGGCGTGTCCTGAGTTGCGCCCTGCAGCAGGGTGGTCAGTGAGTAGTTGTAGGCGATGCCTACCGCCAGCAGCAGTAGGCCGACCTGAATGATGGTGCGGGTCCGAGGAGACGCCTGGGACCACCACTGGCGCCACTCGCTTCCGGTTCTCTTCGAGGCCGAGTGTCGGTGTCTGGGCTGTGGGCGATCGAGACTGGGGATGGCCGGCAAGACATCAGTCACAGGCCGGCTCCTTTCATCTGCCTACCTCGCTTGGTGCCGGCCAGCGGTTGGCCGGGCGGCCCAGGCCTTGCCCCTTGACATCGGCGATAACCCCGATATGGTGCCAACCTGGGATCGACCGATACTACCGACCGACAACGGGTGGCTGGGGGCCATGCCGCCGTCAGGCCACCTGCGCAGGCGAGCGACGACGGCGGCGGATCAGTATCGTTCCGCCGACGATGGCAAAGGCCAGCAAGGGGAGAACGATGGCGTAGGGGACCTCGGGTGCCGCACCGCCATTGGGGTCTCCGGGCACTGCCGTCCAGACGAACCCGTTAGGGTCCGATCCATTGGCTGTGAACGTGATCTGGGTGTTCCAGTAGTCGGTGATCTGTCCGGTGCCGGTTGCGCAGGCAAACCCCGCCTCCCACGTGCCGGTGGTTCCGCCGTCGCTGTCGAGCAGAGTGGACAGCAAGCTGTCCTGGGTCACGGCCGGGCCCCACTCCAGGTCATTCGGGAATGTCGGGATGACGTTGTTGGACGGAATGTCGATGTTCTCGATCGGTGAGGTCGTGTAGTCGAAGATGGCCAGGGACGGGGATTCGACGTAGCCGCCCTGGATCGCCAGGTTCTGTACGTTCGTTCCCGAGGGCACCAGATACGTGAACACCTTGGTGCCGTTGCTGGCGGTGTTGCCGGTGCACGTGGCGCCTGAGGGTGGGGCGATGGTGAACAGCTGGGTGGAGGCGGCCGGGTACGTCACCGCCCCGCTCGACGGCGTATAGATGGTGGCCTGTCCGTCGATGGTGGCGGCGGCGGCCGGTGTCACCCCGGCCACCGTTGCTGCCCCCAGCGATGCCAGGACGGTCACGATGGCAAGAGCGCTGACCCTGAACCTTCTTCCTGTCCGCACCCGATGGTTGTCTGCACCAGCCTGAGTGTCCATTTGCCTTTGCTCTTTCGTTAGTAGTTGTCGATGGCGTTCTGTTGTGTCGATCCGGGATCGCTCCCCGAGGACAGGCGTCGGCCTCCTCGGGGAACCGCCCGATGGGTTCGTTCTAGTTGTCGCCCTTGCCGATGAGGCTGGTGGATCCGCAGGTCGCGGCAGGCAGGGGATCGAAGCCGAACGAGGTGACCGTCTGCTGGGCCGAAGTGCCGCAGATCACCGAGGACGGACCGACGAACAGGTTCTCCAGGGCGGCGTTGGCGGTGAAGCCCGAGATCTTCGAAGTCGGCACCACGGTGGAGACCAGGTAACCCCAGGCGCTGTCGCTGTCGTAGGTGTCGTTGGCCACCTCGTTCGGAGCGGTACCGGAGTACGGCTGGCCCAGGTTGGTGCCGCCGGCGTTGACGATGTCGGCGAGGTCGACACCGTCGGCCCTGGCGGTGTTGGAGCGGTCATAGGCGACTCCGTTGGCCTGGCCGATCCAACTGCCGGCCGACACCGGGATGACTGCGTACTGCGTGCCCGACGGCAGACCGGAGACGAACGAGTTGCCACTGTTCTGGGTGATGGTCCCGTTGCAGTTCACGTCTTCGGCGGCGCCCTCTATCACCGTGGTCGTCGAACCGATGGCGTTGGCCAGGTTCTTCACCGGACTGGCCGAGTTGAGGGGCAGGCAGGCGATGTAGGTGTGGCCGTCGAACGTGTCCTGGCCGTCACCGGTGTAGAGGGCGTTCAGCTCCTGCTCGGTGATGGTGGTCGGTGTGTTGGACACCACCCCGTCGTTGTAGACGAGGATGCCGACTCCGTCTCTGGCGAAGGGCAGCCATGTGAGGTCGCTTCCAGGGGAGTTCACCACCGCCGCGGTCCGGGCGAAATCGATCTGACCTCCGACGTTCACCGCCCCGTCACTTCCGGTGGTGTTGGCGAAGGTGGTGCCGTTCAGCGAGGCGTCCAGGGCTTTGGTCCCGGCGCCCGAGGAGCTGGGCCGGTCGAACGCCGGCCCCGACACCTTGGTGACGATGGTGCCAGGCGCCTGCGTCGTACCTCCCTGCGGGTTGGCATCCCACGACTGGATCTGGATGAAGTTGGTGGCATCCGTACTGTGGATGGGGAAATACTGGGTCACGTTGGTCACGCCCGGGCCCGGGTTCGGGGCCTCGCCGGCGAATGCGTTGAACAGGTCCTGGAGCACGTCGGCCCCCACCCCGACGAAGTCGGTGGACGAGGCCGGGTCCGCTCCGGCCTGGGTCACCGGGCTGGTCGAGGCGATGAGCCCGACTGTCCCGGCGAACCCACTGGCTATGGCCAGGGCGGCGGCGATTCGGACGCTCCTGAGCTGCAGGAAGGACTTCATGTCGGACTCCTTGTTCGGCGCCGGGACAGGATCGGCGCCAGCGCCCGACCCCTACCTGACAAAGCCTAGTGATTTGATCATGTATTGCTCAGCGAACGGTACGGAAACCGGCTTTGGTTGTCAAGTCAAAAAGTCGGGATCACGCGTTTTTCTCCGGCCGGGCCACCATGAGTGAGAACTTCGGTCACCATTGGTGCAGTTCGTCGCTCACAGTGATCATCGCTGCCGGTCGGCACGGGGCGCCGGTGGCTCTACGCTCGGTAGTGGCAAGTGACGGGACGCCTGCTGACGCCGGCACCGTCGAGAGGATGGTCCGATCATGGTTCACGACTCCATCGAGGGCTGGTTCGTGGACCCGTTCGGGATCCACGCCGCCCGGTGGTTCTCGGACGGGACACCCACCCGGTTGGTGCGCGACGCCGACGGGACCGAGTCCTATGACGATCCGCCGAGTCCCACCTACCAGGGGGAGCTCCAGCCCGTCCCGGCAGATCCCGTTGTCGACGGGGGCGACCTGCTGCGGGCCGACGGGGGCGATCCCGACGACCAGATCTTCGATCCGAACGCCGCCGTGGGCCGGGTGTGGGAGGACTTCGGGGAGAGCGGCGGGGGGGACTGACCACGGACCCCGGTCGGAAGGTCGAGGGTTCTATTACTTGTTCACCACCCGGTCACCTACCCGTTCACTGCCCGTTCATTCTCTGTTCACCATGCCGCCACCGGCGTCCGGAACTGCCGCCCGCCACCGAGCCCGCACTGGCGGTCAGTCGGGTTGATCGGTATCTTTTGTCTGGAGTGTGCGGGCGGGAGAGGATCGCATGTCGGAGATCAAGGGTTGGAGTGCAGACCCATCCGGAAGGCACCAGGAACGGTACTTCTCGGATGGTCAACCAACGGGGCTGGTGCGCGACGTCGGTCATGAGTCCTACGACTCGGGCCCATCGTTCTCGCCGCCGACGAGCCCCATCGGCTTCGCGCCTCCGGGCGCCAACGGAAATGGATCGGCGGCCGCCACCATGCCGGTGTCGGCCCCGCCCCTGTCACCGCCGCCGGCTGACTATCGCGAAGGGTGGCACCCCGATTCGTCGGGACAGCTCCGGTACTTCGCCAACGGTCAGCCGACCGCCTGGGTCAGCGACGCCGCCGGTGTCCGGGAGGAGGCGGCTCCCGTGGTCCTGACACCCCCCGACCCGCAACCGAAACCGGCCGACGTCGACGACCCCCTGCAGTCGGTTCTTGGACACCCCGGGCCCCGCAACGACCAGACGGCCCGGCCGGCCGGGTGGTACCGCAACGCCTCGGACCCGAACGATGTCCGGTACTGGGACGGATCGGACTGGATCGGACAACGCTCCGACGCCACCAACGGCTCGTCGGTCGAGACCAACGGAGCGACGGCGACGGCGACGGCCCCGGCCCCGGCCGCCCCCGAGCATTCGACCGACCGCCAGGGTTGGCAGCACGATCCGTTCGGGCGCTACAAGTTCCGGTGGTTCTCGGCGGGCGAGGCCACCACCTTCGTCAGCGACGGCGACGGCAAGGCCTTCGACGAGGCGGACCGACCGACGGCTCAGGGTCCGGCCGGAGTCGAGGCCCATCCGAACGAGGGGCAGGGCGTGGGCGATGCTCCGAGTGACCCGTTCGCCGGTCTGTACTCCGGGGTCACCGAACCCGCCCGTCCCCAGTCGTGGGACAGTCCACCACCGACCGTGCCGGACGACCGTCAGCTCAACGGGTCACCCGCCTCGGCCGGTCCGGCGGCCGAGCCCCACGACGACCTCGTGTCGAGACTGGAGCGGCTGGCCGCCCTGCGGGATTCGGGGGCATTGACCCACGACGAATTCGGAATCGCCAAGCAGCGGCTGCTGAGCTCGTAGCCGGCCCGGTAATTCTCCGGACCCCACCATCACACTGTGTGAATTTCGCCGCCGTCCCCCCGGAGCGGGGCTTTTCCACCGCCCGGCGACACTCCCTGGCCCGGACACCGGTCGTGGCTGATCAGACCCGGTAAACAACTGGTGTAGCGGCGGCCGGTTCTCACCGGGCCCGACCGGACACCCGGAGCCAGTTTCGGGATCCTCCCTGTTCAACCCCGACTTCTCTCGTCGGCCACGCACAGTGACAGGCCGACGGACCACCGGCCGTTGATCCCGGCCGAGGTCCATTCGTCTTTGACCGGCCGGCCGGCTGGGCCTACCATGAGGCCACGCACAACACTGATCTGCCGTTGTCACCGGCGGCGCAGTGGATCAGCGGCGGACCGCTCGGGGAGTGCCTCATTTGGGAGTGAACCAGAGTGCGGATCCGTCTCGGGCGATTGGGGGCACGAGTGCCACCCGTGGTGCGGCGGGTGGTGGAAAGACGCGAATCGCGGACCGGGGTCGTGTACCGTTTGGTTCGGTGGCAGAGCGCGTTACGCAAGAAGTAAGCCTCCTCGCTGCTAGGGGAGAGTCAAGTTCGAAGTTGCGGCGGGCGCAGAGGAGCGCAGCGCAACTCATCATCCACCGGGTCCCCTGGCGTTGGCTGCCCCCCTGCCCCTCGTGGTAGTCGGCGCTGGGGACCCGGCGGGCTCGCCACCCTCCGACTGAAGGCGCCGGCTCCGTCCCAGTGGGTGGAGGCCCTCACCGGGTGGTGGGAAGCCACCCGGCCCGGTCGGCCTCGTAGGTGGCGATCTCGTCCTCGTAGCGCAGGGTCAGCCCGATGTCGTCCCATCCGTTGAGCAGCCTCGTCCGGGTGAATTCGTCCAGCGGGAAGTCGACCTCGATGCCGGCCGACGGGGCCTCGAGGGTGCCCCGCTCGATGTCGATGGTGATCAGCATGGTCGGCTCGGCCAGCACGGCATCGATGAGCAGGCGCCCGGTCAGGGCGTCCACCTGGACCGGCACCACCCCGGCCTTGGTGCAGTTGTTGCGGAAGATGTCGCCGAACTTGGGGGAGACGACGGCTTCGAACCCGTAGTCCTGCAGGGCCCACACCGCGTGCTCCACGACGATCCCGTTCCGAAGTTCGGACCGGCCACCAAGATGTTGGCCCCGGCGAACTCCTCCCGGTTCAGCACGAAGTTCCGGTCGTCGCGCCACTCGCCGAACAGGCCGGCGCCGAACCCGGTCCGCTCCACCCGCTTCAACCAGTCGGACGGGATGATCTGGTCGGTGTCCACGTCGGACCGGTCGAGGGGCACGGCCCGCCCGCTGACCAACTGCATGGCCTTCACTGCTGGACCGCCTTCACCGGTCGAGATCCGCCGGAGCGGCCAGGCGTCCGGTCACCGCGGTGGCGGCGGCCACCGCCGGCGACACCAGGTGGGTGCGTCCGCCCCGGCCCTGGCGGCCCTCGAAGTTCCGGTTGGAGGTGGACGCCGCCCGCTCGCCCGGGGCCAGCTTGTCGGGGTTCATGGCCAGGCACATCGAGCAGCCCGGCTCCCTCCAGTCGAAGCCGGCCCCGATGAACACCGCGTCGAGCCCCTCCGACTCGGCCTGGGCCTTCACCCGGTGGGAGCCCGGGACCACCATGGCCCGGATCCCGCCGTGGACCTTCCGCCCCCGCAGCACGTCGGCGGCGGCCCGCAGGTCCTCGATGCGGCTGTTGGTGCACGACCCGATGAACACGGTGTCGACGGCGATGTCGCGGATGGGGGTGCCGGCCACCAGGCCCATGTAGTCGAGGGCCCGGTCGGCGGCGTCCTGGTCGGTGTCGTCGTCGATGGCCGCCGGGTCCGGCACCGCCCCGTCGATGCTGGCCACCTGGCCCGGGTTGGTGCCCCAGGTGACGAAGGGGGTCAGGGCCGAGGCGTCGATGGTCACCTCACGGTCGAAGTGGGCCCCCTCGTCGGTGGGCAGGCTCCGCCACACCGACAGTGCCTCTTCCCACGCCGGCCCCTTGGGGGCGTGGTCGAGTCCCTCGAGGTAGGCGAAGGTGGTGTCGTCGGGGGCGATCATCCCCGCCCTGGCCCCGGCCTCGATGGACATGTTGCACACGGTCATCCGCCCTTCCATCGATAGCGACCGGATGGCCTCCCCCCGGTACTCGATGATGTGGCCGGCCCCGCCCCCGGTCCCGATCTGGCCGATCACCGCCAGCACCAGGTCCTTGGCCGTGACCCCGGGGGGCAGCCGGCCCTCCACGGTGACGGCCATGGTGTCGGGCCGCCGCTGGGGGAGGGTCTGGGTGGCCAGCACGTGCTCGACCTCGCTGGTGCCGATGCCGAAGGCCAGGGCCCCGAACGCCCCGTGGGTGGAGGTGTGGCTGTCGCCGCACACGATGGTCATGCCCGGCTGGGTCAGGCCCTGTTCGGGGCCGATGATGTGGACGATGCCCTGGTTGGCGTGGCCCATCGGGTAGCAGGTGATCCCGAACTCGGCGCAGTTGGTGGCCAGGGCCTCCAGCTGCTTGGCCGACACCGGGTCGGCCACCGGCTTGTCGATGTCCACGGTGGGGACGTTGTGGTCGGCGGTGGCGATGGTCAGGTCGGGCCGGTGCACGCCCCGGCCGGCCAGTCGGAGGCCGTCGAAGGCCTGGGGCGAGGTGACCTCGTGGACCAGGTGGAGGTCGATGAAGATGACGTCGGGCTCGTCTTGGTGGCCGTGGTGGACGACGTGGCTGTCCCACACCTTTTCCGACAGGGTGCGGGGCCCCGGGGCGGGGGACGGCGGGGTGGTGGCGGTCATAGCTCAGGTCCCTACGTTGACGATTTCGACCTTGAGGGTACCGCCGGGGGCGGCGTACTCGACCGCGTCACCCACCGCGTGGCCCAGCAGGGCCTGGCCCAGAGGCGATCCGGGCGACACCACGGTGAGATCCCCCTGGCGCTCCTCGATGGAGCCCACGAAGAAGTCGGTGGTGTCGTCCTCGTCGTCGCCCTCGTAGCGCAGGGTGACCACGGTGCCGGCCGCCACCGTCCCGTCGCTGCCCTGGCCGGCGTCGACCACCGTGGCCGTCTTCAGCAGCCGCTGGAGTTGGCGGATCCGCGACTCCATCTTCCCCTGGGAGTCCTTGGCCGCGTGGTAGTCGCCGTTCTCCGACAGGTCCCCGAGGGCCCGGGCCGATTCGATGGCGGCGGCGATCTCCACCCGGCCCCGGGTGGTCAGGTCCTCGAGCTCGGCCTGCAGCCGTTCGTAGGTGTGGCGGGTCAGTTGTTGGGAGCCGTCGGTGTCACTCACGGCTCACCAGGCTAACGGGTGGGCGTCGGGGGCAACGACCTCCGGGTCAGGTGGTAGCGATCGGCGTCGAACCGGCGGGTCCGGCGGCGGAACTGCCAGGTGAAGCCGGGCCACATGGTGGTGTTGCGGCCCGAGGCGTCGAGGTACCAGCTCGAGCACCCGGTGCTCCACACCGTCCGGCCCAGCCCCTGTTGGATCTCCTGGTTGAACGCCGAGACGGCGTCGGGGTCGATGCTGACCGAGGCCAGGTTCCGGGTCGACATGGTCTTGAGGGCGTCGACGATGTAGTTGGCCTGGGACTCGATCATGAACACCATCGACGAGTGGCCGAGGCCGGTGTTGGGCCCGATCACGAAGAACAGGTTGGGGAACCCCTCGACCGTGGTCCCGAGGTAGGCCTGCATGGTGCCGCCCCAGTGGTCACGGATGCTCCGGCCGTCGGCCGCCCGGACCCGGCGGGCGATGGGGGGCTCGGTGGCCTCGAACCCCGTGGCCAGGATGACGGTGTCGGCCGGGTGCTCGACCCCGTCCGCCGTGACCACGGCGTGGGCCGTCACCTCGGTGATGGGCTCGGTCACCACCTCGGTGCCGGGCCGACCCAGGGCCGGGTAGTAGTCGTTCGACAGCAGCACCCGCTTGCACCCGAGGGCGTAGTCCGGCGTCAGCTTGGCCCGCAGGCCGGCGTCGTCGACCTGGTCGGCCAGGTGTCGGGCGGCCGCCGCGGTGGCCAGCCGGGCCAGGCGGGGGTGGTGGAAGACCGTCATGACCAGCAGCTCCCGGGCCAGGTAGATCCGGGCCCGGACCAGGCGGGCCGCCCACCTCGACCGGCCGAACAGCCACCGCTCCCACTTCTTGAACGGACGGTCGGGCCGGGCCACCACCCACGGGGGCGTGCGCTGGAACACCGTGAGGTGGCCGACCACCGGTTGGATCTCGGGCACGAACTGGACGGCCGAGGCGCCGGTGCCGATCACCGCCACCCGCTCACCGGCCAGGTCGTGGTGGTGGTCCCACCGGGCCGAGTGGAAGACGGTTCCCTCGAACCGGTCGAGTCCCTCGATGGCCGGCAGGGACGGCTCGCTCAGGAACCCGGCCGCCAGGACCAGCACGTCGGCCGTCAGCCGTCCGGACGGGGTGTCGATGTCCCACCGCGCCCCGGCCGGGTCCCAGTCGGCCCCGGTCAGTTCGGTCCCCAACCGGATCAGGGGCTTCAGGTCGAACCGGTCTGCCACCGTGCGGAGGTACTCCTCGATCTCCGGCTGGGGGGCGAAGGTCCTCGTCCAATCGGGGTTGGGGGCGAACGACAGGGAGTAGAGGAGCGACTGCACGTCGCACTGGCAGCCCGGGTAGGTGTTCACGTACCAGGTGCCCCCCAGGTCGTCCTCCTTCTCCAGGATGACCACGTCGTCCAGGCCGGCCTGGCGGAGCCGGACGGCCAGGGCGATGCCGCCGAACCCGGCACCCACGATCACCACCCGGTGGTGGTCACCCGGCGGGGTGACGGCGCGGGATCCGTTGGTCACGGCGGCCAGCCTAGGTCGACCGGTCACCCCGGGCCCGGGGCGGTTCCCGAGGCCGTAAAAATTTCATGAAATGAATCCTTCACTCAAAGTTCATATGGTTGTAACGTCACGTTTGGATCGGTAATTCCGGATCCGGCTGCGCACGGCGCAGAGTGAGCGAAGGGGGATGTCCCAAGTGTCCAACCGAAAGCGCGCCGTCGTGGCGTTCATCATGGCCGGTGGCCTGTTGATGGCGGCCTGCGGGAGCAGCAGCTCGTCGTCGACCACCACCACCTCGTCGTCGGGGTCGAGCCCGACGACCATCTCCATCACCTCGTTCAACACCGGCTTCACCGCCATGGCCGGGTTGAAGAGCCTAGCCAAGTCGGGCAAGGGCAACGTGGCCGTCATCCTCCCCGACACCGTGTCCTCGGCCCGCTACACCGAGTTCGACGCCCCCTACCTGACCGAGGCGTTCACCAAGGCCGGGTTGACCCCCTCGCAGTTCACCGTGCAGAACGCCCAGGGCAGTGACGCCACCCAGCTCACCGATGCCCAGTCGGCCATCTCCGCCGGAGCCAGCGTCCTGGTGGTCGACCCGCTCGACTCCGGGGTGGGGGCGTCCATCGAGTCCTACGCCAAGCAGCACGGTGTGGCCGTGATCGACTACGACCGCCTCACCCTCGGCGGGAGCCGGCAGTACTACGTGAGCTTCAATAACGTCAAGGTCGGCACCCTGATCGGCAACGGCATGGTGTCCTGCCTGGCCAGCTGGAAGGTGGCCAAGCCCCAGCTGGCGGTGATGGTCGGGGCCCCGACCGACAACAACGCCACCCTGTTCGCCCAGGGCTATGACGCCGTGCTGTCCCCGTACTTCGCCTCCAAGGCCTACGTCAAGGCGGCGGCACCGGCCGGCACCTGGGACCCGCCCACCGCCGAGACCGAGTTCCAACAGGCGCTCACCGCCCATCCGGGCATCAACGCCGCCGTGGTGCCCAACGACGAGAACGCCGCCCCGATCATCACCTACCTGAAGACCCTCGGCATCCCGGCCAACAAGTTCCCGATCACCGGACAGGACGCCACCCTGGTCGGCATCCAGAACATCATCTCCGGCTACCAGTGCGGGACGGTGTACAAGCCGATCTACGAGGAGGCCCAGGCGGCGGCGGCACTGGCCCTCTACCTGCGGGCCGGCAAGACGGCACCGTCGGCCCTGGTCAACGGGACCACCACCGACACCGTGTCCAAGGTGGCGGTGAAGTCGGTGCTCCTCAACCCCGAGTGGGTCGTGCCCTCCACCGTCGAGTCCACCGTGGTCCACGACGGCTTCGTCCCCGCTTCGCAGATCTGCACCGGGGCCTACGCCGCCGACTGCACGAAGTACGGGATCAGCTGAACCTCGTGACAGGTCCCGGTCTGCGCCGCTCTCCGGCCCCATGACCATCACCGCCGAGAGCGGCGGGGCCGGGTCGTCGGGGGCGGCCGACCAGCCTCTGCTGAGCCTGCGCGGCATCACCAAGAACTTCGGTGCCGTGCAGGCTCTCAGCGGGGTCGACTTCGATGTCATGCCGGGGAAGATCACCGCCCTGGTGGGCGACAACGGGGCCGGCAAGTCGACCCTGATCAAGACCATCTCCGGCATCTGGGAGCCCACCGCCGGCCACATCACCTGGCAGGGCCGGCCGGTGTCGATGCACACCCCGAGGGACGCCGACTCCCTCGGGATCGCCACCGTGTACCAGGACCTGGCCCTGTGCGACAACCTCGACATCGTCCAGAACATGTTCCTCGGCCACGAGCTGCTGCGCTACCGGCTGCTCGACGAGACGGCCATGGAGAAGACGGCGTCCAAGACCCTGGCCGACCTGTCGGTCACCACCGTGTCGTCGGTCCGCCAGCTGGTGGGTTCGCTGTCGGGCGGCCAGCGCCAGTCGGTGGCGGTGGCCCGGGCGGTGATGCGCGACGCCCAGCTGGTGATCATGGACGAGCCCACCGCCGCCCTCGGCGTGTCCCAGACCGCCCAGGTGCTCGACCTGGTCCGCCGGCTCGGAGCCCGGGGGGTGGCCGTGCTGATGATCTCGCACAACCTCAACGACGTCTTCGGGGTGGCCGACCGCCTGGCCGTCCTGTACCTGGGCAAGCTGGTCAGCAGCGGGCCCCTGTCCGACTACGACACCCAGAGCGCGGTGGAGCTCATCACCACCGGCACCCTCGACCATCCCGACCGGGCCGCCCCGCCGGCCGACGCCGGCTCCGACGGGAAGGTCTGACCCCCCGTGTCGTCACCGCCCGAGACCCCACCGGCCTCGTCCCGGGCCCGGGAGGAGGAGTTCCCGCCCGGGGGCCCGGCCGAACCGGGCCGGCTCGGGGGGATCCCCATGCCGGTGCGCTCGCCCAACTCGACCTTCGGCGAGTACGTGACGGCCTGGGCCCGACGGATCCGCTACGGCGAGAGCGGCGTGCTGCCGGTGGTCGCCGGCCTCATCTTGTTGGTCATCATCTTCCAGGTCCAGGACTCGGTGTTCCTGTCGGCCGGCAACTTGACCAACCTGCTGGTCCAGGGGTCGGTGTTCGTGCTCCTCGGCATGGCCGAGGTCTGGGTCCTCATCCTCGGTGAGATCGACCTGTCCATCGGCTACGTGGCCGGCATCGGGGCGGTCATCACCGCCATCGTGGCCTCGCCGCCCCACAACTTCCCGTGGTGGCTGGCCATCCTGGTGGGCATGTTGGCCACCGCGGCCATCGGCATGCTCCAGGGGACCATCATCATCCGCCTGCGCCTGCCGTCGTTCGTGGTGACCCTGGCCGGTCTGCTCGGGTGGGAGGGCGTGCTGTTGTACCTGGTGCAGACCCAGGGGAGCGGGGGGACCATCAGGATCAGCAACCCCGTCCTCCTCGATCTGACCAACGGCAACCTGAGCACCACCGCCGGGTGGATCGTGGCCGTCCTCGCCGTGGTGGCCTTCGGGGCCGCCACCATCCTGCGGGACCGGCATCGCCGCAGTGGGGGACTGGTGGCCCCGCCCCCGGCCATCACCGTGTTGAAGGTGGTGCTGGTGGCGGCGGCGGTGGCCGTGCTGGTGGCGGTGTGCAACACCAACCGCGGTGTCCTCGAACCGCTGAAGGGCGTGCCCTACGTGGTGCCGATCGTGGCCGGGTTTCTGGTCGTCTACTCCTTCGTGCTGGCCCGCACCCGCTTCGGCCGCTACCAGTACGCCATCGGCGGCAACGCCGAGGCCGCCCGCCGGGGCGGGGTGAGCCTGGGCTGGAACCGCCTGTGGGCCTTCACCCTGACCGGGTTCACGGCCGGGGCCGCCGGGATCATCTACGCCTCGCGGCTCGGCTCGATCTCCAACAACATCGACGGCGGCGACCTGGTCCTCTACGCGGTGGCCGCCGCCGTCATCGGCGGGGCCAGCCTGTTCGGCGGCCGGGGCAAGATGGTCTACGCCCTCCTCGGGGGCCTGGTCATCGCCACCATCTACAACGGCATGGGGCTCCTGGGGTTGGCCGCCTCCTACCAGTACATGGTGACCGCCCTCGTCCTGCTGGCCGCGGTGACCATCGACTCACTGGCCCGTCGGGGGCGCGCCGCCAGCTGAGAGGTCTCCTCGGGCATGGTCGGCCCGGGCCGACCCGAACGTGGTGGCCGGTGGTTGCGCCGTGAAATGATCGTTGTCGAGGAGACTGGGCGAGCACGGAGCGAGGTCACGGGTGGCTGACATCCAAGGGACGTGGGAACCGGCATTCGAGGGGTGGTCGCCACCCTGGCTTCGAGTCTCGACGCCGGCACCGACGTGGGGGCGTCGGTGGCCGTGTTCCTCGGGGGCGAGCCGGTGGTCGACGTCTGGGGCGGGTTCGGTGGACGAGTCCGGTTCGGCGCCGTGGGAGCGCCACACCATCACCAACGTGTGGTCGACGACCAAGACCATGACCTTCCTGTGCGCCCTGATGCTGGCCGACCGGGGCGAGCTCGACTTCTGGGCGCCGGTGGCCCGCGTACTGGCCCGAGTTCGCCGCCGGGGGGAAGGAGTCGGTCGAGGTGCGGCACCTGATGAGCCACACCGCCGGCCTGGCCGGGTGGACCGAGCACCTCGAGCCCGAGGAGCTGGCGGACTGGGAGCGGTGCACGTCGCTGCTGGCCGCCCAGAGGCCGTGGTGGGAACCGGGGACCGCCTCGGGCTACCACGCCGTCACCCAGGGCTACCTGATCGGCGAGGTGGTGCGCAGGATCACCGGGACCACCATCGGGCGGTGGTTCGCCGAGGAGGTGGCCCGGCCCCTGGGGGCCGACTTCTTCATCGGGCTGCCGGCCGCCGAGGACCATCGGGTGTCGCTGGTGATCCCGCCCCCGCCCGTCGACCTCGAGGTGCTGCCTCCCGACAACTTCACCCGGCGCACCTTCAGCAATCCTCCCCTCGACGCCACCTACCCGGCCCAGGCGTGGTGGCGACGGGCCGAGATCCCCGCCGCCAACGGCCACGGCAATGCCCGCTCGGTGGCCACCGTCCAGTCGATCATCGCCGGCCGGGGCGAGGCCCGGGGGGTCCGGCTGCTGTCGGAGGAGGGTTGCGACCCTGTCTTCGAGCAGCAGTCCAACGGGATCGACCTGGTCCTCGGGCTGCCTAACCGGTTCGGCATGGGGTATGGGTTGAGCAATGAGTTCATGCCCATCGGACCCCGGTGCTGCTTCTGGGGCGGTTACGGGGGATCGCTCATCGTGATGGACCAGGACACCGGGCTGACCATCTGTTACGTGATGAACAAGATGGAGTCGGGGCTCCAGGGCGACATGCGGGGCGCCAACCTGGTGCTGAGCGCGGCGGCCGCGGCGGTGGACGCCGGGGCCACAGGCACAGGGGCAGCGGCCGCCGGCCCGGCGGCGCGCGGTCGAACCGGAACCGGCGCAAACCGCGCAGCCCACCGAGACCACGCACACCACGCAGACCACAGCAAACACTCGAACCACGGAGACGGAAGCGGAAGCGGCAGCGGAAGCGGAAGCGGCAGCGGAAGCGGTAGTGGCGGCGGAAGCGGAAGCGGAAGCGGTAGTGGCGGCGAAAGCGGAGGACTGAGCCCGGCCTCATGGACAGGCTCGATCCCGAAGCCAGCGAGCCGGACGACGTAACCGGACTGCCCCGACCCGAACGCGAGGCGAGGTCCCGGTCGTTCCAGACCCAGTTCGAGGAGCAGCAGAACACCCCCTTCCCCTGGAAGGCGGTGGTCAAGCGGTCCATCGTGGTCCTGGTGGCCGGGGTCGCTCTCTACCTGGTGCTGCCCGAGCTCATCGACGTCTTCCACTCGTGGCCCAAACTGGTCAGCCTCAACCTGCTGTGGTTCATCCCCGCCCTGTTGGCCGAAGCCATCCACTTCGCCTGCACCTTCTCCCTCCAACGCATCGCCCTCCGGACCAAGGCCTGGTTCTCGGTGATCACCGCCCAGCTGGCCGGCAACGCCATCTCCCTCATCGTGCCGGGGGGCGCGGCGGCCGGCGCCGCCGTCCAGTTCCGGATGCTGGCGGTGAGCGGGATGGACGCCACCGACGCCGTGGGCGGACTCACCGCCTTCTCCTTCCTGGGCATCGGCGGGCTCCTGGCCCTCCCGGTCTTCGTCCTGCCGGTGGTGCTGTTCGGCTCGCCGGTCAGCCGGGGCCTGGTCGACGCGGCCATCATCGGGGCCATCGGCTTCGTGGTCTTCGTGGCCCTGGGCACCGTGGTGATGATCGTCGACGCCCCGCTCGAATGGGCCGGCCGGGCCTTCGAGGCCGTGCGCAACCGGATCCTCCGCAAGCGTGAACCGATGTCGGGGCTTCCCGACCGCCTGCTGGAGCAGCGCAACCTGATCCGCACCGTCCTCGGCCAGCAGTGGTGGCAGGCCACCCTGCTGTCGGCCGGCCGGCTGCTGTTCGACTACCTCTGTCTGCTCTTCTCGGTGCGGGCCGTCGGCGCCCACCCTCGCCCCTCCTTGATCCTGCTGGCCTACGCGGTGGCCGGCATCATCGGCCTGGTGCCGATCACCCCCGGTGGGTTGGGCATCGTCGAGGCCAGCCTCAGTGCCCTCCTGGTGCTGGCCGGTCTCGACGTCTCCCAAGCGGTGCTGGCCACCCTGGCCTACCGGCTGGCCTCCTACTGGCTGCCCCTCCTGTCCGGTCCGTTCTCCTACCTGGTGTTCAAGCGCCGCTACCGCGACCCCCACGCACCCCCGGCGGTGGCGGCCGGGTCGTCATCGGGGTGAGGGCGGTGGTGGTGGTCGGTCCGGTGCGGCGGTGGTGGGGTCCGGCGGTGGTGGTGGTCGGTTCGCCGGTGGTCGCCGTCGCTCAGCGGGCCCGGCGGGCCAACTCCGCCGGGTCGGTGACGGTGATCCGCCCCCGGGACAGCTCTAGCAGCCCGGCTTCCTGAGCTTGGCCGATCACCCGGTTTGACCGCCTGGCGGGTGGTCCCGGCCAGGCCGGCCAGTTCGTCCTCGGTCAGCGGGATCGAGTGGGGGGAGCGACTGGGCCCGCCGGTTAGCATGGACCCATGCCTGGCGCGGCCTTTCCCGGCGACGAGGAACCAGTCACCCTCGAGGGAGACCCCGAGGACGCGCTGAAGGTGCTCCTCGAAAAGGAGACTGCGCCCGGAGCAGACGACGTCGTCGAGCCGGTGCTGGACGACTAGCCATGGCGACCGATCACTTTCGGCGCCGACGCCGGAGGCAGACACTGCCGTCCGTACGCGACCGCCGGAGCTAGTGAGGGTCTCCATGGCGTTCAAGAGTTACGGCAACTATGGCCGGGGCTACACCGGGCGCTCGTTCCACGTGACCGGCGGTCACGAAGCCGAGGCCTACAAGGCCGAGATGTCGAAGAAGCCGAACCGGTTCGGCATGTTGATCCTGCGACTGTTGGGCTACAGGGGGACGCCGCCCCCGCCGTCGTCCGAGGACCACCGGTCCTAGAGGGGTTGCCAGGTTTGCGGGCGCGCCACTCCCGGGGGGGAGTGGAAGTGGCGTTGTCAGAGGGGCTGGGGGGTTGAGATTTCCAGCGCTGACCCCCCTCCATCGGCCCGCTGGGTGAGCAACTTGAGAGATTTTTCCGGGCGTGGGCGATCCCGCCCGGTGATTCGGCTCCGTTGGGAGCCTCCGGTCACCAGGGCTTGAACTTCAGCACTTCAAAGCCCTGAGTCACAGTGCTGGTGACGGCGGTGGTGACGGTGGTGGCGACCGGGGCCGGGGCCGTGTGGATGGGTGTGGCGGTGACGGCGTGGACGAGTGTGGTTACCAGCTGCAGAAGCATGGCGAACTCCTCGGTGTCTGTGGGTTTTGCTGACCTCTCCGTCGTGCGCTTTGGGCCGTGGTCCGTCTGTCGCCGGAGCGACACTGGGAACATCTTTGTGGCGACACTGGGCCGTGCCTCGGGCCCGGGCTTCGGATGCTCGTTCGGCATTCCATGTAGTCCCAGCGGTCCCGAGTGACTGTCACACCTCTCTGGTTGGATGGGCCCATGGCGTTGGCGACGGCCGAGGGGTCGACGAGGGACGAGGCGGTGACCACCGGGCTGGCCGGTCATGGGCAGGGGCCGGACGGGTCCGGCCCCGGCTCCGGTGACGGCCCGGTCGGGACCGGGGAGCTGGAGTCGGCCATGGACACCCTGGCCCGGTTCGTGTCGGGCTTCGAGCCGGGCCGCTACACCGGCCAGGACGCCTCGGTGCTGGTCGGGTGGTTCACCCGGTGCGAACGCCTGGCCGCCACCGGCAAGACCCTGGCCGCCTCCCGGGCGGCGACCGCTCACCGTCCCGAGGCCAGTGGCCATCCCACCCCGGCCCACTGGCTGTCGGCGGTGACCGGCGAGTCGATCGGGGAGTCGGCCGACGTGTTGAGGATGGGGGCGGCCTTCTCCGGCCAGGCCGGGGTGGAAGAGGCCTGTCGGCAGGGAAAGCTGTCCCGCCAGGCGGCCCGGATGGTGACCGATGCGGTCCGGGCCAACCCGGCCAGCGAGGACGACCTGGTGGAGGCGGCCCAAAGAGACACCATGCGCCAGCTGCGGGACCGGTGCCTGCGGGCCAAGGCCGAGGCCCGCTCGACCGAGGACGCCGCTGCCGCCCACCGGGCCATCCACGACACCCGCCACTGTCGGACCTGGACCGACCGGGACGGGGCCTTCCGCCTCGATGCCCGGCTCACCCCCGACACCGGCGCCTCCCTGCTGGCCGTCCTGACCGGCGAGACCGACTCGGTCTTCCGCCGGGCGAGGAGGGCCGGACGACGGGAGTCCCCCGACGCCTACCGGGCCGATGCCCTGGTCACCCTGGTCACCGGGCGGGGGGTCATCGGTCGGCCCGGGACGGACCCGCCGTCCGGGACCGGGGACCAGGGGACCGAGGACACCGAAGACACCGACAGCGGGGACACCGACTCCGACACCGGAACCGACACCGGCGGCTCCCCCCGGGCCCCCGATCCCCGGGCCCTGGTCACCCTGCGGGTCGACCTCGACGCCTTGCGCCGGGGGTCGATCGGTCCCGGTGAGATCTGCGAGATCCCCGGGGTGGGACCGGTCCCGGTGGAGACGGCCAGAGAACTGATGGGAGACGCCATCACCCGGCTGGTCATCACCAACGGGGTGGATGTCACCACCGTGTGCCATCTCGGACGTTCCATCCCCTCACCCCTGCGCACGGCGGTGGTCGACCGGGACCCGGTCTGTGTGGTGCCGGGCTGCGACACCGCCAGCGGCCTCGAGATCGACCACCGGGGCATCGACTTCGTCGACGGGGGCCCGGCCTCCCTCGAGAACCTGGCCCGACTGTGCCACCATCACCACCAGCTCCGGACCCACCGGGGGTTCCAGCTCCTCGGTGGACCGGGACGGTGGCGGTGGATCACCCCGGAACAGGCCAACGGCCGGACCGCCCCCGGATCCCCACCGGGGGACGAACTTCCCGAACCCGACCACCCGCCCCTGTTCGCTCTCGAGGAGTGATCCCCGGCCGCCCCGGTGGACGGGTG
>CAVOTI010000002.1:0-168639 GCA_963699105.1 uncultured Acidimicrobiales bacterium | reverse complement strand
CAGGGCAAGACCACGACCACCGCCGGCATGATCCTCGCCCTTGTGGATGCCGGAAAGTCCGTCGGGATCACCTCAAACAGCCACAAGGCGATCGAAAACCTGCTGAGGGCCTGCGCGAAGGCGGGAGGTCCGGGATTCAGGGCCTTGAAGGTGGGCGATGACCCGATGGCGGACTGCCGACCGCAGATCGTCCATTCCGACAATACCAACGCCCGCGGCCAGTTTGCGGGAGGCGTGGTCGGGGGCACCGCCTGGCTCTTCTCCCGGCCCGAATGGGTCGGTGAGCTTGACCACCTCTTCGTCGACGAGGCCGGCCAGGTTTCCTTGGGCAACCTGGTCGCCATGTCCCGCTCTGCCGACAATATCGTCTTGCTCGGGGACCAAATGCAGCTGGAGCAGCCGATCCAGGGCAGCCATCCCGGCGAGACCGGGCAGTCCACGCTGAATTACTATCTGCAGGACCATGCCACCATTCCCGACGATCTGGGGTTGTTTCTGCCGGTAACCTATCGGCTCCCGCCCGGCATCTGCCAATTCATCTCCGAGATGATCTACGAGGGCCGGCTCAAGCCCGCCCCCGCAAATGCGAACCGCCGAATCGTATCCAAAGGGATGCCTGAAGGCGCAATGACTCCAGGATGCCGGCCTCACATTCCTCCCCGTGTCCCACGAAGGCAACGTGCAGGCGAGCGATGAGGAGGCGGACGCCATTCGGACCCTCATTTCCCAACTAGTCAAACGGACCAAGATCGATGACGCCGGCAAACCTGCAGGGCCGCTCCGGCCCCAGGACATCATGGTGGTCGCCCCCTACCCCATGCAGGTGCGGCGGCTCCGCGAGCAGCTGCACGCGGATGTGCCCGTCGCCTCCGTCGACAAGTTCCAGGGTCAGGAGGCCGAGAAAGTGGTCATCTTCTCCATGTGCTCGAGCTTTGGGGAATACGGCTCGCGCGGGCTGGCATTCATCCTCGATCAGAACCGGCTGAATGTCGCCATTTCCCGCGCCCGGACGCTTGCCGTTGTGGATACCAGGAGGCCTATGGGCGCCGTCCCGAGTACTGCGTGCCGGTGGTCAACCACGACCTGGCCACTGTGCTCCTCCACGCCTTCGCCGACGCGCACCCGCTGTCACCCCGAGGGGTCAAAGAGGCACTCGAGCGGGTGAAGATGTTGCCGGCTGCATCAGGGGCAAGTGGAACTCGTCTCTCCTTCGGCAATTGGATTCACCGGGGTTGGGTGGGGGCCGGTTATCTGGTGGCACGGCGACTCGAGCCGGAATTCGGCAAGGCCGTCCTGGTCGGTCGCTTCGGGGAGCTCTGAGCCCTCCCCGTGCAATTGACCCGGCGGGAACCTGTCGCGACCCACACCACCCTCCCCCCTCTTGGGCGAATGCCGAGCGATCCGCCGCCGGCTGGACTCTTCTCGGTGCATCGTCGTCCTACCTTATCTTCGTCGCCCACAACGCCCGCCTTGGCCCAGTGGCGGCCCGTATCGCCAACCCGGCGGTACACGGCGCACCGCGCCCTGTGACGCCACTCTTTCGGTGGACCCACTGGCTGGTAGCCGACAGGCCGGAACGATCCTGGCCATGGTGCTGATCGCGTGGATTTTCGCTGTCATGTGGCGAAGGTATCCGAAGCACCCGATCCTCCTCATGGCCATCTGCTGCACGCCATCGTCTGGCAGGACCCCATCATGAACTGGGCGCCGTACGCGGTGTACAACCCCCAGCTGTGGCATTGGCCCGAGACCTGGCCGCTCGTTTCGTTGTCGCCGACGGTCGAGCCGTTCGTCGTCATCGGCTATGTCATGTTCTACCTTGCCCCGTTCTTTCCCGCGTGTGGATCCTGCGACGCCTTCAGCGACGGCGCGGGTCGACTCGTTCGTTTGGAGACATCCGCTCGTCTGCCTCGGGCTACTCATCTATGTGGTCGGCTTCGTCTACGACGCCATTCAGGAAATCTCCTGGTGCGGACCGGGATGTACATTTACTCCCAGGTCATTCCCTTTGGCTCGGTCTTTACCGGCCATACGTACCAGTTTCCGCTGCTTTGGGAATCTTCCCTCGTTACCACCGCGATGCCATGATCCCTGTCGGCGTGCTGCTGTACCGGGACGACACGGGGCGCACCGTTGCCGAGAAGCTGGCCCAGCGCATCAGGATCCGGCTTCGTGCTTTTCGGGGACGTCCGGCTCTCGCCACCTTCGTTGTGATGTTCCTCATCGTCAACGCCGCCTATCTCTTCCTCTACGGCGGTGGCTTTGCCGTCGTCCGGGCGAGCGGGAAGCCACATCGGTGGCATGTCCGTTTCCATATCCCGAAGCGAAGGTCTACGACCCCCAAGGCCTCTACGAAAAGGCGGGTCAACCCGGCCCTACTCGGCGGGCATCTGGGACGGTTGGGAAACGGGTCAGTCGGGCCGGCCCGTCGTCTCCCGCCGGCAAACGGAGGACGCTGCAGGCCGTGGTAGGCCTGCTCCGGTCGTTCAGGGATTGAGCTGTTGCGTTGGTCGCACCACGAGTTCGTTGATGCAGAAGCCCTCGGGCCGGCTGATCACGAATGCGATTGTGTCGGCCAGGTCGACGGCCGATCCGGGGCCGCCGTCGCCGGCGAACCAGGGGATGTCCGAAGGCGGGATGTCCCCGTCGAAGGTCATGCCCTCGATGGTGAGTCCCTCGGTGTCGAACATGCCGGGCATTACGCAACTCACGTTGATAGCGGCCGGGGCGAGCTCCAGCCGAAGCGCATCGAAGGCGGCACGCAGCCCCCGTTTGGTGGCGGCGTAGATCCCGACGCCCGCCATCGGGGTGATCGCACCGGTGGAGGCGACGATCACCACGTTCGCGCCGACCCTCCCCGGCAAAGTGGTCCACCGCATGACGGATCGTGGTGAGCGGACCCAGCAGGTTGAGGTTGATCAGCTCCTGCCAGCGTTCAGGAGTGCCGGTCATGATCGACCCCACCATTGACCTGCCGGCCACCGTGATCACGCCGTCGAGGCCGTCGAGGTCGCGGCGGCCTGGTCGACCGCAAGAGGAAGTGCGGCGAGGTCGGTAACGTCGCAGGGGACGGGCACAGCCCGTTCGCCGAGTTCCGCACGCAGCTCCTCGAGAAGTTCCTTGCGGCGGGCCAGCATGGCCACGGAGCCGCCAGCCCCCTCGACGATCGACCTGCAGGTGGCGGCGCCGATCCCGCTCGAAGCACCGGTGACACAACATGTCGTCCGCCGAGGTCAGTGCTCAGACTCATCGATGCTCCTTCCTTGAACCCGAGAGCGGTCAGCCTAACATTTGGTCCCATGACGCCGTGGGGCCGCAGCACCGCGCCGCGGGCCCGAGCGAAGTGACCCGGACGAACGTAAGACTGGACGTGCTGGTCGGGGTGGGCATGAGGGCGGGCCCGTCCAGCGATTGACTGCTACTCGATTGCACCGCTAACGTCCGGTGAACGAATATTTGGTTTACAGGGCTAGGGGGAACGTGGCGTCAGATCAAGGTGCGGCAGGGGCGGCCGTGAGCCGCCACGAGGGGCGACGCCGACAGCGAAGAGTTCGGCCTCTTCGACGACGCCGTAGCCGGCGACACCCGTGACCCGTATCCCGAGCTCGCGACGGGGCGTGAGGACCCGGTCCAGCGGATCGACGCTTCGCTCATGCCCCATGAGGAATCGGCCCCCGTCTTCTTCGTCTACCGCTACGACGACGTGTCCCAGGTGCTGCGACTCCGAGACGTTCTGTTCTGGGCACATCATCGACCTCATCATGGGTCCGGTCATGGGCGAGCACATCATGCTGGGGATGGACGGCCCGAAGCACCGCCGATACCGGGCCCTCGTCTCGACGGCGTTCGGCCCGAAGGTCATGGCCAGGTGGGAGAGCGAGCTCGCCGACGGCATCATTACCGCTCTGATTGACAAGTTCGCAGACCGGGGTCGCGCCGAGCTGGTCCGCGAGTTCACCTTTCCGTATCCGACCCAGATCATCGCCGGCATGCTCGGCTTGCCCCGAGAGGACTACAAGCAATTCCAGCGCTGGTCCATCGACATCCTCAGCTTCCTGAGCAGGCAAGAGGAGGCCGATCGCGGCTCACCAGAAGTGAAAGCGTACGTCGCCGAGATCCTCGAGGACAGGCGCCGCCAGCCTCGTGATGACCTCATCTCCGATCTCGCCCACGCCGAGCTGGACGGTAACCATCTTAGCGACGACGAGATCTTCTCATTCGTCTTGTTGCTGCTCCCCGCTGGCGTGGAGACCACCTATCGGTCGACGGGCAACCTGCTCCTGACCCTCTCTCAAACCCGGATCAGCTCGACGCCGTGCGCACCGACCGCGGTCTCATCCACGGCATCGAGGAGGCGCTTCGCTACGAGACGCCGCTCCTCAACATCACCCGGCTGGCGACCAAGGACACCGAGATCGACGGAGTGCCCATCCCCGAAGGTTCGACGATCATGCTCATGTTGGCGGCCGCCAACCGCGAGGAGTCTCGCTACCCTGATCCTGACCGGTTCGACTTGGCCGGGAGGACCCCAAACCGCACATCTCGTTCGGCCACGGTCCCCACCTCTGCCTGGGCATGCACCTGGCACGCATGGAGATCCGGGTGGCGTTGAACCTCCTCTTCGACCGGCTGCCCGACCTCCGGCTCGACCCCGATGGCGACGACCCGCACATCCGGGGCCAGGTCTTCCGATCCCCGACGACGATCCCGGTGCTCTTCGGCTAGCGCCGCTACATCGATTGACCATCGCACGTGAGGAGTACACCATGCACATCGACGATCTGATTCTGGTCTCCGTCGACGACCATGTCGTGGAACCACCGGACATGTTCGACGGACACATTCCGGCCAGGTACAGGGACCAGGCGCCCAAGGTCATCACCAAACCGGATGGCACCGACGCATGGGTATTCGAGGGTCAGGAGGCGACCAACGTCGGCCTGAATGCTGTGGCGGGCCGCCCTCCCGACGAATACGGTGTCGAGCCCACGCGCTTCAGCGAGATGCGACCTGGATGTTTCGACATCCACGAACGGATCCGCGACATGAACGCGAACGGCGTACTTGGCGTCGATGAATTTCCCTTCCTACCCGCAGTTCTGTGGGCAGTATTTCGCCCGCGCCGATGGACAAGGAGCTAGCCCTTGCCGTGTTGCAGGCGTACAACGACTGGCACATCGACGAGTGGTGCGGGACGTATCCGGGGCGGATGATCCCACTTGCAATACCCCCGATTTGGGACGTCGACCTGATGGCAGCCGAAGTGCGACGGGCATCCCGGATGGGCTTGCCACACGGTCACCTTCTCGGAGAACCCCGAGAAGCTCGGCTACCCGTCGAATCCACAACGAGCACTGGGATCCGTTCTGGAAGGCCTGCAGCGATGAGGACACGATCGTCTGTTTCATATCGGCTCGTCCTCTCAAGTGGTGGTGACCTCGATCGAGGCCCCGGTCGACACCCTGATCACCTTGCAGCCGATCAATATCGTTCAGGCGCCGCCGACCTTGTGTGGTCCCCACTGCTCCGTAAGTTTCCCGACCTCACCTTTGCCTTCAGCGAAGGCGGCATCGGATGGATCCCCTACTTCCTCGAACGGGTCGACTCCGTCTACCGGCACCACCGGGCGTGGACGCACCAGGACTTCGGCGACCGCTTCCCAGCGAAGTCTTCACTCGAGCGCATCGTCACCTGCTTCATCGACGATGCTTTCGGCATCGCCTCGCGCGACCGCCTCAATGTGGACTTGATCACGTCGGGAGTGTGACTACCCCATTCCGACTCCACATGGCCGACAGGCCCGGAGAGGCTCGCCGGCTACCTCGGCGGCGTTTCGGCCAAGGACATCGCCAAGATCACCCACGAGAACACGCTGCGCATCTTCTCCTTCGACGCCTTCGGTCACGTGCCCAAACAGGAGGCGACAGTTGGCGCTCTCCGGGCCCAGGCCACCGACGTGGACCTCGGGTACCGCTCATCCGCCCGGCTCAAGAAGGAAGGCACTGAGACCGTTAGCGTCCTGTCACTGGTCACCGGCCTTCCGTCGTGACCACGCAGCCCATTGGGTGTTGAACGGTCCACACAGCCCCAATACGCCGATCAACCTGCACATAACCTATAGGAGGAATCGATCATGCGCACTCGGGTAGTGAAGGCGTCACTGGTGGTTGCCGCATCGGTCGGCCTTCTGAGCGCTGCGTCCTGCTCGTCCTCATCCCAGGTCTCGTCATCGGGCTCATCCCAGGCCTCGTCATCGGGTTCGCCCCTTACCATTGCCTATGTCTCATCGCTCACTGGGGTAGCAGCGCCGGAGTTCGCTGGCGCACAGGCCGGATTCTTGGCGAGGATCGATCTTCAGAATTCGATGGGCGGCGTCAACGGACACAAGCTTGTTCCGCTGGTGCTCGATGACCAGAGCAATCCGAGCACAATCGTGACCGCTGTTCAGCTAGCGCTCTCAAGGGGCGTGATTGGCATCGTCTCGGGTAGCACGCTACTTCTTACGGCGAAGTACCCGAACCAGGCAGGTGTTCCGGTCACCGGCACATTCGCAGACGGCCCAGAGTGGGGTGAACAGCCCTATACGAACATGTTCTCATCCGATCACGGGAGTGTCGATCCCAAGTATCCCGTCAATACCTTGATCGGTACCTTTCTGAAGCAGCATGGTGGCACGGTCATCGGAACATACGGTTACAGCGTCTCACCCATATCCGTATCAGCCACGATTGGCACCGCCCGTTCGTTCCAACTGGCCGGAGGCAAGGTCGGCGTGGTGGACACGACGGTCCCCTTCGGTGGGACTGACTTCACGTCGGCGGCACTCGTCGCCAAACAACAGGGAGTGGATACGATCTTTCCCAGCTTGCAGAACAGCTCGAACTTCGCGCTCATCACGGCCCTCGAGCAAGCCGGTGTGAAGCTGAAGGCCGCACTTTTTGTTACCGGCTATCAGCCTGACGTCATCAATTCACCCAACTGGTCTGCACTGCAAGGGGCGTATTTCTTCAGCGTCTTCCGTCCCTTCTCGCTCCCCAACGCTGGCACGGAGCAGATGGCAGCCCGGCAATGCAGAAATACGCCAACTTCAGCAAGACCCAGTTTCCGACCTTCGGCGAGTACGAAGCGTGGGTTGGCGCAGATCTCATGATTGACGGACTTCTGAAGGCCGGACCCAACCCTACTGCACACGTCGGTTGTGAAGAGCCTGCGCGGTATAACGGCCTACAACGCAAACGGGCTACTGTCCACGACCATCAACTACTCGACGATATTCGGTCATGATTCGCCCGATTCGCGCGTGGCCGTTGCAGGTACACCCCTCGGGTTTCGTCCCCATATCGTCTCAGCCAGTCTGTGGTCATGACGTCCCGGGAACGAGCACCTGACGATGGGTTGCATTCGACCCCTGGTCTATGGGGAGATCCCAGCGTCAGTCGGCCAAGTATCCGGGGGCCATGCTTGTTGACCAGACGTAGGAACAATGCTTGATTGTGCCGTCTTAGAAAGGGGACCTCATGACAGATCGGCTTAAGGGGAAGGTGGCTTTCATTACGGGTGCGGCCCGCGGCCAGGGTCGGGCGCACGCCGTGCGGATGGCCGAAGAAGGTGCCGACATCATCGCAGTGGACATCTGCCACGACATCGACTCGAACCGATATCCCCTGGCGACTCCCGAGGACCTCACGGAGACGGAGCGCCTGGTCAAAGAGCGCGGCCGCAGGATCCTCGCCCAGCAGGCCGACGTCGCGCGAACGGGCCGAGCTACGTGATGCGCTTCAGGCCGGCCTCGCCGATCTGGGGCGCCTCGACATCGTCGTGGCCAACGCCGGCATCATGCCGATGACGCCCGCTCCGGCGGACGCCCAGGACTTTGTCGATGCGACCGACGTCGATCTCATTGGCGTGATGAACACCGTCGCTGTGTCACACAGCGCCCTGGGGGACCACGGCTCCATCATCCTCACGGGATCCACAGCCGGCATGATCACCGGCGCCACGACCCATCCTTCGTTCGGCCCGGGTGGCGCCGGCTATCAATGGTCGAAGCAGGTGATGCAGCAGTACACCGAGCAGATGGCACTCCACTTGGCCCATCGCTTCATCCGGGTGAATTGCATCCATCCCACCAACTGCAACACCGATCTTCTCCACAACAAGGAGTTGTACAAGGTGTTCCGGCCCGACCTGGAGGATCCGACCCGAGAGGACGCCGAGTTGACCTTCCCGTTCTTCCAGGCCATGCCGATCCCGTGGGTGGAGCCGGAAGACATCGCCAACCTCGCGGTGTTCCTGGCGTCCGAGGAGTCGAGGTACATCACCGGCCAGCAGATCCGAGTCGACGGGGGTTCACTCCTCAAGTGGGCGGGCGGGATGCCCTCGTAGGCCACGCTTTTAGCTCACTGGACAGCGGTGACGAACGGCAGTCACCAGGGCAATGGTCATTCGGACCTTGGGGGATGCGCCGGTGGACACGACAATCCCAAATACCGGTGGTCACCACTCGGCACGTTGGCTGCTCAGCCCTGTGATTCAGGAAGCCGTGAAGGATGGCCTGGATGAGCTCCTCGACGATTACCGATCCACGCCCAACGCCGACGCCAGGGCGGCGAGCTGGGTTTGGCGAAACATGTTTACCACGGGCGACTTGGATACGAAGTCGAAGCCATGAAATGCCCCGTTTACCACTTCGAGGGCACACTCGACGCCGGCAGCCCGAAGCCCATCCGCGTAGGCAAGGGACTCGTCGTGGAAGAGATCGAGGGTTCCCACGCCGATCCACGCGGGCGGGAGCCCGGCAAAGTCCTTACAGCGGCCTGGCGCTGCCAGTGGGGTGACCTCAGGTGAGCCGGCCGGAAGGCCGGTGTAGGACTCCCATCCCAACCGATTGGCAGCGTTGTTCCACAAGCGCATGCAAGTCTCATCGATGTCGGTACGTGTCGCGGTGCGGTCATCGAGCATGGGATAGGTCAGGAGCTGAAAGGCGATGGAGACGACTCCGTCCATCCGGGCGCGCAGAGCGAGGGCTGCTGCCAATCCACCGCCCGCGCTGTCCCCACCGACACTCACCCTGGTCGGATCGATATCAGGCTGTGAAGCGAGCCACCCAAGCGCCTGGTAGCAGTCGTCGAGCGGCGCGGGAAAGCTGCGCTCAGGTGAAAGCCCGTAGTTGGGGGCTGCGACGACGATCCCCAGCTCGTGGGCGAAGGCTCGGCACACGTGGTCGTCTTGGGCCGCACATCCGATCATGTACCCACCTCCGTGAACCCACAACAGCCCCGGGCGCCGCCCCGGGCCAGTCGGCCGGCCGTGGACACGGACTGAGGTGCCACCGACCCGGACGATCTGCACGCCGGGTGCTCTGCGTAGGGCCAAGCTTTTGGTCGCTACTCGTACCAACTTTACCGTGCGAGGGCCAAAGGGGGCGCGAGGGAGAAAGCGGGCTGCGCGACGCAGATCGGGATGGAACGGGGACACATCGGTGGTCGCCACGCCGAACCGTAACAAACGGGGCTATCTCTCGCCGGTAGACGGGCCTCAAGGCGGGACCTGGTGGCAGAAAATGGCCCATGCATCGGGACGTGGGCCACCTGTCAGCGACGGCATCCGTGCGCCAGGTGGAGGCAGGCAGTCCAAATAGCCGTGATCACTCCTTGACACATTGGCTGCTCAGCCCTGCCGATGCAGGAAGCCGTGAAGGATGGCCTGGGTGAGTTCATCGACGATCGCCTCCCTTGACGGCTGCTTGGTTCCGAAGAAGGTCGAACGCAACGCCGCCATGCCGGCGATCATCGCCACCGTCGAGTGGGCCGCCAGGTCCGGGTGGCTCGATCGCATCCCCCGGATGTCCATGCCCTCGGCGCCGATCTGGCCGAGGACGGCAAGTGCCCGCCGGATGTCCGCGATGCCGGCGTCAGCCATCTCCTCCTCGCTCAGAGCCTCCGATGCCAAGAGCGTCACGACGAGACCCCGATGTTCGACGAACACGTCGTAGAGCTGTCCGACGAAATGCCGGGCCAGCTCCTGCTCGTCGGTCTCCTCGGGGACGACCGTCCGCCACGTCCGGCCGAACTCGTCGACGAAGCTGGTGAAGGGAAGGACGAGGGCTTCGCGGAACAGGGCCGCCTTCGAGCCGAAGTGACGGAAGAGCAGGTGTTCGGTGACGCCGGCGGCCTCGGCGATTTCGCGGGTAGTGGTGCTGCGGTAGTCCTGGCGGGCGAAGAGGTCGCGGGCGGCGTCGAGCAGGAGTCTCCGCGGCTCGCCACGGGGCCGGCGCGTCGCCTGGGCCGCCGTCTCTGTCGCCGGCTGCTTCTTAGTCGAAGGTCGCTGGGGCACGGTCGTTCGCTCCTCGAACTGCGCTCGGCGGTCGACGGTTAAGATAGTGTCCACTATCTAAGCGATCTAGAGTTCGCATCGAAGGGGTGCGGACATGGGCGCAGTCATCATGCTGGGCACGCTATTCGGACTGATCGTCCTCATTTTCGGCTTGGTGCTTCGCTACGACCCCGAAGCACGTCGTTCCCCGAGCCAAGAGCGCGACCGATGAGCCATGAGTTGACGCCCTTGCTGAAGGCGTCCATCGGCTTCGCCTACGTCGGCGGGCTCGCGTTCGTCGCAATCGGCGTGTATCTCACCTATCGCCGCCGCCGCCTCCACCCGCTCCTGCTCGTCTGCATCGCGGCGATCTCGATCTCCTGGATCGAGGCGCCCTACGACTGGGCGGTGTACGCCCAGTTCGCGCCCGCCATCCCCCGCATGCCGTCGTGGTGGCCGTTGGACATGACCTGGGGCGGGCTGCCTGCGTCGGTGCCCGTCGGCTACATCTCCTATTTCGTGACGCCCGCCCTGACCGGCGCCGCTCTCGGGCGTTGGCTGAGCTCGAGGTTCCACTGGCGCAGGCCGACCACCCTTCTCACCGTCGGGCTCGTCGTCGGCTTCCTCTGGGCCTTCCTCTTCAACGGGATCCTGGGCGCCCGGCTCGGCGTCTTCTACTACGGCCGGGTGATCCCCGGGCTTGCGCTGTGGCAGGGGACCAAGCACCAGTACCCGCTCTACGACGCCCTCGCGATGGGCGTGATGATGATGGTCTTCGCCTACATCCTCGGACGAACGGATCCCGAAGGACGCACCGTCATCGAAACGTTGGCCGACGCCAGGTCGACGAGCCGTCTTCGATCAACCGTACTGTCCATCATCGGTGTCGTCGTCATCGCAAATCTGCTTTACGGCGCGGTCTTCGCGCCCCATCTCGTGACGAAGTTGGAGGGTCGGGTGACCGCGGGACCCACGGCTCCCCTGTTCCCAGGCGTACCGAACCAGCCCCTGCTATGGCACCCGGTCACCCGGGTCGCTGACCGATCGATCGAAGGAAGCGCATGACCCCGACAACCCCCGCTGCAGCTGTCCACTACGACCCCTACGACGTGGACATCGACGACGATCCGTACCCGACCTGGCGCCGGCTCCGGGACGAATCTCCGCTGTACCGGAACGAGGAGCTCGACTTCTACGCGCTGAGCAGGTGGGATGACGTCAAGCCTGCGCTTCTCGACTGGGACACATATCGCTCCGGCCGCGGCACGGTCCTGGAGATCATCAGCGCCGGCGTCGAGATCCCACCAGGGATCGTCCTCTTCGAGGATCCGCCGATCCACGACGCGCACCGAGCCCTGCTTGCACGGGTGTTCACGCCGAGACATCATGCTCGATCTCGAACCCCTCGTCCGCAGTTACTGCGTCAGTGCACTCGATGCGTTGGTCGGAAGGGACGAGTTCGATGTCATCGGCGAGTTCGGTGTGGAGGTCCCGCTTCGGACCATCGGGTTCCTGTTCGGTATCCCCGAGGCCGATCAGCTCGCCTACCGCAAACGAACCGACGAGGTACTCACCACCGATGGCTCGCCGGTCGCCTTCGACCAGTCCTCGTTCGACGACATCTTGTCGGTGCTCGCCGACTACGTCGACTGGCGCTCGCGGAACCCGTCCGACGACCTGATGACCAAGCTGCTGAACGCCGAGGTCGACGAACCCGACGGCTCGCTGCGGTCCCTCACCCGCGACGAGGTGGTCACCTACGCCAGCATGGTGGCCGGCGCCGGCAACGAGACCGCAACGCGGCTCATCGGCTTCACGATGCAACTCCTCGCACACCACCCGGACCAGCGCCGCACTGCTCGTCGAAGACCCTTCGCTGATCCCGAACGCCATCGAGGAGATCCTCCGCCTGGAGTCACCCTCGCCGGTCCAGGCGCGTTACGTGCAGCACGACGTCGAGGTGCAGGGCACGATCGTGCCGGAGGGGTCGACGATGCTGCTCCTCAACGGCGCCGCCAACCGGGACGAGCGCCACTTCACGAGACCCGACGAGTTCGACGTCCACCGCGACGAGGGACCCCATCTGTCGTTCGGCTTCGGGCTCCACTTCTGCCTCGGAGCTGCCCTGGCCCGGTTGGAGGGGAGGGTCGCACTGGAGGAGATTCTCCGACGGTGGCCGGCGTGGGAGGTCGACGTCGACCAGGGGAAGATGGCCCACACCGGCAGCGTGCGGGGGTGGGGGTACCTCCCGATCCGACCCAGACGCGACGAGCCACCATGGTTGAGACGAGGTCCGGCGAACCGAAGCGCGCGACCGGGCGGCTTGGAGTTGCCGGCAACCCGCACGCCCGGGGCTCCTGTCCACCTCCACGGACAGACACCATCGCGAACGGTCGTCATCACCGGGGCATCCCGAGGTCTGGGGCTTTCCACGGCCGCGTATCTCTACCGACGAGGCTGGACGGTGCTGGCCGCCATGCGAAGTCCCGACGATGGGCTGAAGCGGCTGGCGGAGCGCCTGGGTGGGTCGTTCGATGACCGACGCCTGATGGGCATCCGCCTCGATCTCGACGAACCGTCTTCGATCGCCGCCGCCGCGACCGCTGTCATCGACCAGGTCGGGGCACCGGACGGCATCGTGCACAACGCCGGGGTGGCTGCCGCCGGCGCCGTTGAGGAGATGCCTCCCGACGCTGTCGAGGGCATCTTCACCACCAACCTGTTCGGACCGATCAGCTTCACCCGCCAACTACTCCCGGCCATGCGTGCGGCCGGTCGAGGCCGGATCGTCGTCGTCTCCAGCCAGGCGGCCCTTCGGGGCATGCCGGCAACCAGCGCCTACTCGGCAAGCAAGGCCACGCTCGAGCGGTGGGCCGAGTCGCTGGCGATGGAGGTGGCTCCATTCGGTCTGGGGATCACCGCTCTTGTCACCGGTACCTTCAAGACCGACGTCCTCGAGCTCACCCCGAGTTGGAAGGACCCGGAGGGCCCGTACCTCCCCCTCCACGAGTCCCTCGAAGCAGCGGGCGAGATCATGCGCCGGTTCGCCCGCCCTCCCGGACCGCTTCGCTCCGGCAGTCGAGCGAGCGCTACTCGACCGGAGGCCCTTCTGTCGCCACCCGGTCGGCATCGATGCAGCGCTGCTCCTCTACGGATGTCGGCTGCTGCCGGACAGGGCCATGCAGGTCCTTATCACGAGAGCCCTCAGGCTCCCCAAACCGGTAAGCACTTCGCGGCACACCGCCGCGGCTCAGCGGTCGACGGAGATGTGACCGTGTTCACCCTCCGGTTCGACATGCGTGCGCCCGTGTTCGGAGCGCCCATCGGCGAACTGTACGCCGCTGGCATTGAGATGTGCGCCTGGGCCGAAGACCGAGGCGCGCTCGTCGCCGTGCTGTCCGAGCACCACGGCACCGAGGATCGCCATCTCCCGTCCCCGATCGTCCTCGCCTCGGCGATCGTCGCCCGCACCAAGCGTCTACCGATCCTCCTTGCCGCGCTGGTGCTGCCCTTCTACGACCCAGTCCGCCTGGCGGAGGACATGAGCGTCCTGGACATCATCAGCGGCGGCCGTGTCGCCTACGTGCTCGGCGTCGGGCACCGCCTCGAGGAGTACGAGCACTTCGGTATCGAGCCCGGCCGCCGCGGGGCTCTCGCCGACGACCACCTGGCGCTGTTGCTGCGCTTGTTGGCCGGAGGCGACGACGCCGTAGGTGGCCGATCGACCAGGGTGACGCCGCTGCCGATCTCGGGGGGTCCGCAGCTCTTCGTCGGCGGGGGGAGTGTTGCCGCTGCCCGGCGGGCGGGGCGGTTCGGGCTCGGCCTCATCGCCCAAGCGGCACCCCCGGGGTTGGAGGAGGCATACGACGCGGCCTGCCAGGATGCCGGTTGCGAACCCGGATTCGTCCAACTGCCCGACCCTGCCGCTCCAACGACCGTCTTCGTTGCCGACGACGTCGACCGAGCGTGGGAGGAACTGGGCCCACATCTCCTCCACGATGCGATGACGGCAGCCTCCTACCGGCATGGCGATGCTCCGGTCGCCAGCATCAGCACCGCTCGCACTGTGGAGGAGCTGCGTGCGGACACCGCCTACCGGATCCTCACGATTGACGAGGCGGCTACCCGGGTACGCGGGGGCGACTCCCTGCCGTTGTTGCCGCTGTGCGGTGGCCTCCCACCGGATCTGGCCTGGCCGTATCTGGAGCGCGCCGCCACCGCCGTCGTCCGGGCCCGAGCGTGACCGCGAGCCGAAGGAGCTGACGGTGCGAACCGATTCGTATCGAGTCGTGGTCTGGTCCACCGGGGGGATTGGATCGAACGCCATCGGGGCCATCGACCTGCGTCCCGACCTCGAGCTGGTGGGCGTGTGGGTACACACCCCTGAAAAGGTCGGCCGCGACGCAGGAGAGCTGGCCGGCATCGAGCCTCTCGGGGTTCTCGCCACCGGCGACGCCGAGGCGCTCGTCGCGCTCGAACCGGACTGTGTCGTGTACGGGGCAAGCGGCCCCGAGCGGGGGGCTGGGGCCGTTCCGGACTACGAGCGACTCCTGGAGCGCGGGATCAACGTGGTCACGACGACATCGACCGAGTTGGTCTATCCGCCCGTGGCCGACGCCGGGCTCCGCGAACGACTGAGCAAGGCGGCGAACTCCGGTGGAGCGTCGCTCTTCGCATCGGGGATCTTCCCGGGCTTCGCCTCCGACCAGTTGGCTCTCGTGCTGACAACGCTGTCGAGGAGCATCCGGTCGGTCCGCCTGGTGGAGGTCTCGTTGAACGACCACTATCCGGTGGCCGAGGTGATGATGAACGGAATGGGCTTCGGACGTCCCCTCGACTTCGAGCCCCTGCTCGCCATGCCGGGTGTCATCCCCATGGTGTGGAAGGCGCCGATCGCCCTGATCGCCCAAGGACTCGGCGTCGAGCTCGAAGAGATCCGGGGTCGACTCGATCGCGTGCTCACGGAAAAAGCCATCGACGTCGCATTCGGGTCCATTCCGGCTGGAACCGTTGGTGCGGTCAGGACGACCGCGTGCGGGATCGTCGGGGGTCGCGAGGCGATCGTTGTCGACCACGTCATCAGGATGGCCAGAGACGTTGCCCCGGAGTGGCCATCGTCGGAGAACGACGCCACCTATCTGGTCAGCATCGAGGGCGACCCGGACATGGAGTGCCGGCTCACTCTTGGCCCAGCCGTTGGGCACGACGCAGGCAACAGTGCCATCGTGGCGACGGCCATGCGGGTCGTCAACGCCATCCCCCTCGTAGTGGCGGCAGACCCTGGCCTTCTGAGCTCCCTCGACCTGGACCTGACCGTACCCAAAGACCCTTTCGATCGACCATGAAGTTCCGCACCGCAATTGGTGGGCATTGCACTGTCAGGAGTTATGTCCTTTTATATCTACCCAGTGATGACAGGCCCCCTGGCCCGTCCTCGCACAATTGATTGGAGCCGAAGTTGCATTTGATGAAGAGTGGAATACTGGCCGCAACGCTTGCCACGTTGGCCGCGGTGACGTGCACATCCTGCTCGGGGTCGACGTCGGCGTCGACGTCGACTTCGACTGGGGCATCCGGTGGCGGAGCACCCTGAACATCACCTACATTGCCTCGCTGACGGGTGAAGCCGCGTCTCAGTATGGCAACTCGCAGCAGGCGTGCATGGCGCGGGTGGACCTTCAGAACGCCGAGGGCGGGGTGAACGGGCGGAAGATCGACCTGTCGGTCGTCGACGACCAGACCAACCCAACCCTGACCTCGACAGCGGTCCAGGAAGCCGTCTCCGGGGGCGCGGTCGGGATCGTGGCCAACTCACCGCTCTTCTATCTAGCAGCGAAGTACGCTCAGCAAGCCGGTGTTCCGGTCACGGGCAACTCCTCCGATGGTCCCGAATGGGGTGAGCAGCCCTATACCAACATGTTCGACGCGTTCCGGGGAAGCGAGAACCCGCAGGAACCCGTGAACAGCATCTACGGTAACTTTCTGAAGGCGCACGGTGGAACGACGATCGGCGCCTACGGCTACGGAGTCTCTCCACTGTCGGCCGACGAGGCGAAAGGCGCCGCTGAATCCTTCCAGCGAGCCGGAGGCAAGGTCGGGGTGTTGGATACCACCGTTCCATTTGGCGGTGTCGACTTCACTTCCCAGGCCCTCGTGGCCAACCAGAAGCACATCGACGCGCTCCTTCCCACGTTGGACGACAGCTCGAACTACGCACTCATGACGGCACTCAAACAGGCGGGTGTAAAGCTCAAGGCGGTGCTGTTCTCGGTCGGCTACGAACCGTCCGTCATCAACTCGCCGGTATGGTCGACTCTCCAGGGGGCGTACTTCCTGTCCCTGGTCCGACCCCTGTCGTTGCCCAACGCAGGCACCGAACAAATGGCCGCCGCCCTCACCAAATACGGGCATTTCACCAAGAGCGAGTTCCCCAGCTTCGGCCAGGATCTCGCGTGGCTCGGCTGCGACCTCATGATCAAGGGACTTCAAGGTGCCGGGCAGAACCCGAGTCGGGCGGGGGTCGTCAATGCGTTGCGGAGCATCAAGTCCTACAACGGCAACGGGTTGCTCCCGATCAACATCGACTACTCGACGGTTTTTGGCCACGACCTCCCCCAGTGCGCCTGGATCCTGCAAGCCCAGAAGTCTGGCTTCGTGCCGATCTCGTCCAAGCCGCTCTGTGGCACGGACTATGCCGGCGCCGGCACAGCGTCGAGTTCGTAGAGGCATCGAATCGGTGGTCCGCCGTATCACCACGGATGCCGACCAGGCTGCCCCTATCGGGTCAGGCGTACCACAGGGGTGTCACCGATCGCACCTCGGGGCTAACCGACGGCGGTCGTCAAGCCCACGTTATGGGCTACCCCAGCGGTGTGGCAGAGCTCGAATGGATGTGACTAGGCATCGCCCTCGAATGCGATCACGATGGCGATGGATCCGCCCGTTCCAAGGTGCGCTGAATGGCACGAGACAGGGCTCTTATTGACGAAGGTGTTCGTCGGCGAGGCTCAGTCCGCTGAGCAGACGGTCCATCGCTGCGACGGCGTCATTGCGCGCCGCCAGTACGCGTCTTCGGCGTTGGCGATGTAGAGAGCCGCCTCATCAGCGGTGGCCAGCAAGAGGTGGGCCAGCACGTCCAGCGGCTGATCGGGGAGCGATCCGTCGGCGATGGCCATTTCCAACATCGCCCTGATCCCTCCCAGGCCGTAGCGCGCTTCGATGGCCCGCCAGTCCCGCCAGCCGAGAACGGCCGGACCGTCGATGAGCAGGATGCGTTGGACCTCAGGGTTGAGGGAAGCATCAAGGAAGCCCAGAAGACCTTGCCGGAGTGTCTCGAGCGGTGACGTATCGCCGGTCATCGCGGCAGCGGCGGCGGCGACAAGGTCCTCTTCTACTGCTTCGAACACGGCGACGAACAGTGCTCGTTTGTCGGCGAAGTGGTGGTACAGGGCGCCTCGGGTACCCACGTCGGCGAGGCCCACGATGTCTTCGGTGCTTGTCGCGTGGTAGCCCCGCTCGACGAACAGCTGCCGAGCCGCTGTCACGAGTGCGTTGCGAGTGCTCTCCGCCCGCTCGGCGATGGCCGAAGATGCGGGTAAGGGTGGTCGACCTCCGGGTTGACCCATCGTCATGCAATCAGTATGGTGCACATACAGGCTGTATGTACAGAACGAGAGGTGCATCCATGACCGATCCAATCGAGGTAGTACGGGCCTTCTGCGACTCGATGGCAAAGCGAGATCCGCAAGCCCTGCGTCCGTTCCTAGCCGACGACATCGTGTACCAGAACACAGGGATGGCGGCCAAGGTGGGGGTGGAGGACGTTCGTCGAGGACCTCGCCGGACAGTTCGCCATGTTCCCCGACACCTACGAGTACAAGATGCGGAACATCGCGGGCGCCGGCGACGTCGTACTCACAGAGCGACTGGACATGATCAACGGCTTTGACGGCGTCCCTCATGCCGTCCCAGTGATGGGGACCTTCGTCGTTCGGGGCGACAGGAGTACGCGCTGGACCGACTACTTCGATACCGCCCTGATCGGCAAGATGCTGTCTGGTGAGGACTATTCCACTCTCATCCCGCTGTGATCAGTGACGAGCAGCTCCCGACCGATGCGGTGTTCGAGTTCGACTCGCTGCTACAGCCGGATTTCGCCAGGACGCCTCAGCCGTATTACAAGCAGATGCGGGATACCAACCCTGTCCTGCGCCCCGCGATATGTACGGCACCGAACCGCGACAATGTGTTCGTCGCCTTGCGCAGCGACGTCGAGCACGTGCTGCGCAACCCCGAGGTGTTCTCCAATCGGATTTCCTGCCGGTCGAGTCGTTCCCGCTGATCCCGGAGAACATCGATCCGCCCGACCATCTGAAGTACCGCCGCCTCCTCGACCCGTTGTTCGGACCGAAGCAGATGAACAAGCTCGAGCCCGACATCACCAAGCGAGCTAACGACCTCATCGACCAGTTCATCGAACGGGGGGAATGCGACTACGCCGCCGAGTACGCCGTCCCCCTTCCCGTGCGGCGTCTTCCTCGACCTCATGGGTCTGCCGTCGGACGAGTTGGACTTCTTCCTCCAGTTGAAAGAGGACGTGGTGCGCGGCCAGATGGTCGAGCCGGGAGCACGATCAAGGCACACCATGGAGACGGCAAAGGAAGATTTGAGCGGCTCATCGCCGACCGTCGCAGCCATCCCGAAGACGACCTGCTGACTCATCTCGTCAACGCCGAGGTCGAGAACAAGCTGCTGACCGGCGACGAGCTGCTCGGCATCTGCGACCTGATGGTAGTCGCCGGCCTCGACACCGTGACCGACAGCCTGACCTGCTTCTACGCATTGTTCGGTCGCAGCCCAGGACCACCGGCGCCGACTGGTTGAGGATCCAACGGTCATCCCCGCTGCGGTCGAGGAGCTGTTGCGCTTTGAGTCACCGGTCACGTTCCTCCCCGGATCGCGACCGAAGACCTCGAGCTCAGTGGCTGCCCCGTGAAGAAAGGCGACCAAGTCGTGCTGCTCTTGGGATCGGCCAACACCGACGAGCGGGCGCTGGACAGAGCCGATGTCATCGACTTCGATCGTTCTGCCATGGATCACCTCGCTTTCGGCGGGGGTATCCACCGCTGCCTGGGAGCGCACCTCGCCCGCATCGAGCTGCGTGTCAGCCTCCAGGAATGGCACCGGCGCATCCCCGACTACCACGTCCCCCCGATGTCGAGCTCGAAGTTCGCACCGTTACTCCGGCAGGTCAAACACCTGCCACTGGTGTTCGACACCGTGATCGGATGAGCCCGCACGGCTGTCAATGTGACCGCTCAGCTGACTCCAGCAGCCGTTCGGAAGCCGGCGGCAAAGCGCCTTGACCGTCCGGAGAAGCGGCTCGTACACTCGTCCGTGTTCTGGTGCGCCGTGGTCGGCCTTGTGCTCTTGATCGCCCACAATGCCCGGCGCGAGGCGGAAGCAAGTAATGGGGCATGACGGGTAGTTCTTGAGCGGCGCCGATTGCATGACCGAGTGCTCGCAACTAGCGCCCGCCTAACGCCGGGATTCCTGCCCCGTCACAGTAGCCCTGGTGTGACCGAATGCTTCTCGAACCTGAGGATTCGGTCGCTTCCCCTCCAACGCTGGTGACCAGGGATAACGCTCGATTGCTTCCGGCTGTCAACCGTCATTTCCGGTCCTTTTTCGCACTCGTAATGCGCCGGGACCGTGACCTCGGTGGGGGCCATGCTCGACATCCTGACCAGGGAGGGTGACGTCACCCTCGAACCCAAGGTGACGTTGCCGTCGCAGAGCCGGCATTGAGGGTGACGCTCTTCCCCGATAGCGCGGGTTACGTTCAGGGTTACGTCGATTCGGAGGATGGAGTGCGATACAGGCGCACCGCCTGGTACCGATCAAAGACCGGAGCAATACCAATGCAAAACAGTTCATCACCGAAGGCCACCAAGCCGCTCCTCAGCGTCGAGGAGGCCGCGATCCTCTTGGGCGAGACCCGCTCCACGCTCTACCGAGCGATCAAGGATCGGAAACTTTCCGATCCCAGTGCACCGGATCGGCTCACGGATCCGAATCCCTCGCCGCTCCATCGAGCACTTCCTGGCCGGTGAAGTCTCCCCGACCTCTTGAGGGCGCCTATTTCGTTGTTTTGGCCAAATCTGGGAGAGAGAGCCTTCCATGACTTCGGCGGCCTGACGATCCGTCGCCTCGAGGAAGTGGGCGTAGGTTCGCAAGGTGATTGCAGGGTTGGCGTGCCCAAGACGACCTGCGATTGTCCGCACGTCGACACCAGCTCCGGCGAGAGTTGGTCGCCGAGAAATGCCGAAGATGGTGAAAATCTGACATGCTCCAACTTGGCCCGCTTCCGGTGGGTGCGGAACGCGTCGGTGACCCGGTCCGGTTTCCACGGGACTGTCGAGTCTCCTTCTTGAGACCATATGTAGGCCTCGGGCGAGAGCTCCGAGCCGACGTCCTTGGCCCTCCGTTCAATCCTCTTGCGGTGGGACATCAGCACGGATGCGGTCGCCTCATCAAGTGAGATCCGCCTGGCACGGTGAGTTTTGGGATCCTTGACCTCCACGCCACGGCTGGTATCCGAAATCGAGCGTCGAACGGTCAACGTGGCATTGTCGATGTCCAGGTCCGACCAGCGCAGACCGCAGAGCTCGCCGCGACGACACCCTGTAGTGGCAGCAACGAAGAGCATCGAGGCCATATCGGGATCGACACTCTCCACGGCTGTGATGAGGCGACTGATGTCGTCGGCATCGGGTGGACCCACTTCCGGAGGTGCCGCCCCGGGAGGAGTGGCGCGATCTGCCGGGGATCGGTCGATCCAGTCCCACTTGACCGACTGGCGGAGAGCGGTGGACAACGCAGCATGGCAGTGGCGCACATAGACGGGGGAGAGGCCGGAATCGAGGAGCGACAGATAGAGATCATCGAGTTGATAGGCGGTCAGCTGTCGAAGCTTGACTGTCCCCAGTGCAGGCTCGAGCCGGGCCCGGGCGATGGACCGGTAGCCGTCGATGGTCTTTGGCGTCCGCCGCGGGCCTCCAGGTGCTCGATCCACCGGTCGAGAAGATCCTTGACCGTCTTGTTGCCTCCGGCGTAACTGCCTTCCGGCGAATCGGTCATCAGCTTGGCCAGCGCTTTGGATGCCTGGCGCTCAGTACCGCGGAAGGTTCTGCTGATCTGTCGATGCTTGCCGGTCAGCGCGTCTCGTCCCAGACGGACCCGCAGCTCCCATACCCCGGACTGTCGCTCGCGCATCGTTCCTGCCATGGCAAAAGCGTATCCGCTGGACGGAGTGTGAGGGATTTTTGAGGGATGACCTCCGGCGGGACCTCGGTGGCCTCAACCGGAAACCACCCCTGAGCTGCGGAGGGAGTGGGATTCGAACCCACGGTGCCTTGCGACACAACGGTTTTCGAGACCGTCCGATTCGTCCGCTCTCGCATCCCTCCAGCTGGACTTTCGCGCCTCTGGGCCCTTTTCTACCGGCGTTGCTGACCGATTGATCGTGGTTGTCGAGACGGCGACCGCCGATGATACATGCACCCGGGATGGTGGCCGGCTGGAACGAGAGTCGGCAACTACTTCCGCCTGTCCCCGAAGAACTCTTTGAGCTGGTCGGTCACCTCCGAGGAGCGAACCCCGGAGGTGACGGTGACCTCATGATTGAGACGGGGATCGGAGCAGAGGTTGTAGAGGGAACCACAGGCGCCCGCTTTGGTGTCGGCCGCCCCGAACACCAGCCGGCCCAAACGGGCGGCCACCAGGCCGCCGGCACACATCGGACAGGGCTCCAAGGTCACCACCAGGGTCACCTCGGAGAGCCGCCAGGTGCCGAGCTCGGCGGCCGCATCGGCCAGGGCCAGCAGTTCGGCGTGGGCGGTCGGGTCCTCCTTCTTCTCGCGCTCGTTGTGCCGTGAGGCGATGACCCGGCCGCCGTGCAGCGCCACCGCCCCGACGGGGACATCATCGTGGACACGGCCGTTGCCGCTTCGGCCAGGGCCAGTCCCATGGCTTCATCGTCGCTGACCATCAGCCGGCCCCCTCGGCCAGTGTCGGGTGGGACCGACCGTTGTGGAGGGCGCGCCGGAGTCCATGGGGCGGAGGCGGTGGGATTTGAACCCACGGTGAGTTTCCCCACACACGATTTCCAATCGTGCCGATTCGGCCGCTCTCGCACGCCTCCGGTTGTTCGACGCCCACTACGAACGTCAATGGGTGCCAGCAGCCCCGACAGGCTACTCCGGCCTTCGCTACGGATCGTCGAAGGCGTCGGACCGGTTGCCGGCGGTGGGGCTAACATTCGAGGGTCCCGACGCTCCGTGCGACGGCTGGGTCCTGCGCAACGTTCTCCTGTGAATCGAGTCAGGGTCGGAAGGCAGCAGCTCTCAGCAGGTCAGGCCGTGTGCCGCAGTCAACCTGGCCGTCGCACCGAGCGCCGGGACCGCTTCTCCGCCCTGTCCGGGGGCCGGGCTGTCGAGGTCCGGAGGCGGCCTGTCCACCGGAGAGGCCCGGTCCGGCGACCGATAGGCTCCCTGGACGTGGCCGACACACCCGACGACACCCCTTACCAGTCGCTCTACCGGCGCTTCCGGCCGTCCACCTTCGGCGAGGTCCGGGGCCAGGACCACGTGGTACTGGCCCTGCGTAATGCGGTGCGCGACGGCCGGGTGGCCCATGCCTACCTGTTCAGTGGGCCACGTGGCACCGGCAAGACGTCGACGGCCCGCATCCTGGCCAAGGCCCTCAACTGCACCGATCTGCGGGACGGCGAGCCGTGCGGTGTCTGCTCGTCCTGCGTCGAGATAACCAAAGGGGTGTCGCTCGATGTCCACGAGCTCGACGCCGCGTCCAACAACGGGGTCGAGGCCATGCGGGACCTGGTGTCGAGAGCCGCTCTCGGGACGCCGGGTCGCCAGAAGGTCTACATCGTCGACGAGGTCCACATGCTGTCGACCCCCGCTTCGAACGCGCTGCTGAAGACGCTGGAAGAACCACCGGCCCATGTGGTGTTCGTGCTCGCCACCACCGACCCGCAAAAGGTGCTGCCCACCATCCGCAGCCGCACTCAGCAGTTCGAGTTCCGCCTGCTCGGGCCGGATACCTTGGGGGCACTACTCGATCAGGTGCGTCGCGACGCCCACCTCGAGGTGCCCGACGAGGCCCTCGCCCTGGCCGTTCGTCGAGGGCGAGGTTCGGCCCGCGACGCCCTCTCCGTGCTCGACCAGGTGGCGGCGTCGGACTCGGTCGAGGACGACCTGCCGGCCCTCGACGAGGTGGTCGAGGCTCTGGCCGATCGGGACGTCGGCGCTGCTCTGGTAGCCGTGTCCCGGCTGACCTCGGCCGGGTTCGGCCCCCAACAGCTGGCCGGTGACCTGATCGACCATCTGCGGCAGGGCTTCCTCGCCCTGGTGGCCCCCGACCTGGTTGCCGTGTCGGGGTCCGAGCGCCAGGGCCTGGTGGAACAAGCCGGGCGGGTGGGCCTGGCCGGGCTGGTCCGGGCCATGGAGGTGCTGGGTCAGGCCCAGGTGTCCATGCGCGACGCTCCCGATCCGAGGGTGAATCTCGAGGTGGCCCTGGTGCGGTTGGCCCACCCCGAGGCCGATGAGTCCCCCGAGGCCCTGCTGGTCCGGATCGAGCGACTCGAATCCGAACGCCGTGCCCCCCCCGCCGATGGTGGAGCCGGCGTGGTCGCCGGTCAGCACCAACCCGCCGCCGGGGCCGACCCCGAAGGTGTGGTGACGGCGCCCGCCGACAGCCGCCCGCCGCCCTCCGCCACCGGGGGTGCGGATGGCCCGACCCCCGGTCGCCGCACGGTGGGTGCAGTTCGACGGGAGACGACCCCCGCTCCGCCAGCACCCTCTCCCGCCCCCAACAGCGACGGGGCGGTCGAGCCGGTCTCACCGGGCGGCGACACCGTCGCTGTCCGGGAGCCCGATGATCTGGCTGCCGCCCCCTTCCCGACCCGCGACGAGCTCGTACAGGCCTGGGGCGATCACATCATCGGTCGGTTGCGGCCCAAGGCCAAGGCGTTGTTCCAGGCCGGCCGGTTCGTCGGCGTGGAGGGTGACCGGGCCGTCTTCGGGCTGCCCAACGAGATCCATCGGGCCCGCTGTCTCGAGGTGCAGAGCGAGATCGAGTCGGTCCTGTCCGATCACTTCGCCCGCCACGTCGGGTTGGTGCTCGTCGTCGACGACGGGGTGGCGGGAGCAGGCGGCGAGAGCATCGCGGACGAGGGAACGCCAGCGGCGACGGCCGATTCTCGCCCCTCGTCCCCGTCACCATCGGCGCCCCGCCAAACACCGGCACCGGCGGTGGGGGCGGCCGGCTCTGGCCAGAGTCCCCGGGCCGGGGCCGCTGAGCCCGTCCTTCCGGGCCGGCCGGCCGGCGGGGCCCGCCCCGAGGACGATCGGGACATCGAAGACCTCTCGGTATTCGACGAGTCCGAGCTGGGCGAGGTCGCCGAAATCGACAACTCGGCGGAGGCCAGGCTGCTCCAGGCGTTTCCCGGCGCCGAGGAAGTCGGCTGATGGCCATCTTCTCCGGGCCGTTGCAGTCGCTGATCGACGAGCTCGGACGACTTCCGGGGGTCGGCCCCAAGTCGGCGCAGCGCATCACCTTCCACCTCTTGAAGGTGGCTCCCGAGGACGCCCTCCGCCTGGCCGAGGCCATCATCGCCGTGAAGGAGCGCATCACGCTGTGCACACGATGTTTCAATGTGGCCGAAGGGGGACTGTGTGCCATCTGCCTCGACGATCGGCGCGACAGCTCGTCGGTCTGCGTGGTCGAGGACCCCCGGGACATCGTCTCGGTCGAGAAGACCGGGGAGTTCTCGGGCAAGTACCACGTGCTCCAGGGTGCCCTCAATCCCATCGAGGGCATCGGTCCCGACCAGCTCAGGGTGCGCGAGCTGTTGGTGCGGGTGGAGGAGGAGGGGATCACCGAGGTGATCCTCTGCACCAACCCGAATCTCGAGGGTGAGGCCACCGCCATGTACCTGGCCCGCTTGCTCAAGCCGATGGGTCTCACCGTCACCCGCATAGCCAGCGGTCTCCCGGTCGGGGGCGACCTCGAGTACGCCGACGAGTTGACTCTGGGGCGGGCGCTCGAGGGTCGGCGGGAGGTGGACGCCTGAGCCCGATGGAGGGCCGGGCGAGCGCCGCACCGTTGGCGTGGTGCACGATGAGGGTATGGAGTCGCCAGTCCGAGCTCCCGAGCGGTACCTCTGGCTCTTGCGACATGGCAAGGCTGCTTCCGATGCCCCCTGGGGAGGCAGGGACCGCGATCGCCCGCTGACCGGCCGAGGTCGACGTGATGCCGGTGCGCTGGGCCGACGGTTCGCCGGCGGCGATCCGGTCCTCGGTCTGACGGGAGTCCCCCAGCCTCAACTGGCCATCTGCTCCTCGGCGGTGCGCACCCGCCAGACGGCGGGTCTGGTGGTGAAGGAGATGGGCGACGGGTTCCCGCTTCTCTCCTACGACTCCCTGTACGGAGCGGAGACCGATCTCGTGCTCCAGTTCATACGGGAGATCGACGAGGAGGTCGCCAGCGTGCTGGTCGTGGGTCACAATCCCACCATCTACCAGCTGGCCTGGGAGCTCCTGACCGACCGGGACGGAGGTACGGAGCGCAACGATCGCGCCGACCTCGAATCCCATGGGTTCCCGACGTGCGCTCTGGCCGTCCTGGCCCTCCAGGTCTCGGCCTGGGAAGACGTGGCCGCCGAGCGCGGAAGATTGAAAGGCCTGTACAAGCCGCCCTATTGACGGTGACACCGGACCCGGCCGGCGCCCTGTCCGGGGGAGCCGGGGCCGGGACGTCGCCTGGATCCCGGGATGTCGTCTGGATCACAGAGCCAGAGGTCGGCGCCTCAGAGCGTGCGAAGGATGGCCGCGTCACCCTGGCCGCCGCCACCGCACAGGCTGACCGCCGCCGTCCCGCCGCCCCGTCGCTTGAGCTCGAGGAGTGAGGTCAGCGCCAGCCGGGTGCCCGACATGCCCGACCGGGTGGCCGAGGGCGATGGCGCCGCCGTTGACGTTGAGCACCTCGTCGCTGATCCCCAGGTCGGCGGCCGAGGCGCAGCCCACCGCGGCGAAGGCCTCGTTGATCTCGAAGATGTCGATGTCCTTGACGGTCAGCCCGGCCTTGTCCAGAGCCACCGAGATGGCATGCGAGGGCTGGTGGAGCAGCGAGGCGTCGGGCCCGGCCACTTGGCCGTAGCGACACCAGCTCGCCGAGCGGGGACAGCCCCAGCTCTTCGGCCTTGGCCTTGGACATCACGATGACGGCCGCTCCACCGTCGGAGATCTGGGATGGCGTTGCCGGCGGTGACGGTGCCGTTCTTGTCGAACGCGGGACGCAGCTTGCCCAGCGACTCGGCCGTGGTCTCGGGCCGCACCCCTTCGTCGGTGTCGACCACCAGGGGATCGCCCTTCCGCTGGGGAACGCTCACCGGCACGATCTCGTCGGCGAACTTGCCGTCCTTGATGGCTGCGGCCGCCCGCTCGTGGGACAGTGCGGCTGAAGGCGTCCTGGCGCTGGCGCGAGACGCCGTCGGCTCCGTTGTACCGCTCGGTCGACAGCCCCATGGCGCACTGGTCGAAGGCGCAGAACAGGCCGTCGTACATCATCGAGTCGACCAGCGGTGGCGTCCCCGAGCCGGTAGCCGGCCCGGGCGCCCGGCAGCAGGTAGGGCGCCTGGGTCATCGACTCCATCCCCCCGGCCACCACGATCTCCGCCTCGCCGGCGTTGATCATCAGGTCGGCCAGGTAGATGGCGTTGAGGCCGGAGAGACAGACCTTGTTGACGGTGGTGGCCGGGACGGTCATCGGGATGCCGGCGTTGACCGCCGCCTGGCGGGCCGTGATCTGGCCGGCACCGGCCTGGATCACCTGCCCCATGAACGTGTAGTCGACCTGGTCGGGCCGGATGCCGGCCCGCTCGAGGGCGGCGGCGATGGCGAACCCGCCGAGCTCGGTGGCGGCAAAGCCCCCCAGGGCGCCCGAGAGCTTTCCGATCGGCGTACGGGCACCTGCGACGATGACGGTTCCGGGCATGTGGACCTCCGAGGCCGTGTGGCCTGATCAGGCGGCGATCCCCCCTTGGGCCCGCCACGACGACGGCACCATGATACGGCCTCCTCCCGCACGGTGACCAGACGGCTCCGCCGGCCCGCCGGTGGGCCGACCCGAGAGGCTGGGGACCCCGGTCGGTGTCCGTCCGGCCCGGCTATCCTCGCATCCCATGCAGGACTTCCTTCGTGCCATCCAAGCAGGTGCCTCAGGCGATGAGCTGGCCGCCATCCCGCTCCCGGAGTCGTACCGGGCGGCGTTCGTACGGCGGGACGACGTCGGGCATGTTCGAGGGTCTGGCCACCGAGGACAAGGACCCCCGGAAGTCCCTCCACGTCGAGCGAGGTGGCCGTTCCCGAGCTGGCTCCCGACGAGGCCTACATCGCCGTCATGGCCAGCGCCATCAACTTCAACACCGTGTGGACCTCGATCTTCGAGCCCCTGCCGACGTTCGGGTTCCTCGACCGGCTGGGCAAGGAGAGCGCATGGGGGAAGCGCCACGCCCTCGACTACCACGTGGTCGGATCGGACGCCTCCGGTGTGGTCCTGCGGGTCGGTTCGGCCGTGCGGAACTGGAAGCCGGGCGACAAGGTCACCGTCCACTGCAACTACGTGGACGACCAGAGCCCCAGCGCCCACGACGACTCGATGCTCGCTGACAACCAGCGCATCTGGGGTTTCGAGACGAACTTCGGCGGGCTGGCCGACCTGGCGGTTGTGAAGGCCAACCAGCTGATGCCCAAGCCCACCCACCTGACCTGGGAGGAGGCGGCGGTCAACGCCCTGTGCAACTCGACCTCCTACCGCATGCTGGTGTCGAAGAACGGTGCCGCACATGCAACAGGGCGACAAGGTGCTGGTCTGGGGGGCCTCCGGGCGGTCTCGGCGCCTACGCCGTCCAGTACGTGCTCAACGGCGGCGGGACCCCGGTCGGTGTGGTCTCCTCGCCGTCGAAGGTCGAGCTCCTCCACGACCTGGGGGTGGAGGCGGTGATCGACCGCAAGGCGGCCAACTACCGTTTCTGGAAGGACGAGCACACCCAGGACGAGTCGGAGTGGCGCCGCCTCGGCAAGGACATCCGGGCACTGGTCGGTGACGACGTGGACATCGTGTTCGAGCATCCGGGTCGCCAGACCATGGGTGCGTCGGTGTTCGCCGGCCAAGCGGGGCGGGATCATCGTGACGTGTGCGGCCACGTCGGGCTACATGATCGAGTACGACAATCGCCACCTGTGGATGAAGCTCAAGACCATCAAGGGCTCCCACTTCGCCAACTACCGGGAGGCGTGGGAGGCCAACCAGCTGGTCTGCGAGGGCAAGATCCTGCCGCCGCTGTCGGCCGTGCTACCCCCTCGAGCGAGGTGGGCGATGCCGCCTACCAGGTCCACCACAACCTGCACGAGGGGAAGATCGGCGTGCTGTGCCTGGCTCCCGAGGAGGGGCTGGGCATCGACGACCCCGAGTTCCGGGCCGAGGTGGGAGAGGACCGGATCACCTTGTTCCGGAGGCACGGGGCATGAGCGAGCCGGCTGCTGACCGAGATCGACCACGTGGCCATCGCCGTGCCGCGACCTCGAGGCGGCCATCGCCTGGTACGCCGACACCTTCGGGGCCACGGTGGCCCACCGCGAGCGGGTCGAGTCCGACGGGGTCGAAGAGGCACTGCTGAAGGTGGCCGACTCCTACATCCAGCTGCTCACCCCGACCCGCGGACGACTCCCCGGTGGCCAAGTACCTGGAGAAGAAGGGCGAGGGCTCCACCACGTCGGCTACCGGGTGGCCGACTGCGCCGCCGCCCTGCAGTCGGTGAAGGACCACGGCGGCCAGGGATCGACCAGGCCCCCCGGCCCGGCTCGCGGGGGACGACGGTGGCCTTCGTGCACCCGAAGGGCGCCTTCGGCACCCTGATCGAGCTCGTCCAGGAGTAACCGGCCACCAGCGGAGAGGTCAGCCCGGGCCGGCGGAGCCGGCCACCGGCCCGATCGTCGCTCAACGTGCACCGGCCGGTCCGGTAGCCTCAGTGGCCATGGATCACCCCATGACCCAACGCCTCGAGGAACTGGCCGAGCGCCGCCAGGAGCTAGGCCCGCAACGCCGGCTCGCCCAGGGCGGTCGAGAACCACCACGCCAAGGGCAAGATGACCGCCCGGGAGCGGATCGACTACCTGCTCGACGACGGCTCGTTCCAGGAGCTCGACATGCTGGCCCGCCACCGGGCCCACGGCATGGGCCTGGAGGAGAACCGGCCCTACACCGACGGCGTGATCACCGGGTTCGGCACAATCGACGGGCGCCGGGTCTGCGTGTTCAGCCAGGACTTCACCGTGTTCGGCGGGGCACTGGGCGAGGTCTTCGCCGAGAAGATCCACAAGGTGATGGATCTCGCCGCCTCGCATCGGCGTGCCGATGATCGGCCTCAACGACGGCGCCGGGGCCCGCATCCAAGAGGGCGTGGTCTCCCTGCACTCCTACGGCGGCATCTTCCACCGCAACGTCAGGCGTCGGGCGTGATCCCCCAGATCAGCGTCATCCTCGGGCCCTGCGCCGGCGGGGCCGTGTACAGCCCGGCCATGACCGACTTCATCTTCATGGTCCAGGGGACCAGCCACATGTTCATCACCGGACCCGACGTGGTGAAGACGGTGACCGGCGAGGACGTCACCCTCGAGGAGCTGGGCGGGGCGATGAGCCACGCCACCAAGTCGGGCGTGGCGACCTTCGTCGCCCCGGACGAGAAGGCCTGCCTCGACGACGTCCGTTACCTGTTGTGCTTCCTCCCCTCCAACAACCTGGAGGAGCCGCCTCGTGGTCGACGCCGGCGACGACCCTGAGCGGCTCACCCCGGAGCTGAGTCGACCTGATGCCGGCCTCGCCCAACCAGCCCTACGACATGAAGAAGGTCATCGAGGCGGTGGTCGACGACGGCGACTACTTCGAGGTGCATCCCCCACTGGGCGATGAACCTGACGTGCGGGTTCGCCCGTATCGACGGCCGGGCGGTCGGCATCGTCGGGCAACCAGCCCGCCGTGCTGGCCGGGCGTGCTCGACATCGACTCCTCGGAGAAGGGCGCCCGCTTCGTGCGGACCTGCGACGCCTTCAACATCCCCCTCGTCACCTTCGTCGACGTTCCCGGGTTCATGCCCGGGACCGACCAGGAGTACGGCGGCATCATCCGCCACGGGGCCAAGCTCCTCTACGCCTACTGCGAGTCGACGGTCCCCCGGATCCAGATCATCACCCGCAAGGCCTACGGCGGCGCCTATGTGGTCATGAACTCGAAGTCGATCGGCGCCGACCTGGCCTTCGCCTGGCCGTCGGCCGAGCTGGCCGTCATGGGGCCGCAGGGCGCGGTCGAGATCGTCTACCGGCGTGAGCTGGCCGAAGCCGACGACCCGGTGGGCCGCCGCAAGCCGAGCTGGTCGAGGAGTACACCGAGCGCTACGCCAACCCCTATGTGGCGGCCGAGCGCGGCTACGTCGACGACGTCATCGATCCCGCCGAAACCCGCCGGGTCCTCGTCCGGAGCCTCGGCTTGCTGGCGTCCAAGCAAGAGGACCTTCCCAAGCGCAAGCACGGGAACGTGCCGCTGTGACGACCGGGATGGCACCGGGCGGTCCCCCCGGTATCGCAGTTCGGCCGGACGTGGACCCCGAGGTGGTGGCGGTCCTGGCTGCCGCCGTCGACCAGGCATGGCCCCGACCGGTGGTGGCGTCGGCCGATCGGACCGGGGGTCCCTCCCTGCCGGCGTGGCGTTTCAGTGGACGCTGGTGGTCGAGGCCGGCCACCACCCGCCGCGAGCGCCCGTGGGCGGCCGGCTGAGGCCGAGTGCGACCTCAGTGGTGCGAGCCGGCTCGGTACCCCTGGGCCAGGGTGACCATGTCGTCCATCATCTGACCGATCTCGAAGTCCTTGGGGGTGTAGACCCTGGCCACCCCTTTGCCCACCAGGATGTCGGCGTCCTCGGGGGGGATGATGCCACCCACCACCACCGGGGCCTCCACTCCCGCCGCCCGGAGCCGGTCGACCACTTCGGGGACCAGCTCGAGATGGGAACCCGACAGGATGGAGATGCCCACCACATCGACGTCCTCGTCGCGGGCGGCGGAGGCGATCTCGGCCGGCGAGAGTCGGATGCCCTGGTACACGACCTCGAACCCGGCGTCGCGGGCCGCCACCGCGATCTGCTCGGCGCCGTTGGAGTGGCCGTCGAGCCCCGGCTTGGCCACCAGTAGCTTGGGCGGTCCGCCGGCCTCCTCGGCCATGGCCTTCGACCGGGCCAGCACGGCGCGGAATTCCGTCCCGCGATGGCCGACGCCACCGTTGACCCCGGTGGGCGCCCGGTACTCCCCGAACACCTGGCGTAGCGCACCGGCCCACTCGCCGGTGGTGCCCCCGGCATGAGCCAGGGCGATGGTGGCGGGCATGACGTTCTCGGATCCCTCGGCCGCCCTGCGCAGATCGTCGAGTGCCCGCCCGACCCGGGTGTTGTCGCGGGCTGCCCTCCACGCCTCCACGTCGAGGCGTAGCTCCGTCTCGACGGCGGGGTCGACCCGGAGGATCGATTCGCCACCGGACTCGGCCGACAGCGGTGACTCCGCCGTCTCGGTGAAACAATTGACCCCCACCACCTGCAGCTCTCCGGTCTCGATACGACGGACCCGGTCCGACTGACTGGCCACCAGTCGGCTCTTGAGCTCGTCGATGGCCTCGAACGCCCCGCCCAGATCGAGGACGCTCTGCAGCTCGGCCCATGACGCCTCGGCCACCTCGTCCGTCTTCTTCTGGATCACCACCGAGCCCTCGAAGATGTCGTCGTACTCGAGGAGGTCGGACTCGAAGGCCAGGATCTGTTGGATGCGGAGGGACCACTGCTGGTCCCACGGCCGGGGCAGGCCCAGGGCCTCGTTCCACGCCGGGAGCTGGAGTGCCCTCGCCCGGGCACTCTTGGACAGGGTCACCCCCAGGGATTCGAGCACGATGCGGGGCACGTTGTTCTCCGGCTGGGCCTCGGTCAACCCCAGCGAGTTCACCTGCACGCCATAGCGCATGCGCTTCATCTTGGGGTCGGTGACTCCGTAGCGCTCGGTGCACACCCGCTCCCACAAGGCGGTGAAGGCCCGCATCTTGCAGGTCTCCTCGATGAACCTCACTCCGGCGTTGACGAAGAATGAGATACGTCCGACCACCGAGGGGAACTCGGTCTCGGGGATCTGTCCCGAGCGCCGCACGGCGTCGAGCACCCCGATGGCGGTGGCCAGGGCGTAGGCCACCTCCTGGTGGGGGGTGGCCCCGGCTTCCTGCAAGTGGTAGCTGCAGACGTTGATGGGGTTCCATCGGGGCACGTTGCGGACGGTGTAGGCGATGGTGTCCACGGTCAGACGGCGGCTGGGGAGCGGCGGGAAGATGAATGTCCCCCGGGACAGGTACTCCTTGACGATGTCGTTCTGGGTGGTGCCGGACAACACCCTCGGGTCGACGCCCCGGTCCTCGGCGTTGGCGATGTAGAGACCGAGCAGCCAGGCCGCCGTGGCGTTGATGGTCATCGACGTGTTCATCGATTCGACCGGGATCTGGTCGAGCAGTTGGGCCATGTGGCCCAGATGGGCGACGGGGACGCCCACCTTGCCGACCTCCCCGGCCGCCTCGGGCGAGTCGGGGTCGTAACCGATCTGGGTCGGGAGGTCGAAGGCGATGGACAGCCCCGTCTGGCCCTTGGCCAGATTGGTCCGGTAGAGCTCGTTGGAGGCCTTGGCCGAGGAGTGGCCGGAGTAGGTCCGCATGACCCACGGCTTGTCACGGGAGGCGGGAACGGCCGGTGCTCCGGTCGGTTCGTCGCTTCGTGTCACCAATCGCACCTCGTCGCTCGTCCCCGCCCCGTCCACCATCTGGTCCGGTCGCCGGCCTTGGCGCTCGGACCCTCCATTGTCCCTCCTGGGCCGGCGTGAGGGAAACCGACGAGAACCGGTTCCAACTGCCCGTCCCCCACATCGGGTTTCCCGAGACCGGGGCCGGCCACCGGGGTGTGACCCCAGGTTACCCCGCGGTCACTTGTGGTAGTCGAGGAAGCCCTGTCCGGATTTGCGGCCGAGCTGCTCGGCGGCCACCATGCGCCGCAGGAGGGGGACGGCGGCGTAGTTGGGATCACGGAATTCCTGGTAGAGCGCGTCGAGGATGGCGAGTGAGGTGTCGAGCCCGACCAGATCGAGTAGGGCGAAGGGGCCCATCGGGAATCCGCAGCCGCCCTTCATGGCGGTGTCGATATCGTCGATCGACGCCACACCCTGCTCGTAGAGCCGCACCGCATTGTTCAGGTAGGGGAACAGCAGGGCGTTCACGATGAAGCCGGCCTGGTCCTTGACCTCGACGGGGGTCTTGCCGCACGACTCGGCGAACTGCCGGACGGCGGCGATGGTCTCGTCCGAGGCGGTCAGGGGACGCACCACCTCCACCAGCTCCATGACCGGAGCCGGGTTGAAGAAGTGCACGCCGCACACCTTTTCCGGCCGGCCGGTCTGCATGGCCAGCTCTATGACCGGGAGGGTGGAGGTGTTGGTGGCCAAAATGGCCTGGTCGCCGGTGATCCGGTCGAGTTCGTTGAACAGGAGCTTCTTCACGGCCAGATCCTCTACCACCGACTCCACCACCAGGTCGACGTCCTTCAAGGCGCCCAGGTCGGAGGTGGCCGTCACCCGGCTCAGGGCCGCATCGCGCTCCTCTTCGGACTTCTTGCCTTTCTCCACCTGCCGGTTCAGCGATTTCTCGATGGCGGCCACGGTGGCGTCGGCTGTCGACTGGCTCCGGGACCGCAGCACCACCTCGAAACCGCTCACCGAGGCGATCTCGGCGATACCCGAACCCATGATTCCCGAACCGACAATTCCCACGCGTGCGATTGACATAGGGGCCGATGCTAGTGGCGAGCCGGCACGCCCTGCGGTGCCGCCGCGGCTCCGGCCCGCCGGGGTCCCGATCCGGCGGGGAGTCCGGCCCCGGGCCGCCGCTTGCCATCGCCCGGCCTCCCCGACACGATGTGGTGATGGGACCCCCTGACCAACAGACCGAATCCTCCGCGCCCCCGGCCCGTCCGCCGGAGCCCGAGACGTCGGTGACGGGGCCCGCCAAGGCCACCAAAGCCACCAAAGCCACCAAGGCGGCCAAGGCCACCAAAGCCACCAAAGCCACCAAGGCGGCCAAGGCCACCAAGGCGGCCAAAGCGGCCAAGAGAGCGCCAGCCGTCCGGAAGCGTGCGGTGGCCGTGGTCGACGCCCCGGGCCGCCAGGCCGGTGACGGGCCAATCGGGGTCTCCGTCTCCGACGGACCGGACGCCGAGCTCGATCCGGGTCGGGCCGGGCGACGCTTTCGGGGCCGGGCCCGGAACCGGGCCCTGTACAGCCGGGCCGTCCAGAGGAACTTCGAGCACTGGCCCCTCGGAGCGCGTGGGCTGGCCGCCGTCCTGCGCCATCCCGAGCTGGTCCTGGCCTGTCTGGGCAAGAGGGAGCCGATCGAGCGGGACGGACGGGTGCTCAACCGGAACACCCAGGCCATGATCGAGCTGATCGCCCGGTTCGACCCGGCCGGGCGTGATCCCGAGGCCGGGGCCCGGCTCCTCGATGCCCCGACCATGCGGAAGCAGATGAGGGCGTCGGCCCGTTTCACCATGCCGGTCCGGACCGACGTCCATGTCTGGGGCCGGACCATCCCCGGCGACCGGGGAAACCCGGGCATCCCCATCCGGGTCTACCGCCGGTTCGGGGAGGGAGTCGGGATCGGCCCGGACGGGCGGGGGCGCCCGCCGGCCATCGTCTACTTCCACGGAGGAGGCTGGGTCCTCGGCGACCTGGACACCCACGACGCCCTCTGCCGCCTGCTGGCCGCCGTCAGCCACTGTGTGGTGGTGGCCGTCGACTACCGGCTGGCCCCCGAGCACCCGTTCCCCGCCGCTGTCGACGACTGCCTCACCGCCTACGCCTGGGTGCACCGCAACCACGAGGAGCTGGGCATCGCCGCCGGTCGGGTCGGGGTGATGGGCGACAGTGCCGGAGGCAATCTGGCGGCGGTGGTGGCCCAACAGTCGCTCGGGGTGGCCGCCTTCTCGCCGGACGACGTTCCCCCCCCGGTGGCCCAGGGCCTGGTCTATCCGGCCGTCGACGCCCGGCTCGACACCGACTCGTCCCGCACGCTGCAAGACGGATTCCTCCTCACCGGGGAGGTGATGGAGTACTTCAGGGAGCAGTACCTACCCGATCGGTCCGACTGGGAGGATCCGAGGGCGGCCCCTCTCATGGCCGACGACTTCACCGGGGGCCCACCGGCCCTGGTGGTGACGGCGGGATTCGACCCACTGCGCCAGGACGGCGTCAACTACGCCGAGGCGTTGCGCAAGGGTGGGGTCGAGGTCGAGTACCGGTGCTACCACGACCAGATCCACGGGTTCCTGGGGGCCGGGATCCTTCCCGATTCGCTGGCCCTGGCCACCGAGGTGTGCGACGCCATGGGTCAGATGATGCGCCGCCCGGCCAGCGGGATCGGGCCCCGACCCTGAACGGCCGCCGGTGCACGGACTCGGACGCCGGCACGACACCGGGGGCCTCTACAGTTGGGCATGGACACAGCTCCGGGGATGTTGGCACTGGTCGGCGGGGGCGAGTGGAGTGAGGGATGCTCCTTCGATGCCGGGTTCCTGGCTGCCTCGGGATCGGACGAGGTCCTGGTCCTGCCGACGGCGGCGGCCTACGAGCACCCGGAACGCCAGGTGGTCCGGGCCGGCGAATGGTTCGCTCCGACTCGGCGGCCGGGTCGAGGGACTGATGGTGCTGTCCCGGGCCGACGCCGAGGACACCGGGGCCGCCGCCCTGGTGCGCCGGGCCCGGTTCGTCTACCTCAATGGCAGCTCGCCCATGCACCTCCGTAGCGTGCTGAAGCATTCGGCGGTATGGGAGGCGTTGGTCGGGGCCTGGTCGGACGGCGCCGTGGTGGTGGGATCTTCGGGGGCGGCCATGGCCCTCACCGACCCCATGGTCGACGCCCGGGGCGGGGGTCTCACCATCGGGCTGGGCCTGCGAAGCGGGTTGGCCGTGGTACCCCACTTCGGCGACACCCACGAGGACGAGCACGGCGAAAAGCTCCACCGGTCCGTGCAGCTGGCCCCGGCCGGCACCCCGGTGGCCGGCATCCCCGAACGCACCGCTCTCATCAGGGACCCCGGTGGCCGGTGGCGGGCCGACGGGCTCGGCCACGTGGCCGTCTTTCTCGACGGCGCCCGGGCTGCCGCCGGCCTCGGGGCCCTGCCCGCCTGACCCCGGCTCCGGTCAGTCCGCCTCGGTGATCGACCACCGACTCGATGACCACGGGCTCGGACGGGGCTCCCGACCGGCTTCCCACCGACTCGATGGCCTTGACCACGTCGAGACCCTTGACCACCTTGCCCGAACAGCGAGTAGCTGGGAGGGAGCGACGTCCCGTCGGGTCCGCTGACGATGAAGAACTGGCTGCCGTTGGTGTTCGGCCCGGCGTTGGCCATGGCCAGCGAGCCGATCTGGTAACGACCGGGGGCCGGGAGCTCGTCGTTGAACCGGTAGCCCGGACCGCCGCGACCGGAGCCCTCGGGATCGCCCCCCTGGAGCATGAATCCCGGGATGATCCGGTGGAAGACGATGCCGTCGTAGTAGTGCCACCGGGCCAGGAACACGAAGTTGTTGACGGTGGCGGGGGCGGCGACCGGATCGAGGGCGATCACCAGGGTGCCCTTGTACGTGACCATTCGGCCGTGTAGCGCTTGGCCGGGTCGATGACCATGGGCGGGGGTCCGTCGAACCGCTGGGTCTTCGGGCTGGATCCGTCTGCTGCGGGTATCTCGGGGGCCATGACGGCGTCTCCTCGTGTCGGTGGGGGGTGGGGTGGACGTCTGGAGTGCGGGGGTGCCAGCTGGCCGGGGCGTCAGCTAGACTCGGTCACGGTGACCGAGACCATCCGGTGGAGCGTGGTCGGCGTCCCGCTGGACGACCCGCCCGGTTGATCTTGTCGATCACGGCCATGCCGGAGGTGACCTTGGCCGAACAGGGTGTAGTTGGGGGCCAGGCTCTCGCCCTGCGACCCGGCCACGATGAAGAACTGGCTGCCGTTGGTGTTCGCCCCGGAGTTGGCCATGGCCACCGATCCCAGCGGGTACTGGGGGCTGGCCGTCTTGGGCAGCTCGTCGGCGAACTCGTAGCCGGGCCCCCCGGTGCCGGTCCCGGTGGGATCGCCGGTCTGGTCGACGAACGAGGGGATGACCCGGTGGAAGATGATGCAGTCGTAGAAGTGGTGCTGGGCCAGGAAGACGAAGTTGTTGACGGTCTTGGGGGCCGGTTTTCGGATCGAGCTGGACGGTGAAGGGACCGATGTCGGTGGTGATGGTGGCCGTGTAGGTCTTGGACGGTGTCGATGGTCATCGGCGGGGGCGACGACTACGACGGCTTGTTCAACGTGGCGCTGAAGTTGGCCGGGCAGTCGGCCGAGGTGGTGATGGCGCTGGGCGACCTGTTGCCGGATCCTCCCGGTGGCGCCGCACTGTGGTGGAGGTCGACGACTTGGCGTTGGTGGTCGTGGTGGAGGTCGACTTGGACGGTTGCCGGCGAAGATCCAGTAGGAGATGCCAACGACGACGGCCGCCACGACGACCATGGTGATGATCCGGCGGGAGTTCCGCCTCCGCTTCTGGGTCTTCTGCTGGGCGGCCAGTCGGGCCTGACGGCCGGCTTTCTGGCGTTGACGCTTCTCGGTGGGCACGGGGTGCCAGGGTAGCCGCTCCCACCCGGATCCCGGTGTCAGCCGCTCGCCGCCCGACGGGGGGCCCAAGCGGCCCCTGTAGCCTTGACCCCCATGTCTCTGGTGGTGCAGAAGTTCGGCGGCACCTCGGTCGGCCGACGCCGAACGCATCCGCGCCGTCGCCGACCACGTGGCCCGGACCGTGCGGGCCGGCCACGAGGTCGTGGTGGTGGTCAGCGCCATGGGCAAGACCACCGACCAGCTGGTCCGCCTGGCCGACGACGTCAGCTTCGGTGCAGCCCACCCGTGAGGTCGACATGCTGCTGAGCTCGGGCGAGCGGATCTCGATGTCCCTGCTGTGCATGGCCCTGGCCGAGCTCGGGGTGGAGGCCACCTCCTACACCGGGAGCCAGGCCGGCATCATCACCGACGCCGTCCATACCCGGGCCAAGATCGTCGAGATCAAGGCCGACCGGCTGCGGGCCACCCTGGACGGGGGCGGCGTCCCGGTGGTCGCCGGCTTTCAGGGAGTGTCCGTCGAGCGGGACGTCACCACCCTCGGCCGGGGCGGCTCCGACACCACCGCGGTGGCCCTGGCCGCCGTCCTCGATGCCGAGGTCTGCGAGATCTACACCGATGTACCCGGGGTGTTCAGCGCCGATCCCCGCATCGCCCCCGAGGCCCGCAAGCTTCCCCGGGTGAGCTACGAGGAGATGCTGGAGATGGCGGCCACCGGCGGGCGGGTGCTCAACCTGCGCTCGGTGGAGTTCGCCCGCAACCACGGCGTGCCCCTGCACGTGCGCTCCAGCTTCACCTGGGAGCCCGGGACGTGGATCGAAGAGGAGGACGCCACCATGGAAGACGCCATCGTCACCGCGGTCACCCATGACGTGACCGAGGCCAAGGTCACCGTGATCGGGGTGCCCGACCGTCCCGGGCTGGCCGCCCGGCTGTTCCGGGGTCTCGCCGACCGGCACGTGAACGTCGACATGATCGTCCAGAACACCTCCTTGCACGGCACCACCGACATCTCCTTCACGGTGCCCGGCTACGACCTGGCCGTCAGCACCGAGGTGTGCGAGGCCCTGGTCCCCGAGCTCGGGGCCGCCGGGGTCACCACCGACGACGACGTGGCCCGGGTGTCGCTGGTGGGGGCCGGGATGAAGACCCACCCCGGGGTGACCGCCCTGACCTTCGAGACCCTGGCCTCGGCCGGCATCAACATCGAGATGATCTCGACGTCGTCCATCCGGATCTCCTGCATGGTGCGGGCGTCTGCGGCCGAGGAGGCCGTCCGGGCCCTCCACGCCGCCTTCGCCCTCGGTTCCTGAGTCCGCCCGCTCCCGGGCGTCCCGCCCGCCGGCCGGAACGCCGGTTCCGGCGTCGGGCCCCACGCCCGTAGACTGGGACCATGCGGGTCGCCGTGGTGGGAGCAACCGGACAGGTGGGATCGGTCATGCGGTCCATCCTCGTCGAGCGGGACTTCCCCATCGACGAGCTGAGGCTGTTGGCGTCGGCCCGTTCGGCCGGCCGGCTGCTCCCCTTCCGCCACGCAGAGGTCGTGGTGGAGGACGCCGCCACCGCCGATCTCGCCGGGCTGGACATCGCACTGTTCTCCAGCGGGGCCACCGCCTCGAGGGAGCTGGCCCCGCGGTTCGCCGCGGCCGGCGCCGTGGTCATCGACAACTCCTCGGCCTGGCGGATGGACCCCGACGTGCCCGCTGGTGGTGCCCGAGGTCAACGCCTCGGCCCTCGCACTCCATGGGCAAGGGCATCGTGGCCAACCCCAACTGCACCACCATGGTGGCCATGCCCGTGCTCAAGCCGCTGCATGACGCAGCCGGGCTGCGCCGCCTCATCGTCTCGACCTACCAGGCGGTGTCCGGAGCCGGCCTGGCCGGCGCGGCCGAGCTCGAGGAGCAGTTGGCCAAGACGGTCGACGGGGCCGCCGCACTGACCTTCGACGGGTCGGCCGCCGACTATCCGGCGCCGGTGGTCTTCCCCGAGGTCATCGCCCACAACGTGATCGCCCATGGCGGGCTCCCCGCTCGACGACGGCACCGGCGATTCCAGCGAGGAGCGGAAGTTCCGCGACGAGAGCCGGAAGATCCTCGACATCCCGGGCCTCCACGTGACCTGCACCTGCGTCCGGGTACCGGTGTTCACCGGGCACTCGCTGGCCATCGTGGCCGAGTTCGACCGTCCGCTCAGCCCTGACCAGGCCGTGAGCTCTGCTGGGCGACGCCCCGGGCGTCGAGCTGGCCGAGCTGCCCACGCCGCTGCACGCCGCCGGCACCGACCCGTCGCTGGTGGGCCGGATCCGCCGGGCCGGACGCCGCCGGCGACGGCCTGGCCCTCTTCGTCAGCGGCGACAACCTGCGCAAGGGCGCCGCCCTGAACGCCGTCCAGATCGCCGAGGCGCTGGTGGCCCATGGGCATCGTCGCCTGAGCCCGGCCGTCCGCCCGAGTCGTCCCGGCCTGATCTCAGGCCCCGATGTCCGGGCGATCGTCAGGTGGCTGGTGGATCCGAACGGCACCGGGAGTCACGGCCACCCGCCTGGCCAGGTTGACGGCGTGGTCGCCGAAGCGCTCGTAGAAGCGGGCCACCATGGCCAGCTCCACCGCCACCGGAAGCGGCATGGTGCCGGCCACCACCTCGACGGTGAGGCTGACGTGGAGATCGTCCATCTCGTCGTCGAGGGCGTCGACCAGGCGCCGCCCCCGTGGGCAGCCGCTCGGCGTAGGCGTCGGTCGTGGCCCGCCACATGCGGATGGCCACCTCGCCCATCCGCTCGACCAGGCCCCGGCTCCGGGCCGACAGCTCGGTCCCCAGCCCGCGTGCGGCCCGCCGGGCCACGTGCTCGGCCAGGTCGCCGTTGCGCTCGAGGTCGGGGAGCATCCGGATCACCGTCACCAGGAACCGCAGGTCCTCGGGGGAGGTGATCCCGGCCACGGTCAGCTGCTCCAGCGTCAACTCCTCGATGTCGTGGTAGAGGTTGTCCACCACCTGGTCCCGTTCGGCCAGGGCCTTGGCCGCCTCCCGGTCGCCCGACAGCAGCGAGTCGGTGGCCCCGGACATGCCTTCACCCGACCAGAGCGAAGAGCTGGAGCACCTTGCGGTCGATCTGTGCGAGAGCGCTCGTCCATCGGGGCCACCGTAGCCCGCCGCGACCGGCCGGTGACCCGGCCGCCCGGTCAGCCCGACCGGTCGGGGCCCGTCCCCCGTCGATTCGAGCTCGTCTCCGACGATGACCCTTGGCCCCGATCCCCAGGACAGGTACCGCCACGACCAGTTGACCAGGACGATGATCTTGTTGCGGAACCCGATGAGGTACAGGATGTGCAGACCCAGCCAGGCCAACCAGCCGAGCGTGCCCCGGATCACCAGTCCCCGGGGGAACTGGGTCACCGCCGCCCGCCGGCCGATGGTGGCCATGATGCCCTTGTCGCGGTAGTGGAACGGCTCGGTGGGCCGGCCGTCGATCCGGCGGACTATCTGGGCGGCGGCGTGCTCTCCCGACTGGATGGCCACCTGGGCCAGCTGGGGGCAGATCGTCGGGCTGCGCGGGCGAGTGGGGGATCCCAGGGCACCGCGGCCGCGTCACCCACGGCGAAGGCGTCGCTCCGGCCGCCGATGGAGAGGTCCTGGTCGACCACCAGCCGACCGTTCGGTCCCGCTCGGGACCCCCAGCGTGGAGGCCACGGTGTCCTCGACGGTGACCCCGCCCGGCCCACACCACCGTCCTGGTCGGGATCTCGGCGCCGTCGTCGAGCTCGACACAGGTCTCGTCGACCGATCGCACCATGTGGCCGAAGATAAGCTCCACGCCCCCGCCCGGGCAAGGTGTCGGCCGCGTAGGCCGCCGCCGATTCGGTGAACGGGGTCAACAGCCGGTCGAGGCCGTCGACAGGATGATCCGCCCGTCGGCCCGGTTGAAGCTGAAGCCGTCGTGGCGGACCGCGACGTCGAGCAGCTCGGCCAGCGCGCCCGCCACCTCGACCCCGGTGGGGCCCCCCCCCACCACCACGAAGGTCAGCGCTCCCTCGGCCACGGCGTCCGGGTCGGAGTCGGCGTCCTCCAGCCGGCGCAGGACGTGGTCCCGGAGGGTGCGGGCGTCGGTCAGGGTGTAGAGGGGGAACGTGAATTCGGAGGCGCCCGGGATGCCGAAGAACCGGGCGGTGGCCCCGCTGGCCACCATCGACGGTGTCGAAGGCAGGGTGGACCCGCCCTCGAACAGCACCAGGTGGCGGTCCCAGTCGACCCCGGACACCGTGGCGAACCGGAACGTCACGTTGTCGGCACGACCGAAGATGGCCCGGATGGGGTAGGCCACGTCACCCGCCTCGAGTCCGGCGGTGGCCACCTCGTAGAGGAGGGGTTGGAAGGTGTGGAAGTTCCGCTGGTCGACGATGGTCACCTCGACCGGCTCGCCGATGAGGGCCCTGGCCGCCGAGAGTCCGGCGAATCCGGCGCCCACGATACCACCCGGTGCACGAGACCATGCTGGCACAGCCGTCGCCGGGCCGGGACGTCCGCCCCAGCCCGGCCCGACCCTCTCGGGGACGATCCCCCAGAGTGGACACCCCCTCGGTACGCTGGCCCGCAGGCCCTCTGGGCCTCGGGGAGGACGTTGCGATGATCACCGGGCTGATTGTGGGACTGCTGGCCGGAGCCGCCTTGGGCCTGGTGGTGGGCCTGCTGGTCCGTGCCAATCAGGTCACGGCGGCACGCACCGCCGAGGCCCGCCTCGGCGACGCCCTGGCCCGCAACGCATCCTGACCGGTGAGGTCGAGGGCCTGCAGGCCCGGCTGACGGACCAGCAGGTCCAGGTCGCCGGCCTCGAGGCCGTCCGCGGCCCGCCTGGCACCGAGCTCGCCCACGAGCGCCAGGCGGCCGAGCAGCGTGCGGCCGCCTTCGAGGAGACCCGGACCCAGCTGACGGGCGAGTTCGCACGTCTGTCCACGCTGGCCCTCCAGCAGAACAACGAGCAGTTCCTGCAGCTCGCCGACACCAAGCTCAACGAGACCCGCCAGGCAGCCGAATCGGGAGCTGGCCAAACGCCAGCAGGCCATCGAGCAGCTCCTCAAGCCCATCGGCGAGCAGCTCGGCAAGTACGAGGTGGGGATGCAGCGCCTCGAGGTGGAGCGCCAGAGGGCCTACACCGGGCCTGACCGAGCAGATGAAGCACCTCTCCACCTCGCACGACCAGCTCCAGAAGGAGACGCGCAACCTGGTCACGGCGCTCCGGTCGCCCCAGACCCGGGGACGGTGGGGCGAGCTGCAGCTGCGCCGGGTGGTGGAGATGGCCGGCATGCTCGAGCACTGCGACTTCGACGAGCAGGTCACCTCGGACGGCCGACGGGGGCCGGCTGCGTCCCGACATGGTCGTGCACCTCCCGGGCGGCAAGAACGTGGTGGTCGACGCCAAGGTGCCCATGCAGGCCTTCCTCGACGCCAACGAGGCCGACGACGAGACGCGTCCGCCGGACCCACCTGGCCAGCCACGGCCGCCAGATGAAGGCCCACGTCGACGCCCTGTCGAAGAAGGAGTACTGGAAGCGGGTCGATCCGTCGCCCGAGTTCGTGGTGGCCTTCATCCCCGGCGACCCCCTGCTCACCGCCGCCCTCGAACACGAGCCCGGGCTGATGGAGTACGCCGTGGCCAATCACGTCCTGCTGGCCACGCCCACCTCGCTGATCGCCCTGCTGCGGGCCGTCGCCTACGGATGGCAGCAGGACGCCCTGGCCGAGAACGCCCGCGAGGTGCAGCTGCTCGGCGCCGAGCTCTACCAGCGCCTGTCGTTGCTGGGTGACCACTTCGCCGGGGTGGGGAAGGGACTCGAACAGCGCGGTGACCGCCTACAACAAGGCGGTCGGCTCGCTCGAGGGTCGGGTCCTGGTCACGGCCCGCCGGTTCGTCGAGATGGGGGTGGTCGGCGCCGGGGAGAAGGAGCTGACGAATCCCCCGCCGGTCGACGCCACCACCCGCGGCCTGCAATCACCCGAGCTGGCCGTGCCGTCGCTGGGACTGCCTCTGCTCAACGGCTCGGTCGAGGTCGTCGACGCCTTGGTGCCCGGTGCTACCGGCACCGAACGCTGAGCCGATCCACCACCGCTGGCCGCGGTCGTCTATGTCGAGTTCGCCAACGACCCCCTCGGTACCTTATGGTTTGCTGAGAACATGCCCAATACCCAGCGTTCTCAGTTGAATCCAAGGTCGCCTGGGTAATAGTTGCCGCAACAAGCCGCTCGGCCGTTCGATGTGGTTCGAGCAATCGTGGCTCAAATGAGAGGATGAGGAACGTGAAGATCCTGGTACTCGGCGGCGATGGTTATCTGGGTTGGCCGACCGCGCTGTACCTGTCCCGCCGGGGGCACCAAGTCGGGGTCGTCGACAACTTCGCCAGGCGGGGATACGACTCCGAGATGGGCGTGGAGAGTCTGGTCCCCATCGTCAGCCTCCAGCGGAGGATCCGCCGCTGGAGGGAGATCTCCGGTCTCGGCCATCGACGCATTCATCGGGGACCTCACCGATCCGATCTTCGTGACCGAGACCCTCGACTCCTTCGAGCCCGAAGCCGTCGTCCACTTCGCCGAGCAGCGCTCGGCCCCGTACTCGATGATCGACCGGAAGCACGCCGTCTACACGCAGATAAACAACGTGGCCGGAACCCTCAATCTCCTCTACGCCATTGCCGAAAAGGACCGCGACATCCACCTGGTCAAGCTGGGGACGATGGGCGAGTACGGCACGCCCAACATCGACATCGAAGAGGGCTTCATCGAGATCACCCACAAGGGGCGCACCGATGTCATGCCCTATCCGAAACAGCCCGGTTCCTTCTACCACCTGTCGAAGGTCCACGACAGCGCCAACATCATGTTCGCCTGCCGCATCTGGGGAATCCGGGCCACCGATCTCAACCAGGGCATCGTCTACGGGCACGACACCGAGGAGACCGTGCTCCACCCCGAGCTGGCCACCCGGTTCGACTACGACGGTGTCTTCGGAACCGTGCTCAACCGGTTCTGCGTCCAGGCGGTGACGGGTCACCCGCTGACGGTGTACGGCTCGGGCGGCCAGACCCGGGGCATGCTGAACATCCTCGACACGCTGGCCTGCGTGGAGCTCGCCCTCGAGCACCCGGCCGAGCGCGGCGAGTTCCGGGTGTTCAACCAGTTCACCGAGTCCTTCTCGGTCAGCGAGATGGCGGAGCTGGTGGCGTCCGAGTACTCCGGTGACGTGGTGATCGATCACGAGCCGGACCCCCGGGTCGAAAAGGAGGAGCACTACTACCGGGCGGCCCACACCAAGCTCCTCGACCTCGGGCTGGTTCCCCACCTCCTCACATCGTCGGCCATCCAGTCGATCCTCACCGTGGCCGACCGGAACAAAGCCAACGTCGATGTGGCCGCCATTCGGCCCACCGTCGAGTGGCGCAATACCCAGAGCGAGCTGGTCGACCGCCGGCACGGCCATGAGACCCAGGGCCAACGGCAAGATCGACTACGCCGTGTCCGAGGGTTCCGGTGCGCAGCTGCAGCCGGATCCCGGCCCGGCGCTAGGCCCTGGCCACCGGTGTCGGCACTATCGTCCTCTGGATGCCGATGGCCCGACGGAGACGGAGACTGTCGGTCTCCGGGCGGTCCCGGCGGTCCCGGGGCCGGACGGCACTGTGGGCGGCGGTCATCGCCTTCGCCCTGGTGATCGTGATCGGATCCCTGGCCGAGATCAACGCCCAATCGGCCGGCTACCGGTCCTCGATCAACACCGGATACGCCGCCCTGGCCTCCCGGCTCGTCGTCGAGTCCAACCAGACCGGGCGCCAGCTGGCGGCGCTGGTGAACGAGGCTCCCAATCTCGCCAACGTCCCGCTGCCCAACACCGTCGGCCAGACGGCCCGGTCCGAGATCCAGCAAGGTCTCGACCGGGCGGTGACCGACTCGGCCCGGCAGGCCACCGAGGCGGCCCAGTTGGTGCCCCCGTATCCGACCGGCAACGTGAGCGCCGGACTGACCGGCGTGATGGCCGGCTCGGGCCACCGCCGCCACCCAGCTGCGGTCGGCCGTCGACCAGATGCTCGGGATGTCCCCGCTGCCCATCGCCGGCTCGCCCTCGTCCACCACCACCACGACGTCGAACGCTCCCCTGCAGTCGCCGGAGATGGCATCGCAGGCCATGAGTGCCGCCGGACACCTGTTCGAGCGGGCGGACTCCGCCTACCGCCAGGTGGCGTCGGACGCACGCCGGCAGCGCCCCCCGATCCGTCTTCCGAGCTCGGCCTGGGTCGCCTCGCCGGCTGCCGCCGCCGCCCTCGGCCCCGTCCGCCTGGCCGCCTTCGCCCCCTCCCTCAACGCCTCGGTACCCCTGTACCCGTTCCACCAGTTGGTGCTCACCGCCGTCGGCCTCTCGCCGGCCGCGGTGGCGTCGGGTGCCCCCGGTACCGTCGGGGTCGGCTGTGCCGCCGCCGCCCAGTCGGTGGGGACGGGTACCACGCCGACGGTGCTGCCTCCCACCGGCACGGTCACCGTCGATGCCACGGTGACCAACTGCGGGACCGTCGACGAGTCCGGCATCAGGGCGACCGAGACCCTGATCCTGGTCGACGCCCGCGGTACGCCTCTCCCGCCGGCCGGCGCCCGGGGCGCCAGCTCGCACGTCGAGGTGTCCGTCCCGGCCGGATCCTCGGCGGCACTGGACCTGCCCCCGCTGTCGGTGGCCGGCGGACACAGCTACACCCTCCAGGTGTCCATCTCCATTCCGTTCGGCCAGCGGTCGGGTCCCTTCGGTTCGGCCGGTTCCTCACAGGAGTTCCTCCTCCAGATAACGGCGTGACCGGGACGGTGGCCGGCGGCCGCCGGGGCCGGGCCCGCCGGCGTTCCCGGGCCCCACGGTGGCGCCTCCCGGCTGGTCAGGAGTGGTGGGTAGGGAACTAGGATCGGGCCGTACACCCGTGAGCGTCGACAGAAGGGTCTGGGGACCAGTGGCCGAGAGCATTACGATCACCGACAACCGCACCGGCGAGTCTCTCGAGATCCCGTTCGAGAACGGGGGAATCTCCGCCGCCCAGTGGGGGAAGCTGCTGCCCGGGGTGTGGTTCTACGACCCGGGGTTCGTGTCCACCGCCGCCTGCGAGAGCGCCATCACCTTCCTCGACGGCGAGGAGGGGATCCTCCGGTACCGGGGTTATCCCATCGAACAGCTGGCCGAGAGCTCGACCTACCTGGAGGTGGCCTACCTCCTGTTGAACGGCGAGCTGCCCACCACCGAGCAGTTCGAGGTGTGGGAGCGCGAGATCACCCTGCACACGTTCATCCACGAGAACGTACGAAAGCGCTTCCTCGAGGGCTTCCACTACGACGCCCACCCGATGGGAATGCTGGTATCGGCGGTAGCCGCCCTCTCCACCTTCTATCTCGACGCCAAGGACATCTTCGACGTCGACTCCCGGAACAAGCAGATCATCCGCCTCATCGCCAAGATGCCCACCCTGGCCGCCGCCGCCCACCGGTTCAGCGTGGGCATGCCCTTCGTCTACCCGGACAACTCCCTCCCCTTCACCGCCAACTTCCTCTCCATGATGTGGAAGATCGCCGAGCCCCGGTTCGAAGCCGATCCCATCCTGACCAGGGCCCTCGACGTCCTGTTCATCCTCCATGCCGACCACGAGCAGAACTGCTCGACGACCGCCATGCGGGTGGTCGGCTCGTCGCACGCCGATCCCTACTCGGCCACCGCCGCTGCCGCCGCCGCCCTGTACGGTCCCCGCCACGGGGGAGCCAACGAAGCGGTGATCCGCATGCTCACCGAGATCGGGTCCATCGACAACGTGCAGCCGTTCATCCGGTCGGTGAAGGAGGGATCGGCGGGCAGGCTCCAGGGCTTCGGCCACCGGGTGTACAAGAGCTACGACCCCCGGGCCACCATCATCAAGAAGACGGCCGACGAGGTGTTCACCGTCACCGGCAAGAACCCGTTGCTCGACATCGCCCTCAAACTCGAGGAGATCGCCCTCTCCGACGACTACTTCATCTCCCGCAAGCTCTATCCCAACGTGGACTTCTACTCCGGTCTGATCTATCAGGCCATGGGATTCCCGCTGGAGATGTTCCCGGTCCTGTTCGCCATCCCCCGCACGGCCGGATGGCTGGCCCACTGGCAGGAGATGCTCGACCAGGACTCGAAGATCGCCCGGCCCCGCCAGCTCTACATCGGCGACGACGTACGCGACTACGTCCCCATCAGCTCCCGCTGAACCACCCCGTCGACCCGTTCATCCGGTGGGGGGCGGGCGATCTTGCGCATGAGCCCCTCCTGAACCAGGGACACCACCAGTTCGCCCCGGCGGGTGAACAGGAAACCGCGGGCCAGGCCCCGGGCCCCATAGGCCACCGGGCTGTCCATGTCGTAGAGCAGCCACTCGTCGGCCCGGAAGGGCCGGTGGAACCACATGCAGTGGTCGAGACTGGCCCCCATGAAGTCGGCATCGTCCCAGGTCACGTCATGGGGGGCCAACATGGTGTCGAACAGCGACATGTCCGAGGCGTAGGCGGCGATGCAGGCATGGAGGAGCGGGTCGTCGGGCAGGGCGCCGTCGGCCCGGATCCAGAGCCGCTGGATCGGTTCCTTGCTGGCGTTCTTGCTGTAGGGGAGCTCGCCGATGGGCCGCTGGTCGATGGGGTGGGGCTTGGCGAACCAGTCACCCAGGAGCTGGCGGTAGGGCTCGAGCCTGGTGACCAGCGAGTCGAGGTGCTCGGGCCCGGGAACATCGGGCATGGGGAGCTGGTGGGTCATTCCCGGCTCGTCCACATGGAACGAGGCCGACATGTTGAAGATGGCCCGCCCGTGCTGGATGGCCACCACCCGGCGGGTGCTGAACGACCGACCGTCGCGGATGCGGTCCACCTCGTAGAGGATGGGGGTGGTGGGATCGCCCGGCCGCAGGAAGTAGGCGTGCAGCGAGTGGGGCCGACCCGTCTCCACCGTCCGCCCGGCCGCCATCAGTGACTGGGCCGCCACCTGGCCGCCGAACACCCGCTGACGTTCCTCGTGGGGGTTGACGCCACGGAAGATGTTGACCTCGATGGGCTCGAGGTCGAGTAGGTCGACGAGGAACTCGAGGGCGTCGCTCACCTCTCCATCCTTGCATCCGGGGGACGGCTCCCCGGAACCATCGGCCGGCCCCCTCGACCGCCGCCACGCCGTCCGCCTCCGCCGCTACGGTGGCCCACCGTGCCCGATGTCGAGTTTCCCGAGGACTTCGTGTGGGGGTCGGCCACCGCCGCCCACCAGATCGAGGGCGGCAACGTCAACAACGACTGGTGGGAGTTCGAGCACGACCCGTCGTCCCACTGCCTCGATGTGAGCGGTGACGCCTGCGACTCGTTCAACCGCTACGCCGACGACGTCGCCCTGGTGGCCGGACTCGGCCTCACCGCCTACCGGTTCTCCCTCGAGTGGAGCAGGATCGAACCGGAAGAGGGTGAGTTCTCCCGGGTGGCGCTCGACCACTACCGCCGGATGGCGGCCACCTGCCACGATCACGGGCTACTGCCCGTGGTCACCTTTCACCACTTCACCCATCCCCGCTGGCTGGCGGCGTCGGGGACGTGGGAGGCCAAAGACGCACCGGACCGGTTCGCCCGCTACTGCGACCGCGTCGTCTCCCATCTCGGGGACCTGATCGGCGTGGCCTGCACCATCAACGAGCCCAACGTGGTGGCCACCATGGGATGGCGGCTCGGCATCTTCCCTCCCCGGGTGCGGGACCGGCAACGACGGGACGCCGTCAACCAGGCTCTGGTCGACGCCCACCACCGGGCGGTCGAAGCCGTCCGTTCGGGACCCGGCGGCGCCCCCGTGGGCCTGACCCTGTCCATGACCGACTACCAACTCCAGCCCGGGGGGGAGCAGTGGCTCGAACGGCTCCGCCGTCCGGCCGAGGACGTGTTCCTCGAGGCTACCGACGGGGACGATTTCCTCGGGGTCCAGACCTATACCCGGATGCGGGTCGGGCCGGAGGGCCCTGTCGCCCCCGAGGAGGGCGTGCCCACCACCCAGATGGGCTACGAGTTCTGGCCCGACGCACTGGAGGCCACCATCCGCCGGGCCACCGACAAAACCGGGGGTATCCCCGTCTACGTCACCGAGAACGGCGTGGGCACCGACGACGACGCCGCCCGGATCGAGTACGTGCGCCGGGCCCTCACCGGGGTGAGGCGATGCCTCGACGACCGGATCGACGTGCGGGGCTACTTCTACTGGAGCCTGCTCGACAATTTCGAGTGGGTGCTCGGCTACCGCCCGACCTTCGGTCTGGTGGCGGTGGACAGGGAGTCGTTCGAGCGGCGCCCCAAACCCAGCGCGGCGTGGTTCGGCGCCATCGCCCGCTCGAACGGGTGGTGAAGCGCCCCTTCGAGCCGGTGCTGCCGCGGGTTTTGCCGAACTTTGACGGCTAAGGTTCCCGGGATGACTGACCTCATCGGGCGTGTCGAGCACGTCTGGCAGAAACGGCACACGCCCGAGGCCAGGCAGCTCATCCGCTACACGATGGTGTCGGTGGTTTCGACCATCGTCTCCTTCGGCGTCCTGGCCCTGGTGTTCGGGGTGTTCCACCTGTGGGGTGAGATTGGGAGCACCGTCTTCGCCAACGTGGTGGCCACGGTGCCCTCCTATTACCTCAATCGCATGTGGGTGTGGGGTAAGGGCGGTCGCTCCCATCTGACCAGGGAGATCATCCCGTTCTGGGTGATGTCGGCCATCGGCATCGTGGTGTCGATCGGTGGCGCCGCCGTGGCCCGGCACATCGGTCAGGCCCACCACCTCAGCCACTTCGACCAGACACTGGTGGTGCTGGCGGCCAACATGGTGTCGTTCGGCCTGTTCTGGGTGCTCAAATACATGCTCTACAACCGCCTGTTCCACGTGCACCCCGTCGAGGAGCTGGACGATCTCGTCGAAGCCGTCTGACGTCCCGTCGACGGGGCCGGTGGCCGACGGCCGGCCCGGGGCTCAGTCCCTGAAGTTGTTGAACTGCAGCGGGATCCCGAAATCCTCGCCCTTCAGGGCGGATATTGCCGACTGGAGGTCGTCGCGCTTCTTGCCGTTGACCCGGAGCTGATCGCCCTGGGTCTGCGAGCTCACGCCTTTCAGCCCCAGATCCTTGATGAATTTGTTGATCTTCTTGGCGTGGTCCGAGGAGATGCCGGCCTGAATGGTCAATCGCTGGCGGGCTGCTCCGCGGGAGGCCTCCTCGACCTTGCCGACATCGAACGACTTGAGCGATACCTCCCGCTTGACCAGTTTCTCTTGGAGCACCTGGAAGAGGGCTCGCAGGCGGTCGTCGGTCGACGAGTTGAGCACCAGCTCCTTGTCGGTGAGCTCGATGGAGGATTCGGTCCCCTTGAAGTCGAATCGGGTGGCGGCTTCGCGATTGGCCTGGTCGACCGCGTTGCGGACCTCTTGCATGTCGACTTCGGAGACGACGTCGAAGGTGGGCATGCCGAAACAGTAGCTCCGCGTGACGGGATAACCTTCCGGCCTGCGGGTCGGTGCCCGAGCGGCCAAAGGGAGCAGACTGTAAATCTGCCGGCATTGCCTTCGAAGGTTCAAATCCTTCCCGGCCCACGCAGCGAGATCCCTGGTCAGGCGTTACATGGCGTTCTGGCTGGGGATCTCATGAGGAACCCGGCGACGGCCCGGCCAACGTGGACGGCCTACATGGGCCCCGGGCCCGATCACTCCCCGTGGGGCCCGGTGGCCGCCCGGTCCCCGTGGGCCCGCCCTCGTGCCGGCCCGACCGTGGGGCCCGGTCGCCGGGGCATTGTTGAATAAACTCCATCATTTTACTAGGAATAACACGGACTCCACTCTGTGAATGGCCGCCTTCCCCCCCGGCCGCAAACGGCCGGTTTGCCGGCCTCTTCGGAGCACGAAACCCACGCAATGTGTCACGATCATCACCAAGTGTGGCGGTTTACATATTGTTCACAGGTTGCCTCTATTTTCGCTTGTTGCCACCGGGCATTTGGTGGCATTGTTGCTGCAACCGGAGCGGCGGCGGCATTTGCGGGCCGGTTGATAGCGAAGTTCCTAACCGTGGGTTTCGATATCGAGGGAGCAATCGAGCAGTGGAATATGGGGCAGCGGGACTGACGTATCCGGGGGGGACAACCAAAGGCCTGGTCTTTAGAGACCCGGCACCGCCACCTACCGTGGCCGATCGTCGGCGGGCACCATGCGGTGAGAAACCAAGCGGTGAGAAGTGGAGAGGTCTGCATCCGACCCTCCACCTTCGGTCGGACTCCTACGGGCCAGGTGGTCACCATGAGTCGATGTAGCGAATCCGATGCCGTAGCCCCCGCCGGAGCCACCACCTTGGTGTCGGCCGGGGAGGTGCACAATGTGGACCGACCGAACCGGGGTGCCAACCTGGCCATGCTGCGGTCGGTGGCCTCCCGTTCGATCTCCGGGGTCGACTACGAGGCTCTGGCCACCTGGGACCGGGTCGTCGTGACCGGCGGATCCGGCTGCGTGGGTACGGCGCTGCTCCGGCTGCTCAAGCGGTTGGGGATCTCCGAGGTGACCAGCATCGCCAATCTGGCACCGACCAGAAAGCGGGTGGTCCCCGGCGTCGAGTATCTGTTCGCCGACATCACCGACCGGGCCACCATGGAATCCCTCCTGTCGAGGATCCGGCCCGACCTGGTGGTGCACCTGGCCGGCATCCGTGACCCAGGGCTGGCCGAGCGGCGGGTCCTCGACGCCGTCTCCGCCAACGTCCTCGGTACCGAGATCGTGATGGAGGCGGCCCTGCAGGCCGGAGTGCCGGTCACCGTGGCCGCCTCCACCGGCAAGGCCATGCGCCTGTTCACCTCGGATATCTACGCTTCGTCCAAGCAGCTCCTCGAGTACCAGGTGGCCCGGGTGGCCCAGACCAGCGGCATGAAGACCGGGTGTGCCCGCTTCACCCACATCGTCGACAATTCCCTGATCTACGACAAGATGCTCCGGTGGGCCACGTCGGGCCAGCCCATCAAACTGCACGGTCCCAACGTCGACCTCTTCGTGCAGTCGGCCCGCGAGGCCTCCGAGCTGCTCATGCTGACCGCCCGCATCGCCCGCGACAACCCCCAGCCCGGCCGGGTGACCGCCATCACCGATCTGGGCTGGCCGCCGGTCGACCTGTTCAGCCTGGCCATGGACGTGGTCGAGGAGACCGGGAGTTCGTCGCCCATCGTCTGCATCGGGTTCCCTCCCGGCTACGAGGAGGTGCCGTACTGCGGTACCACCGACCCGTCGACGGCCGGGGACCATTCGCCTCTGTTCAATGCACTGGAGGCGGCCAGGTCGAGCCGGGCCAGCGGGTGCGTGGACGCCGTCGGCTCCACCACACTGCCCCCGATGGCCGACACCGTGAACCGCAGCTTCGAAGAATTTGAAGGGGTCACTGTCGACCCGATCGGCCGAGGTGGTCAGAGAGCATCTACGGGTGACCTGCCTCGACTACCTGCGAGTGAAGCTGGGCCATGCCCCCCGGGCCGAGGTGTCCTCGATGGCCAAGCGGGGATCGGGCCGCGAGCTCTTCAGCGACGATCACCGCATCGCCCACCGGGTGATCACCACCCATCTTGAGACGGAATGCGAGTCGACCGAATCGACCGGACCGGTCGATTCGATGGAATCGGTGGACTCGATGAAATCGGGCGATACCGCCACCCTGACATCGGTGGGTTGACCGCCGTGTGTTGTCAATGGGCCCCTCGTCTTCCGACGGCGTTCGGTGCCGGTCAACGCGGAGAGTCGTCGAATAACCACGTTGGATGAGGAAAATGAAACCAGTAAGGAGAGGGCCGTTCTGGCTGAAATAGTCTGCAATGCGCGTGGGCATCATGCCCAATAGGGTTTGACAGTACTCGGTACCAGGGGCGATGAAGTGTTGAGAAGGTGGCGAATGGATTCGATGAGAACGCTCCCACCTCGTGGTTGGTCGGTTCCGGGCGGCGAAGCGCCGGCCGGAGGTCCTTCCACTGGATCCGTAGCGAACCGAAGAGCTCCGGCCCCACCGGACCGGTGGGTGCGGGCAGGACGCCGCCCCAGGTCGGAAGGCGGTCGGTGGATGTGGCCGACGTGACCATCACCGAGTTCCTCGGCCCGGCCCGCAGGAAGCGGTCCGACGAAGCGGTGGCCGCGGAGCCCGAGTCGGCCGGGCTGGTCCCCGGGGACGGGCCGTCGGGACGGTCTGCCCGGTTCCTCAACTGGACCACCGGGATCCGGTGGTCGCTGTCCCGGCCCACCTCCTTGGTCGTCCTGGCCTCGATGGTGGTGGGAACGGCCATCCGCCTCGATGTGCCCCGCGGACTGTGGCTGGACGAGGCCATCAGCGCGTCCGAGGCCCGGATGCCCTATGGAGCCATGATCCACCGCCTGGCCACCACCGACGTCCACCCGCCCCTCTACTTCACCATCCTGTGGGCGACCATCCGGCTGATCGGCGACGGGGACTATGCCCTGCGGGTCCCGTCGATCCTGTTCGGGGTGGCCTCGATCCCCCTGATCTACCTGCTGGGCAAGGAGGCGTACGACCGGAGGACCGGGGCGGTGGCCGCCGTCATCGTGTCCGTGGCCCCCATCCTCGTGTGGTACTCGCAGGAAGCCCGCATGTACATGATGTTGATGGTGTTCGGAGTGGTGGCCCTCTGGGCCCAGCTCCGGATCCTCCGCCGCGGCGGGTGGTATCCCTGGGTCGTCTACACCGTGGCCAGCATCGCCATGGTGTGGACCCAGTACTTCGGGATGTGGCAGCTCCTGCTCCAGCAGCTGGTCTTCGTCGGCATCATCGTCGTCATGTGGTGGAGGGACCGTCGAGTCCCCGCCCTGCTCCCGCCGTGGCTGTGCAGCGTGGTGCCGATCGCCCTCACCTCCGTCCCCCTGGCCTTGCTGATGAAGCAGCAGTTCGGGATCCACCAGGCCACCGGCCAGGCCTTCGGACCGGCGGCCAACGCCGTGGTGGGAACCGGGACCCTGAGCATCTACTCGGTGATCACCAACTTCGTCTACGGCGTCTTCGGGTACCACTCACAGGCAGTGGTGTCGGACGTGTCCTCGTTCTGGCCCTTCGGCATGCTGGCCGGCCTGGCCCTCCTCGGACGCCGGGTCAAGCCGGTGACCTACCTGCTCTTCGCGGTGGTGCTGGTCCCGGTGACGGCCATGTTCCTGGTGGGCCTGTTCAAGACCAGTCTCTTCGACATCCGCTACATGTCCACCGCCGTCCCCGTGCTCCTGCTCCTCATCGCCAGGACGGCCACCGTGGTGGCCACCAGTAAACGAGTGCTGACCGCCGTCATCGTGGCTTTGGTGGCGGTGATGCTCGTCGCCCTGTTCGATCAGCAGTTCTCCAGTGCCAATCCCTACCGGTTCAACTTCAGGGAGGCGCTCCAACGGGTCGACGCCCACGCCCGCCCCGGAGACGTCATCCTCTACGACCCGGTGAATTCCCAGTTGAACACCGTGACCAGCTACTACTCTCCCAAGGTCAAATCGGCTCCGCTCACGGCCAGGCCGACCATCAAGGCCGGTCAGACCATCTTCGTGGTGACCAGCAAGATTCTGATGACCGGGGATGACGAGTCCATCATGTACAGCGCCCAGGGCTCGCTGGCCGACCGCGTGAAACACCGCCAGAACTGGGTCTTCCCCAACGTCGACGTGCGGGTGTACCGGTCATGACCGCCGTCGACCAGGCCATGAGGCCGGACGATCTGCGCCGAGAGCCACCGGTCACCATCTCGGCCGAGCAGTGGAAGGCGGTCGACCGCCGTCTGTTCGTCCTGCTGCCCCTCAGCATGGCCTTCTCGGTGTGGTACCTCCTGTGGCTGCTGGTGCCGGAGCGGGTGGGCAACCCGTATCTCTTCGGCATCCTCATCACCGCCCAGATCTTCAATTTCTCCCAGGCCATCGGCTTTTGGTGGACGGTCTGGCCCCGCCGCCGGCGCGGTCCCTCCCCTCGAGCGGTCGGACCGCCCCCTGACGTCGACATCCTCATCCCGGTGTACAACGAACCGCTCGACGTGGTGGCGCCGACCGTGGCCGCCGCCACCGCCCTGCGGGGCGCCGTGGTGCACGTCTACCTGCTGGACGACGCCGGTCGGACCGAGTTGGCCGAACTGGCCGAGGAGTGGGGCGCCCACTACATCCACCGGGAGGACAACTACGCGGCCAAGGCCGGCAACTTGAACCATGCCCTTCGCATGGTCGAGTCCGAGTTCGTCGCCATCTTCGACTGCGATCACGTACCCGAGCCCAACTTCCTCGAGGACACTCTCGGCTGGATGGCCGAGCCCGACGTCGCCCTGGTCCAGACCCCGCAGTACTACTCGAACGCTCACGTGAACCGGATGGCGGCGGCGGCCACTGCCCAGCAGGACCTCTTCTTCGGTTGCATCAGCCGGGGCAAGGACAGCCTCGGGGCGATGATCTGCTGCGGCACCAACTTCGTGTGCCGCCGGACCGCCCTCAACGAGGCCGGGGGCTTTCCCGAGCATGCCTTGACCGAGGACCTGGGCCTGTCCATCCGCCTCCACGAGCGGTGGCGGACCGTCTACGTCAACGAGGTCCTGGCCCACGGCCTCGGCCCCGAGGACATGTCGGCCTACGTGAGCCAGCAGCTCCGCTGGTCGCGGGGTTGTGTGGCCGCCATCGCCACCGCCATCCGCGCCAATCTCCCCTTCAAGATCCGCATGCAGTACCTGACCTCGTCCCTGTTCTTCCTCACCGGGTGGACGACCCTCATCTACGTGTCCCTCCCGGTCATCCGCATCTTCTTCGGGGCCCAGCCCTTCAACGTGTCGACCTCCCAGCAGATGCTCTTGTACTTCGCGCCCTACTTCTCCATCAGCCTGATCGCCGTGGCCGCGGCCGGGGCGGGCTCGTACACCTTCGACGCCTACTGCCTGTTCATCGCCAATTTCTGGATCCAGATCGTGGCCACCATCTACGTGCTGACCGGCACCCAGCTGGACTGGGTGGTCACCTCCAAGCGCGGCTCGGGGGGCCGGGAGCCGGGCAGCGTCATTCCGGCGTTGGTGATGGTGGGCATCCTGGCGGTGACCGCCGTCTACGGCATCGCCAACGGACTGACCTCGTCGATCGCCAACAACGTGGCCTTCGCCGTCCTGTACGGCGTGGTCATGATGGTCGGTGTCTGGCCCGCCCTCACCGGGGGCCGGGGCGACATCGCCACCCCTCCCGACGTCGACACCGCCCCTGAAGTCGAAGGTCCGCCGGAGATCGAGGCGTCGCCGGATGTCGACGACCCGGTGTCCACGGAGCTGGAGCCGGTATGAGCGTCATCGAGGATTCGGCGCCGCCGGCCGAGGATCCGGACCTGCCCGAGGACGTCGACGGACCGACGGACGGCGCGGAGGCGCCGGCCGGGGAAGCACCGTGGGCCGGGGGCGCCCCCGTCCTGGCCCTCGGTGAGGATCCGGAGGATCCGCCCGGCGCCACCCGCCGGATGATCATCGCCCTCGCCATCGTCATCGTGGTGGTGGCGGCCGTGGCCGCACTGACCGTGGTGGGGGTGTCCAAGCAGCATCGGCCGTCGGTGGCCGCCGCCCACGGGCACGTCGCCTCGAGCCGTGGGACCCAGATTCTGATGACGACCCCGACGACACTGTTCGACCACCGGTGATCCCCGCCCGCCGGCACGACTCCGCCTGAACGTTGCCACCTCGCCTGTCCGGGTCGTGGATGTCCGCTCCGACATGCGCATGGCGGTCCGGTCTCCCATACTGAAGGGATGTCGGTAGCCCGCCACCCCGCGCCACGGCACGGTGCCCGAGGCCGGCGCCGCGCCTCGGTGGTGGCCGCCGCCCTGGTCGCCCTGATCTCCGCCCTCCTGTCAGGGTGTTCCTCCAAGACCGACACGCCGACCACCGCCACCACCACCCCGGAGGCCAAGAACCTGGCGGTGGCCTTCCTCGACCGGTACGTCGAATCCAACGGCCGGGTGGTCCGCTGGGATCAGGGTGGCGACTCGGTCAGCGAAGGGCAGGGATACGGACTGTTGCTGGCCGTGGCGGCCCACGATGCGGCCCGCTTCGCGGCGATATGGACATGGGACAAGGACAACCTCCAACAGCCCGACGGACTCTTCGCTTACCACTGGAGCAACGGTGCGGTGGTCGGGACCGGCAATGCCACCGATGCCGATCTCGACACGGCCTGGGCCCTGGTACTCGGGGCCACCGCCTTCGATCAGCCCTCCTACAAGAAGGCCGGTCTGGCCGTGGCCTCGGCCATCCTGGCCAACGAGACGGTGGTCAGCGCCGGGCGCATCGAGCTGGTGGCGGGGCCGTGGGCCCGTCATGCCCCGTATTCGGTCGACCCCAGCTACTTCTCGCCCGAGGCCATGGTGGCGCTGGCCGCCGCCTCGGGCGATGGGCGCTGGAGCCAGCTGGCCGTCAACAGCCAGCGGCTGGTCTACGACCTCCAGGGGGGGGACACGACCCGCTCTCTTCCTCCCGACTGGGCGCAGTTGTCGGCCTCGGGCACCGTCACCCCGTCGAGTCCGCCCTCGGGCGGCGGCCCACCGTCCTACGGCCTCGATGCCCAGCGGCTCCCCATCTGGTACGCGGCAGACTGCACCGCTTCGGGCCGCGCCCTGTCGGCGGACAGCTGGCCCACCATCAGCGGCCTGGCCGCCTCGGGCTCGTACCAGGCCTACAGCCTCACCGGCGCCGTCCAGGAGCCCTACCTGAACAACCTGGGCCTGGTGGCCGCGGCGGCGTCGGCCGATGCCGATCGCCAGTTCGGCCCGGGCCGCACCCTGCTGGCCCAGGCCCAGAGCGACAGCCACGGAAGCAACTACTACGGGGACGCCTGGGTGGCCCTCGGCACCGTCCTGTTGACCACCACGGCATTGTCCCCCTGTCCTCCCGCCCCGGCCACCTGATGGCCGGAACCAGGTGGCTGAGGTGGCCCCCGACGCCGCCGCCCGTCCCTGGCCAGGCGACTTGATCGCCTCCCCCGATTGATTACAATGCGGTTACGGATTGATTGCGGTCGGAACTGCCTGGGCGTTTCGGGCAAGCCCGAGGGGGGTTCGCACTCCATGCCGCAGACGGGACTGACGCCGGCGCCGGATCGCCGATTGGAACAGCTGGAGACCGCCATCAGTTCGACCGAGGAGAGGCCCCCACAACCTCATGCCCCACAAGATCACGGCGGAGGAAGTCGCGTTGGCTGAGGGCCGGCATGAACCCGTTCCGGATACCGCCGGAAGTCTGCGCACCCTGGCCAGGGAGGCGGTCAATGCCGGGTTCGGTGTTCTCGACGGGGTGGCCACGTCGGCCCGCCGGAGGATGGGGTCCACCTCCCGCCTGACCGACGTTCCCGTCACCGATGGCAGCCAGGGCGCAGCTCCACGGGGCCTGGTGCTCCGCCCGGCCCTGCTCGGCTTCGCCGCCATGGTCTGCATCGCCATCGGCGCCTCCATGCCGAGCTCGCCCTTCAAGCTCGAGCTGCCCGGGGTGTGGTTCTTCGGAGAGCCCAGCACCGCCCAGGGTTCGCAGTGGGGTGTGTACTTCACCCTGGCCGCCGTGTACGGAGGTCTGTTGCTGCTCATGCGGGTCTGGTGGGGGATGACCCGCCTCTACGCCCGGTGCCCGGGCGTGTCCACCCGCCAGCTGATGTGGGTGTTCGCACTGTGGGCGACCCCCATGCTGGTGATCGCCCCGCTGTTCAGCCGGGACGTCTACTCGTACGCCGCCCAGGGCGAGATGGTCAGCCACCACATGAACCCCTATCTCTACGGGCCCTTCCAACTCGGCAACAACTCGTATACGGCTCCGGTCGACAGCCTGTGGGGCAACGCCCCGGCCCCCTACGGTCCCCTGTTCCTGCAGATCGACGGGTTCTTCACCCGGATCACCTTCCACAACGAACTGGCCACCGTCGTCCTGCTCCGGCTCCTCTCGCTGGCCGGCGTGCTGCTGATCGCCTGGTGCGTCCCCCGGCTGGCCCGCCTCTACCACCGGGACGGCGCCGAGCTGTTCACCCTGATGGTGCTCAATCCGGTGACCCTGCTCCACCTGATCGGCGGGGCCCACAACGACGCCCTGATGCTCGGGCTGCTGGTCGCCGGGCTCACCGCGGCCAAGGAGAAGCGTCCGGTGGTCGGGATCCTGCTGTGTGCCCTGGCCACGGCGATCAAGGCCCCGGCAGCCATCGGCTTCCTCTACATCGGCTGGAGCTGGTTGGGGCCGGAGGCCTCGGTGCGCGACCGGATACGCCCGGTGGTGACGGCCGGCCTGGTCGGGGCCGGGGTCCTCGAGTTCTTCTCCTACCTCAGCGGGCTGGGTTGGGGTTGGCTGAGCACCCTCGGGACCCCGGGAACGGTGCGGTCGTGGACGGCCCCGACCACCGGGCTCGCCATGCTGGTGACCGGCATCGCCCACTTCGGCCACGTCGAGCTCGGTCTGGGGGGCGTGCTCACCGTCACCCGGTTCCTCGGGCTGTTGACGGCGGCGGTGGCCGGCGTGTGGTTGCTGCTCAACAGCGACCGGATCGGCACCCTGAAGGCGCTGGGCATCACCTTGTTGGTGTTCGTGATCCTCGGCCCGGTGGTGCAGCCCTGGTACCTGTCGTGGGGCCTGATCCTGCTGGCCCCGGTGGCCCTGGGCCGCCTGCGCTCACTGATCGTCGGGCTCTCCATGGTGACCGCCTTCATCGAGCTTCCCGGTGGCTCCCAACTGGCGCAGACCATGATCCACGGTGATCCCCTGCTCATCGTCCTGACCCTGTTGTGGATCCTGGTGGTGCTCACCGTGCCCCTGGCCAGCTGGGAACGGACCGATCATGACGTGGGAGATCGCCAGGCTCCGGTCGAACCCGGCCCGGTGGCGGTGACCACCGCCGCCTGATCGGGTCCACCGAATCCCCGCCGGCTGGGGGGCCGGCTGCTCACAGCATGTGCTGGAGCACCGACACGTCGAGCCATCGGTTGAACTTGCGGCCCACCTCCCGCTCCACCCCGACCAGCTGGAAGCCGCAAGCCTGGTGCAGCCCGATGGAGGCCCGGTTGTCCCCGCCGATCCGGGCCACGATGCAGTGGAAGCCGTGCTGGGTGGCCAGGCTCACCAGCTCCTCCAACAGGACCCGGCCCACGCCCTGACCGCGCTGCGAACGATCCACGTACACGGAGTCCTCGACGGTGGTCGAGTAGGCCGGCCGGTCCCGGTACGCCGACAGCGACCCGAAGCCGAGGACGGCGTCCTGGTCGCCGAGGGCCACGATGGCCGGATAGGGCCCCCGATGGTCCCCCAACCACCCGACCTGCTCGTCGACCGTCCGGGGCCGCAGGTCGAACGTCGCCGTCGATCCGGTGACCTCGGCGTTGTAGATCGACCGGATGGGCTCGGCATCGGCCGATCTGGCCAGGCGGACATGCATCCGCCGATGGTAGTCAGGCAGGCTGTTCTACTCGTCGACGCCTCGGTTGGCTATGATCTCTCTTTTGCTGCTCGCTCGAGCCGCACTGCCCCCTTAGCTCAGTCGGCAGAGCACAGCCATGGTAAGGCTGGTGTCGTCGGTTCGATTCCGACAGGGGGCTCGCCCGTGGCGGCGTAGCTCAGTTGGTCAGAGCACACGGCTCATAATCGTGGGGTCGCCGGTTCGAGTCCGGCCGCCGCTACCAATTCGGACAGCCAGGACAGAGGGCACACAGCTCAGACAAGGGTAATGATCACCGGGCGACGAGGCCGGCGAGATCGAGGACGAGTGCACGAGGCACTGATAAGGAGTCGCCGTGGCAAAGAACGAGAAGCGCATCCAGGTCACCCTGGCCTGTGAGGTGTGCAAACGACGGAACTACATCACCACCAAGAACAAGCTGAACGACCGTGAGCGGATCGAGATGAAGAAGTTCTGTCGGTGGGACCGTCAGCACACCCTGCACAAGGAGACCCGCTAGGACCTGGCCCGGGCCGGCCGGCCTGGGAATTGCCATCGGCCCGGTGGTAGCCTTGGCCACCGCACCTGTGTCAGGCTCGTCCATGCGCGGCACGGCGGTCGGCAGAGGGCAGTAGCTCAACTGGTAGAGCACCGGTCTCCAAAACCGAAGGTTGGGGGTTCAAGTCCCTCCTGCCCTGCTCACCACCCGTGGAACACGGTCGAAGGAACCAGCACGTGAACCGAGAACAAAAGCGAGCAATGCAGCGTCAGGGCCAGGACCCCGATGGGGAGGCTCCGGCCAAGCGCACGGCCGCCCCACCCCGGCGTCCGCCCAAGCGTGACCCGTTCCGTCCGGGACAGTTCCTGCGCGAGGTACGATCAGAGCTGCGCCAAGTGGCCTGGCCCAACAGGTCCGAGGTCATCAACTACACCACCGTGACCCTGGTCACCCTGCTGTCGCTGATGGTGCTCATCTTCATTCTCAACTACGCCTTTGCCAAAGGCGTCCTCTGGCTGTTCAAGACGTGATCGGTGTGACAGTGACCCACGACGAAACCAATACGCCGGCCGGCGACGACGAGGGCTCCGAAGCCGTCGGGGCCTCGGTGGCGCCCGCCGAGCCCATCACCCCCCCCGCCGACCTGGCGGAAGTGGTGGAGGAAGCGACGGCCCAGGCTGACCTCGAGGCCGACGCCGAGGCCGAGGCCGAGGCCGACGCCGGCGTCGATGACGAGCTGGGCCTGGACGACGACGGAGACGACGAGGAGCCCTTCGTGGTCAGTCCGTACGACCAGCCGGGCCGGTGGTTCGTGGTCCACACCTACGCCGGCTACGAGAACAAGGTGAAGTCGAACCTCCACAGCCGGGCCGTCTCGATGAACATGGAGGACCGCATCTACGAGGTGGTCATCCCGATGGAGGATGTCATCGAGTTCAAGAACGGCAAGAAGGTGGTGGTCCAGAAGAAGGTGTTCCCGGGCTACCTCCTGTGCCGGTGCGAGCTCGACGACGACAGCTGGTCGGTCATCCGGAACACCCCCGGGGTCACCGGCTTCGTGGGTCCCGGGACCAAGCCGACCCCGCTGTCCCGCCGCGAGGTGGAGGGCATCCTCCAGGTCAAGGTGGAGGGGGTGGAGGCGCCGTCCAAGCGGAGCCGGCCCCGCCTCGAGCACGAGGTCGGGGAGACGGTACGGGTCAAGGAAGGCCCGTTCGCCGACTTCTCGGGCCAGATCGCCGAGATCAACGAGGACCAGCTCAAGCTCAAGGTGCTGGTGAACATCTTCGGTCGGGAGACCCCGGTCGAGCTCGAGTTCAGCCAGGTCGCAAAGCTCTAGGCCGGCGGATCCAGGTAAGGAGAGGTAACCCATGCCACCGAAGAAACGCGTCGTCGCGGTTGTGAAGATCCAGCTCCCGGCGGGGGGCGCCACCCCCGCGCCCCCGGTCGGCACCGCCCTCGGGCCGCACGGGGTCCAGACCATGGAGTTCTGCAAGCAGTACAACTCGGCCACCGAGAACCAGCGTGGTTCGATCATCCCGGTGGAGATCTCCATCTACGAGGACCGGACCTTCTCGTTCGTGCTGAAGACCCCGCCCACCCCGGCCCTGCTGCGCCAGGCCGCCGGACTGGAAAAGGGCGCCGCCACCTCGGGTCGCGAGCAGGTGGGTACGGTGACCAGCGCCCAGGTGGCCGAGATCGCCGCCGTCAAGCTCCCCGATCTCAACACCGCCGATATCGAGGCGGCCAAGCGCCAGGTCGAGGGCACTGCCCGGTCGATGGGCATCGCCGTCGCCGGCTGAGGCCGGCGCCCACATTTCGAGGAAACGGAGCATCACCATGTCCAGGGGAAAGAAGTACAAGTCGAGCGTGGCCGGCATCGATCGTCAGCATCTCTACACCCCCTCCGAGGCGATCGACCTGGTCAAGGAGTCGGCCAAGGCGTCGTTCGACGAGACCGTCGAGATCGCCATCCGCCTGGGGGTCGACCCCCGCAAAGCCGACCAGATCGTCAGGGGGACCCTGTCCCTGCCGGCCGGCACGGGCCGGACGGCCCGGGTGGCGGTGTTCGCCGCCGGCGAGAAGGCGGCCGAGGCCCGGGCCGCCGGAGCCGATGTGGTGGGCGCCGACGACCTGGTGGCCCGGGTGGCCAACGAGGGCTTCCTCGATTTCGATGTGGCTGTCGCCACCCCCGACCTGATGGGCCAGGTGGGCACCCTGGGTCGGGTCCTCGGACCCCGCGGCCTGATGCCCAACCCGAAGACGGGCACGGTGACCGACGACGTCGAGCGGGCGGTCAACGAGTTCAAGGGGGGTCGGGTGGAGTACCGGACCGACAAGGTCGGCAACATCCACCTACGGATCGGCAAGGCCTCGTTCGACCGCGCCAAGCTGCTGGAGAACTTCCACGCAGTGTTGGAGGAGATCCACCGGGCCAAGCCGGCATCCTCCAAAGGACGCTACGTGAAGGGGATCACCGTGTCCTCGACCATGGGACCCGGCGTGCATGTCGACCCGCTGCTGGCCCGCAAGGTCGACGACGAGCTGGCGGTCAGCGCCTGATCGACCCCGGCACCGCCGGCCCCGGCTGGCCGGCCGTCCGGCGGTGGGCTAGAGTTCCCTGTTTCTGATTTTGCACATTGATCGAACTGCCGTAGACCTCCGGTGTGCCACCCCCGTGGCACCGAAGGGACCCCCTCCGGGTCCGCCTGATGAGGCGTTCCGTGTCGAGCACTGCGTGCCGGCGCGTCACCACTCGATGGTGTCTACGGCCCGGACCCGAGCGAGCCGCTCGTTGGAGGGACCATGGACAACCCGAGAGCCGAGAAGGTCGCGGTGGTCGACGAGGTGCGCGGTCGGCTCGAGTCCTCTGACGGCGCTCTGCTCACCGAGTACCGCGGTCTGACCGTCGCCGAACTGGCCGACTTGCGCCGCGACCTGGCTGCGGCCGGGGGCGACTACAAGGTGTACAAGAACACCCTGGTCCGCCTGGCCGTCGCCGACGGGGCCCAGGCCGAGATCCAGGGGCTGTTGACCGGCCCGACGGCCATCGCCTTCGTCAAGGGGGACGTCAGCGCCGTGGCCAAGGCGTTGCGGGACTTCGCCAGGGGGAATCCCAACCTGGTGGTCAAGGGCGGAGTGGTCGGTTCGGGCATCCTGTCGGCCAGGGACATCAATCTGCTGGCCGACCTGCCGTCGCGGCACACCCTGTTGGCCCAGTTCGCCGGCGCCCTGGCCGCACCACTCCAGCAGCTGGCCGGACTGGTGCAGGCGCTGCCCCGCAACCTGGCCTTCGGGCTCTCCGCCCTGATCGAGCAGCGCCAGGTGGCCGGCGAGGTGGTCGAGGCCCCGGCGGCCGAGACAGAAGCCGCCCCGGCGGCCGAGGCAGAAGCGGTGGCTCCCTCCGAGGCCGAGCCAGAAGCCACCCCGGCGGCCGAGCCAGAAGCTACCCAGGCGGCCGAGGCAGAAGCGGCCGACCCCGGCGACCACGCCCCTGCCTCCGAGTAACACCACCCCATCACGACCTACGGCCGAGCACTTCCCCACCGAGAACTAGCAAACGAAGCACAAGCAAACAAGGAGCAAGAACAATGGCAGGCACCCTGACCAAGGACCAGATTCTGGACGGTATCTCCGAACTGTCCGTCCTCGAACTGAGCGAGCTGCTCAAGGAGTTCGAGGAGCGCTTCGGCGTGACGGCGGCCGCTCCGGTGGCGGTGGCCGCCGCCGCCCCGGCGGCCGGAGGCGACGACGCCGGCGGCGGCGAGGACGAGAAGACCGAATTCGACGTCATCCTCACCGCGGCCGGAGACAAGAAGATCCAGGTGATCAAAGAGGTCCGCTCGTTGACCAGCCTGGGCCTGAAAGAAGCCAAGGACCTGGTAGACGGCGCCCCCAAGCCGGTGCTGGAGAAGGCCAACAAGGAAGACGCCGCGAAGGCAAAAGCCCAGCTCGAAGGGGCAGGAGCCACCGTCGAACTCAAGTAGCGGGGCCCGATTTCCGGCCGACGGGACGCCGCCGGCCGGCAATCGGGTCGACGAGCGTTTGCGGGGCGGGACGGGCCCAAACCCTTGACGGCGGCGAGGACCTTCTCCTAGCCTGTGCAAGCCTGGTCCGGGGAGTTTCGACCTTGGGCTTGTGATGGCGTGCGTATCCGGATATGATTACTGGTTGCCGTGCCTGCTCCTTCCGTCTTCCACCGACTTCCCGCTGATTGACGTGCGCCCTGGCGCTCCTTTCGCCCGCTCCGGCGGAAGTTGTCGACCCCGCAGAAGGTCCAGATCACGCATCCACGATTCCTCGAGCAGTGATTCACCGCAGTACCCCTTCGTCGCCCCATTCGCCACGCAACTGGGAGGAGTAGGCCGTTGCCTACACGGTCCAACAGCCCGGAACGTTTTTCTTTCGCCAACATCGATGAGGCCCTGCCCTTGCCGGACCTCGTCGCCATCCAGAGGGACTCGTTCCAGTGGTTCCTCGATCGTGGCCTGGCCGAGACGTTCAACGACATCAGCCCGATCGAGGACTTCACCGGCCAGCTGAGCCTCGAGCTGGAGTTCGATCCCACCGATCCCGACCTGCGACCACCACCCAAGTTCTCGGTGGAGGAGTGCAAGGAAAAGGACATGACCTACGCCGCCCCGGTCTTCGTCCGGGCCCGGTTCATGAACGCCGGTACCGGCGAGATCAAAGAGCAGACGGTGTTCATGGGGGACTTCCCGGTGATGACCGACAAGGGGACCTTCATCGTCAACGGGACCGAGCGGGTCGTCGTCAGCCAGCTGGTCCGTTCCCCCGGGGTGATCTTCCAGCCCGGGCGCGACGCCAAAACGGTGTTCACCGGCACCATCCACCCCTACCGGGGCGAATGGATCGAGTTCGACGTCGAGGCCAAGCCGGGCAAGGACGTCACGGCCGGCTGCCGCGTGGCCCGCAAGCGCCGGCTCTCCCTGTTCGTGTTGCTGCGCGCCCTCGGCTATGAGGACCAGGCCTTTCTCGAGCGGTTCGTCCGCCACTTCGACTTCCTGGAAGGACAGTGGGAGAAAGAGCAGAACCTGGCTCCCACCCGTGAGGAGGCCCTGCTCGAGATCTACAAGCGGGCCCGTCCCGGCGAGCCGCTGTCGGTGGAGGCCGCCCGCCAGTACTTCGAGAACGCCTTCTTCAACCCCAAGCGCTACGACCTGACCCGGGTGGGCCGCTACAAGCTCAACCGGAAGCTCGGGCCGGAGATCGAGCGCATCTCGGAGATCCTCGCCATCGACCTCGAGCGTCCGAGCCCGACCCAGGGTGTGCTCAGCCCCTCCGAGATCCTGGCCTCCTCCACCTACATGCTCCACCTGGCCAAGCACATGGCCGACGGCGAGTCGAACTACCGGATCGACGATCAGGACCACTTCGCCAACCGCCGGATCCGTTCGGTCGGCGAGCTAATCCAAAACCAGGTCCGGGTGGGCTTGTCCCGCATGGAGCGGGTGGTGCGCGAGCGCATGACCACCCAGGACGTCGAGGCCATCACCCCCCAGACCCTGATCAACATCCGCCCGGTGGTGGCGGCGGTCAAGGAGTTCTTCGGGACCAGCCAGTTGAGCCAGTTCATGGACCAGAACAATCCCTTGTCCGGTCTGGCCCACAAGCGGCGGCTGTCGGCCCTCGGGCCCGGCGGCCTGTCCCGTGAGCGCGCCGGCTTCGAGGTCCGTGACGTGCACACCTCCCACTACGGACGGATGTGCCCCATCGAGACCCCCGAGGGTCCCAACATCGGCCTGATCGGCTCACTGGCCACCTACGCCCGGGTCAACGAGTACGGCTTCATCGAGACCCCCTACCGCAAGGTGGTCGACGGACAGGTGACCAAGCAGATCACCTATCTGGCCGCTGACGAGGAGGAGGAGCACGTCATCGCCCAGGCCTCGGCGGCGCTGGACGACAACGGGCACTTCACCGAGGAGAAGGTCCTGGTCCGCCGGGGGCCCCAGGGCACCGGCGTGCGGGTCGGCGCCACCACCACCTCCTACGGCACCACGTCCGAGATCGACTTCGTGCCGCCTGCCGAGGTCGACTTGATGGACGTGTCGCCCAAGCAGATCGTGTCGGTGTCGACCGCCTTGATCCCCTTCGTCGAGCACGACGACGCCAACCGGGCCCTGATGGGCGCCAACATGCAGAAGCAGGCGGTGCCGCTGGTCGTCCCCGAGGCCCCCTACATCGGGACCGGGGTCGAGGCCCGGGCCGCCCGCGACGCCGGCGACGTGGTGATGGCCGAGGGTGAGGGCGTGGTGGTCGACGTCTCCGGCGACCAGATCGTCGTCGAGTACAAGGCCGGGGCCAAGGACCGCCTGGGTGCGGTGCTGGGCAAGAAGACCTACCGGCTGGCCAAGTTCCGGCGTTCCAACCAGAACACCGCCATCAACCAGAAGGTCATCGTCGACGAGGGCCAGAAGGTGGCGGCCGGCGACGTGCTGGCCGACGGGCCCGCCACCCACAACGGCGAACTGGCCCTGGGCAAGAACCTCCTGGTGGCCTTCATGCCGTGGGAGGGCTACAACTACGAGGACGCCATCATCCTGTCCGAGCGCCTGGTGAAGGACGATGTGCTCACCTCGATCCACATCGAGGAGCACGAGGTCGACGCCCGGGACACCAAGCTGGGCGCCGAGGAGATCACCCGTGACATCCCCAACCTGTCCGAGGAGATCCTGGCCGACCTGGACGAGCGCGGCATCATCCGCATCGGAGCTGAGGTCGGCCCGGGCGACGTGCTGGTCGGCAAGGTCACCCCGAAGGGCGAGACCGAGCAGACGCCCGAAGAGCGCCTGCTCCGGGCCATCTTCGGCGAAAAGGCCCGTGAGGTCCGCGATACCTCGCTGAAGGTGCCTCACGGGGAGCAGGGGACGGTCATCGACGTCCGGGTCTTCTCCGCGACGACGCCCACGAACTGCCGCCCGGTGTCGAGCAGCTGGTGCGGGTGTACGTGGCCCAGAAGCGCAAGATCTCCGAGGGCGACAAGCTGGCCGGACGCCACGGCAACAAGGGCGTCATCTCCAAGATCCTGCCCATCGAGGACATGCCATTCCAGGCCGACGGGACCCCGGTCGACATCATCCTCAACCCGCTCGGAGTGCCCAGCCGGATGAACGTGGGCCAGGTGCTCGAGTCCCATCTCGGCTATGCCGCCCGGTGGGGCTGGGAGGGCGCCGGCGATGCGTCACAGATCCCGCTGCGGGGCACCGAGACGAAGACCAGGCCCCGGACCGACCCGGCGGTGTGGGTCTCCACTCCGGTGTTCGACGGCGCCCACTGGGACGAGACCGACGCCGGTCGTCATCCGACCATCCAGCAGATCTTCCGCCGGCTCAACGCCGACGGCGTCGACGGTGCCGTCCAGGTGTCCGACGACGGCAAGAGCCAGCTGTTCAACGGACGCACCGGCGAGGCCTACGACAATCCGATCTCGGTCGGGTACGTCTACATCCTGAAGCTCCACCACCTGGTGGACGACAAGATCCACGCCCGCTCGACCGGGCCGTACTCGATGATCACCCAGCAGCCCCTGGGGGGCAAGGCCCAGTTCGGTGGCCAGCGGTTCGGGGAGATGGAGGTGTGGGCCCTCGAGGCCTTCGGCGCCGCCTACGCACTCCAGGAGCTGTTGACCATCAAGTCGGACGACGTCCTCGGCCGGGTGAAGGTCTACGAGGCGATCGTCAAGGGGGAGAACATCCCCGAGCCGGGGATCCCCGAGAGCTTCAAGGTGTTGATCAAAGAGATGCAGTCCCTGTGCCTGGACGTCGAAGTCCTGGCCCCGGGTGGAGAAGAGATCGAGATGCGTGAGCTGGACGAGGACGTGTTCCGCACGGCCGAGGAGCTCGGCATCGACATCAGCCGGCCTGAGCGCGGGTCGGACGAAGAGGATGCACGGCGCGCCGCGGAAAGGGGATTCTGATGTTGGACGTCAACGACTTCGATCAGTTGAGGATCGGTCTGGCGACAGCCGACTCGATCCGGGGGTGGTCCAACGGCGAGGTGAAGAAGCCCGAGACCATCAACTACCGCACCCTGCGGCCGGAAAAGGACGGGCTCTTCTGCGAGAAGATCTTCGGTCCCACCAAGGACTGGGAGTGCTACTGCGGCAAGTACAAGCGGGTCCGCTTCCGGGGGATCATCTGCGAGCGGTGCGGGGTCGAGGTCACCCGGTCCAAGGTCCGCCGCGAGCGCATGGGCCACATCGAGCTGGCTGCCCCGGTCGTCCACATCTGGTACTTGCGTGGCACCCGTAGCTGGCTGGCCTACTTGCTCATGGGCACCGAGGCCCGCGAGGAGCTGAAGGCCAAGCAGCTGGAGAAGGTCATCTACTTCGCCGCCAACCTGGTCACCTGGGTCGACGAGGCTAAGCGCCACGAGGACCTGCCCGACCTCGAGGCCGAGCTCCGGGTGGAGATCGCCGACATCGAGAAGAAGCGCGACCTCGAGATCGACCGCCGGTTCAAGGTGCTGGAGGGCGAACTGGCCGACCTCGAGAAGTCGGGAGCCAAGGACACCGAGGTCAAGGCCCGACAGCGCAACGTGGAAAAGGAGATCGCCGCCGTCCGCGAGCGCTACCAGGGCGAGATCGAGTTGGCCCAGCGCTCGTTCGACGAGTTCAAGAGCCTCCACTCCCGCAAGATCCTCGAGGACGAGATGCTGTGGCGTGAGCTGCGCATGCGCTACGAGGACTACTTCGAGGGTGGCATGGGGGCCGAGACCATCTCCCGGCTGATCGACCGGATCGACCTCGATGTCGAAGAGGTCAAGCTGCGCGAGATGATCGACGCCGCCGACGGTCGCAAGCCGCTGTCGGCCCAGCGCCGCCAGAAGGTGATCAAGCGACTGAAGATCGTCACCGCCTTCAACCGCCGGGACGAGAACGGGCGCCGGGTCAACGACCCCCGGGCCATGATCCTCGACTCGGTCCCGGTCATCCCGCCCGATCTGCGCCCCATGGTGCAGCTCGACGGTGGCCGGTTCGCCACCTCCGACCTCAACGACCTGTACCGGCGGGTGATCAACCGGAACAACCGGTTGAAGCGACTGCTGGACCTGGGGGCGCCCGAGATCATCATCAACAACGAGAAGCGCATGCTGCAAGAGGCGGTGGACGCCCTCTTCGACAACGGCCGCCGGGGCCGGCCGGTCACCGGGCCGGGCAACCGCCCGCTCAAGAGCCTGTCGGACATGCTGAAGGGCAAGCAGGGCCGGTTCCGCCAGAACCTGCTGGGCAAGCGGGTCGACTACTCGGGGCGCTCGGTCATCGTCATCGGCCCCACCCTGCAGCTGCACCAGTGCGGGCTGCCCAAGCTGATGGCCCTCGAGCTGTTCAAGCCCTTCGTCATGAAGCGGCTGGTCGATGCCGAGTACGCCCAGAACATCAAGTCGGCCAAGCGGATGGTCGAGCGCCGTCGTCCCCAGGTGTGGGACGTGCTCGAAGGAGTGATCAAGGAGCATCCGGTGCTGTTGAACCGGGCCCCCACCCTCCACCGCCTGGGCATCCAGGCCTTCGAGCCGGTGCTGGTCGAGGGGAAGGCCATCCAGGTCCATCCCCTGGTGTGCACGGCGTTCAATGCCGACTTCGACGGTGACCAGATGGCCGTCCACCTGCCCCTGTCGGCCGAGGCCCAGGCCGAGGCGCGGGTGCTGATGCTGTCGGCCAACAACATCCTGTCGCCGGCCACCGGCCGCCCGATCACCGTGCCCACCCAGGACATGGTGTTCGGCATCTACTATCTGACCCTCCCGGTGGAGGGGGCCAAGGGCGAGGGTCGCGTCTTCCGTCACGCCTACGAGGTGGAGACGGCCTTCGACGCCGGCGACATCGACCTGCAGGCCAAGATCGTGGTCCGGCCCGAGGCCGGGTCCCATCTGGCCAAGTCCGTGGCCCTGGCCAACGGGGCCGAGCTCGACGAGGACGGCAACCTGATCGGGGTGGCCGAGGACGAGCGGGTGGAGATCGAGACCACCGCCGGTCGCCTCTTCTTCAACACGGCGCTGCCCGACGGCTACCGCTACATCAACGACATCGTCGGGAAGCGGAACACCGCCATCGGCACCATCGTCGAAGAGGTGGCGGCCAACTTCCCCAAGCGGGAGGTGGCGGCCAGCCTGGACCGGATCAAGGACCTCGGGTTCCGCTACGGGGCCCAGTCCGGCCTGACCATCTCCATAAGCGACGTGGTCACCCCCCCGGACAAAGGTGCCATCCTCGACCGCTACGAGAAGGAGGCCGAGAAGGCCGAGGCCCAGTTCAAGCGGGGCATCATCACCGACGACGAGCGTCGCCAGAAGGAGATCGAGATCTGGACGTCGGCCAACTCCGAGGTGGGCAAGGCCATGGAGAAGACGATGTCGAGCATCGCCTTCAACCCGATCGACATGATGGTCGACTCGGGGGCCCGGGGCAACAGCCAGCAGATCCGCCAGATCGCCGGCATGAAGGGCCTGGTGTCCAACCCGCGGGGCGAGATGATCCCCCGACCGATCAAGTCCTCGTTCCGTGAGGGTCTGTCCGTCCTCGAGTACTTCATCTCGACCCACGGCGCCCGCAAGGGACTGGCCGACACCGCCCTGCGCACCGCCGACTCGGGCTACCTGACCCGCCGCCTGGTGGACGTGGCCCAGGAGCTCATCGTCCGGGAGGACGACTGCGGGTCGACCCGTGGGATCTGGATCGAGGGGGTGGTGCCCGACAGCGCCGGCCGGCGTTCGTATCTGGAGACCCGGGTCAACGGGCGCATCACCGCCGAGGCCATCACCTTGTCCGACAAGTCCAAGATCGAGACGGGCACGGTGCTGACCGAGGAGATCGTCAACCGGCTCCGTGACGACCCGGGTGTCGACCGGGTCCGTACCCGCTCGGTGCTGACCTGCGAGGCCGAGCAGGGCATCTGTGCCGCCTGCTACGGCCAGTCGCTGGCCACCGGCGACATGATCGAGCTCGGCGAGGCGGTCGGGGTGATCGCCGCCCAGTCGATCGGCGAGCCCGGGACCCAGCTGACCATGCGTACGTTCCACACCGGCGGCATCGTCGGCGAGGACATCACCCACGGTCTGCCCCGGGTGGTCGAGCTGTTCGAGGCCCGCACGCCCAAGGGCGCCGCCGTCCTGGCCCGCCACTCGGGTGTGGTCGGGGTGGACGAGGACGAGTCGGGGCGCCACATCACCGTGGCTGCCGACGGCGGCGAGGAGCACACCGTGCTGGTGGCCCAGCGGGCCCATCTCGAGGTCACCGACGGCCAGGAGGTGGCGGCCGGTGACGCACTGGTCGAGGGCCCGAAGGATCCCAAGGAGCTCCTGGAGGTCAAGGGGATCCGCGAGACTCAGCAGTACCTGGTCGAAGAGGTCCAGAAGGTCTACCGCGACCAGGGCGTGTCCATCCACGACAAGCACATCGAGCTGATCGTGCGCCAGATGCTGCGTCGGGTGCTGGTGGCCGAGCCGGGCGACGCCTCCTTCCTCCCCGGCGAGCGGGTGGACAACCGCTCCTATGCCGAGGTCAACCGCCAGCTGGTCCAGGACGGGAAGCGTCCCGCCGAGGGCCGGCCCGAGTTGATGGGGATCACCAAGGCCTCCCTGGCCACCGAGAGCTGGCTGTCGGCGGCCTCGTTCCAGGAGACCACCAGGGTGCTCACCGAAGCGGCCATCGAGGGCAAGTCGGACCAGCTGTTCGGCCTGAAGGAGAACATCATCATCGGCAAGCTGATCCCGGCCGGATCGGGCATGGAGCGTTACCGGGACATCAAGTTGGAGATGCCCGGAGCCGAGGCCATGCCGTTCTGGGCATTGGGCTCCGAGGGGGATGCCGGCACCGAGGACCTGGCCGCCTGGTTGCGCGACACCGGTGGCGACGCCTCGCTCGGCGCTTTCAGCTCGGACATCGATGCCAGCTGGTTGGGCACGATCCCGAGCACCGACGAGTCGGGCGAAGCGACGCCCGGCCTGTTGGCTCCCGAAACCCCGGCCGACGAGCCGGGCACCCTCGAAGCCGGGGCGTGATGACGACCGGGACGCCGCGGGCCCATGCCGGGTCCGTGGCCGACCGGTGCGCTCCGGTGGACGGGCCCACCGGCGTCGGGGTGCGCTTGCCCGGCCTGGCCGGATGCCATAGCATAGGTACTTTGCGGCTGCGGGCCGAGGCTGGGTTCTGCCCGCCTGCAGCACCCCCCAGTAGCAATCCTGAGTCAGTCCCGCAGCATCCCCGCAGTTCAAGAATCTAGAGGTAACGCGTGCCCACGATCTCCCAGCTCGTCCGCAAGGGACGAGCCACCAAGCCGACCAAGTCGAAGACCCCGGCCCTCCGGGGCGCCCCCCAGCGCCGGGGCGTGTGCACGCGCGTCTACACCCACACCCCGAAGAAGCCCAACTCGGCGCTCCGCAAGGTGGCCCGGGTCCGGCTGACCAGCGGGCTGGAGGTCACCGCCTACATCCCCGGCGAGGGCCACAATCTCCAGGAGCACTCGATCGTGCTGGTGCGCGGCGGCCGGGTGAAGGACCTGCCCGGGGTCCGCTACAAGGTGATCCGGGGGACGCTGGACGCATCGGGTGTCCGTGAGCGGAATCAGGCCCGTAGCCGCTACGGCGCCAAGAAGGAGTCCTGAGGTGCCCCGTAAAGGTCCTGCCGTTCGCCGTGAGCTGATGCCCGACCCGGTCTACCACTCGGTGCTGGTCACCCAGGTGGTCAACCGGGTGCTGAGCCGGGGCAAGCGGACCCTGGCCGAGCGTATCGTCTATGACGCCCTATCCGACGTGGCCGAAAAGTCGGGCAACGACCCGGTGGCCGTGCTGAAGAAGGCGGTGGAGAACACCCGTCCGGAGCTGGAGGTACGCAGCCGCCGGGTGGGGGGCGCCACCTACCAGGTGCCGGTCGAGGTCCGTCCCCGTCGGGCCACCACACTGTCCATCCGCTGGCTGGTCGGCTACTCCCAGCAGCGCCGCGAGAAGACGATGGCCGAGCGGCTGTCCAACGAGATCCGCGACGCCGCCAACGGGATCGGGGCGGCGGCCAAGCGGCGCGAGGACCTGCACAAGATGGCCGAGTCCAACAAGGCCTTCGCCCACTACCGCTGGTAGGAAGAGGCCGTCGCCGCCTTTACTCTGGCAACGAGCACTACGTACGAGCACTACCCGAGAGCTGAACAACCATGGCCGAAGCAAGCACCCGCCACCATCCCCTGGCCAAGACCCGGAACATCGGGATCATGGCCCATATCGACGCGGGCAAGACCACCACCACCGAGCGGATCCTCTACTACACGGGGAAGAACTACAAGATCGGTGAGGTCCACGAGGGCGCGGCCACCATGGACTGGATGGTCCAGGAGCAAGAGCGCGGGATCACCATCACCTCGGCCGCCACCACCTGCATGTGGCGGGACAACGTCATCAACATCATCGACACGCCGGGCCACGTCGACTTCACCGTCGAGGTGGAGCGCTCGCTGCGGGTCCTCGACGGCGCCGTGGCCGTCTTCGACGCGGTGGCCGGGGTCGAGCCCCAGACCGAGACGGTCTGGCGGCAGGCCAACAAGTACGAGGTCCCCCGGATCTGCTTCATCAACAAGATGGACCGGACCGGTGCCAATTTCGACCAGTGCGTCGAGATGATCAAGGACCGCCTCGACGCGGTGGTGGCCGTCATCCAGCTGCCGATCGGGGTCGAGGGCGGGTTCCGGGGCGTGGTCGACCTGGTGCACATGCGGGCCCTGGTGTGGGACGACGGCATGGGCGAGGAGTGGCGCGAGGAGGAGATCCCGGCCGAGCTGAAGGATCTGGCCGACGAGGCCCACCACCAGCTCATCGACGTCGTCTCCAACCACGACGACACCATCATGGAGAAGTACCTGGGCGACGAGGAGATCACCCCCGACGACCTCCGACGGGCCATCCGCACGGCCACCCTGGGCAGCCACGCCGTCCCCATCCTGTGCGGCTCGGCCTTCAAGAACAAGGGCGTCCAGCCCATGCTCGACGCCGTGGTCGACTACCTGCCCAGCCCCCTGGACATCCCGCCGACCATCGGCACCGTCCCCCGCAAGGAGGGCGTGACCGTCGAGCGCCCCCCGACGACACGGCACCGTTCGCCGCCCTGGCCTTCAAGATCATGACCGACCCCTACGTGGGCAAGCTCACCTACCTGCGGGTGTACTCGGGCACCCTGACCAAGGGCTCGGGGGTCATCAACTCGACCAAGGACCGCAAGGAGCGGGTGGGCCGCATCCTGCAGATGCACGCCAACAGCCGCGAAGACCTCGAAGCCACCTACGCCGGTGACATCGTGGCCGCCGTCGGGCTCAAGCAGACCACCACCGGTGACACCCTGTGCGACCCCGACGACCAGGTGATCCTCGAGTCCCTGACCTTCCCCGAACCGGTGATCCACGTGGCAGTGGAGCCCAAGACCAAGGCCGACCAGGACAAGCTGTCCAAGGCCCTGTTCTCGCTGTCCGAGGAGGACCCGACCTTCCGCGTCCAGTCCGACGAGGAGACCGGCCAGACGGTCATCTCGGGGATGGGCGAACTCCACCTCGAGGTGCTGGTGGACCGGATGCTCCGCGAGTTCAGCGTCGACGCCAATGTGGGCAAGCCCCAGGTGGCCTACCGCGAGACGGTGCGCAAGAAGGTCGAGAAGGTCGAGCTGCGCTATGTCCGCCAGACCGGCGGCAAGGGCCAGTACGGCCATGTGGTGATCACCCTCGAGCCGACCGGGCCCGGTGGGGGCTACGAGTTCGTGGACAAGATCACCGGGGGGGTCATCCCCAAGGAGTACATCCCCTCGGTCAACCAGGGCATCCAGGAGTCGATCACCTCCGGGGTGCTGGCCGGCTACCCGACGGTGGACATCAAGGTGACTCTCACCTACGGCTCCTACCACGACGTGGACTCGTCGGAGATGGCGTTCAAGATCGCCGGCTCCATGGCCATCAAGAAGGCGGCCAACCTGGCCGACCCCGTCCTGTTGGAGCCGGTGATGGCCGTCGAGGTCACCACCCCCGAGGACTACATGGGCGACGTGATCGGCGACCTCTCGGCCCGCCGGGGCAAGGTCGAAGGCATGGAGCAGCGGGGCAACAGCCACATCGTCCGGGCACAGGTACCGCTGAGCGATATGTTCGGCTACGCTACCGACCTGCGCTCACGCACTCAGGGGCGGGCCACGTACTCGATGCAGTTCCACGCGTACAACGAGGTTCCTGAGTCGATCGCCAAGGAGATCATCGCCAAGGCGCGCGGCGAATAGGACGCCGCGAAGTGCAGGTTGCCGCCAGCCGGGGAAGTTCCCGGCGTGCAGCCACCAGTCGTTGAGCACAACAGCCCAGCATGCAGTACCGCAGCAAATCAGTAGCAGGACCACCGATACACCAGGAATGACGACAGGCAACCGCCTTCGTCGTGGCGGGCCCGAGGGGGTACCGTCCGAGATCAGGGAGCATTACCCCAGCCATGGCCAAGCAGAAGTTCGAGCGCACGAAGCCCCACATCAATGTGGGAACGATGGGACACATCGACCACGGTAAGACAACGCTCACCGCGGCCATCACCAAGGTCCTGCACGACAACGACCCGACGACCAACTTCACGCCCTTCGACCAGATCGACAAGGCGCCCGAAGAGAAGCAGCGGGGCATCACCATCTCCATCGCCCACGTCGAGTACGAGACGCCCAACCGGCACTACGCCCACGTCGACATGCCGGGCCACGCCGACTACATCAAGAACATGATCACCGGTGCCGCCCAGGTGGACGGGGCCATCCTGGTGGTCTCGGCGGCCGACGGACCGATGCCCCAGACCCGCGAGCACGTACTGCTGGCCCGCCAGGTGGGCGTGCCCTACATCGTGGTGGCCCTCAACAAGGCCGACACCGTCGACGACGAGGAGCTCCTCGACCTGGTGGAGCTGGAGGTGCGGGAGCTCCTCAACGAGTACGAGTTCCCGGGCGACGACACGCCCATCATCCGGGTCAGCGCCCTCAAGGCCCTGGAAGGGGACGCCGAGTGGGCCTCCAAGGTCACCGAGCTGATGGAAGCGGTCGACTCCTACATCCCCGAGCCCGAGCGTGACGTGGAGAAGCCCTTCCTCATGTCGATCGAGGACGTGATGTCGATCACCGGCCGCGGCACCGTGGTGACCGGCAAGGTGGAGCAGGGCGTGGTCAAGGTGGGCGAGGAAGTGGAGATCGTCGGGCTGCGCGACACCCAGCGGACCACCGTCACCGGCATCGAGATGTTCCGCAAGCTCCTCGACGAGGGCCGGGCCGGCGACAACATCGGGGCCCTGTTGCGGGGCACGAAGAAAGAGGACGTGGAGCGGGGCCAGGTGCTGTGCAAGCCCGGGTCCATCACCCCCCACACCAAGTTCGAGGCCACCGTGTACGTCCTCAACAAGGACGAGGGCGGTCGGCACAAGCCGTTCTTCACCAACTACCGCCCGCAGTTCTACTTCCGGACCACCGACGTGACCGGGACCATCACCCTGCCCGAGGGCACGGAGATGGTCATGCCCGGCGACAACACGGAAATGACCGTCGAGCTGGGCAAGCCGATCGCCATGGTGGAGGGCCTGCGGTTCGCCATCCGCGAGGGTGGCCGGACGGTGGCTTCGGGCCGGGTCACGAAGATCCTCGCCTAGGCTGACCTTGACGATCACCCCTACGAGAGGACGCCGTTCCCATGGCCGCTGAGGGCCCCCGCCAGAAGATCAGGATCCGGCTCAAGGCCTACGACCACGAGATCCTCGACCAGTCCACCGAGAAGATCGTCCAGACCGTGCTCCGGACCCAGGCCAAGGTGCTGGGTCCGGTACCGCTCCCCACCGAGAAGCACCGCTACACGGTGATCCGTTCGCCCCACAAGTACAAGGACAGCCGCGAGCACTTCGAGATGCGGGTGCACAAGCGCCTGGTGGACATCGTGGAGCACACGCCGAAGACGGTCGACTCGCTCCAGCGGCTCGACCTTCCCGCCGGGGTGGACATCGAGATCAAGATCCAGACGGTCTGACCTCCGGCCGGACGACGGGGCCCCGGCCCCGTTGATTCACCGGTTCGGGTGGTATAGAGTGTCCGGTCGGCCCGGTTTCGGGTCACATCATGTGAGAAGGACGTGTGCGAGCGCCCGCGGAAGGACGGCGGGGACCTCGGACCAAACCAGGCGAGCGCTCCGCTCGGGTCCATCCGAGCGGAGCGTCTGCGTGCGAACCGATGCGATTCGAGGCACCGGTGGAGCCGTCGGAGCCGGGTGCAGTCGCAGGAGTACCGAAGGAACCGTTCGATGCCGGCCGGTGTCGAACGGAGCGAAGAATCGAGACGGAGAAGCTCAGTGGCCACCAAGGCGATCGTGGGCGAAAAGGTCGGAATGACCCAGATCTGGGACGATCAGCACCGGGCGATACCGGTGACGATGGTGCGCGTCGCCCCGATCCGGGTGGTTCAGGTCAAGACCCCGGAACGGGAGGGCTACTCCGCTCTCCAGGTGACCTGGGGACACCGGCGTTCCACCACCCTGACCAAGCCCGAGCTGGGGCATTTCGACGGGGCCGGGGTGGACCCGGGGCGGCATCTGGTCGAATTGCGGCTCGACGACGCCTCCGACTACGAGGTCGGCCAGCAGCTGACCGCCGACCTCCTGCAGGCCGGCGAGCTGGTCGATGCCATCGCCGTCTCCAAGGGCAAGGGGTTCACCGGGGGGATGAAGCGGCACAACTTCAAGGGCCAGGGAGCCTCGCACGGCAACCACAAGAAGCACCGCTCCCCGGGCTCGATCGGTGCCTGCGCCACCCCGTCCCGGGTGTTCAAGGGCACCCGCATGGCCGGCCGGTCGGGCGGTCAGCAGGTGACGACGCTCAACCTGGAGATCGTCCAGGCCGACCCCGAGCGGGAGTTGGTGCTGGTCAAGGGGGCGGTACCCGGGCCGAGGGGCGGCATCGTGATCCTGCGTGACGCGGTCAAGGCCCCGCTGGTCAAGGGAGGCAAGGCATCATGAGCCCCACCGGGACCATCGACCTGGAGACGGCCACCCCTTCGGAGGTCCGCCGGTTCCTGCGTCCGGCCCCGGTGTCGCGCACGGTGACCCGGCGCTCGGCCGGCGGCGCCGACCTCGGCGAGGTCGGGCTGGAGCCCTCCCTCTTCGGCATCGAGCCCAACCTGGCCGTGCTCCACCAGGTGGTGACGGCCCAGCTGGCCGCCGCCCGATCCGGCACCCAGTCGACCAAAACCAGGGCCGAGGTCCGTGGCGGGGGGGCCAAGCCCTTCCGGCAGAAGGGAACCGGTCGGGCCCGGCAGGGATCGACCCGCTCCCCCCAATGGGTCGGTGGTGGGGTGGCCCTCGGGCCCAAGCCCCGCTCCTACGCCCAACGGACGCCGAAGAAGATGATCCAGCTGGCCCTGCGCTCGGCACTGTCGGACCGGGCCGCCCAGGACCGGGTGGCGCTCATCGACCACTGGGACTTCGAGATCCCGAGCACCAAGGCGGCCCTGGCCGCCCTCGGAGCCCTGGGCCTGTCGGGCAAGGTCCTGGTGGTGTTGGGCGACGAGGACGGATATGCCGACCGGTCGTTCGGCAACCTTCCCGACATCCAGACCATCGTGTCCGGGGAGCTCAACGCCTACGACATCCTGATCAACGACTGGGTGGTGTTCACCGACGAGACGCTGCCGGGGGGGAGCGGGGACCCGTCCGGATCCCAGCCGGTGGCCACAGCCGCGACCGGGGCCTCGGAGACGTCCGACCAGGGCGCCGGTGATGCCACCGGGGCCGCCGACGGGGCGGAGGCGGCCGGTCCGACGGCCGAGGAAGACGGTGGTGAGTCATGAGGGATCCCCACAACGTGCTCATCCGGCCGGTGGTGTCGGAGAAGTCCTACGCCCTGATGGACAACAACGTCTACGTGTTCGTGGTGGATCCCACGGCCACCAAGATCGACGTCCGCCACGCCGTCGAGCAGGCCTTCAACGTGCGGGTGGACAGCGTCAACACGCTCAACCGCAAGGGCAAGAACAAGCGGAACCGCAAGAACAATTCCCTCGGCCACCGGGCCGACACCAAGCGGGCCATCGTCACCCTCCACGAGGGTGACTCGATCGACCTCTTCGAGAACTGAGGGTACGGAACCAGACCATGCCTCTCCGCTCACGCAAGCCCACCAGCGCCGGCCGGCGCTTCCAGACCGTCTCCGACTTCGCCGAGATCACCCGCGACCGTCCCGAGAAGTCGCTGCTGGCGCCCAAGCCGTCGACCGGCGGTCGGAACAATCACGGGCGCAAGACGTCCCGCCACCGAGGCGGTGGTCACAAGCAGCAGTACCGGGTCATCGACTTCAAGCGGAACAAGGACGGCGTGCCGGCCAAGGTGGCCGCCATCGAGTACGACCCGAACCGCAACGCCCGGATCGCCCTGCTCCACTACCTCGACGGTGAGAAGCGCTACATCCTGGCTCCGGCCCAGGTCCAGGTGGGGGACAGGCTCCAGTCGGGCCAGGGGGCGGAGATCCGGCCCGGCAACGCCCTTCCACTGCGCTACATCCCGGTCGGCTCGGTGATCCACAGCGTCGAACTGCGCCCCGGAGGCGGCGGCAAACTGGCCCGGGGGGCCGGAATGAGCGTCCAGCTGGTGGCCAAGGAGGGGGCCTTCGCCACCCTCCGGCTCCCGTCGACGGAGATGCGCCGGGTGTCCATCGACTGTCGGGGCACCTTGGGCATCGTGGGCAACTCCGAGGCCGAGCTGATCAAGATCGGCAAGGCCGGTCGCAACCGGTGGAAGGGCAAGCGCCCCCAGACCCGGGGGGTGGCCATGAACCCGGTCGACCACCCGCTGGGTGGAGGCGAGGGCAAGACCTCCGGTGGGCGCCACCCCGTGTCGCCGTGGGGCCAGCCCGAGGGCCGCACCCGGGCCCGCAACAAGGACTCCGACAAGTTGATCGTCCGCAGGCGCCGCACCCGCGGTGCCCGGCGGTAGGAAGACAGAGGGAACGCCACACCATGCCTCGCAGCCTGAAGAAGGGCCCGTTCGTCGACGACCACCTGTTGAAGAAGGTGGACGCCCTCAACGCCGCCGGGGACAAGAGGGTCATCAAGACCTGGTCCCGCCGATCGACGATCATCCCCGACATGGTGGGCCACACCATCGCCGTGCACGACGGGCGCAAGCACATCCCCGTCTATGTGACCGAGTCGATGGTTGGGCACAAGCTGGGCGAGTTCGCCCCCACCCGGACCTTCAAGTTCCACGCCGGCCAAGAGCGGGCGGGGAGGCGCTGACATGCCCGGAGTGAAGACCAACGAACGCGAGGGCACCCGGGCGGTCCTGCGCCACAGCCGGGTATCGGCCTCCAAGGTCCGCCAGGTGCTGAACCTGATCCGGGGTCAGGACGTGGACCGGGCGGCCGAGACCCTGTCTCTCGGTGATCGCGAAGTGGCGGCGACGGTGGGCAAAGTGCTGGCCTCGGCCGTGGCCAACGCCGTCCACAACGAGGGGCTCGACGCCGAAGAGCTGTACGTGTCGGCCTGTTTCGCCGACGAGGGCGGCACCCTCAAGCGGTGGCGCCCCCGGGCCCGGGGACGGGCCACCCGCATCCGCAAGCGGACCTCGCACATCACCATCATCGTGAGCCGGCTGCCGGAGGATCGCATCGCCCGGCGCCGGGCCAAGCAGGCCGCCAACACCTCCCAGCGCTCCCGCCGGGTGGCAGGGTCCCGCCGCCGTCGCCAGACCGAGGCGACGACCGGCCGGACGGCGACCCCGTCCACCGGGGCGGACACCGGCTCCGAGGCGTGGCCGGAGGACGCCGTCGAGGCCGACGACGTGATCACCGAGACCGAGGCCGGCCCGCTGGAGGAGTCCGACATCGATCCTGAGGCGGTCGGGACCGAGGACGCCGTCGAGGCCGACGACGTGATCACCGAGACCGAGGCCGGCCCTCTGGAGGAGTCCGACATCGACACCGACGACACCGACGAGACCGACGAGACCGGCGTCGACGACACTGACGAGACCGACACAGGCGGCGATGCCGCCGAAGAGAAGGGCAAGTAGATGGGCCAGAAGGTCAACCCCTACGGGTTTCGGCTCGGCGTCACCACCGACTGGAAGTCGCGCTGGTTCGAGGAGCGCAACTACCAGAACTGCGTGGTCGAGGACTGGGAGATCCGCGACTTCCTGATGACCCAGCTGGAGTCGGCCGCCGTCAGCCGCATCGAGATCGAGCGCACCCGTGACCGGCTGCGGGTGGACATCCACACCGCCCGCCCCGGCATCGTCATCGGCCGGCGGGGCGCCGAGGCCGACCGGCTCAAGAAGAAGATCGAGGAGATCACCGGGCTCAACAACCGGATCCAGCTCAACATCCAAGAGATCAAGCAGCCCGAGCTCGATGCCGCTCTCATCGCCCAGGGGATCTGTGACCAGCTGGCCCGCCGGGTGGCCTTCCGCCGGGCCATGAAGCGATCGATCCAGACCGTCCAGAAGGCGGGCGCCCTGGGGGTGCGGGTCCAGTGCTCGGGTCGTCTGGGTGGCTCGGAGATGTCCCGCAAGGAGTCCTACCGCGAGGGCAGGGTGCCGTTGCACACCCTCCGGGCCGACATCGACTACGGCTTCCGGGAGGCCAAGACCACCTTCGGCCGGATCGGCGTCAAGGTGTGGATCTACAAGGGCGACATCCTCCCCTACAAGATCTCGACCGAGGACAAGATCACCCGTGAAGCGGCCATGGCCGTGGGCGAGACGTCCGGGCAGGGTGGAGACGCCCCCCGCCGCCTGATCACCGCCGGTGGCGGTCGCCGACGGGCCGAGCAGGGTGCTCCGGGCAGCGTGGTGACCGTCGACGCCGACAGTGAGGGCGAGACGGACATCCCCGACGGCCTGGTCGACCGGACGACGGCCGACATCGCCGCCCCCCCGGCCGTGCCCGACGAGCTCGAGCGCATCCTCACCGAGGACGAGGAGATCGAGCGCCGCACCCGCGAGCACCACGAGACCCCGCACTTCCGCAAGGAGGTGGACTGACATGTTGATGCCCCGCAAGGTCAAGCACCGCAAGCAGCAGCGCGGTCGCATGAGTGGCAAGGCCAAGGGCGGCAGCGACGTCACCTTCGGCGACTTCGGGATCCAGGCCATGGAACCGGCCTGGCTGACGGCCCGCCAGATCGAGGCCGCCCGAATCGCCATGACCAGGCACGTGAAGCGCGGCGGCAAGGTGTGGATCCGGGTGTTCCCGGACAGGCCGGTCACCCAAAAGCCGGCCGAGACCCGCATGGGCTCGGGCAAGGGCAACCCCGAGCACTGGGTGGCCGTGGTCAAGCCCGGGCGCATCCTGTTCGAGTTGGCCGGCGTCGAACCCGACCTGGCCCGCGAGGCCATGGAGCGGGCCATCCAGAAGCTGCCCTTCAAAGCCCGTTTCGTGATCCGTCCCGGAACCCACGGCACGCCGGAAGTGCAGGTCTGATGGCCACCGCCGCCGAGATCGCCGACTACGACACCGAGGAGCTGGAGCGCCAGCTGGGCGAGACCCGCCGCGAGCTGTTCAACCTGCGGTTCCAGCTGGCCACCGGGCAGCTGGACAATTTCTCGAGGATCACCCACGTGCGCAAGGACGTGGCCCGGATGATGACCGAGTTGCGGACCCGCGAGATCGCCGAAGCCGAGGGCATGGCCCTCGAGGAGCTGCCGGCCCACCTGGCTGCCGCCCGCCGGCGCACGGAGGACGAGGCGCTCGGGCGCAGCAAGACGACCGCCTCGGAACGACGGGCTGCGGCCAAGGCCGAGGCCGAGGGGTCCGACGAGGACGCCGACGGGGTCGATGAGGACGAGTTGGCCGAGGAAGTGGCCGACGACGACGGCATGGCCCTGCCCGACGACGAGTTCCTCGACGGCGACGAGGACTCGGACGAAGAGGACTCGGACGAGCCGGAGCCCGACTCGGACGAAGCAGAGGAGAAGAGCTGATGGCCGAGGCCAAGACCACCGAGGGGACCGAGGACCGCATCAACCGCCGCAAGGTGCGGGAGGGCCTGGTCGTGTCCGACTCCATGGACGCCACCGTGGTGGTGGCGGTCATCGAGAGGGTCCGCCACGCCCGCTACGGCAAGACCGTGCAGCGGACCAAGCGTCTCTACGTCCATGACGGCGACAATGCCGCCAAGGTGGGCGACCGGGTCCGGGTCGTCGAGACCCGACCGCTGTCCAAGCTCAAGAGGTGGCGACTGTCGGAAGTCCTGGAGCGTGCCCGATGATCCAGCAGGAATCCCGACTCCGGGTGGCCGACAACTCCGGGGCCAAAGAAGTGCTCTGCATCAAGGTGCTGGGCGGATCCCGTCGGCGCTACGCGTCGATCGGGGACATCTTCGTGGCCACCGTCAAAGACGCCATCCCCGGGGCGGCGGTCAAGAAGGGCGACGTGGTCAAGTGCGTGGTCGTCCGCACCAAAAAAGAGAAACGGCGTCCCGACGGGAGCTACATCCGCTTCGACGAGAACGCCGCCGTGCTCATCAATGACCAGCAGCAACCCCGAGGCACCCGCATTTTCGGACCGGTCGGTCGGGAACTGCGTGACAAGCGCTTCATGCGGATCGTCTCGCTGGCTCCGGAGGTGTTGTAGATGCGAATCCGCAAGGGCGACAAGGTCCAGGTGCTCAAAGGCAAGGATCGCGGCAAGCAGGCCAACGTGGTCCGGGCCATCCCCTCCGAGGGGCGGGTCATCGTCGAAGGGGTGCACGTGGCCAAACGCCACGCCAAGCCGACCCGGGCCACCATGCAGGGCGGGGTGATCGACAAGTTCATGCCCGTCTCGGTGTCGTCGGTGGCCATCGTGTGCGGCAACTGCGGCCCGACCCGTATCGGGATGCGCATCGACGAGCAGGGGCGCAAGCTCCGGGTCTGCAAGAAGTGTGGGGCCGATCTGTGATGTCACCTTCCACTGTGGCCCCCGCCCGTCCCCGTCTGAAGGAGCGCTACGACTCCACCGTCCGGGCCGAGCTCAAAGAGTCTCTCGGCCTGGTCAACATCATGGAGGTCCCCCGCCTCTCCAAGATCGTCATCAACATGGGCGTGGGCCGGGCCACCCAGCAGAAGTCCCTGATCGAAGGGGCCATGCGGGATCTGGAGACCATTGCCGGCCAGAAGCCGGTGGTGACCCGGGCCAAAAAGTCCATCGCCTCGTTCAAGCTCCGGGAGGGACAGGAGATCGGCGCCAAGGTGACCTTGCGCGGCGATCGGGCCTGGGAGTTCCTCGACCGGCTGCTGGCCATGGCCATTCCCCGTATCCGTGACTTCCGGGGACTCTCACCCCGGTCGTTCGACGGCCACGGCAACTACACCTTCGGGGTGACCGAGCAACTGATCTTCCCCGAGGTCGACTACGACCGCATCGACATCACCCGGGGCATGGACATCACCATCGCCACCACCGCCCGTACCGACGAAGAGGGCCGGGCACTCCTGGCCGCCTTCGGCTTCCCGTTCCGACAGGAGAACCAGTAACCCCATGGCGAAGAAGGCTCTGATCGAAAAGCAGCAGCGCACCCCCAAGTTCAAGGTGCGCGGGTACACACGGTGCCGCCGGTGTGGCCGGCCCAAGTCGGTGTACCGCAAGTTCGGCCTGTGCCGGATCTGCCTGCGGGTGATGGTCCACGCCGGTGAGATCCCCGGCGTGACCAAGGCCAGTTGGTGAGAGGAGGCGACGAACGATGACGATGACCGACCCGATTGCCGACATGCTGACCCGTATCCGGAACGCCAACACCGCTCACTTCGATACGGTCAAGATGCCGGGCTCGAAGCTCAAGGAGTCGCTGGCCGCCATCCTGGTGGACGAGGGCTACATCGTGGGCTACCAGGTCAACGACGACCCGGGCCGGCCCGGCCGGACCCTGGAGATCCAGATGAAGTACGCCCCCGACCGGGCCCGGACCATCTCGGGCATCAAGCGGGTGTCCAAGCCCGGACTGCGCATCTATGCCCGGGCCGACAAGATGCCCCGGGTGCTGGGCGGGCTGGGTGTGGCGGTGGTCTCCACCTCCAAGGGGCTCATGACCGACCGCGAGGCCCGCAAGCGTCGCATGGGCGGAGAGGTTCTCTGTTATGTCTGGTAGTCACACCCGCGCCGGCCACCCGGTGGCCGGCCGACCCACCGGAGGTACCCGCTGATGTCCCGCATCGGACGCTCCCCGATCGCCGTCCCCTCCGGGGTGTCGGTGGCGGTGGGCACGGACAACACCGTGACGGTCAAGGGCCCCCAGGGCGAACTGGCCCGCTCGGTCCCCTCGGCCATCACCATCCGCCAGGACGGCGACGTGCTGGTGGTCGAGCGCCCGGACGACCAGCGTCAGAACCGGGCCCTGCACGGACTGACCCGGTCACTGGTGGCCAACATGGTGTCGGGGGTCACCCAGGGATTCTCCAAGGAGCTCGAGATCGTCGGCGTCGGCTATCGGGCCATCCCCCGGGGCCCCTCGGCGCTGGAGCTGGCCCTCGGGTTCTCCCACCCGGTGCACGTCGACGCCCCCGACGGGGTCACCTTCGAGGTGCCCTCGGCCACCAGGATCATCATCAAGGGGATCGACAAGGAGAAGGTCGGCCAGGTGGCCGCCGACATCCGCAAGCTGCGGAAGCCCGAGCCCTACAAGGGCAAGGGCATCCGTTACGCCGGCGAGCGGGTCGTGCGCAAGGCCGGGAAGGCGGCCAAGTGATGGCCCGCATCGATCACAAACTCCAGCTGCGGCGGCGCCGCCACGACCGGGTGCGCCGGCGGGTGCACGGCTCGGCCGCCCGGCCCCGCCTGGCGGTGTTCCGCTCCAACAAGCACATCTCCGCCCAGCTCATCGACGACGACGCCGGACGGACCCTGGCGGCGGCCTCGTCCACCGAGGCCGGGCTGCGGTCCTCGTCGGGCGGCAACATCGACGCCGCCGTGGCCGTCGGGACCCTGGTGGCCACCCGGGCCAGGACGGCCGGCATCACCACCGTGGTCTTCGACCGCGGCGGATTCGCCTATCACGGACGGGTGGCCGCCCTGGCCGACGCCGCCCGTGCCGAAGGACTGGAGTTCTAAGACCATGGCCAGCAACGAGCTGCAATTCGAGGAGCGGACCATCCGGGTCAACCGGGTGTCCAAGGTGGTCAAGGGCGGCCGGCGGTTCTCCTTCGCCGCCCTGATGGTGGTGGGGGACGGCAACGGCAAGGTCGGACTGGGCTACGGCAAGGCCAAAGAGGCCGGGCTGGCCGTGCAAAAGGGCATCGAAGAGGCCCGCAAGAACATGTTCGACGTCCCCCTGGCCGGGAGCACCATCACCCACCCGATCGTCGGCGAGAGCGGGGCCGGTCGGGTCATGTTGAAGCCGGCCGCCCCCGGTACCGGGGTCATCGCCGGTGGAGCGGCCCGGGCCATCCTGGAGATGGCCGGTATCCGCGACATCCTGGCCAAGTCGCTCGGCTCCTCCAACGGCATCAACGTGGCCCACGCCACCATCGCCGGGTTGAAGGGCCTGAAGCGCCCCGACGAGATCGCCGTCCTCCGGGGCAAGCCGGCCGACGAGGTGGTCCCTGCCGCCCTGCTCAGGGCCTATCGTGAGCGGAGGCGCCAGGCCGACCTGTTCACGGAGGTGAGCTGAGATGGCTGCTCCAGCCGCCGCCCAGGCATCGTCAGATCCGGCCACCGGTTGGTTGCGGGTCACCCAGGTGCGGTCGGCCATCGGTACCAAGCCGAAGCACCGGGGAACCCTCCGGGCCTTGGGCCTGAGGGGCATCGGGCGTAGCAACGTGCTGCCCGACCGTCCGGAGATCCGCGGGATGCTGGCTCGGGTTCCCCACCTGGTGAACGTGACGCCGGCCGAGCAAGACGAGAAAGGTCGACCATGAAGGTCCATGAACTTCGCCCGCCCCCGGGGTCGACCCGGCCCCGCCGCCGGGTGGGCCGCGGCATCGCCGGCAAGGGCGGCAAGACGGCCGGCCGGGGCACCAAGGGCCAGGGGGCCCGCGACACCATCCCCCTGGGCTTCGAGGGCGGCCAGCTGCCGCTGATGCAGCGGATCCCCAAGCTGCGCGGGTTCAAGAACCCCTTCCGGATCGACTACACCCCGGTCAACCTGGACGCTCTCCAGAGCTATGAGGGCGACGCCATCGACATCCCCGGGCTGGTGGCACGGGGTCTGGTCCGCCGGGGCGACCTGGTCAAGATCCTCGGCCGGGGCGAGCTGACCCGCCCGGTGACGGTGCAGGCCCACGCCTTCTCCAAGTCGGCCGAGGCGGCCATCACCGGCGCCGGGGGGACCGCTACCGTCGTTCCGCTTCCGTTCGGCCACAACCGTCCCCCAGCCCAGGGCAACGCCCTCACCAACCGGTAGCATCGGCCCACCGCGGCGTCGAGGAGCCCCATGCTCGCCAGTCTGGCCAACATCTTCCGGATTCCCGACCTTCGAAAGAAGGTCCTCTTCACGCTGACCATCATCGCCCTGTACCAGTTCGGGGCGAACGTACCGGTCCCGTTCGTCAACTTCTCCAAGGTCCAGCAGCTGGAGGCGGCGTCCAAGTCCTCGGGCGTCCTCGGGTTCCTCAACCTGTTCTCCGGCGGCGCCCTCACCCGGATGGCCGTGTTCGGGCTGGGGATCATGCCCTACATCACCTCCAGTATCATCATCCAGCTGCTGGCCACGGTCATCCCCAAGCTCGAGCAGTGGCGCGACCAGGGGGCGGTCGGGCAGAAGAAGCTGACCCAGACCACCCGCTACCTGACCGTGGCCCTGGCCCTCATGCAGTCCACCGGCCTGGTCTACCTGTTCCACAAGGGCGGGGGCGGACTGTTCGGGTCCAGCCAGAACGTCGACCTCATCCTCAACTACTCGATCTGGCGGGCCGCCTTCATCGTCATGACCCTGACGGCCGGCACCGCCTTCGTGATGTGGCTGGCCGAGCTCATCACCCAGCGGGGCATCGGCCAGGGCATGTCCATCCTGATCTTCGCCAACGTGGTGGCCGGCATCCCCTCGGGGTTGAACACCGTCCTCCAGGAGGGCGGCAGGGTGAAGTTCACGGTGATCCTGGTGGTGTCCCTGGCCCTGCTGGTGCTGATCGTCTTCGTGGACCAGGGTCAGCGCCGCATCCCCGTCACCTTCGCCAAACGGGTGGTGGGCCGCAAGATGTACGGCGGCTCCAGCACCTACATCCCGCTGAAGGTGAACCAGGCCGGCGTCATCCCGATCATCTTCGCCAGCTCGGTGCTGTACATCCCCGTCCTGTTGTCCAACATCATCCCCTCGGCCGCCTTCCGGAGCTGGGTCAACAGCAACGTCACGCCGACCAGCATCTTCTACATCCTCACCTACTTCGTCTTCATCCTGTTGTTCACCTTCTTCTACGTGTACGTGGCCTTCGACCCCCACCAGCAGGCCGACATCATCCGAAAACAGGGCGGTTACATCCCCGGCATCCGGCCCGGGCACCCGACCGAGCGCTACCTGGCCCACATCCTCAACCGGATCACCTGGCCGGGCGCCATCTTCCTGGGCGGCGTGGCCATCACCCCGTCGTTGCTGATGGCGGCATGGAACATCACCAGCTATCCCTTCTACGGAACCACTCTTCTGATCGCGGTGGGCGTGGCACTCGAGACGATGAAGCAGATCGACAGCCAGCTCATGATGCGAAACTACGAGGGCTTCCTCAAGTAGGTGGTACCCGGAGCCAGGCTCGTTGTCCTCGGCAAACAGGGGGCAGGCAAGGGAACGCAGTGTGTGCGCCTCTCCCACCACTACGTGGTGCCCCACGTGTCCACCGGGGACATGCTGCGGGCCGCCGTCAAGCAGGGCACGGCCATCGGCAAGAAGGCCAAGGAGCTCATGGACCGGGGCGAGCTCCTGGGCGACGACCTGATCATGGACATGGTCACCGAGCGCCTGGGGGAGAGCGATGTCCGGGCCCGAGGCTTCGTGCTGGACGGGTGTCCCCGCACGGTGGCCCAGGCCGAGCGCCTGGCCGCAATCCTCACCCCCTTCGACCTCGACCTGGTGATCGACCTCGAGGTCCACACCAGCCAGGTGCTGCGCCGCCTGGCCGCCCGGAGGGTGTGCGTCGACTGCGGGGCCAACTACTCCACCTCGTCCCCTCCCCTGATCAACTGGACCTGTGACGTGTGCGGCGGCGAGGTCATCCAGCGGGAGGACGACACCGAAGAGGCCATTTCCCGCCGCCTCGAGCTCTACGAGCGCCAGACCGCACCCCTGATCGAGTGGTACCGGGCCAACGGGCAGTTGGAGGTGGTGACCGGCACGGGTACTCCCGATGCCGTCACCCGTAGAATGGTCAAGGTGATCGAGCAACGGCGCAACCGGGGGAGTGGTTTCGGATGAGGGGCACGAGCGGCGCGGCCCGTCGGCCGGGGAGGGGACCGGAAAATCCGATGAGGCGGAATGCCGAGGAGCTGGCCAAGATGCGCCGGGCCGGCCGGGTGGTGGCCGAGATCCACGAGGCGACCAGGGCGGCCATCCGCCCCGGGGTGACCACCGCCGAGATCGACCGGGTGGCCCGGGCCGTGCTGGACAAGCGGGGCGCCGGCTCCAACTTCCTCAACTACCACGGCTTTCCCGCCGTGGTCTGCACCTCGCCGAACTCGATGATCGTGCACGGTATCCCCTCGGAGTCGGTGGTGTTGGAGGAGGGGGACATCCTCTCGGTGGACTGCGGGGCGATCATCGAGGGGTACCACGGCGATGCCGCCTACACCGTGGGGGTCGGCGAGGTCACCAAGGAGGCGATCCGCCTGATGGAGGTGACCGAGGAGAGCCTGAACGCCGGCATCGCCCAGCTCCGCCCGGGCAACCGCCTCCACGAGGTGGGCCGGGCCGTCCAGGAGGTGGCCGAGGCGGCCGGGTTTTCCGTGGTGCGGGAGTACGTCGGTCATGCCATCGGCACGGCCATGCACGAGGAACCCCAGGTCCCGAACTACTGGCCCGGCTCGGGGGGACCGCTCCTCAAGACGGGCATGGTCTTCGCCGTGGAGCCGATGGTCAACGCCGGAGGACCGGCCACCCTCCAGCTCGAGGACGGGTGGAGCGTGGTGACCGCCGACGGGCGGCTGTCGGCCCATTTCGAGCACACCATCGCCGTCACCGAGGACGGTCCCGAGGTGTTCACCGTCCTGTGACCCCCTGGTGGAACGGCCGGGGCGGCCCCGAATTCTGGGGTCGGACTGGCAATTTGGCGCCAACGGGCTAAACTGATCGTTCGGCTGGCCACGGGTGTGCTGTGGCGTGCCGATCCCGCTGACGGTTCCGCCTCTTCCGGCGTGCACCGGACGCGGTGCGGACGAGCGACCGGAGCGTGGTTCGTGGTGCACGCCGGTCTACGGGTCGAGCGGACGAGAACGAGAGACTATTTCAAGGAGATTCACCTGCCCAAGCCCAAGGAAGATGCCATCGTGCTGGAGGGGACGGTCGTGGAGCCGCTCCCGAACGCCATGTTCCGCGTGGAGCTGGAGAACGGCCACAAGGTCCTGGCCCACAGCTCGGGAAAGATGCGGATGCACCGGATCCGCATCCTCCCCGGCGACAAGGTGCAGGTGGAGATCACCCCCTACGACCTGGCCCGGGGGCGGATCACCTACCGCTACAAGTAGGCAGGCCGGCACGGCCACCGACTGGCCCCGGCCCTCGTGGGCCGGGTCACGGGGACGGGCAGCACGGCCGGGACGAACGAGCAGTACGAGACAAGGACGACAGTGTGAAGGTACGACCCAGCGTCAAGCCAATGTGTGAAAAGTGCAAAGTGATCCGCCGGCACCGGCGGGTCATCGTCATCTGCGAGAACCCGCGCCACAAGCAGCGCCAGGGTTGATGCGCGCGGACCAGGCCTAAGAGAGAAGGAACGACACGTGGCTCGCATTTCAGGCGTGGATATCCCCCGTGAGAAGCGGTTGGAGATCTCGCTCACCTACATCTTCGGCATCGGCCGGACCCGTTCCCAGCAGATCTGCGCGGCCACCGGGACCAGTCCCGACACCCGGGTCCGTGACCTGACCGACGCCGAGGTGACCCGGCTCCGCAACTACATCGACGCCAACCTGCAGGTGGAGGGCGATCTCCGGCGCGACGTGTCCCAGGACATCAAGCGGAAGATGGAGATCGGCTGCTACCAGGGCATCCGCCACCGCAAGGGGCTGCCCGTCCACGGCCAGCGCACCCACACCAACGCCCGCACCCGCAAGGGGCCGAAGAAGACGGTCGCCGGAAAGAAGAAGGTTCGCAAGTAATGGCCAAGACCACCAAGCCGGCCGCCGGCGCCCGGCGCCCCCGCAAGCGCGAGCGGAAGAACATCACGTTCGGCGTCGCCCATATCAAGAGCTCGTTCAACAACACCATCGTGTCCATCGCCGACCCCGAGGGGAACGTGCTGGCCTGGGCATCGGCCGGCAATGTCGGATTCAAGGGATCCCGCAAGTCCACCCCCTTCGCCGCCCAGCTGGCGGCCGAGCAGTGCGCCAAGCGGGCCATGGAGCACGGGGTGCGCCGGGTCGACGTGCTGGTGCGGGGACCCGGATCGGGACGCGAGACGGCCATACGCTCGCTGGCCGCCGCCGGCATCGAGGTGGCCGGGATCAAGGACGTCACCCCCATCCCCCATAACGGCTGCCGCCCCAAGAAGCGGCGCCGGGTCTAGGGCCGGGGACCAAGGAAGCTAAGGAAGACATGGCTCGATACACAGGACCCGTTTGCCGGCTCTGCCGCCGGGAGCGCACCAAGCTCTTCTTGAAGGGCGAGCGGTGCTATTCGATGAAGTGCCCGGTCTCCGAGGCGGTGACCGACCGGCACAGCCGGGCCTACCCTCCGGGGGAGCACGGCCGCGACCGGATGCGCCAGGGCTCGGAGTACCTGGGCCAGCTGCGGGAGAAGCAGAAGGCCCGCCGCATCTACGGCCTCCTCGAGCGCCAGTTCCACAACCTGTACGTGGAGGCCAGCCGGGCCCCCGGCATCACCGGCGAGAACCTCCTGCGCATGCTCGAGCAGCGCCTCGACAACGTGACCTTTCGGGCCGGTTGGGGGGCCAGCCGGTCCCAGGCCCGCCAGTTCGTCCGCCACGGCCACGTGCTGGTCAACGGCAAGCGGGTCACCATCCCGAGCTACCGGGTGCGGCAGGGCGACGTGGTCGCCCTCAAGCCGTCCTCACGGGAGCTGTTCCACGTCCGGCGCAACATGGACACCCTCGACCGTCAGCTCCCGCCCTGGCTGGAGACGGTGGGCGACAAGTTCGAGGTGAGGGTGTTCTCGCTGCCGTTCCGCGAGCACATCGATGAGCCGGTGCAAGAGCAGCTCATCGTCGAGCTCTACTCCAAGTAGCCCTCGTCCGTCCGCCACGTCTCCATCCGACCGTCACCGACCACACCGCATCGATTCCGCACCACCACTGACACTGCGCAGCCCCCGCTGCCGAGGAGCCCTGATCAGCATGCTCATCATCCAACGCCCGACCGTCGAGACCATCGGTGAAGAAGAGGACAACCGCCAGCGGTTCGCGGTCGGACCGCTCGACCCCGGCTTCGGGCACACGCTGGGCAACTCGCTGCGTCGCACGCTGCTGTCGTCCATCCCCGGCGCCTCGATCACCCAGGTCCGCTTCGACGACGCCCTCCACGAGTTCACCACCCTCCCCGGGGTCAAAGAGGACGTCACCGACCTCATCCTCAACCTGAAGGACCTGCTTGTTCCGGGTGCACGGCGACGAGCCGGTGACCATCCGCCTCGACAAGCGCGGCCCCGGTGACGCCACCGCCGGCGACCTCCAGGTCACGGCCGATGTCGAGGTGCTCAGCCCCACGCAGCACATCGCCTCCCTCAACGCCAAGGGCCACCTGGCCGTCGACCTGACCGTCGAGCGGGGCCGGGGCTACCTGTCGGCCGACAAGAACAAGCGGTCGACCACCATCGGGGTCATCCCGGTCGACGCCATCTTCTCGCCGGTGCGCCGGGTCGCCTTCACCGTCGAGCCGGTCCGGGTGGAGCAGTCCACCGACTTCGACCGGCTGGTGCTCGACATCGAGACCGACGGGTCGCTGTCCCCCCGCGAGGCCCTGGCCTCGGCCGGTGACACCCTGCGCACCCTGGTGGGCCTGGTGGCCGACCTCGAGGACGAGCCCCTTGGGCCTCGAGCTGGGCGAGGTGGGCACCATCGGCACCGGCTCGCCCGATCTCGACCTGCGCATCGAGGACCTCGACCTCACCGAACGTCCCCGCAACTGCCTCAAGCGGGCCCAGATCAACACCATCGGCGAGCTGGTCGACCGCACCCTCGACGACCTGCTCAACATCACCAACTTCGGGCAGAAGTCGCTCGACGAGGTGCTCCAGAAGCTCGACGAGCGGGGCCTGTCCCTGCGGGTCAAGGACTGAGGCCACCATGCTCGGCACCCCGAAGAAGGGCCGCCGCTTCGGCGGCAGCGCCGCCCATCAGAAGGCGATGATGGGCAACCTGGTGGCCTCGTTGATCGCCGCCGAATACCTGGTCACCACCGAGGCCAAGGCCAAGGCCCTGCGGCCGGTGGCCGAGAAGGTCATCACCGCCGCCGCCAAGGGCGGTGTGGCCCGCCAGCGCAACGTGGTGGCGTTCATCCGTGACAAGGACATGGCCCACAAGCTGTTCGCCGAGATCGGCCCCCGCTACGCCGAACGGCCGGGCGGCTACACCCGGATCCTCAAGCTGGGCAACCGGTCGGGCGACAACGCCCCGATGGCCCGCATCGAACTGGTGTGAGCTCGCCCCCCCGACCCGGGGGGCCGGACGACGGGGACGGCCCCACCGTCCGCTGGCGGTTGGCGGTGGCCTATGACGGCTCGGGCTTCCACGGCTTCGCCGCCCAGGAGGGCCAGCCCACCGTGGCCGGGGCGCTGGCCAGGCCCTCGGTCGGATCACCCGGACCCCGGTCGCCCTGACCTGTGCCGGGAGGACCGACGCCGGGGTGCACGCCCTCGACCAGGTGGTCCACTTCGACGTCCCCGCCTCGGTGTCCGGCCGGCCTCGAGCCGGAGGCCGTGGTCAAGTCGTGCAACAGCCAGCTGGGCCCGGCCATCGTGGTGCGGGAGGCGGCGCCCGCCCCACCGGGGTTCGACGCCCGCCGCTCGGCCACGGCCCGGCGCTACCGCTACCTGGTGGTCAACGCCCCGGTGGCCGACCCGCTGCTGGCCGGCCTGGCCTGGCACGTCACCGACCCCTTCGACCTGCGATCGATGTCGGCCGGCGCCGACGCCCTGCTGGGCGAGCACGACTTCCGGGCCTTCTGCCGGCGGGTCCCGGGCACCTCGCCCGCCGACCCGATCAACCGACGGGTGCTCGACGCCCGCTGGTCCCGGGTCAGCAGTGCCGGGTCCGGATCCGGGTCCCGGTCGGGGTCGGGGTCCGGACCGGTTCCAGCGGCCGCCGGCCACGCCGCCGGCGCTGGTCCCGGTCTGCGGCGACCTGCTCGCCTTCGAGATCGAGGCCAACGCCTTCTGCCACCAGATGGTCCGCTCCCTGGTCGGCACCCTGGTGGACGTGGGCCGGGGCCGCAGGCGACCGTCCGACATCCTGTGGATCCTGCGTTCGGGCGACCGCCAGCAGGCCAGCCAGCCGGCCCCTCCCCACGGCCTGACCCTGATGGCGGTCGCTATCCGGAGCCGACCGGCTTGCCGGGGGCGCCTCATCCGTCGTAACCTAGGCATTCGCCCGGTTGGGCCCCGGATGGATGCGTGGCGGGGTACGCTGCCGCCGCCGTTCGAGAGGCCGCCGACCACAAGCCCGCAGCCGTACCCGGCGGCACCATCCGGCACCGCCACCCGGCAACACCGAACAAGGATCCTCCGTGCGCACGTTCTCACCCAAGCCAGACGACATCACCCACGCCTGGCACATCGTCGACGCCGACGGCCTGGTGCTCGGCCGCCTGGCCACCGAGGTGGCCGCCGTCCTGCGGGGGAAGCACAAGCCCACCTTCGCCCCCCATGTCGACGGTGGCGACCATGTGATCGTGGTCAATGCCGACAAGGTGGTGCTGACCTCGGGCAAGGCGGAGTCGAAGATCGCCTACCGCCACAGCGGCTACCCGGGCGGCCTCACCGCCACCAGCTACAGCGACCTGATGGTCGACCGCTCCGACCAGGTGGTCCGCAACGCCATCACCGGCATGTTGCCGAAGAACCGGCTGGGTCGCCAGATGGCCACCAAGCTCAAGGTCTACCGGGGTCCCGAACACCCCCATGCCGCCCAGTCGCCGGAGCCCCTTGACCTGCCCGGCGCCCGGCGCACCGCCTCGGCCCGGAGTGGCGCGTAAGCGCCGGCCGACCAGACCGACCGAAGAGAAACGAACGCGAGGAACACGACAGTGGCCACTGCCGCCCCCATCTGCCAGACCACCGGACGACGCAAGCGGGCCGTGGCCCGGGTCCGGATCCGTCCCGGCCAGGGTACCATCACCGTCAACGGCCACACGTTCGAGGAGTACTTCACCTCGGCCACCCACCGGATGATCGTGACCGAGCCCCTGCGGCTCACCGAGACCACCGAGTCCTGGGACATCGACGTGACCATCGACGGCGGCGGGGTGTCCGGCCAGGCCGGTGCATTCCGGCTGGGCATCGCCCGGGCCCTGTGCGAGCTCGACCCCGAGTTGCGGGCCGCGCTGAAGAAGGCCGGATTCCTCACCCGTGACGCCCGGGAGAAGGAGTCGAAGAAGTACGGCCTGAAAAAGGCCCGCAAGGCACCCCAGTACTCCAAGCGCTGAGCCGATGGCCAGAACCCGGTTCGGCACCGACGGCGTCCGGGGCGTCGCCAACGTCGACCTGACCCCGGAGCTGGTCCTGGCCCTCGGCCGGGCCACGGCCCGAAACATCGCCGCCCCCACCTTTCTGGTCGGTCGGGACACCCGCCGCTCGGGCCCCATGCTGCAGGCGGCACTGTCGGCCGGCCTGGCCAGCGAGGGTGCCGACGTGGTCGACGTGGGCGTGCTCCCCACCCCGGCACTGGCCTGGCTGTCGGCGACCCGGAACCTCCCCGCCGTGGTCGTCTCCGCCTCGCACAACCCCTTCGGTGACAACGGCATCAAGCTGTTCGCCGCCGGTGGGGCCAAGCTCAGCGAGGAGATGGAGGCGGCCATCGAAGACGAGCTCGACCGGATCCTCGACCCCTCGGTCAAAGGTCCCCAGAGCCTCGAGGGCCACGGGGTGGGCAGCATGACGGTCGAGCCCGGCCTGGGCGAGTCCTACGTCGAGCACCTGGCCTCCCTGCTGGAGGGTCGCCGTCTCGACGGGCTGCGGTTCGTGGTGGACAGTGCCAACGGCGCGGCGTCCTCCCTCGCTGCCTGCGTGTACGAGCGGCTGGGGGCCGAGGTGGTGGCCATCGGCTGCGATCCCGACGGCACCAACATCAACGCCGGATGCGGCTCCACCTCTACCGGGACGCTGGCCACTGCGGTGGTGGAGCACCGGGCCGACCTGGGCCTGGCCCTCGACGGCGACGCCGACCGGCTGCTGGCCGTCGGCCCCGACGGGCTGCTGGCCAACGGCGACGAGCTGATCGCCCTGTTCGCCCTGGACCTGGCCGAGCGGGGCCAGCTGGCCGGCAACACCGTGGTGGTCACGGTCATGACCAACCTCGGCTTCCGCCTGGCCATGGCCGAGCGGGGCATCATCGTGAAGGAGACACCGGTCGGTGACCGCCACGTGCTGGCCGCCCTCGACAGGGAGGGACTCTCGCTGGGTGGCGAGCAGTCGGGGCACATCATCTTCCGACGGCTGGCCACCACCGGCGACGGCCTGCTGACCGGGGTGATCCTGGCCGACCTGGTAAGCGGACGGGCCGATCGCTGACCGAGGCTGCTGGACGGGCTGGTCACCCGGGTACCCCAGGTGCTGGTCAACGTGCCGGTTCCCAACACCGACCTCCTGGACGACGCCGAGGCGGTGTGGTCGGCGGTGGCCGAAGAAGAGGCGAGGCTGGGCGAGGGCGGCCGGGTGCTGCTCCGGCCCAGCGGGACCGAGCCGTTGGTCCGGGTGATGGTGGAGGCCATGGGCGACGGGGTGGCCGAGGCCATCGCCGAGCGCCTGGGCAAGCTGGTGGGGTTCGAGCTCCAGGCCGCAGCCACCGCGGCAGCGGCCACCGCCGACCTGACGCCGCCGATCTGAGCCCGCCCCAGCCCGTCCGGCCGGCCCGGTCCGGGCCCGATCCGGCCCTGCCTGACCAGGACCTCCGGGGTCCGCGCCGCCCGGCCACTAGCCTCAGGGTCCATGTGCGGCATCATCGGCATCACCACCACGCCAGGATTCGCCGGCCGTAGGGGCGAGGACCCGGCGGCCGAGGGTGCCGGGGCCGACGATGTCCTGGAGGTGCTGCTGGAGGGGCTGAGGCGGCTGGAGTACCGCGGCTACGACTCGGCCGGCGTGGCCCTGGTCGGTCCGACTCCGGCCGCCGGCCTGTGGCGGGGCCGGGCGGCCAACGGCACCCGCTCCCTCAACGATCTCTACAAGAAGACCGAGAGTGCGCCGGGGGACGTCACTGCCGGCATCGGCCATACCCGGTGGGCGACCCACGGACGGCCGACCGAGGAGAACGCCCACCCCCACGTCGACTGCAGCGGCCGTCTCGCCGTCATCCACAACGGGATCATCGAGAACCACGACGAGCTGGCCGACGAGCTGGCCGCCGCCGGCCACCGGCTGGAGTCGAAGACCGACACCGAGGTGCTGGCCCACCTGATCGAGGCCACCATCACCGCCGACCCCGGAGCCGAGCTGGCGGCGGCGGTGAGAGCGGCTCTCGGTCGGATACGCGGGGCCTTCGCCATCGCCGTGGTGTGGGCCGACCAGCCCGATCTGGTCGTGGCCGCCCGTCGGGTGTCGCCCCTGTTGATGGGGTTCGACGAGACCTCGGCCTTTCTGGCCTCGGACATCCCGGCCATTCTCGGCCTCACCCGTGACTTCTTCGTTCTGGAGGACGACCAGGTGGCCGAGTTGCGGCCCGGGCTCGATCCGGGTGACCGACCTCGACGGGGTGGTGATCGAACCGCAGCGACTGACGGTCAGGTGGGACCTCGAGGCGGCCCGCAAGGACGGGTACGACGACTTCATGAGCAAGGAGATGCACGAGCAGCCGCGGGCGGTCGCCGACACCCTGCTCGACCGCCTGCACCCCGACGGCACCCTCTCGCTCGACGAGGTCCGCATATCCGACGACGAGTTCCGGGCCATCGACAAGGTGTTCATCGTGGCCTGCGGCAGCAGCTACCACGCCGGCCTGATGGCCAAGTACGCCATCGAGCACTGGGCCCGCATCCCGGTGGAGATCGACATCGCCAGCGAGTTCCGTTACCGGGACCCGGTCCTCGATTCGGCCACCCTGGTCATCGGGGTCAGCCAGTCCGGCGAGACGGTGGACACCTTCCAGGCCGTCCGCGAGGCCAAACGGCTCGGTGCCAAGGTGCTGGTCATCTCCAACGTGGTCGACTCCTCCATGGCCCGCGAGGCTGACGCCGTGCTCTACACCCGGGCCGGGCCCGAGGTGGGGGTGGCTTCCACCAAGACGCATCTGGCCCAGATCACCGCGTTGGAGATCCTCGCCCTGTTCCTGGCCCAGGTCCGGGGGACGGTGTCGCCCACCGATGCCCGGGGGCTGTTCGAGGCGATGGGGGTCCTGCCCGAGAAGGTGGCGTCGGCCCTCGATCGGACAGCCGATGTCGAGGAGGTGGCCGTCCGGTACCGCGACTCGCCCTCGTTCATCTTCCTCGGGCGACATGTCGGCTATCCGGTGGCGCTGGAGGGGGCGCTGAAGCTGAAGGAGATTTCGTACCTGCGGGCCGAGGGGTTCCCGGCCGGGGAGTTGAAGCACGGACCGATCGCCCTGGTCGAGCCGGGTACCGTGGTCATCGGGGTGGCTACCCGGACGCCGATCTGGGAGAAGATGATCTCCAACGTGGCCGAGGTGAGGAGCCGGGGGGCGACGGTGGTGCTGGTGGCCAACGACGGCGACGAGGAGACGGCCCGGCACGCCGATTCCGTGCTGTGGGTGCCCGAAACCGAGTACCTGTTCGCCCCCATCGTCGACGTGGTGCCGCTCCAGATGCTGGCCTACTCGCTGGCCCGTCTCCACGGCCACGACGTCGATCGTCCCCGCAATCTGGCCAAGGTGGTCACCGTCGAGTGACCGGCGGTCCCACCGCCGGCCCGGCGGGCCGGCGGTCCCCCGGGGTTGCCGGCATCGCCGGGGAGGTGGGCTCGATGCCCGGGGTGGTGGGCGTCGGCATCGACGCCGTCGACCTCGACCGGTTCGCCCGGGTACTGGCCCGCCGCCGCCATTTGGCCGATCGGCTGTTCACCGAGGGCGAGCGCTCGTACGCCGCGCTCGGCATCGGACCCGGTGCCCCGGCTGGCCACACGGTTCGCGGCCAAGGAGGCCACCATGAAGTGCCTCGGGGTCGGGCTCGGGGCCTTCCCCTTCCACGACGTGGAGGTGGTGCGCACCGGTATCGACGCCCCCCGGCTGATCGTCCACGGCCAGGCCGCCCAGCTGGCCCTGGGGGCCGGGGTCACCGGTTGGCACCTCTCCCTCACCCATACCGACCACCTGGCCCTGGCCGTGGTGGTGGCCTCGGGAGGCACCGGTGGGGCCCCCGAGCGGTCCGGGCCCCCCGACGGGCCGGTTGCCGTACTCGCCTGCCCGCCGGACAGGCCGTAGCGTCGCGATCGATGCAACCGGTTCTCACCGTGGCCGAAATGAACGCCGTCGACGACGCCGCCGCCGAGTCGACCCCGCTCGACATCCTGGTGGGTCGGGCCGGAAATGCCGTGGCCCGGGCGGCGCTCGATCTCTTGGGCGGCGCCTACGGTCGCCGGGTGGTGACGGTGGCCGGCCCCGGGAACAACGGCGCCGACGGGCGGGTGGCCTCCGGCATCCTGGCCGCCCGGGGGGCTCGGGTCACGGTGGTCGAGGCCGGGGCGTCCGCCACCCTCGGACCGGCCGACCTAGTCATCGACGCTGCCTTCGGCACCGGGTTCCGCGGCGAGTACCGGTTTCCCGCCGTGCCGGCCGGGACGCCGGTGTTGGCCGTGGACATCCCCTCGGGAGTGCACGGGGACACCGGGGCGGCCTCGGGAGCCCCGGCGTCGGCCCGGCGGACGGTGACCTTCGTGGCCCTCAAGCCCGGTCTCCTCCAGGGGGACGGGGTGCTGTTGGCCGGCTCGGTGACGGTGGCCGACATCGGCCTGCCCGCCGGGAGCCCGACCTGCCTGGTCATGGAGGACGACGACGTGGCCGCCCTGGTGCCGGCCCGCCGCCGCCAGGGCAACAAGTGGTCGGCCGCCGTGCTGGTGATCGCCGGGTCACCCGGCATGACCGGGGCCGCCGCCATGTGCGCTCGGTCGGCCTACCGGTCCGGTGCCGGGATGGTGAGGTTGGGGGTTCCCGGGGCCGGGCTCTCCGAGTTGCCGGCCACCGAGGCGGTGGGGATCTCCCTCTCCGAAGAAGGCTGGTCGTCCCGGGCCCTGGAGGTGGCGTCGCGATGCTCGGCGGTGGTGGTCGGTCCCGGGCTCGGGCGGGAGCCGGCGACGGCGGCCGAGGTGGCCCGGCTGGTGGCCGGGTCGCCGGCCCCGGTGGTGGTGGACGCCGACGGTCTCTACGCCCTCGGCAGGCTGGACAACGGGGCGGCTCTCGGGGCGCGGTCCCCGGTGGTGCTGACCCCCCACGACGGCGAGTACGGCCGGCTGATGAACGCCGAACCGGGACCCGACCGGGTCGAAGCCGCCCGGCTCCTGGCCCGGGCGTCCGGGGCGGTGGGGCTCGTGAAGGGGCCCACCACCGCCGTGGCCCATCCCGACGGCCGGGTCAGGCTGGCGGTGGCCGGCAGCACCGCCCTGGCCACCGCCGGCACCGGCGACGTGTTGTCGGGCGTCATCGCCGCCCTGCTGGCCCGGGGCGTGGACCCCCTGGAGGCCGCCGCCCTGGCTGCCCACGTGCACGGCCGGGCCGGGGCCCGTGGGCTGGGGGACGGCCTGATGGCCGGCGACCTCCCCGAACTGGTGGCCCGGGTGTTCGCCGACCTGCGGACACCCACCGACCGGAAAGGTCCGGTCGGTGGGTGATCGGTGGCGGCCCGTGTGGGCCACCGTCGATCTCGACGCCGTCCGCCACAACGCCGGCCTGCTGCGCCATCTGATCGGACCGGCGGCCCTGTGCGCGGTGGTCAAGGCCGACGGCTACGGCCACGGCGACGTGCCGGTGGCCCGGGCCGCCCTCGAAGGCGGCGCCACCTGGTTGGCGGTGGCGCTGGTGGAAGAGGGGGTGACCCTGCGCCGGGGCGGGGTGGACGCCCCCATCCTGTTGTTGTCCGAGCCCCCACCCGAGGGGATGGCCGAGGCGGTGGACCAACGCCTGCTCCCCACCGTCTACACCTTCGACGGGCTGGAGTCGCTGTCCAAGGCCGTGGCCGTGGGGGACGGTCCTCCGGTGGCGGTCCATCTGAAGGTGGACACGGGCATGCACCGAGTGGGGGCCGACCCCGCCGACGTGCCGGCCCTGGCCGATGCCATCGCCGCCGATCCCCGACTGGAGCTGGGGGCCGTGTGGACCCACCTGGCCGTGGCCGAGGGGGACAGCCCGGACGACCGGGAGTTCACCGGCCGCCAGCTGCAGCGCTTCGAAGCCGCCCTGGGTGCCCTGGCCACCGCCGGCCACCGGCCGCCGATGACCCACGTGGCCAACTCGGCCGGCACCATCGGGTGGCCCGAGGCTCGACACGACATGGTTCGTTGCGGGATCGCCCTCTACGGGGTGGCGCCCACCCCGGCCCAGGACGCCATGCTGTCCGAGGCGACCGGCGGTTCCCGCCTCCGGCCCGTCCTCTCCCTCCACAGCCGGGTCACCTACGTACGCGATCTCCCGGCCGGCGAGCGGTTGTCCTACGGCCTGCGCCGGCCCCTCGACGTCCGGTCGACGGTGGCCACCATCCCCATCGGCTACGCCGACGGGGTGCCCCGCCGTCTCTTCGACCAAGGAGGTGAGGTGCTCATCCGGGGGATACGGCGGCCGCTGGCCGGGACGGTGACCATGGACCAGATCGTCGTCGACTGCGGACCGGTGGGCTCGACGCCGGTGGAGGTGGGCGACCACGTGGTACTGCTCGGGAGCCAGGGACAGACGAGATCACGGCCACCGAGTGGGCCGATCTGCTGGGCACCATCAGCTACGAGGTGTTGTGCGGGATCGGGCCGAGGGTCCCCCGCCTGGGGCGGGAAGACCGGTCGGTCGGGGCCGGCTGACCGGCCGAGGCCCGACGGAGCGGGGCCGACCCGACCGACCGGGCAGTACCATGCGGCGGTGGCACCGGGGACCGATCTGGCCGAGCTCGCCCGGGAGGCATCCGGGTGCACCCGTTGCCCGCTGTCGGCCCACCGGACCCAGGTGGTGTTCGGCGTCGGCGATCCCCACGCCGACCTGATGTTCGTCGGTGAGGCCCCGGGTCGTGACGAGGATCTGCAGGGAGAGCCCTTCGTGGGCCGGTCCGGCAAGCTCCTCGACCGGCTGGTGCTCGAGGAGCTGGGGATCGATCGCTCGCGCTGCTACATCGCCAATGTCGTCAAGTGCCGGCCTCCGGACAATCGGGATCCGAAGCCGGAAGAGATCGCCTCGTGCCGTCCCTACCTCGAGGCCCAGCTCCGATCCATCGCCCCGAAGGTGGTGGTGACTCTCGGGAACTTCGCCACCAAACTCCTGCTCGATACCGACCTCGGCATCACCAAGGTGCGGGGAAGATCCTATCCGCTGGGTGACCGGCAGCTCGTGCCCACCTACCACCCGGCGGCCGCTCTGCGTTCGGGCGGGGTGGTGGTGGCCGAGATGCGGGCCGACCTCATCCGGGCCAAGCAGTTGTTGGGATGGAGCTCGTGACCGGCCCCGAGTCCGCCGCGACCGTGGTCCCGGCCAGCCTCACCCCCGGCTCGTTGGAGCTCCGGTCCACCGGGGCCGACGAGACCCGGCGGTTGGCCGCCGCCCTGGCTGTCGTGTGCCTTCCCGGCGACGTGGTATTGCTGGCCGGAGACCTGGGAGCCGGCAAGACCACGTTCGCCCAGGGTTTCGCGGCCGGCCTCGGCGTTGCCGAGCCGGTGACCAGTCCGACCTTCACCCTGGTCCGCCAGTACCCGGTCGGCCCGGTCGGATCTCCCGGCGCCGACTCGACCGCCGCCGCAACCTCCCAACGGCCGAGACCGCCCCAGCCGATCCGGACCCTGCTCCACGCCGACGTCTACCGCCTCGACCACCTCAACGAGATCGTCGACCTGGGCCTGGACGAACTGGTCGAGGACCACGCCGTCGCCCTCGTCGAATGGGGGGACGTGGCCGAGCCCGTCCTCGGGGAGGGATCTCTGACTGTTCGGTTGGCTCCCGGAGCTGACGCCCCCGAGTCCCAACGGGTCATCGCCGTGAGCTCCGAAGGGGAGGCGTGGACGAGCCGGTGGGGGGCCGTGATCGAAGCCCTTGCCCCATGGCGGCCGGACGAGTGACGCTGTTGGCCATCGAGTCGGCGACCGACATGGTGGGGGCCGCCCTGATCAGGAACGACGGCGCCTCGGCCGAGCGGGTGCACGAAGGGGGGAGGGCCCACGCCGAGCTGCTCGTCCCGGCCATCGAGGAGGTCTGCGCCGTGTCGGGCTGCACGATCGCCGACGTCGACCACATCGCCGTCGACGTCGGGCCCGGACTTTTCACCGGCCTGCGTGTGGGTGTGGCCACGGCCAAGGCCTTGGCCCAGGCTCTGGGCCTCGGCATCGTCGGCATCAGCAGCCTGGACATCCTGGCCGCCGCCTTGGCCGAGGAGCTGGCGTCGGCCGCCCCCTCCACCACCTCCGCCGCCCCCTCCGCCTCGGCCGCCTCGGCCGCCGAAGACGGCGTCGATACCGTGGTCTCGGTGGTGGACGCTCGCCGGGGAGAGGTGTTCGCCGCCGCCTACCGATTCGACCGGAGATCGGCTGCACCGACTGATCCTGGCGCCACCCGGGACGACCGGCCCGAGCCGATCGGACCGGACGCACTGGTGGAGTGGCTGGTCGGGGTGGGCGACGGATCCGGAAAGATCACGGTCGTGGGCGACGGCGCCGTCCGTTACCGAGACCTGCTCTCCATCCATCCGTCGCTCGATCTCCAGTGGGCGGAACAGCTGTCGGCTCCGCCGCCCCTGACCCAGGGAAGGCTCGCCCTCCGACGGTTGGCCGAGGGGGCACGCCCGCTCAGCGCCCTTGAGCTCGTACCGGACTACCGGCGGGCGGCGGACGCCCGGATCAACTGGGAGCAACGGGCGCCCCGGGCCGTCGGATCCAAGGGGGCGACGCCCGGGTGACGGTGGAACCGCACCCGTCGGAGGAAGCGGTGGAGGTCATCATCGCCCCCATGCGATCGTGTGACCTGTCGGGCGTCCTCCGGATCGAGGAGGCCGTGTTCCCGCAGCCGTGGTCCCGCCGGTTGTTCGTCGAAGAGCTGGCCCAGCGGACGTCACGCGCCTACCGGGCCGCCTGGGTCGGACGCCGGATCGTGGGTTTCGGCGGCCAGATGTTCATCGACGACGAGTCCCACGTGAACAACATCGCCATCGATCCCGAGTGGCAGGGCCGCGGCCTCGGGGCGGTGGTGCTGGCCGATCTGGTCCGCACCGGGCTGTCGAGAGGGGCGCGTCATCTCACACTGGAGGTACGGGTCGGGAACGAACCGGCCCTCGCCCTCTACAACCGGTTCGGCCTGGCCCCGGTCGGGGTGCGGCGGAATTACTACCCGGAGACCGGCGAGGACGCACTGGTGATGTGGGCCCGGGACATCGACTCGGAAGCGTATGACGCCAGACTCTCGGCGATCGAGGCTGCCCGGCCCCCGGACCTCCACGTGATCAGCCGACGGTAAGCCCGACTTCCTTTGCGCCCGACGCCACATACCATCCGTACGCCAAATGGAAAACCGAATGGCCGAGGTGTCCCCAGCCGTCCTTTCCCCGACCCTGCCCGACCCGGTACCTCAGCCTGCCCTGGCCCGGCACCTCGACCCTTGGCCCGCCCCGCCCCGCCCGCCCCGCCCGCGCCGGCCCGCCCCGCCCCGCCCCGCCCCGCCCCGCTCTGGCCCTACCGGCCAATTGGTTTTCCGTTTGGCGTACTACCGGTAGGCAACCCACACCAATGCGAACCAACCCAAACCGGCCGCCCGCTCCTGTTCGGTAGTCTCCGGGCATGGCCGACGAGGGACCCGGAGCGATCCACCAGGCCCACCGGGTGCTCGGCATCGAGACCTCGTGCGACGAGACGGCGGCTTCGGTGGTGGACGGCGGTTCGGTCATCGTCTCGTCGGTGGTGAGCAGCCAGATCGACCTGCACTCGCGCTACGGGGGCGTCGTTCCCGAACTGGCCGGCCGGGCCCACGTGGAATTGCTCACTCCGGTGGTGGCCGAAGCCCTGGAACGGGCCGGTTCGGATCCGTCGGGAACGGGGATCGACGCCGTGGCCGTCACCTACGGTCCCGGCCTGATCGGATCGCTGCTGGTGGGGGTGGCCGAGGCGAAGGCGTTCTCGCTGGCCTGGGGCGTTCCCCTGGTCGGGGTCAATCATCTCGAGGCCCATCTCTTCGCGTCGTTGCTGGAACAGCCTGACCTGGGATGGCCCCTGGTGGTGCTACTGGTATCAGGGGGCCACACCTTGCTGGTCGAGGTGACGAGCCCCGGTCGGTACCGGCTGATGGGTGGGACCATCGACGATGCCGCCGGCGAGGCCTTCGACAAGGTGGCCCGGTTCCTCGGCCTCGGCTACCCGGGCGGTCCGGCCATCGACCGGATCGCCGATCAGGGTGATCCCTCGGCGTTCGCCTTTCCGAGGTCCACCCCGGGCGACGCCTACGACTTCTCATTCAGTGGTCTCAAGACCTCGGTGGTCACCACCGTGCGCAAACATCCCGAGGCCGACACGGCCGATGTGGCCGCCTCCTTCCGCCAGGCCGTGGTGGACGTGCTGGTCGCTCGGGCAGTGGCGGCGGCCAAGGATGTCGGCGCCGCCGCCCTGTGCCTGGCCGGAGGGGTCGCCGCCAACTCCCTGCTCCGCTCGACCGTCGAGGAAGCCTGTGCCGCCATCGGCATCGGGGCCTTCCTGCCCACCCGGGCGCTGTGCACCGATAATGCGGCAATGGTGGCGGCGGCGGGATGGTGGCGCCTGAGGTACGGTGGGGCTAGTCCGTTGACTCTGGGAGCCGATCCCACGCTCCGGCTGGTGCCTGCATCCTGATTCCTGGGGGCATCCGATTGGCACTCGGACTTGCCGGTTGCCAAACGCCTCGGAGATCGCTAGCATTAGCAGTCTCAACGCTCGACTGCTAACGTGTGCCACAGGAGGCCCGAACCAATGAGTCTGCATCCCCTTGACGACCGCATCGTCGTCCGTCCCGGTGAGTCCGAAGAGACCACCGCTTCTGGCCTGGTGATTCCCGACACCGCCAAAGAAAAGCCCCAGCAGGGCGAAGTCCTGGCCGTCGGCCCGGGCCGTCGCGCCGAGTCAAGCGGCGACCTGATTCCTCTCGACATCGCCGTTGGCGACACCGTCGTCTACTCCAAGTACGGGGGCACGGAGATCAGCGCCGACGGCGAGGACCTCCTCATCCTCTCCAGCCGTGACGTCCTGGCGAAGGTGAGCAAGTAATGCCGAAGATCCTGAAGTTCGACGAGGCCGCCCGTCGTGGCCTCGAGGCGGGGGTGAACAAGCTGGCCGACGTGGTCAAGGTCACCCTCGGGCCCAAAGGCCGCAACGTGGTGATCGAGAAGAAGTTCGGTGCTCCCACCATCACCAATGACGGCGTGTCCATCGCCCGAGAGGTGGAGCTCGAGGACGTCTTCGAGAACATGGGCGCCCAGCTGGTGAAGGAAGTCGCCACCAAGACCAACGACGTCGCCGGTGACGGCACGACCACCGCCACCGTGCTGGCCCAGTCGCTGATCCGTGAGGGCCTCCGCAACGTGGCCGCCGGCGCCAATCCCCTGGGCCTGCGCAAGGGGATCGACAAGGCGGTCGAGGCGGCGGTCGGTTCGATCAAGGACCAGGCCAAAGAGATCGACTCGAAGACGGAGATCGCCCAGGTGGCCTCCATCTCCGCCGCCGACACCGCCATCGGCGAGGTCCTGGCCGACGCCATCGACCGTGTCGGCAAGGACGGCACGGTTACGGTGGAGGAGTCCAACACCTTCGGCATCGACCTCGAGTTCACCGAGGGCATGCAGTTCGACAAGGGCTACCTGTCCCCGTACTTCGTGACCGATGCCGAGCGCCAGGAGGCCGTCCTCGACGATCCTCTGGTGCTGTTCGTCAACCAGAAGATCAGCGCCGTCCACGACCTGGTCCCCGTCCTCGAGAAGGTCATGCAGACCGGCAAGCCGCTGTTGATCGTGGCCGAGGACGTGGAGGGCGAAGCCCTGGCCACTCTGGTGGTCAACAAGATCCGCGGCACGTTCACCTCGGTGGCCGTCAAGGCTCCCGGATTCGGCGAGCGGCGCAAGGCCATGCTCCAGGACATGGCCGTGCTGACCGGCGCCCAGGTCATCTCCGAGGAGATCGGTCTGAAGCTCGACACCACCACCGTCGACCTGCTGGGCAAGGCCCGTCGCATCATCGTGACCAAGGACGACACCACCATCGTCGAAGGAGGCGGATCCGACGAGGAAGTGAAGGGCCGCATCGCCCAGATCAAGCGCGAGATCGACGACACCGACTCCGACTGGGACCGCGAGAAGCTGCAAGAGCGTCTGGCCAAGTTGGCCGGAGGCGTGGCCGTGGTCAAGGTGGGCGCCGCCACCGAGGTGGAGCTGAAGGAGAAGAAGCACCGCATCGAGGATGCACTCTCCGCCACCCGGGCCGCAGTCGAAGAGGGCATCGTGTCCGGAGGTGGAACCGCGCTGATCCGTTCGCGGGCCGCCGTGCTGGCCGTGGTCGAATCCCTCAGCGGGGACGAGGCCACCGGTGCCTCCATCGTCGCCAAGGCGTTGACCGCACCTCTGCACGCCATCGCCAGCAATGCCGGCCTCGAGGGCTCGGTCTACGTGCGCCAGGTGGAGTCGGAGACCGGACCCATCGGGCTCGATGCCACGACCGGCGAGCTGGTCGACCTGGTCAAGGCCGGGGTCATCGACCCGGCCAAGGTCACTCGGTCGGCACTGCAGAATGCCGCGTCGATCGCCGGGCTCCTCTTGACCACCGAGGCCCTGGTGGCCGACAAGCCGGAGAAGGCCGATCCCGCCGCCGCGGCCGCCGCGGCCGCCGCCATGGGTGGAGGCATGGGCGGGATGGGCGGCATGGGCGGGATGATGTAGCAAACGCCCGACCCACGCTGGTGGGGCGGGCGGACGCGTCGACCGGGCGCAACCGTCGTTAACTGTGGTCGGGCCTTCGGGTCCGGCCACAGTCGCGTCGGGGCCGGTTGGGCACCGGACGGTGTGGGCCTTAGTCTCGGGTGCAAATGCAACCTGTTCCACCCGGCCCGTCCGGCCCATCCAGCCCATCCGAGCCCGAGCCCGAGGCCGACCCCGGCCCGTCCCTGCGGCCCAGGCAGTTCACCGGGCTCCAGGTCGTCCCCCGGCCACCCTCCCACCGCCCGGGCGGACCGCCCCCGTGGGTCGATCTCGATCCGAGCGTCCGCCGTTCGGTCACTCTCGAGCGGGTCCGTGCTGCTGTGGCCGGAGCCGGAGCCGGAGCCCGGGCCGTGGACGGCACGGTCGTGGCGGCGGCATCTGTCGAGCACCTCTCCGAGTTCATCCGCTCGTTCGAGGGCGTGGACGTCGACCAGAATCCGGCCGCCGTGCTGGTGGCTCTCTTCGAGGAGGAAGGCGAGGCCCGGGTCCTCCTCACCGTGCGGTCCAGCCGGTTGCGGTCGCACCGCGGGGAGGTGGCCTTCCCGGGTGGGCGGCTCGACCCTGGCGAATCGATCGACGCGGGCGCGCTCCGTGAGGCCTACGAGGAAGTCAGGCTCGATCCCGACCAGGTGACGATCGTCGGCCACCTGTCCGCCCTGCCCACCGTGTCCTCCAACACCCTCATGACCCCGGTGGTGGCGACCCTGCCCGACAGGCCGAGTACGGAGGCCGCGCCCGACGAGGTGTCCCGGATCTTCGACGTGGCTCTGGCCGAGCTCGTCGCCGACGGCGTCTTCCGGGAGGAGTGGTGGGCCATTCCCGAGCGTCCGGGGGCGGACGGGAGACCGGGAGGCGAGTTCCCGGTGTGGTTCTACACCGCCGGCGGAGAGATCATCTGGGGTGCCACGGCACGGGTCCTCACCGAGCTGGCCTGCCTCGTCCTCGGGGTGGAGCTCCCCTGGTCCCTCGGGGCGTGATCTGCCCACGTCTTCCGGGGCGTCATGACGCCCTCGAACCGGCTGTGGCTCGCCGGCCGGACGAGGACCTGATCCCGGTGCCCCAGGCGGTATCGTGGGGGCCAGTCGGTGCGCACACTGTCGGGGGTGCCGCCGATCGGAGGTGCGGAGAACTGCGACCAGGGTCCGGAGGACGACGACGTGGCTGAGATAGAGATTGGCATCTTCAAATCGGGTCGGAAGGCCTACGGCCTCGACGACATCGCCATCGTCCCGAGCCGTCGGACGCGGGACCCCGAAGATGTGGACATCAGCTGGGAGATCGATGCCTACCGATTCGAGCTCCCACTCATGGCCTCGGCCATGGACGGCGTCGTGAGCCCGACCACCGCCATCGAGATCGGTCGGCTCGGGGGCCTCGGGGTCCTCAATCTCGAGGGCCTGTGGACCCGTTACGAGAACCCGCTGCCGCTGTTCGACGAGATCCGTGAGCTCCCGGTCGACAAGGCCACCGCCCGCATGCAGCAGATGTACACCGAGCCGGTGCAGCTGGAGCTGGTCACCCAGCGGATCAAGGAGATGAAGGCGGCAGGCATCACCACCGCCGCCTCGGTCACCCCCCAGAAGACCGAGCGCTTCGCCTCGGCCCTCCTGGCGGCCGAGCTCGACCTCCTGGTCATCCAGGGCACGGTGGTCTCGGCCGAACACGTCTCCAAGACTGCGGAGCCGCTCAATCTCAAGCGGTTCATCCGCGAGTTCGAGATCCCGGTGATCGTGGGCGGGTGCGCCTCCTACCAGGCTGGTCTCCACCTCATGCGGACCGGCGCCGTGGGTGTTCTGGTCGGGGTGGGGCCGGGCAACGCCTGTACGACCAGAGGGGTGCTCGGGATCGGTGTTCCCCAGGCCACGGCCATTGCCGATGTGGCCGGGGCCCGGATGCGCCATCTCGACGAGACCGGTGTGTACTGCCACGTGATCGCCGACGGCGGCATGTCCAAGGGCGGTGACATAGCCAAGGCGGTGGCGTGCGGAGCGGACGCCGTCATGCTCGGCTCGCCGCTCTCCTCGGCCGTCGAGGCACCGGCCCGCGGGTACCACTGGGGGATGGCCACCTTCCACCCCACCCTCCCCCGGGGGGCCAGGGTGAAGACCACCACCCGGGGGACCCTCCAGGAGATCCTGCTCGGCCCGGCACACGAGAATGACGGACGGATGAACCTGTTCGGGGCGCTGCGCACCGCCATGGCGACCTGCGGGTACCAGACCGTCAAGGAGTTCCAGAAGGCGGAGGTGATGGTGGCTCCCGCCCTCCAGACCGAGGGCAAGGACCTGCAGCGTTCGCAGGGTGTCGGCATGGGCCATTGAGCCTGGCGGGGGGCCGAACCGGACGAGCCGAGGACGGCCCGGTGCTGGTCGTCGACTTCGGCGCCCAGTATGCCCAGCTGATCGCCCGCCGGGTGCGCGAGGCCCACGTCTACTCGGAGATCGTCCCCCACCGGTCCACGGCCGACGAGCTGATGGCCCGGCGGCCGTCGGGCATCATCTTGTCGGGCGGTCCGAAGTCGGTGAACGAGACGCCGGCCCCCACCATCGATCCGGCCATCTACGACACCGGTGTCCCCATCCTGGGCATCTGCTACGGGGCCCAGCTGATCACCCAGCAGCTGGGCGGCACGGTGTCGCGCACCGGCCGGGGTGAGTACGGCCGGACCCCACTGTCGGTGACCGGGGCATCGCCTCTGTTCGTCGACTGGCCGGCCGAGGTCGGGGTGTGGATGAGCCACGGGGACGCCATCACCTCGGTGCCCGACGGGTTCGTGGCCACGGCGTCCAGTCCCGACGCCCCGGTCGCCGCCCTGCACGACGATCGACGGGCCATCTACGGTGTCCAGTTCCATCCCGAGGTGGTGCACACCGAGCGGGGCCGGGATCTGTTCGAGCGGTTCCTCTACGACGTGTGCCACTGCCCGCCATCGTGGACCCACACCTCGATCATCGAGTCGCAGGTCGAGGCGGTGCGGGCGCAGGTCGGCTCGGCCCCGGTGCTGTGCGCTTTGTCCGGAGGTGTGGATTCGGCGGTGGCCGCCGCCGTCGTGCACAAGGCCATCGGCGATCAACTCACCTGCGTGTACGTCGACACCGGCCTGATGCGGGCTCACGAGAGCGAGCAGGTGGAAGAGACGTTCCGCCGTCAGTTCCGCGTCGACCTGGTCCACGTGAAGGCGGCCGACCGGTTCTTCGACGCCCTGGCCGGCGTCACCGATCCGGAATCCAAGCGAAAGATCATCGGGGAACTGTTCATCCGCATCTTCGAAGAGGTCGCCCGCGATCTCGTCATCGAGAGGCTGGATGACCGCCGCGGCGTGGGCCAGGAGGACCACCAGGTGGTCGGTTACCTGGTCCAGGGCACGCTGTACCCCGATGTCATCGAGTCGGGATCGGACTCGGCCGCCACCATCAAGTCCCATCACAACGTCGGTGGCCTTCCCGACGACCTGGCCTTCGACCTGGTCGAGCCGCTTCGACTGCTGTTCAAGGACGAGGTCCGTGCCGTCGGAGAGGAGCTCGGCCTGCCCCCCGACATCGTGTGGCGTCAGCCCTTCCCCGGACCCGGGCTGGCCGTCCGCATCGTAGGCGAGGTCACCCCGGAGCGGGCCGAGATCCTGCGGGCGGCGGACGCCATCGTCGTCGAGGAGGTGCGCCGGGCCGGGCTCTACCGCGAGCTCTGGCAGAGCTTCGCCGTACTCCCCGCCGTCCGCACCGTCGGCGTCATGGGCGACGGGCGTACCTACGCCTATCCGATCGTGATCCGTGCCGTCACCAGTGACGATGCCATGACCGCGGACTGGGCGCGACTGCCCTATGACTTGCTGGAGCGCCTCTCCTCCCGGATCATCAATGAGGTCGAGGGCGTCAACCGGGTGGCTCTGGACATCACATCCAAACCCCCGGGCACGATCGAGTGGGAATGACCAACTGGGACGGGAGCGCCGATCAGCTCCCCGCCGACGGCCGAGGCGACCCGGATCCTCCCCACCCCGATCGGGACCCGGACCGGCCCTGGTCTCCGGGCGGGAGGCGCGCGTCAGCCCGGTCGACGCCGACCAACTACTCGACGGGCTCACCCCGTCCCAGCGGGCGGCGGTGACCCATCGGGGCGGCCCCCTGCTCATCGTGGCCGGGGCCGGATCGGGCAAGACCCGGGTGCTCACCCGGAGGATCGCCCATCTGATCGCCACCGGCGATGCCGCCCCTTTCCAGATCCTGGCCATCACCTTCACCAACAAGGCGGCCGACGAGATGCGCCGGCGGGTGATGGAACTGGTGGGGTCCCGGGCCAAGCGGATGTGGGTCTCCACCTTCCACTCGGCGTGCGTGCGCATTCTCCGGGCTCACGGGGACCGCCTGGGATACAAGGGCTCCTTCACCATCTACGACGACGCCGACTCCCGCCGGCTGGTGGAGATCGTCTGTCGGGAACTCGACATCGACACGAAGAAGCTCTCGCCCCGGTCCATCCTCGGCCAGATCAGCCAGGCCAAGTCCCGGCAGCAGGGGCCGGCCGAGTTCCGGGCCGCCGCCCTCACCATCTTCGACCGCCGGGTGGCCGATGTGTTCGACCTGTACCAGCAGCGGATGGTGGCGGCCAACGCCATGGACTTCGACGACCTGTTGCTCAATGCCGTTCGTCTGTTCCGCCAGCATCCCGACGTGCTCGAGCACTACCGGACTCGCTTCACCAACCTGCTCATCGACGAGTACCAGGACACCAACGCCGTGCAGAACGCCCTGGCCGTCCTGCTGGCCGGGGAGCACCGCAACATCGTGGTGGTGGGGGACAGCGACCAGTCGGTCTACCGGTTCCGTGGGGCCGACATCTCCAACATCCTCGACTTCGAGCAGGCGTTCCCCGACGCCACCGTCATCACCCTGGATCAGAATTTCCGGTCGACCCAGACCATCCTCGACGCCGCCAATGCGGTGATCACCAACAACGTCTCCCGCAAGCCGAAAACGCTGTGGACCGACAGCGGCGACGGCGAGAAGGTCGTGCGCTACCGGGCCGAGGACGAGTACGACGAAGCGGCCTGGGTGGCCCACGAGGTGACCCGGCTCCAGCGCGAACAGGGGCTCCGATGGGGCGACGTCGCCATCTTCTACCGGACCAACGCCCAGAGCCGGGCTCTCGAAGAGGCGATGGTCCGGGCCGAAGTGCCCTACAAGGTGGTGGGCGGCACCAAGTTCTACGACCGGCGGGAGGTCAAGGACGTCATGGCCTACCTGCGGGTGCTGGTGAACCCCGACGACGAGGTCAGTTGGCGGCGGGTGGTGAACGTGCCCAAGCGGGGGGTGGGCGAGACCTCGGTGGCCAAGCTGGCCGGCTGGGCCGGGGCCAACGGCGTGTCCTTCGGTGAGGCGGTGGCCCATCCCGACCAGGCCGGGGTGTCGGGCAAGGCGGGTAGCGCCCTGGTGGCCCTGTCGGTGCTGCTCGACGGGCTTCGCCGCCGGATGGCTCTTCCCCCGCTGGTCGACGAGAACGGGGAGGCCCTCCCCCCGGGACGGAGCCCGACGAGGACGGCACCACCGGGTCGCCGGTCGGTACGCTCGGTCCCGGGGAGCTGGTCACCGCCATCGTCGAAGGTTCGGGTTATCGCAACGAGCTGCTGTCCGAAGGGACCATCGAGGCGCTGGGTCGGGTGGAGAACGTCGACGAGCTCGTGGGGGTGGCCGACGAATACCACACGCTGGCCGAATTCCTGGAAGCGGCGTCGTTGGTGGCCGACTCTGACCAGCTCGACGGTGACGGGACCAAGGTCTCGCTGATGACGATGCACATCGCCAAGGGGCTCGAGTTCCCGGCGGTGTTCCTGGTCGGGATGGAGGACGGTGTCTTCCCCCATCTGCGATCGCTGGGCGACCCGGTGGAGCTCGAAGAGGAGCGCCGTCTCTGCTATGTGGGCATCACCCGGGCCGAGCGCCACTTGTACCTCTCGCACGCCTGGAGCCGGATGTTGTGGGGCAACACCAGCAGCAACATTCCCAGCCGGTTCCTGAACGAGATCCCCAACGAGCTGATCCGCGACGTGGGCGGCGGCGCCACCGGCTCGACCGGTGGGCGGGGCCGGCTCCGGCCCGAGGGCGAAGCGGGAACGCCGGGACGAAGTGTGTTCGGGCGGGGGGCGCCGGGGCCGGAAGGAGGATCCGATCCCGACGGGTATCGACGTCGGGCCCCGGCCTCGTCCGGCGCCGAACTGCTGGGACTGGTGGCCGGCGACCGGGTGGTCCACGGCAAGTGGGGCGAAGGGACGGTCATCGAGACGGGCGGTTCGGGCGAAGACGGCGAGGCGGTGGTCATCTTCGAGACGGTGGGCCGTAAGAAGCTGCTCTTGAGAATGGCCCCTCTGAAGAGGGCCTAGCGGGGCATCCTCCGCCACAGCGCCCGGGGCAACCAGCGCATCACCACGAACACCCACCGGAGCACCGGGGGGGCGTAGACGACGTCAGCACCCGAAGCGATCCCGGCCACCACGGCCTCCGCCACCCCGGCCGGCGAGGTGGAGAACGGAGCCGGGGTCATCCCCTCGGTCATGCGCCCGACCACGAACCCCGGACGCACGATGGTGACCCCCACGCCGGAGCCCTCCAGCGCGTCGCCCAGCCCCTGGGAGAATGCATCGAGCCCCGCCTTCGAGGAACCGTAGACGAAGTTGGCCCGACGGGCCCGCAGGCCGGCGACCGACGACAGCACGACCAGCCGACCGTGGCCCTGATGACGCAGGTGGTCGGCCACCGCCACCATGGCCGATGCCGGACCGGTGAAGTTGGTCGTCAGCACCGAGGCGGTGGCTTCGGGATCGTGTTCGTCGATCTCCTGGTCCCCGAGGACCCCGGCGGCCACCACCACCAGATCGATGTCGCCGAACCGATCGAAGACCTGGTCGGCGAAGTGGCGGTGGCGAGCGGTGTCGGTGGCCTCGAAATCCACCGACTCTGCCACCTCGGCACCGGCCGCCCGGGCCCGCTCCACGGCCTCGGTGAGCCTTTGTCCTTGCCGCCCGGCGAGAACCACCGTCTTGCACCGGGTGGGGACCAGCCGGTCCACGATCGCCTGGGCGATCTCGGAGGAGCCTCCGAGGACGAGCACCGATTGGGGCCGACCGATTGCGTCGATCATGTTGGCCTCCGTTCTGTTCTCGGTCCCCTCGATTCGGGACCTGGTTTGACCGTTCGTGCTCGGGGTCGGCCGGTGGCCGCCGGGCGCCGCCGGGCCGGACCGGGCCGGGTCGGGGTGTCACCGCACAATCCCAGGCGCCGGCCGAGGTCGGACCGCAACACACCGTGGGGGTCGACCCGGTGGCGCACCCCCTGCCACTCGCCGAGCCGGGGGTACATGGCCCGGAGGGCGGCGGGCGACAGGCGAGAGTCCTTGGCCAGGTAGACGCGCCCGCCGGCCTGGATGACGGCTTCGTCGAAGCCGTCGAGCAACCTGTCCAGGGTGGGGGAGCCGACGGGGAGGTCGAGGGCGAGGGTCCAGCCCGGCATGGGGAACGACAGCGGGCCCGGATCGCCGGGACCGAACCGCTTCAGGACGGCCAGGAAGGAGGCCAGCTTCACCTCGGTGAGGCGTTCGATGATGCGGCGAACCGTTTCGCCCTCCTGGTCGGGCACCACGAACTGGTACTGGAGGAAACCTCTCCTGCCGTAGAGCCGGTTCCACCCTGTCACCCCGTCGAGCGGGTGGAAGAACCCGGCCATGTGGTGGGGTCGACCCACCTCGTGACGGGGGGACTTGCGGAACCAGAACTCGTTGAAGGCCCCGACGGTCAGGGGGTTGAGCAGGCCGCTGGGCGGTGTCAGCGGGACGCCGGCCAGGCTCCGTGGTGAGAACGAGCGGGCCCGGTCGGGTTGGTTCCGCAGCTGCTCAGGCAGGTCCTCCAGCCGGGCATGATCACCCCGGGTGAGCACCGACCGACCGAGTCGTCTGCCGGATGACTGGCAGTCGATCCAGGCCACCGAGTAGCGATAGTTGGCGTCGCCACTCAGCATGGCGTCCATGGCGGCGTCGAGATCCGCCGCCCGCTCGGTGTCGACCAGCATGTAACTGGTCTCCACCGGGATCATCTGGATGGTGGCATCGACGACCACCCCGGTGAGACCCATGCCCCCGGCGGTGGCCCAGAAGAGATCGGGGTCGGCGTCGGCCGACAGCACGGCCGTCCCGGTAGGGGTGACCAGCGTGAGCGACTGCACGTGGGAACAGAAGCTCCCGTCGACGTGGTGGTTCTTCCCGTGGATATCGGCGGCGATGGCACCGCCCACCGTCACCAGTCGGGTGCCGGGGGTCACCGGCACGAACCAGCCCAACGGGACGAATCGCTCCATCAGGGTTTCCAGGCTGACTCCCGCCCCCACCGTGATCACGCCGGTGGCCAGATCGGCGCGGTGGATTCCGTCCAGCCAGGTGGCGTCGAGGACCGTGCCTCCTGCGTTCTGGGCGGCGTCGCCGTAGCTGCGTCCGAGGCCGCGGGCGATCAGACCGCGGTGTGGGCCGAACTCCGGATCCGCCGCCTCGGCCAGGGCCGTGCCGACGATGGCCGGATCGACGGCGTGGACCACGTCCGACGAGGAGGGGGCGGTGCGGCCCCAGCCGGTGAGTAGCCGGCGGTTGCTCCCGATTGGGCGGGGTGCGGCCATCAGCTGTAGACGCCGATGGCGAACAGGGCCACCCAGGTCAGTCCGTAGATCTGCAGCCGGCGGTCACGGAGGGCCAGATCCTCGGGAGCCGCGCCCTCGCCCGAGTCGAGCAGGCGCAACACGTGGAGCACGGCGATGGTGAAGGGGACGATGGTCAGCTGGAACCAGATGGGGTCCCGGGCAGGATGGAGCTCGGCCGCCCGTTCGAAGGCCCACAGGCAGTAGGCCGTCACCGTCACTGCCGCCGTCAGCGTGCGCACCGTCCGCAGGAAGCTGGCGCTGTACATGCCGAGCGTCTGTCTGACGGCGTCCCCGTTGGTGCGGTGTTCGTCCAGCAACTGCTTCTCCCCCGACCGCTTGCCGGTCACGATGAGCAGGGACCCGAACGACGTCACGATGAGGAACCAGTTGGACAGGGAGACGTGGGCGGCCACACCGCCGGCCACGGCCCGCAGGACGAAGCCGGCGCTCACGATGGCCAGGTCGAGGATGGGCTCGTTCTTGAGCCCGAGGGAGTAGGCGACGTTGATGATGCCGTAGATGGCGATGACCAGGGACAGATGCCAGCCGGACAGAAGGCCGCCCAACAGGGTGGCCACCACCACCAGTGCCACCCCGCCGACGATGGCCAGACGTACCGGGACCACCCCGGAGGCAACCGGACGGAGTTTCTTGGTCGGGTGGGCCCTGTCGGCCGGGGCGTCGATGGCGTCGTTCAGGTAGTAGGTGCCCGACGCGGCCACGCAGAAGATGGCGAAGGCGGCCGCCGTGGGCCACAGGACATGGCCGTGCAGCAGCACCCCGGCTGCGGCCGGCGCCACGAAGACCAGGAGGTTCTTGATCCATTGACGCGGGCGGGACAGGCGGAGGAGCCCCATGGCCAACGAGGGTGTCGCCGGTGATGGCTGGTGCCCCGATGGAGGATCTGGTCTGTCCACAGCTTCGGCCGAAGTGCTCAAGGCGTCCTCTGGAGGGTGTTCGGGTGCCGTGGGCGCCACCCGGCAAAATACCACGTCAGCGAGGCGCATAGAAGGACTGCCGACGTCCGGACGCCGCCCCGAGCGGGCGGTCACGACCTCCCCGCCCCGGGCCCGGGGCCTGGTCAGATTGATGTCGTCAGCCCGCTAGCGCTTAGTATCTGCCTCCGTGCAACGCCCATACCGAGTGGTAGTGGCCAAACCGGGACTGGATGGCCACGACCGCGGGGCGAAGGTGATCGCCCGGGCTCTACGCGATGCCGGGTTCGAGGTCATCTACACCGGACTGCATCAGACGGCGGATCAGGTGGTCCAGGCGGTGGTGCAGGAGGATGCCGACGCCGTAGGCCTGTCGCTGCTGTCCGGGGCCCACCTGACGCTCGTCCCCCGGGTGGTGGAAGGCCTGAGAGAACAGGGCAGGGGCGATGTGCTGGTACTGGTGGGCGGGATCATCCCGGCCGCCGACATCCCGGTCCTCAAGGACCTGGGGGTGGACGAGGTGTTCACTCCCGGTGCACCTCTTCCGGCCATTGGCGAGTGGTTGGCCAAGGAGCTCGACAAGCGGGAGGATCAAAGGGCCGGGAACGACGGCTGAGGGCGGCGGGCACGGGAACGGGCACGGGAGCGGGCGTCTGGCCTGCTGGCCGCCGGTTGACCAGGCGGTTTACCCTCTGCTTCTCGCCCGCTGAACGTCACCCACCGGCGGCCGGCAACCGACAGTCACACAGCGACATCGAACAACGACAACCACAATCACACTGACAGTGACACTAGAGAGGAACGGATCCAGTGGATCTCTTCGAGTACCAGGGTAAGCAGTACTTCGCCCGCTTCGACATTCCCATCTCCAAAGGAGGGGTGGCCGACACCGTCGAGGAAGCTGTCGAGCAGGCCGAGGCCTCCGGCTACCCGGTGGTGGTCAAGGCCCAGGTGAAGGTGGGCGGTCGCGGGAAGGCCGGTGGCGTCAAGCTGGCCGACGACGCCGACGCCGTCCGGCTCCACGCCGGCAACATCCTCGGTCTCGATATCAAGGGGCACGTGGTCAAGCGGCTGTGGATCGAACACGCCTCGGACATCGACCGTGAGTACTACGCCAGCTTCACCCTCGACCGCAGCGCCAAGAAGCATCTCGGCATGCTGTCGGCCGAGGGCGGCGTCGAGATCGAGGAGGTGGCGGTGACCAACCCCGACGCCATCGCCATCCTCCACGTGGATCCGGTCGACGGGCTGAGCCTGGAGGCGGCCCGCCAGTGGGTAGAACAGGCCCGGCTCGATGCCGTGGCCAGGGACCAGGCCGCCGAGCTCTTGGTCAAGCTGTACACCTGTTACACCGAGGGAGACTGTGATCTGGCCGAGATCAACCCCCTCATCCTCACGCCCGCGGGGAAGGTGCACGCCCTCGACGCCAAGGTCACCCTGGACGACAACGCCGCCTACCGCCATCCCGAGTGGGCCGACTTCGCCGGAAGCGACGTCGAGGACGAGCGCGAGAAGAGGGCCAAGGAACGGGGACTCAACTACATCGGTCTCGACGGCTCGGTCGGGATCATCGCCAACGGTGCCGGCCTGGCCATGAGCACCCTCGACGTGGTCAACCAGTGTGGTGGCTCAGCGGCCAACTTCCTCGACATCGGCGGCGGTGCCAATGCCGACGTGATGGCGGCCGCCCTCGAGGTCATCAACTCGGATCCGGCCGTCCGCTCCATATTCGTCAACATCTTCGGGGGGATCACCCGGGTCGACGAGGTGGCCAACGGGGTGCTCGAAGCCCTGGCCCGGGTCGACATCAGTTCACCGATCGTGCTCAGGCTCGACGGGACCAATGCGGTAGCCGGCAGGGAGATCCTCGCCGGTCATCTATCCGATCGCCTGGTCGCCGAGCCGACCATGCTCGACGCCGCCCGCCGGGCGGTAGCCCTTGCAGGAGGCCCGTCATGAGCATCTTCGTCGACGAGAACACCACCGTGGTCGTCCAGGGCATCAGTCCCACCAGCCAGGGCCTCTACCACGGTCTGCGCAACCGGACCTACGGCACCAAGGTGGTGGCCGGCACCAACCCGAACCGGGGTGGCGAGGAGATCGAGGGCATCCCGGTGTTCGCCACCGTGGCCGAGGCGGTGGATGCCACCGGGGCCAACGCCTCGTTCATCTCCGTGCCTCCGAAGTTCGCCGCCGAGGCCATCGTAGAGGCGGCGACGGCTGGAGTGCCCTTCGTGGTGTGCATCACCGAGGGCATCCCGGCAATCGACGAGGCGCTCGCCTACAACACCCTGGTCCGTGAATTCCCCGGGACCCGTCTGCTCGGCCCCAACTGCCCGGGCATCATCTCGCCCGGGAAGTGCAACATCGGCATCACCTCGGGCGACATCGCCCTGCCCGGGGGACCGGTGGGGATCGTGAGCCGTTCGGGAACCCTCACCTATCAGGCGCTGCACGAGCTCTCCCAGCAGGGCGTGGGCCAGACCACCTGCGTGGGCATCGGCGGCGACCCGGTCCCCGGGACCAGCTTCATCGACTGCCTGGCTGCGTTCGAGGACGATCCGGACACCCGGGCCATCATGATGATCGGCGAGATCGGCGGTTCGGCCGAGGAGGAGGCGGCCGAGTTCATCGCTTCGTCGGTGTCCAAGCCGGTGGTCTCCTACGTGGCCGGGGTGACGGCCCCGCCCGGACGCAAGATGGGCCATGCCGGAGCGATCATCTCCGGGTCCAAGGGGACGGCCCGGGCGAAGATGGACGCGCTGTCCGCCGCCGGCGTCACCGTCGCCCTCAACCCGACCGAGGCCGGCGAGGCCATGGTCGACGTCGTCCGGAAGCTCGACTGAGCACCCGGCTCCCGTCAGCCGACGTCTTCAGCGGCCGGACCGTCGACGCTGTCATCTTCGATCTCGACGGGCTGCTCATCGACTCGGAACCGTTCTGGCGAAGTGCCGAGATCGAGGTGTTCGCCAGCCTCGGGCTCCGTCTCTCCGAGGCCGACGTGCGCCAGACGATGGGTCTGCGGATCGATGATGCCGTGCTGCACTGGTGGGCTCGGTTCCCCTGGGAGGGCATGGCCCCGCCCGAGGTGGAACGAGCCGTCACCGCCCGGGTGGCCGAGCTCATCTCCGAGTCGGGCGGGCCGATGCCCGGGGCCCTCGAGGCGATCGACCTGTGCGACCGCCTGGCCCTGCCGGTGGCCGTCTGTTCGGGCTCCTATGCCGTGGTGGTCGAGGCCGCCCTGCGACGCCTCGGGATCACCGCCCCGGTGACGGTGTGGCACTCCGCCGAGTGGGAGCCGCTGGGGAAGCCCCATCCCGGTGCCTACCTGTCTACGGCGGCCAAGCTGGGCGTCGATCCATCCGGATGCCTGGCCGTCGAGGACTCGTTCAACGGTGCGATCTCGGCCAAGGCGGCCCGCATGCGGGTGGTGGCCGTGCCGGAACCGGCGGTGTTCGACTCACCCCGGTGGGGATTCTGCGACGCCATCCTTCCCTCCATGCTGGAATTCGACGAGACCTTGATCCGCTCGCTCGAGCGGTAGCGGGTCTGTGCGGCCCGTCCCGGGTGGTCGGGTCCGGATCGCCCAGGCCCGGCGGGTCAGAACACCTGAGCGCCTCGGGGCCAACTGGCGGGTTCAACCGGTCTGCGCAAGAAACTCGGCGAGCTTCTCTGATGGTTTCAGAAATCCGAGGGTCTTGCGAGGTCGGTCGTTGAGGCTCCAGGCGATCCGGTCCAGATCCTCGGGGGTGTGGACCGAGAGATCGGTCCCCTTGGGCATGTATTGGCGGAGCAGCCCGTTGGTGTTTTCGTTGGATCCTCGCTGCCAGGGGCTGTGGGGGTCGCAGAAGTAGACCGGGATGCCGGTCTCGACAGTGAACTCGAGGTGGCGGGCCATCTCAGCTCCCTGGTCCCAAGTGATGGTCTTGACCAGCCTGGAGGGAAGGGTGGCGATGGCCTTTTGCATGGCCTCTTTGACCGACCAGGCGTCCTTGCCCTCACCCAGGTGCAACAGCAGCACGAACCGGGTGGACCGCTCGACCAGGGTCCCGACCGCCGAGCGGTTGTTCCTGCCCTGGATCAGGTCACCTTCCCAGTTGCCGGGGACGGCCCGGTCCTCCACCTCGGCCGGGCGCTCGGAGATCATCACCATGTCTTTGATCCTGCCTCGGGTCTCGTCCCGGCCCTGAGGCCTCCGGGTGGCCCGGCCACTGCGCAGACAGCGGGCCAGCTCCCGGCGGAGCTCCCCCCGACCCTGGACGTAGAGGGACTGGTAGATGGTCTCGTGGCTCACCTGCATCATCGGATCGTCTGGATGGTCCAGGCGCAAGCGTTTGGCGATCTCCTCGGGGGACCAGAACTTCTTCAGTCCGGCGATGACCTCGGCCAACAGCTCCTGACTCGAGGCCAGCTTGGTGGGCTTGGGCCGCCGGGACCGGGCGTAGGCCCGCAGATAGGCGGCCCAGGGCCGGTAGTCCCCCCGTCCCCCGTTGGCTGCCACCTCCCGGCTGACCGTCGACGGAGCCCGTTTGATCCGCCGGGCGATGGAGGTGAAGGTTTCGCCTCGGGCCAGCCCGATCACGATCTCTTCTCGGTCCTCGAAGCTCAGCCGTCCGGCCGGGGGAACCCAGGCTGCCGGCAGGCTCCTCCGCTGGAGCAGCTCGGGGCGATCGTAGAAGCGGATCGAATCGACCGAACATTCACAGGCAAGGGCGATCTCCTTCCAGTCCAGACCTTGGCCTCGAAGCCGCACCGCCAGGCGCTTCTGCTCTCGGGTCAATAGGGGTGCCACGCTCAACCTCCTTGGTTCGTCCCGACCAGTGTCGGGAACTCACCAAGATCGTGCGCGGACCCCTTGAACCCGCCACTACTTTCCCAGATAACGTACCCTTAGTATGTTATCTGAGAAAGCAACAACACAGAGGAGAGGGGAATCGCCGGGAACCCCTGGTTGCTCGAGCCCGGTTCCGAGCGGTGGGGCCGCCCGGGCCCCGGCAAACTTTTGCTTCGGATCGAGCCGGTCGATGCCGATACACCCATCACGAGGGGCATCCCCTGGGCAGGGGGGACCGAGCGACGTTGGTCCGTACCGGAGGCAGGCCGGTCGGGCCACGTCGCACCGGTCCAAGGTGACCGGCACGCCACCATCCGGCATCCCCCGCCGGAGGGGGCCAAGGCCGAGCGGTTCCCGGTGGGATTCGACGGTGATGGGCGCTGGTAGCGTGCGGAAGTGGGCGCCGATCCATCCAATGACGACGGTGTACCAGTCCTGCGGCTCGGGGTATTGGCCTCGGGCAGTGGCACCATACTCGAGGCCATCATCGACGCCGGGTTGCCGGTCCGAGCGGTCGTCGCCGATCGGGCCTGTCGGGCCCTCGAGGTTGCTTCCTCCGCCCACATCCCGGCCGAACTGGTCGATCGTTCCGGCCACGGGGGATTCGGGCCCTCGTTCAGACGGGACCAGTACACCGAGGCCGTGACGGCGGTGCTGGCCGCCCGTCGCATCGACGTGGTGGCCATGGCCGGCTTCGGTACCGTGCTCGGACAGTCGATCCACGACGCCTTTCCGGGCCGCATCCTCAACACTCATCCCGCCCTCCTCCCGGCCTTTCCCGGGTGGCACGCCGTAGCCGACGCCCTGGCCGCCGGCGTCACCGAGACCGGGACCACCGTGCACATCGCCACCCTGGAGATGGACGCCGGTCCCGTGCTGGCCCAGGCCGTGGTCCCGGTGCTCCCAGGTGACTCCGAGGACACGCTCCACGAGCGGATCAAATCGGTCGAGCGCACCTTGTACCCGGACACCATTCGCACCTTCATGGACGGGCTGGCGGCGGCGGTGGGGGATGGGCCAGGATCACCATCGGAGGTTGCGCAATGAGAGCACTGCTGTCGGTGTACGACAAAACAGGGATCGTCGACCTGGCTCGAGGGTTGTCCGGCCTCGGGTGGGAGCTGGTGTCCAGTGGCGGTACCTCGGCCGCCCTGGCCGAGGCCGGCATCGATCACATCGAAGTCGCCGATCTGACCGGTGCCCCGGAAATGCTGGGCGGGCGGGTCAAGACGCTTCACCCGAAGGTGCACGGGGGGATCCTGGCCGACCGATCCAAGCCCGAACACCTGGAGGACATCGAGCGCCAGGGCATCGGTCTTATCGACCTGGTGGTGTGCAACCTCTACCCGTTCTCGTCGGATCCCTCCGTCGAGCTGATCGACGTCGGGGGCCCCACCATGGTCCGGGCGGCCGCCAAAAACCACGATCACGTGGGCATCGTGGTCGAACCGGGAGAATACGGCGCCGTGCTTGAAGAGCTGAGGACGCGGGGCACGCTGTCACCCGACACCCGGCAGCGTCTGGCCCGTGAAGCCTTCGCCCACACGGCCGGCTACGACGCCGCCATCGTCGCCTGGCTCGACGAGCAGGAGCCGCCGCCCCTCGATGAATTGAACGCCGAATCGTTCGAGTCGGCCGCCCTCCTGCCCCCGACGATCCACCTCACCCTGGAGCGGGCCGGCTCGATGCGCTACGGCGAGAATCCCCACCAGCACGGAGCCCGGTATCGGATCATCGGCCAGCACTCGTGGTGGGACGACGTGGTCCAGCACGGTGGCAAGGAGCTTTCGTACCTCAATATCTTCGATGCTGACGCCGCCTGGCGGCTGGTGCACGAGCTGCCCTCGGGGCGCGACGAACTGGCTGTGGCCATCATCAAGCACGCCAATCCCTGCGGAGCCGCCGTCGGCACCGACCTGGTGGAGGCTTACCAGCGAGCGCTGGAATGCGATCCCCAGTCGGCGTTCGGCGGCATCGTCGCCATCGGCGGTCCGGTGACACCGGCACTGGCCGAAGCCATCGCCGGCGGCCCGCAGGCCGACGTCATTATCGCCGCCTCCTACGACGACGCGGCTCTGGCCCAGCTCTCGTCGAAGCGAAAGGCCACCCGACTCCTGTCCGGCCCCACGCCCGAGGCGGTGGTCCGTCAGCTTCGTGGATTGGGGGCCAGCGTGCTGGTCCAGGGTCCCGACAATTTCGTGGTGGGGCCGTCGGACTGGGAGGTGGCCACCAAGGTCCGACCGACCGACGCCCAGTGGCGTGACCTGGCTCTGTCCTGGAAGGTCTGTGCCCGCACCACCTCCAACGCCATCGCCGTGGTCAACGGTGGCCAGGCCGTCGGAGTCGGCGCCGGTCAGCAGTCGCGGGTGATGGCAGCGGAGATAGCCGTGTCCAAGGCCGGGAGTCGGGCAACGGGCGCCGCCGCCGCCAGCGATGCCTTCTTCCCGTTCCCTGACGGACTGGTGGTTCTGGCCGAGGCCGGCGTGGCGGCCGTGGTCCAACCCGGCGGATCGATCCGGGACGGTGAGGTCATCGCCGCCGCCGACGAAGCGGGGATCGCCATGGTCCTGGCCGGTGGCGAACGCCACTTCCGCCACTGATGCGCCGTCGGTGACCGGCACCCGGGCCCAGATGAGGACGGAACAGACTGACGGACACCGCGACGACCCGGGCCACCCCGCCGGGGCGGGAGAACCGAGGTGACCGCCATCCTGCTCGACGGCGAGCTCCTGGCCGGCAGGATCAGGGCCGAGGTGGCCGAGCGGGCGGCCCGGCTCCGGGCCGCCGGTGTGGAACCCGGTCTCGGCACCATCCTGGTGGGCGACGACGGCCCGAGCGCCAAGTACGTGTCGATGAAACATGCCGACTGTGCCGAGGTGGGCATCGAGTCGGCCCACGAGCACCTGCCGGGAGATGTCTCGCAGGAGGAGCTGGAGTCGGTGGTGGCCCGGTTCAACGACGACCCTCGCATCCACGCTTACCTGGTCCAGTTGCCACTGCCTCCCGGACTCGACGAGGAGCGGGTGCTGCTGGCCGTGGACCCGGACAAAGACGTGGACGGCCTGCATCCGGTGAACCTCGGACGCCTGGTGATGGGGGCCCACGGACCGCTCCCATGCACGCCGGCCGGCATCGTCGAGCTGCTGTACGCCAACGATGTACCCGTCGAGGGGAAACACGTGGTCGTCATCGGTCGGGGCCTCACCATCGGACGCCCACTGAGTCTGCTGTTGGCCATGAAGAGAACGGGATGCAACGCCGCCGTCACCGTGGTCCATACCGGGGTGGAGGACATGGCCGGCCTGGTGCGTCTGGGTGATGTGGTGGTGGCGGCCGCCGGCCGGGCCGGTCTGGTCACCCCGGACATGGTCAAGCCCGGTGCCGCGGTGGTGGGGGCCGGCACGTCGTGGGAGGGGAGGAAACTGCTCTCCGACGTCGACGAATCCGTGGCCGAGGTGGCCGGTTGGATCACCCCCCGGATCGGCGGCGTAGGTCCGATGACCCGGGCCATGCTGTTGCGCAATGCCGTGCGGGCAGCCGAGCGGGCGTCATGAGGAGGCACGGGGGCGGGGGGCGGCGGACCGCCGGGCGGATGCCGGCGACTGCCGGGGTGGTGATCACCACACTGGTACTGGTGGCGGTGGCGTCGGCGCTGGCTTTGGCTGTCGCCCAGCCGGCGGGGCCTGCCCCGGGCCGGGCTCTCCTCGTAGCCGACACCAGCACCACGACCCTGCCGACCACCACGACCACCACCACCTCGCCCACCACCACCACTTCGCCCACCACGACCACCACCACCACGCCGACCACCACCACCCACCCAAGGACCACCACGACCACCACCACCACGAAGCCGGCCACCACGACCACCACCACGCCGACCACCAAAGCCTCGTCCAACACGCCGTGGGGCCTGATCGCCCTCATCGTGGTACTGATCGTCGCCATCACCCTGGTGGCCGTCCTCCTCCGATCGCGCAAGAGGCGCGGGGTCGAGTCCGAATGGCACCGGTCGGTGGTGCCGGCCCTCAGCGACGCCCAGTTGGCCCGGGCCTCCCTCTTATCCGGAAACGCCGAGTCCGACGACCCCCAGGTCCGGGGGGCGGTGGAGGTCCAGGTGGAGAAAGCCGCCACTGCTCTCGAGCGCACGGTGCCTGGTGCCCCCGACCCCCAGGCCGGAGGCCTGGCCACCTCGGCGGCCGAAAGTCTGCGGGGACTGGGCTTCGCCATCGAGGCCGACCGGCTCCTGCGCCACGGCACCTCGGCGCCGTCGGGGGTGCAGTTGGCCCAGGCCGACGAAGCCCGCCGGGCCCGGGCCGGCGAACTGAACACCGCCCTGGCCCGGCTTTCGTCCCGCATCGGCCCGGGAGGCGCTTCCCACCGGGCCCACTGAAGGCGGCACCGGCGGTTCCCCTGCCCAACTTGAGAACCGCCGGGTAGGATTGTTCGGCCATGACCAGGATCGCCGACCTGCTGGACAAGGGGAGGACCTACTCGTTCGAGTTCTTCCCGCCCAAGAACGACGCCGAACAGGCGACGTTGGTCCGGACCCTGCGGGACCTCGAACCCCTCGGTCCATCGTTCGTCTCGGTGACCTATCGCGGCGGGGCCGAATCGCGCCAGAGGACATTCGATCTGGTGACCGGCATGCTGCGCACCACCACCCTGGTACCGATGGCCCACCTGATCTGTGTGGCCCACACCCGCCTGGAACTGGCCGAGATCCTGGTGGCCTACCGCTCGGCCGGGGTCGAGAACCTGATGGCTCTCGGAGGAGACCCTCCGGCCGACGGGGACGGCCCCGGCGAGCTGACCCACGCATCGGAACTGGTGGAGCTGGCCCACGCCATCGGCGGGTTCTCGGTGGGTGTGGCGGCTCAGCCCGGCTACCACCCGCTGTCGCCCGACCCGGTCAGTGACCGTGACCATCTGGCCGCCAAGCTGGCCATCGCCGACTTCGCCATCTCCCAGTTCTTCTTCGAGGCCGCCGATTACAACGGCCTGGTGGCCGACCTGGCCGCTCGCGGAGTGGACAAGCCGGTCCTCCCGGGCATCATGCCCGTCACCAGCCTGAGCTCGGTGCCACGCATGGCCACCATGGGGGCGGCGGTACCCGACTGGATGGTCGGGCGCCTGGAGGCGGCCGATGCCAGGGGCGGCAAGGAGGCCGTCCGTCACGAAGGGGTCGCCATCGCCACCGAGCTGTGCAAGCAGCTGTTGGAGGCGGGCGTACCCGGGCTGCACTTCTACACGCTCAACCGTTCCAGTGCGACACGGGAGATCTACTCGGCCCTGGGGTTGGCGGCTCCCTGATACCGGCCGTCCCGGTTGGCGGGCGAGGGTGGGGGTGCCGGTAGGCTGCCGGGCATGCCCGATCTCATCACCCAGGGGGCCGACGGCGCCCTTCATGTCACCGACCAGCCCATCATCCCGTTCATCGAAGGTGACGGAACCGGCGTGGACATCTGGCCTGCGGCCAAGCTGGTGCTCGACGCCGCCGCCGCCAAGTACGGCAGGAAGGTGGCGTGGAAAGAGGTGCTGGCCGGCCAGAAGGCCTTCGACGAGACCGGCAGCTGGCTGCCCGACGAGACGGTCGAGACGTTTCGCTCCCACCTCATCGGCATCAAGGGCCCGTTGACCACGCCGGTCGGCGGTGGGATCCGGTCCCTCAACGTGGCCCTCCGCCAGATTCTCGACCTGTACGTCTGTCTCCGGCCGGTGCGGTGGTTCAAGGGCGTTCCTTCGCCTGTCCTCCACCCCGAGAAGGTCGACATGGTCATCTTCCGCGAGAACACTGAGGACATCTACGCCGGGCTCGAGGCCGAGGCCTACACCCCCGAGGCGGCGAAGCTGTCGGCTTTCCTGCGCGACCAGATGGGCTGGGAGATCCGCGAGGGTTCGGGCATCGGCATCAAGCCGATCTCCGAGTTCGGGTCGAAGCGCCTCATCCGTGCCTCCATCAACTACGCCCTGGCCCACGGGCGCACCAGCGTCGACATGGTCCACAAGGGGAACATCCAGAAGTTCACCGAGGGGGCCTTCCGGAACTGGGGCTACGAACTCGTCCGAGAGGAGTTCGCCGACGTGGCCGTGGGGTGGGACGACTGTGACGGCAAGCCCGGGGACAAGCTACTGGTCAAGGACAGCATCGCCGACATCACCCTCCAGCAGGTCCTGACCCGTCCCGAGGAGTTCGACGTCATCGCCACCACCAACCTCAACGGCGACTACCTGTCCGACGCGTTGGCCGCCCAGGTCGGCGGGATCGGGATCGCCCCCGGGGGCAACATCAACTACACGACCGGGCACGGCATCTTCGAGGCGACCCACGGGACCGCCCCCAAGTACGCCGGTCTGGACAAGGTCAATCCGGGCTCCGTGCTGCTCTCCGGCGTGATGATGTACGAGCATCTGGGCTGGACCGACTCGGCCGCCGACATCGTGACCGCCCTCGAGGCCACCATCGCCGACAAGGTGGTCACCTACGACTTCGCCCGGCTGATGGACGGGGCCACCGAGGTCAAGTGCTCCGAGTTCGCCTCGGCGATCGTCGATCGCCTGTAGCCGGCGATCCCGGCGCCGGGTTCGGTCGGGTCCCTGGTTAGACCGTTCGGGACCGGACGATTAGCCTCAGCCTCATGGCAGCCAACTCTCCAGTCCACGTCACCGTCACCGGGGCCGCCGGCCAGATCGGCTACTCCCTGTTGTTCCGCATCGCCTCGGGCCAGCTCCTCGGTCCCGACCAGCCGGTGGTGCTCCGCCTCCTCGAGATCGAACCGGGCATGAAGGCGCTCGAGGGCGTGGTGATGGAGATCGATGACTGTGCGTTTCCCCTGGTCAGTGACATCGTTACCACCACCGACCTCGACATCGCATTCGACGGGACGTCGTGGGCGCTGCTGGTGGGGTCCATTCCCCGCAAGGCGGGCATGGAACGGGGCGACCTCCTCACCATCAACGGGGGGATCTTCGGGCCACAGGGTCGTGCCATCGCCGGCAACGCCGCCTCCGACGTGCAGATCCTGGTTGTCGGAAATCCTTGCAACACCAACTGCCTGATCGCCCGCACCAACGCCCCCGACGTCCCGGTCGACCGGTGGTTCGCCATGACCAGGCTGGACGAGAACCGGGCCAAGAGCCAGCTCGCCCACAAGGCCGGTGTGCCGGTGGCCTCAGTCACCAATGTGGGCATCTGGGGCAACCACTCCGCCACCCAGTTCCCCGACTACGCCAACGCCCTCATCGGGGGCAAGCCGGCGGCCGAGGTCATCGACGACACCGCCTGGCTGCAGGGTGAGTTCATCACCACCGTGCAGAAGCGGGGGGCGGCGGTGATCGAGGCCCGCGGTCTCTCGTCGGCGGCGTCGGCGGCCAACGCCGCCATCGACTCGGTGGTGAGCATCCGGACCGGCACCGTCGGTGATGACTTCACGTCCCTGGCCGTGGTGTCCAGAGGCGAGTACGGGGTGCCCGAGGGCCTCCAATTCGGATTTCCCATCCGGACGAACGGCGCCGGGGGCTGGACGGTTGTCGAGGGGCTGTCCCACGACGAGTTCGCCACCGATCGGATCCGGATCACCACCGAGGAGCTGGAGGCCGAGCGGGCCGACGTGACCGATCTGCTCGGCTAGGACCGATCCCCTAGCCTGGGCGGCATGTGCCGCAACATCACCACCCTCCGGGGATTGGAACCCAAGGCGACGGCTGAGGAGATCGAGGCCGCCTCCCGCCAGTACGTGCGAAAGGTCAGTGGTGTCACCTCGTTGTCGGCCGACACCGGTCCGGCGTTCGAGAAGGCCGTCCGACTGGTGGCCGAAGCCACCACCGAGCTCCTGTCGGACCTGCCGGCCCGCCGCCGCCCGCCGGCCACGGTGCCCCCGCTCCGCCGCCGCCCCGCCGCTACCGGCTGACCCGGGAGTCGACGCCCGCCCGAGCCAGGGAGGGCTCGCGGCCCGTCGGCCACCGGACCTTGGTCGCCCATCCCAGCTGCTCGAACCGGCGGATGAGCCATGCCGACGGATCGACCATGCCCCGCCGGGCCCCGTGGCGGGCCCAGGTCGGATGGGCGTGGTGGACGTTGTGCCAGTTGTCGCCGAGGGAGATCATGGCTAGCGGCCACAGGTTGGTGCTCCGGTCGGACGTCCCGTCCGAACGCCGGCCGAAGGTGTGGCACAGCGAGTTGACCGACCAGGTGACGTGGTGGAGGAGCGCCATTCGCACCAGGCCCGCCCACAGCAGGGCGCTGAGCGCCCCGGCCAGGGTCCACGACAGTAGGTAGCCGATGCCGAAGGGGATCGTCACCGAGGCCACGGCCAGGAGTGGGAAGAGGCGGTCGACCCGTTGCAGGTCGCGGTCACGGAGCATGTCGGGTGCGTAACGGTCGGCGTTGGAAGCGTCCGAGACGAACAGCCACCCGACGTGGGAGAAGGCGAGCCCGCGCAGGAGGCGGCCACCGTGGTCCCCGTAGCGGTGCGGGGAGTGGGGGTCCCCGGCCTGGTCGCTGAACATGTGATGTCGACGATGGGTGGCCACCCAACTCGTCAAGGTTCCCTCCACGGCCATCGAACCCGATACGGCCAGCACGATCTTGAGCACCCGGTTGGACCCGAACCCGTTGTGGGTGAACAGGCGGTGAAAGCCGATGGTGATGCCGAATCCGGTGATCACGTAGAAGACCGCCGCCACCAGCAGGTCCGACAGGTCGACGGCGTGGCCCCACAGCAACGGAACGACGACGGCAAGGGCGACGGCCGGCCCGGCCACGATGGCCACCGTCACCAGCTTCTGGGTCGGGTGGATGACGGGTGGGGTGGCCACCGCCGCCGGGCACGGGTCGAGGGCGGCCATGGGGCCGGGCGGGACGGACAGGCGATCCATGAGACCTCCGGATGGCGCTCGAAGCGCTTCGGCCGAGCGGAGCCGGTTGTCTCAGCGTGCTGAACCGCTTTCAACACTACTGGCTGGGACGTCGACAAGGAGCTCGGGCCACGGTGGGTGACGGGCCGGCATCCTGATGGCCGCGGCCCTGGCCCTGGCCGTGACCGTGGCCCAGGGGACCTGCCCGGGGGCGATCGGGCAGGCAGGGACCAGCCGGCAGGTCGCCGGCCGGCTATCCGGCCCGGGGCCGACGGGCTTGTCCGGAATCGTGTTCTGGCCACACCGATGCCGGTGTTCGGGCGTGCACCGGTGTTAACGTCCTCACCGTCAAGGATTGCGGTACTCGGGGATCGCGCAGTTGAACGGCGGTGTTACTTCTGCCCTCGCGAGCCTCTTGGCAATGACCGAAGGTGAGCGGAGGAGCGTGTGGTGAAGATACGACGAGTGGTCACCGGCCACGACGGCAAAGGCAAGGCGGTGTTTGTCAACGACGAAGAGGTGGCGCCGATCACGTTGTCACTGCTGCCCGGCAGCGAGTTCCACCGGCTGTGGGGTGCCGATTCGACTCCGGCGTTCCCCGACGACGGCTCGAAGCCGGAGGCGGTCAACTACTTTCCGCCGGTGGGAGGGTTCCGCTTCGGATTCTTCACCATCCCTCCGGACGGAGGTACGGGTGCGCCGGCCGACATCGATGTCGACGCCGCCCTGGCCGAGTTCGAAGAGAAGCTTCCCGGCATGGCCGAGTACCTCGAGTACGAGCATCCCGGCATGCACACCACCGCCACTGTCGACTACGGCATCGTGCTCGCCGGCCAACCCATCCTCGAGCTCGACGACGGGGTCAAGCTCACGCTCGAACCGGGTGACACCTACATCCAGAACGGCACGCGCCACCGCTGGTCCAACATGGGCGAGGTACCGGCACTGATCGCCATCACCCTGATCGGTGCCCATCATTCGGTGGTGGGTTGAGGCATCGGCACCGGTCGACGCCGACCGGTGCCGGGCCACCAGTGGCAGCAGGCAGAACGGCGGCCAGGTGACGCTCCCCGATCCGGGCGTGGGTGAGGGAACCGGCTGATCGACGTCCGTCCCGGTGGCGGCCCGGAATTCGGCAGATCGTACTTCGATGATTGAGCTCGGACCGTCGAGGCGTCGTGTCCTGCGCCCGTGGCCGCTCGAGCTGGCCGGGGTTATCGGGTTGGTGGGCTCGGTGGGCGTGCTGGTCGGCCTCACCCACGCCGGATCACCGTTCACCTCGGGAGCCTCACAGTCCTGGTTCTTCGGCACGTCGGCCACCCCGTCGCCCGTCGCCGGCTCCAACGTGCGGTTCCTGGCCGTCGTCATCGTCTACGCCGGCGTCCTGGTGATGCTCGGATCATGGTTCGAGCTGGTCCGGGCCCTCCGGCGGAGCCCGGATACGCCACTGGGGAAACCGCTGGTCATCGCCATCGCCTGGGCCATTCCTGTCCTCGTCATGCCTCCGCTGTTCAGCGGCGACGTCTACAGCTATGCGGCTCAGGGGGAGATGGTCAGCCGGGGGATCAACCCCTACGTCCACACGCCGAGCGCCCTCGGGAACGGCTCGTTCCTGCGCCTGGTCGACCCGCTGTGGCGCCACTCGCCGGCGCCCTATGGCCCGGCGTGGGAGCGCCTGTCGGGATGGATCGTCGGGCTCACAGGTCACGACGTGGTGACCGCAGTGGCCGGCTTCCGGTGTGCGGCCCTGGTCGGAGTGGCCCTTATCGCCTGGGGCGTCCCCGCCCTGGCCGCCTCGGTCAGGAGAAGCCGGTCGGTGGCCTTCGCCCTGGCCGTGCTCAACCCGGCGGTCCTGTTGGTGCTGCTCGGCGGCGCCCACAACGACGCTCTCATGCTCGGGCTGCTGGTCGCCGGATGTGCAGTGGCCCGGAGGAACCACGTGTTCATCGGGCTGGTCCTGTGCGCTCTGGCAGCCGAGGTCAAGATCCCGGCCCTCATCGGGGCGGTGTGCATCGGTTGGTGGTGGGGGGGATCGGCGGTCGACTGGCGGCGGCGATGGTCCCGGGTGGCGGCGGCGGTCCTCGTGTCGGCCGGGCTGATGGCCGCGGTGACCGCCGTCTCCGGGCTCGGGTGGCGCTGGCTGAGCGGACTGTCCAACCCCGGGACCGTCGTGTCCTGGCTCGACCCGGTGACGGCCGTGGGCCTGTCGATGGGACATGCCGCCGGCGCCATCGGCTACGGGGGCCACACCGGGACGCTCGTTCAGGACTCCCGGGCCGCCGGTCTGGTGGTGGCCGCTGTCATCTCGGTGGTCCTGATCGTCAGGTCGAAAGGGGTGGGCTACCTGCAAGCGCTCGGCTGGAGCCTCCTGGTGTTCGTCGTCCTCGGGCCGGTGGTGTGGCCGTGGTACGAGACCTGGGGCTTCGTCTTCCTGGCCGCAGTGGCCGAGAGGTGGACGCTCAGGCTGTTGTTGTTCCTGTCGGCGGTGGCGTGCTTCGCCGACGTTCCGGCGGCTCGGGATCTGGCCGGGGCCAGCCCCCTGCTCTCGGCCGTCTGCTGGGCGGGCCTTTTTGGTGGGGCTGCTGCCTATGGGGTGATCCGGCTGCTCCCGTCCGGCTGCCCACCGCCGCTTGCACCACCGGTCGGTTCCCCGCCCGCCCGCGCCGAGCCGTGACCCGACGGTCCGGGCGGCACCGTCACCCGGGCGAGGGGATCAGCTCGATCCGGTTGCCGAAAGGGTCGTCGACGTACCACTGCGGCTTGCCCGGCACGTCCTCGGCCCGGCGGGTCGGGTGGCCGGACTCCTCGAGCAGTCGACATAGCTCGTCGAGGTTGTCCACCACCAGCGCCGGGTGGGCTTTGCGGGCCGGGCGGAAGTCCTCCTCCACCCCGAGGTGGACCCGGGCCGGGCCCAGCTCGAACCAGCAACCTCCTCGGCTGGCCAGCTCAGGAGGCTTGGGTACCCGGGACAGGCCGAGCAGACCTTCGAAGAACGCCTGGGCCTGCTCCTCGGCCTCGGGGCCGGCGGGCATGGCCAGCTGCACGTGGTCGATGGCGACGACCCGGTGTCCACTCACGTGGCGCCATCCGGGGCGACGAGATCGCGCTGGTCGCGGCGCAGCGGGTGGTCGGCCGGCACCTCGACCAGGTGGATTCGGAGTGCATCGGGATCCTCGACCCAGGCCTCGATCAGGCCCCACGGTTCCAGCCTGGGCGGCCGGACCGCTTCCACCCCCCGGACGGCCAGCTCCTCCAGGGTGGCGCCGACGTCCCGCACCTGGAGCCAGAGGGCCACCCTGGGCCCGTCCGGATGCCCGCCGTCGGCCGCTCCGGAGGGTCCGGGGGGCGACGGGTCGCCCCCTCCGACCACCTCGATCAGACCGCCGCCGGCAAAGAAGACCACGCCCCGGTGGGGGCCGCTGCCGAACTGGCGGGCCACCGACAGGTCCAGTCCTTCACCGTAGAAGGCGAGCGAGCGGTCGAGATCCGAGGGGTGGATGATTGTCCGGCTGCTCAGTACCTCCATGGAACGATCCTCCCCCGGCCGGTGCTCGGCGTCGTGCTCCACGCTGCCACGCCCCGGCCTCTTCTGCCAGCACCGTGACGTGCTGTCCGTCGTGTCGCACACCACCGGACCGCCGGAGGCGGAAGGTGCCCCGGGGACGGGGCCTCGAGAGCCTTCAGTAGGTGGTGGCCGCCCCCAACCCGTCCACGTGGTCCCGGGCGGCGTCCACCAGTTGCTGCCCGGCGACCAGTACCGACAGGTCGCCGCGCACCCGGACCCGGCCTTCGTTCAGGGCCTCTGCCGGAGACAGCTCCCCCTTCGACATGGCGGCGGCGTCCTCGTAGGAGAGGGCGATGGTGACATCCGGGCGGTGGTCTGCATCCGGTCCGGAGCCGTCCGGTGCGGCGTTGTCGAGAGGTACCAGGCTGAACCGGAGGCGGCCGCCGTCAGCCACCAGAAGGAGCTGCACGTCCCCGTCGGGCCCGCCCCGCACCTCCTGGCACACGATGAAGCGACCGTCGGCGGCGGCGAGTCCGGCGTCCGGACCCGGGCCGGGCAACACCACACCGCTCAGGGCGTAGTTGTACTCCTGTACCCAGGCCGGGCTCAGGAACCGGGCCACGCCCGCGTGCTTCCTGGATTCATCGTGCGGCGGGCCCGGTCGTGATCCCGACGGTGATGCCCACGCGGTCGGGGTGTCACGCTCACCCGGCAGGAGCATCCTCGGTGGCCGACGCCTCGTCTGGGTCGGGGCCAGGCCCGGAATCGGATTCGGCATAGGGAGGGGAGCCGTGCAGCCCATGGCCCGCTACCGACCCGTTGGCCGTCCCGTTCCTCGCACCGACAGGGACCGGAATCCCGTGGACCTCGACCGCCGGTTGCACGGCGGCGGGCCCGACGGCCGGCGAGCTCTCGGCGGCTTGGGCCGGCGTGCGCCTGGTCCGGTTGAGGATCTTGCGCCCCAGCCATGCCACCGGATCGTACTTGGCGTCCACCGCCCGCTCCTTCAGCGGGATGATGGCGTTGTCGGTGATCTTGATGTGCTCGGGGCACACCTCGGTGCAGCACTTGGTGATGTTGCACTTGCCCAGGCCCTGCTCCTCTTGGAGGAGCTCACGCCGGTCGTTGACGTCGAGGGGGTGCATCTCCAGCTCGGCCGAGCGGGCGAAGAAGCGCGGCCCGGCGAAGGCGGTCTTGTTCTCCTCGTGGTCCCGGATCACGTGGCAGACGTCCTGGCACAGGAAGCACTCGATGCACTTGCGGAACTCCTGGCTGCGTTCGACGTCGATCTGCATCATCCGGTAGCCGCCGGCCTCCACCTCGTCGGCCGTCTTGGCCCGGGGTGCGAACGGAGGGATCCGCTTGGCCACCTCGTAGTTGTAGGAGACGTCGGTGACCAGGTCCCTCATGATGGGGAAGGTACGCATGGGCGCCACCGTCACCGCTTGTCCCGGCGGCAGGGTGTCCATGCGGGTCATGCACATGAGGGCCGGTCGGCCGTTTATCTCCGCCGAGCAGGAGCCACACTTGCCGGCCTTGCAGTTCCAGCGACAGGCCAGATCCGGTGCGTGGGTGGCCTGCACGCGGTGGATGACGTCGAGGACGACCTCGCCCTCTTCGGCGGGCAGGACGTACTCGGCGAACTCGCCGCCACTGTCGTCCCCGCGCCACACGTGCATCGTGACGCTGTCGGCGGAGACGCCGTCGTCGGACCCGTTGTCGCCGGACCCGTCGTCGGAGACGCCGTCGGCCCCCACCTCCTCGCCGGTCCCGCTGTCGTCGAGCTCCTCGGACATCAGGTTGCCTCCTCGAACAGTTCCTGCAGATCGTCGGGCATGGTCAGGATGGGCTCGGGCGTGACCGAGATGCACCGGATGGACGGCGTGCCGCCCACCCCGCGGTCGTCGGTATCGCCGCCGATCCTCTGGACGAAGTTGACCTTGCCCATCTCCTCCACCGGCTTGGGGTAGTCGTCCCGGGTGTGGCCGCCCCGGCTCTCCTTGCGATTGATGGCGCCCTGGGTGGTGAGCCTCGACACGGTGAGCATCGACGGGAGGTCGGTGGTCAGGTTCCAGCCCGGGTTGTAACGGACGTCGCCGCTCACCGAGATGCGGGTGGCCCGTTCCTCTAGTTTGTCCAGCTTCTCGATGGCCTCCTCGAGCTCCGCTCCGGTGCGGATGATGCCGACCAGGTTCTGCATGGTCACCTGCAGTTCATGGTGGATCTCGTAGGGGTTCTCGCCCCCCTCGAACTCGAACGGGGCCAGGGCGGCGGCGATGGTGGAGTCGATCTGCGCCTCGTCGGCCTCGACCGGGCCCTGGCGTTGGGAGGCGAACTCCGACGCTCCGATGCCGGCCCTCCTCCCGAAGACCAACAGGTCGGACAGCGAGTTCCCGCCGAGCCGGTTGGCCCCGTGCATGCCACCGGCCACCTCACCGGCGGCGAACAGACCGTCCACCGTGGTGGCTGCCGAGTCGGCGTCCACCCGGACGCCGCCCATGATGTAGTGGCAGGTGGGACCGACCTCCATGGCCTGGGCGGTGATGTCCACGCCGGCCAGCTCCTTGAACTGGTGGTACATGGAGGGGAGCCGGCGCCGGATGTCCTCGGCGGTCCGGCGAGTGGCGATGTCCAGGAACACGCCCCCGTGGGGGCTTCCCCGACCGGCCTTCACCTCGGAGTTGATCGACCGGGCCACCTCGTCCCGGGGGAGCAGCTCGGGGGGCGGCGGCCGGCGGTGTGGTCGTCGTACCACTTGTCCCCCTCGTCCTCCGAGTCGGCGGTCTCGGCCGCGAACATCGGGGGGATGTAGTCGAACATGAACCGCCTGCCCTCCGAATTGCGCAGGACCCCTCCGTCGCCGCGGACGCCTTCGGTGACCAGGAGCCCCCGGGCCGACAAGGGCCAGATCATGCCGGTGGGATGGAACTGCACGGACTCCATGTCGATCATGTCGGCCCCGGCCCACAGGGACATGGCGTGGCCGTCGCCGGTGGACTCCCACGAGTTGGAGGTGTAGAGCCAGCTCTTGCCCACGCCGCCGGTGGCCATGATCACCGCCTTGGAGGTGAACACGATGAACTCGCCCGAGGGACGGCGGTACCCGACGGCGCCGGACACCACACCGTCGGCGTCGCGGAGGAGGCGGAGCACCTTGACCTCCATGAACACCTCGATCCCGTCAGCCACCGCCTTCTGCTGGAGGGTCCGGATCAGCTCCAGGCCGGTCCGGTCGCCGATGTGGGCCAGCCGGGCGTAGCGGTGGCCGCCGAAGTCGCGTTGCAGGATCAACCCGTCCTTGGTCCGGTCGAACAGGGCCCCCCAGTCCTCGAGCTCTCGCACCCGGTCCGGTGATTCCTGGGCGTGGAGCTGGGCCATGCGCCAGTTGTTGAGCATCTTGCCGCCCCGCATGGTGTCCCGGAAGTGGATCTTCCAGCTGTCCTCGGCGTAGACGTTTCCCAGGGCGGCGGCCACACCGCCCTCGGCCATCACCGTGTGAGCCTTGCCCAGCAGGGACTTGCACACCAGGGCGGTGCGCAGTCCCTTGGATCGTGCCTCGATGGCCGCCCGCAGCCCGGCGCCGCCGGCCCCGATGATGATGACGTCGAAGTCATGGGTCTCGTACTCGGTCATCGATCCGACACCCCTTAGAAGTGGAATCCGTAGTCGTGGATGGTCCCGCTGGCCACCAGGCGCACGTACAGGTCGGTGAAGGCCACGAAGACAAGGCTCATCCAGGCGAACAGCATGTGCTTGGCGTTGAGCGGCGTCAGGGTCTTCCAGATCTTGTGCCGGATGGGTGATTTGGAGAACTGCTTGACCCCGCCGCCACACAGGTGGCGGCACGCATGGCAGCTGAGCGAGTACAGCCACAGGAGCGAAGCGTTGATCAACAGCACGGCCGTGCCCACACTGAAGCCGATGCCGATCCCCGGCTGTCGGAACGCCTCGATGGCGTCGATGGTGAGGAGCACATTGAAGATCAACAGGATGTAGAAGAAGTAACGGTGGATGTTCTGGAGCAGCAGGGGGAAGCGGGTCTCACCGCTGTAGGAGCCGTGGGCATCGGAGACGGCACAGGCAGGCGGGGCCAACCAGAACGAGCGGTAATAGGCCTTTCGGTAGTAGTAGCAGGTCAGGCGGAACCCGAGCGGGAAGATCAGGATGAGGAGGGCGGGAGAGACCTCCCACCAGGTGATCACCGTGCCCGGGTGGCTGCCGGGCACGCAGCTCTCGGTCAGGCAGGGGGAGTAGAACGGCGAGAGCAGGTTCCGGTGCAGGCTGGCCCCGGCGTAGTAGTCCTTGTTGACGAACGCCGCCCAACTCGAGTAGGCGACGAAGGCCGTGAGCACGGTGACGGTCACCACCGGCTGGACCCAGTACCGGTCGCGACGGAGGGTCGGCACCGCTGGGCCACCCCGGGCACCTCCCAGCACGACCGGCGTGACTTTGGCGTCCTCCAACGTGGTCAAGTGTTCTCTCCCTGTCTGGCCTGGTCCGGCCACCGTGCCGGCGGCGCTGGCAGCCCGCTTGCGCGCCCGTCCAGGCGTCGAGGTGGCTGACGGGCTTCATCTTTCCATTCCTGCGAGCCTGTTGCGAAACACCGGCGCCCGGTGGTCCGACGACCGGGGGGTGTCCGGGGGGGTGACAGGCCCGACACAAAGGGCCGACCGGGGGCGGACAGGCCACCCGGTCGGGGCCCGGAGGGCGCATCGCCGGCCCGCCGCACCGCCACGGTTTCGTCCCGCGTAGGCTCCCCCCATGACCTTGCGGGAACCCTCCGATCATCAGGACTCCACCCACCCGGCCCTCGACCTCACGGCCCGGACCACGCCTCCACCGGACATCACCACCCTCGGCCGGCTCCGCCAGTCGGGGTGGCGGTCGATCCCGGTGGCCGAGGAGATCCGGCAAAACGCCTCGATCCGGATTGCCGGGGGTGAGCCGCTGTTCACCGGGATCCTCGGTTTCGAGGACACCGTGTTGCCCCAACTGGAGAATGCCGTCTTGGCCGGTCACGACGTCATCCTGCTCGGGGAGCGGGGCCAGGCCAAGACCCGGATCATCCGGTCGATGGTCGGACTCCTCGACGAGTGGCTCCCCGTCGTCACCCACTCGGAGATCAACGACGATCCGTACCGTCCGATCTCCCGCTTCGCCAAGGACCTGCTGGCCGAGGCGGGTGACGACCTCCCGGTGTCGTGGGTCCACCGGAGCGACCGGTACGGCGAGAAGCTGGCCACCCCGGACACCTCGATTGCCGACCTGATCGGCGAAGTCGACCCCATCCGGGTGGCCGAGGGCCGCTACCTGTCCGACGAGCTGACCATCCACTACGGCCTGGTACCCCGGCTCAACCGGGGCATCTTTGCCGTCAACGAGCTCCCTGACCTGGCGGAACGGATCCAGGTGGGGTTGCTGAACGTCCTCGAGGAGCGCGATGTCCAGATCCGCGGCCACCGGGTGCGCCTCCCGCTCGACATCGTGCTGGTGGCCACGGCCAACCCCGAGGACTACACCAACCGGGGCCGGATCATCACCCCCCTGAAGGACCGGTTCGGTGCCCAGATCCGCACCCACTACCCACCCGACGCCGATACCGAACTGAGGATCGCCGAGATGGAGGCGGACCTGCCGGGGACGGGGTCGGGGACCGGCGAGGCCGGCGCTGGAGACGTACGGGTCGAGGTGCCCGACTTCATGGCCGAGGTGGTGGCCGAGCTTAGCCAGCTGGCCCGCCAGAGCCCCCACCTGAACCAGCGTTCCGGTGTGTCGGTGCGTCTCACCATCGCCAACTACGAGACCCTGGTGGCCAACGCCACCCGGCGCGCCCTGCGCAACGGCGAGAGCGAGGCCGTGCCCCGGGTGTCCGATCTCGAGGCGCTGGTCTCCTCCACCCAGGGGAAGGTGGAGATCGAATCGCTGGAGGAGGGGCGCGAACACGTCCTGTTGGCCCAACTCGTCTCGGCCGCCGTGCTGGTGGTGTTCCGTCGTCGGGTGGTGCTGGACGACCCCCACAGTGTGATCGGGGCTTTCACCGCCGAGACGGTGGTGCACGCCGGCGACGATCTTCCGGCCACCGCCTATGCCGCCACGCTGGTCCAGATCCCGGCCCTGTCGGCTCCCGTGCTGGCCCTCACCGGGGGGTCGGAGGACCCCGCCCTGGTGGCCAGCGCCGTCGAGTTCCTCCTCGAGGGCCTCCATCTGACCAAGCGGCTGAACAAGGAAGCGGCCGGGGCCAGGGCGATCTACCGGGGACGCGGATGACCTGGCGGTTCTCCTACCGGAGGTGGGACGGCACCCAGGAGTCGCTGGTCGACGAGACCGACTCGGTGCTGTCGCAGCTGACCGACGATCTGTTGGCCAACGGCGACCTCCACGAGGCGCTGCAACGCATGCTCAACCGGGGGTGGCGCACCCCCGACGGCCAGCAGGTGCAGGGGCTGCGCGACCTCCTCGACCAGCTGCGCCTGGAGCGGGAGGACGAGCTCGACCGGGGTGACCTCGGAGGCGCCTACCGCCAGATCGCCGAGGAGCTCGGCCAGGTCCTGGCCGAGGAGCGCACCGGCATCGAGCAACTCCAGGCCGACGCCGGCACCTCCGGGGACGAGCGACGCCGCCAGGTCACCGACGAAGTGGCGGCCGAACGGCGAATGCAGCTCGACCTCCTGCCCAACGACCTGGCCGGCCAGGTGCGGGGGCTGCAGAGCTATGAGTTCGTGTCCTCCGAGGCCCGCCAGCACTTCGAGGACCTGATGGAGCGGTTGCGGGAGGAGGTGGCTCGCACCTACTTCGAGCAGATGTCGGAGGCGCTGGCCAACCCCGATCCCGCCCAGCTGGCCCACATGCGCGAGGCGTTCGACGCCCTCAACCGGATGATCGAGCAGCGCGAGGCGGGTGAGCCCATCGATCCGTCGTTCGAGTCCTTCATGGAGAGCTACGGGGACCTCTTCCCCGGCAACCCGGCCGACCTCGACGAGCTGCTGGAACAGTTGGCGGCCCGCATGGCGGCGGCCCAGGCCATGTGGAACTCGATGAGCCCCGAGCAACGTTCCCAGCTCCAGGGGTTGGCCGAGTCGCTGCTCGAGGACCTCGACCTCCGCTGGCAGGTGGACCGGCTGGCCGGCAATCTGCAGCGGGCCTTCCCCGGGGCCGGTTGGGACCAGCGCTTCCGGTTCAGCGGCGACGAGCCTATGGGCATGGGGGAGGGCACCGACGCCGCCGGCCGCCTGCGCGACCTCGACGAGCTCGAGGACTTCCTGCGCTCGGCCAGCTCGCCGGCATCGCTGTCGGAGGTCGATCTGGACAAGGTCCGGCGCCACCTGGGCGACGATGCCGCCCGCTCGCTCGACCGGCTGTCCAAACTGGCCAAGCAGCTGGCCGACGAGGGGCTGATCGACCAGCGGGAGGGACGCTTCGAGCTCACCCCCAAGGGCATCCGCCGCCTCGGCCAGCAGGCACTTTCCGACCTCTTCGACCAGCTGGACAAGGACCGGGTGGGCAACCACCGCACCACCTGGACGGGCACCGGGCACGACCGGGAGGAGACCACCAAGCCCTACGAGTTCGGCGACCCCTTCAATCTCGACCTGGGCCGCACCGTTCACAACGCCGTGCGGCGGGCCGGCAGCGGCGTCCCGGTCAAGCTCGCCCCCGACGACTTCGAGGTGATCGAGACCGAGGCGCTCACCCGCTCGGCCACCGTCCTCCTCCTCGACCTCTCCTTGTCGATGCCCATGCGGGACAACTTCGTCCCGGCCAAGAAGATGGCCATGGCCCTCCACACCCTGATCTCCACCCGGTTCCCCCGCGACTACCTGGGACTGGTGGGGTTCTCGGAGGTGGCCCGGGAGATAGAGCCGGCCGACCTGCCCACGGTGAGCTGGGACTACGTCTACGGGACCAACCTGCAGCACGGCCTGATCCTGGCCCGCAAGATGCTGGCCCACCAGCAGGGGACCAAGCAGATCATCCTGGTGACGGACGGTGAGCCCACCGCCCACGTGGTGCCGTCCGAGAGCGGAGTGGAGCTACGGCATCTACTTCAATTACCCGCCGGTCCCCGAGACCCTCGAGGTCACCCTGGCCGAGGTGCTGCGCTGCACCAAGGCCGGGATCACCATCAACACCTTCCTGCTCGACCCCGACCGGGGCCTGCAGGGGTTCGTCGAGCAGCTGTCGCGGATCAACCGGGGGCGTACGTTCGCCACCTCGCCCGACCACCTGGGTGACTATGTGCTGGTCGACTTCCTGGCCCACAAGACCACCCGGCGAGGCCGCGGCCGCCGAGCCGGCTGACGCCGGTCGCACCGGGACGACTGCGCCCGGACCCCGGCCCGCACCCGGGCACTCCCCGACGCTGTGGCCTGGTCTTTCCCCCTGCGTTGCCGGCGTCGGACGGCCGGCCCCAGGAGCAGCCTCGGGCGGCGCCCGGCACCGTCGCCGACCGCCGGCGCCCGCCCGATCGGGCTCCCGAAATGGCCCCGCGCCTGTTCACGCCGGGAAAATTTCTTGCGTTTGCCGTCCGGATGGTGAAAGATGACATATCTGTAGTTACATCCGTGCTATGCGATCCTGTCCGGGACCGTGTGGATGAGTGGGAGGGAGACCGTTCAGTGGACATGGTTTCATTGATGTACGGACCCCAAGAGCGAAGCTGGCAGACCAGGGCGAACTGCATGGGGGTCGACCCCGATCTGTTCTTCCCCGAGCGGGGGGCGTCGACCCGCGAGGCGAAGGAAGTGTGCCGGGGTTGCGTGGTGCGCGAGGACTGCCTCGAATATGCGTTGGCCAACGGGGAGAAGTTCGGGATCTGGGGCGGCCTTTCCGAGCGCGAACGGCGCCGGTTGCGGCGCCAGCGGGCCATGCAGCGTCGCGCCGTCATCAGCGCTTCCTGAACCCCCCCGGGGGGGGTGGCAGGTCCTGACCGGTCAGTCCGGCTCCGTGCGGCTCAGTCGAGCCTCGATCGTCCTGTCGTCGCTGAGGTCGAGTTCGGCCCACCGGCGGCGGGGGACCCCTTCGAGCAGCGAGGCCGGGCACAGCCCGACCAGTTCGGCTCGGAGCACGGAGCATCCCCGTGCCTCGGCTCCGGTGGCGACGGCGTCGTAGACGTCGGCCACCGAGGCCAGGGTGGTGTCGATCAGGTTGAGGCTGACCTGGGCCCCCTGACCGACAGCCAGCCCCAGGCTGCGGACTCCGGGTCCCCGTAGCTGGTCGGCCAAGCTGCGGGCCACCGGCAGTGCATCGGCGGTGGCATCCGGGCCGTCGCCGGGCGACCCCACGATCCAGATGTTGTAGGCCACCAGCACCGGTCGTGCGCCCACGCAGGTGGCTCCGGCCGTCGGGTGTGGCACCCCGGGGCCGGTGTCGGGCCGGAGGGTCCGGAAAGCGGTGCGCCGCACCTCGGGCAGTGAGCGTTCGGGACCGTAGAGGAAGCAGGGCAGGGCCAGTCGGTCCGCCGCCCAGCGGGCGAACCGGTCCCGGGCTCCGAGGACGCCGGCCACGGCGGCCGGGTCGGGCGGGCCCGACCCGTCGGACAGGGCGACGAACGGCACGACGTCCGCCGCCCCCAGCCGGGGGTGGACGCCCGTGTGGGTTCGCACGTCGATGCAGCCGACGGCGGCGGCCACGACCTGGCGGGCACCGGTCTCCACCGCCTCGAGGCGGCCTCCGAGGGTCAGGACCGAGCGGTGGTGGTCGGGATCAGTGTGGACATCGAGGACCAGGTCGCCCCCGGCGCCGGCGACGGTGTCGATGACTCGACGGTCACGGCCTTCGCTGATGTTGATGACGCATTCGACCGGCGCCTGCCCGGGGCCCACGTCGGCAGCCGCATCCCTCCGGGGGGATCAGACGGTGACGGCCCGGCCCACCCGGCGCCGGCGCAGCATCCGGCGCCGCTCGCGCTCGGACTTGCCGCCCCACACCCCGTGGTCGACCCGTTCGACCAGGGCGTACTCGAGGCACTTGTCGGCCACCGGACACTCGGCACAGATCCGCTGGGCGGCCTGCACGCCGACCCCGTCACTCGGGAAGAAGATGGCGGGGGAGAGATCCTTGCACTTGCCCACACTCATCCAATCCGTATCCATGGTCCCTCCAGAGGACTCGAGGAGGCGGCGGTGGGTCATCTCTTCCTCGTGGCCGACCCTTGTGTCGCCGCCATCCGTTGCCCAGCTAGTCTCGCATTTCGAACTCCCGAGTAGTGAGAAATGGGCCGGTATTGACGGATTCCTCACAAAATTCTTATGAGGGACCTGGGCCTTCTTATGAAGGACCGGCCGGCGGGGATCCCGGGCCCGGTACCGACTCCGAGGCGGAGGCAGCCGAGCCGCTGGCCGTGCCCTCGGTGGTGCCGGGGGCTCCCGGACCTCCCTCTTCCGCACCGCTCCCGGCGCCCCCCTTGGCAGCCGCCCCTCCACCTCCCCGCGGCCCTCCGCCCGGCGATGCCGGGGCCCCGGGTGGAGGCGTGGTCTACCCCGGGGGGACCTACCCGGCCTACCCGGCCTATCCCCCTCGACCCAGCTACCAGGCCTATCCGTATCCGGGCTACGGCGGGGGCTTCGGACCGCCGGGCCCCACCCCCGGGTACCCGTATCCCTATTACGGGATGCCGGCGCCGCGGCTGGTCCGCCACACCCTGCACCGACGCACCTGGATGTGGGTGGTGGGGATCACCGCCGTGGTGGCGGCCCTGGTCGGCGGCCTGGTGGGGGCGGTGGTCGGTTCGGACAGCCAGCGGACCGTGGTCGAGCAGTTCTTCCCCAACAGGAGCGTGCTGGCCAAGCCCCAGGACGTCCAAGAGGTGCTGGCCAAGGTGGAGCCGGCCGTGGTCGCCATCAACAGCCAGTCGGGTTCCGGGGGCGACTCGGTGGGCGGGGACTTCGTCGAGGCGGCCGGGAGCGGCATGATCCTCACGCCCAACGGCGAGATCCTGACCAACAACCACGTGGTGGCCGGGGCCACGTCGGTGACGGTGACCCTGTTCGGACAGACCGACGCCCTGCCGGCCCACGTGGTCGGGACCGAACCCAGCGAGGACCTGGCTCTCGTCCAGATCGACACCGCCTCGGGACTGCCCACCGTCACCCTGGGCAACTCGGCCGGGACCCAGGTGGGGGACAGCGTGCTGGCCATCGGCAACGCCCTGGCCCTGGCCGGCGGACCCACGGTGACCGAGGGGATCGTCTCCGGATTGAACCGTTCCCTCACCGCCGTCAACGACAGCGGCCAGACCGAGAACCTGACCGGGCTGATCCAGACCGACGCCGCCATCAACCCCGGCAACTCCGGTGGCCCGCTGGTCGACTCGCAGGGTCAGGTGGTGGGGATGAACACCGCGGTGGCCTCCAGCAGTGCCGGCAACGCGCCCACCGAGAACATCGGGTTCGCCATCACCGTCGACACGGTCAAGCCCCGTCTGGCCGACCTCCGGCTCGGGGGCGCCGCTCCGACCGGCACCACCACCCCCCAACCGGTGCCGGCGGCCAACTCGGCCTACATCGGGGTGACGGTGGGGGAGGTCACCCCGGCCCTCCAACAACAGGACCACCTGACCCCCTCCTCGGGGGCGCTGGTCAACTCGGTCGAGCCCGGGAGCCCGGCCCAGAGTGCAGGGCTGGCGGTGGACGACGTGATCGTGGAGTTCGATCAACAGCCCATCGAGAGCCCCGAGGACCTCACCTCGGCCATCCATCCCCTCCACCCGGGTACCCACGTGACGCTGGGGATCTATCGCGGAAACCGCCGGATCAGCGTGGGCGTGACGCTCGGGGCCCGCCCGAGCGGCGGGTAGGATGGCGGCCGGCCCGATCCCTGGAGGACCAACGACCATGCCCCCGCTCACCGACGAACTCACCGGCCCCGAAGAGGGCGAAGAGCCGCTGCCCCGGTCGGTCACGTCCGGGTGGTCTATCTGGGCCCGGTCGCCCCCCACTGGGAGGTCAGGTCCGACTACGGCGACCCGGCTCTCATCGAGGAGTTCCGCCGTCGCACCATGGCCCGCCTGGTCCTCTTGCCCCCGCACGATCCCCAGTACCGCCGTAATCGGGAGCGGGTGATCCGCGATGCCGAACGGGAGAACATCGCCCTCGAATGGGACCTCGGTCTCCCCGACGAGGACCAGATCGTGGCCCCGGCGGTCGAGGACGTGGACGTCCCCGACGCCCCCACCCCTCCGGTCACCGGGTCCTGAACTTCGAACCGGGCGATTTCCCGGTCCGGGTCAGGTGCCGGTCGGGTCCTCGAGCTCGGGAAGGCTGATCCGTTCCAGCCACAGCCCGGGGGCGTCGACTTCCGAAGGCGTCGGAAGATTGCGGGCCGACACCCACAGCCGGGCCAGGCCGTCCTCGCCCGCCCGCTCGATGACCCCGCTCACGAAGGACCGTCCCCGGTCGACCTCGGCCTGCTCGAGATCGAGCCCGAACAGAGCGCCGGCCGCCTCTTCTCCCTTGCCCCGTTCGGTGCGCCGCCGGTACCACGCCTCGGCCAGCTGGGAATGGGATCCGACCAGCTTCTTCCCGACCACGTCGGCGATGTGGTCGGCGTAGGCGTCGATCACCACGGCCAGGGCGGTGAGCTGGTCCGAGCTCCGACGCGACTCGGGTGTCAGCAGCTCGCCCAGGAGGGCCTCGGGATCACCCAGCATGCCCTGGAGGGATTCGAGGTCCATGCCCCCCGCTCCCTCCGGGCCCTCCGGACCGGTGATGGACCCGAGCTTGCCGGCCAGGTCCTGCTGGGCGGCGGCCGACGACTCGGCCAGTTCGGTCAGTAGCTCCTCCAGCCGGTTCCTGACCGCCGGCCGGGACAGCACCGAGTGGCTGGCCAGCTCGCGGGCACACACCCACAGCAGCGCCTCCTCGTCGGGAAGGCTCCAGTCCTCGGCGAAGGCGGCGATGTTGGCCGTGACCAGCACCAGCTCGTCGCCGGGGGCCCACGGGATGGCCAGGGGGTACTGGCCCAGCGCCCGCTGGGCCAGGTGCCCGACCACCGAGCCCACCTGGAGCCCGAAGAACATCGGCCCGACGGCGGTGGCCCACTGCCCGAGGAGACTGCCCAGCCCTCCTGTGGGATCGTCGGCCGCCAGCGGGTCGCCACCGGGCAGTTCGACGTCGGTGGGCGGCGGGGTCGGCACCGGGGTCATGGCCGTCAACAGCGGTCGCCACGATTCGAGTGCCCGTTGGGTCCACTCGCCCGGGCCCACCGGCACGCACGTCAGCCGACGCCCGTCGGACGACACCGGCATGCCGGTGGCCTCGGACACGTTGAGCTCGGCCACCCGGGCCAGCTGCTCGAGGCGGATCCTCTGGACGGGTTCGACATTGGCCTCGGGCGTTCCGCCGGTGGCCACGCTCAGGGCGAAGGACCGGATCATCTCCCACTGGTTGGGCCCGTTGGTGCCGAGCATGTTCATCAGATCGCCGAGTAGCGACTGGAACGGATTCGACGGGTCCCCTGGGGCGGGCGGTGCCATCAACTCATGCTACGGCGACGAGCTGAGCACCGGAGCACCGCCGCCCGCCGACGACAGGGTCACCCAGGTGGTGAGGGGACCCGACGTCCCGCGTTGGTAGGTGATCTCCACCGTCGTCCCCGGCGCTTCGGCGTACAACCGGGTGGCCAGTTCGACCGTCGACTGGACCTGGCCACCGTCGACGGCGGTGATGACGTCACCGGGGAGCATGCCGGCCGAGGCGGCCGGGCTGTCGGGATCGAAGGCGTCGAGCCGGGCGCCGCCGGGGGCGGTGGCGCCGGGGTCGAGCTGGCTGACGGTGGTGGTCTGGGACGTGGAGTCGTAGGTGGCGTTGCTGGCCTGGACACCCAGCCAACCGTGGGACACCTGGCCCGAGTCGACCAGTTGCTCGGCCACCCCCAGCACCAACTGGGCGGGGAGGAAGACCGACAGGAGCGACGCACCCGATTGCTCGACCGACTCCAGCACCCCGGTGACCTGGCCGTCACTGTCGATCAACGGGCACCCGACGTCCCCCGGGGAGAGCGGGGTGTCGACGTCTATCGTGGCCAGGCCGCCGGCACCGGACCGGGGGCCGGCGGCCTGGCCGGTGGAGGTGACGGTGCCGGCGTAGATGTGGGTCCGGGGCCGCTCGACGGTGCGGCGGGCCGGGTCGAGGGCCACGGCCATGACCATCCGACCCACCTCGGGGTCGGTGTTCTCGAAGTTGGCGGCGGGCAGGTCGTCGGAGATCCGCACCACGGCCAGCCCCGATTCCTGATCGGTGGCCACCAGCGTGGCCGGCGCTTGGTTCCCGTCGGCCTCGATGGCGGTGATCGATCTCGCTCCGGCCAGGACGCCGGCCGTGGTCACGATGATGCCGCCCGACTCGACCACCAGGCCGGCACTGGTCGAGACACCGTCGGGCCCGGTGACGCGCAGGGCCACGGTCGAGGCTTCGACCGGCGCCACCAGGTCTTCGATACTGGACCGCGCCGCCATCACCGAGACACCGGCCTCGGTGGTGGGCTCCGACGTGATGCCGGGGTGACCCGAGAGGGGGCCGCCGGCGTCGTCGTCACTCCCACCGGTGGTGGCGATCATCAGACCTACGGCCACCACGGCCACCAGAACGCAGGCGGTGGCCCCGCCGATCACCCAGGTCCCCGACCGTCGGCGTTGGGCGGTGGTGGCCACCGGGGGACGACCGTCCGGTCCGGCCACCGGGTCGGATGATTCGGACGGGTGGCGCCACAGACGGTCGTCAGGAGGGATCCAACCCCGGAGCCCGTCGCCGTCGTCCGACCAGTCGTCGTCGGGAAAGCGGCCCGAAGCCCCGTAATCCTCACCTTCCACCCCCCGAAGGTTACCGAGCCGGCCGGCCCAAGGGAGGTCGCCTCGGTCGGCCACCGGTCCGGGAGACGACGAGGCAGCTCTCCCGAGCGGCCATCCAGCCACCGGACGGACACGGCCGCCCTACGATGATCGGGTGGCCCGGGACCTCGCGATCGATCTCGGTACGGCCAACACCCTCGTCTTCGCCCGGGGCAAGGGCATCGTCTTGAACCAGCCGACGGTCATCGCCCTCAACACCAGGACCCACGAGGTGCTGGCGGTGGGCAGACGAGGCGTGGAAGATGATCGGCCGCACGCCGGGCTACATCGTGGCCGTGCGCCCCCTGCGCGAGGGGGCCATCACCGACTTCGACATCACCGAGCGCATGATCCGGCTGCTCCTGCAGCGGGCGGGCGTCACCAAGTTCAACCGGCCGCGGGTGCTGATCTGCGTACCGTCGGCCATCACCTCGGTCGAGCGCCGAGCCGTGAAGGAGGCGGCCCGACGGGCCGGCGCCTCCGCCGCCCATCTGATCGAGCAGCCCATGGCCGCGGCCATCGGCGCCGGCCTGCACATCCACGAGCCGATGGGCAACATGGTGGTCGACGTGGGCGGGGGAACCACCGAGACGGCGGTCATCTCCCTCGGCGGCGTGGTCGCCTCCCACGCCATCCGGTGCGGGGGCTTCGACATCGACGCCGCCATCCAGCAGTACATACGACAAGAGCACGGGATCGCCATCGGCGAGCGCACGGGCGAGGAGCTCAAGCTGGCCATCGGGTCGGCCCTCCCCTACGCCGACGAGGTCAAGGCGGAGGTGCGGGGTCGCGAGATCACCACCGGACTGCCCAAGACCGTGGTGATCTCCCCCGAGGAGGTGCGCTACGCCCTCAGCGACCTGGTCGACCTGATCGTGGCCACGGTGGTCGAGTGCCTGGGCGAGTCCCCGCCCGAGCTGGCCCAGGACATCATCTACGAGGGGATCCACCTGGTCGGCGGGGGCGCCATGCTCCGGGGCCTGGCCAACCGGCTGGCCGACGAGACCGAGGTGCCCGTCCATCTGGTGGCCACCCCGCTCGAATGCGTGGTGCTGGGGGCCGGCCTGTGCCTCGACACCTTCGACAGCCTGCGGCCCATCTTCGCCGCCGCCGAGTCCTGACCGTCCCGGTCCCGGGGGCCTTCACTCCAGGGACAGCAGGTCCTCGGCCACCTGGCGAACCTGCCAGTCCCGGTCGTCCAGGCAGCGCCGGAGAGCGGTGTCGACGGCCGGCCCCTCGAAGGCGGCCAGGGCCACGGCGGCCCGCCGGCGGATGGCCGGCTTGTCCTCGAGGGCACCGAGCACGGCCGGCAGTCCGGCCGGATCCCCGATGGCCCCCAGGGCGGCCACCGCTGCTTCGCGGCACAAGGGGTCGGGGTGGCCGGAACCGGTGGCGGCCAGGGCGGCCAGGGCCGGCACGGCCGTAGCCTCCCGTCGCTCACCGAGGGCCCAGGCCGCCATCTCCACCACCGAGGCGTCGGGATCGTCGAGGGCCCGGGCCACCGGCACGTCGGGATGGCCGACAGCCAGTTCGCACGCCCGTCGACGCACGGTCGGGGCCGGATCGGCCAGCCCCGTCCCCAGCGTCGTCGGCGGTCGAGGACGCCGAGACGGTCGAGGGCGCCCACTGCACGTGGCCCGGACCGACGGTGCCGGGTCGGAGAGACCGGCCGTCGGCCGTCGACCGGTCCCCGAGGTGGCCGGCCACGGCCACCCGTCGGCGGCGGGCAGTGACGCTGTCATTCTCCGGTTCCGTGGCAGGCTTCTCTGCGGCGTCACCGGACCGGTCCGATGGCACCGGCGGATCCGACGAACCAGGAGTGTCCACCGCACCACTATGACCGAGGACCACGATCCCACGGCCACGCCGACACCGCTCCACAGGCCCGGTGGGCCTCCCGCCCCCACCGGTGTGAACGGCCCCTGGGGCCCGGGGGACGGCACCGCCGGCCCGAGGCACGCCGCCCCCAACGCCCGCGAATGCGGTCGCTCCCGCCCACCGGTCGCACCCGGCGCCGGTGGTGGCCGTGGCTGATCGTGGTGGTGGTGGCGTTCGCCGTCGTGATCACGTCACGGATCGACCTCAACTACTACGCGCTGGAACCGGGCACCGCCCAGTCCGTCCAGCAGTTCATCACCGTGCCGCCCGACAAGGCCCACCCGGTGAGCCACCCGGTGCTGCTCACCGACGTCGAGATCGGCCGGGTCACCGCCCTGTCGTACCTGTACTTCAAGCTCCAGAGCGACACCGCCCTCGAGCAGGTCCAGACGGTCACCGGCGGCACACCACCGTCCCAGCTCGACGCCCAGGGGGCTCTGGAGATGTCCCAGGCCGAGGTGGACGCCAAGGTGGCGGCGCTGCGGCACCTGGGTACCAGGTGCCGGCCACGGCGGCGGGAGCGGTGATCACCGGGACCTTTGCCGGCACGCCGGCCTACCCGGTCCTGGCGGTGGGCGACGTGGTCACCGCGGTCGACGGCACGCCGACCCTGACCGCCTCGGCCTTCGTCACCGCCCTGCACCGGTACCACTCCGGGCCAGACCGTCACCCTGTCCGTCCGCAAGGGCGGCACCGGACCGCCGCGGCCGACCCCGGTCACCCTCAGGACCACCGTGGTCGACCTGGGCTACAACACCGACGGCAACGGCCCCTACGCCACCGTCGATCTCGGGATCATCGACCCCGAGGACCAGGTCGACTACGCCTTTCCCTTCAATGTGTCCATCAACGTCACCAACATCGGCGGTCCTTCGGCCGGACTGGCCATGACCCTGGGGGTGATCGATGCGCTGGACGGCGGCTCGCTGACCGGCGGGCACACCGTGGCCGCCACCGGGACCATCGATGCCCAGGGGGACGTCGGCGACGTCGGTGGTGTGGCCCAGAAGACGGTGGCGGTGGAGAATGCCGGAGCCACCGTCTTTCTGGTGCCGCCCCAGGAGTACGGGGCGGCCATGTCCAAGGATCGGCCCGGACTGAAGGTCTACGAGGTGTCGACCCTCGACCAGGCCCTGGCCGTCCTGGCCGCCTACCGAGGATCGGTCCGTCCGGCATCGTCCTCCAAGCCGACCCCCACGACGTCGACGCTGGCAGGATGACAGGATTCGAGCAGCGTCCGTCGTAGGCTTTCGCCCATGCCCGAGGAACGACTGGTTTCCATCACGTCTTCCCTCCATCTGGCCCCCGACGACGTGGCTCGGCACACCTTCGGTTCCGTACGCCGGGGCTTCGACCCCAACGAGGTCCGGGCCTTTCTCGAGTCGGTGGCCGCCGGCTTGCGGAGCGTGGCCGAGCGTGAGCAGCAGCTGCTCAAAGAGCTAGAGGATGCTGAGCGCCGGGCGGCCAACCCGGTGCTCGACGAACCCACCCTGACCGCCGCCCTCGGATCCGAGACGGCCCGGGTGCTGCACAGTGCCCACGAGGTGGCGGCGGAGATGGTGGCCAAGGCGGAGGCCGAGTCCGAACGGCTCCTGACCGAGGCCCGCCAGGAGATCGAACAGCACCGGAGCACGACCGAGGCCAGGCTGGTGGAGCGGACGGCCGAGGCCGAGGAGGCCATCGGCCGAGCTGCGTGATCGGACCAACCAGCAGGTGGCCTCGGGGCGGGAGGCGGCCCGGCGCGAGGCCGAAGAGCTGCTGGACCAGGCACGTGAACAGTGCCGGGCCATGGTGGACGAGGCCCAGGGCCTGCGGGCCAGGGTCCTGTCCGACCTGGCCAAGCGGCGCAAGGTACTCCACGCCCAGATCGAGCAGCTCCGGGCCGGTCGGGAGCGCCTGGCCGAGACGGTCCACGACGTCCGGCGCTCGATCGACGTCATCGCCGACGAGCTGTTCGCCGCCGAGGACAACGCCCGGCTGGCCGCCGAGGCCGCCGGGCGGGAGGCGGCGGCCCGCTCCGACGACGGTCTCGCCCGAGGAGCTGGCCGCCGAGCTGCTGGCCGAGGAGGCGGAGGCCGCCGCCCGGGCCCGAGCGGTCGGTGATCGTGATCGACGAGGCGGCGCCGAGGCCGGGACATCGCCATCGACATCGTCGAGGTCGGAGGTCGAGGTGTGGAGCGAGGGCACCGGAGACCGGGACGACGGGGACGGAACCGGTGCCGGCCATCGGCGAGTCGGTGGATGCCCTCTTCGCCAAGCTCCGGGCCGGCGAGCGCGCCCGAGGAGCCGGCATCGGCCCGCGCCGGCGGCCGAGCCGCCCCGGGCGCCGCGGTCGCCAGCCACCGAGAGGCCGAACCGAGGCCACGCCGACGAAGTCGGCGAAGCCCGGCCGAGGCCGACGAGGACTCCGACGCCGACGGCGCGTCGACGACGAGCCGCCCGAGGATCGACACCCGCTGGCTATCCGGCGCGACGCCCTGATCGAACCCATCGTCAAAGGCGCTGGCCCGCCGGCTCAAGAGGACCCTGCAGGACAACCAGAACGAGCTGCTCGACGCGCTCCGGTCCAAGGGCTTCCACTGGACCCCCGACCTGCTCCCCGACGAGCACCGAGCACCTCGACTCCTACGTCGACCGCCGCCCTGCCCTCGCTGGAGCAGGCGGCCGAGGCCGGGCGTCACTTCGCCGGCGCCGGGGCCTCCCCGGGCCCGCGCGTCGATGCCCTGCTGGGGATCGGCCACGACCTGGCCGAGGCCGTGGTCGGGCCCGCTCCGGCGCCGTCTTACCGACGACGGGGGACTGGCCGACGCCGAGGAGTCGGTGGTGGCCGACCATGTCGGGTCGGCATTCCGGGAGTGGAAGGGCGAACGGATCGAGCGGCTGGCCGGCGACCACGTGGTGGCGGCCTTCTCGGCCGGTTCGATCTCGGCCGCCGCCCACAAGCCGACCGCCCAGCTCGAGTGGCTGGCGGTCGTCCGACCGCCGGCGGACCCGCCGTGCCCCGACTGCGAGGACAACGGGCTGAACGGTGCCCTCCGACCCGGAGAGGCCTTCCCCACCGGGCACCCGCACCCACCGGCGCACCCCGGGTGCCGGTGCTTGCTGGTGACCTCGGCCACCTAGGCTGCTGACTCGTGCGTCCCCCCACCGACATGCCTCAGCCGCCGCGCCCGGCCACGCGCCGCCGGCAGCGATGGATCATCGTGGTCGTCGATCATCCTGATCGTGGTGTTCGCCTCGTCTGAAGACGTTCGCCACCTTCTACACCGACGCCCTCTGGTTCTCGTCGGTCAATCTCCACTCGGTCTGGCTCAAGCTGTTCGAGACCAAGGTCGGGCTGTTCGTGGTGTTCTCCCTCATCTTCGCCGTGGCCCTGCTGGGCAGTCTGGTGGTGGCCGAGCGCCTGGCCCCCAGGGGACCGTCACTCGACGCCGAGGACGAGTTCGTCAAGCGTTACCAGGAGGTGATCGGCCCCTACGCCCGCTGGCTGCGCGCCGTGGTGATCAGTGGTGCTGGCCCTCATCGTCGGCTCCCAGGCCATCGGCCAGTGGAACAACTGGATCCTCTTCGAGAACAGCGCGACCCTTCGACACCACCGATCCCCAGTTCCACCGCAACATCTCCTACTACGTGTTCGGGCTGCCCTTCGAGCAGTTCCTGGTGCACTGGGCCTTGGTCGGCCCTGGTGGTGGTGCTGCTGGTGACGGCGCTCAGCCACTACCTGAACGGCGGGATCCGCATGCAGGGTTCGCGAGCCCCGGGTGCGTCCCGCCGTCAAGGCCCACCTGTCGGTCATCCTCGGCCTGTTGGCCCTGGTCAAGGCGATCGGCTACTACCTGGCCCGCTTCAGCCTCGACACCTCCACCAACGGGTACGTCCAAGGGGCGTCGTACACCGACGTGCATGCCCGACTGCCGGCCCTGGAGCTGCTGATCCTGGTGTCGCTGGCCGCCGCCGTGCTGCTGATCTACAACATCCGCCGCCAGGGTTGGGCCCTGCCCATCCTCGGGGTGGGGCTGTGGTTCCTCGTGGCGCTGACGGCCGGGACCATCTATCCGGCCGCCGTCCAGGCCCTCAAGGTCAACCCGGCCCAGAACTCGCTCGAGGCGCCCTACATCCAGCGGAACATCGCAGGCCACCCGGGCGGCCTACGGCATGAACGGCGTCCAGGAGGTCCCGTATTCGGCGTCGGCGAATCTCAGCGCCGCCGAGGTGTCGGGCAACGACACGCTGGCCAACGTGCGCCTGTGGGATCCGACCCAGACCGGCCAGACCTACGCCATGCCCAAGACCGCCGCTCCTACTACCAGTTCAACACTCTGGCCGTGGACCGCTACAAGGTCAACGGGGTGGAGACCCCGGTGGTCGTGGGCGTCCGGGAGATCAACGACTCCGACCTGCCCTCCACGTCGTTGGGTCAACACCACCCTCCAGTACACGCATGGCTACGGCATGATCATCTCCCCGGCCAACACCGCCACCTCCGGCGGCGAACCCCAGTTTCCGGTCGGACAGGTGCCGCCCACCTCCCAAGCCGGCTACCCCACCATCATCCAACCGGCCGTCTACTTCGGGCTCAACAACTCCGGTTACGTGGTGGCCAACACCAAACAGCCGGAGGTCGACTACCAACTGTCCGACGGCACCAACGTCGAGACCCACTACGCCGGAGACGGGGGGGTGCAGCTGTCCAACTTCTTCGACAAAGCGCTCTTCGCCATCCGCTTCAGTGACTTCAACCTGCTCATCTCCAACGAGATCACCGACCAGTCGCGGCTGATGTTCGACCGGGGCGTCCAGGCCCGGGTCAACAAGGCCGCTCCGTTCCTCAGCCTGGATGCCGATCCCTACCCGGTGCTGGTCAACGGCCAGATCGACTGGGTCCAGGACGCCTACACCACCACGGCCAACTATCCCTACTCACAGGACGCCAACACCACCGCCCTGAACCCGGGCAGCGGCCTCAACCAGACGTTCAACTACGTCCGGAACTCGGTCAAGGTGCTGATCAACGCCTACACCGGCAAGATGACCTTCTATGTGATGGACCCCAGCGATCCGATCATCGAGACGTACCAGAAGGCGTTCCCGGAATGTTCACGCCGGTGTCGAAGATGAGCGCCGCTCTCCGCCAGCATCTGCGGTACCCCGAGGACATCTTCACCATCCAGGCCACCATGTACGGCCGCTACCACATCACCAATGCCCAGAGCTTCTACACGGCCGCCGACGCCTGGACGCTCTCGCCCTCCCCGGGATCGGGCTCTCCCTCCAATGCCCTGGCCACCACCTTGACCACCAATGCCCAGGGGCAGGAGGTGTCGACCGGCCAACTGGTGCGGATGGCGCCGATCTACCAGGAGATGCAGGTTCCGGGTCAGGCCGCACAGTCGTTCACGTTGCTCGACGCATTCGTGCCGGTCTCGTCGACCAGTTCGATCCAGACCCTGTCCGGGTTCATGATCGCCGGCAACGATCCGGGTCAGTACGGGAAGTTGCAGATGTTCGTGACCCCCCGGAACAACCCGGTCAACGGTCCCTCCATCGTGGCTTCGCAGATCGACGCCACCCCGAACGTGTCGACAAGATCAGTCTCCTCAACCAGGAGGGCTCCTCGGCCCTGCTGGGGAATGTCTTGATGATCCCGATCTCGAACTCGCTGCTTACATCCAACCCCTGTACGTGGCGTCTTCCCGGAACGCCATCCCGTTGCTGCAGGAGGTGATCGCCGTCTACAACAAGCAGGTGGCCATCGACACGACGCTGTCCGGTGCCCTTACGCAGGTCTTCGCCGCGCCGGTGACCATCACCCCGAGCGGCACCAGTTCGACCGGCTCGCTGTCACCGCAGGTCCGAAGCCTGCTGGCCCAGGCTCAGACGGCCTATCAGCAGTCGCGTTGCCGACCTCAAGGCCGGCAACCTGGGTGACTACCAGAACGACATCACCAACCTGGAGGGCTGATCTCAACGAGGTCCAGTCCCTGACGGGCGGCACCGGACCTCGACCACGACCACCACGACCACCACGCCGGGCTCGTAGGGTCGGGAGCCGCTCCGGGCCCAGGCCGGTCCGCGAGGGGCGGTTTGGGGATGACCCGGCGGAGATGGTAAGTTGTCGCCTCACGACGCGGGGTGGAGCAGTCTGGTAGCTCGTCGGGCTCATAACCCGAAGGTCGTGGGTTCAAATCCCGCCCCCGCCACCATTGAATCGCTGGTCGGCGCGTCTCGTGCATAGGGCACGGGCGCCTGACCAGCGGTTTCGCGTTCGGGCGAGTGTGCGTAATTGCCGTTTCTCGGGGCTTTTTATCGGGACCTACTCAGCTTTGCCCTATGCAGCATCATGCAGGGTGGCGCTGCGCACGCGGCCCGAACGCTGCTGATTCGCGGTCGAGCCAACGGTCGACGTGACGGTGCGTCGGGCTGCTTAGGGCATGCCCTAAGCACCTGCCCTGCTCAACCTCTGGGCAGCGTTCACGGGTCGGACTTGAATCCTGCCTGGAGCGTCTCAGCGGTCCAGAGTTCGCGGCACCTGTGTGGACGGACCAGATTCCTCACTCCTGAGTCGGGAGCGTGGGTTGCGATGCAGGTGGACGTTCGACGGCTATTCCGGTGAGCACCAGGTCGACGACGGTCTCGAGGACACCGTCATCCAAGGGCTCCCTCGTCAGCAGAAGTCGAAAGTACAGCGGGCCGATCAGCGTCTCAAACGTTAAGAAGCGGTCTACCCCGGAGCGCAGCTCGCCGCGCGCCTCAGCTCGATCGAGCATTGCTGATGCACGCGTAAAGCGATCGGTCCAGTACCGGGAATGGTCACTGTAGGAGAAGCCGTCTTGCCGCAGGGCCATACGCACCAGATTTTCTCCGAGCGGAGTGCCGAGGAACGCGTTGACCTTGCGGAGCGTGACGAGCAGATCGCCCCGCAGGGAGCCCGTGTCTGGAGTCGGAACCTCCTGGCCTACCCTGCTGAGCAAGGCATCGACCACAAGATCGGCCTTGGTTCCCCAGCGCCGGTAGATGGAGGACTCGTGGACCTCCGCCCGCTCGGCGATCTCCCTGATCGAGAGCGTGTCGAACCCTCTCTCGAAGAGAACCTCCACTGTGGCCTCCAGCACCGCTGCGTGCACGCGGGCGCTCCTACCGCCGGTCCGGCGAGCCCGTGGAGGATCGTTCTCATCGGCCATACCGGGAAACTACTGCGACAGGTCATGCGTTAGGGGCCCGCCAGGGTATGCTAAAGCGAGCCCACTTGCGTTAGGAGGAGCCGTCGTGGTGCTGAGCAGAACTTCCGCGACACAGCGGCGTCCCCTTGGAGGTCGGGAGGGCGGCCTCGATTCTGCTGCTCGCGCCGATCGCCGATCGCCGACCGGCGGTGCGGCCGAGATGTCACGGACTACCAGGTCTCGCGAGTCGGTGATGAGGTACTCGTGGCCCGTCGATCCCGACCCCGCCACGATCCTGTCGCACGACGTAGGCGGGTGCTCTGTGGCCAATGGCGCAGAGACCGCCGAGGCCGTCGCCAAACGCATCCGCGGCAGCCGATCATTCGTATGACCGAGTGGAGACAGCCATCCGCGTTCGTCGGTCTGATCGGGGGGCGCTGGACGCTGATGATGCTGGCCGAGCTGGCGTCTGGAGGTCGCCGCTACCAAGACCTCCACGACGGCTTGAATGGCATCTCGCACAAGGTGCTCACCGACACGTTGCGACGCGCCGAGCGCGACGGTCTCATCACGCGGCATCTCGATTCCGGTCGAATGGACACGGCGAACCTCTACGAGCTCACCGATCTCGGCCGATCCCTCGACGAGCCTCTCGCCGCGCTCGGGCGCTGGGTCGACGCCAACTGGGATCAGGTCGAAGCGGCTCAGCGAAGTTGGGCCGGCCGAGCCCAGAGTTGATCGAACGTGAGCTAACGGTGGAATTGGTGACAGGCACTTCGAGGTGCCCCAGCTTTCGTTGATGTGCCATTTAACCTGGTGTAGGGTCAATTCCGACACGACGGGTAGTCCCGTAGCCGTGTTGGATCCTGCTTCGACCACTGGCAGCCTCCGGGAGCGTTGCTCCAGACCGCGGTAGCGCTGGCTTGGCAGATTGATCCACGAGACGCCTGGTTCGGGCAGGGCGACCATTTACGGTCTTGTCGTTCCGGACGGGACCTGCGTCTCCTCAGCTACGGGAGCACCATGACATCGACCGTCTCGACTAAACCAGCATCGCCCGCGTGGGCACTGTTCAACGACCGGTCCTTCTCTTTCGAGACGCTCCGGGCCCTCGGCTACGCACCATACGGTGGCGCAGACATCGGCGAAATCACCAGCACGGCGAGCCGGATCCCCGACGGCGATGAGATCGCCTGGTATTCCGAGTGGCGGGCGCTCGCGGAGCGGATCCACGCCGACGCCGATCGCAGCGCCGCCGAAGGACACACTGTCAGCGCTCGGGAGTCCTACCTGCGGGCGAGCAACTACTACCGGCTGTGCGAGTTCTACCTGCGAGTTGACTCGTCGAATGACCCCGAAGTCCGCGAAGTGGGCCAGCTCTCGGTTGACAGCTTCGCTCGTGCTGCGCAACTGATGAACCCCGCACCGCAGCGGGTGAGCTTCCCTTACGAGGACACGACGCTGCCGGGGTGGTGGATCCCGGCCGATCTCGGGGCGGCCCATCCCACCGGCGGTGACTCCGACGGTCCCCGGCCGACGCTTCTGTACCACGGTGGCTTCGACAGCACCGAGGAGGAGCTGTACTTCACGGGCGGCGCGGCCGCCGCCCGACGTGGCTACCACGTGCTCGCCTTTGCCGGACCCGGACAAGGCAGCGCCCTTCGCGACCAAGAGCTGCTCTTCCGCCCGGACTGGGAAGCCGTCGTCACCCCCGCTGTCGACTGGCTCCTCAAGCGCCCGGACGTGGACCCCAACCGGATTGCCCTCATGGGGATGAGCTTCGGCGGCCTTCTCGCGCCTCGGGCGGCCGCCAGCGAGCACCGCCTGGCCGCCCTCATCGCGTACGACGGGCTCTACTCGTTCGCCGACGCGGTGCACCGCATGGTCGGGCCCGAGATCATGAAGCTCATCGGTGACGGCCTCGACGTAAGCGATACGAAGGCAAACGCCCTCATCGAAGAGATCATGAGTTCCAGAACGAATACTTTCGGCCCAGCCTTCTCGTGGGGTATGTGGGTCTTCGGAAAAGACAGCCCCGCCGATGCCCTCCGCGCCTTCGCCCCCTACACCCTCGAAGGCTACGTACCCATGATCACCTGTGCCACGCTTGTCCTCGACGGCGAGAATGACCCCGGGGACGCGTCCCGGCTTTACGAGGCCCTTCGTTGCCAGAAGACCTATCACCTCTTCCCCGGGGCAGAAGGAGGCGGCGAACACTGCCAAGCGGGGACGATGTCCAGGCTGCACCAAGTCGTCTTCGACTGGCTTGACACCGTCCTCGCAACGCCGTCACAGTCCAAGTCGTGAGCGAAGTCACCTTCTTCTGGTCGCTCTACAACGCGGGCTTGAATAGAGACTTCGGCGTCTCAGCGGACATGTTCGCCGATGAGTGCGATTCTCGTAGGGCAGCGTGCTCATCGAACTCGCCAGCGTCGTTCGAGTGACGACGCGACCCGTACTCGTCGTCGGTCTCTCCGGGTCGAGCGGAGCCCAGTACGGCATCAGGCTTCTGCGCGTGCTGCACGAGCTCGGTTCACGAGAACTCCACCTTGTGATTTCGAGGGGTGCGGAGAAGACGCTCCGGCTCGAAGCCGGCATTGAACCATCCGAGCTCTATCCCCTGGCCGATCACGTGCACGAACCGGACGAGATGGCGGCGTCAATCTCGAGCGGATCCTTTCTGACCGATGGGATGGTGGTCTGTCCCTGCAGCATGCGCACATTGGCCGCCATCGCCACCGGCAACGCCGATTCGCTCTTGCTACGGGCCGCCGACGTGAGCCTCAAGGAACGGCGTCGGCTTAGTGCTGGTGACCAGGGAGACGCCGCTCAACCTCATCCACCTACGCAACATGGTCACCGTCACCGAAGCCGGCGCCGTCGTACTCCCACCGGTTCCCGCCTTCTACCACCAACCAAAGACGATCGAAGACCTGATCGACCAGACGGTCGGCAAGGTGCTGGACCAATTCGGCATCGAGCATCAGACCTTCCAGCGCTGGAATGGGAGCCTGACGAGACCCGTCGGCGCACACCCAAACGGCGATAGCTCCATATGAACGACGCCTGAGACGCAGAGAGAAGACCACGACATGTCAATCACAGATGCCCGTCCGGCCGAGACAGGACCTGATCAACCACCCGAAGCTGCTCCCCTCTACCGGGACATCCGGGATTATTTGGCCGAGTTGGATCGACGCGAGCTGCTTATCCACGTCACCCGTCTCATGAACAAGGACACCGAGGTGATGCCCCTTGTTCGTTGGCAGTTTCGCGGGCTTGATGCGTCAGAGCGCAAGGGCTGGCTGTTCGAGAACCTGACCGACTCGCGCGGACGCACCTTCGATGGCTCGGTTGCGGTCGGGATTGAAGGTGCCTCGCCGCAGGTCTATGCGGCGGCAATGGGACTGGAGTCGCCCGACGGGATCCTCCAGAAATGGCAGGACGCGCAATCGCACCCCATCGAACCGGTGGAAGTCGCCCGCGAGAAGGCACCCGTGAAAGAGGTGGTGATCACCGGAAGTGACATCGTGGCGAGCGGAGGAATCGATCAGTTCCCCGTGACGGTAACAAATCCAGGTACCGACGTCTCGGCGTATTTCAGCTGCCCCATCTGGATCACCCGCGATCCTGAGACCGGCGTCTACAACGTCGGAACGTACCGGGTCATGGTCAAGGCGCCCGATCGTGCCGGTGTGATGATGCTGACCGGCCAGGACAGTCGAGTCCACTGGGACAAGGCGCGGGCGTTGGGCCAGCCGCTCGAGGCTGTCCTCTGCCTCTCGCCCGTGCCGGCACTGTCGCTCTGCAGCGTGAACAAGCTCTTCCAGCCCGAGTACGGAGTCGCCGGTGCCCTCAACGGTGCTGCGCTCGAAGTGGTGCAGGCCGAGACGGTCGACATCCTCATCCCCGCCACTGCCGAAATCGCTATCGAGGGACGATTCCGCACCGACATCTTGGAGATGGAAGGACCCTTCGGCGAGTACGGGGGCTACGTCGGTGCTCAGGATTACCAGTTCGTGTTCGAGGTGAGCGCCATCACGCACCGCCGAAGCCCGATCCTCCAAGCGTTCATCAGCGAGATGCCGCCGAGCGAGAGTTCCTGTATTCGCAAGTTCGGCTTCGAGGGGGCCGTGTTCCAAGCGCTCGCACCGAAGGTGCCAGATCTCGTCGGCGTCAATTTCTTCGAAGGCATTGGGGCCAGTTCGCAGTTCTTGGCCATCTCGCTGAAGAAGGGAGCCCCCGATGGGGAAGCGGCATCGGCACTCCAAGCGGCCAGTTCTCTCGTCAAACAGGGCCTGAAATGGATCATCGCGGTCGACGACGATATCGACATCACCGACATCGACAGCGTGCTGTGGGCCATGGCGTGGCGGGTACAGCCGCACCGCGATATCGAGATCCATCGTGGTCGATTGACCGACCTTGACCCCTCGGCAGCCCCGGTCGAAGCGTCCTACAGCGACCGCACCTTCCCAGACGGTCTCGGCGGATCGGGGATACTCATCGATGCCACCATGAAATGGCCGTACCCACCGGTCAGCCTGCCGAATCGCGAGTTCATGGAGAACGCGCGGGCGATCTGGGAGGAGCTCGGGCTTCCGGCCTTGACACCTCATGCGCCCTGGTTCGGTTACGAGCTGGGCTACTGGCCTGACAGTTGGGACAAGGCGACCAAGCTGACGAGCCAAGGACGCTACTTGGAATCCGGGGAGGACTTCCGCAAGCTTCGAACGAAATCGTCCTACTACGAGACCGGGATCGTCGTACCCCCTGATGGAGGGACACCATGAGATCGACACTTCCCGAGCCGCTCAAGCTCCCCTGGAATCTCAAAGAGAACCTGAGTGCAAAGTCCGGAGTGGACGAGCTGTCAGACGGACGGACGAAGTACTGGGTCGACGAGGTCCTCAAGGGCATCACGCCGAAGATGTTCGTGTGGTGGTTCAGCGGCGGCCTCATCGGGGATATGGACATCGACGGCCGGGCCGTCTCACGGTACCGGGTCTGGCATCCCTACGACCACGTGCAGGCGCGTGCGCTGACGAATCGGCCCTACGAAGCCAAAGAGGCCGCGATCGCCGAGCTCGAGGAATAATTCGGGCGCACTCCAGAGTACTACACCAACCCGGCGGTACGCATCGACCATATTGACGAAGAGATCGTCACGACCACGTGGTTTGAAAACGGCATCGCCGTCGGACACCTCGACCACGAGTTGGAGGCGGTTCCCGGCGGCATGCGCCTCGGGCATGTCATGTACGTCCCCGGTGAGACCACGGAGGTGGCCGGCTCCTGGCGCCCCGGGTGTGGCCCGGGCGATGGGAGAAGCGTGGCTCAAGCACGGTATCGAGGAGATGGCCAACTTTGAGAACTTCTTGCCACAGCTCTACGAGCGCGAAGCGAACCGTCAGGCCGGTGTGAAGTGCGATGTCGGAACCATGTTACGAGCTTGAGGAGGTCCATCACGTGATCTGGAAGCTCACGCGGTCGACATCGCCGCTCATTGCCCTGGCGCCAATGGACCACGAAGTCATCAGCTGCCGGACGAAAACGAGGAACACGTTCAAGAACAAGGAAGAGCTGACTATGGCCGTGACCGAAGAACCCACGAGAACTACTGGTGAACAGGAGAAGAAGAGCCTTTACTTCAGAGATCCTGTCATGGATCTGGTTTTTGTCCTCACCCTGGCGAAGCATGCCTTCAAAGGCTCCGAGCTTGCCGAATGCTACTCCGCGGCCGCCCAGATAAATGGAGGGGGACGTTGAGAGTTGGAGGGATGCATGGAATACCCTTGCGGAAAAAGTGGAAAAGATCGCGAAAACTGCTGAATCACGGGGGCATCGGGTCAGCGCGAGAGATAGCTATCTCCGCGCCGTCACCTATTACCGTAATGTCGCGTGGGCGTGGCCAGCGTCAGATCCGCGCTATGCGGCCATGATCGAGAAGTCGCGTGCGCTTTTCGAGAAGTTCGCGGCCTTGAGCGATCCGCCAATCGAGGTCGTCCAAATCCCTTACGAGAACACTGTCCTTCCGGGATATTTCCTACGGCCAGATGCCAGCGGGCAAAAGCGTCCGACGATCATCATTGGCGATAATGCGAGCGAGGAACTCTATTACTGGGTCGGGCCTCCCGCGCTTGAACGGGGGTATAACGCGCTCTTAGTTGACCTGCCCGGCGTCGGCTTGAATTCTTTCAACGGGATCATGTCCCGCCCCGATACCGAAGTACCCGTAAAAGCCGTGATTGATTACCTGTCCGCGCGGAGCGATGTGGATACTTCTCGGATTGCCGCTTATGGAGGAGGCGAAGGCGGCGGATATATGATGACCCGCGCCGCAGCGCATGAGCACCGCATCGCCGCGTGCGTGGTCGACCCGTTGGTTTCTGACATGGAGCCTATCGCAGCGTTGTTTCTCGAACACGTCCTTCCCGGATCTGAAGACAAGGAAACGCTGGCCTCGAATGCCACTCAATTATTTCGCGGGTTTGGGGCCTCACCAGTCCCGAAGCGATCAAGAAGATGAAGGTGGATACGCACAGCATCACGTGCCCTACGCTCGCTCTCAATGACTCGCATGATTACCCGGAGCTTCTTCAGCAGGCCCGCGAGACCATTGCAAATATAGCGAACAAGAACACGGCTCTGCACCTGTTCACACCGGAAGACGGGGGCAACTACCGCCAGATCGACAACTTCGGCCTGAAGCATCGAGTGATGTTCGACTGGCTCGATGAGGTACTTGGTCGCCAGCGTTGATGACGAACGTGTGGCCCAGCACGCTTGTGCCAACCGAACCAAGGATTGAGCAGATCGATCTATGGGTCGCCTGGTTGAGCAGAGCGACCACTCACGGTCAATCGTCCCGCACGGACTCGTCGCCTCCGAGCTGGAGGAGCCACGCGATGACGACGGTTCCAGAGCACGACACCAGCACCCGTTGCAGCATCGGCAGCTCGAAGGTGGTTGGCGCTCGGCGGTTTGGCAGTGGCTGGTTTGGCGGTCGGTGTCGACGGCACCGTGCTGAGCGTGGCGCTGCCCACGTTGTCGAAGGCGTTGCACGCGTCGGAGTTCGATCTTCAGTGGTTTTCGTCGGGATATTTCCTCGTGCTGGCCGCGGCGATGCTGCCGGGCGGTCTCTTGGGCGACCGTTTTGGCCGCAAGAAGGTGCTCCTCGCCTCGCTGGCGCTGTTCGGTGTCGGATCGGCCGGGTGTGCTTTTTCGACCTCGGTGGCGGAGTTCATGGCGGCCCGGGTGCTGTCGGGCTCGCTGGCGCCGGGCTGATCGTGATGGGTTTCTCAGTGCTCACGGTGCTGTTCGCGAAGGAGGAGCGACCCAAGGCTGTGGGGATCATGGCGGGGGCGATTTCGTGGCCTTCCCGATCGGCCCGATCCTCGGTGGGTGGCTGCTGACGAACTTCTGGTGGGGCTGGGTGTTCCTGATCAACATGCCGGTCGTCGTGGCGGCGTTGGCGACCGTTGTCGTCGTGGTGCCGGAA
>CAVOTI010000001.1:15000-1544353 GCA_963699105.1 uncultured Acidimicrobiales bacterium | reverse complement strand
CCCCATGTTTCTGCCCTCTACCTCGGCTCAGTTCTCTGTCAACCAGCAAGACCGACTCGGTCTTCCGCCGAGGCGAGGAAGACGACGACGAATGCCAACGCCTACGGGCCGATGCTCGGTTGAGCCTATGATAACCGGAGGTGATGGATCGGCTCCAGTTCGGCGCCATCCGGTCGGGAATTCACGAGTCGATCCGGAGACGCCGACAGCGGGATTCTGAACTGGTCGCCGGATCAGAGGACACGGCCGGCGACCCGCAGCCCAAACACGGGGCATGACGTACATCACGGTGAAGTTTGCTGCGACACTGCGCCAGATGGAATAAAATGATGATGCAGATGCGCGGGGTGGGAGCGGTCGCGGTAGAGGGTCGGCCAAGATGATGAGAATGGCATTGACCCGTCGTGGTGGCCAAACCAATGGCCATGATCTTGGGACCTCGCCCTCTGTGCCACCTTCCCCTGCGCACGGCGGTGGTGAACCGGGACCCGGTCTGTGTGGTGCCGGGCTGCGACACCGCCAGCGGCCTCGAGATCGACCACTGGGGCATCGACTTCGTCGACGGGGGCCCGGCTCCCTCGAGAACCTGGCCCGACTGTGCCACCATCACCACCAGCTCCGGACCCACCGGGGGTTCCAGTCCTCGGTGGACCGGGACGGTGGCGGTGGATCACCCCGGAACAGGCCAACGGCCGGACCGCCCGGATCCCCACCGGGGGACGAACTTCCCGAACCCGACCACCCGCCCCTGTTCGCTCTCGAGGAGTGATCCCCGGCCGCCCCGGTGGACGGTTGGCCCAGACCGGGGAGGGCCCGCGGCCGGAAGGCCACAGCTCGTGGGTGCCAGGGAGGTTTCGATCCTGTTGACCAGGACGGCTGATCAGCATCAGCAGGGGTTATCTGCCTCGGTACACTTGGGGATGCGAATCGCCGTCGGCTCCGATCACGCGGGGTTCGAGCTGAAGTCCGCCCTGGCCAAGCACATGGTGGACGCCGGCCACCAGGTCATCGACCTCGGGACCGATTCCCCCGACGTGCCGGTGGACTATCCACTCTTCGGGTTGGCGGTGGGCACGGCCGTGGCCGAGGGAAGGGCCGAGCGGGGTATCTGCGTGTGCGGAACCGGCATCGGCATCAGCATCTCGGCCAACAAGGTGGTGGGCGTGCGGGCCGCCCTGGTCCACGACGTGACCACCGCCGCACTGGCCCGGCGCCACAACGATGCCAACGTCGTCTGCCTGGGCGGAAGGACCACCGGGGTGCTCGAGGCCATCGACGCCGTGGACACCTTCTTCTCCACCGACTTCGAGGGGGGCCGCCACCAGCGGCCGCTGGACGAGATCTCCGACTACGAGGCGGTCGGCGCCGCCGACCACCACCGCACGACGCCGCCGGCCGCCACCACCACCACCAGCCACCACCGACCCACCACCACAGAAAGGCCGTAGCCGACCCATGCCCAGCCCCCACGCCGCCTCGCCCTTCGACCGCTGGTTGGTGGACGATCCCGAGGTCGGCCGGCTGCTCGGGCGACGAGGCCGAGCGCCAGTCGACGACCCTGCAGCTCATCGCCTCGGAGAACTTCACCTCGCCGGCCGTGCTGGCCGCCACCGGGCTCGGTCCTGACCAACAAGTACTCCGAGGGCTATCCGGGCCGGCGCTACTACGGCGGCAACCAGGTCATCGACGAGGTGGAGGACCTGGCCCGCGACCGGCTGAAGGCGCTGTTCGGGGCCGAGCACGCCAACGTGCAGCCCCACGCCGGCGCCACCGCCAATCTCGCCGTCTACCAGGCCCTGCTGCGAGCCGGGGGACACGATCCTGGCCATGCGGCTCGACCACGGCGGCCACCTCACCCACGGCTCGCCGGCCAGCATCACCTCCAAGATCTGGCGCTTCGTCTCCTACGGGGTCTCCGCCGCCTCCGACGACCCGGACAAGCCGGGGGAGATCATCGACTTCGACCAGGTGGCCGACCTGGCCCGCCGCGAGCGGCCCAGGCCTGATCGTGGCCGGATCCACCGCCTACGCCCGGATCATCGACCCTCTGCCCTTCCGCGAGATCGCCGACTCGGTGGGGGCCCGGTTCATGTTCGACGCCGCCCATCCCGCCGGACTGGTCGCCGGGGGCGTCCACCCGTCGCCGGTGGGCGTGGCCGACGTGGTCACCTTCACCACCCACAAGACGCTGCGCGGACCCCGGGGCGGCGCCATCCTGTGCCAGGCCGAGCTGGCCAAGGCCGATCGACAGCGCGGTCTTCCCCGGGCCTCCAGGGCGGACCGCTCGAGCACGTGATCGCGGCCAAGGCGGTGGCCTTCGCCGAGGCGGCCCGCCCCGAGTTCCGCGACTACGCCGCCCAGGTGGTGGCCAACGCCGCCGCGCTCGGCCGACTCGCTGGCCGCCGCAGGGGTTCCGCCTGGTGTCGGGGGGCACCGAGAACCACCAGGTGCTGGTCGACCTGCGCCCCTTCGACGCCGAGCTGACCGGCAAGGTGGCCCAGGAGGCCCTCGACCGGGCCGGCATCACCTGCAACCGCAACACCATCCCCGACGACCCCCGCTCGCCCTTCATCACCTCGGGCCTCCGGCTGGGCTCGGCCGCCCAGACCACGGCCGGGATGGGTGAGGCGGAGATGCGGACCGTCGGCGAGCCTCATCGGCCGCACCCTGCGGAGCCGGGACGACGACCGAGGCCCTGGCGGGTCCGGGCCGAGGTCCGGGAGCTGTGCGCGGCGTTCCCGCCGTATCCGACCCTGGCCGGGACGTGACCGCTCACGGGCACCGTGCGGCCGCCGGTGAGCAGCGTCGTCCCACTCAACTGGTACGGCGTCCTCCTGGTGGTGGCGGCCGCTGTCCGCCTGGGTCCTGACCTTCCCGGCCCGCCGCATCGCCGCCCAGATCGGGTACGTGGCCCAGCCCGACGACCGCAAGGTCCACCAGTCGGTCACGCCCCAGGCGGGCGGGGTGGCCATGTTCCTGGCCTTGCTGGTGACCTGGGCGGTGGCGGCGTCGATCCCGGCCCTGGCCCCGCTGTTCCGGGGGTCGTCGGAGCCGCTCGGGCTGATCCTCGGGGCCACGGTCATCTTCGTGGTCGGGCTCATCGACGACCTGCGGGAGATGTCGGCGCCGGCCAAGGTGGCCGGCGAGGTGCTGGCCGCCACCGTCCTCTACTTCATGGGCGTGACCTGGTTCCAGTTCAAGATCCCCCTGGCCGGCCTGGTCCAGCTGTCCCCGGAATGGACCCCGCTGCTCACCGCCCTGTGGGTCATCGCCATCACCAACGCCGTCAACCTGATCGACGGCCTCGACGGGCTGGCCGCCGGGGTGGTGGCCATCGCCTCGGGGGCCCTGGCCGTCTACGGGCTCCACCTCCAGCACCTGGGAACCCTCCCGAGCGACAACATCGGGCCGCTCATCGCCGTGATCACCTGCGGGATCTGCCTCGGGTTCCTGCCCCACAACTTCCATCCGGCCAGGATCTTCATGGGAGACGCCGGGCGCCCTCCTGCTGGGGCTGTTCATGGCCGCCTCCACCATGCTCATCGGCGGCCGGGCCGTCACCACCGGGCCGGTCAACGGGGTGGCCGCCCACACCGGCCAGACGTACTTCTTCTTCGCCCCGCTGTTCATCCCCTTCTTCATCCTGGGGGTGCCCATCGTGGACATGGCCTTCGCCTTCGTGCGCCGGACCGCCAACCGGACCGGATTCGCCACCCCGGACAAGAACCACCTGCACCACCGGCTGCTCCGCCTGGGCCACGGCCACCGGCGCAGCGTCCTCATCCTGTGGGCGTGGACGGTCCTGCTGTCGGGCTTCATCCTGTTCCCGCTGTACATCTCGAGCGTGAACGCCGTCATCCCCTTCGGCGCCCTGGCCCTGGGGGTCGTCCTCTACACCCTGTTCCACCCGTCCCTGCGGAGACAGACCGGGCCCGGACCGGAGGGGGAGGCCCCCCTCGAGACGGTGGTGGACCCCGAGCTCGCCCTGGTCGGATCGGATGCCGCCGCGGTCGGGAGCGACAACGCGGGCAACCCTGACAACCCGGGCAACCCTGACAACGCGGGCAACCCTGGCCACCCGGACCACCCGGACCACCCGGGGCACCGGGGCGATCCGGGCAATGCGGGGGAACCGGGCGACTCGGGGGACCGGGCGGAACCGGGCGACTCCGAGGAACCGGTGACATCGCTCCCACGGCCCCCCGGCGGTCGGGCAGCTCCGGGTCTGGGCGTCCGACCGGTGTCCGCCGGCTCCTCACGGGCAGCACGCCCGACCGGCTCGACGGGCGCCTCGGGAGAAGTGTAAACGGAGTGTTTCCTACGTTTTGCTGCCACGGGGTAGAAGGTGCGATGATGCACCCCGTGAATTGCAGGCCGGTTGCCATATCGGTGGGCATCGAGCGGGCCGGCCGGTCGACTGGCTACGACAGCCGAAGCTCTGCGTGAATTCAGGAACGACTCGTGAAGCCCGACACTCCCAGACACCCTGACGCGGCACGGCCCGACCATGGAAGACCCGACGCCTGTACCGGATCCCTCGCCGGACTCCGCCCCTGGGCCGGACTCGTCCCCGGGGCCGGACTCGTCCCCTGGTCCGGACCCGTCCCCAGGACCGGACTCGAATCCGCTGCGCGGGCGGTCGAGTTCATGACCCTCGGGCTGTCGGTGGCCGTGGCCCTGGCGGTCTGCACGGCGCTCGGCTACCTGGTCGACCGGTGGCTGGGCACCAGCCCGTGGTTCACCCTGGTGGGGCTGGTACTCGGCATCGCCGCCGCCGTGCTGCTCACCGTGTCACGCGTTCGCAGGCTGCTGTGAGCCCTCGCCGGGCGGACGGCCCGGCCGGGGTAGTACCCCGGCCCCGGCTTCCCCTGTGTCGGCTGGGACGCTAGGAGCACCGTGTTCGCCCACTTCCAACTGCCCGATGTGCCCGATGTCGCCCGTCGCACCGTGTCCATGGTCCTGGTGGTGGGGGCGGCCGCCGTGGTGGCCGCCATCTCGTTCGGCCACCCCCTGCTCGGGCTGGGCGCCTGCATCGGCCTGTCGTTGGGTACCCTCAACTTCCGGATGATCGGCAACTCGGTGGCCCGGGTCAGCGCCAGCGGGGTCGAGAACAAGCGCCGTCCCCTGGCCCTCAACACCTTCGGCCGCCTGGGGATCATCACCGTGGTCACCCTGGGCCTCATGTTCTTCTCCCACCAGCTGGGGTTCGGGATCCTGGCCGGCCTGGCCGTGTTCCAGGTGATCCTGCTGGCCAACGTGGCCCGGTCGATGGCCAAGGCCGGTCCCATGACCTCGGTGGACGACGTGGTGAACGCCAACGTGGTGGATGACAACGTCGGCCATGCACCCGCCCCGCCGGCCGTCAGGCCGGCCGACGAGGCCGGGAGTGGGGTCTGATCATGCCCGGCCTCGGATCGCACCTCCTCAAGGTCCCGCTCGTCGGCATCGACATCTCGCCCGGCGTCCATCCCCAGGTCAAGCTGGGCGGGATCACCTTCAACGTCGACATCATCTGGGCCACCTTCATCGCCGGCGCCATCGTCATCACCATGGGCCTGGTCCTGCGGTCCAAGGCCACCAGCGGCGTGCCCGGCAAGTTCCAGCTGGTGTGGGAGCTGATCGTCGGGGCCGTCCAAAAGCAGGTGGACGACACCATCGGCCCCCGCGGCGCCCAGGTGGTGCCGCTGGCCCTGACGCTGTTCGTCTTCATCTTCACCTGCAACCTCTTCGAGGTGCTGAGCATCGGAGCCACCTACGACTGGCTGCCCGCGCCGACCAGCGACATCAACCTGCCCCTGGCCATGGCCCTCACCGTCATCCTGTTGGTCCACCGGGCCGCCATCAAGAACCGCGGCTTCGGCGGCTACGTCAAGCACTACTTCACCCGTCCGTTCCCGAAGAAGCTGTTCTTCGTCAACCTGTTCATGAACGGGGTCGAGGAGCTGGTCAAGCCGGTCACCCTCACCCTCCGTCTGTTCGGCAACCTGTTCGCCGGCGGGCTGATGCTGTCGTTGCTGGCCTCCCTGGTCATCTGGAAGCTCGGCCCGGCTCCGATCGGCGCCGTGCTGTCGGTGCCCTTCACCGTGGTCTGGAAGCTGTTCGACATGGCCATCGGCGCCATCCAGGCCTTCATCTTCGCCCTGCTCACCATCTTGTACTTCGACACGGCCATGGCCCCGGACGAAGCCCACGCCGCCGCCGGCGAAGTCATCAACAGCTGATCGCAACGACAGAACCCCACAAAGGAGAAGTATCCAATGGCAGACACCACCTCGATGGCCAGTGCGGTAAAGATCGCCGGCGCCATGGTCGGGGCCGGGCTCGCGCTCGGCGGCGGCGCCGTGGGCGCGGCCATCGGCGACGGCCTGGCCGGTAGCCAGACCATCGCCGGCATCGCCCGCCAACCGGAGGCCCAGGGCCGGCTGACCACCATCATGTTCCTGACGGTGGGCCTGTGCGAGGCCGCCTACTTCATCAACCTGGTGTTCGCCGCCTTGTTCGTCTTCTCCCTAGGCAAGTAGCCACACCCATGACGCCGCCCCGCCGCCCGTCGAGCGCCCCGCGGTGGGCGCCCCGGCGCCGGTCGGCGGCCCGACCCTCCGGCCTGAACGACCCGGAACGACCCGGAACGACCTCGATGACCGACGACCGACGACCCAAGGACCGCCACCGTGCTGCTAGCACAGTAACTTCCTCGTCCCCAACGGGACCTTCATCGTCGTGCTGTTCGCCTTCCTCGTGGTGCTGTGGGTCATCGGCAAGAACGTGCTGCCCCCCCTCAACAAGGCCCTGGCCGAGCGGCAGGACCAGATCCAGGGCGAGCTGGAGGCGGCCGACAAGGCCAAGGCCGACGCCGAGAGCGCCGACGCCGAGCGCCGGGCCGCCCTCGAAGAGGCCCGGGCCCACGCCCGCGACATCGTGTCCCAGGCCAGCACGGCCGCCGACCAGATCAAGCTCCGGGCCGAGGCCGACGCCCAGGAGATCCACGACCGCATCGTGCGGGCGGCCGACGCCGAGGTGGTCATCGCCCGGCAGGCCGCCGTCGAAGAGGTGACGGCCCGGGTGGGGGAGATCGTGCTGGCCGCCGCCGAACGGGTCATCGGACGCGAGATCCAGGCCGCCGACCACCGGGACCTCATCGACGAGGCCATCGCCGCCGTGCGGATCGAGACGACGGCGCATCCGGCATCGGCACCAGGACCGGCGCCGCGCCGCCGCCCGGAGGCGGTCGGTGAACCCTGCCCTCCAGGGCTATCTGGCCGCCGTCGAGGAGTCGCTGGCCGCCGACGGCGCGCTGGACGCCGGCCGCCGCCGAACTGACGGCGGTGGCCGAGCTGGTCGACGGCAGCACCGAGCTCACGCTGGCCATCAACGACGGATCGGTGCCGGCCGCCGACCGGCGGGCCGTGTTCGACGACCTGTTGGAGGGAAAGGTCCGCCCCGAGGTCGAGGAGCCTCGTCCACCAGGCCGTCACCGTGGTGCCGGCCGGCGAGCTGACCGCCTCCTTCCACTGGCTGGCCTCCCAGGTGGCGTTGGCCGCCGCCGCGGCCCCCGGCCACCACGGCCGAGCCCTTCGACGAGGAGGTGCTCGGTCGCATGGGCTCCCGCAACCGGGTGTCCGGCTACGCCGCCGCCGTCTTCGAGACCGTGACCGTCGCCCGAGCTCGAGGAGATCGAGGACCAGCTCTTCCGCTTCGCCCGCACCGTCGAGTCCAACCGGCGTCTGCGCGGCGCCCTGGGCGACCGCGACCTGCCGGTGCGCGTCCGCCAAGAGGTCATCGCCCAGCTGCTCGGGGACAAGGTGCTGCCGGCCACCGGTCCGGCTGGCCGCCTATGCCGTCCGGGGCGGCCGGGCCCGCGACTTCGTGGCCACCCTCGACGCCCTGGTGGAGGACGCGGCCCGGGCCCGGGGCTGGCGGGTGGCCCGGGTCCAGGCGGCCGACGAGGTCGACGACACCCAGCGCGCAAGCCTCGAGGAGGCCCTGGCCCGGCTGGCCGGCAACCCCGTCGACCTCCAGGTGACCCTCGACCCGGTCTGCTCGGGGGTGTGGTGGTCCAGGTCGGCGACCTGCTGGTCGACACCAGCACCCGCCACCGGCTCGACGAACTGAAAGATCACCTCCTCGCCTCCGAGGAGGCCTACCGGATCCCAGGAACTCCAACACGAAGGGAACCAACCGATGGCTGAACTGACCATCAACGCCGACGAGATCACCGCCGCCCTCAAGCGGTACGTCGACGACTACACGCCCGAGGTCGCCACCGAGCAGGTCGGCCGCATCGTCGAGGTCGGCGACGGCATCGCCCGGGTCACCGGGCTTCCCGGTGCCGCCGTCAACGAGATCCTCGAGTTCGCCGACGGCACCGAGGGCCTGGCCCTCAACCTCGACGAGGACACCATCGGCGCGGTCATCCTGGGCGACGACACCGGGCTGGAGGAGGAGCAGCTGGTCAAGGCGACCGGCCGCATCCTCTCGGTGCGGGTGGGCGACGCCCTGCTCGGCCGGGTGGTCAACCCGCTGGGCGAGCCGATCGACGGCAAGGGCCCCATCGCCACCGACCGAGACCCGCCGCCTCGAGGTCCAGGCCCCGGGCATCGTCGGCCGCCAGCCGGTGAGCGAGCCCCTGCAGACCGGGATCAAGGCCATCGACGCCATGACCCCCATCGGGCGGGGCCAGCGCGAGCTCATCATCGGCGACCGCAAGACCGGCAAGACCACCGTGGCCGTCGACACCATCCTCAACCAGAAGGGCCTGGGCGTGAAGTGCATCTACGTGGCCATCGGCCAGAAGGAGTCCTCGGTGGCCCAGACCGTGGCCACCCTGGAGCGGTACGGGGCCCTGGAGTACACGGTGGTGGTGCTGGCCGGCGCGGCCGACCCGGCCCCGTTCAAGTACCTGGCCCCCTACGCCGGGTGCGCCATGGGCCAGCACTGGATGGAGAACGGCGAGCACGCCCTCATCGTCTACGACGACCTGTCCAAGCAGGCCGAGGCCTACCGGCAGATGTCCCTGCTGCTGCGCCGGCCCCCGGGCCGCGAGGCCTACCCCGGCGACGTCTTCTACCTCCACAGCCGGCTGCTGGAGCGGGCGGCCAAGCTGTCCGACGCCGAGGGCGGCGGCTCGCTGACCGCTCTGCCCATCATCGAGACCAAGGCCGGCGACGTGTCGGCCTACATCCCGACCAACGTGATCTCCATCACCGACGGCCAGGTCTTCCTGGAGTGCGAGCTCTTCTACGCCGGCGTGCGCCCCGCCATCAACGTGGGCATCTCGGTCAGCCGGGTGGGGGGCGCCGCCCAGATCAAGGCCATGAAGGCGGTGTCGGGCACCCTCAAGCTCGACCTGGCCCAGTTCCGCGAGCTCGAGGCCTTCGCCACCTTCGGCTCCGAGCTGGACAAGGTGTCCCAGGCCCAGCTGGACCGGGGCTACCGGCTCACCGAGCTGCTGAAGCAGGGCCTGAACGCCCCGGTGCCGGTGGAGGAGCAGGTCCTGGTCATCTTCGCCGGGTCCGAGGGCTACGTGGACGACGTGCCCGTCTCCGAGGTCCAGCGCTACGAGTCCGAGGTGCTGGCCTTCTTCCGGGCCAACCACGCCGATCTCCTCGACGGCATCCGCGACACCGGCAAGCTGCCCGAGGGCGACAAGCTGGAGACGGCCCTGCGGTCCTTCACCGACGCCTTCGACACCGGCAAGGGCGACTGAGCGTGGCCGGCGGCCAGGAACGCATCCTGCGTCGACGGATCCAGAGCATCCAGTCGACGAAGAAGATCACCAAGGCCATGGAGCTCATCGCCGCCTCGCCAGATCGTGCGGGCCCAGGGCCGGATCGCCGCCGCCCGCCCCTACCAGCAGGGCATGGCCCGCATCGTGCTGGAGACGGCCCTCGGCGACCCGGTGGCCGCCGGCCGCCTGCTCGGCGACGCCCGAACGGGTCGCAAGGGTGGCCGTCCTGGCCGTGGTGGCCGACCGGGGCCTGTGCGGCGGCTACAACACCATGGTGCTTCCGGGCCACCGAGCGCCTGCTGGCCGAGTACGTGGCGTCGGCATCGAGTGGCGGCTCTTCACGGTGGGCAAGAAGGCCCAGTGCTACTTCCGGTTCCGGGGCCAGCCGGTCGAGCGGTCGTTCACCGGCATCTGCGAGCGGCCGACCTTCGCCGACGCCCGCGCAGGTGGCCGCCGCCGTGCTCACCCCGTTCGTGGACGGCGAGGTGGACCAGGTGGTGGTGGTCTCCACCCGCTTCCTGTCGGCCGGCACCCAGAAGGTCGAGGTCCGCCAGCTCCTCCCGCTGGTCGATCCCCGCGCAGGGAGCCGGGGAGCGACGAGGCGACGGCGCCGGCCGCCGCCGCCGACGGCGCCGAGGGGCCGCAGGGCTACACCGAGTTCGAGCCCGACGCCGCCATCCTGCTCGAGACCCTGGCCCCCCGGGCGGCCGAGGCCGAGATCTTCGGCGCCCTGCTCGAGGCGTCGGCCAGCGAGCTCACCGCCCGCCAGCGGGCCATGGCCGCCGCCACCGACAATGCCGGCGAGCTGATCAAGAGTACTCGCCGGATCATGAACCGGGCCCGCCAGGACACCATCACCACCGAGATCATGGAGATCGTCGGCGGCGCCGAGGCCCTCCGGGCCGGGGCCGACGACGACGAGGGCGGCCTGGTCATCGAGACCATCTGACCGTGGCCGACCCGAACTGCAGCCGAGGCCGACCACCGACGTCCCGGCCGTATCCCGCCCAGCCGATCTCTGCACAGCTGACCAACCGAAGGAATCCGAACCACTCATGACCACCACCGCACCCCAGCCCACCAAGGCCGACCACCCTCCCATCGGGACGGGTCGTGGCCATCGCCGGGCCCGTCATCGACGTCGAGTTCCCGCCCCACGCCCTGCCCGAGATCAACGGGGCCGTCGAGGTCGACGTGGAGCTCGAGGGCACCAAGGAGCTCATCGTGGCCGAGGTGGCCCAGCAGATCGGCGAAGGCCGGGTGCGCTGCATCTGCCTGAAGGCCACCGACGGGCTGAGCCGGGGCGCCGAGGTGCGCAACCTGGGCCGGGGCCTGCAGGTGCCGGTGGGCGACGCCGTGCTCGGCCACGTGTTCAACGTGCTGGGCGAGCCGCTCGACACCGACTCCATCGGCGAGGCCGAGGACCGCTGGGAGATCCACCGGCCCGCCCCCGCCTTCGACACCCTGGAGCCCCGGGCCGTGATGTTCGAGACCGGCATCAAGGTCATCGACCTGCTCGAGCCCTACGTGCAGGGCGGCAAGATCGGCCTGTTCGGCGGGGCCGGCGTGGGCAAGACGGTGCTCATCCAGGAGATGATCAACCGGGTGGCCACCAACCACGGTGGTGTGTCGGTCTTCGCCGGGGTGGGCGAGCGCACCCGTGAGGGCACCGACCTGTGGATCGAGATGCAGGAGTCGGGCGTCATCGAGAAGGCCGCCCTGGTCTACGGCCAGATGGACGAGCCCCCCGGCGTCCGCCTGCGGGTGGCCCTGGCCGCCCTGACCATGGCCGAGTACTTCCGGGACGTGAAGAACCAGGACGTGCTGCTGTTCGTCGACAACATCTTCCGCTTCGTCCAGGCCGGCTCCGAGGTGTCCACCCTGCTCGGCCGGATGCCCTCGGCCGTGGGCTACCAGCCCACCCTGGCCGACGAGATGGGCCAGCTCCAGGAGCGGATCACCTCGACCCGGGGCCGCTCCATCACCTCGCTGCAGGCCGTCTACGTGCCGGCCGACGACTACACCGACCCGGCCCCGTTCACCACCTTCACCCACCTCGACGCCACCACCGAGCTGTCCCGCGACATCGCCTCGCTGGGCATCTACCCGGCCGTGGACCCGCTGTCGTCCACGTCCAACATCCTGGCCCCCGAGATCGTGGGGGAGCGCCACTACGACGTGGCCCGCCGGGTCCAGGGCGTGCTCCAGCGCTACAAGGAGCTCCAGGACATCATCGCCATCCTCGGCCTCGACGAGCTGTCCGAGGAGGACCGGGTGACGGTGACCCGGGCCCGCAAGATCCAGCGCTTCCTGTCCCAGCCGTTCAACGTCGGCGAGGTCTTCACCGGCCTGAAGGGGGTCACCGTGCCCGTCGAGGAGACGGTGGAGTCGTTCGAGGCCCTGGTCAACGGCGACCTCGACGAGGTCCCCGAGCAGGCCTTCCTGAACGTGGGCGGGGCCGAGTCGGTGCTGGCCAAGGCCCACGCCCTCGAGAACGACTGATCGGGGCACCGACACGCATGGCCGACGAGCAGTCTCTTCACGTCGACGGTGGTCACCCCCGAGCGCGTCCTGTTCGACGGCGTGGCCACCGAGGTGATCCTGCGCACCGGCGAGGGTGACACCACCTTCCTGGCCGGCCACACCCCGCTGGTGGGTACCGTCGAGCCCGGGGTGGTCCGGGTGGTGCGGGCCGAGCGGCGACGAGGAGCGGCGTGGCCGGTCCACGGTGGCTTCGTCCAGGTCGAACAGAACGTGGAGTCGATGACCGACCCCGGCCGGGCCGGTCACCGGCCGGGCGACCCGGGTGACCCTGCTGATCGGCGTGGCCGAGCTGGCCGAGGAGATCGACGTGAGCGGGCCCAGGCGGCGCTGGAGGCGGCCGAGGCCCGGGTGACCGAGCTGGGGGGACCGGTCCGCCCGGCCGGGCACGCGGCGACGACGAGGAGCCCGACGCCGCAGCTGGTGGAGGCCGAGGCGGCGCTGCTGCGGGCCAAGGTCCGTCTCGAGGCCATCGACGCCAGCTCCGCCTCCGCCACGCCCGCCTCGGCCGTCTGAGTCGGGCCCCGGCACCGGTCATCCGTCACCCCGGCACCGGTCATCCGGCACCGGCTGTCTGGCACCCGCAACCCCGGACCCCCGGCAGCCGGACCCTCGGACCCCGTCCCGGTCGTCCTACCCCATTTGAACTCGATGGAGCTGTACTCGGCGAGCTTGTGGAGCGGATGGCGGGCGTCGATGAGCCGCACCGTGCCCGACTTGGACCGCATGACCAGCGACTGGGTGGTGGCCCCCCACTCGTCGTAGCGGACCCCGTGGAGCAGCTCCCCGTCGGTGATCCCGGTGGCGGCGAAGAAGCAGTTGTCCCCCCGGACCAGGTCGTCGGTGGTGAGTACGGCCTCGAGGTCGTAGCCGGCGTCGATCGCCGCCTGGCGCTCGACGTCGTCGCGGGGCCACAGCCGCCCCTGGATCTCCCCGCCCATCGACTTGAGGGCGGCGGCGGCGATCACCCCTTCGGGAGTGCCACCGACGCCCACCAGCATGTCCACCCCGGTGCCGGGCCACGAGGTGGCGATGGCCCCGGCCACGTCACCGTCGGTGATCAGCCGGATCCGGGCCCCGGTGGCCCGCACCGAGGCGATGAGTTCGGCGTGGCGGGGCCGGTCGAGGATGGCCACGGCCAGGTCCCGGACCGAGGTCCCCTTGGCGTCGGCCACCGCCTTCAGGTTGTCCTCGATGGGCTTGGTGATGTCGATGGTGCCGACCGCCCGGGGGCCGACGGCCAGCTTCTCCATGTACACGCAGGGGCCGGGGTTGAACATCGAGCCCTGCTCGGCCACGGCGATCACCGCCAGGGCGCCGCCCCGGCCGAGAGCGGTGGGGGTGGTGCCGTCGATGGGATCGACGGCGATGTCGGCCTTGGGCGGGGTGCCGTCGCCGATGCGCTCCCCGTTGTAGAGCATGGGGGCGTTGTCCTTCTCCCCTTCGCCGATCACCACCACCCCGTCCATGGCCACGGTGGACAGGACGATGCGCATGGCGCTGCACGGCGGCGGCGTCGGCACCCTCTTTGTCCCCCCGCCCCATCCACCGTGAGGCGGCCAGGGCGGCCGCTTCGGTGACCCGGACGAGTTCCATGGCCAGGTTGCGATCGGGTGCCTGCGGTTCGTTGGTCACGGGTCATGACGATAGTGGCTGGCGGGAGGTCCATTCCGACGGTCGGTGGGAACGGGGGCTCCTCCGGTCGGCCGGGCCTCTGTGGCCCCGGCCCGGGGTGTCCCCCGGTTCGAGACCCCCCTACCGCGCCCATCGGGCACCATCACGGGGCCGGCCCGGCGACCCGGGCCATACTGGGGCGTGGACCAGTTCGTCGTCACCCCCAACGGTCCCCTGGAGGGCACGGTCAGGGCCGGAGGGGCCAAGAACTCGGTGCTCAAGCTCATCGCCGCCTGCCTCCTGGCCGAGGGGACCCACGTGTTGACCAACGTCCCCCGCATCACCGACGTCGACATCATGGGGGAGCTGGTCGGGGCCATGGGGGTCGACGTGCGCCGGGGCCGGACCCCCGACGAGCTGGTGGTGACCACCCCGGCCGACATCGTCCCCGAGGCCCCCTACGAGCTGGTGGAGAAGATGCGGGCCTCGGTCGTCGTCCTCGGACCGCTGCTGGCCCGGTGCGGCCGGGCCAGGGTGTCCCTGCCCGGCGGGGACGATTTCGGCCCCCGCCCGATCGACATGCACCTCCACGCCCTCGAGTCGATGGGCGCCTCGTTCACCTCGTCCCACGGCTACGTCGAGTGCCGGGTCGACTCGATGGTGGCGGTCGGTGCCCCGGCTGATCGGTACCCGGGTGGTGCTCGAGTACCCCAGTCACACCGGCACCGACAACGTGTTGATGGCCGCGGTGCTGGCCAAGGGGACCACCGTCATCGAGAACGCCGCCCGTGAGCCCGAGGTGCGGGACCTGGCCGATCTGCTCAACGCCATGGGGGCCCGGATCACCGGGGCCGGCACCTCGCGGATCGAGATCGAGGGGGTCGAGGTGCTCCACCCGGCCACCCACGCCGTCATCCCCGACCGACTGGTGGTGGCCACCTTCCTGGTGGCGGCCGGGCTGGCCGGGGGGGAGGTGATCGTGGAGGACGGTCGCCCCGATCACATGGACATGCTGATCCGAAAGCTGTCGGCCACCGGGATCCACATCAGCCAGGAGCCCGACGGGCTGCGGGCCGCCCGGGACCGCAGCGATCCCCTCCGGGCGGTGGACGTGGCCACCCTGCCCTACCCGGGGTTCGCCACCGACTACAAGCCGCTGCTGGTCACCCTGTTGACGGTGGCCACCGGCGTGGGGATCGTGACCGAGAACCTCTTCTTCGGTCGGTTCCGCTACGTCGAGGAGCTGCGCCGCATGGGGGCCGACATCCGGACCGAGGGCCACCACGCCGTGGTCCGTGGCGTCGAGCGGCTGTCCGGTGCCCGGGTCCGGGCCTTCGACGTGCGGGCCGGGGCCGCCCTGGTGCTGGCCGGACTGGTGGCCGACGGCGAGACGGTGATCTCCGACGCCCACCACGTCGACCGGGGCTACGAGGACTTCGACGGGAAGCTGGTCTCGCTCGGGGCCCACGTGTCTCGGGTCTGACGCCCGGGCCGGGCCCGTCTACGCTCGACACTCCATGCCCGCCTCTCCCGCCAACGATCCCTCCAGGCTGTTCGAGGCGGCCCGCAACGGCGACCGGCCGGCTCTGGCCCGGCTCCTGTCGCTGATCGAACGGGGTGGACCGCCGGCCCGTTCAGTGGCCGCCCTGGCCTACAAGACCCCTGGCGACGCGTACACGGTGGGGATCACCGGGGCGCCGGGGGCCGGAAAGTCGACCCTGACCGACCGGTTGATCTTCATCGCCCGGAGCCGGCGGTTGGGGGACGACGGCGACGGCAACCACAGCCGCGACGGCAGCGACAGCAACGACGGCGACGACGGCAACCACGCCAGCCACGGCAGAGGTGGCACAGAAACCGGTGACGGCGACGGTTCGGTGGCCGTCCTGGCCGTCGATCCTTCGTCCCCCTTTTCCGGAGGAGCCATCCTCGGGGACCGGGTCCGGATGGCCAGCCACGCCCTCGACGACCACGTGTTCATCCGGTCCCTGGCCACCCGGGGCCACCTCGGCGGCCTGTCGGTGGCCGTTCCCGACGCCGTGCGGTTGCTCTCGGCCGTGGGGATGCCGGTGGTGCTGGTCGAGACGGTCGGCGTCGGGCAACAAGAGGTCGAGGTGGCGGCGGCCACCGACACCACCGTGGTGGTGGTCAACCCGGGTTGGGGCGATGCCATCCAGGCCAACAAGGCCGGCCTCCTCGAGATCGCCGACGTGTTCGTGATCAACAAGGCCGACCGGCCCGGAGCCGACCAGACACGCCGGGACCTCGACGCCATGCTCGACTTGACCGACCTGGGGGAGTGGAGGCCTCCGATCGTGGAGACGGTGGCCTCGTCCGGTGAAGGGGCCGACGCCCTGTGGGCGGCCATCGGAGACCACCGTCACTACCAGGTGGCCAGCGACACCCTGGCCGCCCACCGGAAGAAACGCCTGGAGGGCGAGTTCCGCCAGATACTGGCGGCCCGACTCGACCAGCGGATCGACGAGTTGCGCCGTACCGTGTCCTTCGACGACATCACCGATGCCATGCTGGCCGGCGGGCTCGACCCCTACGAGGCGGCCGATCGGATACTGGCCCAGCTGGTGGCAGCCGACGACGGCTTTCCCGACCGCTGAGACACCCTCGAAAACACCCATCGGCAGGGGAGTGCTCGGGTAGCGTGCGGTCGTGACCGACGAGGCCGAACAGATGATCAGTGCCGGCCCGGTGCCGGTGGCCACGATCGGCGAACTCCACCGGGCGGTACGGAGCCACCACGATCCCCTGCCGCCGGCCGAGGAGGACCCGCTGTGGTTCCAGCGGGCGGTGTTCTACGAGGTCTTGATCAGGGGGTTCTTCGACGGCAACAATGACGGCGTCGGCGACATCCCCGGGCTCATCGCCAAGCTCGACTACCTCCAGTGGCTCGGTGTCGACTGCCTGTGGCTGCTCCCGTTCTACCCGTCGCCGCTGCGCGACGGCGGCTACGACATCAGCGACTACTACTCGGTCCATCCCGAGAGCGGCACCGTCGACGATCTGCGCCGGCTGATAGACGAGGCCCACGCCCGGGGCATCCGGGTCATCGCCGACCTGGTCATCAACCACACCAGCGACCAGAACCCCTGGTTCATCGAGTCGCGCTCCAGCCGCGACAATCCCAAGGCCGACTGGTACGTGTGGAACGACGACGACCAGCGCTGGCCCGAGGCCCGGGTGGTATTCATCGACGCCGAGCGGTCCAACTGGGCCTACGACCCGGTGCGCAACCAGTACTACTGGCACCGCTTTTACTCCCATCAGCCCGATCTCAACTACGAGAACCCCGAAGTGGCCGAGGCCATGCTCAACGTGGTCCGCTACTGGCTCGATCTGGGGCTCGACGGGTTCCGGCTCGACGCCGTGCCCTTCCTGTTCCAAAAGGACGGGACGGCGGGGGAGAACCTCCCCGAGACCCACGCCTTCATCCGCCGCGTCCGGGCCGAGCTGGACACCAACTACCCCGGGCCGCATCCTGCTGGCCGAAGCCAACGGCTGGCCGGCCGATGTGGCCGACTACTTCGGCGACGACGACGAGTGCCATCTGTGCTTCAACTTCCCCCTCATGCCCCGGCTGTTCATGGCCGTCCGGCGGGAGCAGAGCTTCCCGATCACCGAGATCCTGGCCCAGACGCCGGAGCCTCCCGGCACTGCCCAGTGGGCCATCTTCTTGCGGAACCATGACGAGCTGACCCTGGAGATGGTCACCGAGGAGGAGCGGGACTACCTCTTCTCCGAGTACGCCAAGGACCCGCGGATGAAGCGGCACATGGGCATCGGCCGCCGCCTCGCCCCCCTCCTCGACCGGGACCGCCGTTTGTCCGAGCTGCTCTTCTACCTCCTGTTCACCCTGCCGGGGAGCCCGGTCCTCTACTACGGGGACGAGATCCAGATGGGTGACAACCTCTACCTCGGCGACCGCGACTCGGTGCGCACGCCCATGCAGTGGACGCCGGACCGGAACGGCGGGTTCAGCCGGGCCGACTTCGCCCAGCTGTACCTGCCTCCCCTCATGGACCCGGTCTACGGGTTCTCGGCCGTCAACGTCGAGGCCCAGCAGCGCAACCCCAGCTCGTTCCTCCATTGGATGCGGCGGATCCTGGCCGTCCGGCGCGAGTTCCCGGTGTTGGGCACCGGCGACCTGTTCGTCATCTCGTCGGCCAATCCGTCGGTCCTGGCCTTCGTCCGGTCGTCCCCGATCCGCCCCGAGCGGGGCCCGGTCAACCCGGTGCTCTGCGTGCACAACCTGAGCCGGTTGGCCCAGCCGGCCGAGCTCCACGTGGAGCGGTGGGCCGGCCGACAGCCCATCGAGCTCCTGGGCCGGGTGGCGTTCCCCCTGATCGGCACCGAGCCCTACCGGGTCACCCTGGCGCCCTACGGCTCGCAGTGCTTCGAGCTGGCCTGAGGGCGTTCCGGCTCACTCCCCGGTGGCCAGCCTCTGCTCGATCGACTCCACCTTGGTGCGCATCCGGCCACCCGGTTCACCGGGGCGATGGTCCAACTTCACCACCACCGAAACACGGGGGGCGGCCTCCGCCACGGTGTCCACGCAGGCCTTGATGACGGCCATGATCTCGTCCCACTCGCCCTCGAGGTTGGTGAACATGGCGTTGGTCTCGTTGGGCAGTCCGCTGGCCCGTACGGTGCGCACCGTCTCGGCCACCAGGTCGGCCACGGACTCGCCCGTGCCGATGGGGGTGATGGAGAACGCAGCCAACATGGCCTCCACTGTCGCAGACCGCAGACCCGGCCCGCCAGCGACGCCGACTTCTACCACCTGATCCCCCGGTGGCCGGTGGCCGGTGGCCGGCGGCCGTGGTGCTGGTCGACGTGGGCCGGCAGCTCCGAGCGCTGGCCTCCGGGCCCGGGTGGCCCGACAGGGTCGTCGGTGGTGAGGGCATCCTTGGTGCCAATCCCTCTCGCCTCCGCCCAGCGGTGCCGTCTCGCCGTCCATCGGGTGCCCGCCTTCAGGCCCGGCCGCTCGGCACCGGCACCGGCCACGTCCGCAGGCATTCCCGCCGTCCCTGGTCAGTGGAGGCGCCTGACCTACAGGTGCGTGAGCCGCCACCAGGCCGTCGGTCCGTGGAGGGGTTGCGAGTTCCGCAGCGGGAGATCGATGACTTGACCGCCCAGATCGGCTCGGAGGTCACCGACGTCGGCACCGACCGGAAAACCCGCGGACAACGCCGCCACGTGGACGTGCACCGGCACGGTGAGGCCGGGCCAGCCGGCGATGGTGGACGCCTCGGCCACCACCGGTACCGACTGACCCCACGGGGCGACGATCCGTCCCACCACCCGCTCGGCCGACGGGAAGGGAAATGTGCCGGCGGCGGCCAAGGCCGTCTGCACGAGAGCGGTGGCGGCGTCGAGGGCCGACTGGTTGGGACTCAGCCCTTCCTGCCCGAGTACCGCTCCGATCACCGTCAGGTTCGTCCCGTCCACCGTCTGTTGGGATTCGAAGAGAAAGCATCCGCCGGCCGCCGAGTCGGAACCGGTCTTGATCCCGACGATGCCGTTCTGGCCGAGGTCGGCATCGAGGTTGTACACCAGCCCGGCCACCGGCAGGATGACCTGGGGCATGGAGGCGATCTGGGCGAACGAGGGAATGGCCATGGCCGCCTCACCCAACCGGATCAGGTCGGCGGGAGTGCTCACCGTGGCCGGGTCCAACCCGCTGGGATCGGTGAACTTGGTCGAATGGAGGCCGAGCCGGTGGGCCGAGGCGTTCATCTTGGCCACGAAGGCCGTCGTGCTCCCGGCGTCCCAGTCGGCCAGCAGGGTGGCCAGGTCGGATCCCTGGGCCACCAGCAGGCCTTGGAGGGCCTGGAGCTCGGTCAGGTTCTCACCGCTGTCCACCGGGACGATCGATTCCTGGAAGATCGTTCCGAACCGGGCGGCGGCAATCGTCGCCTGGGTCACCGGTATCGCCGGCCCGGTGGCTCCGACGGTCAGAGGGTGGTCCTCCAGGACCACATAGGCGGTCATCACCGTGGCCAGCCCGGCGATCGGAGCCGGTCGGTCGGTCCCGGCCCGCCCCAGGCTCTCGGCCCCCTCCATCGACAGGGCGGCGGCGCCGGTGGTCGGCCACGGCAACGACGGGAGCGTGCCCCGCAGGTGGACCGAGGCCGATCCGGCCGGGACGAAGGACGGAGACGGGACCGGGCCGAACCATCGGAAACCGGCCAGGGCCACCAGCACCACCGCCACCACCACCACCAGCAGCAGACGGTGGCGCGCCACCTTGCGGTGCTGGATGAACTCGAGCCCCTCGGGGGTCACCGGCATGCGCTCACCCAGAGCCCGAAGTCGATCCTCGTTCGACAACGAGTGCCGACGACGGTGACGGGCCGGTTCGAGTCCCGTCCGTGACCGAGTCGCTGTCAGCCATCGTTGGTCACGGTAGCAGTGGACCCCCGTCCGTGGAGGTGCAAGATCCGGCATATTTTCGAGCTTCCGGAACCGTCAGGAGCGCACTCGATGGCGCTCGTGAACCGAGGCCCGGGCGGCACCCGGTGCATGGACCGGGGCTGTGGTCAGGCGCCTTGGCTACAGTGATTCTCTCGGTTCGAGACGAAGGGCTGTGATCGGGTGCCGACGCGACGCGACGTGCTGAAGGGCGGCGGGGGAGCCGTGCTCGCCGGCCTGGCCGGGTCGTCAGATCGGTGCCCGTGCCGCCGGGGCGGCCTCGCGGCGGGTAGCGGAGGCGGCCTCCCCACGGGAAGCCCGGGCGGCCGCCGCCGGGCCGGGACGGGCCGGCCCCGGCGACCACATCGGCCTTCCGGCCGGGCGGAGCCGGGCCCCTCTACTGGAGCACCTACGGCTACGAGTACACCACCAACACCCTCATACCCGAGGACGTGTGGAAGACCAACGTCGACTGGGTGGCGGCGACCTTCGGTGACTTCGGCTACACGATGGTGTGCACCGACGGCTGGATCGACGACACCCAACGGATCACACCGCACGGCTACATCGTGAGCCAGGCCGACGACTGGGAGCACGACTGGGCCTGGTGGGCCAGGTACCTGAAGGAGCAAGGGCCTCGAGCTCGGCGTCTACTACAACCCGTTGTGGGCCACCCTCTCGGCGGTCACCGACCCGTCGGTGACCGTCGTCGGCCGACCCGACGTCAAGGTGGCCGACATCGTCAACCCCGGCGACTTCTTCGACGGAGGCGGGCTGCTGCAGTGGGTGGACACCACCCGCGACGGGGCCGAGGAGTACGTGAAGGGCTATGTCGACGCACTTCCGCCGACTCGGGGCCGTGTTCCTCCGGATCGACTTCCTGGCCTGGTACGAGGTGGGATTCGACCAGAGCGAGGGCACGGTCGGGGTGGCCCACGGCCGGGACTCGTATCTGCAGGCGCTCGAGTGGATGCGGGAGGCGGCCGGCGACATGCAGCTGAGCCTGGTGATGCCCAACCTGTTCGACCACGGGTCCGGGGAACGTCAGTTCGGCGACCTGGTCCGGATCGACAACGACGTCAGCTTCGGTACCTGGTACGACCTGAGCGGGGGCCGCCAGACCTGGCAGCCCGAGTGGTCCCAGTGGAACAACCCGTTCCTCGGGTTCACCGGCTTCTCCGACATCTCCGGCCGGGGCCAGTTGATCCTCGACGGCGACCCGTTGATCATGCAGCCTCGTTCGCCGACGACGGCGAACGTCAGAGCGCCATCAACCTCTTCACCATGGCCGGAGCGCCCATCGCCATCACCGACCAGTACGACACCATCGGGACCAACGCCCCTTCTACCAGAACCCCGAGGTGCTGGCCCTGCGGAGCGCCGGGACTGGTCGGCAAGCCGGTCTTCAACAACAGCCACGGATTCGAGTACGACCCCTCGAGCCGGGACCCCGAACGCTGGATCGGCCAGCTGCCCGACGGCAGCTGGGCGGTGGCCCTGTTCAACCGGCAGGACGGCCCGGGCCCCCAGACCCAGTCGATCGACTTCGCCTCCGTCCTCGGCTTCGACCGGTCCGGCGGCGGTCCGCGACCTCTGGGCCCACCAGGACCTGGGGTCGATGACCAGCTACCAGGTGGCCCTGGCGCCCCACGCCTCGGTCCTGTTGTCGGTGGTGCCCGGAGGGTCCCGCCCATTTTCAGGCCGAGGTCGGGGCCTGGGCCGGATCGGCCCGGTTCGAGAACACCTTCGCCGGCCACTCGGGCACGGGCTACGTCACCGGCCTCGACACCGAGGGGAGCAGTGTGGCCGTGGCCGTCTCGGTGCCCAGCGCCGGCCGCCGCCGGCTCCTGTGCCACGTGGCCAACTCCACCGGCAGCCCGTCGAGGCTGACCGTCCGGGCGCTCGACCCGGCGACCGGCGACCGTCCACGGCACGGCCACGCTCGAGGTGGCCGAGCACGCCGGCCTGGACCTCCTGGCAGACCGTGCCGGTCACGCTGACCATGGCGGCCGGTACCAACCTCGTGGTGTGCAGTGTCGAGACGCTCCGGATCAGGGAGGGGTCAATCTCGACTACCTCGCCCTGGCCTGAGGCCGACCGGTGGTCGGCCCGACGCCGACCGCTCACGCCGACGACGCCGACCGGCTCGAAGCCGACCGGCTCGAGCCGGCCGCCCGCGGTCAGCCGGCTCAGCCGGCTCGGGCCCGGGACACCGGAACCCGAACGGCCAGTTCGATGGCGGCCTCCTCGGGGTTCACGATGTTGATGAGGACGCCGGTGCCCAGCTCGAATCCGGCCACGGTGGTCAGTTTGGGCACAACGTGGACGTGCCAGTGGTACGGCTCGGGGGCCCGGTAGGGAGCCGAGTGGAAGACCAGGTTGTAGGCGACGTCGCCCACCACGCTCGCGGAGGCTGCCCAGGACCGCCTCGCAGGGCCTTGCCCACGGCCACCAGGTCGGTCGGGCGGGCTGTGGTGGAGATGGGGGCCGTGGGCCCGGGGGATGACCAGCATCTCGTAGGGGGCCCCGCTCCAGAACGGGCAGATGACCAGGACCCGCTCGTCGGCGTAGACCACGCGGTGGCCGACGTTCTCCTCGGCGTCGACGGTGGTGCACAGCAGGCAGCGCCCGGCGAAGCGGGCGAAGCCGGCCTGTTCCTCCACCAGCTCGCGGGGGACGAAGGACATGCCGAGCAGCTGGCCGTGGGGGTGCTCGATGGAGGCCCCGGCCTCGCGGCCGGAGTTGACGATGGCCTGGCTGTAGCGGAGGCCGGGGATGGTCGAGTGCTCCTCGATGCGGTCGCTGATGGCGGTCATGACCGGGTGGTCTGCTCGTCGCTCAGCATCGACCACGAGTTCTGGTGGTCGGGTGACAGCACGATGACCTCGTGGATGCCGCCCGCCGAGGCCTGGGTGAAGACCGGGCCCCGGTTGGTGACCACGAACGGCGCGTCGCCCTCGAAGGCCGGATAGAGGTTGGGGACCACCCGGACCAGCCAGTTGCCCTCGGGTCCCGGGTCTCGAGGGTGGGGGAGACGTTCTCCTCGTTGCCCGGACAGAAGGGACAGGGTCGGGTGGTGTCGGCCTGGATGGGGGCGATGCGGGGAGCGAACGCCTGGGGACGGGTGGCCCGGTCGGTGCTCACCACCACCCAGCGCCCGGTCAGCGGGTCAAGTCGAAGCTGGTTCATCAGAGAGTGCGCGACACTCATGTCTGGCCGTCGGTTCTGAACAAGCACGTTGGTCGCCACCTCGATTCGAATCGCTCTTCGACGCTCGCCACCGTCATCGATGGGCCGGGCCGACAAGATCCCTACCGTCAAACGTAGCAATATCGGGACCCGAATCGGGCATCCGCCACCTGTCGGCCCGACAATCACCCCCGCCCGCCCCCGGGCACCGCGGATGCCCCGGTGCCACCGGTGGATGTCAGAATCGCCCCGATGCCCGCCCTCCACCAACTGGCCGTCGCCACCGACAACTCCCGGACTGCCGCCTACGACATCGTGCTGCTGGCCCATGTCCTCAGCGCCCTGGTCGGGTTGGGCGCCGTGGTGGTCGCCGGCAGCTTCGCCCTGGTCCTCAGCCGGTCGGGCACCGGATCCGAGGCCGATCCGGCGCTACTACCGTCCCGGCGTGAACTGGGCCGGTCGGATCCTCTTCCTGGTGCCGGTCTTCGGGGTGGCCCTGGTGGCCATGAGCCATGGCCAGTGGTCGTTCTCCGACGGTTGGGTCATGGTGGGGTTCGGGCTGTGGGCCGTGGTGGCCCTGGGCGCCGAGATGGCGCTGTGGCCGGCCGAACGCCGGCTCCAGTCGGCGGTGTCGGCCGGCGCCGCCACCGCGTCGGTCCGGACCGGCTGCCCGGCGGTGGCGGCGCTGGCGGCGGTGGCCTTCTGCATGCTGGTCGGGCGTCCACTGTCATGGTGGCCAAGCCCTGAGCCGGGGTGCCGGGCGTCAACCGGCCGTGAAGCGACAGGGCAGATGCTTGATGCCGTTGATGAAGTTGGACCGCAGCCGGTCCGGCTCGCCGGTCGGCCGCGATGTCGGGCAGCCGCTCGAACAGCTCGCGCATCATCACGTCGATCTCCCGCCGGGCCAGGTGGGCCCCCAGGCAGAAGTGCGGCCCGGCGGCACCGAACCCGAAGTGGGGGTTGGGGTCGCGTCGCACGTCGAAGCGGTAGGGATCCTCGAACACCTCCTCGTCGCGGTTGGCCGAGTTGTAGAACAGGAGCACCTTGTCCCCGGGGTGCAGCTCCTGGCCGGACAGCACGGTGTCCTCGGTCACCGTCCGGCGCATCCAGATGACCGGCGACGCCCACCGGACGATCTCGTCCACCCCGGTGGCGGCCATGGCCGCCGGGTCGGCCTGCCACAGCGCCCGCTGGTCGGGGTGCTCGGTGAGGGCCAGCAGGCCGTGGCTGATGGCGTTGCGGGTGGTCTCGTTGCCCGCGGTCAGCAGCAGGATGAAGAACGACGCCAGCTCGCCCGAGGTCAGCGCCTCGCCGTCGATGTTGGTGGTGATCGAGGGCGGTGGTCAGGTCGTCGGTCGGGGTGGTCGATCCGGTAGGCGCCGAGCTCGTTCATCAGGTCGGTGAGCTCCTGGCCGGCGTTGATGAAGGCCAGCACCGGATCGGCGTCCTCGGGGATGTACTCGGGGTCGCCGTTGCTCAGGATGACGTTGGAGCACCGGAACACCGTGGCGTACTCGGACGGCGGCACGCCCATCATGTCGCAGATGATCTCGAGGGGCAGAGGGTGCGGCGATCTCGGTGGACGAAGTCGCACTCGCCGAGGCCGGCCGCCCGCTCGATCACCCGGTCGGCCACCTCTTCGATGCTCTCCTCGATGCTCTTGATCCGGCGGGGGTTGAAGGCGGCCGACACGATCCGGCGGAGCCGGGCGTGGCGGGGGTTGTCGGTGGAGATCATCCCGGCGAAGTACTCGACCATCTCGGGCGGGAGATCGAGGATGCTGACCGCGCCCTGTCCCGAGCAGTAGATCTCGGGGTGCCGGCTGATCTCGGCCACGTCGGCGTGGCGGGTCACGGCCCGGTACCCCGGTCCCGGGGGAGGCGCCAGCGGCGAGGTCTCGGTGGCGTCGGGCTCCTCGAAGAAGGCCAGTGGCCGCTGGTGGCGCAGCAGCTGGAAGGCGCCCTCCCGCTCGGTCCAGGGACGCTCCCAGAACTCGAGGTCCGACAGGTCGATCTGGTCGAGGGTCAGCACGGAGTCGGGACACACCTGCACCTTACCGATCGTAGCCGCGAGATCGCCGGGAGCATCGCCGGGAGCATCGCCGGGACATCGCCCGAGCAGCCCCGGTGCGAAGTGCGAGTGCGAGCGGCCGAGTCCGAGTCGACCGGCCCGGCTCGGAGACCGGTCCGAGCTGCGGTCCCGAGCACGGTCCGAGTCCGGTCCCGAACTGCACCCGATCACGGACCGGTCTCCGCCACGAACCTCAGAGCCGGCGAGTAGCCCGGCCTCCTCGATGCGCCGCTTCCATCAGGGGGACGATCTGGTCGTCGAGCAGCGTGGTCCAGTCCACCGACTCGGTCGACCTGCCGACGGCGCAGGCAGCGGCGGGCCTCGTCCAACAGAGCGGCCACCACGGCCACCTGCGAGGGGATGGCGGCGGCGATCCGGTCCCGGATCCAACGGGCCAGCGCCGGGCTCGCCCCGTCGGTGGACACGGCCACGGTCACCGGCCCGTCCCGGTGGACGGCGGGAAGCCGGACGGTCCCCGGGCTGGCCTGGTCGGCGCTCGCCACCAGCACGCCGGCGACGCGGCTGCGTCGGCGATCACCGCCCGGTCGACGGCGGGAACCCCGGTGGCGGTGACACCAGATGGAACCGGGCTGCCTCTCCCCGCAGGTAGGGCCGGTGCACCACCTCGAGCAAGCTGTTGTCGTCGATGGCGGCGACCGTGCGGGGTGCCACCACCGTCACCCGGGCACCGGAGGAGATGAGTCCCTCGGCCCGGCGGGCGGCCACCGGCCCGCCCCCCACCACCAGGCAGTGCCGGCCGGTCAGGTCGAGGACCACCGGGTAGCCGGGAGCCGACCGTGTCGGGGGCGGACCGCCCGGGGGCTCGGTCACGCTGCAGGTCCATCATGAGCGGACGGTGCCTCCTGGCGGTCGCCGTGGGCGGCGACCGGGGGCCGGTCGTCGGTGGGGACCCCGTCTGACCACGCGGCCGGCAGACCGGCACGGCCGCACGGCCGGCACTCCCGGAGCTCCGACCCACCTCTCCGATGGGGATTGTTCTAAATCTTGATCTGATTAGTCATGTATACTGACCCCGAGGCGATCGGGATCGTGTCCCGAGGTTGGAGCCGGACGGGTGGCCGAAGACGCCGACCGGCCGGTGACCAAGGGTACGGGCGGGTCACGGTCACCTGGATGACGAGGAGCTCGCCGAGGAGATCGTGCCTCACACGAAGTGTAGGCATCGGGGCGCCGGGTACGGGACCAGCCGGGATCGGGACTGGTCGACGTAGTCGGCTCTCCCGGGGACACGGGGCGAGGGGACAGAGAGGATCGTGGACGTGAGCATCGTGGCCAGTGAGTCCGAGTTGGTGAAGTTGGGCAGGGAGCTCGACGAGCAGTCGGCCGCCTTCGAGACGGCCCCGGCGGGCCTGATCGTGGCCTGGGCCGTCGAACGCTTCGGATCGAAGCTGGCCATGGCCGCCTCGTTCCAGGACGCGGTGCTCATCGACATCGCCGTCAAGGTCGATCCCACCGTCGAGGTGGTCTTCCTCGACACCGGCTCCCACTTCCCCGAGACGCTCGAGTACGTCGAGACGATCCGGTCCCGGTACGACCTGAACCTGACGGTCACCCAACCGGCGGCCGGGGCCGAGAACTGGCCGTGCGGCAGCGCCCAGTGCTGCGAGTTCCGCAAGGTCCGCCCGCTGAAGCAGGCCCTGGCCGGCAAAGACGCCTGGATGACCGGGCTGAAGAGGGTCGACGCCCCCACCCGGCCGGGACGCTCCCATCGTCTCCTACGACGAGAACTGGGGCATGGTGAAGATCAACCCGCTGGCCACCTGGACCGAGGCCGACGTCGCCGGCTACGCGGCCGACCACGACATCCCGTCCCACCCGCTGTTGGCCCAGGGCTATCTCTCCATCGGGTGCGCCCCCACCACCCGCCCGGTGGCGATCGGCGAGGATCCCCGTGCCGGGCGGTGGGCCGACTCGGACAAGGTTGAGTGCGGATTGCACGCCTGACATGCCCAAAGACCGGGACGAGCTCTACGGGCTCCACATCCGTGGCACCGACCGGCCGATGCCCTTCATCAACCCCTACCGGACCCAGGGTGAGCTGAACGAGATCGAGCAGTGGAAGCTCGAACGGCATCCGCTGGAGATCGCCGACGCCATCATCGACACCTACTCGAAGGAGGGCCCGGCGGGCATCGCCAAGGTGCCCGGCGAGGTCGAGCGGCTGAAGTGGGCCGGCATCTACCCGCAGAAGCAGGGTGGCGACGCCTTCATGATGAGGGTCAAGATCCCCGGCGGGTTCCTCACCTCCCCGCAGATCCGGGAGATCGGTGTGGCCGCCGATGCCTTCGGGGAGGGTCCCGACGGCACCGAGAGCCGGGTGTTCGGCTCGCGCTACGCCGACTTGACCACCCGCCAGACCGTGCAGATCCACTGGCTGCGCATCGAGGACATCCCCCGGATCTGGCGGCGGTTCGCCGCCGTGGGGCTGACCACGGTCCAGGCCTGCGGTGACTCGGCCCGCAACGTGCTGAGCTGCCCGGTGTCGGGGGTCGACGCCCACGAGGCCTTCGACGCCCTCCCCGTGGCCCGAGCGGTCTCGGACTTCTTCACCGGCAACCGCGAGTACGCCAACCTGCCCCGCAAGTTCAAGATGTCGGTGACCGGGTGCGTGGAGGACTGCGCCCAGGCCGAGATCAACGACATCGGCCTGTGGCCGGCCCGGGCCGACGACGGCACCCTGGGATTCAACCTGCTGGCCGGCGGCGGCCTGTCCGACGGCGAGCGGATGGCCTCGGACATCGACGTGTTCGTGCGCACCGACCAGGCCGTCGAGGTCACCCGGGCCATCGCCCAGCTGTTCGGGGAGCTCGGCAACCGTGAGAACCGCGGTCTGGCCCGCATGCGCTACCTGGTCCAGGAGCTCGGTCCCGAAGGTTTCCGGGCCGAGTTGGCCGCCCGGGCCAGGTTCGAGCTGGTGCCGGCGGGCGAGAACCTCACCCGCCGCTACCGGGGCGACCACGTCGGCGTCCATCCCCAAAAGGAGCCGGGCCTCGTCTATGTGGGGTGCTCGGTCCCGGTGGGCAGGATGAACGGCCTCGAACTGGTCGAGGCCGCCCGCCTGGCCGAGACCTACGGCGACGGCACGGTGCGCATCGGCACCGACCAGAACATCACCTTCACCGGCGTGCCCGAGGACCGGCTCGACACCATGCTGACCGAGGACCTCCTGCAGAAGTACTCGCCCTACCCGGGACCGTTCACCCGCGGCGTGGTCGCCTGCACCGGCTCCGAGTTCTGCCGCTACGCCATCGTGGAGACCAAGGAGCGGGCGGTCAAGTGGGCCGCGTTTCCTCGACGAGCAACTGGCCGGCGAGCCGGTGGGGGCGGTGCCGGTGCCGGGGCAGCACTCCGGGCCGAAGGAGGACGCCGGGGTGATCCGGATGCACTTCTCCGGCTGCTCGGCCAGCTGTGCCCAGCCTCAGATCGCCGATATCGGGTTTCGGGGTGAGGTGGCCCATGTGGGGAACCACCTGTCCGAGGCGGTCGACATCGGTATGGGCGGGCTCGCTCGGTTCCGAACCCGGCTTCATCGACTGGATCGAGCACGCCCGACCGGTCAACGACGTGCCCGACGCCCTGTTGCGCGTCGTCCGTCGCTACCAGACGGAGCGCCGGGCGGACGAGCCCTTCTTCAACTGGGCGCGGCGGGTCCCCAATGACGACCTCCGGCGCACGCTGGCCGAGGACGGTACCGGCACGCCGGTGACCCTGGCCGCCGCCCGCACCCCGTCGGCCAAGGGCCCGGCCACCAAGAAGGCGCCGGCCGCCAAGACAGCTCCGGCCGCCAAGAAGGCTCCGGCCGCCAAGACAGCTCCGACCGCCAAGACAGCGGCGAAGAAGACGACGACCCCCACCAAGGCCAAGTCGAAAGCTCCGGGGCCCGTCCGATGAAGGCCTACCGCATCCGAGACGAGATGAACGGCATCGCCGAGCCGCCGGGCAAGACGTGGTTCTGGGAGCTCCAGGCCGGGGTCATCGACGCCGGACGGTGCATCCAGTGCGGGACCTGTGTGGCGGCGTGCCCGTCGAACTCGATCGGGGTCGACGAGGACACCGACCTGCCCGAACTGGTCAAGATGTGCACGGGGTGCTCCTTGTGCTGGGACTTCTGTCCCCGGGGCGGCCTCCGCTACGAGGCACTGTGGCCGCCGTCCACGGTGGGTTCCGACGTCGGGGGCGACGGAGACGGTGCCATCGTCAGGGCCGACTCCTCTGACACCTACTGGAAGATCACCGGCGGGCCACCCGGCGACGGCCTGGGGGCGGTGATGGACTCCTATTCGGTGCGAGCCGGGGCACGGTCCGACTCCGTCCAGGACGGAGGGGTGGTCACCGCCCTCCTGGTTGCCGCCTTGGCCGGTGGGGAGATCGACGGGGCGGTAGTGACCCGACCCAGTGACGACCCCGACGAGCCGTGGAAAGGGGTGTCCTACCTGGCCACCACGGCCAAGGAGATCGTCGATGCCGCCGGCAGCTACTACAACCAGACCATGGCACTGGCCGAACTGGACCTGTCCAAGTACGACCTGCCGGCCAAGCCGCGCATCGCGGTGGTGGGAACCCCGTGTGAGATCCAGGGGCTCCGGGCCATGCAGGCCCGCCGCTGGCCTACCGGCGCCCACCGGGTCGACTCGGTGGTCCTGACCATCGCCCTGCTGTGCACCAAGAGCTTCGACTACCAGGGACTGATGCTGGAGCTGCTGCACGCCGAGCGGGGCATCGATCTCGAACGGGTCAGCAAGGTGGACGTGATCCGGGGTCGCATGATCGTCGAGTACCGGGACGGCGAGGTGGCGGTGGACGAGCCCATCAAGAACTTCCACGGTGCCGCCCTCAAGGGATGCGACGAGTGTGCTGACTTCCTGGGCAGGAGCGCCGACCTCTCGATCGGGAGTGTCGGGGCGATGGACGGGTGGAGCAGCGTGCTGGTTCGCACCGAGCGTGGTCGCCGGGCTCTCGACAATGCCCGGGGCCGCCTCGACTTCCGGGAGCTGGACAATCCCGAGGCGCTGGTCCGACTGGACAACTTCGACAAGCGCATCGCCTTCGACAGCCTCCGCCGTCCGTTCGATCCGGATGCGCCGCTGTTCATCGACTATGCCGAGCACGTGACCAACTATCAGGGTACCGATCGGGCCCCGGTCGTCCTCGACCGCTGACCCCAGGCCTCGGGCTGATTCCAGCAGAGCGGGATGGATGGAGCAGGATCGATAGGGTGACAGCCGTGAGCGAATTCGATGAGGAGACCGTCTTCGAGTTGGCGGTCCCCGACGAGCCCGACGAACCCGTCGAGCTGCGCGATGCCCTGCGCCATGCCCTGTTGGCCGGGCGGGACTGGCGCGACGGGCTGGAAGAAGAGCTGTGCTTCGGGAACTGGTTGTGGGAACGGTGGCAGCCGTCCCTCGAGCCGGCGGGTCTGACGCGGGACCGCCTGGTCGAGGCCCTGGTGGCCAACCGTCGTGAACTGTGGCTGTGGCTGATGGGGGAGCGGCAGTGGACCCAGTTCCTCGAGGGCCAGGCGGGCCGGATCATCCGCCGCCTGCCGGCCGGCTCGAGCCCGGGGGATGCTCCGACCACATGAGCCCGACCCGACGGGCGCCGTCTCGGCCGGTCCGGTCCCGGCCGGCCACGCCATCCAGAACTGAGGAGTAGCCATGCCCCACGTCGACGTACCGGCCGGTAAGGACCCATTGATCTACGTGTGGTCCGAGCTGGCTCCGCCGCTGACCTCGGCCGCCGGGGCGTACTCCACCGCCGTCTATGAGAAGTCGTCCCTGTCGTTGCGGGAGTTCGAGGCAGCCCGGATCACCATGGCCGGTATCAACCAGTGCGCCATCTGCATCGATTGGCGCACCGCCCGTGACGTGCCGAGCCGGGCCGGCGATCCCGGTGAGGTCCCTGAGTCGTTCTACGAGGCGGTGGGGCAGCGCCGGTTCGACGGGCTCACCCAGCGAGAGCAGCTGGCCGCCGAGTTCGCCGAGCGCTACGCCACCGACCACCTGGGCATGGACCAACCGTTTTGGGACCGGCTGCACGCCGTCTACGACGACGGGGAGCTGGTCGACCTGGCCCTGTGCGTGGGCTCGTGGTTGGCCCTGGGCCGGCTCAACCAGGTCTTCGACATCGACGGTGCCTGCCGGGTGCCCGGGCCGGGACCCAGTCGAAGCGCCACCCCCGCCTCCGCCCACCCCTGATCGGGCCGGTCCGAACCGGTGGAGAAGCTGATCTATCTGATGTGGGGGGACGGTACCCCGGGGGCGGGGGACACCCTGCGGGAGCGGCTGGTCGGCGAGGTGACCCCACTCCTGTTGGCATCGGGCGTGAAGGGCCTGGGCGTGAACGTCCACGACGCCGCCGCCGCTCAGGCCCCGTCACCGGCCCCGGCGCCCGACGGCGAGGAACCCCACGTGGCCGAGGTGTCGGTATGGCTCGACAGCTACGAAGAGAGGGACGTGGTCGAGGGGGCTCTCAGGCCTCTCGGGCACCGGGTGGCCGGCTACCTGGTGGTCGAGTCGCTCTACGACGACTACGGGACGACTCCGTACTCTCCGGCCCGCCACTGGGCCACCGGGGAGCGTTCCCCCGGCGTGCTGACCGTGGCCCTCATCCACCGGCCGCCGGGCCTCGGCTACCGCGCTTGGATCGACCGGTGGCACGGCACCCAGTCACCAGTCTCCGCCGAGCTGCAGCCCCGCACCCGGTACGTACGCAACGAGGTGGTCCGCTCGCTGGACGAAGGGGACCCCGAGATCGACGGCATCGTGGAGGAGGGATGGCCGTCGACCGGGCACGTGGCCGACCCCTTCCTGTTCTTCAACGCCACCACTCAACAGGAGCTCGACGCCAACGTGTCCAGGATGATCGCCAGCGTCGACGCCTGTCTCGACCTGTCGCGTCTCCGCAGCTCGACCATGAGCGAGTACCTGATCAAGTCGACGGGCTGACCGACCGGGGCTCCGGGTTCGACCCGGCCCAACCCCCGACCCCGCCCAACCCCCGACCCCCGCCCGCCTCCTGGCCCCGACCGGGTTCCGGTGCCGGCCGGGATCACCTACGCTGGCACGTCGGCTCTCCTGCCTGACCCGGCCGGTAACGACTTCGGAGGAAGCACTCGTGGGATTGTCCATCGGCATTGTCGGCCTCCCCAACGTGGGGAAGTCCACCCTGTTCAACGCCCTCACTCGCAACGAGGTGCTTGCCGCCAACTATCCCTTTGCCACCATCGAGCCGAACGTGGGCGTGGTGGCAGTGCCCGATGACCGCCTCGACCGCCTGGCCGAGTTGTTCGAGTCCAAGGAGATCGTGCCGGCCACCGTCACCTTCGTGGACATCGCCGGAATCGTGAAGGGAGCCTCGGAAGGGGAGGGCCTGGGCAACAAGTTCCTGGCCGCCATCCGCGAGAGCGATGCCGTCTGCCAGGTGGTGCGGGTGTTCACCGACCCCGACGTCATCCATGTCGACGGCAGGATCGATCCGGGGGACGACATCGAGACCATCAACACCGAGTTGATCCTGGCCGATCTCCAGACGGTCGACAATCGGCTGGTGAAGCTGGCCAAGGAGTCGCGCAAGCAGCCCGAGCTGGTGCCGGCCCTCCGGGCCGCCGAACGGGCCCGATCCATCCTCGACCAGGGCCGGACCATTACCTCGGCCGCCTCGGCCGGCGAGATCGACCCCGGGTTGCTGACCGACCTGCACCTGCTGACGGCCAAGCCCTTCATCTACGTCTTCAATGTCGACGAGGGCGCCCTGGGCGACGAGGAGTTACGGGCCGAGCTCGAGGCCTTGGTGGCCCCGGCCGAGGCGGTGGTGCTGTGCGCCCAGATCGAGGCCGAGGTCGCCGGCCTCGATCCCGAGGACGCGGCCGAGCTCCTGGCCGGGTACGGCCAGCTCGAGCCGGGCCTGGTCCAGCTGGTGCATGTGGGGTTCTCGACTCTGGGTCTGCAGACTTTCCTCACGGCCGGGCCCAAGGAGTCGCGGGCCTGGACCATCCACATCGGGGACACCGCCCCCCAGGCCGCCGGCACCATTCACACCGACTTCGAGCGCGGTTTCATCAAGGCCGAGATCGTGAGCTACGACGATCTCATGGCGGCCGGCTCCATCGCCGCCGTGCGGGCCGCCGGCAAGGCCCGGGTCGAGGGCAAGGAGTACGTGATGCACGATGGTGACGTGGTCGAGTTCCGCTTCAACGTGTAAACAAACCGTTCCAAACTGCCCGAGGAACTGGCCGCTGGTGGTTCGGCGGTGACCGGCCCCGTGCCCGGCGCTCTATTCAGGACATTCTCCGCTCCATCGAACTGCACGAAGGCGATGCGGTCTGCGACAATGACATCGTGGTGGCCGAGACGGGACTCGATCGGTCCACTGTGGACACGATTCTCATTTACCTGTGGCGGGAGGATCGCATCGAGTGTCGTGCGTTCGGTTGGGTTCGCTACCCTCCGCTCATGACCGGCCTTCGACGGGTGATTCCGGGCAAGGACCGCCGGTGGGGCGAGCACGGCCGGTACAAGGGCTAGTTGGTCGACGGTTGGGAAGACCGGTTGATACTTGACCACAATCCAGCGATCTGGACCCTGTCCCCTACCGAATCAGGCACTTCGGAGACAGGTGCGGACCCGTCGATTCGAGCAGTCTGCAAACATGGTTGTGTGCCAATCCCCGATGATTCGCTTCGGTCGGTGATCGGGCATTCGCCCGACGAACGAGAACAGCATCGTCGATCACTCTGGGAGTACTACGACCGGCGAGTGACCGGGAACTTGCCTGGCTTGGCCAACGCCCACGCCTACTGGACCGGTCTGGGCGTCACCGTCGAAGTCGAAGACATCGCTGCCGAAGCTGCGCAGCTTGAACGACTACTTCGTGAGCTGTCCGCAGTCCGCTTCGTCGACGTAGGTGCCGGGCCAGGCACTTTCACCGGATACCTTGCGGGGAGAGGCGTCGCCATCGACCAGAGTCGAAGGGCGCTGGACGTCCTGCGCACCGTTGCTCCCGAAGTACCGGTGATCCAGGCAGATGCCACTGCCCTACCCGTGCCAGCCCAGGCCTTCGACCGCTTCTTCTCCGCCCACCTTTATGGCTTGCTTCTTCCGAGCGAGCGTGAACCTTTTCTTGCCGAGGCGCACCGGGTTGCATCCGAGGTCGTGATCCTCGACGCCGGTCGCCCCCGAGGAGTGAGCGCCGAGGAGTGGCAGGAGCGGACCCTGCCGGGGGGAGGTCGCTACAGAGTCTTCCGCCGCCACTTCGATGCGGACGGGTTGGCCGCCGAAGTCGGTGGTGTGGTCCTGTTCGCCGGGCAGTTCTATGTGTTGGTGGGCACTGCGGCCGTCCCCGGTATCGCACACCCGATGTACGGCCCCAATGACCCGATCGGGCCTCGGCTTCCTACGTGACCCAGTTCACCGGGTCTGAGGCGGTCATCACCTGCCGCTCAACGACACCTATGCCAGGCGATACAGCGACGATACAGAACGCGAACCGGGTCAAAGATGAGCGACGAGTCGGCGGAGATTTGCGATGGCAGGGTCGAGGTTGGCTAGGTAGCGCGTCAAGTTGGTCGAGACGTCGGGACGGGACAGCTGCGCTCTGAGCCCGCAGGCAATGTTGACTCTGGAGCGTCCCATCCACGCAGCGATGTCGTCTTCTTGAGCCCACCTGTAGTCGGCCTGCAGGGAAATCAGAGTGCCGCGGATCCAATCGGCAGGGGTGTCGGGTTGACGGTTGGGCGGGCACAGGCGGTTCTTGCTGGCGATGTCGGGCCGGGTCGCTTCGACATGGGCGATCAGCGAGGAGTTAAACGGGGCCAGACCGATGCGCATGGACTGCAGTCGTATTTCCCCGGGGACAAAGATGGGTATTTCGGGCGCGGGGTTGAGGCCGCCAGCCGCAGCATGCGCGTGCAGTGTGCCTGAAGTGGTAGAGATGGCGCCATCATCGAGCCGAATCGTGTCGAGTTCGATTCGGCGCACCCTTCCCAGGCGGACTACTCCGTCGATCTGTCGTAGTAGTTCGACTTCCGCGGTGCTGACCGTCGGGCCCCGGAACATGGTCGGGGCTATCCCTTCGTCGACACGCAGCATCTGCCGCGTCTGACCGAGCCGGTCGAAGAGGGCTGTGGCGGAATCGGCTTCACCGCACGCCTCGAGCTGCTGTGCCAGCCCATCGAACAGCGTGCCAAGCAACTCGCCGCCTTGAGTAAACGTGCGGTTCAGGTACCACGCTTCGCGCGGCTTGATCCATCGGATGAACGCTGGCGGAACGCCGTTCTCCAGCAGGTAAAGGATCGCATCGGCGCCGGTCTTACCAGCGCCGATGATCACGTACCCGTCCGGCGGCTCCGCCACGCGGGCAAGCTCGTTCACCGGCACGCATTGCACTCCGTCGGCCACCTCAAATGGGGGCTTGGACGTGGCAGGAACGGTCGGCTCGAGGTAGGTCGCGTCAACGACGGCCTTGCGGGCCAACACCTCATGGCGATCACCAGTCAGCAGCGAGACGAATCCGCCGCCTCCCACATAGTCGCACTGTGGCAAGAATCGGACCCGGCCGGAAGCAAGCAGCTGATCTTTCATCACGCGCTCGTAATAGGCACAGAGCTCGTTCCCGGACGCACGTTCATACATCCCGGCGTTGACGCCCCGGTCATCGATGGTATCGGCCCCGAGAGGCATTGAGTTGACGCCGTAGTACGACGAAGGCTGGTGCAATCGTATGAATGGGTAGGCGTCGTTCCAGTGGCCGCCGGGGCCGTGACGACGATCAATGATCACCACCTTGGCATCGGATGACGTGATCAGTGAATCAGTGAATGCCATCCCGGACGCGCCAGCGCCGACAACCAGGTAGTCCGCCTCTATCTCCGACCGTCCGGCCACCGCACTGAAGTTAGTCCCAAGCCCTCTATCTAGCCAGGGGCTTCGAGCACTCGTGTACCCCTCCGAACAGATGTCTGGTTACTCCTGGTGCGACAGGAGATCCGAGCGGGTGCAACCGAACCTCATTTTGGCAAGTGATCCTCTAGTTGAAAGGGGAGGCCGACCTCGATCCCTGGCGCTTTTTTGGGGTTGGCGACAACCGCCAGGTCAATCGCTCCATTCCACACCGTAGACATGAGTTGGTTCCGGTATTCCCTTCAGACTGAGTTCGCCGCGATCATCAAATCGAAAGGACTTACCAATGCAGAGTTCACGAACCGCCATCGAAACGACGATGTCGCTGTCGGATGCGGCAGCACAGAGGCGGGCTGCGAGCTGGACGGCTGCGCCGAACAGATCATCGTTGTCGTCTGTGACTGGCTCTCCTGCGCTGATTCCGATGCTTATATGGAAGGGCGTTTCGGCACTCTTGTTTCGCTCATGGAGTAGTCGTTGCACTTGGACCGCAAATGTGATCGCTGAGACCACCGACGTGAATGAGGCCATGATCCCATCGCCTGTGTGTTTGACCTCACGTCCCGCCTGCACGAGGAGCTGCCCGCGCACAATCTCATTGTGTTCGTTCAGCAAACGCATATGGCCTTCGTCGCCGAGTTGATGAGTTTGAGCTACCGACCCACAGACATCAGTAAACACGATCACCCGCATTGCCGGTGCCGTGTAGGAGGTTCCCGCCGGATAATGAGGCGTTGATCCCAAGAATGCGTTCAAAGGCGCACCCAGACTGAGCTCCAAGACGGAGCTGGGAAGCAATCCGTGGGCCTCTTCATGCACGGCCACCACTGCCTGTTTGTTCGGCCCCTCGGCAAGGCAGAACACCGACCCGCGTTCTACATCGAACCAATAGGTGTGGTACTGCACACCGTGCTTCTCTTGGGCCTCTAGATCGAGGACGTGGGCGTTGGCCACATCCTCGGGTGAGACACCCGCCACATCGTGACGATCGATGTACATCGGCACGGTCCCAAAAGTACACCCTCGGTCCGTCACTAGCCATGTTGGTCTGGTCCCGTCGATCCGCAAGCCCTGGTCAACGGGAGTCTCGACTGAGGTATGCCCTCTACCAATGGGGTCGGTGACGATATTTGACTGCTCTCGACCGGCACGAGTGGGGAATTGCGACGGTTCCGTCAAACTCGGTCTACGGGCGTAGAGCCCTCAGCAGGTGGCTGGCGGCGGATTTGAATCGCTTGATGTCACCCATGGAGCGGGCGATCAACATGGCCCCCTCTAGACCACTCACAATCGACCGGGCTTCTTCGAGTGAAGACCCAGGGAAGCGCAACGTTCCATCGTCGCGGCCTTGCTTCAATACCTCGGCAAGCCACGTCTCGTTTCGTTCGAAGAAGTCTGCGACTGCACCCTGCATCCCGGGCGAAAGCGTCTCGTATTCGGCTGCCAACATGCCACACAGGCACATTCTCTGGCCTCGCAGAACGCCGGCGTAGAGACCGGTATAGGCATCGAGCTTGCGAAGCGGATCTGAAAGGGACTCATCGATTTCAGCCAATGCTCCAGTGAAGCGAATGGCATAACGGGCGATCAGCGCCTGTCCGAGCTCCGCCTTGCTCGGGAAGTGATAATGGAGAGCAGCATTGGTGAGTCCTAACTCTCCGGCGACGTCGGCATAGCTGAAGGCATTGAAACCGCGGATCTGGACCAGGCGCTCCGCCACGTCCAGTATCTGGGTGGCTCTGTCAGTCGAATCCTCTTCCGCGTACTTCACTCAGTTCATCCTCACAGACTCCGGATTGATCCGAGGTTACCACTTGACTTCTACCTACTAGTAGGTAAGCTAATTGCTAGCGGGGCGGGTCATCGATGAGAGGCGGTTGCCATCCGCGAAGCGGAGCACCGAGCATTTGCTCAACCTGACGAGGTTCGGAAGTTTCCTCACGGTAGAGCAGAGATCGTCAAGATCGGCAACGGCGAGGTCGGGCGCTACACCTTCGAGCCCGGATGGCGCTGGTCAAACGACGTAAAGCCTCTCGCTAACACGCCGAGTTGTGAAGCTCCGCACTTCCAGTTACATGTGAGCGGTCAGTTGGCGATCCTCATGGATGACGGCACCGAATTTGTCGCCGGGCCAGGCGAGGTCACGTCCTTGCCCAGCGGTCACGATGCGTGGGTGGTCGGAGATTCGCCGGTCGTCACGGTGGACTGGTTCGGTGCCAGTGCTTACGCCACTGAATCCAAGTGACCGGAGCGAATCCGGCCTGATCAGAAAGAGGTTGCTATGGCCCGGAAGATGATTGATTGCCGCAAAGTGCCCAACGACATCGGTTGCACGCTCACCATCGCTGGGACGGAAGAGGAGACTCTCGACGCCGCGGTGGCACACACGGTGGCCAAGCATGGACACCAGGACACGCCTGAGCTTCGGGAGATGATTCGGTCCGGCCTGGAGGACGTCTCACCGGCCATGGCCTAGCGGAGTCGGATACGGTCGTCATCGTCCCGACCCAACATGGATCCTCTCAGGATTGTCGACTCGTTTGGGGCGGCCTGGGGCGCTCACGACTTGGAGGCCGCACTGGCCATTGTCACCAGCGATTGTGTTTTCGAGTCCACAGGTCCGGCGCCTGACGGCACCCGCTATGAGGGTCGTGACGCAATTCGCAAGGTGTGGCAGCCGATCTTCGAGGACACTCACGCTGTCTTCCATGCTGAGGAGACCTTTGTAGCGGGGGATCGCGTGGTGCAGCTCTGGCGCTACTCGTGGGTAGACGGTCACGTCCGGGGTGTCGATGTATTCCGAGTGCGTGATGGACTTGTCTCCGAGAAGCTCTCCTACGTGAAGGGTTGACCGAACTGCCGGGGCAGTGGCGCTTATTTGACTGCCCCCGGCCGGTACCTTGGGGTCATGCCCCACTTGGTTATGACCGCGTCAAAGTGGGGCACCAAACGACCCCGAGTTGCACAAGACACCCGCTGAGGACTTGCCCCAGACTGGTGGCTGTGGACGAGCGGCCAGTCCCGAGGTATGCCAAGGCACCGGATGGTCTTGTCCTGGTCCACTTCTGGTTTGGTGGCCGCAGGGGTAAGCGAGCGTCGCTCAACACCGGGAGCCGGTCCATTTCGAAAAATAGAGGGCGAGGCCCGAGTTGATCTACTGCTTGGTCGAAGATTCACTCGACCCTGACCCGACAGGCGCCTCCGTGATCGAACCCGGACCCGAGGGATTGATTCACTGCTGCGATGAGCGACAGATCCACGAAGTGCGAAAGGGTTACTTTCCTCCGGACACGCGTGTGGTCGCCATCGTCGTCGATCCCACACGACTCAGCAGCGAGACCGTTACGAGCCCGGCTCCGGCGGTGAAGCGGAGCGCTTCGCTCACGTCTATGGCCCAATCCAGAAGTCAGCAGTGGTGGAAGTGATTACAGTCGGGCAGGGAGGCCAGGATCGCATGTCAGCAGGCAGCGACGGTGAAGCACACGATTGGAGTGCGGCTTTTGCGACAGCGTCGACCGATGGGATGAAGGCCTACGAAGAGGCCCTGGTAGGGCCAATATTCACGCCTTGGGGCGAGTATCTCCTTGACGTTCTGACGGTCACCCCGGGGGGAGCGGCCCAGCTCCGCCGGGACGAGATCTAGACGATGTGCAAGGCTGTAGATCGAGACCCCTTGACGGGTGACTGCGGGCCAGTTCCCTGATGTGGCCAACATGCTGACCGACGCCGGCCACCTCAAAGTGGTGGACCCCGGGAACTACACCACTCGGGGGGACATCAACTCCTTGCCTGCTGCTAACCGAGTGTGGCAGTCCAGTAACACCGGCCTGGGCGACCACATTGAAGGCACTGAGCAATTCTTGTGACCATCGACCCTTTGCCGAGACGGCCTGGAAGTTCACGCTGTACTCATGGATTCGATCGGCCAGTTGTTTCAGCGGTACTCGCGATGGATGTACCGCTCCGGTCGGCCGAATTGGCTGGCGAAACCGCAGAACCGTCTTTCGAGTCTTGTCTTCGGGGCTGGTCTCATGCCTGGACGAGCTGCCAGCCTGGAGGTCATCGGCAGGCGAAGCGGTCAGCCGATAACCCTCCCAGTTATCATCGCAGATTGGGAGGGTGTCGAGTACCTGGTGTCCATGCTGGGTGACAGCTCAAACTGGGTCAAGAACATTCGCGCCGCTGATGGCGTCGCGATCCTGCGCCGTGGCCGTGCGGAACCCGTCAGGCTTGAAGAAGTGGCGATCGAGGATCGCCCACCGATCATCCGCCGTTATGCCGAAGTCGCTCCAGGCGGACGGCCGCATTTGAAGCTGTCTCGCAGCGCATCGATCGAAGAGTGTGAAGCGCTCGCACCTCGGACCCCGGTGTTTCGGATAACCCCGCTGTCTGTGTAAGCGGTCGAGGTAGTGACACCTAACGACTGGCCACGAACGGCACGATTGCGGCGCCCGGCTCTCCATGGACGGTGGGTGGAGCAGGCCAGCTCACACGGCCTTCACAGGGTCCACTTTCCTTGGAAACGCTCGGGCGCGAGCCTGTAGCGATGACCCATGAAGGGAGAGCCATGAAGACACCGCCGATCGTCTCGCGGGGGGAGTGGATCGCCGCCCGAGAGAAGATCCTGCCCAAGGAGAAGGAGTTGGTCCGCGCCCGGGACGCGCTGGCGGCTGAACGCCGACGGATGCCCTGGATGGCCATTGAGAAGGAATATTGGTTCGACGGTCCAGGCGGACGGATGAGCCTCGCGGACCTGTTCGAAGGACTGCGTCAGCTGATCGTCTACCGCGCCTTCTACGGACCCGAAGTGACGACATTGGCGGAGGGCGGCTCGTACCCCGAGCGGGCGTGCGTGGGTTGTTCTCTCGGCGCCGACCAAGTCGCGCACCCTGGCCACTTGCGCGCGAGAAACACGGCGCTTGCGTTTGCATCGCGCGCCCCTCAGGCTGATATCGAGCAGTTGAAAAGGCGCCACGGCTGGGATCACATCCCTTGGTACACGATCACCGACGACTTCGACAAGGACTTCGACGTCGATGAGTGGCACGGTACCAACGCGTTCATCCGGGAGGGTGATCGGATCTTCCGTACCTACTTCATCGACCTTCGGGGCGACGAGCAGATGGGTGGGACTTGGAACTACCTCGATATCACGGCGCTAGGTCGTCAGGAAGAGTGGGAGGACTCGCCCGAGGGGTACCCGCAGACTGCGCCATATCAATGGTGGAACTACCACGACGCTTACAAGACCGGACCACAGGACTAGCACATAACACCGGGTTTCCACTATCGAAGGTCCTGTGCTTGCCAGGCGCTAATCGCCACCGACCGGCACGACTGGGGCACGCCCGGATCCAGTCCGGCGCCAGGCGCCGATCCTCTTGCCAATGCTTGAACTGGACCGCCAACTGGACCACACTGGTGACTGTTGGGCGGACAACGAAGCGCATCCTCTTCCTTGGGAACTGGCGGAGCTTCGTCACGGCGGAGGTCATCACCATGGGCGTGAGCGGTCCCAGGTTGGAATGTCCTATATGCAGGGAAAAATGGAGAATCGAGGCTGAACTTCACAGTGTCGACGACCGCCCAGTCGGTTTCGTCCACCGTTGTCAGACCTGCGGCTCTGAATGGACTGACGAAGGTTGTTTGCCCGAGAATTGAACGCAGCCGCCTCTCTGTTTGGTGCGACACACCCATGATGCGACTCGTGGCACCGGCAAACGTCCTGAAGGAGCGGCCTCACGCCATCCCGCCGGGGACCTGACGTGAGGCCGCTGCAACCCCAGAGTCCGCCGTGCACTGGGGGGTAGTGCAGAGGACCGCTAGCACTCTACTGCTGGAAGGTTCCCGCCGACGCCCTGGCGCATTGACTCATCAGAAACCCGCGCGTAGCCGGCATCGTTGCCTCACGAAGGAATCCGCGCCTGGCGGAGGGTCGACTACGCCTGATCCATGGAGCTTTCGATGGGTTCTCGACGTGCTGTCACGAACAAGCTGGCCAACCAGTACAGGCGGGGAACCCGGGGCGAGAAGGGGGTGATTCTCGGCCAATTGGTGGAGCTCACGGGATGGAACCGGGGTCACGCCCGTGCCCGCCTGGTCGATGCCGGTGCCGTCCGGGTGGTGCGGGTGAGCGACCCCTCGGGTGCCGACCTACTCCTCCCGGGTGGTGTCCGCCCTCGAGCTGTGCTGGCGGGCGGCCCGGATGCCGGCGGGCAAGCGGCTCGCCCCCATGCTCCCGGTGCTGGTGCCGTTGCTCCGCCGGGACGGGGAGCTCGACCTCACCGACGACGAGGCCGTGCTGCTCACCTCGATGAGCGCGGCCACCATCGACCGGCGGCTGACAGGAGCCAAGGTGCTGGCCGGGTTCCGGGGGGTGAGCCACACCAAGCCGGGGTCCCTGCTCAAGACCCAGATTCCCATCAGAACCTGGTCGGAGTGGGACGACGTCGTCCCTGGCTTCGTCGAGATCGACCTGGTCGGCCACGAGGGGGGCAACTCCTTCGGGGAGTTCTGCTTCACCCTGACCATGACCGACATCGCCACCGGTTGGACGATCAACCGGTCGGTGGCCAACAAGTCGGCCATCCGGGTGGCCGAGGCCATCGAGCACGGCTGTCGCCAGTTCCCCTTCCCCATCCTCGGGATCGACTCCGACAATGGCAGCGAATTCATCAACGCCGACCTGCTCGAGTGGTGCACCGCCCGCCGGATCACCTTCACCCGGTCCCGACCGGGCAACAAGAACGACGGCTGCCATGTGGAGCAGAAGAACTGGACCCATGTGCGAGAGCTGGTCGGCTACCTGCGTTTCGACACCGAGGCCGAACTCGCCGTGCTCAACCGGATCTGGGCTCTGGAGCAGAACTACACCAACCTGCTGCTCACCCAGCAGAAGCTCACCAGCCGCACCCGGGTGGGGGCCAAGGTCACCAAGCGCCACGACAGCGCCCGGAGCCCCTATCAGCGCCTGTTGGCCGCCGGGAGCCTCGCCCCGGGCAAGCAGGCCGCCCTCACGAGAGCCCGCAACGCCCTCCGTCCGACCCGCCATCAGGCAGAGATCAGCCGCCTCACCACCCAGCTCCAACGCCTGGCCTTGGCGAAGACCGGACCGCCGCCGCGGGCCGTCAACCGGGCGTTCACCCACTAACTCGAAGCGCGGGGTTCTACGTGAGGCAACGAATCACCCTTGGCGCGGGATTTGACGTGAGGCAACAGGGTGGTGGCCTGTCCTCTATCAATGACAATGGCCTCCAGGGTCCATCGCTTGGCAGCTGGTCCTGAATAGCTTCGGGAGCACTGGGAGGTTTGGCCTGACTTGTAGTCATGAGGCGTCCTCGGACGTCGTCGACCGAGCTCCAGGGGCACATTGACAACGGCACGCCCCGTCTCTGAGGTTGGTGATTGGTCCGGCTTGCTCAAACAAGCCAGACCGCCCGTCACTCCGATCAGGGACGGCCGTGCCACCGCTCAACCGCTAAGGAAGGAAGGGATGCCCATGACCATCGTAGAAGCTGCTCCCGGGATCACGGGTGGTGTCGATACCCACCTCGACAAACACGTGGCTGCAGCACTGGACCCCTTGGGTCGATTCGTCGGCACCGAGTCCTTCAATGCTGACGCCGGTGGCTACTAAGCGCTGTTGGCCTGGCTCGAGGGATCGAGTGGCTCGTCATTTTTGTGTCCGCTGTCTTTACCTCGGAGCCCCAAAATTGGGCTTGACATTGATAGGAGCGTCACCGGAGCCGGGTGGGTACTTATCAGAAGGGCGACCTCACCGCCTGCTGACAATCGTTTCGATGATGCCAAGCACGATCACCACGATCATGGCGTTGCGACCGCCCTTGCTCAGCCGGATGGACCAGTCATTACTCTGGGCCGTCATTTCATCATCGGTTGGCGGAAGATCACCCAAGAGGCCCCACGGGTACTCCGGGGTCAGCATCAGAAAATAGCCGCCGAGGCGCAGTTGGAACCGGCTCACCGCACGCGTTGCCTCGTAAAGAGGAATCGGGAGTCTGCCGGTAAAGGTGATCATGGCCCAGCTGCCTACCGAAACAATGCCGAGGCCAGCACCAACCACGGAGCCGACGATTGATGCAGGGATCACCAAGATGATTCTGAATAGGACGGCGAGTCGATTGAGCGGCGTGCGTCCAGGGAAGGCGATGTGGATCGGGTAGTTGAGATCCTCGTCGATGGAGTATGGCGGGTAGGAGTCGGTCAGGAAGTAAAGGTAGCCGTTAACACGAACTCCCCACCGAAGGGCACCGGAAAGAAAGTTCTCGGCGAAGTCAGGAAGCTCGCCGGTAACAAGCGCGGCGAACCAACCGACGATTGCGACGAAGAAGGCTGCGATGTAAACGAATGTCAGCACGAACAGTTGGGGGATCGTCCAGATCAAGCGCAGAGCGGCGGTGAGGCGATTTCGCACCGGTGGCTGGATCACGTGCAAATAGATTGGACGAGGTGCCGTCGCCCGATGCGGTTGGGTTCATCGACACGGCTTCCGCCCTCCTCTGACCAGTCGACCAGATGGTACTCCAGACCTCCTTATTCTCAGCCGAGAGGCAATCTCGATACTCGAATGGCTCAGAGCGAGCGATTTCGTGTCAGAGCCGATGCGAAACTGGACGATTGAGGGCGGTTGGTCTTCGAGGCTCTGGGTTGAGACCCAACTCGAGAGCAAAAAAAGAGGGCATCTTCATGGGTCGAGTCGGCCTAAGCCGTGTAGACCGCCAAGATCAAGTTCGTGTCGGCCGGGATACTGAATACGTCGAAGGTCAGGTCGAGGTCCCCGACGATAGGGTGCTTCACCAGCTTCGTTCCTGTGTAGTGCTTACGCACATTGTGGGCGGCCCAGCGGGTGCGGAACTCTTCACTGCGAGTTGAGAGTTCCCCGACGAGGTCGTACAGGGCGCGGTCGTAGGGGTCACGGCCAGCCTCGGTACGAAGACCGGCGACGGTTTGGTCCGCCACCAATCTAGGTCATTGCCCGCGCGATCGAGATATAGGAACCGGCGGTTATCGACTGCCACCGACCGGCACATGCGGGCGTGGTGCGTCCTGAAAGGAGAGTGATGACGATGTAGAAGATCGCCAGCACGAACCGTGCTGTGCCAGGGATGGAGGTAGGCCCTCCGGGTTCGCCGTGCAGGCGGAGATCCCAAACCACCGCAGTGTCATGCCGGTCAAGAGCCGGGGTGGGAAGCGACTGCGGAGAAGGCCCGCAACCAGCGGGTCAGGTGAGCGACGAGAAGACGAACGTGTGTGAACCACTGCTGACGCATCGAGAATGTGAACGATGACATCGAAACCGAGGCCGCACGCCTTCCTCGGGATAAGGACACGCCCCTCGGCGTGTCCGGAGCCAGGGAGCTGCCTGCTCGTGGCCCTGGTGGTGTCCGGTGTAAAGGTGGCGTGAGCTCGTTGCAGGCCCTGGCACGGAACAGGAGAATCTGTCGTCTCGATACGAACGGCCAGTCGAAATGGGTGAGGTCGGCCCCCTGGTCGTCAAGAGGGAGAACCCCGGGTGGCCACGGCCACCTGGGGGAGAGTACCGATGCGAGGCACAGAGGCGGACCGGCTCGTAGTAGCGATGAAGGCCCTGTAATGGGGCTGGAGCGAAGGGGCCGGGCAGGCCAGATCACCCATCGGTCAACCCTTCGGGGGAGGAGCTGATGGACGGATCACCGTTGGGAATGAAGTCGTTTGAGATCGACAAGCGCCTCGTCTACGAGGCGTGGATGAAGGTCCAGGCGAACGAGCGGTGCGCCGGGCGTGGACTCCGTCAGCATCGAAGGCTTCGCAGACAACGAGAGGGACAACCTCTACAAGCTGTGGAACCGGATGAGTTCGGGGAGCTACTTCCCCGGGCCGGTGCGGGCGGTGGAGATACCGAAGGACCATGGGGCCGGGGTCAGGGTGTTGGGGGTGCCGAACACGGTGGACCGCATCGCCCAGACCGCAGCAGCGATGCTGCTGGAAGAGGAGCTTGAGCCGATCTTCCACCAAGACAGCTACGGCTATCGTCCTGGGCGCAGTGCCCATGACGCCCTGGCCGTGACTCGTCAGCGCTGTTGGAGACAGGACTGGGTGTTGGACATCGACGTCCGGGCCTTCTTCGACAGCGTTCCCCATGATCTGCTGCTCAAAGCGGTCGCTCACCACACCGACGAACGCTGGGTCCTGCTCTACATCGAACGGTGGCTCACCGCCCCCATGCAGATGCCGGACGGGACCCTCGTGGCACGGGAGAAGGGAACCCCGCAAGGGTCCCCGATCTCGCCGCTGCTCGCCAACCTCTTCATGCACTATGCGTTCGACAAGTGGATGGACCGGGACCACCCCGGCAGTCCATTCGAGCGCTATGCGGATGACGTGGTCATCCACTGCGACACCGAGGCCAAGGCCCTGCATCTGTGGGCCGCACTCGCTGAACGGCTCGGGTCCTTGGGACTCGAGCTGCACCCCGACAAGACGAAGATCGTGTACTGCCAGGACACGAAACGCCGCCAGGACTACGAGCACACCAGCTTCGACTTCCTCGGCTACACCTTCCGGGGTCGCCTGGTGAAGGGCCGGCGGGGGTTCTTCATGAACTTCTCACCGGCCATGAGCGCCAAGGCGAAGAAGGCGAAGGGCAAGCAGATCAGGGACTGGCACCTCAACCGTCGCAGCGGTTCGGACCTGTCCGACCTCGCCCAGGCCATCAATGCCCAGGTCCGAGGCTGGATCAACTACTACGGAGCCTTCTATCGCTCCGAGTTGTATTTCCTCGCACGGCGCATCGACCAGCATCTGGTCCGGTGGGCCATGCAGAAGTTCAAGCGACTGAGAGGGCGGCCTCAGCTGGCACGGGACCGGTTGCGTGAGGAACAACAGCGCAATCCCCGGCTCTTTGCCCACTGGCACCTCCTTCCAGCCACTCCCAACCGACCTGCAAGAGCCGGATGAGCCGAGAGGTTCACGTCCGGTTCTGTGAGAGCCGGGGGGTGCGATTCCCCCCGGCTACTCGCCTGGAGAACCTGTCGAATTAGTGGCCAGTCTGGCGCTTCACCTGCTGAAGCAGTTCTCCAAGAACGCATCCAGAACGTCCATGTTGCGCCTTACGTCAAGATGTCCCGTTCCGTCCTTGGAGATGTCGAGCGATGGACAGAATGCATCGGCATCTCCACAAAAGAAATGCGGGGATCCCTCGACGCCTCGTTCTGTTCCTTCGCGCCAATCGGCTACAACCGCCCGCTCATCAGTAACCCCAAACGAATCAACGCCCTCGGCGCGAGCGATGTCCGAAAGCGCATCAGGGTCTGAGATATCGATTCCGTCTTCAAAGAGGGCGTTTCGGAGGGCAAGGCTCACGTCCTCGCCCCGTTTCATGCCCATCTCGTAGGCGGCGTGGACCCAGGCCAGGGCAGGTAGCGTAGTCGTCGGAAAATGACTCGGATCGAATCCTAGAAACAGTTCAGGGGTGACTTGTGTTCGTAATTCTTGAACGTGGCGAGCCGTGGTTTCCGAAACGAGAGGCGCTCCATTCACGAGTTCCAGAGGCCAGGCTCGCACGTGCAACAGAACGTCTTCACGCTTTAGCTGTGCTCGGCGCTCGACGACACAGCGCAATCCGACGTGCGCAAACGGGCACCAGACATCTGCGAACACCTCAATGACCCTTAGGTCCGATGGACTCGAAGCCAGGCGGCGACTGGAGGTCATCGGGACCTCCGACTGGTTTGTTGGCATCTAAATAGTCTCCAATTTGGCTCGCTACATCCTCAATTGCAGGATGTCACCATTGGCGTCTTCGGGACAGGGTCGAAGGTCCTATCTCGATGTGTCGATGCGAGCAGTGAGTGCCGCGAAGCCGAGCACGACCCCCTGCGTGTCCCCGATCGCCGGGTTGGCGGTGGTTATCAACCGTGGCCTACGGGCACGAGTGAGGCACGCCCTGGATGGACTTGATCCGGTTCGACGGACAGGTTGCTTCAGTTGATTATGCCGCCTGAAGGTCGGCGTTGTGGTCGAGCAATTCGTACTGGACCGGGCTGAGGTAGCCGAGGGTCGAATGCAGCCGGCGGGTGTTGTACCAGCCCTCGATGTACTCGAAGACGGCTCGGTGGAGTCCTGACCTCGTCGGCCAGGATCTCGTGTCGATCAGCTCGCGCTTGATGGTGGCGAAGAAGGACTCGGCCACGGCGTTGTCCCAGCACTCACCCTTCCTTCCGACCGACAGCACGACGCCGTTGCTCCTTGCGAGATCGGCGAAGTCCCGACTCGTGTATTGACAGCCGCGGTCCGAGTGAAAAATGACACCCTCTTCCGGTTGCCGGTTCATGAAGGCCATAGTGAGTGCCTCCTCCACCAGTTCGGTGCGCATGTGGTCGGCCAGTGCCCAGCCGACAACCTTCCGGCTGGCCAGGTCGATGACGGTGGCCAGGTAGGCCCAGCCCTCCCAGGTAGCGATGTAGGTGATGTCCCCGACATAGCGACGGTCGATCTCCTGGCACGGTCCGAAGTGCCGCTGGATCAGGTCCTTGGCCGTCTCGGCCCCGGGGTCGGCCACCGTGGTCTTCCTCCACCGCTTCTTGCATCGTCCCTCGAGGCCGGCCAACCGCATGAGCCTGGTCACCCGTCGTCGACCGCAGGTCACTCCGCGATACACGAGCTCCCGGTGGACCCGGGGGGATCCATAGGTGCCCTTGGACTCGGTGTGGATGGCTTGGATCTGGGTGGTCAGTTCGGCGTCGGTGACCTGGCGGACAGAAGGTTCGCCGTTGCTGCGCTGGTAGTAGGCGGAACGGGAGACCTTGAACAGATCACATGTCTTGGTGACGCTGTGACCTGCGATCTTCTCCGCCTCGATGAAGGGGTCCAGCTTCATCGGGTCTCCTTGGCGAAGAAAACCGTCGCACGCTTGAGGATCTCCACGTCCTCTTTGAGGGAGCGATTTTCCCGACGCAGGCGGGTGAGCTCCTCCTTCTCCTCGGTGGTGAGACCGGGGCGTTGGCCCTGGTCGATCTGGCCTTGTTTCACCCAGCCGCGCACGTTGGTCTCGGTCAGATCGAAGTCCTTGGCCACCTGGCCGATGCTGCGATCGCCTCGTCGGCACAGCTCGACGATCTCAGCCTTGAACTCCGGTGTGAACGACCGACGGGGGCGGGGCTTCTTCCTCTCCATGGTCTCCATTTTGGACATCCTTTCCGGGGCTCTGCCCCTTATGGTGGATGTCCGTCAAACCGGAGGAAGCCCAGGACCCCCTCTGCGACCGGCGGGGTTAGCTGATGGTCAAAGGGATGGTGGCCTGAACCGCCATCTTGATCTTGACGTCCTGACTGCCGTCAAGGGTGATCACCCGTCGGAAAAGTGCTCGCCCCTACGTACACGACGGAGCCACCACAAGGTTCAATGCAGTTGCGGGCGTGCCTGCCAGCGGTAATTGAGAACAGACTATCCAGTCCGAGGCCACCTCGACGCCAAGGGTGCTCCCGCCGGACACCTTGTAGCCGAGTCTGTCAGTGAGGAGCGACGCTTCGGCCCGACCGAGTTCCTGCCCAGTTACATTCGGGACTGCGGCTTCTACGCCAGGTGGTGCGCTCGTCGGAGTGTGGGTTGGCTGGGTGCTGATTGTCGTCGTGGCTGGCGACGTGTGGATTCTTGCCGTTGGTGGTGGATGGGCAGTGGTAGCCGCCCGAGGAAGAGTCGTTAGCGCCGTGGTCGGCTTAAAGGTGCTGAATGTTGAATCGGCGGACGTCTTTTGCTTCGGGGAATGTGCGCGGATCACGACGAACACCACGAGCAGAAGGACAGCGACTCCGACCAGAACGCTCTTCCACTGGTTGAATCTGGGCTTGCGGGCGGCATCCTCAGAATCATGCTCGGCTGGCAAATGCGAAATGACTCTAAGCGTCTGAGTCCCGACCGCCGTAGGGGCGGATTCGGGTGGATACCAGTTCCCGTCTCGTGCTTTCCACCAGCGGGGAGGAGGAGGGACCTCGGGCGGATACCAGTACCCACCTGGTCCTTTCCACCAGCCGGGCGAGGGCGGAACTTCTGACATTTCTGCCCCCTTTGTGCGTCACAGCTGAAAGCTACTTTAGTGCTCCTGCGGTCCAATCATCGGGTGGTCCGGCCAAGAGCGTGATCGAGTTCTGCGCACCCAACGCCGCCCGGGCGGCGCTTATCGAGTGTGGCTGAACGCACATCCGGGCGGGCGGACAACTGCCCAAAACCGGATCTCGCTCAATGGTGCCGGGCTCCTTCAGTTAGGGGGACGAATCGGCGGCCATCTCATCCCTCGCGACAAGATCAGGATCGAGCGGAGCACCGTTCTGCCACGGGCGCACGTAGAACAGCCAGATGACGGCTCCTGCGAGGAGGACCGCACACAGGACCCAGCCGAGGGCGGTGGTGCCGAGTCCTACGTATTTCAGGCCGGAGGCGAAGATGACAAAGGTGATGGCCGGGCGGATGTACCTGTCGGGGGCTCTGGACGAGATGAACGAACCTACGATGACGGCCGGGACGCTGCCGACGATGATAGACGTGGTCACCGAAAACTCGATGTGACCAAAGGCGAGGGCGCCCAGTGCCGCCGCGACGGTCAGTGGGACGGCTTGGGTGAGGTCAGTGCCAACGAGCTGGTTGGCACCCAGCATCGGATAGAGAAAGAGAAGCATCACGATCATCAGCGACCCCGATCCGACCGAGGTCAAGCCGACGATGAGTCCGCCGACCATGCCTATCAGTACCGTAGGCAGCGGCCTCACCACGAGATCGTGGACCACCGCTTTCCGTTCGTGGCCAGCCCGCCGGTCAAGGAAGAAACGGATGACCATGGCCGCCGCACCGACGAGCAGGGCTGCGCCCAGTGCCTTCTCGATGTTGGCCTGCGATGTCTTGGCATGCCCCATGAGGTGCAGCAGGTAAGCGCCGAGGAAAGCCATGGGCACTGATCCGGCCACCATCCAACCAACCAATCGAAAGTTCACCGTCTTCTTGGTCATGTGGACGGCAGCCCCAAAGGGGCGCATGAATACAGCGGCAACCAGATCGCTTGAGATGGCCGTCGATGGTTTGACGCTGAACAGCAGGATGAGCATCGGCGTCATCAACGCCCCGCCTCCGGCCCCAGTCAGCCCGACAAGGAAGCCGACCACGGCACTTCCCAAGACGATGTACGGGTTGATATTCACAGACGCCCCCCTGCCTCTGGATATGTACCAGCGCCGATCTGGCCAACGACCCAAACAACGAACTGGGGCTTCGGTAAGTCTATGGGATTAGTTGGGTGAACCGCCATGGGTCTGGTAGGCCGAACTGTCATCTCGGGGTATCCCAATCGCCGGATATGGGCCATCCCGGACCGGCTCAGATCGGTCAGCCCGAGCAAGCAACATTCTCCGGTACCGATGCACCGTCGAAAAAGTCTTGGGGCCCTGTGATAGTTCCGTGGAAGCAGTTAGGCTCTGCGCGTGCCAAGGCGAACTCTCGAAGAGCTGTCTTGGAACGAGTGTTTCACACTGCTCAGTCAAGAGACCGTCGGCCGCCTCGTATATGTGGATGATCTCGGTCCAGCGGCAGTTCCGGTCAACTATGCCGTCGCCGGTCATGACATCGTCTTCCGTTCTGAGGACGGATCCAAGATCCGCGAGATGCGAGATTTCGATGCTGCCTTCGAGGTCGATCACATCGAACAAGCCAGTCGCTCGGGATGGAGTGTCCTCGTTCGTGGAACAAGTAAAGAGGTTGGATTCGAGCACCTTTCGGAACTATTCCGGCAGATTGAGGGGGATGTGCCGACGCCCTGGAAGAGTGGCATCCACAACATCTGGGTGGTCATCACACCAAAGACGGTCACCGGTCGGCGTTTGGCCGACTTTGCTTTTGAGAAGTTCTTTTGACCGGAGCCACCTTCGGCTCAGTTCGACCACTTCCAACCATCTCTTTCTCCGCGTCGGTGTGATGCCCAAGAGGGTCTCACCGTGCCTTCACCACTCCCATGGTGCCAGGACGTGGTATCCCACAAGACCGGGACGGGGGGGTTATCGGCCCGTAGTCAAGGATTATCTGCGAGGCGGTAGCTACGACAAGCCGAGACGCCCTGCAAGGGAAGACATGTAGTCGATATGGGCATCGACCGAATCCAGTCCGAGGCCCATAGTGACGACGGACACGTGTGTCCCGCCAGCGTTGCGCCACGCCTCGATTTCCCTTGTGAGCTCACCCACATCGCCGCCGTTTAGAGCCACATAATCGCCGCCGAACTCGTCGACTGACCTCCCGGCACGAGCAACCCGTTCACGCAGCCTTGTCCAGACCTCCGTTGTCTCGATGCCGCCACCGAAGAAGATGAAACCGTCAGCGAGCCGGGCAGCTCGATCGAATGCCTTCTCGCCAGATCCGCCAAGCCAAATCGGAATCGAGCCTGCGGGCTTGGGCATGAGTGCCGCTCGATCAACCCGGTCAAAGCGCCCCGAGAAGTCGACAACGGGCTCGGTGAACAGGCGGCGAAGCAACTCGATCTGCTCCTCCTGCCGAGCACCACGGGTGTGGAAGTCCTCGCCGAGAGCCTCGTATTCAACATAGTTCCAGCCGATTCCGACACCGAGTCTCAGCCGACCACCGGACAAGAGGTCGACATCGGCAGCCTGCCGTGCCACGAGGGCAGTCTGGCGCTGCGGAAGGACCAGGATTCCGGTGGTGAATCGGATCCGGTCGGTGATGCCAGCCAGGTATGCGAACATCACAAACGGGTCATGGAACGGATCGTGCTCGGTGTAGGGGCCCGGCAGTGGAGGAGACCGATCGGCATGAACGGCACCCAGCACGTGTTCGTAGGCAAGAAGGTGATCAAAGCCCAGGTCCTCTACCGCTCTGGCGAATCGACCGATTGCGCTGGGATCGCCATGAAACTCGATCTGGGGGTACGCAACGCCAATCTCCATGAGCATTAGCTTTTCACGGACGGATCACGGGTGCCCCCCATCGCCGGGGAGCGGGGCACTATCGCCTGCCAGCCAACGGCACCGTACGGGTTACCGGATTGAGGCTGAGGCTCTCCGCCCCTGAAGAGTGGGGAATGAGTCCATGCGCCACCGGGCGCTTACGCGCCAAGGCCGGTCGGTGCCGGCGGGGGTGTCACGGGATTGGGTCAGCGAGTTCTAACTCTCGCAAGCTCGCCTGAAGCCTTCGTCGCCCCGGTCAGGGCGCCAACTGAAAGGGCACGTGGAAAGTGCGGTCACCTGTGGCCGAAGGCCAAGCCTACGATGAGCAAATCGCCGTGACGCTCCCGTATCCTCATCCTCAGCTGCATGGGTCGACCTTCGTCCTACGTCCGTTCCAGGAGCGGGATTTCGAGGCTGCAGTGGAGTTCAGCCGGGATCAGGCGACTGCGCTCTGGGTGCCTCCCTTACCGGCAGATGACCCTGCCGGCGTGGTCGAGCTCTTCGAGCAGTACCGCGTCGATGGCGAGCTACTCCACCTGGCCATTGCCGACGACGTCAACGATTCCTACCTCGGTGAGGTCATGGTGATGATGTGCGATCATCGGATCGGAGAATTCGGATGCGGTCTTGTGAAAGAGGCTCGTGGCCAAGGTATCGCAACGGAGGCGCTTCGCCTTTTCGCACGTTGGAGCGTGGCGAGCCTTGACATTCGCCGGCTTCAGGTCCTGGTTGCCCAAGGGAACAGACCCGCTCTGGTTCTTGCCGAACGAGTTGGCTTCCGCCGGGAGGGGGTGCTCCGAGAGTACTGGGACCATGATGGCGGCCGACTCGATGCGGTGATGCTCTCCATGCTCCCCGCTGAACTCGCTGAGATCCAAGTTACGAGGAGAGCCCGAGGGCGTGATGACCCTTAGGCGAGGAGCTTGGCCTTTTCCGCCTCGAACTCAGCCTCGGTGAGGGCTCCCGAGTCCTTGAGCGCCGCCAGCTTGGTCAGCTGCTCGATCGGGTCCGGAGCCGGAGCGGCCGGGGCTGGTGCATATTGCGGCTGGGAAGCTGGCTCCTGCGCCTGAGCAGCCTGGGCTTGGGCCTGCTTGTTGGCCATGTGGCCCCCGACAACGGCAGCAGTACCGACCACTGCCGTTGTGCGGACTGCTGCTCGTGCGATGGGTCGTCGTCTCATCATGATGTGCGCCTCCTGGTTCTGGATTGCTCAGACTGCCGGCGGCAGTGCGTCGAGTGCAGATTCGATTACGTCACGGGGGATGCGAGCGCCTTGCAGCAGGATGCCGCCGGACTCGAGAACTGCTGAGGCGAACGGAGCCGCCCAGACATCCTCCCAGATGAGCAAGGCTGCTGACGAGTTGGGCTCCAACTGCGAACCAATGAATTCGATGTCTTCGGGGCCGATCAGGCCGCCGACCTCACCGGGCAGCTTGTTGAATCCCAGCACGTCGGCCAGTTCATCGATCTCGAATGCGAGTACCTCTCCCTCCGCATCCTTGCCGATGAAGATCAAGTCGAGGATCCGCACCGTGCCGGACTCGACGAGGGCCACGAGCTCGGGGGCGATCCGGCCATTGAATTGGTTTCCCGGGAAGCTGACGACGATGTATTCCACTGGTCCCATTGGTATGTCATCCTTACTCTCGCTTGATGGCACGGTACAGGCTTACGAGGGTACTGTCCTCTGTCCGCACTCAATTGCGGGCAGAACCTGTAGATGTCAAGAGATCCCGGTCATGTCGTGTATCCAGGCCGTGTGGCCGTGAGTGGCAATGCCGCGCCGGGGCCGAGTTCGTGCCAGTCCTGCTCCGCCAGCCTGGCCATGCCCGCAGGAACGGTCAAGATGACCGGGCCCGCCTGTTCGACGGCCTCGTCGCCAAGGTCCTCGAGGCTCCGACTTGACACGGATTGCCCGTATGACACCGGAACGGGGGCATTATCCGCCAAGTGGGAGTTATCAGCGCCCGACCCCCTCCGATGTCGGGCTGGGCGGTCAGGGACCACTACGCCGAGGCGTTCTGGTTGGTGTCGGCGGCTTCAGGATGATCCGGGCCGACAACGGAATCGGGCACACCAGCACTGACCGCAACTACTCAGTGGCGGAGACGGTTTCAAGACGCTGCCGGAAAGTGGTCCACCGTTGAGGACCCGTGAAGGACATCGGGCTGGTCTGGACACGTTTCATAGACTTCACCGAATGCCGTGCGGCTTTGCTCGTCCCTAGTGACACACTTCCCGCAACGGAGGAGCAGGATCACATCCTCCCAGTCTGTGTCACCCGCCTCCATGTCGCTCGTAGTGTCGCCGCACAGGGTCTCCCCGTCCACGTCTCCGCGGACATGCCACCTGTCCGGTTCGGATTTGCGACGCCAGATCTCGAGCTCAGCCATATACCCAGGCTATTCCTCTATTCTAAGACCCCTCTAAGACCTGCCTGTGATCTGTGTTTCGATTCCGTCTCATTTTGCGAGCCACGCCCAATCTTGTCCCATGCAGCACTACGCCGAGGCATTCTGGTTGGTGTCGGCGTATTGCTTCCGGATGATTTGAGCCGAGGACGGAACAGGACATGCCGAGCACTGTCCCCGGCGGTCATGGGCGCCCCCGGGGTGATTCCTGGCAACATGGCTCAATGCCGCGCCCCACTCACGATTTCGAAGCCATCTATGCGGAGGGCACCCCTCCGTGGGACATCGGGCGACCTCAGCCGGCATTCGAGCACCTGGCCACGGCCGGAATGCTGGTCGGCCGGGTGCTCGACGTGGGCTGCGGCACCGGCGAGCACGCCCTCATGGCCGCCTCGCTCGGCCACCAGGCGGTGGGGGTAGATCTGTCGGAGCGAGCCATCGATTTGGCCCGGACCAAGGCAACCGAACGGGGCGTGGAGGCACGCTTCGTGGTTGCCGATGCCCTCCACCTGGTCGGTCTGGGCCAGCAGTTCGACACCGTGCTCGACTGCGGGCTCTTCCACGTTCTCGATGACGACGAGCGCCAGCCCTACGTCGACAGCCTGGCCGAAGTGATCCCCCCGGGCGGTCGTTGCCACATCCTCTGCTTCAGCGACCGCCAGCCGGGTGACTGGGGGCCACGTCGGGTGACGCAAGACGAGATCCGTGTCGCCTTCTCGCCCGGATGGGAGATCGAATCCATCGAGCCCGCCGTCATCGACCTCACCTGGGACCCCGCTGGAGCCCAGGCCTGGCAGGTTGCGGCCACCCACCAGTAGCACCGGTGGCCCGACGTCGGACCGGGGGGTTGGGCCCACCGGCCAAGCCTGCGACGGGAGCCATGCGCCCGTCCGCTGACGGACGCCGGCCGGTACGATCGGGCCGGCCCTCGGGAGCTTGGTTGCCGGGCGCGGGTGTCGTGCCAGCCAATCGCCCCGATCAAACCTCCATTCGGCCGCGCCGGTTGGCTCAGCTGTTCCGAGTGCCGGGCAGGAACCGACCGTTTGGATCCGCCCTCCCGGCAGGCGGGCGCATCGTCCCTCTCACAGCTCGTTGACCGAAACCAGCTCGATGTTCAGATCCTGCAAGACCTTGAACACCCCGTGCAGCCGGGCCTGATTGACATTGTGACCCACCAGGAAGGTCTTCCCATCGAAGAACCGAGCGAAGTCGAATCCGATCAATGCCGTCACGTCGCTGCTCAGCGAACCCCTGACCACGACTTCGTAGACCCTGTTCATGGTGAGCCCATGGGTTCACTCGTAGTCCGGTACCGCTCAGGTGGTCCTCCGGCAGAAGAACGAGATTCAGTTCGGCCCGTCGTGGCCGCGGTTCCGGGGGCGGCCACCACCACCGACAGTTGGCCCGAGGGATCCATGGCCAAGCTCTATGCCCCCAACCGAGGCGCTTGAACCATCGCCCCGCTTCCGAGCGTCGACGTGGGCGGGTTCGGTCCGGCAATCATCGCCGAGTGTCATCGGATGCCGCAGCCGAGAACGCCGGCCGGCCCGGCCCGCTTCTTCCTTCGAGCCGCTTGCGATGCCCCGGCCTGTGAGGTCAGCTGACTACGAGGTCCGGCCGGCGAGGTCCGGCCGGCGAAGTCCCTCATCGCGTCGGTCGATATGGGATGTCGGGGAAGGACCCGCAGGGCCTCGACGTCGAGGTCGAGGTCGGCGGCGCCGAGGTTCTCCACCAGGTGGGCCATCGGCACGGGCTCCGTGGCCGAGGCTCGTCCCGCGGCCGCTCGGTGCGGCGGACGCGCCCTCTGGTCCTCAGGGGATGAGGACGGTGCGTAGGCCGGGGACCTCAGGTGCCGTCCAGGCGGACTCGACATCGGCCAGCTCGACCGGTCGGACCTCGATGTCGATGGTTCCGGCATCGATCTCCTCGATCAGGGACGGAAGCTCGGCCAGGTACCCCTGGGGCGACACCGCCCCCTGCCCGTTGCCCTGGAGGCGGAGGTTGGCCGACCGGAGCGCCACCGACGGCAGCTCGATGGTGGGGCCGGCCATGGCTCCGATCTGGATCCAGTCCAGGGCTCGGCTGCGGTCGGCTCGGGCCTCGAGCAGGGCCATCATGGCGGTGGTTGCCGGCTGGCCCCACAGGTAGTCGATCACGATGTCGGCCTCGGCGGCGGCCTCGGCCAGGCGTTCGGCTGTGACCTCGGCATCGGCGGCCAGGGCGACCACTTGGTCGGCCCCGAGAGCGGGCAGCCCGGCGAGCCGCTCGGGGTCGCGTCCGGCCCCCACCACCCGGCCGGCGCCCAACCGCTTGGCCACCTGCACGGCCATCCCCCCGGCGTTGCCGGTGGCCCCGAGGACCAGGACCGACTGACCGGGCTGGAGGGGAACCCGGCGGCGCAGGGCCACCCACGCCGACATGGCCGGGTTCATGGCCGCCGCCACTTTGGCGGCATCGACGTTCTCGGGCAGTGCCACCATCCGACGCCGGTCGACGACAGCCCGGTCGGCCATGGAGCCCCAGGTGTCGTCGGGGGCGACGAAGTAGATCCGCTGCCCGTCCGGCAGCCGGCCCACGCCGTCGATGCCGGGGATCATGGGCAGGGTTCCGGTGCTGGTGTAGTGGCGGCCCGACGCACCGGTACGGACCCGGGGGTGGAGCCCGACGGCCAGCACATCGACCAGGAGCTCGTTGTCGGCGGTGGGTTCAGGGGTGTCGTAGGTCTCATACCGGGGAGGGTGGTCGAAAGATCGGACGACGGCGGCGTGCATGCTCATTCGGTTGGTCTCCTGTCCGACTCCCACACCGGGGGAACGGTGCCAGAGTAGTTGGCTACACCACCTACTATAGTTGGTGACACCATCTATATTCGGCGTACACTGGTGGCGTGCCCCCGACCGACCGCCATCCCGTTCTCACCCCGCTACCCGGCTCGGGGGATCTGGGTCTGGTCGACGCACTGGCCCAGCTGACCTTCGCCGTGCAAGGGGCACTCGGCCGTATCGCCGCCGGGTACGACGCCTCGGTCGTCCAGGCCCGGTTGCTCGGCATCCTTCGGGACCGGTCCCCGACCATCAAGGAGTTGGCCGGGTTCCTGCAGTTGGACAAGTCCAGTGTGACCGGCTTGGTCGACCGGGCCGAGGAGCGCGGGCTGGTGGCCCGGACCCCTTCCCCGCTCGACGGTCGCAGCGTGCAGGTGACGATCACCGAAGCCGGCCGGGAGCTCGTCGACCGGGCCACATCGGCCTTCGAAGATGAGATCGACGTCCTGGTGGCCGACCTGAGTCCCTCCCAGCGAGCCCGGCTGTCCGCCACCGCCAGCCTCATCGTCGTCGCCGACGCCCGGCGGCGTGGGGTCGACATCCTCGACGTGGAGCCCGTCCCGGCCGACGAAAGGCCGGCGGCGAAGGGCCGTTCGACGTTGGGTCGGCCAACCAGGTCGCCGCCCGGGGTCGTGGCCGACGCTAGTGCCGGGCTGAGCCGCTGAAGAAGTGGGCCAGCTGGTCGACGACGAGATCCGGTGCCTGGTCGACGGCTTCGTGACCCTGTCCGGGAAGGTTCACGATACGCGAATCGGGAATGGCCCCGGCCGTCTCCCCGGTGTTCATCTGGGCCCAGTCGGGGCTCCGCTCGCCCAGGAGGAGGAGGGCCGGACAGGTGACCCCGACCCCCGACGTCGACAGATCGACATGCAGCAGGGCGCGACCTTCCCGGGGCAGGGTGGCCGACGCCACGGACAAGATGTCATAGGCCTGGGGCGCATTCCTGAGCTCTTCCACCTCCTCGTGGGTGAGCCCGATGATCTCGGTCAGGAAGCCGACCATGGCTTGTCCGACCTTGCCCGCCGCCATCAGCGACGTGAGCCGGTTCACGAACTCGGGCGAGACCGTCCGGCATCCGGGGGGCTCGTAGAGGGCGACACGACGAAACGGGGCAGAGCAGCCGGCGGCCCCCAGGACGCAGGTGGCCCCGTAGCTGTGACCGAACACGTCGATGGGTCCACCCGCCTCCTGGCCGAGAGCACCGGCCACGGCGGCCACATCCCCGTACTCGGCTTCGATCGAGTAGTCCCGGCCGTCTCCGCTCGACCCGCGCCCCCGACGATCCATGGCCGTCACTCGCCACCGCCGGGACAGGTGGTCCCACATCGGTTGCCAACGCTCGATCTGTCCTGCCCCGCCGTGCACGAGGAGGAGGGGAGGGCCCGAGCCGGCGGACAGCAGCCCGATGTCGACACCGTCAGCCCCGGGCACCACGTGCCGGATCCCGTCCACTGCCTACCTCCTCCCTTGTGAGCGACCGGTGTGGTGAGGGTGCCAGCTCCTGGTCGGCCTCCACGATCAGGTCACCATCCACCACTCAGGGCGCCGGGAGGACCTCTCGGAACTGGTTGGCCAGTCTTTCGGCGGTGTCCCGCAGCCGAGCGACGTCCGGGCCGTCGGCCAGGAGCGACCGGGAGGCGCTGGGCATGACCCGATCGGGACAGGCCGCGAAGACTTGGGCGACGTCCTGTGGAGTGGCTCCCTGGGCGCCGACCCCCGGAGCTAGAAAGAGTCCGTGCGCGGGCGCCAGGTCGAGGTCCGGTTCGATGTGGGTGGGGCCGATCACCGCTCCGATCGGACCGATCTCGCCGGGCGACAATCGGGCGTTGAGAGCCCCGATGGCCGTCAACAGCCCCTCTTCGACGGTGGGCCCGTCCACCGAGGCGGCGGACTGGACACTGCGCCCCTCGGGGTTGGACGAGCGGGTGACCACCAGCAGGCAGCTCCCCGCCTGGTGGGCGCGCCCGACGAAGGCATCCATCGCCCCGAGGCCCAGGTAGGGGTGGACGGTGAGACCGTCGGCGCCCAGCGGGGCGTCGGTCCCGAGATAGGCCTCGGCATAGGCATCATTGGTGGAACCGACGTCACCTCGCTTGGCGTCCACGATGACCAGCAGGCCGGCGCTCCGGGCATCGTCGATCAGGCGGTGGAGCGTGCGGAATCCTCGCCAGCCGTGCCGTTCGTAGAAGGCGGCTTGCGGCTTGACCAGCCCCACCGTCCCGATGGCGGCTTCGAGGACGATGTCGACGAACCGGTCGAGACCGTCAGGGGTGTCACCCAGGTTCCACCCGTCGAGAAGCGACCCGGACGGGTCGATGCCCCAGACCAGGGGCCCGAACCGGGACCGCACGGCGGCGAACCGGGCGGCGAAGGTGTCGGCCATGGCCACATTCTGGCCGACGCAGGACCCGGGTGACGAGATCCCGGCCCGTATCCTGTGGCCATGGCATGGACCATCCGCCCGGGCCGACTCGGTGACGTCGGATCCGTCCTCCGGCTGTGGGCCGAAGCCGAAGCCGAGGTCACCCACACGGACGACACCCAAAGCCTCCGCCTGCTCATGGACAGCGATCCCGCCGCGCTCATCGTGGCCGTCGACGATGGTTCGATGGTCGGGTCGGTGATCGCCGCCTGGGACGGCTGGAGGGGATCCGTCTACCGGCTGGTGGTGGCTCCGTCCCATCGACGGCTCGGCCTGGGGGGCCGGCTGCTTCAGGCGGCCGAGACCCGGTTGTTCGAGGCCGGTGCCGTGCGACTGCAGGCCATCGTGGTGGACACTGCACCGAAGGCGACGGGATTCTGGCGGTCCAGCGGGTGGGAGGAGCAAGACCACCGCCTCCGGTTCGTCAAGGGCTGACCGTCCCCACCGCTGCAGCCGGACGGTCACGTCAAGGATCGTTCCGCCGCCACCACCGTCTGCTCGATCAACATGGCGATGGTCATCGGGCCGACCCCCCCGGGCACCGGCGTGATGAGATCGGCGACGGATAACGCCTCGTCGTAGCGGACATCGCCCACATTGCCCTGGGTGTAACCGGCGTCGACCACCACGACCCCGGGTCGCAGCCAATGGCCGCGGACGAAGTTGGGCCGGCCCACGGCGGCCACCACGACGTCCGCCGACCTCACGACCTCGGGGAGGTGGCGTGTCTTCGAGTGGCAGTAGGTCACGGTGGCGTCCCGGGCCAGCAGCAACATGCCGATCGGCTTGCCGAGAATCGGGCTGCGGCCGAGGACGACCGCATGCATACCGGAAGGATCGACGCCGTACTCATCGAGGAGGCGCATGATCCCCGCCGGGGTGCAGGACGAGAACCCGGGTAGATCGAAGGCCATCGACGCAAACGAACGCATGGTGACGCCGTCGACATCCTTTTCGGGTCGGATCGCCTCGAACGCCGCCCGCTCGTCGACCTGGACGGGAACCGGGTGCTGGAGGAGGACTCCGTCCACCGCCGGGTCCTCCGAGAGCCGACCGACCACTTCGACCACCTCGGATGTCGTCGATCGTGCCGGCAATCGGACGATCCTCGAGTCGAGACCTGCGGCTCGGCACCGGCGCTGCTTCATGGCGACGTAGGTGATCGACGAAGGATCATCTCCCACCAGTACGGCGGCCAGACACGGGGCTCGACCCAGCCGGGTCCGGAGGGGGACGACCCGGCGTCCGGTGGCCGCCATGATCTGCTTGGCCAGCGCGGCCCCGTCCATCACGCGGGCCTGGTGGCGGTGTGGCATGAACCCTCCTCGGGTCGACCGGAATCGCCCAGGCGCACGGCTGGCTCGAGGGGCCGCTCCCCGGTGGTAGCCCACCCAAGCGCCAGTCACGGCCCGGCGATAGCCTACTGGGCAAGCTCGGCGTGCTAAAGGGAGTGCGGCCCGACACCGGGGTAGGCGGTCGGAGGTCCGGGGCGACCCGTCGTACGCTCTTCGACCCTCAGGGAGGTGCCCATGCCCGGCAAGGAGCAGGACTCGTCAGTGACCGAGCCACCACGTGGCCGGTTCACCGTGGTCTTCTTGATCCATGAAGCGTTTCGCCGCGACCTGCGACGGTTGAGCGCTGCCGTGCGGGCCCCGGGGGTGGACTCGGCCCGGGCGCGTCAGCTGGCCGCCCACTGGGAATTCGTCAACCAGCAGCTCCATCACCACCATCAGGTCGAGGACGATTCTCTCTGGCCGCTGGTCCGGCCGAAGCTGGCCGGCCAGGGCGACGATCTCGAGGTGTTGGCCGAGATGGAGGCCCAGCACATCACGCTGCTCCCGTTGTGCGAGGACATCAGCAAGGGGTTTGCCTCTTTGGCCGACAGTCCGGATGAGCAGAAGGGGATCGAGCTGGCGGCCCAGCTCGATGACCTGGGCCGCCAGTTGGCATCCCATCTCGACGACGAGGAGCAGCGCTGTTTCCCTGTTTTGGATCAGGCGCTGACCGCCGAGGAGTTCGAGTCCTTCGGCAAGGCGACGGCCAAAGCAGTCGGCATGCGCGGCTCAGCCAGCTTCTTCCCCTGGATCTTCGACGGAGCCGACTCCGTCGAACGAACGGCCGTGCTCAAGATGCCTCCGCCTCCGGTAAGGGTCCTGTGCCGGTACGTGTGGGAGCCGCGCTACGAGCGCAGGGTGGCGACCCTGTGGGCCGGGTAGCCCGACAGTAGGTCCGTGGGCTCACCCCGACGGCCGCCACCCGCCCGGGGGTCCGGAGGGCAGTGACCCGTCGGGCCCTCCGGTGTCGACCCGGCCACGGGTGTCACTTCATGTCGGATTTGATCTTGGCTCGCCGGACGGTCGGGTGTCGTTGCATCCGCAGGCGGATCAACGCCCGGGTACCGATGGTGACGGTACCGATCTGGTGTGCGCCCTCGTGCCGCCGAGGCTTTTCACAGCGCTGCCACTCGCCCGAGGCGAACATCTCCCAGCGGCACCTCTGATCGTCCACACGGGGTTGCGGCATCCTGCTTCTTACCCGACCTGCATCGCCCATGGCAAGAACGTGTCGGGGCGGGCTCCATCGGCGCAACCGGTAATCAACCAGTACCACCGTGTGTCAGTGGCTCCGACTCCGTCCTCGAGACACCCTGGTCTCCGATGGCCGGACTGGGCCGGTCATCTCCCGGTTCGCCCACGTCAACCACGGAAAACAGGAGTTGACGTCTGGACGGGAAACTCTTGACAAGGAACTTGGCCAGGTTCAGAGTGCACATAATCGCCAGTTCGGGAGGATCCTCGACCAGTTCCGAATGGAGGAACACATGAGTTCTGCCGCCAGCCTGATCACCGTCCTCGCTTCCGTCGCATTCGGCCTCATCGTCATCGCCGTGGTCGTGCGCGTGTTCGGAGACCGGACGACGTAGTCGGCGCCCACGTGCCCGTTCCCGCCGCTCGGGGGAACGGGACCGGCTTTGAGCCGGGGGCCTGCGTGGCCAGACCACTCGGGTCCGACAGCGGGTGGATCCCGACTGCTCATTTTGGCCGGCGAGGCGGGCCGCCCGGTCGGCGAGGCGGGCCGCCCAGGTCAGCGTGCGGGCCCGGTCAGCGCCCCAACTTACGGGCCACGAACCCCTTGGCCGTACTGCCGGCCTGACGCAACTGTTCGGCCAAGGGCGGCGCCTTCCGGTACACCGAGATGTGGCTCCTCCCCCGGACCTTCTTGTGCACGCGGATCTTTTCTCCGTTGTACGTGGGTGGGACGGGCTGCAAGGTGTTCAGGTCCACGATGTCGAGGAGCCGGAGTTCGCCGGTGGGGATCTCCGATGTGTACGGTTGGTAGTAGGTGCAGCCCTCGAAGAAGTAGTGGGTCACTTGCGACCAACGGGTGCTGCCCTGGCGTAGCACCGGCGAGCCTCCGTGGATGACATTGGAGGCCCAGATGAGCACATCACCCTTGGCGGCGTGGAACTCGATCGGCTCGATGCCGAGCTCGCCCATCAGGTCGTGCTGGAATTCCTCGTACTTCCCGTAGGAGTAGTCGCCGACGGTGTAGCCGAGGTCGTAGCCGGTGAACTCCGGCAGCCGATGCGAGCCGGGATAGTAGAAGAGCGGGCCGTTCGAGTCGTCGACGTCCTCCAGGGCCACCCATACCCCGCACATGTACCGGGCGGGCAGACAGCTGAAGTGGATGGAGTCAGCGTGGCCCCGCTGCTCGGTTCCCCACTTGAATTCCAACGTCTGAAAGGGGATCGGACGCCGCTCGTACAACGTGTGGAGGAGCTCTTGGACGGGGGGGAAGACCGCCAGCTCTCGCACGGCATCGGCACCCTTGCGCCAGGCGTCCTTGACCCGACGACTGGAGATGGCTGCTTCGTCGTCGAAGAGCGGCTCGACCTGGCGACGAACGCGGTCGCACATCTCGGTCGGGATGGCTTGGGGAGCGGACACGAATCCCTGGTCGTGGAAGAACCGGGCGAATTCCTGCTGCTCGGTAGTGAGGAGCGACGCTCGGGCGGCCAGCTCACGCTCGAAGAAGATCGACTCCACCCACGGAACATTCAGGGAAATGGCCTCCGGTCCGTCGAGCTGGTCAGCGCCTTGCGTCGTGGCGGCATCCGATGCGTCCATTGGTCCGATGATAGACAGGTCGTTGCTGGATCTGTCGGGGGGGCATTGACCGGATTCGGCAGCCGGCGCTGGCCGGCCGGTGTCTGCCCGGTGGTTGTCCCCTTCTATCCGACGGTGCGGAGCCAGATGCTGCCGCCGTTGTTGCGATCCCAGCCGGGGAGCAGGCCCGAGACGGCTTGGGCGTGAAAGGTGGCCATGTAACTGTTCCACCACGTGATCTTCAGTCGGCGGTTGTCGGTGAGCAAGGACCGGAGCAGGTAGGCCTCGTTCCAGTAGCGACCGTCGTAGACCCAGGACGGCGGGTATTCGAACGGAAAGAAGATGTCGTGGAAATGGACATGGACACCAGCGGGCAGACGCGGGACCATCTCGTGGAGCTCGATCAGGACATCACTGCCGATCTTGCCGACGTGGGTCGAGTCGATGAACAGGAAATCACCAGGGCCCACCTCGGCCACCACCTCTCGCCAGACCTCCTCCAACGGCTGGCGATAGATGCGGGTGGAGTCACCGTCTTCCGGTCTGAGCAGGGAGTCGAGCCGTTTGGGATTCGGGTCGACGAAAATGCAGTGCAGGTCCCCGTCGAAGAAACGGTCCCGGACGTCGAGGACGAGGGCGCTCGACCATCCTGACCCGATCTCGACATAACGATGGGGGCGGTGAAGCCGCAGCATGCCGTAGAGCACCAGAGCGTCGCCATGGCTGAAGAACCTGTTCTCCAACTTGTAGCGCAGATCGGGTTGGGCGCGGTCGGTGAACGGCATCTCGGGCATGAAGGCGGCCAGTTGTGGCAGCAGGGCGAGCTGGGCCTCGGTCTCCAGATCGATTCCCGGCAGGGCGCTCGGTGGATCATCGAACAGTTCGGAGTGACGCAGCCGTACATCGACGAGGTCGGGGATGGGGGACAGCCTGTGCCCTGAGGGCCATGTCGAGACTTGGTCGGCCTTCGGCTTGCGGGTCCATCTCTTCGATGGGTTGGTCACGGCCAACATGGTACCGAAGAGGATCGATCTTCACCGATGGTCGATCGACGTGGGTACGTAGGTACCGTCGGCGTCATCCGTCATCCGTCATCCGTCATCCGCCATCCGCCATCCGATGTGGCGGCCCCGGGGCCGGGGTGGGGAGCAGATCGGTGGCGTCGGTCCCGAACGGACCGACCCTTTCAGGATCGACCGTGTCGGTCGACGGCCCGCCGGAAGAGGTCGGCACGCTCCCGGAGGTGGTCGACCAACTCGGCAGGGGAGGACACCTCGAACTCGGCCGCCGCCCTACCGAGGGCCAAGGCCGCCCAGTCGAGCGAGTCCGAGCTCATTCGGAGCCGGCACCGGCCGGAATCCAGGTCCTCCAGGGTTCCCCACGGTCCGATGCGCTCCCGGACGGTGGTGGCGGTGGCGTGGACGAGCACCTCCACCTGGTACCTCTGGGGAACGTTCTCGATACTGGACCGGACGAACTCCCCGGCATCCTTGGCCGGCAGTTGCCGGGGGACGGCCCGGGCGCCGGTGACCCTCGGCTCCATCAGGCGGTCCAACCGGAACGTCCGCCAGTCGGACCGGGTCATGTCCCAGGCCACGAGGTACCACCGTCTGCCCAACAGGACGAGCCGGTGCGGGTCGACCTCACGGGTGCTCCCCTCATCGGTGCGGGCCGTATAGGTGAACGCCAGTCGCTCGCCGTCCCGGCAGGCCTGGGCCAGTGCCATCAGCACGTCGGCATCGACGGTGTTCGCCGATTCCTGCCAGGAGGCGGGGACGGTCATGGCGGTCAGGGCATCGATCCGGCGTCGCAGTCGAGACGGCATGACCTGGATCACCTTGCCCAGTGCCCGCACCGACGACTCCTCGATACCGGTGACGGTGCCGGCCTGGATGGCCGAGTGCAGTCCCACGCCGATGGCCACTGCCTCCTCGTCATCGAGCAGAAGCGGAGGGAGCACCGCCCCCGCCGCCAACTGGTAGCCGCCGGCCACGCCCCGCTGGGCCTCGACGGGGTAGCCCAGATCGCGGAGTCGTTCGATGTCCCGACGGAGCGACCGGGCGGAGACACCCAGACGATCGGCCAGCTCGGCCCCCGACCAGTAGCGCCGGGACTGCAGCAGAGAGAGCAGTCGGAGGATGCGGGTGCCCGGCAAAGCCATTTCTCCAGTATCGCCCTATTTAGGACGGGAATTGGCCGTTATGCATCATACGGTGGAGCTCGACAGCGCAAACGTCCGAGAAATCGTGCGAGAAAGGCAGCCACCATGACCATCGACTCCCCTGTAGTGACCAGCTCAGAACGAGACGACTTCCGCACTGCCATCGCCCAGCACCGCGACCTGCTCCTCCGTACCGTGCAGGGGATGAGCGACGCCCAGGCCCGGCTGACCCCCACGGCCAGCCAGCTCTGCCTGGGCGGGATCATCAAGCACGTGGCCTTGATGGAGGAAGGCTGGGTCCGCTTCATCGAGGAGGGCCCGGCCTCCCAGGGGCCTCCCGACGAGGAGGCGTACCGAGTCCATGCCGCCGGTTTCCGCATGGGGGACGGGGAGACGCTGGATGACGTGATCGCTCGGTACCAGGCGGTGGCCCGCCACACCGAGGAGCTGGTGGCCGACCTACCCTCCCTCGAGGCGTCCCACCCCCTGCCCGAAGCACCGTGGTTCGAGCCCGGAGCCCGTTGGTCGGCCCGCCGGGTGCTGGTGCACATCGTGGCCGAGACCGCTCAACATGCCGGGCACGCCGACATCATCCGCGAGACCATCGACGGAGCGAAATCCATGGGCTGACGCCGTCGGCCCGGCCGGCCCGTTGTTGTGAGCCGGCCGGGGGGCGACCCTCGTCCACCGGACCGAGGAGCCCTGCTCCGGTCAGGTGAAGTGGCGGCTCAATTCGTTGGCGTAGCGGAGACCCAGGTCGCCTCGGTGTTCGGATATCCACGCCGACAGACGGGTCGACCCGGTCGACGGGCCTTCGGCATCAGCCAGTCCCGTGGCCATCGCCTGGATACTCGTCCTTGGTCAAGAGGACGTCGTGGAGGACCGACCCGAGAACCGATGACAGAATGGGAACGACGGCGCCGGGCACGTGCACGATGCGAGCCGTCGCCTCCACGGCCTGGCGAATCGAGGTCACCAACTCGTTGAATGTCGGACGCTCGGGTCCTACGGCATCGGTCACGCTGTCTTCAGCCTGCCCGCCCACCTCCAGGCAGAGCTGGGCGAGGTCGTCGACATGGATGCCGCGGATGCGGTAATTGCCGTCGCCCCCGACGCCGAAGACCGGCAGGTGGCGGAGGAGCCAGGCGATGTTGTTGATGAGCACGCCGTCACCTCCGAAGAGAATGGCCGGACGGACTACGGCATAGGGGACCTCGGACTCGGCCAGCGCCCGCTCCACCAGTGCCTTGCCTCTGAAGTAGGGGAAGGGCGACGTCACACTGGGGTTGGTGATGCTGACGTGGACGATCCGTCTGGACCCCGGCCCGCCTGGCCGCCAGAAAGAGGGTGCGGGAGTTGGCCACGGCAAGTTCGTGGTCGATCAGACCATGGGCGAACCGCACCCAGTAGGTGTTGTACAGCGTGGTCGCACCCGGTCAACGAGTCGACCAGGGCCGAGCTGATCGTCGAAGTCCAATGGGCGGGCCTCGATATCCGGGTGGTCCCCGGCGCGCTCCGGATGACCGGTCAGCGTGCGGACCGTCCGCCCGCCGGCCATCAGGGCCCTGGCGATGGCCGAACCGGAGTAGCTGAACGCACCAGTGACGACGTCCAAGCCGGTGTCGGTCCGATGGGTGCCGACCCTTCGGCTGTCTAGCGTTGATGTCATGTGGACTCCTCCGGAGTTGTCGGGGTGGTCAGGCCGTCGACCAGCCACGCCAGTTGCTTGGCGTGGGCGAACAGCACGAGAGCCGGTTCGGGGTCACCGTCGAGGTGACTGAGCATTTCCAGCCCCAGGTAGAGGGCAACCACTGCGTGGGCCACATCCTTCGCCGGAAGAACGCTGCCCAACGGAGAGTCGCCCAGCGATGCCTCGATGGTCGACTGGGCGAACACCCGCCACGGCTGGATCCGCGCGGCCACCGCAGGTCCGAGCCCGGGGGTGGCCGAAGCCCCGGCGATCATCTCGACCAGCACCGTGATGTAACCGGCGGCGAGGTCGTTCCGGAAGATCCCCTCGGCCGCCTCCACCAGCTGGACCGGACTGGTCACCCCGGACACCTCTGCGCCGTAGAGCTGGAGACGTTCCTCACTGACGGCGTCGAGGGCGGCCAGCAGGAGGTTGGCGACCGATCCGAAGTGATAGAAGATCAGGCCTTGGTTGAGTCCGGCCCGCTGAGCGATCGACCGGGCACTGGCCCCGGCGAAACCGTCCGACTTGAGGGTGTCGATCGCCGCATCCACCAGCTGTCGCCGGGTGGGGGCCGAACGCGGCGAACCCTCGGCCGCCGCACTACTGGGAGCACCTGATTTGGCCATTCTCCACCTCGATTGAGCGTCTGCTCAAACTATATGCTCAATCAATCGGGCGGGCCAATCCGGACCGCAGATCCCAGCGTCGGGCACGAGATCCCAGCGTCGGGCGCAGATCCCAGCGCCGGGCACGATGATGGGATGGTGACGGATCGAGGCCACAAGTCCCATGCCAGGAGTCGACGTCTTCCGGTGGGCGCCCTCGTCATCGTCGCCGTGGTGACGCTGTCGTCATGCGGCCACGGGACCACAATGACCCACGTGTCCTCCGGCGGCCCGCGCAGCCTCGATGTATCCGTCGGCAACCCACCGCTCACCGGCACCCTGACGCTCCCGGCACGATCGGGGCGCTATCGGGCGGTCGTCCTCGTGTCGGGCTCGGGCCCCAACGACCAGGACGAGACGGTCGGCGCCGACAAGCCGTTCCTGGACATTGCCAAAGGCCTGGCCGCCCACGGGATCGCCAGCATCCGTTACGACAAGCGCACCAAGGACTATCCCAGCTCGATCGACCTGGCCACCTTCACGCCCACCGACGAGTACGTTCCCGATGCCGTGGCCGCCATCCATCTTCTCCAAGGCCGTTCAGACATCGACCCCTCCGGAATCTTCGTCCTGGGCCACGGTCAGGGCGGAACCTTCGCCCCCAAGATCGCCCGAACTGACCCCGACGTGGCCGGCATCATTCTGCTGGCCGCGGCGACAGAATCCTTGGGAGCGGCACTGGTCCGCCAGCTCACCTACCTGTCGACCCTTCCGGGAGTGGTCGGCCAACAGGCCGAGGCCACGCTCCCCGAGGCCGAGCAGGCGGCCCAACAGATCGAAAACCCCGATCTCTCGGTGGCCGACCGGTCGACCTGGCCCACATCGCCCCTACTGGGTGGGGCCAGCGCCGCCTACTTCCTGGACCTCCGCAACTACGACCCGGTGGCCGAGGCCCGAGTCATTCGCCAGCCCATCCTCGTCCTGCAAGGCGGCCGGGACTATCAGGTGACGGTGGCCGACGACCTGTCGTTGTGGAAGCAGGGGCTGGCCGGCCGCCCCGGAGTCACCGTCCACGTCTATCCACAAGATGACCATCTCTTCATCAAGGGGACTGGACCTTCGTCCCCCGCCGATTATCAGACACCCGAGCACGTCGACCCGCAAGTCATCTCGGACATCGCCGAGTGGGTCGACAGCCACTGAACCCGCCACCGGCTACTGGTCCACGCCGAGGGTGAACATACGGTCGGCCTCGATCCTGACAAAGACGTTGGCGTCGAAAAAGCTCTCCCACTCGGGTCCGTAGGTGGGGGTGTAGATGTCGAGAACGGTCTGTCGGAGCTCGGCGTTCTCGGGCACCTTCATGTCGAGTTGCCTTGCCTCTCCGTGCACAGTCACCGACAGCTCCTCCCCGGGAAGATGGGTGGCACTGACCCGGGGACGCCGTCGGATGTGCGTGATCCTCAGGGCGTCGGGCGCCGACCCAAAATGGAAGGCGCCGCGAAAGAAGATGCCGTCGACCGGGCCGGTGATGGGTCGGTGATCCGAAGTGACCGTGGCCAGAGTGAGCAGCCGCATGTCCGTCAGCCGGGCGCACAACTCGGGGGCGCCCAGTCGCCGGTCGGGGGTGATCACTTCCTTCAGGTGGGGCCCGGCGGCTTCGTAACTCCGATCGAGGAGATCCTGTAGTCGTCTCAGATCGTCATCGGTTTCGAACATCCCCGCAGTCCATCACAGGCCCCGTTGGCACGTCAGCGTCGGCCGGATCCGATTGCCGCCGATCTCCGGCTCCGATCTCCGGCCTCGATGGCCGGTCCCGGGGGCCTCAGCCGGTGACAACCAGTTGTCGGACGATCCATGAGACCGAGGTGCCCCGGTCGTTCATCGTCGTTTCCACGAGTCCTCCCTCCAGGTCCCGCAATTGGACATCGGTGACAGGAAGGTCGGACATCCCGAGCCAGTGCCGGACATTGAACAGGTAGATGGTGGCAGCCAGGGCTCCGGGTACGGTGACCGGCGTGGACACCCCGCCGAGATCGGCGAGGGCAGCCCCCGCGTACATGGGGCCTCCTGCTGATCGGACAATGGCGGCGGAGATGTCCTCGTAGTCGTGGAGAGCACCTGGCGGATTGACCACGCCCTCGAGGTCCTCGATCAACAGCCTCCCACCCGGTGCCAGTTGGCTCAGCCAGCTTCGGGCAATCGCCTCGGGCTCGGCCATGTGGGCAAGCAGGAGGCGGGCGTAGATGAGGTCGGCGGGTGCGCCAGGCAGAGGAAGGACAGACGCGTCGTGCGTCTCGAATCGGGCTCCGGGGAGGCGGGTCCGGGCGGCGGCCACGAAAGCGTCCGAAGCATCGATGCCGACCAGCGTCTCGGGTCGACAGACGTCGCCCAGCAGTTCGGTGGTGAAGGCCGGCCCGCAGCCGAGATCGAGGGCTACCCGGGGCCGGGGGAGTGAGTTGGCCGTGAGAAAGGAGCGGGAGACAGGTTCGTAGGCCGTGGCCACCAGCCCGAGTCGGTCTGATGCCGGCCCGTCGTCCCCGAACGTGTACCTGCGCACCTCCCCATTGTGGCCGAGGCGCTCTCCATCGTCGGGACGGCCGGGACGCCGCCCGCGGCTCGGTGGCCCCGTACCTGGTGTCGATGGGCGGCGACCCGGTGGGAACCGCCCCCCTGGTCCTCGGTGGCGTGACGGCGTTGTCGAAGTACGATCGCACCGTGAGACATTGGAAGCCCAGCCGCCCGGTCCTCGCAGCCTTGGTGGTCCTCCACCTCATCGTGACGGCCGTCACCTTCCGCGACCTCAGCCAACGGAGTGACGCCCAGGTGCGCGGACCACGCTGGTTCTGGCGAGTGTTCACCCCGTTGCAGATGGGAAACTCCGCCGTCTATTGGCTGGTGGGTCGAAGGAACTACGGCTGATCCGAAGGCCCGGGGCCATTGACGGCGACGGAGCCACGGTCGGCCCAACGGCGGTGGGTCCTTCCGACGCCTCGGCTCGTCGATGGCCCCGGTGAGCGCTCAGCTGTCCGATCGGACCGATGGTCCGGGAAATTCTTGGGCTATGCGCACACTGACGAGGCGCTCCACCAGCTTTTTCGGCAGTGGCGTGTCGACGGGGAACTGGAGCGCTCCGGTTGACGTCTTGTAACCGGACAGTTCCCGCCTCAGCACAGGAAACACGGAGCCGCTGTGGGGCAGGTAGCTGAGGTGGTTCTTGAAGGCCGCGAATCCGGCAATGACCTTTCCCTCCAGCCGGAAGGCCGGCAGTCGATAGGAGATTCCTTCTTCGGCTTCGGGTACCACCTCGAGGATCGTCTGGCGCAGCTGCCGGAGCGTCGACCGCTTCGGTTCCTCGAGATCGGCCAGGTACTCGTCGATCTCAGCACGGGACACGGGCCGATTATCGGTCCAGGCCCGGTGGAGGTCAAGGGATCCGCGGCACTCCGCGGCGTACCACCTACGGGTTGGCCCTGAACGAGGGGCCGGGCAGGCTGAAGGTGAGGGTGCCGCCGAAGGGACCGCTCTGTTGTTCGGTCACATGAGTGAAGCGGCCGCCCGATACCCCAGACAGAGTGATCGTCGTCGGATAGTCGGTCACTTTCCCCCCGGCGCAGTCCGGAGTGCAGTCGTCATATCCCCACTCGCCCCTACCGACCGCATCCTGGTCGTTCCAAGTGGACCAATCGATGTCGGAGACGATGTTCCCGGCATCGCCCGAGAACTGCATCAAGCTGGGTTCGATCCCCGTCCAACCGCCCAGCGTCGCCGTCGGCAAGTAGGTGATCGGGAGCAGCCAGTAGCCGCCACCCCCGGGACCGACGGCGATGGCGGCGATCGGGTACGGGATCTGCTGACCCCCCAGTGACCCGTAGTACAGGGCATGACCGAAGGTGAAGACACCCCCGTCCGCGCCTACCAGCCAGTAGCCGTTGCTCCCGGGTGCACCAGCCATGCCGACGATCGGGGCGGCAAGGACATGGCCCCCCAGAGATCCCAGGAACGGCGCATCGCCGAAGGTGAAGATGCCGCCGTCCGACGCCACCAGCCAGTAGCCGTTGCCGTCACTGGTGGCGGCCATGCCCACGATGGGCTTGTTGAGGTGGATGCTGCCGGTCGACCCGTGGAACCTGGCGTCCCCGAAAGAGAACACACCCCCGTCCGACGCCACCAGCCAGTAGCCGTTGCCGTCACTGGTGGCGGCCATGCCCACGATGGGCTTGTTCAGGTGGATGTCACCGGTCGACCCGTAGAACCGGGCGTTCCCGAAGGCGAACACCCCTCCGTCGGCGGCCACCAACCAGTAGCCGCCACCGTTGGGGGTCGGGGCCATGCCCACGATGGGCTGGTTGAGAACGATGCCACCGGTCGATCCGTAGAACTGGGCGTTCCCGAAGGTGAACACCCCGCCGTCCGAGGCCATCAGCCAGTAGCCACCACCGTTGGGGGTCGAGGCCATGCCCACCACCGGGAAGTTGTAGGCCATCGAAGTGTCAAAGCTGGGTAGGCCGCCGAAGCTGACCGGTTGGTACAAGGCATCGCTGGTGGGCGTCGGGTCTGCGCCAGAGGCCGCACCCGCCGTGTCAGGGGCGACGACCAGGGCCACCAGTGCGGAGACGAGAAGCACAACTCCGATCCAGGTGACAACGGGCCCGCCTCGGGTCTCGCCAATATTTCGCATGGCCACTCCTCGCCGTGGGCAACGCACTGCCTCGCACGAGACTCTCCCACAGATCTGACCGGTGTGCTTCGGGCACCGTCATCGGAGACGGCGGCCGATCACGTGTTGTCGATGGGTACGACCGCTCACCCGGATTCCGACGCCGGGGGTGCCCATCGGCGGCGGTCGATGACCGACCCGGCCCGGTGGTGGGGATGCCCGGACCGACCAGTCCCGGAGTCGGATGCATCGGAGGCTAGCTTCGTCGGTCAAATGGTCGACGAGGCAAAGAGCGGCACGTGCTGAAATCCGTCATCGGGGAGATCCTCCCTCTCGCCCTCGTGGTGACGATTTCACCGTTGAACATCATCCCGGCGATCCTCCTGCTCTTCACCAGCAAGCCGCTGGCCAATGCCCTCAGCTTCCTGGGGGGATTCGTGGCGGGCGTCGCCGCGTTCCTCGTCCTGTTCGTCTCCCTCGGAGGAGCGGTCAACCTGTCGAGCCACCACGGTCATTCGACCTGGGCGGGGACACTGAAGCTGGTCCTCGGGGTCTACCTCCTCTATGCCGCCTTCAAGAAGTTTCGCGGCCGGCCCAGGGCTGGTGAGGAGGGCTCCTTGCCCAAGTGGATGGACGGCGTCGCCGGTTACTCCCCGGTGAAGGCGCTCGGGGCCGGTGCAGCCCTCGGCGCTTTGAATCCCAAGAACATCGTCGTCGGTCTGGCCAGCGCCGCCGCCATCTCGGCCGGGGGGTTGTCCATCCCACAACAGGTGGTGGCAGGGGCCGTCTATCTGGTGGTGGCGGTCCTCGGCGTCGCCGCCCCCATCGTCGTGATGCTCTCGCTGCGAGACCGGGCCCATGACGTGCTCGAAGGTTGGAATGTGTGGCTCCGACAGAACAATGCCACCGTCATGTCGGTTCTGTTCGTCGTGTTCGGGTTCGTGCTGATCGGCCAGGGAGTGGCAGGAAGCTAGCCCGGTCGCGAGGTCCGGGCCGGTTTCCACCCGGGGCCGGTCGAGCGCCGCCGAGACAACTGGTGCCGGCCGGGCCCTCGGCTGTGTTCAGCGCTCGATCGGCTTGACCGCACGCGGCGACCGAATGAGGTCGTAGGTCCGGCGGAGTCGTGACGAGTACCGGAACGTCCTCGACTGCTGCATGGCTTTCACCATGGACCGCAGGCCTTCGACCTGCCGGCGCTGGGCCAGGCGCCTGACGGCCTCGTGATCCGTCGTGACCCTCTCACCGCACACCATGGAATAGAGGGCCTGACCGGTCAGGTCCAACTCGTCGAACGTCTGAGGCTTGCGGGCCACGATGAACACACCGGGGGTAGCCGGATCATCCGCTTCGAGACGCTCGATGTCGAGATCACCGAAGAGAATGCGCATGTCCGATAGTTCGTAGCGCCAGTAGTCGGCCGGATAGTCGTGTTGCGGGAATCCGAAGGACCGGGTGGTGACGACCAACACACCGTGGGGAGCCAGTGACCGCTTCATACTGCTCAAGACGGCACGCCAATCGCCCACGTGCTCCATCATCTCGGTCGAGATGATGACGTCGAAGGAGTCGGGTCCGAACTCTTCGACGATTCGCTCTGCCGGGCAGACCTTGTCCACTCCGGGGCCATCGACAATGTCGATGCCCAGGTAGGACGCAGGCTTGTGCGCCTCCACCAGCGGACGCGGAGAGCCGTTCACATCGAACGAACCCACTTCGAGGACCCGCCGTCCACCGACGTCTTCGACGGCCAGGAACGTGCGGATGAAGTCAAGGCAGGTTCCATGGCACATGACGATCACCCTAGGGCTGGGCGATCGTTTCCTCAATAGGCCCGTTCCGGTTTGACCGTTGGCACGACGGCTGGTTGCATCTGTGGAGGTGGGTCACACGGGGAGCCTTCGGGCCGATTGGGCCCGGTCGGTTGCGGCCGGCTGCGGTCGGACGGCACCGCCCAGATCGTGGGCAACCGAACATGTCCTGGAACGAGCGACGAAATCCAAGGCCGGCCCGGCGGGTCGGGCACCCCCTCGGCGTTGCCCGAGCCCGCGCCCGAACAAGGAGGGCCTTGCCTTGTCGAGACTACGTATCGTCCCCGCAGTGATCATGCTGTGCGTGGCGGGGCTTGGAATAGCAGCCTGTGGCAGCAGCAACGGTAGTTCGAGCTCGAGCACCGCCACCTCGGCCACCACCGCCAAGGCGACGTTCTGCGGCGGGAATGACACGCTGGACAGAGCCAGTGCCTCGGTGAGTTCCAACGCCGCCTTTCTGACCGTGCTCAAGGCCAACGCCGCCTCGATCACCGCCCTGGAAGATAACGCCCCGGCCGGAAAGGTGGGTGAAGAAGCCCGGGCGTTGGTCAAGACGGCCAGACAGGCCATCGCCACCAACAACCCGAATCTCCTGAACGACCCCTCACTCGACAATGCCGGATCAGTCATTGACACGTACTGCGGGGTCGACGGGAACGGCCAACCACTTCCGGCCGATTTCGGGGCCGGGAAGGGATCGGCGTTCTGCGCGGTGTCCGACGCCATCGACGCCGGAACCCAATCGGCGACCAGCTCCACCGGCGTACTGGCCTTTCTGACGGCCCATCAGACCTTGATCGACGAGTACGCCTCCCACCTCGCCGGTCTGCCCAGTGCCGTGCGGGCCAGCGCCCTGACACTGGTCGGCACGGCCCGGTCATCCATCATCGCCAAGAACTCCACCCCGCTGGGCACGCCGGACGTCCAACAGGCCGCCATGGATGTCCAGCTCTATTGCGGCCAGAACCAGTAGAAGTGCGCCATCTGCGTCGGCAAGTCGTGCGTCTCGAGCCTGGAGTCTCGAGGCAGGAGCCACCAGACCGGAGTCCGGAGTCCGGAGTCCGGAGTCATCGACATCACTCGTCGATCTCGATCACCACGGTGTCGCCGTCGGACAGCCCGAGAGCGTCCCGCAGGCGCACGCCGGCGGCTATCTCGATGAGGTGGCGGCCGTGGTCGCCGGTGCCCGCCTCGTTCTGATCGGTCCGGAGCACGAAGGCGGGTATCCCCATGATCCGGCACGGGACGATGTTGATTCCGACCCGGCCCCCCAGGGCTTCGGGAGGGAGCCGCAACGGCGGGTCGGTCGGCATCCGGTACTCGTGGCTGAGGCGCACGTTGAGACTCCCGGGGTACAGACGGACGCCCGTGCACTGCTCGTAGGCGTCGCCATACTCGACCATCCACCGGGCCAGGTCTCCGAGGCCGCTCGCCACCGTGCCGCTCAGTAACGTCACCGGTCCGAGACTGCCAGTCCCACGCTCGAGGAGCAATCGGCGTGTCCCATCGGCCCGACTCGAGGAGCAATCGGCGTGTCCCATCGGCCCGACTCGAGGAGCAATCGGCGTGTCCCATCGGCCCGGTGGTCCTCGCGTCCGGTGGAGGTCGGCGGCCGGTGTCGCCTGCACCGTCGCCTGCACCCCGGGAACCGACGACGCCGGCCACCACACTCGATTCAACGCCCGGAGCGGTCGGCAGGTTGACCGCAAAATTCCTGAACTGACCTGGGATTTCGTCCGGAACGCACTTCCAACATCACGTCGGGTCAGTGGCTAGTGTTGGCCCCCGGCGAAAGGAGCCGATCATGCTTCGACACACTCCTCGGCGGACGCCTGACGACGATTCCCGGGTCGGTACGACCACCGAGCCCCGGACCCGCCGGCGGCGGTATCGGAACCGGCTCGCCCCGTTGGCCGTACTCGTCGTGGCCCCGCTGATTCTGGCCGGAGTGATCGGAGTGGTCGGAGTGGCCGGGTCGGTCGTCGCCGCTTCCCCGGCCGGCGCCGCCGCTCGGCACCTGACGCCTGCCGTTGTCAGCCAGGCGGCGGACGGAGTGCTGACCGGAAACGTGGTGATTCGCAACGCTCCCGCCTATTTCGAGGGGGAGGTCGGGGCGGCCGCCTGTCCCGCCACCTCCACACCGGCAACTCTCTGCGCCTCCCCCCAGATCGCCGAGGCCGAGTCGGGGGCCAGCTACACCCTCGACCTGACCGCTGGTGCCTGGAACATCTACGAGTTGTACTCGATCGACTTCGACGGTGGCGCCTACGTCGGCCGGGCCCACCCGGTGACCATCGTCGGCGGGGCGACGTCGCGCCTCAACATCTCGGTCCACTACCAGGTGCCCACGACGGTGGGCGGCACTGTCACCGTCACCGGCATCCCCACCGGTGTCACCATCGAACAGCTGGTGGTCACGGCCTGCCCGTCGTCCCAACCTCTGGTGGACGACAACCCGTCGGCCCTGTGCGACACCGACTATCTGGCCGGGCCCGACACGTACTCGATCCCCACCCTGTTCAAGGGTCACTGGTCGTTCTATGTGGGCTACCAGACCCTCTTCGGTTTCACCCAGGTCACCACCCCGACCCCGGTGAGTCTGCCCAAGGGCGGCTCGGTCGACCTCGACCTGTCGGTGGGATACCAGACGCCGGCCGACGGGGCCGTGGAGGGCACGGTGACCATCACCGGCGCCCCTCCGGGGTTCTCGCCGGTGTTCCAGGGGGCCGGAGGCTGTCCGGTGGCCAGCGGTTCGGGGACGATCTGCCCCGAACCGAGCTACACGCTGGTGACCTCCGGGGACAGCTACCAGCTCCCCCTCACCCCGGGTCAATGGGGCGTGGCCGGCTTCTACGAGTTGGCCGGATTCGGCGGTCAGTTCATCAGCCCGCGTCAGTTGATCGACGTGTCGGCGGGCGTCATCGACCAGGTGAACTTCACCATCCCCTATGTGGCCCCCGCCAAGGTGGAGGCCACGGTGACGGTGACCGGGCTGCCCGCCGGCGTCACCGTCGAGGAGACCGAGTTGACGGCCTGTCCGGTGGCCGACCCCTATGAGGGAGGACAAACGCCCATCGAATGCGTGGGGGCCGAAGGGGTGGGCAGTGTCGACACCATCGACACGCTGCCGCCCGGCACGTGGCTGCTCTATCCCGGGTACTTCACCAGCAACGGGACCTTCGACACGGGTACCCAGGCCACCGCGGTGAAACTGAAGTCCGGCAAGACCAAGAAGGTCAGTCTGTCCATCGCCTATCAGGCACCCTGAGCCGGCACCGGCCCGGCGGCCGGGTCGGTAGCGGTGTCCGGTGTCGAGACGATGAGCCGGAGTGATCCGAGATAGGTGGGCTGAGCGTGGAGGGGGCCGAAGCGGCGATCCCATGCGCCCGACTCGAGGTCGCCTCGAAGGTGGTCGACGGCTCGGCGTTCCTGATCGGCGGAGACGAAGCCCCAGGCCGACTGGGATCGGCGCACCTCGGGCTGGAGGAACCGCTCGGGACGGGCGTAGAACGCCTCGGTGAACCCGTCCAGGCAGTCGACGGGGATGGGAACCGCGGTCACCGTCGACCTCCCCCCCAGGACGTCGCAGATGTGGCCGATCGCCGGATACCGGGCCCGCTCGGCCTCGATGAGCTCGGGTGCGTACCGGTCCAGCCAGAAGTCGCCGAGCCGGGCGCCGTCGAAGGTCAGGATGACGACCGGGCCCCGGCTCACCCGGCGGAGCTCGCCCAGACCGTGGTCCTGGTCCTTCCACTGGTGCACGGTCACCGTGGCCATGGCCGCGTCGAACGAATCGGTGGGGAAAGGAAGGCACTCGGCCACGGCATCGACCACCGGTGCCCGGTGGGCGGGGCGCTGCCTCCGCATCGACGGGGACGGCTCGACGGCCGCCACGGCCAGGTCGTCCGGTTCGTAGGAGCCGGCGCCCGCTCCCACGTTCACCACGGTCCGGGCCGGCCCCAGGCCGTTCCGCACCAGCTGGGCGATCCTCGGGTCGGTCCTCCGTCGGTCTGCATAGCCGGCGCCATTCGTCTCGTAGTCGAAATCGCCGGCTCCCGCCATGCCGGAGAGCCTAGGGGGCTCATCGGATGATCGACCGACCGACCGACCGACTGCATGGTCGATCGGGCCGAGGGGATGGTGGTGGCTGGCTGATCACTACGCCCCCGATCACTACGCCCCCGATCACCACGCCCCCGAGCCCCTCCTCCCACCCGGTCGAGCGAGCGGATGGACGTATGCTCCGGACCCGATGCCCCGCCCCCGCCGCCCCGACCGTCGCCGGGCCCCGCACCGGTGAGCGGTCCGGCACTCCGGCTCGAACACGTCTCGGTGGTGCGCGACGGGACAGCGCTCCTGGACGACATCTCGTGGCAGGTGGAAGAAGGGGAGCGCTGGGCGCTGCTCGGGCCCAACGGCTCGGGCAAGACCACGCTGTTGAAGGTGGCCGGGTCGGCGTTGTGGCCGACCAGCGGCGTCGTCGACATCCTGGGGGCGCGCCTCGGACGGGTGGACATGCGCGAGTTGCGCAAGCGCATCGCCGTGGTGAGCGCGTCGGTGACCCGCACCCTCCGACCCGGGCTGGCGGCGGTCGACGTGGTCCTGACCGGACGGCACGCCGCCCTCGAGACCTGGTGGCACCAGTACACCGACGACGATCGCACTGAAGCCAGGGCTCTCCTGGCCGGTGCCGGGTTCGGCGGGGACGGGTTCGCCGAGCGGCCCTTCGGCCTGCTGTCCGAGGGCGAACGTCAACAGGTCCTGTTGGCCCGGGCGCTGATGGGGCGACCCGAGCTGTTGTTGATGGACGAGCCGGCGGCCGGGCTCGACCTCGGGGCCAGGGAGCGATTACTGGGCCGGCTGGCCGCCTTGGCCGGGGATCCCGCCGTGCCGCCCCTGGTGCTGGTGACCCACCATGTCGAAGAGATCCCTCCCGGGATAACCCACGCCGCCCTGATGCGGGACGCCCGGTTGGTGGCCGCCGGACCGGTGTCCGAGGTGCTGACCGGCGAGGCTGTCTCCCTCGCTTTCGGCCTGTCCGTGGTGGTGGAGCGGCGCCACGGCCGCTGGTCGGCCCAGGCCGCTCCCGATCGGTAGTGGCCGACCGACCCCATCCGCCCGACTCCCCGACTCCCCGGCGCCCGACCCCATCCGCCCGACTCGCCGACGCGGCGCCGGACCGGACCGATCACACCGGGGCGTGACGATCACAGCCTCTCGGGCCGGTTGACGAACCGGCCGGCGGAGGGGGAGTAGAACCACCCGCCGCCGGCTCTGGTCCCGCCGTCGACCGGGATGTTGTGGCCGGTGACGAAGCTGGAGAGGTCCGACGCCAGGAACAGGGCCACCCGGGCCTGGTCCTCGGGCCAGCCGAGGCGGCCCACCGGCGCCCAGGACGCCCACAGGTCGTCGCCGTTCCCGCCCCGGGAGAGATAGTCGACCTGGGGGGTCTGGGTCAGGTCGGGTCCGATGCCGTTGACCCGCACCCCGTGGCGCCCCACGGCCACGGCCAGACTGGTGGTGAAGTGGGAGACCCCCGCCTTCATGGCGGCGTAGACCGGGTCGCCCGGATAGCCCCGCATGCCCTCCACCGAATGGATGTTGACGATCGAGCCGGTCCGCCGGTCGGTCATCGACCCGAGAAAGGCCCGGGTCACCGCGAACACGTGGAGCAGATTGACCTCGTACATGGCGTTCCACGACTCGGGCGTCGAGTCCTCGAACCGGACCAGCGGGCGGTAGTCCCCGACGTTGTTGACGAGCACATCGACCCGCCCGTGCTCGGCCAGCACATCGGTGGCCAGACGCTCGACGTCGGCGGCATCGGTGACGTCGACCACGTGGGAGCGGACGGTGCCGCCCTCGTCCTCGACGGCCGTGCGGGTCCGGCGGGCCCGGTCCTCGTCCACCTCGGCCATCTCCACCAGGGCGCCGTGCTCGGCGAACAGGCGGGAGACGGCGGCCCCGATACCGGCCCCGGCCCCGGTGACCACGGCGACCCTGCCGTCGAGGAGGCGGTCCCAGCTCCTCGATGGGCGGGACGTCACTGGGGTGTTGCGGGCTCATCAGTTGGGCCTCCTTGCCGGAAATGTCCTGTCGTCGCTCTTGCGATCCGTTCCTACCTGGTCCGGTCGGTTCCTGTCGCCTGCCTGCGGGGCGGAACCGTCGGCTCTGCCCGCGGGGCGGCGCCGTCGGCCCCGCCCGGGCGCCGGAAAGCGAGGGCCGGCGGGAAGAGACCGCCGCCTCCCGGCGTTGTAGCGGGCAAGCCGAGGGAAACGAGAGGTGACGACATGCCCGACACCGGAACGATCGGACGGACCACCGAGAAGGCGGTGGTCGACTTCTGGTTCGATCCGCTGTGCCCGTGGGCGTGGATCACCTCACGCTGGATCCTGCACGCCGCCGAGGTCCGTCCCATCGAGGTCCAGTGGCATGTGATGTCCCTGGCCTACCTCAACTCCGACAAAGAGGACCTCTCCGACGACTACCGCAAGCTGCTGGCCGAGGCGTGGGGCCCGGTGCGGGTGTGCATCGCCGCCGAGCAGGAGTTCGGCCCCGACGTGCTGCTCCCGCTCTACACCGCGCTGGGCAACCGGTTCCACCTGGAGAAGAAGCCCAAGGACCGGGCCACCATCGAGGAGGCGCTGGCCGAGGCGGGGCTCGCCGCTGTCGCTGGCCGATGCCGCCGAGACCGACGAGTTCGACGACGCCGTGAAGAAGTCCCACCACGCCGGCATGGACCAGGTCGGCTACGAGGTGGGCACCCCGGTCATCAGTGTCGGCGGGCGTCGCCTTCTTCGGTCCGGTGGTCACGCCCGCCCCGAAGGGCGAGGCGGCCGGCGTGCTGTGGGACGGGGTGCTGGCGGTCGCCGGCACGCCCGGCTTCTTCGAGCTCAAGCGCAGCCGCGACGTCGCCCCCATCTTCGACTGACCCGCCGGTCCGTGGTCAGCCGCTGGCGGCGTGCACGGCTCGGTCAGTCGGCGGCCGGCGAGCGGTCCCGGCGCCACCAGCGGCGACCGTGCTCGCACGGCCTCGGTCTCCCGGACGTACCGGCCCCGGGCAGGAAGCAGCGGAAGGCCGCCAGTGCCCCCAGCACGGCCACGCCGGCACCCACCATGCACGCTGCCGTCAGCCCGGCGCCGAAAGCGGCGAAGGCGCCGGCCTGCAGGACCGGCCGGGCGACCGCCGGGGCGTGGTCCCACCACGGCCAGCGCGGCGGCCATCGACTGGTGGGCCGCCTGCTTGGCCCCCGCCGGGATGGGGTAGGGCGCGAAGGCCCGGATGATCCGGGGGCCGTAGGCCGAGGCGAAGACCGAACCCAGCACGGCCACCCCGAGGGTCCCGCCGAGCTCGCGGGTGGTGTTGTTGACGGCGGCGCCCGCGCCCGACCTGGTCGGCGGCCAGCGACCCCATCACCGCCTCGGTGGCCGGGGCGGTGATGGCCGACAGCCCGAGGGCCAGCAGCACCATGGACACGATGATGGGCCCGAAGAAGGCGGCGTCCGGCTTGGAGGTCAGGCCCGGCCATGACCAGGCCCCCGGCCATCAGGAGCAGCCCGGCTCGCCACCACCAGCCGTGGTTCCGATCTTGAGGGCCACCACGGCGGCGATGGGGGTGAAGATGGCGGCCACGATGGCGAAGGGAAGGGTGTGCACCCCGGCCGACAGGGTCGAGTAGCCCTTCACGAACTGGAAGTACTGGGTCACGAGGAAGATGAAGCCGAACAGGCAGAAGAAGGCCACGGCGATGGACAGCGCCCCGCCGAGAAACGGGGGATGGGAACACCCGCACGTCGAGCAGCGGGTGCTCGGTCCGCAGTTCGACCAGGGTGAACACGCCCGAGCAGCACGGCGGCGGCCGGCGAAGCAGGCCAGGGTGGCCGCCGCTGCCCCAGCCCCACTGCGGCCCCTCGATGATGGCCAGCACCAGCAGGCTGACCCCCACGGTGGAGATGACCACGCCCGGCGGTGTCGAAGCGGTGGCGCGCCTCGGGCTGGAGCACCGGGATGAGCACGGCGCTGCCGATGAGTGTGACCACCACGATGGGGACATTGACGAGGAAGATCGACCCGTACCAGAAGTGCTCGAGCAGCGCCCCGCCGGTGATGGGCCCGAAGGCCACGGCGATCCCCGACGTGGCGCCCCAGATGCCCAGGGCCTTCTGCCGTTCGGCGTGGTCGGTGAACACGCTGGTGAGGATGGCCAGGGTGGCCGGGAAGATGAAGGCGGCGGCCACCCCCATGAGGGCCCGGCTGGCGATCAGGGTCCCGGTCGTGTGACTGGCCGCGGCCGCCGCCGAGAAGATGCCCGAAGAACACCAGACCGACCTGCATGACCCCCTTGCGCCCCAGCCGGTCGCCGACGCCGCCCCCGGCCAGCAGCAGGCCGGCGAAGGCCAGGCTGTAGGCGTCGACGATCCACTGCAGCGAGGTGGTCGAGGCGCCCAGGTGCCGGCTCAGGCTGGGCAGGGCCACGTTGACGATGGTGTTGTCCACCACCACGAGGAACACCGACAGGCACAGGACCGGGAGGATCATCCAGCGGCGGTCGTGGGACGGTGGGCGGGTCGGGGCTCGACGGCTCGACTGCGGGCGCCTCCTTGGCTCGCGGATGCTCATGAAGTACGTCGTTCTATTGTTATAGCACGAGTGTTCTAATCTACGATAGCCCCGTGGCCACGCAATCCCGGACCAGGACCCCGAGCACCGGGATGGAGGCGGCGCTGGTCGACGCCGCCTCCGACCTGCTCGAACGGGAGGGGCCCGACGCCCTGTCCGTCCGGCGGATCGCCGCGGCCGCCGGGGTGGCCCCCATGGGCGTCTACAACCACTTCGCACTCCAAGGCGGGCATCGTCGAGGCCCTCTTCATGGAGGGCTTCGAGCGCCTGGGCGAGGCCATGGTCACCTTGGGCGAAATCGACGACCCGGCTCGAGGCCCTGCTCGAGGGGGGCCGGCGCTACCGGGCCCTGGCCCTGGCCCATCCCATGGCCTACCAGGTGATGTTCCTGCGGGCCGTGCCCGGCTTCGAGCCGAGCGATGCGGCCATGGTCGTCGGCCGCCGGGGCCTTCGACGGTCTGGTCGCCACGGTGGTCGCCGGGCCATGCGGGCCGGGCTGATCGTGGAGACGGGACCCGGCCCTCACGTCCCAGGTGATCTGGGCCGGCATCCACGGGTGGGTGTCGCTCGAGCTGTGCGGGATCGGGTTCGTCCACGACGAGGAGGAGGACGCCGGGGCCGAGCTCATGTGCGCGGCCGTGCTGGAGGGCTTGCGTCCCCGGCCACCTTCCTGACCGGGCGGCTGCCACCATCCACCAACTCGGAATTGGCCGTGGCTAGGGTTTTTCGGGTCGGAAGGGTTGTCCGAGGAGTTGGTGCCTGTGGTACTGGTGGTGGTCGTTGTCGTGGCGTGGCTGGCCATCCTCGGTCCCAATCTCGTGAAGCGCCGCTCCCGTGCCGCCGGTGTCACCTCCGTCTCCCACTTCCGACGGTCGTTGCGGGTGCTCGAGCACAGCGCCCCGGATCCCATCGTGAAGCCGGCGTTCCGGCTCCGGGCCGTCGGGGGACCGGGACAGTCGCAACCGGGTTCGCCGTACCCGGAAGTGTCGGCCATGCCGGTCCTGACCGTGGTGGGGGCCGACCAGCTGCCCCGTCCCGCTCTGGCCTTTCTCGGAGAGGATCCGCCGCCGGTGGGCATCGGCGGCCAGGATGCCGTCCAACCGGTGGACACCGTCGACCGGCCCGGTGTCATCCGGTTCGACGACCTTGACCCGTCCCATCCCGTCGCCGGCGCCCGGCCACCCGTGCTCCGCACCCCGCACGAGCTCCCGCCCGACATCCCCGGCCGCCGGGGACCGGTCGGTCTCGGCGGACCCGGGGGACCCGGGGGCGAGGTCCGGGTCCGGCGGGCGGCTCGTCAGCGACGTCGGTCCACGTTGGGAGTTCTCGCCTCCGTCTTCTTCCTCACCCTGCTGATCGGGCTGGTGCCCGGGGCCGGGGCGGCCTGGATCGTGTCCATCATCTCCGGCCTGGCCCTCGCCGCCTACGTGGTGCTGCTGGTGCAGCTGCGCCGGTCGGCCGAGGAACGGGAGCGCAAGCTCAGCTATCTCCATCCGGGGTCGCCCCCCGTCGGTCTGCCGGGCGGGGCCACCCGGGTCCCTGTGTACATGAGCGGGCGGTACGCCCACCCGTCCAACCAGGCGGCCGCCGCCCGCTGAACGGTGACCGGGGACACGACGGTTCGGAGGACGGCCTCAGGTGGTTCGCCGGGGTGTCCACCGCTGCCACTTTTCAGAATCCCCTACTCCCAGTACGAGACATACGCTGGGTTGGTTATTCGCGGAACCGAATGACCGAGGCCCTCGGCCGGGGCCTGCCGGGGCCACGTGATCCCGAACCTCGGTGCGAACTGAACCCGGCCACCCGGGATCGGCGATCGGCGCCGCCCGCCCTTGGTTAGGATGCGGCATGACCTCTGGCGATGCCCCCATCCACGGCGATGCACCTCTGTCGGGCTCTTTGTCCCGGGCCCTCGAGGGACGTCTGCTCCTGACCCATCCCTTCTACCGGCGCTGGGAGGCAGGGCTCCTGTCCCAGGACGAGTTGGCCGAGTACGCCGTCCACTACCGGGCGTTCGAAGCTGCCCTCCCTGGGGTGCTGTCCGACGTGGTCGACCAGCTCCGGGCGGCCGGTGAGGTCGAAGCCGAGGAGATGGTGATCCGCAATCTGAGCGACGAGCTCGGCCGTCCCGAGCCCCATCTCGACCTGTTCGACCGCTTCGCCAGCGCCCTGCCCGGCGCCCCGGCGTCCGCCGCCCCGGGGCCGGCCGCCGAGGCCCTGGTCCAGACCTACGCCGACTTGGTGGCCGAGGGACCGGCGGCCGCACTGGCCGGCCTGGCCGCCTACGAGATCCAGGCGTCGGCCATCGCCTCGACCAAGGCCAACGGCCTGCGACGTCGGTATGGAATGGACGTCACCGGCACCGAGTTCTGGGACGTGCACGCCGCCCTCGAGGCCGACCACGGGGACTGGGCCGTCGAGGCGCTGCTGACCCTGGGGGCCGACCCGGCCCCGGTCGAGCAGTGGGCCCGCCGGGGCGCCGATGCCTGGTGGGCCTTCCTCGACGAACGGGAGGCCGAAGCGCCGGCTCCGGCCGGCTGCTGACCAGCCGACAGCCGATCCGACCCGTCCCGGGACGCCGCCCGGTGCCGGTGACGGCTCAGGCTCCGAAGGCGGACCGGGCGGCACTCACACCGGCGGCGGCGTCGTCCAGGTAGCCGGCGGTTCCCGAACGGCGTAGCTCGTCGGCCGCCTTGACCACTGCCCCGTAGGCGGCGAAGGCGAAGGCCCCACCGACCGAGATGCGCTTGACCCCGATGCCGGCCAGCTCGTCGACCGAGGGCGAGCCGGGCCGGAGCAGCACGTTGACCGGTCGGTCCACGGCCGACACGATGTCCCGGACCTCGGACAGGGGAACGACGCCGGGGGCGAAGAGCACGTCGGCGCCCGCCGCCTGAAACCGCTGGAGCCGGTCGATGGTGTCACCCAGGTCGGGGAGACCGTGCACATAGTTGTCGGCCCGGGCCGTCAGAACGAGCTTCGTCGGACCGGCGTGGGCGGCTTCTGCTGCCGCCTCCACCCGTTCGACGGCGATGGGGGTGTCGAACATCGGTGCCGAACTGTTGCCGGCATAGTCCTCGATCGACAGGCCGGCCAGACCGATGGCCGCCGCCCGACGAACCGTCTCGGCCACCGCTTCGATCCCGACACCGAATCCGTTCCCGAGATCGGCAGAGACCGGGAGGTCGGTGGCCGACACGATGGCGGCGGCGTTGTCCAACGTCTCCGTGCGATCGAGGGAGAAGTCGAGCCGTCCGAGGGTTGCCGCCGCTCCGCTGCTGGTGGTGGCCAGGGCCTCGAACCCCAACCAGGCCAGCAGCTTGGCCGAACCCGGATCGAAGGCGTTGGGCACCAGCAGCGGTCGCTCCCGGTGATGGAGGTCCGAGAAGGTGGAGAACAGGGTCCGCTCAGCCTGATCCACGGCGACAGCCGGTCTCAGCCCAGCTCTGTTCCCACCACCGAGACGAACGAGACCATCTCTCCCGGGTAGCCGCCCAGGTTGTGGGTGAGGGCCAGTGTCCGGTCGGTGTCGATCTGCCGTTCGGGAGTGGCCTCGCCCCGCAGCTGCAGCCAGGTCTCGAAGAACATCCTCAGTCCCGAGGCGCCCACCGGATGGCCGAAGCTCTTCAATCCCCCGTCGGGGTTGACCGGCAGCTGGCCGTCACGGTCGAAGGTGCCGGCTAGCACCTCCTTCCAGGCGGTGCCCCGCTCGGCGAACCCGAGGTCCTCCATCAGGACGAGCTCGGTGGGGGTGAAGCAGTCGTGCACCTCGGCCATGGCCAGCTGATGGCGCGGGTCGGTGATGCCGGCCTGGAGGTAGGCGTCCTCGGCGGCTCCGGCACACTCGGGGAACCAGGTGTAGTCGTACTCGGGATCGATGAGACCCGAGCCGCTTCCCGCCGAGAACGACAGGGCCTTGATGTAGAGCGGCTTGTCGGTGTACTTGTGGGCGTCCTCGGCCCGGACCACGATGGCGGCGGCGGCACCGTCGGCCACCCCGGCGCAGTCGAACACACCGAGGCGTCCGGCCACCCTCGGCGAGGCGCAGATCGTCTCGGTGGTGACCGCCTTGCGGAACTGGGCCCGGGGGTTGAGCGCCCCGTTCTGGTGGTTCTTCCACGAGATGCGGGCCAACACCTCGGTGAGCTCGTCCTCGCCCACCCCGTATTTCTTGCCGTAGGCCGGAGCCACCATGGAGAACATGGCCGCCGCCGTCAGCGTCCGCTGGGTGCCGTCGTTGGGGATGGGGAAGGCATTGAGGCCCTGGTAGCCCGAGTCCTTCACCTTTTCGGCTCCCACCGCCATGGCCACGTCGTAGGCCCCCGAAGCCACGGCGTAGGCGGCGGCCCGGAGGGCCTCCGAACCGGTGGTGCAGTAGTTCTCGACCCGGGTGATCGGCTTGCCCTGGAGCTGGAGGGGCCGGGCCAGCGTGATCCCGCTCATGCCCGACTGGGCGGTGCCGAGCCAGTAGGCATCGACATCCTCCTTGGTCACTCCGGCCGAGGCGAAGGTGTCCTCGGCCGCCTCGACGATGAGGTCGTCGAGGCTCTTGTCCCAGTGTTCGGCGAATCGGGTGCAGCCCATCCCGACGATCGCCACCCGGTCCTTTATTCCGTGTGAGCTCATCTGTCTCCTCTTGTGCGTACCGGCTTGGCCTTCCAGAAATAGTCGTGGATGCCGTCGGCCGTGAACAGCTTGCGAAAGGTCATCGTCACCCGGTCCCCGATGTCCACCGACTCGGGGTCGACATCGGTCAGCTCGACCGGGAACCGCCCGCCGCCGTCGAAGTCGAGGACGGCAAAGACGATCGGCGGGCTGGGCGAGTAGGCCAACCGGTCGATGGTGTAGGTGGCGATGGTGGCCTCGGTGTCGGCCAGGTCGATCGGGTCCATCTCGTCGACGGCTCCGCCCTTCATCGAGATCCGTGACGGCGGCAGGTGCACCGCCCCCGACGACCGGTCCTTCGACCCGACGAAGCCGAACTTCCACTCCTCGTTCCGCCAGGCCGCCGACGAGGAGACCCGCTGGGGCTCGGGCCGCCGGGGTGGTTCGGGCGTGACCATCCCACGCCACGACAGGAACTTGCCGTAGGGCAGGTCGGTGGCCGCCGCCACCTGGTCGGCCACCGTCTCGGCCGGGGCCCACGAGGACAACGCCTCGGTGGCCCGGAACAACACGACGTCGGCCCCGTCGGCCAGGGCCACCACGGCCACCACCTCGCCGGGCCGGCTCTGTTCGAGCATGGACGCCAGCACCAGGCCCGGGTGGGCGGCGCCGGTCTGTCCCACCGTCGCCGCCAGGTCGTCGGCCAGCGCACCGTCGCCCACTCCCAGCTTTCGGGCCAGCGCCTTCACCGCCCGGGCGTGCATACCGGTGACGGCCACCCGGTCGACCTGGTCGGCCGACAGGCCCACGTGCTTGAGCGCCGCCTCCCAAGCCTCGGTGCCCAGCGGGACGTAGCGGGTCTCGCCGAACCGTTCCTCCCACAGCCTCGACCGGCGGTCACCGGCCGTCCGCCACCGGTCGAGGAACTCGTCGCTCACCGAGGCCCCGCCCAGGTACGTGGCGATCACCGGGGTGCCCGGGCCGTCGTCGCCGACCACCACGGCGGCGGCCCCGTCGCCGCCGGCCGACTCGTCGGACGACGTCGGCAGTCCGTCACGCATGTCGGACGTCACCACCAGGGTGGTACCGGTGCCCTCGGCGGCCAGGCTGGACCGGAGAGCACCGATGCCGGACCGGAGGGCGCCCCCGAAGTCGTAGGCGGCCACCTGGGCGGGCTGGCGCAGGGCGGCATGGATGGTGGTGGCGTTGGTCTTGTCGAGATAGGCGGGGGAGGCGGTGGAGAACCAGATGGAGCCGGGGGCCGCCGCCGGTACCGGTCGCAGGGCCAACCGGGCCGCTTCGACGCCCATGGTGGTGGTGTCCTCGTCGTGGGAGGCCACCGAACGGGTCCCCTTCCCGCCCCCGCTGCCGAACACCTGGGCCACGGCCGAGCGCGGCAGGCGGCGATAGGGGACGTACCCGGCGATGCTGACGATGCCTCTCATCTGTTCATCACTCCCGGAATTCCCTTCCTCGTACGATCCGGCACCGATTTCGGCACCGATTCCGGCACCGATTCCGGCACCGGGTCCGACCTGGCTGGCCTGGCCGGTTGCTGCCCCCGGCCCCGGAGGACCCGGAACGGCACCGTTGCCGTCCGGTGGGCCGGCCGACAAGGACGTTGGCCTCTCCGGCCTCTCCATCCTATGATGTCCACCGTATCTGACGGTCAGTCAGGAAACCAACGCGGTGCCCGACCGCGACCGTACCGATGGAGGCCCGTCCATGGACTTCGAGTTCACCCCGGAGCAGCTCGAGTTCGTCGAGCAGGTCGAGGAGTTCCTCAACGCCAACGACGACCCCGAGGTCTTCGACCTCACCCGCGAGAACATGGCGCAGATCGTCGACACCCCACTGCGGCGCAAGTTCATGGCCAAGGTGGGCGAGCAGGGCTGGCTCGGGATCACCTGGCCCGAGCAGTATGGCGGGTCGGCCGGTGAGGGCATCTACGAGTACCTGTTGAACGAGGCCCTGGCCGCCCGGGGCGGACCCCAGATCGGCAAGGGCGTCGGCATCATCGGCAAGACCATCATCAACAACGGCAGTGAGAAGCTGAAGAAGGAATTCCTCCCGAAGATCCTCCGCAACGAGGTCGAGTTCGCCGTGGGGTACTCGGAGCCCAACGCCGGTTCCGACGCCGCATCCATGCAGCTGAAGGCCACCCGTGACGGCGACGGCTGGCGCCTCAACGGCCAGAAGACGTGGACCACTTCGGCCCACTTCGCCGACTGGTACTGGGTGGGAGCCCGGACCGACCCCGATGCCCCCAAGCACCACGGGATCTCGCTGTTCCTCGTTCCGATGGACCATCCGGGCATCACCGTCAAGGCCATCTGGACCATGGGGGACGAGCGCACCAACGAGGTGTACCTCGACGACGTGTGGGTGTCCGACGACTACGTGGTGGGCGAAGTCAACAAGGGATTCCAGTACATCTCCGAAGCCCTCGACCTCGAGCGCTTCACCCTGTTCACCTACTCGCCGATCGCCCAGCGACTGGATCTCCTCACTGAGTACGTGGCCACGGCCACCCGCGACGGTGAGCCCCTGAAGGACGACGCCGTGGTCCGGTCGAAGATCGCCTGGCTCCACACCGAGGCCGAGGTGGCCAGGGTGCTCGGCCTCCGCTTCGTCTTCGCCTCGTCCCAGGGCGGTGCTCCGCCCACCACCGAGGCGTCCGAGTACAAGTTGTTCACCACCGAGTTCTCGCGGCGTCTGGCCAACGCCTCCATGGACATCGCCGGACCCGGCGGGCAGCTCCGGGTGCGCAGCGAGGACGCTCCGATGAAGGGGCGGGCCGAGTCGACCTACCGCTACACGGTGATCGACACCATCGGGGGCGGCTCCTCGGAGATCCAGAAGAACATCCTGGCCCGCCGCAAACTCGGCCTCCCGAAGAACTTCTGACCCGGCGCTCCCCAGTGACCGAGAACGAGACGCAGACGCAGACCGGCGCCACCGGCGCGCCACCGGGCCGCCCCGGCGCAGACGCCGGCGACGCCGCCACCGCCCCGGGAACCGGGAGTCCGGGTGGTCCGCTCGCCGGCATCGTCGTACTCGATCTGGCCAGCGTGGGCCCGGCGGCCCGGTGCACCCGCATCCTGGCCGACTACGGGGCCACGGTGATCAAGGTGGGTGCCGTCCCGGGCCGCGGTGCCGAGCCGGTCATCCCCCCGTTCTACGCCTACAGCGGGTCGCGGTACCTGCAAAGGACAGCCATCGACCTGAAGGAGGAGGAGGGTCGCCAGGCCTTTCTCGCCCTGGTCCGTACGGCCGACGTGGTGGTGGAGAGCTTCCGCCCCGGCGTGGTCGACCGGCTGGGCATCGGCTTCGAGGATCTGGCCGAGGTCAACCCCTCCATCATCTTGTGCTCGACCACCGGCTACGGACAGCACGGGCCCCGTTCGTCGTGGGCCGGCCACGACATCAACTACCTGGCGGTGGGGGGCTACCTGGCCACCACCGAGCCTGGCGGGGACGGTGGGCCCCCGGTGCCCGGGGCCACCATCGCCGACGCCGCCGGCGGGGGGATGCAGGCGGCCATGGCGGTGATGGCCGCCATCGTGGGACGGGGTTCGGGCGGCACCGGCCCCACCCACCTCGACGTGTCCATTGCCGACGGCGTGCTGTGGCTGACCTCGCTGGCCGTGGACGAGTACTTGGCCACCGGTGCTCCGGTGGGGTACGGGCGCAACATCATCACCGGCCGCTACGCCTGCTACGGCACCTACCGGACGGCCGACGGCGGCTGGTTGGCCGTGGGGGCCATCGAACCCAAGTTCTACGCCAACCTGTGCCGGCTCCTCGGCTGCCAGCAGTGGAGCGACAGTCAGCTCGACGACCAGGTGCAGGGACAAGATCAGGGAGGACTTCGCCGCCGCCTTCGCCACCAAGGACCGCGACACATGGATGGCCGAGCTGGGAGGCGCCGACACCTGCGTGACGCCGGTCCTGTCGGTGGAAGAGCTGGTCGACGACGAGCAGTTCGCGGCGCGCCGGGCCATCGTCGACGCCGTCACCGGGTCGGCGTCGACGGGTGGGCCCGACCGGTTCCGACAGGTCGGTCCGGTGCTGGCCGGCATGGTGGCCCCGTCGGGTGCCGTGGAGGTGGGTGACCCGGCCCGCTCCGACACCGACCGCCTGCTGGGCGATGCCGGCCTGACCGCCGAACGGATCGCCGAGCTCAAGGAACGGGGAGTGGTGGCATGAGCGCCATAGGAGTGGACGACATCGAGGGACTCATCGGGGTCGAGCAGTACGCCGAAGAAGGGGAGTTCCCCGTCGAGCAGGGTTACGTGTGGACGACCTGTGCCTCAGTGGAGAACGGCAACCCGCTGTTCTGGGACGCCGAGGTGGCCGACCAGATCACCGGCGGCCCCATCGCCCCTCCGACCATGGTCTCGGTGTGGTTCCGGCCCCACCACTGGGCTCCCGGTCGCACCGGCCAGAGCCTGCCCCTCCAGATCCACTTCGACCTGAAGGAGGGGTTGGGTCTCCCCGAGGCGGTGATGAGCGACAACACCATCGTGTTCCACGAGCCGGTGCGCCCCGGCGACCGGCTCACCACCCGCCAGGTCCTCCGCTCGGTGAGCGACGAGAAGACGACCAAGCTCGGCACCGGCCGCTTCTGGGTGATCGATGTCGAGTACCACAACCAGAAAGGTGACCTGGTGGCCGTCGAGAGCTACACCGGCTTCGGCTACCGCCGGGCGGGTGACGTCATGACCACCACCACCTCGGCCCGCCTCGTTCACTCCGACGTCCACGTCGGAGACCGGCTCCCCGAGCTGGCCTATCCGGTGACCGCCACCACGGTGGTGCTCGGGGCCCTGGCCGCCCGCGACTGGCGCCCCATGCACCACGACAAGGACTTCGCCGTCGAGCGCAACGGCACCCGCGACATCTTCCTCAACACGCCCAACCAGGCGGCCTGGTTCGAGCGCTTCGTGACCGACTGGACCGGTCCCTACGGCCGGTTGCAGCGCATGACCTTCCGGATGCTCGGTTCGATCTTTCCCGGCGACACCATGGTGTTCCGCGGCGAGGTGACCGACACCGGGATCGACGAGACGGGCTGCGGGTGGGTGGCCATCGACATCTCGGTATCGGTCGACGACGACCCGAAGACCACCTGCCAGGCCCGGGTGGCCCTTCCGGTGTCGCCGGACGACAACCCGTGGCAGCGCACCGGCGACCGGTGGCGCCCCTGAGCACCGACGACCCGGCCAGATCCCGCCGACCACCGCTACGGGCAACGCCGCCGCACCCGACGAACCGACGAGGAGAGCTGACCATGTTGGACCTGAACTTCAGCGCGGAGCAGGAGATGCTCCGCGAGACCGTGCGCGGGGTGTGCGCCACCACCACGCCGTTGAGCGTGGTGCGCGAGCTCGAGGACGACGCCCTCGGCTACTCGCCCGAGCTGTGGAAGCAGTTGGCCCACCTCGACCTGATCGGCCTGCAGCTTCCCGAGGAGTACGGGGGCTCGGGCATGGCGCGCGGTCGAGAGCGTGGTCCTCTACGAGGAGTTCGGCCGCTCGCTGGCCCCGTCCCCCCACTTCGTGAGCTCCATCCTGTGCGGCGGGGCGCTGGCCCGGGCCGGATCCGAGGCCCAGAAGCAGGAGTGGCTGCCCCGGATCGTGACCGGTGAGGCCGATCCTGACCCCGGCATGGCTGGAGCCGGAGAACGGCTTCGGACCCAAGGGCGTCCAGGTGCGGGCCACCGCCGACAGGGACGGATTCGTCATCTCGGGGACCAAGCGCCACGTCGCCTTCGCCTCGGCGGCAACCCGTCTGGTGGTGCTGGCCCGCACCGGCGACGGCACCGGTGACGTCGATCTCTTCCTGGTCGACCCCTCGGACCCGGGGGTGTCCCTCACCCAGCAGCTGTCGATCTCCTCGGACACCCAGTACCGGGTCGACTTCGACCACGTCCGGGTGAGCGAGAGCGACCGCATCGGCGGCGCCGGCTGCGGCTGGTCGATGTGGGACGCCGTGATGCACGACGGAATCGTCCTGCTCGGCGCCCAGGCCGTCGGCGGGGCCCAGTACGCCCTGGAGATCACCGTCCAGTACGCCAAGGACCGCCAGCAGTTCGACAAGCCCTTGGGAGCGTTTCAGGCCCTGGCCCACTACCTGGCCGACGCCGCCACCACCGTGGACGGGGCCGAGGTGCTGGTCCACGAGGCGGCCTGGGCCCGGGCGGAGGGCCGTGACGTGGCCAAGCTGGCCCCGATGGCCAAGCTGTATGCCTGCCGGACCTTCCGGGACGTGACGGCCACGGCCCAGCAGATCTTCGGCGGGATCGGTTTCACCGTCGAGTTCGACATCCAGCTCTACTTCCGCCGGGCCAAGCAGCTGCAGATCTCGTGGTGGGACACCCGCTATCTCGAAGAGCTGGTGGCCGCCGCCGTGCTCGACGGCTGAACGTCGCCGCCCGGGTCCGGCGTCGCCGACCCGACGGTGCCACCGGGTATTCCCCCTGGTGCGACGGGGGAATGGGGAGGGAGAAATGGCCACGCTCCGTGGTCGCAGCGGTCGCCCTCGGCGGCGTCAATTGCCCATTCGTCCACGTCGTAGGCACGGGAATCCCCCCTCCCGGAATTCGCCGACGCACGCCGCCGCCAGATCGGTAAGTATCTATGCACCAGATCATGCAGGCGCCAGTTTTGGCGGTGACTGCGCCCGGACGGGGGCGACGTAGCGATGAAGGACGACGTGGGCAAGAAGGGGACCAAGAAGGAGACCAAGAAGTGGACTCGGAGGGCCGTTGCCGCCGAGACCCAGGTCGAGGAACGGGACCGGCTGCTGGAGGAGAAGGACGCAGTCATCCGGGCCAAGGACGACATCATTGCCGCCCAGGCCGGGGAGATCGTCTCGCTGCGCAAGCAGACCACCATCCTCGGGGTCACTCCTCCGGTCCACACGGTCAACGGGGACGAACCCGTGCGGCCTCCGGGGGCCACGGCGCCCCCGCCGCCTCCCCCTCCTCCTCCCGGGGCACCGACCGGGACCGGGTTCGCCGAGGCACCCCTCCCTCCGCCGCCCCTCGGGGCGGTCGACTCGGAGGCCGGGTCCGGCCAAGCTCCCCTCCCTCTCGACGGTGCCACCCTGGCCACCGGGGTGGCGGCGCCGCCCCCTCCGATCGACCCCCCACTCCCTTTTGACGAGGCCCCGGCTGACGCCGGGGCATCCGGCCCACCGCTCCCCCCACCCCCGCCCAACTGGGTACCGACGCCGGCCTCGACGCCGGCGACGGTGGGAGCGGCGACGGTGGGAGCGGCGACGGCCACCGGGGCGGTGCTCGGCACCCAGCCCTTCGACACCACGGAAGCCCCGCTGGGACGACCTGCGCCCAATGGGCCTGCGACAGCCCAAGAGGAGTTGGCCAGCTACGTAGACGACACCCCGGATACCCAATTTCGCGACCCGGTTGCGCTACGGTCGGACCAACAGCCTGGTGCTGTCGGGGCCGAAGCAACAGGGGGAATGGGTATGGCAGCAGATACGTCCACCGTTGTCGCACCGAGTGCCGACGCCGGGGCCGGTTCCGGTCACGGACCGGTGTACCGGTTCTTCTTCGTCCACGAGATAGACGAGTACCCGAAGAGCGGGAAACGGACGGGTTACCTGGCCCTGGCCGTGCTGGCCACCATCGTCCTCTACTACACGTACTACACGCAGACCGGGGTGACCCCCAACATCCTCGTGTACTACCACATGTCCTTCAAGTTCTACGTGTGGATCGTCATCGTCTCCAACCTGATCGGGGCGTTCGCCTCGTTGCCGGCCAGCAAGACCGACAAACTGGGCCGGGCCAACGTGATCATCTACGGACTACTCATCGTGGGTCTGCTGGTGGCCTTCGGCGTGCCCAACGTGTCCGGCGAGTGGGGGTTCGCCGCCGTCATCTCGGCCATCGGTCTGGTGGAGGGGGCCATCCTGGTGGCCACCCCGGCCATGGTCCGCGACTTCAGCCCCCAGGTGGGCCGGGCCTCGGCCATGGGGTTCTGGACGGTGGGACCGGTGGCCGGCAGCCTGATCACCAGCATCGTGGCCAACCACACCCTCAACCACTTTCTGGCCCACAGCCCCTATGCCGGGTGGAAGAGCCAGTTCTCATCTCGGGTATCGCCTCGATCGTCACCTTCGCCATCTGCCTGTTCTTCATGATGGACCTGTCGGCCAAGCTCCGCGACCAGCTGATGGTGTCGGCCCAGGACCAGGCCCTCATCGAGGCCCGGGCCCGTGGCATCTCGACCGAGGAAGTGATCGCCGCCACCCAGCGCCCGTGGCGCCAGATACTGAAGTGGGACCTCGTGGGCTCCTCATTCGGGATCGCCGTGTTCCTGCTCGTGTACTACGCCGCCGCCGGCTTCTTCACCATCTTCTATTCGACGGTGTTCGTGAACCCGAGCGGCCTGAACTTCACCGTGGCCCAGGCCAACGGACTGAACACCTGGTTCTGGGGGGCGGACGCCGTCGCCCTCATCGTCTTCGGTATCCTGTCCGACCTGCTCAAGGTGCGTAAACCGTTCATGCTGGTCGGCGCGGTGGGGGCCATCGTCACCCTCATCTTCTTCCTGATGCAGACCACCCACCCCCATACCAGCTACTACAAGCTGGCCGCCATCGAGGTGGTCATGGCCGCCTTCTTGTCGCTGGCCTACGCCCCGTGGATGGCCGGCTACACCGAGATGGTCGAGAAGAAGAACCCGGCCCTGGTCGGCACCGGTCTGGCCCTGTGGGGATGGATCCTGCGACTGACGGTGGGCGTGTCCTTCATCTTCCTGCCACTGGTCATCACCTCGGTCAACCCGGTGGTCGACAACCTCCCCCTGGCCACCAACACCATCCCGGGCACCCACACCAACGTGCAGGACTTCTTGGTCCAACACCCCGAATCGGTCTCCTTCGCCCAGGCCCACGCCGCCCTGCTCAAACTGGTGCAGGCCCATGAGGCCGTCGTCCTGCGGGCATCGGCCGACCCGACGTTCGCCAACGACGCCGCCGTGGCCGCCGCCATCGGGACGGCCAACGCCCTCGAGCTCGAATTCGCTGAAGAGCCAGTTCACCTCGCTGGTGGAGCCCTACCCGAACGAGCTGGCGTTCCTGGCCGCCCACCAGTCCGAGCTCACCCAACTGCAGAAGGGCGTCAAGCAGTCGCCCAGTCAGTGGAAGAGCTGGTTCTGGGTGTGCGTGGCCGGCATGCTGGCCTTCATCCCCACCATCTGGCTCAACCGGGGCCGGTGGAGCCCGGCCAGGGCCAGGGAGGACGAGGACGCCCACGAAGCCGATGTGGCCCGGGAGCTGCGCGAGCTGGTGGGCGCTCCCGCCTGACCCCGGGTCCCGCCCCGACCCGGCCCGATCCATCGGCCCGGAGTCGGGCCACGGGGGCACCGGCGCGGCGACGTCACCGGAGAACGACCCGGTGGGCGAGCGTACGCCACCGTGTCGCAGCCAGGCTCTACGGTGGGCCACGTGAACCCCCCAGACCGCCATGGTGCCGGATTTGCGGTGATCGACGTGGAGACGACCGGATTCTCGCCCGCCCACGAGCGGATCATCGAGGTGGGCGTGGTGACCCTCGGGTCGGACGGCGAGGAGACCGGTTGCTTCTCCACCCTGGTCGACCCCGGGCGCGACCCGGGTCCCACCTTCGTCCACGGCATCACCCCCGACATGCTGGTGGGAGCCCCGACCTTCCCGGCGATCCTCCCGTTTCTGGCCGGCCGGCTGTCGGGCCGGGTGGTGGTGGGCCACAACGTCGACGCATTCGACCTCGCCTTCCTGCGAGCCGAGTGCGACCGGGCCGGGGGCCCCGTGGTCTTCCCCGGCGGGGTGACGACGGTGGACACCCTGCGGGTGGCCCAGGACCATCTCGGTCTGCACGGGAGGGCCAGGCTGGTCGACTGCTGCACCAGCTTCGGTCTCAGCTGGGACGACCACCACAGTGCCCTGGGCGATGCCCGGGTCACCGCCGCACTGTTCCGGTCGATGCGGGCCGAGCTGGGCGACGAGCTGCTCGGCCTGGCCCCGATCCTGTCGCGGGCCTACGGCATCACGTGGGTCGGTGCCTCACCGGTGGCGCCCTCGGTGCGGGTGCGGGGCGCGGCCTCCATGGCCGGCTGAGGCCGACCGGCCTCTGCCGGACGGCGCCGGGTTGAGGTCGGGGTTCAGGGCGGGGAGACCTCGACCTGTCGGGATCCGTCGATGCCGGCGGGTTCCGTCCCGCTCCCCGCCCCCGCTCCGACGACGCCATCGGCCCCGGCGGCCCCGGCGGCCCCATCGGCAACGGCTCCGGCACTCCGGCGGTGGCGGGCCCCGCCCAGCATCTCGTCCGAGGTCGCCGGCCTCGTGTATGCCGGCCACCAGCGGCGAGCGGGCCAGGACGACCACGCCGGCCACCAGCACGGCCAGGGCCGCCACCTCCAGGGTGACCCACAGCGGCCCCGTCCGCAGCCGGTCGGCGAACAACGTCACCCCGAGCACGATGCTGACCAGGGGGTTGATGGTCACCATGGTGGTCCGCGAGGCTGTGATGGGTCCGGCGTGCAGGGCATTCTGGATCAGGAACACCGTCCCGAGGCCGGTGACGGCCAGCATGTAGGGCTGGGCATGGGTGAACACATGGCCCCATCCCTCGGTGATGTAGGTGGTGATGGACTTGGTGAGGGCGGCGCTGAAGGCGGCGGTGACGGCGGTGGCCGCCCCGAAGGCCGCTGCCCGCCACCACCGCGGGCCCCGGAGGGCGGCCAGGATGCACCCGACGATGGCGCGCGGTGAGCACCACAGAGGCCACCGCGAAGGCCCGGTCGCTGGGGATGGCGTCACCGCCCCGCGGCGCGGCCACCAGGAAGAACGCCCCGAGCCCGGCCACGATGGTGACCGCCCCGATCCACTCCCGCCAGCCCAGGTGGTACCGGAACCAGACGCCCAGGATCAGCAACAAGAAGAGCAGCTCGGTGGTGAACACGGGCTGGACGACGCTGAGCTCCCCGAAGCGGAGGGCGGTGGCCTGCAGCCCGAACACCACCAGCATCAGGGCGAAGCCGATCAGCCAGATGCCCCGTTTGAGGGCGTGGGCCATCAGGCTCCAGCGCATGGTGGTGGACTCGGGGGCGGTCTCCACCCCGATCCGTTGCAGCACCGAGGTCAGTGCGTTGACGAAGGCGGCGGTTGCTGCCAGGACGTAGGCCACGACCCCCCGTTGTAGTCGGAAATCGGACCGGGATGCGGTGCAGCTCGCCCTCCGGAGGGGCCGGCTCCCGCCTCGGACGGCGGGCCCAGCACGGCCTCCGGCTCCGCCGCCGCCGCTAGTTCCGGGCCGTGGACCCACCTGGTCGGCCCGATCGGGCTGGGCCAGGCCAACCAGGCCTGGTATCCGCCGATCAGATCGCTGGCGTTCCGGTAGCCCAGCGCCCGCAGCGAGTCGGCAGCCAGCGACGATGCGTAGCCCTGCGAGCACACCACCACCACCGGCCGGTCGAAGCCGGTGGCTTCGGGCAACCGGTGGGTGCCGGACGGATCGAGCCGCCACTCCAGCACGTTGCGCTCGATGACGATGGCTCCGGGCAGTTCACCCTCGACGGCCCGCTGGGCCTCGGGGCGGATGTCGACGATCAGACCCGCCGTCGGCCGCCACCGAGGCCAGGTCGGCCGGTCGGGTGCGGTGGATGTGGCGGCGGGCCCGGGCGACCAGGTCGTCGGCCGACCGGGTCACGAAGGGTCGTGGGCGGCGGTGGTGTCGAACGGACCGACCGGGGCCACGTGCTCGACCCGGACCTCCTCCAGCCGGCCGGTCCGGCTCAGCTGGTAGTAGTGCATCGTGGACAGTCGGGGTCCGTAGACGTGCACGCTGACGGCCTGCCGGTGGTGGTCGTTGGTGATGTCGTGGACGTAGCGGGGACCGAAGGTCCGGCTGTCGCCCGTCCCGAGCTGGCGGCTCTTGATCAGAGCCACACCCCGGTCGGTGGGCCGCATGGTCGTTTCGGTCAGGGAACCCGAGGCCACCACCACCGCGCCATTCGACTGTCCGTGGTCGTGCAGCTGGATCTTGCCGCCCGGGGGCCATCCGATCGCCCACGCCTCGAAGAGGTCGGTGACGGCCAGGAGGACCCAGGTCCGCTCGGACAGATCCTGCAGTTCGGGGATGGCCGGCGGCCGACACCGCGAACCCTTCGGCGATGGCCAGCAGGTCGACCTTTCGCCGGGGAAGTTCGGTGGTCGGCCGGGGGAGAGGGACCCCCGGTCCGGCGAGCAGACCCGAGGAGCGGTTTGGGGACGTTGCGTGGACTGGATCTGCCGCCGGCCCGGGGTAGGCGATTGCCATGGCCATACTTTAAAGGGTCAAAGACGACTAAGCAAGTCGATTTTATATACTTAGTGGGAAATAGGGTCGGGGCGGTCCGGTCCGCCGGCCGGCCGTCGGCCGACGGTGCCCCGCCGGCCCGGTCCGATGCCGGCCCGGTGATGTCGCCGTCCAGACCGGTGGCCGGCATGTGCAGCCCCAGCGCGTAGCCGGCCAGGAAGGTGTCGGCCTCCCGCCGGCGGGGGTAGCGCTCCTCCAGCTGGCGGAAACGGGGGGAGTGGTTGGGCTCGACCAGGTGGGCCAGCTCGTGGAGGATGACGGCGTCGAGCACCCACTCCGGCGCCACCCGGAGCCGGTCCGATATGCGGATCTCGCCGGTCGACACCGTGCAGGACCCCCAGCGCTTGGTCTGGTTGGTTCGACCACCGGATCGAAGAAGGGGCGATCCCGTCGAGGTAGCGACGCCCCAGGGCGGCCGCCTTCTCCTCGAGCTGTTCGTCCGACGCGTGCGAGATGGGGACGGTGCCGGGCCAGCCGGGGACAGCTCGTCGACCATCTGGTCCAGCTCCACGCCCCGGAGGTGGGTGGGAACCACCACCACGATGCGGTCGCCCTCCCAGTGGGCCGCCGCCGTCTTCTTCCGGCGTTTGCTGACGCGCACCTCCACGTCGGGGTGGAAGAGCGTCGGATGACGCGTGCCTGTGGTCATGGCCGGGACCCTAGGGATCGGATGTGACGGCGGTGACGCCCGGTGGTCCACCCCCAGTTTCTAGCCCGGACCGGTCGGTCCCGTGGCCATCGGCGTGGTCCGGACGCCGGAGCCGCATCCGGCCGGAGGCCGGCCACCGAATGGGAGCGATGGCGCCCGGCGGTACGATGGGGCGTGGGTCGCTACTTCACCCCCCGGTGCATCGGGCTGCACGTGACCCTGCTGGTGCTCTTGCTGTCCTTCGGCTGGCTGACCCAGTGGCAGTTGGGCCGGGCTCTGGCCGGGAACACCCTGAGCTGGGCCTATACCTTCGAATGGCCCCTGTTCGCCGGCTACGCCGTCTACGTGTGGTGGCAACTGATCCACGACCAGCCCGACGGTGTGTCCACCGGCGGACCACGCAGGCCCCGGGGCGCCGACGGGGATCGTCCCGGACTACCGCCAGCCCGGCTGGGCCCTGACCGGCGGTCGCCGGAAGAACGTGGCCATCGCCGCCTCGGAGCCACCATCGACGAGGAGACCGGCGGCCGGGGTGAGCGGTTCACCGAGCAGACCCCGGAGGAGGCCGCCGCGCTGGCCCGCTACAACCGGTACCTGGCTCGAGCTCGAGGCGTCGACCAGCGGCGCGACGCCGGTCCGGAGGCCTCGTCGGTCACCGGGCCGACCGGAGCCGTCGCCGGTGAGCGCCGGCCGCACCCGACTCGGCTGATCGGGGCAGCCGTCGCTGTCCGGGCTGCTCCGCAAGGACGCATGACGGCGCCCTGGTGCGCTACCGGGTGATGACCTTCATCGTGGGCTCCGCGCTGATCGTGCCTGGTCCTCGTCGGCGTGCCTCTCCAGGTGTGGGCCACTTGACCGGTGGCCAAGGTGGAGGGCCACCATCCACGGCTACCTCTACCTGGTCTACCTGTTCTCCGCTGCCGACGTGGCCCGGCGGGCCCACTGGCGAGCGGGCCGGATCCTCGGCGTGGTGCTGTCGGGATTCGTGCCGTTCCTGGCCTTCATCGTCGAGCACCGGGTCTACCGCAGATGCAGGCCGAATGGCCGCCGAGCAGCCGACGGACGGCTCGTCGAGCTGGCCGACCGGAGACGCCGGCGCGACTCCGGAGCCGGGACGTGCCGGCCGCCAGGGCTGAGCACGCCGGGCATTCCCCGGCCGGTGGGATCGCCAGCGATCAGCGGGCCCCCCGCAGCAGCGCACCCGGACGGGCGCCGGTCTCCTTGCCGTCGGCGAAGGTGGTGATGCCCGACTTGATGGTCTCCACGTAGCCGGTGGCGTCCTGGACCAGGCGTCGCCCGCCGGCCGGGAGGTCGTCCACCACGGTCGGGTTCCCCAGCTGCAGGTTGCTCGTAGTCGATGAGGTTGATGTCGGCCACCGCGCCCACCTCGATGGTGCCCCGGTCGCCCAGGCCGTAGAGGCGGGCCGTGTCGTGGGTCTGCTTCTTCACCACCCACTCCAGGGGGAGCCGCTCGCCCCGGATCCGGTCGCGGGTCCAGTGGGTCAGCATGAAGGTGGGCTGGCCGGCGTCGCAGATGACCCCGCAGTGGGCGCCGCCGTCGGCCAGCCCGGCCGCCGCGCGGGGGTGGAGCAGCATCTCGCGGGCGGGGTCGAGGTCCCCGTCCGAGTAGTTGAGGATGGGCACGTAGAGCAGGCCCCGCCCGTCGTCCTCGAGCATGGCGTCGTAGGCCACCTCAGCGGTGTCCGGCCGGTGGCGGCGGCGATCCCGGCCAGCGACCGCTCCGGGCCCGGGCTCGTACTCGGGCGGGCTGCCCAGGGCGAAGGTGGTGCGGTAGGCCTGCTCCATGCGGGCGCGCGGCTCGGCATCGGGCTCCCACGACTCGATGGCCCGGCGCACCTCGGGAGTGCGCAGGGCGTCGACGAACTCGTCGGGCGACAGGCCCTTGGCCTTCAGCTCCTGATAGGCGGGGACCAGGTCGAACAGGCTGTAGGTGGTGAAGTGGCCGGACAGCAGCCCGGTGGCCCGGCCCGCCACCTGGGGCCAGAGGTCGGCGCCTTCGGCCACCGCCCGGAGCGACTCGTCCATCAGCTCGCGCCACAGTTCGGGGGCCGCGTCCACCTGGAGGAGGGCGAAGGTCACCGGTCGGTGGATGGCCGCCGACAGGCGCCGCATCCAGTCGACCTCCTTGCGCGGGCCGACGATGTCCTCGCCGGCCGATCCGGCCGGGGCCAGCTCGAAGACCCCGGTGCCGAGCTCGCCGAGGGCGCTGCCGATGCCGAACAGCTCGTCCTCGGCGGCGAAGGTCCCCGGGACCGGCTCGCCGTCGATGGCGATGTGGGCGATGGTCCGCGACGTCGAGAAGCCGAGGGCACCGGCGGCGATGGCCTCTTTGACCAACTGCTTCATGGCCTCGATGTCGTCGGGGGTGGCCGCCTCGTTGCGGGCCCCCCGTTCGCCCATCACGTAGGAGCGCACCGCGCCGTGGGCGATCTGGGTGCCCACGTCCATGGTCCACTTTCGTCTGGTCCAGGGTGTCGAGGTACTCGGGGAAGGTCTCCCACCCCCAGTCCAGGCCCTCGGCCAGCGCCGTGCCGGGGATGTCCTCCACCCCCTCCATCAGACCGATCAGCCAGTCGTGCCGGTCGGGACGGGCCGGGGCGAAGCCCACGCCGCAGTTGCCGGTCACGATGGTGGTGACCCCGTGCCAGCTGCTGGGGGCCAGCACCTCGTCCCAGGTGGCCTGGCCGTCGTAGTGGGTGTGGATGTCGACCCACCCCGGGGTGACCAGCAGACCGTCGGCGTCGACCGTCCGGGTGGCCGGCTCGCCGGCCGAGGAGCCGACGCCGGTGATGCGTCCCCCGGTCGATGGTGACGTCGGCGGTGCGGGAAGGGGCTCCGGTGCCGTCGACCACCGTTCCGCCCCGGATCACGAGGTCATGCATGGTCGTTCCCCCTGAATTGTCGAAGCTGTGCGTCGATGCTGGCACGGCCGTCGACCCCGGCGCAATGATCCGGCCGGCCCCAGGGTCCGGTCAGCGGGGCGGGATCGAGTAGGTCACCTGGGCCTTTGCCACCAGGTCGTCGCTCCCGGCCGAGTACATGGCCACCTCGGCCACCGCCAACCGCGACCCCAGCTTGAGCAGGGTGCCCACCGCCACCACGTCCACCAGCTCGGGCCGCCTCAGGAAGTCGATGTGGAAGCTGGTGGTCACCGACAGGGTGATCGGCCCGATCTGACCGATGATCACCATCCAGGCCGCACAGTCGGCCAGGGCCATGAGCGTGGGGCCCGACAGCGTCCCGCCCGGACGGCTGTTGGACGGGCCGACCCGCGAGCCGCATGCGGACGGTGGTGTCGGTGATCTCCTCGATGACGTAGGGGACCACGTTGCCGGGAAAGGCCCCGTCCAACAGCTGCTGGAGCTGGTCGACGGTCATGACTGGTGGCGGGCCCATGGCAGGCTGCAGCGTAGGTGGGGTCGGCCATGGGCGCTACATTCGTGCCGAGCACAGGGGGAGCGAGTGGACGACCAAGGATTGGGCGACGAGCACCGGGTGGCCGCCGAGCTGGCCGGCGAGGCCGGGCTGCTGCTGATGGAGCTCCGGGCCGGCACCGAGGCGGGCAGGGCCCGGGGGGACGAGGGGGATCGGCGATCGCACAGGTTCCTGATGGAACGTCTGGCCGACCGGTTCCCCGAGGATCGCATCCGGTCGGAGGAGGCCGACCGGTCGGTGGCGCTCGACCGCGACTCGGGCCGGGTCTGGATCGTCGACCCGCTGGACGGTACCCGCGAGTACTCCGAGGATCGCCAGGACTGGGCCGTCCATGTGGCCCTGGCCGTCGACGCCGCCCCGTGGTCGGGGCGGTGGCCCTGCCCGCCCTCGGGTTGGTGCTGGGTACCGGCGACCCACCCCGGCCCTCGACTCCCGCCTCGCCGCCCCGCCTCGTCATCAGCCGCACCCGGCCGCCGGAATTCGTTCCTTTGGTGGCCGAGCAGCTGGGCGCCGTCACCGTGCCCATGGGTTCGGCGGGGGCCAAGATCGCCGCCGTCATCAGGGGTGAGGCCGAGGTCTACGTCCACGCCGGTGGCCAGTACGAGTGGGACTCCGCCGCCCCGGTGGCGGTGGCGCTGGCCGGAGGGTTCCACGCCAGCCGCCTGGACGGATCGCCCCTCCGGTACTCCCAACCCGATCCGTGGCTGCCCGACCTGGTGGTGTGCCATCCGTCGTTCACCGAGGCGGTGTTCGGCGCCCTGGCCGCCTGGAGCGTTGCCGGCCAGCCGGTGGAGCCGGCCCCGCCCTGGGATCCGAATGCCGGCTGAACGGCTCTTCGAGCCGGCGTCGCTCGGTCCGGTGCGGTTGAAGAACCGCATCATCAAGGCGGCCACCTTCGAGGGGGCCAGCCCCCGGGGCGACGTCTCCGACCAGTTGATCGAGTTCCACCGGCGGACAGCTGCCGGCGGGGCGGCCATGTCGACCGTCGCCTACCTGGCTGTCTCTCCCGAGGGCCGCACCGATCGTCACTGCGTCCAGCTCGCCGAGTCGTCCCTGCCCGGCCTGCGCCGACTGACCCGGGCCGTCCACGATGCCGGCGCCGCCGTGTCGGCCCAGATCGGCCACGCCGGTCCGGTGGCCAACGCCAGATCCAACCGGGCGCCGGCGCTGGCGCCTTCACGCCGTCTCGGGGCCAGTGGCGCCCTGACCCACGCCGTGTCCGAGGACGACATCGAACGCATCACCGCCGACTACCGGCGGGGGGCGGCCATGGCGGTGGAGGCGGGGTTCGACTGCATCGAAGTGCACATCGGTCACAACTACCTGCTGAGCGCATTCTTGAGCCCCAAGCTCAACCGCCGCACCGATCGATGGGGCGGGAGCCTGGTCAACCGGGGGCGGTTCCCGCGCCAGGTGGTCGAGGCGGTGAAGGATGCCGCCGGGGGACGGGTGGCGGTCACGGCCAAACTCAACATGGCCGACGGCGTGCCCGGCGGTCTGTGGCTCGAGGACAGCATCGAGTTCGCCCGGATGCTCGAGTCAGACGGCACCCTCGACGCCGTCGAGCTCACCGGGGGGAGCTCCCTGTCCAACCCCATGTACCTGTTCAGGGGGGAGGCGCCGCGGGCGGAGTTCGCCGCCACCCTGCCGGTGCCGCTGCGAGCCGGGTTCCGGGTCTTCGGGTCGAGGTTCCTCCGCGAGTATCCCTTCGAGGAGGCGTTCTTCCTCCCCTACGCCCGCCAGTTCCTCGGTGCCCTCAGCATGCCGGTCATCCTGCTCGGAGGGGTGAACCGGCTGGACACCGCCCAGACTGCGCTGTCCGAGGGCTTCTCGTTCGTGGCCATGGCCCGGGCCCTCCTGCGCCAGCCCGACCTGGTCAACCGGTGGCAGAGGGGCGAGACCTCCGACGGGCTGTGCATCCACTGCAACAAGTGCATGCCCACCATCTACAGCGGGACCCGCTGCGTGCTGGTGGCCGGTCACGATCCGGCCTGAGGCTGCCCACCCCGGCGTGGAGGTGGCGGGCGCAGCCATCGGTCAGAGACGGACCACCCGGTTCTCGGTGCCGGGTGCCGCCGGCTTCGACTTGGACAGGGCGGCCGGCGCCCCCCGTTCGAGGATCAGGCCGGTGGCGATTGCACCGGCCACGAAGATGAGGGCCGACCAGGCGAAGGCGGTGGTGTAGCTGTGCAGTGCCGCCTCCTGGAGGGTGGCGGGGGAGCTGATCCTTCCCACCAGGTAACCGGCCGCCGCCCCGGCGGCCAGGGTGTTGAGCAGGGCGGTGCCGATCGAGCCGCCGACCTGTTGGGCGGTGTTGACCGTGGCCGAACCCACACCGGCGTCGTGGGGCTGAAGTCCGAGGGTGCCGGTACTGAACGACGGGGCGACGCTGAGGCCGAATCCGAGTCCCAGGAGGATCAGGTAGGGGAGTACGTGGGAGGCGTAGGAACTGTGCAGCCCGAGACGGTGGAGCATGAGCAGCGCCGCCGCGTCGAGCAGGAGCCCGGCGGGCACGATCGGCTTCGGGCCCCACTTCGGTAGCAGCACCCGGTTAGAGACCTGGGCCATGGCGGCCAGGGCGGCCACCATGGGGAGGAAGGCCACACCCGTCTTGACCGGGCTGAACCGGAGGGTGTCCTGCAGGTAGTAGGTCAGGAACAAGAAGACCCCGAAGATGCCGGCCCCGCCGAACAGCATGGCCAGGATCGACCCGCCCCGGGTCCGGTTCAACACGATGCGGAGGGGGAGCAAAGGGTAGGTCACCCGGGTCTGCAGGAGGGCGAAGACGGCCAACAGGACGACGCCGAGGATGAGGAACCCGATGGTGTAGGGATTGCTCCAGGCGGTGGTCTCGGCATGGGAGAAGCCGAAGACCAACGAGAACAGCCCGCCGGTGACGGTGAGGAGGCCGGGCAGGTCGATCGGGTCGCGGTCGGCGGCCTTGTCGTTCTTCAACCACAGCAGCGCACCGGTGATGGCGATGGCCGCGAAGACCAGGTTGACGAAGAGGGTCCACCTCCACGACGCATAGGAGGTGAGGATGCCGCCGAGCAGGAGCCCGATGGCACCACCGGTGCCGGCGATGGCGCCGTAGATGGCGAAGGCCTTGCCCCGTTCGCGGGGATTGGAGAACGTGGTGGTGAGAAGGGCCAGCACCGACGGGGCCAGCAGGGCTCCGAAGGCACCCTGGACGGTCCGGGCGATGACCAGCATGGGGAAGTCGACCGAGGACCCGCCGACGGCCGAGGCGCCGGCGAACCCGACCAGCCCGACGATCAGCGTTCGCTTCCGTCCGAAGATGTCACCGATCCGGCCGCCCAGAAGCAGCAGGCTGCCGAAGGCGAGGGAGTAGGCGGTGACGATCCACTGGCGGTCGGCGTTGGAGAAGTGCAGGTCGTGCTGGGCGGTCGGCAGCGCGATGTTCACGATCGTGTTGTCGAGGATCACCATCAGCTGGGCAGTTCCCAGTACGCCGAGGATCCACCACCGCATGTTGTGGTTGGCTACCCGGTCGCTGACGGTGTCGTCGCCCGGGCGGGTCATGGTCGTCGTCGTGTCGGTCATGGTGCCTCCGTGGATCGAGTGGAGCCTGCATCGCCTATCGATCGGGACGTGGGGGATGGAAGTGGAACGTCGGAAAAGTCGTGGTGGCCGTGAGCTCCGGGACAGTTCCGGAGCGGCGCCCCTCGAGGGACGACGCCCTACCCAACCGGGAGCGGATCTGGGAAACTACCGCCGAGGTGGTGGCCAAAGAGGGGGATTGGCATCCACCCTAGACGTGATCGCCCACCGCTCCGACGCTGGCGCATTGACTCATCAGAAACCCGCGCGTAGCCGGCATCGTTGCCTCACGAAGGAATCCGCGCCTGGCGGAGGGTCGACTACGCCTGATCCATGGAGCTTTCGATGGGTGCTCGACGTGCTGTCACGAACAAGCTGGCCAACCAATATAGGCGGGGAACCCGGTCCGAGAAGGGGGTGATTCTCGACCAGTTGGTGGAGGGATGGAACCGGGGTCACGCCCGTGCCCGCCTGGTCGATGCCGGTGCCGTCCGGGTGGTGCAGGTGAGGACCGCTCGGGTGCCGACCTACTCGGCCCGGGTGGTGTCCGCCCTCGAGCTGTGCTGGCGGGCAGCCCGGATGCCGGCGGGCAAGCGGCTGGCCCCCATGCTCCCCGTGCTGGTGCCGTTGCTCCGCCGGGACGGGGAGCTCGACCTCACCGACGACGAGGCCGTGCTGCTCACCTCGATGAGCGCCGCCACCATCGACCGGCGGCTGACAGGAGCCAAGGTGCTGGCCGGATTCCGGGGGGTGAGCCACACCAAGCCCGGGTCCCTGCTCAAGACCCAGATTCCCGTCAGAACCTGGTCGGAGTGGGACGACGTCGTCCCTGGCTTCGTCGAGATCGACCTGGTCGGCCACGAGGGAGGCAACTCCTTCGGGGAGTTCTGCTTCACCCTGACCATGACCGACATCGCCACCGGTTGGACGATCAACCGGTCGGTGGCCAACAAGTCGGCCATCCGGGTGGCCGAGGCCATCGAGCACGGCTGTCGCCAGTTCCCCTTCCCCATCCTCGGGATCGACTCCGACAACGGCAGCGAATTCATCAACGCCGACTTGCTCGAGTGGTGCACCACCCGCCGGATCACCTTCACCCGGTCCCGACCGGGCAACAAGAACGACGGCTGCCATGTGGAGCAGAAGAACTGGACCCATGTGCGAGAGCTGGTCGGCTACCTGCGTTTCGACACCGAGGCCGAACTCGCCGTGCTCAACCGGATCTGGGCTCTGGAGCAGAACTACACCAACCTCCTGCTCACCCAGCAGAAGCTCACCAGCCCCACCCGGGTGGGGGCCAAGGTCGCCAAGCGCCACGACAGCGCCCAGAGCCCCTATCAGCGCCTCCTGGCCGCCGGGGGCCTCACCCCTGGCCAGCAGGCCGCCCTCACGAGAGCCCGCAACGCCCTCCATCCGACCCGCCATCAGGCAGAGATCGCCCGCCTCACCACCCAGCTCCAACGCCTGGCCTTGGCGAAGACCGGACCGCCGCCGCGGGCCGTCAACCGGGCGTTCACCCACTAACTCGAAGCGCGGGGTTCTCCATGAGGCAACGAATCACCCTTGGCGCGGGATTTGACGTGAGGCAACAGGCTGGGGCCGACTCTGCCCACGGTGGTTTCCGGTCGAATCCCTGGTCAAGCGTCGGGCGGGGCGGGGCGGGGCAGGGCGGGGCCGGGAGGGCGGGCGGGCCTTCCAAGCGGGCACCATCAGCCATTGGAAACAGGGTCCGGTGAGCTCCCCGGAGAAGGCCGGTCAGAGGCAGGGCGGAGCATCGGGGCCGGCGCAGCGATGTCCTGCCCCGTACCTGTTCGGACGCCAGCGCATGGTGCAAATGGGTCGACAACCAGCCGCGCAGATCCGTCTTGGATCCGATGCGAGGGGCGGTTCGATGCCGTCAGATCGACCGATCCGCAGCCAGCCTCACTCTATGTCTGGGTCGTCGAGGTCACCATTCGGAACCTCGGGCGCATCGAGGTCCCAGCCCTCGTCGTCGGCGGCCTCTGCCCGCTCGCGATCGGTGGGTCGACCCAGCCCGTCGGGATCGTCGATGCCACCGTCGAGGACCACCATGCCCTCGGGATCGTCGAACTCGGCGCCTGCCTCTTCGAGTTCGCGCTCGTCCGTCTGGAGCGTAGGGTCGAGGGAAGGATCGAGCTCGAGCGCCTCGCCGAAGGACGGGTCGAGCTCGGTCCTTTCGGCTATGGCCTCGTCACCCTGTTCGAAGGGATCGGTTCCGGAGGGCTCGTCGGGGGACCACTCATCGCTTGTGCTCATGGAGACCTCTTCATGTCGATCGGCGTGTGGCGGTGCTCCACTGATGCCAGGAGCTGAACGCCCTTCCACCCGGTGATCGTAGAGCGTCGACGCTCCGGACTGAGCAGTGGGGGCGTTCGCGGCGGTCGACCCGGAGTTACGGCCCGAGTCGATTGCGATCACGGCTTAGAATCGCGTGTCCGGCCCCAGCCCACGTAGCTCAGGGGATAGAGCACTCGTTTCCTAAATGAGGTGTCGCAGGTTCAATTCCTGCCGTGGGCACCATTTGACAGTCGCGGGGGAGAGGGGGGCCTCGGGGCCTCCGTGGATCAAAACCGCCGCGCTCCGGGACCGGGGCCACCGGAACTGGGGCCCAGAGGCTCGGGCGCCTGGGGCTTATGGGGTTAGGTTCGGAGAGTCGGGCGATGGGTGCGTGCGAATGGCGTCGGGTCCGGGGCCAGGCGCCACCCCGAACCGGGAGGGGACGGCGTGGCGGGAGGGGGCCTATCTGCGACACGACCTAAGTGGTCCCGATGGTGGATCGTTTTGGCATCGAGCGCGAGAAGAAAGTGGCCTTCAGTTGCCGCGGCTTGATCCCGGAGGGCACGCCGGGTGGGCCCGATGATGTTTCGATTCCATTGCCACTTCGGGAAGGGGCAAGGCATTAGATCGAGCTGGGCTGCCCCCTAAAGATCGAGGCCGCGCAGTTCACGGCGCGATGCGATACCGAGCTTTCCGTAGATGTTTTGAAGGTGATACTCGATTGCCTTCCGGCTCACATAGAGCTCCGCTGCCGCTTCAGGGTTGGAATATCCCTTCGCCACCAGTACGGCCACGTCCCGCTCACGGTCGGTCAGATCGAGCGAGGATCTGGCCGATCTCCGGGGGGATCGGGCTCCGGCGCGCTTGAGATCGGACTGCACCCGGCTGGCGAATGGCTCGGCGGCGACGGACAGCAGCGCGTCGTACGCAGCGCGAAGGGTTGCCACTGCGTGAGTTCGTTCGCCTCGATCCAGTTGAAGTTGGCCGTGGGCATGGAGCAAGAGGGTCCTCTCGAGGAACGGATCATCGGGACCGAATCCGTCCAGCGCGAGCGCGAACAACTCGTCCGCCTGGTCGACCTCACCCTGGGCCTTCGCCAATCGGGCCCGCAATCCGAGGAGCCGGGCGCCCATATCCAGTCCCCGGGCCACTGCCCCCGATTCGAGTCCCTCGATGGAGGCCCGGGCCCGCTCAAGCTGGTCGGTCTCGATCAGCGCCGTCACGTGGGATGGCCAGAACGTCAGGGCTGCCAGCATCGGTGCCAGGGCGGTGAGGGGATCGAGTGTCTCGATGACCCGTCCGGGTTGACGGCTCGCCATGCCCAGGGCAGCGCTGGCGATCTGGGCCATTCCGACGCCTTCGGCGGCCCCGAGGCGAGCCGCTGACTCTGCCGCCGCCGCCACATGCGCCTCAGCACGTTCGGTGTCACCACGGTAGGCCAGGATCGTGGCGAGCAGTCCATGGCACGCCGCGTTCTCCACACCTCGAGGATCATCGGTGGCGATTCTCAATCCGGTCCGAGCTTGCACGAGCGCTTCGTCCCACTCACCCACCACCAGCAGTGCGGTGCCCAGCTGCCGGTGGGTGCGGGCGAGCTGAACCGGAATGAAGCCACGTTGGGTGAGCGCCACCACGGCCCGCAGGTCGGCCAGGCTGGCTTGGGTCCGGCCCCCAAACTGGGCGAGGGTGGCTCGGACAACCAACATATCCACCTCGTCGCCCGGTACCTCGTTTGCGGATTGTGGCAGTCGTTGGCGCAGACGAGTCAGACCGGATGCCGCCCCCTGCATATAGCCATCGGCCAAAGCAGCGTGGATGTTGGCCAGCCGCTCAGCAGAGGTGTGTGGCCGTGAGAGCGCGAGTGCGCTGAGCGGCGGCCCGAGCGGCCTCAGCTCCCTGACCCAGGGTGATGTGGATCTCCGCGAGCTCGGCCCAAGCACCGCGCGGTTATGGCACGGGCGTCGGCTTCGTCCGCCTCCTCCTCGTCAACCACCCGATGGAGCCACTGCCCAGCACTCTCTGCGTGTCCTTGGTCCCACTCGAGCAGCCCCAACACCAGGCTGCGGCCGGACCCCTCTTCGAACGATTCGATGTCGGATCGAAGCGCTTCTGCACGGCCCATTTGTCCGCCATCGACATAGGCCAAAGCGGCGTCCACCAGCCTGCGCTTCGCCTCCGCTGCATCGACGCTCAGTGACGAGGCCCACTGAAAGGTTCGCCCGGCCTCCGTCTTCTGCCCCTCTTCCAGCTCGCGTCGCGCCTTCGTCTCCAGCTCGATCGCCAGCGTCTCGTCTGCCCCGTCGGCGGCGGCCACACGATGAGCGAGCGCCACGGCCAGGCTGGTGACCTGGGCGGCGGCATGGTGCAGGTCACGGCGGCGGCTCGGTGAGAGATCCTCGTAGACCGCCTGGCGATAGAGCGGATGGACGAACTCGACAGGAGAGCCCGGTTCCTCCGGATCCCAACGGACGAAGCCCGTGCTCAAGAGCTTCTCGAACGGTTCGACTGGGGAACTGAGGTCTGCCAGACGGGCCACCACCATCAGCGGGGCGCGATGGTTGATGACGGCCATGGCGGCAACGAGGGTACGCGCTGAATCCGGTGTTTCGGAGAGGCGCGGAGTGACCGACGAAGTCAGCGAGCGCGGGGCCGGAAGATTTCCATCGCTCCGCTGGAGATCCGCGGGGTTCAGTTCGCCAAGCAGGGTTCGAAGGTACAACGGGTGTCCACCGGTGTGAGAACGGAGCCGCTCCGCTTGATAGGGAGTCAGATCGATCCCCACGGACGATGCGAACAGCTCCACTTCATTAGCATCGAAAGGGGCCAAGGTGATGCCGAGGCATCGTTCGGGATCGGAACGGAGACGTTCCCAGCCGTCATGCAGTCCCGGCCGCGTCGTGACGAGCACGGCGACGCGATCCTTGTCGAGCCGCTGTACGGCCGAGAGCAGCGCCTTCGACGACGCGCCATCGGCCCAATGCAGGTCTTCAACCACGACCACGACCGGGCCGTCGTCTTGACGCTTGGACCAGGCTTCGAGGATTTCCATGCCCGCAGAGAAGCTCTCGGTGGACGTACAGCCGAGCTGCCGGGCCAGCTCGAAGGGTCGCTCGGCAGCAAGCTCGTCGGCTTGAGCATGCGCCACCTGCATCTCGGCAGCAAGGTTTCCCACGACATGCCGGACGAGCGCCGTCTTTCCCATGCCGGCATCGCTCTCAACCCACACCAACCGAGGATGCCCCGAGCTCATCTCGTCGAGGGCGCGAGCGATGGATTGGCGCTCAGCGCTCCTTCCGATCAGCTGGCCTGTTGATTCAGGCCTTTCGACCGCGGCCATCCCCAAACGGTAGCGGCCTTTGTGCCGCTTCAGATCCCGGAAGCAGATCCCTTGATATGGCGCGGCTCCCGGCTACGAGCTGGAGCTCGTCGCCGGCGAATGCGCGGCAGCCAGCCGCTCATCGGTCACCCGGGAGACGTAGGCGATCAAGTCTGGGGACAGCCGGTACAGGCGTTTGTGGTCATACCAGCCGGTGATAAACAGACCGACCACCACTGCGGCCACGATCTCGAAGCTGAGCACGATGAGAGCGTGGGTCAGGCCCGCGTCACCCGCGCCCCGAAGTACAGCACGGCTCGTGCCGCCGTGAGGACCTGGCGAAGTGGTTCCACGTGCCCAACGAAGTTGTAGAAGCCCGGGAGAGCCTGGGTCGGAACCGTGCCGCCTGATGACGCCAACGAGAGATAGATCAGCCCGAGCATGGCTAGGAGCTGTCCGATTGACCCGAAGGCGGCGAACAGCGTCAACGTGACGCTCGCTACCATCAGCGAGGCCAGGGACAGGACGGCCCAGAGCAGAGCGGTGTTCGGTGCGTCCATACGCAGGATGCCTGCGGCCACACCCACGATGGCAGCGTCCAGGATGGGGATAGCGACGAGAGCGACCGACCACTTCAAGAGGAGGATCTGCTGACGTGCGATCGGGAGCGGCCGCCGCTGCTTCCAGCGCGGTCCCAATTCGGTCGTGGAGTAGCCCAGGGCACCGTCGAGAGAGGAGTTGACGATGGTCGCACCCACAAAGCCAGCCAGCATCGCCAGGAGCGACACATAGAACGCACTGAGCCCGAGCGCCGTGTTCGGCGGAAGGGGCCGATAGCTCACCGTCTCGAAACGAATGGGGTTGTGGAGCTGCGCCGTGGCGAAAGAAGTGCTCCGGGCCGCGGTGGTGCTGTGAGCAACCAGCTGATCTCCGATGGATGAGGAGATCTGCTGGAAAGCCGGGGTCAGCACGCCCGCCGCCAGGTTGACACCCAGACTGCCCAGCCGGCCGTTCTCCAACAGCTCTACCGTGGGCTGCCCGGAGCCCGCATTCGGCGCCGGTATGTCGTCCCCGGCGGCGGCAAGGAGCGAGTCGGTGAAGCCGGCCGGGATCGCGATCGTGGCATAGGCACTCCCACGGCCCATCGCTGCCTTTGCCTCGTCCAACGTGGTGCTGCGCAGCTTCAGCTTGGTGCTCACCTCGGACGAGCTGTTCAACGCCTGGACCACCGTGGCACCCTCGTCGACGTGCCGGCCGTTCACAGTGGCTCCAGTGTCCTGGTTCACCACCATGACCGGAAGTCCGTCCAGGTGCGCCGTCGGGTTCAAGACAGCGCCGATGTAGATGAACGTCATCAGCACGACCAGCACGAGTGGGATGGCCAGCGGGAAGATCCACACGGATCTCGTCCGCAAGACCATCCGCGCTCGCACCGGCATCGACGGTGCGGAGCCGGCCTCAGTGGTCCCGACCGACACAGCTCCGGCCTCGGGGGCCTGGCCGGCCCCAGCAGTGTCGGTGGTACCGCAAACGTCGGTGTCGGATTCGGTGGCCACGGCGTGCTCCTCGCTGCTCTGCATCGACGGGTGTTCGATGGGGCTCAAGACGCCGCTTCAGTCAGCGGACGCCGCTCTGGCGGTCAGGCTGGCTTGCTTCTGGCTGTACAAGAGGGCCAGGAGCAGGGCGCCGAAGGGGACCGCAAGCCTCAAGATGAACTGACGGGAGTCCTGCGAACCGGCAATGATCAGCGAGATCGTGCCAACGAGGAAGGCCAGCCCCCACACTGCCGACAACCGCCGGTTGAGCTCGCGGAACCGGGCGCTCTGCCACACCCGCTCCGGTGCCTGCTCCCGCGCGTAAGGCTCAGTGAAGGGCTTGCCGACGAGGATGGAACCGAAAACGATCAGGGTGAGCGATCCGTGGGCCACAGCCTGTGCGTACCGCCCCCAGGTGGCAATGTCACTGGGGTGAATAGCGGCCAAGAGCGCAAGCAGACCCCCGAAGTAGACCGTGCCGATGACGTCGAACATGTGGGTGCTGTGACGAGTGATTGCCCTCACCAGGACGACCAGGGCAACGGCCAGACCGATGGCGGCACCCCAGTACACCCCGCCGATACGAACGCCCAAAAGGAAGGCGACCCACGGCGAAAAGCTCCACATCAGATTCTTCATGACCACTCCTTCTCGGTTGTGCCGGCCTTTTGACCAGGCGTTTCGGCGCCGACCTGATAGAGGCTCTCGATAAGGGCCAGGAACTCGAGGTTTCCCGAGAAAGGATGGGCCTGGGATTGCCCTGTGGCCCTCACCGTTCCTTCGGCTCGTCCGTCCTTGCCTTCTGAGATCTCCACGATGATCTGCACATCAACCAGGTTGAAGGATCGGAGTGCCCATTGCCCTAGGGAGACTCCCCAGAACTTCGTCGGCGAGTGGTTGTCTCCGAGAACTAGGGAGTCTCCCTAGGGCTACCGGTGCGGAGGGCGGCCACGATGTGCCCATGGGGTCCTCCGAGAACTGGTTACATCGCGTTCGATGAAGACTGGAAAGCACCAAGGTCGCCGCATACTTGTCACCGGGGCCAGCTCAGGCATCGGTCTCGCCATGGCCTGTACCCTGGCCGATGAGGGCGCGAGGATCATCCTGGTGGGGCGAAGCCATGAACGCCTGGTAGCAGCTGTCGGCCAGCTCGAGGGACCAGAGCATCACCGCCTCGTGGAGGCCGATCTTGCCGACTACGAGCAGGTCAACCAGGCCTCCGAGGTGCTGGCGAGTGAGGAGATCCTCCTAGACGGCCTGGTCCACTGCGCCGGCGTCTTCCAGCCAACTCCATTCGAGCAGATCGGACCCGAGGCTCTGGACCACACCTGGGCGGTGAATGCCCGGGGACCGTTCCACCTCACCCAAGCGCTCGCACCCCAGCTCGGGCACGGAACCGCCATCGTCTTCGTGACCTCGGTTTCGGCTCACGTCGGCATGGCCGGACAGAGCGCTTACGCCATGTCCAAAGGCGCGGTCGAAGCTCTGTCGAGAACCCTGGCCGTCGAGCTTGCACCGAGATCGATCCGAGTCAACACCATCGCCCCGGGCTTCGTGGCGACCCCTATGAACGAGGGCTTCCGGAAGGTGCCGGGTCTGGCTGATCGCCGGGCCAAGGCCACCCTGGCCGGTCGGCTGGGTACACCCGACGAGATCGCCTCGGTGGCGTCGTTCCTCCTCTCAGAGGAGGCGGCCTTCGTCAACGGCACCACCATTCACGCCAACGGTGGCTATCCCATCGCCGAAGTACAACGAAATGAGCACCGAATGAACAGCGAGGACGACTAGATGGACGAAACTTCGATGAGCCGATCCTGGGCTGTGGTGCCGCCAAGTGGGGTCGAGGCCTTCGGCGCGTACGTGCACTGGCCGGAGAACCTGGATTGGTCGACGCAGCTGCTCCGTGCCATCAGCTACTCATCGCTGGGTGGCTCAGAGTTCAGCGAGATCATGAGCGCCATACGGGACCTCGAGGTGGGCGACCGGGAGGGGTGGCTAGCAGCTTTCAGCAGTTTGGCGTCCGAGCTCGACTGTCAGGCAGCACAGTCCGCGGAGCAGGGCCACGACCTCTCGGCGATCGAGTTGTGGCGACGGGCATGTATCTACTTCCGGATGGCGACCACCTTCCACGCCATGGACGGCATCGTGGAACTGCCGGCCATGCAGGAGAGTCGCCGGTGCTTCCAGACCGCCATGACTCTCGATCCAAGATACCGCTTTGAGGCGGTCGAGATTCCCTACGAGCAGTACATGCTCCCCGGCTACCTGATCTCACCCTCAGGCCCAATTCGATCCCGACCCACGGTCGTCGTCCAGGGCGGCATCGATGCCTTCTCGGAGGAGATGTGGTTCAAACTCGGTGAAGCGCTCGTTCGCCGCGGGTACACCGTCCTGCTCCCGGACGGCCCCGGGCAGGGAGAATCGAAGCGTCGGCGTATCGGGACCAGGGCCGACTACGAGGTGGTCATCACTGCATTCATCAACTTCCTGGAGCACCGGGATGAGGTTGATCCAGAGCGGATCGCCCTCGTGGGCAGCAGCATGGGTGGCTACTTCGCAGCTCGCGGGGCGGCCTTCGAGAAGAGGCTGGCGGCAGCTGTCGCCTGGGGTGCCTTCTACGGGCTGGCCCCGGTACCCCAGGGCGACGACAGCCGACGTCGAGTCGATCAGGCTATGGCCACGTTTGGCGTTGACACCGTTGAGGAGCTGCTAGAGAGGATCCGGGGGTTCAATCTGGATGGAGTCGCCAGCCAGATCCACATACCCTTCCTCGTTCTCCATGCCGTCAATGATCTTCAGGTCGCATTCGCGCACGCACAGTGTCTCTTCGATGAGATTCCGGACAACCGAAAGCGTCTGGTGGCGTTCCCTCCGGATCATCCCGGGTGCACACATTGTCAGCTCGACACGCCGTCGCTAGCCCAGGTTGTGATCGCCAACTGGCTCGACGAAACTCTGGAGCGGAAATGAATAGCAGGCACGTCGTCCCACTGGGTTCATGTCACCGGCAGGCCTAACGGACCAATGATCCGTCATCGATGTGGCGTTCGGGACGGTGCTGCGTTCCCTGCGGATCGAACGGGGTCTTTCTCAGAAGGGTCTGGGCGACGCCAGCGACAACGGTCGCACCTTCGTGGGGCAGCTGGAGCGGGGGAAACGTGGCGCCTCGCTCGAGACAGTGTTTGCTCTGTCGAGGGTTCTCGAACTTGAGCCCGATGAGATCGCACAATAAGGGGAAGATGTCCACCAGCCTGCGGATCAGGCGCCGGTACGCGTCAGCGCTGTTCGCCTTGATGGTGCCCGCTGCGGCCCCGAGGGTGGGAGGCGGCTCGTGGGTCCGCATGGTAAACCTTGTCACGACGCCCAAACCGAAGCCGCCACCGCGCAGTGCCCAGAACAGCTCTGGGTGCGAGTAGGAGTTTGCCACCACGATGTTGCCCGAAGCGGTGACCACCTCGGCTTCCAAGAGGTTCCCAGCGGCAGTACCGAATCGTCTGGAGAAGGTGCCGAAGCCACCACCAAGGGTGAAGCCCGCCACCCCTACGCTCGTACACCCTCCGCCTTGGACGTAGCGCCCGTTCGGTTGGAGCGCCTGGTAGGCCTCAAGCCACCGGGCCCCCGCCCCCAGGCTGATGGCAGGCACCCCCGGTTCGAGCCTGTCGGAACCCTGTGGTGAGAAAGCGTTATGCACCGTGACATCGCCCATGTGGTGGGTCCACACCATGAGCGCCTCGGGGTTGCTGGAGCGTCCGACATAATCATGGCCAGTGCCCTTCGCCACAACTGGCACACCCCTCTTGGCGCAGAAGCGCAATGTCGCGGCAACATCCTCGGCTGACTGGGCCATGACCGCCCGAGGGCTGTGCCGGGTCTCGAAGGCTTTGAACCAGCCTGTGGTGTGAAACGCTCCTGGGTCGTCTTCGATCGCAAATGGATTGGATAGCCGCGAGATACTTTCGGCGCAGGCCGTTCCGTCAGGGTCAGCAGAGCAATCCGCCAGGGGCGGCTCGACGTCCATCAGTCGGGAACCGAGACTTCGGCCAAGCTCGGACCAATCGATCGGTTCCGCTGCAGATGTCATCGGCTAGATGGTTGCATCGAACGTCAGTCCTCTCGCAGGAAGTATCGCACTTCCGGGACTCACCCGGGACTCACCCGGGACTCACCCGGGACCTGCCGATACCTACCGGAGTGCGGAAGTACCACTGACCGTCGGTTGTGGGCGGTTATCGACCGTCGCTGCCTGTTCCTTGCAGGGCGAGGGTCCTCAAAAATGGGACTTCATGTACCGAATATGAGACGTCGATCGGTGAGGAGAAGGTGTCCCTCAGCTTCCCTCTTCAACCCTCCGCCCGGGTCGAACACGAGTGCGAGTACGTCCAGGAGATGTTCTCGTCAGAACCGAGGGCGTCGGCGATGACGTCCAAGCGTGCCCTCCTCTCTTCGGACACCTCACTGCCTCCTTTCATCGATGCTTGATGTCGTGGACGGCGAGGTCCCGGTCCGGAATCTTGGCTTCGTCGGAGCAGCGCCCATCTTGCGATGCGAGGATTCGGATGGCATCGATGTCACTCGCGCTCCCGATGAGGACGAGTTCATCCCCGCCTTCGAGTACCGTGGACCCCTCGGGCACCACTAGATCTCGATGTCGCTGGATGGTGGTCACGATGATGCTGATTGGCAATCTCGCCTCGCCAAGCGTTCGTCCCACCAACGAAGACCCGGCCTCGATGCGTATCCGGTCGGATCCGTTTGAATCGCCGTCGGCATTCACCCGTTGCAGGCTGGCCAGGAGGCCCAACCGGTAGCCTCTGACCACGTCGGACGTAGCGATGATCCCGACCACTTTCCGTTCAGCGTCGAGGACCGACACCCAGCGTTGGGTCGAGGTGGTGAGGGCATCAACCGCGATGTCAAGATTGGCGGACTCTGACACGGTTGGTGCCGACACATCCACAACCGACTCCAGCCGTCGCCCGGCATCTTCCTTGCCCTCGTCGAGGCTGCGCAGTGAAACCGCTCCCTCGAACCGGCCTTCTCTGTCGACAACAGGACCGCCAGTGAGCCCTTCGTGCTGGAGTTCGCGACTGGCGGTTGCCGGCGGGGTCCCACCGGAGATCACCAGGCGTGGAGACGCCATGGCCTGGCGGACAGGGATGCCGGCCAGGACGGGCATACCCATCAGGAGTCGCTGGGCTGGGGCGTCCGCTCTCGTTCGTAGCTGGCTCCGGTAGATCGTGTCATCGCTGCGGCGGACAATGAACCAGGCCAGCCCCACGGCGATCATGGCCGGACCAAGAATGGAGAGGCTCCCGGTCATCTCGGCCACCATCAGCATCACGGCAAGGGGCGCACGGGAGATGCCACCGAAGCAGCACATCATCCCTATGACCACGTAGGGGGTTGGACTGTGGCCCATGGACGGAACGACTGGTTCGAAGAGTCGCCACACAGAAGCCCCGATGAAAGCGCCGATGACCAGGCCGGGACCGAAGATGCCACCCGAACCGCCTGAGCCAATGGAGAGGCTGGTCGCCAGTATTCGGGCGAACGGCAGGATGAGGACGATCCACAGCGGCAGAGTCAGGAGCTGACGACCGAGCCCCTGCTGAATCCAGCCATAGCCGGTGCCGAGCACCTCGGGGACAGCCAGGGCGATGAGACCCACCAAGATCCCGCCGATGGCCGGCTTGATCCAACGGGGAAGTTCCATTTGTCCGAACAGGTCGGCGATGCCATAGAAGCTCTTGGCGTAGAGCAGGCCGATGACTCCACCGAGCACCCCGATCAGGGCAAACCACGGTAACCGAGCGGGATCGGTGAAGTGGTAGCTGCCGGCAAAGCCGAAGATCGGGGTGAAGCCGACCACGGCACCGAAGATGATGTAGCCGACGAACGACGCCACGAAGCTCGGGAGCAGAGCTTCGGCATCGAAGTCGTCCCGGTAGAGAATTTCGGTGGCCAAGATCGCTCCGCCTAGCGGGGCGCCGAAGATAGCCCCGATCCCTGAACCGATCCCAGTGACCACGGCAATACGGGCGTCGGTGGGACTGAGATCGAGCTCTCGGGCGAGCAGGGAAGCGAACCCGGCGCTGATCTGACCAGTGGGGCCTTCTCGACCTCCCGAGCCGCCCGAACCGATGGTGAGGGCCGATGCCACGATCTTGACGATGACCGCTCGGAAACGGATGCCCCGAGGGTTGTGGTGGACCGCTGAGATCGCGGCGTCAGTACCGTGGCCTTCCGCCTCAGGGGCGAATCGAAACACAAGGATGGCCCCGAGCAGGGCTCCGAATCCGACCACAAGCGGGAGTGCCCACGGACGGGAGAAGGTCGCCGATCCTCTGTTCCCGCCTTCGCCGACCGGAGTTGGAACGTGATAGCCGGCCAGTGTCCCCAAGAAGAAATGGGTGCAGGCCAGCAGTGCCTCGTAGAACACGATGGCACCGACGCCGGCCATGGCCCCGATGAGTGCACCGAGGATCAGCCATTTCTGTAGGTAGGACGCACCGCCCAGCCAACGGGATGCACGGGTCATGGCGGCCCGCCAAGAGGTCCGGCCGAAGGGGGTCACGAAAAGAGCTGGTCCATCTACAGGTCCCACCCTGTCGACCAGTCCTGCTCGGGCACCTCGCCCGCCGCGGCGGTGAGCCGTTGCAACGAGTCGACCAGCGCTGTCTGTTGCTCTAAGGGGATCGCTTCCAGAAGGTGAGCGATTTCGGCGCGTCTCCTCTTGGTCACGGTGTCCACCAGATCATGACCCTTTTTGGCCAGCGTCAACCGAATCAGACGTCGGTCACCCCGGTCGTGGCGGCGGACGATCAAGCCCTTCTTGACCAATCGGTCGCACATCCGAGTGGCGGTCGGTGGTGTCACATCCACGGCCTCCGCCAGGGCAGCGAGACTCTGGGGGCCTCGGGAGGCCAGCACGACCAGTGTCCGGTACTGAGTGAGCGTCACCTCTTCAGCCGCGTCCCCGAGAGAGCGAGCGGCCACCGCCACCAGCACGCGGCTGGCGCTCAGTACGGCATCGACGACCGAGTCCCTGTGGGTCTCGGTCGGGCTCACTTGTGTAGTCATATGCTAATGATTGTAGTAGCTAAATAATGGAGCTGACCAATTTGGTGCCGTCTCCGGACCCAGAGACGTTGCTCGGAGTTTGCTCATCCCAAAATGGGCCGGAAATGTGCACGCCTGTGAGTCCGCCGGCGGCTCTGCCGTTGATCAACGGCGATTCTGGCGGCGGCAGCAGGTGGCTTCGGAGCCTTCCTCCTGCTCAAACGACGCGGGGGATCACAAGACAGGCCCACGCCTGTTGGCACAAATTCCATCTGTTCCGCACCTGGCCGGAGGAGGCAGCTTCTGGAATGTAGGGCCACTGTCGCCACCGGCTGAATACTGACCCCTTATCACCGCCCGCAAATTGACCCCCCTTCCCGGTGGTCCACCACTGAGTGTGCTGGATCACGAACCCTGGCTGGATCGCCAGCCGGGGAGGAAGGACATGATCAACGTGGACGACTGGGCCGAGATCCGCCGGCTGTACTTCGCCGAGCGGCTGGGCATCAAGACCATCGCCAGGCAGCTGGGCGTGGCGAGGAACACCGTGAGGACGGCGGTGCGGGGATCCGCCCCGCCGGACTACAAACGAGCATCCAAGGGCTCGTTGGTGGACGCCGTCGAGAACCAGGTCTGTGAGCTGCTCCGGGACTGCCCGACGATGCCGGCGACGGTGATCGCCGAGCGCATCGAGTGGGAACACGGCATCACCATCCTGCGGGACCGGGTGGCCGAGCTCCGGCCTTTGTTCCGACCGCCCGATCCCTGCCAACGCACCCACTACGTGCCTGGCGAGCTGGTCCAGTTCGACCTGTGGCAGCCGGACTACGAGATCCCCCTTGGGTTCGGCCAGACCGACAAGCTCTGGGTGGTCACGGCGGTCAGCGGCTACTCCCGGTTCATGGGCGCCCACCTGGTCCCGACCCGGGCCGGTCACGACGTGCTGGCCGGGATGCTGTCCTGCCTCCAGCAGATCGGTGGCATCCCCCGCACCGCTGTGTGGGACGGCGAGGGCTGCATCGGCCAGTGGCGTCGGGGCAAGCAGGTCTACACCGAGGAGTTCCAGCGGTTCCGGGGGACCCTCGGGATGGGCGCCCGGCTGTGCAAGCCCAACGACCCCGAGGCCAAGGGCATGAACGAGCGGGCCAACGGCTACTACGAGACCTCCTTCCTCCCCGGGAGGAGGTTCTCCGACGTTGCCGACTTCAACACCCAGCTCCACGCCTGGCTGAAGCGGGCCAACCGCCGGGTGCACGCCACCACCCGGATGGTCCCGGCCGAGCAGATCTATGAGGACCGGGGCTCGATGAGCACGTTCCCTCCGGTCCTGCCCGACCCGGCGTTGCGCCTGGACACCCGGCTGCCCCGGGACCACTACGTCCGAGTCGACACCAACGACTACTCGGTGAACCCCCGCTTCGTGGGCCGCCGCATCGAGGTCCGGGTCGACCTCACCTCGGTGGTCGCCACCTGTGCCGGGGTGGAGGTGGCCCGTCACCGGCGATGCCTGGCCAAGCACCAGAGCATCCTGGACGCCACCCACGCCATGACGCTGCGGATGATGCGGGCCGAGGAGGTCCCGGTCCCAGCGCTCGAGACCCTCGTCGAAGAGCGGGACCTGGCCGACTACGACAAAGCGCTGGGAGTGGCGTGATGGCCACCAAGTCCAAGCCGGCGAGCGACCTCGCCTACCTGTGCCGGGCGCTCAAGGCCCCGTCCCTGGCCCAGGCCTATGAGCGCCTGGCCAACCGGGCCCGCACCGAGAGCTGGACCCACGAGGAGTTCCTGGCCGCCTGCCTCGAGCGGGAGGTGGCCGCCCGCCAGTCCAACGGCGGGGAGATCCGCATCCGGGCCGCCCGGCTCCCGGCCCGCAAGACCCTGGAGGAGTTCGACTTCGACCACCAACGGAGTCTGAAGCGGGACGTGATCGCCCACCTCGGGGCCCTCGACTTCGTCGAGGCCAAGGAGAACGTCATCTTCCTAGGACCGCCGGGGACCGGGAAGACGCACCTGGCCATCGGCCTGTCCATCCGGGCCTGCCAGGCCGGACACCGGGTCCTGTTCGCCACCGCGGCCGAATGGGTGGACCGCCTCGGCCAGGCCCACGACGCCGGCAAGCTCCACGAGGAGCTCACCCGACTCGGTCGCTATCCGCTGATCGTCATCGACGAGGTTGGCTACATCCCCTTCGACGCCCAGGCGGCCAACCTCTTCTTCCAGCTGGTGTCCTCCCGTTACGAGCGGGCCAGTGTCATTGTCACCTCCAACAAGCCCTTCGGTCGCTGGGGTGAGGTGTTCGGTGACGCCGTCGTGGCTGCCGCCATGATCGACCGGCTGGTCCACCACGCCGAGGTCGTCTCCATGAAGGGCGACAGCTACCGATTGAAGGACCGAGACCTCGGGAGGGTGCCTACTGACGACGCTGCGTGACGGTGGCCCCGGGCGGGGGGTCAATTTTCAACCGGTGGCAGGGGGTCAGCTTTGGAGCGGTGTTGACAGCCACCACTTACCCCGACAGGGCTATCCCCTCGATGGAAACAGAGCGGTCGGTGGTGGTACACCAAAGGCCATTGTCATTGATGAGGGACATGCTGGTGGGCTGGGTGTAGGTTCGTCAGATCCCATCGGGAGGTAAGTATGTCCGGCGTAATCTTTGGTTTGGACGGCATATTCGTGCTCCTGATCGGACTGGTGGCGCTCGTCATCCCGATCTGGGCGCTGGTCGATTCGATTTCACGCCCTACGGGTGCTTTCACAGCGGCTGGTTCATCAAAGGGCATGTGGATTGCACTGATCGTGCTGTTCTGGATCTTCACCGGAATCGTTGGAGTCATACTCTCCGTTGTGTACTTGGCTTCGTTTCGGCCTCGGGTGGGGGCGGTGATGACTCAATAATCGACCCCAACCCAGTGTGGGGCACCCCCGGAGCTACCCGGTCGTCGTGCACGGTCCTGGTTTTGCCATAGTTACGTGATGGAGCAACGCATCAGTTTGGTGACTCTCGGTGTTTCCGATCTCGCCCGGGCCCGCACGTTCTACGAGGCCCTCGGCTGGTCAAATGCTCAGCAACCCGATGACGAGGTGTGCTTCTTCCAAGCTGGAGGAATGGTATTCGGGTTATGGACGGCGCTTGGCGGCCACGGTGCCCCGGGGATCGAGTTGGCCCACAATGTGCACTTGCCCGATGAGGTCACCGAGGTGCTGAACGAGGCGGAGCAAGCTGGAGGTTCGATCGTCCGCCACGCCGCCGGCGCCGATTGGGGCGGCACGACTGGGGCGTTCGCCGACCCTGACGGATACGTGTGGGAAGTGGCACACAATCCCAGCTGGACGTTTCACCCTGACGGCACGATCCATATCTAAGGAGCGATCGTCCGGCCTGCATGACCCGCAGCGGGCGGTATGAGGCAGTCGCTCCCTGCTAACGGTCGACCCCACCAAGGCCGAGTTGAAAGCAAGTTTCGACCATCTCGCCACCTACCTGTGGGATTGCAGGAACATTCTTCGAGGCAGCACGGGTTCCAATACCGGAAGTTCGTGTTGAAGATCGGGACTAGATGCATCTGCAACCACCTGATCAACATCCGAACGTTCGAATCCTTTGGGAATCTGCTCTTGGAGTCCAGACCATGTGGCGAGCACATATTCGCAGGCAGCTTTGTTGCGGCGAACGACCCGGTCCAGCGGTCGGGGTACGGCTTCGCTGCTTGGTTTGGGCAGCGTTGCTCTGGCGGCGGCCTTTTTGAGCCACGTCTGGTTCGCCCCGGATACCTGGACCCCGTTGGGGCTACCCGTTGCGAGTGCATAGATGGGACCTGATTGGGCAATCGCCACGCAACAGACGAACGAGGCGCCTTCCGGCGACCTGTCTGTGAGGGTGAGAGTCAGGCCAAACGGCGATTTCGGAACCTCGTATGTGCAGACGTAGGTACCGGGTGCCCTGGCCACAGCATCACTTATCGGGTCGAACACCAGTGATGCCGCTTCGAATTCCTCAGCGATGGCACGAGTCGACCCGAAATAGGTCTTGCACAGAGCGTGGGAGTAGATAGCTGCTCCGGATGGCAAGGGTGTCTTCGTCGTAGGTGTTGGATAGTTGTGGGGCGTGGCGCTCTGTCCCCCACAGGCCGCAGCAGTCAGTCCCATGATTGCGGCGAGCACGACTGCAGCGGCTCGGATATTCCACCTCACACCATGTCTACACGTTCCAGACTGGTCGCAGGTTGACTCAGCCGAAAGCAGGCCAAACAACCTCCTCGTCTACAACACTCAGTCGCAGTCGCAAGGGTTTGTAGTCGGCGGTGACCCAAGACCCTGGGTGCACAGTCTCCACCCGTCGGACTCCAGCAGATCTGAGTGGCGGTAGGTGGTTCAGGTAATGGTCAGTGGGATGGTGGCCTGAGCCGTTGTTGGAGTCTTGACCTTCTTCTTGCCGTTGAGGGTCGTAACCGTCTCGGTCACCTGAACCGTGACCGAACTCGGACCGGCCATCAGTTTCTTGTTCGGTGTCCCCGATAGCACCCCAGCCGAGGACAGCTTCAGTCCCTTAGGCAACGTAACCTTCTTCCACTTCAGGGTGGTCGCATATGGATTGGTGCTGGTGCCGACGCCTTCGGCATTCAGGGTCACAGGACCATAAGACGTGCCGGGAGTGGCGTCGGGCAGCGCAGTAGTGGCGACGGCGAACTTGGTACCGATCACGAGGCTGTGGTAGTCGCCGGCCGCTATGGCGATCGGGATCGCGCCCGATCCCAGGGTGATGACCTCAGGGGTGTAGTGGTCGGTGGTGGTTCCATCGCCGAGTTCACCGGCAGAGTTGTCGCCCCAGGCGTAGAGATTCCCGTCCGAGCCGATGGCCAGGCTGTGGTTCCTCCCGGCCGCAATAGCTGTCGGGGTGACCCCTGACGCCAGCGCGATCGCCTCAGGCGTGTCGTGGTCGGTGGTGGTGCCGTCGCCGAGTTCGCCGGCAGAGTTGTCGCCCCAGGCGTAGAGCTTCCCGTCCGAGCCGATGGCCAGGCTGAAACCGAACTGGTTCGTCGGGTCGTATGAGTTCGTAGTGTCACTCACGCCGGCAGCAACGGCCGTGGGGGTCACGCCCGATCCCAGGGAAATAGCCTCAGGGGTGTAGTGGTCTGTGGTGGTTCCATCGCCGAGCTCGCCCGATTCGTTGTGTCCCCAGGCGTAGAGATTCCCGTCAGAGCCGATCACCAACACGTGGAACCAGCCAGCTGAGATGGCGACGGGGGTCACACCCGATCCCAGGGTGATGACCTCAGGGGTCGACCGATTGGTAGTGGTGCCATCGCCCAGCTGACCGTACGTGTTGTCACCCCAGGCATAGAGCTTGCCGTCCGACCCGATCGCATAGCCGGCCAGCGTGCCGGCGGCGATTGCCGTCGGGGTCACGCCCGGAGCAAGCGAGATCTCTTCGGGGCTGTTCTGTTCGGTCGAGCCGCCGTCCCCCAGCTGACCGTCCTGGTCGCCGCCCCAGGCATAGAGCTCATGGTTGGAGCCGATCGCCAGTTCGAACTGGGCTCCCGCCGACGTGGCCAGCGCGGCGACTCCGGGGGCCAGGCTGATCTGGTAAGGAGTGTCCTGGTTGGCACCCGACGTGCCGTTGCCGACCTGGCCGACTGTGTCCGTTCCCCACTCGTCGAGGTTCCCGTCGGTGCCGATAGCCGCACTGTGTATGGGGCCCGCCGCGATCGCCGTAGCGGGCGCTCCGGAGGACAACGGAATTGCCTCGGGGGTGTCGTCCTGGGTGGTCGTCCCGTCCCCGAGTTGGCCACTGGAGTTTTGGCCGAAGGCGTAAACGGTCCCGTTCGGTGGGCTGGCCGCAAATGCAGGATTGGTCGCCGCCGCAAGCGCCCCAACGATGAGTGTTCCCGCCAGCCCTACCGCGAGGAGCCGACCGGTCCTCTTCATGATGTCACTGCAAGGGACCGTCCGAATCGACATTCGCTTCCGCCTTTTGCTCTTGAAAGACGCCCCGAGGTGAGGCTATCGACCCGCCATAACTGCGACAAATGAACGATCAGTGACAGTTGAGTGAACGGATGGTGATCATCGGCCTCAAATTCTGAAGAGGATCTGAGAAGCGTCCCGCAGAGCATCTGCCAACTGATCGTCGTCGGAACGGCGTTGGAACTGAGAGGACTCGATCTCAATTTGAGCCTGGAATGCATTCGTGGAGGTGACGACCGTTGTGACCGGAGCGTGGACACCGGGGGAACCGGGCCGACCGCTAACTCGGCCCAGGTCAGCAACCCCTCCTGTTGCTCGAGCCGGTTGCGGTGGGCGGGTGTGTCGCCTTTGAATACGGGCACTGGCGCTATCGAAGCGACCTGGGAAGGACTGGAGCGAGATCACAGCGAGCCGTAATTTGAACACAGGTCTTGACTCGAGCGCGCCGACCGCTGCCACTGAGGGCGCGGAGGTAGTTATCGCCGGGTATCCCATAACGAATCAGGCACATCCGGCGTGGTGCGTCCTGAAAGGAGAGTGATGGCGATGTAGAAGGTCGTCAGCACGAACCGTGCTGTGCCAGGGATGGGGGTAGGCCCTCCGGGTTCGCCGTGCAGGCGGAGATCCCAAACCACCGCAGTGTCATGTCGGTCAAGAGCCGAGGTGGGAAGCGACTGCGGAGAAGGCCCGCAACCAGCGGGTCAGGTGAGCGACGAGAAGACGAACGTGTGTAAACCACTGCTGACGCATCGAGAATGTGAACGATGACATCGAAACCGAGGCCGCACGCCTTCCTCGGGATGAGGACACGCCCCTCGGCGTGTCTGGAGCCAGGGAGCTGCCTGCTCGTGGCCCTGGTGGTGTCCGGTGTAAAGGTGGCGTGAGCTCGTTGCAGGCCCTGGCACGGAACAGGAGAATCTGTCGTCTCGATACGAACGGCCAGTCGAAATGGGTGAGGGTGGCCCCCTGGTCGTCAAGAGGGAGAACCCCGTGTGGCCCCGGCCACCTGGGGGAGAGTACCGATGCGAGGCACAGAGGCGGACCGGCTCGTAGTAGTGATGAAGGCCCTGTAATGGGGCAGGAGCGAAGGGGCCGGGCAGGCCAGATCACCCATCGGTCAACCCTTAGGGGGAGGAGCTGATGAACGGATCACCGTTGGGAATGAAGTCGTTTGAAATCGACAAGCGCCTCGTGTTCGGGGCGTGGATGAAGGTCCAGGCGAACAAGGGCGCGCCGGGCGTGGACTCCGTCAGCATCGAAGGCTTTGCAGACAACGAGAGGGACAACCTCTACAAGCTGTGGAACCGGATGAGTTCGGGGAGTTACTTCCCCGGGCCGGTGCGGGCGGTCGAGATACCGAAGGACCACGGGGCCGGGGTCAGGGTGTTGGGGGTGCCGAATACGGTGGACCGCATCGCCCAGACCGCAGCAGCGATGCTGCTGGAAGTGGAGCTTGAGCCGATCTTCCACCAAGACAGCTACGGCTATCGTCCCGGGTGCAGTGCCCATGACGCCCTGGCCGTGACTCGTCAGCGCTGTTGGAGACAGGACTGGGTGTTGGACATCGACGTCCGGGCCTTCTTCCACAGCGTTCCTCATGATCTGCTGCTCAAAGCGGTCGCTCACCACACCGACGAACGCTGGGTCCTGCTTTACATCGAACGGTGGCTCACCGCCCCCATGCAGATGCCGGACGGGACCCTCGTGGCTCGTGAGAAGGGAACCCCGCAAGGATCCCCGATCTCGCCGCTGCTCGCCAACCTCTTCATGCACTATGCGTTCGACAAGTGGATGGACCGGGACCACCCCGGCAGTCCATTTGCGCGCTATGCGGATGACGTGGTCATCCACTGCGACACCGAGGTCAAGGCCCTGCATCTGTGGGCCGCACTCGCTGAGCGGCTCGGGTCCTTGGGACTCGAACTGCACCCCGATAAGACGAAGATCGTGTACTGCCAGGACACGAAACGCCGCCAGGATTACGAGCACACCAGCTTTGACTTCCTCGGCTACACCTTCCGGGGTCGCCTGGTTAAGGGCCGGCGGGGGTTCTTCATGAACTTCTCACCGGCTATGAGCGCCAAGGCGAAGAAGGCGAAGGGCAAACAGATCAGAGACTGGCACCTCAACCGTCGCAGCGGTTCGGACCTGTCCGACCTCGCCCAGGCCATCAATGCCCAGGTCCGAGGCTGGATCAACTACTACGGAGCCTTCTATCGCTCCGAGTTGTATTTCCTCGCACGACGCATCGACCAGCATCTGGTCCGGTGGGCCATGCAGAAGTTCAAGCGACTGAGAGGGCGGCCTCAGTTGGCACGGGACCGGTTGCGTGAGGAACAACAGCGCAATCCCCGGCTCTTTGCCCACTGGCACCTCCTTCCAGCCACTCCCAACCGACCTGCAAGAGCCGGATGAGCCGAGAGGTTCACGTCCGGTTCTGTGAGAGCCGGGGGGTGCGATTCCCCCCGGCTACTCGCCTGGAGAAGTCTGATTTGGTACGTGCTCTGGTAGTGCGCTCATTGACGAAACCCGAATCCGCGCTGGCGCCTTTCCCTCTCCGACTTGCCTGAGTTTGGAGAGAGCAGCGCCGTCACCGAGTCGTCGCGAAGAAATTCAGCCGTCGTTCAAGCGGGCGTGACCGCGCGTTCATCCCTCGCTTTTAGCGTCGAGAGGCAACTGAACGGGAGGTTTTCCCTATGACTCGCAATCGTCGATTGATCAGTACCGCCAAGCTCTCGATCGCCACGGTGGTAACCGGTGGCGCATTGCTCGTAGCGTCCGCCGTTCCGGCCTTCGCAACGACTCCCACGTCCTTCACGCCAGGCGACCTTGTCGTTTACGAGACGGTGGGTACCACGAATGCCGCCTCTGCCGTGAATCTGGTCGACTATTCCCTTTCGCCCGTCGCAACCTCGTCTTCGGTTCCGGCTTCGGCGACGGCTGGATTCGCAGTCAGTCTTCCCACCGCCGATGATCTACCCAACCATGCCCTGGTTGGCAGCGGCGGGGCACTGAATGACGGCGAACTCACCGATTCGGCAGACGGACAGTCGCTGGTCGCAGAGGGCTACGACGATCCACTCGCCACCGCCGGCACCGGGGCGGTTTACAGCTCCAGCGTCGCCCGGACCGTGGGGATCGTCTCTCCCTTGGGTTCGGTCGACACGTCAACGACCTTCTCGGGTTCCGGGGCAGGGAAAACCCGCAGCGCCACGACCGCGGTGACCGGAGGAAACATCTACACGGGAACCCAGGACACTGGCCTGGGAATCACCACCGACGGGTCGAACACCAACACCGAACTGAACACGGACGACGTGGACGAGCTCCAGGTCGTAGACGGCAACCTCTATGACTCGACGAACAAGACCATCAACCAGGTCGGGACTGGCCTCCCGACCAGTGGGACGCCGTCGGACACCCCCCTCGTCACCGGCGCTAACGAGCCGAGCGGTTTCGGCCCGGACCAATTCGTACCGACCTCTCTGGGCGGTGGATCGAGCCCTGACACGTTGTACGTGGCTGACGGCTCCAACGGGGCGTCGAGCGGAAGTCCGGACAGCGTTGACAAGTACTCACTCGAGTCCGGGGTTTGGGTTGCCACCGGAAAAATCACCGTCCCCTTTGCCGTCGGCATCGCTGTGAACGTCGTGAACGCCAATGACGTCAATGTCTATGTCACCGGTACGTCGCCGACGGATGTGCCGCCTACGAGCGCGGACTTGACCACTTCCCTCTATGGATTCACCGACACCTCCGGTCTCGACGGCACGCTGAATGGCACGCCGACCGTCATCGCCACTGCCCCCTCGGGCGACGTCTTCAAGGGCCTGGCCTGGGCGCCCGTCTCCCCGGGAATGGGCACCCCCGAGACGCCCTGGACGCTCGCTCTCCCGCTGCTCGGTGTCATCCTGTTCGGCGGCGGCTATGTGGTGTGGCGTCGCCGTGAGACCGCCGCCGCCCGTGTTTCATTGCGCCCGTGACCCCGCCCACCTCGAATTCCACTGGCCCCCAAAAGGTTCGTCGGTATATAGCTGGCGCTCAGATATGCGCCCGAAACACGGGTCGGCGGCGGTCATCCGGCGCGAGGGGCGGATTCAGCTAACGGAAGATTGGGTGCCTCACAACCAGGCACCTATGTGGCAGTCGAGATCAAGTCGGCGAGCAACCGTTGGACCCTGCGGTCGACCTCATCCACGATGGGACGAACCTGTTCGACCGCCAGCCCCGCCGGATCGTCAAGCTCCCAATCCAGATACCGCTTGCCCGGGTAGACGGGGCAGGTGTCGCCGCAGCCCATCGTGACGATTACATCGGCAGCCCGAGCGGTTTCATCGGTCAACGGTTTCGGGAACTCCGATGATGGATCGAGGCCCCTCTCCTCCAGGATGGTCACGACAGACGGATTCAGTTCGCTGCTTGGTTCAGAGCCTGCTGATTCAACCCGTATGCGACCCCGGGCGTAGTGGTCGAGCAGCACCCGTGCCGCCAGGCTGCGCCCTGAGTTGTGGATGCACAAGAAGAGCACGGTCGGGCGGTCCGTCACAGCGGGTCCGATGTAAGAGCTTCAGGAGGGCTGGAGGGATCAATGGACTCAGGTGTTCCCGGGTGAGGGAACATGATGTCTGCAGCCTCGGCGGGAGTGATGTCGGGATAGAGGACCCTGATGACAATCGCCGCCAGGGCACCGCCGACCATCTGAGCGGCCACGAAGCTCGGGACCGATGACGGCGAGATCCCCGCGAAGCTGTTGGAGAAGATCCGACCCACCGTGATGGCGGGGTTGGCAAAGCTGGTTGAGCTGGTGAAGAAGTAGGCCGCCCCGATGTAGGCCCCGACAGCAGCGGCGGCACTGCGGGACCGTCCGCTACGGGCCAGGGAGAAGATCACGAGAATCAGTCCGAGCGTGGCTACGACCTCCGACAGGAAGTGGGCTGGTGAGGCCCGCTGGTGCGTCGAGATGCTCACCGCTGCCTCGGTGAACATCAGGTTGGCCACTGCAGCTCCGCCGATGCATCCGACCACCTGGGCAGGCAGGTAGGCCAACGCCATCGGCCAAGTGACTCCGCCGAAAGTGGCGTCCACGAAGGACACCACCGGGTTGAGGTGCGCACCCGATACAGGGCCGAACATCAGGATGATGGCGTAGAGTCCCGCCCCCGTCGCCGCCGCATTCTCCAACAGTTGAAGGCCGGCATTGTCCGGCGACAACCGCTGGGCCGCGATGCCGGACCCGACGACGATGGCCGCAAGGAAAGTACTACCCAGAAACTCAGCCAAAAGCCGTCTCCACAGGACGGTATCGGTCATCGACATGCCGTTGGGGAGGGAATCGTGGATCCTCGACTCAGCAGCACTGAGTAGGTTCAACCGGCACTGTCGGTGGCTCTGTCGCCTCAATTTCACCATTGACGGGCTGTCCAGCGGACGGGCCGCACATTTCGACCGAGCACCCCATGTCTGTGGCATCGGTGGCGTCAGCCAGCACTGTGTACACCTCCCATGGAGCTCCGTCGGGATCGCTCACCCATGCCTTGTCCTGCACGGCGTAGCAGCAGGTGGTCGCCTCTTGGACTCGTGGGACCAAACCGGCGGCAGCCAGACGGCGGTAGGCGCCCTCGACCTTCTCGGGCGTTTCTACCTCGACCCCCAGGTGGCTGAGCGATCCGACGATTCCGTAGGAACGGTCGGCTGCGTGCTGAATGAGGACCAGTTTCAGCGGCGGCTCGGCGATGGCGAAGTTGGCGTAGCCCGGACGGCGTTTGGCCGGTTCGGTGTCGAACAGAGTTGAGTAGAACGCCACCGCTGCATCGATGTCGGTCACATTGAGGGCAAGCTGGATTCTGGACATCTGAGCCTCCAACAGATTCACAAGCGTCGATGGGTCGAGTATGATCCATTCATTCACGTTCGTCAATGGGAGAGATCCATGGTCAAGACAACGTCTGCGATCAAAGTCCGGTCGATCGACAAGTGCTGCCCGTCAGTCCTGTCTGCTCCTCTGGGTGCGGCCGACGCGGTCGAACTGGCAACCGGATTCAGCGCCCTGGCCGACCCCGTTCGGCTTCGAGTGCTGAGCATGTTGGCCGCATCACCAGAAGGCGAGGTCTGCGTCTGCGACTTCGTGGATCCCCTGGGCAAGAGTCAGCCGACAGTCTCCCACCACTTGAAGATCCTGAGCGAAGCGGGCCTGGTGCGGGGCGAACGCCGGGGTAAGTGGGTCTGGTACTCGCTGAATCGTGATCGGCTCGCCGAACTGCGGTCCACGATCGCCGCCTAACCATTTGGCACCCACGGCGTCAGGCCAGCATGCCCCAGTCTTCCGACGCACGCGTGGCGCTCTCCACGATCGTCCATGAGTGGGGTCGGGTCGGAATAATCGGTTTCGGCGGTCCGCCAGCCCACATCGCCTTGTTCCGCAAACTCTGCGTTGACGAACGGGATTGGCTGACTGCACATGAGTTCGAGGACGGCATCGCCGCCACCAACCTCCTTCCCGGACCGGCGTCCACCCAGTTGGCCATCTACTGCGCATGGCGCTTGCGGGGTCGCTTAGGGGCAATCGTCGGCGGGATCTGCTTCATCCTTCCGGGCCTGACGATCATCTTGGCATTGTCGGCGCTCTTCTTGTCCGCTCATCCGCCACTCTGGGTCCTGGGTCTGGCGGCTGGGGCTGGTGCGGCCGTACCTGCCGTGGCAGTCAGTGCCGCAGTGAACCTGGTTCCGGCCAGCTGGCAGAGAGCGGGGTCCGAACGGGCGGTTAAGCGGCGCTGGATCGTCTACTCGATAGCTGGCGGAGTCTCCGCTGCCACTATCGGCGCCTTCCTGGTTCTGGTGCTGATCGTCTGCGGCGCCATCGAGGTCGCCATCCGAAGCAAGGGCGAAGGGCATCCCCGTCGGAGCCTGTCCACCATGTTCCCGGCAACCGCGCTCCCTGTTGTCACGGGCGGCATTGCGTCACTGTGTTGGGTGGCTTTCAAGGTCGGGGCGCTCTCCTACGGTGGTGGCTTCGTGATCATCCCCCTGATGCAGCACGATGCCGTAGTGACATTCCACTGGATGACGGGCGCCCAGTTTCTCAATGCCGTCGCCCTGGGCCAGGTGACTCCCGGCCCGGTGGTCCAGACCGTGGCCGTCGTGGGCTACGCCGCCCGCGGGCTGCGGGGCGGCCTGCTCGCCGCCGCCATCGCCTTCGCTCCCTCGTTCATCTTTGTCATCGCCGGGGCAAGGCACTTCGACCGCCTTCGCACCGACGGACGGGTCCAGGCGTTCTTCGTCGGAGCGGGATCAGCGGTTATCGGTGCCATCGCCGGATCGGCAATCCCCCTCGGCCTGGAGCTTGCCCACCTCTGGCAGTTGGGGGTCCTGGCCGCGGCCGCCGTCTGGCTGCTCGCCTTGCGTCGCGGGATTGTTCTTGCCCTGATCGCCGCGGGAGCCGTCGGCCTGGTTGCCGTCCTCGTGGGTGCGCCAACTTGACATAGCGCCCCTGGGTTGAAAGTGCAGTCGGACCGTGGGCAAACAACGAGTACATCGAAATACCCGTGGACGGACCAAGCTCGCAGCGAGCCGAGTAGTGAGTCATCTGCGCTCCGGACTGAAACCCATCCTCGAGCTGTGATCAGTCGAATTCGTCGGTGCGGACTAGTTCGAGGTTGCGGAACCGAGGAGGCACATCACACAACTCGGCCAACCCCTGAGCGAACTCGGCGGTCTCGGGCAGGGCGGAGTTCTGCATGGCCTCCTCGTAGGAGGGGAACTCGACAATCTGCACGTAGGTCTGCGGCCGATCTCGGTCAGCGGTGAGAGCCGAACGGTCGACCTTGCGGCGCCCCGCCGACTGGGTCACCCACTTATCCATAAGGGCCCCGACCTCATCGATGCGGGTGGTCTTCGAACTCGAAGATCTGGATGAACCTCATAACGGAATCTCCTCGTCCTGTTTCGGAAATGTGGGATCTCATGGCCGGGCTTCGAAGACCATGTTGAATGGTGTCTCCGCCACTCGGCGGAAGTGGCCGAACCCGCCGCCGGTCACGATCTCACCGATGCGGCCTTCCCCCGCCTGGGCTCCGAGGGCCAAGCCAACCTCCTGGGACAGCGAACAGGGTGTGCACAGCAGTGTCGAGAATGCGTAATAGGCGCGCCCTACCGGATTGAGGTTGTTCTCCACCCGGTCCCCGGCCACGGGCTCGACGATCATCCACGTACCGTCGGCAGCCAGGGCGCCCCGCGTGTGCCGGGCGGCGCCGACGGGGTCGCCCATGTCGTGCAGGCAGTCGAACATCGTCACCAGGTCGTAGTCACCGCCGGGAAATGTGGCGGCCGGGGCCACTTCGAACGAGACTCGGTCGCCGACCCCAGCTTCCTTGGCCCTCTCGGCGGCCATCTCGATCGATCTTCGTGGTAGTCGAACCCAGTGAAGGTAGAGGCGGGAAAGGCTTGGGCCATGAGGATGGTGGACGCGCCGTGACCGCAACCCACGTCGGCGGCATTGGCGCCGGCCTCGAGCTTGGCCACTACGCCATCAAGGGCCGGGAGCCACTCCTCGACCAAATGGGCGTTGTAACCGGGCCGAAAGAACCGCTCGCAGCCTTCGTGCATATCGGCGACGTGGTCGTGCCAGCCGATTCCGGCGCCGGTCCGGGCGGCATCCACCACTCGCGGGGCGTCGTGCACCGACCCGAGGGCGATCTGGAAGAAGCCGGGCAAGTAGGCCGGGCTTGACTCGTCGGTCAAGGCCACCGCCTGCTCGGCAGGCAGAACGTAGCGTCCACTATCGGAGTCGTATTCGAGGTATCCGCCGGCCGCCTGGGCGTTGAGCCACTCGCGAACGTAGCGCTCGGCGCAGCCGCTGCGGGAGGCCACCTCGGCCGGCGTCAACGGTCCGGCATCGGCCAAGGTCCGGTACAGCCCGAGCTTGTCGCCCATGACCACCAGCGCCGTATTCAGGGTTGCACCCACCTCATCGACGGCCCGGAACACGAAGCTCATCAGCTTGTCCATATCGACGTCGGTAGTAGTGGTCATGGATCCGCTCCTCCGAACTTTGGTGGGCCAACGAAGAAGATCGTAAGAAGAATCCTGTCGGGCGGCATCGGGCGTTCGCCCGATTTTCCGCCTAGGACTGCTATTCGACGCTGATCAGGCCGTGCTTGGCCGCGAACAGGCTGGCCAACGCTCGGCTGTTGACGCCCAGTTTGGTGTAGATGTGCTCCACGTGGGCATTGGCCGTCTTCGGGGAGATCGTCAGTTCCGAGGCAATCTGCCGGTTCGACAGTCCCCGCGCCACGAGTTGGAGGATCTCGACTTCGCGCCCGGTCAAGCCGGCGGGCCACTCCCGGTGGCGGCTGCTCCGAGCGCCCCTCCGAGCCGAGTACGGCGGCCACTGCGTCCCCGTCGAGACGCCCGGCCCGCACCTCGGCTCTCATCTCCTCAGCCGCCTGCTCCCGTGTTACTGCGGCGCGGTGCGGTCGTGGCTCGAGCCGGGCGTGATAGCTGTCTGCCGCGCCCAGAAGCCGCCCGCCGGGGCTGATCTCGTCTCCCGACAGGCCTCGGGGATAGCCCGATCCGTCCATGCGCTCATGGTGCTGGACTGCCACCGCCGCCATCGGACTGAGAGCCGTAGATGAGGACAGCATCCGCTCGGTGAGGTAGGCGTGCATCCGGACCCGCTCCAGTTCCGAGGGGCTCAAACGTCCGACCTTGTCCAAGATGAGATTCGGCACTCCAAGGTTCCCCAGGTCATGGACCAGTGCGGCCCGCCGGACCAACGTCGCCTGGGCGGCATCAAGGCCAAATGATGATGCTGCGGCGGCCACCAGAGCGGCCACCCCCTTTGAATGGCCGATGGTGTAGGGCGACTTGACATCGCAGAAGTCGGAAATGGCCTCCAGGGCGGCGTCGAGTTCGCTGTTGGTCAACCTGTAGCGTGAGGCCGGCTCGGCATTGACGACCGCCTCCCACGCCGACAGCTCGTCGAGTTCTCTGAAAAGATCAACGGCGGCCTGGGCGAAGACCTCGGCCAGGTCCGGGTCGAACTGGCTCCCCGCCCGCTCGCGGGCCACCGATACGGCCGCCTCGACACCGGCGGATGAATGGAACACCTCGACCACGTCGGCCAGGTTCACCAACCGTGAGGTGATCAGGATCTGGTGGCCCTTGAGAGCCTTGGGCGCTCCCCGCCCGTCCCAGCGTTCGAAGCTTTGCTCGACCGTATCCCTAACGAGCTGATCGAAGCCGAGCCGCGCCATGAGCTCATCGGAGGCGCGCCAGTGGTCCTCGAGCATCGACTCAGCAAACTGTCGCCCTGCTCCCAGGAACGACGGGACCATGCCGAGACGCTGATGCAATGGTCGGCCACTCCCCAGATGGCGGAGTATGAACAGGGGTCCAGATGATGCAGTGGAGAAGTCGACTCGACGGAAGTCACCCTTTAAGACGGTGTCGTCACCGAACCACTTGGCCTGCTCGTAAGCGTCCACGTGGCACCCGACCCAAGCGACCAGCGAAGCGAAGTACACAGCCTCCAGGTCGCCGGCGCCCAGACCGATCTTCTCGCCCAGCCTCAACGCGATGAGGCACTGCCTGAGCACGTGCTCCATCGGCTGGCCCATGCCGAGGTCGACTCCGAAGGACAGAACTCCTAACAACTCCGAAAGGGGGAACTCAGAGACTTCTCTGCTGCTCGGCACCGGTCCCAGGATAAGACTCTGGAATGCCCGGGGCCAGGGTGTCCCTAAGATGCAGCCCGCCATGGGTCACCAGCCAGGAGGCGACACCGCCTGATCGTCCCTGGAGCCTATCCGGGATGCTCAGGTCGCCAGATGGCCGGGGTGGGCCTTGGGCGGACCGGCGCATGAGGTCACCCTTTGCGCCGGCAACGAAGGTCGTGGATCATGCGGGCGAGGCCACGACTACAACGTCAACTGGCTGGTCCCGTCCACGTACCGCTATCCGACCTGGGCGACCCCCTGGGTACTTCGCCTCGACCAGTGGGTAGAGGGGAGCGGCAAGCACGACCTCGCCTGGCGATGCGTGGGCCTGAAGGCGAGCACCAACATTGACAGCATCACCCAGCGCCGTGAAATCCAATACACTCCCTGATCCCACATTGCCGACGAAGGCGACACCGGCGTTGGCGGCGACCCCGAGGGGTAGTTCGGTGACATCCGAAGCCAGTTCGAGAGCAGCAATCGCCGCCTTGCGCCGATATTCAGGGCCGGCGACGCCCTGGATGAAGAGCCCCATCACTTCGTCGCCGATCAGCTTGTCCACAATGCCGTCATTGTGAATCAGCACCTTCGTTGCTGTGCGATAGAACTCGTTCAGACGATCGGCGAACGTAGTGGCGTCCGACCGTTCACCCAAAGCTGTCGAGGCTCGCACGTCGGCGAAGACAACTCCAATGTCGATCTCGATGCCGCCGGTCGGCAGATGATCGAAGCAGTACTGACAGAGGTTCGGGCTTTTCCGCGAGGGCCTCCGCCCCAGGAGGCCGACCATTTTGCCGCCCACACCGCCAAAGGGGTTCAGGCAAAGCTTGCAGCGGGGGTCGTGGGGAAGGTGACGGAAGATCCTCTGCGCGACCTTCAGGGGTTCGTAACCCTTGACCAGGAGACCCTCCCAGTCGAGCTGCTTCGCCACTCTCAAACTATGGCGCTTGAGCGAGAAATCCGCCAGGGCCGGGAAGTCTCATGCGCCTGCTCCCGAATGTGGCGGTCAGTGGCACCGAATGACCGTGGAGTTGACCCGGGATTCCCACCCACATCTTGCTAATCCACAAAAGCCGATTCGAAGTCGGTTCGGCAGCCAAGCCGGGCCATTGGACCACAAATCTGCCATTTGTGCCTTTGACTTCGGCATGGTCGTGGTATCCCCGGTGACCGGCTCAGGGTCGCGTTATCTACATGGGCCCGCAGAAGGTGATGGTGGTTGGCTAATTGCCGTCGTAGTAGCCCACGTTTGTGGATGGCACCGCACCGAGCAGCACGTTCACCGGGCCGGAGAGGGTCACAGTGAGGTCCGGGAAGCAATTGCCGGCGGGTATACCGACCGGACAGCCACCGGGATTGGGGTCTCCGACGCTGAACGAGATCGCCGCGGTGGTCTTACCGGGAGCGAACGTGACGGTGCCCGAGCTGGGACTGAAGGCGGCGGCGTCGCCGATGAAATACGAGTCGAAGGTCCCGCCGCTCGGGCCGTTGGAAGTCGCAAAGTCAACCTGTACTGTCTTCGATGAGGGTTGACTCAACTCAACGGGCACGGCGATCGGCCCAGAAAAGAGCTCATTTGTGGAAGCGAAAGACACAGTCTGGATCGGCGTCACTCGGACTCGTGTCGAGGCGTGGCCTTCGCCCTTGATGTTTGATGCTCGGACTTTGATCTCATAGTGCTGTCCATTGGTGAGAGGGCTGACCGTGCACATGGTGGCCTCGGTTGTCGTACAGGTCTGGCCGCCGTGCGAGGCGGTCACCGTGTAGCCGGTGATGGGGGAACCGCCGTCAGATACCGGTGCCGTCCACGACACCGCGGCACCCCCGCTGAGGGCGATTGCAGTGACTGCTGTAGGGGCTCCGGGTTTTGTGATCCTGGGGGAATCGGCGCCAGCAGGCACGCCAGCTACAACCATCAGCACGGTTACGGCAAGCAACGCCGACGCCAACCGCCTAGAAAACCTACGCCCCACTGGCATGAAGCGACGATCCGGCTGATCCAGAACTTGGCTCATGTACCCCTCCTTCATTTGGGTGGGGCTTGGAACCGCAATGACGGTCGGAGGCTAGACTAGCTGGGATCCGCATCCACTTCCTCGGGGGTCGTCACTCACCCCGAACGACTGGCTGCGCCAGGTACTCGGCGGAGTTTGTCTCTGTGCGAGCCGGTAGCCCCGAACGCCGGACTGGTTGGTGCTGGTCGGGTGAATGTACTGGCTCCTGGTAGACGGTCGACGGGTCGAGAATCGGCGTCAGGAGCACAGAACAGTGGTTGTCACAAGCCCTCTGATCAGGTCAGCGTGGGTCGGGCGCTCCCGCAAAACGAGACAGGTCGACGGTGATGTAGATGGCCCGGCACCTGGCAACTACTGCATCGCCGGTGCTCAGTTCAGCACTTATGAAGAGCTTGCGGCGCTCTCGGCCGTCAAGCCGGGCGCGGATCTCCAAAGGCTCGTCAACAGGCACGGCTGCGAGATATCGAACCGTCAACTCGCCCGTAAAGGCCGGTTCCTGCAGTCTGCCGATTACGAAGCCGGTCACGTCGTCGAATGCCGCGGCCACGATTCCGCCGTGGGCCCGACCAGGTGCGCCCTCGAATGCGCGCCGCAGCACGACGTCGGCGATCACTTCATCCGTGTCGAACCGCACTTCGAGTTCGACGCCCGTCGGGTTTGCCCAACCCCCGACGGCGCGGTCTTCAAACCCGCTCCCGCCCAAGATTGATCCCTCCGGGCTATTCCGCATCAGGGCCAGACGATCGCGCTCCGGCGCCTGGCTTAGAGAGAGCGTGAGTTCGTTCGCCGTCTCTGCTATCGATGCGAGCGCCTCGTCGTCGGGATCGTGCGCCGCAAACGCGTGGTTGAGCGCTCGCAAGCGTGCGGCCGCACTCTCTCGTGCTTCTTCGGTCCTCATTTGGGCAAGTGTAGGGAACCTTTCGGGTCGGTGAGATCTCGACCCGGGTAGGGCGGCACCTCGACGGCACAGCTTCGATGATCGGGTTCGTGGCGCATCGACGGTCAGGTCCTAGGAGTCCGTCAGTCGGCGGCACCACGCAGTTTTCACTGGAGCGGTGGACCGATGGCGGCAACGAGGATGTGAAACAGCTCAGACACGCATAGGGTGGTGACAGTCAGCCGCGGAGATGCCATGCCCACCGCCCAGTTGTATGACACTATCGGCGCTACCTACACGGCGACCCGACGCACCGAACCGCGAATCGCCGCGCAGGTCTGGGCCGCGCTCGGCAGCGCACGGACCGTGCTGAATGTCGGGGCTGGCACCGGCAGTTACGAGCCCCCCGACCGGGAAGTAACCGCGGTGGAGCCATCAACGGTCATGCGTGCCCAGCGTCCCGCCACCGCCGCGGCGTGCATAGCTGCCACCGCCGAGAACCTCCCGTTCGAAGACAAGCGCTTCGACGCGGCCATGGCTTTTGCCACTGTTCATCACTGGGAGGACCCGATCGCCGGTATGCGCGAAATGCAACGCGTGGCCCGCCGCGTGGTGGTATTCACCTGCGACACCTGTGATCTGGCTTGGCGCCACAAGTTCTGGCTGACTCGTGACTACCTGCCCGAGGTTGCTGCCTCCCGCGTCGGCCTCGCTACCGTGCTGGCCAGCGCGGTCGGGGCCAAGGTCGAGCCGGTGCGCATTCCGTGGGACTGCGTCGACGGCTTCTTCGAGGCGTACTGGCGCCGGCCCGAGGCATATCTCGACGAAGACGTTCGTCGCGGAATATCGGTGTGGGCCAGAGTCGGGGCGGATGCCGAGCAGAGGGCAGTACGGAGCCTTCGTGAGGACCTCGGATCCGGTCGGTGGGCTGAACGCAACGGCCACCTCCTCGATCTGGAAGCGGCGGACTTTGGCCTGCGCCTGCTGATAGCTTGATTCTTCCGCCCTTTCGAGGTGAGTGGTGCTGAAGGCCCGGCTTGGGAGTCAGTTCCCCAGTGTGATTCGTACCGCCTGACTTGTGCCGGAGTGACCGGTGATGTCTGTGGCGATGCTCTGAACGGTGTAGGTCCCGTTTGGGAGATTCGTCGTGCGCCAGGCCCCCAACCAGCCGAACGGCGATCGATAACTGTGGAGCAACGCGACTTGTTGCCCCCCAGAACTTCTGATTTGAAAGTCCACCGACGCCATCGGATAGTCCCCGGAAGTCTTCGCAACCAGATATTGCTGCCCGCGGAGAAGGGCACCGTCAGCCGGTTTCACAACGCTGGTTTTAGGTGGGGAGTACTCAGTCTTCGGGAGGCTGGTTCGTTCGAGACGTGAGGCTTCGCCGGTATCGAAGAAACTGAGGCGGTCCCTTTTGGCCGCTTCCGCCAGGTCACGAATGTTTGCGAAAGGATAGGCGGCGTTGGGGAAAAGCGTCGACTTGATGAGAGAGTCGGGCGCCTCAGCCGCGTGAGCCGTCACCAGGTTGCCAAACTGGTACTGCTGGCGTGTGGTGGCGCCTGAGGGAATGCCATTGGCGATACCGCCCTCGACCTCAACGACGATGAGAAGAATCGCCGCCGCCCGAAGGCCTACGAGTAGCGCCCGTCTCCAGTCCTGTCGAACTGTGCGGCCGAGCTGAGTGGGCCAACCATCGAGCAAGCAGAGATAGCAGCCGACGAGTATCAGTAGATCCTCAGTCACATATTGTGACTTTGAAGCCACCACGAGGCCGACGTATGTCCGCCCGAGGGTCGTCCAGACGGCAAAGAGAGTGCCGAAACAGATCAGTGCGGGTCCGACTGGGCTTCTCGAAGGAGTTCGGCGTCGCCCATAGATGGTCAGGCACACCACAGCCAAGAGAAAGACTGCGACGCCAAATGCAACGACATGCGGGTCCGAGGCCCCGGGTCCCTGTGGAAGCTGCTTTCCCATGAGGTCCCCGATTGCAAAGAAGAAGAACTCGGCTGCCGCCAAGGGATGCGCCAAGACGTAACTGTGGCTGCCCCCACCCGCTTCGGTAAAATTGAAGTGATAAAAGTACAATCCGGTCGTGGCCACCGCCGCTATCAGCCATGTCAACACCATGGCTCGAGAACGTCGCTTCAAGAGTAAGACGACCAGGCCCGCCGGCCAGATGAGAAGTCCCTGTAGTGCAGAGTAGCTCCCTACGCCAGCCGCTCCGATCCCGGCCAGCAGAACGAGCCAGCTGAGCCTGGGAAGATTCAGGAGGAGGATTGTTGCAGCCAGAGCTGCGATGACCAGACACCAGCACATTTCGTAGCCGAACAAGATGTTCACGTACTGGCCGAAAGTGAACATCAACAAGGCGACAGGAAGGTAGAAGATCAAACGCATGGGGGCCACGTCTCGCCGGTGGGCCATGACGATCAGCACGAAGGCGATCAGGTGCAACGCGGCGCTTAGGTACAGCTCGACCACGATATTCAGGTGAGTGAGTGCACCAAGCACAAGAACGATCAGGTTCGGGAAGAACGTACGGCTCTCGTTATGCTGAATCCACAGCATCCCGATGGTGGTGTGACCAGAATAGGACGTGAAGAGATAGGGGGTATGAGTGAGAAGAGCGACGTCATTCCATTGGTCGTAGTAGATCGTGTTGACGCCGTATCGATGAATGAACCAGAAATACGACGCGATCGGGATGAGCAGGAGCAGCGCGGCGGCTCCGACAAGGTAGGTGCCTCGGCCCCGAGCATCGGCGGTGTCCGAAGGAACTGCTGCACCGGCAGCCTTCGAGACGGCCATCGTCTGTCCCGAAGTTGGTACGGTCATCTGGACGCTCGCCCTCTACAGCAAGCTGCCTCCCGCTGTTCAGCGAGGCTGAGGGTCGACGTGCCAAGGGCACAGCGTCCCGATGACAAAGAGGCTTCGTTGAGAATGACGTCGACCAACAACGGACAGAACGGTCTCGAGGAATACTCCGAAGCTCTCATCACAAACCCAGTGAGCTCCGAGGTGCCATTCCTCTTGTATGTTGCTCCAGCCATTGCCGCCGGCGCCCTCCTCGATGCCGCCCGTCAGAGATCCCCGGTTGGACGATCCGAAGCCCTCCCTCGACAGTCGGGGGGGACGGCCGATGCCTCAACCCTCATGGTTCGGCGCCTCATCGGAATTCCGCGGCGGGCGATCGGTTTGCCTTGACGAGGGGGTGTCGTGGCCAATCCCGGCTGCATCGGAGTGGCTCGACCACTACAGCTGACAAGTACCCGGAGGCAGCTCCAACCGAAGACGCTCGACATTTGAACCCTCCACCCTGCCCGTGAGACCGCATTGCCGCCTCCTGCACTCGTCTGGGGGGACGGTAGCACTGTGCCTAGGTCCCCTGTGGAGTCGGGCCTCTGGGGGCTCGAGGATGGATGCTCGCTTATGAGGCCCAGCATTCGTTGGAGGTAGGGTGCGTTCGGTCTGGGAAAGGGGCCAATCCCCGAGGTCACCATTTGCCGAATGCCCGACAGCCAGGGGAGCCGCGGAAGGCGCCGTCTTCTGAAAATCCGCCGGTGGGGCTGACTGTCATTGTCCGAGAGTGACGTACTTCTGCCCCGGTGGAATCGGCGAGGACCGACACCAGGGCGCTCCATCGGCAGTATTGGTTGGTGACAATCTCACCCGGTCCCCAGGATCCTCGAGCGCCCACGTGGAGCGACCCCGACCGAGTGGATCGTTACCTGACCAGGATCGGCGGCTTGGCCCCACGGGTCGCAGGTGAGCAAGTGTTGGTGTCAGCCCTGCCCGACTCCCCTCGCTCCCTGCTCGACCTGGGTTGTGGCGACGGAAGGCTGGCGGCTCTGTTACTCGAACATCGGCCGAGTATCGAAACCGTCGTAGCCGTGGACTCCTCGCCAGTCATGCTGGGTTACGCCCGAGATCGATTCGATGGCGACCATCGGGTCCACGTTCGAAAGTGGAGCCTGGCCGATCCACTGACGCCGCTGGGATTGTTCGATGTCGTCGTCGCCGGCTTTTCTGTTCACCACGTCGAAGACCAGCGAAAGCGGGACCTGTTCAGCGAGGTCGCCGACCTACTCTCCGGCCAGGGAGTCTTCGCCAATCTGGAAGTTGTCGCCTCGGCCACTCCCGAGCTCCACCGCCAGTTCCTGAATCTCATCGGCCGTTCGGACGATGATCCAGAGGATCGACTTGCCCCCGTCGAAGCGCAACTTCTGTGGATGCGAGAGGCCGGGCTGTCGCAGGTTGACTGCCTGTGGCGGTGGCGGGGCTTCGCCTTACTGGTCGGTCATGCCCGCTGAATGGCCAGCAGAGCATTGTGTCCCGAGCAGGTAGAGCCTGCCGGGCCCAGCGATAGGCTGAGGCCGTGGACGAGGAATCAGGCCGGTGGGCGGATGCCTACGTGCGTCGATCATCGCTGGCACCGCGCTTGGGCCGTGATGAGGCAACGCTGCTGGTTCGACGGGTACACGAAGGCGATGCCGAGGCCAAGGAGAGCCTTATCGCGGCAAGCAGGCGCCTTGTCGTCATGACCGCCCGCAAATATGTACGCGCCTCCCCGCACGAGGACGATGGGCAGACCCGCCGCACCGTACCGTCGCCTGAGAGCGAACAGTTGGCGGTTCTGCTTCCGAAGGGAGAGAGGGGTCTCCTCACTGCAATCGACCGCTTCGATGAATCAAAGGGTTTCAACTTTCCCACCTACGCCATCTGGTGGATCCGACAAGCCATCATCGAGGGGACCCAGGGCGGTGATCCGGGCGGGGTCCGGGCACCAAGATCGCCGGCTCCAGACTCGTCTTCCACAACCGCACAAACCGACCTTCCCCACACTGGTACCTGATTCACCCCGACGGCCGGGACCGTGGCGTTGTGGAGCGGGACGATCGATCGACACGTCCGGCGTGCCCGACGTGACTCTTCACCAGAGTCGCACTGAAATGGCCGTTTCTCGACAGGCGTGAAGTGTTGCCCAAGGTGGTCGCTTACGAACCGATGTCACTCGACGGGGTGGAGAGGAGCCCTTTCAATTCTTCGCCGGCCACGACATCGAGCCATTCGCCAGCTTCATCAATGGCGTGGAGACTTCGGGAACGCCAGGTCCGGAGGGCTCTCCGCCGAGTAGCACTCCTCCTTTCCATCATGTGACGGTCTCTGTTGCGTCAACAGGGTCGGGCCTTTCGACATGAGAGAGGGCGCGGCGCTTCGGGGTGGGTGCCAGCGTCTCCGGGTTGATCGGAATTGGTGCCTGGAGGACCGGGCGTTGGTGGTCGTTGAATGCGGATACTTTGGCGTGCCAAGCCGAATTGGCCCGCCTCCCAAGATCGCCGCGGTCGGCTGGGAAAGGGTGGTTCAGTGTCAGTCCGTCCCACGCCAGAAAGCCCCCTGAGTTCTGCACAAGCCGTTTGAGGCCATTGAGGGCATTGATTCCACCCTCGTCAGGAACGCAAACCATAGAAGTCTGCAGTTGAAAATCGAGGTATCCCTCCGAGATCAACTCGGCCACCAGCGCCACCAGATTGACGGCTGTTTCTCTGTCGAGCATCCCCTCCAACCGCACCGTGACTGGAACGCCTTCTACGTTGACGGATACTTCAAGTGCCACGTCCCGTTTCCAAGCCGTTCGCTCATCGCACTGCCGGCCGCAGTCGGGAAGATGACAGGACCACAATGCCTCGCACCCCGACGATCCACTCAAACAGGCAGGACCTAGGCGGTGCTGGTCCGGACGATCGCTCACTCTCATGGAAGGCGATTGTTGGGCCGTGCCGCATTGCTGCCCTGGGGGGCGGTCTGTCGCCAACACCGGGCATGGATGGAGACGACGCCGTCATCCGGTGCGATCTCCACCCTGTTGTCGGGACCCACGGCTAGTGGTCCCGCTCGGACAACCAGACTGTTGCGGCGGGAAATTCCCAGCCCATTCCATTCCTGCCTGTTGTCCGATCCGACCGGCTGTTCCCAATGATTCGGCCAACCAAGGGCAGGCCAACCGCCAACTTGCCGATGCACAGACACCATGATCGCCTCGCTTCACTGGACCGCAGCACATCACCCCTCTGACCAGATCATTTCGCCTTCGTGAACTTCCGCATAGGGCCAAAGGTCCCACCGTCTGGCGTCGTGGCCAAAGGAGACCCCGGTCGCCGGCTGGCGATTCGGTCGGAATGGTGCCATGCCCTTTCGAACCGGGCGCCGGCAATCCCCGTCTGCCACACCTCACCGACATGTAGTCCTGATCGCACGGGATCGAGCCGCCGCTCGGCCGGCTACGAGCCAACTGTGGTGAGTCGCCCAAGAGCAGGCGGACGTATTGTTGAGTTGAATTTGGTGGGTGGTACGGCGGAAGTGGATGGTCTGGGCGGCTGCATGCGGATTGATCACGTCCACGTTGATCCTGTCTTCCTGTGGTGAGCCCGGTCCACCATCAGCGGTAGTCGCCAATGTGCCGTCGACCAGCACCACTGATCTCACGTCCAAGGCGCTTCCAGAAGATGCGGCCAGAACCCAGCTCCGTTGGCTTCTGAGCTCGGTGGCTGACACTCTCTTGTCGGCACAGGAAATTGATTCCCACTTCGACGCAGCCTTTCTGGCCAAGTTCTCCACCGCCGAGATCAACACGGTCCTGGCCAGGCTCCCGGTCCCTGGAACGCTGGTCGGGGTGCTGTCGTCGGGACCGGCCGGCCTTGTGGCCATCGCCAATTTCGGCACGACGAGGCGGAAGGTGACACCGTCGGTCGACCCATCAGGTCTCATCCAGGAGTTGCTTCTCACTCCCTCGGCGTCTGCCGGGCGATAGGCGGGCCCGATCGATGGGGACCACTTCCCTCGATCTCAGTGAACCCGGCCACCCTGGGGCCCGGAGCGACTCGGTTGTCGACCATGGCCGATCGGTGTCAGCGGGGCGGCCGGGCGGTTTGCATGACCGGCCAACCCGGACCCGTAACGTTCGAGCACTTCAAGCGGTTCTGAGGTAGTTTGTCCAGCCAACGGTGGACGCAGTTGGCGGTCCCACTGGAGCGGACAAGGGGATGTGTGGCATGCGGAAACAATTCTTGGTGGGCTTGGCCGTGCTGTGCCTCGGGACGGGAATTGCCGGTTGCGGCAACAGCTCGTCGTCGAGCGCGACCACAACAGCTGCGACTCGGAAGGCAGCTTTCTGCGGTGGGAACATAAAGATCGACAAGGCCAGTGCCAATGTCACTACCGACGCCGCGTTTTTGGCCGTGCTCAAGGACAACAAGTCCGCTCTCTCGGCCATGGCCGACAACCTGCCCACCGGCGCTGTCGGCACCCAGGCCCGGGAGACGATTGCCGCCGCCCGGGCGGCCATCGCCTCTGGAAACGTCAATGACCTCAATAGCGCACCTTCCGGCGGGGCCATCGACTCGTATTGCGGAGTCGACGGGAGCGGGGATCCCCTGCCTGCCTATTTCGCCACCGGCAAGGGAACGAGCTTCTGCACGGCCTTCGACCCAATCTATGAAGCAGTCGGCAACGCCAACGGCGCCGCGGCAGTTCTGGCCGTACTCGTGTCCGACAAAACCCAAATCGCCCAGCTCGCCGCTGAGGTCCCCGGGTTGCCGGCCTCTATCAGAGCCAAGGCCAGTGAAACGGTGACAAAGGCCCAAACTGCCATCACGGAGAACAATGCCGCGGCAATACAAGGGAACGGAAGTGGGTCGGCCTCCCAGGTCGCCCTGTACTGCGGACAGAACGAGTAAACGCCTCGCCGCCACCCCCTGGGACCGCAACGATGATCGCCCCGGCCTCGGGGGCTCTGGTCGATCTGTCGATGCGACTTCCCGATACCTGGTAGGCGCGTCCGTTTCGCCCAGACATCATCGACCGACGCTCCAGTCTCCGCCTCCCTCCATCAGGGCAGTACGGCTATGCGCCCCGTGTAGTCGATGCGGTTCAGGAGAACCGGTCGGGTCGCGGTGGCCAGGAACTCGTCGACGGCGCGGCGGGCGCCTTGCCAATGGCCGTAGTCGTCGATGATCAGCACTCCGCCCGGACTGACGCGGTCCACGAGGTGCTCCAACTCGTGTTTGGTCGACTCGTACCAATCGGTGTCGAGGCGAAGGATCGCCACTGCTTCGGGCGCATGTGAAGGGATGGTAGCTTCGACCGGCCCGGGCACGAATCGCACTCGGTCCATCGGGTACCCGGTAGCCGCCACGTTGACCCGGACCTCGTCCAGGGGGGCGTAGGCCCACACCACCGAGGTCTCCCGATCCTCAGATGCCAATAGTCCGGCGGCAGCACGGCCTCCGATGTCACGATCGATTTCACTGGGAGGGGTCATGCCGTCGAACGTGTCGAATAGAAACATTGGGCGCTCGCTGTCCCCGCACTCGATGAACGTTCGCGCCGCGGCCATGGCACTGCCACCCCGCCAGACGCCGCACTCGACGAAGGCTCCGGGTATTCGGTGGCGAGTCACGTATCGGACCGCCTGACACAGCGCATTGATCCGCTCGATCGATGTCATGGTGAAGGGCTGCACCACCTCGATAGTGGCCAACACGGCATCGTCAAGATCGCGGTATTCCGAGTCCATCGGTTGTGAGCATAGCTAGCTGCATTTTTCAGGAACCTCGCCGGGCTCGGATCTCCAGGACCTTCCCCCGACCAGCGGGGGAAGGTCCTGTTGGCTATCCCTGGGGGACTGCACAGAGCCAGGCATCTCGTCGACGTAGAGTCTCTTTCGTATGGCGGGCCTGTGGGACTCAGAATCGGAGCGGGGAAGGCGACCCGGCTCAATCGCCGCAGTTGCTTTGGTAGTGGTGGCTTGTCTCATCGGGGTGGGGGTGTTCGCCCTTGTGAATTCGGACAAGAAAACCACCGGATCCATCACCTCGACCTCGACCACCCGGGGATCGGCCGCCGTCCATGGTGGTCGGACTCCCGACCCGACGGCCGGACCCGAGACGGTGCCGACATCGCCATCTCCTGCCACCGAGTCCGCCGTGTTGCCTCTGGTGGCTTGCCCGACGACCTATGGGGTCTCGCCGACCTCGACCGACGAGATCCCGTCGACCGTGGCCGAATCGGTGCCTACCGACTTGGCCGGCCGGCTCGCCGTCTACACGGACGGGCAAGGATCGATGAAAGTGCTGGGTCCCACCGGTTGGTCCTGTGCCGCAAACTACGGAGCTGACGGCTCGGGCGGCGTCCAGGTGTATCCCTCAGGACAGTCCGATCCAAACGACGTCAGAGGACCGGCGGGATCTGCCCAAGGGATCATCGGAACGCAGAACGGTGGCTGTGCCGGGTGCGCGCTCACGCAAGCCAGCCCGCTCTTCAGTGCTGCCGCTGACCGGTGTGAGGCTGAGTTTTCGGGGGCCTCACAGGCTTGTCCCTTACGGCCGGCAGGCGAATCGACCGAGCCCATCGAGTCCGGAGTTGTCGGCTTCCTCGATCCCCCCGGCGTCAAGGGCGATGGAGTACCTTCCGGTGGTCAGTACCCCGCCAACGGAGTGATGACGTTCCACACGGAGAACCCGACGAGCTATCTGGAGACCTGTACCCTCCCCGACAGCCAGCATGCGCTGTGCACGGCCGTCCTCGACAATTTCGTGCACCTTTACGGGGACGATCCCTAGGAGATCCGACCCCGGGGTGGGAGGCACGGACGGCCGGTTGCACCTCCCCCGGCAATCCCCGGGTCCCAATCGGCGGGAGCGGGTCTGAGGCGGCGCCCCTTCGATCGGTGGGTCAGGAGGGTTTCGGCTACTTGGCTCCGGTGATGACCAGGGCGCCGAGCGCAGCCGTCATCGACAGGGGAACAGCGAGGACTCCGATGCCGCTCGCCCGGGCAACGGATGGCTGTGCTCCGGCAGATCGAGCAGCCCGTAACCACAGCAACCAGGCCAGGGAACCGGTGACGAAGAGGTTCGGGCCGAGATTCAGTCCGATGAGAAGGGCAAACGGGTGATCGGGGGTGCGGGCGGCCAGCAACGAAGCGGCTGGGAGATTGTTCACCAGCACGGAACTGACGGCGGCCACGGCCGCCGTTCCCCACACATCGAGGTGCGAGAGGAGTGTGGACGGGCCCGTCCACACCCGTCCCAGAGTTCCCAATGCCACCGCCATCCCGAACAGACCGACCAGGACGGGTACGCCGAGTACCTCGATGGCGTGGCGAGGTTGTTCCTTCCCTTCCACCAGCCGGATCCCCACGGCCGCCGCCCCCACCAACGCCACTGGCAGTGCCGGCGAGTGGAGTACGAGGACGAGAACCGTCGCCCCGGCGACGGCCACCAGGCCGAGTCCGAGGATTGGTCGGTCCGAACCCGCGGGTTCAGTGGTGCTGACCCTCAGTGAATGGCGCTCCAGGACCGCCACCACTCCGGCGGTGACCAACAGGGCCGCCAGGGCAGGTGCCCACATGCGGGCCAGAAATGCCGTGCCGGTGAGTCGGATGTGTCCGAGGACGATGAGGTTCGTCAGGTTCGAACCGGGAAGAAAGAGAGAACCGGCGTTCGACAGCAGCAGGCAGCCATACAGAAGCGGGGCCTCGCCTTCGCCCCGACTACGGGCGGTGTAGACCAGTACGGGAGTGAGGAAGGCGACGGATGTGTCGAGGTTCAGGACTGCGGTCACCCCGGCGATCATCACCGAGGCACCGGCGAACAGGACCACCCCGTTCGACGAGAGCCGGGCCAACCGGTGTCCGGCGGCAGCAAACAGGCCGTCGTCGTCGGCCACCAGACCGATCAGAAGCAGTCCGGTCACCAGCACGAAGGGCGGCCAGTCATGCGCCGCCGCCGACCGACCGTCGGTGGGATCGACCACCACGGCGGCGATCAGGCTGGCGATACCAGATCCGGCGAGCAACCAGGGAGCGAAGACCCGCACCCGAGGCTGGTGTCGGCGTCGATCTGGTGAACGGTCCACTGTCCGAAGTCTGCCAGAGAGCCGTGCTCTTCAAGAGCCGACAGCATGATTGAAATGCCCCGAGCGGGGCATAAAGCTCGGTATGGACCTCTTGGGAGAAGTCTTGGTCGTGGTGGTTGCTCTTGGAGCTGCTGTCGTCGCCTCGAGGCTCGAGTCCCGTTCCGACCCGTGACGGCCGAAGGTGTTTGGGCGACCACGATTGCGGGTATCGGTCAGACATGTTGTGGTGTGGACACTGTGGTCATGCGTTCGTGTCACCCGATCCGGAGCAGCTATGCAGGATGCCTGAGTTGAAGAAGAACCCTGACGACTGGCCTCCGTTGGCAGTGGTCTGCCCGGTGTGCGACACCGTGCACCGGGTGCTGAGCCCGCGCCAGCCCAGCTCCGTCTGACCACGCGTCGAGCCCGTCTGACCGGGCGGGCAACGTCGTCGACGACCTGAGGTTCAAGCCTGTCGGGGAAGCTCGGCGGCCGCCTTGACTCGTTGGAGGGTGCGCAGCATGTCCCGCTGGTTCCGACGCTCCCGCAGGAACCCGCCCAGGGGCCGCCATAACCTGGTGAAGACGTTGTCGCCCATGTCGAAGGACTCGGTGACCTCAGTTCCTCCGTCATCGGCGGCCCGGAACTCGTAGCGCCAGGTGTTCACGGCCCGATCGCCCATGATGACGGCGAACTCGAAGACCTGTCCGGGCACGCACTCGGTGATCTTGCAGGTGGTCCAGTACAGGACAGGCCAGTTCTCGTTTCGTCTGACATGGCCCCGATACCGGGCGCCGACAGACGGACCGGTGGCCCCGTCGATCCACTCGGCCTCGACCACCTCGGGGCTGTATTCGCCCATCTTCGTGATGTCACTGACCAGCCCCCAGACCGTGTCAGGTGGCGCGTCGATTTTGAGAACCACCTCAGCGCGCATGCCCGCAGACTGTAGGGCGACCTGCCCACAAAGTCACTCCGGGCCATTTGGGCCGGTGGGCAGCCACGGTCGGCGGTAGATCGGACCGGGAAAACAGCCGGTTCGGGCGGTCGGGCCTGGGTGGTCCGGCCCGCTGGCCATCGGATTCCGACCGGAGCCAAAAGCGCCGGCCCACTGTCCTTGTCGCCGTCGGATCAAATAGATTGGCGTAGTAGGGCCGGGTGCAGGTGAACCTGTTCGGTCGGCAACCGCTGTCCGGCTTCGAGGGGAGGTTCTCATGACGCAGCCCGATCCGATCGGGCCACCGCCGCCCACCGTCCTGCATGATCTGTCGGCTACCGGCCAGGAGCGGCGACAGTCTGGGAAGTTGGCGCGCAAACGGGCTCCACGGGGCACGCTGGGCTATTGGCGGGAGGCAGAACGCGGCCACGAGGCGTTGACGACGATCCTGGCCCAGAACCAGATCCGCGTCCCCGAGCTCGTTCCCATCCGCCACCAGCGAATGGCGGCCTCCCCTTGGAATTTCTACCGGGGGGCCGCCGCCGTCATGGCCGGCGATCTCGCCTCCCGGCCCGACAGCGGGATCGAGGTGCAGCTGTGCGGAGACGCCCACGTCCTCAACTTCGGGCTGTGGGCCACTCCTGAGCGGAACCTGATGTTCGACCTGCGCGATTTCGACGAGACGCTGCCCGGTCCCTTCGAGTGGGATGTGAAGCGACTGGCCGCCAGTCTGGTCGTCGTGGCCCGGGAGAACGGGATCAAAGCGGGACGGTCCGATGCCGCCGTGGGGGCCGCGGTCGAGGCCTATCGGCAACGGATGCGGCGGTATACCACGACACCCGAACTCGACATCTGGTACGACGGCATGCATGTCGACGGCTTCATCGACTGCTTCGAGCCGGCCGATCGGGGTCGAGTCTCGGTCCACGTCGAGAAGAAGCAGAGACACCGCACCAACCGTGGCGCGTTTGCCAAGCTCACCACCATGGCCAACGGACGGCCACGGATCACCGAGGAGCCGCCGATCCGCCTGGCCATCGGCGACGAAGAGCAGATCGATCTGGTCGACCACCTCCTGGCCGAGTACCGGTTGACCCTCCAGGAGGATCGACGGACCCTGTTCGATCGGTTCACCGAGGCCGATGTCGTGCGCCAGGTCGTTGGCGTCGGCAGCGTGGGGATGCAGGTCTATTTGGTGCTCATGGAGGGACGAACCGGGGCCGACCCGTTGTTCCTGCAGGTCAAACAAGCTGGTCCCTCGGTCTATGAGGCTCACACCCGGCCCAGCCGCCACCACAACCACGGCTCCCGGGTGATCAACGGGAAACGACTGGTCCAGAGCGCCACCGACATTTTCGTGGGTTGGGGCTCGCTGCACGGCAAGGACTACTACGTCCGCCAGTTCCGTGACATGAAGATCATCCCGACCACGGAACTGATCGCCCCTCGTCTCGTCGAGTTCGCCACCGCCTGCGGGGAGACTCTGGCCCGGGCCCACGCCCGGACCGGCGACCCGGTGGCCATCGACGGCTATATGGGGAAGGGCACGAAGTTCGCCACATCGATCAGCCAGTTCGCCCGGCTGTACGCCGACCAGAACGAGCGGGACCACGCTCAGCTGGTTCGGGCCATCGCCGCGGGAACCGTCGAAGCTCGACCCGGCTGAAGTACCTGGGTCCCACCCAGGTGTTCGTGACGTCGGACACCGCCGCTCCGCTGAACGATGCCGACGTCTCCGCCCTGGCCGCCGCCCTGGCCAAGACGTCGGGAGTGGCGACCGTGCTCCCCACCGAGTACACGGCCACCAAGGGGCAGGCCCTCATCAACGTCCTGTTGACCGATGATCCCTACTCCATCACTGCCATCGACAACGTGGCCGGACTGGTGCGCTCGGTGGCCAATTTGTCGGCCGTCCCGGGGGCCGAGACCCTGGTCGGGGGGACCACCTCGCAACTGGTCGACGTGCGGGCCGCCCTGCGCCACGACGTCGAGCACGTCTTCCCTCTGGCCTTGGCCATCGTGGCCGTGATCCTGGCCCTGCTGCTCCGGGCGCTGCTGGCCCCGATCTACCTGCTGATCGGGGTGGTCCTCACCTATGTGGCCACCCTCGGTGTGATCACGCTGGTATTCATACAGGGCGCCGGCTTCGTGGGGCTGGACTTCACCATACCCATCGTCGTGTACCTCTTCGTGATGGCTATCGGCACCGACTACAACATCCTCATCTCGGCCCGTCTACGGGAAGGATTCGAAGACGGTCTGTCCCCGCGCCAGACGGCCCGGCTGGCCATCGTGCACGGCTCACCGGCGGTGGCCTCGGCCTCGATCATCTTGGCCGGGACGTTCGCTTCCCTTCTGCTCACCGGCATCCAGCTCCTCGAGGAGATCGGATTGGCCGTCGCCCTCGGAGTGCTGCTGGCCGCCAACGTGCTGGCCACCAGGATCGTCCCCACCCTGGCCGCCATCCGGTTCTGGCACTTCTGGTGGCCACACCGGGTCCACCACCGGACCGCCGCCAAGGCCGAAGAGCTTCTCCCTGCCCCTCGGGAGTTCGAGACGGCGGCCGGGCCGGGCGGCGGCTGAGGGGCACCGGCCCCGCACTCCTCGAGGCCCGATTCCGGTGGTCGGTGGCCGGTGGCCGACCGGCTTCGTCCATCTGAGGACGTACCGGTAGTACAGGCCGTGACGCATCCGCGACCCGGGAAGCTGGCGGCCGGCGACGTCCCTGATCTCCGAGAAGCTCTCCGCCGGTGGTATCGACACCACGGGGACGGAGTGAGACTCGTGATGCAGCCGGCTCAGCAGGCGGTTGACGGGAAGGAGGGCGGCTGAACGCCCGTAATCGGTGACGGACTTGTCGGCCGACAGGCCGATCACCACCAGCTGCCCGCCGGGCCGCAGGAGGCGACTCGAACGCCGTAGGGCCGCCACCAGATCCATGTGGTGGATGACGGCGACGAAGGTCACCAAGTCGTAGGAGTCGCCAGCCGCCTCCATGGTCAGGAAATCCGCTTGCCTCACGACGGCATTGGCCAACGAGGCCGTGCGCGCCGCCGCCCGGCCGACGGCCGATTCGTCCCGGTCCACCCCGGTGACGTGGCGGGAGACCTTGGCCAGGCGCTCGACCAGCAGGCCCTCGCCGCATCCCACGTCCAACACGTCCCCGTCGATGCGCTCGGCGATGCTGACGATCATCGGGTGGTAGGCGGCGTTGTGGTTCCAATAGTCCAAGCCGTCAGCCTGCCACGGCCCTACCGCCGGATGAGGCCCGGGCCCGGCCCCGACGGGGCCCCCGTCGTCTTCGTCCCCCGCTCGGCCGAGGCCGGCGACCCGTGCCGGTCAGCTACGCACTTGGGCGGGGGTGAACGACGGCGGTTGTCCCGCTCCGAACGCCCAGCCGTCGACGCTTCCCGGTTTGGGCACGTAGCTCGACGCTCCCAACGAGCTGAGCGTCCACTTGGTGGCGTTGGCGTTGGCGTGCCAGTACGACCAGTAGGCGGTGGCCGGCGGGGTGTCGATGCAGGCGTCCTCGGACGGTGGGGGGTCGTCGTTGATCCGGCAGATGAACGCCGGGCCGTCGTGCTGGTCTCCCGCCGTGGTGAAGCCGGCGGCCTGGAGGGCCCCGTAGCCGGTGGTAATGGTGGTATCGCACCCGCGTTCCCACAGGCCGGCGTCCCAGTGGGAGAAGTCGACGGCCACGATCACCCCGGAGGTCGATGTGCAGCTGGCGATGGGGGTGGTGCCTTCGGTGACCAGGCAGCCGGTGGCCAGCGTGGCCAACGTCCCCAGCAGCACCACCACGGCCACCAGGGGAGCCAGTCGTCGTTTCACGGTCGGCACCCCGGCGGTGGGGCGGCCGGCGACCCGGCCGGATCCGTCACCACGGTTCCGGCCATACGGGGGCAACCACGTTGTTTGCTTAGACATTTGCCTGCCTTCTCCTCTCTGTCGTACTGCTTCTGGACATGGCCGTTGTCGACACGGTCACCGGGTCTCCGTACCGGAGGGGCCGATGCCACCTCGGCCGGCCCCCGGGCGGTCCCCCCGGGCGCTGGGACATCCCCGGGCCGGTCGAACACGATGGGCGCCTCGAAGGCCGCCCTCCGGGAGGCCCGGCGGAAGGTGGCCAGCATGGCCGGACCGACGAGCAGGATGCAGACGAAGTTGGTGATGGCCCGGCCGGTGTCCCAGCCCAGCGAGGTGGTGGCGTCGAACACCAGGTACTGGTGGACGTTGGTGGCCAAGCGCGGCCCCGGGCAGGTAGGCGATGGCGCTGTGGGCGTCGAGGTAGAACGGCCAGAACGACAGGTTGAGCATGAACCCGAAGAAGTAACCGGACAGGGCCCCGTAGACGGCCAGCATCAGGACCTCCCGCTTCCCCGTGGCCGGGGGCAGCAGCCCGGCGAACAGGCCGACCCAGGCGCATCCGAACATCTGGTACGGCATCCACGGCCCCACGCCCCCGGTGATGAGGGCCGAGGCGAACAGGGTGGTGCAGCCCAAGGTGAACCCGAAACCGGGCCCGAAGACCCGGCCGGCGATCACCAGGGTGAAGAAGACCGTCTCGATGCCCGCCGTGCCCGCCCCCAGCGGTCGCAGCGCGGCGCCGATGGCCGACAGCACGCCGAGCATGGCGATGGCCTTGGCGTCGATCCCGCCGTCGGCGATCTCGGCGAAGACGACGGCCAGCACCAGGATCAAGCAGGGCGCCGAACATGATCGGGGCCATGGCGGTGTCGCCGAACGTCCCGGGGGCCACCACGAAGGGCCAGAAGAAGGCCACGAAGCCGACGAACGAGGCCAGCACGATGGTCGACCCGTGGACCGTCGATGCCCCGACCCGGATCGGCCACCGCCGCCCTCGTCACGACGCCGCCTCGGCCAGAGCCGCCGGACCTGGTCCAGGGTGAGGTAGGCGAGCGGGGCCAGGATCTTGGCCACCTGGGGGGCGAAGGCCGGCGAGGCCCCCACCACCTCGGCGGTGGGGCCGTCGGCCACGATGTCGCCGGCCGCCATCACCACCACCCGGTCGGCGGCGGCGGCCACGAACTCCACGTCGTGGGTGGCGATCACCACCGCCCGGCCCTCGGCGGCCAGCACGTCGATGATGTCGATCAGCGCCCGCTTGGCCCGGTAGTCGAGGCCCCGGGTGGGTTCGTCCAGCAGGACCACGGCCGGAGCCGCGGCCAGCTGCACGGCCAGGACCAGCGACAGCCGCTGACCCTCGGACAGGTCCCGGGGGTGCATCTCACCGGCGATGCCGGGCGCCAGCCGGTCGAGCAGCGGCCGGGCGCTCCCGGTGGAGGCACCGTCCGACTCGCGGTCGGCCTGGGCGCACTCCTGCGCCACCGTCTCGAGGTAGAGGAGGTCGGCCGGGGTCTGGGGCACCAGGCCGACCAGCCGCCGGGCCTTGGCCGGCGACACCGACCCGGGATCGATCCCCGCCGACGTCGACCGTCCCGCCCTGTCGGGGTCCCGACCCCTGGATCGCCCACAGCAGCGACGACTTGCCCGACCCGTTGCGGCCCATCAGCGCCGTCACCTGACCCCCGCGCAGCTCGAGGTCGACGGCCCGCACGGCCACCGTGGCGCCCGTAGCGGACCACGACCTTGCGGGCCTCGAGCAGGATGCCTGTCGGCCGCTCCGCGTCGCGGCCGCCCCGGACCGGGGGCATCGGGACCGGCGGCGATCCCGTCCCGGAGGGGCCCGGCCCGGCGTCGGGCGTCCCGGACCGACATGGGCAGCGGGTCCCATCCGGCCAGCCGACCGAGCTCGACCACCGGCGGGGCCACGGCGGTGGTGGCCAGCATCGACGCCGGCTCGCCCGAGGAGACGGTGCCGTCCCCCCGCACCTCGATGACCCGGTCGGCGTACTGGACGACCCGCTCCAGCCGGTGCTCGGCCAGCACCACGGTCACCCCCAGATCGTGGACCAGCCGGGTGATGGCGGCCAGCACCTCCTCGGCCGCCGTCGGGTCGAGGGCCGAGGTCGGCTCGTCGAGCACCAGGATCCGGGGCTGGGCGGTCAGCACCGAGCCGATGGCCACCCGCTGCTGCTGGCCCCCCGACAGCTCGATGAGGGCCCGGTCCCGCAGTTCGGCGATGCCGAGCAGGTCCAGCGTCTCCTCCACCCGTTTGCGCATCACGTCGGGCGGCGACGGCCAACTGCTCCATGGCGTAGGCCAGCTCCTCCTCGACGGTGTCGGTCACGAAGCCGGCCAGCGGGTCCTGGCCGACCACGCCCACGACGTCGGCCAGCTCCCGGGGCTTGTAGGTGCTGGTGTCCCGGCCGTCGACCACCACCCGTCCGGCCAGCGTCCCCCCGGTGAAGTGGGGAACCAGGCCGTTGATGGCCCCCAGCAGCGTGGACTTGCCCGACACCGGTCCGCCCGACCACCAGGGCCAGCTCGCCCTCCTCGATGCTGCAGGTCGACGTCGCGGAGGACCGGGGCTCGGCGGCCTCGTCGTAGGTCACGGCTGACCTGCTCGAACTCGATCACTGCCGGCACCCCCACCGGGCGGGGCCGCAGCCCCGGTCGGGACCACAGCCGGCGATCCGACGCCCCGGGGCCGGTCCGATGGTCCGACTGGCCGCCGATCGGCGCCGCCCGGATCGGCGGCGGGGGCGGCCACCGCGGCCACGGCCGGCCGACGAGGATGGCCAGCGCCGGCACCACGGGGAAGGGTGGGCCACGCCAGCGGGTCGGTCGAGGGGTTGAGGCTCGACTGGCGCCGCAGCCCACCCCGGCCAGCAGGACGACCGCCGGCACCACCCCGCAGGCCGACACGATCCACTCCGGGGCCTTCCACGGGTCGGGCCGGTACTGGCTCCGCTGGACCTGGCGGCCACCGAGGAGCAGGCCGACGCAGCACAGCACCGCTCCGGCCACCAGGGCCGGAAGGGCCGAGAGCCCGAGAGCCGAGCCGTCGAGCAGTCCGTAGGCGCCGATGCACAGCCCGCACATGCCGGCGATCATGAAGGCCCCGGTCATCCGCCGCTCCCGTCGGCGAGGCGTTGCCGGTCCGCCCGTAGCCCCGGGAGTCCATGGCCGCGGCCAGTCGCAGCGAACGCTCCAGGGCGTCCTCGAGCACGGGGATGGCGATGCTCCGGAGGGCATGGAAGCCGCGTCTGGCGCCCCACCCCGGAGCTTGCGGGCCCGCCGCACCCGCTGCACGCTCTCCACCAGTTGCGGGGCCACGCTGAGGGAGACCACGACGGCCACGCCCAGCTCGTAGAGCGCGCCGGGCAGGACCCGCAGCGCCCGCTTGGGGTTGGCCAGGGTGTTGGCCGCCCCCAGGCAGCACAGCAGGGTGCCCAGCCGCAGCCCGTCGTAGAGGGCCGACACGGTGCCCTCGAGGGTGACCGGTCCTCCCAGCTGGACGCCGGCCGCCCACGAGGGCAGCGGGACGTGAGGCAGGCGGAACAGCACCGTGCATGCTCGCCGGGATCGGTGTCGCCACCGAAGACCGAGCGGAACACCACGCGGATGGCCACCACGGTGAGGGCCAGGAAGAGGTAGTACTTGAAGGCCCGGGCCCATGGCGCCTCGCTGCGGCGGTTGGCCACCACCAAGGCCAGCACGCCCAGTACCAGCAGGAGCAGCAATGGGATTGGTGGTGCGGCTGGCCGCCGTGGCCAGCCCCAGGGCCCAGATCCACCAGGCGATGGGGTGGAGATTGCGCGGGATCCGACGATCGGTGCCGAGTCTCGAGGGCGGCGGCCGGTCGGGCATCGCTCAGCCGGCCCGACGGCGGCGCCAGGCCACGATGGACGGCCACCGCGGCGAGGGCGACCACCAGCGATCACGCCCTCGATCAAGGGAGCCGGTGACCCGGACGACGGATGGTCGTCGGCCGCCGGCGTGGCGTCGACGATCTTCGGCGTCGACCCTCCTTCGGTGCTCGACGCCGCACTCAGGGAGCCCCAGTCGATGGTCGTCGTAGTCGTCGTCGGCCACTTGGCCGTCGACGTGGTCGGTGTGGTCGACCAGGCGGTCACCGGCGAGGTCGGGTTGGTCGATGACGCGCTGTTCGGGTGGGACTCGGGCACCACGGCTGCGCCGCCCTTGGCCACCGTCGGCGACGGCTTGGGAGGACTGGTCGACGACCGGGCCGGGGGCGGCGAGGTCGCCCCGGTGTTCGGACTGGGACTGGGGATCGACTCGGGGTCGGACTGGTGGTGACCACCGAGGTGTTGGTGGCCCGGACCGCGCTCGGGGAGAAGGGCGGCTGTCCGTCGGTTCCCGCCCAGTGCGGTCGAACCGTAGACCCAGGCGTCGACACTGCCGGCCGGGGGTTGGTAGCTCATCGCCCCCACTTGGCTGTAGCTCCATGTGTCCTGGCCGGCGTCGGCGTGCCAGTACGACCAGTAGGCGGTGGCCGGAGGGGTGTCGATGCAGGGATCCTGGACTGGCGGTGGGGTAGCCGTCGATCCGGCAGATGAAGGCGGGACCGTCGTGCTCGTCGCCGGCCGTGGTGAACCCGGCGGCCTGGAGAGCGGCGTACCCGGTGGTGAGGGTGGCGTCGCACCCCCGCACGATGTTGCCGCCCGAAGGCGAGAAGTCGACCACCACGATCACCCCGGCGCTGGTGGTGCAGCTGCCGATGGGATCGGCCCCGGCCGCGGTCGGTCGGGACCGACGGCCAGGACCGATTCCGCCGGCCGACGGTGGCGGCGACGATGCCCGAGGCCACCACGCAGCGGACGTACAGCCGAGGCGGTGCCGAGTCTACGTCCCGTGGTCGGCCGGTCGCATGCGGAATCACGCGCCGCTCCGGTGCGGGGCCGATGCCCGACCACCGGTTCGGTCGAGCGTGCCCCGCCCATCGAGCCGTGGAACGTGGCGTCGCCGAAGGCGAAGATGCCGCCGTCGCTCGCCACCTCCCAGTAGCCCTTGCCGTCCGGGGTGGGGGCCATGCCCACGACGGGCCGGTTCAGGTGGCGTCCCGCCCATCGAGCCGTGGAACGTGGCGTCGCCGAAGGCGAAGATGCCGCCGTCGGCTGGCCACCTCCCAGTAGCCCTTGCCGTCGGGGGTCGGGGCCATGCCCACCACCGGCCTGTTCAGGTGGCGTCCCGCCCATCGAGCCGTGGAACGTCGGCGTCACCGAAGGCGAAGATGCCGCCGTCGGCTGGCCACCTCCCAGTAGCCCGTCGCCGTCGGGGGTGGGGGCCATGCCCACCACCGGCTGGTTGAGCGGAGTCCCGCCCATCGAGCCGTGGAACGTGGCGTCACCGAAGGTGAAGATGCCGCCGTCGGCTGGCCACCTCCCAGTAGCCGTTGCCGTCGGGGGTGGGGGCCATGCCCACGACCGGCTGGTTCAGGTGTGGTCCCGCCCATCGAGCCGTGGAACGTGGCGTCACCGAAGGTGAAGATGCCGCCGTCGGCTCGCCACCTCCCAGTAGCCGTTGCCGTCCGGGGTGGGGGCCATGCCCACCACGGGTTGGTCGAGGCGGATCGCCGCCCATCGAGCCGTGGAACGTGGCGTCACCGAAGGCGAAGATGCCGCCGTCGGCCGGCCACCTCCCAGTAGCCCTTGCCGTCCGGGGCCGAGGGAGGGGCCGGTCGGCGGCAGCCCGAGTGGTCGCGTGGTCCGCAAGGTGCCGAAGGACGTCCCCACGGTGCCGCTGACCGCCTGGGTGGTGGCCCGCAGATCGGATCCCGGCTGGCGAGCCGGGACCGGAGCTGATGGTGAACCCTCCGTCGGGATTCTGCTTGGCCGGCCAGGAACGACAGGCCGGCATCGACGTCGGTGGCGTAGGTGGCGCCATCGAGGTCCATGGCCATGAGGGCCAGAGCGGCCGAGTTGGTGTTGTCGCCCGCCGCCCCCGGGAAACCCGCCGTTCGACTCCTGCTGGCCGGCGATCCAGCTTGATGCCCTGTTTGACGGCGGCCGCCGCCCGATGGCCCGAACACCAGGGCCAGGGCCATCACCGCCATGCCGGTGCTGTCGACATCCGACGCCGTCGACAGTCCCCGGTGGGATGACACTGGGCCAGCCCCCGTCGCTGTTCTGGAGTGACTCGAGGTACCGGATCGGAGCCGCGGCACCGGACCGAGTCGCCGGCCCGCACCTGGGCCATGATCCCGAGGGCCTGATCGAAGGTCGAGCTCGGAGTAGGCGTAGTTGCCGGCCGCCGCACAGCTGGTGTCGGTCCCGGTGGAGGCCGCCGGGCACACGGTGGCGTCCAGGGCCGAGATCAGGTTCTCGCCCCCGAAGTCTGCGGGGGTCCTCACCCACCGCCTCGGCCAGCAGCGCCTCCTTGCCGAGCGATCCTCCCGATGCCTCCGAGGTGCCCGTACCCGGTCCAGCCGGCCCCGTTGGCCGCCACGTAGGCCACCATGTCGGCCAGGGCGACCGGGGCGGTTCCGGCCGCGGCCAAGGCCAGGGCCCCGTCCATGGTGAGCCCGATGTCGGGATAGCCCGGGCCGTCGGGCTCGTAGTTGCTGCCGTCGATCAGATTGGCGCTGCGGTCAGGTAGCCGACGGCGGCGGCCAGGTCGGGGGTGGGGCCACCGACCTGCCGATCGGAGCGATCGGTCGGCCCGACGCGGCCTGGTTCCGGCCCCGGCCCGGACCCGGGGCCGATCAGGAGCCGGGTGGCCGGTGGCCGCCCCCACCGGGGCGGCCACCAACGGGAGCGTGGCCAGCGACATCGACCCGGCGAGCGCGGCGGTCACGACCGCCCGCCCCACTCCTCGACACCTGCCGGCAATCGGCATTCGATTTCCTCTTCGACGTCCCCGCCCGCCTTCTGCGCTCAGGCCGCCGATGCGGTGGTGACGGAGAACTGCTTCCACGAAATGGCCTCGGTCGGGGGCACCGAGGCCGACCGGGCGGCGAACACCTCGACGGCGAACGAGGACGTACCGGCCGCTTGGGGCTTGCCCGAGATGACTCCGGTGCGGCCGATCGAGCCTGAGCCCGGCCGGCAGCGTCCCCGACCCGCTGACCAGCTTCCACGTATAAGGGGCCGATCCACCGCTGGCCGTCAGCTGGGCCGAGTACTGGCGGCATGCCTGGTGTACACCGTGCCACCCGGAAGCGATGAAGTCGTGATGGCCAGGTTGAACGGCTGATCGACGCCGGCCACGGCCGGCACCGCCTGATAGGTGGCGAGCAAGTCCGGCGCCGGTGCTCCCCGGATAGGCGAACGCGCCCGAGCCCGAACCCGAGGTCAGTTGGAAGGCGAGGAGGGTGGCCACCGGGTTGGCGCTCTGCTTCGAGAACCCCGCCGACGACGGTGACTTCCCCAGGGCCAAAATGGCCTGGATGACCTCGGCGGTCGAGTCAGGATCGGAGTGTTCCCCGGGTCGTCCGGCAGCATTGGGCTCGTATCCCCATCCTCCGTCAGGATCTCTGAGACGACTTTGACGAACTTGTCGGCCAGACTGGCGGCCTTGGCGGTGAGGGCCCCTTCGGCCGACAGACCCTGGATGGCCTGTGAAGTCGAGTTGGTGTCCGGGCCGGCGTAGTCGGCCGGGTCGCCGGCGCAGGCGTCATCCGAGTTGTCGGAGAAGTTCCAACCTCCGTCTGGACACTGTTCGGCCAGCAGCCAGTTCACCGCGGCGGCTTGGGTGCTCCCGATCGATCCCGGCGGCGGCCAGCGCCGGACAGCGCCAGTCCCTGGGTGAAGTCACCGGCGGTGTAGTTGTCGAGCAACTGGGTGTCGGTTCCGAACATGCCGGCGTAGGCCCCACTGGTCTGCTGGGTGGCCAGCAGACGCGCCACCAGGTTGGTCCCACCGAACGAGGTGGGATCGGCTCCGAGAGCATGGGCGTCGAGGATGAGGAGGGCCAGCGAACCCGGAAGGTCACTGTTGTCCTGATCGACGACATAGGCATCCACGTGTTGTGACAGGTAATCGAGACCTTCGAGAGCCACGGTGTCGTCACCGACACTGGCCAGGGCCAGCACGGCGTTGGCGGTGGACGACAGGTCGGGCTGGTCGGGACTTCCCGAGAGGGGGATGTACCCCGACGAGTTGAACTGGGACTCGAGCCAGGCGCCTCCGGCGGTGGCCGACGCCACCTGGGGGACGGTGGGCGGGGCACCGGACGAGGGATTGGCAGCGAATGCCGTCGACGGTGCCGCGACGATGGCAATCAGAAGGCTGACTCCTAGGGCAGCCCGCACCAACAGGTGCTTCGACATGGGGAACTTCCTCTCTTCCAAGGCACCGACCCGGAAGTTCCACTCGCTACGCGGCAAGCGACCGCCCGAGTCCCTGCCGTTGTTCTCGACGGGTATGGACTCACATGTGGAGTACTTCGGTATCCCGGCTCGTGACGGAGGCTTGCCTTCGTCACCTACGGTTGCGGACCAGCGCCGGACTTCGACCGGCTTCCCCGATGCATCCCATCTGCTGCGATTCGGGACGCTACCAGACAACTGCGGGGGGCGCACGAGGACGTGACGCCGGTGCCGGCCGCCACCCGGCGCCGCCACCACCGGTGGGTCCCGCAGCTCGCCGACCGGGCGTGCAAGGCTCGTACGGTGCGAAAGGTGACGGTAGCGCTGGCCCTGTCCCTGGTGGTGCTGGCCTTGTCGCTGGCCGCCTGCTCGACGACGCCGGAAGTGGTGGTCCACATCACCACCACCACGGCGGTGGCCACCACCACCACCACGATGCCCTGTCCGGCCCCGGGACCCAATGCCAACCTGACCGGTTGCAACTTCGCCGGCGCCAATCTCACCGGGGCCGACATGAGCGGCGCCATCCTCAAGCTGACCGACCTCGGGTTGGCCAACCTGTCGGGGGCCACCCTGACCAACGCCCAGTTCAACGGAACCTACTTCACCTCGGCCACCTTCACCGGGGCCAATCTCTCGAACGCCACGTTCAACTCCATCAACGGCGCCAACGGGTCGCCGGTGACCGACACCGGAGTGGGCCCGGGCTCCATCTTCACCGGCGCCAATCTGTCCAATGCCGTCTTCTTGTCGGTGGGGATCGGCGAAGCGAACTTCACCAATGCCAACCTGACCGACGCCGAGTTCCACTCCACCAACCTGCGGGACGCCGACTTCGCCGGCGCCGACCTGACCGGGACCCAGTTCGTCAACGGCACCGACCTGACCGGTGCCGTGTTTTCCGGGGCCGACATCACCCCGGTGGCATCGTGGGTCGATACGACCTGTCCGGACGGGACCAACAGCGACAACGACGGGGCCACCTGCGCCAACCACCTGACCCGGGGCTGAGGCGGTCGGGCCCCGGCGGTTCAGCCCAGGGCCGGCAACACCACCGGGGGCAGCGGATGGCGATAGAGGGCGGCGGCGTTCTCGCAGCACATCATCCGGAGCTCCTCGGGGGGGATGTGACCCCACAGCTTCTCGATGACCGACTGGGTGTCCGGCCAGGTGCTGTCGCCGTGGGGGTAGTCCACCTCGACCATGACGTTCTCCACACCTATGGCGTGACGGGTGTCGATGGTCGACGGATCGTCGATGGTGCAGAACCAGAAATTGCGGCGCAGCACATCGGCGGGACGAATGTCCCATCCCAGGCCGTAACCGGACCGGTCGACGAGGTTGTCGAGCCGGTCGACCAGCATCGCCACCCACCCGATGCCCCCTTCGGACATGGCCACCTTCAGCGTCGGATACCTGACCGCCCAGCCCGACCACAACCATTCGGCGCAGGCGGTGAGGGACAGCTGGCCGAAGAGGGTGGCGGCCAACTGCACCGGCGGACATCCTTCGGGGAGGTCGGCCATGCCCGAGGATCCGGCGTGGAGGCTGATCACCGTGTCGGTCTGCGCACAGGCCCGGAAGACCGGGTCCCAGTAGTCGTCGAAGATCGACGGCAGGCCGATCCGGTGGGGGCGCTCGGGCAGCGTCACCGAGGTGAAGCCCCGGGCGGCGTTGCGGACGATCTCCTCGGCCCCCTGCTCGGGGTGGGCGAGGAAGGTGATCCCCATCGGGATGATCCGGTCGGGATGGGGCGAATACCACTCCTCGAACAACCAGTCGTTCCACGCCCGGGTGACGGCCAGACCCAGCTCCGGATCAGAGCACTCCGAGAACACCCGTCCGCAGAACCCGGTGATCATCGACGGGAAGTTGAGGGACGCCCACACCCCGTTGATGTCCATGTCGCCCAGGCGGGCCTCGATGTCCCAGCAGCCCCGCCGCATCTGGTCGAACCGGAACGGCTCGACCTCCACCGTCTCGAGGCGCCGCCCGGCCACCGCGTTCATTCCCACCTGCGAGTAGGTCTTCCCGTCGAACCGCCACACCTGGTGGCCCCGCTTGGTCTCGATGACCTTGGGCGCCGCCTCCTGGAGACGGGCCGGAAGCCGTCCCTCGAACATGTCGGGTGGCTCGACCAGGTGGTCGTCCACCGAGATCACCGTGTAGCGCACGTCACGGGGCTCGGGCTCGGGTAGGAAGAGCTGGTCGCCGTGGGCCGTCATGTCTCCCATTCGATACCCGGCCGGGGGTCCGGCGCCACCGCCGTCGGGCCGTCGACGACGTCGGGGGCGGCGGGCGGGCCGGCCCGATCTCAGCCCAGGCTCTGGAGTGCCTCGGCCGCGTGGACCTCGACGTAGCCGAAGCCGCCGGCGGCCGCCGAGGTCTGGGCCCTGGTCAGCAACTCCCGGGCCCGCTCGGTGTCACCCGGCCCCCGCCGGGCCACCAGCATCCGCCCCCACGAGAAGTCGGTCCGGGCCGCCGCGAAGCTGGCACCGGCCCGTTGGTTGAGCTCGGCCGACTCCCCGAAGAAGGCCTCCGCCTCCTCGTACCGGCCGAGGAGCGAGGCCAGCGCCCCGAGGTACATGGCCACCGGTTCGAGTGGCATCAGGCCGTTGTAACCTACCTGCCCGTGGTAGGGGGCGAGGAGGTCGAACAACTGTGCCGCCCACGCCGTCTCCCCGAGATCGATGGCCGCCTGGGCATAGGCGATGATCCCGTGGAGCCAACCGATGTCCATGGGCAGCGAGGCGAAGCCGTCGGCCGAGGCCGCGCCGAGCAGCGCCCGGGCCTCGTCGTATTGGCCCGCCTCCACCTGGGCGGCGGCCACGGCTCCGAGGTATTCGGGCATGGCCGCCATCTCGGCGGCCACCGCCGAGATGATCGGGAGGAACTCTCCCAACCGCCCCTGCTCGTGGCGGACGATGAGCAGTTGGGAGCCGTAGAACGTGACGGCGTCGGGCTGACCGGATTCCGTGGCCATCTCCAGGGCCTCGGTGGTGAGCCGCTCGGCCAGTTGGTGGTGGCCGAGGACCAGGGCCTCGGCTGCCTGGTGGAAGGTGGTGATCCAGGTGAGGATGGGCTGTCGGAGCCTGGTGCTCAGGTCCCGCATCTGTCCGAGGCACCGGGAGGACTGTGCGAAGTCGCCGGCCTGCATGGCACTGATCCGACGGTAGACGGCGGCGAAGTACAAGGGGACGGGATCGTCGAGTGCTTCGGCCAGGGTGAGGGCCTCCACCGCGTCGGCCACCCGTTCCTCGAGGGTGGGAGGGCACTCCAAGGGCTGTTCGACCAGATTGATGACGTTGACGACGGTGGCCGGATCGGCCAGCCGCCGGGCCATCCCCTTGGCCTCGTCGGCCAGGGCCCGACGTTCCTCGAGCGGCGTGCCGTGGGTCAGTTCGTTGCACAGGGTGGCCAGCAGCAGGGCCCGGTCGTTGCTGTCCTCGTCCGGCATGGCATCCAGGGCGGCCTTCAGCACATCCACCTTTTCGGTGTCGACCACACCCAACGAGCTGAACAGGCCGCGGTTGTTGGCCAGGGCCGCCACCACCAGCCGATCGGTGGCGCCGTGGGCCACGGCCCGTCCGGCCGCGTCGAGCAGGGTCTGGCGAAAGGCGGGCACTCCCGCCTGCCGCTGGGCGATTCCCAGGCCGATGAGAAGATCGATCTCCAGTGAGGGGTCCGGTGTCCGCTCCAGGTCGAGCAGCTGGAGGGCCTGGGAGTAGTAGTGCACGGCGTCGTCGGGAGCCAGGGCGGCCAGGGCCGTGTCGGCGGCCTCGCGTGTGTAGGTGATGGCCTTGGTCACGTCGACGGCCTGGGTGGCGCTGAACCAGTGGTGGGCCAGTTCTCCGACCCGGGCACCGGGTTGGTCCCGGTAGAGGACCTCGAGGGCCTCGCCCACCCGGCGGTGGGCCCGGGCCCGGCGGGTGGGGCCCAGGTCCTCGTACAGCGTCCGTTGGATCAGCCCGTGGGCGAATCTGAAGTGTCCGGGGGCATCCGCCTGTTCCCGGACCAGGGCTGCGGCCATGGCCCGGTCGAGCACGTCGAGCACGTCGTCCTCGGAATCCCCACTGGCCCTGGCCAGGACGTCGAGGTCGAAGTCCTGGCCGATAACGGCGGCCAGTGACAGTACCTGCTGGGCCTGGTGGCCCAGGCGCCCGACCCGGCCCCCGATCACCATCCGCACACTGTCGGGCAGGGCGGTCTCCTCGAGGGAGTCGATGGCCACCCAGCGTCCCGAGGCATCCTGGTAGATGGCTCCCGTCTCGGTGAGATGGCGGAGGACCTCGATCACGAAGAACGGATTGCCGTCGGTCTCCCGGTAGATGGCGTGGGCCAGCCTGACTCCGGCTTCGTCGAGCCGGTGGCCGGCCGCCGCCTCCATGACCGCCACCACCCCGGTGTCGTCGAGGCCGGTGAGGTCGATGCGGGTGACACCGCTCTGCCGGTGGAGAGCGCCCAGGGTGTCGACCAGGGCGTGTGAGTAGGACAACTCGCTGTCCCGGTAGGTGCCGAGCACCACCAGGCGCATGGGCAGGTCGGTCGAGACCACATGGCGCAGGAGGAGGAGGCTCCCCTTGTCGGCCCACTGCAGATCGTCGAAGGCCAGGATGATCGGCTGGTGGTGCGACGCCGAAGCCAGCAGATCGACCACCGCCCCGAACAGGAGGTAGCGCTCGGTGTCGGCGTCGGTGGGGGTGGTGGGCGGCAGCCCCGCCACTCGGCTGGCCAGGGCCGGAACCAGGCGGGCGATCTCCGACCCGTGAGCGTCGACGTGAGCGAGCAGCTGGTCCTCGGGGGCGTAGGTGATGTAGTGCCCCAGCGCCTCGGCGAAGAGCTGGTACGGAGCGGTCAGGTCCTCCTCGCAGTGGCCGAAGAGGACGCAGGTCCCCTGGTCGAAGGCCGACTGGGCCGCTTCGGCCACCAGGGTCGTCTTGCCCACCCCGGCTTCACCGGCGATGAGCAACACCTCGCGCCCCTCGGCTTCGGAGACCCGCTTGACCGAGGAACCGAGCAGCTCGAGCTCGGTCGACCGGCCCACCACAGCCAAGGCGGGATGTACGGCCAGCCGGCCGGGGAGGGGGACGACGGCGCCGGCATCGACGCCGCGTCGAGCGGCACCCAGAGGACCTCGACCGTCTCGACCGGGTCGGGCAGGCCCTTCAGGGTCAGCTGGCCGAGCGGACGGCACTCGAGGCGGCTGCGCCGTCCCGCCGTCAACCTGGCCAGTTCGGTGGCGAGGACCTGTCCGCTCTGGCACTGGTCACAGAGTCGCGAGGCCTCGACGACCGGATCCCCGAAGTAGTCGTCGTCGTCCCTCGAGACTTCGCCGGTGCTCACGCCCACCCGCAGGCCCACCGAGTGGTGGTGACGACGGTTGTCCTTGTCGACCCCCTGTTGCATGGCCACCCCGCAGGCCAGGGCGGCCGACGCCGAGCCGAAGACCACCATCAGCCCGTCGCCCAGGTTCTTGACCTGGGTGCCGCCGGTCTCGGCGATGGCCTGACGGAGGATCGAGAAGTGACCCCGGCGGATCTCGTCGGCCGCATCCTGGGCCAGTCCCTGGGACAGCTCGGTCGAGCCCACCATGTCCGTGAACAGCACGGCCACGTTCTCGGTCGTCACTGGGAGCTTTCCGCCGCCGCCCGCACGCTTCTACCGTACGCGACCTGCGTCGGCGACGCAGATCGCGTAGGACCCGGCGGGAGGGGAGGGGGACCCGGGGGCTGAGGGGCCGAACCGGAGGCGAGAGGCCGGGCCTGTCCGGAATTGGCGCGCTCAGTCCCTGTTCGGGAGCCTCTTTTTGTGCTCGGGCACGCCGGCTATAGCCTCGTGACCATGAGGTGGCACCGCCGGGAGGCGCATTGGTATTACCGGGGCGACATCGCAGCACCTCCCGGGCGGATCAGAAAGAGGTGGCACCGGGTCGTCACCCAGTCCCGCGTGACCATCGTCGACCATCCCCGCTGGACGATCGTGGCCGTGGTGATGATCGTCGTCGGTCTGTCTCCTCTCTACCTGAGTTTCCTGGGCAGCAACGACGGGTCCTCGAAGTCCGCCCTCCAGGTGGACGCCTCGCCGACCACGACCGCTCCGTTCCCGTCAGTGTTCACCCCGACGTCACCGACCACGGTCACCACCCCCGGTTCCACCACCACGACTACCGCCCCTTCGCTGGCCCCGTCCCCGCTGTCCCTGCCCTTCACCAACACCGACTCGTTCACGCCCACCCCCACGGCGACGCCGACCAAGTCGGGCTCCTCCACGGCCACCACCAAGCCTTCGACGACCACCACCAAGCCGGGCTCCACCACGGCCACCACCAAGCCTTCGACCACCACCACCAAACCGAGCTCGACCACCACCACCACGAGGGCACCGCCGCCCACCACGACTACACCGCCCACCACCACCGAACCGCCGACGACGACCACCGAGCCGCCGACGACGACCACGGAGCCGCCCGACCACCACCACCGAGCCGCCGACCACCACCACGACCAGCACCGACCCTGTCGTGTCCATCACCCTGCCCACCGTCTGAGGGGTGGGCCGGACGGTGCGTCCGGCCCGGGGCCGACCGTCGCCCCGGGCGTCCGACCCGGGGATCGGGTCCGCCCCTTCCCACCGTCCACGGGCCTGAATCCTGAGGTCGAGGGTCGAGATTGAAGGCCTCGGCCCACCCGGTGCCGTGCGATACTCGTCGACGAGTGCCGCCTTGGGACCGCCCGTACGTACCACCGGGACGCGCACCGCCAAGACCCGGACGACCCAGGAGGGCCCCACATGGCCGGAACCGAGACTCCCCGAATGGCGCTCAGTGACAGCGCGGCGCGACAGCTGGCCAATGCCACCAAGACCCACGGCCCAGATGTCCACCATCACGCCGCGGTGGCTGGTGCGGTGCATGCAGCTGGGTGCCGGTCGAGGCCGGGCATCTACCGGCTCAACCGGGTCAAGGACCCCGAGTCGGTCGACGTCGCCTGCCTCCCCGCGACGAGTCCGAGTTGCCGCAGACGTTCGTCGACTACGAGGAGGAGCCGCGCGAGTACTTCCTCAGCTCGGTCGCCACCGTGCTCGACGTCCACACCCGGGTCTCCGACCTCTACAGCAGCCCGTACGACCAGATCAAGGAGCAGCTCCGCCTGACCATCGAGACGATCAAGGAGCGCCAGGAGAGCGAGCTGATCAACAACCCCGACTACGGCATGCTGGCCAATGTCGCCGCCGACCAGCGCTTGTCCACCCGCACCGGGCGCGCCCGACCCCGGACGACCTCGACGAGCTGATGACCAAGGTGTGGAAGGAGCCGGCATTCTTCCTGACCCACCCGCTGGCCATCGCCGCCTTCGGCCGCGAGTGCACCCGGCGCGGCGTGCCGCCGGCCACCGTCAGCCTGTTCGGCTCGCAGTTCATCACCTGGCGCGGCATCCCGCTGATCCCGTCGGACAAGGTGCCGGTGGAGGACGGCAAGACCAAGGTGCTGCTGCTGCGGGTCGGCGAGAAGCCGCCAGGGCGTGGTCGGCCTGTACCAGCCGGGCCTGCCCGGCGAGCAAAGCATGGGGCTCTCGGTCCGGTTCATGGGCATCGATCGCAACGCCATCGCCTCCTACCTGATCTCGCTCTACTGCTCGCTGGCCGTGCTCACCGACGACGCGCTCGGCCGTGCTCGACGACGTGGAAGTCGGACAAGTTCCATGACTACGCCTTCAAGTACTCCAGGTGACATGGGCGCCGAGCCACCGGGCCTGCCCGACTCGGCGACGCTGGCCCGGCTGGCCAACGAGCTGTTCGCCGAGCACCTCGGCGCCCTCGACCAACCGGCACTTCGACCGGGGCCGGAGCTCCGGGCCAACGTGATCGGCCCCTCGCTCCCGCCGTCCCGTCCTTCACGCCGTCGGCGGCACCGGGGCAACCGTGGTGGGCCGGCGGGGCCGGCGATCGCCGCCCCCGGTCGATCCGTCGCTGGACCTGAGCGGGGAGCGTTCCGAACTCGCTCGACCGAGGGGCCGAGGTCCGCCTGCCCGTGGCCGGCGGCGACCCCCGGGTGGTGACGCCGCCGGTCCGGCCCGACCTGCCCCGTCCCCGAGATCCCGGCCCAGCCCTCGGTCGGCTCGTCGGTACTACTTCTACGACGCCGCCGTCGGCGTGGTCGGCGCCGGCCGGCCGCCGGCACCGATGCCGCCCGGGCACCCCTCCGGTGTTCTACTTCGTCAGACCGGATCGATCGGGCCCCGGGGCCGGACCCGGATCGGCACCGGGGCCCGGGGCCTCGGCCCCGTTCGACGCCGCAGATCGGTGCCGCGGTGACTTTCCCATCCTGCCCGAACGGGTCAACGGCCGGCAGCTGGTCTGGCTCGACAATGCCGCCACCACGCAGAAGCCCCAGGCGGTGATCGACCGCCTGACGCTACTTCTACGAGCACGAGAACTCCAACATCCATCGGGGCGCCCACGAGCTGGCCGCCCGGGCCACCGACGCCTACGAGGCGGCCCGCGGCACGGTCGCCCGCTTCCTCGGGGCGCCGTCGAGCGACGACATCGTCTTCGTGCGCGGCGCCACCGAGGCCATCAACCTGGTCGCCAAGAGCTGGGGGCCGGCCAACATCGGGACCGGACGACGAGATCCTCATCTCCCACCTCGAGCATCACGCCAACATCGTGCCCTGGCAGCAGCTGGCCGCCGAAAAGGGCGCGAAGCTGCGGGTCATCCCGGTCGACGACAGCGGCCAGCTCCTGCTCGACGAGTACCGGCGACCTGCTGAGCGACCGCACCAGGCTGGTGGCCGTCACGCACGTGTCCAATGCCCTGGGCACGGTCGTGCCGGTGCAGCGAGATCGTCGAGCTGGCCCACGCCGCCGGCGCCCGGGTGCTGATCGACGGCGCCCAGTCGGTGTCCCACATGCCGCGTCGACGTCCAGGCGCTGGACGCCGACTTCTACGTCTTCTCCGGCCACAAGGTGTTCGGCCCGACCGGCATCGGCGTCGCTGTACGGCAAGCCCGAGCTGCTCGAGCCATGCCGCCCTGGCAGGGCGGCGGCAACATGATCCAGGACGTCACCTTCGAGCGGACCACCTACCAGCACCCGCCCGGCCGCTTCGAGGCCGGCACCGGCAACATCGCCGACGCCGTCGGCCTGGGCGCGGCCCTCGACTATCTCGAGCGCATCGGCATGGAGAACATCGGCCGCTACGAGCACGACCTGCTCGACTACGCCACCAGGGCGCTCGCAGACCGTGCCCGGCCTGCGCCTGATCGGCACCGCGCCCGACAAGGCCAGCGTGCTGTCGTTCGTGCTCGACGGCTACCGGCCCGAGGACGTCGGCACGGCGCTCAACCAGGAAGGCATCGCCGTGCGGGCCGGCCACCACTGCGCCCAGCCGATCCTGCGCCGCTTCGGGCTGGAGGCCACCGTGCGGCCGTCGCTGGCCTTGTACAACACCTGCGAAGAGGTCGACGCCCTGGTGAATGCTCTACACCGCCTGGCCGCCGGCGTCGGTGCCACTGCCGGCGGACGGTGGTGACCGTCGGCTGCTCAGTGGGCGAACAGGTGCCAGCCGGCGAAGGCCCAGGCCGCCACGAGGGCCATGTTGGCCACAGGCGGTCCTGACACCAGCCGGGCGAACTCCTCGGCCGTGGCCAGCCGGCCGCCAGACCTCCGGGCCGCCAGATCGACCAACCCGAAGGCGACGATCACCGCGATCCAGAAGGCCACCCCGGCCGACCGCGTTTCCGGCAGGAGGAGGGCGGGTACGAGTCGGGCGTGATGGCCTCCGGCCGCTGCCTTCTGCACTGTGCTGATTCCCCCCGCTCCGGCGGCATGTCCCCCCGCGCCCTGTTTCCGCTCTCCCGATGCTTCGGTGACGGGTGCTCGGGCCCGGGCGGCGCCGTAGCCGATCCCGATCAGTATCCACACCAGCAGCAGGGCGGCGTCGAGTGGGCGGAACGCCTGAGCCAGTGCACTGATGGTGAGGTGGGGTTGGTGGGTTCCGGTGTCGATGCCCAGCACCTCCCAGGCCACGACGACCACGATGATGGCCAACCAGGGCCAGACGCCGAGGAGTGTGCGCCGACCGCCACCCTGTCCCGGCCGTGGCCAGGGCCCGTCGGCCGGGGCCAGGCGCCAGCCGGGTCGGCGATGGCGCCGGCCCCGCCAGAACAGGACGTCGATGGCCACCACCCCGACCAGCGAAAGGCCCCATGTCACGAAGGCGGCAGCGGTCGAGTGGTGGAAACCGCTGGCCCATCCGCACCAGGCACACAGGATGGCTGCGCACCACCGCGCCCATGACCGGTCGGCGATCTCTCATTTTCGATATCGTCCCACCTTCGGGACCCGCAGGTGCCGATCCGTCCACGAAGGTGTAGCTTCTTCGGCGCGATCTTGGGGGAGGGGATGGGCAGGTGCCGTATTCGTGTCGGAGGGCTCGATTGACGAGGGCCCTGGTGGAGACGGTGGCGATGACCGCCCTGGCACTCGTGGGGCTGACCACGCCCGCCACCCCGGCCGCTGCGGCTGCGGCCAAGCACAGGTCGGGCGTGGCCCACAAGTCGGGCGGGGTGCGCAAGTCGGGCGGGGCACACAAGTCGGGTGCGCACAAGTCGGTCCTGGCGGCTCCGTCGGTGGCGGCAGCCTCACCCGTCCCTCACGCCGTCTCCGCTCCCTGTTCGGGATACCTGCCGGCCGGATCGGTGGTGGGTATGGCGACCACCGCTGACGACGGCGGCTACTGGATCGCCAACAGCTCGGGCCAGGTCGTGTCGTGCGGCGACGCCCCCGGTCTCGGGTCCCTCAACATCGTGCCCACCCATCCGATCGTGGGAATCGCCGCCACTCCCAATGGCGGAGGGTTCTGGTTGGTAGCCTCCGACGGCGGGGTCTTCTCGTTCGGGAACGCCCAGTTCTGGGGTTCGACCGGGAGCCTCGTCCTCAACAAGCCCATCGTCGGGATGGCCACCGATCCGGCCACCGGCGGTTACTGGTTGGTGGCCTCCGACGGCGGCGTGTTCTCCTTCGACGCACCGTTCCACGGTTCGACCGGCAACCTCCGCCTCAACCAGCCGGTCGTCGGGATGTCCGCCGCCCCGGGGACCGACGGCTACTGGCTGGTGGCCTCGGACGGCGGCATCTTCACCTTCGGGGCCCCCTTCTTCGGCTCGATCGGCGCGGTCCGCCTCAACCAGCCGGTGGTGGGCATGGCCGACGACGCCGCCACCGGCGGCTACTGGCTGGTGGCCGGCGACGGTGGCGTGTTCGCCTTCAACTCGCCCTTCCTCGGATCGACGGGCAACCTCCATCTGGCCAAGCCGGTGGTCGGCATGGAGGCCGCCACCTCGGGTATCGGGCTACCGGTCTCGTGGCCTCGGACGGGGGTATCTTCACCTTCGGCTCGTCCCAGTTCTACGGTTCGGCGGTCTCGCCTCTGCCGATCGGCGATCTGTACCGTCACCATGTCGAACCCGAATCCCAAGGGGGGCAGTGCGCGAGACGGCCACCATCCGGTCGACGGTCCCCAGCGCCACTATCATATTGACCGTCAATTACAAGGCCCAGGTGTCCACGGCCACTGGGGCCACCGATGGTTCCGGCGAACGGCGACGTCGTCTTCGACATCGGACACCCGCTCCCCAACATTCCGGCCTCGGTCATCGCCGACGTGGGGAACGGCTCAGCCTTCTGCTCGACCAGCTTCACGCCCCGGTGAGTCCCATGGCTGGTGCGCTTCCGCGCCTGAGCACCAGCTACCGCGGTCGAGTGTGGCGGTGGTGGCGATCCTGGCCGACCCGGCCTTCTACCTCGATCTCGCCCTTCCCGATCTGAGCCGGCCCGAACTGGTCGAGGAGCGGGAGGCCGGGGGTGTGGCGGTGATCCGGCTCCGTTACCAGTTCGAGGGGAACCTCGATCCGATGGCCAGGCGGCTGATCGGCTCCGGTCGTCTGGCCTGGATCCAACAGGTCAGGATCGACCGCCAGGCCGCCACCGGCTCGTTGAGATTCGAGGCCGAACGCGATCCGGGCCGGTTGCACGGGTCCGCCGAGTTCGTCATCGCCCCCGAGGGGACCGGTGCCGTCCGGCACCTCGACGGCCAGCTGGTGGTGGCGGTACCGGGGGTCGGTCGGCTGGCCGAGCGACGGATCGTGCCCGGGATCCTGCGACGGTTGGACATCGAGGCCCGGGCCACGGACGACCGGATCGAAGGCTCCGGGTGACCGGGCCGAGAGGGTCCGGGCCCCGGGGCGCCATCGGGCCCCCGGTGAGCCCCCGGCTGAGTCCGGCCGGCCACTGAGCAGGCCCGCCTCCGGTTGGATAGGGTTTCGACAGCGCCCGGCTCGAGGGTCGGGGCGCGGGGGAGCGTCGGCGGACCCTCAACGGCGCCCCCACCACCTGCGGGGGGAGCGTTGTCATGGGCGGTCATTGCCACCACAGAGGTGACCCGGGTCGGGCCGGCATCGGCGTGGCGGTGGTCGCCGCCCTGGCCGTGGTCCTCGGCCTGGCCGCCATCGTGCAGATCGGGACCGTCCAGGTGACCGGCGCCGCCTCCCGACAGTCCGGCGGTCGGCCCGGGCCGACCCGACCGACCCGGGCGACCGTCCCGGGCGCCCCGTCCGGGGTGAGCGCGGTGGCCGGCGTGTCGAGTGCCACCGTCACCTGGACCGTGCCCACCAGCACGGGGGGAAGCGCCATCACCGGCTACGTCGTCGTCCCCTCTGCCGGCCCGTCGGTCTCCACCGGCGACGTGACCAGCCAACTGGTGACCGGCCTGACCGCCGGCATCTCCTACCGGTTCACGGTGGCCGCCGTCAATGCCGTGGGCACCGGTCCGGCGTCCGCCCCCTCCAACGCCGTCACCCCCGAGCCGACCCCCACCAGCCCGGCCCCCGCCACTTCGAGGCTCCTCGTGCCGCTCTACGACAGCAGCGCCGCCGATTGGCAACAGACATGTGGAGCGCTGGCCGGCACCGACTCGCTCATCATCGCCGACATCGGCAATCCCGGTGGTCCGGGCACCTCGGCCAGCCCGGCGTGGGCCACCAACATCGACTACTGCGGTGCCGCCCACGTCGGCGTGATGGGCTACGTCGACACCGGCTATTGCCAGGTGTCACTGGCCACCGCCGAGGGGGAGATCGACAGCTGGTACGGGTGGTACGGCGCCGACGGAATCTCCGGCATCTTCTTCGACGAAGCCGACGATCCGTCCAACCCCACCTCCACCGGCGACTGCCTGTCCCGCACCACCTCGGCCGTCAGCTACTACCGCACCCTGGCCGCCTTCGTGCACGCCGTGGCCGCCGACCAGACCGTCACCTTCAATTTCGGTGTGAACCCCATCAGCAACTGGGCCCTGTCGAGCACCGTGGCCGGCCAGAACGCCGACATCGCCGTGGTCTTCGAGGATCCCTACAGCGACTTCTTGGACTACGGGTCGGGGGTGCCCTGGTCGCCGGCGACGTGGGAGTCGGCCTACGGACCCCAACACTTTTCGGTGCTGGTCTACGACACCGGCGGCCCGGACCAGCCGGCCGCCGCCTGCTCGGCCCTGGCCGGCCAGAACGTGGGTTATGGGTACTTCACGCCCAACAGCGGGTGGACCAGCCCGCCGCCGGTGGCCTATCTCGACAGCGAGGTGGCCGACTGTTGACGGCGTCACCCGGGTAGTGGGGATGGCCTGGCTGCGGGAGTGGCGCCGGGCATTATCCTTGCCACATGTCCGACTACGTGATCCCCGAGCCCGAGCCCAAAGAGATCGACGAGAAGCTCTCGATGGAGCTGCGGCACCTCGCCTCCAACGCCGTCCTCAAGGGGAAGCCGGTCGGCAACGAGAAGTGCGAGAACTGCCGGTACTACCTCGAGCCCTACAACGACATCTCCTACTGCTGGCACCAGAAGCTGCGCATCCTCGTCGGATCCGAGTGGTGGTGCCAATGGTGGGAGGCGATCCCCGAGGACACCTAGCCGACCGGCCCGGTCGGAGGTCGAGTGGCTATTCGTCGGTGTAGTAGCCGGCCACCGGTCCCCGCCGGTCGGGCAGGGACTCGATGAGGCGGCTGACCTTGGCGTACTGGCCGGCGTTCCACGCCTCGGCGATGGTCTGGTCGTCCAGTTCACGGTGCCGGGTGAAGTTCCACCACCTGGTGACGTCACTGTCGCTGTAGCCCTTGTTGGCCAGGATGATGTTGAGGCGGGTGGCCTCCCAGGTCGCCTCCTCCGGGCTGGTCACCCCGTCGTCGTCAGCCGCCGGCTCGACCGGCTCACCGGGTTCGGGACGACGCTCCATCTCGTGGGCGATCTCGCGGTCGAGGTCTCGCGAGACGTGGCCCCGGATGGTCCTCAGCGACCCCCCGGTCAGGGCGTGCCGGTCGGTCACCCGCCGCTCCCGCTCGCTGTCGAGGCTCCGCGACCAGAGGTGCTGGGCGGTGGCGTCCACGTCGCCGGCGGTGACCCGCAGTCGCATGCGGCGTTCGATCCGCTCGGCCGTCTTGGCCGGGGCCTGGGCCTGGGCCACCGGCACCTGGTCGGTCGACCTCCGTCCCGTGCGGCCGGGATCAGCCACATCGGGTGACCGGCGCTCACTCGGACCCCGCCGCCGCTCACCCTCCTGACCGGGTCCGGTGGCGGTGGTCGGTGGGGTCGCCACCGGACCCTCGGGTGACCCGGACGACGTCGGCAGGGCGGTGACCGGTGCCGCCGACGATGTCGACAGGGGGGTGACCGGTGCCGACGACGATGTCGGTAGGGGGGTGACCGGTGCCGCCGGCTCCTCCGACCCGACCGGTCTGGTGACCCGGGAGGCGTAGCTCTCGGGCGGGAAGACGTCGCCGGCGGTGCCGGCGATTGCCGCACCAAGGTAGGCCACCGACCACTCGCTGTCGCCCACCGCCACCGTCGCCGCCCCGGTGGCGGTCAACCGGGCCACCGGTACGTCGAGGCTGGCCGCCACGGCGATGGCCTCGGTGAACCCGAGCCGGCGGTTGGTCGTCTCCACCTGGGCCACCGTCTCGCGCGTCCAGGTGACTCCGCGGAGGAGCATCTCGTCGGCCAGCCCCTGTTGGGTCAGATTGGCCTTGGATCGGAGAGCGGCGACGTTCCGGCGGACGATGTCCTCGATGCCCTTCGTCGGATCCCCGTTCATGGCGTCATGGTACCCCTCGGGTGTTGGAAACCTGAACATCCCCACCGCCGGTGGCCGGGCCACTACGCCTCCGACGTGGGCAACCTTTGGAGCCACCAGACGGCGGTGATGGAACTCTGAACAGGCGGCCGATCCCGTGGCCCCGGGACGATCCCGGGCGCCCTCCCACCCCTGGCCGTGCGGGTCCCTGTCACCCCCGTGAATGCCCCACGGCCGCCGACGGCGCCGGAGCCGGGGGGTGTACCCGCCCCCCGGAGAGTCTCCGTCCCTGGCCTCACCGACAATTTCCCCCTACAGCTACGGCCCCCACATTCCGATTATCCAGGTGAGGGATCCGACACAAAGGGGCAGTAATCACAGTGACGATCGATCCATACCACGTACGCAAGACCAGCGAATGGTCAGAGGCCGACTTCGACCTCGACGACCTGGTGATGCCGGACGAGCCGCAGTGGCACCGTTGCGGTGCCGTCCATTGCATCGACACCGGACCGTGGCTGGGCACCCTCGTGTGCTGTATCAGGAGAAGTGGCCACGATGAGGGCCACTCCATGTGGCTGGGCGACGAAGGTGCACCCGACTACTGGCGGGAGACCTGGCTGTAGGTCGGGCCGCCGCCGACCCCAGCCTCGCCGTCACCGCTTCGAGGTCAGCACCGGAGCACCAGGGCCTGGTCGGCCCCCACCCGACCGTCGAAGGTGGCCAGCGGGCCCACGCCGTCGCTCGACAGGGCCACCACCGCGCCGTCGTAGCGCCACCGAGGCGTCTCGTCCCGGCCCGGGCCCGGCCCGTGGCCGCCGTCGACCGAGATGGCCTGGTCGGTGAAGTTGACCAGGACCACCCATCGCTCGTCACCGAGCGTCCGCCCGAAGCCGAGCACTCCCTCGGGTGCCTCGACCAACTCGAACCGGCCCAGGGCGAGAGCCCTGTGGCGGCGACGGAGGATGATGAGACGCCGGTAGAGATGGAGCACCGACGATGGGTCGGCCCGCTGTGCGGCGTAGTTGCGGATGTCGGGTTCGGGCGGGAACGGCAGCCACGGGCCCCGTCCCGATGGTGTTGGCCACCCGTGTTCGGCCGTGCCGTCCCAGGGGATGGGTGCCCGGCACCCGTCGCGCCCGCCCGGATCGACGGCCCGATCGGGTGGGATCACCGCGTCGAGGAGGCCGAGCTCCTCGCCCTGGTAGAGGAAGGGGGTGCCCCACAGGGTCATGAGCAGCACGGCGGCGGCCCTGGCCCTCGGTTCGCTCCTCCGGGCCGTCGACTCCGGCGTCTCCCCCCGGGAGGCGGCGGCCCGGTCGTAACGGGTGCGGTGCCGGGGATTGTCGTGGTTGGAGAGGACCCACGTCGGCCACGCCCCCCGCCCGTCGAAGGCGTCGACCGTCGCTTCGATGCACTCGGCCCAGGCCTGCTTGTGCCAGTGGGCGTACAGCGGGGGGAAGTTGAAGGCCAGGTGGAGCTCGTCGCCTTCGCCGTAGTAGGTGGCCACCGCGGCCGTCGACAGGAGGTAGACCTCGCCCACCACCACCCGGTCGCCCGGGTACCGGTCGACGATCCTGCGGATGGCCCGCAGGCGGTCATGGGTCACCGGGACGTCGTTGAGGGCACTGTGGGGGATACCCGCCACCGCGGGGGGATCGTCGGGGAGGTCGGGCTCCTTGCCGATGCAGTGGACGACGTCGACCCGGAACCCGTCGACGCCCCGGTCGAGCCAGAACCGCAACACCTGGTGCATGGCCGACACGACCTGGTCCTCGTCCCAGTTGAGGTCGGGCTGGGCCGCCTCGAACAGGTGGAGGTACCACTGGCCGGTCCGCTCGTCGAGGGTCCACGCTGGTGCCGTCAGGTCGAAGGCGGCCACCCAGTTGTTGGGCGGTGTCCCCGCCGGGTCGGGGTCCCGCCACACGTACCAGTTCCGGTGCTCGCTGTCCCGACCCGAGGCGGCGTCGACGAACCAGGGGTGCCGGTCCGAGGTGTGGTTGGGCACCCAGTCGATGATCACCTTGAGCCCGAGGGCGTGGGCGTCGGCCATCAGCCCGTCGAAGTCGTCGAGGGTGCCGAACCGCGGGTCGACGTCGCAGTAGTCGCTCACGTCGTAGCCGAAGTCGACCATGGGCGACGGGTAGAACGGGGAGAGCCACAGGCCGTCGACGCCCAGCCAGGCCAGATCGGCCAGGTGGGCCCGGATGCCGGCCAGGTCCCCGATCCCGTCACCGTCCGAGTCGGCGAAGGAGCGGGGGTAGATCTGGTAGAAGACCGCTCGCTGCCACCAGGGGGCTTCCCCGTCCACCGGTCTCCTCGTCCCTCGATCTCTCAGGCCCCGGACCCGGACCGCATGGTCGCTGGGAGGTCGGGCACCGGGCCGACGTTAGCAATCTCCGGCCTGGCCGCCGAGGTGGTGAGAAGGTCCTGTTCGGGGCCCTGGCCAGCCTCTTCCGGGGTCCGGCCCGGGTGGTGGCGGAGTCCCGGCGGACCCCGCATCGGACCCCGGTTTCCTGTCGCCGGCCGTTACAGTTTGCGTCCTTTCATGCCGACAATCCCTCGTGAACGGTGTAATCGAGCAGAAACGAGGGGAAGGTCAGGCATGGTGGACAGGCGCACGATGGAAGACGGGTCGTTCCTGGCTGACGGACTGGCGGGCAGCGCACCTTCGATTGTCTACGGGACCGGGCGGGTGTGCATCGAGCCCACCTGCTCGGTGAGGCTGTCGCGCTACAACAGCACGGAGTGGTGTGCCCTCCACGAGAGCCCGGCGTCGACGCAACGTCCATACGACACCTCGACCCGCCAGCCCAAGGGACGCCGTCGCAACGCACGCAACGGCAGGCGGAGGAATCCCTCCCAGGCCGCCAACGGAAAGGCCGCGACGGCCAGTACGGCATCTCCGGAACAGACGGGTGAAGCGGACCCGGCCGAGTCCCCGGCCAAGGCCACCGGGTCCTCGTCGAAATCGACGGGCGCCAAGTCCCGGCGGTCTGCCGCCTGAGCCACCGCCCCCGCCGGCTCTGAGACACCGGGGTCCCCGCGGGCGGGTCTCGTCCTGGCCCCGACCCCGTCCCCGTGGCCGGGCCCGAGCCCTCCTCACGACACGTCGGTACACTGCGAGGCGAACGCCGACGAGAACGAGGTGTCGCCATGCATGACCGCTCGAGCGCATCCACCACCACCCTGATCGGCCCGGGCTGAGACGGTGGCCGGTCGTCTGCAGGGAACGGTGGCCCTGATCACCGGAGCCTCGAGCGGGATAGGCGAAGCCACCGCCGTGGCTCTGGCCGCCGAGGGGGCCACCCTGGCGGTGGCGGCCCGGAGACGGGACCGGCTCGAAGCGCTCGAAGAACGTCTGGGCAACGACGTCCAGGTCCTGGTGGTCGAGACCGACATCACCGAGGAAGCGGCCGCCCGGGGCATGGTCGAGGCCACCGTCCGCGAGTTCGGTCGGCTGGACACGGTGGTCAACAACGCCGGCGTCATGCTGCTCGGGCCGATCGTGGACGCCCCCGTCGACGAGTGGCGGAGGATGGTCGAGCTCAACCTGCTCGGGCTGCTCTACACCACCCACGCCGCCCTTCCCCATCTGCTCCAGGCGGCCGACCGCGAGCCCCGGCGGGTGGCCGATGTGGTCAACGTGAGCTCGGTGGCCGGCCGGGTGGCCCGCCAGGGCAGTGGCGGCTACAACGCCACCAAGTTCGGTGTCGCCGCCTTCACCGAGTCGCTCCGTCAAGAGGTGACCGGCCGTCACGTCCGGGCTTCGTTGGTGGAGCCCGGTGCCACCATGACCGAGCTGGCCAGTCACAACCGGCCCGAGATCATCGAAGGCATGCGCACGACGTTCGGGGCCATCGAGATGATGAAGGCGGAGGACATCGCCGACGCCATCGTCTACATCATCACCCGGCCCCGCCACGTGGCCGTCAACGAGGTGCTGATCCGGCCCACCGAGCAGGAACGCTGAGTGACGACGGCCCACCGGCGGGGCCCATCCGTCCTGTCGGAAGCGACGGGGTGTGGGGCGTCGGGGTCCCGTCGATCGGTTGAGACGGGGCGAGGATCCCCATGAGCCCATCAGCCGGTGACGTCCCGGCCATGACCGGGAGGACGGTGGTCATCACCGGCGGGAACTCCGGGTTGGGCCGGGCGACCGCCGTGGCCCTGGCCGGCGCCGGAGCCCACACCGTCATTACCGCCCGGAGCGAGCCGCGGGGTGGCCAGAGCGTGTCGGCCATCCGGGAGGCCAGTGGATCGGACTCGGTCGACCTGGTGGTCTTCGATCTGGCCGACCTGGCCTCGGTCCGGGCGGGGGCTTCCGAGCTGCTCGACCGCTACCAGCACATACACGTGCTGGTCAACAATGCCGGCCTGGTCCTGACCGAGCGCCACGAGACGGCCGACGGCTACGAGGCCACCTTCGGCACCAACCACCTCGGACCGTTCCTCCTTACCCGCCTCCTGACCGACCGTCTGATCGCCTCGGCCCCGGCCCGGGTGGTGAATGTCGCCTCCAGCGCTCACCGGTCGGCCCGCCGGGGGCTCGACTTCGACGACCTCCAGTCCACCGGGCGCTACCGGGGGATGGAGGCCTACAGCCGGTCCAAGCTGGCCAACATCCTGTTCACCACCGAGCTGGCCCGCCGGCTGACCGGGACCGGGGTGACGGCCAACGCCCTCCATCCGGGCACGGTGGCCAGCGGGTTCGCCCGGGACGGTGACGCCTCGGGGGTTCTGGCCTTCGGGGTGAAGTTGATCAAGCCGTTCATCCTCACCCCCGAGAAAGGGGCCCGCACGACGGTGTACCTGGCCTCCTCGCCCGAGGTCGCCGAGGTGACCGGGAAGTACTTCATCAAGTGCCGGGCCCGGGACCCGTCCCCGGCCGCCCAGGACCAGGCGGCCGCCGCCCGGCTGTGGTCGGCCAGTGAGGAGCTGGTGGAGCAGGCGACCTCGGGCACCGGGCCCGGGGCCGAACGACCCGGCTGAGCCGACCACGGGGGCGGGTGGCGCCGGGGGGCGTCAGGTCCGCCTCCGACGAGGGCCGACGACCTAGTGTGGTGGACGAACGGCGGCTGGCCTGACCGGTGCCGTCCGCACGAAGGGGGAGGGTGCCATGTCGAATCCAGGGGAAGCCAGCGTCACTTCGACGGATCGGGACATCCTGCGGATGGTCGGTAGGTCGTGGGGCTGGGTGTTGTTCTTCGGCATCGTGACCCTGATCCTCGGGGTACTGGTGGTCATCCGGCCCAAGGACACCGTCTATGCCTTCGCCATCCTGTTGGGGATCTGGCTGTTCGTGGCCGGCCTGTTCCGAATCGTGACCGCCATCGCCGAAAGCGGGGACACCGCCGGCAACCGGTGGTTCGTGGCCGTCCTCGGGTTGCTGTCGGTGATCATCGGGATCCTCTTTCTGCGCCACACCGAGGAGACGGTGACCACCCTGGCCTTTCTGATCGGTCTGTTCTGGGTGGTCGGCGGGATCATCGAGTTCTTCACCGCCTACGGCGACGACGGGTCGCCGGCCCGTGGGTGGCGGATCGCCATGGGGGTCCTGGCCTTCGCCGCCGGCATCGTGACCCTGGTGGTGCCCCATCTGACTCTGAACGTGCTGGCCGTGATCATGGGCATCTGGCTGATCATCTACGGCGTGCTGGAGATCGCCCTGTCGTTTCAGCTGCGCCATCTGACCGACGTCTGACGCTCCCCTGCCCGGGGCCGGATGTCCCGGTGTCCATCAACCGGTCGGACTCCGGTTGTGGTGGAGCGTCAATCGGGTGCACGGTGCACGTCTAGTTCGACGTGTCCCTCATGGCCACCGCGGCTTTCGCCCTCACCACCTGGTCGGGGCTGAGCGGTGGGTGCCCGAGTGGACGGCGGCCGGGGGCCAGGGAGTCGAGCAGAAGATCGAGATGGCGGAGCCAGGCGTCGGGAGAGACGGTGGCCGTCGCCTCGATGACCCCCCGGAGTGACCAGAACAGCACGATGACGTCCTCGTAGACGAGATCGGTGCGGACGGAACCGGCGGCCTGGGCCCGGGACAGGAGCTGGCGGGTGACCTCTTCGATCTGCCGGCGGACGTCGTCCGGCCCGGCGCCCCACAGCCGGGTGAGACAACCCGAGTGTTCGAACTGCAGCCGTCCGACGGCCCGCAGGTACTCGGTGAACCCGTCGGCCGCCGGTTCGTGCACCAGGGCGGTCTCGGCCGCCGACAGCACGTCCTCCAGTACCTCTTTGACCACCGCCTCGATGAGGGCCTCCTTGGTGGGGAACCGGCGGTAGAGGGTGCCGACCCCGACGCCGGCCCGGTGGGCGATGGCCTCGACGCCCACGTCGACGCCGCCATCGTCGAAGGCGGCTCGGGCCGCGGCCAGAATCTTGTCGCGGTTGCGGGCGGCGTCCTTGCGCAGGCCGGCCGGGGCGGAGGCCACTGTGCTCATTCCTCGGCGATGGTGCCACCCGCCACCATGGCAAGCTCGGCATTCTGGAGATGGTGCTCGTGATCGGCATCGGCCGCCGCCGACGTGGCCGTCGGAATGAAGATGGCGGCGATGATGGCGACCACCGTCATCGCCGCCAGGAAGGCGAACCCCCGGGTGTAGCCGGTGGCAGCCGGCCACTTGTCGCCGTCGATGACGGTCGACGTGACGATGCTGGACATGACCCCGGCCCCGACGGCACCGCCGATGGTGCGGATGTTGGCGTTCATCCCGCTCGCCACTCCGGTCTGGGAAGGAGGAACCGCCTGGACGATGAGATTGGACATGGCCGAGAAGGCCAGGCCCAGGCCGACGCCCAGCAACGTGCTGGCCAGATAGATCTCCCAGGGATGGGTGTGGGCGAAGGCCAACATGAGGTAGGAGGCGCACGAGAAGCAGGACCCGATGATCACCGCCGATTTCGACCCCACCGCGGCGGCGATCCGACCCGACAACATCCCGAAGATGAACATGGTCACCGTGAGGGGCAGCAGGTAGAGACCCGACTGGATGATGCTGGCTCCGAACCCGTACCCGGACGCCTTCGGGGTCTGCAGGAACTCGGGGAGGAAGCCGATGACCGAGTACATGCCGATGCCGAACAGGAAGGCCACCAGGTTGTTGGTCCACACCGCGGGGAGCCGCATCATGCGCATGTCGATCAGCGGCTCGCGGGAGCGCAACTCGACCACCACCCAGCCGGCGGCGATGACGACGGCCAAGGCGATGAGCCCGATGACCTTGGTCGATCCCCAGCCCCATATGGGCGCCTCGCTGACCCCGACCAGGAGGGCGACCAGCCATGCCGACAACAGGACAGCGGCCAGCCAGCTGATCTTGCCCGGGGTGCGCACCGGCGATTCGGGGACGAAGAGGTAGGCACACACCGCGGCCACCAGCGTGATGATCAGGGGGATCCAGAACAGCCAGTGGTAACCGAGACCCTTGACGATGGGTCCGGCCAGTACGATGCCCGCCCCACCGCCCACGGCGGCCATGGCGGCCACGATCCCCACCCCACCGGCCACCTTGGCCCCCGGGAACTCGTCGCGGATGATCCCGAAGGACAGCGGTAGGACAGCCCCCCCGATCCCCTGGATGGCCCGGGCGACGATGAGCACGCCGATCGAGTCGGCCAGCCCGGCCAACACCGAACCGACGGCCAGCGCCCCGAGCGTGGCCACCAGCATGCGCTCCTTGCCCACCATATCGCCGACCCGCCCGAGGATCGGGGTGGAGATCGACGCCGACAGCAGATAGACGGTGAGGACCCAGGTGGTCGTCCCCTGGGAGGTGTGCAGTTCGTGCTGGATGGTGGTGAGCACCGGCGTCACCAGCGACTGCAGCAAGGCGTAGGCCGACACGCCCATCAAGAGCACGACGAAGGTGGTCTTGTAGCTGGCGCGTTCGAGCGATCTCGTCATGGGTTCCTCGTCGTGGGGCGGGGTCGTGGGGTGGTGGGGTCGTGGGGCGGTGGGGCGGTGGGGGCTGGGTTCGGAGACACCGGACCGGAGCGCCGGTTCCGGTTACGATACATCAAGTGGAGCGAAGGCTCCACTTGATGTAGCCGATCTGGCTCAGAGCGGTTCGCCCTCGCCGAGCTCGCTGGTGACCTCGCCCACTGCCTGGGCTCGTCCCTCGGCCGACAGCTCCTGGCCGCCCCGGTGGTCACGCCACAGCTCGGGCACCCGCCACAGCAGCAGGCCCACCCCGGCCACACAGGCCAGACCCCCGGACCAAACGGCGAACTGTGGTCCGCCGATGGCGGCGGCGACACCCGTCTCGGCATCCCCGAGGCGGGGACCCCCGGCCACCACCGCGAAGAACGTCCCCGACAGGCGACCCTGCAGGTGCTCGGGCACGGTTCGCTGCTGCACCGCTTGGCGGAACACCGCCGAGACGACGTCGGCCGCCCCGGCCAGTGCCAACAGGGTCAGCCCAATCCACAGGACGGGAACGATGCCGAACACGGTGATGGTGACGCCCCACACCACCACGCATGCGGCGATGGCCCGGCCCTGATGGACCACCCGGCTGCACCATCCGGTGAACAGCGAGCCGATCAGCGCCCCGGCTCCCGGTGCGGCATAGAGGAGCCCCACTACTCCGGCACCACCGCCGAACAGGCCGGTGCCGAGAGCGGGGAACACGGCCCGAGGCATGCCGAAGATCATGGCGTTGAGATCGATCCAGTAGGTGGCGGACAGGAGCTTCTGGCCGCGGAGGTGCGCGAACCCCTCGGCCATCGACCGGAATCCCATGGGTGTGCCCCCGCCGCTCGGAACCAGAGCGGGCAGAAGGAGGGCGGCGACCAGGGCCACGCCGAAGGTGGCCGCGTCGATCCCGTAGACGGCGCTCAGCCCGATGGTGGCGATCAGGACGCCGGCCAGGGCCGGACCGGCCACCAGCGCCAGCTGCTGGATGGTGGTCTGGAGGGCGATGGCCGCCGTCACGTCCTGTGCGCCGACCAGCATGGGCAGCGCCGCCCTCCTGGCCGGCCAGTCGACCCCCTGGAACCCGGCACCGGCTCCTGTGCACACGAACAGGGGCCACACCGCCGGATGGGAGAGGGACACGTTGGCCACCAGCCCGGCCACGGCTGACGCCATGGCCAGTTGGGTCATGATCAGGACCTTGCGCCGGTCAATGGCGTCGGCCAGGGTCCCGCCCCACAGGGCGCCGGCCAGCAACGGCACCAGTTGGACCAGGCCGATCAAGCCGACCACGAGAGTGGAGTGGGTCAGCCCGTAGGCCTGGAAGGACACGGCCACCAGGGTGAGTTGCGAGCCGAGCCCGGAGACCACCTGGCCCGACCACAGACGCCGGAAGTGCCGGTACTTCCGCAACGGGGTGACGTCGACGACGAACCGGGGCACCCGGCAAACGGTAGCGGGCGCCTTCTCGGCACCCGTCCGCCGGCGGTGTCCGGCGGGCCGTATGCACCTCCACCAGGCGTCCTCGCCGGTTGCCGGTCCCGCCCGCGATCCCGCCGGGCCTGCCTGACGCGGCCATGGGCTCCACCGGCCCCATTTCCGGAAAAGAGGATGACACCGCGGGGGTCACTTCGGCCGCTACACTGACGGTCGTGGACGACATGACCGGCACAACGGGCGATACGGGTCGGCCCCAGCAGGCCCGGCCAGAGGCCGACTCCGAGCTTCCGACCATGGCGGTATCGATCGTCGGCGTCTCTACCGCGTGTAGCAAGGATGCACTCGTATCGTCGGCCAAGGCGGTCAAGGAGGCGCTCTCGACGGACTAGATTACCCATCATCAGGATCTGGTCCAGCTCGGGAGCCGCTTCTTAGGAGGCGGCTTTTCCGTTGCCCGGGAATCGGAATTCGTGAGGAGCGGGTGATGGCGCCTCAGCCCGTTCGGCTGGTGTCCGTGCCGTTCGGGCGGTCGTCACCCCGGGCGGCCGAGACCGGGTGCTCCGGTGGATGGGCCACCACGGCGCCGGTTGTCGTCGAGCATCGGTACTCCTGTGGCACCACCGGAGCCTGGACACGAGGACACGGTGGAGAGCGGATGCCGGCACCGGCCCGTCAATGCCACTGGTGCCGGGTACGTATTTTGCCCACAGCCGATGCGAAGACCCGGACCCAATACTCGAAATGAACTACGAGATTCCAAGGTGAATCACAGAAAGAAGGACACCATGAGCGACTTTCAGCACGACGACAGTGAGGAGTGCCGACGGAGAAACACCACCCGTCACCGGACCCAGCCCGAGTGGGCGGCCCAGGCCGTCTCGGCCCGGGTGGAGGACTGGGCCTCGGACCGGATGCTCGATCCGGGGGACGCGCACGACAAGGGTGAGCCGTCCCTCTGTGTCGGAGAGGCGGCCTGAGAGCCGGGGCCGACGCCCTCCCCCCGACGCCTCCCGGTTGGCATTTGATGGCGGGAGCGGGTCGGCCGGCCGATCGTAGAATCCGTCCATGGACGATCCCCTGGGCGTGCGACGAAGTGAGCGCGAGACCCTCGAAGGTTTCCTGGACTGGTACAGAGCCGTGGTCGAACGGAAAGTCGATGGCCTCACACTTGATGAGGCCAAGCGGGTCATGACACCGACCGGTCTGTCCCCTCTCGGGGTCCTGCAACACCTGGGCTGGGTCGAGCGGGGTTGGTTCCGCGAGATATTTGCCGGTGAAGACGTGGAAGCAGTAGACGTGGAAAGCGACAACTCGGCCGAATTCGCGGTAGACGCCGGCGAGACGATCAGCTCGGTGGCTGACTTCTACCGAGCCGAGGTGGAAGAGGCGAGGCGCATCTCGGGTGCCGCCCCTTCGCTGGATGCCCTGAGTGTCAAAGAGACGCCCTTGCAGGAGCAAGTGAGCCTTCGGTGGATCATGGTGCACATGTTGGAGGAGACAGCCCGGCATGCGGGCCAACTCGATCTGATCCGCGAGGAGATCGATGGTCGGGTAGGGGACTAGTCCCTGACCGGCCGAAAGGTCATCGAGCGGTAGCGATATCCCTGGAGGTGGACAATGGCCTCTTGGGTCTGCCCGATCCTCCTGTTCCGGATGCAGTCGACCGAGTCAGTCGGTGCCCGGCTCGTGGGGGCGTCGGCCGAGCATCATGGCACCCATCAAGATGCAGGCCATTCCGAGCAGGGCGGAGATCACTCCGAAGATCGTGAAGGCCAAGAGGAACGTGAGCATGATAAGGATCGCACCTGCGCCGATAAGGACAACGGGCATGGGACAACCGTACCTCCCGATCTCAAGAACGTCCCCCCGTCTCCCCGCCGACGGTTCGTGACCCCGACCGGGAGCGGGATGGGCCGTGGTGGTGGGAGATGGCGACCTGGGGCTACCCGAGCCTTGGCCCGTGCCGGTCACGCTGACAACGGTTCAGATTGATCCGAACCCGATGCCCCAGACATCGGTCAGTGGCACCGGGCGCCCACTAGTGGATGAGGACCTTGAGCGCATCGTGCTCGGCGGCATGCCCGAAGACGTCATAGGCCTCGAGCACCTGGTCGAACGAGAACTCGTGGGTGACGAACTTCTCGGCGGGCAGCTTGTGCTCGGCCACGAGCTTCAGGAGCATCCCCAGGGTGTCGGTGTTGACCAGGCCCATGGAGATGTCGATGTTCTTGATCCAAAGCTCGTTGAGGGCCAGGTCGACCGACTTGCCGTGCACACCGATGTTGGCGACGTTGCCGCCCGGGCGAACGATGACCGTCGCCATGGTGAACGTGTCGGGAACTCCGACGGCCTCGATGGCTACGTCGACGCCCAGCCCGTCGGTGAGCGCCAGGACCTGGTCCTTCCAATCCGGATCACCCGAGTTGACCGTATCGGTGGCACCGAAGTCGGCGGCCCGGGCCAGCCGAGCGTCGTCCAGATCGATGGCGATGATCTTCGACGGTCCGTAGAGCCGGGCGGTCATGACCGCGGCGAGACCGACGGGCCCGGAACCGATCACCGCCACTACGTCGCCTGGGGTAACTCGTCCGTACTGCACGCCGATCTCGAAGCCGGTGGGCAGGATGTCCGAGAGCAGGATGCCCTCGGCATCGGTCATGCCTTCGGGAACCCTGTACACCGAGTTCTCGGCGAACGGGACCCGCACGCGTTCAGCCTGCGTCCCGTCGATCATGTAGCCGAAGATCCACCCGATTCCAGCCACGCCCTCAGGGTCGAGACAGTGGCTGTAGAGGCCCTTGCGACAGTTCGAGCATTTCCCACAGGAACTGACGCACGCCATTATCACTCGGTCGCCGACGGCCAGTTGGGTGACCCCATCGCCCACCTCGGTGATCACACCGATCCCTTCGTGACCCAGGATGCGGCCGATTTCCACCTCGGGCACGTCTCCCTTGAGGATGTGGAGATCGGTACCGCAGATGGTGGTGGCGACCATTTCCACGATCACGTCAGTCGGCTGCTCGATCTTCGGATCGGGCACCTCCTCCCAGGCCTTCTTGCCAGGACCCTTGTAGACAAGTGCCTTCATGACGGACCTCCTGCGGTGGGTAGCCCGAGCGGCGCTTTGCCGCTCGCCGGCCCACTCCCCACGCCATCTGCGAACGGGCGGGCCTCTACCGTCGAGGCTACGGACTACCAGATTCGACCGCTAGGGCCGAATGGCCCATCGTCCGCTCAATCGGGGCGCCCGTTGTGGTGAGCGGAGCTGGTGGGGTGCCATGGTGGCAGCGAGGCCTGGCCCCGACCCTCGGTATCGGCGGGATTCGGGTGACCCACGATGGATGGTCCGATGAGCCAAGAGAAGCTTCCGGGGCAGGAACTCGTCCGTAAAATGCCTGTTGTGCGTGTCGAGTTCTACAAACTCGAGATACATGGGCGCCGCCGGTGCGCTTGGGAGGCCACACGGTCGAAGCGGACAAAGGTTCCTGGGACGGTCATGGCGGAAGGTGAGGAAATCCCCCATGACCTCGCCCAGTTCGTCATCGAGGCGTCCACGGGATATCAGCACGGATTCTGGGGGCTTGTGGCACAGGGAGCCACGTTCAAGAGCACCGGACGCCGACCAACAAAGCCGGGTCGGTCCTTGATAGCGGATCGCCGTGACGAGCTGGCCGCCGCCGAGCAACTGGCGGGTCTACACCTTGAACAGTGGAGAGCAAAGAAGCCTTCTGCGGTCACCGATGCTCTCAACCGGACCTCCGTTCAATGGCAGGAACTGACCCTGAACCAGCGCCTCGCCTTTGAGTGGCCGTCCCCGGTGGGCACGGTGGATGGTTCATGACCACAGGAGGTCGGCACTGGTCCCGATCACCCAGAGCACATCATGATTCGGCTGCGACGGCACATCGAGGGCTTAGCTCTGAACGGCCCGCCCACGACGAGGGCGATAACTACGGCTTGAGGGCGGTGACCCGGATCTGGTCTCCTGGCTCTCGATACTCTCCGCTCTGCAGGAGAGTGATGTTGGCAAAGCCGGCGACTCGAAGTCTGGATTCCAGGGTGGCGGGATCGAGCGGTACGAACGTGTCATCGATGTGGGCTTGCCTGATCCGGTCAGTGTCAAGGGAGTCGGTTGCCACGAAACTGCCACCGGGTTGCAGCACTCGGCACAGTTCACCGAACAGCTGATCTTGCGCCGCTTCAGAAGGCATGTGGTGCAGCATGGCGAAGCAAGTGGCGGCCGAGAATCGATCGTCCGGAAATGGCAGCTCGGTTCCGTCACCCCAGATGACGTCCACATTGGTACCGGCAAGGCGGACTTTTAGGTCGGCGGCAAGATCAGGGTCGATCTCAACCGCCGTGACGGCCGCCACCCGGTGGCGCAGAAGGTCTGTGGTCAGACCTGGTCCAGGTCCGATTTCCAGCACGTCATCGCCCAGCTGGATGGACGATTCAAGCCAGGGGAGCAGGTCGGTTTGCAGGGCGTCGACCCATTCGGAGCTGGCGAGGTACTCGAGATGGGTTCTGTTCATGTCCCATAGGTACCATCGCCTCGGATGACGGTCTCTGCAGTACCGGCCAATTCTGCCGCCTTGGCGGCCACACCGGTCGAGAAACCGTTACGCCCGACTTCCTCCTCGGTCAGGGCGGGACATGTCCGGCGGTGGTAGGCGATATGACCTCGAGCTGGCCGTTCCGAGGCGCTGCCCGCCGAGGCCCCTTTCCACGCTGCTCAGCGTGGCGATGAAGGTTGGATTCGACGACCCAAGTGCGTTCGAACGGGGATACTCGAGGTACACCGGTCAGATGCACTCCGCAGGATCGGAAACGACCGCTCGGAGACTGGAGCCGACTCTGTTGCTCGTCAGAGCACCGAATGGTGAAGTGACCCCTTCACACGGGTCGATGTCACACCTGCACATCCAACCCGGCCTCTTCACAGGCCCCCAGCACATCTTGGACCACCTTTTCCAGCGGGCGCGACGAGTCGATCATCGTTGCCCCCAGAGCCGCGTGCTTGGCGACGAAAGGACCGTTGATTTGGAGGACGGCTTCCAACTCGGCCGGTGCCTTTCCGAACCGGTTCTCGCTTCTTTGGGCCAGCCGCTCCCGAATCATCGCCTCATCCGAGATCAAACAGATCGTCACATCAAAGAGATCCCGCAGCTCTTCGTCGTTTTGGACCATCCCACACAAGAAGACAGTTTGTGTTCTGGCCACGCCAACGAGCTCTTCGACCCGTGACCGCATGAGAATCCAGCTGTGGTTCCTGAACCAGTCCCGTGCCCGCCCACCGGTATCGACGGCGTGGATGACTTGGCCGGTTTCCCTATTGACCCAGACGGCCATCCCCAGGTCTGTGTCTACGGTTCGGAAGCCCTTGGCAGCGAGAGCGGCACCGACCTCCGACTTTCCCGTTCCAGAGTTTCCCGTTATCCATGCAAGTCCCACCAATGAGATTCTTTCTGAACCGGGTCCCGTACCAATGGTCGGGGGACTGCTCAGGGAGCCCCACCTAGGCCGCCCGGTCTCTGCCCTGCCCTGGCTCGCGGTTGCGCCACCACATGAACAACCCGGCGGCAATCAAGGTCAGGGCCACGGCCAGCTGCCACGCTGCGAAATAGACGAACGCAGCGAGCACCAGCAGACCGGTGATGCTGAGGATCGGTTGGAGAAGGCCCGTGAATCGAGCCCCACTGCCCTCCGAAGGCATTCCCATGGTCAGCCATGGTAGGCGCTCCCGGCCTTGTCGACCTGCGACAGCCGCCTTGCAACTCCGGGATCGGGACGCACCTTAGCGGCTTCCTTCAACACTGGGGCACCGAGTTTCGCCGTCACTCCTGGATGAAGCAGGGAGCGACCTGCCGGCGGTGAGCCAAGATCAACCAGCCGGAGTTTGTTGATGCCGATCGGGCAGTGGCAACGAACACAACTGTCGTACGGAATAACTCCATGAAGTGCCGTCTCGTCAGCCTCCCGCACCGGGCCTCACATCACCGGGACAGGGCAGTTATCAGCCGCTATCCGATCAGGCACGTTCGGGCTACCCCACAGCGCCTGGTTCCAGGTTGTTGTCGCAGGTTACTCCGATGCGCTGGTGAGCACCCTGGCCACCGGGCCGTCGAGGAGCTTCCCTGGTCGGGCGCCCAAGCCAGCACCGAGCAGTAGTGATCATCCTGGTCACCACGTACCCGTCCGACTGTCCCAGAACAGTGACAATGCCGGGAGCGGATTGACCGATCACCGACCGGCACGACCCGGACACGCTGCGACAGCACGACGCTCCACTTGGCGGATGTGGCGGCCACGGCGCTGGCGTTCGGCTGAACTTCCCAATCCGCTGCAACCGTTCGAAGTCAGAACGCGTGTAACCAGGTAGAACCCGAATCGGGTCGATCGTGCGGAGAGGATTGGTGCATGGAAGAGCGGGCCGAGATGGATTTCGACGCCTTCTTCAATGACTCGTGGCCACGCCTGCAAAGCCAGGCGTATGTCCTCACCGGGAGTATCGAGCAAGCCCAGGACCTCACTCAGGAGACTCTGGTTCGAGCCTGGAGACATTGGGACCGAGTGTCAGCGTTGGAAAACCCAGAGGCGTGGGCCCGGAAGGTGCTGCACAATCTGTGCATTGCATCGTGGCGCAAGTCACAACGCAGCCGATCGAAGCGTGTGCTGATGGCACACGCTGAGATGCCCGAGTTGCATATGGAGATAGCGGATGCGATGCGGTCGCTTCCTGGGCCTCAGGCAAAGGCGCTGCTGCTCCACGACGGCCTTGGGATGACGGTCCGGGAAGTGGCGCTAGAACTCGGCGTGCCCGATGGCACCATCAAATCGTGGCTCAGCAGGTCTCGGAAGGTGTTGGCGGAACGAATGGGACAGCTCGATCCGGACCCAACAAGAAGGTAGAGAACCATGGCACTCGACGACGACCAGATTATTCCTTCTGTCCTCCAGCAGATGATGAGTGCGGGAGCGCTTCCACCGGCGCGGATCACTGCCGCCGAACTTCGAGCGAAGCATCGGCGTAGGAATCAGATCCGGGTTGACACCAAGGCTCTGGTGGCTGTCGCCGCGGTGGTGGCCCTGCTAGTAGTGCTGTTCACTGCTGGACCATTGAAGAGGAGCGGGCAGCCTGCTGTCCATCCATTTGCTGCCGTTGGTCGGGTCAACGGCCACGAGTACCTGGAGGGTGCGATTCAGGTTCGGGCGTCAGGACAGATAACTGTGAAGAGAATCGGTTCCAAGAACAGCGTCACCGTGCCGGTCTCGGATGGACAGTTCTCCTTCAGTGCCCAACCTGGCAGCTATCTACTGACCGGACATGACGGAGACGTCCTGTGTTCGTCGGAGATCACTACGGTCCTCTCGGGTCAGACGACCAATGCACTCCCCATCCAATGCGAGGGCTTCTCCACGACCCGCCCACCACCTCCACTCGGGCCTCAGTGCACGGCGGGCGATTTGCAGCCGTCGTGGACCGGCACGGGCGATGGCGGTGGCCAAAGCATCTACTACGTGGTCAACCTGCTGAACTCGTCCCCATCCACCTGCGTCACCGGGGGCTATGTCGGCGTCTCGGCCTATGACCCGGCTGGCCACCTGATCGCGGCCTCCGACTTCCATTCCCCATTGGATCAGAGCCCACCTACCCTCTCGGTCGCACCGGGTGCATCCGTTCACTTTTCCGTGGGCCTCGCCGATGTGGATCAAACCACCGGTGGCACCGAGTGTTCGGTGACGGTCGGGGCGCTCCATCTCATTCCACCGAGCGGGTCAACGGAGGTGCAGGTCGCCACTCCGACGACAACGGGTTACCCCAAGTTGTGTATGCCCACCATCGGGGTCGGGCCACTCCAGAACGGCGCTGGCGACAACTGATGGGATGCCGGCGACCATCGAGTCTGCCCCGGTGTGAGCCAAAACACACATCTATCCGCTCTGAACACCCAGAGGTCCCGGGCTCCCCAGAGACGGCGGTTGTTCAATGTGCCAGCACCGGATTGTTCCGAAGTGGTGTTGATTCAGCCAGACACGAAGCGATTGATGCACTCTGTGGCAAGAGCCGTCGTGGACCGGGGATGGGTTGCATACAATGTCGAGTACCGACGGCCGGGGTTGTTCGGAAGAGGAGGTCGGCCAGAAACATTCGAGGGTGTCTCGATGCGATCGATGCTCTAGTTGGTGTCGAGGAATCGGTCACAGCCGGATTGTTACTTGCGGGTGCTCTGCGGGCGGCCAGTTAGCCCGCGGGCGGGCACTTCGCGTTCGACCGGCGCGACGTTTCCACGTGTGTCAGAACGCGCTCACGTACGTGCTGCGATCTCCTTGGCCGGGGTGGTTGATCTGGAGTCTGCGGCTCGGCTCGTCAACACAACCGCCGGTCTCCTCTAGCCTTCTCCCGCGCCTCGGCGAAGCGGGCCAGCGCTTCGCGCCGCTCGTCGGCATGGTCGACCAGTACATCGGGGCGATCGCCCGCGCCTGGCTTTGCCCTTCCCGCTGCGTGGTCCGGTGCATCCGACTCCGGCAGGTAGCGCCTGACGTAGGCGCCGGTCGGGTCGAAGCGCTCATGCTGGCGCGTCGGATTGAGCACCCGGTGGAATGGGGCGGCGTCGGTGCCTGTGCCGGCCACCCATTGCCAGCCGTGTTGGTTCGAGGCAAGGTCGCCGTCGACCAGGTGCCACATGAACCAGCGGGCCCCGAGCCGCCAGTCGATGTGAAGGTCCTTTACCAGAAAGCTGGCCGTGACCATCCGTACCCGGTTGTGCATCCAGCCCTCGGCAATCAGCTGGTGCATTCCGGCATCGACCAGCGGGTAGCCGGTCCGACCGGTCGCCCACGCCCTGAACCGCTCCCGGGCTCGCTCGTCCGCGTCCCATCGCAGCCGGGCTCCAAATTCCAAGAGCGGCGAACGGGCCGACTCAGGCCGTTGCCAAAGCACGTCTGCGTAGAACTCGCGCCAAGCCAGCTCTGTCTGCATGCGCTCGGCTCCGGCTCCCAACCCGAGGACGGCCAAGGCGCCGCGCGGATGGATGCAGCCGAAACGCAAGTAGGGCGAAAGTCCCGAGGTGGCCTCGATGGCGGGGTAGTCGCGGTCACGGTCGTAGTCGGCCAGCGGCCCGGCCACGAAGTGCTCGAGCCGGTCCCACGCCGCCGCCGGCCCTGCTTCAGGGAGCTCTGCAGCGGGACCGAGCGGTAGACCCTCCCACCAGTCGGGAAGGTGCTGGGACGGCACAGCGCCCGGGCCCTGCTCCGAGGGGAGATCGACCTTGTCGCTTCTGAGGTGTCGGAACCGCACCTCGGGGGTGGGGTATGGGCCGGGCCACCCGGCGGTCTCCCAGGCCTTTTTGTAAGCGGTAAACACCTTGAACGGCTTGCCCGTGGCCCTGCGCACCCGACCCGGGGCAACGGCGTAGTTGGAGTCGAGCGTGGCCAGACGACGTCCGTCGTCTGACAGCGCCCGCGTCACCGCCACGTCGCGTGCAGCGCCGTAGGGACCGAAGTCGGAGGTGGCGGCCACCACGGTCGCTCCGACCTCGGCCGCCACCGCCGGAACGATACGGACCGGGTCGCCCTGGCGGACCACCAGGTTGCCTCCGAGCTCGGTGTCGAGGGAGGCCAGGGCGTCGGTCAGGAAGCGCCGCCGGTTCGGGCCGGCCGGCCCCACAAGGGCGGGGTCGGCCACGAACAGGGCGACCACGCCGTCAGGCCCCGCATCGGCCGCCGCCTGCAGGGCGGGCAGATCATCGAGGCGCAGGTCCCGCCGGAACCACAGGACGGAGCGCACCTTCGATCAGGCGTCCGGGGTCGGTCCTGTGGTGATGGCGTCCTGGGCCGGGGCGGTCACCCCGAGGGTCCTGGGCCGACGGGCCCGACGGACCCGGCCCCGGACCATGGCTCGGAAGACCACCTGGTGCACGGGCCACAGGCCCCACCAGTACATCAGGCCGACAAGGCCCCGGGGCCGGAAAGCGGCGGCCTGTTCCACGCTCGCAGGTGCATCAGCGACGCGAAATGCCAGCCACCCGTCTCCGAAGAACCAGCCGACCGAGGCCAGTACCAGGTGGTCGGGGTCGGTGCGCACCACTTCCCACCAGTCGACGGCCGCCCCTGGCCCGAGCCGGTCCGGCCGGCCGATCCGGAGGTTCTCGCCGAACAGCCGGCCCAGCCACAGCCGCAGCGTCCAAGCCCAGGCCACGCCGTACCAGGACAGGTCCCCGCCCACCCGGGCCAGGTCGTCTTGGGCCGCCCCGATGAGATCGGGGTCCAGCCGCGCCGCACATCGGGTGGCGTAGACGCCGGTGCCGAGCGACACTGAGGGGTCGAGAAGCCCGGCCGAAACCCGGTCACTCTCGTCACTGATGGCGCGCCGGACAGCTTGTCTGACCGGCAGGGGGTTGATGCCGAAGGCGGCGAATGTCCGCTCCGGGTCGTGGACGGTCACTTCGTTCACCAGGCTCTGGATCAACGCGTGGCTGATGCGCCGGTCGACCGGGCTGACCAGGTCGACCCAGCGAGCCGACAGCGACGGGGTGAGGAAAGGCACGGTGAAGATACGCCGGGGCCGCAGTCCTCTCTCCTCGGCGTAGCCCCGCATCATCGTCCCGTAGTCGGTCACGTCGGGGGTACCGATCTCGTAGATGCCGGCGGGGGCGGTGAGGGAGCCGACGAGGTAGTCGAGCAGGTCGCTCTCGGCCAGAGGTTGGAGCCGGGTGGTGATCCACCGTGGGCAGACCATGACCGGGAGGCGCTCGGTCAGCGAGCGCAGCATCTCGTAGGAGATGCTGCCGGCCCCGAGGATGACGGCGGCCCGCAACTCGACGACCGGTACACCGGAGGCGGCCAACACCGCGCCCACCTCCTGGCGGCTGACCAGGTGGGTCGACAGGTCCCCCCGGCCCAGGCCGCCCAAGTAGACGATGCGGCCGACACCGGCGGCCTGGGCGGCCCGGCCGCAGGTGGCCGCCAGCTCACGATCGCGGTCTTCGAACCCGCTCCCATCGGCCAGAGCATGGACAAGGTAGTAGGCGGCATCGGCCCCCACCAGGGCGTCGGCCACGGCCCCGGAGTCGGCCACGTCGACCGCCACCGCCGAGATCCGCTCGCCGGTGGGCAGGGTGCTCAGGTTCCGGCCAAGAGCCGACACCTGGTGGCCGGCACCGGCCAACTTTTCGGTCAGGAGCCTGCCCACATAGCCGCTGGCCCCGGCGATGGCGATCCGGGACCCTGAACCGGCCGTCTCCCTCTGTCCTGTCGCTCCGGCTCGGATTCCCAGCGGATCGGTCATGGCCTGGCCCCCGGCACCGGCGTCTCGGTTCCCGTACACGTCGCGCACCAGACGAGGAGGCGATCTGGATCACCGGGTCGGCTCGGGTGGGTGACCGGGAAGCGGTGGTCGGACCGGAGCCGCCGGTCATGGAAGAAGCCGGAGGTCACCGGGATGGTCCCCGCGCCCTGGGCGGCCACCGTGGGGCCGCCGGCGGCCAGCCACACCGCGGTGTCGGCCCCCTCCTCCGGTGTGCGCAGGAGGGGACGGAGGAGGGCACGGAACCTCGGCAGGCCCTCGGCCAGACCCGGGGTGTCCACCCAGCCGGGGTGGGTGGCGTAGCTGGCCACTCCGGCCGGGGCGAAACGTTCCGCCCAGGCGTCGGCCAGCACCACCTGGGCCCGCTTCGCCCTGGCGTAGGCGACGACGCCGTCGTACCCGTCGGCCCCAGCCTCGAGGGTGCCGAGATCGAATGGCTGGGAGTACATGCCCCCCGAGCTCATCGTGACGATGGTGGGGGGGATGCCGGTAGCGTCATTGCCACCGGGGGCGGAGGAGAACAGCAGCGGGGCCAGGGCGGCGGTCAGCAGATAAGGACCGAGCACGTGGGTGGCCACCGTGAGCTCCACCCCGTCGGTGGCGGTCCGGTAGGTGCGAGTCAGTGCCCCGGCGTTGTGCATCAGGACGTCGAGGCGCGCCTCGCGGCCGCGGAGCTGGTGGCCGAACTCGGTCACGGCCGAGGGATCCGAGAGGTCGACCAGGTGGAGGTGGGCCCGGCCGGGGCCGATGGCCTGGACCGCGGCGAGGGCGTCGGCGCCCCGGGAGGGGTCGCGGCCCACCAGGTGGAGATCGGCGCCGAGTCCGGCCAGGGCGGTGGCGGCGGCCAGGCCGATGCCCGAGGTGGCGCCGGTGACGAGGGCCACGCGGCCTTTCATCGGGGGCGGGTCACCCCACTCCTCCAACCGGCGGCGGAGCCCGATGCCGATCCGGCTGAAGCTCGGACCCACCGAAACCTCGGCCACGGCGTCGGTGGCCCGGGCCAGGATGCGCCAGGCGGTGTGCGGCGCCGCGGTCATGCCGCCAGGGCGGCGCCCAGGCCCACGATGGCCCGATCACCGATGCGTCGGAACGCCCGTCCGAGCAGGGGGGTGAACAGGACGGCCACGCTCTTGAGTTCCAAGGTGGCGTCGTAGGTGAGGATCGAGCCACCTCCGGGCTCAGCCGCCACCTCGATCACGTCGGTGGACCGCACCGTCGAGTTCTCGGCCCGGAGCACGACCCGGTGGGGGCGATCGATCTCGGCGATGCGGTACACGAGGGGCACGGCCCGACCGAACGCCCGGACCACGAGCCGATAGGTGCTGCCCAGGGCGGGGGTCCCGGGGTCGGCGGCGGTGGCCTCGGTGACTCCCGGGTCCCACTCGGCGGCGTTGGAGAAGCGGGCCATGTACTCGAAGACCTCGGCCGGGGTTCGGGGGGAGGCGACGAGTGCACGGTAGGTAGCCACTAGGCTAGTTTAGTACTAAATATCATCCGAGGATCGTGCGGCTCCGAACAACGGGTGTCTGACGGCACGGAAGTGGGATGTCATGCGGATCGCCATCATCGGGAGTGGGGTATCGGGCCTGGTCACGGCGCACCTCCTGCGCCGGCGCCACGACGTCGTCCTCTACGAAGCGGACGACCGGGCCGGCGGCCACTCCCACACCCACCGGGTCGAGTTGCCCGAGCTGACCTGTGACGTCGATACCGGGTTCCTGGTCTACAACCGACGCACCTACCCCCTGTTCTGCCGCCTGCTCGACGAACTCGGGGTCGCCACCAAGCCCAGTGACATGAGCTTCAGCGTGGCCGACCAACGCACCGGCCTCGAGTGGCGGGGGACGTCGGTCTCCACCGTCTTCGCCCGGCGGCGCAACCTGGTCCGGCCCGAATTCCTGCGCATGCTGGCCGACGTCGCCCGGTTCAACCGACTGGCCCGGGGTCTCCTGGCAGATCCACCGCCCGACAGTGTGACGTTGGAAGAGGTGCTGGCCCCGGAACGCTGGTCGGACGGATTCCGGGACTGGTACCTCGTCCCGCTGGGTTCGTCCATCTGGTCGGCCGACCCCTCCACGTTCACCCGGATCCCCGCCGCTACGTTTGCCCGCTTCTTCGAGCGGCACGGGCTGCTCAGCTTGCGCGACCAGCCGAAGTGGCGGACGGTCGAGGGCGGATCGAAGCGCTACGTCGACGCCATCGTGGCCCCGTTGCGCCGGGAAGGCCGACTCCGCCTCGGGATCCCTGTGGACAAGGTCCGCCGCCAGCCCGGTGGGGTCGAGCTGGTGAGCGGGGCCGGGGTCGAAACCTACGACCACGTCGTGCTCGCCACCCACAGCGACCAGGCCCTGCGCCTCCTCTCCGACCCCGACCGGATGGAGCGCGAGACTCTCGGTGCGTTGCGTTATCAGCCCAACCGGGCCACCCTCCACACCGACGCCAGCCTGCTGCCCACCGAGCGGCGGGCGTGGGCCAGTTGGAACTACCACCGCCTCGAGGCCGAGGGCGACGAGGCCACACTCACCTACTACCTGAATCGCCTCCAGGGCATCGACTCGGCCACCCCGGTACTGGTCACTCTCAACCGAGACGACGCCATCGACCCCGACAAGGTGCTGGCTCGTATGGAGTACGCCCATCCGGTCATCGACCCGGCTGCGGTCCGGGCCAAAGGTCGCCGCCACGAGATCAACGGCCGCCGGCGCACCTGGTTCGCCGGCGCCTACTGGGGGTACGGGTTCCACGAGGACGGCGTACGCAGTGCCGTTGAGACGTGCCGGTCCCTGGGGGAGGCATGGTGACCGCGGTTGCCGACGACACCGTCACGACCAGTCTGAATGTGACGGCACCGGGGGACGGGGTGGAGTCGGACGGGGTGTCCGCCCCCCGGCCCGCTTGGCCCGATCTGCGGTCGAACGGGCTACGAAGCTCGATGTACGAGGGCGTTCTCGTCCACGCCCGCTTCGGCCCGGGGCCGACGCACTCGTTCAGCTACAAGGTGGCCATGCCGCTACTCGACCTGGCCGAGGTCGACGAAGTGATGCGCCTCCACCCGGCCTGGTCAGCCCGCCGGGCGGCCCCGGTTCATTTCCGGCGCAGGGATTTCCTGGGCGACCGGGCCACGCCACTGGATCGGGCGGTGCGCGAGCTGGTGGCGGAACGCACCGGCCGGCGCCCCGAGGGTCCGATCGCCCTGCTGGCCAACGTGCGCACCTGGGGCTGGCTGTTCAACCCCATCAGCCTCTACTTCTGCGCCGGCATTGGAGACCCTCCGGGCGGCCACGGGCCGATCGACGCCCTGGTGGCCGAGGTGGAGAACACGCCATGGCACGACCGTCACGCCTACGTGGTCGGCGCCCCGGGGAGGCACCGTTTCGCCAAGGAGCTCCACGTGTCGCCGTTCCTGCCCGCCCACCCCGACTACGTGCTCCGCTACACCGCCCCGGGGCGGCAGCTCACCGTCGGCCTCGACGTGCTCGAGGGCGACCGGCGTCTCTTCGCCGCCACTCTCCTCCTGCGTCGCCAGACGCTCGATCGGGCTGCCCTCGGCCGTGTCCTGTGGAACTACCCGGCCATGACCCACCGCATCACTGCCGGCATCTATGCCCAAGCCGCCCGGCTACGGCTGAAGGGCGCCCCGTTCTTCAGCCGTCCGGCGCCCCCGGCCCGAGAGGTGGAGGCCGCCTCCTGCTCGCATATGGCCGAGGGAACGTGGCCCCGGCCGTGACCGACAGTCCTCGGACGGACGGTGTGGTGACGGACATCGTATCTGCCGGCCCGGCGCATGACGGTGCCGATTGTCCCGACATGACGATGGTGCCGTCGTCACCCGCTCGGGCTTTTCCGGGGGTGCTCGATTCTGGCATCCTCCGGCATGCCACCGCCCCCGAACGGCGGCGGGGCGTTGGTCTGTCGCGCCGGATCGTAGTGACGGCCGGGCACCGCTCCACCGGGGCGGCCATCGACGTCACCGAAGGGGGCGAGACGTTCCGCTTGGGCCGGGGAGAACCCATGGCTCGGGTGACGGTGCACGACTGTCGCGCCTATGGCGCCCTGCTGCGGTCGGCCTCGGTCGGCTTGGGGGCGTCATATGTCGCCGGCTGGTGGGACACCGACGACCTCACCGCCCTCGTGCGGGCCTTGAGCCGCGACACGCGCCGGCTACGCGAGCGCCTCGACCGACTGGGGCGGGCCTGGGGTGCCTTGCTCGACGTACCGGCCCGCCTGGCCACCCCGAGCAGGAACGATGACAAGCGGAACATCACCGAGCACTACGACCTCTCCAATGAGTTCTTCGCTCTCATGCTCGACGAGACGGTGACCTACTCATGCGCCGTATTCGATCATCCGGAGGTGACGCTGGCTGAAGCACAGGAAACGAAGATCGGACGGCTCTGCACCAAGCTCGAGCTCACGCCGTCCGACCACCTGGTAGAGATCGGCTCGGGCTGGGGCGGCCTGGCCGTGCACGCCGCCGCCCGTCATGGGTGCCGGGTGACCACGACGACGATCTCGGATGCTCAGCGCACCTACGTGGAGAAGCGGGTGGCCGACGCCGGGCTGGCCGACCGGATCACGGTGCTGGGGCTGGACTGGCGGGACCTCACCGGCACGTTCGACAAGCTCGTGTCGGTCGAGATGGTCGAGGCCGTGGACTGGCGATGGCACGACCAGTTCATGGCCAAGTGTGCCGATCTGTTGGCCGACGACGGGCTGGCCGCCATCCAGGCCATCGTGATCGACGGACGCAGTTTCGAGCGGGCCAAGCGCCACCACGATTTCGTGCGGCGCATGGTCTTCCCCGGCGGGTGCCTTCCATCTGTTGCCTCGCTCGTCACCAGCATGAACCGGGCCACCGACCTGCGCATTGTGGACCTGGAGGACATCGGACGTCACTACGCCGAGACCCTGCGGCGCTGGGCCGACAACCTGACCGCCCACGCCGAGGCGGTGGCGGCCCTCGGGGTGGGCCGGGAATTCCGACGTCTCTGGGACCTGTATCTCGCTTACTGCGAGGCTGCGTTCCTCGAAGGCCACATCAGCGACGTGCAACTCGTCCTGGCCAAGCCGGGCCGGGCCGGCCGGCTGGCCACGCGGCTCGGATGAGGGCTCCGGCGGCCGGGCCCGAACCGTCTCTGCCTCCTCTGTGACCGCGGTCCCATCTGATCCGCCAGCCTCAGCGGGCGACGGCCAGTTTCTCGATGGCCTGGACCAGGTCGTCGCCCCTCTGCCCGGTGAAGCCGTCGGCCCCGAGGCGATGCGCCTGATCGGCATCGACGATGGCGGCGCCCCCGAGCAGCACCGTGGTGCCGGGGAGTGTGGAGTGCAGGTGGGCGACGACCCGGCGGGCGGGGGCCAGGGAGTCCTTGGTGGTGCAGGCCATGGCCACGGCCAGCAGGTCGGGCACCCCGGCCAGAGTCTGGGCCAGTGCATCGGCCGGCATGCTGGCACCGAGCTCGATCACGTTGAAGCCGGCCCACCGCAGCAGGTTGGCGGCGATGGCCACCGGGGCAGCGTGCTGCTCACCCGGTGGGGTGGTGAGGACGACTCCACCGCGCTTGGGCCCCCGGCGGGCGAATCGGGCGCCCAGACGGGAGATGAGCCGCACTGCCACCGCGCTCGCCCGGTGTTCGTCGGCCACGGTGAGCTCGCCAGTGCGCCAGCGGTCCCCGATGGATTCGAGGGCCGGGGCCAGCAATTGCAGGAGCACCTGGGGAGGGGAGTGATCAGAGGCCAGGGCGGCCTCGAGCAAACTCCACGCGCCGGGCTCGTCGCCGGCCAGCAGGCGGACCTCGAGCCGGGCCTTGGTGGCGGCGGCCCGGGAGGCCGGATTTCGGGAGCTACGGGGAGCTTGCGGCTTTAGCCGGGCCAAGTCGTCGGAGTAGACCCGCCAACTGCCCCCCACGCGGGTGGCAGGGAGCCTGCCGGTGCGGACATAACGGTAGACGGTCATGTAGTGCACGCCCAATGCGTCCGCGGCCTGCAGCAACGTCAACGATTTCTTCGGCACCCCTCGCTCTTTCGTTCGTACTTAATTTAGCAGTAAATATGCTCAGATCGAAGATCTCGGGTGGCGACGATCCGGACGACCTGAGATCTTTCCGCTCTTGGTCCTCGAAGCAGGACCCTGCGGTGGAAGCGACCACAGAAACGCGATTAGCAGTTACGCGAGTCGGCAGCCACGGATCAGCTTCGGCTCGATCGGTCTTGGCCCAATCACCGCGCATTCTTCACCAAGATCGGACTTGAGGGGGCCAGGCCCGGAGCGACACGGCGGAATGTCGCTCGACGGGTCGCTGGCTACCTCGACTTTCGATCCTATGGCTACTGCCAAGCCACCGCTACCCCGTCTGTTCTCGCCAGCGTCGGCACGGAGCCTCCGGGAGGAAAACGGTTCGGGCCGATGCATACGACTTATCCCAGTTCAGAGGGGACAACCTCTCTTGCGCACCTTTTGTTGCGCAAGGGGTATTGACAAATGTCTAAAGAGGGCCGGATTCGGCGCCGAAGGAACAGTTGTCACGCCCCATGACTGAGATCCGCATGGTCCCAGTCGGCAACGACCAACGAACGAAAGGCTTGTCGTGTCCATCGCATTCATAGGTTCCAGGCAGCACAGCACTTCGACCAAAAGGCGCCATGCGAGGGCCCACCTACCACGGTCACGCAAGGCAAAAGTAATCTCTATGGTGTGCGGGGCACTCCTCGCTGGCGGTGGGGCGTTTGCCGTCACCAATTGGGTGATCGGTCTCAATGCAGGATCGAGTGGAGAGGGACAGTCGGCGAACACCGCAAATCTCACCGTCACGGCGGTGGCCTCACCGGCGGCGGGCAATCTGCTCTACCCGGGTGGAAGTGGCGATGTCGTAGTCACCATCAGCAACTCGAATCCTTACCCGGTCACCATCACCGCCCTGCAGCTTCCTACCAGTACGACCTATGCCACCGGCTACACAACCAGTGCCCTCACTACCACCCAAACCGGCTGTCTGGCGGCTACGCCCAGTGACGTGACCTGGAACTACTCGACGACCACCAGTGGGAGCTCCCATACGCTGACGACCCCCCTCACGGTGGCCGCCAGCGGGCAGGCCAACAACCCGCTGACCGTGACCTTCACCAATGATGCCAGTATGACCTCGGCTTCCCCGGCAGCTTGCGCCAATACCTACTTTTCGATGCCATCGCTGACTGGACTCACGGCCACGGGGGGTGCGGCCACCGCCACGACGAGCCCGGCCACCGACGCCTGGACGAGCTGATACTGAGAGCGACCGGATGCTGGCCGTGGGATGCAAGAAGGCGCTGGTCGCCATCGTCCCGGTACTGACGATCGTGCTGATCTGGGCCACCCCTGTCTCTGCCGCCACCAAGTGGTCCGTCACGATGAAGGCGGGTGGTAGCGGAGAAGCACGGTCGTCTTTCCCGGCGCCCACCGGGGTGACGGGAACCTGTGTGGCGGCAACGGAGAAGGACATCACCGTGACCTGGACCGCCCTGGCCCACGCCACCAGCTATACGGTTTATGACTCGACGACCTCGTCATCAAGCGGGTTTGCCGTCATTGTCTCGACGGTATCGGGTCTGACGTGGACGAGCGGCTCTCTGGGTGCGGATACTTATTGGTTCCAGGTGACCGCCCACGTAGCCAACTGGACGACTGCAGATTCGGCATCCAGTTCACCGAGGGTCATAACCAACGGTCCTGGATGTTCGTAAACCAGCGTCCGGCTGGATTCCCTCAGTGGGGAGCTGATTGTCCTCAATGTCCCAGGCTAATGAGGAGGGTCTGCTTCGCTCCGGGTTCCTCGGCTTCGGACGGAGAAACTGGGAATGTCCGACCCCCGGCCGTCCCTGTCCGAGGGGGCAACAGCGAAGGCCTAAGGTGAGATTCGTGGTAGATCGCGACCGAGATCGGGCACTTGCGAGTCTCAAGAATCTGCTCGAGATAGATCAAGACGTTCGACGCAGACTGCGGGAGAACGAGGTCTTGATCCGTCGAGCGATCAGGGAACTTGAAAAGGGCTCGACGATTGCTACGACGATGGAGGTGGCCAAGGCAGGCTTCGGGCGCCAAAACGTCAACGACGGTCTTGATGAACTGACCAGGGCGCGCCACGAACTGCGTCTGGCTTTTACGGCGGCCGGCATCAAGGAGGGAATGTCAATTGGTGAGCTCGGCCGAGTATGGGGTATATCTCGCCAATTGGCTTCGAAGTTCGCCAAAGAAGCGCGAGGCGACCTCTAAAGTCCACCTGCCTCCAGCTCCAGCTCCAGCTCCAGCTCCAGCCCCTTGCCCTCGAACAGGCTCGGCCCGCCCAACTATCGATCGACCCCGGCCCGAATCTCCACGCCGACCACGGAGCTCTGATTGGCAGTGCCGCCGCCCTTTTGTGGATCGGCCTGGCAATCGGCCCGCACCTGAGGATCAGGCGCTGAGAGCGGGCTCATCGGCCGTCACCTACCGGCAACGTTCAAGCTAAGGGATTAGACCCACACCGAACTCATCTTCAAGTCAGGACACCAGGGGAAGTGACGAAGCACACAGTTCCTGCGCGATGTTCTGTTCAGGGGCTTCCATCGGTGGCCAGGACCCCACCATCTGCCGGGTCAGGGACCGACGTGGTGGAACACAGCTGTTGTGCGTTCATGTACTTGACGATGGCCGGCAGGGACGCCACGGCGTTTTCCGGCACGTCGCCCGACATGCCGTCGTGGTACCCGAGGATCGAGCCAGCGCCAATGGCGGGTATCCAGAGGCCCGACTCGTTCTGGTACCCATGGGTGAGGTTCCAGGCGATCTGCTTCCCGGATAGGCCCTTCCAGTCCTCGCTGTCGATGATGCCGGTGGACGGATACCCGTAGGACATGACGATGCGCAGGCCAAGCGACGCAGCCACCGCATTGTCCGCGGCCGTGACGTCGTCGTAGGGTGGCCGGTACAGGGTCGGTGCCGGGGCTCCCGCCGCGGCGATGGCCGCCGCTCCGCGCTGTAGTTCAGACCTGACCTGGCTGAGGCCCAGCGGCTTTGTATCAGTGGAGGCGCCCGTGAAGGATGCGTGATCCCAGGTGTGGTCCTCAACCCGGAACCCGTCCTTGACTTCCTGGCGGACCACCTGGGGCAGCTCGAGCGCTCTGGTCCCGATGTCGAAGAACACGGCCTTGATGTGAAGTGCCATAAGTGCGCTGATCACCAGCTGGGTATTGCCCTGGGGCGGTTCAGCCGGGCCATCGTCGAACGTGAACGTGACATACCCCCCGGAGCAGTTGCTGTCGAGCACTGGAGCGTTGCCAAGAAGGGTCGGGAGGGTGTTGGCCGCGGCGGCGGTCCTGAACAGCCCGGCCTGCCAGGCCCCTCCCGCGGCTATCAGGGAAGCGATGAGCGTCCAAACGAGGACCACGCAAGCACGCCGCATAAGGAGCCTCACGTCAGTGTCCCTTGTGAAAGACCGCCAGGCTCTTCTTCCAGCCCAGTGGGACAAGCACAAGCTCCCAGATCATGGCTTTAGTGGAGTAATAGACGTTGAACACCCTGATTACGAACAAGAACGGCACGTTGGCGAGCGCCCAGAACGGATTGAAACCGCGCCGGAGTGCCCCCAAGGTGACAACAGGCACGGTGACCAGTACCTCAGCGATGAGAGCCGTCCTCAAAAGCGGCACCTCGGCGCTCTTGACGATGAGGAACGGCGTGGCCAGCCAAAGCGGGAGGATGAAGGTGTCCCACAGAGTGGCGAGTACGAGAAGGGCGAGGATCTTCTTGTGCCTGCAGATCTCTCTCCAGTGCAGCCGAACGCACTGGTAGTAGCCACTCGCCCAACGCCACAACTGTTTCCTAAGCTGCCCGGGGGTTCTGGGGTCGTTGACATAGCATTCAGCGCCTGCAACGTAGACAGCCTTGTGGCCGGCGATCATGGCTCGCCACGTGTAGTCCATGTCTTCTGCGATGGTGTCGTCAGGGAACCCTCCTGCTGTGACGATCAGGTCCCCGCGGTACGCGTAGGCCGCCCCCGGGCAGACCGTCGGTGACGCCCACATGTGCTGGAGCGGTCGGCAGAAATGCTGGCCGAACAGGTACTCGATCTGCCGGCCACGCTGGATGAATCCTCGGGGATTCCAGACCTGAACCATGCCCGCGGCGACCGCAACCCCGGGATCGGTAAAGGGTTCCTTGATCCGTTCCACGAATTCGGGTCCGATGATGGTGTCGGCGTCCACGTTCATGACGATGTCGGTATCGCACCTACCCAAGACATAATTCAGAGCCAGCGCCTTACTGCCTGACGATTGGCCCCGGCAGATCACTTCCACCGGGTAGTCGGCCGCCACCTCAGCCGTGCCGTCGCTGCTGCCATCATCGATGACGATGACCCGGTCGGGCGGCATCGTCTGCTTGAGGAGCGCGTCAAGCGTCGCCGGCAGGCCGGCCTCCTCGTTGTAGGCGGGGACAACGGCCGTCAGTGTCAGCGCCGCCACATCCGCCCTGACCACCTGACTATCGCTCTTACGAGTAGCCCGAGCCCGAGCCCGCCGTAGACCAGGACTGTCACCCCGGCCGTCATCAATATCATTGGGGAGCATTGGTCGCGGTTGGCGAGACGGTCACCAATCCTCCAAACTGCAAGGACCCGGCAATAACAGTCCGCAGCCCTTTCCACCAACGACCCACCGCCATGGACCCACACCCTCCTGCCCCGGGGTGCCGTTCGCACGCCCGCCTTTGATGTCGTTGGCGCATCGTTGACGATGAAAATGAACGGCGACGTCACATGGAGGTGAACGTTGTGCGAAAGACAGGGCCCAACCTGGGCCTACGATTGCAGTTCGCCCGGCTCCGTGACAATGCGACTGCATGGCGTGGCCGGTGTCCATGAACACCGGTTAGGTAAGGCATCCTGGGTGTCACCCCGTGGCTGGAGGTACTGGCGCCCCCAGGGGCGAGTACACGTCGCCCAATCAGTATCTCCCGACGGTGCCGGGAAAATACTGGAACAACGTGTCACCACTCGGAGTGGTGAAGGCGCAAATCGTATGCTTCCATTTGCCGTTGATGAGAGCAGTCGCCGTTCCATCACTGACGATTCCGCTCTCTCTGAGCTCGTAGGCATTGGTGTCTCCAGCGGAGGCAGCGCACTTGTCTTTCTTGCCGAGGAGCGCTTTGGCGCTGGTCACTGTGAAGATGCTCGTCAAGCCCGTGTCCCAAGTGGTGGAAATTGACCCGGCAACGGTGGTGCCGCCCCCACCGGTGGTCTGCGTATCCGTGCAGCCGGAGTAGATAGCTCCACCGGTGATGTCTCCGGACAGGGTGGTGCAGATTACTTCCGTTGGTCTGGTTGCAAGGGCGAACGCAGGACCTCCTGGAAGGAGCACAGTCGCCGCCACGGATCCTGTCAGAACGGCACAGAGCACCAGCCGAGCCGCCAGTTTGGAACGCATGGACACCTCCCGCCTAATGAGTGAGAGAGAACGGGTCTCTCACTCCCCAAATGTCGGGCAATGCATAGCAAACCCGAAGCTGGCTTGTCTACTGTCTCACCACCAAAAGCGACGATGGGTGGGACGAACGTTGAGACAGACTCCGATGGTCCATCAACGAGATCGTCGAGATGAGCATCCGTCGCATCTCTTGAGGACTACTCGTTGACACCGGACGTCTCAGGAGGTGGCAGTGGCGGCGAGAGCGTATGCGGCGGTTGTCAATATGGCTGACCGGCAACTCTGTGACCAATGGAGAAACGATCCCTGGCCCCAGTGATTCGATCACCGTGACCGTTGGAACCTTTGCGACCTTCGATGGAATCCTGGGTGTCAGTACCGGAACGTCGGGCGTAGCACTTTGGCGCTCCAGATGGGCTCAGCGTCGTTTCGTACCACTTGGAACGGGAGCTGGGCGACTGAGCAGGAAACGTGCAGCGGGAGGATCGGTGACTCAGATAGCCTGCGGTTGTGGTCAGCAAGAGGCAATCGTTCTGTGGCTGTGATCCGTGAGCGTGATACGTCAGATGGATGTTGACGACGATACCAACGAAGAGGGCTTGGCCGCAGATGTTCTCGCCGCCAAGTACCGCTCGATCGGGTCGATCTCCTCCGTGCGCTCAATCGGATCAATCGCCTCGAATCGCTCAATCGGTTCCATCGGGAGCACGTTTTCCATTGGCTCTATTGGTAGTTCCCTGTCGATTGGCTCGGTCGGATCCCTATGTTCGATCGGATCAGTCGGTAGCGCTTTCTCAATTGGATCGATCGGATCGTTCGCTTCGATCGGATCGGTGCTTGCCGGGCTCTCACTCTTCTCTGTGATGGCCTGGCGCAGGCAAGGTAGGCACTGAAGCTTCGATCGATACTGTCTCGTTCGAATCAGCCGTCGAACTGACCAGCCGCAGGGCTGAGTCCCCAAAACGCCGCGTCGGGGACGGGTGTCACCATGCCACCTTGCACTTTGTGGATGCAGCCTTCGATCGTTCCATGAGACCATCGGAGCTGCAGCTGACAAGGGGAGTCTTGGCGGGCGTCAAGCTGAGCGGCACCAGTTAGGGATCGGCTCAGAAGGTCGTCCCCGAAACACCGCGTTGGTGCCGGCCATGGCTGATCGCCCATCCGGACAGCGATCGTCTGACCAGGTCGCCTCGACCTGGAATCCGCTGGTCCCGGGCGGGGGGATCGTCTCCCGGAGCCATTCCGACCGATAGCCGACTGATATCGGGGGTCCTCATCAGCCACCCCGCAGGTCAGGTGGGACCTTTGGCCCTATGCCGGAGGTCTCGAAAGCGGAATGATCTGGTCGGAGGGGCGATTTTCGACGGTGAAGCGGGGCTGTTATGCGTCAGCACGTTGGTGGTGGGCCACTCGGTCTGGCAAACCGTGGGGAATACCTGTTCAGGTCGGGCGATAGCCAGGACTTTCGCCGACCCCGCGGGACTCGTCATGCCGGCGAAATTTCTGTGACGGCCACCACCACGGAGGAGGAACAATGCCTGTGAGATCGCTCCGCAGGCTGGCGACAAGCGCCGTTCTTGTCGCCCTTTTGTTCGGGATGCTGTCAGGGCTTGCCCCTGCCCCGGCGGGGGCATCAGGTGGGTGGCCGATAGCCCTCGGCCGCCATAACGAAGGAAATCTGAACAACGAGTTATCCGGTGTGTCGTGTGCATCGACGAGCTTCTGTAGGGCGGTGGGCTTCTACGACAACGCCAACCATTCTCCCCAGACCCTCATCGAATCCTGGAGTGGAACCAGCTGGTCGGTCGTCCCCAGAGCGAGCAACGCAGGCTTCTTGGATGCGGTCTCGTGTGCATCGTCGAGCTTCTGTGCGGCCGTGGGCTCCACCATGGAGGCCTGGAACGGGACCACCTGGTCGATCGTCCCGAGTCCGAACAACCAGGCTGGCTTGGATGCCGTCTCGTGTGTGTCGGCGAACTTCTGCGTGGGGGTTGGCTCCTACAGCAGCCAGGGACCGCCGCTGACCCTGGTCGAGTCGTGGAACGGCTCCAGCTGGTCGATCGTCCCAAGTCCGAACGAAGGGAGCTTTGACAATTACCTATCCGGCGTGTCCTGTGTCTCGGCCAGCTCTTGTACCGCCGTGGGCTACTACCAATACCAAAACGGTGATACCTACGCGCTGATCGAATCCTGGAACGGCTCCAGCTGGTCGATCGTCCCGGGCTCTAACCCAGGGTCGAGCTACAACGACCTGGGAAGTGTTTCGTGCCCATCAGCGGGTTCGTGTACAGCGGTGGGCGTCTACCTGAACTACGAGGGTGTCGACCAGACCCTTGTCGAGCACTGGAACAGCACCAGCTGGTCGACGGTCCCGAGTCCGAATAGCGGCACGAGCGGCAACGTCTTGGCCAGCGTTGCGTGTGTCTCGACCAGCTGTACGGCCGCCGGCTATTACAACGCGGCAAGGTATTCGAAGACCGGGGCAACCTATCCGAGGAAGACCTTGATCGAGTCTTGGAACGGCACCAGCTGGTCGATCGTCTCAAGTCCGAATAGATCAGCGACCGACACCCAGTTTTCCGGTGTGTCGTGTGCGTCCGTGAACTCGTGCACGCCTGTGGGCTTCTACAACAACGAGAGGATTGGCGCCACCCGAACATTGATCGAGTCGACCAGCTGAACGAGATCGGCTCGGCGATGCTTTGCCATCGTGGGTAATCGTCCCCGAATACGATGCTCTCCACCTGTTGGAGGGCGGCCTCCGGCACCAGGGGCCTCCAGTCCGTCGCCACTGTCCGAATCCTGACAAGGGCGGGAGCGGGATGGTCGGCGAGCGATCTTCCGCGATGGGGTGACCCAACCACCGGTATGGGTGCGCTATCGACCGTGGCCGGTGCGCATCACATCACGGTTGAGACCAGGCTGCGCCCCGTCAGGCCATCGCTGATTCCTGTCTGGCTTCTGGTCTTGACAAGGTCTTTACATCGTATGCACATACCGAACGGTGGTATATTTCGGAAGCAGTGGACTGGCGCGAGGCGCGACGGCAGTCGGCACGCGAGGCGATCATCGACGCCGCTTGGCGGCGAGTGAGCCAATCGGGAATCGCTGCTCTGACCATCCGCGACTTGGCCCGCCAGGCAGGGATCACGACGCCGACGGTGTACGCGTATTTCGACTCCAAAGGCGCCATTTACGATGCCATGTTCGGCCAGGCCGATGAGCAGTTCGCCGATGCGATGGCCGCTCCCTTCGATACTGCCGACCCACGGGAGCTCCTGGTGGCATCGGTGCAGCGATTCTTCGAGTTCTGCACCATCGACTCGCCGCGCTACCAGCTCTTGTTCCAACGGCCGATTCCTGGATTCGAACCATCGCCTGCCTCATTTGAACCAGCAGAACGTGCATTGGCCCAAGCCCGAGAGTGGTTAGCGCTCAACGGGATCACCGAGGACCGTCATCTGGATATGTGGACGGCCCTGATCACCGGTCTCGTGAGCCAGCAGGTCTCGAACGATCCTGGGGGGGACCGGTGGACCCGTCTTATCGAGGATTCGGTGGCGATGTTCCTCGCCCATTGTGGAGGCTCCTTCGCCCCACGTACGTCCACATCTCATCCGGCTCGAGCTAAAGGAGGCCGACGATGACCATGACTTCGACGGACGTGGCGACCATCCCGCCCATGGCCCATCACGAGGCGATGCGTCTCCAGAGCCGTGAGCTGGATATCACCCTCGCCATGCTGCGGTCGCTCGGCAGCGCCGAGTGGAGTGCACCTACCGACTTCCCGGTTGGGATGTCCGGACCATGTACCAGCATGTGCTCGGCGCATGTGAAGCAGGGGCGTCCGTCGGCGAGAACATCCGCCAACTTCGCCGGGCCCGGGCTCATCGCAAACAGCGAGGTGGACCGCTGGAAGTGGCGCTGACTGCCGTGCAGGTGGACGAACGTTCTGATCTCACTCCCACCCAGATCATCGATCGGCTGGAGGCGATCGCCCCGAAGACGGTGCGGGGCCGTCGACGCACCCCATCGTTCGTCCGCAACCACGCCAAACTCGCTGTCGATGGACCTGTGTACGAGAACTGGACACTCGGCTATCTCATCGATTCCATCTATTTGCGGGATCTGTGGATGCACCGTATCGACGTGGCCCACGCCCTCTCCAGCCCGCCCGAGCTCAGTTCCGGACACGACGGTCGTATCGTCGCCGATGTGGTGGCCGAGTGGGCCCGGCGCCACGGCAAGCCCTTTGCCCTCGTTCTCGAGGGAGCTGCCGGTGGCAGGTACCGGCGCGGCTCAGACCATTCCGACGGCCAGGAGGTGTCCCTCGATGCCGTGGAGTTCTGCCGGACGCTGGCCGGGCGTGAGCCGGCCACCGGCCTGCTTGCCACCGTTGTCCCGTTCTGACCGAGGCCGGCGGTCTACCCCACGGTGTTCAGCCAATTGGCTGGTAGGGAGTGTCATCCACCACCGGTTGGTTGGCGGCCTCCGCATCCGAGCGTTCGACCGGAACTGCGCCGTACTTCTGCACCCACTGTTCCCCGAGGTGGCCCCCGACGCCGGCTCGGCAACTACTGGTGGGGGCCCTTGTCCAGTCCGAATGCCTCACCGACCGCACGGATACCGGTGGTGTCGCCGAAGGCAACACTGAAGATGACCTCGTCGGCACCGGCCTCGATGTGACCTGCCACCAAGCCCGGGATCTCGTGAGGCTGGCCCACGATGAATCCGCCGGCCTCGGCGGGGGAGCCGCTGGCTGTCAGCATGCTGCGCATCTCGGCGGTGTTCTCTTCCGAAGTGGTGAGGATCAACGGGCTCATCCACGTTATGTCCACGTCGGCAGGGTCGCGGCCGACCTCGGCGCAGTGACGGTGGAGCACCTCGATCTTGCGGGCCAGCGTGTTCACATCGCCCGTCACGTTGCACTTGTCTGCGTAGAGGGCGACCAGCCGCAGGGTCCGCTTCTCGCCGCCGCCACCGATCATGATCTTCGGTCCCCCGACTTGCACCGGTCGGGGCAGATTGCGGGCGTGGTCGAGGCGATAGTGGTTCCCCTCGAAGCTCACGTCATCGTCGGTGAACATGGCCCGGCACACTTGCACCGCCTCCTCGAGCATGTCGAGGCGCACCCGGTCACTCGGATAGTCGACACCGAGACCCTGGTGTTCGACGTCATACCAGGCGCCTCCGATTCCGAGGATGGCCCGACCCCGCGACACGACGTCCAAGGTCGTCACGATCTTTGCCAGAATTGCCGGGGTTGCGATAGGTCACCCCGGTGACGAGCGTTCCCAACTGCACCCTCTGGGTCCGGGCCGCCAGCGCCCCGAGCAGCGTGTACGCCTCGAGCATCGGCTGGTCCGGCCCGCCCAGCGGCGGGAGCTGGAAGAAGTGGTCCATCACGTACACCGAGTCGAACCCGGACTCCTCCGACGAAGTCGCCAGACCAGCGATGTGGTCGAACAAGTCGCCGGGATCGACCCCGGAGAAGTTGGGCAACTGAACACCGAATCTCGTCACCGGGCCAGGGTACCGCCGGCCAGAGATATCCGGGCCGGTCCCAGTGGATGGGAGGCGGCCAGGCCCGGGTCCACGCCCATACCGGCAGTCGCAGGCGGCTCGACTCGGTGCAGGCAGCAGCCCAATTGCGCCATGTCCGAGTAAATCTGCGCTTGCCGGCGCCCATCGTTGCTCGACGTCGAGACCAGGCTCTATGCAGCAGCTGTTCTCCCCAGCAGCAGTTTGGGCCGCACGGCGGGAACGATGGCGACTACGGCTGCGGCGGCGGCGAGCAGGCCGAGGGCACCGCGAAGGCCGATGGCCCCGGCCACCCACCCCACCAGGGCCGGTCCTGCCACCAGCCCGACATAGCCGCCGGCGGTGACGGCCCCGACGGCGGCGGCTCCGCCGGGTCTGCCCCGGCCGGCGGCGGCCACGAGCAAGGGCCAGCACATCGAGATGCCGCCCGCCGCCAGTACCAGTCCGAGGGCGCCCATGACGGGCACCCGTGCCGTGGCCAGCAACGCCGTCCCGACGGCGGCCACGCCCGCCCCGATGGCCACGCCCTGCGGCGGTCCACGCCGGCCGATGGCCGGCCCGAGCGTGGTCCGGGCCACGGCCGCCACGGTGTAGCCGAGGACTGAGCCACCTGCTGCCAACAGCAGCCCGGAATCGAGCGTCGATCGAAGGAACAGAACCCCCCACAGGTCGATCCCGCCCTCGACCATGGCCGATAGGGCGAAGACCCCGGCCACCACGAGCAGTCGGTCGTGGCGCAACAGGGTGAGAGCTCCGTGCCAAGCGACCCGTTTGCCCGGCGCAGCACCCGGTAGAGGTGATCGGCTACTGACCACGGCCAATACGCCGGCTACCACGGCCACCGCCGCCCAGATCCACCGCCACGAGATGTGCACGGCCAGTAGCCCACCGCAGGTGGCTGCACCGGCGGCGGCACCGACATTGAACCGGGCGTGGAAGGCGACCAGTCGGCCTGGTCGATCGGCCAGCGCCGTCATGGAGGCAACATTGATGGTCACATCGATGAGCCCGGCATTCACCACGATCAACACAATGGCCAGTCCCAACAGATCGGGTGGTCGGCTGACCGCCCCGAGCACCAAAACGGTGGTCCAGGTCCCGAGGGCGAGACTCAGGATCCGCGCCGTCCCGAATCGCTCACAGAGCCCGCCCCCCACGACATTGGCCGCCGCGCTGCCGATCAGGCTGACCGAGAGGAGGAGCCCGAATCCCCCGACCGACAGTCCGAGCGAACGCTCGATGTCGATGGCGGCCACAGCCCAGGCGCCCCAGAACAGCCCGAAGAGCACGAAGACCACGCCGACCGGCCGCAAGCTCATGGGTCCGTTCTAGTGCGCCACCGGCAGGCCGGGTGACGCCCGGTCATGGCCGGGAGCAGCTCTGGGTGCACCAAGGACGGGGTCGGGGCCGCCGGGTCCATGTCGACGGTTCTCCCCATCCCCTGGGGCTGGACCTGGCCATCCCGAGCGCTCCCGGGACGGGAGACGAGGTCGCGGGCCTGGTGTCGGTCACGTGGAGGACCGGTGGCGCCGTAGGGGCCCGAACTGCACGTGGTGAATCGGCCCATTGTGGAACGGGACCCGCACCACGAGCGGGGGCAGGTCGCTCGACCCTGGCCATGTACACCTGCCCTTCCATGTGGGACACTGCCTTGTCGCCGGATGGACGAGCTACCGGAGCGACTGGGGGGCGGAGCCATGACGCAGGTCACCCGGCGGATGATTCGGGTCATGGCTGGGGTCGTGTTGCTCATCGGCCTGACCGTCTCATCAGCTGGCGGGTCTTCACCCGCCTGGTCGATCACCAAGCCGGTGGCCTCAGGGTCCCAGGCGGTGTTCACCAGCGTGTCCTGTGGCTCGCCATCGGCCTGTATGGCGGTGGGTGTCGGGGGTTCGCGCCATGCTGAGCTACCCGTCTTCGAGCAGTGGTCGAACGGCAAATGGGCCAGGACCCCGGCCCCCCAAGACGGAGGGCCCACCCTGGTGACCGCGGTGTCGTGTATTTCGGCTACGTGGTGCGTAGCCACCGGTTTGGGGTCTTCTCCACAGCCCGAGTTCGACCAGTGGAACGGGGCGACATGGACGGTGGTGTCCGGTCCTGCGCTGCCCGGCGATCCGTTGACGCAGCTCAGTGGCGTGGCCTGCAACTCGTCTTCGTTCTGTCTTGCCGTGGGAACCCAGTCCGCCGGTGCGCTCGCCGGCAACTTCAGCCGGGAGTTGGCGGGAGACTTCGACAACGAGTTCGACGGCAACTCCCACAATGAGCCCGTCGGCGCCGGCACGCTTCCTCTGGCCGAAACGTGGAACGGAGCCAGCTGGACGCTCGTCTCCATCCCCAGAGCCCTCGACGCCGCCCAATTCTCGGGCGCCTCGTGCCCCAGCGCCAACTGGTGCGAGGTGGTGGGATCCGAGGGCAAGAAGCCCGTCATCGCCACCTTCGGCAACGGGCAATGGTCGGCATCCTCGGTGGCGGTGAAGAGCGGTCATGACTCGCTCTCCTACGTGTCTTGCATCTCGACCCGTGCCTGCGTGGCCGTGGGTAGCCGGGCCACCAAGTCAGCCGACCGTACGCTGACCGAGTCGTGGAACGGAACCACCTGGGAGACCGTCGCCAGTCCGAACCTCGGGCCCGACGATGGCTTGAGTTCGGTGTCGTGCACCGCCGCCACATCGTGCGTGGCCGTGGGCGGTTCCTTCTCGGTGAGCGAGACCGGGGTGTCGACGCTCATCGAAGGGTGGAATGGCAGTCAGTGGACTGTCGCCGCCAGCCCGGATCCCGAACCGTTCGCCACCCTGACCGGCGTCTCGTGCACGGCGACCGGCGCCTGCCTGGCCGTGGGTGCATCCTCTCCCACCGGCAAGAACTCCCATCTGTTGGCCGAGGCGCTGGCCTAGTGGCCTGAGTCCGAAATAAGTCGCGTCGGAGGGATTTTCTCCTGCCTCACCGCGTTGTGCCTTTCGTCAGCGACGATTGGAGGCAGCAATGCGGCGATCTGTACTCGAACCGGTGGTGTTGAGCGACGACGAGCGCGAAACGCTCGAGCGTTGGGCCCGACGACCCAAAAGTGCCCAGGCGTTGGCGCTGCGCTGTCGGGTCGTGCTGGCCTGCGCCGAGGGCGGGCACGTGATCGAGGTCGCCGAGCGACTGGGCCTCGATCCGCACACGGTGGGCAAGTGGCGTCGTCGGTTCGCTGGCCGATCGGCTGGACGGTCTCCACGACGAGCCGCGCCCGGGCACGCCGCGCATCGATCACCGATGACGACGTCGAGCGGTGATCGTGAAGACGCTTGAGGAGACGCCGCGTCGACGCCACGCACTGGTCGACGCGTTCGATGGCCAAGGCGACGGGGATGAGCCAGATCGCGGTCAGCCGGATCTGGCGGGCCTTCGGACTCAAGCCCCACCTGGTCGAGACGTTCAAGCTGTCCCCGACCCGCTGTTCATCGACAAGGTCCGCGACATCGTCGGCCTCTACCTCAACCCGCCCGAGGCCGCCCTCGTGCTGTGCGTCGACGAGAAGACCCAGATCCAGGCGCTCGATCGCACCGCCCCGGTGCTGCCGCTTCGCCCGGGACTCCCCGAGCGGCGCACCCACGACTACGTGCGCCACGGCACCACCAACCTCTACGCCGCGCTCGACCTGGCCTCGGGCCAGGTGATCGCCGACATGACCGACGCGCATCGCGCCGATCGAGTTCCGCAGCTTCTTGAACCTGATCGACCGCTGCGGTCCCGGACGACCTCGACGTGCACCTGGTCCTCGACAACGTCTCCACCCACAAGACCCCCGAGATCCAGCGCTGGCTGCTGCGCCACCCGCGCTTCCACCTTGCACTTCACCCCGACCTACAGCTCGTGGCTCAACCTCGTCGAGCGCTGGTTCGCCGAGCTCACCACCAAGTGGCTGCGCCGCGGCACCCATCGCTCGACCGGAGCTCGAGGCATCGATCACCGACGTGGATCGACCAGCTGGAACGAGGACCCGAAGCCGTTCGTCTGGCACAAGACCGCCGACGAGATCCTCGAAACCCTCGCCGCCTACTGCCAGCGAATGACTTCGGACTCGGGTCACTAGTCCTTCCCGGCCTCCGGGCTTCCCCGCTCGACGGCTGGCCTCTTCCGTCCCTGGCAGATGCCCCCGATCACCTGGCCCTACCCTGACGGGGTCTGGGCCGACATGACCCATCGGCCAGCGGGCAAGCTGGTGGGGTGACCATGGAGGTTCTCTTCGCCAGTGTGCCGGTGGCCGACCTGCCCGCCGAAATGGGCTGGTATGAGCGGCTCTTCGGACGCCCCGCCGACATCGTTCCAAATGAGAACGAGGCCATGTGGCGGGTGGCGGGGAACGGCTGGCTCTATGTGATCGAGGATCCCGAGCGCGCCGGACGGACGGTGGTGACCATTTCGGTAACCGACCTGAGCCGACTGGTCGCCGATCTGACCAGAAGGGGAATCAGCCCCGGTCCCATCGAGTCGGTGGGTGACGCCGGACACCGAGCCAACCTGGTCGACGTCGACGGAAACGTCATCAGCTTGATCCAGGTGGCCGGCTCCGGGGCCTCGGGCACCTAACCCAGCCCCAGCGACTGGGCGGCCGTCCGTACGCCGGTGCTGTTGCACACCGAGGAGGGAAGACCCTTGGTCGTGGCACAGATGGCCGCGGTGATCTCGTTGGCTGTTGCCACGATCGACCGCGCGACCGGGCTCGATGGGTCGTCCAGGTCGTTGGCGATGCTGCTCCACGAAAGTCCGGCCAGAATGCCGGGGTTGAACATGGCCCCGGAGATCACCGCGGTGTTGCCGATGTCGATGAAGGGGATGCTCGTCGAGCCGGATACCGCCCCGGGGACGAACTTCGGGGTCTCATAGGTATTGAGGACGCTCCGCTCCTGTGTCGTCAACGCCTGGAGTGGGGTGTACCCGCCGGCAGATGAAGGGACGTCGCTGTACTGCTCGACCGATGAGAACGACAGATACGGACTCGAATAGGTCGCTCCGTCGAAACCGAAGGTATGGGTATCGGGGTCCACATCGGTCGCCGATGACGTGATCAGCGACAGACCCGACCACGTCCCGAATCGTGAAAGTGCTGCGACCAGAGCCCACCGGTCCGCCGCGCAATAGGGGCAGTAGTCGGCTCCGACATAGAGGACGGCGGGCTTGGTGCCCCCCAATGTCAGCCGGGGCTGCCCGGGCAGGACGATCGGCCGGGACTCCGGCTGACCTCCTGATGGCACCGCCGATCCCACCTGGTCGTAGACAGTCTCCGGGATGGTGATGACCTTTTCCACGATTCCACTCGGGGCCGCCACCGAAGCCGATACTGGCGAGGACCTGGTCGAGTGGGCGCCGACCGAGGTGTACTCGGTGATCGATGCGAACAAGCCCGACGACTTCATGGCCTGGGCGTAGCGATGCATCTCGGCCGCCGATGTGAGCTCGAAGTCGACGGTGGCCCCGCCGGCCCCGCCGGCCCTGCCGGCCCCGCCGAGACCACCAGCAGCCAGGCCGGCAGCGATGGCCGGATCCAGCTTTCCCAGTTCCTCCTGAAGAGCCTGGAGTTGCACAGTGCCCACCCCGGGATTGGCAACCCCTACGATCTCGGCTGCCACCGGGACCGGCTGGGCCAGGCTCATGCCGGTCGGCAGGGAGTCGACCACCCTCGGAGGACCCACGGGATCGAACCACTGGATGACCCCTCCGTATGATCCTCCTTCGGTTCCGATACTCGGGGTCGGCGGAGGGGCCAGATACGAGGGCCCCAGCTCCTGGATCACCGAGGGACCGAAGATGTTCCTGGCTTCCAGCAACGCCCCAGTGGATGGATCGACGACGATGATGCTCCTGCCGGTCTCCGAGTCTCCGGAGAAGCCCAACCCAGTGGCGCCCGAATGGGTCGATGTCTCGCCGAGAGCCGACACGTCCGGAAGCAGGGCGATGGCCTTGAACAGGGCGGCGGTGAACGAAGGAGTCGCCCCTGCCACCGGCAGGGTCAGGAGATCGGCCGCTCGCTCGAACCCCGCGTTTTCTCCTGCCGGTAGCTCCAGCTGGTCGAGACTGGCAATGCCGGTCGATCCCGAGCTCAGCTGGTCGGCCAGGGTTGCCGGATCGGTGGGCAGCGTCGAGACATCGATGATTCCCGATCCCGGCGTGCTTTCGCCAGGGATCAATGACTGGCTGACGGTCGAGCAACTGGTGACTGGCTGTCCGGTCGGTGTGGTCAGGACCCCGGCGGCCTTCCAGGCAGCCTGATTGACGGGTGAGGCGAACTCGGCCGGACTGGACGTGGCCAGGACGCAGGCATCGCCGAATCGGTCGGTCCACTGGGTGATCGTCGCCGTGATGGTTGCCAGCGCGCCGGGGGTGGGAGTGGAACCGACCTGGCTGACGGTAGCCAGGATCGAGATACGGCTCTCCGTCTCCAAGTACTGGCCCTGGCTGAGCGAGGGGGCCCCTTCACTCACCACATTGTCGGCGATCTGGTTCAACTGGGCTGCGGCCGCCACCGGTTCGTGCTGTCCGGACGGTAGCAACAGGACGACGAGAAGGATGACGGCCGCTATGGCACCGAAACCTCCGCCCACCACGAGGGGACGCCGCCGGACCATGGTCCGCCGGCCCAGGTGCACCGCAGTCTCATCTGCCTCACCGTCCCTCCACTCCAACTCTGACAGCGTGGGGGCCTGAGGAGCGGACTCCACCAGCTCCACGACCAGCAACCTGATCTCTTCGTCCAAGATGTCAGTCATCGGCGTGCAGAACCTCCTTGAGACGTGAGCGGCCACGGGCAAGATGACGCTTCACGGATCCCTCGCTGATTTTCAGGAGGGCGGCGATCGATGCCGTGTTCAGGTCGTCCCAATAGGTGAGAACGACGACGGCCCGTTGTTTGACACTGAGGGAGGACACTGCGGCCAGAACCTCGGGCCGCACGTCCGGCGGTTCGATCGATTCGGCCTGAGCGGTCCGCTCCTCGCGGGCCCGACGGCGGTGGGAGGCCCGGTGGAACTCGGCGGCCTGGTGGTAGACGCTGCGATACAGATAGGAACGCTTGTCGGTCACTCTGGGCCAGGTCGCGGTGTTCAGGCAGGTCAGAACGGCCGCAGAGACCACATCGGCGGCATCACTGGGGCCCACCAGCCCGGTGGCGAAGCGGGTCAGTTCGTCTGCGTGCTTCCTGTACAGCTCGCTGTCAGCCGCCTCCACATCTATAGGATGCCGCCGACCCCTCGTCTGGGTGACACCGTTCCGGACGGACCGGTGTCAGGGCCTGGTGGGCCGTCGGGGAGGCCGCAGCCCGGTCAGTCCGAGACGTGACAGGTAGCCGCCGAGGACCAGCACGGCCGCCCCGATGATGTCCAGCCACAGGCGGTGGTACAGCCGACCGGCGGCCACGACCCACAGGCCGGCGAGGACCAGCAGCAGGCCACCGAACACCCGGACCCGGCTAGGGCCGATGGTCCCATCCGACCTGACCGGGCTCTTGGCGCTGGAACTGGATCCGGTAGAGCTCGGCGTAGAGTCCGCCGCGCGGCCAACAGTTCGTCGTGGCGACCGCTCTCCACGATCCGGCCGTGGTCGAGCACCAGAATCGCATCGGCTTCTCGGACGGTGGACAGGCGGTGGGCGATGACCAGCGAGGTGCGACCGTGCGAGGGCGGTGGCCAGGGCCTGTTGCACCGCGGCTTCGGACTCGGAGTCGAGATGGGCGGTGGCCTCGTCCAGCACCACCACCTCGGGGGCCTTCAGCAGTATGCGGGCGATGGCCAGTCGCTGCTTCTCGCCGCCCGACAGCCGGTAGCCCCGATCACCGACCACGGTGTCGAGCCCGTCGGGCAGGCCGTCGACCATGGTGGCGATCTGGGCGCCGGCCAGGGCGGCATCCAGCTCGCCGTCGTTGGCGTCCGGCTTGGCATAGAGGAGGTTGGCCCGGATGGTGTCGTGGAAGAGGTGGGCGTCCTGGGTGACCACGCCGATGGTGGCGGTCAGCGATTCCATGGTGGCGTCCCGGACGTCGAGCCCGTTGATCCGGATAGCTCCCGACTGGACGTCGTAGAGGCGGGGGAGAAGCTGGCTGATGGTGGTCTTTCCCGCCCCGGACGGCCCTACCAGGGCTACCAGCTGGCCGGGCTCGGCGGTGAAGCGAGACGTCGAACAGCACCTGGCTCGACACCGTGGTGTCGAGGACGGCCACCGACTCGAGGGAGGCCAGCGACACCTCCTCGGCACTCGGGTACCGGAAGTCGACGTGATCGAACTCGATGCGGGCCGGGCCCGGTGGGATCGGTCGGGCGTCGGGGTTGTCGGTGATCATCGGGGGCAGGTCGAGCACCTCGAACACCCGGTCGAACGACACCAGGGCGGTCATCACGTCGATCTGGACGTTGGACAGGGCGGTGAGTGGGCCGTACAGCCGGGTCAGGTAGGCGGCCAGGGCCACGATGGTCCCCAGCTCGAGGCTGCCCGTCCACCACCTGTACGCCGCCCCAGCCGTAGACCACCGCGGTGGCCAGGGCGGCTGTGAGGGTGAGGGCGGCGATGAAGAAGCGGGCGTACATGGCCTGGGTGACCCCGATGTCGCGCACCCGGCCCGCCTTGCTCTCGAACGCCTCCCTCTCCTCTTTGGGCCGGCCGAACAGCTTGACCAGCAGAGCCCCCGACACGTTGAACCGCTCGTTCATGGTGTTGTTCATCTGGGCGTTGAGGGCGTAGGACTCCCGGGTGATGACCGACAGGCGGCGTCCGACGCGCTTGGCCGGCAACACGAACACCGGCAGGATGATCAGGCTGATCACCGTGATCTGCCACGACAGAAAGAACATGACGATCAGGACCAGGACCACGCTGATCAGGTTGGAGACCACGGACGACAAGGTGTCGGTGAACGCCTGTTGGGCCCCGATGACGTCGTTGTTGAGCCGGCTGATCAGGGCCCCGGTCTGGGTCCGGGTGAAGAAGGCGATGGGCATCTTCTGGATGTGCTCGAACACCTGGGCCCGCATGTCGAAGATGAGCCCTTCGCCGACCTTGGCCGACACCCAGCGGATGCCGATGGTCAGTCCGGTGTCGAGCGATGGCCAGTACGGCCGCCGCCAGGGCCAGCCCGATGATCAGGGACTTGTTGTGGTCGCTTGATGCCGTTGTCGATGATGGACCGGAACAGCAGCGGGTTGACGACCCCGATCACCGCATCGATCACGACCAGCACCAGGAACCAGGCGAGGATCCTCCGGTAGGGCCGGGCGAACTGGACCATCCGCCTGGCCGTGCCCTTGGTCACGTGCTGCTGGGTGACCGAGTCGTCCCGGCGCATGGACCGCATGACCCCGCCGAACTGGCCGCCGCCCATGCCGTGGCCGCCCATGCTCATCGACGGCGTACCTCCCACCGGCTCCATGTCCCGGACCCTACAGTTTGGGCCGAGCCCCCGACCGTGCGACCCGGTGCACCGACCGCGTCGACCGGGTGCTGGCCGGCCGGTCAGGTGACCAGGCCGCGTCCGTACACCGGGGGCAGGTCGAGGGCGGTGAGCAGGCCCGGCGGGGCCCTCCACCACGGCCGGGACGGCGTTGACCAGTCGCATGGCCGTGGCCTTCAGCCCGGCGGTGTTGTGGTCGCCGTCGCTGCCGAGGAGCTGGAGGTCGAGGGTGTAGTTGGGCTCGCCGGTGATGGTCACCCGGTAGCAGCCTTGTCCGGCGGGCTGGGGCCACTCGGGAGCCAGATCGTCCTGCAGGCGGGTCACGTGCTCGAGCACGATCACCGGCCTCCCGCCGCGTATCCCCCGCAGCTCGAAGTGCAGGGCCGCCGCCGTCCCCTTCTCGATGGTCCCGGAGTCGATCTCGAACGTCTCGGGGGCCGGCACGCGCTCGTACCACTCCTCGACGGAGTCGAGCTCGACGTCGAGCCCGGCTGCCAGCTGGCGGACCACGCTGCCCCAGGCCATGGTCAGCACTCCGGGCTGCAGGATCATGGGGACCTCGTCGAGGGGGCGCCCGAATCCCATGATGTCGAAGATCACCATCGGCTGGTTGTAGGTGGCGTAGTTGAGGATCTCGGCCACCCGCACCTCGTCGATGCGCTCGCTGACCCCGGACAGCACCAGGGGGAGCGCGTCGTTGGCGAACCCGGGGTCGATGCCGTTGACGAACAGCGACACCCCACCCTCCACCGCCGCCTGGCCGACCGGCTCGTGATCATCGCGTCGTCGACCACCCCGTAGGGGTACTGGAGGAAGACCGGCCCGCTGGACACCACGTTGACGCCGGCTCGCAGGATGCGCTCCAGGTCGTCGATCGCCTCCATCAGCCGGTGGTCGGCCATGGCGGTGTGCACCACCACGTCGGGCTCGAGGGCGAGGAGCGCCTCGACGTCGTCGGTGGCCGGCACCCCGAGGGTGCGGCCCAGTCCGGCCAGGTCACCGGCGTCCCTGCCCACCTTCTCGGGGTTGGACACCCACAGGCCCGACCAGTTCGAGATCGGGTCGGGCGTCGATGCCGGCCAGGGCATGCCGGCCGACGTTGCCGGTGCTCCACGCGACGACCCGATAGGTCCTGTTCATGAGAGTCCTCTGGGTCGGGGTGGCGGGGGCGGGAAGGGTGGGGATCCGAGGTGCCGGTCATACGTCGGGAATGCCCATGTCCAGGTTGGGCGCCTCGATGCCCCCGTCGACCTCCAGGATCTTGCCGGTCACGTAGGCACCGGCTTCCGAGGCCAGGTAGACGATGGCGGCGGCGATCTCCTCGGGCTGACCGATGCGCTTGAGCGGCGTGCCCTCCTCCAGCGCCACCCGGAGCTCGTCGGTCTGCATCACGATGTCCAGGGCCGAGGTGGCCACCGAACCCACGGCGATGGCGTTGACCCGGATGCGGGGGGCCAGATCGGCGGCGGCCAGCCGGGTGTAGTGGGCCAGAGCCCCCTTGGCCGTTCCGTAGGCCAGGTAGCCGCGGCCGGCCAGCCGTCCCATGGCCGACGAGATGTTCACCACCGAACCCCCGTCTCCTTCCAGCATGAGGGGCACGGCCGGGCGGAGCAGGGCGTGGGCGGTGGACACGTTGAAGTGGAACGCCTGCTCCAGGCGGCCCGGTGAGGTGTCCATGAACGGCCGGGGCATGGCGCCGCCGACGTTGTTGACCACCAGGTCGAGCCGGCCGAAGGCCTGGCCGGCCCGGTCGACCAGGGCGGCCACCGCCTCGAGATCGCTCAGGTCGGCCGGCACCGCCACCGCTTGTCGACCCACCGCCTCCACCGCTTCGGCCACCTGGGCCAACTGGCTGGCGGTCCGCGCCGAGATCAGCACATCGGCCCCGGCCTCGGCCAGTCCGATGGCGGTGGCGGCCCCGATCCCCCGGCCCGCTCCGGTCACGATGGCCGCCTTGCCCTTCAGCTGGAAGCGATCGAGAATCATCGCCGGCCCTCCCTTCGTCGGCGACAGTGCTACCAGGGTCGGACCCGCCGGCGCCACGTCGGATTGGACGACCGGTCCCGTCACCCCCGAGTCCCAGGCCGGGACCGCTCCGGACTGGTACGGGTGTCCGTCGTCGCGGTGGCCGCCGGACGTCGACCGGGCCGGGCCGGTCAGCCGGGTCGGGTGGGGGGAGTCCGAGCTTGCGGTGGTCCCACGACACCGTGCGCTCCACCTCGAGCCTGGCCACGATGCGCTTGTTGAGCATGGCCTCGACCATGGGCCGCAGTTCCTCGGTGTAGGCGCCGTAGTACCGCTCGAACAGGTTGACCCCCAGTTTCCACATCTGGTCCGGGTCGTCGATGATCTGGGCCCGGCCCACCAGCTCCACCCCCCGGAGCTCCTCGTAGTAGTCACCGTCCTCGAACATGCACGTGAGCCGGGGGTCGCGGGCCAGGTTGACCGCCTTTTGGGCCTTGGCCTTGGTCTCGATGGCGATCGCCCCGTCGAGGAAGCCGTACCACATGGCCACGGCGTGGATGGAGCCGTCGTGGTTGATGGTGCACATGGTCATGGGCCGTCGCTCGTGGAGGAAGGCCTCGATCTCCTGGGGAGTCATCTTGATGAGATCGCGCTGGTTGACCCCGTGGCCCATCTGCTGTAGCGGTTGCTGATCGCTCATCTCGTCCTTTCCTGAGGAACCCGTGCCGGGACTCTCGGCGCAGCGTACCGGCGGGACGACGACGGTGGCTCCGAGAGCCGGCCGTCCTGGCCGGGCCCCGGGCCCGGGGCCCGGCCAGGGCCCCGGGCCGGTGGCCGCCACCGTGGCGGAAGGAGACCGGCGGCGGTGCAGAATGTCCCGGTGCCGCCGCCCACCGATGCCGACCGAGCCGCCCGGCCGGAGGCGACGCCGCTGGCCGTCTGCTTCGTCTGTACCGGCAACATCTGCCGGTCGCCGATGGCCGACGTGGTCCTCCGGACCATGGCCCGGGGCGCCACGCTGCCGGACGGGACCGACCTGGCCGACCACCTCGAGGTGTCCAGCGCCGGCACAGGAGGCTGGCACGAGGGGGAACCGATGGATCCGAGAGCCCGGGCCGCACTGGAGCGGCGAGGGTACGTCGACCATGGCCACCGGGCCCGGAAGTTCGACGTCCGGTCGTTCCCGACCACCGATCTCCTGGTGTGCCTGGACCGGGGCCACCAGCAGACCCTGTTGAGCCTGGGCCGGGGCCAGGCGGGCGACGACCGCCACGACCGACGTCTGGTCATGCTGCGGAGCTTCGACCCCAGGGCCGGGGGAGCCGTCGACATTCCCGACCCCTACTACGGCGACGATCCCGAGTTCGAGGCCTGCCTCGATCTGGTGGTCGCCGGCTGCCGGGGACTGACCGACGCCCTGTCCGACCGGGTACTCGGCCCCGGCTGACCGTATCCGGCGACGGCCTTTGGCAACCGGCTCGGCCCGGCCCCGAATCGCCCCCGCCCGGCCCGGGCCGGCCGTGCCGGCCCGCCTCGCCCCGGTCAGGCGAAGGTGACGAACGACTCCCGTTCGTAGGCCCGCATCCGCTCGTAGGTGTCGCGCAGCTCGGCCCGCCGTGACCGCTCGTTGGCCAGATTGACCATCTCGAGGGGTCCGAATCGTGGTCGTACCACTCGTGGTCGTTGTCGTCGAAGGCGCAGTCCACGTCGAACAGCTTGTGCCCCGGTGGCCGGCCCCACAGTCCCGTCGACGGCTTGCCGCCGCCGACCCCGTAGTAGCGGGCGTACTTGGTGCGGCCGTCGTAGAAGCCCCGCAGGGCGTAGCGGACGTCGTTGAGGGCGGTGGTCTGGGCCGAGTCCTGGGCGAAGAGGATGTGGTCCCGCACCGAGGCCGCCGGGTCGGCCAGCACCGGAGACAGGTCGGCGCCCTGCACGGTCGGCGGCGGAGGCGGCCGGATCCACCCCGGCCAGCGAGCAGATGGTGGCGGCCAGGTCCACGTGGGAGCCGAGCGAGGAGGTGACCGTACCCGGCGCGGTGATCCCGGGGACCTTCATGTACAGCGGCACCCGCATGATCTCGTCGTAGACGAAGGGTCCCTTGGACCGCAGGCCGTGGGAGCCGCACATGTCGCCGTGGTCGGAGGTGAAGATGACGATGGTGTCGTCCCAGGCCCCCGAGGCCTCGAGGGCCGACAGCACCGTTCCCAGGTTCCGGTCGGCCAACCGGTGGAGGTGGACGTAGTAGTCGAGATGGCGGAGCCACGCTCCCGTGTCGGCCGGGTCGATGTAGCCCCATAGCCCGTGCTGCTGGTCCCATCGCCACTGGCGGTGGGCCTCGGGCTTGGTGTGGAGGTCGTCGTCGAAGTTGGACGGCAGCTGGTCGGTGACCTCGGGGTAGGGGTCGGTGAACACCGGGAGCGGGTCGTCGTCCTTCCAGGCCGCCGACTCGAGCACCGAGCGGATGGCGGCCACGTCGTCGGGGTGCTGCTCGCGGTAGCCGGGCTGGTCCACCGGGAACCACATGACGTCGTGGGGGTTGACCAGGGCCACGGTCAGGAACCACGGCTGCCTCCGGCCCGCCCCGTCGGCTGCGCCGGGACCCCCGCCGGCCCGGGGCGGGCGTTCTCGGTCAGCCAGTGGGCGGCGTTGCTGGCGATGATCGGGTCGAAGTGGACCCCGGTGCCGGCCCATCCCATGAAGTGGCGGTCGTTGCCGTCCCAGTCGGCGAAGCCGTAGGCCTCCATGTCGGGGGTGGGGGAGTGGGACAGGTGCCACTTGCCGATGTAGGACGAGCGGTAGCCGGCGCCGTCGAGGAGGGAGCCCAGGGTGGGGGTGGCGGTGGGCAGTTCGTGGTGCTCGGGCATGATCACGTTGTCCACGCACCCCGTGGCCCGGCAGGTAGCGCCCGGTGAACAGGCTGGCCCGGCTGGGGGAGCAGGGGGAGGAGTGGGTGAAGTAGTCGGTGAACTCGAGGCCCTCCGCCCGCAGCCGGTCCCGCCAGGGCAGTGCGACGCCGGCCGGGAGCCACGAGCGCTGGCGCTCCTGGTCCGAGACGATGAGCAGGATGTTGGGGCGGGTGACGTGTCGCTCGGCCATGGAGGGCCACGGTAGTGCCCGCCGTCCGGTTGCCGGGCCACACCGCCGTTGGCGGTCAAAACTGAAATGTGTTCTACTTTCGGGAATTCACGATGGACGAGACGCCAGGGGGAGGATCGGATGCCCGACAGCGAAGCGCTGCACGCAGAGCACCGCCTCGAATACCCGTACTCACGCTCGGTCGGCCCGGTCATCGGCGCCTTTCTGACCGGGCTGCGGGACGGGAAGCTGTTCGGGGTGAGGGGGACCGGCGGCTCGGTGATCGTGCCGCCGACCGAGTACGACCCGACCACCGGCGACGACACCGGCGAGCTGGTCGAGGTGGGCCCGGGCGGCGTGGTGGAGACGTGGGCCTGGGTGTCGGAGCCGCTGCGCAAGCACCCCCTCCAGACCCCGTTCGCCTGGGCCCTGATCCGTCTGGACGGTGCCGACACCGCACTCCTCCACGTGGTCGACTCCGGCGGCCCCGACGCCTGGCCTCCGGCGACCGGGTGACCGTCCGCTTCCGTCCCGAGTCCGAGCGGATCGGGGCCATGGCCGACATCGAGGCCTTCGTGCCGGTGGGGAGGTCGTGATGGCCGGACGAGACCGCCGGGCCGGAGCGGCCGGGCCGGTGACGACGCTGGCCACCCCCATCCGCCTCGACTTCGACTTCACCCCGGGCGTGGCCCAGTCGCAGTTCCTCCGTGGGCTCGAGCAGGGCAAGTTCCTGGGCCAGCGGTGTGCGGTGTGCGGGAAGGTCTACGTGCCGTCCCGCGGCTCGTGCCCGACCGACGGCGTGCCCACCACCGAGGACGTGGAGCTGGCCAACTCGGGCACCATCACCACCTACTGCGTGGTCAACGTGCCCTTTGCCGGCCAGTCGATCGAGATCCCCTACATCTGCGCCCAGATCCTGCTGGACGGGGCCAACCTCTCGTTCATGGGCCTCATCCAGGAGATCCCCACCGACCAGATCCGCATGGGCATGCGGGTCGAGGCGGTGTGGGTCGACCCCGACGAGCTGACCCCGTCGTTGGCCTCGGTCAGGTACTTCCGGCCCAACGGCGAGCCCGACGCCGACTACGAGACCTTCAAGGAGTACCTGTGAGCCCCGCCCGCACCGGTCCGGCCCGTGTCCGTCGCCTCGTTCGCCCAGGCCCAGAACGTCCGCCGCGACGACGAGCACAACGAGGTCGAGATGCTGATGCCGGTCATCGCCGAGGTGTTCGGCAACATCGGGATCACCAAGGACGACGTCGACTTCATCTGCTCGGGATCGACCGACTACCTGATCGGCGGGCCGTTCAGCTTCGTCATGGCCCTCGACGCCGTGGGGGTGTGGCCGCCCCGGTCGGAGAGCCACGTGGAGATGGACGGGGCCTTCGCCCTCTACGAGGCCTGGGTGCTCCTCCAAGAGGGTGAGATCGACGCCGCCCTGGTCTACTCGTTCGGCCGTTCGTCCCTGGGCGACCTCCGCGAGATCCTGGCCCTGCAGCTCGACCCGTACTACCTGGCCCCCCTGTGGCCCGACCCGATCAGCCTGGCCGCCCTGCAGGCCCGGGCCCTCATCGACGCCGGCATGGCCACCGAGGCCGACTTCGCCGCCATCGCCGCCCGGAGCCGCAAGGACGCCCTGGCCAACCCCAAGGCCCAGGTGGCCCGGGACGTCTCCGCCGACCAGCTGCTGGGCGACGACTACGTGGTCTCGCCGCTGCGCCGCCACGCCCTGCCGCCGATCACCGACGGCGCGGCCGCCATCGTGCTGGCCGCCGGGGACAAGGCGGCCCGGTGGTCGGAGCACCCGGCGTGGATCACCGGCTTCGACCACCGGATCGAGACCCACTCGCTCGGGGCCCGTGACCTGACCAGGTCCACCGTCCACGGCCAAGGCGGCCGAGGTGGCCGGGGTGGCCGACGGTCCGGTCGACGTGGCCGAGATCCACGCCCCCTACGCCCACCAGGAGATCATCGTGAAGCAGGCTCTCGGGCTCGGTGACGAGGTGGTCGTCAACCCGTCCGGCGGTCCGCTGGCCGCCAATCCGCTGATGTCGGCCGGCCTCATCCGGATCGGCGAGGCGGCCGCCCGCATCGCCTCGGGCGAGGCCCGGCGGGCCGTGGCCCACGCCACCTCGGGGCCGTGCCTGCAACAGAATCTCGTCTGCGTCCTGGAGGGTGCGTGATGGCAGAGCGCTGCGCAGTCATCGGTGTGGGGCAGACCCACCACAAGGCCAAGCGGGAGGACGTCTCCATCGCCGGCCTGGTGCGGGAGGCGGCCAAGATGGCCCTGGCCGACGCCGACCTGACCTGGTCCGACATCGACGCCGTGGTCATCGGCAAGGCCCCGGACATGTTCGAGGGCAACATGATGCCCGAGATCTACCTGGCCCCGGCCCTCGGAGCGGTGGGCAAGCCCATGATCCGGGTCCACACCGCCGGCTCGGTCGGCGGGTCGACCGCCCTGGTCGCCGCCCACCTGGTCAAGTCGGGGATCCACAAGCGGGTCCTGACGGTGGCCTACGAGAAGCAGTCCGACTCCGACGCCATGTGGGCCCTGTCGGTGCCCCAGCCGTTCGCCGCCCCGCTGCTGGCCGGGGCCGGCGGGTACTTCGCCCCCACATCCGGGCCTACATGCGCCGGTCCGGGGCGCCCGGACCACATCGGGAGGATGGTGGCGGTGAAGGACCGCCAGAACGCCATGCGGAACCCCTACGCCCACCTCCACCTGGCCGACATCGACATGAAGATGGTCGAGGACTCCATGATGCTGTGGGACCCGCTGCGCTATCTCGAGGCGTGCCCGTCCTCGGACGGGGCGGCGGCCATGGTGCTGGCCGCCGAGGACGCCATTTCCGGGAGTACCCCCGGCGTGGATCCACGGAACGGCCATGCGGTCCGAGCCGACCATGTTCGCCGGCCGGGACCAGGTGAACCCCCAGGCCGGCCGCGACTGCTCCGCCGACGTCTACGCCCAGGCCGGCATCACCGACCCTCGCCGGCAGATCGACGTCGCCGAGGTGTACGTCCCCTTCAGCTGGTACGAGCCGATGTGGTTGGAGAACCTCGGGTTCTGCGACCTGGGCGACGGGTGGAAGCTGACCGAGCAGGGGGCCACCGCCTTCGACGGCGACATCCCCTGGAACACGTCGGGCGGCGTGCTCTCCTCCAACCCCATCGGGGCGTCGGGCATGCTGCGCTTCCTCGAGGTGGCCATGCAGGTCCGGGGCCAGGCCGGGGAGCACCAGATCGACGGAGCCAGACTGGCTCTCGGCCAGGCCTACGGCGGCGGGTCGCAGTTCTTCTCGATGTGGGTGGTCGGCAGCGACAAGCCCTGACCTCGGGGACGTCCGTCCTCCGGCCCTCGGCGGCCGTCCTACCACTCCGACCCGCTCCCTCGGTGAGGTCGGGCTGAGCCTTACGTACTGACCGCACGCAATTTCCAGAACCGAATGCCCGGAGGAGCCGCCCCCCTCGGCCCATTGGCCGCCCGCCGCCCGCCGCCCCGACCGGGTTCCTCGGTGGTTTTGTTTTCCAGTAACTATTCAGGTCCTCTGATGGGACCGTCCCCGACCTGGGGGTTCGACGCGCGGTATCGTTGGGAATTCCGGACGACGACCCCTCCACCAGCCCTGACGCCCCCTCCTACGCGGAGCTCGTCGAACAGAACGTGTCGCTGCTTTCCCTCGTTGGCGAGCAGGCGGAGACGATCGAGAGGCTGACGGTCGAGATGACCGAGCTCCGGGCCCGGCTGTCGTTGAACTCCCGCAACTCGTCCAAGCCTCCTTCTTCGGACGGCTACGTGAAGCCGGCCCCCAAGTCCCGCCGGGTCCGGTCGGGCAAGAAGCCCGGCAAACAGCCCGGCGATCCCGGCAAGCATCTGGCCCAGCGCCCTGACCCCGATGTGGTCGCCACCCATGCCCCGAAGACCTGTTCGGGTTGTGGAAATGATTTGTCCGATGCCCCGGTCGACTCGGTGGCCACCCGCCAGGTGTTCGACCTGCCCCCGGTGTCCCTGCTCTGCACCGAGCACCGGTCAGAGACCAGGCGCTGTCGGTGTGGGACGGCAACGGCCGGGTCATTCCCGGTCGAGGCCACCGCCCCTACCTGTTACGGACCGGCTCTGCGGGCCCAGGTCTGTTACCTGGTCACCCGCCAGCACCTGCCTGTGGCCCGGGTGGCCGAGCTGGTGGCCGACACCTATGGGGCCCCGATCTCGACCGGGACCATCGTGGCCATGGTCAACGAGGGGGCGAGCCGGCTCCACGGGTTCTCGGCCCGGGTGAAGGACCTGCTTGGTGCCTCCCCGGTCATCCACGCCGACGAGACCGGGCTCCGGGTGAATGCCTCTCTGGCCTGGGTTCATGCCGCTTCCAGTGCCGAGCTCACCTTGTATCACCTGGACGAGAGGCGAGGAACGCGGCCATGGATGCCATGGGGATCCTGCCCACCTACCGAGGGATCGTCGTCCACGACGGCTGGAAGGCCTATGCCAAGTACGAGAAGGCCGAGCACGCCCTGTGCAATGCCCATCACCTGAGAGAGCTCTCCGCCATCGCCGAACAAGAGGGCCAGGACTGGGCGGCCGACATGGCCGAGTTGTTGACCACGACCTGGGCCCTGGTCCTCATGGCTAAGGACCAGGGCCGAGACTGCCTGACCACAAGACAGCTGGCGGCCTTCGACAACCGGTATCTGGACATCATCGATGCCGGCTACCTGGCCAATCCGCCACCGATCAGCACCCGGCGACGGCCCAAGCAGTCCGCGGCCCGCAATCTCTTGGCTCGCCTCGCCCGACGTCCCGAAGACGTCCAGCGCTTTGCCCGGGACTTCTCGGTCCCCTTCGACAACAACCTGTCCGAACGAGACGTCCGCATGGTCAAGATCGCCCAGAAGATCTCCGGTGGGTTCCGCACCACCGAGGGAGCCAAGACCTTCCTGGCCTTCCGGAGCTACCTCTCGACGGCGGGCAAACAGGGCGTCAACCGGCTCGGTGCGCTCCAGCAGCTGTTCCTCGGTGATCCGTGGATGCCGGCACCGTCAGCCCCTGGCTGAGGCCCACTCCGGCATCGCCGAACCCACGGGGACCTGAATAGTTACGTTTTCCAAATAACAGACCACCGGTACGTCAAGGCGCGGGCTGGTTTACGTACTAACCGTACGTTATTTCCAGAACCGAATGGCCGGGGGAGCCACTCCGGCAGTCCTGCCCCCCGACCGGCCCCGACGCGACCGGCCCTCGCCCTCGCCGCTCAGGTACCCGGCCCGGCCCGGCCCGGTGCCAGGGCTACTGTGTGACGGTGCGCTGAGAACGAGTGAACCCGTCCTGTACTGCTCTCTGGTCCCGGAGGTTCCCCGTTGTCCCGACCCCGTACTCCCGATTCCGGTCGTCCCATCTCACGCACGCCGCCGGCCACGCCGGCCACACTGGTGGCCCGCTCGCTGTCCCACGACCGCGGTGGCCGCGCCGTGCTCCACGACGTGTCGCTCACCGTCGGTCCCGACAGCCGAATCGGGGTCATCGGTCCGAACGGCGTGGGCAAGTCGACACTCCTCCAACTGCTGGTCGGCCTCCTTGCCCCTGACTCGGGGAGGGTCACCCTGGACCCGCCGTCGGCCACCGTCGGCTACCTGGCCCAGGAGCACGAACAGATTCCGGGTGAGACGGTCAGGCAGGCCCTGGAGCGAAGAACCGGTGCCGGGGCGGCCGAGGCGGAGTTGGCGGCGGCGGCGGCCGGGCTGGCGGACGGCAGCCGGATCGCCGAACATCGCTATCAACTGGCACTCGAGCGGTTCGACTCCCTCGGCTCGGCCGATCTCGAGGCCCGTATGGACCAGGTCCTCGACGGCCTGGGGATCCGCTCCACGCTGGACCACGAGGTGACCACCCTGTCAGGTGGTCAGGAAGCCAAGCTGGCCCTGGCCGGCATCGAGCTCTCGCAGTACGACATCACCCTGCTCGACGAGCCCACCAACGACCTCGACTTCGACGGGCTGAACCGTCTCGAGGCCTGGGTGACGACTCGGACGGGCGGCGTCGTCATCGTGTCCCACGATCGCCACTTCCTCGACCGGACGGTGACCAGCGTGGTCGAGCTCGACGCCCACGACCGGTCGGCCCGCCAGTACGGGGGCGGGTGGAGCGGCTACCAGACCGAACGAGCCAACGCCCGGCGGCATGCCGCCGAGGCCTACGCACGCTACGACCGTCAGCGGGACCAGCTCGAGGGACGGGCCGGACAGCAACGTCAGTGGGCCACCACCGGCGTGCGGCGAGAGGCGAAACATCCACGCGACAACGACAAGGCGCAACGCGATTTCCGGATCAATCGGACTGAAAAGCTGGCGGCCAAGGCCCGACAGACCGAGCGGGCCCTGGCCGCCCTCGACCCGGTTGAGAAGCCGTGGGAGGGATGGGACCTCCGGTACTCCATCGAACAGGCACCGCGCTCCGGCAACGTCGTCGTGCGCCTGTCCGGGGCGGTCATTGAGCGCCGGACGTTCCGGATGGGACCGGTCGATCTGGAGATCGACTGGGGAGACAGGTTGGCTCTGACCGGAGCCAACGGGACGGGAAAGTCCTCGCTGGTCGGCGCCATTCTGGGCCAGGTGCCCCTGGTCGCCGGTGATCGGTGGATGGGCCCGAGCGTGGTGGTGGGGACGCTCGGCCAGAACCGCCGGGTCATGGGGGGCGGCCACGATCTGGTGCGCACGGTCATGGACCGGACCGGTCTCGTCCAGGCCGAGGCCAGGTCGTTGCTGGCCAAGTTCGGCCTGGACGCCGACCATGTGGTCCGGACCGCCGACACGTTGTCGCCGGGCGAACGGACCCGGGCCGAGCTGGCCGTGTTCCAGGCTCTGGGGGTCAACTTCCTGGTGTTGGACGAGCCCACCAACCACCTCGACCTCCCGGCCATCGAACAGCTGGAGTCGGCCCTCGCAGGGATTTCGGGGCACGCTGCTGCTGGTCTCCCACGACCGACCCTGCTCGAGTCGGTCGAGACCACCCGGACCGTCGAGCTCCCGTGGTTGCCGGACGGGGAGCCCTTTGCGTAACGATCTCTGAGCCCGACACGCTGGCACCGACCGTCGAGGAGGCTTTCCGATGTTGACAACCCTGGCCGATGCCTGGCACACCGTGGCACCACCCCTCGGGGACCGGCACGGGCCCCTACGGCGCCTGCTCCTCGTCCTGACCGTGGTCACCGGGCTGGTGGATGCCTTCAGCTACCTGGTCCTCGGACACGTCTTCGTGGCCAACATGACCGGCAACGTGGTCTTCCTGGCCTTCGCCTTGGTCGGGGCCAAAGGCTTCTCCATCGGCGCGTCGTTCTTGGCGTTGGTGGCCTTCGTGGTCGGCGCGCGTCACCAGCGGTCGGGTCGTCACCCATCTGGGTCCGGAGCCGTGGCCGGATGCTGGCCGCTTCCACGCCTTCGAGGTCACGCTGGTGACCGGGGCCGCGGTGGCCGGGTGGGTGTCGGCCGAGCCGGGCCGCGGGTTCATCCGTTACCTGCTGATCGTGTTGCTCGGCCTGGCCGCCGGCATGCAGAACGGCACCGCCCGCAAGCTGGCCGTGCCCGACCTGACCACCACCGTGCTGACCATGACCATCGTCGGCGGCGGCTTCGAGAGCCGACCGGCGGGCGGCCGGGCTCGAGCATCGGACGACGGGGGCTCTCGCCCCTGGCCATGTTCACCGGGGCCCTGGTCGGGGCGGCGATCGTGGTGCATGGGCGCAAGCCGTTCGGCCTGCTGATCGCCGCGGTGCTGCTGGTGGTGGTGGCGGTGATGGTGTGGACGTCGTCCCGGGACCAGCCGGTCTGGGACCGCCGGACTGAGGACGGTCCTCAGCTCCCGGGACCGGTGAAGATGTCCCTTGCCGAACGTGGCGCTGACCGTGGGCCTGGCCCAGCTTGGCCAGTCCGAAGAGGTCCTCGATGGTGGCCAGGGTGGAGTAGTGGTTGTAGGGCACGGCTGATGACCGTGCCGCCCTTGATGAACGGGGAGATGCAGCACCGGCGCCGATCCGGCCCCCGCCGGGCCCGATACTCCCCGGGCTCGGCGGCGGCCGGCCCGGGTGTCTCGTTGCAGCAGGCCGAGGCGTCGGCTCGCCGCCGTCGGTGTCGGCCTCGTCGAAGGTGATCTCGAGCAGACCGTCCTTCTTGAACGCCGGGGAGGCGGTGATCAGCGGCACCCAGGTCTGGAGGAAGGCGTCGATGTTGACGCAGCGGCGAGGCCGAGCCCGGCTGGTTGACGCAGGGGGAGTCGTGGCCGTCGTTGCAGAGGTTGGGGGTGATGAAGCTGAAGTTCGGCGTGGTGGCGACGGACTTGAGGTCGGTGGCCAGCCCGGTGGTGCCGGCCGGGGCGCCGGCCGGCAGCGTCCCGGTGGTGGTGCCGAGGGGCACCACGTGGGCGTCGCACAGGGCGGTGTCGTCGATGATCGAGTGGAAGTAGACGAAGGGGTCGTGCCGGCTGGCGTAGCCGTCGCCCGGCGACGGCGTCGCTCGGTGTGGTCGAGCGCTGCCCGACGCACCGGGTGGCCACAGACCGCCGACTCGCGGGCGGGATGTTGCCCATGTCCTGCATGTAGCCCTTCCAGGTGAGGCCGGCCGCGGTCAGCTGGTTGGCCACCGTGGTCGACCGCTGGTGGGGTAGACGCAGCCCGAGTCGGAGATCTGGCCGTCGGCCGCGACCGTGGCGGTCGGGGGGAAGTCGACGAAGTCCGGGCAGTCGCCCTGGTTGTCGGGGTTGGGGGCCTGGCCCGAGATCAGGGCGACGTAGTTGTCGTTCGAGTGGTGGCCGATGCCGTAGTAGCTGGGTGAGCAGCGCCCCCTCCGACGGCAGGGTGGTGGCCAGGTACGGGTCGTTCGACGGGGCTGCCGAACGTGTCGGCGTAGCCCTCGTTCTCGAGCACGATGACGAAGACGTGGCGGATGGGCGGCAGGCCGGGCCGGGGCGGAGGCGGTGACGTGGCTGTCGTCGGAGGTGGTGGTGGTGGCGGTCGGCCGGGCGGCGGTGGTACCCGAGGGGCCGCCGACCCGGTGGCCACCGACGAGCAGGCCGCCGCCAGGGCGACTGCCAGGCGGCCGGCCACCGACCCGCCGGCCGGGGGCCGCCCGGGTCGCGGGGTCGCCGGGATCCGGGGTGCGGCGTCCGCTCGCCCTGGGCCATGACCGGTGTTCTAGCCCACGGACCACACCGGGGGGCGAGGTCGCTCCTGGCGCCGGCCGCTCGGCCCGGCCCGGTCGGGCCCGTGGGGCCGGTACACTCGGCCTGGTTCCCGAGTCTGACGGAGGCATCACGTGAAGATTGTTGTCGACTACGACGAGTGCGCCAGCAATGCCGTGTGCATGGGCATCGCTCCCGAGGTGTTCGAGGTCCGGGACGACGGATTCCTCTACGTGCTGAACGAGCACCCGGGCGAGGAGCTCCGCGAGAAGGTCCGCCAGGCGGCCAACGGCTGCCCGACCGGCGCCATCACCATCGTCGAAGACGAGTAACCGCGGCGTGGCCGGGGACGCCCCGAGGGTTCGGTTCGCCCCGTCGCCCACCGGCTACTTCCACGTCGGCAGCGCCCGCACCGCCCTGTTCAACTGGCTGGTGGCCCGCCGAGTCGGGCGGCACCTTCGTCCTCCGCATCGAGGACACCGACGCCGAGCGCGGACGCGAGGAGTGGGTCGACGGGATCATCTCGGCCATGCACTGGCTGTCACATGGACCCCGACGAGGGCCCGTTCCGCCAGTCGCTCCGCACCGCACGCTACGGCCAGGCCGTCGACGCCCTGTGGGAGGCCGGCCCGCTCTACGCCTGCGACTGCACCCGCGAGGAGATCGACGCCCGCAACCAGGCGGCCGGCATCCTCACCCCCGGCTACGACGGCTACTGCCGCGACCCGGCACCTCCCGCGGGAGGGGAACGCCCTGCGGTTCCGCACGCCGGACGAGGGCGACGTCACCGTCCTCGACGTGATCCGCGGGCCGGTCGAGTTCCCCAGTGCCGCCATGGACGACTTCGTGGCCGTGAAGGCCAGCGGGGCCCCGCTGTTCGTGCTGGCCAACGTGGTCGACGACATCGACATGGCCATCACCCACGTGATCCGGGGCGAGGACCTGCTGCCCACCACCCCCCGGGGGGTCCTGGTGTGGGAGGCGCTGGTCGGCCTCGGGTGGACGACCGACGGCTCGGCCGGGGTCGGGCATCGGGCCGGCACCCCGGGCCTGCCGGTCTTCGCCCACCTGCCCATGCTGGTCAACGAGCAGCGCAAGAAGATGTCCAAGCGGCGGGACCCGGTGGCGGTCGAGTCCTACCGCGACCAGGGCTACCTGCCCGATGCCTTCGTGAACTACCTGGCCCTGCTGGGCTGGAGCCCGCCCGGGGGCGAGGAGATCTTCGACACCGACCAGATGGTGGACTGGTTCCGGCTGGAGGACGTCAACCACTCGCCGGCCTTCTTCGACGTGGCCAAGCTGACCCACATGAACGGCGAGTACATCCGGGCCATGCCGCTCGACGCCTTCATCGAGGCGTGCCGGCCGTGGCTGACCGGCGACGCGGGCGCCCGTGGCCGGAGTCGGGATTCGACCAGGCGGTGTTCGCCGCGCATGGCCCCGCTGGTCCAGGAGCGGGTGGCGGTGCTGGCCGAGGTGCCGGCCATGGTCGACTTCCTCTTCCTCGACCAGCCGGCCATCGACGAGGAGTCGTGGGCCAAGGCGGTGGCCGGCGACGAGCTGGCCGGCACCATCCTGGCCGTCGCCATCGACGCCTACCGGCCGCTGGCCGGCGACCTGGAGGCGCGACGCGCTCCACGCCGCCACCCTGGCCCTGGGCGAGGGCGTCGGCCGCAAGCTGGGCAAGGCCCAGGCGCCCATCCGGGTGGCGGTCACCGGCCGCCGGGTCGGGCCCCCGCTGTTCGAGGCCCTGGAGGTCCTCGGCCCCGAGCGCACCCTGGCCCGGCTGCAGAGCGCCCTACGAGCGGGTCGACGGCCCAGCAGGTCGATGACGCCGGGCGGGCACCGATCCGGACGGCGGTGGCCTGAGCCGGGTGGGCTGGTGCCGCCACGCCGACCGGGCGCCGTCTCCTCCGGCTCGTGCTCCGACTGGTCGGCCTGGTGGTCGCCGGTGATCGTCGTCTACCTGGTGGTCACCGCCGTCCAGGTCTGGCTGACCGTCCCGCCGCTACGAGCCCCACCACGGCCGGGGCCATCGTGGTGATGGGGGCGGCCCAGTACGACGGGGTGCCGTCCCCGGACCTGCGGGCCCGGCTCGACCAGGCCAGCCTGCTGTGGCACCAGGGCTATGCCACCGACCGTCATGGTGACCGGCTCGAAGGAGCCCGGCGACCAGCTTCACCGAGGCCGAGGCGTCGGCCCGCTACCTGATGACCGCCGGGGTCCCGGCGCACGGGACATCCTCGAGGCCGGCGGCAGCGACTCGTGGGAGAACCTGGCCGCAGGCCGCCCCGACCCTCCTGGCCCGGGGCGACACTACGGTGCTGATCGTGACCGATCCGTTCCACGAGGACCGCAGCCTGGCCATCGCCTCCTCGTTGCACCTCGATCCGTCGCCCACCCCGACCCGGACCTCGCCGATCAGGGGCTGGTCCACCGTTCCCTACTTCGCCAAGGAGACGGTGGGGGTGCGCCTCGGGCCGGATCATCGGGTTCGACCATCTGAGCGATCTGCACAGCTCGCTCGGGTTATGGCGTCGTGAACCGATCCGGGGCGGTGGGCCGGTGAGGCGGGGCGGCGGGTCGGGCCGGTGAACCGCAACGTCTTGTTCATCACCGTCGACCAGTGGCGGGGCGACAGCCTCTCGGCGCTGGGCCACCCGGTGCTCACCACCCCCACCCTCGACCGCCTGGCCGCCCGGGGCACCCTGTTCGCCAACCACTGGGCCAACGCCGCCCCGTGCGGCCCGTCGCGGGCCTGCCTCTACACCGGCACCTACCTGCACCACAACCGGTCGATCAACAACGGCACGCCCCTCGACGCCCGCTTCACCAACGTGGCCCTGCTGGCCCGCCAGGCCGGCTACGACCCGGTGCTGTTCGGCTACACCGACACCAGCGTCGACCCGCGACCGTCCCCGCCGGCGATCCACGACTCCACTCCTACGAGGGTGTGCTCCCGGGGTTCCGGCCCGTGGTGCACGACCCCTGGGAGGCCGGCAGCCTCGAATGGGGCAAGTGGCTGGCCGCCCAGGGGGTGGACGTGCCGGCCCGGCCCCGCGACCTCTACCAGCCCGATCGCCGGCTACCCGGGTGCCGACCGGCACGGCTCGACGTGGGCGCCGGCCCGGTTCTCGCCCGAGCAGTCGGAGACGGCCTTTCTGGTGGAGTCGCGTCACCTCGTGGCTCGACCGGAACGGAGACGAGCCGTTCTTCGTCCACGCCTCGTTCATCCGTCCCCACCCGCCCCGGCGGAACCCGGTCGGCTACCACGACCTCTACGACGCCGACGACCTCCCGCCCTTCGTGGCCGCCCCCACCAAGGCGGAAGAGGCCGCCGCCCACCCGCTCAACCGGGTGGTCCTCTCGCCTCCCGCTCGTCGGCCGCCCCGGAGGACGAGAGCGAGCGCCGCCAGCTCCGGGCCACCTACCACGGGGCCCAAAAAGAGGTCGACGACCGGCTCGGCCTCCTCTTCGACCATCTCGACTCGACCGGTCTTTCGGACTCGACCCTGGTGGTGGTGACCAGCGACCACGGTGAGATGGGCGGCGACCACTGGCTGATCGAGAAGCTCGGCTACTGGGACGAGTCCTTTCACGTCCCGCTGATCGTCCGCGACCCCGACCCGGCGGCCGACGGGGGACGGGGTCGGGGTGGTCGACGCCTTCACCGAGTCCGTCGACGTGCTGCCCACCATCTGCCGGTGGCTGGGCATCGAGGTCCCCCTCCAGGCCGACGGCTTCGGGCTCCAGCCCTTCATCACCGGCGACGGCTCCGGTGCCGGAGGCGGCCCGAGCACTGGCGGGACGAGGCCCACTGGAGCTGGAACTTCGCCAACCCCGCCACCCGGCCTGGCCGAACGGCTACTTTGACGTGCCCATGGCCCACTGCTCCCTCGACGTGGTCGAGGGCCGCGACGCCAAGTACGTGCAGTTCGCCGCCGACCCCGGTGTCCTGCCTCCGATCGCTGTTCGACCTGGCCGCCGATCCCGACCAGCTGCACGACCTGGTCCCGCCGGGCGCGGCGCCGAGCTCGGCTGGGAGGGCGGCCCAGCGACTGGCCCGGTGGAGGATGCGCAACGACGACCGCACGCTGTCCGGGCACCATGCTCACCGAACGGGCCGGGGCGGTGGTGGCCCGGGACGACTGGTGGTGACGCTCGGCCGGCCGGGCCGGTCGGGTGGCCGTCCCGCCGGTCAGCGCACCGGTGGACGAGCAGCTCGGGAAGATCGGCGACCGAGTCGATCACATGGGTGTGGGGGGCCGGGTCGAGCTCGGGGCGGGAGTGGGCGCCGCTGAGCACGCCGATCACCAGCGAGGCGCCGGACCGGGTGCCGGCCAGGAGGTCGCTGGCGGTGTCGCCGACCACCGCCACCTCGGCCACGTCGTCGATCCGCAGCCGGAGCACGGCGGTCAGGATCATGTCCGGCCAGGGCCGTCCCCGTCCGGCGTCGGCCGGCGACAGGGCCAGGTCGACCGATCCCTCCCATCCCAGGGCTGCGATGATCCGGTCACGGGTGGCAGGGGAGAAACCGGTGGTCAGACAGATCCGCATCCCGGCATCGCGGAGGACGCCGAATGGCCGACTCCGCCCCGGGGATGGCGGCCACCTCGCCCCGGTCGACGGCCTGGTCGAAGGCGACCTCGAAGGCCGAGTTGGCCCGGTCGGCCCGGTGCCGGTCGCCCCCCAGCAGCTCGGTGAACACGGTGATCTTCGACTGGCCCATGGTGCGACGGACGTACTCCTGGGGATCGGCCCTCAGCTCGCCGGCGGTGAGGCCGACCGAGTCCAGTGCCCGCTGGAAGGCCTCCTCGACCGCACCGCCGTCGGCCACGGTGGTGCCGGCCATGTCCAGGGCCACCATCCGGATCGGGGCGCTCATCCGGCCAACTCGTCCCACTCGTCCCAGGTCTGCTCGGCGATGGCGGGGGACAGGGTCATCCCCCGTCCGGCCGGAGCCGGTGACCACCCGCACCGACGGGTCGATCGGCCACGACCAGTGGGTCCGGTGGTCGGTGGTGGCGCTGTAGGTCCCGGCCCACCGCCGGATAACCGGGGGCAGGCTCCAGCCCAGGATCGACTCGGCCCGGTACGCGGAGGGCGTCGTACAGGGTCTCGTCGACGGCGAAGTCGAACGGCTCGTCGTAGACGTGGGTGTCGCCGATGGTCAGGCCTCCGCTGGAGCGTTGGACGAGCAGGAGCTGCATGCCCCAGGCGGCGGTCTCCGGTCGGGCGGGGGGCAGCCGGTCCCGGCCCGGCAGGTCGAAGGCCGGGTAGTAGCGCATGGAGTCGGCGTCGGCGATGGCGGTGGCCACGGGCTCGGCGGCGGGAGCGGTCTGCATCATCTGCAGCCGGCACCGCCGGATCGGTGCGCCGGCCAGGGCGGCGCCCACCCGTCCCCCGAGGCCCGACAGCCGGTCGCCGATGCACAGCATGGCCAGCGCTCCGTGGTGACGGTCGCCCCGGTGGTCCACCACGGTGGCGCCGGCCCCGGACCTGACGGGTACGTCGACCACCTGTCGACCGGCCAGCCACCGGTAGCGTCCCGAGGCCTCGAGGGTGGCGCGGAGCGCACCGAGGACCGAGCCGGGTTCGACAACGGCATCGCTCCGGCACCACAGGCCGCCGACCAGATCCCCTTTGACCACCGGGTTGAGGGAGCGCACACCGGTCTCGTCGACCAGCTCGAGGCCACGCATTCGGGCGTCGGGAAGATCCGCCACCTCGGCCATCAACGCCAGTTCGGCCGGGTGAGTGGCGATGGTCAGCGAGCCCAGAGGCCGGAATCCGATGTCAGGGGCCACGTCGGCCAGTCGGTGCCACAGATCCCGTGACCGAAGGGCCAGGTCCAGCTCGGCCCCGGGCGCCCGCCCGCTCACCCAGATCAGCCCGAAGTTCCGCACCGAAGCCCGCCGGGGCCCGGCGTCCGCCTCCAGGTGGACGACCTCCCATCCCCGCCGGGTGGCCTCCAGGGCGTGCATGGTGCCGATGATCCCTCCGCCGACGATCACCACCCGTTCCGAGGCCATTGGCCCACCGATCGTAGTGATGCAGGCACGGTCCCTGATCGGCGGGCGTCCTCGGCACCGGGGGCGTCGACGCCACTTGATCCCACCGTCCCCCGGCCACCCGGGGTCGGCTAAATTGGCGCGTTCGCCCATTCGGGGGTGGCGCAACTGGCAGCGCGCATGATTCTGGTTCATGAGGTTGGAGGTTCGAGCCCTCCCCCCCGAGCGCTGGCAGCCATCGTTGGCCGCAGTAGTTTGGACTGTCTCGGCCGACGGGGCAGGAGGTGGTCCGTTCCGGGAGGGACGGACCGGACAGGGTCCCATCGTCTAGAGGCCTAGGACACCACCCTCTCAAGGTGGAGACACGGGTTCGAACCCCGTTGGGACTGCTCAGCTCTGCAGGTCGCTCAGGCGCTCTTCATCGGCGTGATCTCGTCGAGCGTGTCAACGAGGCGGTCTCGCTCTACCTCGAGGTCGTAGCGCCCCTGGAGATTCATCCAGAATCGCTCAGACGTGCCGAAGTAGCGCGCCAAACGCAGGGCCGTGTCGGCGGTGATCCTGCGCTTGCCGTGGACGATCTCGTTGATGCGCCGCGGCGGAACTCCGATGGCGATAGCCAGGCGATGCTGCGTGATGCCCAGGGGTTCGAGGTACTCCTCCATCAGCACCTCGCCTGGATGGATCGGGGGCATGGTTGTGGCCGTGGTCACGGATTCTCCTCTCAGTGGTAGTCGATCAGCTCGACATCTTCGGCGCCAGCGTCGGACCAGTTGAAGCAGATCCTCCATTGCTGATTGACACGGATGCTGTACGAGCCGGCGCGATCGCCCTTCAGCTTTTCGAGTCGATTGCCCGGAGGGACCCTCAGGTCGCCGAGAACCTCGGCAGCGTCGAGGATCAGCAGCTTGCGGAGGGCGATCCTTTGAGTGCCGTCGTCAAGGTGCCGGACCCGTTGCCTCCTCCAGATCCGCTCGGTCTCCTTGTCTCGGAACGACCGGATCACATCACCGATAGTAACGAGTAGCGTTCATAACGGCAAGCGTTATGGCAAGATAACCCAACATTTCACCCAACAAACTCGTTCCACGGTGTCGCATCGCGTCTGAGCGCGTTCCACGGGTCGTCGGAAACGGTTGATTTGAACTGAAGAAATGACGGACCGGATGGATCGCGCTGCCACGATCCGTTCCGCCCTCTCAAGGTGGAGACACGGGTTCGAACCCCGTTGGGACTGCCAGAAGAAATACCAGTTCAGAGGCACTATTTTCCGGATCTCTTCCAACTGCTCCTCGTTGGAAAACCCAACAGATTTCAGTGTGTGTGAAACTCATGTGGTGGATAGATCCTGGTCAGAGGCCACATTCACTGCAGAGTCTGCAGTCCGAAAAACCCAAACAATTTGTTCGGACAGATTGGGATCAGCTGATCCTCTACCGGACCCAGTGATACGGAGGTCACCACCCTCCACGCATTGGAACGTGTGGATCGGGCCGTTAGCTCCATGCAGGAAGCGATCCCCGGTCCGTTCGATGTGACCAGGATCAGAGCAGGTTCGAGTGGCCAGGACGATCGAACCGTTCGGCTCGAAACCCTGAGTCATCACCCAGATGGAAATTGATGTGGCCCCGCAGGGATCCATCGTCTTGAAGCACCGCGGTACCTCGTCCGCTGGCGGGGTCAAGTTCGTCGGTACCGCTCCAGATGAACTCGACGCCTGGTCCGTTGTCTGTCTGAACCGCCCGACAGTCCACCCACCCTTCGACGGCGATGAATCGAAAGCTTCCAGCGCCGTCCTTCCGGAATTCGATGTAGCCCGGCCCTAGCAGTTCGATCGCCTTGCGATCCCACAGATCCATCTCGATGATCCGCCACCTGCCAACCAGATTCATCGTGTCCCTCGATCCATCCCACTGACTCTACGGCCAATGTGGACCGATGTAGGGGTCCTGATGGTCGCGTGCCCACCTGTCAAGATGCTTCGCCAGGTGAGCGGCGAGGCCGCCTCCGCTAGGAAAGCTCGACTTGCGAACGAAGACGACCGGTACGCATGGCGCTCCACTGTGTTGGCGTTCGTCAAGGAGTCGGGCGAAATCAGCGAAGTTCTCAGTCACGATCAGACGCTCTTGCAGCACAGCGAAGTCGAACACGTCGTTATCAGATGCGCCGGCCAGCTCCACGTCGTGAACCGATACGGCGTCGCGATCCAATTCGGTGAGCCGCTGCGCGACAGTCCGGGGAAGCATCTCGTCCAGCATCCATCTCACGAAGACAGCAGGCGCTCTCGACGGTCGATGCGCTCGCGGAGTTGCTCGGCCGCCACATCATCAGCGGCGATCCGATCATCCACCTCAGCTGGATTGACTCCGTAGAAGTCGATGGCAAGGCAGATCTGTGTGGTCGAAAGTTCTAGTTCGTCGGCCAAGGTCTGCACGCGCCGCTCATCCTTGCCCGGCGTCTGCTTGAGGGCCCGGATGATCTCCCAAACATCAGGTCCGCCGACGACCGCTGCTCGCCGACCGGTAGGCCCATCTCGGTAGACGATGCCCGGAAATCGACGGGTCTTCAGCCCTTCATCCAGGATGGTGGTGACCAACGTTGTTGCCGATGACCCTGCTGAGATGGCCTCATTGTCGAGACGTTCGAGGAGCTCCTCGGGAAGGCGGAATGACGTTGGACGAGGCATGCTCAACTCCTGTAGTGGACCGTGTTACATGGTAGCGCATCTGGCACCCTTCGGGGACATCAGAGGTGGAGATGAGTGGGCCCTTCAGGGAATCCAGGGTGCTCAGAAAACCCAACATTCCACCCAACAATGGTGTCGCAGGAGGTTGCAGTGCTGCGCAGCCTGTTTCATCGGACCATGAAGACACCCGATCCGACGTGCGCAAATGCGACGGCGTAGGACAGGTCGGCTCCCGGTGCGACGATCCGTTCCGACCTCTCAAGGTGGAGACACGGGTTCGAACCCCGTTGGGACTGCTCTGGTTGTGGCTGTTCAGCGGCCCGTGGAGTCGTCGGTTTCGACGGAGGTGGTTCCGTCGACACATTCGTGAGACGGTGACCGCAGATCCCTCTGTGCCGTCAAGCCTGTTCCGGTTGGTTCCACTCGATCCAGCCGAGGCCAGTCCGACCGTGGGATTCGGAGAAGCGCGCCATGGCTCGAGGGAACCGAGTAACCCGCCCTTCCGGCGACACAAGCACCAGCGGACCGAATGCGAGCGGCTCGATCGCAAGCTCGATCAGCCCATTGTTCAAGATGGCGTTACCTAGTATGGGAAGCCCTTCCGGTCCTAGATCCTCAGTGACATCGGCAGAGGTCACGACGACCAGGGAGTTCGGCGGTTCCTGCACATAACCGAATGCCATGTCGAGACCCGGAATGCGGGCGTCAACGGCATGGATTCGGGTGCCATCAGATAGCCCGCGCTGCCATCCAACTCCAACCGAACGACCACCAGTCGCGGAGTCCCCACGAGTGGTCTCTCTGCCCTTGTGCCTGAATGTTCATGGTGCGATCGGCTATTCGGAGGGTGCCGGACACCAGGCACGGAATCTCGTATCGAGTTGTGCTGTCGTAGTGGAATGCCTGTCCATCCGTTGTCCATGACAGATCCAACGCCAATTCGACCGTTTCGTCTCTCTCCCCTCGGTAAACAGCGGCGGCGTCGACGAACGACTCGCCGGTGCCTTCAGCTTTCACCCGCAGTTTCTCGAGCGGCGTTAGCTCGAGATCGACCTTATAGTTCGGGCCCAGCGCCGAAGTGGTCGACGTGGCCGGTGCCTCGAAGGAGACCCACATGACGGTGCGCCCTCCCGGTTCGACGATGGCTGTCGTCCACCAGACCACTCCGAGAGTCGGGTACCAACCGACTCGGACATAGCCCCCAAGTGAGCCGTCATTGGCCGCGAAGTCCATGTAGTAGGACTCACCCCAGAGCTGCTCGTCACCGGGTAGGTGGCGCGTCTCGTCTTCGGGTCGCACGAGGTGCGCCGGCGATGTCGTCACCGTGCGTCGGCCAGCTCGAAGAGCCAGTAGCTGGCGCGGCTCGGGTACGGCCCCGTCTCGCCCTGGCCCGGGGCCGGCACCGCGTCAATGGCCTGGTCGGGCTTCAGTGATCCGAGCGACCGAAGCTCCATGGCTATCTCCTCGTGCGGACGTCGGGGCGATCGGCAGATTAAACTATCTAGATGTTAATGTAGCGCTCGGGCTCGACGCGGCCAGTTGCAGGAAGCTCCCGGCCCCTGGCCGGATCGACCTTGGTCGAGCCCGATTCTCCACCCGACACCGACAGGAAGATGGGGGTACCCGGGGCCGTGACCACAGCCGTCGACAAACTCGGCTCGATCTTCGCCGATCCGGTCGCTTACGCCGACCCGTCCGGATGGCATACCGCCGCCAAACAGATCCGTGACCAGGCGCCCATTCTGAGGGTGGCGCTCGAGGGGTATCCGGAGTTCTGGGCGATCACCAAGCACGCCGACGTGATGGAAATCGAGCGCAACCCGGCGGTCTTCACCAACGGGACGGTGCCGGTCCTCACCCCCCTGGCGGCCCTCGCCGCCTCTGACACTCCCGTCAAGACCCTCATTCAGATGGACGGCAGCGAACACAAAGCGCACCGAGGAATCGTCAACGAGTGGTTCAAGCCTCGGAATGTTCAGACCATGCAGTCGCGTATCGATCAGCTGGCCGCGCACTATGTAGATCAGATGGCGGCCCTGGGCGGCCGGTGCGACTTCGTCAGCGACGTCGCCCTGCACTTTCCGCTGCAGGTCATCTTGTCGATTTTGGGTCTACCGGAAGATGACTATCCCCGGATGCTCGAAATTGACCCAGGAGCTCTTTGGTGCCGAGGACCCAGACATAGCCCGGTTGGGCGAGGACCAGTCGATGCTCGACGTGTTGCTCGACCTGGTGAGTTATTTCACCTCCCTGGCCGGCGACCGCCGAGCACATCCCACCGGCGATCTGGCCTCCGTCATCGCCAATGCCGAGATCGACGGCCGGCCGCTTCCCGATCTGGACATGATGGGCCACTACGTGATCATTGCCACCGCGGGACACGACACCACCTCCAACGCCATTGCCGGCGGTCTGGTCGCCCTCATGGAATACGGAGATCAACTCGAGCTCCTGCAGGCGCAGCCCGATCTGATCGACGGGGCCGCCGACGAGTTCATCCGCTTCGTGTCACCGGTGAAGCACTTCATGCGTACCTGTCAGGAGCCGTTCACCGTACGGGACGTGACGTTCCAGCCGGGCGACCCGCTGTGCCTCTCCTACGCATCGGCCAACCGGGACGATGAGGTCTTTGCCGATCCGATGCGCCTCGACGTCCGCCGGGAGAACGCATCGAGTCACCTCGCCTTTGGGTTCGGTCAGCACTTCTGCCTGGGTGCGCACCTCGCCCGTATGGAGATCCGCGCCCTGTTCAAAGAGCTGCTCGGGCGTCTCGACCACCTCGAGCCCGCCGGTGAACCGACGTGGATCCGTTCCCACTTCGTCCAGGGTCCCAAGAGCATCCCGATCAGTTACCAGCTGCACTGACCCGGCCCGGGCCGGCCCGCCCCGGCCCCGGCGGCGCCGACAGTTCGGGCCCCTGACGCACGATCAACGAAGGAGGCGAGTCGATGGAGTGGTCATTGCCGGCGGTGTTGGACATAGTGGCCGCGGCTGCACCCGAGCGCGAGATGCTGGTGTGGAAAGACGTTCGGCGAACCTTCGGTGTGGTGGACCGTCGCACCCGAGGTCTGGCTTCGTTCCTCACGTCGCAGGGGATCGGACTCCAGCGAGAGCGCCATCAGCTGGAGCGTTGGGAGTGCGGACAGTCACCGGTGGCGCTGGTCCTCCACAACTGCCCCGAATACGTCGAGTCGATGATCGGCTGCTATCGGGCCCGGGCCGCACCGTTCAACGTCAACCAGCAGTACACCTCGGGCGAGATCCGCGCCGTGCTGGAAATGGTCGGTGCCGAAGCAGTGATCTACCACCGATCGCTGGCACCGTTGGTCAGCGAGACGATGAGCGGCGCCATCAGGCTGGCCATCGAGGTCGATGACACGTCCGGTGGAGTCGGAATGCCCGGCAGCGTCGCCTTCGAGGAGGCAGTTGGCCACGGTGAAGTGACCCTGCCAGTGCCATCACCCGACGATCTCTACCTTGTCTGTACCGGTGGCACAACAGGGCTGCCGAAGGCCGTGCTCTGGCGGCAGGGTGACATCTACGTCTCGGCCATGGGTGGCCGGGAACGGGCCACGGCCCAGCAGATCGCCGAAACGGCCTCGGCCGGATCAGGAGTCTGGTTCGCACCCTCCCCCCTCATGCATGCCGCGGCCCAGTGGACCGTGTTTGCCGGACTCCTCGGCGGAGGGACCGTCATCATGCACGACGATCGTCGGAGATTCGACGCTGCCACCATCATCCGGACGGCAGCCGAGGAGCGGGTCAACCTCATGGCCATTGTGGGTGATGCCTATGCCACTCCGATGGTGGAGTTCCTCGAAGGCAACCCGTTGGATCTCTCGTCATTGCGGGTGATCGGCACCGGGGGAGCGACGACCAGCGAAAGGAACAAGCAGGCCCTCCTCCGGCTGCTCCCACAGGTCGTCATCCGTGATGGCTACGGCGCCTCGGAGACCGGTGGTATGGCCTACGGCTCCTCGACCAACGGATCCGTCTCACCAGCATTCGTTCCCGCTCCGGGAGCCGTCGTCCTCTCGGCCGACAAGGCCCGGGTGCTCGAGCCCGGCGACGACGAGATCGGGTGGACGGCGAGGCGGGGTCGGGTGCCTCTCGGCTACCTGGGAGACCGGGCCAAGACGGAGAGCACGTTCCCCATCGTCGACGGGGTACGGATGGCCGTGCCGGGTGACCGGGCCAGAATCGATGCCAGCGGAGCCATCCAGATGCTGGGACGTGACTCCATGGTCATCAATACCGGAGGCGAGAAGGTATTCGTCGAGGAAGTCGAAGAAGTCCTACGCAGCCACCCTGACGTTGACGATGCGCTGGTGATCGGGAGACCGAATGAGCGCTTCGGTCAGGAGGTGGTCGCCCTGGTCCAGCTTCGTAGAGGTGCGACCATGGAACCCAACGACCTCCGAGAGTTTGTGGCCCTTTCCCTGGCTCGGTTCAAAGCTCCCCGCCGGGTGGCGTTCTGTGAGATCGTCCGACGCCATGCCAGCGGCAAGCCCGACTACCGGTGGGCCCTGTCCTTCGCCGACTCCGCCCTCCGCGCCGCACCGTAGGTCTCCTCCCGCCCCGGACCGGCTCCTCGCCCGGCCAGGTTGCCGGCCATCAGCCCGCCTCGATGGCATCGGCGACGATCTCGCCGATGGTCTCCAGGTCGACCTTGCCCGAGGGTGTCCGGGGTAGCGCGTCGACGAATATCACCCTGGTCGGAAGCTCATAGCGGGCCAGGCTTCCCGAAGCGAAGCCGATGAGCTCCTTGGGCGTGATAGGTGGGCCCGGACGGAGTTCGACCACGGCCACGGGCACTGCCCCCAACCGTGCGTCCTGGGTGCCGACGACGGCCGCCCCCCGGACCCGGGGGTGACGCTCGAGTGCGGCCCGCACGTCGTCGGGGTGAACCTTGAATCCACCCCGGATGATCGCCTGGTCGGCCCGCCCGATGATGAAGAGGAATCCGTCCTCGTCGAGACGGGCAAGGTCAGTGGTACGGATCCAGGGGGCATCGGAGCCGAGCTGGCCCGCTTTGACCTCCAAGAGGCCCACCTCGTCGGGGGCCAACGGGTCGCCTGAGTCGGGTTCGACGGTTCGCAGCCAGCAACCGGCATGAGCGCGGCCGACGCTGCCCCGCTTTTCCGACCAGTACTTCTGGTGGTCGGTCAGATTCCAGCCCGCCACCCCGCCTCCGAATTCTGTAGCTGCGTAGGAGATGAGTACGGGAACGCCGTACTTCTCCGTGAAGGCCTCAGCGTCCTCGGGGGACAGTGGGGCGGTGCCGGAGACGACCGACCGGACGCTGCTCAGGTCGGTCCGGTCGAGATCGGCCTCCAGCACCATCCGCAGGGCCGTGGGCACCAGGCTGACGGTCTTCGGACGGTGGCGGCGTACGGCATCGATCCAGGCGTCGACGGTGAATCTCTCGAGGAGGGAGAACGAACGGCCGTCGTTGACGCACTGCAGGACACGGAAGAGCCCACCGAGATGGACGAGGGGCGAGTTGACCACGGCGACGCCGCTCCGGAGGCTGAGACCGGACTGGCCAGCAGCCTCGTAGTGCTTGGCCCCGGCGAGGACGCGCACGAGCGTCTCATAACTGAGGTCGATGCGTTTCGGGGGACCGGTCGTGCCGCTGGTGAGCATACGGACGGCGATGCCGCTACGAAGCTGGCCGTCCCCGGGTTCCGCGGACCCAGTCACCCGGAGCTGCGTACCCAGGTCGTCGGCGGTGACGAGGACCGATCTCGACTCACTGCCGACGTGCATCTCGATGTCGGTCGGCTCACCGGCGATGAAGGGAAGGCCGAGGTCGGCGATGTCGTCCCGGGTTCGTTCCACGCCCCGCTGCGGATTGATGGCCACTACGGTGCCCCCGGCGCGGAGGACACCGAGGAGCAGACCTACGGCGACAGGTCGAGAGCGCAGGAGGATGCCCATCGGCGTTCCAGGGACCGGCAACAGCGCAGCTACTGCGTTCACTGTCACTTCCAGGTCCTCCCAACTGCGCCACCGCCCGTCGAATTCGATGGCTGGAGCCCCACCGTCGATCGAAACAACGGCTCCGATCCTCTGGCTGAGGCCACTGGTGACGTCGACCGTCATCGGATGTTCGGCTCGACGGTGACCCGGGGGCGCGGGCAACCTCGGCCATGCCGATCGGATTTCCGATTCGGGTGTAGATGAGCCCCTGCTCGATGGCGGCCCGGTAGGGGCGATCGAGCGACTCCCAGATGGCCCGCACCGTTCCTTGGGTGGCCGAAGTCGGCTTGGACAGCGATCTGAGCCGCCAGTTCGTGGGCCCGTGGCCACAGCCGGCTTCGATCCACGACCTCGGTGACCAGCGAGATGCGCAGGGCCGTGTCGGCCGACAACCGCTCGTCGTTGCCCATCAGCGCCATCCGCAGGGTCTCACCCAGCCCCACCCGGCGCATGAGGCCGACGGGCTCGATGGCCGACACCATACCGCCACTGACATGCGAGTCGAAGAATGTGGCATCGCGGGAGCAGATGACCACATCGGACTCATTGACGAAGTAGAAGGCCCCGGCCGTACACATGCCTTGGACGGCGCACACGACCGGTTTCCACATCTTCTGCCATTTGGGGCTGAGAAACTCACCGGGGTCCAGGTGGTTCCAGATGTCGTCGGGTTGCCCGAATGGTTTGGACATGTCCAGTCCGGCGCAGAAGGCCCGGTCGCCCTCGGACCGCAGGACCACGGCGTGGACATCCGGATCAGCTTTGACGACTTGCCAGACGTCTTGCATCTCTTCGCACATCTGCCGGTCGAATGCGTTCAGCACCTCTGGCCGGTCGAGGGTGATCGTCGCTACCCGGTCGTCGGATGTCTCGTAGTGAATGGTCTGGTAGGTCGTCATCGATACCTCGATGGATCGTCGGTCATGCCCCGATCCAAATCTGTGTCCGGGCCGATCTCATCGCCCCTGGAAATCGGCCGTTCGGTTCTCTTGGAAGGCGAGGAGGCCCTCCTTGAAATCCCGGGACCGGGAGGAGAGCTCGAGGGCGAACGACTCGTTCTCCATCGCTTCGGCAAGTCCACTCCGGAGCGACCGGTTGATGCATTGTTTGGTGAGCCCCAGCGCCACGGTGGCGGCACTGGTCAGTTTTCCCAGGAGCTGTCCGGCGGCGTCTTGGATGTCCGAGTCGGGAACGGCTCGATGGATGAGGCCACACGATGCGGCGTCTTCGCCGGACAGTTCACGCCCGAGCATCAGGAACTCTCGGGCCCGGGCTATGCCGATAAGACGGGGTACCAGCCACGTCGCACCGCTGTCTGGAGAAAATCCACGGGACAGGAACGGCTCCCAGAACCGGCTCGATACGGTGGCCACGGTGAAGTCGGAAGCCAGAGCCATCTGGCACCCGAGTCCCGCCGCCCAGCCTTGGACGACGCACACGACCGGGAGCTGGATGCCCATCAACAGCTCGATGAGGCGGTGCGCCTGCAGTGGGGTCCGCCTCTGCAGGCTTCCCGTCCGCGGGCGCTCCTTCCGATCGGAGTTGGATGCCACCCAGTCCGCTCCGGAGCAGAAGTCGTCACCCCGGCCCGACAGAAGAACGGCTCTCAACGTGTCGTCCGTTGATGCGTTCTCGAGGGCATCGACGATGATCCCGACAGCTGCAGAGTCGAGGGCGTTCCTCTGCTGCGGCCGGTCCAGCTCGATTCGGAGGACGGAACTGTGGATGCTGATCTCTACGCCTGGGTGCTCGACCGGTGTCGTCATTTCGCAGTCCGTTCTAGTGCAGAGTCGAAGGTTCAGGCCGGCAGTCTCAAATCTTCCGAGCTGACTCGAGTGCCGGCGATGATCTGAGAAGAACGTGGCCGTCGCCGATCACGAGCTACCCATTCCTGAGACCTGCAGCGGGCATCCCGGACCGGCCAAACATCTAGACATTGGATGGTAGACGGGCGCCGGCTCCGCCCGCAACGTATCCGGTCGGCCGGCCATGGGCGGCGTCCGGGCCGTCGTTCTGACCGGCGCCGGTCAGAAAGCCCTTGAACCGGAATGGACCGGGCCGACGTTCCCACCGAAGAGGGTGAGTTACTACTCTCACGTCTTGACCTATGAGGACCCCGGCCGGAGTATCGGCCCTCGCAGTCAGGTCCTGTGGAAGCCCGTCCTGGCCGCCGTCAACCGAATGGCGTGCTGAGGGGCGTTCACCTATTGGGCCAGGTCGACTTCATCGTGGCCGCCGACAACGCCACCTCCTTCGATCCTCATGTCACCTACGGCATGCCCGCCGTCTTCGAACCGGCATTGATGGGGGAGAGGATGCCGATCGGCGAGGTGATGCGCATGACTCTCCTGGGCAGTCAAGAGCGCTGCTCGGCCAAGAAGGCCGAGCAGATCGGTCTGGTCGCCCAGGTCGTTCCTTCGGCCGACGTGGTCGAAGTGACGCGTCAGCTGGCCCTGACGATCGCCGGCAATCTCTTCCTCAATCTCGCCACTTGGGCGGAATCACTCGGTACTAGCCAGGAGGATTCCAGAAGAGACAGCCCGCACCCCCGACCATCCGGTGGTCGAGCGGGGCTGTTTCGGGGGCTGACGAGGGTCGCCCCTTCCACAGTGCTGAGCACTTCACCCATCGGGGTGCGGGCCTGACGCTCGGCCACTGCCGGGCGTGAACCCCCTGGCCCGGTGGCCGGTGGGCCGGACGTCGGCGTCGGGCATCCGTTGCACGCCCTGGAGTCACCCGATACATTTATACCTTTAGAGGACATCGAAGTCCGAGAGCCCAGCCTCGGTCGATTGACCACCTAGGGGGAGAAGTGGCGCCAACAATGAGCCTCAAGCGCGCGGTGACGTTGGCGGCGTTGCTGGCCGTGGCCGTCGGTGCCGTCGGTTGCAGCTCGACGAGCTCGTCGACAGCGTCTTCGGGCGGCAAGGGCATACCCTCGAGCGCATTCCAAGACCACACCGGCGTGACGTCCAACTCGATCAGGGTGGCCAACGTGTCGACGCTCTCTCTGGGTGGCCTGTTCAAGGGTGCCCTGGTGGGGACCGACGCCTACTTCAACATGGTCAATGCCTCGGGAGGCATCGACGGGAGAAAGATCTACGTCGACTCGACCGACGACAACTTCACCGGCGCCGGAAACGAAGAAGGGGTGCAGAACGCCATCACGAATGACTTCGCCCTGGTGGGCGGGTTCTCGGCCCAGGACAGTTTCGGTGCCACGGTGTTGGCCAAAAATCCGGGCATGCCCGATGTGGCGGTGGCCGTGAGCCCCGCCGCCGCCGATCTTCCGAACGTCTTCAGCGCCCAACCTCTCCCGGGAGGATGGGAGGAGGGCCCACTGCAGTACTTCAAACAGAAATTCCCTGGTGACATCGATGCGGTGGGCACGATCATCTCCGACCAACCCGCCGGCCTCCAGCAATGGGCCGGCGAAGAGTACGCTCTGAAGAAGGTCGGATACAAGGTCATCTATGTCCACCAGACCCCGGAATCCCAGACCGACTTCACCGACAACGTCATTGCCATGAAGGACGCCGGGGTGAAGTTGCTCCTTTTGGACCAGCTGCCCGAGATCTACACCTCGGCCATTTTCAAGGACCTGGCCGAGCAGTCGTACCACCCTCAGGTGATTCTGGGAGCCGGTAGTTACAGCAACGAGCTGGTCGCCGATTCCGGGGGTGCCGCCAACGTGGACGGTGCCGCCGTCAATCAGAACGCATCTTTCTACCTGGGACAGGACGCCTTTCTGATCCCGGCCGTCGCCACCTTCATCAAGTGGGTCGATGAAGCCTCACCCGGGTTCAAGGCCGACATCTTTTCGTTCTATGGATGGATCTCGGCCGAACTGTTCACCGACGCGTTGACCAAGGCCGGAAGCGACCCGTCCCGGGGGTCGCTGTTGAAGGCGCTGTCGAAGATCACGAACTTCAGCGGTGACCACATCGAGATACCGGTCGATCCCGCGGCCAAGACGGTGAGCAACTGCTATCTGTTGGGGGAGATGGTCCATGGTGACTATCAGCGCGTCGACGATCCGCCCGTGACCAGTAGCACCCACGGCTACCGGTGTGACTACGCCTACATCACTCCTCCTCACTGAGAGTCCGGTCCGTCCGGGCCCGACCGGGGCTCGTCGCCGCTCGGGAGGGGTGGGTCTGTCCCATCCCGGCTGGGTCGTCAGCGGGTGAGAATTGTCACGGCGGCCGTCCCCGGAGCCCCGTAGACCTGGGCGTACCCCACCCGGGGGTGGGCCGGGACTTGGCGGTCGCCGGCCTCACCGCGAAGTTGGACCACCAGCTCGTGGACCTGGCGGAGTCCCGAGGCGCCGATCGGCTCGCCGTTGGCAATGAGGCCGCCGTCGGTATTGACCGGCATGGAACCGGTGATCTCGGTGGCGCCGTCGGCGAGGAGCTTCTCCTGCTCGCCGTGGCCGCAGAAACCGTTCTCGGCCATGTGGATCACTTCAGCACCGGCATCGGTGTCCTGCAGCTGGATCACGTCGACGTCCTCGGGCCCGACCCCGGCTTCCTCATAGGCGGCGCCGGACGCGTACACGGTCGGGGCGACGTCTTCTTCCACTGCCGCCCAGGTGGTGCTGACCTCATAGGCGCCGTAGTTGCGAGTTCGGATGGCCGTTGCCTTCACGTACACGGGGGTGTCGGTATAACGGTGGGCGAGGTCGGCCCGGCATAGCACGACGGCTGCCGCCCCCTCGTCGGGAGCGCAGAACATGTATGAGGTGAGGGGATGGTTGAGGACCGGGGAATCGAGGATCTCCTGTTCGGTGATGGCCTGGCGCCGGAAGGCCTTCGGGTTGAGAGCGCCGTTCCGGTAGTTCTTGGCCGCCACCTTGGCCAGTGTCTCCGACGAGATGTCATGGTCGTGCATGTACCTGTTGATCTTCATGCCGAAGAATTTGGTCGTGACGAACTGCCCGTTGTCGCCGTACCAGGCGGGAACATTGGTGAGTGTCGGGTCGACCTTGAACGATCCCCGCGGGTGCTTGTCCATGCCTACGGCTACCACGATGTCGCCCGTGCCGGCCACGATGGCGTTGGCCGCCTGTTGGATGGCGGCAGCCCCGGTGGCACAGGCGTTGAACACATTGATGAACGGGATGCCGGTCAGCCCGATCAGGCCGGTGAGGGGGTCGGTCTGGGCCACCTCCCAACTCCCGCCGAAAGCGCACTGCACGTCGCCCCACGGCACGCCGGCGTCGGTCAGGGCCAGCTCCACTGCGTCGGCACCCATCTCGAACGCCGATTTATCGCCGTGGCGACCGAAGGGATGGAGACCGACCCCGATGATGGCGACGTCGTTCACTTCATTTCCTCCTGCGTCGGGGAGCCGACCGGGGCGAAGGCGAAGGTGACAATCTCATCACCGTCGTCATCGACATAGAACGGGATGATCCGCAACTCGACCTCCATACCGAAGTCGAGCTTGTCGGGATCACTCTCGGTCAGTCGCGACTCGACCCTCACGACGTCATCGAGCTGCACCAGCCCTACCCCGAAGGGCTCGAAGACCTCCCCGGTCGGAGTGCCTCTGTAGTCGAAGCTCGGAGGGAATCCCTGGGTCGTCCACGATACGAGGGAGCCCCGCCGGGGGAGGGCCAGTTCCACCATGTCCGAGGCACTGCAGCGCGGGCACCGGGACTGGACCGGGAACGTCACGGCCCCGCACCGCTCGCACCGGCTGCCCAGCAGCCTCGGATCATTGGACGGCCAAGTGAATATGTCGGCAATCGCCTTCTGCATCGCTGCTCCTCCACCACCGGGATGTCCCGCTTCACGCTAGTCGGTGGACACGGAAACATCGAGAGGTTTTGGGGTAGGGTGGACGGGCGATCCACGCCGGGGAGCCACTCAGACGGAGGCATATCGCCGGGCGCCGGCCGCCGGCGGGTGGTCGGGCCGTCCCTACGGCATGATGGCGATCCGCGCTGCCGGCTCGGGGGCCGCCTGACGTCGGTAGAGGGCGCGCTCGAGCGAGCTCAGCAGCCGGTTGCGGACTTCGACGGGGCTGATGAGCTCGTCCTGACCAAAGCTCCGGGCGGCCCGGTAGGACGCTTCCACCTCGAGTTGGCGCAGTTGGGCGGCCTCGTCCACGTCGGACCCCCGGGCCCGACTCATGGCCGACGCCCCCATGGCCCCCATGGTCGCACCCGGGAAGGCGAGCGTTACCGACTGGCCATCGAACGGGATGATGCCCATGACCATCGACCCGAAGCCGTACGCCTTCCGCAACGTGACCGCCAACTTCGGGACCCGGGCCTGAGTCTGGGCCGCGAACATCCGGGCCCCACTGCGCAGGATGCCCTGCTGTTCCGATTGGCTCCCCGGCATGACGCCGGGGTTGTCGGCCAGGAAGATGATGGGCAGGTGGAAGGAGTCGGCGACGGTGATGAAGTGCGAGGCCTTGTCGGCCCCGTCGGCATCGAGCGAGCCGGCGAGCACGTTCGGCTGGTTGGCGATCACAGCTACCGGGTGCCCACCGAGGTTGGCCAGTGCGCAGAGGAGGGATCGGCCGAACTGCGGCTGCACCTCGAAGCAGGAGCCCTCGTCGAAGACGACGTCCAGGACGTCGTGCATATCGTACACCCGCCGCCCGTTGGGAGGGATGATGTCCAGTAGCTCCGGTACGTCTCGGAAGGCCACACCGGCGGGTTCCGCATCGGCCGGGTAGGACCAGGCCGACGAGGGAAAATAGCCCAGATAGGTTCTGACCAGGTCGAGAGCCGCCGCATCATCAGGCGCAACGTTGTGAACCAGCCCGCTGGCCACCGCCACCTCCGGGCCGCCCAGGTCCTGCTTGCTGATCTGCTCGCCCAGGGACTCGAGCACCACCGGCGGCCCGGCAGTGAAGACAGATGCGTGCGAACTCATCACCGTGAAGTCCGATATCGGTGCCACTAGGGCGCCGTGACCGGCAGATGCTCCGAGAATGGCGGTGACCAGCGGCACTCTTCCCGGAACACGAAGCTTGGGCCAGCAGGTCGGTGGGGGCCCGGGGATGCGGCTTGCCATCGGCCCGGAATCCGGCCCCTTCCAGCAGCATGACCAAAGGAATGCGATCGGTCTCAGCGATTTCGGCGACACGGTAGCGCTTGGCGTTGGCCGCCGAGCTGATCGTTCCGGCCAGCACGGTGAAGTCCTCGGCGGCCACCATGACGGGTCTGCCGTCGACGGAACCCGAACCGATGACTACGGCATCGGCCGGTGCGTCGGTCCCGCCCACCAGGGTTCCGATCTCCAGGAACGAACCGGAGTCGAGCAGATGGTCGATGCGGGCCCGGGCGTCGAGCTTTCCGGCCGTGTGGTGCTTGGCCAGCCGCTCCTCTCCACCCATCGAGCGCGAGGCGGCTCGACGGGCCTCGAGGTCGTCGAGAGCATCCTTCCAGCCCGCCGCGCCCTCGGTCCCGGTCATCAGGCTCTAGCGGCCGGAGAAGTTCGGAGGTCGGCGTTCGGCATAGGCCATGAATGCTTCCCTCATGTCGTCGGTCTTCACGTTCACGCTCTGGGCCAGCGCCTCCGCCTCGAGTGCCTGGGCCAACGAGGCGTTTCCGGCGTTGTCCAGCTGCCGCTTGGTCATCGACAGGGCAACCGGGGGGCCGGCGGCGATGGCATCGACGATCTCGTCCGTGGCGTTGTCGAGCTCGTTCGGTGGCACCACAGCATTGACCAGACCCAGTGACAGGGCGTCGGGCCCGCTGATGACCCTCCCGGTGAAGGCCAGTTCCTTGGCCTTGTGGATGCCGATCCTCTGGGGGAGCAGCCAGGACGTGCCGAAGTCGAGGCTGAGGCCCCGCTTGGCGAAGATGGCCGAGAACCTGGCGCGGTCCGAGCACCAGATCATGTCGGCGGCCAGGGCCAGACCGAGCCCGGCGCCGACGCACACCCCGTCGACCTTGGCCACCACCGGCACCGGGCAGTCGTGCACGGATTGCACGGCGTCGGCCAGGACCCTCATCCCCTGGAGGATATGCCCCGATTTTCGTCCGGAACTTCCGCCGTCGCTATCGCTGCCGGTCAGGTCGGCACCGGCGCAGAACTCACCACCGGCGCCGGTGAGGACGATGGCCCTGGTGCCCGAGTAGGCGAGATCTCGGAAGGTGGCCCCGAGGGCGACCCACATGTCCCCCGTGCACGCATTCTTCGTGTCCGGACTGTCGATCGTCACCGTTGTGACGTGCCCTTCTGCCACGACGATGATGCGGGGATGGTATGACGGGGAACCTGAAGGCACAAGAAAACGTCTACATGTTCATTGCCGATCCGTCAAGTAGATCGTGGGCCCGGGCCGGCCCGAATCCGGAGCACAGGAGGCGCAGGGGATGCGACCTCGGAGTTCGAGATGGCGGCTATCTGATCGTGGGCGGCACGGCCGGAATGGGGCTGGCGACGGCGAAGGTACTGGCTGGCGACGGCGCCCGGGTGGCTGTGCGTCGGGCGCCACCCCGATCGGGCCGACGCCGCAGTGGAGGCGATCTCGGCCCAGGGTGCCGGGGCGGTGGCCATCGTCGCCGATGTGACCGAGGAGGGAGAAGCCGACCGGGCCGTCAACCGGGCCGTCGATACCCTCGGGGAACTGGCCGGCGTGGCCGTGACCACGGGGACCAGTCTGGCCGCCCACGCCGATGCCGAGCATGCCTCGGACCGGGTGTGGACCGAGGCGTTCGACGACATCCTCATGGGGACCGTCCGCACGGTTCGGGCCGCCGTTCCCCATCTGGTGGCGGGAGGAGGGGGCACCATCGTCACCACCGCCGCCTACTCGATCCATGCCTACCATCCGGCTCGTCTTCCCTACGTCACGCTGAAGAGCGGGGTTGCCGCCTTCACCAAGACGATCGCCCGGGCCTACGGCCGGAGCGGCGTACGGGCCAACTGTGTCTGCCCGGGAGCCATCGAGACGGACGCCCTGACCTCGGTCCGGGCTTCGTTGGCCAGGGAGCGGGGCGTACGGCCAGAGGGACTGCTCGAGCAGGTCATGGCGGATGAATGGCACATGGACGTGGCTCTGGGGCGGCCGGGACGGCCAGAAGAGGTGGGGGAGCTGTTTGCCTTCCTGCTGTCACCCCGTGCCGGCTACCTCACGAGAGCGGTGGTCAACATCGACGGAGGTATCGGACTTCTGAGTCCGGTCACAATGTGGCGAGCGCAAGACTGAGAAGGAGCTGACGGTGAGTACGGTTGAACGAGCGCACGACTGCCTCTGCAACGTCGACATGGGCGATGGGCCACAGTCGGACTGGATGGCCAAGGTGAAGAAGGACACGTTCAAGTCCAACTTCGACATGCGCAATCGCGAGCTGCCCGAGATGCTCGAGGAGATGGATGCCCAGGGTGTGCGCCGGGCCGTCCTCATCACCAGCGTGGCCAAGCCTTCCACGGCGGGCGGCGGAGTTCGTCGAGGCCCACCCCGACCGATTCAGCCTGGGCCTCGGAGGCCACAACCTGCTCCGACCCATGCCCACTCTAAGAGCACTCGAATCCTTCGTAGCCGGCCACCCGGTGGCCTACCTCACGGTGGGCCCGAGCTTCTGGGGCGACGGTCGTTATCCGCCGACCGAGTCGGTGTACTTCCCCCTGTACGCCAAATGCTGCGAGTTGGACATACCGCTGTGCATGAACACCGGACTGCCGGGGCCGCCCATCCCTGGCGAGGTGCAGAACCCGATCTACCTCGACCGCGTCTGCTATCACTTCCCGGAGCTCGAATCTGTCCATGATCCATGGAGCCGACCCGTGGTGGGACACCGCCATCCGGCTGATGATCAAATACGACAACCTGCGCCTGATGACGTCGGCCTGGTCCCCCAAGCGTCTGCCTGGGTCTCTGCTCCACTTCATGCGGACCCGGGGCCGGGACCGGATCATCTTCGCCTCCGACTCGCCGGTGCTGTCGATCACCCGGACGGTGACGGAGGCGGCCGGGCTCGACCTTCCCGCCGAGGTACTCGACAACTACCTGTACGCCAACGCCGAAGAGCTTCTTCTTCTCCCGCCCCGGGCCACCGGCTGACCGGCCTCAGGCCGGCTCTGACCAGACGTCCACCAGCTCCTGGGTGCTGGTCACGGTGGCCAGCAGGGACAGCGAGTTCTCGATCACCTGGGTGGCGTACTCCTGTGGCACCCGGCCACCCGTCGCCGGGCAGGACGACCTGGTAGGCGGCGTTGACCCCGTCCATGACCAGGCTGGGAATGGCGATGTTGACCGAGACCCCCACGGCCACGATGGTGGTCACGCCCAGGTTCCTCAGGATGGGGTCCAGGTCCGTTCCGCCCATGGGCCCGACACCGTGGTACCGGGCCAGCACGAGATCGGCCGGTTCGGGTCCCAGTTCCGGGAGGAGGGAGGCGCCCTCGCTGCCGGGGACAGGTCGCCGCCGAGTGACCTGGCGGCGGCGAACAGCCTGGCATTGCCGTTCGCACCCCGAGCCGTCGGGTCGCCGCTGCATCAGGGAGTGGACCACCTGCACGCCGGCCGACCGCGCCACCGGCAGTAAGGCGGGCGATGTTGGGGACGGCTTCGCGCTGGGCCTCGGCCGCCAGCTCACGCAAGGGGCCCCGGGCCGATGATGCCGACTTGGCACTCCTGGGTGACGAGGGCGGTATGCGACGGGCCGACGAGGCTCCTGAGTGATGAGCGGGGCACAGCCATCAGTTCCTCACGTGGTCGTAGGCGTTCGGAAGTTTGGAAGTATCTAGAGGATTCACTATACTGAACGCCGACGTCGACGACTGGGTCGGCGCGCTGATGGAGTGGGGACGACGTGAAGATTCCGTTCACCTGGAAGCCGACCGGCTGGTACATGATCGGTTGGTCGATCGAGTTTCCCTATCCGCCCAGGTGCGACCCCTTCGGTACTTCGGTGACGATCTGGTGGCCTACCGCGACGAGGACGGCGCGCTCCATGTCCTCGACGCCCACTGTCGCCACCTCGGTGCCCATATCGGACACGGTGGACGGTGCGCGGCGACTGCGTCGAGTGTCCCTTCCACGGCTGGGGGTGGGGACCCGACGGCGTCAACCGGTACATCCCCTACGAGGATCGTCCCAACCGGTCCAAGGCGCTCAAAGTCTGGCCGATCCGTGAGCAACATGGTCTGCGTCTTTCTGTGGCAGCAGCCCCACGGCCGCCCGCCCGGTTGGGAACTGCCCGATATCTTCGGGGCCTTTCCGCACCTCCCCCAGGACCCGGACTCGTACTACCGCCCCTATCCCGAGTTGTCGACCCGTTACCGGCGGGAGCCGGTCCACCCCCAATTGCCGGCCGAGAACGCGCCGGACAGCGTCCACTTCCAGTACGTCCACCGGGCCACCGTCACCCCCAAGCTGCTGCGCTGGGAGATCGTCGACCAGGAGTGGCGATTCCTGACCGGATGGCCGGATGTCAGCAGCCCGGACCCCGAAGCCATGGCTCTGCGCATCCACAGCATCTTGTTCGGGCTGGGCGGAGCGATCAGCGCCTTCGAGGGATCCTCCAACTACCGTCTGGTGTTCGCCACCACCCCCGTCGAGGACGGGTACTCGGACATGTTCTACTCGATCTGGTGGCCGCGACGTCCGGGGACACGTCGGACGTACCTCCGGCCGACATCACCGAGCGCATCGAGAAGGAGCTCCTCGTGACCCTCGAAGACGACCTGGAGATCTGGCGGTACCAGGACTACGTGGAGCACCCCGCCCTGGCCAGACAGGATGCCCGACCGTATGGTGCCGTCCGGCGATGGGCCGAGCAGTTCTATGAGGTCGGGCCGGCCGGCGGGTGATCCGGTTGCGATGATCGGGAGCGACAGGTGGATCTGGGCCTCACGCCGGAGGAGGTGCAACTGGTCGGCGCCGTGCGTTCCCTGTTGCAGCGCGAGTCCTCCCCTGATCGAATCCGGGCATCGAGAAGACCGGATTCGACCGGAGCCTGTGGGCCGGCCTCCTCCAGCTCGGCGTCCCGTCCATGGCCGTGGCCGACGGGCCCACGCCGGCGGCCGGCTTGTTCCAGCTGGCGCTGGTGGCCGAGCAGTGTGGTGCCGCCCTGGCGTCGGCCCCCGTGCTCGAGGGGATGGTGGCCGCCCGGCTACTGGCCCGCTGCCGACCTGCGGCCGGTGAGCTGCTGGCGTCAGTGTGTGAGGGCGATGTCATCGCCACCGTGTCGTTGGCGCCCGCCAAACCGGGAGCGCCGGTTCTGGTACCGGCCGGGGCCATCGCCCACCTGGTCCTGGCCCTGGAGGGAGACGAACTCGTGGCCTCGGCCTCGGAGCCTTCGGGAGTGCGGATCGAGAATCTGGGCTGCCTGCCGCTCGGCTTCTGGGAGCCGGGAGCCGGTACCCGGACCGTGGTGGCTACGGGATCGACGGCCCGGTCTGCTTACACTGCCGCCCTCGCCGATTGGAAGCTGTTGTCGGCCGCCCAGCTGACCGGTCTGAGCGCCGCCGCCCTCGAGCTCGGGGTCGACTACGTGAAGTCCCGGGAAGTGTTCGGGGCCCCGATCGCCACCTTCCAGACGATCGCCCATCGGCTGGCCGACGACGCCACCGCCGTCGACGGTGCCCGCCTTCTCGCCTACAAGGCGGGGTGGGCGGTGGACGAGGCCCGTGAGGACGGCGGGGTACTGGCCTCGATGGCCTGGCTGTTCGCATCGGAGACCGCCCTCGACGTGACACGGGACTCTCTCCATTACCACGGGGGATACGGGTTCACGGCTGAATATGACATACAGCTCTACTTTCGTAGAGCCAAGGCCTACTCGTTGCTGTGGGGAGATCCGAGGAGTGAGTACCGTCGTCTGGCCGACCTGCTCTTCGTGCCCGGCGGCGACCTGGTAAACGGCGGCGGGGTCACGTGAACTTCGACATCGACGACTCCAGTCCCCGGTTCAGGCGGGAGGTGGCGGCATTCCTCGATGAGCACGTCACCCCCGATCTGATCGAGCGGAGCCGTCGGACCGGGACCAACCACGACTGGGACCTCCACCGGGCGCTCGGTGCTCGCGGCTGGTTCGCCGGCGGCTGGCCCACGGAGTACGGCGGCCGAGGGGACGATGGCGCATTCGAGATCCTGATCCTCTCCGACGAGCTGGAGCGGAGGGGCGTACCTTTCGACGGGCTCGGCATGACCATGCTCGTGGCCAACACCATCCGGAGGGTCGGATCCGAGCAGATGAAGCGAACGGTCCTGCCCCGGGCCCTGGCCGGCGAGATCGTCATGTGCCTCGGCTACACGGAGTCCCACGGAGGCTCAGACGTGGCCTCGGCCAAGACCGCCGCCGTGCGGGACGGCGACCAGTGGGTGATCAACGGCCACAAGATGTTCACCACCCTGGCCCACGAGTCCGAATACGTGTTCCTGCTCACCCGGACCAATCCGGAGGAGCCGAAGCACCGGGGGCTCACCATGTTTCTGGTGCCGATGCACGCCCCCGGGGTCGAGGTCCAGCCGATCTGGACCATCGGGGATGTGCGGACCAATGCCACTTACTACACCGATGTGGTGGTGCCGGACGCGGCCCGCGTCGGAGAGATCGATGACGGCTGGGGAGTCATGGGCATCGCCTTGATGTTCGAGCGCAGCGGGGGCGGGGCGCCCGCCCGGTTGTTCGGTCAGGCGGTCCGGGCCGCCGGATCGGTGGCCACTGCCGATGGGCAGGCCCTCCTCGATGACCCCAGCGTACGGGAGCGGCTGGCCCGGGTGGCCATCGAGCGCGAGATCTCGACCCTGCTGCGCCTCCGCAGCCAGTGGACGGAAGCCCAGGGTTCCAGATCCATGATCGAGGGCTCGATGTTCAAACTGTTCTCGGCCGAATCACAGGTGCGGGCAGCCAGCGATCTCCTCGACATCTTCGGCCCCCTCGGTCTGATCGAGGGCGGGGAACCGTTGGCTCCCGGATCAGGTGAGTTCGCTCACGAATTCCGTCACTCGATCGTTCTGCCGATCTACGGCGGATCGAGCGAGATGCAGCGCAAGATCATTGCCGAGCGGGGCCTCGGCCTACCGCGCTCCTAGGAGCTGTCGTCGGCCTGAGGAACGAGGTGCGTTCAGTCCTGGTGATGGAGCAGGTCGATCACCGTCTCGGCGTCCTGGCCGAGCATCACCCGGCTGACAATGGACATGTGGGATCGCCAGTGTTCCTCGGCCTCGGCCGCCTTGCCTTCCTCGATGAGCTCGGCCAGGCGCTCCTGGGATCGGATTCCGCGCCGGCGGATGGCAATTGAACCGACGATGTCCTGACCACGGCTGACGGCGGTGACGGCCCGGAGCACGATCTCGTCGAGCATCTCGGTCAGGATGCTCAAGGTCTGATTGCCGGCCAGCTCCACCAATCGCTCGTGGAAGAGGACATTGGCCCGACCGAACGACTCGGGGTCCTCCAGCGCCGCCCGCTCGTCCTCGATCAGGACCCGTAGCTGGGCCGCCGTCGACCTCCGCTTGCGGGACGACGCCGCCGCCTTGGCGGCCAGCGGTTCCAGCATGCTCCGGGCCTCGAACACGTCGGCCAGCGGCACGTTCCGTGATTGGAGGACGAGGGCGGCCGTCCGGGCCGTCATACGGTGGTCCGGGGACTGGACCACCACGCCGCCGTGCAGACCCCGCACCACCCTGATGAGTCCCTCGGTCTCGAGGATCCGTAGGGCCTCCCGCAGGGACGGCCGGGACACCCCGAACCGCTCGACAAGGTCGGGCTCACGTCCGAGAGAGGCACCGTCGGCCAACTCTCCACTGACGATCAGCCCCCGCAACTCGTCGGCAATTTGCTGGGGCTTCTCGCGTTGCACGACATTGCCCTTTTTGCCCACGGCCACCCTTGCACTCCAGTCGTCCGTCGGGAGGGTTCGATTGAGGACCCGGTTGAGCCCGGGTCGGACCGGATCCGTTACCTGCCCACGCTCTGAGCTTACCGTTTTCACCAATCGTTCTAAAGGTATCGATGATCTCGGCCACCGGGCCAACTTCTGCTCCGATGGCGCCCTGGACCCGGTGGAAGGCAGGTTCTGATCGTCAGCCTGCGGGGCTCTCGGCCTTCCATCGGGCCCGGTTGGCCTGGACGCCTTCGACGATCTTGGCCCAGCGGGGGAGGGTCTCGCTGATGCGCATGTCGAACGTGCTCACCGAGCGGAACTCCAAGACTTCGACGCCTTCAGGACCCGCGGTATAGGCGTAGCGGGCGTCCGATGGCACGAAGAAGCCCTCGCCCTCCCGCAAGATCTGGCTCCCCATGCGTATCTCGCCCTTGGTGATGTAATACAGACAGTCGGCGCTGTGGGAATGGCGGGGTAAGGCGAAGTCGGGGCCGAACCACGACCACACCAGGCTCATCCCGTTGGAGGCCGGATCACCGAACAGGGTCTTGACCACGTGGCCACCCGACAGTGCCCACTCCACCATCTCCTCGGGGGCGGCCGGGTCCATCTCCGGCATGCTCATCATGCCCGTCTCATGGAGAAGCTTGGCCTGTTCCGGGCCGAACCTCTGTAGGCGCCCGTCGCGCCCGTCAGCAGTCGTCATCGGTGCTCCTCTCTCGGGCAGGACGAACTTCCGATCGACCCCCTTCATGCTACCTCCAATCCTCCGGTTCGATCCGAAACCATCTAGACGAAAGGTGCCTCCGGTCGATCGGGATGTTACGTTGCCTCACGTGGCCGACGGGCGTCTCAGCGGGAGAGTGGCCATCATCACCGGTGGCGCCTCAGGAATCGGTCTGGCCGCGACCCGGCGCTTCGTCCGGGACGGAGCGGTGGTCATGGTGGCCGATCTCGATGCCGGACGACTCGCCTCCGTCCACGAGGAGCTGGGCGAGGCGGTGGGGGTCTTCACCGGCGACGTCCGGATCGAATCCGATGTCCAAGGCCTGGTCGAGGCCAGCGTCCACAGGTTCGGGCGAGTGGACGTACTGTTCGCCAACGCCGGAATCGGGGGATTCTCCCCCATCGTGGATGTCGATATCGGCGAGTGGATGCGCGTCATCGAGATCAACCTGTTGGGCCCGCTACTGGCCATCAAGCACGCGGCGCCGCAGATGGGCCGGGGCGGATCGATCATCCTCACCGCCAGCCTGAACGCGGTGCAGCCGGCCTCGGGGATGAGCGCCTACTGCTGCTCGAAATCGGCCCTGGCCATGTTGGCCGAAGTGGCGGCCATGGAACTGGGACCATCGGGCATCCGCGTCAACGCCGTCGCCCCCGGTCTGGTGCAGACCAGCCTGACCGAGGGGTTGTGGTCGATCCCTTCGATCGTCGACGAGTTCATCGAAAATGCACCACTGGGGACGCACCCGACGGCCGACGACGTCGCCCAGCTGGTCGCCTTCCTGGCGTCCGACGAATCCCGGAACATCTCGGGGTCCCTGCACCTGATCGACGGGGGAGCCCACACCAAGCGCTACCCGGACGTCATGAAGCACCTACAGGGGCCCGCTCAGCCGTAGCGTCGTAGCACACCGGGACTGTGGCGGCGCGAGCCGGTACGTCCCCGCCCCACGTCGACGCCGGCGAGGACGAGACGGGCCCGATTACCGGCCGCAGCCGCCATCGATCGACGCAGCGACCAGGGCTCCGCCCCGGTAGCCGACCAGTCGGACAGGTTGCCCTTGTCCCCTAAAGGTCTTAAGCTTTCTCGGGTCAACGGCACAGTCCAATTGACGTGAACGGGAGATGCCATGGGGAATGAATCTCGAGCGATCGATGCTGACAACCACTACTACGAAGCGCTCGACTCGTGTACCCGCCACCTCGATCCCGCGTTCAAGCGGAGGGGGGTGGAAGTGCTCGACCAGGGCACCCACAAGGTGCTTCTGGCCGCAGGACGCAAGTTCGTGTTCGTCCCGAACCCGACGTTCGATCCGGTGATCGTCCCTGGCTGCCTCGATCTGCTCTTCAGGGGCCAGATACCCGAAGGAGTGGATCCTCGCTCGCTCACCCAGGTCGAGCCGATCCACCCCGAGTACCAAGATCGTGATCGACGGCTGGCCACCATGGATGAGCAGGGACTCGAAGGCATCATGATGTTCCCCACTCTGGCCTGCGGTATCGAACAGGCCCTGCGCGAGGACATTCCGGCCACGGTGGCGACGTTGCATGCTTTCAACCGGTGGCTGGAGGAGGATTGGGGATTCTCTTACCAGAACCGCATCATTACCGCTCCGATGCTGTCATTGGCCGACCCGGGGGCCGCCATCGACGAGCTCGAGTCGCTCCTCGGGCGAGGAGCGCGCATGGTGCACCTGCGGCCGGCCCCCGTGCCGGTGGAAGGGGGGCGAGGCCGTTCGCTGGGCGACCCGGCCCACGATCCGGTGTGGGCCCGGCTGGCCGAAGCCGGGATCCCGGTGGCCTTCCACCTGGGCGACAGCGGCTACGAGATGTTCGCCGGAGCGTGGGGCGCCCAGGACCATTTCGAGCCCTTCCGGGGCGTCGACGCGCTGTCCCGGCTCCTGGTGTCCGACCGGCCCATTCACGACTCTGTCGGGAGCATGGTTGTCCATGGCGTGTTCCATCGCCATCCCGGTCTGCGGATCGCCAGCATCGAGAACGGCTCGGACTGGGTCCCTTTGCTGGTGAAGCGGCTGCACAAGCTGGCCAACCAGAATCCCAGGGCTTTTCCGGATGACCCGCTCGACACCATCCGCCACCACTTGTGGGTGACGCCATATTACGAGGAGGATCTACGTCATCTGGCCGACCTCATCGGAACAGAGAAGGTCCTGTTCGGTTCGGACTGGCCCCACGGCGAGGGACTGGCCGACCCGCTGACCTTCACCAAGGAGCTCCACGCCTTTTCCGACGGTGAGGTGAGCAGGATCATGCGACAGAACGCCCTCGACCTCTTGGGTGTGGCGTCATTGGACGGGACAACTGCGTGACTACCGTGCCGGCTGAGTCCCGTCGGGACGACGCCGACCTCGAAGCGGATGTCACCAGCTGGTTGCAGGAACGCTGGGACCCGGAACTGACGGTGTCCCAATGGTGGCAACAGGTAGGGGAGGCAGGATGGACGGCGCCGCACTTCCCGATCTCGTGGGGTGGACGGGGCTACTCCCGCCGGTCGGTGCCCTTGGTGCGGGCCGCCTTCTCCCGGCACGGCGCCCTCCCGGCGCCCAGCGGGCTGGGCCTGTTGATGGCGGCGCCGACCATTCTCAGCCACGGCACCCCCGAGCAGATCGACCGCTTCGTGCCGGGTGTCTACTCGGGCCGCCAAGCCTGGTGCCAGCTGTTCAGTGAGCCGGGATCCGGCTCGGACCTGGCGTCGCTGGCCACCCGGGCCGAGCGGGACGGCGACAAGTGGATCATCAACGGCCAAAAAGTGTGGAGTTCGATGGCGGCGGGAGCGGACTACGGGATGCTCCTGGCCCGCACCGACCCGTCGGTGCCGAAGCACGCCGGAATCTCGTGGTTCGCCTTCCCCCTTGACCAGCCGGGCGTGGACGTACGTCCGTTGGTCGAGATCACCGGCCACGCCCTGTTCAACGAGGTCTTCATTGACGAGGCCGAGGTCAGTGACGCCGACCTCATCGGAGGTCTGAACAACGGATGGTCGGTCACCCAGTCGACCCTCATGTTCGAGCGCATGGGCATAGGGGCCGGAGGCTCGATGAGCTCCTTCCCGCCCGCCGGGGCCCGCGGTGGCATTCTCGATCTCCGCGTAGGCGATGCCATCGCCCTGAAACCCCCTCCGTCCGGGAGCAAGGTGCTGTCCTGGCCTGAACTGATCGACCTGGCCCGCCAGTACGGGCGTTCCGAAGACCCCCATGTCCGGCAAAAGTTGGCCCGCCTGATCGAATTCACCCGCATGGGGGAGTGGACTGCCCGGCGGTCGGAGATCGAGATGGCCCGTGGTGGGGGAGCCGGCTTTGCCAATCTGGGAAAGTTGGCGCAGACCCGGATCTTCAAGTTGTCAGCTGAGCTCGGGTGCGACATCCTCGGGCTCTCCTCCACGCTGTGGGACCCCGATGGTCCGGTCTCGGGACGCTATGCCGAAGCCCTGGTGTTTGCCTGCGCCTCCTCGATCTACGGCGGGACCGATGAGGTCCAGAAAAACGTCATCGGCGAGCGCGCCCTCGGCCTGCCGCGTGAGCCCGACCCCCTGAAAGGGACCGCTTTCGCCGAGAGGTCGCAGCGCATAGCTGCCCTCTTCGGTGACGCCACGTGATCCGGGAGTGGCGGCCGGACACCTTGAAAGAGGAACCGGGGAGATCACCGGCGGCCTGCGCCATCTGTGGTCCGGATTCCATCCAGCGGCCCCTGGGACCCGTGGAAATATCTAAAGGAAAGCTGGTAGATTTACGTGGAACCCGACGTGGGAAGGGAAGGTAGAGCGTGCCTGACTCCCGAGTAGTTCTCGAGAGTGACCCGGACACCGGGATCGCCCGCGTCACCATCAACAACCCGTCTCGCCGCAATGCCTACGACCCGGAGATGCGACGGCAGATGGCGGTCTACCTCGACGAGTTGGCCGAGGACGACGACATAAAAGTGGTGGTCCTGCGGGGCGAGGGCGGTGTCTTCAGCACCGGCGCCGACATGGGCAGGGCCTACGCCTGGTATGGCTCCGAGGCCGAGGAGGCAAACGGCAACGCCCAGGTCAAGAAGACTCGGCCGAGTCAGCGTCGACGTCTCACCGTGGACCGCAAGACGTTCGAGTTCTATCACGACTACATGGGCTATCCGAAGGTGACCGTGGCCGAAGTGCGGGGCTATGCACTCGGCGGAGGCTTCGAGTTGGCCCTGATGTCGGACATATCCGTTGTCGCCTCCGACACCATCGTGGGCATGCCGGCGACCCGGTTCCTCGGCCCCGCTCTGGGCGGGCTCCACATGTTCTTCCATCGACTCGGTCCCATGCTGGCCCGACGGTTGCTGCTGACCGGCGACACCCCGCCGGCGGCCGACCTAGAGCGGTACGGCATCTTCACCGAGGTCGTCGCCGACGGGCGGGTGGCGGGGCGGGCCGACTGGTGGGCGCAGAAGATCGCCCGAATGCCGGCTGACGGGATCGTGATCGCCAAGGAATCCTTTCGCCTGGTGGAGCAGATGCAGGCCTATCAGGGCGAGGAGGCGTCGGCGTACATCTTTCACGCCTACGGCACCAACCTGCAGTTCGACGAGGACGAGTTCAACTTTGTGAAGACCAGGGCCGAGCACGGCACCAAGCGGGCCTTCGAACTACGCGACGCCCACTTTCACGTCCCCGAGCCCTGAGGGTAGGGGCTTGCGGGGCCCGTCACGGGCTGACGTCGGAGACCAGTCGTCGCAGCAGTGGCGCGAACATGATCAGCGCATCGGGATCGCCGGCGGGCACCGTCTTCCACGAGGCTGCGGCCCGCAGGCTCATCCGCATCAAGATGATGGCGAAACGGACGCCGGCAAACGCTTCGTACCAGGCCAGGTCCTCGAGGTGCTCGCCCGCCGACTTCTCGTAGAGGTCGACGACGCGGTCCTGCTGGAACAACCCGGCCATGCCGCTCGGCTCACCGCTCGGGAGCATGTCCGGCATGTAGGTGGTGATCATGTCGACCATGAACCGATGCAGGAACACCATCCAGGCCACATCCACCTCGGGCGGACCGGTGGTCGCCATCTCCCAGTCGAGGACGGCGACCGGGTGGCAGTCCCGGTAGATGATGTTGCCGATCCGACTGTCTCCCCAGTTGAGCACCGACCGGTCGTTGTGCGGAACCGTACCGGCCAGAGTGGCCAGCGCCTCTTCGATGGCCGGGACCCGCCGGCCGTCCCGAGCCCACTCGTAGTACTCGTACTGGGCCCCGAGCTGGCGGCCGAGAGGGGAGGCCTCGGGCCGGTGGTCGGCCAACAGATCGAGATCGCCTGCACCCCGTACCTGGTGGATACCGGCGAGCACCTCGACCGTGCTCTCCTCGAGGCGGCTCAGATCGGTGGCCGACAGCTTTGTCATCCATCCCTCGAGCAGGTAGGGAGGGGTATCTCTGGGAACGTCGCCTTCGACATAGCGCATCACCAAAAAGGGAGTACCCAGCCATTGCCGGTCCTCTTCGTACTCCACCACTTCGGGTACCGGCACATCGGTGCGAGCCCTGACCAAGGCCATGCAGTCCCGCTGAAGCCGCAGATCGAAAACCGGGAAGACCGGGTACGGGGCATCGTGGTGCGGGGCCAGCCGAGCCACGTAGCGGTCCGGCCCGATGTTGAACACGAGGGTCTCGTTGGCCATCCCGTTGTCGGGCATGCTGCACTCGCCCAGCGCGGCTCCGGGGCCCATGTGGTGGGAGACCCACTCACCTAGATCCTGAGTTATTTCCGAGACATCCCGCCTCCAGGGCAGGGCGTTGGACGGTGGAGCGGTCATCGGCACTTCCAGTCCGGCGCTCGTTTCTCGAGGAAGGCTCGGGGCCCCTCGAGGGAGTCCTCGGTGTGGAGCACTCGCTCCCGGAAGGATTCGGCCAGAATCTCGGCCTCGTGAAGGGGCAGGCCCAGGCCTTTGCGGATGGCCATGCGGGTTCCCCGGACGGCCAGTGGTGCGTTGCGGTTCACCATCTCGGCCAGCTGGCGTGCCCGGGAGCCGAGCTCGTCAGGCGCCACCACCTCGGTGATGAACCCGAGCTCGTAGGCCCGCTGGGCGCTCAGCCTCTCGTGCTTGCCGAGGAGGGCCATGCGCATGGCCACGTTGATGGGAAGGGTGCGGGCGACACGGACCATTTCGCGACCGGACACCAGGCCGATGCTGACGTGCGGGTCGAAGAAGGTGGCATCCTCGGCGGCGATGGAGATGTCGCCGGTGGTGACCAGGTCCATTCCCGCCCCGCAACAGATGCCGTTGACGGCGACCACGATCGGCTTGGCCATGGTCCGGAACGGCGGGGTCGCTTCCTGTGGGGCCTCCCATTCGTGGTAGTGCGACAAATAGGTGCCCTCGTGAGGGACCTTGCCATCGGCCGGGATTCCTTCGACGTCGGCGCCCGAACAGAAGGCCGGGCCCGTGGCCGTCACGATCAGTGTCCACACCTCGTCGTCATCCTCGCCTCGGACATAGGCATCGTTCAGTTCCCTGACCATTTGCCGGCTGAGGGCGTTGTAGCGCTCGGGTCGGTTGAAGGTGATGGTGGCGATGCGGTCCTCGACGTCGTAGATGATGGTCTCGTAGGTCACGTGCATGGTCCTTTCTCGGTGGCGTCGACTGACCCCTTACCGCGTCGCCCCCCACGTATGGATGAGCTTTTGTAGGGCGGCCTTTTCCACCTTGTCGCTGGCCGTGCGGGGCACGTCGTCAGCCCGTTCGGTCACGTACCAGAGGGTGGGGACCTTGAAGCTGCTCAAGATCGATCGGACGGCACGGTCGAGGTCGTCCGGAGCCAGAGGTGACACCACCAGGGCACCCACCTGTTCGCCGGCCGGGCCCCGGACGTTGGTGACGAACGCCTGCCTTACCCCGTCGACGCCCCGGAGAGCTGCTTCCACCTCGGACGGGTAGACGGTGGCGCCCCTGACTTTGAACATGTCGTCGCTTCGGCCGTGATACCAAAGGAACCCCTCGGCGTCCAGGGAGCCCAGGTCGCCGGTCCGGTAGTAGCCATCGGGGTCGAAGGTAGCGGTTCGTGTCCGGCCGCAGATCCCCCTCATCACGTTGGGCCCACGCACTGCGATCTCGCCGTCGATCCCGGGTGGGCACGAGCGGCCCGAGGCGCGATCGACTATCTGCACCTCGATCCCCTCGAAGGGCCGACCGCAGCTGCCGTGCTTGTCCTGAGGCAGGTCAGCGTCGAGCCGGAAGCCGGAATACGGCCCGAAGGTCTCGGTCATGCCGAAGAGGTTGGCCCGTGCTCCGGGCTCGGGGCGCATATCCGCCGGCAGAACGGCCGGAAGGCTCCCCGGCCGGAGGCTGGTGAGGTCGGCGGCGGGGAATTCCGGATGGGCGGAGAGGCGGGCGGCCTGGTCGGGCCAGCCCCGGAAGAGTGTGACTTTCTCGCGCTGCAACAGCCCGAGCGTGGTCCCGGCCTCAGGGATGGATTCGGTGATCAGTGTTGCCCCCGCCACCAGGGCGGTCATCAAGCCTCCGGAGAATCCACCGGTCCAGAAGAAGGGCATCGGTATGTAGAGGCGCTCGTCCGGGCCGACGCAACGGCTCACCAGCCCGGCCCTGGTGGCGCCAATGGCGCCTCCGTGGGTGTGGATCACGCCTTTAGGGACGCCCCGGCTCCCGGAAGTGAAGAGAATGACCAGGTCATGGGCGGGGCGCACGCGGTCCTCGAGCGATCCCACCATGGCCCTGTCCACCCGGTCGGAGGGAAGGTCGTCGGCCGTCCAGACCCGGCGGAGGTTGGGTAGGCCGGCGTGGCGCCCACCACCTCGGGTCACGTCGACGATCCCGGGGGCCACGGATTCGAGGTCGGAGAGGTAGTTGTGGTCCCGGAACGTCGCGGTGGCGATCAGCTCCGTCACCGCTGCCGTCTGGAGCTGACCGTGCAACTCTGGTGGCTTGAGCAGAGTGCTCAGAGGAACCAGCACCGCCCCGACGCGCATGACGGCGGCGGCGATGATGGCCCACTCGACTCCGTTGTCCAAGAGGAGCCCGACTCGAGAGGACACTGCCACTCCCGAGGCCACCAGCTGCCCGGCCAACAACGCGCTCTTGTCGTCCAACTGGGCGTGGCCGACAGAGCCCAGTTCGCTGATGATCGCCGGTTTGTCGCCGTGGACGGCGGCGTTGGCGTGGAGGAGGGCGGGCAGGGTGAGTGGATCAGGGGACACGGGCCAGCTCCTCGAGGGCCCGGGTGTCGGGCTTTCCGCTCGACGTCAGGGGGACGTCCCCCTCGTCGATCAGCAGGATCCGCTTGGGAACCTTGTAGGCCGAGAGCCGGGTACGCAACTGGGACGTGAGCTGGTCGAGGTCCGGAGGGGAGGCGACCGAGGGGACGCGGATCACCGCGGCCACCAGCTGATCACTCCCCGGGTCGTCCACGCCGAACACGTGGGCGACCAGTCCCGTCTCCTCCATGACGACGGCCTCGACCTCACGGGGGAGACGTTGGCCCCGGAGGTCTTGATCAGGTCGCCTCGGCGGCCGTGGAAGTAGAAGAAGCCATCCTCGTCGACGTGGAACAGGTCGCCGCTGTGGAACCAGCCGTCGCTGTCGAAGGATTCGTGGCGCTCTTTACCGCAGTAGCCCTCCATGAGGGCGGGCCCCCTGAGGCAGAGCTCTCCGACCACACCCGCGTCAGCGGTCGATCCGAGCTCGGGGTCGATCACCTTGGCTTCGATGTCGGATACTGGTCGGCCGAACGATCCCCGACGGTGCTCCGGCTGCTGGGTCTCATCGCCGCTGGCCAGGCAGACACTCCCCGTCTCGGTCATGCCCAGCATGTTGTGGTGGAGCCCGGCATCGGCCGGGCGGACGGCTTCAGGCATGATGGGGTATAGGTTGCCTCGTTTGATAGAGGTCAGATCGCGTCGGGGGAATGACGGATCAGCGGACAGATGGGCGACGGACTGGGCAAACCCGCTGACCATGGTGGGGCGGCTCTGCTCGATCACGTCGAGTACCGTCGATGGCTCCGCCGAGTTCGAACACACCAGCGTGGCTCCGGCCTCGAGCGTTCCCAGCAGTGAATAGGCGTATCCGCCGATCCAGAAGAAGGGCGAGTTGGAAAAGAGGATCTCGTCTTTGTCGTACCGCCGCAGCCCATTGAGGATCCGGAGGTGTGCACGATGACCAACCGATCCGACGGGCTCACCCGCTCCTGACTGGCCCGGAGGATATCGGGGCTCATCCCGCGGCCGGCGGCGACCATTGACCCGACGGTCCACCCGGCGTCGACGGTGCCTCCGGGAGAGTCAAAGGCTACCCGCCGGAGCGCGGGCACCGAAGGCGAGAACAGAGGAGGACGTGCGCCCAGATCGAGCTCGGGCACCGCCTCGGACAGGACCCGGACGTAATCGTGGGTGCGGTACCCGGGAGCGGCCAGGAGCATGTCGACGTCGGCATTGTTCAGCACCGTTCGCACCTCGACTGCCGTCGAGAACGTGCTGACGGGGACGGCGACCGCCCCGATGCGGGCTGCCGCCAACGCAGCAACCGCGAACTCCGGACCGTTGGGGTAGAGGAGTCCCACTCGCGAGCCGTGGGCCAGGCCGGAGGCCAGGAGCCCGCCGGCCAGTGCCGCCGAGTGTCTGGCGGCGTCGCCGTAGGTGATGGTGCGATCGTCGCAGATGAGGAAGGGATGGTTCCCGCTCCCGTGAGCCTGGGCCTCTATCAGGCCCCCGACGGTGAGTGGCAGAGGTGACGAAGAACTCACAGTGGGCCGCGGCGCGGAGAGACGTCAGGCAGCCGGGAGCGGTCACCGGCCACCGCCTCCATGGTGGCTTGACAGATCACCACTCCGTCGAGCTGGATACTGGCCACCGACGTGATGCGTTTCGCGTTCGAAGTGCGCTCGATCTCGAATGGCAGTGGCGTGAGGAGAGGGACAGGATGGCGATAATCGAGATTGAGCGCAGTGGTCTTGCCGGCCACACCACATTCACAGTTGTGGTGCTGGATGGCGCAGTCGAAGAACACGGCCAGAAACCCTCCGTGGACGTAGCCCGGAGGTCCCTCATAGACGAGCGGGAACGACACACTCCCTGAGGCCCGCTGTCCCTCCACCCGGATCTCATAGTCGGGGAAGCAGGGGTTGAAGCTCCCGATACTTCGGCCGTGATCAAGGTAGACACGCCGGTCTGCTCCTTCCTCTGGTCCGATCCTCGGTGAAGGGTCCGCTGGTGTGTGACGGCCCAGGTCCTCCTCGGCGGCCACGAGGTACTCGATGAGCTGGGCCAAGCCCTCCTCCTCGTGCTCGAGGGAAAGGGCCGCCCCGGTGAGCCGTCGCAGAATTGGTGCCAGGGTGAGCGTCTGGGGGAGCGGCGGGTTGCCGAAGACCCAAACAGCTGTAGGCGGAGGCACTGCGCCTTCCTTCACTCTCTTCCCCTCCTTGACCCTGGCCAGGCGGAACGCGGCCCGCCTCGGGTGTCTTCGACCGAATCCGTCGGAGTTCCTTCACATGCTCCGACGGTTTCGGTGACTTTTCGGGTGCCGAACCGGTTAACCACGCTCATAGATAAACATCTAGACCTAAAGGCTATGGCGCTGACCGAACGCGCGCAATGTAGACCGCACTTCTGCAGCGCTCTGGGTTCACGCACATGAGCCCTGAGCACGGATTTTCGATTGATGTGCCGGAAGACTGGTCAGAAGAGCCACCCGACCTCAGGAACAGCCCCTATGAAGTGTCCCGATTCCGTCTGCACGATTACGACGCCTGGCACCTCGGGCGGCATTGGCTGCGAGCCACACCTGTGGCTCTGCACCAGGGGGAGACGGCGTCCGTATCGATTGCGAAAGGGAGTTCGCTGGACCTGGTGGCTTGTGGACGGTCTGGGAGTATTTGGCCGTGGCCGAGGGTGTCGTCTATGTGCTCGGCGTGGGCACCAACCAACCTCTTGACGACGGTCCTCTGTTCGATGAGATCGCCAGTCGGTTCGACTTGCTTGTATTAGATCGCCCCTGATCACTTGAAAGGTGCCAGAGAAACCTTTTTGACTCCGAGGCTCGGGGTCGTCAGCGTTCCTTGGCCACGGCCGCCACGAAATCATTGAACTTCTCGCCAAACACCCTGACGGTGGGGTTCTCGCTATGAGCCCACCGGCCCTCGGCCTCTATGATGGTGCCAAGATTCGCCAGCGCATCCTCCAGGCGGTTGATCCTCTGTTGCGTGTTCATGCTGTGACCATCGCGGCAAGCTACTGACTTGTCAACAGGTGAAGGCGATGACGCATCATGTGCCTTGGAACTTCCATTTGATTTCCCTGTACGACGCTTGGCCGCTCCTTTTCCCAACGTCTCGTCACGTTCGTCCGGGAAATGCGAAACGCCACAATGGATTTGGCCCACTATCTCTGATGAATAGGCTCAAGGGGATGATGCCGGACGACATACCGCCGTCCATCTGCAGGATTAGGGATGACGCGAGGCAGGGAAGATGAGCGAGGCGGGTTAGTGTCCCGTACAGGAGGGAGGTGAGGTAATGGCGAAGGGTACCCGGCACAGCCGAGAGGAGCTACGAGAGCTGATCCTTGACACCGGCCGGACCATGCTGCAAGAAGAAGGCCTGAGTCCAGGGGCCGAGGCTCTCACCTTCAAGCGGGTTTTTTCCCGCATCGAGGAGGACACAGGGATTCGGCTCACCAACGCCTCTGTCATACGTCGAGTTTGGGACAGCCAGTCCGATTTCCAAACGGATGTACTGGAGAGGGTCGCCCGGGGTGAGAACGGGAAAGAGATCGATCTGGCCCAGCAGGCGCTCGGCCCAATCTTGGCGGCAATCGATTTGACCACCATGGAGTCTCGTGATCATGCCCTCCGAGATCTTTGCCGTCTCGGCGGAGAACTCAACGCGGCAGGCCGTGCGAGAATCCACCAACTGGCCGCTGCTGATTGGCGTGTGGGCGCAGGCCGCCAGTGGACAATCGACCGTAAGCAGCAAGAGGATCGAGGCGGCTCTGCTGTCAGCGTTCGACGGCTTTACCGCACGGATCGAATCGATCTACGGGGCGATGGCGGCATTCCTCGGCCTTCGACTTCGGGAGGAGTTCACCCTCCGTGATTTCGTCATCGCCGAGGACTCGTTCAGCGAGGGCTACGGATTGCGTCACCGATTGAACGACACCGACAGAAGAGTCATCCTGCGACCGACGGGCCCGACTGGCGAACCGCAGGAATGGACCATCTTCGGGGTGGCTTTGGAGGGTCTGGTTCGCCAGTTCTTTGAGTTCGACCCCGACTGGACTCCTCATCAGGGGCGAGCTGGCTGAGCCAGGGGGAGCAGGATGCGCCCAATGCACCACGTCTGGTTGTCAGTCTCCGCCGACTGACAACCGGGACATGATGGACCGATTTTGGGATTCGCCGCCCGACAAACTATGGACCACATCGCCGGTCATGGCAACTCGGAGTTGCAGTTCGAGAACTGCTGTTCCCAACGGTGAAGGAAGGAGCCGCATCACTGCAGGTATTTCTGGTCTTGACCAGGTAAAACGACAAGCGATTTACGCCATTCTTCAGTCGAGGGCGAAAAAAGCGAAAGTACGACCATTCTCACCGCACGATCTCCGACGGTCCTGTGTTTCGGACCTGCTCGAGTCCGGGGTGGACATTCGATCGTGCAGCAGTTCGTGGGCCCTGCAAATGTGAACACGACGGCCGGCTACGACCGCCGAGGTGAGCACGCCAAGAAGCGGGCTGCAAAATCGCTCCACGTACCGTTCGTGGTTGACAACCAGTCGGACTCATGGGTGGCCATTCCTGTTTGGCCATCTATGGACCTCCGCGAGGTTGCTGCGACCCCCATCATCAGCCATGCTGATTTCGCACAGCGGGGGGCCACAATCCTACATTCGCCTCCGGCGGCGGCGGATGATCAGGGGCACGGTCATGGCCGCGACTATGAGCACGATGGCGATGGCCAGGACAACGAGTCCCACCGTGAACGAACTCGGCTCGTAGTGCAGTACCACGATGTGGTGACCGGGAGGAATCTGTGCCTCGAGCATGATGTCGGCCCACCGCTTCAACGCCAGGGGCTTGCCGTCGATCGTGGCGTGCCAGCCCGGTAGGTCTGTCAGTCGCATTCGTAGATCACGATCGCCGGTCGCATACACCGCCATGCGCCAAGTCGCGGGGTCCGGATTGGTGACGGCGACTGGTGTTCCGACCGGGCCGATCTCCGGTGAACGAACACGGACGAGCGTTGCGCGAGCGGCTCCGGGCACACGGTAGAGGTCCTCGCCGTCGATGCGCCGGTCGAACTGAGCCCCGGCGACTGGCGGCCCCCCGGTCTTCTGCAGCACGTAGGCGACTCCGAAAAGGCGCGCCAGCCTGGCACTGGTGATGGACGGGCAGAAGACGTTCGTCCCCGGTGGCGGGCTATGGGTCCCGGTCGCCGACGACCACAGCTTGTAGTACCCAGAAGGGACAATTGGATCGTAGTCCGCAAGCTCGCTCACCGAGTACCCGACATTGGCGTCGGGAAGAATTCCCTGATCCGCGTAGCCGCCGACCGAGGAGCAGCTAGCGAATCCAACCGTGGACGACCCGACGATCCGGCCCAGGGTGGTGACGGCCGGGCTGTTCGGAAGCATTGTGGGGCTTGCCGACCACAGCGCTGCTCCGGCAGAGACGAGAAAGGCCGACTCGGCTACCAGCAGTACCATCCCGGCAAACCAGCGAGAACGAAATATAACCCCCGCCGGGCCGCCGGGGTGCGATGAGAGTTGGAGCCAGAGAAAGATCACCACTAACAGCCCGATTGCAGTCGCTCCTAAGGGCCAGAGGAAACTGTCCTCCCGAATTGTCCTCTCGAAGCCCTTGAGTCCACTCTCCACTTGGACACCCGCAAGGAGCATGAGAGCCAACGCACAAATCGCGAAGCCGGCGAATGTGGCTATGAGGGTCCGACGTTGCGAGCCACCGCCGACCAGTTGGTCGAGTCCCAGACCAGCCAGGACTGCGATCGGGAGAGCTGCGACCATGAGGGCGCGATCCCAGTCGATCTCCATGGTCCCTGGGAAAGCATTCAGGATCGAGCGGACGGGTGGAAAATAGATGACGGCCAACATGACCAAGCCCACCACTGCGACGGCTTGAACCTCCAGCTCCTTCCAGTGCCGGAGTAGCGCGACCCCGCCGAGGACGAGAGCAATGACTCCAATGTAAGCGTTGATCTCGTAGTAGTTCAGCGGCCCGAACCAGGTACTACCGACCAGGGGCTGCCCGTAGAAGGTCGAGAACACGAAGCCAACGATCGTGTCGGCAGGAAGGGCCTGGAATCCGGTCGCGGCGGACCGGGCTGATGCCCGTATCGTCTCGATTCCGGGGAGGATCACTGGCGCCGCCAGCGCAATCCCGGTGAGCAGGGCCAAAATCACATTGAAGCCCAGATACAGCTCTGCAGCTCCGTTTCGGACGGCGCGGCCTATGACGAGAGCGATGGCCGCCACGACGAGGAAGAACAAGAGAATGACGATGCTCTCGGGGTGCCCGCCATAGCCGGCGAGCCCCACCGTCACCGCCAAGAAGACCGTGTCGCGAGTTCGATGCCGACCTCGCAGGAGCAGGAGAGTCGCAGCCAGGGCCCAGCCGGTCCAATCGAGCACGTTTGCCTGTGGCCAGGCTGCCCATCCTGCAATTGGGCCTGACAGCTCGAAGACGGTTCCGGTGAAGGTGCTGCCCAGCCAGCCCATCCCCATCACCCGCCCCAAGAAGTACCCTCCGGTCCCCGCGATGATCAGGCGCACCACGATCGAGGCGGTGTACGCCGCATTCATCGGGAGGAGATAACCGATCAGCGTAGGAATGCTGAACGGCGCCGACGACCAATTGAAGGCCAACGGCATGCCCAACAGGCTGTAAGGATTCCAGAGCGGGAGCTGCCCATGGTGCACCTGCCTCCAGGCCAGCATGGTCCAGGGAATCAGCTGCTGGATCTGATCCGAGCTGGTCGCATTATGCACGACCACGCCAGGCCGGCTGGTGAGGCCGACGCCGGAGAGCAGATCGGTGGGACCGAGCGAAATGCCGTGAGAGAGGGCGGGCGCAAGCAGGGCAACGGCGGCCGCGGTCAACCACGCCACCGCGGCCCCGTGAACCAGCACTCGGCGCTGCGTGACCCAACCCATCCATCGCTCGATTCGAGTCATCAAATTCCTTCTATGGTCCATTCCCGATCGGACATGATCGACACCGCCGCCGTTCGACACGCACGAACTTCATCGGTAGCCAAGCCGACGACAGGTTCCGGGGGTGATTGTGAGGCGTCTGTTCTACAGGTGCGAGAGCTGGCCTTTGTACTGCACAGGAGCCGAAAAAGAGCCCGTCGCTGTCTGACATCGTGCCAGTTGAGTGGGCCAGTTTTCATTGTATGGTCGTGACGGAGCTGCCAGGAAGCACAAACAGTGCAAGAGCAATGGTGGCTACCGCGGCAAACCGGGCAATGGGCAACTCCCACAACTGCATCTCCCACGACTCCTTGTCCAACTGGGGCTCACTGGGGGTGGCAGCTTCCTCCCAGACATAGGGATGCAGGAGCTGGTCCCGTCGACGCAATATCCATACGCCTAGGCCAATGGCCACAGTTGCGACGATCACCAAGGCCCGCGGCATCGATGGATGCCGGGTCGCTCTTTGTTCCAGTCCCGGCAACCGCCCGCTCATCTTTGATCCTTCCGCCTACGGATCGTAAGCCCTGAAGCCTAGACATCATCGGTAATGCGGTGCATCGGCACTGAGCAGATCGGCAAGCCAGGCTTCTGATCAAATTCGAAACCGGGACCAGCCAGCTCCTGCTGGCTTGGTGAGCCACTAGGGCGGCCGGAGCCTGTCAGACCAGCACCCCATCGGGGGTGCCCATAGGTGATGCCTGGTCGGCGATACCCAATAACCCGACCGCCAAGGCCCCTCCCCGCCCCCCTCCCCCTCCCCGTTCGGGTGGCGGCCCGCCGGCCCGGGTGGCCCCGCCGCCCTGGGCGGCCCTGGTGTTCCGGGTCTTGGCCGTCCGCGTTGTCCGTTTTGGCCCGTTCCGGTGCGCTTCTCCCTCTCTCCCCTCGGGTGTGCCCACGGCAGGATTTGGACCTAGTGCAACTGAACTGGGCAAGCATCTGAAATTCGCGGTGGGTGCAGAACTTCGTCCGTCTCCGTCCGTGAGAGGTCGAAAAACGATGCAAAATGGCGGCAACTAACGAACGCTGAAACTCCAGCTCAATCACCATGTCGGCTGGTGGAGGAGTCGTCCTCAGGCACCCTCTCAAGGTGGAGACACGGGTTCAAACCCCGTTGGGGCTGCTCATTTGCCTTGACGGTCAGTGGGGTGGTGGCGTCAAGCTCCTCGGCTTGTAGCAACTTCGTCCGTATTTGTCCGCCGGGGTGCTCATCGACGATGGGTTCGGAGTGTAACCACACGGTTGCGGTGACCCTGAGCCGGCGAAGGTCCCGCCGACAGAGCCCCGAGCCGGCCAACGTGAATCGGACGGCGGAGACCGGTTCACTACTGGAGGCGGAACCAGGGCCGACCCGGGGCGGCAGAAAGTTACCACTGGGTAAACGCATTGTGACATCGGGGCACCGCAAGGGACGACTTTGCCCCAGCCAACGCCGGCGGGTCAAGCTTCTTCGCCGGTCGGGATCGGTTGGCTTACGGGGGCCGGTAGTGCGGGCGGGGGCAGTGGGGCCAGTCACTCGGCACTGAGATGACGACAGTGCCATAGGTGCACGTCTTCCAACCCGGGGGATCAAGCGGGTCGTCGGTGAAGAGCAACATCAAGGATATTTCGCCTGAAACACCCGTTCGGCCACCGCTGAGTCGACAGCGGTTGCCCACAAGCGGCGAGGAGCATGTGGAGAAGCCGCCAACTGCAGGCCAGCGTGGCTCCGACTCCCCTGATGGACCTCCAAGATCCGCGCCAGCGGCGTGCGAGTTGTCCGGTCCTTCGTCGAGTATCACGAACGGCACACCGACCAGGCTGACTCAGGCCGTCCATGGCTCGGTACCACCCCCAGCACGGGTGCAGGACCCAGGCCGAGCGGAGCCTCTCGGGCGCGTGCGCACCGGAGGCCCCACGGGCAACCCTCCTCAAGGTCAGCGGACCTGGTGCCGATGCCGAGGACAGGCATCTACGAAGGAGGCGGCATGATTGAGATACAGGCAGATCCGGCGGACATCGCCGAGGTGACTGAGTTGTGGAGGATGGGCGTTCCGTGGGGTCAGATCGTCGAGGACACGGGACTCGATGAGGTGTTCGTGGCCGCGGTGATCGCTGACGCCGGAGACAGGAAGTTCGGCATCCCTCGGGTACTTCGGCAGTGGACTTCTGTCGATTCCGACCCGACCAACTTCGACGTCGTTGCTTGATCGAGATCCTTACCCGACTGGGCTGACCGCTGCATGATCCAATCGTCGTGCGGGGCGTGCGCCGGAGAGGAAAAAGGGGTTCTGAACCTCTTCTCTTAGGTGCGCGTCGCCCCTAGGTGTCTCGGGTCACCGCGCTCAGCCCCTACCGACACTTGCACGGGTGGGGCACACTCGCACGTAGGGGTGGTGGGGATACCTGGCGTGGAGGTGCCTGACCCAGCGGTCGTAGTGCACGCAACCGTGGGCAAGGATGACCCTGGGGATTTCATCATCGGGCGGGGTCATCCGAGGCTGATCGTCGACAACCCTGGGCCGCGAACATCGCAGTCGCTCAACCGCCGCGGCTCCGGTCGGTAAAGCATCGGTCAGCTGGAGCCCGTTCATTTGAGGTTCCACCCGCCGGTGTGGGGCCCATTCCGCTCGGGACCGGTCAGGCTGCCGTCTTCTGCACCGGCTGCCAGCGCGCCACCGAAAACGACAGGATCAGGGGGACGTCGACTGCGAAGAGGGCCAGCATGGCGGTGAACAGGGCGAGTTGGTGGGCGGGAGTGTGGTCGTAGACGAACACGAACTCGAGGATGCCGGCGATCACCAAATAGGCGAGGAGTGTCCAGCCGAACACCCGGAAGAAGACGGCCCAGGCGAACTCTCGCACGCGGCGAGCAGGATCACGTTGACGACCAGGACCGCGGCGGCGGCCGAGGCGAGGATGGTGGGCAGGGTCAGCGATACATGCCTCCCGTACCATGCGGCCATCACGATGCCGCCGGCCACCGTCAGGGCCAGGGTCACGGTGGCCAGTCGGGCCACCGGGGGCAGGTCGGCTTGGCGCAGGTCTACTTCGTCCGGTCCCCCAGGCTCCCCAGCGCCCTGGGGCATGGCCTCGGTGGCCGCGCTCATCGGCTGGCCAGGAAGGTCATGATCACGATGGTGGCGATCTGCATGACGCCGGTGATCCCGGCTGTGTAAACGAAGATCTTCATCAGCCTGCCGATCCGCTCGCCGTTCGGACGGGGTTTCTTCAGTTCGAACAGGACGGCCAGGTTGGCCGGTTCGAGCAGACCGAGAGCGATGACCGCCATCACTCCAACGATGATGTACGAGGCGACGAGCCATCCGTGGTGCGGATAGGCGGTATCAAGGTTCCCCAGCTTCCGGGCCAGCTGGAACCCGGCACCCAGGGTCATGGCCACCAGTGTCGGCATGATCAGAAGCATCTTCGGCATGAACCGGGTGGTGAAGTCGATCCGCGACTGCACCGCCATCCTTCCAAGGATCGGTCCGATGATCAGGCCCAGGAATAGATCGATGCTGGTCCATAGGCCCCCACCGGCGACGTGGAAGAAGTCCAGGGCCCACAACGAGTTCGAAGCGATGGCGGCGATCAGACCAGCGAGAAGGACAGCGACGATGGGAAGACCCCGCACCGGGACGATCGAGAAATCTGGCACGACCGGAGGACCGGTTCCGGGTCCGGCCCCCGGCGGCACGGGCTGTCCAGCTTGCACGGCCCCTGTATCAGCAAGCACGGTGTCGGTCATGGTCGTTCCTTCCTGCCGGTGTCGATGGAGCAGGGGGTGCAACCGTTCCGCATCGACGCGGCTGCCCGCCTGGTCAGATCGTATTCCCGGGGAACGGACGGTGCACGGAACTGGTGGATCTGGAGTTGGGCTCACGGGTGAAGGTGTCACCCAGCTGTTCTGCCCAACCAGGTTGTTGAGGCGGCAGAGACCGGCCGGCTCCTCGTGGAGCCGGCCGGTCTCTTCTGATCGTTTGGCTCTCGGCGACTATGACGCTGATCCGTGCCGGTGGGTAATCACCCCAAGCGTGTGTGGCACCACTGCTGGCGCCAATCGACGAATCATCCACGTTGTCAGCGGCTCCGCCGAGCTTGCATTCGTAGCTCAGACTCTGTTCGTTTTGGAAGCCACCACCCCCTTTCGGTTGGCACAGCAATGCTGGGCTGCTGGGGCTCGGTCTTCGGGTCGATGCACCCTCAAATGCGACCCGCCATCGACGGCTCCGGAGGCGACCGGGCCACTCTCGGTCGGGGAATGGCTTGTAACCATGCGTGCCAACACTGGTGGCAACGGCCTGCTCGCCGCGCTCCTGACCCCGGATTTCGCCGCTCCGAAGTGGCCACCAGCGTACGGTCCGGTGGCCGTGGGGGCTCAGCCTCCCAGGAGGCGATCACTTCGGCGAAGGCCAAGTCGAGCAGCTCCGGATCGGCCAGCATCACGGCAAGGAACTCGTACCTTGCCGTCACATCGGAACTCGCCGTGACCATGACAGATCACACAGAGACTGGCTGGCGATCCTCAGCATTGGCCGAGATCACCTGAGTGTCCCCGGCGGGCGACACGGCGGCTCGCTCGTCGGTAGACACGGTGATCTTGCGAGGCTTGGCCTGCTCCGCCACCGGGATCGTGAGCCGGAGGACGCCGCTGTTGTATGCGGCGGTGATCCCACCGGTGTCGAGTGTGTCTCCAAGGATGACCTGTCGGCTGAACACGCCTCTCGGACGCTCCGAGGCCACCAGCTCGACCTCGGGCCCGGTTGCGGTCCGACGCTCCGCCCGGACGGTCAGCACGTTTCGCTCTACATCGAGATCGATGCTTGCCGGGTCGATTCCTGGCAGGTCGAACTCGACGACGAACTCGTTACCGTCACGCCAGGCATCCATGGGCATGGTCGCCGGACGAGCAACGGTTCCGAAGACTTGCTCGGCCAACCGGTCGAACTGACGGAATGGATCGGAACGAACGAGCATCATGCACCCTCCTTGTTTCGGCCGGAGGCGTCCTTTCCGCGCCTCCGGATCTATGGCCGTTACTACAAATTTGTTATATCCTGGCGACCATGTTCGATGCAAGGGGTGTCGAGGAATTTTCTGAGAGCCGATTGGTGGGGCAGGACAACCGTCCCGATCCGAACCGAGGCCTGTACGGAATCTCCGTAGCAGCCGAACTGGTGGGAAGTGCTCCCCAGAACCTCCGGCTCTACGAGACCCGGGGCCTCATCAATCCAGCCCGTAGCCAAGGGGGCACCCGCCGCTACAGCGACGACGACCTCGTCCGCCTCCGAGAGATCGGCCGGCTCCTCGATGACGGCCTCAATCTGGCCGGCATCGCTGCCGTCTTGGCCCTCCAGGCCATCAACCAAGAACTACAAACCCAACTCGAACAGTCCCGCCAACGGGGATCCGCACCACGCCGTCGCCGGACCGATGGACATGAGCACCCTGTAGGTCAACCTGAGCACTCTGTAGGTCAAGAGTGACCCTGACGCCGGCTCGGGGACCACTCTGAGCGGCCAGGCGCGGTCGTCCATGGCCATAACGGGAGCATCCTACGAAGCCGGCTCAGTTTCGGGTCAGGCGGTCATGATTGCTTGATTGGAAGTGCCGAGTTACCTTGAGGGCCGGGCGATGGCTGGGGCCTGGGCCGTTGGCAAGGGAAGCTGTCACCGGCCTCGCACCATCACTCGCCTGTGGACGCGTAACCTGGGGCTCTCTTCAACCTGCGACGACGGTTGATGCCCCACGTAGCCCATTTGCCCGCTCCTGCAACCGTTGGAGCCGGACGATGGGGAACTTCTGGCGTGCCGGTGAATCCTGATCGGGCCCGTCGCCGCCCGCCACTCAGCGTGAGTGGATTCGGCGACGACGCCGGCCGACGACGAGAAGCACCCCGAGTCCGACCACGGCCGCGGATGCTGGCAGCAAGAGAGTCGATGCTCCCTCGGGCGTGGGCGTCCCGAGGAAGGTGATGGACTGGGTGCCTGAGGTCGACCTGTTCTTGCTGTCACCGCTGTAAGTGGCAGTCAAGACGTCATCGCCCGTAGTGCTGTTCGGGAATGTTGTCGTGCAGGTCGCAGTGCTGAGGTCGAGATTGTAAGGCGACGCCGGCTCATTGTTGCAGTGGCCGTTGATGATGCCCAGGCTGTCAGTGAACGTGACCGTACCGGTGGGGGCGGGATTGTTGGCCAGGTCGTTGTTGGTCGCCAACTGAGGTGTGATCGTTGTCGGAACGCCAGTCTCTCCTGTGACCGGATTGGGACTGTGTGTCTGACCGAGGGTCGGTGGGTCCACCGTCCAGTAGAGCGTGGGCGACGGCTCGGCAGCGGAAGCGACACCCGACAGTCCGCCTGACAACTCGACCGCGCACAATCCGGTCACACAGGTCAGGGCGACGACGCTTCTGCCCAGCCTGCTCTTTGGTCGGCCTTTGAGGCTCATTGCCCACCTCGATTCGATCTGGTTCTCCTCGATGTTTTCTGCCCACATCTCAGAGTCCCAGAACCCTTCTATCCGGGCGTCGGCCAACTGCGGCTGGAATCCGCCGACTGAGAGCGAAAGAGATTGTCCATGGCGTGAGCATCCCACGGCTGACGATGCGGAACCACGGCTGTCACAGAAGATTCACTGGTGCGTCAACCTTCCTTCACCCAATGGCCGAGGTAACGGTGTTACAACAGCCAGTGGTTCGGTACCGCTCACCTCCTCGGTCGGCCGGACCTTGAGGAAGTGGCGGCGCCGCCGACGACAGGTTGTGGAGAGCCCCTCGTCGGCGGTGCTTCCTCATAACTTGGAGTCCCCAGTGTGGAGCGGGGCGGTTCCGGGATTACCGGTTGCCGTCACCGAGTACGCACGTCATCGGCGTAAGTGACGTTTGACCGGTGGCCAATCGACCAAATCGATTGTTCAGAGCTCTTCAGGACGCCCTTCGCTCGGGGGGCAGCTCCGACCACTCGTGCTCGCAACGCCGGCAACGCAGATAGACGTTCGGTAATGGCGCCGGAGCATGGCCGTTGCCGCTGCCTTCAACGACGAGCTTCGGGGCGTCTCTGGTGCCGCAGTTCGGGCATCTAGTGCTTGGTTTGGCCTTCTCCATTTCGCCGACCTCTCAATGGAATCTGGTGCCCAGGCGGGCGCTCATCCGTCAAGGACGCCAAGTGACCGCACGGACTTGCCGAGCATCCCACGCTGCGTCAATGGTCGTCCACGGTGTCACACAAGGTTCATCCGGACGTCAGCCGTCCTTCATCCATCGGCCGAAGGACGGTGTCACAGCGGGTAGTCCGGTTGCTCACCTCCCCGACCGGCCGGACCCTGAGGAAGTGACAGCGACCGCCGGCGATGACAGGTTGTGGACGCCCCTCGTCGGCGGTGCTTCCTCGGACCTCTCGCACCCATCCTGTGGTTGAGGCGGGGTGTTCCGTCCCCGTCATTGGGCTCAGTAAGCAGGTTCGGGTCTCGCTGGCAGAACTGGGACGAATGTTCACCCTTAGGTAAGTCCTTCTTCACGGACCGGTTACGCAGCGATGCTAGGAATGCCGTTCAATGCTTTCCCTCGGTCCCCAATCCAAATCGACGCTTCTTCGGGCGTTGCGCTCAAGGGATCGCTGTTGATGGACGTCGTCAGCCGAGCCGAACACCTTTGGCAGATGCGTCACACCCCCGAGGCCAAGCAGTTGCTCCGCTACGCCATGGTGTCGGTCATCTCGACCATCGTCGCCTTCGCTGTTCTGGCCCTCGTATTCGGTGTCCTGCGGCTCTGGGGAGAGATCGCAAGCACCGTAGTGGCCAATGTAGTGGCCACCTTCCCTGCTTACTACTTGAACCGCAGATGGGTGTGGGGCAAGAGGGGTCGATCACATCTGATAAAGGAAATCGTGCCCTTCTGGGCCATGCAGGGGGTGGGGATCATTGTCTCCATCGGTGGCGCCGCCCTTGCTCGTCACTACGGCATGGAGCACCATCTGACACATCGCACACAGACCGCCCTGGTCCTTTTGGCTAATCTCCTCTCGTTCGGGCTGTTCTATGTCTTCAAGTACCTGTTCTTCAATCGCCTCTTCCGGGTCCACACCCTCGAGGTGCTCGACGAGGCGGTCGAAGCGCTAGTGGTCATGAGGCCGGTTCCGGTTCCAGAGCTGCTACCGGCCCCGGTGCCTGATCTGCCTCCGGATGCGGGGTCCACGGTCCGGCAGTCCGCCGTTCCCTGGGACGACGGTCGGCTCACGGCCGACCCCGATCTAAGTATCCGCCCACCACCGCGTGGGCGCCGCCGGCACATCAAAGCCTGAGGTCGCACGATCGGTTCCGCCGAGCAAACGACGCCGGTCGGACCGATTGCAGCTGGGCGCCGTGTCTGCTGGAGAGCCGACCGATGACCCTGAGGGGCCACCCGCGGAGGGGAGGATACTTGGGAGGTCGATCAAGGTCGTAGGCCAATGACTTCCAGAACCACGAGGTTGGGCGCCAACTAGACGCCCACTCCCCGTCTACTCCGGGTTTCCCATCCACCGATGAGCCCAAACGCCAGAACCAGGAGCGCCAGGGTCTAGGGGGTTTCGGGGGTTCCTTCGCCGGCATCTGATAGGGCCCCCCTTTCTTCGGAATTACTGTGCAAGCCCAGTCTCGATCGTGACAATGGAACCTTCGCGGGTGGCGGTGGCTCCGCTCCTTCATCGGATCACAACGGGGATACGGTGAGCGTCGTGGATCTTCCAGAGCTACTGGTCGGGGACGCCGGCGAATGGCGGAGATGGTTGAGAGCCCATCATGTCGCTTCACCGGGTGTCTGGCTGGTGCTGGCCAAAAAGGGAACGGCCGATCCGACAACCCTCTCGTACGACGAGGCGCTTGACGAGGCGATCTGCTTCGGCTGGATCGATGGGCAATTAGGGCGTCGTGATGCCGCCACGTTCCGACGACGTTTCACGCCTCGAAATGCTCGCAGTCCGTGGTCGCAACGGAACGCTGCCATCGCCGAAAGGCTGATCGCCACCGGCCGAATGCATCGATCCGGCCAAGACGAGGTGCGGCAGGCGAAAGAGGACGGTCGATGGGAGGCCGCCTACGCCGGGCCAGCCAGCATTGAGGTGCCGGAGGATCTTCTCGCTGCCCTGAGTGCCAATCCTGGCGCGAAGGCGATGTTTGAGGCGCTCACCAGTGCGAATCGGTACGCCATCCTCTACAGGATCGGAAACGCCAAGAAACCCGAAACCCGCTCCAGGCGCATCGACCAGTTTGTCGAGACGTTGGCCCGAGGTGAGACCGTCCACCCTCAGGCTCCTTGATTGTCCGAATAGAATGTTCACCGATCCCAGAATGTCCTACATGACCGGGGACGTGTCGCACTTGGTCCGGTGGGTATTCCTCTCATGGGGACTTCGCACGTTGTTTAGGGACTTCTCACCGCACGTTCTGATGCGAAGAAGGTTGGGCCGGGCCTCCCGGAGGCTCAGGGAACGCTTCGGGCGGTCTCGCACCGTGTCCGCATCATGGTCGTCCTGCCCATCGGCAGATTCGCATAGCGGGGCGTCACCTATCATCAGGTCGGTGGCGTTTGAACCATCCCTCCTGCACATGAGGGATGGTTGGTACAGGTCAGAGATCTGAGTTGCTCACCGAATCAAGTGTGGGTCATCAGGTCCCATCGGAATTACGACCTTACCTATGGGTGCATCATCAGTTGGCCACTCAGCCCACTCGGCTCCGCTTGCCTGTGCTTGCATCTGAATTATCCACTGATGTCCACGCACCTTCGGAGCTATTACACCAGTGATGACCAGTCCACACATCGCCGCTAGGGACTGAAGCCAACCCCGGTCGAACAATACCGTCGCCGACGGATCGACGTAATTGTAATAGAGGGCGGAATATTCCTCATTCATAAACGGGAAGAAGGTCTTGTCGAAGAGTAGCCAACTCCCGAGAAAAACCCCATCCGACCGTAGAATCCGAGCAACTTCGGGAAGGTAGTACTCGGCTTGTGACTGGGTCAGGTGGGTGAACACAGAGAGGGCGTGGACAAAGGTGAATTCGTGGTCGCCGACAGGAAATCGCTCCATCGGTGGCACCTTGCCCGTTGGATTGAACCGCGAGTTGTAGACGTCGTGGTGGAGAAACTCGAACCCCTCGGCGGCCGGAGCCAGATTGCGTTTGGCCCAATCGATCATGCCCTGGTGAAGGTCGATCCCAACATAACGGGTTGGAATCACTCGCTGCTGAATGAGCTGTCTCGCCACCCGTCCACATCCGCAGCCAAAATCGAAGAAACTCTCATACTTTTCGGCTGGCACAAATGGATAGACCAGCCACCCTTCGGGGTTGTCGAACTGCCTGGGATCGGTCGGACCCACAAGTTCCCGCATCTCCAAAGGTGGCATGGGAAGTTTCACGTTCGCACGCTGACTGCGCTTCATATGGCAGAGCCCTCTTGTAGCCGTCGAAAAGTTAACCCTCGAGCCATTCTTCCAGGTCAACAGGGAGCGTGCCTGTGCCTGAACCTGTGCTCGTTGTCCTGAGTGTCAGTTCGCGTCGGCTGGGAGTAACTCTGACGAGTCTTTGAGATCGAACACCGAGTGTCTCAGATCACCTGATACACCGGGAATGGGCCAGTGCCGAGAGAGGTCAGGCATCTCCGCCACGATGAACCCGACCGCCGTCCCGAACGATTTTCGATTCGGTGGCACCGGTGTACTTCGCTATCTGTCTGGTGGACTGACTCTCACCCTCTACGACCTTGCCTGGCTGATGATCATCGGCTCCGACAACGTCGCCACGGCACTGGTCCTCCTTGAGATCGGCGGTCCGGGTGCGGTCAACCGGACAAAGCTGACCTCAGCCTGACGACCGCCCGTCTTGCCACTTTTGACGAGATGTGGGCGGGCGTTCCTTTTGGCACGTCGAGGCCCGAGATCTGGCGGAGGCGTACAGATATCTCAGTGATCGGAGTCGGCAGAGGCTCATCCACCAACAGGATCTCGTCGGACTTCCTCGACCGGTTCAGGTCGCTGGGTCGCCGCAGTGATGGCTTCTGAAATCCCGGCACGGACCACCCGACCAGGCGGTCCAGTTCTTGTCGCCTTCGGTGAGATCGGGTATGTCCTCTACACTTCCTTTCTGAGCTTCCGGGAGCCCAAACTGGAGCCATGCCCATTCCGGAGTTCACCGACCGGCGCCAGGTAGCGCTCTATGACGCGGTTAATTCATACGAACCTGGGACACAACCCGACTTCTACCTTGGCGTTGCTGAGGCGGTAGGTGCCGAGGTGGTCATCGACCTCGGATGCGGTACGGGCATCGTCACTTCGCTGTTGGCGGGCAGGGGCTATCGAATGATCGGGATCGATCCCTCAGCCGCCATGCTGGAGGTCGCACGGCAGAAGCCCGGAGCCGACGGCGTGCAGTGGATCCAGGGAGGTGCTGGGCAACTGGGAACGCCGGGTGCGGACCTGACCATCATGAGCGGTCATGTCGCCCAGTTCATCCTAAGGGATGCCGATTGGCTGGAGACCTTGTCTGGGGTGAGGGATGCGCTCAGGCCGGGAGGGTATCTGGCCTTCGAGAGCCGCGATCCGCGGGCGCGGGAGTGGGACCGGTGGACCGGAAATAAGCGAATGATCTCTGACCCCGTCTTCGGTCGAATCGAGTCCTCGACCGAGGTAACGAACGTGGAAGACGACGTAGTGTCCGTAGTCGGCCATCGACGTCTCCTACGGAGTAACGAGGAGCTGGTTTCACCTTTCGCCCTTCGATTCCGCAGCGAAGAGTTGCTCAGGAAATCTCTCACCTCAGCGGGATTCTCAGTCCAAAATGTCTATGGTGACTGGGACAGACGACCGACGGGTCGGGGTGAACGGGAGTTAATCGTCATCGCCAAGAGGACATAGATCGGACCCGACCCTCGGACCACCATGGAATCGGCGGCCGCTCCCAGATTTCACCTTGGAGTTGACCGGCTCTCGTCGGAGGCACAAGCGAGTACCCAGGACGACCCTTGTCGGCCTAGACGAAGGGACTGCCCCGGAACCCTCGGGCAGATTGTGGTCATACCGATGCCTGAGGTAACTCCAGTGCCTCACAGCGAGCCGGGCAGTGGACCGTCATGGGAACGATGCGGGACGCGAAGGGTCTTTCAATCAGATGCGGGTGATCCCGCCTCATTCACTCTTTCGATACTTGTGTCTGCCAGCCGTGCTGGATCTATCGCCTGTCAGTTGTCGACTGTGATTGTCACGGCCTCGCTGTGGCTGCTCCGGCCGGCAGAATCGTAGGCGACTGACTGCAATGTGTATGTGCCATCGGGCACTCCGGCGGTATTCCACAGAGCGATCCATCCGTAAAGGGTTTGACCCCCGGTACCGATCAGCGTGGGACCCAGTGATGCGCCTGAGAGGTAGAACTCGACCTTGGTGACCTTGGCGTAGTCTGTTGCCCTGGCATCGAGCACCCTTGTGCCCGACACGGTGGAGCCGTTCGCCGGTTGGAGCACGCTTGTTATCAGATTCGGAAAGACCTGGTGCCTGGGCACGCCGCCCCAGTCGGTCCACAGGGAGAACTGGCCGGCCGAGAGTCTGGGAGGGCCGAGGGCGTCGCTGAACAGTTCCATTACCGGTCCGCTGCCGCTTACGGACCGGTCCACGATGACCAATCGAACGTCATATCGGGACAAGGTGGTCCGGGTGGTGGCCACGAGCTCCGGACTGACCGGCAACGGCGACCCATAGATCCCAGTCGGAAATGAGTGCCCCACCAATGTCAAGGGTTGCTGACCGGCAAGGAACTGTTGCAGTCCGGGGGGATTCATTACGCTCGGGAGGGCATTGTCGGGATCGATGGCGGGGCGAATCGGGTGATAGGCATACCCTCCGAGGAGGCGAAAGCCGAAGTCGTCGTCGACCTGCCAAAGCATCGGCTCGGCGTTGTACTCAGTGGCGTAGGGATAGGTGATGGCCACCGGGTCTCCGGTTGGAACTTCTCGGCGCAGCCTGGCCGGCAGCACTGTCATGGGTGTGGTGACGATCCGCAAAGGCCACTGGGGCAGCAGAGTGCCGATGAGCACTGCCAAGGTCAAGCAGGCGATCGCCACAGCCCTCCGCCGCCCTCGAATGGCGTCGATCGAACGGGTGCGGCCGGGCGCCCGACGCAGGTCGTCCAGCCCGAACGCGGTCACGGCCGCCAGAAAGGCTCCCGTTTCAAATGAGATACGACCAGGCAAAAGAGCGTCCAGCACGGGGATGTGGTCCAGCACCAAGTAGGGGAGCGGGATCGAGGTCAGCCGTCCGTCGACGGCCAGGTGGGGTCCGAGCGAGAGCAGTCCTGCACAGACCAGGAGAACCACGGCCAGCCGCATGCGGGGGCTGCGACGCGAGCGCCAGGCGAGGGCTCCGATCAGTATCAGGACCGGGACACCGATGTAGCCGTCGGCCTCGGTAGGTCCAAGCCCGGCGGTCAGGCGGTTCCCGAGCGACCGCATGCCCAGTGAAACCTTCTGCAAGGGTCCGGGAACCACGAAGTCGAACAGATCGTAGTGATACAGATTTACCGTCGGAAATGTGGTCCCTGAAATGTGCTGAGGTCCGGCCAGCATCATCCACGCCGGATAGGCGAGCAGCACGGCCACCACGGCCACGGCGATTCCTATGGGACGCCACAAGGTCCGTAGCGCATCTGGCAGCTTCGCCCTTTGATTGATCGCCACGAAGGCCACAGCTGCGATCGCGAAGGTGACGACGCTGGCGAAGACCACCGGCGAGATGAGGAACTGGGCCGCCAAGAGGAGGCCGAGCTGGACTCCGAGCCGTTGGGGGGAACCCCGGCGCTGCAGGATCGACACGATTGTCAGCGCGATGAATGGTGGCAATGGTACGAACACCAGGTTTACGTGGCCCACGCTTTGACCCACCATGTAAGGCGAGAATCCATAGATCAATCCACCCAGCGCGGCCGCCACAGTCCATACCCGCCACTTTCGCAGTACGACGAACGCGGCCGTCGCCGAGATGGGCATGGCCAGCAACAGCAGCAAGTTCTCCCTCGCCACCGCGTCGAAGACGAGAGCGAAGGGAGCGGTGATCAATCCGAGCAACGGACTTGCCGTGTTCTGGGCCAGGTTCACTCCGGTCGGCACCAACATGGCATTGCTGAACAACGGATTGAGGCCGTGGGCAAGCGAATGAGGCAGCCAGGCGAGGAACCACAGGGACTGGACGAAGTCCCCCCCACCGCCCAAGAGACGATGCGAGATGGGGAATTCCGGCCAGAACGCAACCAGGCCGATCAAGAAGTAGACGACGACCACGACCGCCGGGGGCGAAATCCTCCACAGTCCGGAACGGGCGTGGACCCCCTTGTCGGCCGGTAACGGCCGAGTGGCAATCGGTTCAGTGACAACCATCAGGCGTCCATCATCGCAGGCCTTTGTGGGTCTGGCATTGCTACCAGGCGACTACCCGCGTCGGCGACGGACCTCCGTCCAGCTTCTACGTATCCGCGGTTCGGTGTTCACTTCGGGCGGCGCCATTCTTGCCCATGAGAGAGCGAGCCTTGACTTGGCAAGCTGCCCTCGGAGGGGTGCCCCCGGACCGGGTCGGCGGCGGGAATCGACGGTGGCCAGCCTGACGATGTGGCCGACAGAACTGAGGGAAACGCCACCACGATCAGATTCCCGGTGAGGTGTGACTACGAGGGCGGCATTGCCGTCCCCGGTAGCCATGGCAAGCACTTATGGCGCCCATCCCGGCTGCCTCAGCCGAGATCATGTCGAGGTGGTGGGCGTTTCGGTCCGACTGCGAGTCGGTTTGAGTGGACTGATGAACACTCGACCCACCGCGAACATGCCACGTTGGGGAAAGTAGAAATCGGCCATGTGGGCCTGTTCGGCCAAGGGACCGATTGGTCCTAGAGCTTCACCTTCAACGACGGCGTGGCTGGCGGTCACGTACCAGATCCGCAGGGGGTTGGCATCGAAGTGTTGTTGGTTGGAAGTGGTTCCAGTGAGCTGCACTTTCCCGACGTCGAGCACCCGCCCCGCCACCGCTCCCATGGCGCTGAGCACTGGTCCGGATCGCCATGCAGCCATCGGCACCATCGAGCTCATCACGCTCATCATCCGGGTCGCCACGGTGGCCCCGATCGTTATTTCCCAGTCGACGGTCCGGTCAGCGGTGCGGACACGAAGCCGGTTGGACGCCTCCCATTCGAGGTCAATGGGTCCTTCCCGGACGCACTCGACATCCGCTCCGAAATAACGAATGCACGCGACTTCACAGGCGACTGACTCATAGAACGTCCAGCGCCCAGATGGGTCCCGGTGCCAGATAGAAGTAAATCTGTCACCCACCGACGAGGCCGTCCACCGGCGTAGTCCGAGGACGTGGCCAGATGCAAACGGGAGTCCCATAACTCCGCCCGCTCGCAGTCGCCCGGAGGCAACACCGGCCGATCTTCGACGGTTTGGGCTGACTGCGCTGGCGATTTCATTCCACCACCCGCCATGTTGATGATCTCTTGCGTGGCGATGATAGGTCGGAGTGTAGAGCGAGGCCAGCGGTGTTCACCGATACCTGATGGGACTCTTGTGTATCCCAGACCACCGGATCAGGTCAGCCGTTCGAGTCCTCGTCCGAACCGAGCCTTTGCGGTGCCGCCTGTCGAGTGGTGCCCAATGCGAACCTGTCGTCGAAGCATCACCAATCTGGTTTAGAAGTACCAGCCCGAAGGGATCCAGGGGACCGGGACGGCCATGCCGTCAACGAACAAGGACCCGTGTATCCGCGCCGTGAGACGCGCCTGATGGAGTACGTCGAACGCCCACTGCTGGGCGGCGGTGAGCCCGTCGACCAGGATTTCTCCTTCGGAGCCGGCGAGGAACCGCCACAGGAGGACGGCGGCGGCCTGCTCGTTCGTTGCCCCCAGCATGGCCAGTCGATCCGGGCGCCAAAGCACCCACCCTCGCCCCGGGTCGCTGTCCACCACGTCAATGTGGGAACGACCGTCACTCAGCCCGAAGGCCACATCCTCGGTACGCGAACGGCCCAGCTGTGCCTCCACCTCGGCCACCAATTCGAGGTCCCTGGCGTCGCCCTCCCGACCGGGCAGCGAGGGTGGGATGGCCCGGCGGTCGGGTTGTCCTCCCATCTCGGCCGTCGGGTGCATGGCCAGTCCAGCCAAAAAGTAACGGCGCATGGCCCGGGGGTCGGACGAGGACTGGATCATGCGCTGGGTGGCGCCGGCGGCGTAGCCCACGGCCGCCTCGAGGAGCCGTCTGCCCACTCCCCGGCTCTGGAACGCTGGATGGACGAACAGCATGGACAGCCCCCAGAAGCTCTCCCGTCGGACAGACTCGGCAACCCCCACCACCTGCCCTTCCGAAATAGCCACCCAAGCTCCCGGCCCGTCGCGCAGAACGAAACGGGCATGGCCCACGCGGCTGGCCTCCAACTGGGCGTCGCTCGGCGGGGTGCGGGGCGGAAGCTGACCCGCCTCTGCCCGGGCGGCATCGGCCGCCTCGACCACGGTCATCACCGGTTCTACGTCATCGATGGCCATGGGTCGCAGGTCCCACCCCTCAGCGTCGCCGAACGTGCTGCCAGGGGATATCACCCCTTCCATGGCCCCATGCTGGCACGCCGACCGTCCCGCCCGCCTTGGGTCCCGGCCCGAGACTTGCCGACAGGTTGCCTCGGTGAACATGGCTGTGGCCACGCCATCACCGCGTGTTCGGGTCTCCGACGATTCTGCCATCGGCAGGGGGTGTCCCACCATCGGGTCGGCGTCATTTCACGTGGGCCGGTGGCAGGGCGGGCGCAGACACTGGCGGGCAGAATGGAGCGATGCCGCAGGAGCGGCGCGGTTAGCTCGGCAGTCGCTCAGTGAGCGTAACGATGACCTCATCTCCCTCTGCCTTGCCGATCTTCTTCCTGATGTCGGATTTGATCGGCAGCTTGTGCGTGCCGTCACCTAAGGCCATGAACGAACTCTGGAACGGTTCGCCATCCACGGTTCCTCGCACTTTCACGAGGCCCTTGGTCCCGAAGTACTCGGCGGACTCGTCCATGACGACATAGGTCCAGCCGCCCTTGCTGCCACTTTTTTGCATCGTCGCACGGAATGTCTTGTCCATGCCTTGGATTCTTCATGGTGTGCCCCGATTTGTCGACAGCGATCCTGTCTTGTATCGCCGGGAGAGTGGGCGGTAATCCACCTACTGCCCTTGGGCGCACGTGGGCGTGGTTGAGCCATGATGGACCCATGCCGGCGGAAGACTCGGGCTGTGGCGGACCGCCGACCTGACGGCCGAGATGATCGGGACCTGGCGGCTGAGCTCATGGCCCTGGCCGGGCGCCGGGCCAGAAGGACCGCCGCCGCCCTGGTCGATCTCGCTGCTTCGCCGGACACCAGGTTCGCCTTCATCGACGCAGAGCCCGGGACACGTTTCGAGGTCGGTTCGATCACCAAGGGGCTGACCGGCATGTTGCTTGCCGACGCCATCGATCGCCGCGAAGTCTCATTGGACACCACGATCGCTGACCTTCTCCCGGGCAGTGAGGGAACCGCCTTCGGCTCCATCTCCCTCGAAGAGTTGTGCACCCACACCTCCGGCCTACCGCGGATGCCTCGGGGCCCGTTCACGTTCCTCCGGGGGCGCGGTTCCTGTTGATGGGAACACATCCCTATCGGGGGATGACGGCTTCCGGTGTACTGAGGGCGGCCGCTCGTCAACACCTCCGGGGCCGCGGAGAATTCAGGTATTCAAACCTGGGCGGGGCCGTCCTCGGACAGCTCCTTGCTCTGGGCGCGGGCGCTGACTACGGGCTTTTGCTGACCGAGCGGATCTTCGCTCCACTGGGGATGAGCGCATCAGTCGTGGCCAGCCCACAACAGATGGCCCCGCCCGGCTGGTCATCGATGGGTCGCCGGCGTCCCCCGTGGACCACCATGGGTGGCTTTGCCCCGGCCGGGGGTGTCATCAGCACAATCGGCGACATGGCCCGGCTCGCCGTCGCCCTGTTGGACGGATCGGCGCCGGGGATCGCCTCATTGACACCGATCGAAGGCGTGGCCACCGCCGCGCCCAACCGGGCAAGTGGCATGTTCTGGGTGATCGAATCGGATCCCGGGACCGACCGAAAAATGATCTGGCACAACGGCCAGACCGGTGGATACTCGTCCTTTTTGGGTCTCGCACCCCATTCGGGTCGAGCGATGATCGCCCTGGTCAACATTTCACGGGCCAGTGAACAGCAACGAATCGTCTCCCGTCTGGCGCGCCATTTTGCCGACCAACTCCCCGCTGATCCCGACAGCTGAGGCTGGGAGGTGCCCTGGTTGAGACTTCTTGGTAGATGCTGCGACTTGTTCGTAGCGTTAGAGGTCCAGACGGGGTAGCTCTCGAAGTGCCTGCCGTCGGCTCCGGCTGACTGGCTTTCTAACGAGTGGCTGCCTGTCTGGACTTCGCCGCGAGGGGCTCGAAAGAGGAACAGGCACGAGATTTCGAACCAGGAGTGCCCTCGCGGTTCCCAGCCGACCACGAAGGAGAGACTCTCATGACAGTGATTATCGGGATAGACCCTCACAAGGCGTCCCATACCGCAGTGGCCGTCGGATGCGACGAGCGGCAGTTGGGCGAGATCAAGGTGCGGGCCACCTGCCAGCAGACAGCCCGGTTGTTGGCCTGGGCGGAACCGCTGGGTGAGCGAACCTGGGCGGTCGAGTCGGCCGGAGGCCTCGGCTACCTGTTGTCCCAGCAGTTGGTAGGAGCCGGCGAGCGGGTCTTGGATGTGCCAGCCACTCTCGCCTCGAGGGTGCGGGTTCTCGGCACCGGGCGTTCCGACAAGAACGATCCGAACGATGCCCTGTCGGTGGCCATCGCCGCCCTTCGTTCGCCCGGGCTCCGGTCGGTTGAGCCTGCCAACCACGGGGAGGTGCTTCGCCTCCTGGCTAAACGGAACAATGAGCTCGGGAGGCTCCGCAACATGGTGGTCTCCCGCCTCCACGCCGCGCTGGCCAACCTGTCACCAGGCGGAATCTCCAAGGAACTCAACGCTTCTGACGCCATGCGGCTGCTCAATGACTTCGAGCCGATCACTGCGGTGGAACCGACCCGCTATGACCTGGCCCACGAGCTGCTCGATGACGTGGAGCGACTCGACGTGCAGCTGAAGGAGTCCCACCGGCGGATCAAGACAGCGGTTCGGGCCTCGGGGACCTCTCTGACCGAGGTCTATGGCGTCGGTCCCATCCTGGCCTGTGCGCTGATCGGCTACACCGGTGATGTCCGGCGGTTCACCACCCGGGACCAGTTCGCTTCCTATGCCGGCGTTGCCCCCATCGAGCATTCATCGGGAGGTCGTATCGTCCACCGGCTGAGTCGGCGAGGCAACCGCCAGCTCAACCACGCCATCCACATGGTGGCCATCGGCCAGATCCGCCAGACCAACTCGGAAGGTCGGGTCTACTTCGAGAAGAAGGTGGCCGAGGGCAAGACCAAGCGAGAAGCGATCCGATCCCTCAAGCGTCACGTCAGCAACGCCGTCTATCGCCAGCTCCTTATCGACGCACAGAAGTAAGGGCCCGGGAGGACAAGCGGGAACGACTCATAGCCTGCGTGGTCGGCTCTGCACTCTGGCGGCCGGCTCTTCGGCGAAGTCACTCCCGGACCCACCGAATTCTATGCATTCGTGCCTGCCCGGGGCGGCCTGTCGAGTCGCGCCCAAAACCCGCAAAAACTGCCCTCTTGACTCAAAGAGGATTCGTTATCGCCCGGGTCCTCGACCGGCCCCTCTGATCGGCCAACAGCGAGTTCATCGTTCGGGAGGTGTCGTAGCCACCAAGCAGTTCTCGGAGGCGGAAATCCATGGTGCGAACAGGTGTTCGTAATATGGATTACCCTGGCCCTGTGGCCATGTCCCTCGAGCCAGCATCCGCATGGGCCCTCGGACTGAACGCCGAGCAGCAGAGAGCTGTAGATCATGATGGCGGCCCGCTTCGGATCATCGCCGGGGCCGGCACCGGCAAGACCAGAACCCTGGTCAGCCGGCTGGCCCGCCTGCTCCACGAAGGGACACCCCCCGAGCGGATACTGCTCGTCACCTTCAGCCGTCGGGCGGCATCCGAGCTCATCAGACGGGCCTCCCAGCTGGTGGATCCCAGGGTTGCCAAGCGCGTCGAGGCGGGGACCTTTCATTCCGTAGCCCACCGGATCCTGCGCCGCTACAGCTCGTCGCTCGGCCTGCCCGAGGTCTTTACGGTCATGGACCCGGGGGATGTCGGCGATCTGTTCGCCCTCCTCCGGACACCGATTGCCGCCGATCGGCACCGTCGATTTCCGAAGGCCTCCACCGTGGCAGCTGTATACGCACGAGTGGTCAGCTCGCAGGTGGGCGTGGAGGAGACGGTCACCCGGGACTTTCCGTGGTGTGCAGAGGACGTCGATGGGCTCAAGGTGATCTTTGCGGGGTATACCGAACGGAAACGGGCCCAGCATCTATTGGACTTCGAGGATCTCCTGCTCTTCTGGCGAGCCGCCGCCACGGATCCGAACGTCGGCCCAGTGATGGCTTCGATGTTCGACCACGTACTGGTGGACGAGTACCAGGACACCAGCATCGTCCAAGCCGATGTCCTTCGAGCGCTCCGCTCGTTGGACGCCAGAATTACGGTCGTCGGCGATGATGCCCAGGCGATCTATTCGTTTCGGGCGGCCTCGGTCCGCAACATCCTGGACTTTCCCGAACAGTTCCCTGGCTCCACGACCGTCACGCTGGAACAGAACTACAGGTCCACCCGTCCCATCCTCGAGCTGGCCAATGCCGTGATCGCTGATGCCACCGAGGGTCACCGGAAGAGATTGTGGACCGACGACCAGGGTGGGGGGGTCCGGCCGGTCCTGGCCACCTGCGAAGACCAGCAGTGTCAGGCGGAGGCTGTCTGCACGACGGTCCTCGAGCACCATGAGTCCGGAAAGGCGCTCAAGGACCAGGTCGTACTGTTCCGGACGTCGCACCACAGCGATCTGCTCGAGGTCGAGCTTGGGCGCCGGGGCGTTCCTTATGTCAAGTACGGGGGCCTTCGATTCCTCGAGGCTTCCCACGTTCGTGACCTACTAGCAGCACTGCGGCTGGTGGAGAACCCGTGGGACGAGTTGGCCTGGCTGCGGGTGCTCCAACTGGCCGAAGGCGTTGGACCCAAGTCGGCCAGCCGGATGATGAATGACCTGGGAGTAGGGGAGACTGGCTTCTCCGGACCGAATCCGCTCGACCGGTTCTGCGCCGAACCGGCGCGGGCGAACCATCGCTCAGCACTCGAGCTCCAGGGGATCGCCGACGGGCTGAGTCGGTGCCGGGATCAGACCGTTTCCCTCGGTACCCGGGTGGAACTCCTCCGCAGTGTCCTCGAACCCATGATCAGACGAATCTACGACCACCCCGAGCCTCGGCTGGCCGATCTCGATGCCCTGGCGGGGCTGGCCGCCGACTACTCGGGTCTCGATGCGTTTCTGGCCGATTTGACCCTCGATCCGCCCAGTTCGACAGGGGATCTTGCCGCCAAGCCCTCGTTGGACGACGACTGGCTGACGCTGTCGACCGTCCACTCGGCGAAAGGGGGGGAATGGGATGTCGTACACCTCATCCACGCGGCCGACGGTGCCTTTCCTTCCGACATGGCGACCGGCACCGATGAGGGCATCGACGAGGAACGACGCCTGTTCTACGTGGCCCTCACCCGGGCCCGCAGCCACCTGCATATCTACGCGCCATTGCGTTATCACCACGGCGACCCCGGCGGTTGGACAGACCGGCACAGTTACGCCCAGCGAACCCGGTTTCTACCTCCGGAGCTGGATCGTCTCCTGGACATGCGGGCTGTTCGCAGCAGGGCCGACCACCCCATGCCGGCTGCCGCCCTACCGGTCAGCGATACGGTCGGCATCGGTCTCAGTGGCCTCTGGTAGTGGATCGCCCCTCGGTCTCAGCGGTCCCGGTGGCAAGGCCGATGCGCCAGCCCCGGCTTCACGTTTTCCAGAGAGGGGCTCCCCGTCGGAACCGTTGACCATCTTGGCTGGTCAGCCAGGGTATTTCCCCGATGTTCACCCCAATCTCGTTTGTTCGTTTCATACTCGGAGTGACTGGGTACTTACCCGTGGTGGTCATCACACATTGGGCAATTGTCGGTGCGGTAGATCGACCGTTTCATGAGCGCCAATAGGGAATGTTCGCGGCCCGACCTGGAACAACAATCTGCGTTGTCGGTCATCGTGTGAATGTCTGACAATCGAGGATGCCAGAAAATGGGTAAATGAGTATCCGATAACACGACGAAATTGTGTCCTACGATGAAAACAAATGCGGCGGAAATGAGGTCGCTGAGGCTTTTTTCTACAGGCAATAAAGGGAGATTTGATGCACAAGATCGGAACATCACGTATGAGGGCAGCCAGGGCTCTGGTCTGCATGGGCGTCAGCGGGGCAATGGCCGCGCTGATGGTTCTGGCCGCTCCGGCCGGCGCCGTCACCCAGACGGCGGCTCCGTCGGTCGCCCACGTTGTTTCGGCAACTCCAACGGTCTATGTCGCCAACGTCGGCAATGACACGGTGACCCCCATCCCGACCTCGAACAATGTCGCAGGGACTCCGATTTCGCTGGCGGCGGGCGCGGCTCCTGCTGCCGAAGCCATCACCCCGAACGGCCAGACCGCCTACGTCGTCGACGGCGGCAACGACACGGTGACCCCCATCGCTTTGGCCAACAACACCCCGGGAACGCCGATCGCGCTGGCGACCGGGTCCGGGCCGGCGGCCATCGCCATCACCCCGAACGGCCAGACCGCCTACGTCGCCGATGAGGGCAACAACACGGTGACTCCCATCACCGTGGCCACCAATGCGGTGGGAACGCCGATCCCGCTGGGCACCGGAACCGCACCGGATGCCGTCGCCGTGTCCCCCAACGGACAAACCGTGTATGTGGCGAACTTCACCAACGATACGGTGACGCCGATCCCCACCGCCACGAACATCCCCGGCACACCCATCGTCCTGGCCGCCGGTTCGAGTCCGAGTGGGATCACCATCACCCCCAACGGCCAGACCGCCTATGTCGCCGCCTTCTCGAATAGCACCGTCACCCCGATCACCCTGGCCAGCGGGGCCGTCGGGACCCCCATCACCCTGGCCAGCGGGGCGGCCCCTCACGGTATCGCTGTCACTCCCAACGGCCAGACCGTTTACGTCACCGACACGGGAACGAACACGGTGACGCCCATCACGGTGGCCACCAACACCACCGGGGCCCCCATCTCGACCGGGGCGGGATCTGCACCCGTCGACGTTGCCGTCACTCCCAACGGTCAGACGGCCTACGTGGCCAACTACTCGAGCAGCACCGTTACTCCCATCACGGTGGCCACCAACACCGCCGGTACCCCGATCGCCCTGGCCGCCAACGCCGGTCCGTACGGCATCGCCATCACTCCGGTGCAAACCGCCGGATACCGGTTGGTGGCCTCCGACGGCGGCATCTTCTCGTTTGGTAACGCTGCCTTCTACGGCTCCCACGGCGGATCGCCGCTCAACAAACCGGTGGTCGGCATGGCATCGACCACCGACGGTGGCGGCTATTGGCTGGTGGCCGCCGATGGAGGCATCTTCACCTACGGGGACGCCCCGTTCTACGGCTCGACCGGGGGCCAGACGTTGAACAAGCCGATCGTCGGAATGGCCCCCACTCCCGATGGCAAGGGTTATTGGTTGGTGGCTTCCGACGGGGGAGTGTTCTCGTTCGGCAGCGCCCAGTTCTACGGTTCCACCGGGGGCAAGACCCTGAACCAGCCCATCGTGGGTATGGCCGCCACCCCTGACGGCAAGGGTTACTGGCTGGTGGCCTCCGACGGGGGAGTGTTCTCGTTCGGCAGCGCCCAGTTCTACGGTTCGACCGGGGGCCGGACGCTGAACAAGCCGATCGTCGGCATGGCCGCCACTCCCGGCAACGGGTACTGGCTGGTGGCCTCCGACGGGGGAGTGTTCTCCTTCGGCGACGCCCAGTTCTACGGTTCCACCGGAGGCAAGACACTCAACAAGCCGGTGGTCGGCATGGCGTCCAGTGCTGATGGCAAGGGCTACTGGCTGGTGGCTTCCGATGGAGGAATCTTCACCTACGGGGACGCCACCTTCTTCGGCTCCGAGGGGGGCCTTCCGCTCAACCAGCCCATCGTCGGTATGTCGGCTCAGTGAGGTCCGGCTGGTCGTAGGGCGATCCGACCCGACCCTTGGTCGGGTCGGTGATGCTCTCGGCCAATCCCACCTCGCCCTGGGCGGCAACGCCTCTCCGATCTGCCACAGCTGCTGTCACCGCTCCACGGAACGCTGGGTCGGTGGGCTGCTGTCCCAGCTATTCCGAACCGTAGTCGCGACCCATCCAATCGAATACCAGCGCCGGCTGACGGTCCGGCAGAGGTTGAATGTGCGCGGTACGAACGTAGCGATGCTGCTGGCCGTCGGTCATGACGACGCAGAGTTCATCTGTATCGGTCTGGACAGGGTGCTTCCGCCCATCCATCGGACCGCCGTTGAGCGCCGCAATCTCCGCCGAGCCATGATCACCATGAAAGGACACTGAAACAAGGATCCCAGACACCGGTGCCCATGGCAACGGTCAGGATCCGATAGGGACCGAGGCGCTCACCGAGGCGAAGTGTTCGGTCGGCGGCGACACGTGTTCCACCGAACCCGGGTAGCCGTCCGGGAGGCCAGGAGGGTGGAACGCCAAACTACCAGCCCGATCTGACTGTTCGCTCCAAGATCCCCAGCGTGGCCCGCAGGGCCGACTCCGGCACGATCGGAAAGCGGTCCTTGAGGTCCCCGCCCACCTTCGACCAGTCGTAGTAGGACGTCACATTGGTGACTCCGTCCTCAACCGCATCCAGGCGGTAACCATAGAAGTGCGGAACGGGAACTTCGGGCCCGAGGTCCCAGGCGATCTCCCTGTCGCGGTCAAAGAGAATGATGTGTACGGTCACGTCGTACTTGCCTAGCGGGATGTCATTGAGCGATTCGCGATCCATATGGATGACGAACGTGTCGCCCACCTTGTCCGCCGCCTTGCCGGTGAAGTCCTGCAGCATTCCGGAGGCATCGATGGCCACGTGACCTCCCGGGCTGCGCAAGATGTCGAAGATGGCGGCGGGCGGGGCCGGGACAGGCCGAGTCACCTCGATGCGGTTGGGCAGGAAGACGGTATCGGGCATGTGACACTCCTTGTGGACGCGTTTGGCCTGTCGGCCACCCCCATGGCGACCAGCATCGCGCGCCGACACCGCCGCCCGCCTGCCGAAGCCGGCGGATGGACTCCACCATGGGGAGCACGGGGACCGTGACCCGACACGGCACGTCCGGAGCGGGGCCTCGGTGGCTCCCCCAAAGGCTAAAGTCCGGCCATGCGAGTTGCGGGTTGTGTGCTTGACTCGAAGCGACCAACGTATATGGCAAGTCCGTGACGGAGCCGACCACCACATTGAACGCGCTGTTCAGCGCTCCAGGGGCCACGGCCACGAGCTGGGACGAGGCGCGTGGCGCACTCGAAGCAGCGGAACTCTTCTGGATAGCCACCGTAAGGGCCGACGGGCGACCCCACATGACGCCTCTCGTGGCCGTCTGGCTTGATGACGTGCTGCACTTCTGCACCGGAGAGAATGAGCAGAAGGAAATCAATCTGCGTGCCAACCAGAACGTCATCCTCATGACAGGTTGCAACCAGTGGGACGATGGCATGGACGTTGTCGTCGAAGGTCGGGCAGTCCGAGTGACAGATCGGGGCACGCTCGAGAGGCTCGCAGAAGCCTGGACTCACAAGTGGGACGGCAGCTGGGACTACGAGCCAGGTCCGGAGGGCTTCCAAAGCGACGAGAACGAAAGCGTCTTGGTGTTCGCGGTACGACCGAACAAGGTCTTTGCTTTCGCCAAAGGCAACTTCAGCCATACCCGTCATACGTTCTGAGTTGGCGATCGACGGGTGGGCGGGTCGACCGAATGTCACGCCTGACGAGCTTCTGGGTGGCTCCAACTCCCCGGTGGCGGTCGGAGGATCCCTGCCGGGTACCGGGTCGTCGCCAGTTTTCAGCTGTCACCGACCAGCATTTCAGCCAGGCGCCTCATCTGGTCGTCCGTTTGACGAAATCGGACGTCAGGGACCGGGTCAGGACCGGAAGCGGAGGGGCCAGAAGTTCAGTTCAGCTCTTGAATGGCCGCCGCCGCCCGCCGTTCCGTACCCGTGCACCACTGCCGCACGGTGCGCAAGACCCCCGCCGGGACCGGGGACAGTTTGGCCATGGCATTGAGATCCGGCGCGGCTCGCCGACGTTCCGGCCACCACCTCCTCCACCACATGCCCCGGAGAAAGTTCTCGTCTGCGGCTGGGATCAGCCCGCCGGGCGCTGCTGCACGTGCTGAAGCTCGATCCACAGCGGGATCAGGAACCAGATATAGGCGTTGGTGAGCGTGTACTCCTTATGCTGGTGGCGCGTCACCATGGCGCCGACATCGGTGATGCGAACCCGGTCGTCCTTGCTCCGGTATGCCTTGACCCGTCCCAGAATCTCCAGAAGCTCGTCTTTGGACGACACCTCGATCCCAAAGTGGTCCATGTTCGGCGTGACCATGAACTCGTCCTTCGCTGGTAGCAGGTAGAGGAACTGACCCAACGATCCGGTGTAGAGAATGAGAGGATTCCCCTCCTCGGTGCTGTTGTCTCCCTCCGTCCAACCGAAGACCTCGGAGTAGAAGTCCAACAGCGCGGCGCGACCCTCCTCGTCCATGATCTCAGCATCAACGCTGATCGCCACATGATTGATCCGCGGGGCGAACGGGGTCGGGCTCATGAGGACAGGCCTGGCTGGACCATCACCTTGCTCGGTATCTCGCCTCGAGCAAGCAACTCCATGGCTTCCATCACTTCACCGAGTGGAATGTTGTCGGGTTCGATCAAGGCCTCGAACGGCAACGTGCCAGTGTCGAGGAGGTCCAGGGCCGGCTGGAACCCTTCGTCGTCGTAGTTGTAGGCCCCGATGATCTCGAGCTCCAAGAGGATCATGCGGTTCTGGTTGATCCGGGGCGGTTGGAAGCCGGTCCCGACGACTACGAGGGTGCCCGCATAGTCGAGCTGCCCGAATCCTGCCTCAGCTGCACTGGCGTGGCCCGAACATTCGAACACCACCGCGTAGGGCTCTTCGACGGGAAGGGTCATGGGCGGCTGCTCCAGCCTGTCGGGTGTCAGGACTCGGGTGGCCCCGACGATGAGGGCCTGTTGGCGTCGGACAGCGGAGGGCTCGCTCACGGTGATGTCGGCGATCCCCTGGGCACGGAGCACGGCGACGAGCAGGAGGCCGACCGGGCCGGCCCCGGTGACGAGCACCCGATCGTCCCGGTGGACATCGGCCAGTCGAATGGCGTGCAGGGTGACGGCCGTCGGCTCGGCCAGCGCCGCCACCCTGGTCGACAGAGAATCGGGTATCCGGATCAGGCTGTCGGCTGACACCGTCTTGTACTGGCAAAAGGCACCGCGGTACCCGACGAAGTCGGCCGGGGCACGGTTCAGGCACACCGAGGGGCGGCCCCGTCGACAGGCTCGGCAGGAGCCGCACCCCGGAGCCGAATTCCCCACCACCCGGTCTCCGGGAGACCAGCCCGAGCCGCTGGGCGCAGCAGCCACGATGCCCGACCATTCGTGCCCGAGAACGGCACCCGGCGTTGCGTAGCCCTCCAGAACCATGTGTAGATCGGAACCGCAGATGCCGCACTCGGCAATCTCCACGAGCACCTCGCCGGGCCCCGGCTCCGGCAGTGGCACCTGCTCGACGGTGATTTTGCCGTCGCCTGCGTAGACGGCTGCCGGCATCAGTGGTGATGGCACGGGGACAACACTAGGGACTTTGTCAGCCAGGCGTGCATCCATCGACGTGATACAGCCGGATCAGTCAGCTCACGCCCAGTCGGGCGAGGGCGGCGACCACCGTCGCACCACCAGCACGGCGACGATGTCGCCAGAGCGACGGGCCGCGCCGGTCATCGGTGCCTGCCCCAACGGCACTCGATGACAGTCCCATGAGCGTCCTATGGGGTGGCGTTGCGCAGCTTCGGGATCAGTCGCTTGGCGTCCCGCTCGGTGTCCAGGACCGACTTCATTGCGGACGTGGTCGCCCGATCATCGAGTACCTGGTTGTGTCGCTCCTCGGGGTCGACGGTCAGGTTGTGCAGCTCCCATTCTGGTGCGGCGGCCGGAGTCAAGAATGGATTCGGGGCAACCCCTTGGGCTGCATACCAGTCATCGAGGCGCTCGTAGTAGTGATTCAGCTTCCACAGCTCCCGCCCACCCCCCTGGCCAGTCGGCAACGTGGCGATCACGGACTCAATGTTGACGGGCGGGGAGATCGCCTCAAACGGCGTTCCGTTCAGGATGTTCACCTGGGTCACGCCCCGGGTGACATCATCCTCGGTCATGAAGTAGATCGGTGACTCGACCGAAGTCGCGGGGACCGTGCCGCGGACGATCCCGCTGAGATCACGACCGGGCAGAGGATGGGCCTCGTCATGACGAGCGGCCACACCGGCGGCCGCCTCTTCGACTTCGATCCCAGCCAAGCCCAGCAGGGTGGGGATCAGGTCAACGTGACTGGTCGGGATGGTTACGCCGCCGCCACCTGAAGCGATTCCCGGACCGGCGATCAGTAGGGGCACCCGGGTGGCCTCGTCGAATGCGTTGCACCACTTCTGGATCATGCCCCCGTGAGCCCCCAGTAGGTCGCCATGGTCGGATGTGAACACGACGATTGTGTCGTCCATCATGCCGCTCCGGTCCAGCGATTCGAGAATCCTCCCAATCGCCTGATCGACCAGTTTGTGCAGGTAGTAGTAGAGCCTGCGGTAGCCGAGATCAGTTGCCGTCTCGAAGATCATCTGAGCCCACGCCGCACCGAACGCCTCTTGGCAGGCCGGCCGACCAGTGAACGGGTCGGACTGGGATGGCGGCTCGGGGATCTCGGGCACGGAGTCGTCTGGTGGTCCGAACTGGAGCATCTGCTCCCAGCCGAATCCCGAGAAAGCGATGTCGTGGGGGTTGACGAACGAGGCCACCGTCAGCCACGGACCTTCGACCCGGGAGGCTGCCAACTCGTCGAATAACTCCACCACCTGCTCGGCAAAGACCCCGTCACGCACCGTGCCGCAATCAGACTTGGCCGCTCCGTGAGGTTCGCGACCAATCCAACCCGAGAACCCGAACGGGTCGAGCCGATCGGCTCGGCGGTAGGCGGCGACGGCGTCGGACAAAGGCTTGCCCTCGTCGTCCGAGGCCTTGAGCCCTTCGTGGGTACCCGGAATGACCAGGTCGGCCAGCGAGACGTGCCACTTCCCACGGTAGTGAGTGCGGTAGCCACCGGCGCGAAACCAGTCACCCAGCGTCGGAACCGAGTCGGGGTCGAGCCAGTGCATACCGGGATCGGAGCTCTGTTTGGCAGTCCCGTCTGTGGATGTCACTCCGTGAAGCGAGGGGTACTGTCCGGTGAAGAGGGTCGCCCGGCTCGGGGTACAGGCGGTTGATCCCGCGTAGTGCCGGTGGAACTCCAGCCCCCGTGATCTGATCGACTCTCGGGCAGTGAGCTGGCTACTGCGGAAGGCCTGGACGCTATCGATCTCGTAAGGAGGGCGCGTAGCGCTCTTCGTCCGTCATGATCAGCAGGATGTTTGGCTTGTCCATGGAAGAAACGTAGCCCGTCGGTCAGGGCGGCGATGGGTTCGTGAGCACTGGAACGGGTATCCCACCACGCCGTTGGGTCAGGGCCTGTCCTTCACCAGTCACTTCTCTGTCGGAGGGCGCCTTGCAAATCGAGCCACGATGACATCAGTGTCCTCTGAGGGCACCATCCCCACGACGAGCTCGGCTTCGCCACCCAGGTGCCACTCGACACAATGGAATCCGAGATCCTCGAGTTCCTGGCGACGCTTCTCGAAACTCGGGACTGGAAACGCGGCTCTCATGAGATTGCATTCCACGGAGCCTCTCCCACGCCACGGTCCAGCGTGTCCCTGACCACCGAACGGGTCGGTCGACACTGATTTCCACTTTCCACCTGGCGCTCCGGTCCTCGGTCCGCCTGTCGAGTGTACGGGTATGGTGCAAGGTGACGGACGAAGGGAGGCCCAATGAACAGCGATGAGCTGAAGGCGATGCAGGCTCCCATCAAGGAGCGATATCGGGTCGATCAGGAAGCTGCAGTCGTGACTTTGCAAGCTGAAGGCCAACTGGGCGACGACCTCTCGTGCTCAGTGCAGACAGGCCGGGCGCTGGTAAAGGCTGGGCTCCACCCAGCTACGGGGGGCGATGGCTCTCAGGCTTGTTCCGGAGACATGTTGCTCCAGGCACTCGCTGCCTGTGCGGGGGTGACGATGCGATCAGTGGCTACTGCGCTCGGGATCTGTGCGGCCGGCACGGTTAGAGCCGAAGGTGATTTGGACTTTCGTGGGACGCTGGGCGTCGACAAGTCTGCCCCCGTCGGATTCTCGGATATTCGCTTGTCCTTCGATCTCCAGTGCGACGCCTCAGAGGAGCAACTCGCCACCTTGCTGCGCCTGACCGAAAAGTACTGCGTAGTACTCCAGACGCTGGCGAACAGCCCGAGACTGACAGCTTCAATTGGCTGTGGCGGGTCGAATGAGGACAGTCCAACTGTCGGCCCACCTCGGTAGAAGGTGTTATCGACTGCACCCCTTGTAGATGTTCCATCCGGCGGGCGCCGCCGTTCGGGGCACAGCCGGTTGGGCACCTGCGTATGGTCGTATTCGGACGACCGGCATATCATCGGAAATGTGCCCCGAACCGACACTGCAACTCGGATCATCTCTGCCTCGGTGGCCGATGTCTACTCAGCTCTGGTCGATCCGGAGGCCCTGGTCGTTTGGTTGCCTCCCGGAGATATGACTGGCACGATCGAGCGTTTCGATCTGCGCCCAGGTGGGTCATATCGAATGGTGCTGCAGTATCCCGATCGCTCTTCGGCGCAGGGCAAGACGACATCGGACACGGATGTCGTGGAGGCCCGATTTGTGGACCTCGTTCCTGATTCACGGGTCGTATGGGCCGTGGATTTTGTCTCGGACGATCCTGCCTACGACAACCCGATGATCATGAGGTGGGAGGTTACGGCGACCGATGGCGGTACTTGCGTCGAGATAACGGCGCAGCACGTTCCTGACGCGGTTCCGGAAGAGGACCACGCTGAAGGCATGGAGTCCTCGTTGGCGAAGCTCGACCAATACCTCGCCCGGTAGGGCGTATAGGAGGGGAGTGTTATCAAGGCTCCGGCCCAAAGAGCGGCCTGTCGAGCCGTGTGCTGACTCGGAACTCATCGATCGGCGAGGCCGGACAAGCACCTCGTTGGGCTGGGGTTAGAACCTGAAGCGAGTCAGCCCGCCCGGCTCGATGCCCAGTGTCACAGTCACCGAATGTGGCTTGATGCGATAGACGTTCCACGGCGGCGGTCCCTGCGACGGAGCGTTGAACGGGGCGGTGATACCGGTCCCGGTCTGATCCAGTTCGGCGGGCCATCCCTGGTCCGCCCAGGCCCTGGCAAGGCGAGTCAGTGTGGCTGGGTCGGTCTCCCGCCTTGCCTCACCTTCGGCGACTACGTCTGCATCGAGGATCGACACCGCCATTGAGCACCGCGGGTCGCGGGCGACGTTGTGGCCCTTCCGGGTACCCGATCCGGTCTGGAACCAGAAGCTTCCGTCCAGCCAGAGCGCACCGACCGCCGTCACGTGTGGGCTCCCGTCCTCGTTCACCGTCGAAAGCCATGTCGTGCGAGCGTTGTGGGCGCCCGCAGCCGGCGGCGATCCGGCGTCGAGCTTCTCGACGATGTTCGCCCAGTTCACCGGGGGCAGTCCGTCCGTCGCACCCAAGTTGATGATGTCCACTATGTGTCCCTTCTGGTAGTCCGCCGACACTGCTCACAGTCGTGCCGACCATCAGACGTTTGCCGGTCGCCAGAGCCACCGCAAATGAGGTGAGGTGAAGTCAACCCGACCTTGCCAGTCTGCCAGGCGTGTGCCCTTTCACCGGATCAACAGCCGACATCGCTCTGCCGCCACCGGGCGGTGGGGACCTCTCGCCACCTCTGATCGAGCTATAGGGTGATCTGGTGGCCGATCAACGGACGTTGGTGGTTGGGGGCACTGGGATCGTCAGCAGTGCGCCCGACCAGTGTGTGCTTGATCTCTCCTTCAACGGGATCGGGACAACCCCGGCTGAGACCCTCGACATCTGTTCTGCTGCCGCCAAGGGTGCAATTGCTGCTGCGGTCGGCGCGGGGATCAGTCACGAGGACGTACGGGCTGTCAATCTCACCGTTCAGGACTACTTCGATCAGACCAAGCAGAAAATCACAGCCCGTATCGGCAGTTATCAACTCGAAGTTGTCGTGCGGAATCTTGACGACGTGGGCCGAGTGCTCGGCGTCCTGTCCGAGGCTGCCGGAGAGGCATTGCAGATCCGGTCGCTGCAACTGGGACTGAAGGACGTCGACTCGGTACGCAAGGCAGCAAGACAACAGGCCGTTCGAGACGCACAGGACAAAGCACGGGATCTAGCTGAGGCAGCAGGTGTCCGGCTAGGAGACATCCTCACGCTTGAAGACCATGACCAGTCGCGGCCACAGGCTAGGAGAACGTTGACGATGGCCTCAGTGGAGACCGCGGCCTCGTTGCCGGTGGAGCCTGGTCAGGTGAGCGTTACCGTATCGGTCACGATCACATACGCCATCTCGCCCAACTGAGCGGCGTCCGTGTCAGGCGGCGGTTATCGACCGCCACCGACCGGCACGACTCGGTGACCCATGAACGTGGCCTCAGCCATCGAGCGTAGGTCGAGCAGCGACCAGGCCCTCAGGCTAGGTTGGCCCGGTGCGGACCCGACGAGTGGCAATCGTGCTGGCCGGTGCAGTGCTGGTCGCCACCACCATTTTCGCAGTGAACGCAGCATCCGCCGCCCCCACGACGTCAGCAGGGTCAGGCCACGTCTCGACCATCTGGCTCAAAATGGCCCACGCCTACAAGCCAAACCCGGCGCAGGGCACGACGGATGACTATCACTGCACGTTGTTGAACCCCCACATCACCCAGAACTCCTACGTCATCTCCAGCCAGTTCTTCCCCGGAAGCGCCGAGGACCACCACGCCGCTCTCTACCTGGTGCCGCCGTCGCTCAGCGCCACCGCCGAACGGGACAACCAAGTCGGCAAGGGCTGGTCGTGTTTCGGGGAAGGGGCCCTCCCCAACACGCCCCTCGCCGACCTCGTGGCCGTCCCGCTTCTCAGTGTCTGGGCTCCAGGTCACGGGGCGGACGACCTGCCCAAGGGGACGGGGATCCTCCTGCCGGCCGGGAGTCTGGTGATCATGCAGGTTCACTACAACCTGCTGGTCGGCGACAAGCCAGTGAAGAACTCCCTGGTGCTCCACACCGTGCCGACCTCGACGCCCCTCCTGCCCCTTCATCTCGATCTGATGCAGGCCCCGCCGAACATCCCCTGCCCGTCAGGCGTGACCGGTCTGCTGTGCAACCGCACCGCCTCGCTGGCCTGGCTGGGTCAACGGTTCGGCCCGAGCGTCGTTGACGAGGTGACCGGAATCGAGTTGCTCTGTGGAGAGAATCCGTCTGATCCCCCGGTTGGCGACTCGGCCTCGTGCACCTCGTCAATCGGTAAGAGCGGCTACATCGTCAGGGTCCAGGCCCACATGCACCTCTTGGGTGTGTCCTTCACAATGGTCCTCAACCCGGGAACCCCCCAGGCCAAGACCGTCCTCGACGTCCCCAACTACGATTTCCACTACCAGCGGTCCTACAACTTGGCCACACCCATTCCGGTCACCGCCGGAGAGCCGGTCCAGATCAACTGCCATTACGACCCGACCCTGGCCCAAGAACTACCCATCCTGCGGAAGGCCCCTCCCCATTTCGTGACCTGGGGCGACGGATCGACGGACGAGATGTGCATCGGGCTCGCCTGGACCTCTTCCACTCTCCCGAACCAGCACGACCCTGTGTAGCTGCCAGCGCAGACCGAGAAGGGGGCAACGGTCGACCTCGGCAAGGTTGCCCTGTCAACTGGACCGGGGCGTCATTGAGCCCGGCTGAGCGCCACATAGATTGCATATACGGCTCACGAGATCAGGGCCTTGGGGGATTCGTGCAACCTAGCGAGTGGCCAAGAGTCCCGGCTTCTCTGGAGGTCACCGCGGGCGTGCGGATAATCGTCGATCCGGGCCGGTAGGTGCCAGACTCTTCGGCGTGGCCTCATACAGCGCCTTGGCTTGGCACGACTTTTTTCTCGGCACGATCGGGGCGGCGGCGGCACTGACCGGACTGCTGTTCGTGGCAATTTCGATAAATCTCGAACAGATCCTGAAATACCCTCAGCTACCGGGTAGGGCAGCCGGAACCCTGGGGATCTTGGTGAGTGCTCTGGTCGTGTCCGGGTTCGTACTGGCACCCGGCCAAGGCAATCGCGCCCTAGGTGTTGAGGTCGCCGGCGCCGGCGCCGTCGTGGCCGTGCAGGCCGTGTGGGTGTCCCACGGAAGGGAAACGCCTGGTGAACCACGGTCTTGGCAGATCGAACACGTTGTCACCTTGTTGCTTCCGAGCATCGCTCTGATTGTCGGAGGTGTGAGCTTGGCCGCAGGTGTGGGAGGAGGCTTCTACTGGGTGTTTGCTGCAATTCTGCTTGCTTTCGTATCGGCGTCGATCAACGCCTGGGTACTGCTTGTCGAGATCAAGCGGTAGTGGAGATCGACTCGGGGCCCCGCCGCCGGATCATTCTCTGGTTCTCCTGATCCCTGACGTCGGGTGGGGGCGGGCGCCGATGCTCAGGAGGTCGTCGCCGGTGGTGACGAATCGGGTGGGACATCACCCACGTGGAGTCCGGCCTGCGCCGTGAGGGCGGCGACCTGTTGATGGGTCTCAGCGATGAGGGTGGCGTTTTTCAGCACCTGCATCGTCAGCGTGCGGATCTCGGTCGTGAGCGTGTGGATCTCGCTCGTGAGGTCGGTGTTCTCCTTGACCAGCGTAACGATGTTCGTCTCGGTCGATTGGATCTGTTCTTCTTGCAAATCGATCTTGTCGAGCAAAGCGGTCAGCGCGTTCTGTGCCCGGTTGGCCGCAGTGGCGACGAGAAACCCGATGAACAGTTCGGCGACCGTGGTGATCAAGTTGAGCGGGAAGTTGTAGCCCTGGCTGGTGAACCAGGCAGGCAGCCAGTGTCCGCTCGACAGTGTCGGGCCCCCCAGGGCAAAGATCAACGTCCAAGTGACGACCAGAACGAACCAGAAGGCGATGTTGAACGGCCGCCCCATCGCCTCCGATACCCAGTCGGCAAAACGGTCGAACGCCGTCGGCCTCTTGACCGCGTCTTTCATAGCCTGGGTCGTGGTACCCGGTCCTGATGATGGCTCCGACGTCGGATGCTGTGCCGACCGCTGAGTCGTATTTTCTGTCACCGTCATTAGCTCTCCTCTCCTTGATGCGATCGTCCTTAGATTTGCGAGGGTCCGACAGACGGGACCCGAGCGATGACCCGGTGAGAGTTGAACAGCATGCATCTCAACGACCACCACCGGAACCCCTGGACGCAGCCCACATGAGTCGGGTAGTACCGCACGGTAGTTCAGCCGTGGTGTTGGCGGAGGTGGCCCGAATCCCCGGGCGGGTGGGACGGCGATGGGAATCAGATCAGGCCCCGAGCCCGTGACAAAGCCGCCAGTCCCCGCAGACGCAGCAACGGTCCCACATCATCGTGACAGTGATGAACTTGGCGGATCTCGAGAAGCGATGTGATGCCCAGGTCCCTGGCCCACGCTTGTTCTGTCGAGAGTTCGCTCCGCGGCTGCTGGAATCTCGGTCGTCCGCTGGCCTGTGGCTCGGAAGAGCAGCACCGATCCGTTGGCCGTGGACCTCTCACCGACTCCTCAGCACGGGAACGGCAACGCTCGGCCGACGAGGCGATTATCGGCGAGAAGCAGCTTCCCGCCACATCAGCCACATATTTGGTGCGCCGTTCGAAAGCTGCTTCGTCCCAATGACCTCGAATCCATGTCGACGGTAGAACGGGACGTTGCTTTCCTTCTGGGTCTCGAGGTAGGCGGGAACCCCATCGGCATCGCAATGGTCCAACACCGGGGCCAGGACTGCCGAGGCGATTCCGCGCCTCTGCCAGTCGGGATGTGTGCCCAGACCTCCGAGGTACCAGTGGGGATCGGACGGGTGTACTTCTGCCATCTCGATCAGAACTCCCAGGGCTCGATCGACCCTCTCACCCGCCGCCTCGGCGAAGGGTTCGGCCATCATCCCCATCTGCTGCTCGGAGAATTCCCAGGCGTCTGGCGGCGCCCACACCGCCGTGCAAACACCGTCGTCGGTCGTGTAGATGCTTTCGTGGATTATGGATGCGCGAATGAGACAGTCGAATAGGAGTGTCGCTCGCCGGTCAAAGCCGTCGGAAGGAAGCATCCACGTAATCAATGGATCGTCCTCAAATGCCCGCATTTGAACATGGGCAATTCCGGGAAGATCGTCTAACGTGGCCAGTCGTACCGTCGTCACGGAGTCACTGTATAGTCACCCACGAAATTGGAGTGACCCTGTCCCCATTCCGGGGACGGGGGCGTTTTCGACCGTCACCCGATTGGGGCGAAGTTCGAGTAATTCTCGTCTCCGGGGCTCGTCGCCAGCCACCCCGGGTCGCGCCGTGTCTGTCCTTCCCTACGACACTAAGGTTGCCCCGTGATGGTATTGATTGCCTCCTTGACGCTCTTGCTTGCCATAGCAGGGTTCCTGTTGGTCCCGAGAATCCTTGTCCGGATGACACCGAGGATTCCATCGAGAATCCCCCAAGAATGGGTCGACCAATACGGGAGCACAGGCATTGGTCAGACGGAGGACGACCCTAGGGCGTCATCTCAGGACTGATGCCAGGGATCCTCAGGCTGCATGGCGGTTCGGCAGGGCAGCCGCCCGGCTCGGCGCATGGCTGCGCAATTCGGCACTCGATGCCACTGGCTGTCGTCACTAGGCTTGGGTGCTGGAGGGGCCTTTGACGTTCGGAGAGGTCAATGGTGGGTTTCAAGATTTCGCGGCCGAATATCGTCATGTACGGTCGTCAGCCCCCGGCCGCCGACCTCTGAGCGCCCCGTGGTCTATCTACTCGCCCTCTCGTCTGGACTGGCCAATGCGCTGACCAGCATCCTCCAACGCATGGGGGTCGAGGATGCCCCCGAGGATTCGACCCTGAAGCTCAGTCTGTTGATCCACGCCATGAGGCGGGGAGTATGGCTACTCGGATTTGCCTTCATGGTGGCCTCGTTCCTCTTGCAGGCGGTGGCCCTCCACATCGGCTCCCTGAGCCAGGTCCAACCCATCCTGACCACCGAATTGCTGTTCATCGTCCTGCTCTTGGCCACATGGTTCCGATTCCGAGTCGGGCTGAGAGAGTGGCTTGCCTGCCTGGCTGCGGCCGGCGGCCTCGCCGGATTCTTGGTCTTCGCCCAGCCCGTGGGAGGCGGCCTGGTGCCGACCACTCGTGAGTGGATCGTGGTGGCAGCGAGTTGCGGAGGGGCAATGGTCCTCACCGTGGTCCTTGCTCTCCGTGGTCCCCGGTGGTGGCGAGCGGCGATGTTCGGGGTGGCCGGGGCGATCGGTTTCGCTTTCACCGCCGCTCTCATCAAGACGGTCGGTGGTTACGTGGCCTCCGACTGGGTGCATATGTTCCACCACTGGCAGACCTATGGATTGGCCGTGTCCGGAGTCATTTCGTTGTTTCTGGCTCAGAACGCCTATCACGCCGGGCCCATTGCCGCCTCGCAAACTGCCCTTGTTCTCGTTGATCCCCTGGCCAGCCTGGCCATCGGCATCGGTCTGTTCGGAGACAATTTGCGCACTGATGGTCCCTTTGGGCCACTGGAGGCCGTGGCCTTGCTCATCATGTTCATCGGGGTCGCGTCCATCGCTCGTTCGCCGCTCATTTCCGGGTTGAAAGGAGATGACGAGCGGTACTCGGAAATGCTGTCGTTGCGGTCACGCTCCAAGCGTTTGGCCGATGCGGTCCAGGATCAAGTACCGCCAGATGTGAAACAGCGCCTGCGGTCCGATGCAACTGGTCCGATGACCGGGGACTGAGGCAACCGAAGGGTCATGACCGACGTGGTGAGCAGATCCGGCTGCCAAGGGAGCCGGCGGCACTCCCCGCTCGGGGGGGTTGGCCAGCGAGGGGGCCATTGAGTTCTGTCCGCTACTCCGGACCCTGCCCGACTCGTACCTGCAAAAGGTCCGACCCGCTCGGCCCGTGAGCCACGACGCACGAGAACACCTGCTGTGTAGGATTGGCTGATGACGGATGGTAGTCGGGCAGGACCGATTCGGGGGAATCGTTTGAAGTTGGTCGTCCGTCTGGTTCTGCTGGCCTTCGTCGCCCTCTGCATCGTCTTCGTCGTTCGCCTCCTGGTCGACGATTGGCCAGAGACGGTGGAGGCCCTCCGGCACGCCAAATTGTGGTGGTTGGTACCGGCGGTCGCATGTGCCTTCGGTGGCATGTTCTGGCTGGCTTGGCGATGGAAGGCAGCAATCATCGCCGTCGGAGGCGAATCAGCGGGCTCCCACCGCGTCATCAGCGTGTTCTTCGTCGGAGAGGCGGGGAAGTACATACCCGGAGCCGTCTGGGCAATGCTGGGACGTAGCGAACTGGCTCGACGTGAAGGGTACGAACGATCGATTGCCTATTCCAGCGTCGCGCTCTCGGTGATCGGCTGTTATTTGGCCGCGGCCTTCACCGCCCTGGCCCTGGCAGTGGTGGCGCTGATCGGTGGCTCCATCAATATGCCCTGGTGGCCAATTGCGGCGGTTGCTGTCGTCGGTGTCACGGCCATCCATCCGGCAGTCAGCCGACGAATCCTCGCCCTGGTCAGCCGAGTCCTCGGACGCACGCTGACAGTGGACATCCCAAGCTGGACCCGGTGTCTGCGCCTCACCGGTTCGTACGTACCCGTGTGGTTGTTGATCGCCGCTGCAACCACATTGATCACCAAGTCGCTGGTGGCCCACCCACCCATCGCCCGTGTTGCCCTGGCCGCCGTCGTGAGCTGGATAATCGGATTCATCACGCCGGCGCCCGGCGGGATAGGGGTGCGGGAGGCGGTGTTCGTGGCTGTCGCCGGGGTGGCGGCCGGCCCGGCTGCTGCCGCGGCGATCCTGGCGCGAGTGCTCTTCGTCCTGGTTGACGGCTCAGGTGCCGGAATCGGGTGGTTGGTGCTACGGGCCACAGAGCCCTCGAGTGTTCTCGTGACGACCAGGAGGCAGGCGATTTGAGCATTGGACCGAGCCAAACCAGCTCCCACGGTGAAGCGGCCGGATCGGCCGCCGGGGTCGTCACCGACGGCGCCACTCGCCTGCCGTCGATCTCCATGGTGGTGCCCGCCATGAACGAGGCGGAAAACCTGATCGAGACGATTCCTCAGGCTATCTCCGTACTCGAGAAGTTGGGCGTCGAGTACGAGGTATTGGTGATCGACGATGGCAGCACCGACGGAACACCCCAGGTGATGCGCGACCTTTGCTCGACGCATCCACACCTGCGCAGCATCCGTTTGCGCCGCAATGCCGGCAAGACCGCAGCCCTGTCCATCGGCTTCGACCTTGCTGAGAACGACGTATTCGTGATGATGGACGCCGACGGCCAGGACGAGCCTTCTGAGATTCCTAGGCTGCTGGCCAAGCTCGACGAGGGATACGATCTGGTCACCGGTCGCCGGGCCACCCGGCAAGATCGGTTTTTGAAGCGGCATACCTCCCAGCTCTACAACGCCACGACATCGTGGGTCAGTGGCGTGCCCGGGCGCGACTTCAACAGCGGTCTCAAGGTTCTCCGTCGCGAGGTCGCCGAATCGATCGACATCTACGGTGAGCTCCACCGGTACCTACCCGTTCTGGCATCGTGGTCCGGCTTCTCCGTTACCGAGGTCGAGGTCGAACATCATCCCCGACTGCACGGCAAGACCAAGTATGGGATCGCTCGATTCTGGCGAGGCCTGTTCGATCTCGGCACCGTGAAATTCATCACCTCGTACAACCGCCGACCCTTTCACCTGTTCGGCGGGGCCGGGCTCGTGTCGGCGGTCATCGGATCAGGACTGCTGATCTGGATGTTCATCAGGCACGTGATGGGCCTGCCGGTAGGGGACCACCCTGCTCTCATCACCGGAGTTCTTTTCGAAGTGGTGGCCGTACAGCTTCTGTCGTTCGGCTTGCTCGGAGAGCTCCTGGTCTATCTGATCACCACCCGCGGTGGCCGCCAGCTCCAACCGGCAGAAACCACGGTGGAGGGCAACGGTGGCCGTCAATCCTCGGCGGTCGGAGTGGCCGGAACCTCGGGCGCTGATGGTGCCGACCGCGGTTCATATCCAGCCGGGACCGTTCCGACAGACGGTCCTCCCTGACGCCGTTTGCCGCCTAAGGCCTGGCAACGCCCGGCGCGGCTACGGCGATGAGCCAGGGGAAACAAGTACGGATGTGGACCTCTTCGAAGGATCGGCCGAGTAGGAGGCGGAGAGTCTCCGGGCGGAAGTGATTCACGTGCTCCGGATTGTTCCCCCATCGCGCGAGGTCCTTACCCCGGCAGAGGTTGCCGAGGCGGAAGAACGGCTCCCATGGGACAGACACAACGCATCGTCCATGACAGATGCGTGCCAGCTCCTCTACGGCGCGTTCGGGCGCCCCCAGGTGCTCGAGAACCTCGAGGCAGGTGACAACGTCTGCACTGTGGTCGGTGAAGGGCAGCATTCCGGCGTCTGCTCGGACGCCCGTGGCAGTGGGAAGCCTTTTGAGGGCCATCGACAGCTTGTCGCCCCGATACTCGACTCCGACCAGCGAGCCGGCGCCTGCCCCCATGGCCTCCAGTGCCAGTCCCTCCCCAATGCCGACGTCGACCCAGGTACCGCCGGTCGACCCTGCTGCCACACGGAGCTGGCGAAGCAGGCGGGCGATCAGCTTCCGCACGACGATGTTGTTGCTGGCGTACTTCGCCTCATCTTCCCCTGCTGCCTGGATCGAAGCACCAGGTGGCAGGCCTATGGGCACCCGCCCCGTTTCCTCCATAGGCGGATGGTATAGGACCGCGCCCTGGTGCCGTGGAACCGGCGCTCAGTCCCTGAACCGACGGTGACCGAGGTTTCAATTGGGCCGCGCACGTTGATGGCCTGTTACCGGCACCCACAGTTCCGGCGAAACCGAAGAGTCGGAGGGAAATCTTCTGTGTATCATCAATCGACCGAATGTATCGATTGCTGATGGTTCTAGCCCTCCGTGAGAGCACCATCCGCATCCCATTCGGTTGAATGCGGCGAGTCGCTGCCCGGGTGGGCGATCATGTGGCCGGATGTGCATGGCGGTCGAAAGAAGGCAGATCGAGGCTGATGACAACGCCCATCTCCGATCGCCGACTGGTCGTCTCATCTGGGCTCAGCAGCACCCCTTCCGATGCACCACCACATCGGCGTACGGTTGATCGCAATTTGCGCAAGGCGCTTCCTCCTGCCGCGGTGGTCATCGGGTATTTCTCGGCTGGCACCGTTGCCTTCTGGCCTGTGTTCCCGATTTCCGGTCATCTCTTCGGAGCTGGCGGGGACTTCGTACAGTCCGTGTGGTTTCTCGCCTGGGTACCTCACGCACTTGCCCACGGCCTGAATCCCTATTTCAGTCCCGCCATGTATGTACCGACCGGCGTCAATCTGGCCGCCACCGCCCCGACCCCCTTGCTGGGATTGCTCAGCGCACCTCTCGCCGCTGTTGTCAGCCCGGTCGTGACGGCCAACCTCCTCTTATGGATGGCCATGCCGCTGTCGGCGACCGCCGCCTTCGTGGTGCTGCGCAAATGGCACATCTGGGGCCAAGCCGCGACCCTCGGTGGGCTGATCTATGGATTTTCGCCCTACATGGTGGGCCAGGGAGCGGCCCATTTGAACCTGGTCTTCGTGCCGTTGCCGCCGTTCATCGCCCTGACGGTGGCTTCGCTCCTACAACGGCGTGGCTCACCCCGCCGACTCGGGATCCAACTCGGCCTCCTCCTGGCTGCCCAGTACCTCATCTCCCAGGAGGTGCTGACGATCGTCGTGATCCTCCTGTTCGTCGCCTTGGTCTGCGTGGCGCTGCGCTATCCCGCCAATCTGACTGAGATGCTCCGAACACTGTGGCGACCCGCTTGCATCGCTCTGGTAATGGTAGGCGTACTGCTGGCCTATCCCGTCTGGATGATGCTCGCCGGGCCACAGCACATCACCGGGCCGACGTTTCCGACACTGAACCCCTACCACAACGATCTCTACAGCTTTGTGGCGCCGGGCCCCCTGCAGAGAGTCTCACTGGGGATGCGTTCGCTGGGAACCCGCCTCATCCCCGGGGCCGATCCGTCGGAGGCAAATGGCTATGTCGGTATCCCGCTCCTGATCCTGGCCGGAGGGTTCGCCTGGCACTCCCGCCGCAGCCCTCGCTCCCAGCTGGCTTTGTCCCTGCTCGTCGTCTCGGCACTCCTGTCGCTCGGGCCCCACCTGGCCATCGACGGGCGGCTGACCCGTATTCCGCTTCCCTACCTGGTGTTGGATCACATCCCCATCGTCAACAGCATCCTCCCCAGTCGGTTCTCCTTCGGGGTCGACGCTTGCCTCGCCGCGGTGATTGCATTCGGGCTGGACGATGTACGCCGGACGCTCGCCCGTGACCATGGCCGCCTCTCTGCCCGACGAGGATGGATCGGTCCGGGTTTTGCCGTCCTCACCTTTGCCGTCCTGGTGGCCAGTCTCCTCCCGGAGTGGCCACTGCCGTCCGCAAAGGCAGCGGCGGTCGCTCTTCCGGCGAGCATTCGACGAGCGGTGCCCGCCGGAGCCCCGGTGGCGATCACCTACCCGTATGCCACGGAAAACACCCCGCAGGCGTTGCTGTGGCAGGCGGAAGACGGATTCAGGTTCCGACTGCTTGGCGGCTACTCCTATCACCCGGCTCGTCCGAAGATCGACCCGTCGATCCTCCTCCCGAGTGTCATGAACCCACCCGATCTGCAGCGGTTCTTGGCCGGCCTGAGCCCACCGAGCAATTACGGACTGCCCCTGCCGGTTACGCCTGAGCTGGTGAGCTCCACCCGTGCCACGGTGTCCAAGTATCACATACGGCTGATCATCGTGGATCGATCTGTCTCAGGAAGTGGGGAGGTTACGGAGCTCTTCGACGACGCCCTGGGGCCCCCGAGGCATCGTCGGGCAATTTCTCCCTGTGGGCTGATTGGCATGGAACACCGAAGCGCCAAGTCTTCCGGTCATTCATATCGACAGGCGTCCGGGTTCCTGCAGATCACTCGACCCTGTCCGGCACCGTTGTCCTCGATGCCCGGGCGAGCGATTACCTTCCGGTCACCAAGGTCGAGTTCCTTCTCACCGGCGGCTCCCAGCACGCCACGATGATCGCCACCGCCAATCAGACCCTCGTCGGGTGGCTGGCAAAATGGAACACGACCACGGTGGCCAACGGCGACTACTCACTGCGGAGCATTGCCTACGACGCCGGCGGGAGTAGCCAGAGTGCGCCGATTACCGTCACGGTCAACAACTGACGGTGAAACCCGATACGAGTTGAGGGATCGGGATCGACGCCGCAGAGACCTCGCCCGCCGCCGGTGGCGTCGGTCGCCACCCTCGGGGCCTCCCCAGCCTGCCCGAGCCCAGGCGATGGCGCCGGGACAGCGGATGGCCGGCGACGGGCACGACCGGGGCTCCTATGGTTGAGACCAGCCGGCTGGTGGGCCAAAATCGCACCAGGTCGTCAGATATGACAAGGTGAACTCAATTAGGGCGGAGACGAGCCAGAGTTCGCGGTCGTGCCGGTGTCCAAGCGGTGTACCAGTCCAACCAACGGAGGTGCCAGATGGCCGAATTCACGCCGCCAGCCGAAGGAATTCTGCTGGCCCACTTCATCGTCTCGGACGACGTCGAGCGCTCTCGGCGCTTCTACACCGAGGTGCTCGGCGGCACGCTGGTCTTTTCGGGAGATGTGACCTATGTAGCCCTGGCCAACAGTTGGATCATCATCAATGTCGGCGGGGGTCCGACCGATGACAAGCCCGAGGTCACCTTGGAGACGCCGCCTGACCCCGATCGGGTGAGCAGCTTCCTCAACATCCGGGTCAAGGACATCCGGTCCGTGTACGCCGAATGGAGTGCCAAGGGTGCCCATTTCCTGACACCGCCCAAGCAGCACCAGTACGAGATCCGTTGCTACATCCGCGATCCCGACGGTCATCTGATCGAGGTAGGGCAAACCACCGACCCAGAGGGTGACTGGGCACCGTGGTCGTGAAGGTCCGAGTATCGAACCAAGGCTGCCCTCGACCAGGGCCGCCTGCCATCGAGACTGGGGTGAACGAACGACCCGGGTCCTTGCTGGGGATCCATTCATCCGTTGCGTCGGTCGTGGCGCGGTGAGACCGAGGCGGTTTCGATCATGACCACCGCGGTCATCGGCACTGGAGGGATCGGATCGGCCATCGCTCGTCTGCTGGGCTCGGGCGGCGAGAGTCTGCGGCTGTCGAGCGCCGACAAAGAGTCGGCACAACATCTGGCTGCACAGATCGGTCCAGGTGCCATGGTCGCCGACGACAATCGCCACGCCTTGCTGGGCGCCGACGCCGTCGTCTTGGCCTTGCGCTTCACCGTGCTGAAGAGCGTCATTGACCAGATCGCCGAACCGCTGGACGACAAGATCGTGGTTGTCCCGAGCAACCCGGTGACTGCCGACGCACAGGGCAACATCTCATCCGTCCTGACGAAAGGGCAATCCTCCGGCAAGGTTGTGGCCGGGTGGTTGCCGGCGGGCGCCCGCTTGGCTTTGGCGTTTGGGACCCTGTCGGCCGGTCTCTTCGAGTCCTCCAGCAACCGGTCGCCGGAGCCGGCGGTGCTGTTCTACGCCACCGACGACGACCTTGCCGGCAAAGAAGTCGAGCGGTTGATCAGAACAGCCGGCTTCGACCCGGTGAAGGTGGGTGGACTTGATCACTCGGGTCGGCTCGAGGTGGGTGGCGATCTGCATGATCTCGTCGTCGGCCCCGCCCAGGCGCGGTCATTGATCAGTGGAGCCTGATCTTCGCCACTCAGCCAGGGTCGCCGGTGGGATCAGGCTGCGCCCAGGGAGCTCTGACGACGCTGTTTCGACACCGCTGACTCCGGGGTGTCCACCGGCACGGACGTGGCATCGACCACCAAAGCCCTTCCCCCACGTGTCGGCCCACGCTCTTTCCAGAGGATCGCCCCGGCGGAGCCACGCCGAGCAGCCCACGTCCCGAAGGTCGATCCTCCCCCAAGCACATGGAACCTTTCGGCCCGCCTGAGGCTGCCCGACCAAAGGGTTGACGACTGACCCGGCACAGGCCAGGGTGTCCGGCACGGGGGCGCCGAGCCGGGCATCGAATAGAGTGCGGCAGGGCGCCGATCGGAATGCCGAGGGTTGGATGTGTCGAACGAAGAGGTTCCCCCCTATCCCCATCACGACAATCTGGTTGAGCTGACACGCGTGCAGCCGTTCGAGGCGGAGGTGATAACGGCGCGTTTGCGGGCGTCTGGCATCGAAGCGACGGTCGGTGCCGGCTCCGTCTACGAGTCCGTCAGTTTGCTGAGGGAGTGCCCGTCTACGTCCCGTCGGAGTCTGCATCGAGGGCCGAGGCTCTACTGGAGAGCCAGGGCGGTCCCGACGGCTGACAGCTCCGCAGAGTCCTTGAACCACGCCGCCCCCGCCGTCCGGCGTTGATCCCAGGAGGGTTCATGAGGAACCTCCCGCCGGCTGCGGTGGCAAACCGGAGACGAGGTCGGCCACGATCTCTGCTGCCGGTTGCGGCTGCCTGACCAGCCCGACGCTCTGTCCGGCCCACAATGAGAGCGCTTCGACTTCACCGGTGGTGCCCACCATCGGCGCGGCCGGCTCGTACCGGACTATCTCTTCGCCGGACGGGAAGCGGGCGATGACCTCGCCCTCGCCGGGCCGACTCCCCGGTGGAGGTCGGCCTGCGGCCTCCCATTTCTCGGCCGTCGAGTTGTGGAGAGCGCGGTGGGGGGCGTTGGGCCACCCGACCTCGTACAGGTCGGCGTACCACTCCGCATCGGTCTCGCCCGCCTCCATCAGATGACGGCGGTACTCCTCGTGGAGGGGCATCTCCTGGGCCAGTAGGAACCTGGTACCCAACCAGGCCGCTTGGGCGCCCAGCGCCATCACCGCGGCCACACCGCGGGCGTCCCCGATTCCGCCGGCGGCGATCACCGGTACCGGTGCCACCGCGTCCACCACGGTGGGCACCAACGGAAGCGTTGCCACCCGGCTCTTCACGTGGCCGCCGGCCTCCCAACCCTGGGCCACCACGACATCGACTCCGCCGGCCACCGCCCGCCTGGCCTCGTCAGCGCTGCCCACCGTCTGGAGCACGACTCCGTCGGCCGCGTGGACCTGGTCGACGTAGCCGGCCGGATCTCCCCAGAACAGCGACACGATCCGCAGACCGGCCTCCAGGGCCTCGTCGAGGCGACGGTGTTGATCCGTGGAGATGATCAGATTGCCGCCGAACGGGCGATCGGTGAGGCTCGCCGTCTCCCGGACCGGATCTCCGGCCGGGGTGGACCATGTCAGCGTCAGCATGCCGAGGGCTCCGGCGTTGGACACCGCCGCCGCTAGTTGGGGCACCGCCACCATCGGCGCCTGGACAATCGGCTGCTCGATCCCCAGCAGCTCGCACACCGGCGTTCGCACAACTACCACCTATCCTTTCGGTCAGGCCTGCAGCCAGCCCCGACGTACCCGTCCGGCCGACCCGGGCATATCCACACAGCTACGACTAGTACGACGACGGCATGCAACTTTCTGACGAGTGCCCACCTCCCCGCCGCCGGCCGAACAGAGCCGGAGGCCAACACGGGCTCAGTGGCTCCGGACACCGACGACCTGGCGGGCGGCTTCGGCTATGTGGTCGGCGGAGATCCCGGCGGCTTCCATGAGCTCCTGAGGAGATCCGGAGCCGGGGAGACCCTTGACGGCCAGATGGGTGATGCGGACGGGATGGCCCGCATCGTTCAGAGCCTCGAGCACGGCGCCGCCCATTCCCCCCTCGGGGTAATGGTCCTCCACCACCACCAGGCGGTCCTCCGTCGCCGCCGCGGCCGCCAGCAGTGTGTCTACGTCAATGGGTTTCAGCGAGTACAGATCGATGACCCGGGCCCTGATCCCGTCACTCGCCAGTTGGTCGGCGGCGGCCAGACAGTTGTGCAGGGTCACGCCCGCTCCTATCAACGCCACGTGGTCGTCGTCGCTGGACAGCACCACCTTGGCACCACCGATGGGGAAGGCCTCGTCCGGTGGGTACACCACCGGGTAGGCGCCGCGGGTGGTGCGCATATAGACGATGCCGTCACGGTCGGCCATCTCCTGCACCAGGAACCCCGCACTGGTGGCGTCGCTCGGGTACAGCACTGTCGAGCCGTGGACAGCCCGCATCATGGCCAGGTCCTCCAGGGCCATCTGCGACGGGCCGTCGGCGCCGATCTCGACACCGGCGTGCGAGCCGCACAGACGGATGTTGGCAGTCGAGATCGCCGACATCCGGATGAAGTCGTAAGCGCGGCTAAAAAAAGCGGCAAATGTCGAGGCGAACGGGATGTATCCGCGTACCGAAAAGCCGACGGCCGCCGCCACCAGCTGCTGTTCGGCGATATACATCTCGAAGTAGCGTTCCGGGTGGGCTTTGGCGAACTCCTCGGTGTGGGTCGAATTGCCCACTTCGCCGTCGAAGACGACCACGTCGGATCGGGCCCCCACGGCGGCCAGCGCTTGGCCGAACGCCAATCGGGTCGCCACCTCGGCCCCCAGCTCGTAACGCGGTAGTTCGACCTCACCGCTGGGCCGCACCCGCGGCGACCCGTCTTCTGGCTGCGGCCCGCGGACGGTGACATGGCGTTCACCTCCCAGCTCGATGACGGCGCGCTCGGCCATCTCGGCCGGCAGCGTCTTGCCGTGCCAGCCCTCCCGGTCCTCGACTTCTTCGAACCCGCGGCCCTTGCGGGTACGGGCCAGGATCACCGTGGGTCGGTCGGCTCCGGCCACGCTGGCCAGTGCCTTTTCGATATCGGCCAGGTCATGGCCGTCGATGGAGATGGGCCGGCATCCGAACCCTTCGATCCTCCGGGCGTAGGTCTCCAGATCCCAGCCGAGTTCGGTCGGCCCCCGTTGGCCGAGCCGGTTGATGTCGACGATCGCCGTCAGGTTGTCCAGCCGGTAATGGGACGCCTTGTCCAACGCCTCCCAAATCGACCCCTCGGCCATCTCGCTGTCGCCACACAGCACCCACACGCGGAACGGGAGCTCGTCGAGATACCGGCCGGCCAGAGCCACCCCTACTCCGTCCGGGAGCCCCTGACCGAGAGAGCCGGTGGCCACGTCCACCCACGGCAGCAGCGGGGTGGGGTGGCCTTCCAGGCGCGAGCCGAACCGCCGATACCCGGTCATCAGTTCGTGGTCGGTGATGACTCCGGCAGCTTTGAACATCGAGTACAGCAGGGGCGATGCATGACCTTTGGAGAAGATCAGGTGGTCGTTGGCCGGGTTGTCGGGTTTGTCCCAGTCATAGCGGAGATGACGGGCCAACAGAACAGCCATCACGTCGGCCGCCGACATGCTGGACGTGGGGTGACCGGAGCCGGCGGCGGTGCTGCAGCGGATCGAATCCACCCGCAGCTGCTGAGCCAGCTCCCCAACGGCCTCCAAGGTGTGGTCGGTCATGGCGATCTCCTTCCCGGCGACCGGCGTCGGTCGGTTCACCGTCTCGACGGACCCCATGGGATGAGGGTCGCGTCAACCTCGTTGGTTCTCGCAGCTGGGCCCAATCCTTGCGCACCGTCAGGGTCTTTGCACCTGCGGGGGCCCCGTGTCCGCTGGCCGGCGCCGCCGCCGGAGCGGCCGGACTTCTCGGTGGCGGCCCACGGACCGCGCCGCCCGGCTGGGCCGGTGGACGGAAACCGGTGGACGTAGGCTGACTTCATGCGGATCGCCGTGTTGGGATTGGGCAATATGGGCCGGGCCTTCGCCGCCCGAGGACTCGAAACTGGTCACCAGGTGACTGTGTGGAATCGCTCCCCGGGCCGGGCGGCCGAACTGGTGGCCCAAGGAGCCGTCGAAGCCCGATCTCCGGCCCGGGCGGTGAGCGGCGCCGACGCCGTTCTCGTGGTACTGGCCGACGACAGCGCCGTCTCGGAAGTCTGTCTCGGCAGTGACGGCGCCCTGGCATCGCTTGGCCCAGGGGCGGTGCTCGCCAACATCAGCACCGTCTCCCCGGACACCGCCCGACACTTGGCCGAGGAGGGTCCTGACGACCGGGTCCTCGACGCTCCGGTGATGGGCTCTCCGGCCATGATCGAAGGGGGCTTCGGTCGATTCTTGATCGGCGGTCCCGCCCCCACCGTCGCCGCCTTGGACCCGTTGTGGAACGACCTGGGGGCCGGCCATACCCACTGCGGACCGGTCGGTGCCGGAGCGACCATGAAGATCGTCGGCAATCTGCTCTTGATCACCGGGGTGGCCTCGCTGGCCGAAGCCATTGCTACGGCCCGACGGCACGACATCTCCGAAGAGCTGCTGAGGAGCCTGCTGGCCGACAACCCGCTGGTGAGCCTGGCCTGCAGTCTCCGGTTGGACAGTCTGCTGGATGGGACCCACCCGGGTTGGTTCTCCCCGGCATTGGCCCGCAAGGACCTTCGCCTCGCCGTCGACCTTGCCGAAGAGGCCGGGGTTGGTGTGCGGGTCGGTCCGGCCGTCGAGGCCCTGTTGACCACCGTCATCGATGCCGGTGGTCAGTGGCCCGACTTCACGGCCGTGATCGAAGCACTCAGCTGACGGCCGCCGGCGCCGATGCCCGACGCCGGGGGGTCCGGGTCCCTGGTCGGCGTGGGAGACGGTCCCGCTCGATCACCGAATCGTCGGGGGCCGGGGCTTTCTCTTCTGGAAGACCTCCTGGCTGCTGCGGAGCGATTCCGCCGAGGTGGCGAGATTGAGGAAGAGGTTGCCCAGCTCGACCATCTGACCGGGGGATATCTCTCGAGAGGCCCACACCGCCCGCAGTGAAGCCTGCACCGCCGCCGGAGAGAACGAGGCGATGGTCAGGGCCAACTGACGCGTCACCTCGACCACCTCGTCCGAAGGAACGACCTGGGTGACCAGACCGATCTGCTCGGCCTTCTCGGCCGAGATGCGCTCTTGGCTCCCCATCAGCGTCATGCGCATGACCTCGCCGAACGGCATCCTCTGGCCCATCAATGCCGGCTCGAAGACAGCGGGCATGCCGTAGGTGACATGAGGATCGAAGAAGGTGGCGTGCTCGGCGGCCACGATGAAATCGACTTGGCCCAGAAGGTAGAAGGCCCCACCGCACGCCATTCCGTTCACCGCGGCCAGCACGGGCTTCCACAGGCCTTGGCTGCGGGGACCGATGCTCCGGCCGGGGTCTTCGTAGGTCAAGGCATGGAAGTAGTACTCACCCTCCTCAGTGGGGACGCCCGACCGGTCCATTCCGGTACAGAAGGCCTTCTGGCCCGATCCGGTGAGAACGACGGCCCGCACCTCGTCGTTGGACCTCAACCGCCGCCACAGCTCGCGTAGCTCGACCTGCATGGCTTCGTCGAATGCATTGTGCACTTCGGGTCGGTTGAGGGTGACGACCGCCACTCCGTCGGCTTCCTCGTACAGCAGGGTTTCGAACTCGATCTGACCGACCTCCTAGTAGTGCTCATGTCGACGTCCACGGCGGGACCGCTCAGGTCATCATGGCCTGAGTCGGAGTCCGACGAAGACCGACCTGGCCGGGGCGGCACCCGGGCTCACCGGGCCGAGCAGGCCAAATGTACCAATTGCCCGGGCCCGAGCTCCCCGCCGCTAGGCCAAGGCCGGCAGGACCTTCTCCTCGAAGAGTCTGAGGCTGGACCAGGCAAGTCCGATGGGCATGCCGCCGCACAGTGGGTGGAACATGACGAAGGGAGACGGCGAGTCCCTCTGCTCCTCGATCATCTCCTCGGGGGTGATCACGCGGTACTTACCACTGGCCGCCAACTCGTCGAGATCAGCCACCGTCCGGAAGGGGCTGGCCAGATCGTCCTGCGCCTGCCAGACCCCGTAGCTGTTCATCTCGTGCATGAAATAGGGTGCCATCTGCTCCCAGCCGAGCACCGGATCTTCGGCCAGGGCCAAGTTCACCGTGTCGCCCATGGGGCAGGGGCCCGGGTCCGGCCGGCCCAGGCGCAGCATTTCGTCCACGTAGTACTTCCACACCGAGGCGTCGCTGGGCAGGAAGCCGTCACCGATCTGGGCGGCGCGTTCGGCGGCGGCTTTGGAACTGCCTCCGAGGATCAGGGTGGGACCTCCCGGTCGGAAGGGGGCCGGAGTGACCCGGACGGTGCGGCCGCGGTACTCGAAGGGTTGGCCGGAGAACGCGGCTTTGAGGGTGGTCACCGCCTCGGTGACCCGTTGGCCGCGCTCGCTCATGGCCACGTCGAACATGGCGAACTCCTCGTGCACGTAGCCGGCGGCCACCACGAGGTCCACCCGGCCCCGGCTCAGGTTGTCCAGCACCACCAGGTCTTCGGCCAGCCCGAGCGGGTCGTGGAAGGGGGCGATGAGCGCCGCCACCATCAGGCGCACGTTCTCGGTGCGGGCCGCCATGGCCGCCAGCATTGGGATGGGGCTCGGCAGGTAGCCGTCGTCCGAGCCGTGATGCTCGGATACCGATATGGTCACACAGCCCAGCGCATCCGCCCAGGCCGCCATCTCGAGGGCCGCCGAGTAGCGGTCGGCCATGGAGGTCGCCGCCAGAGCCGGATTGCGGAAGTCGAAGCGGAGTCCGAAAGGCATGGCCGAACTCTACGTGCCCCCACCGTGGGTGTCGGCCCGTGGTCAGTTTGAGCGTCCGCCCGGATCGCTAGGGTTGTATGCACTGTGGGAGACATCCATCCGCTTCGTCAACCCGGCCGTGCCGTCGCCCTGCGTGACGTCACGCTACGGGACGGCTTGCAGGACGAAGCGCCCGTCGGCACTGCCGCCAAGGTGGAGATCTTCGAGGCGTTGGTCGCCGCCGGGGTGAGGGAGCTGGAGTTGACCAGCTTCGTCCGGGCGGACCGGGTCCCGGCCATGGCCGACGCTGACGATCTGGCCCTGGCCACCGCCGGGTCGGGGGTGACACGTTGGGCACTGGTTCTGAACTCCCGGGGTGCCGAGCGCGCTCTCGGTGCCTCCATTCGCCATCTCCAGTTCGTCGTGTCGGTCAGTGACGCCCACAGCCGCCACAATGCCGGTCGCTCGACCATGGAGGCGATGGGGGAGCTCGAGAGGGTCGTAGCCGCGGCTCACCAGGTCGGCAGCGTGGTCGAGCTCACGTTGGCCACTGCCTTCGGCTGCCCGTATGAAGGGGCGGTCGACCCCACCGCCGTGGACCGACTGGCTGGGGCGGCCGCCTCGATGGGGGTCGACGGGGTGAGCCTGGCCGACACCATCGGCGTTGCCACTCCGTTGGAGGTGGAGGCGCTGGTGGCGACGGTCGGGCGAACCGGGCTTCCGGTGGGAGTCCACCTGCACGATACGAGGGGCCTGGCCATGGCCAACGCCCTGTTCGCACTGGGAGCCGGCGCCGTTCGGATCGACGCCAGCGTCGGTGGACTGGGTGGCTGCCCGTTCGCCCCCGGAGCCTCTGGCAACCTGGCCCTCGAGGATCTGGCCCATGCCCTCGAGATGATGGGAATGACCACCGGGATTTCCGTATCCGGCCTGATCGATGCGGCCCAGATCGCCTGTCGGGCAACCGGTCGCCGGATGGAGAGCCATGTCGGGGTGGCCGGGCCACGGAACCAGGCACCGACCGAATTTCGCTCGGGCCCCGACAGGACGGTGGGAGTCGGGCCATCCGACACTGCCCGCCCGACCACGGGGCGGTGATGAGCCCGTACCCCCCGGCTCACGTGGCCGCCGTCGTCCCGGAGCGATGGACGTGATGGCCCATCGGTCCGGCTGGCCGAGCGGCACCGGGCCGCCCGCCGCCGCCGATGCCCCTGTGGGCGCCCACCCGCCCCCCGCCGGGTCGCAGCCCAGCGCAGAGTTCGCATACCACCGGATCCGCCAGTGGATCGTCGAAGGTCGATTCCGCCCTGGTGAGCGGCTGGTCGAGCAGCGGATCGCCACCGAGCTCGAGGTGTCCCGCACGCCGATCCGCGAGGCGATGCGGATGCTCCAGTCCGAGGGCTTGGTGTTGATGGAGGCCAACAAGGGGACAACCGTCCGGCCGCTGTCCATCGGTGAGATCGCCGATCTGTACGAACTGCGTGCCCGCCTCGAGGGGATGGCAGCTGAGCTGGCCGCCACCCGTGCGACGTCTGATCAACTCGATCGGCTGGACCTCGCCGAAAAGGAGTTTTCGGCTGCGGTGGCCGCCCATGTCGACGGGAACCTCGAGACCATGCGTCGGGTGTTCCGCGGCAACGACCAGTTTCACCTGACCATCTTGGAGGCGTCGAAGCACGAAAGGCTGGTGCAGAATCTGATCCGTACCGTCGATCACACGTTGGTGTTCCAAGCCTTTCGGCACTACCGGGCCTCCGAGTTCGAGAGGTCGGTGTCGTTCCATCGCCTGGTCTTCGAAGCCATTCGGGCCGGTCAGGGATCGAGGGCCGGCCGGCTGATGCACGAACACGTTCTTCAGGGTGGCGATCAGCTGCTCGACGTGGTGGAGGCGGCCAACTCGATCGACGCTCTCTACGACGAACCGGGTGACTCCTCCGGTGGCGGGCATGCCGCCTGGACCGAACGTCAATCGGAGGCCAGAGGTCTTCGCCCTCGGCCGGCCGAGCTCTCCGACCGGGGCCGCTAGCCGGAGCGGCGTCCGATCACGGCGGTGACGGTCGATCAGCCAGGGCCGAGCTCAATTCGGCCTTGACCTCGTCGGTATGGGCCCCGAGGGCGGGCCCGGGCCACCGGAGAGTCCCAGGCGTCCGGGAGAATCGGGGCACGACCCCGGTCACCGGCATGTCGGTCCCGTGGGCGCTGGTCAGTCGTTGCACCATGTGGCGGGCGGCATAGTGGGGATCGCCGAGCGCGTCGAGCGCTGTGAACACCCTTCCGCTGGGTACGCCGTGGTGGGCCAGGAGCTCGAGGAGAGGGTTGGCGTCCATGGTGGCCGACCACCCTCCGATGAGCTCGTCGAGCTGGTCGGCGTTCGTCGCCCCGATCCTGGTGGGTGCGAAAACGCCCATCGTCGACCAGCTCCGGTCGTCCCATGGCATCGCAGAGCCGGCGGAACACGCCGTCGGCGTTGGCGGCGATCAGGACCTCGGCGCCTCCCGGCGTCGGGTAGGCGTTGGACGGGGCCACCCCCGGCAAAACACCCCCGCTGCGACCCCGCACCACACCGGCCATTTCGGCATCGGCCAGTGACGACTCCATCAGGGCGGCCACGGCCTCGTAGAGGGCCACGTCGACTTCCTGGCCCCGGCCGCTCCCGTGGCGCTCCTCGACGGCGGCCAGGGCGCCGATGACGGCGAACATGGCGGCCAGGGAATCGCCCAGACTGATGCCGGTGCGCGACGAAGGGCCTTCGGGCATCCGGTGGTGTGGCGGATCCCTCCCATCGCCTCACCGATGCTCCCGAATCCGGCCATCGACGCCCGCGGACCGGTCCGGCCGTAGCCCGAGACGTGCACCTATACCAGGCCGGGATTGCCGCTCGACAGGTCCTCATAGGCGAGTCCCCACCGCTCGATCTGTCCGGGCCGGAAGTTCTCGACGACGATGTCGGTGCTGCCCCGCCAGGCGCTGGGCCACCGTCGGCATCCCGGCCTCGGTGGCAGGTCGACCACGACTGACCGCTTGTTCCGGGCGATCCCTGTCCACCACAGGCTCTCACCCTCGTGCAGTACTCCCCATCGGCGGCACGGATCTCCCGTCCGGCGGCTCGATCTTGATGACGTCGGCCCCGTAGTCGCCGAGCAATTGGCCGGCGAACGGACCGGCGATCAGGCTCCCGAACTCGAGCACCCGGATTCCCGCGAGTGGACCACTGGACGTGTCGTCATAGCGCAGAGTGTATGCAATCGACCGGGCCGGACGAGCGCTGGAAGGGAGGATTGCCGGGGATCAGGGTGACAGGTGCATGCAATCTCGGGGAGGTCGACACGATGATGACGCCGAACGAAGCATCCACCGATCGCCGAACTGAGGAATCGCCACTGGAGCTCCAGGGGATTGAGTCATCTCGCTCTGGTCTGCAGCGACATGGCCCGGACGGTTGACTTCTACTCCAACGTCTTGGACCTCAGACTGATCAAGACCGTCGAACTGCCGGCCGGCATGGGCCAGCATTTCTTCTTCGACATCGGCAACGGGGACTCGTTGGCCTTCTTCTGGTTCGCCGACGGCCCCCGGTCCGGCGCCCGGCGTCGCCGCCCCGCTGACCCGACCGGACAACGGGGAGATCGACGCTCGGCCGTCGGATCCATGAACCACGTCGCCCTCCAGGTGGCGCCCGGACCTCATCGAGCCATACCGGGACCGATTGGTCGACCACGGGGTCGACTGCTCGGTGGTTGTCAACCATGACGACAGCGAATGGACGGTGAGCGAAGAGATGCATCCGGGGGTCTTCGTACGGTCGGTCTACTTTCAGGATCCCGACGGGATCCTGCTGGAGTTGGCCGCCTGGACCAAGTCGTTCGACGACGGTGACGTCAGCCATGCGGCGGCCGGCCCCTCCGCCCGTGGCCACCAGCGTACGGCCCGGGAGGCCAGTGACCCGGCCTCCGTCAGGTCCCTCGCTCGGAGACGGAGAGCCCACTCGTCAATGCCATGTACGACCTGGTCTTCGGCAAGGGCGTCGATCCGCGGAGCCCTCGGCCACGGGCACGGCCACGGGGAGCCAGGGCGACTGGTGGACCACCTACGCCCTCGTCCCCGACATCATGGAACATGCCGTGGCCGGGTTCGTGCTCTACCGGAGTCCCGGACCGGCAAGTTGGATGGCGTGCTCCGGGAGTTGGCCCAGGCCCGGGTGGGCTGGGCCGTCGGCAGCAAGTTCGTCTACTCCCAGCACATCCAGGCACTGCGGGGACTCACGCCGACCCCGACCAAGATCAAGGGTATCGCCGGGTGGCAGGTCTCCGATGCCTTCACCCGGCGGAGAGGGCCGTCCTGGCCTATGCCGACGGTATCGCTCTCGACGGCGGACGGGTGGCTGACGACGTCTTCGAAGTGCTCCACGACGAGCTGGCCGACGAGGAGATCTTCGAGCTCACGTACATCACTGCCATGTACCTGCAGCACGCGGTGGTCACCCGGGCGCTGAGGCTCGAGTGGGACGATCGACCCGAGTACGTCGTCGACGTCGATCCCCCCGACGAGTTCGATGCCGAGAGCTATGTGCAGTTGGGCTCGGAACCGGGGGACAAACAGCGGCTCGGCCGTCTCGGCAAGTGACGATCGAGCCTTGGCCGTTGATCGGCCAGGGCGAGTGGACGCCGTCGGCCATCGACACCGTCCTGCGGGCCCGGGGGAGGCTGACCACCGGGCGTGTCACCGGAGTCAGCTCGATCCCGATCGGCACCGGCCAGATGGCCGAGTCGACGCGGCTCACGCTCGACTACGACGGTCCCAGCGATGGTCCGGCGTCCCTCGTGGCCAAATCTGCCTCCAAGCATCCCGGTAGCCGGGCCACCGGCAAGGCGTTTCGGGCCTATGAGGTGGAGGTCGAGTTCTACCGGGAACTTGCCCCGACCCTGGGCGTCAACTGTCCGGCGTGCTATCTCGCCCAGATCGACCTGGACGCCGGCGAGTTCCTTCTCCTGCTGGAAGATCTGGCGCCGGCGGTAGCCGGAAATGACCTGGCCGGATGCCGCCCCGAACTGGCCGAACAGGTGATCGGGCAGGCGGTGGCATTTCACGTGCCACGGTGGGGCGACCCGGCCCTCGAGAGGGTCGGTTGGCTCAACCGGAACTCCCCCGAAACGGCGGCGAAGGTCTCGGATGCCCTGGCATCGGTGTTCCCGTCGTTCCTCGAGCGCTTCGGTTCCGAGCTCGACGACGACGTGCACCGAGGCCTCGAGAGGGCCCTGCCCGGTATGGGCCGGTGGTGGCGAGGGGACGGCGGACCCCGGACGATCTTCCATGGCGACCTACGGCTCGACAACCTGATGCTCGATCCGGGCGGCCGGGACGTCTGGGTCGTCGACTGGCAGACGGTGGTGCTCGGCAACGGCGTCGCCGACATCAGCTACTTCGTGGGGGGATCCCTCCTGCCCGACATCAGGCGCCGGGCCGAGTCCGGGCTCGTCCACGACTACTTCGACCGATTGCGGGGAGCGGGGGTGGCCGACTTCTCGTGGGACCAGTGCTGGCGGCAGTACCGACTGGGGGCGATGCACGGTGTGTTCCTGACCGTCGGGGCGGCAATGTTGGTCGAGCAGACCGAGCGTGGGGACCGCATGTTCCTCACCGCCATCGATCGGCACATGCGCCACGCATTGGAGCTGGAATCGCTGGACTTGATCGAAGCCGAGGGCGCCTGACGCCCGGGGCCCAGCGGTAGGTGATGGCGTGGCCTGCCGGTGCTCGGTGGCGCTGATCGTGTCGACCCGGAGTTGACGGGCTCGGCACGCCGGCCTTCTCCGTTGGCACACGGCCGTGTACCCGGCCGTCGCCATCCTTCGAGTAGGTGCAGACGCTCGGATGCGGTGGGCACGGTAACCGGATGGGGAAGGGGAGGGGGCGAGAACCGGGGCCATCGGCCCGGGATCCCTCACCGTGGTAGACCTGGCCGGCGGAGAAGGAATCCTCGGTCGGGGACGTCACTATCGGCTTTCCGACGAAGTGCACGTACCGAGGCGGTCATTCATCGCTGGGACGACGTGGCCCGCACTTCAGAATCAGGGACGGCAGTCTCGGATTCGGCGAGTTCCGTCTGACCCACGGCATCCCGCTGGATACGGTGGAGAGTGTCGAGGTCGTCGAGAACGCGTTGGCGGCACCGAGGCCCAGGCGTTCATGGCCCTTGGTGCCAGCGTCGGCACCGGCCGTCGCCTGGGTCGTCCGGCATCGGCACCCAAGCAGGTGACCGTCATCAGCGTGAGGACCACGGACGGACAGGATCCGGCCTGGGAGGTGGAGGGCCAGGGAGCCGAGTGGGTGCGGAAACGGCTCACTCCCGCCTTGCAACAGGCCCACATCCCGTATTACGAGGACCTCCCCCCATCACCGCGAGCCAGATAGCGGTGGCCGGTGGTCGAGGGCGCAACCGCCCTCGGCGACCCGCCGGTCCCGGGTGATCGATCGGTCAGGCCCGCCAGGCCGGCCGACTCGACCCGCGGCGGGACGAGGATCGGGTCGGGCCACGAGGCCGGTGTCTGCGAGAAGCGCACCGGCGGGGCGAGCATGTGGACGTCCCCGAGCGGGCTGGGGGCGTCGTAGGCGACGGGCTCGGCGCAGGCTGTGCTCCTCGTCACGGCCGGCAAGAGCCGGGTCGACGAGTCCGAGCGAGCCGCACCACATCGCCGTCCTCGTCAGGTTCACCGGTGACGTGCCACGAGCCGCCCTCGGTGGCGCGCTTGACCAGCGCGGCCGCCGCCCCGATGGCGCCCATGTAGCCGGTGATGTAGTCGTTGAGGAGGAAGGTGACGGGGAACCGGGGTTCGGCCGCGCTCCCTTCGATGGTCATGAGACCCGATGCGGCCGACCCGTTCATGTCGAACCCTCCGCGTCCGGCCCACGGGCCGATCGAGCCGTAGCAGGTGACCGAGACGTACACGAGGCCGGGGTGCCGATCGGCCAGCTCCCGGGGATCGAGACCGCGACGCTCGAGCGAACCAAGTGCGATGGTTGTTGACCACGACGTCGGCCTCGGCCAGCAGATCGGCGGCCCGTTCCCGTGCCGAGGGCTGCCGAGGTCGACGTAGGCACTCCGGGATCCGACGTTGGCCTCGGCGTAGATGTACTCGTGCTCGTAATCGTTGGGACGAGTGGCGCCGAGCACGTCCGCTCCGTGCTCGGCCAGCGTCCGGCCGACGGCCGGACCGGCGATGGCGTGGGTGAACGACAGGACTCGGATGCCGTCGAATGGCCGCTCGGCTGCTCCGAAGTCCCGGGCCGGAGCGTCGCCGATGCGTGTCAGCCCGATGACCGGCTGGGCGGCCAGCAGCGCCCCCTGTCGTGGGCCAGCCACTCGGCCGGGGTCCGCACCACGCAGATCGGCAGGCCGGCGGCGCTCGCCGTCTCCTCCAGTTCGAACCCGTCCCACCCGGCCATCACCTCGGCCACCCTGGTGGGGTCGGGTGGTACGTCCAAGAAACGGCACCACTGGGCGGCCAGATGGGGATAGACGCCCGAGGCCATGACCCAGCGGCCATCGGCCGTCCGGTACGGCGCCACTAAGGAACGGGTTGTCGAGGATCAGCGGATGCGGGGCCATCTCACCGTTGAGCGTGGGGTGCCAGAAGGCTCCCGGATTGATGGTGTGCACAGCCTGTCCCAGGTCGAGGTAGAGATCTTGCCTCGGCCCGCCCCGATGCCGGTGAAAGGCAACGGCGGCCACCGCCCCGGCCATGAGTGGGACCCCGATGCAGGCTCCGAGCCGGTGAGCGGCCGGAACGATCGGATCTTGTCCGGCGAAGGAGACGGAGACTCCGGCGTCCCCCCTCGACAGGCCGACCTCCGACAGCAGTTCATCGAGCGGATCGAGCGGATCGAAGGCGACCGGCGGTGGGGTGTCCTCGTCGGCCGGGCCGGCCGGCTGGCGGGCATCCATCGAGACGTCTCGGGCGACGGTCGTCTGTGAGCTCTCGTCGCCGGCTCTCTCGGCCATGGTCTTCTCCTATTCTCGAAGTATCGGATTGGTCCGGACCTCTAGCTGGCGACGGTGGCCAGTTCGGGCTGATGGACGTCGGCCCGGCTGCCGGGCCCGCCGGGGCGCCGGGCCGGGCGTCGCTGGGCACGAGGACAGCCACGCTCACGGCGGCCACCATGGCGGCCCCGGCTGCGTAGAGCAGTCCCGAATGGATCCCGGCTACGAAGGCGGTGCGGGCATCGGCCCCGGTCGACCCGCCGGCGTGGACGGCCACGGCAAAGGATGACCGAGCCCGGGCCACCAGGGGAGCCGGGGCGCCGGGGAGCTGCAGGCTCGAGCGGTAGACGCCAGTCACGACGCTGCCGATGACGGCGGTGCCCAGGGCACCGCCGACCTCTCGTGACAGATCGTTCAGGGCGGAGCCCACCCCCTGTTGGGCCAGGGGCAGCGCCTCGGTGATGGCGGCGGTAGCCGGGGTCATGGCCGTTCCCATGCCGATGCCGAGCGGGACGAGGCCGGCCAGTACCCACAGGTACGGAGAGTCGGTCCCCACCTGCGAGATGGTGCCGAGACCGGCGGCCACCAACACCAGCCCGGTCACGCACACTGCCCGGGTACCAAACCTCGCCGTCAATCGCGGGGTGAGCCTGGCCGCCAGCACCATCGTCGCCGACAGAGGCAGCACGGCCAGGGCGGCGACCAGCGGCGTGTAGCCGCGGACGCCCTCGAGGTACTGCAGGGAGACGAAGGTGAACCCGAAGAAGGCGAAGAATTGGATGCAGATCGACAGGCTGCCGGCCGACAGCCGCCTGTCGGCGAACAGGCGGGGGTCCAACAGGGGGCGGGGGTGGTGGAGCTCGTAGAGCACGAACCCGGCGAGCGCCGTCACCCCGGCCGCCAGGCCACCGACCGTGCGGGCGCTCGCCCAACCGGCGTCGGGGGCCTCGATGATGCTGAACACGAGGGCGACGAGTCCGAGGGTGGCCAACATGGCGCCACCCCGGTCGAGGGCCGGCGCCTCGGGCTGTGAGGACTCGGGGACGAAGCGGAAGGTGCCGGCCAGGGCGATGACGGCCAGAACCACGTTGACGGCGAAGGCGGAACGCCAGGAGAACCACTCCAACAGCACGCCGCAGCACAGCAACCCCAAAATGGCACTTCCGCCGGCCACCGCCGCCCACACGCTGACCGCCCTGGTCCGTTCGGCAGGAGGGTACGTGCCCGTGATCGTCGACAGGGTGGCCGGCATCACGAACGCCGCCCCGAGGCCGATCAGACCGCGCAGGAAGATCAGTTCGTTGGCCGAGGACACCGCCATGGCCGCCCCCGAGGCGCCTCCGAACACCACCAGCCCGGCGATGAGGGCCTTGCGGCGACCGTAGCGGTCTCCGAGGGCCCCGGCCGGCAGCAGCAGCACCGAGAAGACCAGCAGGTAGGCATCGATGATCCACTCGAGCTGGGTTTGGCTGGCATGGGTGCTGCGGACCAGGTCGGGGATGGCGACGTTCAGGGACGCCATCGCCGCCGACACCGCGCCGAGAGCGATGCACACGACGGCGGTGATGATCGAGCGGTTGACCGGCTTCTGGGTGGAACCGAAGGCGCTGGGCATGGTCTCTTTCTCCGTTGTAGAAGGAATATTCTGTTTTGTAACAGGGCCAGGACCGACCCGTCAAGATGGAATGTTCGTTTTGTTTGTGCTAGGTTGCCGACATGCCCCGGATCACCGACGAGCGGCGGGAGGCCCGACGTGAGCAGATCCTGGAGGCAGCCCGGGTCTGCCTCCAGGACCACGGCCTCGAGGCCGTGTCGATGGAGATGATCATCACCCGGTCGGGACTTTCGACCGGTGCCGTCTACGGCCTACTTCAAGGGCAAGGACCAGATCATCAACGCCGTGGTGGCCGACGGCACAGCGGGCGATGGCCGAGGACCTGGCCCCGGTGCTCACCAACCCCGAGCCACCGCCGCTCCCCGAGTTGGTCGGCCAGGTCCTGGGGGCCGTCGTCGGCTTCGGCCGCCACAAAAAGGGCGGCATCGACCGCCTGTTGGTTTCCCTCCACGGTTGGAGCCACTCCCAGAGCGATCCCGGGCTGAAGGCGGCCACCCGCGCCTCCTACGCCGGACTCCGCCGGCTGTTCACCGAAGCGGTCGAGCGGTGGCAGACGGCCGGGACGTTCGATGCCGCGGTGGATGCCGGAGCGGTGGCGGAACTGCTGACGTCGATCACTCTCGGGTTCGTGGCCCAACGAGCGCTGGCCGGAGCCGCCGATGTGGAGGCGCACGTGGTTGCCTTGGAGGCGCTGACCCGTGGGGCGGTGGCCGACTACGTTGCCCAGGGTGGCACCCACTGAGCCGTCCGGAGCGAACAGATGACGTCGACCCTCGACTGGTTTGGATGTGCGACCTTTCGACTCCGGACGGCGGGTCTCGCCGTGTTCCTCGACGCCTACATCGACCGTGCCCCGAACGCCGAAGGCCCCGGACTGACGGCCGATGACATCGACGAGTGCGACTGGATCGTCATCGGGCACTCCCACTTCGACCATCTGTGGGGGGCCGAACGCATCATGGCCCGCACCGGCGCCCGACTGATCGGCAGCTACGAGACGGTGCGGCTCCTGGAGCAGGCCGGTGTCCCCGTCGACCGAATGATCTGCGTGGCGGGCGGCGAACGGATCGAATTGGGCAAGGAAGTGTTCGTGTCCGTGTACCCGAGCCTGCATTCCTGCTTGTGGACCGGCACCCACGCCGCCGGGGCCGGTGAGGTGTGCCTCGGCGACCTCGGAGTCACGTGGCAGGAGCGGGCGTTGCGGATGGAGGAGCTGGTGGTCCGATTGACCACCTCGCTCGACACAGTGGCCGTCGAGCATCTGATCGCCGCGGCGTCAGGTCACAGCGACCGGGGCGACGGCGGGGCGCTCATGTACCTCTTCGAGACTCCCGAAGGTTCGCTGCTGTTCCAGGACACCTCCGGCCTCTGGGGCGGTATCCTCGGGACCCTCGACCCGGATGTGGCCATCCTGGCCGCCGCCGGGCGGGCCAATGTCGACGGAGAGCCGGTGCAGGGGTCCCTTGCCCAGTTCGTGGCCGACGAAGCCGAGACCCTCGGTGCCCGGCGTGTGGTGCTGTGCCATCACGATAATTCGGCTACCCGGATTTTCCTCGGCCCCCGACCTCGGGCCGATCCGCGCCGCCTTCAACGATCGTGCACCTGAAGTCGAGCTCCTCGAACCCGCCTATCTCTCGGCCACGGCGCTGTTCGAAGACACGCCGACCTGAGCGTGGCCCGTCACACAGAGCCATGATCTGCCGGATCCGCAACCACGCAAGAGCGCGAAATTGTAGATGACGACCTGTTGAAAACTTCGGTCCGATCGACGTCGGTGCAGGTAGGACTGACTCGGGAAACGGCAAAATTTGACGATGGAAGCGCCGTGCGATCCGGAGTATGTTGATGCGGACTCGACGAGTCGGCGGAGCCTTGTGTGGACCGCGGGTAACCCGTTTGCAATTTCACTAGTGGAGGAACCATGAACAGGCGAATGAAGAAATGGCGAGCGGGTAGCTCGATGTTTGGAATGTTGGCGTTGTTGGCGTCGGTGGCCATCGGGATTCTCGGCGTCTCGGCAAGTGCTGGGGCGACCACCCGGCCGCAACCGGCAACGGCCGCCCATAGTGCCGCAGTACGAAGTGGGGCCAAGCCCAAGAACACCACGCACGACTGGAACAACAAGCTGGCGACCAACACCAACGGGTGGTGCGACGCCAGTCCCCCCAATACCCCCTGTGACGGGTTGTCCGGCGATTACGGCACCATCAGCATCTTTAAGCCCACCACCACCGATGGCGGTTGGGGCGGGTACGCCTCGGGCGCCACGCTGACCGGCCAGAAGAAGTACGCCCGTACCACCGGCGGCCAGGACGGTGGCGTTCCCACCGCCACCGGGTGCAGCGTCCCGGGCGGCGAGAATTGCAGTGGGCCGTACACCCTGTGGGGTCCGAAGAACCTCGGCAACGACGTGACCTTCGGTTCGGGGTACACCACGTCGATCGAGGTCTACGTGGATGCCGGCTGGGGCGATGCCCACACCGGCAACGTGGTCGACTGGGACACCGGGTTGCAGACCAACACGGCCAACTATGAAGAGGACTTCGTCATCGACCTGTGTTCGACGAACAGCGGCTGGGAGGTCACTTGGGAGAATGGTTCCGGAGGTTGCGGGGCTACCGCGGGAACCCCCAACCCCGAGTACCTGAACACCAGTGGCTGGTACACCCTCACCGAGCAGTTCTCCAACGTGGGCGGGACCGTCTACGTGACGTACGCCGTGGCCTCCAACGGGAGCACCGGGCAGAACAGCCCCGGCACCCAGGTGTGGACCTACACGGAGAACTCCGGCCAGAGCGTGGCTTCCACGGGTGGCCCTCTCTATGGCTGGCTGCCGACCGAGGACGTGAGCGGCCTTCCGCTGGCCCGCATCAGCCTGGCTGTCAGCTGACCTACTGACCCCGGTTCCCGCGCAGGCGAGTCGGCGCCTGCGCGGGAGTTGCCGGGTCAAGTTGATGGTGCCCTCCACCGCCGGTCGGTAGGGGGGCACTGTCGCGCCCCGACCAGTCACGCAGCATCGTTTGCGATCTCGCTACCGGACGTCCGAGGACCGTGCCGGTCCCGGTCACTGCCTCAGCCGTCTTCGAACGGACGACAGATAGACGATGGCCACGATGATGCCGGATAGCCCATCTCTATGAGCAGCGCTCCATATCCCAGCGTGTGCAGGGGGACCAGTCTCTTGAGCTCTCCGGCCGGACCGCTGCCGTAGCCGGCGACCATGACGATCACCGGTAGACCGGACCGGCCCCGGACGTACCAAGCGGGGAGTCTCCCGTGGTAATCGACCGTTCGATAGTGCAGACCGACTGCAGTGGGAGTCTCCGAGGTGTGTCGGCTGGCTCCCGAGTAGGCCAGCGCCAGGTCGGAGCCGACATTGGTGGCAATCCAGGTCTGGAAGAGAGCGAGGGCCGCCCGGCGAGACAGATGGCGATGATCCATCTCCGAGCCAAGCGGGTCGACTGTCCCGCCCCGGCATCGGCCTCGGATGTCATCGACCCGGTACCGGGTCGGGCTTTCTGACCATCAGCAACGCTGGGTCCTCCCCGTCGCGGAAGACTTGGTTTGGTCGACTTCTTGACCGCTCGCTTCTGACGGTAGTGGGTGGCTTCCGACCCTGCCGGCAGGGCGCAGTCCGATCCTTCGGGCGTCCGGCCGTCCGCCTGCCCCGGCCGTCCGGGGACACCTCGCCGACCAGCAGGGACGGCCCCGGACTGGGAAGCTGTCGGTGCTCGGGTGGCCAGCCCTCTTCGTCAAGGTGTGAAGCGGCCGTTACCCATTAGGCTTTGTCGGGCCCCGGCCAGTGGGGTACGAGAACCAGGAGAAGCGCATGACGTTCATATTCGGAGTGATCTACCTTGTGCTGCTCGTCACCCTGGGCATCATCTCGATACGCAAGGGTCACTGGGTGATGTTCATCATCGGCATCTTCATCCCGCTCTTCTGGATCATCGGGGCGTTGCTGCCCCGGAGGGAGCTGCGCTGAATGGACCGGGTGGTCACGGCACTGACCGAGCAACTGGCTGAAACGTCGTCATTGCTGAACAGCCTTTCGGTGGACGAATGGCAGGCACCGACCCGATGTGACGGGTGGACCGTCGCCGACGTGGTGCTCCATCTGACCCAGTCGGACGAAATGGCCATAGCCAGCCTCGGGGGCAATCTCCCGAGTGGAACCACCGACAGTGCCAGGTGGGGCGGCGGGTTGTCGGTCGACGAAAGCGTGGCCCTGATGGTCGAACAGGAGCGCGGCGTATCTTCGTCGGAGCTTCTGACGAGATGGATGTCGAGCGCCGACCAACTGGTCACCGTGCTCGGGGGCATGGACCTGTCTACTCGTGTCCGATGGGTGGCAGGAACCCTCTCGGCCCGGACGCTGGCCACCACCCGTATGTCAGAGACCTGGATCCACTTCGGCGATATTGCCTCGGCCGTCGGAGTGACACCCATGGCCACCGATCGCCTCGAGCTGATCGCCCGCCTGGCCTGGCGCACCCTGCCGTACGCATTCGGTATGGCCGGCAAATCCATGTCGGGGCCCGTGGCCTTCCTCCTGGTCTCACCATCGGGCCGGCGCTGGGACTTCGTACCCGACGAACCGGCGGCCACGACCATCACCGGTCCGGCCGTCGAGCTCTGCGAGGTCGCTGCCCGACGCCTCGATCCGGATGCAACTTCGCTCCGAGGTGAAGGTCCTGACGCCTCCGACGTGCTGGACCTGGTACGCACCTACGCCTAGGGACCGGGGCAGGCGGTAGGCCCTCTCGGCGGAGGCTCAGGGTGCCCAGTCCGGATCGCGACCCAAGAGGGCGATGAGCCTGGTGGCCGCGTCGGCCTTCTCGGGGACCGGTACGGCCGGCCCGAACATGCCCGAGGCTCGCAACCCTTCGGCATTGGCCACCGCCGACCGCCGCGCCGCCTCGCACAGAGTGGGATCGAGACACGGGTCGACCCCGATGGTCTTGGCCAGGTCCCAGGTGTGGACCAGGACGTCCGTGGTGAGGGCGGGCAGCAGACGGGCGAGATTGATGCCGGATTCACCATCCGGATCGTCAGGTGGGGGAGCGGAGGCGAGGACCGTGGCCTTGCCGATGGCGTCAACCGTCATCTCCCAACGGGCGGCGGGATCGTCCTTGGGCCTCGTCGGCTTCAGCTGCAGGGGGCGGAGCAGAAGGACGTCGTGGAATCCGATGACGTGTTCGACGATGTCGCCGGCATCCCACCCGGGGCAAGGGGACGGTTCGGTCCACCGTCCCTCACCTCGAGCCACGATCGCCGAGAACCCCCGGCACGCCTTGGCATGGCTGGCCGTCCCGTCGCCCATGGTCGAGATCCTAGGAGGAACAGCCCGGCCATCGACAGGATCTCCGTGGTGTGAAGGCGCGGGCGACGTACCGGTCTGGGCGAGCGCCGGTGGGTGAGCGTCCACAACGAGAAAAGAATCCACGTCTGCCGTACGATGCGGTGGACAGCGGGCGCGTCGCCGCCAGCCCTGTTGCCGGAAGGAAGTATCTTGTCGAAGCAGCCTCTCCGAGTGTTCCAGTTCGCCACCGGCAACGTGGGCTCCGAAATGGTGAAACGCATCGTCGAGCACCCCGACCTCGAGTTGGTCGGTCTCTACTGCTACTCGCCGGAGAAAGTCGGGCGTGACGCCGGCCAGATCGTCGGCCTGGCTCGGCTCGGGGTGATGGCCACTGACGACATCAGTGAGGTTCTGCGGGCGAAACCCGATGTCGTGAACTTCAATGGGGTATGGCCGGACGTCGACGCGTTCTGCACGTTGCTCGAGAACGGCATCAATGTGGTCACCACCTCCGACTGGATCACCGGGCATCATCGTGACCGGAATCACCCACACCCGTCCGGGGCCAAGCCGACCGAGTTGATAGAGGCCGCCTGTCAACGGGGAGCATCGACCTTCTACGGCACCGGCATGAACCCCGGCCTGGCCCAGATCCTGAGCGTCGTGGCCACCGCCGGAATGGGCCGTGTCGACCATCTGACTGTGCTGGAGACGGTCGACGTATCGTGCCACCATTCGGTCGACACCTGGAGGAACGTGGGCTATGGGCGACCGGTGGACGATCCTTTAGTCCCCGCCCTGCTCCAGACGGGCTGCACGGTATTCGCCGACTCGATCTACCTGATGGCCGACTGCCTCGACCTCCCCATAGACGACGTCGCCTTCGAGTGCGAGCTCGGCGCCTGCACCGAGGATGTCGATCTCGGCTGGTGGAAACTGGCCAAGGGATCGGTCGGAGGTAGTCTCGCCAAGTTCCGGGGGATGTCCAACGGCGCTCCGAGGATCGAGGTGCACCTCGAATGGCAGATGACTCCCGAGACCGAACCCCGGTGGAACGTCCAGGGCTGTTACATCACCACCATCGAAGGTGATCCCATGATCATCAACCGCCACATGATTCTGCCGGCCACGGGCACCCCCAACAGCCTGATGGACGCCGATTATTTCGCCTCCCTGGGCATGACCCTCACCGGGATGCCGGCCCTGAACGCAATGAGGGCGGTGTGCGAGGCCGCTCCGGGTCTGCTGACCAGTGCCGACCTGCCGCTGCGGGCTTTCGCCAGTCGCTTCCACGGGACCGCACCGGCCGGCGGGGAACCGGTCGAGAGAGTCGGATAGGGCCGTGGACACGCGATATCCGTTCCCCGCCGCACCAAATGGATGGTTCAGCGTCGGGGCGGTCGACGATCTCGGTCCGGGAGACGTGAGGCCGGTGCACTACCTCGGTCGTGACCTGGTGCTGTTCCGTGGTGAGGATGCGGAGCTCGCGTCTTCGATGCCCACTGCCTGCATCTCGGTGCCCATCTCGGCGTCGGGGGACGGGTGTGCGGCAACGGTATCGTCTGCCCGTTCCACGGTTGGCGCTACGACGGCCGCGGCCATCTGGCCCAGGTGCCGGGGCTCGACCGCACCCCCCGGGTATCCGCACGGTCGTGGCCGGTATGTGAGAGGAACGGCCGAATCTTCGTATGGCACCACGCAGCCGAGGCGCCGCCGAGCTTCGAGGTGATCGGCTACCGGTATGAGGAGGAGAGATGGACCCCGTGGCGGAGCAGCACCTACCGGGTCCGCGTCCACGTTCAGGATCTGACCGAGAACATCATTGACCGGTCGCACTTTTCCGCTGTGCACGACATGGCCTCGCCCGACCACGATCACTTCGAAGTCAGCTTCTCCGGCGCTTCCATGATCGTCGAACAGAGCCTGAAGGTCACGGCGGCGTCGGAAGCGGGCATCGAGGTGGACACCACCACGACGACATGCGGGCCGGGCATTGCCGCCATCGAGGTGAACCAAGGACCACTGGAAATGCTCACCTACATCGCCCAGACTCCCATCGACGATCAGTTCACCGAGGTGACTCTCCTGTTCTCGATGAAGCGCCTTCCGGACGAGAAGTCGACCGAGTCGATCTCCGAGTTGAACGACCAGATCACCAATCTGCAATTCACCCAGGACGTCCCGATCTGGGAGAACAAGATCTACCGTCGGCGTCCGATCCTCACGAAGGTCGACGGGCCGGTGTCAGAGTACCGACGTTGGTTCAGACAGTTCTATTCGGACTGACGCCACTCGACCCGGCACGGAGATGCAGTGTCAGGTCCGGGTGGGGTCGAACTCGAGCACCTGGGTGAGCCGGATGTTGTTGCCCGACGGATCCCTAAATGACGTATCGATTCCGTAGGCTTGGCGGGTCGGTGGGTCGTTGAACTCGACCCCGCGCTCCGACAGTTCGTCGTAACTGGCTTGGCAGTCGTCGGTTTCCAGGAACAGCGTCCCGCCGGCCCCCTTGGCCACCAGCTCGGCCAGTCGTGCCCGGTCGGCCGAGTCGATCATGGGCGGTCCCGGCACCGGCATGAGCACCAGTCCCACGTCGTCCTGTCCGACCGGCCCCACACACAGCCACCGGAAACTCCAGTCCTCCATGGTGACGTCGGATCGCACCTCCCAGCCCAGCCTCTGGGTGTAGAAGTCGAGCGCTTCATCCTGGTCGCGGACCCAGAACTGGGCGTTACCGATCCTGATCATCCCTGCCTCCTGGTTCGAGGGTCGTACGGCAGATCCTAAGAGTTCGACCCGGCGTCGTCTTCTCGAAACGTGCGGTTCTGGGGCCGGCCATAGGTCTGGGCCACGCACCGGGGGATCCGCAACCACCACTCAGCCGGCGGGAACGAGCGGCGGTACGCCACGGGGCTCCGACCGAACGTTCGACTGAAACTGGACGTGAACGAGCCCACGCTGTTCCACCCGACGGCGAAGCAGATGTCGACCACCGGTTTGTCACTCACCCGCAGCAGGGGTGCGGCTCGCTCCAAGCGGCGGGTCAGCAGATACTCATGGGGCGATTCGCCGAACCTCCGCTTGAATTGCCGGCTGAAGTGGGAGGGCGACATGTGGGCGGCGGCGGCCAGATCGGCCACCTTCAACGGCTCGAAGTACCGGGCGTCGACCAGATCCCTGGCCCGAAGGAGGCAACGGGCCACCTGCTGGCGTTCCATCCCCCAAGTATGACGACTCGGATACCTGGGATCGGGCGTCAGCCGGTCTACCGGCTCCGGATCAGGGCGATGGTCTCCCGTCAGTTGGGCGGTATCGTTGGATCGTGTCCATCCACCAGGGCGAATCCAGCCAGCGATGGCAGATCGTCTCCTCACTGGCGCTTTGCGCCGTTGGGTTGGCGCTGTCCGGCTACACGCTCTGGGTCCACATCCAGCCCTCGGCTCTCGTATGTGTGAACGGGGGCACCATCGACTGTCAGGCCGTGCTCACCAGCGCTCAGTCGGTGGTCCTCGGTGTACCGGTACCGGTGTTCGGGATTGTGTTCTTCCTGGCCTCCGGGGCGCTCTGCCTGCCGTTCGCCTGGCGCTCGTCCGATGCCAGAGTCCACATCCTGCGTCTGGCGGTGGCCACCGTGGGTATCTTCACCGTCCTCTATCTGATCTCCACCGAGCTCTTCACAGTCAAGAAGATCTGTCTTTGGTGCACCGGGGTGCATGTGGTGACATTTGCCCTCTTCGTGATCGTGGCCACCAGCACGCCGTCGCTGGTGGAGCGCACCCGCTGATCATCCGGTCTCCCGCCCCGGTGGGCCGGGATAGTGGCCGCGAGATGCGGATTCCCACCTCGTCTCCCCGGCGGCCCACCTCCGCTGGCTGCCGGTGTTGCCCTGCCCCCGGACCGGGATCGCCGTTGACCTCCATGTCACATTCCCGACACAGTGGCACGGGCGCGCCCGGGGCGGTCCGGATCATGGGCCATGATGATCCCCATGGTCACGCCGGACCGACTCCTACCGCTGGTGGGGGCTTTCAACTTTCGAGACCTCGGTGGCTATCCCACGGTGGATGGTCGGATCACCAGATGGGGCCGCCTGTTTCGCAGCGATACGCTCCACGCCTTGACCGATTCCGACGTCGAGGTCCTTCACGGAATCGGGCTGAACACCGTCATCGATCTACGTCGCCCTGTCGAGCTGGAAACATCGGGCCGGGGACCGCTGGCCTCCGAGGCGGTGGGGTACCGGCACCTTCCGCTCATCGTCGACGAAGGTGAGGACCAGGGAGCTCCGGCCGAGGCTCAAGAGAACCTGGCTCAGATCTACCGGTGGTTCTTGGAGGTCGGCCGTCAATCCCTGGTCGCGGCACTGACCATGGTCGGAGAGTCGCAGAACCATCCGCTGGTGTTCCACTGCACGGCCGGAAAGGACCGGACCGGAGTCCTGGCCGCCCTGGTTCTCGACGTCCTGGGCGTGGAGCGGAACGTCATCGTCGAGGACTATGTGCTGACCGCCAGCCGAATGGATCTGGTGCTGGCCCGTATCAAGAGCGACCCGGACGCCGAGGCACTGATCGCCGATGTTCCGCAGTTCCTGCTCCAGGCCGAGGCCCAGACCATGGAGACCTTCATCGAGGAGCTGCATCGCCAGCACGGGGGAGCCCGGGAATGGGCACTCGATGCCGGTGTCTCCACCGCCACTCTCGACACCATGACCGAGCTGTTGCTCACGTCCGGGAACTGACCGGGTCCGTCGGCTTGGAGCCGCCGGCGGACCCGGGAGCCCATCCCTCAGTCGTTGCCGGTGTCGACGCCCACGTTCCGTAGCAGGGCCTTGGTGAGTGAGCCCATGTTGTCCCAGGGCAGCTCCCCCGGATCGAACCAGGCGACGTCGGATGTCTCGTCGCCGTCCGGCCTCGGCGTGCCGGCCTCGACGGTGGCGTCGAACACCACGATGACGTAGGCAGTGTTGTCGCCATTCGGGTAGGTCACCCGGTACTCGGGGCCGCCCAGTACGCCCAGTATCGGACCGAGTCGCAGCTCGACCCCTGCCTCTTCCTCGGCTTCTCGACAGGCGGCCGCTTCGGGTGATTCGTCGGGCTCGACGGCTCCGCCGATGGTGGCCCAGGTGCCCGTGTCGATGAGGCGCACGAGGAGGAGCCGACCCTCGGGGTCGCGGGGAAGAACCGAGACCGAGGGAAGAACGAGGAGCTCGTTGCCGACAAGCTCTCGCAGCCGTTTGACGAACGGAGAGATGGCCACTGGATCAAGCTAGCCGGGACGGGCTCGATGCTCGATGCTCGACGGCTCGGGCTGGACCGCCTTCTCCGCCTCGGTCAGGGGTTCACGGGTCCACCGGCCGGGTCCGGTTTCCGGGTGACGAAGCGAAAGTGGTAACCGGCGATGTCGACCTTGGTATCGACGAATCCCGCCGTCGCCAGACGGTGGCCCAGGGTGTCGGGGTCGACCGGGACGAAGGTGTCGTCGACATGACCGGCCCTGATCGCGTCGGTGTCCAAGGAGTCCGTCCCCACGAAGATCGCCCCGGCTCGGAGGACCCTGTTGACCTCGGAGAAGAGACGGTCCTGGTCGCCAGGAGCCGGCATGTGGTGCAGCACGGAGAAGCACGTGGCCGAGGAGAACCGCCCCGAGGCCAACCCCGATCTGGTGGCATCCGTGCAGATCACGTCGACGTTGGTGGCGGCCAGGCGCAATCGGAGCGGAGCCGCCAGCGTCTCGTCCACTTCCAGGGCGGTGAGACGTGGCACCCGTCGCCGCAGCAGGTCGGTGGTGAGTCCGGGACCGGGTCCGATCTCCAACACGTCGTCACCCAGGTCCCCGGCCGCGGTGATCCAGGGCAGCAGATCCGTCTCCAGCTGGGCGGCCCATTCCGGGCTGGCCAGGAATTGCAGATGAAAGTCGTTCATCGGTTGGTTGTACGCTCTCGGCTCGTGGCCATCACTGCGCGTTCGGCCAAGTTTCTGCCTCAACCGGACAAATCCGGAATGGTCGACATGCGTACCGGTGGCCGCCCCCGAGCCGGTACGTACGCCTACGACGGCGCCGGACTGGTGGCAACCTGGCACAGCCACGACCTGCATCAGATCGAATACGCCCTTCGGGGCGTGGTCGAGGTCCAGACGGCGACCGCCCACTACCTCCTGCCGCCCCAGCAGGCCGTTTGGATCCCGGCCGGTCTCCGCCACCAGACCACCATCGCCACCTCCGTGTCCACGGTGTCGGTCTTCTTCGACCCGCTCCTCGTGCCCGAAGCCGGCGAGCGGGCTCGCATCCTGGGGGTCGCACCCGTCATCCGGGAGATGATCGTCCACGGGCTCCGCTGGCCCATCGAGCGGGCGGAAACCGATTCGGAGTCAGATGCCTACTTCGTGGTTCTGGCCCGTCTGGTGGCCGACGCCCTGCACGACGAGGCTCCTCTGAGCCTGCCCACCTCCCGCGAGGCCGTTGTGGCTGCCGTTCTGGCTTACACCAACGATCACCTGGACTCCGTCAGTGCCGCCGTCGTCAGCCAGGAGGTGGGGGTCTCCGAGCGGACCCTGAGGCGACGGTTCCGCTCGGAGGTCGACATGTCCTGGCGGGCGTACCTCCACCAGGCCCGCCTTCTGCGCGGCATGGCCCTGTTGGCCGAGCCTGGTCCCACCGTGCTTCAGGTGGCCACCAGTGTCGGCTTCGAGAGTGCCAGCGCCTTTGCCAGGGCCTTCGTTGACCGCACCGGAGAGACGCCGTCCGCTTACCGCCGCCGGGTGATGGCCCGATCGTGAGCCGCGTCCGGCCATCCGGTGCCCAGGGCCGTTGGCCCCACTCGCTGACTACGCTTGGGTGATGGCGTCGACGAGGCACGACGGGTTCGACCACGTGACGATCGCCGTGGCCGATCTCGACGGGGCGCGAAGGTTCTTCGGGCTACTGGGATTCGAGGAGACGGCGGCGACGGTCGTGTCGGGTGAGGAGATGTCGCGGTACATGGGCATCCCGGGCTGGAAGGCCGATCACGTGACGCTCACCCTGTCGGCGGCCGCCACCCACCAAGAGGTCCAGCTGCTCCGGTTCCACCACCCCGCCCTGGAGGAGAATCCCTCGGAGCCCGACCTGGCCCGCCTGGGGTTCAACCATGTCTGTTTCGCGGTAGAGGATCTCGATGCCACCCTCGACCGGCTGAGGGTGGCAGGCGTGGAGGCCCGGAACGAGGTGATGGACTTCCACGACCGGCGGCTGGTCTTCCTCGTCGGTCCGGGAGGGGTGACCATCGAACTGGCCGAGTGGGCGGCCACGCCGGACGCCTAGCCTTCGGCCGCCTCTCCGGGCGCAGTGGGAACCAGGAGTCCGGCTCAGGTGCTGGCGGTCTCTCCCACCCGTGCCCATGATGCGGCCTGCCGGTCGAACTCCCGGAGGGCGGCCGTCAGTTCCTTGGCAGCCTGACCGATACCGATCGAGCCGATATCCGACCTCTCAACCGAGCTGTCTGGATCAGGGTAGATACGTGGCTTCTTCTGCTTCGTCATGAAATCTCACGGTACCAACCGACGTCGGACGGACCGTGGATGGTCGCCGATGGCGCACGTCCCCTCCCCGTGTCCGTCGAACGGACCGGCATCCGCGCAGGGTTACTCGACGCTTCACCCAGCTCCGAGGAGGTCCCATTGGTTCCCCGCACAGTCGAGAAAGACAGCCACCCGACCATAGGATTCGCTCCTGGGGGCCCGGACGAAACGCACACCAGCCGAAGTCATCCGCCGGTAGGAGGCGTCGAAGTCGTCGACCCGAAGAAAGAAGGCCACCCGGCCGGCGGTTTGGGCTCCCACGACCGACCTCTGGTCCTCGCCGTCAGCTCGGGCCAGCAAGATCCCGGTCTCAGCCCCGGGCGGCCTCACCACCACCCAGCGCTTGGGCTCTCCGCTCTGCGTATGAGCTGGTGAGTCTTCGATCAGCTCGAAGCCCAAGGTGTCGACGAAGAACCGGATTGCCGCGTCGTATCCATCTACGACCAGGGTGACCAGGTCGAGGTTCATCGATGGGAGGTGGTGCTCGGCCGCCTTGCGGCATTTCGTTCTCGTGCCGACGAACTCGACGCTGGCGTTCCGGTGTGTCTCATACTTTTTCCCACACCGAGACATGGCTTCTGCTCTCGCTGGTGAAGGGCGATCTGTCCCAGCCGCTCCATCGCTCCCGAAGGCGCATCCCGGCGATGTGCGCCATCAAGTCTAGCTCGGACGCCCAGACGTATCGGAACGGAGCCGAAAAGGTCTCCAGCTGGCCTTCGCCGACCCAGTAGTGGTGGGAGTATGCGATCTGGGCCGCTACGTCGTACTCTTCGAAGCCGAGGTGCGTCGGGGTCACCGCGAAGGCATGGACCGTCTCCCCAGGCGGCAGCCGTCGCAGTTCGGGAACATAGACCTCGATCACGAAGCAGCCTCCCTGTTCGAGACAGGCGGCCACATTGCAGAAACAGGCGACCTGCTGTTCCTGGCTGGTGAGATTGGTGATGGTGTTGCACAGGAGATAAGCCAGCTTGAACGTCCCCTCCACCTCGACGCTGGAAAAGTCACCGATGGTGACGTGGATCTCCTCGGAACCCGCCTTGCTGCGCAGCTGCTCCACCATGGCCGGCGAGAGTTCGATGCCTTGGACGGACACACCCCGCCGGCTGAGCGGGAGGGCGATCCGACCGGTGCCGATCCCCAGCTCGAGCACGGGTCCGGTCCCGGCCAGATCCACCAGAAAGTCCACGGCCGGATCGATCCTCTCCGGGGTGTGGAGTTCTGGCCAGTTGGCCTCGTAGCTCTTCGCGATCCGCTCGTCGAAGTAATTCTCGGACACCACATCATTATGCCAAAGGGCCGTTGATGTTGACTCTGTCACCGGCGAGGTCGGGTGACCGGGCACTGCCGGTCCGATGCCGGCAATCTGCCGCCAGCCGGGATGCGCACCCCGCTGACAGTCGAAGCCGTCCTCTAGTGCCTCTCTATGGCATGTCCGAGGTCGGCGATGAACACGGCGAACTGGACATTGAGCTTTCGCAGCTGATTGGCCACCACCGGAATGTATCCGTCTCCGTATTCCTCAGGGGGCGCTTCTAGCGATCGGGCGATGAATCCGTAGCGCTGGAGGAGACCGGCGAGCCGTTCCCCGAGCTCGGGATCTGGGCACGGATGCGACTCCCCTCGACGCTGCCCGGCGACGACCACGGCCCGAAGCTGATCGGCGCTGGCTCGTATGGCCTCCGAACCCAGATGGAGGGCATCATCGGCGATGTCGGCGGTGGCCAGCAGGGCACGAAAGCCGGCGGTCTCCCGGTTGGCCCACCGCTCGAGGACGTAGTCCCGCGGGCTCACGCCGGGGGAGTCGTACTTCTGCCCGCCGTCTCCGCCATAGCCGCCTCCTCAGCCGTCCGTGCAACCTTGGCACTCACCGAGGCTTTGCTCAATACGAAAGGGTGCCGGCGGCGGCAAATGTCCTGTCTTCGCGAAACGTTCACCTTCCCATGATTCCCCGTTCAGCCACATCGTGCTGCCCGAGCCGGAGCCGGGTTTCCGACGGCCCCGTGCCCGCCGATACCAGCGGTCGGCGCCGGGGCGGCTCCCGGGACGGGACTGCAGCTAGGCCGGGGGCGGTCGGGTGCCTCGGCTCTCGGCCAGCCCGAGCACCGTGACGCTGGTCGGGACCGGTTGTTCGTGCTCTTCAGTGAGCACTTCCAGGCTCTGTCCCTTCGGTTCCGGAAGCATGGTGACGGTGACCACCGCTCCCACCACGGCCACGAAGCCTACGATGCCGCTCGTCTGCCCAGTCCGATCCGGGGGAGCAGGCTGGTCAGGGCGTACGTGCCGACGAAGGCGCCGATCTTGCCGGCCGCCGCCGCCGTGCCGTGGCTGGTGGTCCGGACCCGAACGGGAAAGATCTCGGCCGGATCGACGAACGTCGTCGTATCGGGTCCGAACTCACTGAAGAAGTACGTCGCCCCGAACAGGACGATGAACGGAGCCACCGTGGTGCTGGCCTTCGGGATCAGCCAGAGCCCGAAGAAGGCGAGACCGATCAAAACGAACCCGCCCGTCTGCATCACCCGACGACCGAGACGATCGATCATCCACGCAGCCAGGAGATAGGCGGGGAGAACGAAGACGGCGAAGATGGCCAGGACATACGCCGTCTGGGTGATGAGGCTGGCGCGAGGGGCCACCAGCTTGACGATCAATGGGCTCGAGATGGTATTGCCGTAGTAGACGAGATCGAAGAGAAACCAGGCCAGTGACGCTCCGATCAGCCAACGGAGAAATTGACGGTCGGCGATCAGTCACCGCATGCCGGTGGCCTCACCCTCCTGGTGAGCCTTCTCGTTAGCTTCCTTCGACTCGAGTTGTGCAAGTTGGAACCGGGGGGTCTCGTTCAACCGACGGCGCATCCCGAACACCGCCAGGGATGGCACCGAAAGCCAACAGGAGCCGCCACACGAGATTGTCCGACATTCCCGTGGACAATAGGAAAATGGCGAGCAGGGGCCCTACCACCAGTCCCAGACCTTGCATGGAGAACACCAGTGACACCATGCGGCCACGGTTCTTCTGGTTGGAGTATTCGGACATGATGGTGGCGCTGACCGGATAGTCCCCACCGATGCCGAAGCCGAGGACGGCCCGGAATCCGATCAGCCACCAGATTCCCGGCGAGAACGCAGAGGCGATGGCCCCCGCCGCCAGGACCAGCACCTCGTAGCCGTAGATCTTCTTCCGACCGAGCCGGTCGGCCACCCGACCGAATACCACGGCTCCCACCGCCGAGGTGAGAAGGGCCAACGAACTCAGCAGGGATTTCTGGTAGCTGGCGATGTGCCACTGCTTCGTCACCAGCGAGGCGACCACTCCGATGACAAACAGATCGTAGGCATCGGTTAAGAACCCCATTCCCGAAATGAACAGGATCTTCCAGTGCTCTCGGGAGGTGGGAGCTTCATCGAGCTGGGCAATCAGCTCCCGGCTGATCTGGACGTTCTCCTGGGGTTCGAATGCCGAGCCTGGAGCAGTAGTAGCGGCAGTTGCCACGGGGCCTCCTCGGGACCTGGTCCGGTACGGAGCTCGCTGCCTAACCCATGCCCGCGCCATGGTGACCTTTACCTCCATTCCAGATGAACGTTCGGTGACGGCGACGTAGGGCCCGTGGCACTGGCATGGGCCCCGGCAACTGGCCGCGGGCGGCACCGGGAGGTGGCAGCCGGTCCCGTCCCCAGGTGCCACCGGTCCCCGGCGGTAGGAGTCGTCGCCCGTACTGGCCGGGCAGCGAGGGTCCCACCGCAATACGATGCATTTGCACCCCGATCAAGGAGGCAACGCGGATGCCCCAATTCATGGATTTTCACGATGATCTGAAGCTCCCGGATCAGGCCATCGAGCAGATCACACGAGACACCCGGGAGGAGAAGTCGGACCAGTTCGGCGTCCGCCAGGTCGAGCTGTTCCACAATCCGGACGGCAAGGTGTACTGCCTGCTCGAGGCGCCTGACGCTGAGGCCGTGCGGAAGCACCACGAGGCTCTGGGCGTCCCGTGTGGTGATGTGCACGAGGTCTCGGGGCTTCTCTGACCACTGGAGCGCAACCGATGTGCGGCCACCGGTCGGCCATCGGCCATCGGCGACCGGCGACCGGCGACCGGCGACCGGCGGCGCTGGCTAGGGCGCTCGATCGAACATGGCCGACGCCACCTGGTCCCTTCGCCGCGCCCAGTCCTCCTGCGCCTGCTTTAGGTTGTCGAGCCTGTCCCCGCCGGGACGGGATCGTCGGGTTGAACGGTCTCGGCGGCGAGATGTGTCCCAGGTCGTCGCCCGCTGCCATACCGCTTGGCGGCTCGTTCCCAGGGCATCTCCCAACTGAGCCCACGTCACCCCAGCCTCACGGGCGGCCTGGAGAGTCTCGCTCTCGATGGTCGAGAAATACGCCTGGAACCGGGCGCCCAGCTTCAGGATCTCGAGGAGGTCGGGGTTCTCGGAATGGATCAACTCCTGCCAGGCATCCCACATGTTCGATCGCTGCGGCACCTTGTCAATATACCTTGACAGGGGTACGCCGGGCACGGCCCGGAACTGCCGATCGGCGGCAGTGAACCCGCGTAGGGCAGCCTCTACCAGACGAGTGGGCACGCCCCCCGACGTCGGACGAACGGAGAATGGGGCGCGTCACGCTCGGTGACCAGAGGTCGTCGGTATCCAACAGGGGCGCGGTCACTTCTCCCCGGCGGACGGCACGGCGAACAGGATGTGACCTTCGGCCCTGCCCCGGCATGGTGATCCGATTAGACACTTGATGCATGGTTATCGGAACCACAGATCAGGTGGATCTCATGTTCGTGCGACATGAGCTGGACGGACTGGCGGCCGCCCGCCTGATGTTCGGCTGGAGCATCGAGGACGAAGACCACTACCAAGAGCTGTGCGAACTCGAGCGATCGGTGTTGTTGGCCCACATCCCGTGAAGACCGTTCGAGGAAAGAGGCACTGTTCGAAGACAGCCGCGCCTGTGCCGGGCCTCCGAGCCCTCCGGGCTAGTCGAGAAGCACTCTCCAACTGAGAACAGTGCCGCCTTGGCTGGGACACTCGATCTCGAAGGTCCCACGGAGTTTTTCCGCCCGATGCCGCATATTTGCCATGCCATTGCCATCGGTGGATCGGTGGAGGTCCATGCCTCGACCGTCGTCGGCCACCCGGAGCAGGAGGCGACCTTCCCGGGCGCTGACCGCAATGTCCACCCGGCTGGCGTGGGCATGGCGTTCGACGTTGGAGACCGCCTCTCGCAATGTCAGGAGGAGTTGCTCGACGACCAGATCCGAACAGGCGGTGTCGATGGGTCCGTCGAACGAAGTGTCGATCCGGAACCCGACGACCGATTTGAGATCGTCGATCTGCGACAGGATGCTCGAGCGGGCGCCTTCACGGATGTCGGCCAGGCCGAGCTCGAAGATGGTGGTGCGGATCTGGCGGATGGTCTCGTCGATGTCCTTGACGGCGCCGTTCAGCCGTGCGGCCATCTCGGGCGACAGGTCTCCACCGGCGATGCTCTGGACGGTGAGGCCTACTCCGAACAGGCGTTGGATGACCGAGTCGTGCAGGTCTCGGGCCAGACGGTCCCGGTCGGCCCGGACGGCGGTGGTGGTCGCCTGTTCGTGGAGGCGGGCGTTCTCGATGGCGATACCGGCGGCCACCGCCAGTGCCCCGACCAGTGCCTCGTCGTCGGCCGTGAACTCCGACCACCCGATCTTGTCGGTCAGATAGAGGTTCCCGTATACCTCACCCCGGGCCATGACGGGGATACCCAGGAAGGAATCCATCGGCGGGTGGTTGTGCGGGAACCCGTAGCTGTCGGGATGCTCCCCCAGACTGGCGATCCGCACCGGCTTGGGGTCGGTGATCAACAGCCCGAGCAGACCTTTGCCCTTGGGACGGGCGCCGATGGCCCGTTCCTCTTCGGGATCGAGGCCACTGGTGATGAACCGTTCGAGCCCGATCCGATCGGCATCGAGGACACCCAGGGCCCCGTACCTGGCGTTCGTCATCGACCGGGCCTCTTCGATCACATGGCGTAGGACCGAAGGGAGGTCGAGGTCCGATTCCAGCAGGAGCGTCGCTTCTAGCACCCTGCGCAGCTTGACCGGGTCTTCGATCGATCGGTAAGGCACGTTCTGCCGCTTCCGTCTCAGGATCGGGAGCTACCTGTTGTTCAAGATTCTCCCAGAGCGGACGGTTGTACCGTGGGCCCTGTCCTCCATGGTAGACGCTTTGCCGCCGGGGATGTTCCTCTTTCTCACGCGGGACGGTCCTCCGACCCCGGAGCGGACGTGCCGTGGCTGACCGCCGCCCGGTCCGGCCACCCCGACAGAGCCGAAATCGGGCTCCGGCCCGGTTCGACGGAGTACGGCTGGGACGGCGGCCTGGGGACGATCTGGCGCAACGATCTGTCCGAGCCGGTGGCCGCCCCCCCCGGGGTCGCTCACCTGTCGGGGGGCGGTGGGTCGACGACGAGGAACTGGTCGATCATGGCGTCGAGCACCATCCGGTAGCCGGCGACATCCATGGCCGGATCCCAGGCCTGCTGGAGCACGAAGCCGAGGATCAGGGACAGCATCACCCGGGCCAGGGCGTCGGGATCGACGTCGGGGACGAGATGGCCCAGGCCCTGCCGTTCCCGGATGAACTCGGCCACCTGGTGTCGCTGGCTCGTCCTGGCGTCGACGATGGCCGCCACCCGCTCGTTGCGCAGGGCCTCGGCCCAGACCTGGACGGTCACCCGTCGCCGCGTCTGTTCGGAGGGATCGGTGAGCCAGTCGAAGTAACCCCCGGCCAGGTCGTGGAGGGCCTGGCGGGTATCGGGATTGGCCAGGGCGGTGGCGGCCAGCGCCGTCTCCAGGGCGTGGCGTTCCTCGGCGATGGCTTCGATCACCTCGTCCTTGCCGGCGAAGTACAGGTAGACGGAGCCTGCGCTGATGCCGGCCTCGGTCACGATCTGGGTCATCGATGTGCGATGAAAGCCCTGACCGGCGAAGCAGTCGTTGGCCGCGTCGAGGATCTGGCGCCGCCGCAGCTCCCGGTGGGCGTCACTCACCCGCGGCATCGTCGACCCTGGTTGTCGAGGCCACCCGGTACAGCTCGGAGCCGAGCTCGTGACGGCCGATGGTCGCCGCATAGTGGCGGGCCACCTCGGCCGTCGTCCGGTCCGAATCCAACCTGAACCCCCGCGGGGCCAGATAGTCGGGGAGCTCGTCGGGGTGGAACCCGAAGACGAACGGCTCGCCGTTGAGCCGGACCCAGCCTTTCCACCGATCCGCCTCGTCGAAGTGGACCGACCCGTCGATCGCCCGGCCGTCCACGTAGGTGAAGACGAGGCTGCTCCCGAACGAGCAGATGTCGGACAGGAATTCGAAGTTGGCATCGACGGCCGGGGCGGTCAGATAGGAGACCACGCCCTCCCAGATGACGACCGAACGGGTGGACCGGTCGAAGCCGCTGTCGGCCAGCCGGCGGGCGACGTCGTCGTGCTCGAAGTCGACGGCCACGAAGCGGACGTGGTCCAGGGGCGTGCCCAGGGATTGGAGACGGGCCCGTTTGGCTCGCTGGGTGGAGGGATGGTCGACCTCGAACACCTCGATGGTGCGGGCCCCGGGCAGTCGGTAGGCGCGGCTGTCGAACCCGGCCCCCAGGAGCACCAGCTGCTTGGCCTCGTCGCCGATGGCCTCTTCCACCAATTCGTCGATCAGCCGGGTGCGCACCACCCCTGAGCTACGGGTTCTGGGCCAACCGACATCGAGCACGGCCGGTACGATGCGGCCGAGGACGGGGAGCCTGGCCGCGTCGGCCACCACCCGGAGCGAGGGGGGGAGCAGCAGTGTGGCCAGCGGGTCGGTGAACAGCCGGCTCCGGGCCGGGTGAGCCGATTCCACCGCCCGGAACAGCGCCATGTACGCCGCCGTCCTGCTGGCCCGGTCATCCCTCATAAACTGAATGCTCGTTCATTATTGCCGGGATGGCAAGTGTGGCGGCATTACCGGCCGGCGACGGGGTCCACGGCCTCTCCCAATCCCGAGGGGCGCTTAGGGGGTGAGAAGGGAGGCGCAGCTCGGCCACGTCACCAGGCCACCGCCTCGCAGCCACCAACCAGCCGACGGAGCCTGTCAGTGGGTGACGGCGTCGCTCCGGCGGGGCAGCACCCAGCCCGGACGGGGGAAGTGGCACGTGTACCCGTTCGGGTAGTGCTCGAGGTAGTCCTGGTGTTCGGGCTCTGCCTCCCAGAACGGGCCGGCCGGAGTGACTTCGGTGACGACCTTGCCGGGCCACAGTCCGGACGCCTCGACGTCGGCGATGGTGTCCTCGGCCACCCGTCGCTGCTCGTCGTCGAGCGTGAAGATCGCCGACCGGTAGCTCGGGCCGATGTCGTTCCCCTGGCGGTTCAGCGTGGTCGGGTCGTGGACCTGAAAGAAGAACTCGAGCAGCTGGCGGTAGGAGATCTGTCGGGGATCGAAGATGATCTCGATCGCCTCGGCGTGGGTCCCGTGGTTCTGGTAGGTGGCGTTGGCCACGTCACCGCCCGTGTAACCCACCCGCGTCGAAATGACGCCTGGGCGCTTGCGGATGAGGTCCTGCATTCCCCAGAAGCACCCTCCGGCCAAAATCGCCTTCTCTGTTCCTGTCGCCGTGGTGTCGCTCATTGGTCCACACCCTCCTGTGTAGAAGCTGCGTCGATGATCTTCCGGTACTCGCCGTATCCCTGGGCCTCGAGGTCCTCGTAGGGCACGAACCGCAGGGCGGCCGAGTTGATGCAATAGCGGAGTCCGCCCTCTTCGGGGGGGCCGTCGTTGAAGACGTGGCCGAGGTGACTGTCCCCGTGGGTCGAGCGGACCTCGGTCCTGACCATCCCGTGGCTCCGATCTTCGTGCTCCACCACGTTGCCGGCATCGAGCGGCACGGTGAAGCTCGGCCAGCCGCATCCGCTGTCGAACTTGTGGGCCGAGGCGAACAGGGGCTCACCCGACACGATGTCCACGTAGATGCCCGCCTCCTTGGTGTCCCAGAACTCGTTGTCGAAGGCCGGCTCGGTGGCCGCATGCTGGGTCACTTCGAACTGCCTGGGGGTCAACTCGGCAATCACTCCTGGATTCTTCCGGTAACCGTCTGTCACGTACCCTCCTTGGCCTGGTCGCCCCTCTGGTCCTCACAGGGTTCAACGCCCCGGGGTGCCGCTTCATTTCCGGCCGGCCGGGCCGGGGCGAGGGGGGCGGAGGGCTCAGACGGCGGCCGGGATGGCGACCTCCTCGACGTTGGCCATGTCTTCCTTGGACGCTTTGACCAGGAAGACAGTAGCCAGGACGGCGATCACCAAGAAGACCGCCCCGATGACGAAGCCGATCACGTAGCCGTGGATCTGGGCTGCCTCCCGCACCGCCGGGGTGTCGACCCGGGTGGCCAGATAGGCGGCTGTGGACGAGGCAAAGACCGTGTTCAACAGGGCGGTCCCCAATGAGCCGCCGATCTGCTGGGTGGCGTTCAGGGTGGCGCTGGCCACCCCGGCGTCGTGGGGTGAGACGCCGAACAGCGCGGTGCTGCTCATGGGGACGAAGGCCAGCCCCATGCCCACGCTGATCAGGATCTCGGCCGGCAGCACGTGGAGGGCGAAGCTGGTGTGGGCCCCGATCTGGGTCAGCCAGACCATCCCCAGCGCCGCCGCCGCGAATCCGGCCACCATGATGGGTTTGGGTCCGGTCCGGGGGATGAGCTTGGACGAGGCTCCCGCCGCCAGGATGATCCCGGCCGAGAAGGGCAGGAAGGCGAATCCGGTCTTGAGGGCGGAGTAGCCGAGGTTGTCCTGGAAGTAGAAGGTCAGGAACAAGAACATGCCCATCAGACCGGAACCCACCATCAGCGAGCTCAGGAACGATCCGCCCCGGGTGCGCTCGAGGATGACCCGCATGGGGAGTAGTGGGTTCTTGGCCCGCATCTCAATGAAGACGAAGGCGGCCAACAGGACCACGGCGATCCCCAGGAAGCTCAACGTGGTCTCCGACGTCCAGCTGCTCTGGGCGGCCCGGGTGAAGCCGTAGACCAGGGCCACCAGTCCGCCGGTGACGGTGACGGCCCCGGGGATGTCGTAGCTGGTGTTGCCGTGGGCCTTGCTCTCCCGCACGATGGACAGTGCCACCACCGCCGTCAGTATGGCGATGGGCACATTGACGAGCAGGCACCACCTCCACGAGGCGTACTCGGTCAGCACCCCGCCCATGATGAGACCGATGGCCGCTCCGCCACCGGAGATACCGCCGTACACGCCGAATGCTGTCGCCCGCTCCTTCACCTCGGTGAAAGTGACGGTGATCAGGGACAGGGCCGCCGGGGCCAGCAGGGCGGCGAAGGCCCCTTGCAGAGCACGGGCTCCGAACAACATCGGCGCGTCGACCGCCGCCCCTCCGAGGGCGGAGGAAGCGGCGAAGCCCAGAAGGCCGACGATGAAGATCCGCTTGCGCCCGACGTAATCGGCGATCCGACCACCGAGCAGCAACAGACCACCGAAGGCCAGGGTGTAGGCGGTCAACACCCATTGACGATTGTCGGTGGAGATGTGCAGCGACGGCTGGGCCGAGGGAAGGGCGATGGTGACGATGGATGCGTCCAGCACCACCATCAACTGGGCCACGGCGATGACGGCCAGGGCCACCCAGCGCCGTGGGTCGGGCCCTTCGGTCTCCGGGGCCACGGGGGGTGGTCCGAACGGTTCGGTGATTGTCGACATGGGGCTCCTTTGGGGGGGCTTACGGGAGTGGGGGAGAAGAGGTACTGGGAGGGCGGGTCGGAAGGGCAGGGGTGCCCAGCGTCGGGGTCGTGGGTCTAGCGGCGTAACAGCGGGATGATGATTTCGTCGACCACGTGGGCCACGAAATCGTCGTCGGTCGGCTCGCCGCTGATCACCAGGCGGTTGAAGAACAGGGCGGAGAGCACTTCGTTGACGGTCCGGGCGTCGGTGGCGGCGCCGAGCTCGCCAGTGGCCACCGCCCGCTCGATGATCTCGTCGAGCACGTCCTTTCGGGCGTCGATGACCTGGCTGCGCATGAGGTCGGCCAGCTGGCGATCCTTGTGCATGGCCGACAGCACGCCGACCAGCAGTGCCGAGTCTTCGGTGGACATGGCACCGCTCATGGATGTCAGGGTGGCCACCAGATCACCCCGGAGGGAGCCGGTGTCGGCGGCCGGGACGGCGGCGTCGCACTTGCGGCGCCGGATCGCCTCCACCACCACTTCGGCCTTGCCCGACCAGTGACGGTAGATGGTGGCCTTGCCGGCATGGGCCCGTTCGGCCAGGGCGTCCATGCTGAACCGGTCGTAGCCGACCTCCATCACCAGGCTGAGGGCGGCGTCGAGGATGGCCTGCTCCCGGGCCATGGCCCGGGCACCGCTGGGCCGACCCCCCGGATTGGCGCTGTCCTCCACCTCGGTGATGCTCATGACGATCCCTCCGATCGGAACGGAACGGTTCCGTGCCATCCACAGTATGGGACTTCGCTCCAGAACGCAACCGTTCCGTTCTGGTTTTTCTCACTTACCTGGTGGAAGAGTGAAAATCCGGGGACCTGGCCGCCCGACGCCGTCTGGGGTGGCCCACTCGGGTGTCGGTTCCGGGAATTACATACCGGTAGTACGCCAACTGGAAAAACAAATGCGAGGTGGAGGGGGCGGGTCCGGGGTGGCCCACTCGGGGATGTCGGTTCTGGGAATTACATTGGGTAGTACGAGGAGGGCCAGGACTGGGCGGCCGACATGGCCGAGTTGTTGACCACGACCTGGGCCCTGGTCCTCATGGCTAAGGACCAGGGCCGAGACTGCCTGACCACAAGACAGCTGGCGGCCTTCGACAACCGGTATCTGGACATCATCGATGCCGGCTACCTGGCCAATCCGCCACCGATCAGCACCCGGCGACGGCCCAAGCAGTCCGCGGCCCGCAATCTCTTGGCTCGCCTCGCCCGACGTCCCGAAGACGTCCAGCGCTTTGCCCGGGACTTCTCGGTCCCCTTCGACAACAACCTGTCCGAACGAGACGTCCGCATGGTCAAGATCGCCCAGAAGATCTCCGGTGGGTTCCGCACCACCGAGGGAGCCAAGACCTTCCTGGCCTTCCGGAGCTACCTCTCGACGGCGGGCAAACAGGGCGTCAACCGGCTCGGTGCGCTCCAGCAGCTGTTCCTCGGTGATCCGTGGATGCCGGCACCGTCAGCCCCTGGCTGAGGCCCACTCCGGCATCGCCGAACCCACGGGGACCTGAATAGTTACTGGAAAAACAAATGCGAGGTGGAGGGGGCGCCGGGTCCGGGGTGGCCCACTCGGGGATGTCGGTTCCGGGAATTACATTCGGGTAGTACGCCAACTGGAAAAACAAATGCGAGGTGGAGGGGGTCTTCCGCAGCCCGGCACATGGGCTGTCGCTCGCTACGGGCCGGAGACGACGGCACAGTGAGCCGAGGGTGCCATGGCCTTGATCCCCGAGGTCGGGGCCTGTTGGGAATATCGTGGCGGGATGGTTCGAATGGACCTGGATACCGTCCGATCGGAACCGCCAAATGGATAGCCAAGCCAGCCGGGTCCAGAACCGCAAATGACCCTGGGCCACGATGGGCTCAAGAGTGACGGGACGGGCCCGGGCTTCTCGACCAAAAGGTTCGGGCGTCCCTTGGTCGGACGGCAATGATCCTCCTCTTCCGGCTGATGGTGAAGATCGTGAAGTGGGCGGTGATCGTCGTGGCCTACCTGATCATGGGACTGTTCAAGCTGCTGACCATCACCATCGTGCTCGTGTTCTTCGCCGCCCGGGCGGCAATCCGCCACCTTCGCCGGGACACCGACGAAGAGGATCCCGGTCCCTACCGCGGCTTCTACGACCTCGAACGGAGGGCGGGCCCGTCGGCTGAGGACTCGTTCGATGCCACGGTCCAGCGGGAACGGGACCACCGTGTCGCCCGATCGCGGCAGACAAGAGTGAAATAGCCGGAGGCGGAGCCCGCGGGGTCCTCGGCCGGAAGGAGATCCCTCTGCTGCATCGATCGGGACCGGCCATCGGGGCCGAAAGACGCGATTCGGCGGTCGTGTTGGGTTAGCTTTGGAGCGCTTGCCCACCGTGCCATCGGATGGAACAAAGGCCGTACCCGGGGGAAGATTTTACGAAGGAGCCAGGGAATCCACCCAATGAAGAAGTTGTTCCGAATCCTTGGAGTAGTCACACTGGTACTGACAATCCCGCTGGCCGTCTATATCACCACAAGTGTGGGGGTCGACTACGTGCACGGCTTCGGGAAGGCATGTGCGGTATTCCACGACGGTTGGCACTTCCATGGCAAATGTGGTGTGCAGGTTCCACTGAGTCCCTGATCGCCAGCCGGGCGCAGGGACTACTGGCCCCCGAGGTACCGCTTGGCCAGGGCTGGAGGTGCGCAAGCCAACCACCCGTCGATGATGGCCTCCCGCAACGCCTTCTTGGTGACGACGGGCAGGTGAATGAGCACGGCCGAATACCCGTCGAAGTGGGGGATGGTGAAAAAGGCCTCGGAGTTGGCCTCGAGCACCGCCTCTTTCTCCCCGAGGTCTTCGACGCGGACGGCCAGGATGGGTCCCACCGGCGGAGTTTCGTTGCCGAACCGCTTGAGGTCGGCTTTGCTGAACGGTCGTTCCCAGGCGAACGCTTTGTCGGAGACGAACCAGGTGCGGTTGCCGTGACGCTCGCCCTCGGTGCAGTCGGGAAGGGCCAGGGCCACCTGGGCCGCATCATCGAGCGTGGCCACGCCCATACGGTAGCGCTGACGGTCGGCCCACCGCCCGGGGACGGGTCCGGCCCCGCCGTTCCGTGGCCGCCCGGGGGACCGGGGATGATTGCGCAAGGTTTCACAAGAGTTCAGCGTGTCGTTACCGATTGGCCACAGGGCCGGTGTTACAAAGGGACCGTTCCGGGCTGCGGAGTCAGCCGCTGTCGGTGGATCGAGGGAACGCCGTACCCGTGCACAGGCCGATCGCCGCGCTGGGGATTCGCCTCCCAACTGGGCGTATCGGAGCATCTACCGACGATGAGGAGCAGACATGGCAGGACCCGACAGCGACGGTGCTGACGTTTCACCACTGGACCCGGTCTCCATCCGAAAGGTCAGGCTCCTCGGAGCATTCGGGGGCCAGGTGATGGTCGAGTGGGAACTGACCGCACCTCCTGATGCCCGCTGGATCGAGGCGTTCGCCAGCGCACCCACTGAGAAGAGGGGATCGTCGGAGTGGGTCCTCGGCGGCAGCGGCGAACCGCTGGTCTATCCCGAAGGCACGGTCCGTTGGAGTGTTCCCCATGCCGACCTTCGAGGGGCGGCGGCGTTCGTCCTCGAGTCGGTGGTGTACGCCAACTCCAAGCTGAAGCACCACGAGGAGGTGCGGCGGTAGGGCAGTGCCGAGGGCGGCAACCCGGCTAGCGGCGCACCGACCGCCAGCATCGACATCGCATGGGGATGTCCACCGAGCCTTGACTGTTGATGGCGGGAACTGAGTCGACGGCGTCTCGGACCCGCTGCAACTCGTCGGCCCGTTGATCGGGAGGCAGGGTGATGGTCGAGCTGTAGGTGCCGGCCAGGCCGATCAGCTCTTCCCGGGTCATGGGCCTCGTCCAATCGATGACGCAGGTTTCCACCTCGTCGAATGACTGGCTCTCCGACAGGTCGACCCGGCGACGGACAGCTCTGGCATCGACTCCCTCCCGAGTCGGCTCCCGCCGGCCCAGCAGCTCTTCCACCCAGTCGACCGATCGGTCGGGTCCGTTTCCCACGATCCCCAGGACGCCGCCGGGCCGGAGCACCCGGCTGATCTCGGCCACCGTCCGGGTTGTGTCCATCCAGTGCCAGGCCGATGACACCACTACGGCATCGAGGGTGGCGGCGGCAATGGGCAGGTGCTCGGCCACCGCCTGCATCGAGAGGATCCCGGGAGACCTGTCGGTCAACACCGCCAGCATCCTCCGGTCGGGCTCGAGAGCGAAGACCGTGGTGGCCCGTTGGCTGAGCTGTCGGCTGAGCGCCCCGGTTCCGGCTCCGAGGTCGAGGACGCCCGGGCAGGGCGTCGGCAGGATCCATCCGACAGCGGCCATGGGCGGTCCGGGTCTGAACCGATCGTAGGAGGCGGCCACCGATCCGAACGAGCGCGCCCTGGTCGCTATCCGTTCGTCGGTCATCGACCCGACAGTAGCGGCCGACCCCACGGCCCCACGGCCCCCACGGCGCCACCGTCGCATGCCCGCACGCCCGCACGCCCGTCGGTCGGGTGCACCGTCGGCCACGGGTCCGCGACCTACCCTGGACCGGGTGCAGACCCAGATCGCCGTCATCGGTGGAGCCGACCCACCACCTGGCGCCATCAGGGTGGCCGAGTCCGTCGGTGCCGCCCTGGCCGTCGCCGGGGCTGTCGTCGTCTGTGGCGGTCTCGATGGGGTGATGGCTGCCGCCTGCCGGGGTGCCAAGTCGGCCGGCGGGCTGACCGTGGGTCTGCTGCCGGGAAACGACGGCGCCGAGGCCAATCCCTGGGTCGACGTGGCCATACCCACCGGCCTCGGCGAGGCTCGCAACGCCCTGGTAGTGGGATCGTCCTCGGCTGTCATCGCCGTGGACGGCGAGTACGGCACCCTGTCGGAAATTGCACTGGCCCTCCGTCGCCCCATCCCCGTCATCGGCCTCGGGACCTGGCATCTCACCCGTCCCGACGGTCGGCCGGACCAGGGGATCGTCGGGGTGGAGGACCCGGCCGAGGCGGCCGCCCTGGCCATCAGGCTGGCCTCCGGTTGAGGCCGTCTCCTACCCGGCGCCGTCGGCCACTGCCTGGTCCCAGGTGAAGTAGTAGCCGGTGGTGGTACCCGGTGACCACGTGGTGAGCATGGTCACCGACTCGAGCGATTGGTCGTGGGCGGTCGTCGTGGGTGCGGTGGCTCCGCCGAAGGACAGGGTGCCTCCGAAACCGTTCACATCGTTCTGGAATCCGAGGATGTTGTCGCGGTGGTCCCAACAACCGCTTTGATCGGTGACCGTGCAGCCGATGTTGCCGCTGCCCAGTCCGTCGTCGTACATCCATTCGTAGAAGGCTTCGAGGTTGCTGTCGGTCGATGCCCAATTCGACACCCACGCCCAGACGGTGAGGCCGGCTATCCCGTCCGACGGTACCGACGGGTCCTGTCCGGCCTGGGCCCCGATGCCGGCCAGCTGATCGAGGCCCCCCAGCTCACCGGCGATGGGCGTCAGGCCCCGGTCGACGCGTTCGCAGTTGACCAGGACGAAGAGTTGCTCGGAGGGTATGAGGTCGGCGAAGTCGGAGGGAAGCACCAAGGGGCCGATGCCCTCTTCCGAGCGGGCGTTGTCGATGGCCAGCACGGTGTCGGCCTCGCAGGCGCTCTGATCGCCGGGGGACCGGCACGGGATCGACAGGCTGGGATCGGCCGGTAGGTCGGCGGCCGGTGGTGGTGGGGAGGTCGACGCGTAACTGACCGAGGCATCTCCCTGGCTGGCCGGCAACCGGGGAGACTCGGTGGTGGTGGAACCGGTCGGGGTCGTGACTGTGGACCACGATCGTTGCGACGTGACGGATCGGGCGGGCGCCCCGGCGGATCCGTCTGGGGTCAGGGAGACCGACGGCGCCGGTGCCGGCGTGGTCACCGTGGTGGGCGAAGGTGCAGTTGACGTCGTTGTTCCGGCCGGGGAGGTGTGGGTGCGTGACGGTGGGACGGGGTCGTCGGCCGTCTTGGTCGTCCCCGGCTGGGCGATGACGGCGGCGGCCACCAACAGACCGAGGAGGATGCCCGATGCAACCAGCACCTTGGTGCGGAGCCGCGGGGATTCGGCCAGCACCGAAAGCTCGTCTCCGGGCGCTTGATTGCGAGGTCGTCGTTCCACTGGCATTCGCTCGTCATCCTCGGCGTGCGTCCTCGGAGGCATGGACGGGGTTGGGCAATAGCCGGCGCCCCGAAACGAGCAGAACGCCATCCCTGGCCCTCCGCCACGTGCCCGGCGCTGGTGCTCGGCGGTCGTGTTCGCCCCGAAACGTAACCAACCGACCTGGTGATCGGGTTGCCGGTTGGTAACCACGAAGTGAATCTTGCGTGACCGGTCGGTGCCGCGGTGCCCGGAGGGACCGGTGGCCGATCCGATGGACCGCCCAGTGTGGGGCGCCGTGCCTTAGGATAGTTGCTGTCATCGAACCGACGATGACCAGCCACCGTGTCGGAGGTCGGCGAATGAGCAATCCCGAAGCAGTCCACGTCTGCCCGCATTGCGGGTCCCAAGAGGTGCCCACCCTCGTGGTGAACAAATCGGCCACCACTCACAGCGGGATCAGCTGGCGCTGCCACGCCTGTCACTGCTCGTGGTCCGACGAACCCTTCCGCCTGTTGGGCGCAGGCGTCTCCTAACCGAACCGGCCTCAGTCGGCGGTGCGCCGCCGGTACAGGTAGGTGGCCAGCGGGGCGAAGATCACCAGGAGCGCCACCGACCACAGCAACGAGGCGGCCACCGGGTGCTGCATGGGCCAGGCGTGGATGGTGGCCGATGGGTTGGGATTGTGCCAGAGGTTGCGGGCGGCGGCGGTGACGGCGCTCACCGGGTTCCAGTCGGCCACCACCCTCAATACCTCGGGCATGCGCTCGGTCGGGACCAGGGCGTTGGACACGATGGCCAGCGGGAAGAGGATGACGAGCCCCACACCCTGGGCCGACTCGGGCCCCTTGCTCACCATGCCGAGACAGGCGCAACCCCACGACAGGGCATAGCTGAACAGCAAGAAGATGGCGAAACCGGCCACGGTCGAGGCGATGCTGCCTCCGGTCCGCCAGCCAATGGCCAGTCCGGTGACCGCCACGATCAGGGCACAGATGGCGGCGGTGGCGAGGTCGGCGAGCGATCGCCCGACCAGCACCGACGGTCTCCACATCGGCAGCGTCCTGAAACGGTCGATGACGCCACTGTTGAGGTCGGTGCTTAGCCCGACGGCGGTACCCATCGAGGAAGTCGTGAGGTTGAGGGCCAGCAGCCCGGCGATGGCGAAGTCGGTGTAGCTACCGCCGCCGGGGAGCACGACCCCGGAGCCGAACACGTACACGAACAACAGCGTGAAGAGCACGGGCTGAATGGTGACGTCCGACAGTTGCAAGGGCTCGCGGGCGATGTGCACCAGGTTCCGGCCGGTGAGCACCAGCACGTCGCACACCTGTCGGACGAGGCCCGGCGATCGTGCCGGTCGGGCCAGGGGGACAGCCGGGGTGCCGGGAGCCAGGGCGGTGACGGTCATGGGTGGGCGGCCTCCAGTTCGGCATGGGTCAGCTCGGGTTCGTCGCCCTCCTCGGCGTCCTCGGTCTCCTCCGACGGGTGACCGGTGAGGGCGAAGAACACGTCGTCGAGCGACGGTTGACGGACTTCCACGTCGTCCACGCTGATGCCGGCCGAGTCGAGAGCCCGAACCACTGTCGTCACCAGGCCCGCTCCGCTGCGGACCGGTGCCCGCAATCGGCGCCCGTCGTGGCTCACGTGCACGGGCCCGTTGACCAGGGCCTCGAGTGCACGCGGCGCCGTCGGATCCGAATCGGTGAGGGTGACCTCGAGTCGCGCCCCGCCGGTCTGGGCCTTCAGCTGGGCCGCCGTGCCGTTGGCAATCACCTTGCCGTGATCGATGACCACGATCCGGTCGGCCAGCTCGTCGGCCTCGTCGAGATACTGGGTGGTGAGCAGCAGGGTGACCCCCTCGGTGACGAGCCCCCTGATGACGTCCCACATCCGGACCCTGCTGGTCGGGTCGAGGCCGGTGGTCGGCTCGTCCAGGAACAGCACGGGCGGGCGGGTCACCAGGCCGGCGGCCAGGTCGAGCCGGCGCCGCATGCCTCCCGAGTACCCCTTGAGCACCCGGTCAGCGGCGTCGGTCAGATCGAACTGGTCGAGGAGCTCGGCCGCCCTGGCTCTGGCCTCGGCCCGACGCAGTCCGCTCAGGCGTCCGATCATCACCAGGTTCTGGCGGCCGGTCAGGAGCCCGTCCACGGTGGCGTCCTGGGCCGTGACCCCGATGTTGCGCTGGACGGCGGTAGCTTCACGGACGACGTCGTGGCCGGCCACCGAAGCCGATCCGCTGTCGGGAGAGGTCAGGGTGGTCAGGATGCGGACCGCGGTGGTCTTGCCGGCGCCGTTGGGCCCCAGGACTCCGAGAATGGAGCCGGTGGGCACGTCGAGGTCGATGCCGGCCAGGGCAACGGTGCTGCCGTAACGCTTCGTCAGCCCTTCGGCCCGGATCATGGAGTCCATCTGGGCAAGCTCCTTACCGGTCGGTTGGCAAAATTTTTGTTTACTTGTCGGATGGTAAGGGCATCCTTACCTGTTGTCAAGTAAGATGGGGGCATGAGTCAGATCGTCACGGGGGACCCTCGGAACCGGCGTCCGACACCGGGGCGGGTCCGACCGAGGACCTGAGCACGCGGGAGCGGATCCTCGACATAGCCCTGGAGCTGTTCGCCGACCAGGGCTACGAGAGGACCTCCCTGCGGCAGATCGCCGAGCGGCTCGGCTTCTCCAAAGCGGCCATCTACTACCACTTCGCCAGCAAAGAGGACATCTTGATGGCGTTGCATCTGCGGCTGCACGACTTCGGTCGCAAGGCGTTGAGCAAGATCGACGGGATTGACCTGACGTCGGCGGTGTGGGCGGACCTGCTGGACGGGCTGATCGACCAGATGCTCGAACACCGGGCGCTGTTCATCCTCCACGAGCGCAATCGGGCCGCATTCGAGGAGCTGCATCGGGATCGACACGACGCCGACCACGACGACCTCGAAGTCCGGTTTCGTGAGGCCCTGGCCAACCCCAATCTCGCCATAGGCGACCGGGTCCGCATGGCCAGTGCCTTCGGGGCGGTGGCCGGCACCTTGGTCCTGTCGGGCAATGTGTTCTCCGATGTCTCCTCCGCCGAGCTCGGAGATCTGCTCCGTCACGTGGTGGGCGACATCCTGCCCCCCGGCCCGAGCCGGCAGTAGGGGAAATTCCCCCGTCGCCGCCGAGGCCGGCGCCGAGGTGGTATCCGACCCGGTCGGCCTGAGCTCGGCCTGAACTCAGGCCGAGTCTGAGTACACCGGCCGTTCTGTCGTGGAGCTCGACCATTCGCGGCGGCAGGCCCGGCACCGGAGGAACACATTGGGCACCGTGGTCTCTGGCCGCACGATCAGGCGTGGGGTGTCCACCGACCCGCAGTCTGGGCATTTGGGAGGGGACTGGGCTTCTTCCATTTCGCCGACCTCACAATGGAATCACTGGCCGCCTGCCCTCGCCGTTCGAGAACAGTCACAGTAGTGTCACAGACCGAGCATCGCCAGTGAGAATGTCGGCTGCGGTGGCCTGGTGGTCACCCGTGGCCAGGTCAGGGGGATCGATGGACACACAACCAGCCGCCACCCGTCACCGGTCCGGAGCGGGTCTGATCCGGGGGACGCCGACCAGAGCTGCGGTGGTCCTCGTCGCCGTGGCCGCTCTCCTGGCCGCCTGCTCCAGCTCGAGCACGTCGAGCTCGTCGACCACCTCGTCGACCTCTGCGACCTCGTCGGCCTCCGGCGGGAGCTCGGCTACCGGGATCACGGCCACCCAGATCCGCGTCGGTTCCATCGCCACCAAGACAGGCGTCAGCGCCGGCGACTTCGCCGCCTTCATCCCGGGCATGGAGGCCTACTTCGACATGGTGAACGCCGAGGGAGGGGTCGACGGGCGGAAGCTGGTGCTGACCGGAAACTACGACGACGGCGGCAGCCCGACTCAATTCACCCAGGACGCCCACACGATGATCGACCAGAACCACGTGTTCGCCGCCTTCATTTCCTCGTTTTGGTTCACTCCTGGACTCTTCATCGAGACGGGCACGCCCACCTACGGCTACAACGTGAGCAACGACTGGGCGGGCCCGGCCAACCTGTTCGCCGCCGGGGGTTCGATCCAGGACTATCACGCCCTGTCGGCGCCCGTCGCCTACCTGGTGAAGCGGTCCCACGCCAAATCGGTGGCTGTCATCAGCTATGGGCCCGGCATCCCTGATTCCTATCCCGCCTGTCACACCGTGGCCCAGGACCTGACCAGCGCCGGGGTCGACGTCAGCTACGCAGGATACGACGCCTCGTTGGGCGGCAACTTCACCGCCGCCGCCCAGCAGATCGGCCAGGCCCACTCGGATTTCGTGCTCTCTTGCATGGAGGACTCCGACGATGTCACCTTGGCCCGCGCCATCCAGCAGTACGGGTTGAAGGTCCACCAACTGTGGCTCAACGGCTACGACCAGTCCCTGTTGAACGGCTACCAGAGCTTGATGCAGGGGATCTACGTGGACGCCAACGGCTTCGTGCCCTTCTCGGCCGTGACCGCCTTCCCCGGTGTCTACTCCGGTATGGAGCACTACCTGGCCGTCATGAAGGAGTACCAGCCGGCCTACGTGACCTCCCAGCTGGCCATGCAGGGATGGCAGTCGGCGGCTCTGCTGGTGGCCGGCCTCCAGGCGGCCAAGAACAACCTCACCCAGGCCAACGTCATCGCCCAGACCAACCGGATCACCGACTTCACCGCCGGCGGGACCACCGCGGTGGTCGACTGGTCGCAGGCCCATACCACCGCCACCTATCCCAACTGCCCGTCGTTCGTCCAGGTGTCGGGTACTCACTTCGTGCCGTTGGTCAGCAGCGGCCATCAGGTCTTCATCTGCTTCGACAAGACAACGAGCCTCACCGACCCGGTACCGGTTCCCCCGCCGGCCGGGACTCCAGGATGATGTGCCCCGTATCGCCCCGGGGGTGATCGGGTGATCGGGTGATCGGGTGATCGGGCCGGTGGTGCTGGTTGTCACCGGGGCCGGAAGTGGACGAACACCCGGCCGAAGTTGCGGGAGTCCTTTTCGACCCGGTCGTAGCGGGCCTTGATCTCTTTCTGGTCGAGGAAACGCAGTACGCGCTTCTTGAGTTGGCCGCTGCCCTTGCCCGGAATGATCTCCACCAGCCGGACCTTCTTGTCGACCGCTTCGTCGATGATGGCCAGCAGCGCTCGGTCGATGTCCTCGCCGCGGTCGTAGATGTCGTGCAGATCGAGTTTCAGCTTCACCGGTCACCCCGGTTTCCTCGGCGACCTCCGCCGTGGACGGCCCCGTCGGCCGGGACGGCGAAGCCAGGGTGGCGGTCGATGGCCACCACGCTAGCGCTAGCCCCGGGTCCGTCGACCCCGAGGGGCCGGTGCGTGGGACCTCGGGAGGGGGGTACGGGCGTACGAGTCGCTACCATCTCGGGGACCCGGCCCCCGGTGCGGCCGTCGGTGTCGAAATGCCGGAGATGCAGGAGGTCGAGGGGTGTCCCACGATGATGTGCTGTTCGACGAGGTCGGAGCGGTCCTGGCCCGACGGGGCAACTGGAGGTTCGAACCGTCCCCCACCCCGGGCGCCCCGCCGTCGTGGTGCCTCGACATCCAAGGTGAGATCCGTCTCTCGGTCGGCGTGCTGGCCGGAGCCATCTCCCTCTACGACCCGAGCCAAGACGCCCAGCTGGATTTTGGCGGGCTCGCCGACCTGATCTCGTGGCTCGACGCCAACGAGGGACGGTTCCTCGGCCGTTGACCGCCGGAGCTCGACCAGTGCGGACCGTCGGCCGGCCCGGGGAAGAGGCACCGCTTTTTGGCTGCTCCGGTGCCACAAAAGGTTCATCGAAGATTCAACGTCCTGTGATGGCAGTGCCGATCGGCGACTGGTAGAACGGGAATTGGTCCGGAGCACTCATCGCGTGCGGATGTCGGTGGGCCATGAGGTGTGAGCGCCTCGCGCTGGGCTATTCCCTTCCCCAGCGCGAGGGCGCTCCCTCAAACGTCGGCCGCCCCCGACCACCGTCCCCGGCCGTCCCCGACCGGACCTGGCCTGACTTCTCGGTGGGGTGCACCCCGCCCCGATGCCGAGGGTCGGCCCACCTCGGAAACGGATGGGGTCAGCTGGCCAGAGGGGCCGGCTGCCGCTGTCGGTTCCGGCGCCAGAAGTGGCCGTGCTCGGCAGGAGACGACGGGGCGAGCTCGGCCTCGGGCGGCTGCGGCTGTTCGGCGAGGCAGGTGTTGCAGAGGTAGCTTTCCCCCCGAAGCCGGGTCAGTCCCCGCTGGTGGCATTGGCCGCACAGGCGGTTGAGGAAGACGTCGGCCCCGACGCTCGGGATCAGAGTTGGCGAAAGGAGCTCGTCGAGACGCCGCTGGGCATCGGGCACCAGCTGCCACGGTCCGGCGGCCTCCTGGTCCTGCCGCTCCACCAGCCCCCAGCCGACGAGGTCGCGAAGGAGGGGATCGAACGTCTGAATAGGGTAATGGCGTTGGATTTCCATGACCCGTTCTCCTTTCTCTGGTACTCCCCTCAGTGTGCCCGTAAACGCGGCCGTTGTCTTGGCGGGATTTTCGGCCGGTCGACAAGCCGTCCTCGCTACAGAACGCTGACCACCACCAGGAGCACGAGTGCCACCACGATGGTCCCGACCAGAAGCAGACGCCACGGCCGGAGTCGGTAACGAACATCGTCCCCCTCGCCGTCCTCGTCCCCGTCCCAGTCCCACAGGTCGGGATCGTCCGGGCCGGGCGGGACCGGGCCAACGGGCGTGGGCATGGACCAAGTGTAGGGAGTATTCGACGCCCGGGGGCCGGGCCGTAACCGAATCCCACGTCAACGAAATACCTGTCATCGTTCGTAGTCGGGGGAGGGGTTGGAGCGAAAGCCGGCCGTCGGAGGTTCGGGTGGAACGACAAGGTCTCAGACGTCGAAAGGGCACGGTCCTCACCGGGCTCGTCGTGGCAACCGCCGCCCTGGTGATGGCGGCCTGCGGTTCGTCGGCCGGTCCGGGGGGAACGGCTGCGCCGGGCACGACCAAGACGGATGCCACCGGTGCATCGTGTTCGTCACCGGCCGACTCTCCCTCCATCACCCTTACCGATACGTCGCCGGCCCCGACTGTCATCGTGCCGGTCGGAACCCGCCTGGTGGTCCTGGTGCCTCCCTGGAGCGACGAAGAGGAGACCCCGATCCGTCGGGGAGATCCGACGGTGGTGGGCCAAGAGTGCTCGGTGACCTTGCCGAACCACGGCACCCGCACGGTGTTGCTGGCCAGGGCGCCGGGCACCAGCACCCTCTCGGCGACGGTGACACCGGCCAGCGACACGATGATGCCCGCCTGGCTCGGGACCGTGGTCGTCACCGCGGCCGGCCCGTGACGGCGATCCCCTCGCTCTCCCTCGTCCCCTACCTTTTCCATTTAACGTACTGACGGTCGGTATGTTAAATGGAAAAGTGATCGGCCACTGCTGAGACTCCCGGCTGAGACTCCGGGCACCGGGCCTCTCCGGCACCGAGCCCGCCCAGGCAGGGCCTAGGGCGAGGAGCACTCCGAGCACGTGCCGAAGATGGCCACGTGGTGGGGGTCGACGACGAACCCCGTCTCCTTACCGGCCCGGCGGGTCAGGTCCTCGAACAGCTCGTCCCTGGCCTCGATCCGCTTCCCGCACTCCTTGCAGATGAAATGGGCATGGGCGTGGGTGGCCAGCTGGTAGGCGAGGGGCCCGTGGCCGAGGTGGGTGTGGACCACCACGCCCAGCCGCTCCAGTTCCTCGAGGTTGCGGTAGATGGTGGACAGGTGGACGTCGGGTGACCGTCTCTGGACGGTGGCCGCCAGCTCCTCGGCCGTGAGGTGGCGATCGGTCGTGAAGAGGATCTCGAGGAGGGTCCGCCGCGACGGCGTGGCCCGGCCTCCCTGGGCCCGTACCAGCGCCAACACCTCGTCCACGGTGCCAGGAGGCGCACCTGGGGCGACCACCGGAGGCGGCAGCTTGGTCATGGATCCAGGATAGACCTCGGGTTGCCATCGGGAGCCGGCGACCGGTTCCGGCTCATGCCTCCAACGGCGGGAGGAGCACGTGGGGATTGAGGACGCCGTCGGGGTCGAGTGCCTGCTTGAGTGCCCTGAATGCCCCGATTTCAGCGTCGGAGCGGGACAGGTGGAGCCACCGTCGCTTGGCCGTGCCGATGCCGTGTTCGGCGCTGATGCTTCCGCCGAAATCGGCCACCAGATGGAGGATCTCGTCGTCCACCCGGTCGTCGTCGGGGGCCAGGCCGCTCACGTTCACGTGGACGTTGCCGTCCCCGGCGTGTCCGAACAACCAGGTCCGTGCTCCGGGGGCGACCGAGTGCACGGTTGCCGGGGCCCGGTCGATGAACTCGGCCAGCGAACCCTGCGGCAGCGTGACGTCGAGCTTGTGGGGGGGTCCGAGGGTGTTGATGGCTTCGGTGTGTGCTTCGCGATACCGCCACAGTTCGGCCCGCCGCGACGGATCGGTTGCCACCACCGTGTCGAGGACGTGGTCGACCGATTCCGTAGCCTCGGCCAACGCCCCGGTCGGGTCGGTGAGATCGGCCGCCTCGACCAGCAGGTAGGCCGGATGGCGATCCTCGAACGGTGCCGGCATCCCCGTGGCCGAGCACACCAGCCCGAGTCCCGACCGAAGGAAGAGCTCGGCAGCCTCGAGCGTCGGAAGCGTCCGTCGCAAGCGGGCCGACGCAGCCACGGCGTCCGACACCGAAGGGAAGGCCAGCACGGCGACGGTCCGGTGGGTGAGAGCGGGCACGAGGAGCAGCCGGGCCGCCGTCACCACGGCCAGAGTCCCCTCGCTGCCACACATCAGGCCGGAGAGGTGGTAGCCGGTGTTGTCCTTCACCAGCCCGCCCAGGTGCGACACGACCGACCCGGTACCGAGCACGGCCTCGACCCCGAGCACTTGAGCCCGGGTGTCCCCGTAGCGCAGCACGCGGGTTCCACCGGCATTGGTGGCGATCATCCCCCCCACGGTCGCCGAGTCCCGGCTGGCCAGGTCGACCCCGTAGGCCCACCCGCCGGCCGAGGCCGCCTGGCGCAACGCCGAGAGCGTCACCCCGGCGCCGGCTGTCGCCTGACCGGCGCCGGGGTCGACGTGCAGATCTCCCAACCGACGAAGGCTGAGTACCACTTCGTCGTCGAGGGGCACGCCCCCACCGACCAGACCGGTGTTCCCTCCTTGGGGGACGAGGGGGACGCCCAGCTCCCGGCAGACGAGGACGACTCCCGCCACCTCCTCGGTGGAGCCGGGTCTCACCACGGCCACCGATCGCCCTTCGAACCGGCCCGTCCAGTCGGTCGTGTACTGAGCGATCACGTCGTCGTCGACGATCACATGGGGACCCACGACCTGGCGGAGCCGGTCGACGAGCACGGGACTGGTGACCACGGCCTCTACTCTGCCCCACCCCGGCCCGACGTCCCCGACGGGAAGGGGAGGGGACCGGGCACTGCCGGCCGGCGATGATCCCGGGTCTGTGCTGGTGCTGGGGGGATGCGGCCTGAACTGGATGTTCTTCTCCACGCTGGACGTCTCCCGCCGGCGCCGGTAGTTTTCCGCGCTGTGGCAACCGAGGCGTCGCCCTTTCGTTACCGACTGTTGGTCCTGCCCGAGCCGAGTACCACCGAGGACGCCCAGGTTGTGGGTGAGGCGGTGGTGGGGCTGGACGGCTGGGAGCTGGTGTCCCAGCGCACCACGGGCGACGGCTATGAGCAGCATCTGCTCCGCCGACCGGCCTGACCTCCGCACCCCCGGCCTGACCGCACACCGATTGCCGCCGTCCGGGTGAGCGGGGTCGGCCGGCACCCGGTGGGGTCGGTGACCCGACCCGACGGGCACCCCCGGCCCCCGATGATCCGGGCCGATCCCATCCCGGTAACCGGCTGTCAACCTCCACGGGCTCTCGTTCGTAGTGCAGGCGATGAAGCGTGACCCCTGAGGCACCGACCCCCGAGGCACCGGAGTATGACAAGGCCGAGTCTGAGACCTACGAGGTCGCCTTCGAGCGTCTGTTGAAACGCGCCTACCGGGTGAGCTTCCGGATGCTGAGGAGTCGAGAGGATGCAGAAGATGTGGCAATGGACACCATGGCTCGGGCCCTGCGCGACTGGGACCGGCTCGACCCGACACCGGACCCGTGGGTGGTGAAAGTGGCGACCAACCTGTCCATCGACCTGTGGCGGAGGGCGCAGCGACGGAGGAACCATGATCTGCTCGGCCGGCTCGGCACCTCCGACTACCAGACCGAGGACGGGATGGTGCTGAGGCAGGCCCTCGTCAAACTGCCCAAGCGGCAGCGGGAGGTGGTGGCCATGCGCTACTTCCTCGACATGACCGAATTGGAGATCGCCGCCTCCCTGGGCTGTTCTCCCGGAACGGTGAAGCAACACGCCAGCCGGGGGCTGGTGGCGCTCCGTCGTGAGCTGGCCGACCGCGACATGGGTGATCTGGCCAATGCCTGAACGAGACATCCCCCCGCCGTCGGGGACGATGGAGTCCTACCGGGCCGAGGTCGGCCGACGGGCCGAAGCCCTCGGACGTCGCCACCGACGCCGGATGGCGGGTGCCACCGCCGCCGTGGTGGTGCTGGCCCTGGTGGTGCTGGTGACCACCGTACGGATCACCGCCCCCGCCGGTCACGTGTCGGCGTCGAGCGCCTCGGGTCCTCCTGGGACTCATGCCGGGTCGGGTCCGTTCCGGCCAAAGACCGCCGGGACCAACGGGACCAACAGGAACGGCTCCGCCAGTTCGGCCGGCTCCGCCAGTTCGGCCGGCTCCGCCGACACCGGGGGGACCTCGCAGGCCCCGGAGGGATCGTCGGACAACCCGATTTCGCCGACGCCCTCCCACGGAGCCTACCCACCTGCGTTCTCGGCCGGCGGTTCACTGGCCCCGGCGGCGACGGTCTACGACAAGCCCAGTGGGACGGTCGTCACCGCCCGGGTGGACCAGAACGTTCTCGTCGTGCTGGCCCCGACCGACGGTGGTTGGCGACGTGCCGTCATCGGGAGGGGTCGGGACCGGCCCACGGTCCTGACCCTGGTATCGCAGGGAGGAACGGGAGGCGGTGAGCTCACCTTCCGGACCCACGCCGTCGGTACAGCCACCGTTGCCGTTCCACCGACGGACAGGCCGGATGCGCCGTGGCGGCTCACGATCGTCGTCGAGGGGCGGTAGTCCAGGTCATCCCGCGGCGGCGTCCAACGCCTCTCGCAGGTCGCTGATCAGGTCGTCGCTGTCTTCGAGGCCAATCGACAGCCGGATCAACGCCGGGTCGACGGCCAGGGGGGAGCCGATGAGGGAGGCATGGGTCATCCGGTGCGGGTGTCCGATCAGCGATTCGACCGCCCCCAGCGATTCGGCCAAGGTGAAGATCCGGGTCGACTGCGAAACGGCTCGGGCCGCCGCCTCGCCACCGTGCACGGTGAAGGACACCATGCCCCCGAACCCTTTCATCTGTGACCTGGCGGTGTCGTGGCCGGCATGTCCGGCCAGCCCGGGGAAGTAGAGACGGTCGACCACCGGGTGCCCGGCCAGTGCATCGGCCACCGCCGCGGCGTTCTGGCAGTGCCGGCCCATCCGCACGGCCAGCGTCTTGATACCGCGTAGGACGAGAAAGCAGTCAAGGGGGCCGGGGACGGCCCCGGTGGCGTTCTGGAGAAAGGCGACCCGCTCGGCGATCCGCTCGTTGGCGGTGGCCACGAATCCTCCGATCACGTCACTGTGGCCGCTCAGGTACTTGGTGGTGGAGTGCACGACGACATCGGCACCGTGAGCGACGGGCTGTTGGAGATACGGAGTGGCGAAGGTGTTGTCCACCACCACCAGGGCCCCGCGGTCGTGGGCCAATCGGGCCACCGGGCCGATGCCGACCACCCGCAGCAGGGGGTTGGTCGGGGTCTCCATGAAGACCATGCGGGTCGTCGGTCGCCACGCCTTCCCAAGAGCGTCGGGATCATCGAGGGCGACCGCCGTGAAGGCCAGGCCAGCTGGCGCATGCACTTCGTTGAGGAGTCGGTAGGTACCGCCGTACAACTCGTTGCCCACGATGACGTGGTCGCCGGGCTCGAGGCACCGCAGCACGGCGTCCTCGGCGGCCAACCCACTGGCGAACGCCGACCCGAAGGTGACGCCCTCCAGATCCGAGAGGCACGACTCCAGGGCGGTCCGGGTCGGGTTGGCCGAACGGCTGTACTCGTAGCGGGGGGCCGGTCCGTCGCCCGCCTGGGCGTAGGTCGACGTCTGGAATATCGGCGTCACCACCGCCCCCGTGCCCGGGTCGGGTGGCTGTCCGGCGTGGATGGCCCGGGTCTCGAACCCGAGCTCGGCTCGAGGTGGAGCCGCCTCGGCCGGTCCGTCCGCCGCTTCCATCGATCAGTGCCTTCCCAAAAAGGCGAGAAGGTCGGATCGGGTCACGATGCCGATGGGATGGCCTCCGTCCAGAACGAGCAGGGCACTGTTCGTCTCCAGCCGGGCGGCGATGCCCTCGACCGCCTCGCTGTGGCCCACCGTGGCCAGGGGCGGTCCCATCACCGAACCGACGGCCATGTCCAGGCCGTCGCTGTCGTGTAGTGCGTGTTCGAGCAGCCGGCGGTCGGTGATCGAGCCGACCACCTCGGCCAGGGCCAGGGGCGGTTCGGCCTTGACCACCGGCACCTGGGAGACGCCGTACTCCTCGAGGAGGGCGATGGCGGCCCGCACCGTCTCTTCGGGGTGGATGTGCACCAGTGGCGGGAGACGGTCGCCCTTGGCCGCCAACACCGCCTCGGCCGTGGTTCCCTGGGCCCGGGCGAACCCGTGGTCGATCATCCAGTGGTCGTCGTACAGCTTGGACAGGTAGCCGCGCCCCGAGTCGGGCACCAGCACCACCACCACGTCGTCGGGCCCCAGTGTCTCGCCGATGTGCAGGGCGGCCCAGACGGCGGTGCCGCACGAACCACCCACGATCATCCCCTCTTCGGCGGTGACCCGGCGGGCGGTGAGGAACGAGTCGCTGTCGGACACGGCCACCACCTGATCCACCGTCGAGGGGTCGTAGGTGCTGGGCCAGAAGTCCTCCCCGATCCCCTCGACCAGGTAGGGCCGGCCCCCGCCCCCCGAGTAGATGGATCCCTCCGGGTCGGCCGCGATGACTTGGACCGCCGGATTTTGCGACTTCAGGTAGCGGCCGACCCCGCTGATCGTCCCTCCGGTGCCCACCCCGGCCACGAAGTGGGTCACCCGTCCGGCCGTCTGCCGCCAGATCTCGGGTCCGGTCGACAGCTCGTGAGCAGCCGGGTTCGCCGAGTTCCGGTACTGGTTGGGTTGGAATGCCCCCGGGATCTCGCCGGTGATCCGGTCGGCCACCGAGTAGTAGGAGTCGGGGTGACTCGGATCGACCGCCGTGGGGCAGATGATGACCCTGGCCCCGAACGCCCGCAGGAGCTGGCGCTTCTCCTCGCCGATCTTGTCCGGCATGGTGAAGATGCATCGGTATCCGCGCTGGGCGGCGACCATGGCCAGGCCCACGCCGGTATTGCCGGAGGTCGGTTCGACGATGGTGCTGCCCCGTTGGAGGAGCCCTTCGGCCTCGGCCGCTCTGATCATGGCCAGCGCCGGGCGGTCCTTCACGCTGCCGCCCGGGTTCAGGTATTCGAGCTTGGCCAGGAGGTGACACCGGAGATGGCGTCCGGTCCGGCCCAGGCGGACCAGCGGCGTTTCGCCTATCAGATCGATGAGGGTGTCGGCCACCTCCATGGCCGGTCCCGGTTCGGTGAGCGGCCAGATCTCGACGCCGGAGGGCACCTCGACCGAACCGTCACTGAACAGTACGACGGGCAGGCCGGCGTCGTGGATGTGGCCGACGACGGGCCCGGTGGCCAGATCATCTCCGAAAACACCCACCAGTCGCGGGATGTGCCCGCGCAGTTCGGCGATCAGTGGGGCCGAGTCGGACGGATCGGCCAGGTGGACGATCCACCCGGCTCTGGTCTCGAGCAACGCCGGTGGTGGTCCGGGCCCCACCACCACCAAGATGTCCACCGCCGGCCCTGGCACGACGGGACGTCCTACCGGCCTTGGCCGGGGCTGTGGGGTGGGCGGGTCCCAACGTGGCCCGGACCGGTGCCCCGGCTGGATCCAGACCTCACCGGGCCCGGCCCTGTCGACGAGTCGGGATCCATGGCTGCCAATGCTACCGACAGCCGATGGCCCCTCGGCCAACCGCCGGATCGTCGCCCGCCGTCCCCGCCGTAGGCTCGAGGTCATGTGCGGCCGGATCGCCCTGTACTCGGACATCCCGCGCCTCACCCACCTGTTGGAGGCCGGTCTCGACCCCGAGCTGGCCGAGGGTCTGGGTCGGCGATGGAACATCGGCCCGATGTCCGAGATCCTCGGGGTGGCCGAGGACGGAAACGGCCGGCGCCACATGAGTGTCTTCCGGTGGGGACTGGTGCCCACCGGGGCCAAGGACCCGGCCAAGATTCGTAACACCTTCAATGCCCGGGCGGAGACGGTGGCCACCAAGCCGATGTTCCGGGCGGCGTTCCGGCAGGGACGGATTCTGGTGCCGGCCGACGCCTTCTACGAGTGGGCGCCGGGGGCTCCGGCTGCACCGGGTCTGCCGGGTCTGCCGAGTCCGCCGGCGTCGCCCAGATCACCGAAGCAGCCGTACGCATTCAAGCGGGCCGACGGGGAGCCGGTGGTGTTCGCCGGGTTGCGGGAGTTTTGGAAGGGTGCCGACGGAACCGAGCTCCGTACCGCCACCATCATCACCACCGAGGCCGGGCCGGACATGCCCATTCACGACCGTCAGCCGGTGGTGCTCGACCCCGACACCTGGGCCCACTGGTTGGACCCCGAGGTGACGGCTCGCCACGAGCTCGAGCCACTGCTCGTCCCCGGGCCGCCCGGAACCCTCGTGCACTACCCGGTCAGTGGCGACGTCGGGAACGTCGGCAACGACAGCCCAGAGCTGATCCGTGAGGTGGCTGCACCCTGAGCCGTGGGCCGTGGCGGCCCAGGGACACGGACAGCCTTCTTTGGTAGCTTCGCTACGCCGCGGGCCGGGACTCGGCCGGCCGTCATGACAGGAGCAGTCCATGGAGACCAAGAGACTGGGGACGGTCATCTACACCAAGGACGGACCGGTCGCCTGGATCACGTTGGACTTCGAGGAGAAGGCCAACATCCAGTCGTCCGATCTGGTGTTCGACGTCGACGCCTGCCTGGACGATGCCGAGGGCGACTACGACATCAAGGTGGTCGTCCTCAAAGCCAACGGCCCCGGGTTCAGTGCCGGTCACGTGGTGGTGGGCACGCCGGGGACCGAGATGCGCGAGATCCAAGAGAGCACGGCCAAGCTCGGCAGTCCGTGGAAGGGGCAGTGGGACATCTACGGCACCCCGGTGCTGAAGCTGTGGGACCTGCCCAAGGTGACCATCGCCCAGGTCCACGGCTACTGCCTGGGGGGCGGCACGGTGTGGGGGTTGCTCACCGACATGACGGTGGCCTCCGAGGACGCCTACTTCCAGTTCCCGGTGCTCCAGGGCATGGCCATGCCGACCATGGAGACGGGAATCGAACCGTGGATCTTCATGAACTGGAAGCGGGCCTCGGAGTACATGTACACCGGCCAGGAGCTCAGTGCCCAGGAGGCCAAGGAGATGGGCCTGATCAACCGGGTGGTCCCGCTGGACCGCCTGGAGGACGAAGTCAACGAGTTGGCGTTCCATGTGGCCCAGGCGCCGTTGTCGACCCTCATGGCGGCCAAGGCCAACATCCGGCGGGCGTGGGACATGATGGGTCTGCGTACCCATCTCCAGCAGTCGAACGACCTGCTGACGGTGGCCTCGGCGTCGAAGGACGTCCAGGAGTACATCAAGAGCGTGTATCAGGACGGCCTCCGCCCGCGGGACGCCGCCAAGCGCAACGCCGAGCGGGCCAAGGTGCTGGCCGCCGAATCGAAAGCGCGGGCCCGGACCGAGTCCTGAGCGGTCGGTGCGGTACTGTCGGCCCGCTCGGGGAGGATGTTGCCGATGCCAGAGGGGGCCCAGACCATGACCACCGCATGGCGGCGTGGAGCCGCAGTGGTCGCACCGGTGTTGGCGGTGCTGATGTCACAGATGACGGTCGGACCGATGTCGGTCTCCCCGGCCGCCGCCCAGACGGTGCCGGAGCTGGCTCCGAAGAGCGGTTCCTATCAGTTCTCGCTCACCTTCGACGACCTTCACCGCGACTACCTCTTGCACGTGCCTCCGGCCGCCGCCCAGGGTAAACCGCTCCCCCTGGTCCTCAACCTCCACGGGGCGACCCAGAACGCCCAACTCGAAGAGATCACCTCGGGCATGGACGCCAACGCCGACCAGAACGGGTATCTGGTGGCCTATCCCAACGGTACGAGGATCTCGAAGGTGCTGACGCCCGATCCCGTAGCCAAGCAGGCCCAGTACGGGTGGAACGCCGGCCAGTGCTGTGGGCTTCCGATGACCAAGGACGTCAACGACGTGGGTTTCCTCCTCGACGTCATCGCCGACATTGCCAAGCACACCCCGGTCAACCTCCGTCGCGTCTATTTCACCGGGATCTCCGACGGCGGGATGATGGCCTACGCCATGGCCTCGGAGGCGTCCGACCATGTCGCTGCCATCTCCTCGGTATCGGGTCAGGTGGAGCTCCCCACCATCCACCCGAGTCGGCCGGTTCCCACCATGGAGTTCCACAGCATCAACGACCCGATCGCCAAGTGGCAGGGCGTGCCCAACCGAAACCCGCGGCTCCGGTTGTCGGTGATGGAGGGGATCGACCAGTGGGTGAAGGCCGACGGGTGCAACGCCACGCCCCACGACGGGACCCCGATCGTCGGTGCCGCCGGCTCGGTCTCGGCCGGGGAGACGGCCACCCTGGTGACCTACGGTGACTGCCGCCAGGGCACCGAGGTCGCCCTGTGGCGGTTCACCGGGTCGGGACACGTCTGGCCTGGCAGCACGTTCAACACCGCCCCCGGCACGTGGATCCTGCAAGGAGTCGGGAAAGGGATCGTCCTGGTGAACGCCAACGAGGCGATGTGGCAATTCTTCCAGCGCTACGAGCTTCCGGCGAACCTCCCGGGGGCACACCACTCGAGCACCTGAGACAGGGCGTCAGGCGACAGGCCTTCGGGCGTCCCGTCGATTCCGAGCACCTCCCGGGCCACTATCAGGGCACTCAGTGGGCCGAGCAGCAGTCCCTCGGCGCCGTGCCCGGTGGCCACGAAGGCGTTGGTCCAACCCGGGAGCCGACCGAGGATGGGCCGGTCGTCCGGCGTCGAAGGTCGCGTGCCCACCCTGACCTCCGCCACCGTCGACTGGGCCAGCCCGGGAGCGGTGCGGAGGCATTCGCGCAGGAGTTGGTGCAGGCCGTCGGCCGTCGGACGATGGTCGAAGCCGGCGCTGGCCTCCATGGTCCCGCCACAGGCCACGCGCCCGTCCGGCCACGGCACGAGGTAGTAGCTCAGGACGGGCTGGACGATGGACCAGGCCCGGGTATCGGCGCCGGGAACGGACAGGTGGATGATCTGGCCCTTGAGCGGGTACACGGGAATGGTGACCCCGAAGGCTTCCGCCGTCTCCGGCGACCATGCCCCCCCGGCGATGACAACGGTGTCGGCGGCCACCGTCCCGTCATCGGTGACCACACCCTCGACGGCGCGGCGACGGCGGTCGAGGGCCATCCCGGTGGCACCCGAGCTGATCACCCGGAGCCCTCTGGTCTGGGCCGCCCGGCGGAGCGCCTCGTTCAGGACCCGCCCGTCGACTCGACGCCCCGCCGGATTGAACAGGGCGCGGCGGACCGGGCCGAGCAACGGGAAGAACCGGGACACCTCGCCCGGCTCGATCTCTTCGGCCAGCCCCGGTGAACGTCGTCCGACCAGTTCCACCGCCATGGCCATGGTCTCGTCGTCTCCCGGGCGCTCGGCCACCAGCAGCGACCCGGTGACGCCGTATCCGGTGTCGGGCACACCGTCGTCCTCCAGACGCCCGGTGAGGGTCGCATAGTGGCGGGCGGCGGCCGACCCGAAGGCGAAGAGCCCGGGGTCGGGGTCCAGATTGGTCTCGGGGGACAGGATCCCGGCACCGGCATCGGTGGCCCGACCGGGATCGTGGCGATCGATGAGGATGGTGTCGGCTCCGGCGCTGACGAGCTCGTAGGCGAGGGACATCCCGACCAGTCCGCCCCCGACCACCACGACCGATGCGCCCGATGCGCTCGTGGCCATTGGTTCCATGACTGCATCTTGGCGGAACCGGGCCGGGGCCGCCTCGCCGTACTGGCGGCCCGGCACTCGACGTGACGAGAGCTGGGTGTTCTTCCCCAGCCGACCAACGACCGCTATCGTCGTATCCACGTGATCGAGGTCAATTTGCTTGCTGCAGCGCGCCAGATCGGAAGGGACGTGGCAGGCCGTTGGGCCGCCGACGTGGACGCCGAAGCTCGGTTCCCGGTTGAGACGGTGGCGGAACTGCGCCGTTCCGGACTGTTGGGAGCCCTGGTCCCGCCCGAGTGGGGAGGCCCGGGCCTGTCCCTCCAGGAGACGTCGGCCATGGTGGTGGCCATAGCCGAGCACTGTGCGTCCAGTGGCTTGATCCTGGCCATGCATCACATTCAGGTCGCCTCGTTGGTGCGCCACGGCACGGACTCTGGGCGCGACCGCCTTCTTCCGTCGGTGGTGGCCGGAGACCTGCTCCTGGCCAACGCCAACAGCGAGATCGGCCTGGGCGGAGAGCGTCGGACCAGCCTGTGCGCCCTCGAGCCCACCGGCGAGGGATTCCGCATAGAGAAGCAGGCGTCGACCGTGTCCTACGGCGAGTATGCCGACGGGATACTGGCTACCGCCCGGCGCACCCCCGACAGCCAGGGGAACGATCAGGTCATGGTGGTCTGCCTCCCGCCCAGCCTTCGGCTGGAGCCGACGGGCGACTGGGACACCGTCGGCCTGCGCGGCACCTGCAGCCGTCCGGCCCGGTTGGTGGCCGATGTGCCCGCCGATCTGGTCATCGCCGACTACGCCGATGTGTTCATGAGGACGTCGCTCCCGGCCAGTGCCGTGCTGTTGAGCTCGGTGTGGCTGGGGCTCGGGGAGTCGGCGGCCCGCCGGGCCCACACATCGGTGCGCACCCAGGCCCGCTCGAACCGGAGTTCTCCGACCACCACCGCAGCGTCGCCCACCGCCCCCCTGCGGCTGGCCGAGCTCGGCGTGTACCTCCACCAGCTGCGTGAGGTGGTGGCCGGTGGCGCCGTGCGCTACGACCTCGACAAGGACACGCCCGAGGTGGAGACGCTCCGGTTCTCCAGCCGGATGGACAACCTCAAGCTGTCGTCCTCCACCCTGGTGTTGGAGATCGTCCAGCGGGCCATGGCCATCTGCGGGCTCACCGGCTACCACAACCAGTCGCCGGTGAGCATGTCGCGGATCATGCGTGACGCGGCGGCGGCACCGCTCATGGTCAACAACGACCGCGCCCTGCAGGCCATGGCCCAGACCCTCCTGGTCCGCAAGGACCTGTAGTGCGACCCCGGATCGCCGTACTGCATCATGAGCGTTCGTTCTTCCCGTTGGACCTGTTCCAGCAGGTCGGGGATGCGGCCGAGATCCTGTGGGTGGTGGATGGTACCCAGCCCGGAGACGAGGGTTCGGCCCGCCTGCTCCCGCGCCTCGGTCCCGTCGTAGACGTCGAGGGACTCGACCTCGACCAGGCCGCCCGGACTCTGGCCGCCCACCGCCCCGATGGCATCGTCACCTTCGTCGACGATCACGTGGAGGCCACTGCCGCCCTGGCCGAGCACCTCGGACTCAGCTACCACTCGCCGGCGACGGCCCACGCCCTGGTGGACAAGCGGCTCCAGCGGGCCGTCCTCGGCGACGCCGGTATCGCCGGACCCCGGTTCTGGCCCGTCCCGGCCGATCCGTCCGACGACGAGGTGCGCCGGCTGGCGGCCTCCATCCAGTATCCGGCGGTGCTCAAGCCGGCCGAGGGGAGTGGGAGCCGGGGCATCCGCCACGTGGCTGACCCCGCCGAGCTGGTGGGCCTGTTGGGGGGGGACGCCCACGGAGTCGGCAGTGTGGTGGAGCAGTACCTCTACGATGCCCCGTGGGAGGACGACTGGGCGGCGACCTACCTGTCGGTCGAGAGCGTGGTCAGCAGTGGACGGCCGAGCCACGTCGCCATCACCGGTCGGTTCCCCCTGGCCGAGCCGTTCCGCGAGACCGGCAACTTCATCCCCGGGCTCCTCGAGCCCCGGCTCCACGGGCCGGTGCTGGCCATGGTCGATGCGTCGGTCGAGGCGCTGGGCATCGCCAACGCGGTCATCCACACCGAAATCAAGCTCACTCCCGACGGTCCCATGCTGATCGAAGTGAACGGTCGACTGGGCGGGCGTCCCCCGTTCGTCCTCCACGATGTGTCGACCGTCAACCTGTTCCGGTCTGCCTGCCAGGTGGCGGCGGGCATTCCCGTCAGGTTCGAAGGACTCGCCCCGTGCTTCGGGGTCGGCTTCTGGTTGATGTTGCAACCCCCCGTGGCCGCCCGTCGGGTCGAGTCCGTCACCGGCCTGGAGGAGGTGTCCGCCCTGACCGGCGTCGACACCGTCAATCTGCGCCGCCGACCCGGCGATGCCGTCGACTGGCGGGAGGGAACCGACTCACAGGTCCTCACCGTGCGAGGCCGGACCCCCGATCACCAGGCCCTGGCCGAGACGATCGACTCGATCAGGAAGAAAGTGGCCATCGACTACGACAACTAGGTGCCCACCACCGCGGGGGCGAGCCCAGTCATGAGGCGACCCGGCCCTCCCCGTCCCGTGGCCGGTGGCCCGCCCCGGCCAGCCGGACCAGCAGCGGCGGGAGGTCCCCGACGTCGCCGATCACGTGGTCCGGGGTCTCGGCCACCTGGTCGAGGTCGGACGGGCGGAACTTGCCCGTCCTGACCAGCACGCCGGTGATGCCGACGGCCTGGGCTCCGAGGACGTCGGACACCAGGTCGTCACCGACCATGAGGGTCGAGCCGGGGTCGGCACCGAGCCCGGACAGCGCCGCCTCGAAGAACGAGGCGGCCGGTTTCCCGACCACGGTGATCTCGATGGACGCCGCCGCCTCGAGCCCGACGATGAACGCCCCCATGTCGAGGGCAGGACCCCGGTCGGTCTGGTAGCGGGTGTTGCGATGCAGGGCGATCACCGGGACGCCGTCGATGGCCCGCTTGAAGGCGGCGTCCAGCTCTTCGTAGCCCACACTGGGGCCGGCACCACCGAGGAGGATCACGTCGGCGCGGCCGGCGTCGACCACGCCGATCCCCTCCAGGTCCTCATCGACGTCCCCTTGATTCAGGAAGTGGCAGCGGGCCCCGGGATAGGTGTCGGCCAGGTAGCGCCCCGCCGAGGTGACGGCCGTCTGGATGCAATCGGGGTCTACCGCCATGCCCGCCCGAGCCAGCAGGTCGGCGATCTGGAGCCGCGACCTCGAAGACGTGTTGGTCACCAGCCGGAAGTCGATTCCCTCGCTCCGGAGCCACTCGACGGCGTCGACGGCTCCGGGCAGCGGTTGCCACGACACGGTCAGCACCCCGTCGATGTCGAGCATGACCTTGGTGGCCATATGTGACTGTACCGCAGCCTTGGCGCCGCACCGTCTCAGGCCACGGGGTCGACAGCCGGGTCGACAACGTGGTCGACAGCCGGGTGCCGTCCTGCCGGTTCGTCGTGTGGCCGGGCCGAGCGGCCCCCTCGTCGCACCATGGTGGCCTGGGCGTCGGCGTCGTTGATGGTCAGGGCCACGGCCGCCCCCAGCAGGGCCAGGCCGGCGGCGGTCAGGAAGGCGGCGTGGTACGCCCACAGATCGGTCGCCGAACGGCCGTCGATGACGTGGGTGGTGCCCACCGCGGCCAGGACGGTGGTGAGAATGGCGACACCGAGCGCCCCGCCTAATTGCCGGCCGCTGTTGAACAGCGACGAGGCCTGGCCGGTGTCGGCGTGGGAGACGGTGGCGAACGAGGCGGCCTGAGCCGACACGATGACGTGGCCCATCGACATCCCCAGGGCGAACATCAACAGGCGCATCCACCAAAGGTCGGTACCGAACCCGATGAGCGACATCAGCCCCTCGGCGGCGGCAACGCCGACCAGACCGGCGGCGATCAGACGCCGCGGGCCGAGACGGGGGTAGAGCAGGCGGCTGGCCAGCTGGGCCCCGGCCATCACTCCGATGGCCTCGGGGAACGTGTTGAGCCCGGACTGGAGGGCGTTGAGTCCCAGCCCGATCTGGAAGAACAGGGGCACCACGAACAGCACGCCGAGGAAGGCGGCCACCGAGATCATCAAGACGACGGTGGTCGACCGGAACAATCGGTTGGTGAACAGACGGAGCTGGAGCAATGGCTTGGATGTCCGAAGTTCCACGAAGACCAGCGACCCGAGCAGTACGGCCCCGAGGGCGATGCTCCCCAAGATGCCGGCGCTGTCCCAACCCCGACTGGGCCCCTCACTCACCCCGAACATGACCAGTGCGAAGCCGATGCCTGAGAGCAGGAACCCCGGGAGATCGAAGCGGCCGGGGTGGGGCTGGCGGTGCTCGTCCAGGAAGACCAGGCCGAAGGCGAAGGCGGCCAGGCCGATGGGCAGGTTGACGAAGAAGACCCACCGCCACGACAGGTCGGTCACCAGTAGGCCGCCGATCACCGGTCCGAGAGCGGGGGCCACCGCGGTGGGGACAGTGAGGATCGACGATGCCCGCACCCGCTCCTCGGGAGGGAACGTGCGGAAGAGCATGGCCATGCCCACCGGGGTCAGCATGCCGCCGCCGACTCCCTGGATGACCCGGAAGAACACCAACTCGGGAAGGCTGTCCGCCAACCCGCACAGCACCGACGCTCCGGTGAACACGGCGATGGCGAAGAGCAGGACCCGCTTGGACCCCAGCCGGTCGCCCATCCACCCGGCTGCCGGAATGAACACGGCCAGGCTGACCAGGTACCCGACCGCCACCGAGTCGAGGGATGCCTCGGACACACCGAACTGGCGGCCGATGGAGGGGAGGGCCACGTTGACGATGGTGATGTCCATGATGTTCATGAACATGGCCGCCACGAAGACGACGCTGACGCTGATCTTCGGATTGATGCGGACCAGGGGCACGACATCTGACCCTACCCACCCGGACCCCGGACCCCGGACCCCGGCCCCCGCATCCCGCACTCCCGAAAGGCCGGGCGACCCGACGAAAGCTGACTGCAACGATCGGATTTCTAGGTTTAAGCTGCGGGGGTGAGCGTCCATCTCCACTGGTTCCTGCCGACCACCGGCGACAGCCGGGAGATCGTGGGATTCGGTCCCACCGTCGGCCGCCGTCCGCCCGGCATCGACTATCTGGCCCAGGTGGCGCGGGCCGCCGACCAGCTGGGTTACGAGGCGGTGCTCACGCCCACGGGGACCTGGTGCGAAGACGCCTGGCTGACCACGGCGGCCCTGAGCCGTGACACGAGGGACCTCAAGTTCCTGGTCGCCTTCCGTCCCGGTCTCGTCTCGCCGACCCTGGCCGCCCAGCAGGCCTCCACCTTCCAGCGGATTACCGGAGGGAGGTTGCTGTTGAACATCGTGACCGGTGGGGACGCCGACGAACAGCGTCGCTTCGGCGACTGGCTCGACCACGACCGGCGCTACGACCGGACGGCCGAATTCATCACCGTCCTGCGGGGGGCATGGGGTGCCGAGCCCTTCGATTTCCACGGCCAGCACTATGAGGTTGCCGGAGCCACGACCGTCCACCGGCCGTCACCCACTCCCGAGATCTTCTTCGGTGGCGCGTCACCCGCCGCCGAACGGGTGGCCGCCAGTCATGCCGACGTGTACCTGACCTGGGGCGAAACACCGGCCCAGGTGGCCGAGCGCATCGAGCGCATGCGTCAGCTGGCCGCCGAGGCCGGCCGCTCTCTTCGCTTCGGCATCCGGCTGCACGTGATCAGCCGCGACCGAGCGTCGGACGCCTGGGACGTCACCGAGCGAATGCTCGAGGCGATGTCCGACGACGTGATCGCCCTCGCCCAGAGCCAACTGGCCAAGGCCGAGTCGGTGGGACAGCATCGCATGTCCGCTCTGCACGGGGGAACCCGCCACAACCTGGTCATCGCCCCCAACCTGTGGGCCGGATACGGGCTGGTCCGATCGGGAGCGGGCACCGCCCTGGTCGGGAGCCACCACGAGGTGGCGGCGCGGATCGCCGAGTACCATCGACTGGGGGTCGACCACTTCATCATGTCGGGGCAGCCCCATCTCGAAGAGGCGTACTGGTTCGCCGAAGGCGTGTTTCCGCTCCTCCGGCGGGACGGCCTGTTGGGGGATGACGGGATCGGTCCGAGCGATCCCGGCGCCCTGGTCGAATCGCCGGCCTGAGCGGACGAGGGAGGTCGTCGGTCCGATGTCGCTGGTGGTGGTGAGCAGTGGTGATTCAGCCACCTCCAAGACGTGGGCGTTGGCCGCCGCCGCCCTCGGGCCCGGAGATGGGGGCCGGCTGATCGATCTCATCGACCTCCCGGCCGACGCACTGCTGGGGCGGCGCAACGACCCAGCCGTCGACCAAGCCGTGGCCGCCGCCGCCGGCGCCTCGGTGCTGGTGCTGGCCACCCCGATCTACCGGGCCACCTACAACGGAGCCCTCAAGGCGTTCCTCGACCGCTTCCCGACCGACGCCCTGTCCCGGACGGCGGTGGTCCTGGTGGCCACGGCCGCCACCCCGGCTCACTTCCTCTCCCTCGACACCGGGGCCCGCTCGGTGGTGGCCAGCCTCGGCGGCTGGACGGTGCCGACCGTGGTCTACGCCACCGGCGCCGACTTCGAGGACGGCAGACCGAGCTCCGAGGTGGTGGCGGTACTTCGGGCGGCGCTGGGCGAGGCGCAGTCGCTGGCCGACGCTCTCAACCGTCGAGGAAGCTGAGCCGGACCTGGCGGCGGGGGTTGCCGCCGTTGGTGTCCACCAGGACCACGCTCTGCCACGTGCCCAGTTGGGCCTGGCCGCCGAGGACCGGAATGGTCAGCGACGGGCTCACCAGCGCCGGGAGCAGATGGTCGGCTCCATGGCCCTCGGCCCCGTGCCGGTGGAGGTACCGGTCGTGGCGGGGCAGCAACCGGCCGAGGGCCTGTTCGAGGTCACGTTCCGATCCCGAGCCCACCTCCATGAGAGCCAGCCCGGCGGTGGCGTGCGGGGCGAACACCTGCACCAGCCCGTCGCCGTGCGACGCGCAGAAGCGCTCGATCTCCCCGGTCAGGTCGATGACGGTCCGGCCGGTGGTGTCGAGGGTCAACAGCGATGAGTCCATGCCCCATGATCGCATCGGTGACCGGTGGTTCGTGACCCGCCCTCCGACCCACCGGTAGGGTGACGGCCATGCCGGCGGTGGATCGATGAACGGCCCCCACCTGGGTCGGCTACGTCCGCCGGGCGATGCTCCCGACGACGGTGAGACGGTGGAGTTGGTGGCCACCATGGGCGAGGTGCGGGTCGAGCAGATCCTCAGCGGCCAGCTGGCCGCCCCGGTGGACTACGTCCAGGACCATCACGAGTGGGTCGTCGCCCTGGCCGGCCGGGCCGTCCTCGAGGTCGGGGGAGCATCCGTGACCCTTACCGCCGGGGAGTGGATCGTGCTGCCGAGAGGCGTGGCCCATCGTCTGGTGTCGACCGAGCGGGGGACCAGCTGGTTGGCCGTCCGGGTGCCGTCCGGTCCGGGGTGAGTGGTCAGCACCAGCCGGTGGATGCTGGCGTTGGCCACCGGGCCCCATCCCATTCCCGACGGGTCGATCCCGGCGAAGGCCGCCCTCAGCAGCCGGATGCTGTCACCGTGGGTCACCACCACCACGTCGCGGTCGTCGTCTCCGGCCTCGAGCCAGGTGGCGAAATCCGTGCAGCGGGCGGCGAGATCGCCGAGTGACTCCCCACCGGCGGCGTGGGCCCCGACGTCGGCGATCCGTCCCCGGCGGAGGCCGGTGACCTCGGGCGGCAGTTCGGCCACTGGCATCCCTTCGAGGGCGCCGAAGCTGCGCTCCCGCAGACGGGAATCGGTCCTGACCTCGCTGCCGATGTGCTGGGCGATGAGTTCGGCGGTCCGGCGCGCCCGGCGCAGGTCGCTCGAGTACACGATGCCCACATCCTTGCCGGCCAGGAGCGACGCCACTCGTCGATCCTGGGCGCGACCCCGGCGGGTCAGCCGGCAGGTGTCGGTGTGGCCCTGCACCCAACCGAGGTGGTTCCAGGTGGTCTCACCGTGCCGTACCAGCCACACCACCCTCTGTCTCGGAGCCCGGATGATCATGGACCCATCCTGGCCCTCGTCCCTGAGCGACCACTGGGGAACCACTGGCAATTGGCTGGGATTCTCGTCCGGACGGGAGGCGGATCACCGGGCCGGTCCCACCGTCGGCCGCCGTCGACCGGTGATCGGCCTGTCCGCCCCGGGTGTAGCTTCGGCCGATGGTCCGGGGCGGAGTCGAAGGGGACGACTTGGTCCGGTGTGACTGGGCCGACAGCTCCGACACCATGCGCTCCTACCACGACCAGGAGTGGGGCGTGGCATCCCACGACGACCGTCATCTGTTCGAGATGCTCATCCTGGAGGGGGCCCAGGCCGGGCTGTCGTGGTCGACGGTGCTCAACAAGCGGCAGAACTACCGCCGGGCATTCGACCGGTTCGACCCGACCCGGGTGGCCGGCTACGGCGAGAAGAAGATCCTCGACCTCCTGGACGATCCCGGGATCATCCGCAACAAGCTCAAGGTGGCCGGGACGGTGACCAACGCCCGGGCGTTCTTGGCCGTCGTGGACGAGTTCGGCTCGTTCGCCTCCTACCTGTGGTCGTGGGTGGACGGCACCCAGATCGTCAACCGGCCCGTGGGCCTGGCCGACCTGCCGGCCCGCACCGAGCTCTCGGATCGCCTGAGCAAGGAGCTGAAACGGAGGGGGTTCACCTTCGTGGGTTCGACCATCGTCTACTCCTTCCTGCAGTCGGTCGGGGTGATCGACGACCACCTGGTCAGGTGCTTCAAGAAGGCGGGCCCGAGGTGACCGGACCGGGCGCCGGCCGGCCACGGCTGTTCCCCCTGTCCCGCCACGGTGGCCACCGACCCGACGCCACCCGATGAGGATCGAACGCTCGCACTGCGAGCTGCTGCTGGGGAGCGCCGGGCACGGCATATTGGCCACCGTCCATCCCCGTCGTGGCGTGGATGCCGTCCCGGCCTGCTTCGCCGTCGACGGCCACCTCCTGGCCGTTCCCGTCGACACCGTCAAGGAAAAGGCCTCCACCGATCTGCAGCGGGTGAAGAACCTCGATGCCGACCCGCGTGCCTCGCTGGTGTGCGAGCACTGGGACGCCGACGACTGGTCGCGCCTGTGGTGGGTGCGGGCGACCCTCGAGCGGGTGGACGTGGGTTCGGAGATCCGAACCGGGCTGGAGCGAGAGTTGCGGCGCAAGTACCCCCAGTACCGACGAGCGGTATTCGCTGACCTGTTGACCTTCCGGATCACCGAGGTGACCGGGTGGTCGGGCGGCCCGACGCCACTGCTCTCGGGCTAGTGGCTGATTGCCTGGGTCGGAGGTCGGTGACCGGGACGCTCCCGCCGACGCCCCGCCGGCCGCCCGCCGGCTGGAGGAGTGCGGATGTGTGACTCGCTGGTGGCCGTCACCGACGACGGCGTGCTGTTCGCCAAGAACAGCGACCGCCCTCCCAACGAGTCCCAGTTGTTGGAATGGGTGGCGGCGGCCGACCATCCGGCCGGGAGCCGCTGCGGCTGCACCTGGATCGACATCCCCCAGGTCGACCACACCAACGCCGTGCTGATCTCCAGGCCCTGGTGGATGTGGGGGGCGGAGATGGGCACCAACGAGCACGGCGTGGTCATCGGCAACGAGGCGGTCTTCACCAAGGGTCCAAGCGGGGAGAAGGCCCTGCTCGGAATGGACCTTCTCCGGTTGGGACTGGAGCGGTCGACCACCGCCGACGGGGCGGTGGCGGTGATGGTGGCGCTCCTCGAGCGTCACGGCCAGGGCGGACCGTGCAGTTTCGAACGTCCGGACTTCACCTACGACAACAGTTTTCTGGTGGCGGACCCGAACGGCGCCCTGGTGCTGGAGACCGCCGGCCGTCACTGGGCCACCGAGACAGTGAGGGGTCCGGGTCGCAGCATCTCGAACGGACTGACGATCGGCGCCTTTGCCCGGGAACACACCGACCCCCTCCGCACCTGGAAGGCCTCGGCCCGGGTCCGACGCCGGTTGACCGAACCGCTGGCCTGCTGCGCCCGGGGCCCCGCCGACCTGATGGCAGCGCTGCGCACCCACCGGGTCGGCGATCCGTCGGCTCCGCCGACGTGGTCGCCGGTACACGGAGGTCTGCTGGCCCCGTGCGTCCACGCCGGTGGCATACTGGCCTCGAGCCAGACCACCGCGGCGTGGGTGTCCGATCTGCGGACCGGCCCCCGCCACTGGGCCACGGCGACCTCGGCCCCGTGCACCTCACTGTTCAAGCCGGTCGATCTGGGCGCACCCCTCGATCTGGGTCCCCGACCCATGAACGTGTTCGATCGGCGGAGCCCGTGGTGGCGTCACGAGTTGCTGCACCGGAAGACGATGACCTCCCATGCCGTCCTCCTTGCCCGCTACCGCAGCGAGCGGGACCGGACCGAGGCGCAGTGGATCGCCGACCCACCGTCATCGGCGGAGGCTTTCGAGCGTGCTGACCACCTGGAGGCGGCCTGGTTGGCCGACGTCTCCACCTCGGTGGCCGACACCCGCCCGTGGTGGGTGGGGAGGTGGTGGCGTTCCATCGACCGGGCCGCCCGGTTCGATCCTCCCGCCGTGGCCACCGTCGCCGGCCCCAGGCCACGCTGACCAGTCCCTTCCGGGTGGTTGGCGGCGGCCGTCGGGGCGGCGTGCCCGGGCTAAAGGTCGGGCGGCCGTCCGTCGATAACGCGGGACGGCAGTTGGGGTGGCCTGTCCACGTGGACCGGTCGTTCCGACCGGTGTGCCGTCGGAGAGCCACGAGGGACAGGCACGCGGATGGTCAGGACGTTCGGACGCATCGTGAGGGGCACCACCAGCCGGTCGGAACCGTCACGGGCACGCCCCGCCACTCGGACCCGCCGCCCCGGCAGCGGACGGGCCGGACGGGTGGTGGCCATGGCCGTCCTCGCCGCCGTGATGGGCGTCGTGGTGGGCGTCGGACCCTTGGGCAACGCCTCGTGGTCGCCTGCGGCCTCAGCTGTGCACCACGGCCGGGTCCCGGCACGAACTCCGGCGGTCGACCCGGTGCTCGAGGGCGCTCTGGGCCCTCTGGGCCCACCGATGATCGCCCCCGGCGGTAGTGCTCCACGGATCGCCGGGAGGACGAGCTCGTCCATCGATTCGCTCAACTGGGCCGGGTACGCCGTGTCCGGCTCCGGCGGCTCGTTCACCACGGTACAGGCGTCGTTCGTCGTTCCCTCGTTGGCCTCCTGTGGTCCGAACGAGAACTCCTCGAGCTCGTTCTGGGCCGGGATCGACGGCCTGGCGTCTGGCACCGTGGAACAGGACGGTGTCGACGTCTCCTGCAGTAACGGCGCCAGCCAGTACTTCGCCTGGTACGAGGTCTACCCCCAGATGCCCGTGGTCTTCCCCCAGATCGACGTGCACAGCGGCGACTCGATGGCGGCGTCGGTGGCCTACCTCGGAGGAAGCTCGTACTGGCTCCGGCTGGTCGACTCCACCAACGGCACCAGCGGCTCGGTGGTCGAGTCTTTGCCGGGGGCGGCCAACTCGTCGGCCGAGTGCATCGCCGAGGACCCGGGCACGACGCCGGTGCCATACACCGATTACGGCACCGTCTCGTTCACCAGCTCCGCGGTGAACGGCTCGGCCATCGGCGATCACTCACCGGTAGCCATCACCAATGTGTCCAGTTCCGGGTCCAGCATCGCCACCCCCGGCCCGTTGCAGGGCGACACCGCCTTCTCCGTGGCCCGGTCGACCGGCGCGTCGACGACGTCTTCCTCCGCCCCCACGCCCAGCCCCGGCTCTCTCACCGCTCCGGTGGTCGGTATGGCCTCCACGCCGTCAGGCAGTGGGTACTGGCTGGCCGACTCGGCCGGTGGGGTCGATGCCCATGGGGGAGCCAGCTATTACGGATCGATGGCCGGGGTCCGGCTCGACTCCCCGATCGCCCACATCGTGTCGACCAGCGACGGCCGGGGCTACTGGCTGGTGGCCGGGGACGGGGGCATCTTCTCCTTTGGTGACGCCGCCTTCTTCGGCTCGATGGGCGGCCGACCGCTCAACGCACCGGTGGTGGCCATGGCCCCCACCGCCGACGACCGGGGCTACTGGCTGGTGGCATCCGACGGAGGCATCTTCTCCTTCGGTGACGCCGCCTTCCACGGCTCGATGGGCGGCCAGCGGTTGAACCAGCCGGTGGTGGCGGTCACCGAGGACGTCCAGACCGGCGGGTACTGGGAGGCGGCCTCCGACGGCGGGATCTTCGCCTTCGACGCCCCGTTCCTGGGATCGACCGGGTCCCTCCACCTCAACCGTCCGGTGGTGTCAATGGCCGCCACCGCTTCGGGGAGCGGCTACTGGTTCGTGGCCTCCGACGGCGGGATCTTCGCCTTCGACGCCCCCTTCCTCGGCTCCGCCGGCGGTGAGGCCATTCCCGCCCCCATCGTCGGCATGGCCGGCGACCTGGCCACCGACGGCTACTGGATGGTGGGGGCCAACGGATCGGTGTACAGCTTCGGAGCTCCGTTCTACGGCACGGATTGAACGGCCAGCGACCGCACGGTCTCGACCAGCCGGCCGAGCTCGTCCCCGGTGTTGTAGTAGTGCGGGGAGGCCCGGACCACCGAGGTCGGACCGGGAGCCGACATGTCGAGCCGGGCCGACGGCGCCTCGCTCGTCCAGACATTGATGCCGGCCGCCGAGGCGGCCTCCGCCACCTCGGCCGGAGTGGCGGCCTCGGTGGTGAACGTCACGATGCCCGAGCGCCGGTGGCCACCGTCGTGCACCGTCACCCCGTCGACGGCCCGCAGGGCCCGGCGCAGCTGCTCACCCAGACCGTCGACCCGGCTGGCGATGGCCTCGAGACCCAGCGACAGGGCGTGGTCGATGGCCACACCCAGGCCGAGATGCCCGGCGATGGACACCTCCACCTCGGCGAAGCGCCGGGCCCCGGGGAGCAGCAGGTAGTGCCCGGCGTCCTCCCACACCGCCGAGTTCCCGCCGATACCCGGCGGCCGCAGCCGTTCGACGAAGTCGGCTCTGACGAACAGCAGTCCCGTCCCCCGGGGGGCCCGCAACCACTTGCGGCCGGTGGTGGTGGCGACGTCACAGCCGATGCGGCCCATGTCGACGGGTAGCTGGCCCACGCTCTGGCAGGCGTCGAGGAAGAAGGGGACACCGGCCCGCCGGCACAGGACCCCCGCCTCCTCGACCGGGTTGACCAGCCCCCGGTGGGTGCCGATGTGGGTCAGCGAGATGAGGGCCGGGGTCGGGCCGGTGTCGAGAGCGTGCTCCAGGGCGCCGAGGTCGAGGCGGCCGTCGGCTTCGCTGGGCACCGCTTCGATGGTGGCGCCGGTCAGTTCGCACACCTGGAGAAGGCCGAGATAGTGGCTGTCGTAGGCGATCCGGTCGACCAGCAGCCGGGAGCCTTCGGTGATGCCGCCGCCCAGGACGTAACCCCACAGGGCCTTCGACCAGGCCTGGGTGTCCGATCCGGCGATCACCACCTCGCCGGGGCCGGCACCCAGCAGACGGGCGGCCGACGACACCAACGACTCCAGACGGTCGGTCACTTGGCGGGCCGCCTCGTACCCGCCGCGTTCGGACTCCAGCTCGAGGTGGCCGATCACCGCCTCCAGGGTGGCCGATGTGGCCAACGCCGCCCCGGCGTTGTTCAGGTGGGCCACGGTTGCACATCCGGGGGTCGATGCCCGCTCGGCGTCGACGTCGATGGCCCCGGTCACCACCTGAATCTACCAAGGGGAGCCCGGCTCCCGGGGGGGGGGGTCGGTCCGGTGGCGACCGGCCGGCCCAGTCGGCCCGGTGGGATGGCAGGGTGCGGCACTATGGTCGCTAGATGATCGAACCGGCCGAGCCGCTGCTCGAGGACTCCGTCGATCCCGACCCGCTACAACAGTTCCGGCGGTGGTTCGACGAAGCCGCCGAGGTCATGGAGGCTCCCGAGGCCATGGCGGTGGCCACGGCCGACGCCGGTGGGAGGCCTTCGGTGCGGATGGTCCTGCTCAAGGCCCGAGGGCCGGACGGATTCGTGTTCTTCACCAACTACGACAGTCGCAAGGGCCGCGAGCTCGAGGTGAACCCCCATGCCTCCCTGCTCTTCGACTGGGAGGCGACCAGCCGGCAGGTGCGGATCGAAGGCCCGGCCCGACGCACCAGTGACGCAGAGTCCGACGCCTACTTCGCCACCCGCCCCCGTGGAAGCCAGATCGGGGCCTGGGCCTCCCACCAGAGCCAGATCGTGGCCGGTCGCCACGCTCTCGACCAGTCAGTCGAGACGATCACCACGGAGTTCGGGGACCGACCCGTTCCCCGGCCCCGGTGGTGGGGCGGCGTGCGGGTCACTCCCGTGGTCTTCGAGTTCTGGCAGCACCGCGACGACCGGCTCCACGACCGGCTCCGTTACACACCGGACGGCCGGGGATGGCAGGTCCAGCGGCTCCAACCCTGAGTATCGGGGCCGGGGCGGCTGACCGCCCCGGGTCGGCGGTCCTCGGCGCAGTATGTTCTTGGCATGGCAGACGAGGCGATCACGGTGCACGATCGGACGAGCCAGCTCCTCGATGAGGTCGATCCCCGGACCGAGCCGGTAGAGAAGTTCCGCTCCCGTCAGTTCGACCTGGGCCTGGCCTGGGTCTCCTTTCCCGAAGGCTACGGCGGACTGGGCCTGCGTCCCAATCTGCAACGTGAGATCGACCGGCGTCTGGGCCAGGCCGGCGCCACGCCCCCGGGAGCCCGCGAGTTCTTCGGGCTGACCATGGCCGGTCCGACCGTCGTCACCCACGGCACCGACGAGTTGCGGGACCGGCTCCTGCGCCGGATGTTCACCGGCGAGGAAGCATGGTGCCAACTGTTCAGCGAACCCGGGTCGGGCTCGGATCTGGCCGGTCTGGCCACCCGGGCCGTCCGCGACGGTGACGAGTGGGTGATCACCGGGCAGAAGGTCTGGAACACCCTGGCCCACATCGCCGACCGCGGCATGCTGGTGGCCCGCACCGATCCCGAGGCCCCGAAGCACAAGGGGCTGACCTACTTCGCCCTCGACATGCACGCCTCGGGGGTCGACGTCCGCCCGTTGCGCCAGATGACCGGCGAGGCGGAGTTCAACGAGGTCTATCTGACCGAGGTACGCGTCCCCGACGCCGATCGGGTCGGCGATGTCGGAGAGGGTTGGCGGGTGGCGATGACCACCCTGTCCAACGAGCGGAGCACCATCGGCGGTGGAAGCGGCACACCCACCCGGGGGTCAGGCGCCATTGCCGAAGCCGTGCGCATCTGGCAGAGCGACGACTACCGTGACGATCCGGTGGGGCGGGACCGGCTGATGCGCATCTGGATCGAGTCGGAGGTGTTGAGGCTCACCAACATGCGGGCCAGCCAGAACCGCAAGGCCGGCAATCCCGGTCCGGAGGGATCGATCGCCAAGTTGATGTTCGCCGAAGTCAACCAGCGGGTCTACGACCTGTGCATCGACCTGATGGGCCAGACCGGGCTGATCGGTTACGACTACACCATGCGCAGGGCGGAGACGCTCGGTCTGGTGGGGCCCTCGGGATCGGCCCGCAAGATGTTCATCCGGTCACGGGCCAACTCGATCGAGGGGGGCACGTCGGAGATCCAGCGCAACATCCTCGGTGAACGGATCCTCGGCCTTCCCGGCGATGTCCGGGTCGACAAGGAGCTGCCCTGGTCCAAGGTGCCGCGCAGTTGATCGGTCCCCTGGCCGGGGTGCCGGCGGACCGGACCGACGGCCTCCCGACGATCGAGCCGGCCCCGGCAGTGCCGATCCCACGGTTCTGAACCGGTGCACGACGCCCGAGCCTTCCTGGGCATGGAGCCGGTGGACGACGATCTGCACTGGCACCTGAGCGTCGTCCCCGAGCTGGCCACCCCCGGCAACTTCTTGTTCGGGGGATGCGGGTTGGGGGCGGCACTGGTGGCCCTCGAGGCTGCCGCCGGCCGCCCGACGGTGTGGGCCACCGCCCAGTACCTGTCGTTCGCACCCACCGGGTCGGAGCTCGACCTCACGGTGACCCTGGCGGCCGAGGGCCGTCGGATCACCCAGGGCCGGGCCGTCGGACGGGTCGGTGACGCCGAGATCCTGACCGTCAATGCCGCGCTGGGTCTGCCGGGCCAGCTGGAGGCCGGCGGCGTGTGGGCCGTGCCGCCGACGGTGCCACCGCCCGACGAGTGTCCTCCGCGCCGGCTCCCCGACTTCACCACCACCTCGATCTTCGACCGCATCGACGTCAGGCTGGCCAAGGGACGGTCGTTCGAGGAGATCACCGCCGGCACCGGTGTCGCCGGGGACCCCGACAGTGCGCTTTGGGCGCGGGTCCCCGGCCATCTCGAGCCGTCGGCCGCCACCCTGGCCATCATCGGGGACTACGTCACCGGAGGCATGTCACAGCCCCTGGGCCGCCGGGTCATGTCGAGGAGCCTGGACAACACGGTACGGGTGGTCCGTCTCGAACCCACCGAGTGGGTGCTGTGTGACATCCGTATCCAGGCCCTGGTCGACGGGTACGGCCAGGGGGTGGCCTACCTGTGGTCGGAGCAGGGGAGGTTGCTGGCCACCGCCAGCCAGTCGATGAGCGTGCGCCTCTGGGACCTGTAGGTCCGACCGCACCCGCCGACGGCACCTAGTGTCGGTGGGCAGCGCCGTGTCCGGCCCGTCTCGAGGGTCGGTGCCGAGTCCGAACGAGGAGTACCGATGAAGATCAGCACATTTCTCAGCTACGCGGCAGGCTTCCGCAAAGCTGCCTCCGAGGTCGCCGAGTTCGAGCAGGCGGGTCTCGACCTGGTGTGGGTGGCCGAGGCCTACGGGCTCGACGCCCCGAGCCTGATGGGCTACATCGCCGCCCTCACCGAACGGGTGGAGATCGGTTCGGCCATTCTGCCCATCTACACCCGCACGCCCACCCTGATCGCCATGACGGCGGCCGGCATCGACACCCTGTCCGACGGGCGCTTCCATCTGGGCCTCGGTTCCTCGGGACCCCAGGTCATCGAAGGGTGGCACGGAGTGCCCTTCACCGCCCCGGTGGGCCGTACCCGCGAGATCATCGATGTGTGCCGCCAGGTTTGGGCCCGAGAGGCGCCGCTCGTCCACCAGGGGGCCTACTACTCCATGCCCCTCCCGGCCGGCCAGGGGACCGGACTGGGCAAGGCGCTCAAGATCATCGCCCACCCGGTGCGGTCGAAGATCCCGGTCTGGGTGGCGGCTCTGGGCGACAAGAACGTGGCCATGGCGGCCGAGGTGGCCGACGGTTGGATCCCCATGCTCTTCATACCCGAGAAGGCCGGCGACGTCTGGGGTGGGTCACTGGCTGCCGGTCGGGCCAAGCGGGACCCGGCCCTCGGTCCACTGCAGATCACCACCGGCGGGATACTGGCCATCGGCGAGGGGGAAGAGGTCGTCAAGCTCCGGGAGCTGGGTCGGCCCATGATCGCCCTCTATGTCGGGGGGATGGGGGCCAAGGGCAAGAACTTCTACAACGATGTGGTCAAGCGGTACGGCTACGAGGAGGTCGCCGAGAAGATCCAGGATCTCTACCTGGCCGGCGACAAGACCGGGGCCGAAGCCCTCGTCCCCGACGAGCTCCTCGAGGCTATGTCGCTGTGCGGTCCCGAGAGCTACGTGGCCGAGCGCATGGCGGCCTTCCGCGATGCCGGTGTCACCCACCTGCAGGTGACCCCCATCCCGGTGGGGGACCAGCGACCGGTCGACCTCATCGCCACCGCCAAGAAGCTGGCCGGCTGAGTCTCCGCCGGCCCGGGGGTTACTCCTCGGAGACCAGCTGGGCCGCCGACTCGAAGTCGTCCTCGGGAAGTTCGATCCCTTCCACGGAGAGCTCGAGCGATTCGAGGGCCAGGAGCGAGTCGAGCTGGCTGGCCATGCTCTCGATCTCGTCGGCCTCGTAGTAGCTCCGGTTGAGGGTGAGGGTCAGCTGCTCCTGTACGAGGGCCAGGGCATCCTCGGCCGCGGCCGACGCGTCGTAGACGGAGAACAACCGGGCCTGCATGGCATGGGCCGACACGAAGCGCGTTCCTCGCTCCTGGGCCTCGACGGGGAGGGCGCGGAGTTGATCACCAGGGGTCGGGCTTACATCACTCATCTCGTCCTCCTCGCTCATCGGCTGTTCGTTCACTGCCACTCCATCCATCGTCCGGCCTGTCCGTTCTTCCGCCTGTCGATTTTCTTCTCTCTGTCGATGTCGGGGTAGCACTTTCCCGTCGACCCATATAACACCCAAGTGTCGGTCGATCTTCCGCATACCCGAAGAGTTCACTCGGACGTAACAGGCCGGACCCGGTCGTTTTCGCCCCGGCCGGAGGTCCGCCCCGAGTCGGGCCGGTCGACCGCCGATGGGGACACTCCCGTGGCATGGCCATTGCCCCCCCGTCGGGGCACATGACCCTGTCACGCACCGGTCCCCGCATCTGCAGGTGACCTTAGTCGTGACCAGCACGATTGGCTCTTCTGATTCATCGTCGGTACTGTGCCCGCCCGGCGGCCCCGTTGAGCACGGGTTCCGCCACCCGTGCTCCGGGGCCGCCCTTTTCGTCCCGGAGCCCGCGATCGCCCGGGGGCGCCTTCGGACAACCGACGGCCCGTCGGGGTCTCGACAGGCCGGGCGTGGGGCGGGGCAGCAGATGGAGGGGGTGCAGGTTCCCCGCTCCGAAAGCCCGGCAGTGCCCATATCGGCAGGTTCGCCCCGGACCTTTAGCGATTTTTCCAAGTTTTTTCTGCAGCAAAACCCCAGGTGGAAGCGGTATGCCCCCTGGTTCCCGCCCGGAGGACGCCGTCGGCCCGGTGTCCTCGACGAGAGGAGTCGACTCGGTATGGTCGGATGGGGGACCGGCCCGGGGCCGGAGGCGACCACCGCACACGGAAGGGACGTGCCATGCCCGAGGGCATCACTGACAGTGATCGATCCATTCTGCTCCGGGCAGCGGTGTCGAAGGTGGGGCGGGACGAGCTCCGCCGGGCCCTGCAGCGCAGCTCGAGCCCCGAATTCCAGGTCCCCAAGCCCGTCGGCAACGCCCTCAACGCCCTCCGCAAGCACCGCGATCCCACGGTAGTGGTGGGGAAGGCCCCGTACCGGGCCGCCCTGCCCACCATCGCCGCCGCCGTGGCCGAGCCGTGCCTGTCGCGGACGATCGAGGTACTGGGTGACGACTCCGACGATCCGACGAAAGACCAGCTCATGGCGGCGCTCGACCAGGTCGGCCCGGAGTTCCCGCCGAGCGTCGTCGCCGTCATGCTGGCGTCGGTGGCCGACGGTGGGATGCCGGCTTCGGATCTCTGCTTCGACATCGTGACCACCGACGGGCGGTTCGGTCTCGTCGACTGGGCTCAGATCGATGCCGCTCCTGCCCCGGCCCCGGCGGCGGCGGCGCCGGCGGCGGGGGCCAAGCCGACCGGGGGGCTCACGCCCGAACAACGCCAGGGGCGCCGGTTGAAGCGGCAGAGGGATGCCGAGGAGCGTCGGGCCAAGATGGAGGCGGCCCGCCGAGCCACCGACCAGGTCCGCCAGGCCAGAAAGAGGGAGCGATCCCAGAGCGGGGTCGACGGCGACCGTCGACCCCGCTCTGCCGGCGACGGAACCGCCGCCGGCGTGCCCCGGCTGATCCGACGGGCCGCCCTCACCCCCGTCCAACTGGAGGAGTTCGACCGCGACGACCCGTGGGTGACGGCCGTGGTCCCCGCCTGGGTGCCGTTCGAGCCGGCCGAACAGGGTCTCGACGGCAAGGTCCGTCCCTGTGTGGTGGTGGCCGGTTCTGCCACCCATCTGCTGGTCCGTCCCGGGTACTCCCAGGGCGGGTTGACGAGCCGCGACTGGAGATCGGTACCGCTCCGCCACTGGAGGAAGTCCGGACTCGCCCAGCCGACCTGGATCAGCCTCGAGCTGGTGCGGGTCGAACGCCAGGAAGATCAGGCGCCCATCGGTTGGCTCACGCCCGAGGACTGGAACTCACTCTGGTAGTGACGGTCCGACGGCGCCGGCCACTCCCGGTGCCCAGTGCATTGCACCATGCAACCCACTACCATGGCGTCATGCGTCGCAAGAGCTTCGAAGAGATGAACTGCTCGGTGGCCCAGACCCTCGAGGTGGTGGGCGAGTGGTGGTCCATGCTGATCATCAGGGACTGCTTCCTCGGGATCACCAGGTTCGACGATTTCCACGAGCGTCTCGGCATCTCCCGCAACATCCTGACCGACCGCCTCGACCATCTGGTCGGTCGAGAAGTGCTGGCCCGCGTCCCCTACCAGGACCACCCCGTCCGCTACGACTACCGGCTCACCGACAAGGGACGGGACCTGTGGCTGGTGGTGACGGCCATGCGCCAGTGGGGCGACCGCTGGGAGGCCCGTGACGGCGCCCCCGTCGTCATCGAGCACCGGGCCTGCCAGCACCAGACCACCGTGGTGCCCGTCTGCTCGGAGTGCGGGGAGCACCTCGACGTCCGGGCGGTGCGGGCCCGTCCCGGTCCGGGCGCTCGGGCACCGCCCGGCCGAAGCCCTGCTCCCGCCGGCCCGCACCGGCTGAAGCCCCGCTCCGGACCGGGGCGAATTCCGACTGAAGTTGCATCATGGAACTCAAAGAGGAGATCGAACCAGGAGGCCGGCCATGACCGAGGCACTCATCATCGACGCAGTCCGGACACCATTCGGCAAGGGGCGCCCCACCGGGGCGTTGGCCCAGGTCCACCCGGTGGATCTCCTGGCCCATCCGTTGCGCACCCTCATCGAGAGGAACGGCGTGGACGCCGAGCTGCTCGACGACGTCATCGTGGGATGCGTCAGCCAGAGTTCGGAGCAGTCCATCAACATCGCCCGCAACGGCACGTTGGCCGCCGGCTTTCCCGAGCGGGTGCCGGCCACCACGGTCGACCGCCAGTGCGGCTCGTCCCAGCAGGCCGTGCACTTCGCCGCCCAGGGCGTGCTGGCCGGCTCCTACGACCTGGTGGTCGCCGGGGGAGTGGAGTCGATGAGCAGGGTGCCGATGGGGTCGTCGGTCCAGGGGGCCCACGGCTTCGGGCAACGATCTGGCCGCCCGCTATCCCGAGGGGCTGGTGCCCCAGGGGATCAGCGCCGAGCTCATCGCGGCCAAGTGGGGCCTCACCCGGCTCGATCTCGACCGGTTCGCCGTCCGGTCACAGGAGCTGGCGGCCCGGGCCCGTGACGAAGGGAAGTTCCTCCGGGGAGATCGTCCCCATCAAGGCGGTGAACGACGACGGTGACGTGGTCGAGGTGGTCGCCGACGAGGGCATCCGGGCCACGTCCCTCGAGCGGGTGTCGGCCCTCGCAGCCGGCCTTCTTTTCGGAGGCCATGAGCACCCGGTTCCCCCAGATCGACTGGTCGGTGACCGCCGCCAATTCCGTCGCAGTTGACCGACGGGGCGACGGCTCTGCTGCTAGCCAGCACCGAGACGAGCCGCCGAGCTCGGCCTCCGTCCCCGGGCCCGGATCTGCAACATGGTGGTCGAGGGCGACGATCCGATCTACATGCTCACCGGAGTGATTCCGGCCACGGCCAAGCTGCTGGCCCGGGCCGGCCTGACCCTGGCCGACATCGACTTCTTCGAGGTGAACGAGGCGTTCGCCTCGGTGGTGCTGGCCTGGGCACGCGAGGTCGGTGCCGACCTCGACCGGGTGAACGTGCGGGGTGGCGCCATCGCCATCGGCCATCCGCTGGGCGCCTCCGGGGCCCGGTTGATGGCTTCACTGCTCGGCACCCTCGAGGAGCACGGGGCGCGCTACGGCCTGCAGCTGATGTGTGAGGGCGGGGGCATGGCCAATGCGACCCTGATCGAGCGCCTCGACAGCTGAACCGGAACCGGCCGATCGATCGGCCTGAACCGGACGGTCGCTCGGGCCGACCCCCGGTGCTGATCCCCGGCCCCTCCTCCTCGGCCTCCTTGACACAGGTTTAGAATCTCTCCAATAATGGAATAGTTCCGCTCGGAGCTGTCCCACGAGGGAACTCGCCATAACCACGGAGGTACCCCATGCCCAAGCCGACCCTCACCACCGAGTCCGGAGCCCCGGTCGCCGACAACCAGCGCAGTCAGACGGCGGGCCCGACGGGCCCGTGCTCCTGTCCAGGACCAGCACCTGCTCGAGAAGCTGGCCCGCTTCAACCGGGAGCGCATCCCCGAGCGGGTGGTCCACGCCAACGGCTCGGCCGCCTACGGCACGTTCGAGGTGACCGCCGACGTCACCCGGTGGACCCGGGCCCGGTTCCTCGGTGCAGGTGGGCAAGCAGACCGAGACGTTCGTGCGGTTCTCCACGGTGGCCGGTGGACGGGGCTCGGCCGATGCCGTGCGTGACCCGCGGGGCTTCGCCGTCAAGTTCTACACCGAGGACGGCAACTACGACCTGGTGGGCAACAACACGCCGATCTTCTTCATCCGCGACCCGCTCAAGTTCCCCGACTTCATCCACTCCCAGAAGCCCGATCCCTTCACCAACCACCAGGAGCCCGACAACGTCTGGGACTTCTTCTCCCACTCGCCCGAGGCCACCCACATGTTCACCTGGCTGTTCGGCGACCGGGGCATCCCGGCCGCCTACCGCCACATGGACGGCTTCGGCTCCCACACCTACCAGTGGGTCAACGCCCAGGGTCAGGCGGTGTGGGTCAAGGTACCACTTCAAGACCGACCAGGGCATCGGACGCCTGGACTCGTCCGAGGCGGCCGAGCTGGCCGGCCTCAACCCCGACAGCCACCAGCTCGACCTGGTCGAGGCCATCGAACGGGGCGACTACCCGTCGTGGACGGTCAGCGTGCAGATCATGCCACGGAAGAGGCCGCCACCTACCGGGTCAACCCCTTCGACCTGACCAAGGTGTGGTCGCACAAGGATTACCCGCTCCACGAGGTGGGCCGGCTCACCCTCGACCGCAACGCCGACAACTACTTCGGCGACGTCGAGCAGGCCGGCTTCGATCCGGGCAACTTCGTTCCCGGCATCGGGCCGTCGCCCGGACAAGATGCTCCAGGGCCGCCTGTTCGCCTACGGCGACGCCCACCGGTACCGGCTCGGCATCAACCACACCCAGCTGCCGGTCAACGCCCCCCATGCCACCGAGGCCCACAACTACGGGCGGGACGGTCTGATGGCCGGCCACGGCAACGGGGGCCGGGCCAAGAACTACGAGCCCAACAGCTTCGACGGCCCGGTGGAGACCGGCGAGCCCTACGCCGCGCCCCTCGAGCGTCCATGGCGCCACCGGGACCTTCGACTGGGACCGGCGCGAGACCGACGACTTCACCCAGGCCGGCGACCTCTACCGGCTGCAGCCGGCCGACGCCCAGCCCCGGCTGGTCGACAACATCGCCGGCGGCCTCGGCTGCGGTGTCGGCCGGTCCGATCGGCGACGGCATCGTCGAGCGGAGCATCGCCCACTTCCGGGCCGCCGACCCCGAGTTCGGGGAGCGGGTGGCCCAGGGCGTGAAGGAGCGCGGGCTGACGTGACGTCCCGGCGCAACTCCCTGAACGATCGGCTGGTGGAGCGGGGCTGGCGCATCACCCCACAGCGCCGCGCCGTGATCCAGGCCTGTCCGGGTGAGCACGTCCACCTGAGCGCCGACCAGGTCCATGCCGGGGCCCGCCGGGTGGTGCCCGAGGTCAGCCTGGCCACCGTGTACAACACGCTCAACGAGCTGGTCGTCCATGGGCGAGATCAGCGAGATCCGGCTGGCCGACGGCACCACCCGCTACGACCCCAAGATCGGCCCCGACCATCACCACCTGGTGTGCGAGGGCTGCGGACTGACCTTCGACGTCGAGCCCCGGGGCGTGGACGGGCTGTCCCTCCCCCGGGCCCAGCGTTACGGGATGACCGTCGACACCGTGGAGGTGGTGTTCCGGGGCCGGTGCAGCAACTGCGCCGAGCACGGTTGAGGTGCCGCCCCGGGCACCGGTCGACCGGCGTGCGGACTCCGTGCCCGGCCGCTCGCGTCTGGGCCCGGTGGCCTGGCCCGTCGCCCACCGACGGGCGAGTCGCCTGGCGCACCGACGCACCGGCAGCCGGGCTGCGACCCCGGATCACGCTCCAGGATCTCCTCGCCGATGAGCTCCTCGCGGTCGAGCAGCGCGTCGCGCAGCGCCTCCACCACGTGGCGGTGCTCGCCGAGCATGCTGCGGTCACCGACGCCTTGGACGAGGCCAGCAGCTCCTCGACCTCGGCCCGGCCGCCGTCGGTGGCCAGCACCTTGGACACGATCCCCCCGGCCGGGTACTCCATGGCCGACGAGGAGACCAGGGTGGTGCCCATGCCCAGCTGGCCGACCATCTGGCAGGCGTTGACGGTGGCGGCCTGGAGGTCGCCGGCCACCCCGGTGGACGCCTCGCCGAAGAACAGCTCCTCGGCCACCATGCCCCCGAAGGCGATGTCGATGAGGGCCCGCACCTCGGACTTCGTCTTGGTGAAGCGCTCCTCCTCCTCGGAGTGGGACGAGCAGTCCGAGGGCGTCCCGTGCGCTTGATGATGGTGAGGACCTCGAGCTTGCGACCCTTGCCCACCAGCCAGGCCACGGTGGCGTGGCCCGGCCTCGTGGGTGGCGATGGTGCGTCGCTCCGCCTCGGTGTACTCGACCGGCTGGGCCAGGCCGATCTCCTCGGTCATCTTGGCGTGCTGGAGGTCGTTCCACGAGAACCGGGCCGCCCCCCGGCGCAGGGCCCACACCAGTGACTCGTCGAGGAGGTGCTCGATCATCACCGGCGAGTACCCGGCCGTCAGGCGGCCAGGGTCTGGCGCTCGGCCGTCGTCGTCGAGCTCGGGCTCGTGGGCCTTCTTGCCCAGGTAGTAGTCGATGATGTCCCGGCGGCCGGCCCGACCGGGAAGGCCGAAGTAGATGTTGCGGTCGAACCGACCCGGACGCAGCAGGGCGGGATCGAGATCGGCGGCCCGGTTGGTGGCACCGATGACCAGGATGTTGGCCGGGGCCATACCGGGGCTTGGGGAACCGGCGGTGGGCCGGGAGCCAGGTGTTGACGGCGTCGACGGCTGCGCCCTTCAATCGCAAGGAGAACGGGGTCTGTTCGAACGACTGAAGCTGGATCAGCAGCTCGTTGACCACGCCGGGGATGCCCTCCCCCTGCCGCTGGCCGACGCCGCGGGCGCCGCCGATGGCATCCAGCTCCTCGATGAAGCCGATGGCCCCGCCCTCGCGCCGGGCGTGACGGCGCAGCGCTTTGAAGTACGCCCGGATCTTGCGGTTGGTCTGACCGTAGAACATCGACTGGAAGGCAGAAGAGGACACGAACAGGAAGGGCACGCCGGCCTCGGCGGCCATGGCCTTGGCCATGTAGGTCTTTCCGGTGCCCGGGGGCCCTTCGAACAAGATGGCCTCGGCGGGGCGATCCACCCATCTGTTCGGCGAAGGTCCGGTGGGCCAGGAACAGGTTGAGGGTCTTGGTCACTTCTTCGACCAGGCCCTCGGACCCGCGCACGTCGTCGAAGGTCATGGTCAGTTCATCGGGCCGATAGAGGATGTGCGGTGATCGGCCGGCGGCCAGCAGGGGAACCACCATGACCAGGAGCAACACGGTGATGAGCGCCATGGCCGGCAGCAGCGGCTCCAGCGAGGGCGGGAAGTGGGGCGTCGGCAGCGATGCACCCGGATCGAACAGGTCGCGCAGGATCAGCGCCACGGCGATCAGGGCCAGCACCATGGCCAGTCGCTGAAGACGGGTGCTGCGGGCCCGCTCCCGATGGGCGCCCACATCGGTGGTTGCCATCTGGGCGACCCCGGCGGTACCGAGGGCAGCCAGCGAGTCGGCGTGTCGTGGTTGGTCGGTCGGGCGGTGACGGCGCCACCGCTCGTCGGCCTTCGGCCCCGGGGCACCAGGCTCAGGTGGGATCTCCGTCCCCGTTCCCGACCGGACTTCGCTTTCCATGACCTACCTCCAGCTGGACTTTTGAGGCTCCCCGACAGCCGAACCTAGATCGTGTGACGGCGCCTTCGCCTCCGTGTGCGCTGTACGTGTGTGCCCACCTCCGTGCAGTGAAAAGAACCCACCGATGTCGGCAAAAACCAGGTGGAATTACCCGGTCGCGGGATCGGTGGAAACAATGGCCAATTCGGGCGGGACCTCGGGTTTCCGGCGCCGCGGCCCGACCCGGTCCGACCCGGACCGACCCGGGACACCCGGGGATTGTTCCCCCCGGGGTCCTAGTGGCTGTCGCTAGTCGCTAGTGGCTGTCGCCGGTGTCGCCATCGTCGGAACTGTAGGACGAGCCCGAACCGGGCACCGGGAACTCGCGGACATCGAAGTCGGAGAGCACGGTAGGGCACCAGGTGGAGGTGGGCAGTGAGCACGACTCCTCGGCCACGTCCACACTCGAACCGTCGGTCACCGCCGGCTCCTCCTGCGGGAAGATGACGGTGCCGGTCACCGCACTTTGGCCACCGGAAGCCTCGAGGCTGCCCACCACTCCGGCGGGGTCCGTGACGGAGGCCACATCGGGAGTGGGCATCGAGCTCTGCTCACCGGACGGCTTGTTGGGGGCGCAGTTGGCTTCTTGCTGCTGCCAGGCCGGCACCGTGAAGAACGGGCACACGAGGGCGATCCCCACGGTGTTCCCGGTGTCGTCGAACGTGGCGAAGATGCCTTCGGTGCCCGGCGCCGGGGTCCCCTCGACCGGTGGGTTGGGATTGTTGGCCGGATAGACGGCCAATCCTCGGGCGCCGTCTGATGACCGGGTCTGTGCGCAACTCCAGCCGACGGGTCCGAGCACCGTATGAACGCCGTCCGAGTAGAACTCGACCTTGCCCACCAGGCCGGTGGGGATCGGCGCCAGCAGGATGCTGGGCTTCCACCCCTGGCCCTCGAGAGGCGCACCCGTATTCGAGGTGCACTCCACGACCGGGAAGGCCACAGCCACCTCTCCGTTCAGCGGGGCGGTGGTCGTCGTCGACGTCTGCGAGGCGGCGGCCGTGGCCACCGTGCTGGCCGTGCTGGTGGTGGTGGCCAGCAGCGAGGTGCCGCACCCCGAGAGGGCGGAGGCCATTGCCACGACGGTGGCGACCACCACCGCGGTGCCCCCTGCCGAACGCAACCGGCGTGGCCGCCGAGGCGGGGTGGTGGCTGTGCTGCTCATCACTGCCCAAGACGCTAAGCCAACCACACCCTCGAGAGGTGCGATCCCCGGCTGTCGAGGGGCGCGACCCCTGCCTGACCGGAGAGCCGCCGCCGCTGTGTCCGCACCTCCGTGCGGTCTTTACTCTGGCGTTTCGCCTACCGGCGGTGTGGGAGAGAGGCGGGCCGGCTTGCTCTCCGAAGCGTGGGTGCCTATCATGAGTTTCATGACACAACTCACTATTCCAGCTGACCCGTTGGCCCACGGTGCCCCGGCCCTGGGGAGGACGGCCACGTGACCGATTCGACGCCTACCGCAGGCACCCCTTCCCTCATCGCCGGCCCGCTCGAGGAACCGGGCGAGTTCGTGGCGGTTGCCGGTCTCATCCTCGACCATGTCAGCGGATCGCAGGTGTCCGGTCACATCGATCTCGACCGACGACACCACACACCCTGGGGCATCGTGCACGGGGGTGTCTACACGACCGCCATCGAAAGTGCCGCCAGTATCGGTGCCAGCCAGGCCGTGATGGCGCAGGGCCAGGTGGCGGTCGGTCTCACCAACACGACGCACTTCCTCCGCTCGTTGACATCGGGTCGGGTGGTGGTCGAGGCCATCGCTCTGCACCAGGGTCGTAGTCAGCAGCTCTGGAGGGTCGATGTCTCCGATGGGGCAGGAAAGCTCATCGCCCTCGGTGAGGTGAGGCTTCAGAACATTACGCCCTCGGGCAGCTGAGCGGGCCACCGATGGCCAGGATCATCGCTCACCTGCCAAAGAGCACCGCCGATGGGCGTCGGAGGACTACCGGCGGTCGGCGTCCCGCTAGTTGCCGGCGGCCGGTTCGATGGTGATCGTGAACGTTGCCGTCGCCGTGTTCTGGGTTTTCGGCTTTGTCATCGTCTTCGTGTCCAGGACCTCGACGGTGAAGGTCGACGTCTCGCTCTTCTTGCTCGGCGTTCCGGAGATGACGCCGTCTTTCAGCTTGAGCCCTTTCGGCAGCTTCCCGGTCCCCTTGACCAGCTTCCAGGTATAGGGAGGATTCCCATTGGCGGCCGCCAACGCGGTGGTCGGATACACCTGTCCCACGGTGCCCGGCGGAAGCCCGGAGGTGGTGATCTGAAGCGACTGTGAGGCGGTGGACGACACGGATATCGTCAGGTCGGCGAAGGCCGGCGGGTCTTGCGGGTTTCCTTCGTCCGTCACCTGGACTGGGAATTGATAGGTGCCGGACGTGGTCGGTGTCCCGGTAATCTCGCCGTCGGAAGAGCTCAGGGCGAGCCCGGGCGGGAGGCCGCCCCCCGGACTCGACCACGTATATGGCCCGCTCCCCCCGTCGATGCCCACGGCGGCCGAGTACGGGGTGCCGATCACGCCGACAGGTAGCGATGACGTGGTGATCTTCACCGGCGTAAACGTTGCTGCGTACAGGTCGACACCGGATGCCGATCCACCAGATCCGTCCTGGCCGGGTTCTCCCGGTTCGCCCGATTGAGCGCCCGTACCACCGGCTCCCCCTATTCCCGCACAGCCGAGCGAGGCGGGGGAATTCGCACAGTCCGACGGCGGGGGGCCTGCGGCTATGGAATCCCCCGCAAACGTCATACCCGAGAGAGCGGCAACGGGATCAGTCCAGATCGAACCCCCGGCCGCATCACCACTGTTGCCCCCGTTGCCCCCGTCGCCACCGTTGCCGCCGTCCCCGATCGCGCCGTTCATGGCCAACGTGCTATCGCCGCCGTAGCCACCGCCTTCCCAAAAGCCGCTGTAGACGAGGGTCGTCCCACTTCCACCGGCAGCTCCGTCGGCACCATTTCCAGAGAATGAGGTGGTGCCGAGAGTCAAGGTGCCACCGTTGTAGATGGCGCCCCCTTGCCCTGACCCACCGTTCCCTCCATTTCCTCCGTTTCCACCGCTGCCGGCGTTGCTTCCCCCAGTGTTTTCGGCGTCGCCTCCCTCGCCGGCCAGGCCCCCGCTACCTCCTGAGGCCGTGTCCGAAGTGAATGTCGAGTTGGCGACGGTCAAGGTACCGAGATTGAAGATGGCCCCACCCTGACCATCGCCCCCGTCGCCCGCATCGCCGCCATTGGCCGCGTCGTAGCCGGAAAGGCTGGAATCTCCTTTGCCACCGCTACCGCCTACGCCACCAGCGGCATCGTTGTCCGAGAATGTCACACCCGAGACATCGGCGGATGCACTCACCGCCACATAGAGGCCTCCCCCCTGACCCGGCTCACCGTCAGATCCCGGGTCGCCGTCCTGGGCCGGGGTGTCGATCTCCCCTCCAAAGCCATCCTGTCCGTGTTCCCCCAAGGCATAGCCATCCGTGACGGTCAGGTCGGTGAGACTCAGGCTGGCCTGCGACTGAACGGTCAATACCGCGCCCCTGGTACCGGTTTGTGGGTCCAACCCGTCGAGGACAACGGCTTGACCCGCACCATCGATGGTGACGTCGACTCCGGTCGGAACGGTGAGAGGTGCAGTCAGGTAGAGGTGACAATTCGCATCAAATCCGATTGATCCTCCCTCGTCGATCAGATTCTGGAGATCGCTTTCATCGCACGGCGAGATGACGGCGCGGGTCTTGTTGGTGGTCGTCTCCTTCAGGCGTGGGTGACGCGTCGTTGCCGCCGCCGCGTAGCTCCCCGGCAATGACAGTGCGCCGAGTACGACTGCGCTGGCGATGAGCGGAAGGACTCTTCGACCGGCGACGGCGAGCCGACGGCCGTCAACTGATCGGATCATCGAAATTCGAACGCCCCGCCTGATGACCTCGCCCACTTGGACCACCTTCCGCCTCCCGCCTTGCCGAGTGGTGTTCTCGACTGCCCGGCGCACCTGGGCACAAGTGAATAGTGTCCTCGTCAGGAGGTGTCAAGTATGGATCTCTCTTCGTGGTGGGGCAGAGGTGTTCAGTGGTGGGTGGCGCCATCCGATGTGTCGTCCCAATCAAGTGGGGACTCATCGATTGGAGAGCACCACCACCGCGGCCCACCTCGCCTTACCTACCAACAGTAGGTGAAACGCGAAAGTGAACGGCCGGCCCACGCCGACCGCTCTCAGCCTCGGCCAAGCGACGGGCCGCCGGCCGGCCCGGCCGGCCAGGTGAGCGGAGAAAACCGGACGAACCTCGAACCACCCGGATTGACGTATGCGTTAAGATAACTTGACGCGGATGTAATCGAGCAACGGACCCGGGTGAGCCGATGGCCATGTGGCAGGGCGTAAAGGAGGGGAGAGCGGCACGCACCCGACGGGCCGACGGCTCCCTGGCCGACCTGCCGGCCAACTACAAGTGGGTGGCGTTGTTCATCTCCACCCTGGGCATGCTGATGGCCACCATCGACGGCTCCATCGTGCTGATCGCCCTTCCTGACATCTTCCGGGGGATCGGGATCGACCCGCTCCAACCGGGAAACACCTTCTATCTGCTCTGGATGATCCTGGGCTTTTTGGTCGTGACGAGCGTTCTGGTGGTGAGCCTCGGTCGCATGGGCGACATCTACGGACGCGTACGCACCTACAACCTGGGATTCGCCGTATTCACGTTCTTCTCCCTGATGCTCAGCATCACCTGGATGACCGGGCACGCCGCCGGTGTGTGGCTGATCACCATGCGGGTGTTCCAAGGAGTGGGTGCGGCCATGCTGATGGCCAACTCAGCGGCCATCCTCACCGACGTGTTCCCCGACAACCAGCGCGGCATGGCCCTCGGGGTGAACCAGGCGGCTGCCTTCAGCGGCACGTTCATCGGGCTCGTGCTCGGCGGCCTTCTCGCCCCGATCGATTGGCGCCTCATCTTTTTGGTTTCCGTGCCGATCGGGCTGTTCGCCACCGTATTCGGCTACCTCAGACTCCACGAGACCAGCCCGAAGCGGCCGGCCCGCATCGACTGGCCGGGGAACATCACGTTCGCCATCGGGCTGATCCTGGTCATGGTGGGTATCACCTACGGCATCGAGCCCTACGGTCATCACGTGATGGGGTGGACCAGCCCGGTGGTCATCACCTCACTGCTGCTCGGGGTGGCCCTGTTGATCGCCTTCTGCGTCATCGAGACCAAGGTCCCTCAACCGATGTTCCGCCTCCAGTTGTTCAAGATCCGCGCTTTCACCAGCGGAGTGCTGGCCAGCTTCCTCGCCGCCCTGAGCCGCGGCGGCCTCATGTTCATGCTGATCATCTGGCTCCAAGGCATCTGGCTGCCGTTGCACGGCTACACCTTCAGCGTGACCCCGCTGTGGGCCGGGATCGCCATGCTGCCGCTCACGCTCGGGTTTCTCATCGCCGGGCCTGTGTCCGGCGTGCTGTCGGACCGGTACGGGGCCCGACCGTTCGCCACCGGAGGTATGGTGGGGGCCGCCATCTCGTTCGCTCTCCTCGAGGTCCTGCCGGTCGACTTCCCCTACTGGGTGTTCGCCGTGCTCCTGCTTTTCACCGGCTTGACCATGGCCGCCTTCGGGTCGCCCAACCGGGCCGGCGTCATGAACAGCCTTCCTCCCCAGCACCGCGGGGCCGGGTCGGGGATGAACACGACGTTCCAGAACTCGGCGCAGGTGCTGTCCATCGGGATCTTCTTCACCCTGATGATCGTGGGGCTCGGGTCGTCACTTCCTCAGAACCTGCTGCACGGTCTGGTGGCCCACGGAGTGCCGAGGAACGTGGCCGACGGTGCCGCCCATCTCTCGCCGGTGTCGACGCTGTTTGCCGCCTTCTTGGGCTACGACCCCGTCGAGCACCTCATCGGAGCCCATGTGCTGGGCCAGCTTCCCGTAGCCCAGCAACACGCCCTCACGGGCCGCAGCTTCTTTCCGGGGCTGATCAGTGCCCCGTTCAAGGCCGGCCTCCACGCCGCTCTCGACTTTGCCATCGTGGCCAGCCTGTTGGCGGCGGCGGCATCGTGGCTGCGGGGTGGCAAGTATGTCTACTCCGAGGGCGACGAGACCGGCCGCCCGGGTCTCGGCGACGGGAGCAACGCCGCCAACGCCGAGGAGTGGGTCGTCTCGGGGGGCGAGGAGGAGGATCGACCGGCGCCGGCACCAGGTCCGGCGTCAGACCCGACACCGGCCCCGGGTCCTCCGGTGCCGGCGGCCATGGTCGATGCCGGGCGGACGGGCCGGACCACGGCGGGAGGACTGGAGTCGTGACGGCCACCAGAAACGCCACCACGCAACCTCCGCCCTTGGTCCTCCGTATCGGCGAGGTGGCCAAGCTGACCGGGCTGACCACTCGGACGCTGCGCTACTGGGAGGAGCTCGGGCTCATCCGCCCCAGCAGCTACCGCGGCCGCGGGGAACGGCTCTACTCGTCGGCCGACATGGCCCGCGTGCTCCGCATCAAGGACCTCCAGGAGCTGTTGGGCTTCTCCCTGGCCGAGGTGGGCGTGGTCCTGGATACCGAGGACATCGCCACTCTCGACCGGGTGAGATCGGAGCTCCGGTGGGGAGACTCCTCTCCCCGGGAGCGACGGGAGCTGCTGGAAGAGGCCATCGAGGCCAACGACAAATTGCTCTCCCGGTTGGACAACACGTTGGCCCGCATCGGTGCCTTCCGGCACGAACGGGCCACCAAGGCGGTCCGACTGCGCGAGTTGAGAGATGAGATCGAACTATGACCGACCCGGGCCGGCCCGGTTCCGGGCGGGACCCGGGCGCCACCGGACAGCCGACGACAGGAGGACATAGATGACCGCAGGCGCAATGCGAGCCGAGACCGTGCAGTTCGAAGGACACAACGGCGACCCGATCGAGGGCTACTTCGCCCAACCTCTCGACGGGGACCCGACCGGAGGGGTCGTGGTCATCCACCACATGCCGGGTTACGACGATCCCACCAAGGAGATCACCAGAAACTTCGCGGCCCATGGCTACTTGGCCATCTGTCCGAATCTCTATTTCCGCGAGGCGCCCGGTGCCAGCCCTGACGACGCCGCCGCCGCCGCTCGGGCCCAGGGGGGAGTGCCCGACGCCCGCCTGGTGGGAGATGTGGCCGGGGCCGCTGCATTTCTGCGGTCCAGCGGTTCCTCGAATGGCAAGACGGCCACCATCGGCTACTGCTCGGGCGGGCGACAATCGTTCCTGGCCGCCTGCAGCCTGGATCTCGACGCTGCCGTCGACTGCTACGGCGCCTTCGTGGTCGGGTCTCCTCCAGATGGATTCCCGCTCAGCGTCGAACCGATCGTCCATCTGGCCGAGCACCTGTCGTGCCCGCTGCTCGGACTGTTCGGCGCAGAGGACCAGTACCCGTCACCCGAGCAGGTCGACGAGCTCGAGCAGGCGCTGATCAAAGCGGGCAAGGAGTTCGAGTTCCATTCGTACCCCAGCGCCGGGCACGCCTTTTTCGCAACCAATCGACCCAGTTACCGGCCCGAGGTCGCCAACGAGGGGTGGGAGCGGATCTGGGAGTTCTTCGGCCGCCATCTGGCCGGTCACTGACCACCAGGCAGCCGTTCGTTTTTCATCAGCCACGAATCGAACCGAAAGGACTCCGCTGTGTGTACCTACCAGACGACGACCCTGACCATTACCGGCAGCGGCAAGGGCGCCGAGGGTTGGTTCCCGTTGACCGACGCCACCGTCTACTTCGACCATCCGGTGCATGCCCAGGCCGAGCACACTCTGAACATCGATCTGATCAATCCGTCGCGGGGGCCTGGCGCCCGGGTGGCCGTCGAACTCGAGCCGTCGGCGGCTCGGGCCCTGGCCGAGGGAATCCTCCGGACCTTGGAGAATATTCCTGCCGAACTGGCACACGCCGACCGTCCATCCGACGTCGGGATACCGGCTTGAGGCGCCGGCCGACCGACCGGTGAGCGGGACCGACTACTGCAGCGGTGGCATCTGCCCGGGGGGAGCGGGCGGTGGGCCTTGGCCGGGTGGTGTGCTGGGCGGATAGGCCGGAGGGGCAGCCGGCGGCGGTGGTGGAGCCGGAGCCTGACCGGGAGGCGGGTACCCGGGCTGGGGCGGCGGGTACCCGGGCTGGGGCGGGTAGTACTGGGCTCCGTAGGCGCCGCCGGCGTTGTTTGCCGCCAGCCCGGCCGGTCCCTTCGGACCGAGATAGGTGCTCTTCCCGAGCCACAGGATGTACCAGAAGATCACCGAGAGCAGCACCAGTCCGACGGTGAAGCCGCCGCCGTGCCCGAAGCTCTTCGAGACGTCGTGGAGCACGATGATCGACACCACCAGGAGAGCGAGACTGCCGACGAAGGGTACGAAGACCAACAGCAGGAACCACGCCCAAGAAGCCGGCCGGCCCGCCACCCTCAGTAGCACGATGAAGTTGTAGATGGGGACGAATGCTGCCCAAGCCGGTTCGCCCTGTGGGGCGGCCTTCTGGTACGACCCGTAGACACCCAGGGCGAAGATGATGTAGATGGCGATGTAGACGATGATGAGTATGCCGGCCCCGCCACCGGACCTCGTTGCCAACAGCAGATGTCCCATGACATCCCCCTTCGGAATCCGCGCCCGGGGTTGGGCCGATGCCCACTTGTTAGCACTTCCCTGCAGCTTATGGGTCGATGCGCCGACCAGCTGGTCGGAGAGGGTGGGGAGCCTCACCGACGGCGATCTGGGCCGATGGGAGCAGGCTCCCTTGGCCAACCTCGGTACCCGAGGAGCTCGATGACCCGGCACGCAGAGGGCCCCTGACGCGCTCGGGGCGCCCGGGGCTGCGGTCAGTACAGCCCGGCCGCGCCACCGGTCGGGCCCTGTCCGAGCCTCGCATCACCACGGTCCCGAATGGACCGGACATCTTTTCCGATGTTGAACAGCACCATCAGTATCTCCATGAAGATGCGAGCCACCGTCAGGTAGATGAAGTAGGCGATCGGCACGATGATGATCGCTATCACCAGTTCGATCACATCGCGGTCGACTATCGCCCCGACCAATGCCACCACGAGGGTGATGAGGGCAAAGAGCGTGTAGAGGATGGTGATCAAGATGTATAGGACCCGGATGACCTTCAACGTGATGAAGCTCGAGAAGGAGAAGTCGTACAGCGAGCGGACGAAGGTCCTGGCTTCCAGCGAATTGTCGAGGCCCGACCCGGACGGAGGTTGGAAGAAGGATTGGGCAGGGGCCAATTGGGGAGGCGCCGATTGGGGAGGCGCCGATTGGGGAGGCGCCGATTGGGGGGCCTGGTAACCAGGACTCAGCTCGGGCGGGTACCACTTGTGGTCAGCGGCCTGCCACCAACCTGGACCCTGCTGGGTATCGCTCATGCCATCCTCCTAGCTGCACGACTGGACCGGCTCCATTGGCCGGACGACGGGATCACTCAGATGCTCTCGACCATCGGGCCGAGCCCCATCCAGCGCATGGATCAGCGACTCTGCCGGAATCCGCCGCCCCGGTGGGAACCATTTGATAGCACGTCCCTGTTGCCGGTGCTCGAGTCCGTGGGCCACGCTCGGGGGGTCGGCGCCGGTCCTGGTCGGCAGCCCGCCGACCGACCCAGGTGGATGGGCCGGCTGGGTCGGAACTGGGCCGACGGCCACGTCGTCACACCTCCTGAGTAGGGTCCTTGGCGATGATGCATCTGTACTCGGCCGACTCGGCCCCGCCTCTCGCCGGGCGCTTGGCCGAGGTGCTCTCCGAGCCTCCTCCCGATCCGATGACCCCCGAGTGGCTGGCCGTCCCGTCGGACGGTATGCGTCGGTGGCTCACCCTAGAACTGGCCCGCTACCTCGGCGCTTCGTCTCGTGGCGCCGGTGACGGGATCACCGCCAATTTCATCCGGGCGTATCCGGGCACCCTGCGGAGCAGCATCTTGAACGCCGAGCGTGACGATCCCCGTGAGGATCCGTGGGCCATCGACCGGCTGGTGTGGTCGGTGCTGGCCGTCGCCGACCGGGCTGCGGACCACCCGGAGCTGGCCGGCTTCCTCTCGCCGCCACCGGGCGCATCCCGGTATGCGGTGGCCCGCCGCATAGCCGACCTCTTCGACCGGTATCACCTTCACCGACCGGACATGATCCGCTCCTGGGCCTCGGGCCATCTTCGAGACGGTCGTGGCCTGGAGCTCGACCAACAGGCGGCCTGGCAGTCCAAGCTGTGGCGACTGGTCCGCAACGAGATCGGGGAGGCCGAGTCCACCCGAGCGCCTCCCCGGACTGGTCGAGCGGGTCCGCCGGGGCGACCTCTCCCTCGAATTGCCTCCCCGTCTCTTGCTGTTCGGCTTCACCCTCCTTCCCGGCGAAGGGTTCCTCGACCTGGCCGACGCGGTGGCCGCCCGGCACGAGCTGCACCTGTTCCTCCTGCAGCCCTGCCACCTGAGTTCCGTGCGTTCCCGGGCCCGAGACCGGGCCCAGGATCCCGTCGACCATCCACTGCTCAGGTCGTGGGGGCGCCTCCCGCGGGAGGCCGCCCTGTTGTTGGCCGAAGCCGAGGCCACGGGTCTCCCGTCGGTCGAGCGGGTGGAGACGGAACATTCCAACCCGCCCGCCCCCACGCTCCTCGGTCGCCTCCAACACGACATCCGCACCGACTCGACCCCCGAGCCCATGCCGGCCGATGGCGACGACCGGTCGGTCCGGTTCCACGCCTGCTACGGCCCCCTCCGCCAGGTACAGGCGCTGCGAGACGCACTGCTCCACCTGCTGGCCCAGCCGGCCAGCGGCCTGGCCGAGGAGGACATCCTGGTCCTGTGCCCCGACCTCGATCGGTTCGCCCCCCTCGTCGAAGCGGTCTTCAGCCGGTCGTCCGATCGGGCCGGCGACGGGGGACAGCCGGTCGGTCGGGGAGCGCCGGCCCTGCGTTTTCGCATCGCCGATCAGTCCATCAGGTCGACCAACCCGATGCTCGGAGCCGCCGCCGCCCTCTTGGAGCTTGTGGCCGGTCGGTTCGAAGCGCCGGCCGTGCTCGACTTTCTGGCCCTCGCCCCGGTGCGCCAGCGCTTCCGGTTCGACGACGACGACCTGTCCACCGCAGCCGAGTGGGTGGCCGGCACCCAGGTCCGCTGGGGCTTCGACCCCAGCCAGCGCGCCGGTTTCGGCATACCCGAGGTGATCGCGTCGAACACCTGGCAGGCCGCCCTCGACCGCCTGGTGCTCGGAGCCACCATTCACGACGACGACCGGCATCTGGCGGTGGGGGGCGTTGTCCCCTTCGGGGTGGAGGGCGGCGACGTCGAGGTCCTGGGACGCCTGGCCGAGGCGCTCCGCCGACTGGCCGACCTGGCCGGGCGGACCCGGGAGACCGTGTCCGTCGAGAGCTGGATCGCCCTGGTGCGCCAGGCGACCGCCGACGTGTTCGCCGCTCCCCCCGACGCCGCCTGGCAGATGGAGGGCCTCCACCGGATCCTCGCCGAGGTGCTCGACGCCGCCACCCGGCAGGGCACGGTCTCGCCGGTGCCCCTCACCTTCGGTGACATCAGGCGGCTCTTCGACGAGCAGCTCCGAGGAAAGGTGGGCCGACCCGATTTCTTCCGTGGTGGCATCACCGTCACGTCGATGACCCCGCTGCGGTGGGTACCGTTCCGGGTCGTCTGCATCCTCGGGATGGACCAGGCGTCGTTCGGCTCGCCGGCTCCGGCGGCCGACGATCTGATCGCCGCCGCTTCCCGTCCCGGGGACCGTGATCCGAGGGCCGAGTCCCGCCAGGCGCTCCTCGAGGCCGTGCTGGCTGCCGGTGACCATCTGGTGGTCGTCCGTGATGGCAGGGATGTGCGAACCAACCAGGAGATACCGCGTTCCCTGGTGGCCGCCGAGCTTTTCGAGGCCGTTCTGGCGCTGGTCGATGCGCCGGCGCGCCCGGCTCTGGCCGGGGTTCTCGAGGTGCATCATCCCCGCCACCCATTCGACGAGAAGTGCTTCGTCGACGGTGCGCTGGGAGTGGTCGGGCCATGGGGCTTCGATCCGTCCGACCTCGAGGGCGCCCGGGCCAGGCGCCGGCGGACGCCCGAGGCCCGCCCCTTCCTGGTGGATCTGCTCCCCTCAGGTCACAACGAGGTGATCGATCTAGCCGACCTCCACTCCTTCCTCAAGAATCCGGCGGCGGCCTTCGTCAACCAGGCCCTCGAAGTCCGCCTGCCCCGCGGCGAGGAACGTCTCTCGACCGTCCTGCCCGTGTCCCTCGAGCCCCTCGACAAGTGGAAGGTCGGGGACCGCCTGCTCTCCGCCCGCCTCGCCGGCCTGGACACCGACGCATGGGTCGAGCTCGAGCGGGCCCGTGGCACCCTGCCTCCCGGCCTGCTCGGGGACCAACTGGTCGAGGAGCTGGCGGCCATGGTGAACGACATCACCGCCGAGTCTTCGGCCCACGGCGTGCGCCCCGACGATTCCCAGCCCTTCGAGGTGGACTTGGAGTTGGCCGACCGCACCCGCATCGTCGGCACCGTTCCGTTACGGCTCGACCCGGCCACGCCCGGACCGGCCCGCGTGCAGTACAGCACGGTCCGGGCGATCCATCATCTGGCCGCCTGGTTGGACTTGATCGTCCTGGCCGTGTCGGACCCTTCGACCCCGTGGCGGTCGGTGGTCATCGGCAGATCGGCCAAATCGAAAGGATGCGTGGACTGGATCGACCTGGTGCCCGCGGCATCCGGTGCGGCCGACCTCGTTGACCCTACGGCGGCGCTGGAGGTTGCCGTCGACTGCTACCGACGGGGGATGCGGGAGCCCATCCCCCTCTTTCCCGTCCTGTCCCGCGAGCAGCACCGATCGACAGCCAAGCCCAGTCAGTGGCGGTCACGCTCCGGCCGAGGTGACGGCGAAGACGGCGCCGTCCGATTGGCTTTCCCCGGCCTCGACTACCGGTCGATCGTGGGGCTGCCGCCCCGACCTGACGACCCACCGGGCACCGGGGGACGCATGGCGCGCTTCGCCGACTACCTGTGGGGCACCGTCGACCGCTCGGCCGCTCCCTTCACCCCGCCGGATCGGTCGTCGATCGCCGCCGGTTTCCCGGCCGGAGACGGAGCCGTCGGGTGAGCGGCCTGTCCCGCCGTCCGTTCGACCTGGCCGGCAGCCTTCCGAGCGGCGTCACGTCCATCGAGGCAAGTGCCGGGACGGGCAAGACCTACACCTTGGCCGGCCTGGCCACCAGGTATCTGGCCGAGGCCGGTGTCTCGGCCTCGGAACTGCTGATCGTCACCTTCACCCGGGCTGCCACCAGCGAGTTGCGGGCCCGGGTGCGTGACCGAATGGTCGAGGCCGCGGCCTTTCTCGACGGGCCAAACCGACCCCCGGCCGGCGATGACGAGCTCCTCCAGTGCCTGGCGGCCGGAAACCCGGCCCAGCGGTCGGAGCAGCTGCGACGGGCCATCACCGAGTTCGACGCCGCCACCATCACCACCATCCACGGCTTCGCTACCCAGGTGCGCCAGACGCTGGGGGCGGCGGCGGGCATCGATCCCGACTGCCATCTGGTGGACGACGTCGACGAGCTGGTCGACGAGGTGTGCGGCGACACGCTGGCGGCAGCGTCGGTGGAGGACATCGGGCACCCCGGTCTCCCCTCGTTCGGTCACCTGCGCGCCGCCGTCAGGGCAACCTCCGGCCAGCCCGATCTGGTGCTGGAACCGAGCGCCACAAGTTGGGGCGCCGACCCCGCACAGATGCTGACGGCCGAGCTCGTGGACAGATCGATGGGGATGTTGGACCGACGTCGAAGGTCACGCGGGACCTTGAGCTTCGACGACTTGCTGGTCCAGCTGCGCGGCGTGGTCCGGGGGCCGGGGGCGGCCGGGGTGATCGACACCCTCCGCAACCGGTTCAAAGTGGTGCTCATCGACGAGTTCCAGGACACCGACCGCGTCCAGTGGGAGATCTTCTCGACCCTCTTCGGCGGGAGCGGCACCGGCGACAGCCGAAGGAAGGGCCCGTCACTCGTGCTCGTCGGTGATCCGAAGCAGGCCATCTACCGGTTCCGGGGGGCCGACATCGGCGTCTATCTCGACGCGGTGGGCCGGGCCGGGACCGATCGCTATTCGCTGGCCACCAACTGGCGTTCCGACGGCGCCATGCTGCAGGCTCTGACGGCCCTGTTCGACGGGGCCACCTTCGGCAACGGCGACATCGAGTTCGTCCCGGTCGATCCTGCCCCCGCCAACCGCCATCGCCGGCTGGGCAACCGCCGGGGCGACGACCTGCCGGCCCTGGTGTTCCGCCTGGCCACCGCGCCGAGCATCGAACGGCTCAAGAACCAGCCCACACTGGTAGCCGACTCGGCCGGCCATGCCGTCTACCGCGACCTGGCCGCCTACGTCCGTCAGCTCCTCGAGTCGGCCGAGTTGCCACCGACCAAGGACGAGACCGATGCCCGTCCCGTCCGGCCATCGGACATTGCCGTCCTGGTCCGGACGGGCGAGGAGGGCGAGGACGTACAAGCCGCCCTCCGGGGCCAGGGGATACCGGCGGTGGTGGCGGCCGGCGGCAACGTGCTCGCATCGTCGGCCGCCCTCCAGATGCGCTACCTCCTCCACGCCATGGATCGACCGTCCGATGTCCGGATCGTCCGCCTCTTTGCCCTGTCGTGGTTCGCCGGGTGGAGCGCTGACCGGGTGGCCACCGCCTCGGATGACGCCCTGGTTCCGTTGCAGGAGCAGCTAGCCGACTGGGCGGCCCTGTTCACCGGCCATCCCGTGGCTGACGTGCTGGCCCGGGTGTGGGCGGATACCCGTGTGGTGGCGCGGGTGCTCGGCACCCCGGACGGTGACCGCGACCTGACCGACCTCGATCACTTGGCCGAGCTCCTGCACGGTGCCGTCCCGCGGGGCATGGCCAGTGTGGCCGCCGTGCTGGCTGTGCTCGACGCCGAGCCCGAACACGATGCCGACCCCGATGTCGAGCTGGACGTAGCCGCCCGGCGGATCGAGTCGGAAGCCGAGGCTGTGCAGATCATGACCATCTGGAAGGCCAAGGGCCTCGAGTTTCCCGTGGTCTGCGTCCCCTCGTTGTGGCGGCTCGACAACTCCGGACGGGACCCGCTCATCTATACGGACCCCCGAACCGGAGCGCGGACCTTCGACCTGACCATGGGCGCACCGTGGCCGGACAGGGATCACGCCGAACAGAGGAAGAGGCTGGTCGCCGAGGAACTCGCCGGCGAACGGCTCCGGCTGCTCTACGTGGCCCTCACCCGGGCCAAGCACCAGACCGTGGTGTGGTGGGCCAACGCAACGTCGAGTGGCAAGACGGCACTGGCCCACGTGCTCTTCGCCCGCTCCGACGGCTCGATCGACCCGGCCGGCTTCGCCGAGTCCACGGTCCCGGTGCCGACCGACGCCGACATCGTCGACGCGCTGAGGCCGCTGGTGGCACGAGCGCCCGGCATGATCGAGGTAGTGCCGGTGGTGGACCCTCGCCGCCCGGCGGCCGGTTGGGTCGACGGTGACCTCCCCGGGACGCCGGCCCGGCTCGGGCTGGCCCGCTTCGGGACGGTGCTCGACCGCTCGGTGCACCGGTGGTCGTTCTCCTCCATGACCCACCAGGCGACCCCGGGTGCGTTCGACCCCTACGACCCGTCCCTGGCCGACGGCGGGGCGCACGACGAGGACCATGCCGAAGAGGAGACCGGGCCAAGCACCACTTCGGACGGTCCCGATGCCGCCACCGGAGCCTCGATCGAACCCGACGATGCTCCGGTCGGGCCGCTGGCCCACCTCCCGGCGGGCGCCGCCTTCGGCACGCTGGTCCACGCCATCCTGGAGAAGGTCGACTTCGCCTCCGTTTCACTCGACGAGGAGCTGGGTGCCGCCCTCGGCCGAGAGCTGTCGTGGAGCGGGCTCAACCTGACGCCGGTCGGCCCGGGAGCGAACCCGGCGGGGGATGGCGCCGCGCTGGTGGTGGAGGGACTCCGTTCGGCGATCGAGACGCCGCTCGGGAGTCTTTTCGCCGGATGCTGTCTGGCTGATCTCGCCCCGGAGGACCGGCTCAACGAGGTCGCCTTCGACATGCGGTTGGGGCAGGGCGGTCCGCCGATCGATGTCGAGGACATCGGTCGCCTGGTGATCAGCCACCTCGAGCCTTCCGACCCGCTGGCGCCCTGGGCGGCGGCGTTGGCCGCCGGGTCCATCGACATCGGGCTGAGCGGTTACCTCACGGGGTCCATCGACCTCGTGGCCCGGGTCCGGGACCAGGGCGGTGGGGCGCGCTTCGTCGTGGCCGACTACAAGACCAACCAGCTGACCCGCCGTGGGGGTGTTCCGCATCCTGACGACTACGGACCCGACGAGTTGGCCGGAGCGATGATCGAACACCACTATCCCCTCCAGGCATTGCTCTACGCGGTGGCGGTCCACCGTTACCTCCGGTGGCGCCAGCCCGGGTACCGGCCCGAGGTGCACCTCGGCGGCGCCTCCTACCTGTTCGTCCGGGGGATGACCGGGTCCACGGTGGCCACCACCGCCGGCAGTCCCCACGGGGTCTTCAACTGGGCCATGGCACCCGACATGGTCGTCGGTCTCAGCGACCTTCTCGACGGACGCATGGCGGTTCGGGTATGAGTAGCCACCAGCCGGCCGTCGTCACCGTCGGCACTGTCGACGTCGGCACCGTCGACAGGGTCGGCACCGTCGGAGCGGTCGCCGGCCTGGCGCCGTTTGTCGACGCCGGGGTGCTCGGACCCTTCGAACAGCAGTTGGTGGAGGCGGTGGTGCGGCTGGAGCCCCGGGCGACTCCCGACGCTCTCTTGGCCCTGGCCATGGCGGCCCGGGCCCCGCGATTCGGCCATGTCTGCGTCGAGCTGGCCCGGGCGCCCCATCAGGTCGTCGATGACGACGACACCGCCCTGCCCGACCGGGACCTCCCCTGGCCCGATCTCGACGTTTGGTCGCACGAGCTGGAGGGTTCGGCCATCGTGGCCGCCCCCGAGACGGCCACCGTCGCCCCCCTGCGACCACTGGTGTGGGACGGCCGACGGGTGTACCTGCAGCGCTACTGGTACTACGAACTGCTGGTCGCCGACGATCTGGCCCGCCGGGCGCTGGCCGACGAGCATGCACCGGGCGGACCGTTCGGGTTCGGATCCGACGTAGAGGTGGGGCGGACGCTCGATCAGCTGTTCGGGTCGCACACCGACGCCGACGGACCCGACTTGCAGCGGGAGGCCGCCCGGCGGGCGCTCACCGGCGGCGTCTCGATCATCTCCGGCGGACCGGGGACGGGTAAGACCCACGTGGTCGTCCGCATTCTGGTCGCTGCCCAGATGTTGGCCCGGGCCCAGGGCCGTGACCTGTTGGTCGCCCTGACCGCACCCACCGGCAAGGCGGCGGCCCGGATGGGTGAGGCCGTGCAGGCTGGACTGGTGGCACCCCGGGGCGGCCCGGCGATGGACGCCGATCTGATCCGTGAGCTGGCCGGTACCGAGCCGACCACTGTCCACCGGCTGCTCGGTCGGCGCGACCGGACCCACTTCCGCCATGACCGGTCGCACCCACTTCCCCACGATCTGGTCATCGTCGACGAGACCTCGATGGTGTCGCTGCCCCTGATGGCCAAGCTTCTCGACTCCATCCGACCCGATGCCCGCCTGGTCCTGGTGGGCGACCCCCTCCAGTTGACCAGCATCGAGGCGGGCACGGTCATGGGTGACGTGGTCGGGCCCGCGGCCGCTTCCCCGGGCGAGGGGGTCGACGGTCCGCTGGTGGGCCGGGTGACAGAGCTGCGTCGGAGGCGGCGCTTCGCCGACGATTCGGCCATAGCCGCGGTGGCCGATGCCGTGCGGGCGGGAGATCCGGATCTGGTCGTCGGACTTCTGGCCGGAGGCGGCGACCGTACCCGCTGGGTGAGCGAGGATGGCGGGCCCGGCCTCGACGAAGTGCGGGGTGCGGTGGTGTCGGCGGCCATCGAGGTGGCCGAGGCGGCGGTGGCCGGCGATGCCGGGGCGGCACTCGAGGCCGCCGGTCGCATCAAGGTGCTGACCGCCGTGCGGCGCACGGCGTCAGGGATGTACGCCTGGAGCGACCGGATCGAGGCGGCGGTGACGGAGGCCGTCCCCAGGGCGCAAGGCGTCGGTCGGTGGCGCCTCGGCACCCCGATCATCGTGACCGGGAACGACCCGGTCAACGGGGTGTTCAACGGCGACGTGGGGGTGGTGGTGGCGGCCGACGGGGGGCTGCGGGTCGCCCTGGCCACTGGCGGCGCCGTGCGGCTGGTGGCGCCGGCTCGCCTGGCCCAGTGGGAGACGTGGTGGGCCATGACCATCCACAAGAGCCAAGGATCGGAGTTCGCCCACGCCGTGGTGTCACTGCCGGCACCCGGCTCACCCATCCTCACCCGCGAACTGCTCTACACCGCGGTGACCCGGGCCAAGGACCAGTTGACCGTCATCGGGAGCGAGGCGACCATCCGTGAGGCCGTCGACCGGCCGGTGGCCCGGGCCTCGGGGCTGCGGCAGCGCCTGTGGCCTCCGGGCCCGGCGTGAGGGCCCGCCGCCGGTCACCCGTCGAGATCGACCACCAGCTCGATGCGACGGGCCAGGTTGACGGCATGGTCGCCCAGACGCTCGTAGAACCGGGCCAGCAGGGTGACCTGGGCGGCGATGGCGGCCGCCATCTTCTCGTTGGCCACCTCGTGGGTCAGTTTGTCGCGGAGGATGTCCATCTCCTCGTCGGCCGTGATCAACCGGTTGCTGACCTTGTCGCGTTCTCCGAAGGCATCGGCTGCCTCCTGCCACATCTCGTTGGCCACCTCGGTCATGCGCTGGACGATGCCCCGGCTCCGGGCGCTCATCTGGGTACCCAGATGGTCGACGGCCCGCTGGGCGATGTGCTCGGCCAGATCGGCGCTTCGCTCCAGCTCGGGAATGATCAACAGCATGGCCACCAGGTAGCGGAGCTCGTCGCCCGTCACGGTACGGGCCTGCAGCTCGTCCCAGATCAGGAGCTCGACCTCGGCGCTCAGGTCGTCGACCTCCTGGTCACCGTCGATGACCGTCTGCCCGAGCAGTGCCTCGTCGGCCAACAGCGCGTAGGTGGCCCGGGCCAGTGCCTCGGAGACCCGGGCGAACAGCTGGATGACCTTTCGATCGATGACGGTGGTGCCGGGTCGGGGGGTGGCCATGACACCGAGAGATTACCCAGGTGTCACCAAGGCGACACGTTCCAGACTCCGACCGTTCAGCTGGCGGTCACTCCCCGTTTGCCGGGCCGATGGTCGGGAGCGGCGGCGGGCCTCCCGTCGCCCTCACGGGAGGGAGAGGGCCTCCGAAACCCGGGCCAGCCCGCCGAGATGGTCGTCGACGGTGGCCAGGCCTGCTCCCATGGTGTTGATGGAGACGTGGGTGGCACCCTCGGCCTTCCAGGTGCCGACCCGCCGGGCCAGGTCGTCGGGGTCTCCCCGCCATTCGACCCGGCCCTCCATCCCGATGGTGTCGGCACGTCGACCGGCCGTCCGGGCCGCCGTCTCGACCACGGCACGGGCCGCATCGAGGCCGGGGCCCGGCTGAACCATGGGGAACCAACCGTCGGCCAGGCGGCCCATGCGCTCGTAGGCCTTGGGCGACGCCCCACCGAACCAGACGGGGATGGGCCGCTGGACCGGCAGCGGGGCGATCCCCGCTCCGGTCACGTGATCGAACTCACCGGCCACGGTCACCGACCGGGTGGTCCACAGCTGACGCAGCAGATCCACCTGCTCCTCGATCCGGCGACCCCGCCGAGAGAAGTCCTGTCCCAGAGCCTCGTATTCGACGGCGTTCCACCCGATGCCCACGCCCAGACGAAACCTGCCTTCGGACAACAGGTCGACCTCGGCCGCCTGTTTGGCCACCAGGGCGGTCGGGCGTTGGGGCAGGATGGTGATCCCGGTCACCAGCTCCAGGGTGGTGCTGGCGGCCAGGTAGCCGAACAGCACGAAGGGCTCGTGGAACTGGGTGTCGATGTCGTAGGGCCCGTTCCATCCCTTGTGGACCGACGGGTCCGCCCCCACCACATGGTCGTAGGCGATCAGGTGCCGGAACCCCAGAGCCTCCACGCCCTGTCCATAGGCGCGGAGAGCCCCCACGTCGGGACCGATCTCGGTCTGGGGCAGGATCACTCCCACCTCCATCAACGGGCTCCCAGCATCGACGCCGTTCTACCGGCTCAGGCCCCGGCCTCGACCGGCGCGTGCTCCTCCAACTCGGACTGGCGAACCCAGGTGGCGTACATCTCGGCGTAGCGACCCCCGGCCGCCACCAGTTCGTCATGGGTGCCGACTTCGATGATACGACCGAGGTCGACGACGACGATGCGGTCGGCCCGCATGGCCGTGGACAGCCGATGGGCGATGAGGATGGCGGTGCGGTTCTCGAGCAGAACGTCCAGGGCATTCTCGATCTTCGTCTCTGACTGCAGGTCGAGGTTGGACGTGGCCTCGTCGAGCACCAGCACCCGCGGGTGGGCGAGGAAGGCCCGGGCCAGGGCCAGCAACTGCCGTTCGCCGGACGACAGGGTCTGGCCCCGCTCGTGGACCACCGTGTCGAGGCCGTTGGGCATCCGGTCCACCACGTCGGTGAGGCCGACCTTGTCGACCGCCTCATGGATCTCCTCGTCACAGGCGTCGGGTCGGGCGAAGGCGATGTTGTCCCCGATGGTGCCGGCGAAGAGGAACGGTTCCTGGGGGACCACCCCGAGCTGGCTGCGCAGGGAGTGCATGGTGACATCACGCAGGTCGTGCCCGTCGATGAGGACCCTCCCGACGGTCGGATCGTAGAACCGGGTCACCAACTTGGCCAGGGTCGACTTGCCGGCGCCCGTCGGCCCCACGAAGGCCACCGTCTCGCCCGGGTTCACCCGGAGGTCCACGTCCTCGATGACCAACCGGTCGGGCAGGTAGCCGAAGGAGAGGTGGTCGAAGACGATCTCTCCTTGTATCGGGGGAAGCTCGACCGCATCGGCGCGCTCGCGGACCTCGGGCTCGGTGTCCACCAGGTCACGCAGCTTGTTCACCGAAGCCTGGCCCTGCTGATAGGTGTTGTACTGCTGGACCAGTAGCTGGATGGGCTGGAACAGCCGGTTGAGGTAGAGGAAGAAGGCGACCAGGCCGCCGAGGGACAGGGTGCCCTCGACCACCATCGAGCCGCCGATGGCCAGCAGAACGGCCTGGCCCAGGACGCCCAGCAGCTGGGTGCCGGGGCCGTAGATGGCGTTGACCCGGGCCGTGTAGTTGTTGGCGTCCCGGTAATCGCCGACCACGTTGCGATGGTGGATCACGTTGTGCCGCTGCCGGTTGTGGGCCGTCACGATGCGCACACCGTGCAGGCTCTCGGACAGATCGGCCAACACGTTGGCGATGCCGTCGCGTACTCGGTCGTAGCCGCGCTCGGAGGCCCGTTTGAACCACACCGAGGCTCCGAACAGGGCCGGCAGGATCAGCACGACGGTGATGGAGGCCAGCCGAACGTTGGTGGCGAACAGGATGGCGGTGATGACCACCATGGTCAGCCCCTGGATGGCCAGCTGGGACAGGCCGTCCTGGAGCAGCTGCTGGAGGTTTTCGATGTCACTGGTCATCCGGCTCATGACCACGCCGGCCTTCTCCTCGGTGAAGAATCCGAGCGAGAGGCGCTGGAGATGGGCGAAGACCTTGACCCTCAGGTCGTTCATGACCCAGGCGGCAAGGCGGCCGGTGACCTGGACCTGGAAGCGTTGGGCCAACGCGGTGATGACGACGAAGGCCAGATAGGCGATGGCCGCTCCCACCACCACGGCGAAGTCGAAGTGGCGGGCGGGAGTGCCGCCCATGCCGTTGTTGATGGCGTACTCGGTGAGCGTAGGCCCGACCTGGGAGGCCACGGCCACCACCACCACCAGGAGCCCGGCCAGGGCCAGCATGCCCGGGTACTTGGTCAGCAGCCGGCGCAGGCTCAGTCGCTTGAGCTCGGTCTCGGAGCTGTTCTGGTTGAAGACGATGTCAGGGTCGGCATACTCGGGCTCGGTGGCCAGCAGCTTGTCCACCCCGTCCTGGAGTTCGTGGGGGATACCGGCGAACGGCAGGCCCGAGGCGGCCGAGGCTTGCGCTCCTCCGGGGCCACCGAAGCCCCCTCCACCGCCACCACCGAACATCATGACCGGCCTCCGCCGCGCACGGAGTCGAGCAGGTCCCGCAGCGGCTGGCCGTCGGGCCCGGCCGGTGCCTGGTGGCTGTCCGACCCGGCCTCCTGTTGGGCCTCGTCGGCGTCGGCCTCCCGCTCGAACTCGCCCGCCTGGGCCAGCACTTCGGCGTAGAGCGGGGTGCTCTCGAGCAGTTCGGCGTGGGTCCCGTCGGCCACGATCTTGTGCTGGTCCAACAAGACCACCCGGTCGGCCAGCGAGATGGTGGACAACCGGTGGGCGATGATCAGGGTGGTGCGGCCCTCCATCTGGACCCGCAGTCCGGCGTGGATCCGCTGCTCGACCTGGACGTCGATGGCGCTGGTGGCATCGTCGAGCACCATGATGGGCGGGTTGACCAGCAGGGTCCGGGCGATGGCGATCCGTTGCCGCTGTCCGCCCGACAGGGTGTAGCCCCGCTCGCCCACCACCGTGTCGTAGCCGTCGGCCAGGTGGGAGATGAACTCATGGGCGCCGGCCGACTTGGCTGCGGCCACGATGTCCTCGAAGGCGGCAGACGGCTTGCCGTAGGCGATGTTGTCCCGGACCGACACCGAGAAGAGGAAGGGCTCGTCGAGGACCACCCCGACGTTGGCCCGCAGACTGTCCTGGGTCACGTCCCGGACGTCGTGTCCGTCAATCTGCACTGAACCGTGCTTGACGTCGTAGAAGCGGGTCAAGAGACGGGCCACCGTGGACTTGCCGGCCCCGGTCCGGCCGACCAGGGCCACCGTCTGGCCCGGGCTGATGTGCAGGTCGAAGTCGGCCAGCACCAGCTGCTCGGCGTCGGCGGCGTAGGCGAAGTCGACGTGATTGAACCGTACGTCCCCCTTGCAGTCGACCAGATCGATGGCGTCGGGTGCATCGGTGACGGTGGGTTGCTCGTCGATGATCTCGTAGATCCGGTCGGCCGAGGCCGCGGCCCGCTGCCCCATCATGATGAGCATGCCCAGCATCATGAACGGGGCTTGGAGCATCAACAGGTAGGCGTTGAAAGCGAAGATGTCCCCGACGCTGAGCCCCCCATGGATGACCATGTAGCCGCCGAACAACAGGACCAGGGCCAGGCCCACTTGGGGCAGGTTCTGCACGAGGGGGGAGAATCGGGCCCGGAGGTCGGCATCTTTGATGTAGCTCCACCGCAGTTTGTCGGCCGCCCCCGACAGCGAGCGGAGCTGCTGCTGCTCGGCGGCGAAGGACTTGACCACCCGCACGCCGTTGACGTTCTCGTCGACGATGGTGGCCACGTCGGCCAGCCGCGACTGGATGAGCCACGACACCGGGAACATCGACTTTCGCATCTTCACGCCGGCCAGGTAGACGAAGGGCATGGTGGCCATGGCCACGAAGGCCAGCGGCACGTCGATGGACAACATGAAGCCGAAGGCCACGATGGCGATGGAGCACTGGACCAGGATGGACGGGGCGAACGTCATGTACATCTGGACCGACCGGATGTCCGAGTTGGCGCGCGAGATGAGCTGTCCGGACTGCACGCGGTCGTAGAAGGAGAACGACATCTTGGTCAGATGCTCATAGATGATGTTGCGCAGGTCGTACTCGATGTCGTAGGCCGTCTCGAAGAGAAACAGCCGGGAGATATAGCCGGCGACGCCGCCCACCAGGCCGATCCCGACGATGAGCCAGACGTAGTGGCCGAGGGGGACGGAGTGGTTCTGTATCGAGTTGGTGATGGCGTGGTTGATCAAGTTGGGCACCAGGACCTGCAGGACCAGCCCCACGAAGGAGGCCACCAGCGAGGTGATGAAGATTCCCTTGTGGGCCCCCATGATGGGCATGACCCGGCGGAGCCAGGTGAGGGACTTGTCCGGATCGATGGTGGCGCGGGGTGGGTCGTTTCGGGCCACCACGTCGATGGGCACGAACTCGGTGCCCACCTCGGGTGTCGTCGATGCACGGGGCCGGAGCCGGGGAACGTTCATCGGCTTGCCTTCCGGGCCAGCCGGTAGGCCCCGAAGGCGTTCCGCCATGCCACCAGGCCGCCAAATGCCCGTTCGGATTCGTCGGGATCATCGAGGCATGCGGCGATGTCGGCCAGCCGGTCGGCTACCGCGGTGTCGGCCAGATCGAGGACCTGGCGCCCGCTGTCGGTGAGAACATGGTCCACCTGTCGGCGATCGGAGACCACGTGCCGGCGTTCGACCAGGCCCCGGGCCACGAGGCCGTCGATGATGGCCGTCACGCTGGGTGGGCGCACGGCCAGGCGCTCGGCCAGGTCGGAGGAGACGGCGGACCGTTCGTCGAGCAGGCCCAGGACCCGGTACTGGGGCGCCGAGAGATCGGCGGAAGCCAGCCCGATCTCCACCTGCTTGGCCAGCCAGGCGGCGGCGCGCCCGATGGTCTGGCGTTCGTGGACCCCCGGCGTTCCCGGGGCGGTTACTTTGAAGCTCACATTATTAGACTATCGAACTAATGGGGCGGTCGATTCACGGCCCGCCGTCCGTCGTCGGGCGAAGCCCGCTTTCGTGCCGACCCGCTCCGGGACCGCCCGGCCCGCATCTCGGGGCCCCAGTCCGCCGCTACTGTTTTCCCAACTTACATACCGGTTGAATGTTATTTGGGAAACCAAAGGCCCGACGCCGAGGCAGCTGCACCGGGTTCGGGCCCATTGGCGGACAGCCGAGCCCGAGGCCCTACGAGACGAGGCCGCCGGTGTTGAGGTTGAGCCCGTCGGCGCTCTTCGAGCGGTGGAGCACCTGGACCTCGGTGAACTCGGCCAGACCCCAGGGGCCGTTCTCCACACCGACGCCGCTCCACTTGAAGCCACCGAACGGCTGTTGGGGGGCCAGGGCGAGGTGGGTGTTGACCCAGGCCGTGCCGCACTCGAGGCGTCCGGCGACCTCGGCGGCCCGGTCGGTATCGGTTCCCCACACCGAGCCGGACAGTCCGAAGTGGGTGGCGTTGGCCCGCTCCACCACATCGTCCAGATCGCGGTAGGAGACGACGGGCAGGGCCGGGCCGAACTGCTCCTCGTCGACGATGCGGGTCCCGTCGGTCAGGTCGGTCAGGATCGTCGGCTCGAAGAAGTACCCGGGGCCGTCCATGGGCGCCCCGCCGGTGGCGGCGGTGGCCCCGTGGGACAGGGCGTCGGCCACCAGCTCTTTCACCCGTTCGAACTGGGGGGCATTGTTGATCGGACCGAGCTTGGAGTCGGCCTCGGTGCCGTTTCCGACCTTGATCGACGAGGCCTGGGCGGACAGGCCCTCGACCACGTCGTCGTAGAGCGATTCGGGCACGTAGACGCGCTTGATGGCCGAGCACACCTGTCCGTTGTTGTTGAATGCCCCGGCGAAGATGGCCTTGGCCACCACAGCCGGGTCGGCATCCTCCAGCACGATGGCCGGATCGTTGCCACCCAACTCCAGGGTGACCCGCTTGAGATCGGGGGCCGCCGACAGCGCCACCTTCTTGCCGGTTTCGATCGAGCCCGTGAAGCTCACCTTGCGGGGTACGGGATGACTGGTCATCCAGGCCCCGAGCTCATCGCCCCCGCTGACCACGTTGATCACACCGGGAGGTACCACCCCCCGCAGGATCTCGGCCACCTTGAGAGTGGTGAGCGGGGTGAACGGCGAAGGCTTGAGGACCAGCGTGTTGCCGGCCAGCAGCGCCGGGGCGATCTTCCAGAATGCCAAGGTCAGCGGGAAGTTCCACGGAGTGATGGCCGCCACCACGCCCACCGGGCGCCGGACCACCTCGACCAGGGCCTCGGCATCGTCCTGGATCACCTGGGGCGGCGTCTCCAAGTTGGCGAAGTACTGGCACCAGATGGCGGCGGCGAACACTTCGATGTTGGCGTCACCAAGCGGCTTGCCCTGCTCGGCCGTGAGGACCGGGGCCAGCTCGCCGGACGAGGCCAGCAGCACGTCGGCCATCTTCAGCAGGGTGGCCCGACGGACACCCTCATCCGACTTCCAGTCCCGTTGGGCCTTGGAGGCGGCATCGAAGGCGGCATCGAGCTGTTGGGGAGTGCACTCCGGAGCGTGGGCGAAGACCTCGCCGTTAGCCGGGTTGACCACCCCGAACGAGTCGACGGCCGGCACGGTGTCCCCGGCAATGGTCATGACGAAATCGGACATGTGGATCCCCCGGTTGTCGGTCAGTGGCTCCCGGCTGGAGCCAGTGCTCTTGGGAGCTTAAACCCCGGGACGCCCGCCGCGAACAGGGCTCATACCGACACCGGTTCGGGTTCCCTCGGGGTGTTCGGCTCGTCGGACTGGTCGGTGCCCGAGGGCAGGTCCGGGTCGACGGCCAGACGGGGCAGGAGCCGGTCGAGCCAGGCGGGAAACCACCAGTTGGCCCTGCCCATGAAGAACATCAGAGCCGGCACGATGGCCATGCGGATCAACAGGGCGTCCATGAGGATGCCGGCTGCCAAGCCGAGGCCGAACTCCTTGATGACCCGCTCCCCGCCCAGGATGAACGAACCGAACACCAGGATCATGATCAGGGCCGCCGCCGTGATCGTCTTGCCGGTGGCGGCCAGGCCCTTGCGCACGGCCGTGGCGTTGTCACCGCACTTGGTGTACTCCTCTTGGATGCGGGTGATTAGGAACACCTCGTAGTCCATGGACAGCCCGAACAGGATGGCGAACAACATGACGGGTAGGAACGATTCGACCGGACCCGGCCCCCCCACTTGGAACACCGATCCCAACCAGCCCCACTGGAAGACCGCCACCAGCACGCCGAAGGCGGCGCCGATGGAGAGGAGGTTCATGGCCGCGGCGGTCAGGGGAATGACGATGCTCCGGAAGACCATGGCCAACAACAGGAACGACAGCACGACCACCAACCCGATGAACAGGGGCAGCTTGGACGAGAGCACCCGGGCGAAGTCCACGAAGATGGCGGTGTTGCCCCCCACGTAGACGGCCACCCCGGTACCCGAAACCGTGGCCGGAATCGTCACCTGGCGAAGATGGTCGATCAGCTCGGTGGTCTGGGAAGCTTCCGGTGATGTGGTCGGGTAAGCGGTGATCAGTGACACCGTCTGGCCGTCCTTGGTCGGAAGCGACTGGGCCGGGACCGCCGTGGCCACACCGGGTTGCGCCCTCACTGCGCTCACCAGACTGTCGAGGGCGGCTTGGTCGGCCGGGCCGGCGTTCTGGGTCACCAGCAGCAGGGGGCCGTTGAAGCCCGGCCCGAACCCTTGGGCCAGCAGGTCGTAGGCCTCCCGGGTGGTGGTTCCCGTCGGGTCGTTGCCCTGGTCCGACGAGCCGAGCCGGAGCGAGAAGAAGGGTAGGGCGACCAACACGATGATCACCAGGGCGACCAGCGCCGGAACGATCGGACGCCGCTGGATGAAGGCCGCCCACCTGGGCCAGAAACCAGTGGTGCCCGACCCGATCACCTTGGGTCCGTTGACGGCCAAGTCCTTCTTCTGGCGTTTGCTGAGCACTCGGGGCCCGATGAATCCGAGGAATGCCGGCAGCAGGGTGAGGGCGGCGATCATGGTGAACGACACCCCGATGGCGGCGGCGATGGCCAGTCCGTAGAGGAACGACACCCCGAGGGCGAACATGCCGAGCAGGGCGATGCAGACGATGATGCCGGCGAACAGGACCGCCCGTCCTGAGGTGTTCACGGCGTTGACGATCGACGATTCGACGTCGTTCCCGGCTATCAATCCCTGGCGGTGCCGGGTCACGATGAACAGTGCGTAGTCGACTCCGACGCCGAGCCCGATGAGCAGGACCAGCTCGGTGGAGAAGACAGGCATCTTGAGCACGTGGCTCAGCAGTCCGATCACCCCGATGGCTGTGCCCAGGGAGGCCAACGCCGACAGGAGTGGCAGCACATGGCGAAGATGGATCCGAACACCAACAAGAGCACCACGCCGGCCAAGATCACGCCCAGACCCGTGCCACCGAACGACTGCTTGTCCGCCGCTTCGGCCACCTGGCCCGCCACCGCCACTTGGAGGTTCGGGCCACCCGCCGACTGGGCCGTCGAGACCAGCTGTCTGGCCACCGGAGTCGAGATGTTCTGGGCCAGCTTGTCGAAGGTGACGGTGGCGAAGGCGGTGGTTGCCGTCCTTGCTGATCTGGGCAGATCCGTACGGGCTGTAGGGACTGGTGACGGTGCGTGACGTGGGGAACCTTTTTCACCTTGTCGAGCATGGTGGTGACCTTCGACTGCACCTCGGGATCGGTGACCTTGGTCCCGTTGGTGGTGTGGAAGACGATCTGCTCCCGGTCACCGGCCACGCTCGGCGCGGCCGCCTGCAGCAGGTCGAGGGCCTTGGTCGACTCGGTGTTGGGCAGGGAGAAGCTGTTGGAGTAGGCGGTGCCCACCGACTGGGAGATCAGCGTCATGCCGACCAGGGCGGTCAGCCACAGCACCAGGACGATCACGCGGTGGCGGACACACCAAGAGGCAAGGGCCTTCATTGCCGGGGACTCCTCAGACTTCGCTGTCGGTGGCCAAAGAGGGACCGGACCACGAGGTGGACGGGGCCGTCGTCCGGAGGTGGCATGTGCCGAGCCGTCCCGGTAGTGTTCGTCGCCGAAGGCAGCGACCGGTCCGGGTCGGTCGACTGGGGGACCGACCGTGGTCGCGATCATGGACCGAGCGGCCCCGGGCACCGGAGCCCCTGGTCCAGATCGGCATCCGACGCACCCGGTTCGAGCGGGTCGCCGGGCCCGATCCGACCTCGCCGGACTTCGGCCATGATCGGGGGTGCACGACAGTCCCCGCGCCTCTTCCCCCTTACCGGGGCGTTCAACTTCCGCGACCTCGGCGGCTACCCCGGCCGGGACGGCCGGGCCACCCGCTGGGGCACGGCTCTTCCGGAGCGACACGCTCCACGAGCTGAGCGGCCGCGGACGTGGACCTGCTCGTCGTCGCTGGGCCTCACCACCATCATCGACCTGCGGACCCCGCGCGAGCTCGAACGGACCGGTCGCGGTCCGCTCGGCGACCATCCGATCGGCTTCCACCACCTGTCGGTGATCCAGGACGAGGAGCCGGAGAGGCCATGGCCGCGCCGGCTCCGCCTGGCGAGGAGCTGAGCGAGCGATACCTGTGGTACCTGGAGAGTCGGCCGGAGCTCCCTGGCCGACGGCCCTCACCCTGCTGGGCGAGCCGCCGAACCTTCCCGGTGGTGTTCCACTGTGCGGCGGGCAAGGACCGCACCGGCGTGCTGGCCGCCCTGGTCCTGGACATCCTCGGGGTCGACGACCGAGGTCATCGTGGCCGACTACGTCATCACCGCCGACCGCATGCCGATGATCCTGGAGCGCTACCGCTCGGATCCGGCCTTCGCCGAGCGGATGGCGGACGCTTCCGGCGTCGCAGGTTCAGCGTGGAGGCCGCCACCATGGAGCGGTTCCTCGCCGGGCTCGCGGACCCGCTACGGCGGAGCCCGATCATGGGCCCTCTCGTCCGGCGTGCCCGACGACGTCCCTGGACCGGATGGAGGCCGCTGCTCCTCTACCCACCTGCCTGACGGCCGGTCGACCGCCGGGCGCTCCGGACCGATCGACCCCGTGCCGCACGGCCCCGCGCGGATCGACCCCGATCTAGACTGGGGGCGTGACCGCTTCGATCTGGGTGCCGATCATCGCCGGCGCGCTGGTTTTCGTCGGGCTGATGACCGCCGTCACCTTCGCCGGGGCTATCTGGTGTGGCGGTACGGCCGGAGCAAGTGGCGGGCGTTCCACTCCCACGGGGCCGTGGTGGCGGCCGCGGCGCTGTGGGAGGCGACTGTCTCGGGCCGCCTCCGTCCCCGGGCCCCGTGTCACGCCGAGGCGGCGGTCACCGGTGGCCGGCCCGCAAGGTCCGCAAGGAGATGTGGCGGTGCGGTCGACCAGGCCGACGCGGCGGTCCGGGCGGCCGCCGGAGTCGGGGCCCCCACCGCCTCCCTCCCCTCGCTCTGCCGCCGGCTGCGCGAGGCCGCGATCGCGGTCGACCAGGTCCTCCGGGTCGATCCGGCCGGGCCGGTGCCACCCCGGTGGTGGCCGACCAGGCCGCTCGACGTCGTCCGGGCGGCCGGCGACCTCCAGCGAGCCGCGGTGGCCTCGGCCAGTGACGCCACCGGCCACCAGGTCAGGACCTGGCCCGCGACGCCGACCAGGAGATCCGCCTGCTCGACGCCGGGCTGGCCTCGGCCCGGGCCGCCGCTGCCCCGCACCCGCGCCTGACCCGGCCGAGCACCCCCGGGTACCGCCCGGTCGGCTGCTCGGGCCCGGATCGGGGTCCGGGCCGTCCGGTCGAGGACGGCTCGTCGACCGCTCCGGACAGGACCTCGAGCCCGTCGGCCAACAGCGCGTCCTCGATGACCAGTGGCGGCAGGAGCCGGATCACGTTCCCGAAGCTGCCACAGGTGAGGACGACCACGCCGGCCCGGTGACAGGCCTGGGCGATCCGCCGGGCGGCGTCGGGGTCCGGGCTCGAGCGATCCCGGGCACGGACGAACTCCATGGCCATCATCGCCCCTCGTCCTCGGACGTCGCCGATAGCCGGGATGAGTCGTCCTGCAGTGGAGTGGAGCCGGTCGGTCAGCTTCTCGCCGATCGAGCGGGCCGACGCCGGCCAGGTCGTCGTCGCCGCATGGTATCGATGGCGGCCAGGGCGGCGGCACAGGCCACCGGGTTGCCCCCGTAGGTTCCACCGAGGCCGCCGGCGTGGACGGCGTCCATCAGTTCGGCTCGGCCGGTGACGGCGGCCAGGGGCATGCCGCCGGCCAGCGCCTTGGCCGTGGCCATCAGGTCGGGGACGACCCCCTCGTGTTCGCAGGCGAACCAGTCGCCCGGTCCGGCAGAACCCGGTCTGGATCTCGTCGGCCGACCAACAGCACGCCGTTCGCCGCGGCACCAGTCGGCCAGGGCCGCCAGGAACCCCGGGGCGGGTACGACGAACCCGCCCTCGCCCTGGATGGGCTCGATCAGCACACAGGCCACGTTGTCCGCTCCGACCAGGCGCTCGATCTGCTCGGTGGCCCGGGCGGCGGCTTCCTCTCCGGTCATCCCTTCGGGGTCGCGGAACGGATAGGACATCGGGACCCGGTAGACCTCGGGGGCGAAGGGCCGAACTTGTCGCGGTAGGGCATGTTCTTGGCGGTGAGGGCCATGGTCAGGTTGGTGCGGCCGTGATAGGCGTGGTCGAAGACCACCACGGCCGGCGACCGCTCACGTGCCGGGCGATCTTGACGGCGTTCTCGACCGCCTCGGCGCCCGAGTTGAACAGAGCGGACCGCTTCGGAGTGTCGCCCGGGGCCAGGACGTTGAGCGCCTCGCACACCTCGACGTAGGACTCGTAGGGATTGACCATGAAACAGGTGTGGGTGAAGCGGCCCACCTGGTCCCGTACGGCGTCGACCACCCGCCGGGGCGGCATGGCCCACGCTGACCACGGCGATTCCCGCACCGAGGTCGATCAAGGAGTTGCCGTCCACGTCGACCAGGATGGCCCCGGAGGCCTCGCTCACGTAGAGCGGCAGGGTCGGACTGACGCCCGGCCGCCACCGCCACTGAGCGGCCGGGCATCGAGCGCCCGCGACTTGGGCCCGGGCAGCTCGGTGATCAGGTTGCGCTGCTGCTTGATCGCTTCCGGTGCCACCAGCGCAGAGTACTGGACCGGTCGGATCCGGGCGGGGCCTCGGTGGGTCCGGCGGGTGCCGGCGGGTGCCGCGGGTGCCGCCGGGCGGCGGCTTGCCCAGGCCGTCAGTTCCCGAAATTCCAGCTGCTCGCCGCTCCTCGTAGCGGTGGAGGATGTTCTTGGCCATGAGGATCTTGTGCACCTCGTCGGGCCCGTCGGCCAGGCGCAGCACCCGGGCGGTCAGGTACATCTGGCCGAGGGGCAGATCGTTGCTCACCCCGGCCCCACCCCACACCTGGATGGCCCGGTCGACCACCCGGTGGTAGGCCGCCGGGACGAAGACCTTGATAGCCGAGATCGCCGTACGGACGTCAGGGTCACCGTTGGCCACCTTCTCGGCGGCGTTGATGGTCATGAGCCGGGCCGACTGGACGTCCATGTAGCTCTCGGCGATGAACCCCTGGATGAACTGCTTGTCCTTCAGCAGGCCGCCGTGCACCTCGGCGGACCAGGCTGCGCTCCACCATCAGGTCGAAGGCCCGCCACATCTGGCCGACGGAGTTCATGCAGTGGTACACCCTTCCCGGCTCCCAGCCGGTCCTGGGCGGCTTGGTGGCCCTGGCCCACCAGACCGAGGGTGTTCTCCATCGGGACCCGGACGTTGTCGTACCTGATCTCGCAGTGGTCGGATGTGGAGTGGCCGAAGATGCCGATGCCCCGGACGATGTTCACGCCCCTTGGTAGTCGGTGGGGACGATGATCTGGGTCATGCGGCCGGGCGCCCCGAGCTCGCCGGTGGGATCGTTGGCCCGGCACATGACGATGAAGAAGTCGGCGTCGATGCCGTTGGAGGTGAACCACTTGTGCCCGTTGATCACCCAGTGGTCACCGTCACGGACCGCCTCGGTCTCGATGGAACGCGGGATCCGATCCGGCGTGCTCGGGCTCGGTCATCGAGAATCCCGACTCCATGGTGCCGTCGATGAGCGGGAGCAGCCACTTCTGTTTCTGCTCCTCGGTCCCGTACTTGACCAAGATGCTGGCATTGCCCGAGTTGGGGGCGGCGATCCCGAACAGCGTGGCCGCGCCGATGGCGTAGGCCAGGATCTCGTACATGTAGGCGAGCTCGAGGAAGTCGAGCCCCATCCCGCCGTACTCCTTGGGCAGGTGGGGTGCCCACAGTCCGGCTTCGTTCACCTTCGCCTTCACCTTTTCGCGAAGCTCGATGCTGTGGCGTCTGGCGATCTCGCGATCTTCCTCGCCCAGCTCGCCTCCCCGTCGGCTGCTCCACAGGACCTCCTCGTTGGGGAGGATCTCGGCGTTGATGAAGTCGGCCGTGCGCCGGCGCAGCTCGTTGATCTGTGGGTCCAAGCCGGGTATCGGTGTCACATTGATCGCCACGGCGGCCTCCTCGGTGAGTCTCGGGGTGCGGTGCGGGCAGCGACAGGAGACCACCCGCCTCCCATCATGGCCTAGCCGGGGAACGGCGCGTCACGGGGGCCCGAAGGCGCAGTGGGCGGAGGGCACCGCCAGGCTGGGGCCCATGACGCCGGGGCGGACGGGTGGTTTTGCCGTTCGCCCAGCGGTGGTACCTCGACTGCCGGACGTATGTCCCCACCAACCCGGGCCCGGCCATACCTCTCGTATGCCAAACGAAAAATTGAAAGCGGGAGGCTGGCCGGGGCCTGGCTCAGGCCGACGGCGTGGCCAAGTTGTAGATGGTCACACCGTCGACAGTCTCGGCGGTGAAGTGGGACGTTACCCATGACGAGATGAGGGTGGCGTCCGACGATCCGGTGTTCCCCTGGCCGGCCCCGAAGCTTCCGCCGGCGATGTAGTAGTGGATCTTGCCTTCGGCGACGTACTTCTCGAACTGGGCAAGGGTGGGTGCCGGGTCGGTGCCGTTGAAGCCTCCGATGGCCATCACCGGGTCCTCAGTCGCCAGCTGGTAGCCCGACGCCGAATTCGAGCCGGTGTGGCAGCCACCCACGAATAGCGGCTGCTGTCGACGCCGAGAAGGGCGGTCAGTTGCTTGCCGGGAGTCGAACCGTTGAGCAATCCGCCGGCTCCTCCGCCACCTCCGAACCGACCACCGGCTGCGAATCCACCACCGCCGAATCGGGCCCCGCCGAAACCTCCGCCACCGAATCCTCCGCCACCGAACACGGCGGCCCCGGCTCCACCGGGCCGGAAGAAGCTCCCGGGGATGTGCATTCCGTTCTTGACCTTGGCTCCGTTGGGAAGGGTGAAGCCGGGTGGCAAGGTCATGCCGCTACGGGCCAGTCCACCGGTCCGCCACCGCCAGGCCCCGCCCCGAAACCACCCGGCCCTCCGCCGCCGAACCCGCCGCCGGTTTGCACGGCCGGGCCGGCCGAGGGGATAGCGCCGCTGTGGGCGGTGCCGGCTGTCTGGAGGGAGTACGCGGCCGGCGCCGGCGATGACCGAGGCCATCCCGAAACTGGCGATCCCAGCGGCCAGCACCCCCGCGCCCGGGCACCAGGACGATGGCCACGGCGGCCACCACGCCTACGACGAGGATCACCCAGCGCAACGCCGGGGCCCACGTCGGGGCTCCAGCCGAGGATCACGAAGGCCCAGGCGAGCGTGGCGAGGATGGCGGCGGACAGGGCCAGCCGGGGGAACACCTCCCGTCGCCGGCTCCAGAGCGTGCATGCACCCATGCCCACCAGGGCGCCGATCGCCGGGGCCAGGGCCACCGTGTAGTAGGGGTGGATGATCCCCTGGGCGAAGCTGAACACCGCCCCGGTCAGCAGGAGCCACCCGCCGAATATGAGGAACGCCGCCCGGACCCGGTCGGTCCGCGGGGCTCGCCGGGTCAGCCACAGGACGGCGAGCAGGCCGATCAGGGCGCCGGGGATCAGCCACGAGATCTGACCGCCCATGGACGGTCAGGAACAGCCGGTCCCAGCCCGTCGGCCCCCACATGCTCCCGCCCGCCCGACCGAAACCACCGCCGACGACGCTGCCGGTCTCGTTGCCGGTGAGCCGACCGAACCCGTTGTAGCCGAAGATGAGGTTCAACTCGCTGTTGTTGGTCGAACCGCCGACGTAGGGGCGGTCGGCAGCCGGAGTCAGCTGGACGGCGGCCACCCACCACCCGCCCGCCACCAGCAGGGCGATTCCGCAGTAGACGACCTGGATGATCCGGCGCCCGAACTTGGGTGGTCCGGCCAACAGGTACACCAGGGCCAGCACCGGAATGAGGATCAGAGCCTGGAGCATCTTGGTGATGAATCCGAACCCGATGAGCGTGCCGGCCAGGACCATCCACCGCGAGCGCCCGTCCTCCAGCGCCCGGACGGTGGCGTAGGCCGCCCCGGTGAGCAGCAGGGTCAAGCAGGGCGTCCGGATTGTTGAACCGGAACATCAGTGCCGCCACCGGGGTGAGGGCGAGCACCGTCCCGGCGAGGAGTGCGGCCCCGGGGACGAACCAACGGCGCACCGTGGCGTAGAGCACGCCGACCGTCGCCACCCCTTCGAGTGCCTGGGGAACCAGAATGCTCCACGAGTTGACACCGAAGATCCGGGCCGAGATCTCCATCACCCACAGCGACGGCGGGTGGTTTGTCGACGGTGATGAAGTTGGAGGAGTCGGAGGATCCGAAGAAGAACGCCTTCCAGCTCTTGGTGCCGGCCTGGACAGCGGCGGAGTAGAAGCTGTTGGCCCAACCTGAACGCCCGACTCCCCACACGTACAGGAACCCGGTGCCGATCAGAAGCGCCAGCAGGGCAGGCCGCACCCAGGCGGGATCCTCGGGTTTCCCCCGGACCAGTCGGAACATCCGGCCCGATGGACCGGCAGGATGGGGCGGCTCGGTGGGTGGCGCGGCGTGGCCGTCAACAGGTCCGGTTTCCGCCAGGCCATAACCGGGCAGGGGTGTCCCGGTCGGGAGAGGGAAAGGGGTGGGAGGCGGCGGCAGTAGATCCGGTCCCGCCGGTCCAGGGGGCCCCGACGACGCAGCCGACGCAGGCGCCGCCCCCGGGGCGGCCACCCCGGCCACCCCGGCTACCGTCACCACCTCGACAGCCGAGCCACTGTCGGCGACCTGTGCCCCCTCGTCCACGGGCGACCCCTCGCCGCCGATGGCCCCGATCTCCGTCACAACGGATACCCGGCACCCTCGACGGCAACGGGACCGAGGCTCGCCGGCCCGGTCAGGCCGTCCTGCAGGTGAGTGCCGAACTCGGGCCTGAACACCCATGTGCGCAGGATTCCGAACCGGATGACGGCGGCGCCCATCGTGGCCACCGTCACGATGCAGAGCTCGGGGGCGAGGGCCCGCAGGCCGACGGCCCGGGTGACGGCCAGGGCTCCCGTCGAAACAGAGAGGCTGACGCCGAACAGTGCCCCGCCGGTCAGCAGCCGATGGCGTCGGTCGAGACCGAAGCGTGCCGTGCCGGACATGCCCCGGTGGGCCGCAGTGTTGCCCAGGCTGCACAAGCCCATGGCCACGGTGTTGGCCCAGTAGCTCCCCAGAGAGGGTTCCAAGGCGGCGAACAGTCCGGCGTAGGCGACCGTGCTGGCGGCACCGACCCCGGCGAACCGGAGGAGGTCGTCCGAGAAGACGGCCTGCGCCTTGGGGGCACCCGGGCCCGAGACCAACCGTGGACCCGGCTCGCCGGTGAGCGACAGCGGTGCCCATTCTGCGTGGTCCGACTCGTGGGCCCGTGCCCTGGTCAGGGTGGGGAGAGCTCCAGAGCGGGCCGGTCCGTGGTTCCACCCGCCGGCCCCGTCGGCACAGTTTTCTCCGGCGGACTGCCCCGAGAACGAACCACCGGGGCCCGTGGCGGGTGTGCCCGGCCGAGCGGTTCTGAGAGCAAGGCGCCGGCGACTCGAAGGTCCGAGCATCCTGGCCACGCCCAGCAGATCCCTCACGGCCGTATCGATCACATTGACCCGAGAGTCGGTGTCGTCGACCCAGTCCACCGGCACCTCGTGGATGCGGAGCCCTATTCGTTGGGCGGTCACCAGGATCTCCGTGTCGAAGAACCATTCGTTGTCCTCGACCAGTGGCAACAACTCTTCGGCGGCCTGGCGCCTCATGGCTTTGAACCCGCACTGGGCGTCGGTGCAGGCACTCCTGAGGGCGACCCGCAGTATCAGGTTGTAACCCCGGGATATGAACTCCCGCTGGGTACCCCGGACCACGTGGGCTCCGGAGGCGAGGCGGGATCCGATGGCCAGGTCGCTGTGGCCGGACAGAAGTGGCGCCACCAGTGGCAGGAGGGCGTCCAAGTCCGTGGCCAGGTCGACGTCCATGTAGGCCACCACCGAGGCCGTGCTCTGCATCCACGCAGTACGCAGGGCCCGTCCTCGACCCCTTCGGGCCAGATGGATGGCATCCACACCCGGGACCGTGGCGGCCAGACGGGAGGCGATCCGCCAGGTGGCGTCGGTACTGGCGTTGTCGGCGATGGTGATGGTGGCCGAAAACGGGAATGAGGTGTCCAGATAGGACCGCAGGGTGGTGATGCTGCGCTCCAACTGGTCTTCCTCATTGTGGACAGGTATCACGATGTCCAGGTCGGAGGGGACTGTGGCCCTTTCTTCCTCGGCTCGGCGAAGTTGGATCACGCTCACGACGACCACTTTGAAGTTTGCAGTTCGACTCTCCGTGGGAGCCACCTGTGGGTTCTCTGTGAGTCGACGAGACCGGGGGCGGCCAAGAGTTGGTTCTCGACGTCAGGGCCGGTGTGGCCAAGGGGCTCGATCATGGTGCAGCGTCCCGGTCGGGGGAGGTGGCTCCGTTCGTAGCGATTCCAGTAGCGCCCACGCCGTTTGCCGCCAGGCCGCCTGTCTCCAGGGTATTGGCATCGCCCCCGCTGCGGGCATCGCCCCCGCCCCCGTTGCGGGCATCGCCCCCGCCGATGGCCAGCTGGCCTTCCTCCGCCTCTTGTCCGGTCAACGCTTGTTCCTGTTCTGGGGGACCGGGGGGGAGATGCACGGTGAACGTGGACCCTTCCCCGACTCGACCCTGGGCAGACACGGTACCCCCGTGAGCGGCCACGATGGCGCTCACAATGGAAAGCCCGAGGCCGGCCCCTCCATGGGCTCGGGACCGTGACGGATCGGAGCGGTAGAAGCGCTCGAAGATGTGCGCGGCCTCCTCCGGTTCCATCCCCGGACCGTCGTCAGCTACCGTGATGACCGCTCCGTCACCCTCGGGCTCCACCGTCACCCGTGTCCTCGTACCCGGTGGCGTGTGGGCGCGCACGTTGCCGAGCAGGTTGTCGAGGACCTGACGCATGCCTGTGGCATCGCCCATGACCTCGATCGGCGTCGAGGCGTGAAAGGTGACGGGCCAGTCCGGACCCACGGTGGAGGCGGTGTGAACCGCTTCGGCGCACAGGGCGACCAGATCGACGGACCGCCGCTCCATGGGACGCCCCTCGTCCAGTCGGGCCAGCAGAAGCAGATCGGACACCAGGTGTTCCATCCTGCCCGTCTCGATCCTGATCCCTCCCATGAGACGTTCCAGGTCCGCCTTCTGCTCGGAGGCTCCCCGGCCGAACAGCTCGGCGTAGGCCGAGATGGCGGCGATCGGCGTCCGCAGTTCGTGAGAGGCGTCGGCCACGAAGCGCCGGAGGCGGGCTTCGGAAGCCCGTAGGCGTCGCTCGGACGCCAGCCGGGCTCCGAACGCCGTCTCGATCCGGGCCAGCATCACGTTCAGCGTCCGGGCCAGGCGCCCCACCTCGGTTCTCTCGTTCTCCCCGGGTACCCGCTCGGTGAGGTTGCCGGCGGCGATGGATTCGGCAGTCGCCTCCATGTCGCGCAGCGGGCGGAGGCCGATCCTCACCAGCCAGAATCCACCGATCAGGGCCACCACCACCGCCCCACCGGTGACGGCCAGCTCGACCAAAAGAAGATGGTGCAGGGTGCTGCCGGTGTCACCGAGAGGCTCGGCCACGACGAACAGGTCTCCGTTGCGCAGCGTCGAGACGCTGACCCGGAAGTCGGGTCCGTTGGCCTGGGTGGAGGCGGCGTTGAAGTACGCAACCCGGGTTCCGCCCGGTCCCGAGGTGTAGCCGACGATCGTCTTGGGGACCTTCGGGGTGTAGGCCACGCCGTCGACGTAGGCCGGGCAGGTCTGCGCCTTGATCGGACTGCCGGTCGGCGTCCGCAGTTCCTCGGCGACGACCTGGATGGCGTTCGAGGCCTGGCCGCCCTCGTCGTTGAAACCGGCCGAGCCGCCGGAATTGGGCCCTCCGGTCGGGCCGCCACCCACCGGGCCCACGAACCCACTCCCCGGCAGCGGCGCACCGGGAGTGCCGAAACAATGGAGCGTGCCGTCGGCGTTCAACGCAAATCCGCCCCGATCGAGCTGCTGGTCGACCCGCTGATAGAGGAATGACTCCAGTGATTTGTACGTCACCACGTCGGCAATGGCCAGCGCCGCCAGGGCGATGACCCCGATGGCGATGAGCAGTCGGCTACGAAGGGACATCGGACGCGCTGACCGGGCCTCTACTCCGGCGATGGTTCGCGGAGGGCGTAACCGACCAGCCTCACCGTCTGGATCACCGGCGGGCCGACGGCCTCGAGCTTCTTGCGGAGATAGCTGACGTAGGTCTCGACGACGTTGCCGTCGCCCCCGAAGTCGTAGTGCCAGACATGATCGAGGATCTGCGACTTGGACAGCACGTGGCGTGGGTTGAGGAGGAAGAACCGGAGCAGATTGAATTCGGTCGCCGTCAGGGCCACCGGCTGACCTGCTCTCGTCACCTCGTGGGCACTTTCGTCCATCAGAATGTCGGCGAACCGGAGAATGCCGTCGTCCTCGGGCTCACTGCCGATGCGTCGGAGGATGGCGTGGACCCGGGCCACGATTTCGGCCAGGGCAAAGGGCTTCGTCACGTAGTCGTCTCCGCCGACGGTGAGGCCGGCCACCTTGTCCTCGATGGCATCGCGAGCCGTCAGGAACAAGATGGGCACCCGAATGCCGTCAGCTCGCAGCCGACGGGTCACCTCCAGTCCGTCGAGATCCGGGAGCATCACGTCGAGGACGATCAGGTCGGGTGGGCGCTCTTGGGCGGAGGCCAGAGCCAGGCGCCCGTTCACCGCCTCGTCGACCCCGAAGCCTTCGTAGCGGAGCGAGGTGGCCACGGCATCGACGATCGAGGGCTCATCGTCGACCACCAGGATCCGTTGGCTTCGGGTGGGCTCCACGTTCATCTCCTTCTTAGGCCGCTCTTAACATGCTCTTACGACGGTCATACCGGGTGCCGATTGAATCGCCTCGTGGGTGGCTGTGCGTCTCCAGGTGGTACCAGCATCGCACCGAGGATTGGCTCCGAGGTGTGCGCCACCTGTGAGCGGCCTGTGAGGCAACTCCCGGGTGGGGCCCGAATTCTCAGGCGGGGCACAGCGGAATCGAAGCTCGCCCTCGGTCCGGGCCTGTGAAGTGAGTCTCCGACCGCAGTTGGTGGAAGTTCGGCCGGTCGAAACGGGCCGGGTCGTGCCAAACGGAGAAAGGCCCAGTCATGGTGTACCCGTCGGATAGACCCCGCCACCCCGACCGTCATGCTGAACTGGCGAGAGACCGGGCCATGGTCCGGGTTCGCCGGATCACCGCCGCCACCGCCATCGCCGCCACGTCGGCCGCCGTCGGCCTCGGCATCGTGGTCGCCAATGACACCGCCGCCCACTCGACACCGGTACCGACCCGAGCGACCACCTCCACGTCGACCACCTCCGGTTCGACCGCCTCCTCGGGCTCGGATTCGACCGCCTCCCCGGGCTCCGGTTCGACCACCTCCCCGGGCTCGGATTCGAGCTCGGGCTCGTCGGTGACGACCACCACCACCGCCCCCGTCACCGTGTCGGGCCAGACATGAGCGAGGTACCGATCGACTTCGGGCCGGGTCCTGGCGGACCCGACACCGCCGCCCCTCCTGTCGTCCGCTCGATCCGGGCTATCGGGACCACGGTGGCCGTGGCCGTCACCTCCCCGGATCTGGCCGACCAGGCGCTGGCCCTGATCACCGAGGACATCCAGGAGCTCGACGAAGCCTGCAGCCGGTTCCGCCACGATTCCGAGCTCCGACGGCTCGAACGGGACGGGGGCGGTCGACCCGTGGTGGTGGGTCCCCTCCTGTACGAACTGCTCGAGGTGTCGCGATCGGTGGCCGTGCTCACGGCCGGCGTGGTCGATCCGACCGTCGGCTCGGCCCTCGTCGAACTCGGCTACGACCGCGACTTCGACGAGCTCGGAGCCCTCGAGTCGGACAGGGCCCCCCGGCTCGAACCGGCCCCGGGTTGGTGGCGGATCAGACTGGACCCGGAACGCCGCTCGGTTTCCATTCCCCCAGGAATTCGGGTCGACCTCGGATCGACGGCGAAGTCCTTCGCTGCCGATCGTGGCGCCCGTCGACTATCCGAAGCGCTCGGGTGCGGGATATTGGTCAACCTGGGCGGCGACATCGCCGTGAGCGGCCCGACGCCGCCCGGGGGCTGGGCCGTGGGCATCGCGCCGGTGTGCACCGCCTCGCTCGAGACCGTCGACGAGGTGGTGGCCATCTCCACCGGTGGACTGGCCAGCTCCGGGACCACGGCCCGGGCGTGGGTCCGAAACGGCCGCACCGTCCATCACGTCATCGACCCGTTGACCGGTGACTCGGCACGGCCCGTCTGGTCGCTGGTGTCCGCCACCGCCCAGAGCTGCGTGGAGGCCAACGCCTGGACCACCGCCGCTGTGGTGTGGGGTGATGATGCCGTCGGAAATCTATCCGCCCTCGGGGTCAGCGCCCGTCTGGTGGGCTCCGACGGGTCAGTGGTACGGGTCGGGGGTTGGCCGGCCGGCACCGCCGATACCCGTCACACCGCTCACGCCGCTGAGGGGATCGACGGGACGACGGTGGGCGGCCAGCGGCCGCTGGAAGAGATGGCGCAGTGATGCTGGCGACATCGTCCACCGCGCTGTGGTACACCGCCCGGGCCACGGGCATCGTGGCCCTCGTCCTCCTCACCGCCACCGTGGTGTTGGGTGTGCTGACCGCCGGACGCTGGAAGACCCGGTCGTGGCCGGCCTTCGCCCAGGGGGACCTGCACAAGCGGGTCTCGATCTTGGCCGTGGTGTTCCTGGCCATCCACGTGCTCACCGCCGTCGTCGACACGTACGTCAACGTCGGTTGGCCGTCGATCATCGTGCCGTTCAGCTCCTCCTACCAGCCGCTGTGGACTGGACTCGGGACGGTGGGAGTCGATCTGGTGTTGGCCGTGAGCATCTCGAGTGCCCTGCGCCAGCGAATCAGTGCCCGTGCCTGGCGCGGCATCCACTGGTTGGCCTACGGCAGCTGGCCGGTGGCCATGGCCCATTCGCTGGGGGAGGGCACCGACTCGTCAAAGCTGTGGATGATGGGGATTGCCGCCGTCTGTTCGGTGGCGGTGGTTGCGTCGGTGGTCTGGCGGGTCACCGATCACGTGCGGGCCAAGCAGCTGGCACTCAGCGTGGGCGCCACCACCCGGGCCGTGCCCACCCGGGCCGCGGCTGTCCCGGCGGCGACTGTTCCCACTGTCGCCTCCGCCCGGCCCGGGCCGGTGTCTGCCACCCGCCTCCTCGAGAGGGACCGGCCGTGACGGCGGCCACCCTGGGAGTCCGCCCCCGGCTGCTGGCCACGGCATCGGTTGCCGGTTCGCCCAATGACCTGTCGGCCCACCGCTCCGTCCATGGACCATCACCGGTTCCACCGGTTCGGGACCAATCGTGGTCCGACGGGATCTTCCGGGCAGTGGCCGAATCCGGTCTGCTGGGACGGGGCGGTGCGGGATTCCCGGCTGCCGTCAAGTGGGACGCCGTACGCCGTGCCGCAAGCGCAACGCGTGGACCCCGTCCGGCTCGTCGGCCGTTGCTGGTGGTCGACGCCATGGAAGGCGAGCCGGCCAGCGCCAAGGACCGCGTCCTCCTGGCCCATGCTCCGCACCTGGTGTTGGACGGCGCCGAGGTTGTCGCCGCCGTGATCGGTGCCACCGAAGTCACGCTGTGCATCGCCGACAACGACGACGCGGCCAGGGTGGTGGAGTCGGCCCTGGCCGAGCGGGCCGGGGCCCAGAGGTCCCGAGTGCGATTCTGCCTGCGACGACCCCCGGCCGGCTATGTGGCCGGCGAGGAATCGGCCCTCGTCAACTGGCTGGCCACCGATCGGTCATTGCCCATCTTCCGGACCGACAAATCGATTCCGCTCTCCGTCGGTCGGCGTCCGACGCTGGTCCACAATGCCGAGACACTGGCTCAGGTCGCGCTCATAGCCCGGCACGGGCCGGGTTGGTTCCGGGGGGTGGGCACGACCGAGGCGCCGGGCACCACGCTCGTCACGATCACGGGTGCCGTCCGGTCACCCGGCGTGATCGAGGTCGAGCTCGGAACACCGATCACTGACATGCTGGCCCGGGTCGGGGCCGGCTCCGAGGTCTCCGGTGTACTGGTGGGTGGGTACGGTGGCAGCTGGATCGGTGCCTGGCGGCTCGACGTTCCCTATACACCTCGAACCCTGGCCGCCGTCGGTGCCGCCCATGGCGTCGGGGTACTGGTCGTCCTTCCCTCCACATCCTGTGGAATCGCCGAGACGGCGAGGATCGTTCGCTACATGGCCGGCGAGAGCTCCGGTCAGTGCGGACCTTGCGTCTTCGGGTTGCCGGCCGTCGCCGGCGACATGGAGCAGCTGTGGTCCGGCCACCCGGATGCCGGGGTGCTCGATCGCATCCGACGACGGGCGGCCGAGATCGACGGCCGGGGGGCGTGCCGCCACCCAGACGGAGTGGCCCGGTTGTTGCGGTCGGCTCTGGCCGTGTTCGCCGCCGACGCCGACGCCCATGCTCAGGGTCGTCCGTGTCCCGGGCAGTCGGCGCCGACCGTCCTGACGCTTCCCCTCCGACCGGCGACGTCGGGTGCAGTATGAGCTCGGTCTCCAGTCGCATCGCCGTCCGCTTGCGGGTGGACCCGATTGCCTGCGACGCCTATGGCTACTGTGCCGAGCTCCTACCCGAACGGGTGACGCTCGACGAGTGGGGGTATCCCATCGTCGACGGTTCTCCGGTGCCCGAGGACCTGATGGCGTTGGCCAGCCGGGCGGCGGCCGAGTGCCCTCGTCGTGCCGTACTGCTCGAAGAGGTGACCGTCGAGCGCTGAACGTGGGCCCGGGGCTTCGACCGGTCGGACCTGCTCAGGGGCAATTCGGTGCCGGAAGGCGACCGGTATCCTGCAGCACCGGGAATGATGTCGGGCACGACCTGTTGCACTAGCCATGCACATGCTCAACGTCCCTTCGGGCTTGAGATTGCACTGGGGCGACTGGAACGAGACGCGCACGGTGGCGGCCAAGGCCTTGGTCATCAGCGGCGTGATCGCCTACAACTGGTGGGTGGTGGTGCCCTTCGTGCCGGGGTTGATGCCGTCGGTGAACGGATTCTTCTCTGATCTCGAGGTTGCCGGAAGGCCCCATGCGGCTCTGATGTCCGATGCCGACTTGCTGGCCGGCGTGTTGATGACGGCGGCGCTGCTGCTTCGGGGCGCCCGGGCTCAAGGCGGCCCACGACGGGAGTGGAAGTGGATGGTGGCTTTTGCCATCGCCGGCGGTATCGGCGGCAGATTCCCCTATGCCTGCTCGGAAGGTCTGAGCGCCGCCTGCCGGGAGATGGAGTGGCATCTGCAGTTGCCGGTGCATCACTACATACACGTGGTTGCCGGGATCGCCGAGTTCGCCACCCTGACCACCGCCGCCTTCATCGCCATGCGCAGGACGCAGAAGTCTGGCGTCGACGTGGCCCGTATGTACTCCTGGGTGGTGAAGGTGCTGGTGGTCGCGTACCCGTTCCTCGGCCTCGCCTACATCACCGACCGCCTGGGCACATTGATCGAGCCCGTCTTCTTCGTGGTTTTTTCCGTGATGGTGACCATCGAAGTGTTCGAATCGCAAGGCCGAGGTCAGTCGGGGGCGGCATGGCCCTGGACCGACCGGTTGACGGCAAGAGCCTCGAACACCTGACGCCAGTCACCGGTCGGGCTCGTCGAGACCGAGACGGACACCTGCGGCGAAGGGTTGGTTCCGACCCACCTGGCACGGGCGAAAGCCGCCGGGAATCTTCGTGCCCGGGGGCCGGCGCCGAGGGTCGTGATCGATGGTTTGCGCCGACGACCCTCGGTTGCGCCTAGGGTTGTGGGGTCATCGACCCAATCACGCGGGCCGATGCATGTAGGGCTTCACAATGGATCCCCGCGTTACCGTGCGTGAATTTCAAGGAGACACAGTTATGGGTGTAGGTGCAGTGAAGTGGTTCAACGCCGAAAAGGGCTTCGGATTTATCACGCCTGACGGCGGCGGGGATGATCTCTTCGTTCATCAGTCCGAGATCCAGATGGAGGGCTTCCGCGACCTCGCAGAAGGCCAGCGTGTGGAGTTCGAGACCAAGCAGGGCCAAAAGGGTCTGCAGGCGAGCCAGGTCCGCAAGATCTGACCGTCCTCTGCCGGGTGTCGGCCCTACGCTCCCTTCGGTACTCCGATGGGAAGCGTCGGGTCGGCATCCCGCAGCGGCGTCGGCTCGTCGAGAGCTCGGACGCCTGAAGTACCAAGTACCGCTACCAACCGTGGCAGCCGTCTTGGTCCGGTGGCGAAGACTGAATGCGTTCCGCCACCATGATCTGCTCGTCCTCGGTGGCCTCCGCTCCCTCAGGAGCGTATTGGGTTCCACCGTAGGCATCCCAGTTGGCACGACTGATACCCAGCCCGCCGCTGAAGGCTCCTCCGTCGGAAGTCCAACTCCCACCCTCTTCGCACATGGCCACCCGTTCCCAGGCCGCCCGCTGAGACGGTGTCACGGTGTCCACCGGTCCGGTCGCCGCCGGAGCCGGAGCAACAGCCGGAGCCGGAGCAACAGCCGGAGCCGGAGCCGGAGCCACCGGTACCGCCGGGGCCGGAGGAGCCGGCTGGTGGAGTAACAGTCCTCCGCCAAGATCAAATGCAAGGTTGGGCCCGCCCGGCGCAGGGTGCGTCGCCGCCAGGTTGCGGTAGGCGATCAATTGATCGGGCGGAAGTGGGGAACTGCTGACTGCCGATCCCGAAGACGGGGTCGGTACTGCCCCGGTGGACTGCACGGTGACAGCCTCCAGGGTGAAAATAGTGATGACGGCGATCGGAATGATCGCAACGAGTGCAATGCGGGTCCGCACGGCACCTCCCTTCGTAGGGCGCAACATGGCGCCTTCCTCTGCTCGGTGTTGGCGGGCTCCGGCCTCTGCATACGATCCCCGGACGGCGAGCGGAAAGGCATCGTCCGTCCTGGCTCCACGCCGTAAGGTGTGCGGCCGGTGTTAGTTACGCCCAGTAGTGCGTCGTGGGTGCATCACTCGTTTCTCTACGGTTCAGGTCATCCTCGGCACGATTGAACCGGTGCCCGGTCCACATGCACTTCGGCAACGTTGGGTTGCCGTCCTCCGCGCTGCCCTCCGAGGACCGACACTGCTCCCAATAGGGTCAAGTACCGGCCCGGCATCGACGTGATTTGAGGAGCATAGCCGGTTCCCGTGGTTGTTCTGTCGGCGGCGTCGGAAATGGCTATTGAACAGGTCCGATGCCTGACAAATCCACCGATACAGATAGCAACTATCACTTATTTAGATACCGAGTCTTGACCGGGCCTTTTATAGGGTTTTCTCACCCTGGCATCCGGGAGGCAGTCCGGCCCGCCGCCCCGAATCGGGGTCAATCGTCGGTTTCGACCCCGCTCCGGCGGAATGAGGGGATCAGGGGGGCGACGGTGCCGGCCGACAGGCAACCGACCCACACCCCGGCCCCGTAGGCGACATCGTCGGCGACCGAGGCCACCACCCAGGCCAGGGGATCGAGTGACGGTCGTCCACGCCACCAGTCGACGGCCGGTGGGGCCACGACCATGAGCGCACACCCGAGGCGCGTCCGCTTGGTGCCAAGGCCGGCGACGACCAGGGCCGGCCCGGCCAGCATGGTGGCAGCCCGGCCGATGCCGATCACCGTCCAGCCGGCCCCCCCGGCACTCCAGCGCAGGGTCTGTCTGAAAGGAATGCCGTGGTGCCCGAGGCTCCGGTGCAGGGCCAGTGTCGACGCCGCCAGTGCCGTCAGCGCGGCCCGGGGGCGACCGGCCAGCGTGGCCGCGGCCACCGCCGTCGGCCATGGACGGAGCTCGACCGGAGCCAGCAGGGCACGGTGGCGCTTGGCCAGCGGGCCGGCCGACGTGCCGTACCGGAACCGCCGGGCCAGCAGCTCCCCCCACGTGTCCGGCTCGTGGTGGCGCACGGTGACCGAGGGCTCGTAGCGGACCCGCCATCCGGCCTCCACCATCCGCCAGATGAGGTCGACGTCCTCTCCCACCCTCAAGTCGGGATCGAACCCGTTGGTCACCGCCGCCGTGCGGGCCACCAGCGCCGCCGTGGGCACGTAGCGGACCGACCGCCCGGGCCCGACCTCGCTCGGATCGGGACCCAGATCGAGTGCGGACCGGGCGTCGCTGTACCGCTCGAGCGCCGACGCCCCGGGCCCGGGCCCCGACCCCGCCCCGGGCGTGGCCGGACGCACCCGGGGCGCCACGGCTCCGATCGCCGGGTCCTCGAAGTGCCGAAGCAGGGGAGCCAACCAGTCTCCGGTGACCGTGCAATCGCTGTCGACGAAGGCCACGAGCTCGGTGTCGACGGTGGCCAGGGCATCGTTGCGGGCGGCAGCCGGACCCCGGTTGACCGGGCACCTGACCAGCCGGGCGCCGTGTCGTCGGCACACCCGGGCCACCGACTCCGGATCGTCCGAACCGTCGTCGACCACCACCACCCGTCGACCGCCGGCCAACGACCCGAGACACCGATCGAGATCGTCGGCGCGGTCCTTGGCCGGCACCACCACGGTCACCCCTCGGTCGGTTGCCGGTTCTGGCCGGTCGGCCACCGGCCGCGGGTGGGCGAGCCCCCTCTCTACCAGGCGGGCTCCCAGCCGTCGGGCATCGGCCGGCACCGGCCGCCCGGCCACCAGCGCATCGAGGGCGGTGACCCCCTTCCGGCTCAGGGTCATCAGCCGGCCGGGGTGGCCACCGACCAGCACCCGCCCCCGGTCGAAGGTCCGCACCGACCGGTCGAGGTCGAGTGCGAACCCTTCCGGGAGCTCCGTCACAACGAGAGGCCGCCGTCCACGGGGATCACCGCACCGGTCAAGCCGCTGCTGTCGGGACCGGCCAACCACACCAGTGCCGCCGCCACCTCCTCGGGCCGCAGCAGGCGCTTGAACGGTTGTTGGTCGGCGAAGGGTCCTGGGCCCTCCAGTCCGTACAGACGGGCGCTCTCGTCGAGAATGGCGGTGGCGGTCGACCCGGGACTGACGGCATTGGCGGTGATCCCGGTGTCGGCCAGCTCGACGGCCAGTCCCCGGATCAGACCAGCCACTCCGGCCTTGGCCGCGCCGTAGGCGGCGAGCATGGGCAGCCCCCTGGTGGCGGCGGCCGAGGCCACGGCCACGAATCTCCCCTGGCGCGGTTCCGGTCGGCGCAGCAGGGCCGGAATCCCCACCCGGGCGGCGGCGATGGGGCCTCCGAGGTCCACCTCCAAGACGGCGCCGAGCTGGTCGGCCGGCATCTCCCAGATCGGGACGCCACCGGCGATGACCCCGGCCACCGCCACCATGGCGTCGAGACCGCCGAACTGCTGTTCGGCCAACCTGACCGAAGCCCCGAGGGCATCTTCGTCGGCGGCGTCGGCCACCTGGGCGACCACCCGACCCTCGCCCGCCGAACCGGACGCCACCCTTCCCCCGAGGGCCAGCGCCGATTCGACCACCGCCTGGAGCTCGTCTCCGGTGCCCATCCCGTAGGGAACTCGGGGATCGTCAGAGGCGCGGTCGACCGCCACCACCGACCAGCCGGCGGCGGCCAGCCCCAGCACGGTGGCGGCGCCGATGCCCCGGGCGGCCCCGGTGACCAAGGCGACCCGACTCAACCGGCCGCCTCGGACCGGACGACCGGCCGTCCCCCGAGCCGCACAGCCGTGGCCACGAGGTCGTCGATGGCCGCGTCGAGCAGGCGCCTGCCCTCGTCGGCGGTGGCGCCGGCCGGGTCCCCGAGCACCCCGTTGTCGCTCACCGAGCGCACGCCCCGGTCCAACAGGATGGGCAGCAGGTCCGAGATGGACCGCCGATCACCGGCTTCGGCCCGGTCGAGGACCACCCGGTCGGGAGCGATGGCCAACATGAGGGATGTCTCGGTGCGACCGGCGTGGAGGTCACCCCGCCACCCCGGCGACCAGGCGGTCACCGGCTGGCCCTCGGCGGCCAGGCGCTCCATGGCCCGGTTCAGGGGAACGGCGTTCCCGCCGTGGGCCGACACCACGATGACGTGGGTGAAGTCGGTGCCGACCGAACGTCCCATTTCGACGAGGACGAGCTCGGTGGCCTCTCGGCCGATGGAGATCGTCCCGGCGAAATCCTGATGCTCGCCGCTCGATCCGTAGGCCAGCGGGGGGGCGACCAGCAGATGGCCGTGGCGAGCCGCCGCCCCCCCGGCGAGTGCCTCGGCGATGTCGGTGTCGGTGGTCACCGGCAGATGGGGTCCATGCTGTTCGGTGGCCCCCAGGGGGATGAGGAGGATCTCGCCTTCCTCGGCCCGCCGGGACACGTCCGGCCACGAGGCACGATCGAGTCGCGTCACTGCCTGGGCGACCGGTTCACGGCTCAGTTGGCCGGGCGGCCCGGGTCGAACGAGGCGAGCGGGTTCTCGTCACAGGCCCGGTCGGGTCGCCGGGGGAGCAGGGCCACCGCCACCGGCCCGACCGGGCCGGTCGACCGGGCTGACCGGGCTGACCGGGCCGACCGGTGCGAGTGGTCGAGAGACGGCTTGGGCGGTGGCGTCTCTTCCCGGGCGGCCAGCCGTTGCTCACCGTGGCCGAGGACACATTCGGGGTCGGGCCCGTCCAGCGGCAGCCCGGTGAAGAACTTGGCCGCCATGCAACCCCCCCGGCAGGAGTCGTAGTGGCCGCACGATGCGCAGGCTCCCGCGCTCTGGGGTCGGCGCAACTCGGTGAACAGGCCCGAGTTGCGCCACACCTCGGCGAAACCGCCCGGGTCGCGGACGTTGCCGGCCAGGAACTCATCGTGGATGGCGAACGGACAGGCGTAGACATCGCCCACCGGGTCGACCAGGCAGACGACCCGTCCTGCCCCGCACAGGTTGAGTCCCGGAAGCGAGCCGCCGTAGCCGGCCAGATGGAAGAACGAGTCGCCGGTGAGGACATCCTCTCCGTGGGCCACCAGCCAGTCGTAGAGGATCCGCTGCTGGTCCAAGGTGGGATGAAGCTCGTCCCACACGTCGGCCCCCCGGCCCGACGGGCGGAGCCGGGTGAGCCGGAGCTGGGCCCCGAACCGGTCGGCCAGCTGTTTGAAGTCGTCGAGCTGGCCGACGTTGTGGCGGGTGACCACCACCGACAGTTTGAATCCGGCGAACCCGGCCTCGGACAGCCGGCGCATGGCCGTGGTCGCCGTGGCGTAGGAGCCGGCGCCCCGGACGGCGTCGTTGACCGCCTCGGTGGCTCCGTCCAGTGAGATCTGGACGTCCACGTAGTCGCTGGCCGCCAGCCGCCGGGCCACCTGTTCGGTGATCCGGGAGCCGTTGGTGGAGAACTTCACCCCGACGTGGTGGTCGGTGGCGTAGTCCACCAGGTCCCAGAAGTCGGATCGGACGGTGGGCTCGCCTCCGCCGATGTTCACGTAGAAGATCTGCATGCGCTCGAACTCGTCGATGACGGCCCGGCATTCGGACGTGGACAGCTCCTCGGGGTCGCGGCGTCCGGAGCTCGACAGGCAGTGGACGCAGGCGAGGTTGCAGGCGTAGGTCAGCTCCCAGGTGAGACAGATCGGGGCATCGAGTCCCTGCTCGAACCGGTCGACCAGACGACCGACGCCGGCCCCGGTGCCCTCGCCGGGGGACCGCTCGTCGACCAGTGTCACGATGCCTCGCGTTCGCAGATCATCCCGGAGGCCGCCAGGGTGGCCAGGGCACGCTGGTAGGTGCCGAGCTCGGCTTGATCGACTCCCGCTGCCCGGCAGGCGTCGAGGCCGGTCGGCTGGTCGGCCAGCGCCTCGACCACGTCGAGCAGCGTCCGACTCTTCAGGAAGGAGAGCCGGCGAGTCCCGAAGTGGTAGGCCAGCGCCCCGAACGACTCGGGTCGCAGTGAGACCTGGGGGTGGACCATCCACGGGCGCGACCCGTCGTATACGCCGCGATCATCGGGTGTGGTGGGAGGCATCCGGCGGGTGTGTTTCAGTACACGCCGCACATGCCGTCGATGGACACGTCCTCGACCAGCAGATCCTCCTCTACCAGCGGGGAGTTGTGGTCGGTGGCGCCGGCCGGTGGCGGTTTCATCCCCGCGTCACGGTCGCCGGCGGTGATCGGACCGGTGGTCTGAGAGGTGGAGGTGACCGTCATGGGAGCTCCTGTCGTTTGGCTCCGGCGGCTGGCCGGCCACCGCCAGCAGTGCCCGTCCGAAGTGGTGGTCAGCGTGTGTTCCAATTTATAGCACTCGATGTCAAAATGGAAGGGCTATGGTCGCCTCGCACGCAGTGGGACAGGACCAGCCGGCCGAGGTGGCCCGGGGGCGACGCCCCAGCACCTCGCGGGAGGATGTGGCACGGGTCGCCCTCGATCTGTTCAACCGATCCGGTTACGACGAGACCACCGTCGACGAGATCGCCGCCGCGGTGGGGGTGAGTCGCCGGACATTCTTCCGCTACTTCGTGTCCAAGCGGGACGTGGTCTGGGGGGAGTTCGACGCCGAGCTGTCCCGGCTCCGCGACAAGCTGCAGGCCGCCCCGCCCGACCAGCCGATGATGGACGTCCTGCGCCAGGCCGTGGTGACCACCAACCGCTTCGGTCCGACCGAGCTCGAGGAGCTCCGGATCCGGATCGGGCTGATCAGCACCGTGCCCACTCTGGTGGCCCATTCGGCGGTCAGGAACGCCGAATGGTGCGACGTCGTGGCCCGGTTCGTGGCCGGGAGGATTGGGGGCTCGGCCGAAGACCTCGGCCCCCAGACGGTGGCCCGTGCCGCCCTGGGGGCGGCCATGGCCGCCTTCACCCATTGGGCCGCCGACGGCGCCGAGGAACTCTCCTCGGAGGTGGACCGCGCCTTCCGGCTTCTCGCCACTGGCTTCGACCAGGACCGGATGGCCCGACGGGGAGCCCGGCCCGACCGGGCAGAGTGAGACGGCTGCGACCGCCCGTGGTGCCGCCGGTGGGCCAGCCCTCCGCAGGCTCGACGCCAACCGTCCGAAGGCGCGATGCTTGGGGCGTGAGCGATTCGACGGCCGCCTGCTGTCGTGACAAGGGGAGGACCTCCGCATGAAGACGCGCGCTGCCATCTGTTCCGGTCTCAACGAGCCGTGGAAGGTGGAGGAGGTGGACATCGATCCCCCCGGCCACCACGAGGTGGTGGTTCAGATGGCCTACGCCGGCATGTGCCACTCCGACGAGCACCTCCGGACCGGTGACATGAGCGCCCCGCCCGAGGTCCTCCAGGTGTTCGGGGTCGAGTCGATGTTCCCCATGATCGGCGGGCACGAGGGTGCCGGTGTGGTGGCCGAGGTCGGACCCGGAGTGGAGACCCTCTCGGTGGGCGACCATGTGGCAGCGTCGTTCATCCCGGCCTGTGGTCGTTGCTTCTGGTGCGCCTCGGGTCGCCAGTACCTGTGCGACCTGGGTATGACCATCCTCGCTGGTCCGATGATGAGCGACGGCCAGTGGCGTTACCACCTCGATGGTGAACACGTGAACCGGATGACCCAGCTCGGCACGTTCTCCGAGTCGGTGCTGGCCAACGAAGCCTCGTTGGTCAAGGTCGACCCGAGCGTGTCGTTGAAGGCGGCGGCCCTCATCAGTTGCGGTATATCCACCGGTTTCGGCTCTGCCGTCGACCGGGCCAAGGTCAAGCCGGGCGAGACGGTGGTGGTCGTAGGTTGCGGGGGGGTCGGCTCCGGGGCCATCCAGGGGGCCAGGTTGGCCGGCGCCCGCCAGATCATCGCCGTGGATCCCCTGCCGTTCAAGGTCGACAAGGCCAAGCAGATCGGGGCCACCCACGGCGCCGCATCCATCCTCGAGGCCAACCTGTTGCTGCCCGAGTTGACCGAGGGCCGGATGGCCGATGTCGTCATCCTCACCCCTGGTGTACTGACCGGTGACCTGCTGGCCCCGGCCCTGGCCCTGGCGTCCAAGGACGGTCGGGTGGTGGCGACGGCCATCGCTCCCTTCAATCAGGACCAGGTCAACCTCAACCTGTTCAACTTCGCCATGTTCAACCAGGCCCTGTTGGGAACGGTGTTCGGCTCGTGCAGCCCGCGGGTCCAGATCCCCAATCTGCTCCGCCTCTACGAGGCCGGGCTGTTGGAGATCGACGGGCTGATCACTCAGGAGTACACCCTCGACCAGGTCCAGAACGGGTACGACGACCTGGCCGCCGGCACCAACGTACGCGGCGTGGTGAAGTTCGACATCTGATCTGCCCGGCACGGCGGGCATGGCCGGCACCGTCCGACCCGGACGGTCGAGGTGGGCCGGCGTCGACGGTGGCCGTGCGGCCGGGACGGGCCCGGGCGGACGCGCCGGCAAGTGCATAGGGTGGCGCCATGAACCTGGTGATCGGAAGTGACCATGCCGGTTTCGTGCTCAAAGGGGCGGTCATCCAGCATCTCCACGACGCCGGGCACGAAGTGGCGGATATCGGGACGTTCTCCACGGTGCCGGTCGACTACCCGCCCATCTGCGCCGACGTGGCCCGCCGGGTGGTCCGGGGCGAAGGCCAGCTCGGTATCGTGATCGGGGGGAGTGGTCAGGGCGAGGCCATCGCCGCCAACAAGGTCCACGGATCGAGGGCGGCGCTGTGCCACGACGAGTACACCTCCCGCTTCGCCCGTCTCCACAACGACGCCAACGTGCTGTCACTCGGGGCCAGGGTGGTCGCCACCGAGCTCGCCCTCGACATCGTCGACGTCTTCTTGGTGACCGCCTTCGAGGGCGGTCGTCACGTGCCACGGATCGCCGAGCTGGCCGCCATCGAGGCCCAGGAGTCGGGTCAAGGGACGGCCGCTCCTCCAGCCTCCACTTGACCAGCGGTCACGAAACAGGGTCGAGCACCCCCGAGGGCGTCGTCCGGTACACGGCCGAGGCCGTGGTGCCCTGTGACGAACCGGGTCGGGTGCTGCGTCCCGGATTCGTCGAGGTGTCCGGCCACACCGTCACCCGCGTCGGCGGCTCGGCGTCCGAGGCCACGGGCGACGGGGTCCACGTGGTCCCGATCGACGGGGTGCTGCTGCCCGGACTGGTCAACGTGCACTGCCACTCTCCGATGACGCTGTTCAGGGGCACCGGCGAGAATCTGTCGCTGCACCGCTGGCTAAACGAGGTGCTCTGGCCCCGGGAGGCCCTGCTGACCGGGGAGGACGTCTACTGGGGGATGACGCTGGCTGCCGCCGAACTCCTGTGCTTCGGGGTGACCACCTCTTGCGAGGCCTACTTCTTCGAGGACGCCCTGGCCGATGCGGTAGTGGCTGCCGGGTCTCGTGCGGTGGTCACGCCGGGCGTGCTCCAGTTGCCGGGCCACCCCTCGGACGACCGCTGGTGGGAGAGGCGGACCGACGAGATCGTGGACTTCCACCGGCGACGCCACGGTGAAGACGGCCGTATCGAGGTCGGCTTCGCCCCCCACGCGGCCTACACGGTGCCCGTCCCGGTGCTGGCCGACATCGCCGGCCGGGCCCGTGAGCTCGACGCCTTGTTCCACATCCACCTGGCCGAGACCGAGGAGGAGTGCCTCCGGTTCGCCGCCGAACACGGTGCTTCGACCCCGGCGGTGCTGGCCGAGGCGGGAGTGTTCGGCGGCCGAGTGCTGGCCGCCCACAGCATCTGGCTGTCCGCCCCGGACGTGGCCATCTACCGTGCCCACGACGTCGCCGTGGCCCACTGCCCCCAGAGCAATGCAAAGCTGGCTTCGGGGGTGGCCCCCCTGGTGCAACTCCTGGCCGAAGGGATCAGGGTCGGCCTGGGTACGGACGGGCCGGCGTCCAACAACGACCTCGACCTGTGGGAGGAGATTCGTCTGGCCGCCATGCTGGCCCGGATCAGGGAGCGGGACGCCTCCGTCCTTCCTGCCGCCACCGCCCTCGACCTCGCCACCCGGGCCGCCGGTATGGCCATCGGCCGGCCCGACCTCGGCGTGCTGGAGGCCGGGGCCAAGGCCGACATGATGGCGATACGGCTGGACGACCCGGGCTTCGTTCCCCTGCTCGACGACTCGCAGCTCGTCGAACATCTGGTGTGGTCGGCATCGAGCCGGCTGGTCACCGATGTCTGGGTGGGCGGTACCCAGGTGGTCGCGGACGGGCGGTGCCTGACCGTCGATACCGCCGGGGCTGCCGCCGAGGTGGAGGCGAGAGCGCGCCGGCTGCAGCGTGGCGGGGGCTGAGTCAGGCACCCTCCTGGTCGGCGTGGTGGTCGGCGTAGCCGGTCAGTCCGGTGACGAACCTGGTCATCAGCCTGGTCAGTACCAGCTCCAGCAGGTGGCCGGTGCCCGGGACCAGCTCGTCGAAGGTACCCGACCAGGTGACGAGGGTGCCGGTCGTCGCCGCTCCGTCCGGGGTGAGCACCACGTCCGCCCGGTAGTGACGGACGGGAAAACCCGACAGGATGACGTAGCCCAGGTGGTGGGGAGGATCCCACACCACCACCTCCTCACGTGAACCGATCCCGTGGCTGGTGAAGCGGCGCACCGCCCCCACCCCGTCGGGCAGGGGCTCGCCCACCGCCACCAGATCGGTCCTGTCGAGGAACGACCAATCCTTCCACCGGTGAGCCTCGCCGATGAGCGGCCAGACGGTACCCACCGGCGCCACCGATCGCCCCCGTACCTCGTAGGACCTCTGTCCCCGCGGTCCCTCGAGGGGAAGAGGGCCGGATCCGGTCATCCCTCGATGCGCTTCTTCAATTCGTCGAGTGCCTGCTGGTACACCGTGGCCATGAACTCGGCCATCTCGTCAGGTGTGGCATCGACCACCCAGGTGACGCTGGAGGTGTTCCGGCCCGGCGTGACGGTGATCACCGCCTGGTGGCTCTCGACCGGTACGCCGTCGACGATCGAGTAGGTCAGCGTGCGGGCCGAATCGTCGGAGGCCACCAGGTGCTCGGTGATGGTCATCCCCATGGTCTCGAGGATGCGGTCCTCACCTTCGACGCGGCACGAGTCGATTCCGGGCATCCATCCGGCGATCCCTCCGAAGTCACTGACCAGTGCCCAGACATCGTCCGCCGAGCCGGCGATCTCGACCTGTGCTTTTCCCGTTCCCATTGTTCTCCTCGTGTCTGTAGTCCCACGGCCTGCCGCACCGGGCCGATCCGGTGGGGTCCGGTGTCGTCGCCCCGATGGTAGGCGTCCGGAGGCCCTTGGCACGAACGACGGCTGACCCGTAACGTCGTCGCCAGTGGACGCCCTGACCGAAGTGATCGCCCCGGCCGCCTCGAGCGCCCCGGCCGCCCTCATCGGCCGCGTCCCCCGTTTCGAGCCCATGGAGCCGGTCGCTTGACAGAGGTGGAAGACATCCGGTCGACCAGCGTGGCCGACCTTCTGATGGCCAGGGCCGAGGACGATCACCCGGGCCTCCGATTCGGTGACGGGCAGTGGAGCTGGCGTCAGGTGGTCGCCGCCAGCTCCGAACGGGCCTCCCTGCTGCGGTCCTGGGGGGGTGTCCGACCCGCTCCACATCGGCGTCCTGCTGGGCAACGTGCCCGAGTATCTCTTCTGGCTGGGCGCAGCCGCCCTGGCCGGGGCGGTCGTCGTCGGTATCAACCCGACCCGCCGTGGTCAGGCCCTGGCCGGAGACATCCTCCGTACCGACTGTGACCTGGTGGTCACCGACTCGGAGGGGTGCGAGCTGCTGGACGGGCTCTCGTACGGCGTGGCCGGCGACAGACTGATGGTGGTCGACAGTGCCGGGTACCGCCCGCTTCTCGCCCCCCATCGGGGCGCCGATCCGCTCGAGGCCATGGCGGGAGGCCGCCCTTCTCCCGACTCCCTCTACCTCCTGCTGTTCACCTCGGGCACCACCGGGACGCCCCAAGGCCGTCCGCTGCACCCAGGGTCGTCTGGCCTCCATCGCCCTCCGCTCGGCGCCCGCCTACGGATACGAGCGGGACGACGTCGCCTACTGCACCATGCCCCTGTTCCACGGGAACGCATTGATGGTGCTGTGGGGGCCGGCCCTGGTGGTCGGGGCGACGGTAGCCCTGGCCCGCCGCTTCAGCGCATCGGGATTTCTGGCCGATGTCAAGCGCTATCGGGGCAACCACGTTCACCTACGTGGGCAAGGCCCTGGCCTATGTGCTGGCCACCCCGGAACAGGACGACGATGCCTCCACCACGCTGCGGCGGGGGTTCGGGACCGAGGCGTCCGTCGCCGACCATGCCGCCTTCGAACGACGGTTCGGCTGCGTGTTGACCGAGGGATACGGGTCGAGCGAAGGTGGCGTCGCCATCAGCCGCTCACCCGACACACCGGTGGGGTCGCTCGGCCGGCCCCCCGACGACGTGGCCATCGTCGACCCCGACACCCTGGAGGAGTGCCCACCTGCCCGGTTCGACCCCGACGGTCGGCTGTGCAACGGCGACGGCGCCATCGGGGAGATCGTCAACCGCTCCGGCGCCGGACGCTTCGAGGGCTACTACAACGACGAGGTCGCCACGGCCGATCGCATCCGCAGCGGCTGGTACTGGACGGGGGACCTGGCCTACCGGGACGCCCAGGGCTACGTCTACTTCGCCGGCCGCCGGGGAGACTGGATGCGGGTGGACTCCGAGAACCTGACCGCCGGGCCCATCGAGCGGGTGCTGGTCCGCCATCCCGCCGTGGCCGCCGCCGCCGTCTACTCGGTGCCCGATGCGCGGTCGGGTGACCAGGTCATGACGGCCGTCGAGCTCCTCCCGGACCACCGGTTCGACCCGGGGAGTTTCGGGACTTTTCTGGCCTCCCAACCCGACCTCGGGACCAAGTGGGCCCCGTCGTACCTTCGTGTCACCTCGGCCCTGCCCCAGACGGCCAGCGGCAAGGTGACCAAGGACCGGCTGCGCTCCCAGGGCTGGTGGGACGGCGACGAACCGATCTTTCGTCTACCGCAGGCGCCCGGGGGGGGCTACGTCGCCCATGACCGACGGCGACCGCCGGGAGCTACGGGCCGAGTTCCGGCGGCACGGACGCGAGCACCTCGTCGGTGGATAGTGCGCCGCCCCGGGTCCCTCGCCGCCTTGGGCCTCGGGTGGCGCCCCCTGCCGGTACTGGCACCAACACGCTGGTGGACCGGCCGGACCCGCCCAACAGCGGCACGGGGTGACTGCGGTGCCGTGCGCGGTGGTGCGCAAATACTCCGACGACCGGGCTGGGCGGCTCGACCGCCCAACTCTCCCACTCGGCCTTCTTGTCGGTCTTCCCCCTCCTGCTGGTGCTGTTAACCCTGGTCGGGATCGTCCTCAACGGCCATCCGGCGCTGCAGGACGACATCATCAATTCGGCCCTCCGCCAGTTCCCGGTGATCGGGACGGATCTCAAGCACAACATCCACGAGCTCTCCACCACCAACAGTTTCGCCCTCGTGGTGGGCCTGGTGTGGCTGGGCTACGGGAGCCTGAAGCTCAGCCGCAACGCCCAGCTCATGATGGCCGAGGTCTGGGACGTGCACCGCGACGACCTGCCCGACTTCGCGCACTGGATCCCGCGGGCGGTGGGCTTCCTGGCCATCCTCGGGGTGGGCTTCCTGGCCGGCGGGGCACTGGCCGGCCTGGGGGCCTTCGGCCGACTGGGCGGGGCGTCGGTGATCGTCGGTCTGGCCGCGCTCGCTCGGGGTGAACGTGGCCATGTACTGGGGTGGCTACGCCGTCCTGGTGCGCATCCCGCCCGGTGGCGGCGCCCTGTGGCCGGGGGCGGTCATCGCCGGCACGGCCTGGACCCTGCTCCAGTTCGCCGGGGCGCTGCTGGTCAACCACCAGCTCCGGCACCTCTCCAACCTGTACGGGACCTTCGCCACCGTGCTGGGACTGATCTGGTGGCTGGCCCTCGCCGCCATGATCACGGTGCTGGCCGCCGAGTGCAACGTGGTCCTCACCCGCCGGCTGTGGCCGAGGTCGTTCCGAAGGACCCGGCGCCAGCGGCCCGTTCCCGAGGTCCCGGCGGCGGAGCCGGCCGCCTGAACGTGGGCCGGGGAACTCGGCCGGGTGGGCTCAGGGCGCTGGTGTCAGCGCGCTGGTGTCAGCCCGGGTGGGTTCAGCGCGACAGCCAGGCGTCGGGGTCCTTGGTGAGTTTCTGGACCCCACGGGGGAGTTGGCCGGACACGATGTCGGCGATGGTGACCTGCTCGAGGACCGACCGGAGCGCTGGCCCGCACGGCGATCCACACGTCCTGGAGGTGCTCCGCGGCGCCCTCGTAGTTGGCCGCCTCGGGCCGGAGCCCGCGCACCTCGGCCAGGGGACCGTCCAGGGGCCGGATGACGTCGGCGACGGTGATGGCCGTGGCCGGCCTGGACAGGCGATAGCCACCCTCGGCCCCCCGCTGACTCAACAGGATGCCGGCCCGGCGCATGTCGTTCAGGATGCTCTCGAGGAATTTGGCCGGCAGTCCCTGGGACTGGGCCAGTGTCTCGGCGGTCACCGGGCGCTCGTCGGCCGAGGCCAGGGTGCACAGGGCCCGCACGGCGTAGTCGACCTTGGCGGAGATGTACACGACAGTGATTCTGTCAGAGGTTGCGTCCCGGCCCGCGCCATGGGCCTGGGACCTGGGCTGCAACCCCGGCGCAGGCCCCCCACCGCCCGTGTCAGGAGCCTCCCAGCCGGGCCGTCAGACGGTCCCGCTGGGCCGGCCATTCGTCGAGCAGCAACGAGTAGACGGCGCTGTCCCTGACGGTGTTGTCGGCGCCGGGCTTGTCGGCCCGCAGCGCACCGTCGAAGGCGAAGCCGAGGCGGGCGATGGCCGCCCGGGAGCGCTCGTTGCGGACGTCGGTCTGGATCCTGACCCTCCAGACCCGCCAGACCTCGAAGGCATGGGTCAGCATCAACAGCTTGGCCTCGGTGTTGACCGGCGTGCGCTGGACGACGGGATCGAGCCAGGTGTAGCCGATGGACGCCACGTCGGGCCCGTCGGGACGCTGCAGCGAGTCGGGCCGGGCCGGCTGGACCGACCAGTCCCAGGTCTCGAGGTCGTAGAAGCGGGTGGAGCCGACGATCCGCCCCTCCTCCACGCTCCAGGTCACGAAGGGCTCGTGTTCGCCGGATTCTCGCTTGGCCAGCGCCTTGTCGACGTAGGTGCGCATCGAGGCGCGGTCCCAGGGGATGGGCGTGTACCCGAACGTCGAACGGTCGCGGGTGGCGGCCTCGAGCAGTCCGTCCACGTGCGCGGTCTCCAAGGGCAGCAGGTGGACGGCGCTCGTCCTTCGAGGGCGTTCATTTGAGCAACCGGGACAGGCGGCGGTCGGCCAGGATCTTGCCGCCGGTCTGGCAGGTCGGGCAGTACTGCATGCGACCGGGTGGCTGTAGGACACCTGACCGCACGGTGTCACCACAGGCTCGGGCAGGCCTGGCCGGCGCGCCCGTGCACCTGCATGGCCCGCTTCTTGTCGCCCTTCAGCTCGCGCCAGATCCTGGGTCGATGCCCGGTCGAGCGCCTCACCCAGGACGCCCGACCATCGCGGCGTGCAGCCGCGGCCACCTCGTCACCGTCGAGGTTGGCCGCCTTCTTGAACGGGGACAGCCGGGCGCGGTGCAGGATCTCGTCGGAGTAGGCGTTGCCCACCCCGGCGATCACCGACTGGGTGGTCAGCAGGCGTTTGAGCGTGGCCGGATTCCCACCGAGCAGCGAGGCCAGCCGCTCGGTGGTGAAGCCCGGGTCGAGCGGGTCGACGCCGAGCGCGCCGCACCGCCTCGACCTCCTCCGGCGAGCGGACCACCCACAGGGCCAGCGCGCTTCTCGGTGCCCATCTCGGTGACGTCGAACCCGCTGGCGTCCTCCATCCTGACCCGCAGGGCGATCTTGCTCCGGCTGGGCCGGGCGGCCGTGGTGGGCGGCACCGGTCGTACCACCGGATCCAGCCGCCCCGGGCCAGGTGGACGACCAGCCACAGGCATCCCGGCCTCAGGCAGACCATCTTCCCCCTCCGCTCGACGGCGGTGACCTCGTGGCCGGCGAGGTCACCGATGGCGGGTCGAGACGGTCTTGAGGGCCGAGAACGACGCCAGCTCCAGCGGGTCGATGCGCTGCCGCCCGTCAGGTGGTCGGCGAGACCGGCGACCAGGGCTTGGACTTCGGGCAGTTCGGGCACGGGTCGAATTGTGGACCCTCGTGGCGCCCGTAGTATCGGGCGTTCCGGCACGCCGCCCCGACCGAGAGGAAGCACCTCGGTGTTCCGCCCTGTCCCCGCCTGAAGCCGATTTCACCGCCGTCGAGGCCGAGGAGCTCGCCCGGTGGGTCGAGCACCGGGTCTTCGAGCGTTCGGTCGAGTTGCGGCGGGGGCTGAGCCCTGGGTCTTCTACGAGGGCCCGCCGACCGCCAACGGTCGTCCCGGCCTCCACCACGTGTGGGCCCGCGTCTACAAGGACCTGTTCTGCCGGTACCGGACCATGCGGGGCTATGCCGTGCCCCGCAAAGCGGGATGGGACACCCACGGGCTGCCCGTCGAGGTCGAGGTGGAAAAGCAGCTGGGCATCACGGACAAGCGCCAGATCGAGGAACAGGTCGGCATCGCCGAGTTCACCCGCCTGTGCCGGGCGTCGGTGCGGAACTACGTCGATGAGTGGAAGGACCTCACCCAGAGCGCATCGGGTACTGGATCGACATCGACGACGCCTACTGGACCTTCTCGACCGAGTACGTCGAGGCGGTGTGGTCCAACCTGAAGGACCTCTGGGACGACGACCTGCTCTACGAGGACATCAAGGTGGTCCCGTACTGCCCGCGGTGTGGCACCGCGCTGTCCAGCCACGAGCTGGGCCAGCCCGACGTCTACCGCGACGTGGTCGACGAGTCGGCCTACGTCCGGTTCCCGCTCGTCGACGAGGCCACCGGCCCGGCCGAGCACCTGCGGACGGCCCTGGGCCGGAGCACGCTGGAGGGCCTGTCGCTGGTGGCCTGGACCACGACGCCGTGGACCCTGCTGTCCAACACCGGGGCCGCGGTGGGCCCGAGCTCGCCTACGCGCGTGGTCGGCGACTCCGTGGTGGCGGCGGACCTGGTGCCCGAGGTGTTCGGTGAGGATGCGGTGGTCGACCAGCGCCTGGTCGGGGCCGACCTGGTCGGGCTGCACTACCGCCGCCCGTTCGACGACCTGGTGCCCGGACCGTCCGATGCCGGCCGGGAGGGCTGGCGGGTGGTGGCGGGCGAGTTCGTCGAGGCCGACGAGGGCACGGGCATCGTGCACCTGGCCCCGGCCTTCGGCGAGGTGGACCGCCAGGTGGGCCGCCAGTCACGGCCTGCCCACCCTCAACCCGGTGGGCCCCGATGGTCGCTTCACCGCCGCCGTCCCCTGGCTGGCCGGCCGTCCGGTCCGGGACACCAACGCCGAGGTCAACGACCGCCTGGAGGCGGCCGGGCCTGCTCTTCCGACGCCATCCCTACACCCACCCCTACCCGCACTGCTGGCGGTGTGGCACCGCGCTCGATCTACTGGGGCAAGCCCAGCTGGTACATCCGGACCTCGGAGCGCAAGGCCGAGCTGGTGGCCCAGAACCAGACCATCGGATGGCACCCCGAGCACATCCGGGACGGCCGGATGGGGGAGTGGCTGGCCAACAACGTGGACTGGGCCCTGTCCCGTGACCGCTTCTGGGGCACCCCGCTGCCCGTCTGGCGCTGCGACGAGGGCCATCTCCGCTGCGTCGGATCGCTGGCCGAGCTGTCCGGAGCTGGCCGGCCGGGACGTGTCCGGAGTCGATCCCCACCGTCCGGCCATCGACGAGGTCACCCTGCCCTGCGCGGAGTGCGGGCACGGCAGCGGGGAGATGCGTCGGGTGGAGCCGGTCATCGACGCCTGGTTCGACTCGGGCTCGATGCCCACGGCCCAGTGGGGCTACCCGGTGGCCGAGCACTCGGCCGAGCGCTTCGTCTACCCGGCCGACTTCATCTGCGAGGCCATCGACCAGACCCGGGGCTGGTTCTACTCCCTGCTGGCCGTCAACACCCTGGTGCGGGGAACCACGCCCGTACCGCAACGTGCTGTGCCTCGGGCACATCGTCGACGCCGACGGGCGCAAGATGTCCAAGAGCGTCGGGAACGTCATCGACCCCTGGGAGATCCTCGACACCCGCGGGGCCGATCCCCTCCGGTGGTGGATGTTCTCGCAGGGATCGCCCTGGACGCCCACCCGGGTCAGCTTCGAGGTCATCGACTCGGCCATGCGGGACTCCCTGCTGACCCTGTGGAACACCTGGTCGTTCTTCACCACCTACGCCTCCCTGAACGAGCTTCGACCCCGCCGACCCGGCCATTCCCGCCCCCGCCCACCGCTCGGTGCTCGACCGGTGGATGCTCTCGCGGCTGGACGCCACGGTCCGGATCGCCACCGATTCGCTCGACGGCTACGAGCCGTTCCCGGCCGCCACCGCCATCGCCGAGCTGATCGACGACACCTCCAATTGGTATGTGCGGCGGAGCCGCCGCCGTTTCTGGCGGACCGATCCCGACGCCGATCCCGCCGACTCGCTGGGGGCCCAGGCCACCCTCCATGAGGTGCTGGTCACCCTGGCCCGGCTGCTGGCGCCCGTTGTGCCCGTTCCTGGCCGACCGGATGTGGCGAGACCTGACCGGGGCGGTCGACGGACGACTCGGTCCATCTGGCCGACTGGCCGTCGCAACGGCCCCGGGCCGCTCGACCCCGCCCTGGACGCCGGCATGGCCCTGGCCCGGCGCCTGTCCTCCCTGGGTCGGGCGGCCCGCTCCGAAGCGGGGGTCAAGGTCCGCCAGCCCCTGGCCCGGGCACTGGTCTACCTGCCTCCCGGTAGCCCGACGCCCCCGGCCGGCATCGTGGAGGACGAGCTCAACGTGGACCTGGTCGAGGTCACCGCCGAGCTCGGCGACGTGCTGGACTACGAACTGGTGCCCAACTACAAGCTCCTGGGCCCGCGGCTCAGTGACAGGGTCCATCCGCTCCGGAAGGCCATGGCATCGGTGGACGGGGCCGCCGCCGCCGCCGAGCTGGCCGCCGGCCGCTCCGTGGTGGTGCCGCTGGAGGGCGGCCCGTCGAGCTCGCCGGCGACGAGATCGAGCTGAGGGTCGCGGGCCCAGTCCGGCTTCGCCGTGTCGCGTGACGGTGCCGAGGTGGTGGCGTTCGACCTGGGCCTCGATGACGACCTCCGCCGGCGCGGCCTGGCCCGTGAGGTCATCCGCAACGTCCAAGAGCTCCGCAAGACCATCGGCCTCGAGGTCTCGGACTGGATCCACCTCCACCTGGTGGGACTGGACGATCTCGAGCCGCTGTTCGGGCTGATCGCCCGGGAGGTCCTGGCCCACTCGGTGGCGACTGGCACCGCCGAGGGCGGCGGGGAGGGGACCGAGGTCGAGCTGGACGACGGGGAGTCGGTCCGCCGGGCCCGGATCTGGGTGGTCAAGGCGTGAGCCCGGCGCCGGCCGGCCGGCCGGCGCTCGGTCCGGAGGGTGACGGCCCGGACGGCGACGAGGCGTTCGTGCTGGCCGTGGACCTCGGCACCGGCGGGCCCAAGGTGGCCGTCGTGTCGACGACCGGTGCCGGATCGTGGCCCACGCCACCGAGCCGGTCGGCCTGCGGCTCCTGCCCGACGGGGGCGCCGAGCAGGATCCCGACGAGTGGTGGTCGGCCATCGGTGCGGCGTCACGCCGGGCGCTGGACCGGGCCGGGCCCGTCGGACCCCGGCTCATCGGTGTGGGATGCACCGCCCAGTGGTCGGGGACCGTGGCGGTGGGCGCCGACGACCGCCCGCTGATGCCGGCGGTGATCTGGATGGACTCGACGTGGCAACAAGGCCATCCGCCGTGTGGCCGGCGGTGCGGTCAACGTCCTCGGGTACGACCCCCGCAAGATCCTCCGTTGGGTCCAGGTGACCGGTGGTGCACCCGGTCTGTCGGGCAAGGACCCGGTCTCCCACATCCTGTTCATCCGTGACGCCTTCCCCGACGTCTATCGGCGCACCGAGATCTTCCTCGAGCCGGTGGACTACCTGAACCTCCGACTGACCGGTCGTCGGTCGGCGTCGTTCGACACCATCGCCGCCCACTGGGTGACCGACAACCGGGCCATCGACCACGTCGACTACGACCCGCGGCTGCTCGATGTCACCGGACTGGACCGGTCCAGCTGCCCGACCTGGTGCCTCCGGGGACCGTCGTGGGGAGCGGTCACCGCCGAGGCCGCCGGGCACCTCGGGGTGCCGGCCGGCCTGCCGGTGGCCGCCGGGATCGGGGGACGTCCACTCGGCGGTGTTCGGCTCGGGAGCGGTGGCCGATTTCGACGCCCACCTCTATATCGGGACGTCGTCGTGGATCTCCGCCCACGTGCCGTTCAAGAAGACCGCCCCCACCAGCAACGTGGCCTCCATTCCCGGCCGCCCTGGCCGGGCGGTACGTGATCGTCGACGAGCACGAGACGGCCGGCGCCTGTCTCACCTTCCTGCGGGACAACCTCGGCTTCGCCGACGACTTCGAGGGCCTGAACGCCATGGTCGACGAGGTGGCGCCGGGCAGTGGGCGGGTGCTGTTCACGCCGTGGCTGAACGGCGAGCGGTCGCCGGTCGACGACCACACCATCCGGGGCGGCTTCCACAACCTCTCCCTCTCCACCACCCGGGCCCAGATGGTCCGGGCCGTCTACGAGGGGTGGCCTTCAACTCCCGGTGGCTCCTCGACGCGGTGGAGAAGTTCGCCGGCCGCCGGCTCGATTCGCTGGCCTTCATCGGCGGCGGGGCCAACTCCGACCAGTGGGCCCAGATCCATGCCGACGTGCTCGACCGGGAGATCCGCCAGATGGCCGACCCGGTGCTGGCCAACGTGCGGGGGGCCGCCCTCTCGCCCTGATCGCTCTGGACAGGATCACCGTCGACGAAATTCCGGACATGGTCGAGGTGCGTCGGACCTTCACCCCCGATGACGCCACCAACGAGGAGTACGACCTGCTGTTCGGCGAGTTCGTCGACCATCTACAAGCAGACCAAGGGCATCTTCAGACGCCTCAACCGGTTCTGACCCCGGTTCTCCCCGAAGGCGACAGGGCGGCGAAGCGGCGTTCAGATCGAGGCGGAGGCGGGGCCGGGGCCGGAGGCGGTCGTGCCCACGAACAGCAGATCGAAGGCCAGCGTGTGGAGGGCGGTGGCCGACGTGGACCAGCGGTTGTGACGGTCGAGCCAGTAGCCCACGGCCGGGAACACCCTCCGGACCGCGTCGACCCGGCAGATGGAGGACATGGAAGGTCAGCGCCGTGTAGTACTCGGCCAGGCAGCCGAGCGCCTCGAAGGTTCCTCCGAAGACGTGCACCTGACCGTGCTCGAACACCGTCGAGCCCAGGTGGTCCAGGCCCTGGGCGGTGAAGCGCCAGTAGTCGTTGTCATCGTGGCGCGGGACCGCCGAGGGGACGGAGACCATGGCCGTGCCACCGGGCTTCAGGATCCGAGCGATCTCCCGCAGCACGGCGGTCGGCTCCGGCACGTGCTCGAGGAGTTCGAGCGACAGGACGATGTCCACCGACTGGTCGGCGATGGGCAGGGCCGATGCGTCCGAAGCGAAGTCGACGCTGGGCAGGACCCGGAGATCGGTGGCCATGTACCGCGAGTGGCAGACCGGTTCGAACCGCCTCACCACTCCGCACCCGACGTTGACGACCAGGGCATCGTCGGGCAACTGGGCCAGCACGGTCGTCGATGAACTGGTCCCGCCTGGCGATGGGATCGTTCGGCCGTGCGGGAGCCTCCACCCTTCCCCGGCGGTGGCCTCGGTCGACGCCGACAGTCGGGGGTGTGGGCACCAGGGACAACTCCATCTCGGACACGGCACGCTCGGGCGCCTGGGCAGCGCTGCGCAGGCAGCATGGTAGTCCGGCGGCTCCGCCGCTTCCGGTGGCCCGCCCCTCAGGGCCGACGGTGAGGGCGTCCGGGCCCGGGCAACCGGTTGGCCGCGCTGACCACGGCGTGGAGCGACGCGTCGAGGATGCTCGAGTCCATGCCCACGCCCCACCAGGTGTCGCCGTCGGGACCCTCGGCCTCCACGTAGGCCACAGCCGAGGCGCCGCTGCCGGCGGTGAGGGCGTGCTGGCTGTAGTCCTTGACCTCGAATCCGACGCCGAGCTCGGTGCGCAGGGCGGCGACCAGCGCGTCGATGGGACCGTTGCCCTCGGCCATGACCGTGCGCGGCTCCCCGTCCACGAGCAGCTGGGCGGTCACCGTGGTGCGCTTCCCGCCCGTGGTCACCTCGCTGCCGATCAGCCGCACCCCGGCATCGTCGGGGAGGTAGGTCCGTGAGAAGACGTCCCACATCTCGCCGGCGCCGGATCACCGTGCCGCTGTCCTCGGTCATCGCCTGGACCTCCTTGGAGAACTCCACCTGGAGGCTGCGGGGGAGGTCGAGCCCGTGCTCGGTGTCCATCACGTAGGCGACCCCGCCCTTGCCCGACTGGCTGTTCACCTGGATGATCGCCTCGTAGGTCCGACCGGTGTGGCTCGGGTCGATGGGCAGGTACGGCACCTCCCAGTGCTCGTAGTCCTCGGCCGATGGCTGCGAACCCCTTCTTGATGGCGTCCTGGTGGGACCCGGAGAAGGCGGTGTACACCAGGTCGCCGGCGTAGGGATGCCGGGGGTGGACCGGCATGCGGGTGGCGTACTCGGCCACCCGACGCACCTTGTCGATGTCGCTGAAGTCGAGAGCAGGGTCGACGCCCTGGGAGAAGAGGTTCATGGCCAGGGTGACCACGTCGACGTTGCCGGTCCGCTCGCCGTTGCCGAACAGCGTGCCCTCGACCCGGTCGGCTCCGGCCATCACCGCCATCTCGGCCGCGGCCACGGCCGTGCCGCGGTCGTTGTGGGGGTGGAGGCTGAGGATGATGCGACTCGCGGTTGGCGATGGTCCTGCCCGAACCACTCGATGACGTCGGCGTAGACGTTGGGGCCGTACATCTCGACGGTGTTGGGCAGATTGATGATGATGGGCCGCTCCGGGGTGGGCTGGATCACCTCCATCACCGCCTCGCAGATCTCGACGGCGAACTCCGGCTCGGTCCCGGTGAAGCTCTCGGGCGAGTACTCGTAGCGGATGTCGGTGCCGGGCAGCGTGGACTCGAACTTCTTGCACAGGCGGGCGGCGTTGACGGCGATGTCGGTGATGCCCGGCCCGGTCCAGGCCGAACACCACCCGGCGCTGGAGCTCGGAGGTCGAGTTGTAGAAGTGGACGATGGCCCGCGGAGCACCCACCAGTGACTCGAAGGTGCGTTCGATCAGCTCCTCGCGGCACTGGACCAGCACCTGGATGGTGACGTCGTCGGGGATCAGCCCGCTCGTCGATGATCTGGCGCTGGAAGTCGAAGTCGGTCTGGGAGGCCGACGGGAACCCCACCTCGATCTCCTTGAACCCGATGTCCACCAGGGTCTGGAAGAGTCGGAGCTTGCGCTCGGGATCCATCGGGTCGACGAGCGCCTGGTTGCCGTCGCGGAGGTCCACGCTGGCCCAGCGCGGGGCGACGGTGATGTCGCCGTCGGGCCAGGTCCGGTCGGGCAGGGTGAGGGGCCGGTAGGGCCGGTAGAGATCGAACGGCATGGGCGACACGTCGCACGGCATGGCCAGCCGGTGACCCGTGGCCGTGTCCGTGGGCCGTGGTGCCCTCGCTGGTGGTCGTCGCTGCTCATCGGTGCTCCTTGATGCTTGTCTGGTGGTGCTGGCACTGGGTTCGTGGTGGTCCGGGCCCCTCGTCCGGTGGTCCCGCGCCGGCCCTGGTCCGGGGCCCGGTACCGGCCCCCTCGGTGGGCCAACAAAAAACCCCCTGGCCGGTCGGGCTCAGGAGGTTGCGGGCGAACGCGATGGGGCGTTCGCCGTCAGGTAAGGAGGAGGTCCGGGTTCGATGCTCTGTACTTCACCCGATCCATGGTGGCAGGCAGCCCCGCATCCGTCAAGGACCACGGCCCGGCCCGGTGGCGTCGGCCCGTGCGCACTCGGTCCGCCCCGGGCCTCAGATGCGCTCGAAGTTGCGGGCCAGCTCCCAGTCGGTGACCACCCGGTTGGCGCGCGCCCACTCCTGGCGGGCCGTGTTGACCAGGTGGTGGTGGACGTCGGTCCCGAAGGCCTCGGCGGCCACCTCGCTCGATGCCAGGTCGTCGATGGCTTCGGCCAGGTCGGAGGGTATCCGGGGGACGTCGGTCGCGTGGTAGGCGTTGCCCGTCGAAGGCCGGTCCCAGCTCGAGCCCGTGCTCGATGCCCCACAGCCCGCCGGCGATGGTGGCGGCCAGCGCCAGGTAGGGGTTCACGTCGGCCCCGGGTATCCGGCTCTCCACCCGCCGAGCCGGTCCCGTCGCCCACCGACCCGGAACCCGCAGGTGCGGTTGTCCTCGCCCCACACCACGGCGGTGGGCGCCCACGAGTCGGGAACGTAGCGCCGGTAGGAGTTGACGTAGGGGGCGAAGCACCACGCCAGCTGGTCGGCCGGCGAAGAGCTGGCCGGCCACGAACTGCCGGCCCACGGTCCGAGAGGCCCGAGCCGGCGTCGTCGCCGTCGGACGGTGCCATCAGCGGCGCCCGCGTCGACGCGTCCCACAGGCTGGCGTGGATGTGGCAGGACGAGCCCGCGCTGCGTCCATCGACCACTTGGCCATGAACGTGGCCGCCCGCCCCAGCTGGGCGGCGATCTCCTTGACCCCGTTCTTGAAGACGAGGTGGCGGTCGGCCACCTCGAGAGCGCCGCCGTAGGTGAGGTTGATCTCGTGCTGGCCGACGCCCGCCTCGCCCTTGGAGAACTCGACGGGGATGCCCGCTTCGATCATCTCGTTGCGGATCCGGCCGATGACGTACTCCTCGCGGGAGGTCTGCAGCAGCTGGTAGTCCTCGATGGTGCCGACGTGGGGGGCGATGCCCCGCCAGCGCTTTGCCGGCGGCCTCCTCGAAGGAGTCGCGGAACAGGTAGAACTCGAGCTCGGTGGCGCACCTGATGTCGAGGCCGTGGGCGGCGGCCCGCTCGAGCTGGCGGCGCAGGATCCTGCGGGGCGACACCTCGACGGGTGCGCCGTCCATGGTCGACAGGTCGCACAGGACCAGGCACGCTGCCCGGCAGCCAGGGGAGGAGGCGCAGGGTGTCGGGGTCGATCACGGCGTTGAGGTCGCCGTAGCCGGTCTCCCAGTTGGCGAACTCGTAGCCGGGCAGCGGCTCCATGTCGACGTCGCAGGCCAGCAGGTAGTCGCAGACCTCGATGCCGTGGTGCGAGCACGTGGTCGAGGAAGAACGCCCCGGTGACCCGCTTGCCCACCGGCCGGCCCTGCAGGTCGGGGAAGGCCACGACCACGGTGTCGACTCGCCCGACTGGATCTGGTGGGGAAGCGTCTGAAGCGTGAGCATCCGTGCACTCTGGCCCAGCGGGCACCAGGGTCGTCCAGCGCTACTCGGGTGTGACGTAGGCGGCGGTGATCCCGCCGTCCACCACCAGGGCCGGCCCGGTCACGAACGAGGCCTCGTCCGAGGCCAGGAACAGCGCGGCCCGGGCGATCTCCTCGGGCCGTCCGAACCGGCCCATGGGGATGTGCACCAGTCGGCGCTGCCCGCTCGCCGGGTCGGAGAGCAGTTCGGCCAGCAGCGGCGTCTCGATCGGGCCGGGGCAGATCGAGTTGGCCCGGATCCCCTGGCGGGCGTACTCGACGGCCAGTTCCCGGGTCATGGCCACCACCCCGCCCTTGGACGCGGTGTAGGCGATCTGGGCGGTGGCCGCCCCCATCAGGGCGACGAACGAGGCCACGTTGACGATCGAGCCCCCGCCGGATTCGAGCATGGCCGGGATGGCCGCCCGGCACCCGAGCCACACCCCCTTCAGGTTCACCTCCATCACCTTCTGCCAGGTGTCGGGTGGGGTGTCGAGGACACCACCGTCGTCGTCGGGGAAGATCCCGGCGTTGTTGAACAGCACGTGGAGGCCGCCGAGTACGAGGACCGCGCCGTTGCCACCATGCGCTCGACCTGGTCCTCGTCGGATGACGTCGACGGTGACGGCGGTGGCCGAACCGCCGGCCGCCTCGATCTGCGTCGCGGCCGCCGACTCCGCCTGGTCGGCGACCACGTCGGCCACCACCACCTGTCGCCCCCTCGGCGGCGAACAGGGATGCGGCCACCCTTCCGATGCCGCTTCCCGCCCCGGTGATCACCGCCACCTTGCCGTCGAGTCGTGCCATCAGTTGCCTCCGTCGGTTCGGGGGATCGCAAAGGGCGTGGTGGCCGGGTCGGCCGTTGGCACCTGTCGGCGGTTCACGGCGCCGGTGGAATACTGACCGGCATGCCGCGGCCGGATCGCCGCCCCTCATCGGGGTCTCCACCTACCGCCAGGACTCGGCATGGTGGGCCGTGGGAACGAGACTGCCGCCCTGGTGCCGGGCTGCTACCTCGACGTCGTCCAACAGGCCGGAGGTCAACCCGCTGCTCATCCCCCCACCCGGCCCCGGGATCCCGGGCCCGGACCGCGGCCCCGGCTCGGCCGCGAAGAACTGATCGAGGTGCTGGACGCCCTGGTACTGATCGGAGGCGGGGACGTCGAGCGCCGACCGGTACGGCCAGACGGCCGATCCCCGCAACGGCGGCACCGACCACCAGCGTGACGATCTGGAGTTCGGGCTGCTTCGACGAAGCACTGCGTCGCGACCTGCCGGTGCTGGCCATCTGCCGTGGCCTGCAGGTACTCAACGTGGTGCTCGGGGGCGACCTCGTCCAGCAGCTCCCCGACGTGATCGGGTCGGATCTCCACCAGCCCCGGCCCGGAGCGTTCGGTTCGGTGACGGTGGTGTACCGAGCCGGGCACGCTGGTCCGCCGGCTGTTCGGGCCAACGGTTCGAGGTGTTGTGCTGCCACCACCAGGCCGTCGGCTCGCTGGGTCGCGACCTCGAGGTCACCGCCCGGTCAGCGAGGACGGCGTGGTCGAGGCGGTGGAGCTGCCGGACCGTCGATTCGTCGTGGGTGTGCAGTGGCATCCCGAAGAGAGCCGGGACGTGCGGCTGTTCGAGGAGCTGGTCTCGGCCGCCAGCCGGTCACGGGACCGGGGTTCCGACCTGGTCGACGAACGGGGATGAGCGACGACAGTCTGGTCATCGTCAACCCCGCCACCGAGGAACCCATCGCCGATCTGGTGCTCGGCGGGGTGGAGGAGACCGACCGGGCGGTGGGGCGCGCCGTCGAGTCGGAACCCGGTTGGCGGCGGATTGCCCCCGCCGACCGGGCCCGCCTGTTGCGGAGGTTCGCCTCCCAGGTGGAGGAGCACGCCGAGGAGTTGGCCCAGCTCGAGACGGGCAACGTCGGCAAGCCGATCGGCGACAGCCGGTCGGAGGTGGCCATGGTCGCCGAGGTCCTCTATTTCTACGCCGGTGCGGTGGACAAGCACCGCGGGGCCACCGTTCCGGTGGCCGGAGGGGTGGATCTGACTTTCCACGAGCCGTTGGGTGTGGTGGCCGCCATCGTTCCCTGGAACTTCCCCATCGCCATCACCGCCGTGGAAGGTCGGACCGGCCCTGGCCACCGGTAACACCGTCGTGGTCAAGCCGGCCGAGACCACGCCGCTCACTGCCCTGCGACTGGCCGAGCTGGCTCTCGATGCCGGCCTACCCGAGGGGGTACTGCAGGTTGTCGTGGGAGCCGGCCCGACGGTGGGCGCGCGCCTGGTCGAGCATCCCGACGTGGCCAAGGTGGCGTTCACCGGCTCGACCGCGGTCGGCAGAGAGGTGATGGCCCGAGCCGCGGGGACGATCAAGCGGGTCACGCTCGAGCTGGGCGGGAAGTCGGCCTCGGTGATCTTCGACGACGCCGACCTCGAGCTGGCTGCCGCGTCCACCCCCGGCGCCGTGTTCGCCAATGCCGGCCAGGACTGTTGTGCCCGGAGCCGGGTCCTGGTCCAGCGTTCGGTGTTCGACGACTATCTGGCCCTACTGGACGAGGCCGTTCGGGCGTGGAAGGTGGGAGACCCCGACCGATCCGGCCAACGACATGGGCCCACTGGCCAGCGCCGCCCATCGCCACCGGGTCGGGACGTTCCTGGCCGCCGGCATGGGCGAACCGGATGGGGGACCGGTCCGGGCCCACCTCGAAGGAGCCGTTCCCGACGGACCCGGCTTCTGGTTCCCGCCCACGGTGGTGGCTCCGGCCGGGGCCGAGTGGCCGATGGCCCGAGAAGAGATCTTCGGCCCGGTGGTGGCGGTGATCCCCTTCGACGACGAGGACGACGCCGTGCGGCTGGCCAACGACACCCCCTACGGCCTGTCGGGATCGATCTGGACTCGGAACGGGGCTCGCTCCTTGCGCATGGCCCGAGCGGTGGAGGCCGGCAACCTTTCGGTCAACTCCAACAGCTCGGTGCGGGTCCAGACCAGTTTCGGGGGGATGAAGCAGTCCGGCTTCGGACGCGAGCTCGGTCTCGAGGCCCTGGCCTCCTACACCGACGTGAAGAACGTGTTCATCGCCACCGGAGGATGAGCGGGCTCGGTCCCTGGCCTCGCGACGTCGACGACCACCGTGCCCCGATCCAGCGACCTGTGGGGACGGGTAACGTCGCGGGCATGTCAGAGCGCTCTCGCAAGATCGTGAAGCCGGCGGCCGCATTCGGCGTGCTCGCCACCATGGCCAGCATCTGGTGGTTCGCCTTGCGTCCCCGCCGCAAGCACGAGTCCGAACAGTAGGGCCCGGGCGTCCCAGTCGGTCCTGACCGCATGGCGACCGTGCCCCCCAAGTCGGAGGTGCTCACCGCCTCCGACGCCGAGGCGGCGCAACGTCGGGCAGCAGGAGCTCTGGAGCTGGCCGGACTGCGGAGCGGCGACCGCCTCGCCATCTGCCTCCCGTCCTCGGCCGCCCTGTTGTGCGCAGTGCTCGGTGGGCTGCGCACCGGCGTGGTACCGGTCCTGTTGAACGCCACCCTCACCGACTCCGAGCGGGACGTTTTCGTCGAGGATGCCGAGCCGGCCCTGGTCATCACCGACCCGCACCAACTGGCGGCTTTGGACCAGGGACCGCCCATCGATCTCGCCCCCTTCCCTCTGACTCGACCGATGCACTACACATCGGGCACCACCGGCCGGGCCAAGGGCGTATGGGCGGGCATCTGGGACTCCGCCACCGCTGAAAAGGCGTTCACCGACGAGGCCGATCTGTGGTCCTTCGGCCCCGAGGACATCCACCTGGTCTGCTCTCCCATGTACCACTCGGTGTCCATCCGGTTCGCCGCCGGGACTCTGCTCCGGGGCGGCACCTTGTGTGATCCTCAGCCGTTTCGACGCCGAGCTGGCGAAGGAGGTCCTGGCCGGCCGTCACGGGCCGGCACCGACCACGACCTTCATGGCGCCGTCCGTTCTCGGGCGATTGCTCGGCGCCACCGCCACCGCCACCGGCGGGACCGGCGCCACCGGCGGCACCGGTGGGCGGCCCGCCACCTTCGATTCGCTCCGCCTGTTGGCGCATGCCGGGTCCCCGTGCCCTCCCTCCCTCAAACGCTCGGCCTTCGAACGGGTCGGGCCGGGAGTGCTGTGGGAGTTCTACGGCTCGACCGAGGGCCAGTTCACCGTCTGCTCCCCCTCAGAATGGTCGGCCCGACCGGGAACGGTGGGCCGGGCCCGACCCGGGCGGACGCTGTCGGTCGACGATGACGGCACCATCTGGTGCCGGGCCCCTGCTTATGCCCGCTTCCAGTACTGGAGGGACGAGGCCAGGACGGTTTCGGCATGGCGGGACGACGCCTTCACCGTCGGTGATCTCGGTCGACTCGACGATGACGGCTACCTCTTCATCGATGGCCGGCGGGACGATCTGATCATCACCGGGGGTGTCAACGTCTATCCCGCCGAGGTGGAGTCGGTGCTCTCCGGGGTACCCGGGTTGGCCGAGATCGCGGTATTCGGGCTTCCCGATGAAGAGTGGGGCCAGCGGGTCTGTGCCGCCGTCGTCCCGGTGCGGTCGTCGACCCGGAGCGGACCAGACCGACAGCGGCTGGTCGATGCCCTGGCGGCCTACGCCACCGCCCACCTCGCTGGCTACAAGCGCCCGAAGCAGTGGGAGGTGCTCGACGAGCTTCCCCGAACGGCCACGGGAAAACTGCAGCGGAATCTTCTTTCCCAGGTGCTCGGCGTCTGAGCTCTGGGCCCACGAGGATCTGCATCTGGGCCGACCGGCGCCGGTAACTCACCGAGATCGTGGGCGCACCCCTTGAACCCGCCCACTCCTTTCCAAAATAACATACCGCCAGTAGGTTATTTTGGAAAGTGATTGGCCACAGCCGACACGCATCGGCCCGGCGGGCACGCCCCGGTGGAGCGTGACCCGAAAAGAAGCAGGGAGCGGGCGTGAGGGATACTGGGGGCCTATGAGCCAGGTCGACGCCGGTCCCCCCATCGCCACGATCAACCCCGTCGATGGCGAACTGCTCCAGTCCTTCGAACCCTACGACGCCACTGCCGTCGAGAAACGCCTGGCCATCGCCGCCCGGACCGCACCGGAGTGGGCCAGGAGCTCATTCGACGAGCGATCCCGGCTCCTGACGACCGTGGCCGAGCTCCTGGAGGGTGAGATTCCCGACATCGCTCACGTGGTCACGACCGAGATGGGGAAGCCCTTCGCTCAGGCGAAGGGCGAAGTGGCAAAGTGCGCCGGCGCCTTCCGGTGGTTCGCCGACAACGCCCCGGCCATGCTGGCTGACGAGGAGGTGCAGACCGATGCCTCACGTTCCCTCGTCAGGTACCAGCCCCTGGGCACCGTCCTCGCCATCATGCCGTGGAATTTCCCTCTCTGGCAGGTGACCCGGTTCATCGCTCCGGCGGTGATGGCGGGCAACACCGGCTTGCTCAAGCACGCCCCGAGCGTGCCCCGCACCGCCTTGTTGCTGGAGGACCTGTTCCGGCGGGCCGGCGCTCCCGAGGGTGTGTTCCAGACGCTGTTGGTCGGCACCGACCAGGTTTCGGCGATCATCGCCGACCCCAGGGTGGCAGCCGTCACACTGACCGGAAGTGTGGGAGCGGGACGGGCGGTGGCCGCCCAGGCCGGGGCGGTGGGCAAGAAGATGGTCCTGGAGCTCGGCGGCAGCGATCCGTTCGTCGTGCTCCCGTCGGCCGACATCACCCGGGCCGCCGAGGTCGCCGTGCAGGCCAGGGTGCAGAACGCCGGGCAGTCCTGTATCGCCGCCAAGCGTTTCATCGTCCATCGGGAGATTGCCGACGAGTTCACGAGGCAGTTCGTCGCCGGCACGGAGTCGCTTTCGGTGGGCGACCCTCTCGACCCGGGCACCGAGGTCGGGCCCCTGGTGACGGCCCAGGCGTGCGACACGATCGCCGCCCAGGTGGAGGACGCTCGTGCCCATGGGGCCACCATCCTGTGCGGGGGCCAACGGGTGCTCGGTCCCCGGGGACCGGACAAGCCCGGCTTCTTCTACCGGCCCACCGTGATCACCGATATCACTCCTGGCATGCGGGTCGCCACCGAAGAGGTGTTCGGACCGGTGGCCCTGCTCTATACGGTTGCCGATGCTGACGAGGCGCTCGAGCTGGCCAACGCCACCGAGTTCGGTTTGGGCGCCAGTGTATGGACCGAGGATCGGGAGGAACGGGAGCGGTTCGTCGACGGCATCCAGGCCGGCCAGGTGTTCGTGAACGGCATGGTGGTGTCCATGTCCCAATTGCCGTTCGGAGGGATCAAGAGCTCAGGTTTCGGACGCGAGCTCTCGAGGTTCGGCCTGCACGAGTTCTGCAATGTGAAATCGGTCTGGATCGCCTGATGGTCGGCCACCGACCCGCGGGCCCACACCCCCCCCGGGCCCCCGGGCCCAGGCCGGACCAACCGGGCCGACCGGCGGGGTGGAGCTGACCGGTGACCCGCGCCTCTGCTGAGGTTCCGTCGGCCGACGGGGGGCGCCGGGCCTATCTCGACCATGCCTCGACTACGCCCATGAGGCCCGAGGCCATGGAGGCGATGCTTCCGTTCCTGGCGGGAGAGTTCGGAAACCCGTCGGGCAGCCATCGTGAGTCACGACGGGCCCGTCGGGCCGTCGATGACGCCCGTGAGCAGATCGCCGAACTGCTGGGGGCCGATCTCGGGGAGGTGGTGTTCACCTCCGGGGGAACCGAGGCCGACAATCTCGCCATCACCGGATCGCACCGGCCGGCCGACGAGGGGCAGGAGCCGGGGGTCCTGGTGTGCTCGGCCATGGAGCATCATGCCGTGCTCAACACGTGCCGGGCCCTGGCCGGCCGGACGGGAGCCGACCTGCGGGAGGTGGCGACGGGCAAGGACGGGATCATCGACCTCGAAGGACTGGCCGAGGCGTGCACCCCCGATGTGGCCCTGGTTTCGGTGATGGCGGTGAACAACGAGATCGGAACCGTCCAACCTCTCGATCGTGTGGCGTCGGTGGTTGCCGACCGGGCCCCGACGGCGCTGCTCCACACCGACGCCGTCCAGGCGGTGGCCTGGCTGGACGTGGCCACCCTGGCCGCCCGGGCCGATCTGGCCGCCGTCAGCGCTCACAAATTCGGTGGACCCAAAGGCATCGGCGCCCTGGTGGTCCGGAGAAAGGCCGGTCTCCGCCCCATGATCCACGGTGGCGGACAAGAGCGCGACCGGCGCAGCGGCACCCAGAACGTGGCCGGGATCGTGGGCATGGCCGCCGCCCTGGCCGCCACGTCGTCGGACCGGGACCGCACGGTGACAAGGGTGACAGCCCAGCGCGACCGGCTGGGAGACGGCCTGCTGGCAACGGTGGCCGGGGCCGCCGAGACCGGTGATCGACGGGACAAGGTGGCTGGCCATCTCCATCTCCGTTTCGCCGGGGTCGAGAGCGAGGCCCTGGTGGTCCTGCTGGACGAGAGCGGAGTGGCCGTGTCGGCCGGGGCGGCCTGCTCGAGTGGAGCCGTCGAGGCGAGTCACGTGCTTCTGTCTATGGGCTTGGGGGCCGACGAGGCGGCCAGCGGGATCCGGTTCTCGTTGGGTGAGTCGACCACGGACGCCGACATCGAACGGGCCCTGGCCGTCGTTCCGGATGTGGTCGCCCAGCTGCGAGACTGAAGAACGTGCGCGTGCTGGTTGCCATGTCCGGAGGTGTCGATTCATCGGTGGCCGCTTCCCTGCTCGTCGAGCGACTCGGTCGCCACCAGGTGGTGGGGGCCACGCTCAAGCTGTGGGGGGGTGCATCGGACTCGGGCTGCTGCTCGGTGGCCGACGTCGAGGACGCCCGCAAGGTGGCCGACCAGCTGGGCCTGGTCCACCACGTCTTCAACTTCGCCGCCGAGTTCGACGAGCGGGTCGTCGGCCCCTATGTCCGGGGACACGCCGAAGGCAGGACCCCCAACCCGTGCATCGAATGCAACCGCCACCTCAAGTTCGACCGCCTGCTGGCCCGGGCCCGGTCTCTGGGTTTCGACGCCGTGGCCACCGGGCATCACGCCCGGTGCCTGCCGACGACCAGGGGACGGTTCCGGCTGTGCCGTGGGGCCGATCCGTTGAAGGACCAGTCCTACGTGGTGTCCATGCTGGGCCAGGACCAGCTGGCCCGCGCGCTGTTCCCGGTGGGGGAGATGACCAAGGACCAGGTGCGGGTCGAGGCCCACCGGCTGGGCCTGCGCACCGCGGCCAAACCCGACAGTCAGGATGTCTGCTTCATCCGCTCGGACGAGGGGCGCCAGGGGTTCCTCGCCGCCCGCCTCCCGTTGCATCCGGGGCGTCTGGTCGATCACCACAGCGGTGAGGATCTCGGTTCGGTCGAGGCAGTGGAGCTGGTCACGGTGGGCCAGCGACGGGGGATGGGCCACGGCGACGACGGCCGACGCCGGTTCGTCACCTCGGTCGACGTTCCCCGCCGGCGGGTCATGCTCGGCCCGACCGAGGCGGCCCATGCCCACGAGGTCCGGCTGCACACGGTGACGTGGGTGGACGGTGACCTCCTGGGTGCCACGGGCCACCCATCCACCCCGTCCACCCGATCCACCCCGTCCACCCGATCCACCGGACTCCGAGCCTTCGCCCAGGGCAGCGCCCACGGCCGACCGGTGCCGTGCACGGTCCGGCGGTGGGCGGACGGGCTGGCGGTGGCCTTCGATTCCCCGCAACGGAGGATCGCTCCCGGCCAGACCGTGGCCCTCTACGACCGGCACCGTCCCGATGAGGTCATCGGTTCCGGTATCGCCGAACCAGGATGAGCGCCCAGCGGGGAAGCCCTCGGGCGCCGCCGACGGGGATCCGGTGGCCCGGGCCGACGAGCTCCGGAAGCTGATCGCCTACCACAATGACCGGTACCACCGTCTCGACGACCCCGAGATAACCGACGCCGACTACGACACCCTGGTTCGTGAGCTGCGGACCATCGAGGCCGACCATCCCGATCTGGTGGTGCCCGACTCGCCCACCGGCACGGTGGGGGCGGCGCCGTCCACGCTGTTCGCCGAGGTCGTCCACCGGGTACCCATGATGAGCCTCGACAACGCCTTCAGCTCCGACGAGCTGCAGGCGTGGGCCGCCCGGCTGGCCAAACAGGTTCCGGCCGATACCGCCTTCGTGTGCGAACTGAAGATCGACGGTCTGGCCATCTCCCTCACCTACCAACGGGGGAGGTTCGTCCAGGCCGCCACCCGGGGGGACGGGCGCACCGGCGAGGACGTCACGGCCAACGTGTCCACCATCGGGGACGTCCCCGACCGCCTGGCCACTGACGGCCCGCCTCCCGAGGTGATCGAGGTGCGGGGCGAGGTCTACATGCCGATCTCCGCCTTCGAGGAGCTCAACCGGCGCCAAGCCGAGTCGGGTGAGCGCCTCTTCGTCAACCCACGGAACTCGGCGGCCGGCTCGCTTCGGCAGAAGGACTCCTCCATCACCGCCTCGCGGGCCCTTTCGTTCTGGGCCTACCAGGTGGGTGACCTCCAACTGGCCGAGGGCGCCACCGACCCGGAAGGGGTCGACCGGTCGCCCGGTCAACTGGCCTCCAGCCACGAGGCCACCCTCGAGTGGCTCGACCGGGCCGGCTTTCCCGTCAATCCCGAACGCAAGACGGTCCAGGGCCTGGATCAGGCCATGGAGTTCTGCCGGCGGTGGGAGGAGCACCGCCACGAGCTCGATTACGAGATCGACGGGGTGGTGATCAAGGTGGACGACCTGGCCCTGCAACGGCAACTCGGGTTCACCTCCAGGGCTCCCCGCTGGGCCATCGCCTACAAATTCCCTCCCGAGGAGCGGGCCACCCGATTGCGGGACATCGCAGTCTCCATCGGACGCACCGGCAAAGCCACCCCGTTCGCCGTGCTGGAGCCGGTGTTCGTCGGGGGGTCCACCGTGTCGTTGGCCACGCTGCACAACGAGGACCAGGTGAAAGCCAAGGACGTGCGGCCCGGCGACACCGTGGTGGTACGCAAGGCGGGAGACGTCATCCCCGAAGTGGTCGGGCCGGTGCTCGGACCGGACAAGCGCCGCCGGCGCCGGCCGTGGAAGTTCCCGACGGCCTGCCCGAGTTGCGGGAGCCCGCTGGTACGGCTGCCGGGCGAGAGTGACACCTTCTGCACCAATCTGGACTGTCCGGCCCAGCGGGTCCAGCGCATCGCCCACTTCGCCTCGCGCTCGGCCATGGACATAGAGGGCCTGGGCGAGCAACGGGTCCAGTTGCTCGTCGACCACGGACGGCTGGCCGACGTGGCCGACCTCTACTCGTTCGACACCGGCACGTTCGCCGGCCTGGAGGGGTTCGCCGCCCTGTCCATCTCCAACCTGCTCGGTGCCATCGACGATTCGCGGCGCCGGCCGCTCAGCCGGGTGCTGATCGGTCTCGGTATCCGCCACCTGGGCCAGGTCGGCTCCGTCGCCTTGGCCCGGACCCTTGGTGACATCGACGCCATCATCGGCGCCGACGAGGCGACCCTGGCCGCCGTGGACGGTGTGGGTCCGGTCATCGCCGCCAGCGTGGTCCGTTGGTTCGCTTCGGAGGTCAACCGCTCGGTGGTGGACCGGTTGCAGTCGGCCGGGGTCAACCTGGCCGAGCCGGGGGGCGGCCCGGCCGGCGCGGCCGGCCCGGGCCATCGGGCACCGGAGCTACCCCAGACACTGGCCGGCAGATCGGTGGTGGTCTCGGGCACCCTGGAGGGGTTCACCCGCGACGAGGCAGAAGAGGCGGTTCTGGCCCGGGGGGGGAAGTCACCGGGCAGCGTCTCGAAGAAGACGTTCGCCCTGGTGGTCGGAGAGTCGCCCGGGGCGTCCAAGGTGTCCAGGGCCGAACAGCTCGGAGTCCCGACCGTCGACGGAGCAGACTTCGTCACCCTGCTGGAGACCGGGGAGCTGCCCGGGTGAGGCCACATCGGCGCCTCGGACGTTCTCCGGTGCACCCAAAATTGGGGATCTTGTCGTTGGTGGGGTCCCGGAGCGTCGCTGGTGATTGATTTGCCGGCCGCGCCCCGTTAGGGTGCCAGGGCCAGGCAACGGCAACGGGGGGATAGTGCACGAGGGGGGCCCTATGTCAGGACTTGGGTGCAGCACGTGTCGCCTGGCAATGCACACCGGCCGTCGGGAGCGCGCGCGTGGGGGACAGTTCACAACGCCACGTTGATGTGCGCGCCCAGGCCGGGGTCACACCAGTACGGGGGACGACCAGTCACCCGCAACAAAAGCCCGTGGTGACATGGGGGAAAAAGGAGCACGAATGATTAGGAAATTGCTTGTGGTCGCTGCGGCGATCGCCATGCCAGTGAGCGTGGTCGCCGTGGCCGGCACCGGCGTCGCCGGGGCCGGAACACCGCCCACACCCAACCCGCCCGTGACCTGCAGCGTGAGTGGCACCGTGACGTTCGCGTCTCCTGGGCTGTCGCAGGCCGGTTCGGCCGAAGCCGCCAAGACGTCGGTTTCCACCACCACCCCCACGACGTTCGGCGACGGCTGTACCGGTGGATCCGCCACCGGGTACTCCATCACGTCGAAGTCGATCAGGTGCGCCAAGAAGGCCACGGATCCCGAGCCGGCATCCAACCCGGGATGCCAGGTCGGCGAGTACGGCTATGACTCGTGGAACAACTTCGAGACCGGCGGCACCACGGCGATCCAGAAGGCTCTGAAGAAGCTGTCCTTCACGATCAACGGCATCGCCTACTCGACCAAGACCACCAGCTCTGCTGAGGTCGTCGAGGGCGCCTGTGGGGACGAAGTCGGATTCGCCATCACCGGTACCGTCTCGGCCCCCAAGGCCGACAAGGGTCAGAGTGCCGTTCTCACCGCCTGCCTGGGTGCAGTCACCGGCAGCGGAGAGACCAGCAGCGCCAACTTCTTCGACGACATCGGAGGACCCGGCACAGTGACGTCGGCCCAGATCGACCCGGCCCACAGCACCGTGGCCATCGACGGGGGAAGCTGACACCACCCAAGTGAGGCCCGAGCAGTCGGGCACAGTACAACGACAAGGACGGGGCTTCGGCCCCGTCCTTGTCGCTTCCCGGGGGAGGAACTGCCCCGGCCCGGTCGACCTGGGCCTCGCCGGATCGAGAGCTCGAGGACCCGACCACGATGACCGCTCCCGGCCGCGGCCCCGAGTTGCCGCCTGGGCGACGACCACCCTCCACCAGTTGAGAGCAGCTACTCAGTACGCTGAGCGCCAGAACCATGCCGAGTATCACCGACTCCATCGGGCGTGTCCTCGGCGGCCGCTACCGACTCGTGACAGCACTGGGGACCGGTGCGTCCGCCCACGTCTACCTGGCCGACGACGTCTCCCTCCATCGCCGGGTGGCCATCAAGATCCTCCATCCCGCCCTGGCCGGCGACTCCGCCTTTCTCAAGCGGTTCCGGGCCGAGGCCCGGGCGGTGGCCGCCCTCAACCACCCCAACATCCTCCAGGTCTACGACTGGGGCGAGCAGGAGGATGAGCCCTACCTGGTGCTGGAGTACCTGGCCGGGGGCAGTCTGCGCCAGGTGTACGACACCGGGGTCCTGCTGACACCGGAACAGGCGGTCCAGGTGGGGATCGAGGCGGCGGCCGGCCTCGACTACGCCCACAAGCGCGGACTGATCCATCGGGACATCAAACCGGCCAATCTGCTGTTCGACGGCGACGGGCGGCTCCGGATCGCCGACTTCGGGCTGGCCCGGGCCCTGGCCGAGGCGGCCTGGACCGAACCGGACGGGGCCATGCTGGGCACGGCCCGATACTGTGCCCCCGAACAGGTCGAAGGCTGGGTGCTGGACGGAAAAGCCGACGTCTACGCCCTGGCCCTGGTCCTCTACGAAGGGGTGACGGGCGAGACCCCGTTCATAGGCGACACCACCGTGGCCACCCTGATGGCCCGGGTGGGGTCTCTCCTGCCCGAGCACGAGGCGCTCGGTCCCCTCAACGACATTCTGGTATGGGCGGCCGCCCCCGACCCCGAGGAGCGGTTGAGCGCCGCCGATCTCGGCCGCAAGCTGCTGGCCCTGGCCGTGGACCTGCCCCGCCCGGCGCCCATTCCCATCGTCGATGCCATCCCGGTCAGCGAGTTCGAGGACCTGGACCGGGTCATGGTCCGCCCGGCTCGTCGCCCCGATGTCGGCACCGGCGGCCCCGATTTGACCGAGCTGGGAGTTCCCCCCCTGGTCGAGACAGTCGGGGACAGTGCCCCGAAGAACGGGACGAAGCCGGCGGTAAAGGCCCCACACCGTCGACGCCGGTGGCCGTGGATCGTGGTGACGGCCGCGGTGGTGGCCGCCCTGATCGCCGTCGGTGTCAGCCTGGCCAGCAAGGACAAGCTGTTCACCCCCACCCATCCGGTGCCTCTGCTGACCGGCCAATCCCTCGTCCAGGCCAACCAGACGGTGCATCACGACCACTTCACCGTTCGCCCCACCGGCAAGGCCTACAGCATCACCATGGCGGCCGGACTGATCCTCAGCCAGCATCCGACGCCCCGGTCGGGGAAGAAACTGGTGAGCCTCAAGCAGGGGTCGACCATCTCGGTGGTCCTCTCCTCGGGACCGCCTCCGGTGAACATCCCCACCATGACCGGGTTCACCAACTGCACCCAGGCCGTCCAGGCCCTGGCCACCGTGCACCTGGTCGGGACGTGCCCGTCGTCGGCCGCCCAGTACAGCTCGACGGTGGTGGCCGGTGCCGTGCTGTCCACCTCGCCCTCGGGGACGGCATGGTACGGGTCGACGGTGACCGTCGTGCTGTCCAAGGGTCACGCCCCGGTGGCCGTCCCCCCGCTGGCCGGGAGCGCCTCCTACGCGGCGGCGGCGGCGGCCCTGACGGCGGCCGGCTTCGTCCCCGCCCAGAGCAACCAGTACAGCGCCACCGTGCCCTCGGGCCAGGTCATCGGGACCACGCCCCCATCGACGGCCGGTGCCCAGCCGTTCGGGTCCAAGGTCACCGTGGCCGTGTCGCTCGGTCCCCAACCGGTCATCGTCCCCAACCTGGTGGGCCAGTCGGTGTCCACCGCCACCGCCGCCCTCCAGGCCCTGGGCCTGAAGGTGGGCGGACCCTACGGCCCGGCCGGCTCGACCACCGTGGTGTCGCTGGACCCGCCGGCCGGCACCTCGGTCCAGCCGGGGGTGACGGTCAACATGGACACCTTTTGAGCGGACCCGTCGCCGGCTGTGAGCTGTGCGAGGCGGCCCGCATCACCGAGTGGTTCCACGAGGACGATGTCTGCTGGGTGGCCGCCTGCGAGGTGTGCGACGTGCCCATGGTGGTGTGGAAACGGCACGGGAGCGAGCCGCCCGACACCGACATCGACCACATGCTCACCGAGCTGGGTCGGGTGGCCGACGCCCGGCTGGGATCGGGCGTGTGGTCCTACGACCGGGTCATGCGCCAGATCCCCGACCACTTCCACGCCCATGCCCGGGACCCCGACTGGTGGTTCCGGCGGTTCGGCCGGCGATGAGCGTGAAGGGTCGGTGATCAAGTACCTGGGGTCCAAGCGGCGCCTGGTCCCGGCTCTCACCGTCCTGGCCGCGGCGTCGGGGGCCCGGACCGGACTCGACCTGTTCTGCGGCACCACCCGGGTGGCCCAGGCCTGGAAGCGGATCGGGATCACCATGACGGCGGTGGACAGTGCCCGGTTCGCCCACGTGCTGGCCTGTTGCTACGTGGCCACCGACCCGGCCGAGGCCTCCTCCACCACCGTCGGGCGGTTGAGGGCCGCCCTCGACCGGCTGGACGGCCTGCCCGGCACCCCGGGCTATGTGACCGCCACCTTCTGTGAGGAGGCGCGCTACTTCCAGCCGGAGAACGGGGCCCGCATCGACGCCATCCGCGACGCCATCGAGCGTGACTACGCCGGCACCGACCTCTGGCCCCTGTTGCTGACCAGCCTCGTCGAGGCGGCCGACCGGGTCGATTCGACCACCGGGCTCCAGATGGCCTATCTCAAACAGTGGTCGCCGCGTTCCCACCGGCCGCTCGCCCTCCGGATGCCGGATCTGCTGGCCGGGCCGGGCCGCGCCCTGCGGGGCGACGCCTGCCGGCTGGCCGGCTCCCCCGAGGTGGGGGAGGTCGACCTCGCCTACCTCGATCCGCCCTACAACCAGCACCGTTATGACTCGAACTACCACGTGTGGGAGACCATCGTGGCCTGGGACGCCCCCGCCCATTACGGGGTGGCGGCCAAGCGTCAGGACCTGCGTGACCCCCGGACCAGGAGCGCCTTCAACAGCCGCCGGACCATGCCCGAGGCCCTGGCCCAGGTCGTGGCCGACGTGCGGGCCGAGGTGGTGGTCCTGTCGTACAACAACGAGTCGTGGCTGAGCTTCGACGGGCTCCGCCACCTGTGCGCGGCCCGGGGCCACGTCGAGGTCCTGGCCTTCGATTCGGCTCGCTACGTGGGGGCGAGGATCGGCATCCACGACCCGGCGGGCCGGAAGGTGGGCAAGGTCAGCCACGTCCGCAACACCGAGTACGTACTGGTGGCGGGGGATCGTGCCCGGGTCAGGAGGATGGCGGCGGCGGTGGCCGATGCCGGTCTGGGCGTCCGGGTCGACCGTCCGGTTCCCGCCCCGAAGGGCGCTCCATTGGGGCCGGTGCCGGCTTGACCGGGGTGTGGGGCCCCTGCCAACGTAGGCGGGCAGACCACGGCCCGATCGGCGTCCCCTCTCGGCCATCCGGCGGGAGAAATCGCCGCCGCAGACACAGGGGATTGACCACATGGGAGCACTGGACGGACGCATCGCGATCATCACCGGGGCCGGTCGCGGCATCGGTCGGGAGCATGCTCTGCTCTTCGCCGCCGAGGGGGCCAAGCTGGTGGTCAACGATCTGGGCGGGGCGGTCGACGGCTCCGGGGATGACCGGTCGGCGGCCCAACAGGTGGTGGACGAGGTCACCGCCCTGGGTGGCGAGGCGGTGGCCAACGCCGACGACATCACCGACTGGGACGGCGGAAAGAGGCTCATCGACACGGCCATCGAGGCATTCGGCGACCTCCACGTCCTGATCAACAATGCCGGAATCCTGCGGGACCGGGTGCTGGTCAACATGTCCGAGACCGACTGGGACTCGGTGATCCACGTCCATCTCAAGGGCCACTTCGTCCCCACCCGTCACGCCGCCGCCTACTGGCGCGAGCAGACCAAGGCCGGCAAGACGGTCAAGGCCTCGGTCATCAACACCTCTTCGACCTCGGGCCTGCTCGGCAACCCCGGTCAGTCCAACTACGGTGCGGCCAAGGCCGGGATCGCCGCCTTCACCACCATCGCCTCCGACGAGCTGGTGCGCTACGGGGTCCGGGTCAACGCCATCGCCCCGGCGGCCCGGACCCGCATGACCGAGCAGACCCCGGGTCTGTCGGAGATCGTCCAGGCCCCGGCCGACGCCGCCGTCTTCGACAGTTGGGATCCGGCCAACGTCTCTCCGCTGGTGGCCTATCTGGCCACCGAGGGTTGCCCGGCCTCCGGCAAGGTCTACTTCGTGCAGGGCGGACAGATCCGTCTGTTCCAGCCGTGGACCATGACCGACACCATCGACAAGGACGACCGCTGGACGGTCTCAGAGCTGCAGGCGGAGATGCACCGGCTCGGAGGCTGAGCTTGTCGGCGTCCGCTGGGGACGGCGGCCCGGCGGGTGGTGACTCGGCCTTCGGCACCGCCGAGGCCATCGAGGCCGAGGCCATGCTCAGCGGCACCGGGGCCGGGGCCGAGGGCGGCATCGTCGTACCCTGGCCCCTGCTGTTCCGCCACCGGATCCACCGCCGGGTGGCCGGCTCCGAGCGCTACCAGTGGTGGGTGCTGTGGACGGTGCTCGCCGGCCTGCTCTCGGTCAACATCACCTTCACCGTGTTCGTGGTGGCCCTGCCCAAGGTGGCCGAACAGCTGCACACCACGGTGTCCACGCTGACCTGGACCTCCACCGCACCGTTGCTGGCCTTCGGGGTGGCCGCCCCGGTGCTGGGCAAACTGGGCGACCTGCGCGGCTATCGCAAGCTCTATCTCTGGGGGCTGTGCGGTGCCGCCGTCAGCGTGGTGCTCACCGCCTCGGCCCCCACCGCCGGGATCCTGATCGCCGCCCGCCTGTTCGACGGCGTGCAGGGGGCGGCGACCGGGGCGGCATCCATGGCCCTGGTCCTGCAGGTGTTCTCCCATGAGGACCGGGTCAAGGCCATGGGATGGTGGGCGCTGGTGGGGGCCGGGGGCCCGGTGCTGGGTGTGACCATCGGGGCCCCGATCATCCAGTACTTCGGGTGGCGGGCCCTGTTCTGGGGTGAACTGCCGCTGATGGCGGTGGCCGCCGTGCTGGCCGTCGTCGTGCTGCCCGGCCGGCACCGATCGGTCGAGGGGGGCCCGGGAGGGTCCGGCCCCGAGGGGTCGGCCGCGGTGTCCGGGCCCGGTCCGTGGAGCGAGCTCGACTGGATGGGCTCGTGGACGCTGGCCGTGGCCGTGACGGCCGGCCTGCTGGCCCTCAACGAGGCCCCCACCTGGGGCCCGGCTGGACCGGCCACGCTGGCCGTGGCCGGGCTGAGCGCAGCCGCCTTCGTCGTCTTCGTCGTCCACGAGCGACGGACCCCCCGGCCTCTCATCCCCCTCCGCTACTTCCGCATGCGCAACTTCGTCTTCCCGCTGGGGGCCCGGTCGTTGACCAACTTCTCCTACATGGGCGGCTTCTTCCTCTTCCCGATCCTCATGGAGCGCATCTACCACTACAGCGAGACCAGGGCCGGGTTGGAGTCGACGGCCCGGCCCCTCCTGTTCTCCCTGACCGCCCCGGTGGCCGGCTACGCGGCGGTGAAGGTGGGGGAGCGGTTGCTGGTGGTGGTGGGAGCACTGACCCTGACCGGTTCCATGGTGGTGTTCACCCAGCTGGGGTCCCAGCCGTCCCAGGCCGTCATCCTGGCCGCCCTGGCCCTGTCGGGCGTGGGCATCGGCCTGGCCACGCCGACCACCGTGTCGTCGTCGTCCAACGAGGTCGCACCGGACGAGTTCGGGGTGATGAGCGCCGCCCAACAGCTGATCACCCAGATCGGGGTGGTGGCCGGTATCCAGGTCATGGTCACCGTGCAGGCCTCGGCCCACGGCGGGGTGGGCTCACTGGACTCGTTCCACCGGGCCTACGCCGTCGGCGCCGTGGTGGCCGTTCTGGCCGGAGTGTCCGGCTTCTTCATGCGTGACACCCCGAGGACGAGGGCCGGGCGCTCAGGGGCCGAGATGCCGATCGGCTGACCGGCTGAGCGGCCCCTGCCGGCGGGTCGGTGCTACTCGGTCATGGCCAATATTCGGGCGGCGATCTCGGCCGCCGTCGGGTCCGGGCTCATCGACTGGAGGGCCATCAGCTTGGCGATGTCGCCCTCCACCTTGATCTTGCCCGACATGAAGGCCTGGATCCCCGCCTGGGGGTTGCCCTCGATGAGGATGGCCCTGGCCACCTCGTAGTCGAGCGAGACCTTGAGGTCGGCCGGGTCGATGTGGCCGATCTCCAGCACCAGCTCGCCATCGGAGGTGTCCACGTGGGCGAGGACGGTGCCCTCGCCGAAGGGAACCTCGCCGATGAGCAGGTTCATCCGGATCGAGTGCTCGATGGGTGCGCCCTTGCCGTCGAACTCGGCTCGGATGGCCCGGGCCTGGTCCAGCCACTCGTCGCTCAGAAACAGATAGGTGGCCATCGCGTGCAGTGCTCCTTGCCCATGGTTCGGTAGTCCGGTCGTGCCCAACACTAGCGTCGGGTCCCACCGGGCCTTTTGGCACCCGGCCATGATCGTCCCCGTTCCCCGGTGCCAGTAGCATCCGGTGGCATGACCGCTCCGATCATCCCAGGTGCCGAGCCCTGGTCGTCTGACGGTGGATCCCATGGCGTGCTCGTCCTCCACGGGTTCACCGGCAATCCCCAGTCGATGCGGCCCCTGGCCGAGGCGGTGGCCAAGGCGGGGTTCACCGTCGATCTGCCCCTGCTGCCGGGTCACGGCACCGCCGTCGAGGACCTGATCCCCAAGCGGTGGGACGATTGGTCGGGAGCGGCCGAGTCCGCCTACCAGGCCCTGGCCGCCCGGTGCGACAAGGTGCTGGTCACCGGGCTTTCCGTCGGTGGCACCCTCACCTGCTGGTTGGCCGAGCGCCACCCCGACATCCCCGGCATCGCCGTCATCAACCCGATGATCGACCCCCCGCCCGAGGAGATCCGCGACCTGGCCCGCACCATGTTGGCGGCCGGCGAGCAGGTGACCGACGGCGTCGGCTCCGACATCGCCAAGGACGGGTCGGTCGAAGCCGCCTATCCGGGGTTGCCCCTGGCCCCGGCCATCTCGCTGTTCGAGGCCCTGGACCTGGTGTCGGCCCACCTGGACCAGATCCGTTGCCCGGTGCTGCTGCTGTCGAGTCGGGTGGACCACGTGGTCGATCCGGTGTCCGGCGACGTCCTGGAGCGGTCGGTGGGCGGCCCGGTGGAGCGGGTCCACCTGGAGAAGAGCTTCCACGTCGCCACCCTCGACTGGGACGCACCGCTGGTCGAGGAGAAGGTGGTCGACTTCGCCACCCAGGTGTTGGGCGGCCCGGGCACCCCCTCTCTGTGACGGCCCCGGCCCGCCGATGACCGAACCCGAGCGACTGACCCGCCACGAGGTGGCCCACGTGGCCGATCTGGCCCGCCTGGAGCTCACCGAAGACGAGTTGGACCTGTTCACCGGTCAGCTGGCCGAGGTGCTCGACCATGCCGCCGACGTGGCCTCGCTCGATCTGGACGGGGTGGTCCCCACCGCCCACGCCATGGCCGTGACCAACGTGCTCCGCCCCGACGAGCTGAGGCCGACGCTCGACCGGACCGAGGTGCTGGCCCAGGCCCCGGCGGTCGAGGACCATCGCTTCCGGGTGCCGCCCATCCTCGGGGAGGCGCCGTGACCTCCCCCCGTCCGTCGTACCATCTGGCCAGCTCGGTGCGCTCCGGGGCCCGGTCGGCCCTCGACGTGGTCGAAGACCACCTGGCCGCCATCGAGGCCGGCGACGGCGAGATCCACGCCTTCAACCTGGTCACCGCCGAGCTGGCCCGCCACCAGGCCGTCGAAGTCGATCGGGCGGTGGCCGACGGCCGGGACCCCGGACCACTGGCCGGCGTGCCGGTCGCCCTGAAGGACAACCTGTGCACCCGGGGCATCCCCACCACCTGCTCGTCCCGCATCCTCGAGGGCTGGACCCCCCCCTATGACGCCACCGTGGTCACCCGTCTGCGGGCAGCGGGGGCGGTGGTGGTGGGCAAGACCAACATGGACGAGTTCGCCATGGGCTCGTCCACCGAGACCTCGGCGTCGGGGCCGACCCGGAACCCCCATGACGCCACCCGCGTGCCCGGGGGCTCGTCGGGTGGATCGGCGGCAGCGGTGGCCGCCGGCTTCGCCCCCCTGGCCCTGGGCTCGGACACCGGGGGATCGATCCGCCAACCGGCTGCCCTGTGCGGGGTGGTGGGGCTGAAGCCGACCTACGGGACGGTGTCCCGCTACGGCCTGGTGGCCTTCGCCAGTTCCCTCGACCAGATCGGTCCGCTGGCCCGTTCGGTGGCCGATGCCGCCGTGCTCTTCGACGTGATCGGTGGCCACGACCCTGCCGACTCGACCTCGCTCAACCGCCCCACCCCCCGGGTCCTGTCGGTGCTGGACGACGGGGTGGCCGGCCTGACCGTCGGCGTCATCACCGAATTCCTGGAGGGGGCGGCGCCCGACGTGGTGGCCCGGGTGGGTCAGGCGGCCGATGCCCTGGCGGCGGCCGGGGCCCGGGTCGAGGAGGTGTCGGTGCCCGAGGTCACCTGGGGCCTGTCGGCCTACTACCTGATCGCCCCGGGGGAGGCGTCCTCCAATCTGGCCCGCTACGACGGGGTGCGCTACGGACTCAGGGTCGACGCCGAGGACACCGCGGCCATGAACACCGCCACCCGCTCCGCCGGTTTCGGGGCCGAGGTCAAACGGCGCATCATGCTGGGCACCTACGTGCTCTCGGCCGGATACATGGACGCGTACTACAACCAGGCCCTCCGGGTCCGCACCCGGATCATCGAGGGCTTCGCCACCGCCTACCGGCGCTTCGACGTCCTGCTCGGTCCGACCTCGCCCACCACCGCCTTCCCCTTGGGCGAAAAGACCGGCGATCCCCTCTCCATGTACCTCTCCGACGTGTGCACCATCCCGACCAACCTGGCCGGCCACCCGGCCATCAGCGTGCCCTTCGGGGCCGGTGACGACGGCTTGCCGGTCGGGGTCCAGCTCCTCGGACCGGCACTGTCCGAGGGCACCATCATGAAGGTGGCCACGGTGGTGGAGGCGGCGGCCCCGGCCCTGGGCGCACCGGTGCTGGCCGGAGGGGCCAGATCGTGACACCGGACTGGGAGATCGTCGTCGGCCTGGAGGTCCACTGCGAGCTGAAGACGACCACCAAGCTGTTCTGCGGCTGCCCCAACATGTTCGGAGACGAGCCCAACACCAATATCTGCCCGGTGTGCCTGGGGCTTCCCGGCTCCCTTCCTGTCATCAACCAGAAGGCGGTCGAGCTGGCCATGGCCATCGGCACCGCCCTCAGCTGCGAGATCCGGCCGTCCACCTTCCACCGGAAGAACTACTTCTATCCGGACCAGGCCAAGGACTACCAGATCAGCCAGTACGACGAGCCGATCAACGTCAACGGGCACCTCGATCTCCCCGACGGCACCCGGGTGGGGATCGAGCGGGCCCACATGGAAGAGGACACCGGAAAGACCACCCACGCCGGCTCGTCGGGGCGCATCCACGGGGCGGACTACTCCCTGGTCGACTACAACCGGTCGGGGGTGCCACTGGTGGAGATCGTGAGCGCCCCCGACATGCGGTCCTCGGCCCAGGCCCGGGCCTACGCCACCGAGCTCCGGGCCGTGCTGGTGGCGTCAGGCGCCTCCGACGGGAAGATGGAGGAGGGGTCGATGAGGGTCGACGCCAACGTGTCTGTGCGCCGGTCCTCGGACCAGCCCTTCGGCACCCGGTGCGAGATCAAGAACCTCAACTCGGTGCGTTCCCTGGGCCGGGCCATCGACTACGAGGCCGAGCGGCAGATCGCCCTCCTCGAGGCGGGCGACCAGGTCGTCCAGCAGACCCGCCACTGGGACGAGGACGTGGGCCGGACGGTGACGCTGCGGTCCAAGGAGGATGCCTACGATTACCGGTACTTCCTCGAGCCGGACCTCGTACCGCTGGTTCCCGACGACGAGTGGATCCGGGCGGTGGCCGACACCATGGCCCCTATGCCCGCTCAGCGCCGGTCCCAGCTGATCGACCTGCTCGGGGGGCCCGGGGGCGTCACCGAGGCTCAGATCGACCAGGTGGCCACTGTGGTCGATCTGGGGCTCGATCAGCTGGTGACCCACGCGGTGGCCTCGGGCGTCGGCTCGGGGCTGGCTCTGGCCCGCACGGCCAACGAGGCGGCCACCGACGCCGAGGCGGCCCGCCGCCTCGACCTCGAGTCCTACGCCGCCCTGTTGACCATGGAGGCATCCGGTGGGCTGACCGCCACCCAGTCCAAGACCGTGCTGTCGGAGCTGCTGGCGGCCGGGGGCGGCGATCCGGCCGCCATCGCCGCCGCCCGGGGGTTCGAGGCCATGTCGGAGGACTCCCTGGCCGCCGTGGTGGCCGAGACGGTGGCCGGGCACCCCGAGGAATGGTCCCGCTTCTGCACCGGCGACGACGGCGTCCAAAAGAAGATGTCCGGTTACTTGACCGGGTTGGTGATGAAGGCCACCCGCGGCCAGGCCGACGGCGGGGCGGTGGCGGCCGAGCTCCAGCGCCTACGTGGTTGACCTGGCCGAGCGTCTCGAGCCGGCCGAGCCGGCGGAGCTCGAGACGGTGGCCGGGCCGGCCGAGCCGGCGGCCAGGGCGGGGGGTGGTCCGCCGGCGGCCAGGAACGGGCCGAGCGGCCCGAAGCCGATGCGGGTGATGTCGATGGGCCGTTGGACGACGAAGGGCAGGGCGCGTACCGGCGTGTAGAGCATCCAGACGGCCCCCGAGTCGTCGAAGAAGGATGGCTCCCCCGGGCCCGAGCCTTGGGCGTTGGTGGCGATGAAGGGCTGGCTGGAGAAGTCGGCGCACGGACCGGTCGGTCCGTCGCACCGAGCCACGCCGATGGCGTAGTCGGACTGGACGAACCAGTTGGCCGAGTACGTCAGCCAGTAGATGCCGCCGGACTCCACCATGTCCGGAGCCTCCACGATGGTTCCCTGCCATGCCTCGTCGGGTCGCATGAGCACCGAGGGCGTTCCCACCAGGTTCAGTCCGTTGGGGCTCAGCTCCTGCGACCACAGGGTGGTCGGGGTGCTGGCCCCGTTGGCGTTCTGGTCGGACTTCCAGAGCATCCAGTTGGTACCGGTGCTGTCGGTGAAGACGCGAGGATCGATGGAGCCTCCCATGCTCAACTGGCAGATGAACGGGGCGTCCGTCGGCGTGAACGGTCCGATGGGGGAGGATCCGGTGGCGACACCGATGCACTGTCGGCCGTTGGCCTGGACCCCGGCGGTGAAGTACATGACATAGGTCGAGCCGAATTGGTGGATGTCCGGCGCCCAGGTGAAGCCCTGCTGCGCCCACCGGGGAAGGGCCGGCAGGGCGTCGGTGACCGGGCTCCAGTGCTTGAAATCGACGGTCGACGAGACCGGAACGTTCACGATCTTCGTCGAGTTCGTCGGGGCGATGTCGCTGGTGTAGAGGAAGTACCGGCCGTTGGCCAGGTAGAGGAAGGGATCGGACTCGTTCTCTCCCGAGTTGACGGGGATCCCCGGGGCCATCGGATCGGGATTCACGGCCGGGTCGATCTGGATCTGCTGGGCTTTGGCGTTCTGGATCTGCTGGGCCCGAACGGTGTCGCTCAACTTGGAGGATCCGAGCGTGGGCGTATGTCGCGGATCGGCCTTGGCGTCGTGCGAGGTCAGCACCGTCCAGGTCAGCGTCCCGGCTCCCAGCACCACCACGGTGGCCGCCACCGCCAGGCCGGTCCGTCCAAAGCCGTGCGGGCCCGACCCTGCTCGCTTCGAGCGGGACCGGACCTTCAGGCCGCGTCTGGGTGCTTCCGCCTGCGGTGCGATCGGTGGCGGAGGGGACTGGCTCGGGCTTTCGGCGGCCCCGGCAGAAGGCGATGGCGGGGGTGGACCCCCGAGGAGGCCCGGAGCTGCCCCGGCCGAAGGTGCTCCCGGGTCGCCCGGCCGGTCATCGGGGGGTGCCGGCTGTGGTGCAGGAATGACCGTCTCGGTTGGCGAGAAGTCCGGACGGATCGCCGCCGACTCGGTGACGGAAGTGGCCGGAGCGGGGGGCGCCGCCGGAGGCGGAGGCGGGGTTGGACGCCTGATCAGTCCGGTGGCGGCGTAGAGCCGCTGCCCGGCGAGGCCGCCGAGATCGGGATCGGATGTCTGCTGTGACTTGGCCGGCTCGGTCTCGGGCAGTTCGGGGTCCGGCTGGCTCGCCGGTGGGCTCGACGGCGGGGCAGACGAGCCAGATCGAGGAAGATCTGGCGGTGGTGTCTTGGCGACCACGGGGACCCGCCCTGGCAACGGAGCCTCGAGCAGACTGGCGATGAACTCCGGCGACGGGTCCTTCGGGGGACGGGAACGGGGAGCGAGCCATCTCTTCAGGCCGGTCCGCCGCAGTCCCACCAGGTAGATGTCCCGGGGCGGTCTGGCCGAAGGCTTGGGAGCCGTCTCGGTCGACGAGGGTGCCGGGCTGCCGGCAGGAGGTGGCGCCAACGGGGCGACAGAACCGCCGGGTGGCTCCACCGGTGGGGGACCTGCCGGGTCGAACGTCGACAGGGGCGGTAGGCCGGCGCTCGACGGGGCATCGGAAGGAGGGCGGGTCTGGTCGGCGTCGAGGCCCGTGGTGGAGGGCGGAGCCGGCAACCGGCCGGTCTGGTCGGCGTCGAGGCCCGGGCTCGAGGGTGGAGCCGGCGACGGGCTGGTGGCGGGGCGATCCCGCCCCGGGTCCGGGGGTTCGTGGGGCTCGAGACGCAGGAACGCATTGACCGACTCTTCTGGCGACAGCGTCTCGGAGGTAGGGGGCTCTGGAGCCGACTCCTGAGGCGGTGGAGGGCCCTCCAGGCCATCCACCCGGCCTGGCGAGGCATCGCTTGGTTCCTGGCTCTCCAGGAGGCCGGCAACGACCTCAGGTGACGCGCCCTTCTGCGGACGGGTCCGTGGCGAGAACAGGCCTTTCAGACCCCGCCGGCGAGACGTCTCCGACGGTTCGGGGGGGCTCTCCGGACCAACTTCGGAAACCGGGCGGTCGGGGTCGGTGGAAGACCGGCCATCGGCGACATCGCTCTTCTGGAAGATCCAGGGAGCTCCAGGTTGGGGACCCGACCGACCGTTCTGGGGCCGTTCGGCCCATGGTCCGGCCGGAGCACCCGAAGGGCGATCCGGCAATGGATCGGGCGTGACGGCCTTGCGCGCTTCTCGGGGCGGCCCGGCGGTGAGGCCGGGTCGTGTCACTCGGGGTGGGTCCGTACGATCCCGCCGCCCCGGTGGGGCTCCGGAGACCACGGTCGGGTCCGGCAACGGGCCCGTTGGGCCGGCATCGGGGCCCGTGGTCGAGGGTGGATCCGGCAACGGGCTGGTCGGGCTGGTCGATGGCCGGGCCGCCAACTCACCCGGCGCCGTCGCAGACGGGGATTCTGGGGTGGCTGTCGACGGCCCGGCCGGCCGATGATCCGGTGGCGAATCCGGCGAAGGCAGGGGCTCGAGTCCCAGGTAGGCGCTGATCGACTCCTCCGCCGATAGCGACGGCGACAGGGTCGAGCTCCCGGCGTCCCCCGACACTGTCCCCGTTGTCGGTTCCGCCGGGCGACTCGTCGGGGATTCGGGCGAGGTACCCGCGTGGGTACCGGCCCGGCTTCCGAACAGCCTCCTCAGACCTCTGCGGGGCGATCCTGTCGACGCTTCAGGTGTCGATTCGCTCTCTGCTCGAGGTGTCGATCCATGCTCTTCGGCCGGCAGCTTCGGCGGTGCACTGTCTGCCGGCTCGTCCTCTTTAACGGGCTCTGGGCTCACCCGTGGCTGCGGCGCCGCGCTCCCCAAAATGCTCCAAACGACCTCCGGGGTGTTCATCCGGTCGCTCGACGGGAGATCGGACAGTTCATTTTGCGCAGTACTCGACGGCGCCTCCGGTAGGGCCTTGCTCAGAATGCTCCATACGGGATCTGACGAGTGGTCCGACTGCTCACCGACCGGCCGATCCTGACCGTTCGACCGGGTCCGGTTGGAGGGTGGCGGCGTGTGACCGGTGGATCCGTCGGTGGGTGGCTCCGGTATCGGGTCTTGTCCGGCGGCGGGTGGCACCGGTACCAGTCGTAGAGGGGGCAGGGGCGGCTGGGGAGCCGACGTCGAATCCGAGGTGGCGGGCGGTGGCGGCAGGGGTGAGGAACCCGAAGAAGATGGCAGGGGCGACGAACCCGGGGACGGCGTAGCGGGAGCCGACGTCGAATCCGAGGTGGCGGGCGGTGGCGGCAGGGGTGTGGAACCCGCAGACGAGGTTGGCGATCCAGGATCCGAGGTCGACACCGACGAGGGGGGCGGAGGCGGCAGAGGTATGGGCGACCCGGCTGATGGGCCCGCAGGTGGCTCTTGAGCCTTGTCGGTGTTCGCACGCCGCCCGAACAACCGCTTCTTACTGCGACCAGTGGTGTCCGACGGTTGCTTCGTGGCACTCGACTGCGGTGGCTCCGCTATCGGGCGGTCGTTTTCCGGGCGTGCTGGCTCGGAGGACGGCTCGACCACGCCATCGATCGGTGCCTCGTGCCCAGTCTGCTGGGTGATTCCGTTCCGCGTGGTCGTATCGGCTCCGGATTCTGCCCGCTCATTCGACCCGACGGCTTCTCCCGGTGACGTGGGCGGAACGGCCGGGACCCGTCGAGTACTGACGCTCGGATTTGACGCTTCGGCTTCAGTATCGCCCTTGGTGGGGGACACCTGTGGTTCGGAAGAGGAAAGAGGAGCTTCCTCCTTATTTTCGGGCGCGCTTTCAGGCTCGAGGAGCTCGAACAAATTTTGTTCCTGCACCGTCCCCCGACCCCTTCGCATCGCCCTAGAAGGCTAGTTCCTCCCGGGGGTCTGGGGAAGAACGGTGGACATCTCCACGAAATCTGGGGACGCAGTGAGAAATCTGGAGGAAAAGGTAGGGATTTCTTCCGACCCTATTGACCCGAGAATGGCCACCGATCACAGTGTCAATTGTTCGGGAAACCGAAGCTCCACCGGAAACCGGAGGAGGCCGGAGGAAGGGCCGAAAGGCTCGTCTGGAGGCCGCCTCGCAGGGACGAGGGGGCCGTAGGTGACCGAAGTGGTGGTTCGGGGACGGGCCGAAGTGCTTGCGAAGGCGCGGATGTCCGGTGCTCGTTGCAAAGTCGTCCGACACGGCTGGGCACGGGTGAGGCCGGATCGCTGCGAACGTGGCCCCGAGGAGCTCGGGCGGTTTCGGCCGTTCGGTTACTCGGGGCTTGTTCGCGTCCCGGCACGGGTCCGGGGATCGACCGGCTGAGGACGGTTCGGCGACACGGTGCTCAGTGGTGGGTGGTGGCGACGGTCGCCGGGGTGTGGGTCTCCATCCGGCACGGATCGTCATCGTCGTTACACCGCTCACACTCGAGCTCGAGTGTGCTGTGCGAGATGGCGAAGGGCGAGGCGATGGTCTGCTTGACCCGCTCGCCCACCACTTGGGCCTCCTCGAGGGTCGGGTGGCCGGTGAGCACCATGTGGGCAGAGAGCACCCGCATTTCGCTGGACAGGCTCCAGACATGGAGGTCGTGCACCTCGCTCACACCCGGAACGGCGGCCATGGCCGAGGTCAGCTGGTCCAGGTCGAGATCCGGCGGAGTGGACTCGAGGAGCACGGCCACGCCTCCCCGGAAGACCCGCGCCGCCTGGTAGACGATGACGGCCGCCACCACCAGTGCCGACACCGGATCCAGCCAGGTGGCCGAAGGCAGGACGAGCATGACGGCGCCGGCCACCATCACGGCCAGAGAGGCCAGGGCGTCGCCGGCCATGTGCAGCAGCGCCCCCCGCATGTTCAGGTCGCGGGACCCGTCCCGAAGGACCAGGGCGGCCAGCCCGTTCACGATCAGGCCGAGGGAGGCCACGACGACGACGATGCCGGCCCGGACCGGCTCGGGATGGCCCAGACGGTGGACGCTGTCGACCACGATGAGGACCGTCACCACCGCCACCAGGGCGGCATTGGCCAAGGCCGCCAGAATCGTGGCCCGGTGGTTGCCGAACGAGCGGCGAGCGCTCGGCGGTCGGAGGGCCAGCCGCACGGCGACCAACGACAGCACCAGGGCACCGACATCGGACAGGTTGTGACCGGCATCGGCCAGCAGCCCGGTCGAGTGGGCCACCAGGCCGAACCCGATCTGGACGACCACCAGCAACCCGTTGAGGGTGAGACTGACCGTTAATCTGCGGGTTCTGTCCATCGAGGCTCCTCCTCCCAGGCTACCAACGATGTCGGCCGACCCTCCGGTGAAGTCCTGCTCGGGGTACCCAGCACTAGCTTTCTGAGCATGAGCGAGGCCCACTGGACGAAGTGGGGCGTGGTGCTCACAACCTCGGTGTGCCTGGTCCTGCTCCTGCTCGTCGGGTTGGTGGTCGGCACCGCCCGTCTGTTCCTGTGGCCGCCCACCGATCAGCCGGTGAAAGCGGATGCCGTCGTCGCCCTCGGAGGGGACGCCGGGCAGTTGCGGGAGAAACTTGCCATCCACCTCGCCAGATCGGGCTTTGCGCCGATCGCCGTGATCTCACTCGGAGGAAAGAAGGCCGTTCCCTGCCCCCACCCGGTGGCCGGTGTCCGGATCATCTGCTTCCGGGCCGACCCTCTCGACACCAGGGGGGAGGCGGAGTACGTGGCCCGCCTGTCGGCCAAGAGGCACTGGCATCGGATCATCGTGGTGTCCGAGCGCACCCAGACGACCCGGGCCCGGATGCTGTTCAAGCGGTGTACTCGAGTCCAATTGGTCATGGTTCCGGTCGAGGACCCCCAGGACCGCGTGCTCTTCGCCGTGGCTTACGAGTGGGGCGCTCTGGCCAAGGCCCTGGTGCTCAAACGGTCCTGCTAGACCCAGCCGGGCCCGGTGGGGCCGGACCTGCCAGGGTCGCCCGGACCGATCCGGGCGATGCCCACCTGCTCGAGGCGGCGCAGGAGCTCGTACTCGGGCTCGAGTCGTGCCCGGAGCCGCTCAGTCTGTTGGTCGGTCAGAATCGAGCGCCGACCTGTCACCCGGTCCTGTCGGACGCTCAGCGGCAGGTCGAGACGTGTGCCCAGCTTGGCCAGTCCCTCGGTGAACCGCTCGGTGAAGAACGCCGCCGAGCAGCCGGCGATGCGTTCTGCCGCTTCGGACACGTCCAGTCGATCGGAGAACATGGCCAGCTGGGTCAGCAGGTCCCGGACCGGGACCCGGTCCAAAAAGGCGTCGAACCCGTCCAGGGCCAGGAGGCGCTGCCGCCTGGACACCTGGCCCGGCATGTCCGGTGCATCGCCGGCCACCAGGTAGTCGAAGTAGGAGTGGGCCCGCTCGATGGGGTCCCGCAGGATCGTCACGGTGAACGTCTTGGGTGGCAGCGGCTGTTCGGTGAAGGGACGGTGGGAACGCCCGAAGAAGTAGGAACCCTCGGCCAGAGCCCTCCGGTTGTTGGAGACAAATGAGTACCCGGCGCTGATTGTCCGTTCCAGCCTGGTCCGGGCGAGGCGGCGCCACACGTCCATGGGATCCTCGCCCCCCAGGGCCATGAAGCTCAGAAAGAGGCTGGTTCCTGCGGTCTTTCGCACGTGATAGCAGTAGATCCGCTTGCTACCGTCGGGCAACTCGAACCCTCTGGCCGCTCGTCGGAAGGAGCCGTCGCTCCGCAATTCCCACTCGGTGCGGAGTTCGCTGGCTGTCCGCCGGATCCCCCGGCGTGCTCGGGTCGCCGCACTCTTCTTCGGGTGGGCAGTGCCTGGCCCAGCCGGTCCAAACCCCCCTTCCACGGCCCTCACTATAGTGACCGACGGTGCCCTAGGCGCCAAGGCCAAGGCGTCGTAAACGGCGTGACCTGCCCTACAATCCAGAGAACCATGAAGTGGGGCACCATGACGGACCGACCGTCCATCTGCTTGTGGCCGAGTCCCGGCCCCGGGCCGGGCCGCCCGGCTCGAGCGGTGGCGTGCCCTTCAGCTGGCGCGGTGGCAGATCACCGTTGGACGAGACCGAGGGGGCAGTCGGCCAGAGTGGACTCCTCACGGTGATCGACGGAAGACCGGAAGGACTCCTGTCCGAGGAGGCGTCGGGAGACGGCCCGCCCCAGCCCGTCAAGATGGTGGTGTGGGACCTGGACGGGACGCTGTGGGACGGGACGCTCAGCGAAGGTCCCGTTCTGCTTCCGCCTTCCCGGATGGACGTCGTGCGAACGCTGAACCGGCGGGGGATCATCAACTCGATCTGCTCGAACAATGACAAAGCCGCGGTCTGTTCGGAGCTCGAGGCCGCCGACCTGTGGGGCGAGTTCGTGTTCGCTCGCATCGACTGGTCACCAAAGGGTGGCCGGGTGTTCCAGATCATCGAGGACGCCCAGCTCCGTGCGTCGGACGTGCTCTTCATCGACGATCTCGCCCTGAACCGTGAGGAGGTTCGCCAGGCTGTCCCCGGGATCCGGACTGCCGGTCCGGAGATCATCGATGACCTGCTCTCCTTGCCCGAGTTCACCGGCAAGGACGACAGCGGGTTGTCGCGGCTCCACCAGTACCGCATGCTGGAGAGCAAGCTGGTCGACCGAGAGGCTGTGTCGGGTTCGAACGAGGCATTCCTCCGTTCGTGTGAGATCCAGGTCGGTGTCTTCACCGATGCCGTCAACGAGGCCGAACGCCTGTTCGAGCTGCTGAACAGGACCAATCAGCTGAATTTCACCAAGCGAAGGCTGGAGTGGGAGCAGTTCGCCTCGCTGGTGGCCGATCCCCGGCATGCCACCGGCTACGTGCGGGTGCGCGATCGGTACGGGGACTACGGGATCTGCGGCTTCTACTCGGTGTCCCTCGACGACAACGTGCTCACCGACTTCCTCTTCTCGTGCCGGGTGCTCCACATGGGCGTGGAGCAGTGGGTGTACGAGCATCTCGGTCGCCCCTCGGTCACCGTAGTCGGGGAGGTCGCCGCCCCGTTGGACGGGAAGGTCGACTGGATCACTCTGGCCAACGACCGGTTCTCCGTCGACCCCGATGGTCGGATGGTGAGCCCCCCCGACCATCGGGCCGGCCTCACGCAGCCGAACCGGGTCCTCATGGTGGGGGGATGCGATCTGACCAACGCCGCCCAGTTCCTCGGCGGCGACATCCTCACCTACTTCTCCCACCCCGGCCCCACCGGGGCGTTCATCTACGTCGGCCACACCGAGACGGCCCGGCAGTCCGCCGCCGGCATCTCGGCCGAGGAGGGAGCCCTGGTCGACCGGATCCCCTTTTTGGACCGAGCGGTGTTCGAGTCTCCCGCCGTCGTCTCCCCCGACTACGACGCCCTGGTGTACAGCGTGCTGACCGACTACACCCAGGGTCTCTACCGGCACCGCGAGCTGGGCCTCATCGTCCCCTGGCACCAGTTCGTGACCGATGCCACCGATCCGCTCAACTTTCCCATGCTGGAGAGGAGATCCGCCCATGAGGGGATGGGCCGCGAGTTCTTCGAGTGGTTCGCCGACGAGTTCGAATTCCTCGGTGTGATCGGGGTCGAGCGGTTCCGTGAGAACATCCGCTGGCTGGCGGCATCCATCCCCAAGCACGCCCGGCTGATCTTCCTCAATGGCGCCGAAGTGCCGGTGGACAACCCCAAGGAGCCCCAGCGGTATCTCCACCACCGGGTGATGAACGCCGCTCTCGACGAAGTGGTGGCGGAGCTTCCCAACGCCACCGTCTGCGATCTCCGGACGTTCGTGTTTTCCGAGGACGATCTGGCTTCGGACATTCGGCACTACAAGCGCCACATCTACCTACGGATGGCCGAGGAGATCCGCGCCGCCGGCGCCCGGGATCTCGTCTTCCAGCGCCAGCGCGTGACGACGCGGCTCTTCCGCGAGACCTGGAAGTTCGCCGGTCGCCGCAAGCTCCGGCTCCGGAGGTTCTACAGAGTTCTACGAGGGGTCGCTCGCTGACCGGCCGGAGCCGCCAGCTGCCTCTGTCGGGCCGCATCGAGGAGCCACGGCGACTTGTTGTGGGTGAGGTGACCCTCCACTAGCGTCTGCTGCCATGCCGACCCAGGAGCCCCCACCGTGACGGAGGCCTCGACGTCGGATCCGGGGGTCCGGCAGCCGAGCCCGATCCTCGACCCCCAGGGTGTGGTCGGGTGGGCGAAGCGCTACGTCTCGTCGCTCGTCAGCGCCACACGCAATCCGAGTTTCGACGATCTCGAATGCTTCTGCTTCTTCATCGGCTACGCGCGGAGTGGTCACACTCTGGTCGGCTCGATGCTCGATGCGCATCCCGAGGTCGTCATCGCCCACGAGCTCGACGCCGTCAACGTCGTCCGGCACCACTTCAGTCGGAACCAGCTCTTCGCACTCCTGTTGGAGCGGGACCTGCAGTTCGGCGCCATGGGATGGATGTGGGCCGGCTACGCCTACGAGGTGCCGGGCCAGTCCCAGGGTCGCTGCCGGCGCCTCCGGGTGCTGGGCGACAAGCGGGGGAACTCGACGGCCATGGAGCTCTCCCGGTGGCCCGAACTCCTCGACCGGGTCCGCCGCCTCGTGCAGGTCCCGATCCGGGTGATCCACGTGACCCGCAATCCCTTTGACAACATCGCCACCGCGGCCCGCAAGCACGAGTACCTGTCACGCGGTGAGGGCAGCGTCCTCACCCGGGCTACGGCCTGGTACGACGAGTCGTGTGGGGCGGTGGCCCGGATCCGGCCGCTGCTCGACGCCTCCGAGCTCGTCGAGCTCCGGTACGAGACCTTCGTCGACGAGCCCACGGTCTCACTGGCCGAGTTGTGCCGGTTCATCGGCGTCGAGCCCGATCCCACCTACCTGGAGGCTTGTGCCGGGCAGGTCTGGCCGAGTCTGAACCGGACCCGTGACCAGGTTGAGTGGACCGAGCAGGAACGCACCGGCGTCGAACGGCTCATCGGACGCTACGAATTCCTTGCCTCCTACTCGTTTGACGGCTGACCTTGCCGGCGACCGTCGGCGGACGGGACTTGTCCAGCCGTCGAGTGGTAGGGCCTCACCGCCGGGCATCCCGGTCACTGCGGTCAGCCCGATCACAGCCTCGTACGTGACACCTCGCCATGGCGGGTCAGCCGGGCCCTTCTCACGGCCCTTTGACGGGCCCCGCTCACGAGGCGTGACTTGATTGGTCTTGAAACGCACCGCAGCTGTTGGCCACGGCCACGGCTGCTAGCTGGGACCGCACCTCGAGCTTTCGCAGGATCGACCGGATGTGGGATCTGACCGTGGCCAAGGACACGACGAGGTCGTCGGCGATGTCCTGAGCGGCCTGACCCGTGGTGAGATAGAACAGCACCCGGCGCTCGCTCGACGTCAGCTTCAACAGGGCGCTGAGGGGTGAGTCGGCTCTGTGACTGTTCCTGGACGAAATCCAGGTGCCGGTGGTGGCGCCGGACCGGCCGAGGGCGACCAGCTCGACGGGCAGCGCATTGAAGTCGAAGAGCACCGAGGCGCCCTGCTCGATGCAGCCCACGAGTGCGCCGGCGGTGGCGCCCGAGCTCACGGCGAGGACGTCGATCCCCTGCGAGCGGTAGGCGCGGGTGAGCCGGGCGGGAACGCACCACGTGCTCGACGACCACGAGGAGGGTCCGCCTGTGGGCTCGGCCCCTACCACCAGCACGACCAGGTCGACGGCGGTGCCGTCCACCTCGGTGGTGAGCTCGCCTTGGGGACCGATCGAGGCCACACCGGTCTTGAACCCGAGCCGACCGGCCAGCGAAGCGGCTGCGTGGGCGGCCAACCCCGGGGCGTTGGCCGCTCTCGGATCGGGGTCGACCACCAGCACCGTCCCCGGGTGGTGGTCACCGGAGGTGGATACGAGGTCGTCGTGGCGGTTGCCGTATCCGGCGACGGTCCGGGTGGAGTACCGGACGATCGTGCGATGGCACAGCTGCGGGGCATGGCCGTGCCAGCCGACGGACGGGCGCCCCCACGATGCCGACGGGGACACGCAGGGACCGGCGTGCTCACCGACGGCTCGGTCCCCGACGAGCCGATCGACGGTGACGACTGTGGTGGAGGGAATGGTCCCGATCGTCGTCGGTCTGGCCCCCGAGGTCCGGTCCCAATCGGGCGGGGCAGCCTCGTCGTCGACGACGACCCCGACGAGGCCCTGGCCCACTGCTCGGGCCAGGCGCTCTCCCAGCCGTTTGGCAGTGACCGCATCTGCTTCGGGGCCGAATGCCACCGCCACGTGGGACACGCCGTATGGACAGATCCGGTCATCAGGCCGCACCGTCTCTTCGATGCTGCGAAGCACTCGGCGCATGACGGCCGTCCGCCCGGCCGACCCAGCCACCAGGCTCTCGGGATCCGTAGAATTGGTGGTGGGCGAAAACGGCCGAAGGTCGACACGGGCTGTCGTTCGCGGGAGCGGTCCTGACGGAGCGTCGCTGGTATCCACTGTCTGATTGACGCCGATCGACATATCCCCCCCGTGCACCGCCCGTTCGTCCGCGGCCCGAGCCCGTTCCTGTCGGTGCTACCCCTGCTCGGGCCATTGTAGCTGTCTCAGCATGGAGGGCAAGGGGCCGATCATCAAAGATGATGAGATTCCAGTTGAGCAAGCGCTCACTGATCCTCGGACTGACCCGGCCCCGGGGCCCCGGACGTGGCGGAAGGAGGGGATGTGGCCTCGGAGGCTGGTGATCGGCGCCGGACCTTCCACAGATGGAGCAGGCCGTCGACCAGGAGCACCGTGCCGACTCCCAGGACCGCCCCGGCCAGCGCATCGCTGGGGTAGTGCCAGCGGAGCCCGGTGACGGCCACGGCCATCGCCGCGGTGACCAGCGCTCCTGCCGTGATCACTGCCAGGCGGAGCCGACGGGGTACGGCGACTGCCCAAGCCGTGGCCAGTGCGGCCATGTCGGCGGTGTTGCCCGACGGGTAGCTGAGCACACCCTCGAAATGTCTTCCCACCAGCGGTTTGAACGAGTACTCGACCAGCAGGGCTGCCAGCAACGGACCGGTCACGCAGGCCAACGCCCGCATCCGGTCGTGGCGGGTCACCAGCGCCGCCAGCAGGGCGCCGGCGATCAGGACGACCGGGCTCCCGAGGTCGGTGATCCTGACGAGGACGGCCGACCCGTGGGCGTAGGGGACGACTCGGGAGCCCCATCGGTCCAGGGTGTTGGGTCCAGGGTGGATGGCCACGGCCACCGCGGCCACGATCGACCCGGCGACGATGATGGCTCCTGCCAGGAACTCGGCCGCCGCGGGGTCGGCCGCCCCTGCGTCGCCCGGCTCGGGAGCCGGCCCGGTGGTTGTCAGCGGTCCTCCGACAGCCACGCCACCGTCGCTCGTAGCCCTTGTTCGAGATCGACCGGTTCGATGTCGGGGAACAGGCGCCTGAGCCGGGTCTGGTCGGCCTGGGAGTCCCTGACGTCCCCGGCTCGCGGCTCGGAGTGCACACGGGGGAGCGGCCTCCCCAGCACACCTTCCAGACGCTCGATGAGCTCGAGGAGGCTCACCCTCGTCCCGAAGGCCAGGTTGACGGGCTCATGATCGACCACCCCCCGGACCACGGACTCGGTGAGCACGCTGGCCACACTTCCGACGAAGGTGAAGTCGCGGGTCTGGCGGCCGTCGCCGTGCACCGGGATGGGCTCGTTGCGCAGGGCGGCTGACACGAAGGCCGGGACCACGGCGGCATAGGCGTGATCGGCCGGCTGTAGCGGCCCGAAGACGTTGAAGAACCGGAAGGCCAGCACCGGCAGGTCGAAGGACCGCCCATAGGCCAGTGTGGCCGCCTCGGCGGCCAGCTTCCCCGCCGCGTAGGGGCTGACCGGCATGGTGACCATGTCCTCCCGCTTGGGCAGCGCCGGGTTGGCGCCGTAGACCGAGGAGGATGACGCCACCACCACGTGGGGACGACCTCCTCGCCGGGCGGCTTCCAGCACCTCCATGGTGCCGGTGGCGTTGATCAGATGGCTGGCCATGGGGTCTTCGAGCGATCGGGGGACCGACGGCCGGGCGGCCAGGTGGACCACGGAGTCCGCTCCCCCCACCACCTCGTCGAGCAGCCCGGCATCGAGGATCGACCCCACCACCAGCGAGACGTCGTCCACTCCCTCCAGGTTGGAGGGGTAGCCGGTGGACAGGTCGTCGAGAGCCACCACCCGGTCGATCTCCGGCTGGCCGGCCAGGGTCCGGCACAGGTTGGCGCCGATGAACCCGGCGCCCCCGGTGACCACCACGTTCATGGTCCCGTCATCTCCTCTACCACCGGCGGTCTCTCCGTTCGATCGACCGCCGGAGACTACAGCCGTTCGACGTTCGGGCCGTCCAGGCGGTTCCGGGTGTCCAGCACATAGCTGGCGTGCAGCCGCACCAGATCGTAATCGAAGGCGTCGTGATCGGTGATGATGACTACCCCGTCGGAGCCCTCGATCTCCTCGGCCGACAGATCGACCAGCGGGTACGGCACCGAGTCGGGGGTGAGGTGGGGATCGGCCACCCGGACGGATCCCCCTAGGGCGGCCAACGACTGGGCGATCAGAGTTCCGGGGGCCTCACGGGCGTCGCCGGTGTTGCGCTTGTAGGCCAGACCGAGCAGGAGGATCCGGGATCCCTGGACGGTGCGCCCCATGCGGTTGAAGGCCAGGATCAGGCGGCGGACGACGTAGTCGGGCATGTGCTCGTTCACGTCGTTGGCCAGCTCCACGAACCGGAACGGCTGTCCGAGGCTGCGCCGGACCTTCCACGACAGGTAGCTCGGGTCGATGGGAAGACAGTGCCCGCCCACCCCGGGCCCGGGGGTGAACCGCAGATAGCCGAACGGCTTGGTGGTGGCGGCGTCGATGGCCTCCCACACGTCGATCTCCAGCTCGGCCGCGAACATGGCCAGCTCGTTGACCAGGGCGATGTTTACATGCCTGAAGGTGTTCTCCAGGAGCTTGGTCAGCTCGGCCTCGCGGGTGCCCGACACCGGGACCGTCCGGTCGACGATGCGGTCGTAGAACCCCCGTACCGCCCCCAGCGAGGCGTCGTCGATCCCGGACACCACCTTGGGCGTGTTCTCGAGCCGCCAGGTCGGATTGCCGGGGTCGATGCGCTCGGGGCTGTAGCCGAGGTGGAAATCCCGCCCGGCGGTGAGCCCCGAGCCCTCTTCGAGCAGCGGGCTGACCAGCTCCTCGGTTGTCCCCGGATAGCTGGTCGACTCGAGCACCACTGTGGCTCCGGGCCGTAGATGGTGGGCCACGGTAGAGGCGGCATTCTCGACGAACGACAGGTTGGGTACGCCGTCCTGCAGGGGCGTGGGCACGTCGATCACCGTGACGTCGAATCCGGCCAGGCGCTCGGGGTCGTCGGTGGGTAGGTAGCGTCGGCTGTCCAACGCCGCCGCCAGCCGTTCGTTGGTGATGTCCTCGACGTAGGACTCCCCGGCGGCCAGCTGCTTGATCCGCTCCGAATCGACATCGAAGCCGACGACGTCGAATCCGACCTCTACGGCACGAATTGCCAGCGGGAGGCCGACGTAACCCTGGCCGACGACCGCCAGCTTGGTCGGACGGCCGCTCGGGCTCACCCGGCCGGAGTTCCGGGCAGGCTCAAGCCGGCACCTGCTCGGAGCTCGATGCACTGGAACCGTTGGACCGTGACTTGACGTGCCCGTGGTCGTCCGGGCTCTCGAGGGAGCCCGTTTCGGCGACGTGTGCGTTGTCGGGCCCATGTTCGGACAACGTCGGAACTCCCACCGTGAACAAGAGATCCCTGACCAACTCGGCGTCCCGTTCGGCGGTGGCCTGCTGCAACTGCTTGATCCCGGTGTCGAACAGTTCGGCCGGCGCGGTGATCGGGATCAGTTGGTTGATGTATGGATGGTAGGTGGTCAGGACCTCTTCCTCGGGGGCGGTCAACACCTCGTCGAGCTTCTCTCCCTCGCGCATGCCGATGATCTCGATAGGGATGTCGGTGCCCACCTGGTAGCCGGAGAGGCGGATCATCCGCTCGGCCAGGTCGAGGATGCGAACCGGTTCGCCCATCTCCAGCATGAAGATCTCTCCGCCTCCGTCGGACAGGACCGACGATTCCAGCACCAACTGGACGGCCTCCTCCACGCTCATGAAGAAGCGCGTCATCCGTTCATCGGTCACCGTAACCGGGCCGCCGTTGGCGATCTGACGCGTGAACGTCGGGATGACGCTGCCCCGACTGCCGAGCACGTTCCCGAACCGGACAGTGCAGTAGGAAGCGCCGTAGGGTGCCAATGACAGGACGATCTGTTCGGCGATCCGCTTGGTCGCCCCCATCACGCTCGACGGGCGCACCGCTTTGTCGGACGAGATCTGGACGAAGCGTTGGACGCCGGTGCTGTTGGCCGCCATGACCACGTTGAGGGTCCCGAACACGTTGGTCCGGGCCGCCTCGATCGGATGGTGCTCCAGGACGGGGACGTGCTTGTGGGCGGCGGCATGGAAGACCACTTCGGGCTGGTACCGGTTGAAGGCATCGACCACCGCCGACCGGTCGGTGATGTCCACCAGGGCCTGCTCGCAGTGGACAGGCACGGTGGCTGCGGTGTCGTGGAGGTGGGTCTCGTCGTGGTCGAGGAGGACCAGCAGCGCCGGGTCGAGCTCGGCCACCTGCCGACAGATCTCCGACCCGATGGAGCCGCCGGCCCCGGTGACCAGCACCCGGCGGCCCTGGAGGGTTCGCCGCACCGTGGCCAAGTCGATCGGGATCGGCTGGCGGCCGAGAAGGTCCTCGATCTGAGGCTCGCGGGCCTGACGGAGGGGCGCCATGGAGTTCGCCCCCTCCACGAGGTGGCTGACGCCGGGCAGGACCTTCATGGTCAGGCCGGCCTGCTCGCAGGCATGGAGGACCCGCTCGACCATCTCGGGGGGTGGCTTGGGGATGGCCAGCAGCACCTGTTGGAGGGTGTAGCGGCTGGCGGCATTGGGGATGTCGGCGATCGATCCCACCACCGGTACTCCGACCATGGACAGTCCGTGGGACCGGATGTCGTCGTCGAACACCGCCACCGGCACCAGTCCCGCCCCCGGGCTCCGCAACATCTCACGGATGGCGGCCGCCCCGGCGTCCCGGCTGCCCACCACTGCCACCCGTAGGCCGACCCGGCGTGTGCCGCGTTGCCATGCGAACAGCCGCGAGTGGAACCGGAGCAGGCCCATCCCCATGGTGGCGAAGATGCACCCGACGGCGATCACCGTGATGGGTACGACCTCCACGTGGACGGAGCGACCGAGCGGGTAGATCACGAGCAGGACGCACATCACCACAGCCGCCGACAGGACCAGTTGGCGGGCCTCCTCGACTCCGGCGTGGCGCCACATCCGGCCGTAGAGGCCGAAGAAGTGATTGGCCAGCAGGGTCAGGAGGAGGGCGACGCCGAAGAACGAGGCGAAGTGCGGCCAGTACAGCCCCGGAGCCTTGTCCCTGAAGTAGGTGACCTCGGCGAACCCGTAGCCGGCGAAGACGCAGAGCGCGTCGAGCAGGGTGAACACCATTCGCGACCGGATACGGCTCGCCTTGACGGCCATGTTGGCCTTCGGCTGCGGGCTCGAGCCGACACTCATGGGCGTTCCATTCTCAAGCTCCTGGTCAGGCCCAGTATCACCCATGCAACAGCCCCCTGGTCAAGATTGCCGACCGCCCACCGCACGAAGCGTCGCTTCATCGTCGATGTTGTCCGTCCTGCCCGAGAGCAGGCCGACCTCAGGCTGTCGGTCCGACCCCCGTGCTTCATTCCTCCACCCGGCGACACGCGTCACCTGCGGACCCAATCCTCAACCCCGCTCCAATCGAGGCGGTTGTCGATCCGTCACTTCCCCCGAAACTACCCCGAAATCGTGCCTCCGGGGCCGTGATGGGCCTGGGCGGCAACGATGTGGTGGGGCGTGCCCCTCAGACTACTGATGGTGTGCCCGACGGGCCATCCTCAATTTTGGGTATCGAAAGGGACGATCTTGGCGAAGATTGGTGCTGTCCGGTAGGGGGGGTCGGGGTATATGATCGACTCTCTACATGGGGTAGGGAAGTGGGAGAGCAATGGAGCCAATCGACTATGTGGGCGCGCTCCGGCGCAGCTGGCGACTGGTGGTGGCCTTGGCCATCATCGTGGCCATCATCGCCGTACTCATCCCAGTGAGTCACTCCAAGAAGGTGAAGTCGGCGCTCCCCTATGTGGCGACTTCCTTGGTCGGCAGCCCGCCGGCCTCGCAGCAGAGCCCCTTGCGGGCCGGGGTCTCCAGTACACAGATCGCGTTCTACGCCAACTCGACGGCGACCCGGGAAGCGGTGGCCAACGCCATCGGACTGAATGCCGGGCCTGCGGCCCTCCCTGCGTACATGGCTGCCAATGTCGTCCCGGCCACGGGCGTCACCACCGTCGGGGCAACGGCCATCGCCAAAAGGAACGCCCCCACTGATGTCGACTTCGTCGGGTACGGTGCGACTCCGGCCGAAGCGGTGTTGGTGGCCAACACCTTCGTCTCCCAGACTGAGTCGGCGATCCAGAACGCCCTTGCCGGGGACTCGAAGAACAGCGACGTCAATTCCGGGATCACACCTCTGCTGTCGGCCCAGTTCGCCACCAAGGTCGCCGGGGGCGGAAAGAAGAGCCCGGTCACGAGCCGGAAGATTCGAGGACTCGGTGGTCTGGCCGTCGGCGCCGCCATCGGCGCCGGTCTCGTGCTGCTCCGGGAGCTGCTGGACAAGCGGTTGAGGACGGCGGGAAGGGCCGAGGCCAACTTCGGGTTCCCGGTGATCGCCGAGATCCCCATGGCATCGTTGGTCGGCAAACCGGTGGTCTCCGGCCAGATCCCAGTGGTGGACGTCATTCGAGATCCCCTTTCGGCCGGAGCCGAGGCCTACCGGATGTTGCGCATGTCGGTGATGTTCGAGAACCTGGCACCCCAATCGGCAGCCGCCGACCCGTTCGCCCTCGGCCTGGAGGGCGGCATTGCCGGCCTGTTGCCCGAAGGCGGCGAACCTTTGGTCGTCGGTCCGGTGGTGGAGCTCGAGAGTCGCCAGGTGGTGATGGTGGTGTCGCCCGGATCCGAGCCCACTCGGCCCCACGTGGCCGCTAATCTGGCTGCCATCTACGCCGAGGCCGGGCAGAAGGTCATCGTCATCAGCACCGGTGACCTCGAGGTCGGTGGTCGCCGCTTGCGGGCCGAGGTATCCGGTGAGATCCGGACCGAAGATGTCGAGTTCCGGCTGCAGCCGTCGAGGCTGGAGAACGTCTGGCGCCTACCGCTGAGCCCCTTCGTGGCCAAGAGCGGAGAGTTGGTGAACCGGGCCCCTGCCATCATCGAGGGGGCGCGGAACCTGGCCGACGTGGTGATCGTGGAGGTGCCGCCGGTGCTGGCCCTGCACCATGCCGAGGCGATGGCCCACGTGGTGGACGTGACGCTGGTGGTGGGCGAGTGCAAGTACACCACCTTCGACGACGCCCGGCAGGCGGGCGATCTGCTGCGCCGGATGGGTGCTCCGGTGTTGGGTGTGGTGTTGACCAACGTTCGAGTGCGGAACAGCGATATCCGCCAGTCGGCGCTGTTCCGTCCGGAGCCGGTCGGTGGGTCGGCCAACGGCGACAATACGGCTACGCCAGCGATCCCTGTCGGCGTCGGTGGTGGCTCGGGGCCGGCTTCGCAGACGCAGGCCTGATCTCGGACCCGGACACTCTCTTCCGTGCTCATCGCGGCCGCCGTTCCCTCCGAGCCGTTCGTCGCCCTAGTGGTGGCGGTCATCCTGTTCGCACTGGGCCGCCTGGTCATCCAACGGGTGGCCATCGCCGAAGCCAACCCCTGGCTGGTGCGGGTGATGACGTTCAGCCTCGTCCTCCACCTGCTGGCGGCACCCTCGCAGATCTACGTGGTCGATCACTTCTACCATGGCATCGCCGACTGGAACCGCTATGTCCACCAGGGGGCGCTACTGGCCCCGAACTTCCGCCGGTTCGACTTCACCACCGCGGGAGCCGACGTGCGCCAGATCGTGAACGACGGCTCGGTGAGCATCGCCGCGGGGATCGCCATGGCCATCGTCGGCATCAACCAGCTGGCCTGCTTCTTGGTGTTCAGCTGGCTTTCGTTCATCGGCTCGGTCTGCTTCTTCCGGGCCTTCACCCTGACGTTCCGCGGAGCCGACCCTCGCCGCTACGCGTTGATGCTGTTCTTCATGCCGTCGCTGATCTTCTGGACGGCGGACATCTCCAAGGAATCTCTCATGATGTTCGCCCTCGGGCTGATCGCCTATGGCGCGGCCAAATTCATCGCCCGTCAGCGGGGTGGATTCGCCCTGGTGGTGCCCGGGGCGTTCATCGGTGTGTACGTCCGCCCCAACGAGCTGCTCCTCGTCGTGGCCGGCTTCGTCATCGCCATGATGGTCCCCACCGCCTCGACCCGGAAGTCCCTCGGTGGGATCCGCCGGGTGCTCAGCGTGATCTTCCTGGCGGCAGTGCTGTATCTGTCCGTAGTGGTGACTATCAAGTATCTCCACCATGGCCTCAACACCAACTCGCTGACTACGACCAATGCTGATAATACGGTCACCGGCACCAGCGGCGGTGTGCCCTACTCGACGAGTCCGGCTTACTACCCGCGCGATATCTACAATGTGCTGTTCAATCCGGAGCTCTTCAACGCCCATGGTTTCGGTGAACGGATAGCCGCCCTCGAGAACTCGGTGATCCTCGGGTTGATCCTGATCTCTCTCCGGAATCTGCGCATGGTGCCCAGGGCTGCCTTCGCCCGTCCGTACGTGATGCTCTGCACCGTCTACACCGTCCTGTTCATCTACACGTTCGCCGCCCTCGGAAACCTGGGGCTGATCGAACGGGAACGGACCATGATGATCCCGTTCATGCTGGTCTTGCTGTGCGTCCCGAGAGGACCCCGCGGTGCCCCGCCCCGGTACGAGTGGGAGCTCCGTCGGCGAGCTCGTCTCATGCACCGGGGGCTGGTGGAACAGCGCGCCTGGAAACTCGGGAAGTCGAAGGTCTAGCCCTTCGGACCCTGGGACCGCCCTCGTGCCGACCCACCACGGGCCGCGCCACTACGTGTCGAAGGTATAGGAGTGCAGACGCGTCGTACCGGTCGATGAGCCGCTCGACCCCCAGGCGCTCGTTTTTTGTCCACTCGACGGCATCGCGGGTTCGGTTGGCACTGGGCCAGACGATCCCGGCGCACGCCTTCAGATACGAGGGGTCGGGCACCACGCCGATGAATCGGCACAGCTCGCCGAGTGAGGGACCGGGATCGGCGAAGAACGTCTCGTAGCGCACGTCGAGCAGTTCCGACTGGTCGAACAAGGGGCGCACCACGCTGACCGCCTTGCAGATCTGCTCGTACCATTGGGTGGCCTCGGTGAGCGACATCTTGTGGCGGCGAGCCTCGGTGGCGATGTTGTCGAACGGGTTGCGGGTCACATGGAATACCTTGACCGGGACCTTGACCCGCTTCTTGAGCCGGTCCAGCAGCCTCGGATCGTTGGCGATCTGGAGGACCGTGGAGCGAGCTCTCTTGTCGCCGATGACCCGCAGGCGCTCGAACCGTCCCTGGAACTGATCGGGGATCTCGTACTGGTACCCGGACCACGTGCGACCGATCGATTCGAACTGCTGATCGCTCCGGAGGAGGAGCGAATACAGCTGACGCCTCGAGAAGTGGTGCCTGACGAACCGGACGGCGTCCAGTTCGTGGGCGATTACCACCTCGGGGTGCGCATTGAGCATGGTGGCCACCAATGTGTGACCGCTTCGTGCATAGCCGATGAAGAACGAGAAGTAGGCCAGGTCATCGAGATCGGGTCCCGTTCTGGCATCGAGGATCGAGTCCACGTAGAGCCTGGCCCAGTCACCTCTGGTCCGGGGATCCTTCACTCCGATCGGGAGCGAACCCCTCCGTCCGGACAGCATGATTATCGGTCCCCCCCGGTTCTCATAGCCAGGCAAGCTAGCGGAAATTTCCCAGCTGCCGGCACCAGGGGAACGACGACGGAGTGATCAACGATCCGGGCCGAACCGCCCTGTTCCGTCCAACAACGGTCGAAGGGCCACCGACCATTGTTCCGCCACCGACTCGATGTTGAAGCGGCTCATGCAGTGCTGGCGCGCCGCCCTGCCCATCGAGGCACGGAGCTCCGGGTCTTCGAGGAGTCTACGGAGGGCGGCGACAAGGGCGTCTCTGTCTCCGGCCGCCACCACCAGCCCCGTCACCCCGTCTGTGACGATCGACCGCACTCCGGGGACGTCGGTGGCCACCACGGGCAGACCCGACAGTCCGGCCTCGATCAGCACTCCCGGCATCCCCTCACCGGAGGGCAGGCTGGTGAAGGCCAGAATGTCGGCCTGTCGAAGGAGTTCGGCGACGTCCGGCCTCGATCCCAGGAGCTCGACCCCCGCCGCCCGCGCCGGATCGACCAACTGTCCGTGGAGCGGACCGGCACCGACAATCCCGGCACTGAATTCCAACCCCTGGGTCCGGAGGCTCCGGACGGCGGCCACGAACCGCTCGGGTCGCTTTCCGGAAGTCAACGCCCCGACGAACAGCACCCGGGGGGGTGCAGTCACCGGCCCGTCGGTCGGCGGACGGAACGTGATCGTGTCGCGGCCGTTGGGCACGAAGACGACCCGGGGTTCGGGAACACCGAACCGCTCCATGCATTCGGTCCGCACCTCCTCGCCCTCGGCGATGATCAAGGCCGGTCGCCCGTACAGGAGCTTCCATCCCCGCTCCTGGAGGCGACGGTGCGATCCCGAGTAGGTCCCGATGGCGTAGTACACAATGGGCAGGCGGCGACCGGCCATGGCCGCCACCAGGTACTTCAGCGGCTCACTCCCGTGGGCGATGACAGCTGCTGGACCGAGGTCCACCAGCAAGGAGCGGAGTCGCCACACCAGGTGCAGATCCATCCCGACACCGGCCGCCCCTCGTGCGGTGTGGTCGAGTGACAGGTCGGCGGTGACCTCGTTGGGTCCGGCGAACATGGTGAGCAGTCGATGGTGTCGGTGGCCCGGGCGGTCTAGGTGGTCGGCGAGGGCCCGTGCCTCACGTTGGGCCCCGCGACCGGCGGCAGAAGGGATCACGTGCACCACCAATGGCACCGCCGACGGGGTCTGCGCCAGGCTCACCCTCCAGTCCAGCGATCGATCATGTGGGGCCCTCTCCGCTGCCAACCGAGCCTCGGACGTTACCAGGCCGGATACCATGGGTCGGGCCCTCGGAGAGAACCCCGTGGCGCGCCATGCTCCGCAACCACCGTGGGAGCCGACCGCGAGGACGTCGATGCGAACACTGGTCATAGCCGGCGACTACCCGTGGCCAACCGAGACGGGGAGCCGGATGCGTCTGGCCACCACCCTCCGAGGCCTGGCCCGTTGCGGCCCCACCGAGTTGTTCTCGGTGATCTCGAAGTTCCGCACCGACTTCGGTACGCCCGAGGACACGGTGGGACTGACCAAAGTGGGACGGATCGGCTTCGACAACCGGATCCCGTCGGGTCGGCCGATGCTCCGCACGCTGGTGCGGCCGGCCATGCCGCTCGGCATGCCCTGGCGTGACGGTCGCCTGGTCCACGAGGCGGTCGGGCGCTTCACGTCGGGCCACTACGACCTGGTCTGGTTCTTCGGCATCCGGCCCTGGGTGCTGGCCGGCGGGTGGTCGTCGGCTACGACCGTGGTCGATCTGGACGATCTCGAGGACCAGAAGATCCTGGCCCGGCTGGCCGCGCCCGGCCCCATCCGTCGGGTCCGGCGGCGCAGGTCCGGCGGCTCGGGGGAGACCTGGTGTCGCGTGAGGAGGTCCGTCGGTGGCAGCGGCTCCAACGGCGAGTGGTGGGTACCGGTGCCACCGCGGTCGTGTGCAGCGACCTCGATGCCGGGCGGGCTTCGGCCAGTGGTGTGGACCGGGTCTCAATCATCCCGAACGGCTATAGCGTTCCGGCCGACCCCGTCGGTCGGGACGCAGTCGGCTCACCGCCGGTTGTCGTCTTCCAGGGCCTGCTCACCTATCCCGCCAACGTCGATGCCGCCCGATGGCTGGCCGGTGCCATCGGTCCCGCGCTCCGCGTCCGGGTGCCCGATGCCCAGATCCGGTTGGTGGGCCGGCACCACGCCGATCTCGAGGATCTGGACGAACCGCCGTCGGTCACCCTCACCGGGTGGGTCGCCGACATGGCCGCCGAGTTGGCGGGCGCCGACGTGGTGGTGGTGCCCCTCCGCTACGGGAGTGGGACGCGCCTCAAGATCATCGAGGCGTTCGCCCACGGGATCCCGGTGGTGTCGACGGCACTCGGGGCCGAGGGTCTCGGTGCCCAGGACGGCGTCCACCTCCTGGTGGGGGAGACGGCGGACGAGTTGGCTGCAGCCTGCGGCCGGCTGCTCACCGAGCCCGAACTGAGACGGTCGGTCAGCGAGCAAGCCCGCCGGCTGTTCCTCGAGCGCTTCGAGTCCGGGGTGATCGAGGCCGAGATCGACGCCCTGGCGCACCGCCTGGCTCACGCGGCGACGCCAGTCGAGCAGTAGGGCCTGAGAGCGATCTTCGACCTCGGCACCGGCCACGTCGCGCTGCAAACTCTTGCCGGCCGCCGACATCGAGTTGCGCCTGGCACCGGGCCGGTGCACGGTGATGCCCGGAAATTTGATGGCCGGACCTCCGTATCCTGCTCGTCGGGAAGGATGCTTTCTGGTACTCGAAGGCGGCTACTGATAGGCGCAGAAGGTATGGTCGCCGTGCTCACCGGCACGCCAATGCGTGATCCGAGTTCCCAAAGTTGCGTTCGCCGGGTCCTCGCACTGTGGCCCGGTGGTGGGGACAGGGGCCGCAGTGACCGCCACGCACAATTTGCCGGTATCTTGTACGGGGAAGCTTGGCGATTGGCCTGGTTCTGGGTGAGAGGGGGTGAGCGTTCCGATGTCTGCCGTGGTATGGGAGTTTGGAGAGACGCTCGAGGAGCCGGACACCTCGGTGATCCCCGAGGAGCCGCCTCCCGGGATCCTCTACAAGCACAAGGTGAAGTACTTCGAGGCGGTCCGGAACCTCTGGGCCCACCGCGAGATCATCTACACGCTCGCCGAGCGCGACTTCCGGGCCCAGTACAAGCAAGCCGTCCTCGGCATTCTTTGGGCCGTGCTCAGCCCGGTCGCCACTCTGGTGATCTTCGTGCTGGTTTTCTCCAGGGTGAAGACATTCGGCAGCCAGGGGATCCCCTATCCGCTCTACGCCTTCGTCGGCCTGCTGTGTTGGAACTTCTTCTCGAACTCCCTCGGGAACGGAGGTAACTCGCTGCTGGCCAACAAGGCGTTGCTGGCCAAGACCCAATTCCCGCGGGAGTGCTTCCCCCTCGAGACGATGGGCGTCCAGGCGTTGAACACCACCATCTCCTGGATCCCACTCACGTTGTTGTTCATCATCTTCGGACGGGCGCCGAGACTGGCCACTCTGTGGGTGCCCATGTACATGATCATCGAGGTCGTCTTTGCCGCCGGCGTCGCCCTGTTCATCTCGAGCGTCATCATCCAGATGCGCGATCTCATGCAGATGCTCCCCCTCCTGACCACGCTCGGATTGTTCGCCACCCCGGTGATCTGGCCGTACTCCGAGATCCCGACCGCCGCCCACGTGGCCGGCGGTTACCACGTCGAGAAGCACATGGTCGCCGGCCACGTGGTCCAAGCCCACTGGGTGGGAGGAATCACCGTCAATCTCCAGATGGTGTACGGGTTCTTCAATCCACTCGGACCGGTGATCGCCGGGGCCCGTAACACCATGCTGCTCGGGCACAGCCCCGACTGGTCCTTGGCCGGCATCGCCGCTCTCGGCGCCATCGCCTACCTGCTTCTCGGCTATCGGGTCTTCAAGAAGTTGGAGGAGAACTTTGCCGACATTGCCTAACGGATCGATCCAGGTCGAGGACGTCTGGAAGAGATTCCGAGCCGACAAGACGGTTCCCAAGTTCTACGACCAACTCAAGCGGGTACGGACGACCCTCAGAGCACCCAGCCGCCGGGAGTACCGGTGGGTGTTGAAGGATGTCACCTTCGAAGTCCCGCCGGGTGGCACCCTGGGCCTGATCGGGATCAACGGATCGGGAAAGACCACCCTGCTCAAGATCATCAGCCAGGTGACCTTTCAGTCTGCCGGACGATGCATCACCCAAGGCAAGATCGGCGCCCTCTTGAGCGTCACCAGCGGGATCCACCCGGAACTGACCGGCAAGGAGAACATCTACCTGTACGGAGCGGTGATGGGCATGCCCCGCCAGACCATCAGGAGCAAATTCGACGAGATCGTCGAGTTCGCCGGTCTCACCGACGCCGTGAACAGACAGGTGAAGTTCTACTCGATGGGTATGCAGATGCGGCTGGGGTTTTCGATTGCCGCCTTCACCGAGCCCGATGTCCTCCTGGTCGACGAGGTGCTGTCGGTAGGAGACGCCAACTTCCAGCAGAAATGTCTCAAGCGCATCGGCGAGATCGTCCGATCCGGGACCACTCTGCTCTACGTGTCTCACGACCTGGCCTCGGTGGAGGCGACCTGTGAGAAGGCCGTGTGGTTGGCCGATGCCGTGATGCAGGCCACCGGTCCGACGCGAGATGTGGTGGCGAGATACCGGGCGGCCGTGGAGCAGAATGCTGCGCTCACCACGTCGACCGAGGGCGTGGTGGAAGTCCTCAAATGCGAGATCGAATCCGCCGGCGGTGGCCAAGCGCGCTCGGAGACCGACCTCGACGTCCGCCTGGAGCTCCGCTCACCGGAACCGCTGGATGCCAACTTCTTCCTCGGCGTCTCGCAGGGAACCGCTTTTCCCATGTTCATCGTGCGATACAGCGGCTCGTTCCCGGCCGGCGACTTCGAGGTGAAATGTCGCCTGCACAACCTCCCGGTGTCAAAGGGCCGATACTCCCTCTGGCCGGCCATGTCGGGCCACCTCGGAGGCAAGGGAAAGCCCCTGCTCCCCTGGAGGCCGGTGATGTCGTTCGACGTCATGGGGCCCGACGCCTACAGCCTTCCCGAAGGGGTCATGGTCATGACCAACATCTATGTCGGTGCCGACTGGGAGGTCAACTGAGGGCTGGCTTTCCGACGAAGTGGGCGTGCGGCTAAGGGAAGAAGACCCGCTGGTCGAGTGAGCCCAGCAGCCTACCGATCCTCATCCCGGCACCCCGGGCCCACTGGTTCCTCAGATTGCCCGACTCGACCAGGAGCGGCACGTGGACGAGGAGCCACAACCAAGACCGGGCCGCACCGGCCAGATTCCGCCGGGCCCCGGCCGCTCGGTGCCTCCGGTACAAGACCGGCCCACCCCGGCCGAAGGCCAACCCCTGCCGGAACACTTCCCGAAACCCGGTCCGGTCCCGCTTGGACACGACGGCCCCAGTCTCGATGGCGAAGCGGTATCCCGCGGTTTGGAGTCGCCAGCAGAGATCGATGTCCTCGCCGGTGACCAACTCCTCGGCGAATCCTCCAACCGCGTCGAAGGCCTCATGGCGAACGGCAAGGTTGGCGCTCAGTCCGGCCGGCAGGAACGGGAGCTGCAGCATGGAGGCCGGCGTCGGAGGCGATTCGGGGAGGCCGTTCAAGGACCAGAAGTCGAAGATGCCGGCCACCACGTCGGCCGATCCCAGGGCCCGGGCGCACCCGGCCAGCCAGCCCGGGCCGACCACGTCGTCCGAGTCGCAGAAGGCCAGGAGGTCACCGCGGGCCGCCCGTGCTCCGGCGTTGCGGGCGGCAGGTGCGCCGTCCACCGCCGACGCGTCGATCGAGCGCATCCGCCCATGCCGCTCGCACCAATCGGCGGCCACCTGGCGGCTCCGGTCGGTGGAGCCGTTGTCGGCGATGACGACTTCCCACTCGTCGTCGCACTCCTGGTCGGCCAACGCCCGGAGCTGGTCCTCCAGCCACGGCATGCTGTTCCGTACCGGAACCACGACGCTGATCACGGTCGGTGCCGCCCGATGGTCGGGAGCGCCCGACGGGTTGTGTCGGGGCCCGGCCCGCCTGTGGTGCTCAACCCATGCCTCCCCGCATGACGCCGTCCGGATTCGGCCCCGGTCGTAGCTCACTCGAGCGTGGTGCTCGCCCTGCTGGCGGTTATCCTAGCTTTGTGACATCACGATGATCGTTGGGGACACGTTGCACGAGGGACGGAGGCTGTCGGCTCCGGACGGCGTCACCGCAGTGGTACTGACACACATGAGGCCGCGGCTGGCTGGCGACGTCACCCGGTCGCTGGTGAGCGTCGAGGGCCTGCCACCCGAGCGGGTGATCGTGGTCGTGAACGGTGAAGGCGGGCTCGATGATCCGGACCTCGAAGCCCGGGTGCGGATGGTCAGGCTCGGCGAGAACACGGGGCCGGCCGGGGGGTTCCGCGCCGGCCTGGTCGAGGCCTTCGCAGACCCCGCCACCAACTGGGCCTACCTGTGTGAGGACGATGTCGGACTCTTCGATCTGCCGGCGCCCCGCCTGGCCGGGCTGCTGTCCCGGATCGCAGACCTGGCGTCCGACCGGCCGCGGGTCGGTGCGGTGGTGGCCTACGGTCGCCGTTTCGTGGGTCGCGGCTCCCATACGGTGAACACGGTGCCAGTGGCTGGCTCACCCGGCCGCCTCACCCCGGTGGATGTGGCCTGTTGGGGCGCCACCTTGATTTCCCGCGCCGTGGTCGAGGCCGGCGTCCTGCCCGATCCTGATTGGTTCTTCGGGCTCGAGGATTTCGACTTCTTCTGCCGAGTGCGCGAGGCGGGCTTCTCCGTGCTCGTCGACGACGTGGCCGCCGTTGCCGTCGCCGTCCACCAGACCAATCAGGGACGGGACGAGGCTCTTCGTGGCCACCGACCGGTCGACCGGGACGAGCCATGGCGCGGCGTACTACCACTCTCGCAACTCGTTCGCTTTGGCCCGTCGCCACGGTCGGCCGAGCTGGTACGCATGGCATCTCGTCTACTCGGTGCGGCAATTGCAGAGGGCGCACGGGTGGGCCCATCGCTCCGCCATCGTCCACGGCCTTTGGGACGGTGCCCGGGGTCGCACCGGGCAGAACGCTCGCTACGTCCGACGGCAGGGTGAGCTCGACACCTCGAGAGAGCAGCCGGACGGGTCGTCATCGACGTCCTGATCGAGGTTTGCCAGTCATACCGGACGAGTAGGAGGCGTAGATGAGCGGAGCAGCACGCGTGTCTGTCGTGAGTGACCCGGACGCCCGCTATCCGGCGGCGGCCAGCGGAGACTCGGCTGCCTCGGCCGGGCTCCTGAGCGGCGACGGTTTGGAGATCGACGGCATGGTCGAACGAGCATTGCGGCTGGCCGGTTCGGCCACCGGATCCGGACGACCGCTTTTGCGGGAATGGATCGCCGACGGCAAGCGCGTCTTCGTTCTCCCCAACTTGGTGATGCATCGTCGGATCGATCGGGGCGAGACCATCTCGCGTTTCCTGGCGAAATGCACCAACGGGTCGGTTGTCAAACCCCTGCTGGCACACGCCGTCGAGGCGGCAGGTGACAGCCGCCTGGTGACGTTGGGTTCGGCGCCGCTGCAATCGTGCGACTATGCCGCCGCCGCCCGCCAGGCCGGCTTCACCGATGGCACCTTGGAAGACTCGAGTGCCCTCCCGGGAGGAATCCACCCGATGGACCTTCGCGGTGTCGCCACTGAGTGGAGCAAATACGGTTCGCTCCTGGAGCGTCACGTGCGGGATGTTCCTACTGTCGATGTGGACTTGGGTCCACTGAGCTACCTCGACGAGCTGTACCAGCGGAACGCCAGCGTCGATTTCCGAGTGGGTGATTACGCCCCAGGCGAGACGTTGGCATTTCACTCGCACGGACGCCACATCTATACGATTCACCGCGATGTGCTCGAATCTGATGTGATCATCAGCGTCCCCAAACTCAAGACGCATGAGAAGGTGGGCATCACCTGCGCCCTCAAGGGAACCATCGGAACGGTTACCCGAAAGGAATGTCTGGCGCACTATCGCCACGACGATCGGCACCGCCGAGGTGACGAGCATCCCCCCGGAAACCCACTCCGGGCCCTGGCCTCCGAGATCTCGGATCGAACGGCTTCCGCACCACAGACTCGGCTCGGAAATGCCACGAGAATTGTGGGGAAGTCGGCGTTTCGACTTGCTCGGCTCGGCCAGCACGGAATCATGGGCGGCGGGTGGGCCGGAAACGATACGGCGTGGCGCATGGCTCTGGATGTGGCGAGGATCCTCAGGTTCGGGCGCCCCGACGGATCCATTGCCGAAACGCCGCAAAGGTCGCACCTGGTACTGGTCGACGGCATCGTCGCCGGTGAGGGAGAAGGGCCCTTGAGGCCGTCACCGGTTCTGACCGGGATCCTCATCTTCAGCGACGACGCGGTCGCCGCCGATGTCGTCTGCGCCCAATTGATGGGATATGAGCCCGATCGCATTCCCTTGCTCTCTCATGCAATGGATCCATCCATTGATCTGCCTCTTCGTAGCTGGACCTCCTGCCGCGTCCACTGGGACGAGAGAACCCTTCCCGGCGTCGGCGCCGTCCCTTCCGTGCTGGCCAGACCCTTCCGACCGCCAAAGGGGTGGACCGGAGCCATCGAACGATCCACCGGGGACACTGAGAATGAGTGAGCGCACGGTACTGAGCTGGTGTTCGCTCGGGCGAGGACGGAGCGCTTCGAGGCTCCCGAGACGAGCATGATGATGCCGTTGTCGTCGCTACGTGCTCGGCTTCAGACCTTGACGGCCGAGGTCAACCAACGCCTGATGGATCATGCTCCGGCTGTCTTCAAGGACACCATCGTGACCATGGCGGGAGTGATGCTGTTTCGGCGACGTCGAGGCAGGTACTTCCACGAATCGCTGGTCGGTTGGAATGCCATGAAAGAGCTACCGCGCCAAGACCTTCTCAAGATCCAGGCGGAACGCACCCACGGGATCATCGCCCACGCTGCGACTCGATCGAGCTACTACGCCGCCAAATACGCTTCGGTCCAGTCGCGGGAACTGCAGGACCTCCCGATTCTTGAAAAGGAAGAGCTCCGGGCGCATATCGACGACATCGTCGTTCGTGGAAGTGGCAAACTTCGAAAGCTCTATACGGGGGGTACGACGGGAAAGTCGCTGGTCATCTTCAGCTCGGCGGACAGCGAAGGAGAGCGGTTGGCTCGGCAAGAGGCCATGTGGGCGATGCATGGGTACAAGCTGGGTCGCGATCGCATTGCCTGGTTCTCGGGTCGTCATTTGATCGGGGCCGACGACATCTCCGCCAACCGGTTCTGGCGGAACAACTTTCTCAAGCGCATTCGGTACTACAGCACCTTTCATATGTCTCCAGATAACCTAGCTTACTACCTGGAGGATTTGGAGAGATTCAGGCCAGCATTCATCAACGGATTTCCCTCGGCAATTGGGGAACTGGCCAGCTTCATTGAAATGACGGGAGCCGCGCCATCTTTCAATATCCAAGCGATATTTACCACCAGCGAGACCCTGACCGCCAGCCAGCGAGACATCATCGAGCGGGTGTTCAACTGTCCTGTCCGCAACCAATACGCATCGTCAGAAGGTGCTCCGTTCATCATGGAGTGTCAACGAGGTCGACTGCACATCGACGTGACAAGCGGCGTGTTCGAGGTCATCGGCGCCGATGGTCAACCGGCTGATAACGGCGAAGTGCTGGTGACGAGCTTCTACATGAAACAGACGCCGCTCATCCGTTATCGGATCGGGGATCGGATCGCTCTCTCGGATGATTTGCCGTGTCCGTGCGGATGGGATTCACCGTTGGCGGCGGCAATCGAGGGACGCGAAACTGACTTTCTCGAGATCCCCGGTCGGGGAAAGGTCTTCGCCGCCCAGATCGGCGATTGCGTAAAGCACCTGCATTGGGTGATGGCGTTTCGCTGTCACCTCCAAGATGATCGTTTGCGTGTCGAGATGGTCGCCGACCGGGAGCGATTCGAAAAAGAGGATAAGTCGATCTTTCTGAAAAACATCCAAGAAAGAATGGGAGATATCCCGGTAGACCTGGAATATGTCGACGCCCTGCCCCGGCTTCCGAGTGGAAAACGGAGCGTCGTGGCACCAACCCGTCAATGAGCACCGTCGACGAACACCGCGAACCACCACCGGCCACCGGCAGTGGCCGGCCGGCTCGCGTCCTGCTCCTGATCAAGGGCCTCGACTACGGAGGTGCGGAGCGGCTTCTGGTCGATATGGCGACCCGAGGAGATCGCACGTCATTCGAGTATGAGGCCGCCTACGTGCTCCATGAGAGCAATCAATTGGTCGATGCCATGCGAACCACCGGCGTCCCGGCGCATTCCCTCGGGGCCCGAGGCGACTGGGACCTCAAATGGACGACATCCCTGAGACGGCTCCTGGTCGACCGCCGCTACGACCTTGTCCACTTCCACCTTCCGTACCCCGCCTCCTTGGGTAGGTTGGTGGTGCAGAGCCTCCCACGGGGCTCCCGGCCCAAACTCGTCTATACGCAGCACTGCACGTGGGGCGACATGCAGGCTCCTGTCAGGATCCTCAATACCGCCACCATCGGCCTCGACGATGCCCTGGTGACGGTGTCAGAAGCTTCACGCCAGGCCCTCCCCAAGTTTCTCCGACAGCGCGCCCAGGTGGTCATTCACGGAGTGGACGTTTCTCGGTCGGCCGACCTGCGCGGCGACCGGGAGCGAATCCGCCGGGACGTTCGCCGAGAACTCGGGGTCCGACCCGACGACGTCCTGGTCCTCACGGTGGCAAATCTTCGTCGTGAGAAGGGATACGACGTTCTCCTCGAGGCAGCTCGAATGCTCGTGGACGGTGGGTCACCGGTTTCGTTCGTCTCGGTAGGTTTCGGCCCCTTGGCCGACGAGCTGAATCGAGTCCACCGCCACCTCGGTCTGGGCGACCGGTTCCGGTTCCTCGGCCTACGTACCGATGTCCTGCGTCTCATGACGGGCGCCGATGTCTTCACCCTGTCGTCCTACAACGAAGGTCTGCCCGTGGCCGTCATGGAGGCGACCAGCGCCGGCTTGCCGCTGGTTCTGACCGCGGTGGGTGAAATCCCAGAGCTGTTCACCGACGGGGTCGACGCTTTACTCGTCCCGCCCGGGCGGGCCGACTTGCTGGCCAGCTCGTTGGCGCAGGTGGTGGGCGATACCACCCTTCGCCTAGATCTCGGGCGGGCCGCGCTCGACCGGAGCGCACTGTTCGACGTGACCTCTGCCGCCCATGAGGTCGAAGACATCTACCGCCGGCTCCTGTCGGAGCCACCGTGACCTGCCTCCCAAGGAGCCCCCTGGGGGTCGGCACCCGTCGGTGGAATTCCACCATGGGTATCATCACGTGGCCCCTCCGCCCGAACCTCGGCCGGTAGGCCGGCCCGGCCTCACCCCGACTGGTTGTCGACCGTGACGGTGAAGCTGCCGCTGTGGCTGGTCCGTCCGGCGGCATCGTAGACGACGGTCTGCAACGAGTAGATGCCATTGGCCACCGTGGTGGTGTTCCAGATGCTGACCCATCCGGCCAGGGACAACTTGCCGACACCGATCAGCGTGCCGTTGTGTGACGGGCCGGTCAGACGAAACTCGACCTTGGGCGTACCGAAGTAGCCACTGGCTATGGCGGCAAGTGGAACAGTTCCCGAGACGGTGGCGCCGTTCCTCGGAATGATCATCCTTGTGGTGAGCCTCGCCGTCGGTGAAACATCGACCCCTCGTACCGCCCCGCACGGGATGTCCCTGGCCAGGTGGGGGATCGTCGCCGAAAAGGCATAGAGCAGGGCTACCCGGCCGTCTTCGGGGACGGCAACGAATATGTCATTGCCCACGTCCCATTCGTCGTAGGGGATGGGCTTGTCGACCTTCTTGACGAAGGTTGTGGCGAACGGGGCAAACGCATGTCCCGAAGGAGGGCCGAGTCGGGCAACGACATGGCTCATGGTCTGGCCCGGCGTCTGCTGGCACCAGGCGGAATGGAAGTAGTCGATGGCGGCGAGCGCCGTCAGCACCAGTTGGTGTGGCGGGCCCAGTTTTCGGTAGTACCGGTACGGCCCGGGGGAAAACTCGGCCAGCTGATCGTGGTGAGCGGTGTGGGCCAGAGCCACCAGCGCCGGGTAGTCGGGGAAAACCTGTTCCTTGACCAGTTGGCTCCGGGCGGCCACAGGGACGGCGGTGAGGTTGGTGGCAATCCGAGCTGCGGTCTTCTCCATGGCCAACGTCGACCGGGCCCCGTCGAGGCCACCGACGGTACCGGCGGCGATCTGCAGGACCAGAAGGGTGGCGAGGGCAGCCACCGCCAACGTCCGTGGCGCCCGAGGCTCGGGGGCGTCCAACCACCGGGGCAGGCGGGGAAGTGCGAACAAGACAATGCCCAGGACAAGTAGGAGATTGGCCATCGTGTACCGAGATGCCAGCGCCCCGCTCATACCCAAGCTGACCCTGCCCAGGGCGATGGAGATGTCGAAGAGGACGGCGAACACGATCAGGGCTGCCGGTAGCGGAAGGGGACGAGGTCGTGGTGTGCGGTTTCGCTCCCGCCATGTCGCCACCAGCACCCAAGCCGCGCCGATGCAAAGCGGGAGACCGATCAGGGCGTGCAGGGCCACCGAGGTCTCGTCGATGGGAAACACGTTTCCCACTGCGGCCAAAAGGTAGACGACCACCAGGTTGGGGTTATCGAAGGCGTACCCGATGCCCGCCCCGGCGGCCGGTATGGAGAAGAGGTAGTGGTGGAAGTAGAGGCCGGCGGTGACCGCGGCCACCACGATCCACGGCCCGGCAAAGGAGAGACGTCGGGAGCGTCCCTCCAGCCGCCAGAGGAGGCCAAGCAGCCCCACCGGCCAGAGGAAAAGGCCCTGGAGGGAGGAGAACGACGCGGCGATGGCGAGGACCATGCAGACGATCAACGCCATTGGAGTGATCTGCTCCCTGGCCAACAACAGGAGCATGGCCATCAGGAAGAACAAGATCAGATACCAGGCCATCTGGAATCCCCACATGGCGTTCTGCCAATCGGCCAGGCTGAACCAGACCAGTCCGACAAGGACCGTCGGCACCGGGTCGAGCCAACGGCCAAATGTGTGGCGGCACGTCATGAGAAGGAAGGCGTAGCCGGCGATGAACAGGCAGGCGTCGAATACCATGATCGTCTTGGTGTCGGCATGCGTGGTCACACCGAAGAAGGCCCAAAGCAGGTTCGGGACCAGCATGCGGTTCTCGTTGTACTGGCCCCACAGCAAGGCGAAGGTAAGGTGCCCGTGGAGGGTCGCATCGATCAGGGGAACCCGGGACCAGTCGTCATCGGCGAACTGGTTGAGTCCGTAGTGCCAGACGAACACGAAGTAGACGACCGGGACGACACAGGCCACTGCCAGTCCGGCCGGGCCGATACCGTGCCGACGGTTCGCTGGTCCCGGATCACCGACGCCAGCTGATTCGCCTCCTGAAGTTGTCCAAGCTCCCGTCTTACCGACAGTGGTCTGATCGAAGAGCTTCACCGGCGCCAAGGGTATCTCAGCCGTCCGTCACCAGTAGTGGGTTGGTGGGGTCCGAGCCGACCTTCCCACTGTCGTTCCACTGTCACGATGCTCGAGCTCGGTACTCCGTATCGAAGTCGGACGTCGATGGCCAGCCCGTTGGATCGGGGGAGTCGACTCGAATTCCATCCACGGCGACAGGTGGGGTCACGACGCATCTCGGTTGGCCGTTATAGTCTTGTCGGCTCGGAGCACTCGCACCGCTGGTAGTCGGCGATGACCGGAGTGCAGGTCGTCCAACCCGTTTCGAGGGGGAGTGGGGTAGCTATGGCGTCGATGTCCGGTCCCGTGGTGAGGACACCGACCCGCCCCCTCCGGGGGTGCCGGGTGGTCACCACCTCGCTGACGGCCCGGGTCCTGTTGGCCAACCAGCTGCGAGCACTGGCCGAGGTCGACTGGACTGTCATCAGCGGCGACCCCTACGACGATGCTCCCGAGGGCCTCGACGTCGAGGTTCTGCCCATCCGGCGAGAGTTTGCCCTGTCCGACTTCGCTTCATTCCTCGGACTGTGGCGGTTCTTCGCCAGCCGGCGATTCGATTTCGCCCAGACCCACACTCCCAAGGCTTCCTTCCTCGGCCTTCCTGCCGCCAGGCTGGCAGGGATCCCGGCCATCTACACCATCCACGGCGCCCTGTACTTCGCCGGCAATGCCAGGCTGGCGAATGTGTTGGGCTGGTGCTTCGAACGGTGGTGCTGCAGCTGGGCCACCCATGTCCTCGTCCAGAGCCGCCAGGACGCCAGGGCACTGCCGGAGGCACACATCTGTCCTGATGCCAAGGTGACCTATGTGGGGAACGGAATCGTCATCGACCACTTCTTGTCCCCGATCGAGCCGGCCCTGTCCTCTCCTAAGCCCATCGTGATGATGGTGGGACGGCTGGTGCGGGAGAAGGGGTGCGCCGACTTCCTGGCCCTGGCTGCGTTGCTGGCCGACCGAGCCCGGTTCGTGCACGTCGGCCCGTTCGAATACGACCAGCACGACGCCCTGACCGAAGAGGATCTGGCGGCGGCTGCCGGCACGGTGGAGTTCGTGGGAGCAGTCGAGGATGTCCGTCCCTACCTGGCTTCGGCCGACCTGGTCGTCCTCCCTTCCTACCGTGAAGGGATTCCGCGGGTGGCCATGGAGGCTTCGGCCATGGGCATTGCCGTGGTCGCCTACGACATCCGAGGAGTGCGCGAAGTCATCGATCCTCACCTCGGCTTACTGGTTCCCCGGGGGGACCGGGTCGCCCTCGGCGCCCTGGTCGAGTCACTGCTCAAGGACCCCGACCGCCGGGTCGAGCTCGGATCGTCGAGCCGACAGTGGGTGGTGGCGCGCTTTTCGGAGGATCGAGTGGTCGAACGTCTCCGTGGGGTCTACGCCGCCCTGGCCGAGGAGTAGGCATGCCGACGGTATGCATGACGGTCGACGTCGAAGATTTTTACGACGGTATGGCCGAACTGGGCGAAGCCCTCCCTCGTCCGGCGGCAGCCCGCAGCGGCCTGACCGGTCTGGCGTCCCTCCTCCAATCGACGGGAGAGGCGGCGGTGACATTGTTCGTGGTCGGAAATTATGCCGACCGGGTACGCTCCGATCTGGCCGGACTGATCGCCGGCGGTCACGAGATCGGCTGCCACGGACCGGATCACGGCCGGCTTCCCGAGGACCCCAAGGAGCTGGTGGAGTGGCTCCGAAAGGGTCGGGAGATGGTCGAGGACCTGCTTCAGGCACCGGTCACGGGGTTCCGCTCGCCCCGCTTTGACGTTCCCCAGACGGTCGAACTCGCCCACTATCGCGACATGGTGGCGGAAGCAGGGTACCGCTATGTCTCCGACCGGTGCGTCCTGGGGGCCGGGTCGCCCGTGGGCGAGCTTCCGGTGCTGACGCGGTTCCACTTTCCGGTCGGCGGCGGCAGCTACCAGCGGATGTTACCGGCCGCAGCTGTCGATCTGGTCATCGGGTCCAGTCCCGAACCGGTCGTTCTCTACTACCACTCCTATGACTTTGGTGCCACGCTTCCCGGGATGTCTTCGATACGCTCCATCGCACTGGCTAAACAGCTGGTCGGGCGGGAGCGGGTTGCTGGCCTGTTCTCCCGGCTGTTGCAGCACTATGGAAGCGAGACCTGTGGCCGAGTCGCCTGACGAATTCGAGTCGTACTTCCAGAACCGGGCCGCCCGGTTCGCCGCCTTCTACAAGAGCGAACCCGTATCCCGCATGCTGGGACGGGGCGCACTCTTCGACCGACTGCGTTTCGCCGTCGACACCGCCGAGGGAGTGTCGGCTACACGGGTTCTCGATGTGGGGTGCGGGAGCGGCCCGCTCTTTGCTCCACTGGCCGACCGCGGCATCCACGTCACGGGAATCGATCCGGCCCAGGCCATGGTGGCCCTGGCCACCGAACAGGCTTCTATCTACCCCGGACTGATCGAGGTCGAGCAACGGGGTTGGGAGCAACTCGACGAGGTCGACGCCTTCGACGTGGCGGCGGCTCTTGGGGTCTTCGACTATGTGGACCGGCCGGTCGACCTCTTGTCCCGCATGGGTCGGGCCGCACCTCATGTGGTGGGCTCGTTCCCGTCACACGGCATCCGGACCACCCTCAGGCAGTACCGGTACGGACGACGCGGCGTAAGCGTGCGAGGCTACGACATTTCCGACTTCGACCGCATGGCGTCCGAAGCCGACCTCACGGTGATCGAGCGGGCGACCTTGGGCCGTGCCGGCTATGCCGTCCACTTCGCTAGAAAGGCGCCGTCGGGCCCGGGGTGACGGCTTCCCCCGGCGGATCCGGCAGGGACGACCGGGAGCGGCGCCGATTCCCGCTCAGCGGACGAGAGGATTGGTGGCGGCGATCAGGGCGAAATAGCTCGGGATCCGTCCCGACTCGGTGAGCGCCCGGTCGAACGCAATCAACATCTCGACGAACCGGACGCCGCTCTCCGATTCGAAGATGTAGTCGTGGTCCAATCCGGGCCAAATCGGGAGGGCAAGCGCCCCACCCATCGCCGTGACGTGGACGTGTCCGAAGGACTTGCCCAGAGTGGCCAGAATCTCCGCCGAGTGCACGGCCTCCGTGGGATCGGCGGCGGCGATGCGGGCGGGATCGGGAGACTTCAATTTCGGTCTCGGCGGCGGCGGGGGCAGTCCCCGGAGCCGGCGTCGCCACTTGTGCTTGGGGCGCCAGATGCGGAGCAGGCTCTTGTCGAGACTGTCGAAGAGCTCACGGGCCAGCTCCAACTCGGCCTCACCGTAGGCGAAGCGATTGGGGCCGATGTACTCGGCGGCAAAGAGGACCCCGTCGTCTTGCAGAGCTCGGGCCACCTTCGGCACGAGACCTTCGAGATCGACCACGTGATGAAGCGAGCTGTAGAAGGTGGCGAGACCGAACCTGTTGGGGGCCAGGTCGACGTCACTGATATCGCCGACGTGAGAGGCAATGCGTCCCGACAGACCGAGGCGCGCGGCTGAGGCCTGAGCCTCGTCGAGCGCTTTCGGCGACAGATCGTAGAGTTCGAAGAAGGCGGCGGCACCTGCACTGAGGAGTCCGAGTTCGAACAGGCCATGGCCGACCCCGATGCCGATGGCGCGTTCGACACTCCTGTCCCCCAGGAAGCCGGAGACGAGCCACTCTGCCTCGGAGCCCGCCCCTGACATGTCCCGTCGGTACTGCTGGACCACCGGATGTGCCATCCATTCGGCGCGATTGTTGTCGTATCCGGTGACCATGTGCTTCTCCACATAGCTGTCCCAGTGCTTGGCCGTCACCGCCGACATCTCTGCAGAACCCACGGGCCCGATGGTACTCACCGGGGAACAGAGCCGCCCGAGTGTTCGGGCGTGTTTTGTCTCGCTGTACGCCGGGCTACGGCGCCAGGAGGGATGGGATCCCTCGCTCCACCAAGTCGGTGAAGGTGACCGCTGGCCGGGCGGATCTGCTGTCCCACGCCGGCACCTCGTTGTTGTCCGAGGTGGCCAACCGCCGCGTCACCGCCGCGGCGAAGGCGACGTAGGCCTTCGAGCTCGGAACACGGCCAATGGTGTGGGCTGTGGCTCCGCCGAGGAAGGCTGCGGCTCCGCCAAGGAACACGGTCAGGGGCCAGCCTGGCACCGGTAGGAGAATCTCTCGGTCAACTCGGGGTTCGGTGACCGCCTCGTTCAGCCACTTCAGCTCGCAGCCCCTTCAGCTCGATCGAACACCATGAGGGTCAGTTCCCCCCCCGGCCGCCGGATCACATGATCGAGTTGGTGCGTGATGGGCTGCAGCAGTGTCTCGATCCACCAGTGGAGCCGAGAGAACTGCTCGCCCTCCGATGTGCGTCGTTTGTCGAGCTTGTTGTTGAGCAGGGCGAATAGGTAGTGGCTTGCGAATGTTTCCAAATACCGGGTATCCACCAATTCGAAGCCCTCAGCTGCGCATGACTCGGCGTACTGCGGCACGGAGCGAGGGAAGAAGCTCCCATACGATCCCGGTGTTCCGCTTGTCCCCTCGGTGGCGGTAGTCGAGACGGGGGTTGGCGCCTGGGGCGCCTGGGTATCCGGAGTACCCGGGAAGGTGTCTTCGATGAGATAGACGTGGGATTTGGAGACCCGGCACATTTCCCCAATGAGCCGATCCTTGCGCTCCTCAGGATTGTGCATCAGCACCGTCACAGTGAGAGCCACGTCAAACTCTTGGTCGGCAAAGGGAAGCGAATTGCCATCGATGAGGATGACATCTGCGCCGTCGGCTGGCTGTCCCCGACGGGCAGCATCGACCATGGCCGGCGCCACGTCGCAACCGACGAGACGCCGCGGATGTCGGGGCAGCATCTCGGCCAGATTGCCACCGGGGCCGCATCCGACTTCGAGGACGTCCTTACCCTCGATTTGGATCTGTGAGAGGAACTTGTCGAGGAATAGCCGGCGCTTGTAGCGGTAGTAGGGAGCATCGTCGCCGGCCACCAAGCGACCGTCTGCGTCTCTTTCGCCGGCCTTGGCCGCCACCTTGGACCAGTGGGCCGCTGCGTCGTAGTCAGTCATTGCGCCATTCCCTTGCGGCCATTGCAGCCAATGGCCGCATCGTAGTGCACGGCACCGGTAGGCGAAACCCGGACTCCGTTATTCGATCGGTGGGACAACAGAAAAGAGGGCGTGACATCCGAAACCGAATGACAACACGGCGGCGCTTGGCTCCCACCATCCGGTCGGGTCGACCAGATTCGTCACCGCCACCAGCTGGTCGACGACTCTGTCATCAGGAGAAGGTCGGACACAGAACCCCGTTAGGCTCTCGATTCCCGGCAGCATGATGGAGATGTATGACGCCGAAACCATCGCAAAAGCAAAGCCCTGCGTCCCATCCCCACGTGCTCCTCGTCGAATCGACAGGAGACTGTGAGGGGGGAGCCCAGATGATGCTCGACGAGCTGCTCCACCGAGCTGATCGGGAGCAGTTCACGATCTCGTTCGCAAGCCTGGCCGAAGGTTCGTGGCCAGATGCCGTCCGAGCCGAAGGGATCCCGGTACACGTGGTTCCCCAGACCCGATGGCGCGACATCCGCAATGTCGCCCATGTGTCCTCCGAGCTGAAGGACATCATCTGCCGAGAAGGTATCGACCTGGTGCACGCCAGCGGCAGCTCTGCCCTCCTCGGGGCCAGCCTCGGCGCTCGGCGCTCCAGGGTCCCCCTGGTCTGGGTGATATTCGATCCGCTCCGGGGCTCCTCACCCAAGCGGCTCCTGTCGGCCCGGCGCAAGGTGTCGGCCCGGCTGCTCGAGCTGCTGCATCCCGACTGGGTGATCTTTGGTACCGCCCGGGCCGCCGAGAGTGGGCCTCCGAGTCGGGCCACTCCGACGTCGACGATCCTGCCCGGCATCTCCTTCGACCGCTTCCAGCAAGGTGACGGGCCACGAGCCAGGCGAGCGCTTGGCATCGGCCAAGCCACGCCGGTGGTGGTCACGCTGGGGAGACTGACCTACCTCAAGTCGCAGCTCGAATTCGTTCGGGTCATGCAGCGTGTGGCCGAGTCGTACCCGGATGTACGCGGGATCATCTGCGGAGGCGAGGGCGACGTCGCCTATGCCCGCAGGGTGAGGGAACTGCGAGCGGAGCTCGGACTCGACCAGACGATCACGATGACCGGCTTTGTCTCCGACCAGTTGAAGGATGACATCGTGGATGCGGCCGACGTCGTCCTCCACCTGGCCAAGCGAGAGTCCTTCGGACTCGCCGTCGTCGAGGCCGGCGCCGCCGGAAAGGCGGTCATTGCCGCCGACGCCAGCGGTCCGCGGTCGCTCATCGATAGCGGGGTCACCGGTATCCTCGTCCCCGTCGACGATGTGGCGGCTACCGCGGCCGCCGTCGAAGGACTTCTCGCCGACCCGGAGCAGCGGACGGCACTGGGGGTGGCTGCGGCCCAGGCCGCTCGACGGCACCCGGTAGAAGGCATGGTGCAAGAGATCGAACAGGTGTGGAAGGCCGTGCTCGCCGACGATGGTCCGAACCGGGCTTGATGGGCAGTCGCCGGGTTGATCACGACGGGGCCCGGTCAGGTCGGAGGGGCGGGGAAGACCGGAGGGTTCGTCAGGTGGGCGAAGTTCGGCCACAGCGAAAGGTCGATGTCGGGGTAGCGCTCCACCAGGTTCAGAACGTCCGGCGTGTAGAGACGAACGAGCTGCTTCACGACGAAGGGGTCGAGGCCCTGCTTGTTCTTCGACGTGTTTACCGGGGCGCGCATCTCCGGTGGCCGGAACGAGTCATCGACGCCGAGGAAGCGGAACGTCTCGGTCAGGTACTCGTCGGGGGACCGGACGCACGCCTCGAACTGGAGCACCAGCAGTTCCTCGGGGGCGTAGACGTCCTCCCAGGGCTGCAGCACGTTCGAGTACATGCTGTTGGCCAGCGACTTGTACCGAAGGCGTTCGAGAGCTCTGGACGGCATCGGACGCGACAGGTCGGAGCGGTAGCGCTCCACCGGGTCGCGCAGCATGAAGATCAGCTTCGCCCCGGGAGCGGCCACCCGGAGCACGGGCGGGAGCCGGTAGGCGAACGCATAGTGCGGAGTCCATTCGCCGGTGATGGTGCCCTCCGGCCGGGGGAACCAGTCCTGGTACGCCTGGGCGTCAGCCAGCGTGCACGTCCCGGCGTCCAGGCGCTTCAGGAACGGTTCGTTGAAGTAGTTGAGCTCCTTGTCGTACTCGACGTGGACCTGGGGATGGGACATGAGGAGGCTGAACCACCACGTGGTGCCGGACTTGGCCGCCCCGACACCGACAAAGTCCGGTGCTCCCGTACGCATACCCTCGGGTGCGGGCGGGGCCACGGGCGGGGTTCCCGACGCCCACTTCGCCTCCTTGCCCAGAGCGTGCAACACGCGGTACTGGAAGGCGTCGGGGCTCCGTATGAACAGGTAACTTGCCGAGTCCCGGAGCCTGGCGCCGATCGGCGTGCTCATCGATGGTTGCCCCGGGCCGTCGGCAGTGTGGGGATTTCCACGATCGCTCCTCGCCCCTCACTCGGACCTGACCTCTGGAGGGCGCCGCAGCACTATATCTGTCCCGTGGCGTGACCCATCCCCCGGATGGCGTGGCGACGGGCTGGCTAGGAACCGTCCCGGTGGCGGACGAAGTCCTGGTCGCTCCAAGTGGTGATGGGGAACCAACTCAGCACCCGGCGCAACGTGGTCAACTGGTCGTCGTCCAGCCGCCGTTGCCACGAGCCGTTGAGCTCGGAGGCCACCCGCTTCACCACGAAGCCGGACCCGGGGGAGTTGTGCTTTTCGAGGAACTCCTCGGTGCTGGTGCCCCAGGGGAGTCCGAGGTCGTCGAAGAGGTGGTGGAACTGTCCCGGGGGGTCGGTGCACAGTTGCTCATGGGTACGGACGTGCCAGTCGGGATGGCGGGCCGAGGTGTCCTCGACGGCGGCGGTCAGGAGACCGATCATCCAGCTCTTGCGCTCAATGGGGTCCGGGCCGGGCAGCGGCACCCCCCAGGGCTCGACATAACGCTGGCGGATGTCGTCACGGTGCTCGAGGGTGGAGTACCGCGAGTCCTTGAGATTGACCTCGAGCCAGCTGGCCAGCACGTTGGCCGGATGGCGGAGCAGGAAGAGCACCTCGACGTCGAACTCGGCGGCGATCCACTCGATGGCGAATTGGGCATGGATGGACTTGGCCACGATCCGCTGCCCTCCCGGCCGACGCCGCCGATGCCGGTACCAGACGTGGGTCGCGGGCCAGGGTGGAAGCCGCCCAGGTGACCGGACCCCGGTGGCCGTCGAAGATCCGGTCCTCGGCGCCGGCGGCGAGGAGATAGCGGGCCAGTACCGACCGACGGGGTTCGTGGGCCCCCTGAAGGGTCCACGCCCACAGCCTCCGGTAGGCGGGAGCCCGGTCGCCCGGCCGCAGAACCGGGTACCGCCCCAGACGGTGTTTGGCATGGATGGCTGCCGGCCACTTGTCCTCACTGTCCGGTTCGAGGATGCAGGTGGCGCCATCGGCAGAGCCCAGTGCCCGCATCGTCCAGCTGGTGCCCGAACGAGGTACGCCGACGATCACGATCGGCCGGGGGACGACGGTCACGGGCACCGCCCTTGGCTTCCACCGGCGCCGACCAGCAGGTGACGCATCATGCGGGCCGGAAGACCGGGATCGCTCCTCTTCATGCCGACCGCGCTGGCCACGGAACCGGCGGCCAGGACTGATGCCGCCAGCGCGGCGGGAGCGGGGTTCGATCGACCGGTGGCCAGCTGTTCCATCACGCCGCGGCGGCCCCCGGCCAATTGGGCCAGAACCAGCTGGTGGTAGGTGAGGCACGCCGGCGACATCGATTTGGCGTGCTTGTCGAGGAACGCCTTCCTGCCCGAGTGGGGACCGGAGCCCTCCCGGGTGACCCGGGTGTCACCGTGCTGGTGATAGGCGTACAGCGGATGGGGCACGGTCACGATCGGCCTGATCTGTGCGCAGCGCAGCCAGAGGTCCCAGTCCTCGCTGGTGCGAAGGTCGACGTCTACGGCCAGATCGTCGGGGAACATCGACCGGCGTATGACCCCGAAGGGTATGGCGACGAAGTCGAACCACAGGAGGTGGTGCGCCTGGTATTCCAGTGGACCCCGGAACAGTGCCGTCCGTCCGTTGCGGTCGTGGACCACCCGGTGCCACGACGTCACCACGCCCACCGCGGTGTCGGTGTCCAGGCGCTCCAGAACGGCCGCCGCCGCCCCCGGCAGCCAGGTGTCGTCGTCGTCACAGAAGCCCAGCAGGTCGCCGCGGGCGGCGGCGATCCCCCGGTTGCGACTGCCGCCGGGCCCGAGCGAGGCGTGGTTGCGCACCACCCTGACCCGGGGGTCACCCGACAGGCGGTCGACCACGTCTCCGGTGGCCGGATCGGAGGCGTCGTCCACGATCACCAGCTCCACCTCCCCGCCACGCTGGTCGAGGACGGAGCGTGCCGCCCGTTCGAGTTGTTGGGGTCGGTTGTGGGTGGGCAAGACCACGCTCAGGAGTTGGGCAGGCATGCCGCCCCCTTCCTCCGAGATGGTTGCTGTCCGGGTGCAGACACGACATCGAGCACCCCCCTCACGACAGATCATGATAACGAATGCATTGCCCAGAGGGGTTGTGGCGGCGAGAACGGCTGTGGCATCCTGACTCCATGCGCCCACCCCGCGTGGCTCGGGCCGCCTTCCACAAGCTCCCCCCGCAGATGGTCAATGCGGTGCTCCGCCGGTTCGGCCGTTTCGCACCGTGGGAGGACGGGTTCGACTACACCCCCCCGCCGCTCGACCCGGGAGAACGTCACGGGCCACCCGATTTCGTCGGCATCGGAGTCCAAAAGGCCGGGACCAGTTGGTGGTACGAGTTGATCGTCGACCACCCGGGCGTGTTCGCCCGCTCCGGCATCCACAAGGAACGCCATTACCTCTCCCATTTCGGTACGAGGGCCTTCGGTGCTGAGGAGGTGGAGCGGTACTACGGATGGTTCCCCCGGCCCGCAGGGGCCAAGACGGGCGAGTGGACTCCCGACTACCTGGGATTTCCGTGGGTGGCGCCCCTGCTGGCCGAGGCGGCTCCCGAGGCCCGGCTCCTGGTGCTGTTGCGCGATCCGGTCGAACGGCTCCGGTCGGGGCTGTATTTCCGATTGGGCGGAGGGGCTCCCGATGACGAGACCACGGCGGCCGAGGCCGTACGCCTGGGCTTCTACGCCAGGTCGTTGCGACGCTATCTCGACTACTTCCCCCGTGAACAGATCCTGGTGCTCCAGTACGAGCGATGCACCTCGGATCCCGCCGGCCAGCTGCAGGAGACCTACCGCTTCCTCGGACTCGAGGACCATGAGCCCGACCACCTCCGTCGGGCGGTCAACGCCTCGGCCGGCAAGCTGCCCCTCGAGGAAGCCACCGTCGATCGACTCATCGACATGTACGCAGCCGACGTGGCCGACCTGGCGGCGCTGGTCCCGACGCTCGACCTGTCGTGCTGGCCCCATTTTCGGGCCCTGGCTCGATGACGGTGCACCGCCCCGGTCGGTCGTGTGCCGGTCCGTATCCATGACCCTTCAGTCACGCTTCGACGACAGGTTGCACCGGGTCGGGTCATTCCTGTCGAGGGTGGTGCCACCCGAGTTGGGGGCCGACCTTCGCCTCCGGTTGGGTCGATACCACCCGTGGGAGACGGGATACGCCTTCACCCCTCCGCCGCTCGGCCCCGGCGAGGTGACCGGGCCACCCGACTTCGTAGGGGTAGGGGCGCCCATGGCCGGGGTCCGGTGGTGGTCCGCACTCGTTTCCGACCACCCGGTCGTGCACCGGGCCGGGTGGTCCGGCTCGAGCCAGCATTTCTTGTCTGGCTTCGTGCGCCGAACGTTCGGCGCCGACGAGGTACAGCGGTACCACGACTTGTTCCCGCGACGGCCCGGAACCATCACCGGCGAGTGGACTCCCACCTACCTCGGTGATCCGTGGGTGCCCCCGCTCCTGTACCGGGCGGCCCCCGAGGCCCGGATCATCATCTTGGTGCGCGAGCCCATCGAGCGGCTCCGGCTGGCCCTCGACAAGTCCATTGACCGGCGAGCGGTGAATGCCGGAGCACACATGGCCGAGTCCATCGATCGGAGCTTCTACGCCAGACCGCTGAAGCAAATGCTCAAGTGCTTTCCGGCCGACCATGTGCTCGTGCTCCAGTACGAGCGTCTGGTCGAGGATCCACTGGACGGGTTGGCCGCCACCTACGGATTCCTCGGGCTCGAGAGCGGTCATCGACCGGACGGGGTACGACGTCCCCAGGCGTCGGCCGGGCATCCACCGCTCGATGAGCGGACCGAGCGACGCCTGATCGACCTCTATGCCACTGACGTGGCCGATCTGGCGGCGCTGGTCCCGACTCTCGACCTCTCGCTGTGGCCCAGATTTTCCGGTCCCGGGTAGTCGGCGGGTGCCGGCCGGCGCCGACCAGGCGAAGGGTGGCGTGGCCCGCCTGTCGAGTGCCGGTGGACAGGACCGCACTAAAGTGCTCCCCGCATGTGCCGCGTGGGAACGGGGGAGCGTAGGTGATCGAGGGGATGAGAGGATCCTTGCCGCTGACCGTGGACGAGGATGATCGGATGACACAGAATCCTCGGCGGATCATGGCAGTGATCCTCACCCACAACGCCCCCGAGTCCCTGGCCCGGTGCCTGCGGGCCGTCGCCGACCAGACGACACCGCCCGAAGGCGTCCTCGTGGTGGACAACGACAGCCGTCCGCCGGTTACCGTGCCCTGCCACTATTCCCTCCCCACCACCCTCATCCGGTCCGAGGTCAACACCGGACCGGCCGGCGGTTACGCCCAGGCCCTGGCCGAGTTCATGGAGTCGGACTACCTCCACGCCTGGGTGCTCGACGACGACATGCTGCCAGAGCCCGGCTGTCTCGAGCTGCTGTGGTCGGCCGCCAGTGCGAATCCCGACACGGCGTTCGTCTTCCCCATGTCACAGCAGACCGACGGATCCTTGGGGGTATGGCCATCGTGGTGTGGATTCGTCATCTCCCGGCAGATCGTGGCGGCGGTCGGGCTGCCGATGGAAGAACTGTTCTGGTGGGCGGAGGACACCGAGTACCTCCAGTGGCGGATCCCCGCCGCCGGCTACCCTCGGCTGGACGTGCATCAGGCGTTGGTCCATCACGACAGCGTGCGCCAAGCCGATGGCTATCCGTTGTGGAAGTACTACTACGAGGCACGGAACATGCTCTACGTGCATCTGCACGTCAAGCACCGTATCGGTCGCTATCCTCGCAGCGTGTCCAAGCTGGTGGCCCGGTCGGTCCTGCGAGAGCAGGGTGGAAGGCTCCGGCGATTGTCGGTGATCGCCCGTGGGCTGTCAGACGGTGCCCGGGGGAGGCTCGGGCTCCGGTACCCGGTCGAGCCGATGAAAGAGCGGGTGGCCGACGGCTGACCCGTCACCCCCCGAAGCCCGTTGGCGGCTTCGGACCTCTCGCTCGTGGTGGACCGGCCTTGGTATGGTTAACCGGTGGACTCCTTGGCTGTTCGGCGCCGGTTCTCGCGACGGCTGGCCGGCCGGGGGGTGGAGATCGGCCCAGGCCACGTGCCGTTCCCGGTTCCAGAACGGGTGCATGTCCGCTACGTCGACCGGTGGGAGCCGAACGAAAACAGTTCGTTGTTTCCCGAGCTCGGCGAATCGCCCGGCTTCCCCAAACCGGACATCGTCTCGGACCTCGACGTGGACCGGCTCAGCCTCCTGGCCGACGAGAGCCAGGACTTCGTCATCGCCAGCCATGTCATCGAGCATCTCGCCAACCCGTTGGCCATGCTCGTCGATATTCACCGGGTGCTGCGGACCGATGGTCTGCTCATCCTGCTGGTTCCCGATCGCCACCGTACATTCGACCGTGAACGGGACCCGACCCCCCTCGAGCATCTGGTCGACGAGTACCGGCGCGACGTCCGAGAGGTCGACGATGCCCACATCATCGAATATGTGATCGCCACCACCCACACCAACCCCATGCAGCCGGCCAGCGATGTCACGCCCGAGCTCATCGCCCTGCACCGGCGCCGGTCGGTCCACGTCCACGTATGGGATGTGGACGAGTTCCGACAGGTCCTGGATTACCTGGCCGATGAGCTCGGGGTGTACTGGGTGGTGGTCGATACCTTGGCCCCGGGTGAAAAAGGCACCCATGGCGACGAGTTCGGCTGGCTCCTGGCCCGGAGCACCCAACCGGGACGACCGATGACGGCCGAGCGGCGGCGGCCGATGGCGCGGTGGAGGCGGGGGACCCTCCGGGGCCCTGCTCGGACAGGACCGCGCTCACCGTGAACTCGTGACCCGGACGAGCGGCACCGGGAGTTGACCCGGCGCCGCTCGGGAGGAAGCACTACCGGGTAGCCAAGACGCCACCCACCGGTGTCCGAGGGCCGTCCACCGCCAGGGTCTCACCGCCGTGCGAAGCGCGGCTGGGCGAGAGCAATTCGGGGACCCCCTGGTAGGCTGCCGCCGATGGATCCCATGCTCCGGGTTGGTCGGCTGGTACCCGACGACCCCCGCGTGTCGATTGTGGTGCTGGTGCTCGACGACGTCAGCATGGTCGAGGGTTGCCTGGCCTCGTTGCGCCGCACGATCGACTCGACATGGCGGGCCGAGTTCGTGGTGGTGGCCAATGGCACTTCGCTGGGCCGGCTCCAGGACCTCCAACGCCATGAGGACATCGTGCTGGTCCGCAGTGGGACCAACCTCGGCTTCGCCGGCGGCAACAACCTCGGAGCCGGCGTCGCCCGGGCCGATCTGCTGGTGTTCTTGAACGATGATGCCGAGGTCGAGCCCGAGTGGCTGGAACAACTGGCGGTCACCGCCGAGTCCGACCCGCAGATCGGGGCGGTCGGATCCCGGATACTGTTCGAGGACGGCAGCCTGCAAGAGGCCGGGGGGATCATCTGGGGCAACGGTCCCACCACCGCCGTGGGCCGGGGCCTCCCCTCCGGCACCCCCGAGTACATGTACGTGCGGGACGTGGACTATCTGTCGGCCAACGGCATGTTGTTGCGCCGGAGCACCTGGGAGGAGGTCGGCGGCTTCTGTGAGGACTACCACCCGGCGTACTACGAGGACGTCGACCTGTGCATGATGCTGCGTCGGCACGGCCGCCGGGTCGTCTACGAACCGAGGGCCGTCCTCCGGCACCGGGAGGGCGGGAGCTCGTCGCAGCGCTACCGGAACTTTTTGATCGGCCACCAGCGCCAGGTGTTCCGGCGCCGGTGGGCCGACGAACTGATCGGCCGGGAGCCCTATCCGACGGTGGCGGCTGACTGGGAACCGGCCATCCAGCGGTCGCTCCACCGCGTCCGCGGTCACCCCCCACGGGTGCTCATCCTCGACGATGCTCTGCCCGATGGCGGAATCGGCTCGGGGTTCGCCCGCGCCGCCCTGGTGGTCGAGGAGTTGGTGGCCAAGGGCTACGCCATCACCTTCCGTCCCTTCGACGCCGCCCTCGGGGACCATCGACGCACCCCGGACCGGACCGGGGTACTCGACCGTCTGGCCGACCTCGGGGTCGATGTGCGCTACGAGCACATCGGTCCACTGCTGCTGCACTTCGGCGCCTCGTTCGACGTCGTGCTGTGCTCGCGACCGCGGAGCTTCCACGAACTGAAGCCCCACCTGTACCGGCTCCGGTCACAGGTGCCGGTCATCTACGACACCGAGGCCATCTGGCATCGCGGTATGGAACGCGAGGCCAGGTTGACCACCGATGGCGGCCGGGCCACCGAACTGCGGCGCCAGGCCGAGCAGATCCGTGTCACCGAAGTGGATGCCATCGTGCATGCCGACCATGTGGTGGCCGTCAGTGCCGAAGAGGCGGCCATGATCGCCGACCTGCGGTCACGGGCCGGTGTGGACAGCGGGGCCGTCAGTGTCATCGGTGGCGATTCGGTGGCCTCGGCCCCCGGCCCCGCCGGCTGGGAGGACCGATCCAACCTGGTGTTTCCGGCCGGCTGGCTGGCCGGGTCGAATTCCCCCAACCTGACGTCGTTGCGGTTCTTCATCGAGGCCATCCTGCCCAAGGTGGTCGAGGAGGTGCCGTGGATCCGGGTGCTCGTCACCGGGGGCAATCCTCCCGACGAGGCCCTGGAGCTGGCCGGGCCGAACGTCCAGTTCCTCGGGTACGTGCCCGACATGCGGGAGCTGCTCAACACGGCCCGGGCCGTGGTGGTGCCCATGCTGAGCGGCGCCGGCCGCAAGCTCAAGACGTTGGAAGCGATGCTGGCCGGCGTGCCGACGGTCAGCACCACGGTCGGCGCCGAGGGTATCGACGCGTCGGCCACCGGCGGGCTGCTGGTGACCGACGACCCCGACAGCTTCGCCCGGGCCCTGCTGTCGCTGTACCGGGACGCCGACACCTGGGCCCAGGAGCGGAGACGGGTGGAGGCGTTCTGCGCCGCCCACGACGGCCGGCCCCAGACCGGTTGGGCGGCGCTGCTGGACACCGTCATCCACGACGGCCGGCTGCGGGCCGTCCCCGAGAGCTACCACCAATGGCTGCTGGCCACCCAGCCCCGACCCCAGGATCTGGCCGACATGCGGGCCGAGTCCGCCGGCTGGTCGTACCGGCCGAAGATAAGCATCTGCGTGCCCGTCTACAACCCCAAGCGCGGTTGGCTGGAAGAAGCAGTGGCATCGGCCACCGGTCAGACCTACGACCATCTGGAGATCTGTCTGGCCGACGACGGTTCCACCCAACCGACGGCCATCACCCTGCTCGACCGCTTGCCGTTCGAGGATCCCCGGATCCGGACGATGCGCCGGAAGGTCAACGGGGGGATCTCGGCCGCCACCAACGACGCCCTGGCTCTGGCCACCGGGGAGTTCGTGGCCTTTCTCGACCAGGACGATCTGCTGGCTCCCCAGGCCCTTCACCGGGTGGTGGCCTACCTCCAGGACCATCCCGACACCGACCTGTTCTACTGCGACGAGGACCTGTTGTCGCCGGACCGGCGCCGGTGCGGCCCGTTCCTGAAACCGGGCTGGTCGCCCGAGACCCTGCTGTCGTTCAACTACATCACCCACCTGGTGGTGGCCCGACGGGAGTTGGTCGAGGCGGTGGGGGGGCTGCGCCCCCGGTTCGACGGAGCCCAGGACCACGATCTGCTGTTGCGACTGACCGAGCGGACCGACGCCATCTGCCACATCGACGACGTCCTCTACACATGGCGGCAGTCGCCCACGTCGACGTCGATGAACCCGTCGGCCAAGCCGGCCGCCCAGGACGCCACCGTCTCGGTGGTGGCCGACGCCCTGCACCGGCGGGACGTCGCCGCCCGGGTCGAGCGGGGCCGCTTCAAGGGCGGCGTGGTCATTCGCTACGAGCCGATGCACCCCGCCACCACCACGGTCATCGTGTCCACCCGCCACCCGACCGAGCACCTGGTCGCCGCGGTCGGAGCTCTGGACCGGACCATCACCGGTGTCGGCGACGTGGTGGTGGCGGTGGGGGAGGGTGCCCTGCCCGCCGATGTGGTCCACCGGCTCGAGCGGGGGGACCGCCGGGTGCTGGAGGTGCCGGGCCGTCCGAAGCGGGCCGACCTCATTGCCGCCGCCGTGGCCGCCTCGGATGCCGAATACCTCGTCACCCTCGACGCCGACATCGCCGTCGAGAGCGACCGGTGGGTCGAGACCCTGCTGGGGATGTGTGCCTTGCCGGGAGTGGGGGCGGTGGGGATACGTCTCGGCGGAGCGCAGGGCCAGTCCTGGCACGAGGGCATCGCCGTGGGGCCCTTCGGGGCCGCCCGGATCACCTCGGGTGACAACGACTTCATCGGTGTGCGACCGGGTCCGCTGCTCGAGTCGGCCCGCGACGTGTCGGCCGTGTCCGGGCTGTGCACCATGGTCCGCCGCCTGGCCTGGGACAAGGCTGGCGGCTGGGATCCGTCCGTGCCCGACGGCGCCGCCGATGTCGATTTCTGCCTGCGCCTCGGAAAGGCCGGATACCGGATCGTGTACACCCCCGAGGTCACCGGCACGGTGCTGGGGCCGGTCCCCGACATCGACGGCGTCAAACCGTTGGACCCCGACCCCTACCTGTCGCCCTACCTGGTCCCCGGCGGCACCGGTTGGGGATTGGCCACGCCCGACGGGACCGGTGTCCTCGGCACCGGACGGAGGTCTGTGGCGGGCGCTTGATACACTCGACCCCATGGAGGGGTCACTTGACGACGTGGCCGACGCGGGGGCCCTGCGGGCACGGGTGGGGGAGCTCGAACAGGAACTGCGGCTGCGCATGGGCGACGTGACGCGGCTCGACCGCGAGCTGCGCCTGGCCCGAGCGGACGTCGCCGTCAAGGACGAGTACATCGCCGCCCTGAACCTGGAAGCCGACAAGCTGCAAAAGATCCGCGACGTGTTCGGGAGGGTGCCGTTCGGGCCCCATGTGGTCCATGCCCTCGAGGTGCAGCTCCGGGTGGGTCCCGATGCCCGCCCCCGCCTGGTCGACCGGGCCCGGGTCTCGTCCTCGGTGGCCGCCCGTCGGGCCCGGTCGGGAGCCGGGCGGGTGAAGCGCCACGTGATGAGCTACCGCCAGCCGGGGTCCTGACCGGGTGGGCCCTGACCAGCTCGACGGTGGCGACGTCGACGATCTGGCCGAAGAGAACCGCCGACTGGCGAGTCGACTGGCCGCCGCCCGGCGGGCGCTGGCCGAGCGGGACCAACGGATACAGGAGCTCTCCCGGCAGCTGGCCGACCTCAACAGCCTGCACGGCAGTTCCGCGCTGGCGGCGGCGGCCGCCGCCCGCCGGGCGGCCCAGCGGCTCCTGCCACCCCGAACCCGGCGAGCCCGGGCCGCGGGGTTGGGTATCGGCCTCGTCCACCGGGCCACCCGGGGCCGGTCGGCTCCGCCGGCCATCCCGGCGCCCAAGTCGGAGGCCACCCGGTACGCCGCCCCGCCGTCGGCCCTGGCCGCCGAGTACCGGAGCTGGCTCCAGCACCGCGAACCCGGCCCCGACGAGCTGGAGGCCATGGGTCGGGACAGCGCCGGCTGGAAGCAGCGGCCGCTGGTCAGCGTGGTCCTCCCCGGGTCCGACACCGGGCCGGGTTGGCTGGAGAAGTCGATCGACTCCGTGGTCGGACAGGTCTATGACCACTGGGAGTTGCTGATCGCCGCCGATCCGGCCTGTCCCGGCACCACTCCGGTCGCCTCCTCGACGGGCGCCGACGCCCGGATCCGGGTCGTCACCGATCGGCCCGATGACAGGTCGACGGCGGGGACGGTGGCCGCTCAGTTGGCCGCCGAGCAGGCCCGGGGCGAATGGATCGTCCGTCTCGAGGCCGGAGACCAGTTGCGGCCCGACGCCTTGTACCGTCTCGTCGCCCACATCAACGACCATCCGGGCGACGACGTGGTCTACGCCGACGAGGACCGTCTGTCGCCCGACGGCCAACGCCAGCAACCCGAGCTCAAGCCGGGCTGGTCCCCCGACTACCTCCTGTCGCGGGACTACCTGGGATGTCCCACGGCCATCCGCCGTGACCTCCTCCTGGGGGTGGGCGGTTGGCACACCGGTTTCGGGACCGGAGAGGACCACGATCTGCATCTGCGGGCCACCGAGGAAGCCCGGGGTGTCGGTCATGTGGCCGCCGTGCTGGCCACCCGACGGGGGCCCGGTGGGCCGACCGGCGACGAACCCACCGAGTCGGACAACCCGGTGGCCCACGCCCTCACCCGTCGTCGGCAAGCCGGGCGGGCCGTCCCCTGCACCGACGGCGGCAACGACGTCAACTATGACGTCCGCTACCAGCTCGACGGTCGACCGTCGGTCGACATCATCATCCCCACCCGGGACCGTGTCGATCTACTGGAGGCCTGCATCGACAGCATCACCACCCGCTCCACCTACCGCTCCTACCGGATCACCGTGGTGGACAACGACAGTGTGGAGGACGCCACCCGCCGGTTCCTGGAGCGGGGAGATCTCCGGGTCGTGCCGGCGCCCGGGCCGTTCAACTTCTCCCGCCTGGTCAACGCCGGGGTGCGGGCCAGCCACGCCGATTACGTCCTCCTGCTCAACAACGACGTCACCGTGCTGACCGCCGACTGGATCGAGGCGATGTTGGAGGTCGGTCAGCGGCCGGGCGTCGGGGCGGTGGGATGCCGGCTGTTGTTCCCCGACGGCTCGGTCCAGCACGAGGGGATAGCCCTCATAACCGAATACGTGGCGGCCAACGTGAGCTGGCCGTGGCCGGTCATCAGGAACACGTCGGCGGTGACGGCCGCCTGCATGCTGGTCCGCCGGGACGTCTACTGGTCGATCGGCGGGTTCGACGAGAAGATGGGCGTCGTCTACAACGACGTGGACTTCTGCCTGCGCATGGTCCGCTCCGGTCGACTGGTGGTGTACACCCCCCATGCCGAGTTGGTGCACGACGAGAGCTCCAGTCGGGGAAAGGCCAATCCGCAGTCCGACATCGACCTGTTCCACGAGCGGTGGGGCACCCCGGAACGGATGCACGACCCCTACGTCAGCCCCCATGTCCTGTGGCCGCACCCCCAGCGCCTGCGGATGGCCGCCGACCCGGCGACGGCCGGGTCCTGACCGCCCCACCGGGGCGGTGGGCCGGGTACTACTTCTGCCACAGGGCCCCGAGTCGGTCGATGGCCGCCTCCACCACCGCCTCCTCGGAGAATCGGGCGGCCATGGTCTGGGCGGCGGCAGCCCCGAGGCGGCTCCGCAGGTCGGCGTCGGCCGCCAGGGCCCGCATCCATCTGGCCGCCTGGTCGATGTCGGGTTCGGCGCACAAGAACCCCTGGCGGTAGACGGAGCCGACGGCGGCGTGATAGCGGTGGTCGTCGGAGGTGATGGGCCGCACCCGGTAGCCGACCAGACAGCTGTTGGCGCCGCTCATGAAGTCGACGTTGCCCGAGTAGGCGGTGCCGATGACGGCCTTGCCGATGGCCATGGCTTCGGCCAGGCCCAGTCCGAACCCCTCGGACCGGTGCAGGGACACATAGACGTCGGCGGCATGGAAGAGGTCGCCGAGCTCCCGTTGGGACACGTGCTCGTCGATGAGCACGCCCCCCACCTCTTCGACCGCCGCCCGCAGGTCCGACTGGAAGGGTGGGCTGTTGGCCAGGTTGACCGCTTTCATCACCAGCCGGGTGCCCGAGGGGTCCGACCCGAAGGCGGTGCGGTAGGCATCGACCACCCCCAACGGGTTCTTGCGCACCACCGAGGAGTTGAAGTCGAAACTGAACAGGAACATGACATCGTCCTCGGCGACTTCCCACTGCTTGCGGAGGTGGCCCCGATCGGCACTGGCCTCGAACACCGGGACGATGGTCGGCACGATGTGGACCGGCTTGGAGGTGTACTGGCCCAGGGCACGCTCGACGAAGGTGGTGGGGGCCCAGATCTCGTCGACCCGGCCGACCTCGGCAATGAGATCGCCGGCCAGGGTTTCGAACTCCCAATACCAGGCTCCGACGGCATAGCGACCGGTGTTCCCGAGCCCCAGGTCGCCGGGGGCCAGGGCGGAGACCTCGTTGACATTGAGTGTCACCAGGTCGACCGGATACGGCCTCCCGCCGGGCAGGCCGGCCAGTTCGGCGGGGAGGAGGTCGTCGATCTGGGGGGCACCCGATCGCACCGGGGTGGCCGTCATCGGGACACCCCGGCGTCGCAGGCCGGCGGCCAGCCGGCGACCGGCCTGGGCCAGGCCGGTGGTGGCGGTGAAGTCCCCGATCACGTTGACCCCGGCACCGTCGGGCAACGGCCCCGACATCTCGGTCCACCGCGTGATGGCGTCGGGCCGGGCGGTCACGGACGGCCCCGACGGGGGAGGCGGCCCGATGGTCTTCTCGATTCTCTCCATCCGGCTCTCGAGCCGGTGGACGGCCAGCTGCAGGTCGGCCAGGCCTCCGAGCAGCTGGCCGGACAGGTCGCCGACGGCACGATCCACCTTGTCCTCGAAGCGCCTCTGCGACCCGCGCACCTCTTGCACCACGGACCCGCGCACCTCCTGCACCACCGAGAGGAACGGCCGGCGGAGGATGCGACGCAGACCGAACGAGGGTGGGCGACGGCGGGTCGGCGGGACCGGCCCGGCCGGCTGATCGGCGCCCCCCTCGACCTCAGAACTCACAGGCGCTCCCGTTGTGCCCGTCGGCCCGTTGTCGGGCGTGGCTGGCAAGCGAACCCGGCCATTGTACCCGCCGGTGCACCGGCTGACCGGGGCCGGAAGGATGCGGCCACCGGTGGACCGGTGGTTCCCATTGGCCGGATCGGGCCCACCCGACGAGGGTCGACGAGTAAGCTCCAGCGTCGCTTGGCTACAGGCTTGGACGAGGGAGGAGGGCAGTGGTGGCAGACCCGGGGACGCAATCGGAGAGCACCACCGACATTCACGCCTGCTCGATCGTGGCCCGCAACTACCTTCCTCAAGCCCGGGTGTTGGCCTCGAGCTGGGCCCGGTACCATCCCGGGGCCCCGCTCGAGCTCCTGGTCCTCGACGACGTCGACGGAACCGTCAAGGACGAGGGCGAGCCCTTCGTGGTGGTCCGGCCGGCCGATCTGGCCATCGACGAGACCACCTGGAACGAGATGGCCTTCATCTACGAGGTCACCGAGCTGGCCACCGCGGTAAAGCCGGCGTTGCTCCAGTTGGTGCGGGACCGGCACGGCGGACCGGTGGCCTACATCGATCCGGACATCGAGATCTTCGGTCCCCTCGATGAGGCGGCCGCTCTGGCCCGCCGACACCCCATCGTCCTCACCCCCCACATGCTCGATCCGATGGACGACGACCTCCGGCGCCCGTCCGAGCACGACATCCTCGGTTGCGGTGTCTACAACCTGGGGTTCATCTGCGTGGGCGACGGAAGCGAGCCGTTCCTCGAGTGGTGGGGGGAGCGGCTCCGTTACTTTGCCGTGGTCGACTTTCGCAGCTCCCTGTTCACCGACCAGCGATGGGTCGACTTCGTTCCCGGGTACTTCGACTTCGTGGCCCTGCGTAATCCGGCCTACAACGTGGGGTACTGGAACCTTCCCGAGCGCGTCCTGCACCAGGAGGCCGGTGGCTGGTATGTCGGCGACCAACCGCTCGTGTTCTTCCACTACAGCGGGTACGAACCCGAGCGGCCGTGGGCCATCAGCAAACACCTGGGAGTCGATCCCCGCCTGCTGTTCAGCGAACGGCCCGACGTGTTGGCTCTGTGCCGGTCCTACGGGGAGCAACTGGCGGCGGCCGGCTACGGAGCCGACCTCTCCGAGTACTGGTACAACCGCCTTCCCAATGGGGCCAGGATCAACTCCCGCATGCGCCGTCTCTACCGGTCGGGCCTCCTCTACAGCGCCAGCTTCGACGATCCGCCTCCGCCCATGCCGTTCACCGAGGAGGGTGCCGACCGCGTGATCGCCTGGCTGAACAGTCCGTCCGCCCTCTTCGAAGGCTCAGCCCCCCAGAGCCGCTACCTCGAGTCGATCTGGCAGGAGCGGGACGATCTGAAGGTGCCGTTCCTGCACGTCCACGGACAGGATTCGGAAGCGTTCGAGGAGTGGGTACGCGTGTACGGGCCCTTGGAGGAGGACATCCCCCCGGAGATGGTGCCGTCCGAGGTCCGCACCAGCCCCCACCCCTGGGCCGAACCGGACCAGCTCCGGCCGGGGATCACCGTGGCCGGGTATCTGCGGGGCGAGCTCGGCATGGGCGAGGTGGCCCGTTCGCTGCTGTCCGCCGTCGAGGCCGTCGGGATCGAACATGCGGCCGTGGTGGTGAACCGGACCTACAGCCGCCAGGACCACGCCCTCGACGTGTCCGAAGGCCCCTACGACCTCGATACCGCCATCGCCGCCATCAACGCCGACCAGGTGACGATGTTCCAAGGGGCGGTGGGGCTCGGATTCTTCAATGGGCGCCGGACGGTCGGTCTGTGGGCTTGGGAGCTCGAACAGTTCACCGAAGAGATGGCGGACGCCGCTGCGCTCTTCGACGAGATCTGGGCCATCAGCTCGTTCGCCGCCTCGTCGATAAGGCAGCAGATCGACAAGCCGGTCCATGTGTTCCCCTTGGCCGCCGCCAGCCCCGGCACCGGTGGGTCGGTGCCTTCGGCGGTACCCCCGGACCGGTTCGTGTTCCTGTTCACATTCGACTTCTTCAGCGTGTTCGAACGGAAGAATCCGCTGGCCGTCATCGAAGCCTTCTCGAAAGCCTTCACAACGGATGAAGGACCGGTGCTGGTCGTGAAGTCGGTCAACGGCGACCTGAGGCGGCTGGACCGAGACCGGGTCCGGCTGGCCGCCGCCGACCGGCCCGACATCGTCCTCATCGAGGACTATCTGACCGATGCCGACCGCTATGCGTTGCTGGCCCGGGCCGACGCCTATGTGTCACTGCACCGGGCCGAAGGCCTCGGCCTGGCCATGGCCGAGGCCATGATGATGGGCAAGCCGGTCATTGCCACCGCCTACTCCGGCAACCTCGACTTCATGACCGAGGAGAACAGCTTCCTCGTGCCCCACGGGATGGCCGAGGTCCCGCCCGGCTGTGAGCCCTACCGGCCAGGCACCCCGTGGGCCGAGCCCGACGTCGACCAGGCGGCTCGGATGATGCGCCGGGTGGTCGACGACCCCGACCTGGCCACCCGGAAAGCCGCGGTGGCCAAGTCCGACATCGTCCGCACCCACGGCCCGGCGGTGGCCGCCGCCTTCGTCGAGCAGCGGTTCGAGGCCCTGGCCGCCCTGCCTCCCAAAGAGCCCCTCTCGACTCCGGACGAACCACCCGACGAACCGGTGGACCAACAACCCGACGAACCGTCGGACCAGTCCCGCCGACGACCGACGGCTCGTCAGGTGATCGTCGGGCAATTGCGGAAGGCGGCCCGCAGCCTGGAGCAGTCGGGCAGCTCGGGGTCGGCCGACCCCGAGTCGGCCGACCCCGAGTCGGCCAGGGCCGGGTAGGAGGGTCGGTGGTCGCCGGCCGGCCGCCGCCATTTCGACACACGACAGGGAGTAGATTGTTGCCATGGGGGGAGTAGCGACTCTATCGGCGACCGATCGCCCCCGCCCCGACGTGGAGCCTGCTCCGCCCCCGGCGCCTCGCATGTCCGATCGGCGCCGGTTCACCATCGCCGTGGTTCTGGGGTTTGCCGCCGTCACCATCCCCTACCTGTGGGTGTTGTGGGATATGTGGAACCCAGGCCCGAGTTTCATTCGCCCCGTATCTCCCGACTTCTTCTACGATTTGCAGGCGCGGGCCATGTTCCACGGCCACCTCTACCTGCCGACCGGATCTCTCGGGATCGAAGCCTTCAACCACGCCGGCCATCAGTTCACCTACTTCGGGATCTTCCCCTCGCTGCTGCGCATGCCGGTGCTGTTGATCACCAGCCGTTTCGACGGCCGGCTCACCGCCCCTTCGATGTTGCTCTCGTGGGTGGTCACCGGAGTGTTCAGTTCCCTGTTGCTGTGGCGGGTCCGCATACTGGTCCGGGGCCAGGCCGTGCTGGGTCGGGCCGAGGCCGCCAGCTACGGGCTCTTCGCCGCCACCCTGGGCGGCGGCTCGGTGCTGATCTACCTGTCGGCCACCCCGTTCGTCTACAACGAGGACTTCGCCTGGAGCGTGGCCCTGACCACCGGCAGCCTGTTCACCCTCCTCGGGGTGTTGGAACGCCCGACCTGGCGACGGGTGGTGGCCTGCGGCGTCCTCGTGGTGTTCACCAACCTCGACCGGGCACCGGCCGGTTATGCCTGCGTGATCGGAGCCGGGTTGGTGGCCGTCTGGTTCGGCCTGGGCCGGGGCGGAAACTCGAATCGGCGATGGATGATCCCGATGCTCGGCGTGGCCTTCTTCGCCTTCGCCGTCAGCTGTGCCGTGACCTACGCCAAGTTCGGTCTCCCCGTCGGCCTGCCCATGGCCGACCAGGTGTGGGCCCAGGTCAATGCCCATCGGCGCTACTTCTTGGCGGCCAACGGAGGCAAGGCGTTCAGCCTGAAGTTCCTCCCGAGCACCCTCGTCGCCTACCTGCAGCCGTTCGGCATCCACTTCACCGGCGTTTTCCCGTACATCACCACGCCCACGGCACCGGCCGCCAGCTATGCCGGCGCCGTGCTCGACCAGGTGTACCCCACGGCCAGTGTCCCCCCGACCATGCCCCTTCTCTTCCTGTTGAGCTGTTGGGGGGTGGTGTCGGCCTATCGGCCCCACCCGGCCGGCCGTCTGGCCCTCGTCCGTATCCCGCTGTTGGCGGCGGCGGCCGGCATCGCCGGTGTCCTGTTGTGGGGCTACATCGCCACCCGCTACATGGGCGACTTCATGCCGCTGCTGATCCTGGCCGGAGCCGTCGGCCTGGTCGACGTGTGGCGGCGCCTCCAAGGTCGGAGCTTTCGCTCCCGTCGCCTGGTTCTGGGGGCCGTCGCCGTCCTGGCCGCCTTCAGCCTGGTGGCCAACATCGCCATCGCCATCGAGCCCTCGGCCCAGTGGGACAGCACCGAGCTCGTCAACTACACGATCGTCCAGAAGGCCCTCAGCGTGCAGAACCTGGCTTCGACCGTCCGCCACGGCGCCACCCTGCCCTACTGGGCCCCGGCCGGTGAGCTGTACATCGTCGGGCACTGCTCGGGCCTCTACTACTCGACGGGCGAGACCTACGCCGATGTACCCGGACAGCAGCTGATGCACTGGACCTGGTCGCCCGTCGAACAGGGCCCGGGCATCATCAACACCATCGACGTCACCTTCAACGAGCCGCAACGGGACGTCGACCCCCCGGTCCCGATCCTCAATTTCGGGAAGGCCACCCTCTATGTCGAACAGGGTCTCAACGAAACTATCCAGCTACAGGTGGTGAACGCCGGCGCCGCCTCGATCTCGTTCCCGACCACCACTGGTGGGGCCTACCCGATTGCCGAACACATCACCTATCAGTTCGAGGTGGTGACCGATCCCAACATGAACGCCATTGAGGTGTACCACTATGGCGCGAAGGTAGTCGGCCACTACCTGCCCGGTCGGGGGCCGGCCACCGTGCTGACCACCCCACCGGGCTCGCCGGTGGCCGTCAGCGATGTCACCCAGCCGGCCTCGAGCGACGTCAGTCTGTGCCAGAGCCTGCTCCGGGGCTCCTGAACCGGCCTCGAGACGTCTGCCCCCGGACCCCGGCCGACCAGGCCGCGGCCAGATCGGAATTCACAGATGAACCGCCACCGACCAATCCCCCAGCAGTGGCGGCCCCGGCCGGTGGCCGGCCGGATGCGACGATGGACCCGGCACCGGTGGCGTCGAGCGCGGAGACGACGCATCCAACGAGAGCCGGACGCTCGCCGGTTCCGTCGCTACCAGTCCCTCAGCGATGCGGCATGGCGACGGGTCCTGTTGGACTCGCTCACCGGTGACGCCGCCCTGCCGATGCCGGGGTTTCCCACCCCCGAGCTGCAGGCCGGGTTCATCGGGTCGTCCAATCGGCAGGCCATCGACGAGGCCTGGAACTTCTATGTGCTCATGGAGGAGCAGCGAAACCGGTTCGGGTCGGCCTTGGGCCGCGATTCCCATGTCCTGGACTTCGGTTGCGGGTGGGGTCGCATCATCCGCATGTTCCTGCGCGATGTCCCCGAGAGCAACATCTGGTGCGCCGACTCGCAGACTCTGGCCCTCGACATCTGCCGCCGCACCGGGGTGCCGGGCCGGATGGTCCAACTCCAGCAGATGCCGCCGTCCGATCTTCCCGCCGGTCTGTTCGACGCCGTCTTTGCCTACTCGGTCTTCTCCCACCTCTCTCCCAAGGCCCACGACGCCTGGGAGGAGGAGTTGGCCCGCATCACCAGACCGGATGGAATGGTGTTCGTGACCACCCAACCCCGGTGGTTCCTCGATACCTGCCGGAACCTGCGGGACCACCCCGACCAGATCGTGAGCCGATGGCATCAGCTGCTGGCCGAGTCATTCGTCGACTACCACGACTCGGTCTCTCGCTACGACGCCGGTGAGTTCCTGTATGCCGATACCGGCGGGGGCCCGGACCTGCCCGCCGAGTTCTACGGCCAGGCGGTGGTCCCCCGGGGATACTTCGAACAGCAGTGGGGCCGGAACTTCGACGTCCTCGACTTCATCGCCGATCTGGCCCGATGCCCGCAGGCCGTCGCCGTCCTGCGCCGTCGGCGGTGAGGGTGCCGTGGCCGCACACCGCGCCATCGGTCGTGGCCCGGGATCGGGGAGACCACGGGAGCCGAAAGGGTCGACTGGTAGGCTGCCGCCGATGCATTCCATCGATGCCATCGGCCGGCCGGGGGGGCCGGGGACGTGCACCCGCCATCGATCCGATGACGGGTGGGCCGGGGTGGTGTCGACCGCGCCGTGCTGGCCGACGGCGGTCACCGGCGTGACCACGCCGGCCACCGGGCAGACCGACCTGGGTCGGAGCCTGCTCCGGGGCGCCTGAAGCGACTCCGGATCCGTGCCCTCCGATGCCTCCCGGACCGGGCGGGAGCCGGCTGCTCCCGACGGTGCCGACGCCGGCGGGGACCCCCACCCCCGGCCCCGTGGGGTGTTCTCCTGCGTGGTCGACGACCATCCCCGGTTCCACCTCGATGCCCTCCGTTGGTTTGCCTCGCTCACCGGCGTGGCCGGCATCGACCCCGCCCAGCTCGTCGTGCACGTGGTCGGCAACGGATCGGATGCCATCGGGCGTCTGCGGGCCGAGGGGGTGGCCGTCCGCCCCGTCGGGGCCTTCGATTCGCGCTCGCCCCACTGCAACAAGATCTCGGGAGCACTGGCCCTGGCCGCCGAGGGAGTCGACGGCACGGCTGTCCTGTGCGACACCGACGTGGCCGTGGTCGAGGATCCCCGCACCCTGACCATCCCCGGCGGTTCGCTGGCCGCCAAGCTGGTGGATGCACCGGTCCCCCCGCTGGCCGTTCTGTCCGGGGTGTTCGCCGCCGCCGGTGTCCCTCTTCCCCCGGCCCTGCCACTTCCCTGGGGACCCGGGGACCAGACGGTGTCCGGCAACTGCAACGGCGGGCTCTACCTCGTTTCCGGACCGATGCTGGCCCCGGTGGCCGCCGCCTGGGAGCAGTGGGCCCGCTGGCTCCTGGACCGCACCGCGCTGCTGGAGCAGTGGACCGTGCACCTGGACCAGGTGGCCATGGCCCTGGCCCTGGCGGCCGAGGGGTTCGGGTTCCACCCCCTCGAGGCCCGCTGGAACACCCCGACCCACGACCTCGCCCGGATCCCGGCCGATGCCGCCTCCCCGGCGGTCATCCACTACCACCAGGAGCTGGTGGCCGACGGGAGCATCCGGACCACGGGGACCGCCGCCATCGACCAGCAGATCGAGCGGGTGAACGCGGCGGTGGGGGAGCTGTGGCAGCGTGCCTTCCCCAATGCGACCTTCTGGCAGTGGCGCTATCTGACCGATCCCGAGCTCGGATCGGGTGTGGGGAGCCGGGGGGAGCCGTTGCGTTCCAAACGCCAGCTGTTGGCGGCGGTGCTCGACGCCGTCCGGCCGGCGTCGGTTCTCGATGTCGGCTGTGGCGACGGCCAGGCCACCCAGGGCCTGGCCATGGCCGGCTACACCGGGCTCGACCTCTCGCCCGAGGCGGTCCGCCGGGCCAAGGCCGGCCGTCCCGACGGTCGGTACCTGGTGGGGACGGTGGTCGACCACCAGGTGGAGGGCGAGCTCACGCTGTGCCTCGACGTGCTCATCCACCAGGCCGACCCCGACACCTACCGGGCCCTGGTGGCCCGGCTGTGGGAGGTCTCCCATCGGGTGCTGGTGGTCTCCGGGTACGAACGGCCCCTCGGGACCAGGGCGCCGATGGTCCACTTCCACGAGCCCCTGTCGACCACCCTCCGGGCCGTGGCCCCTGACGCCGAGTGCTATCCGGTACGGGACGAGCACGGCATCACCACCATCGTGGCCCTCCGGCCGCCGGCCACCCGGCATCCGCGTGACTATTCGCCGGCCACCCTGGATCCCCTCATCGGCCGTCATCCCGATCCGGTGGGGCTGATGGCCATCCGTCTGGACGCCTGGCAGACCATCGGCTTCTATCCCGACCACGCCCCCCGCCTGTGGGAGTACCCGGTGGTGGCCGGCCTGTTGCGAGACGGCCTGGCCCCCGGGAGCCGCATCATCGACATCGGGGCCGGGGTCACCCCGCTGGTCCCGTACCTGGGCCGGGCCGGCTATGTGGTCGACACCGTCGACCCGTCACCGGTGCAGCGGGTCTGGCCACCGAAACCGGACTGGAACGAATGGGACTTCCTCGACTATGCCGGTGCCGGCCTGGCCCACCGGTCGTGGAACTGCCCCCTCGACCAGGTTCACCGTGGGCCCCAGTTCGACGCGGCCTACTCGGTCAGCGTCATCGAGCACCTGGTGGCCGACGACCGACGGGCCCTGATCGAAGAGATCGCCGCCCGGGTCCGGCCCGGGGGGCTGGTGGTGTTCACCATCGATCTGGTGCGGGGCGGCGACGACCTGTGGAACCGCAATCGGGGCATCGAGGTCGAAGAGCCGTCCCGCCACGGCACCATCGCCGATGTGGTGGCCGAGGCCGACCGTCACGGCCTGGAACTGTTCGAGATCGATCGGGTGCGCAACTGGGGTGACTCGGTGGTCGACATCGGGCTGTTGGCCATGGTGAAGGTCGAGCGGCCGACGGCCCTGGGCCGGGCCCGGAAGCTGGCCGACCGCCTGGTGGCCGGTCGCCGGCGTCGGCCCGGCTCCTGACGACAGCCCTGAGCCGGCGGCTGGTCAGGGACGGGACCGGTGCCGGTCGGGGAGACCCGGCCGCCTCTTGGTCGCAGGCGCGGTCGGCGGACTGGCGGCCGATTCGATCAACCGGCGATAGGGCGCCAACCGGTGGGCGGACCCGTCGGTCGATTCATCGGTGGCGGCCGCCCAGGCCAGCAGCTTGGCGGCGTCCACCGCGGTGCCGTTGCCCACCGTGTAGCGGAGGTCGAACCGGCCGACGTACAGGTCGGCCAGCACATCGGCAGCCGCTTCGATCTTGTCGCCGTCGACGGTCGACGCCGACAGCGCCGTCCGGATGGCTTCGGTGGCCTCCGCCCTGAGCTCGGCGCTGAGGCGGGTGACGGCGGCGGCCACCATGGGCTGGTCGTTGATGGCCCACTCCACGTAGCCGGTGGCATCGAAGTTCTCCTCGTTGCCGAATTTGGTGACCATGTCGCTCCTGGTCAGGTACAGCTCGGCCAGGTCGTCGACGGTGTCCGCCAGTAACGGCAGTTCCTCGGCCCACCGCTCGGGCAGCACGAACTCGACCAGCGCCCGCCGGATCCTCTTGCGCACCGTCTGGGTGCGGCTTCGCCGGAGCCGGTTCTCCACCTGCAGGTGGGTCGGGCCCGACAGCAGGCCGATGGACGAGAAGTACTGGTTCACGGCCAGGGGAGCATCTGGTGAAAGGTCTGCCACCGTCACCTCGGTGGGGCCGCCGACGGCGTCGGCGAACGAAGCCGGGACGTCGTCGGCTCCGACCGGCGTCATCGCCCACACGAAGTGCTCGACGGCCCAGTCGGGGTTGTAGGCCTGGGCCAGGACCCGCAGGGCTCCGGTCATCGCCTCGGGGAGCTCTTCGGTCAGGGCCGCCGGATGGTGCGGGGACAGCACCGAGGAGCGATCGTCGTCGGCCACCATTGTCCACCCGCACCGTTCGAACAGCTGCTCGAGCATGCGCCGGGTGTAGGCCCGGGTGGCCTCCCCTTCGGCTCCGTCCCACCGACCACAGAGGAGGAGCAGCCCGGTGTCGAAGTGGGCGATGTTGGCCACCGACGCCACCAGGGCCGGCCCGCCGTGTTGGCATGCCCAGTTCGACAGGGCGGGCAGCACCCGGTGGGGTTCGCTCCACCGTTCGAGGCAACCGTTGAGGAGCAGGGCCCCGGGTTCGCCCCCGTCGTCCAGCCGGTGCAGGAGGGAGTCCACGGCCACGTCCCCGGCCCCGGTGGCGATCGGCTCATAGGCGATGCCGGCGGCGGCGCAGGCCGCCGCCATTCCGGGGGTTGCCTCCCCGATCTCCACCACCCGGCGCCGGTCGGTGACCACGTCCTGCACCAGTCGGAAGGCGTGCCCGGCGGCACTGTCAGGGTCGAGATCGGGGGGCCCGGCGCCGACCTCGGGACCCGTCGCCGTCGCCGCCGATTCCGCCGGCTCCTGGCCGACCGGCCCGGTACCACCGAGGGCCCGGCGGGTGGCCTCCAGATAGCCCCGCCCGTAGTGCCGGTCCGGTTCGAGATGGTTTCCCTCGGCCCACTCGTTCCAGGCGGCCACGAAGATCAGGTTCTCCTCGTGGCGGACGTCGGACACCGACTCGACCGTCCGGCGGAGCCATCGCTCGTAGGCCTCGGGCGTTCCCCCCTCGAAGATCACCGCCCCGTTCTGGCGTCGGGCCGTGTTGTCCCAGCCCACCATCACCCCCGGGAACCGCTTCCAGGGCGTCGGCCCCCGGCGGAGGGCGGCGTCCACGGTGGCCTGGTAGTCGAGGACGACGTGTTGGCGGAAGGCGTCCGACGGGGCGGTGATGCGCTCGAAGGCGTCGGACCTGAACCCGACGCTGGCGTCGAAGCCCAGCGGTCGGGGATCGTCGTTCTTGTGACGGCTCTCGACCATGGCCAGGTAGATGTCGGGGAAGCCGGCGGCCCGGGACTCGGACCGCCACAGATCGGTCATGCGCTTCGGGTCGGGAAGCAGGTCGGACCGGTACACCAGCATCAGGGGCCGGCCATCGATCTTTATGTAGCGATGGTCGGCGAAGGCACCGACCAGCCAGCGGATATGGGCTAGATCGTCGGCCTCACTGAAGCGCTGTTCGACGAGGACGTTCCCGCTGAGGGCGTCCCAGTTGCGAGTCCACTCCTCGTTGGCCCAGCACAGGGCGAAGGGAAAGTCGGGTTGGCCGGAGCTGAGCACTTCGTCGAAGGGGCGCTCCAACAGCCTCCGGCCGTGGAACCAGTAGTGGTAGTAGACGAACCCGGAGATGCCGAACTGCCGGGCCAGATCGGCCTGCTGCTGGCGGACCTCGGGCAGCCGCAGGTCGTAGTAGCCGAGCTCACCCGGCAGATGAGGTTGGTAGTGCCCGGGGAAGAGGGGCGTGGCCCGGGCCACGTTGGTCCACTCGGTGAAACCGGGCTCCCACCACTCGTCGTTCTCGGGTATCGGGTGGAATTGGGGAAGGTAGAAGGCCAGGACCCTGGGCCGGTTGGCCCCGGGAGCCGGATCGGAGGTTCCGGTACTCACCGGGTGTCCACCGGCGGTGACAGGCGAGCCGAGATGGCGCGCAACGGGCGGGTGATCCGCCAGCTGGTGGAGCGGCGGATGGATCGCAGGGCGCGCCCGGCCTGGTCGGCCTGTCGGGTCGATTCGGCCACCGCCGCCTCCAGCCGGTCGTTGGTCGCCTCCAGCCGGCCATTGGCGGTGCGCAGGTTCTCGTTGGCCGCCTCGGCGGCCCGGCGGGCCTCCTCCAGGGCGTCGGCCCGCCGACTCAGCAGGAAGGCCTTGCGGTGTTCCTCGATGAGGGATGCTCCCCAGGGCGAGGGCGGTGACAGGGCAGCAGCCGGCAACGACTGGTGGGCGCCGTGCAGTTGTCGGAGCCGGCCGACCAGCTCGGCCTGACCGCCCAGGAGTCGCTCGTCGGGCCGGGCCGTGTGGTGGCGCAGGGCGTCGGTGACGACCTCGGCCCCGCCGGCCGGGTCCCACGTGCCGCGTTGCGACGCCAGTCCTTCCAGCGAGTCCAACCAGGCGGCCAGTTCGCGGCACAGCCCGACCGGATCCGTCAAGAGTTCGTCGTAGGACGTCACGTAGACCGGCATTCCCTCCAGCTGGTCGAGGGCGGCCCGGTTGTAGTGCTCCCACAGGGCGATGCCGAGGGCCGAGCTCAGCCCGTTGCGATCCTCCAGTGAGCGGGCCACCTCCATGGGAGCCCGCCACATCAACACCGCGGCCAGCGGCGGGGGGAGCAGCCGCCTCCAGTAGGGCAGCAGCAGGCACACCCGCGGGTCCTTCCACACCACCGGCCCCCGACCGGGGAAGGCGGTGGCGGCGGCCCGGCGGGCCTCGTCGTCGAAGGCCTCCAACGACGGCCGAGTCTCCCACCCTGGCGACAGGTCGGGAGGGGCGTCCCAACTGCCCTCCAGGTACTCGAGGAGGTGGTCGTCGAAGTTGACCATCGACATGCTCTCGAAATGCTCGGGATTGCTGGGCAGCGGCTCCCAACGGTCGTCGACGTGGGGGAGGGCGAGGCCGAGGCCGCCGAGCACCCCGGTCAACACCGAGGTTCCGCTGCGGTGCATGCCGGCCACCACGATCCACGGTCCGACCGGGACCTCCGTCGCCGAACCGCGCTGATCGGAGATTCGGGTCGGATGTGCAACCTCGGAAATAGGATCCCCCTTGCGATCAGGGCCGGGAGGACACGGACGCGATGAGCGCTCATCGTCAACGATGGCCGCACTCCTCTAAACCTCCGACCCAGTATATCTCCCGCTTTGCCCTGGTCGGGGGCACTGTTCTCGTCGGGCGGGGGCGTCACCGGCCGACGTCGGGCCGGTCAGCCCCGCACGACTCGATGGTCTCGACCACCCGATCCTGGTCGGCCGGGGACAGGCCCGACCCGGTGGGCAGGCACAGACCGCTCTCGAAGATGGAGGCACAGACCTGGCCCCCGACGGTCAGCGCTCCCTCGTATACCGGTTGGAGGTGCATGGGCTTCCATGTCGGCCGGGATTCGATGTCGACCGACTCGAGCGCCAGCCTTATCTGCTCGCGGTCGGCGCCGAACTGCTCGGGGTCGACCGTGATGCAGGTCAGCCACCAGTTCGGTTCGCCGTACTCGGCGATGGGCATGAAGCCGATGCCCGGGAGCCCCCCCAGTGCCTTCCGGTAGCGGGCGTCGATCGTCTTTCGGCGTTGGATCCGGTGGTCCAGGCCGCGGAGCTGGGCCCGGCCCAGGGCGGCCAGGAGGTTGCTGAGCCGATAGTTGTATCCGAGCTCGGAGTGCTCGTAGTGGGGGAAGGGATCACGGGCTTGGTTGGCCAGGTGCCGGGCCCGGGCCGCCACCTCGGCCGAGCGCGACACCAGCATGCCCCCGCCACTGGTGGTGATGATCTTGTTGCCGTTGAACGAGAACACGGCCGACCGGCCGAACGATCCGGCCTGCCGGCCCCGGTAGCTGGCCCCGAGCGCCTCGGCCGAGTCCTCGACCAGCGGGATCCCGTAGGACTCGCACAGCTGGCCCAGGGTGTCGTAGTCGGCGCACTGGCCGTAGAGGTCGACGGTGACCAGGGCGGCGGGCAGCCGTCCGGTGCGGGCCCGGTCGGCCAACACCTCGGCCACCAGCGCCGGGTCGAGCGACCAGTTGGTCGGCGAGCAGTCGACGAACACGGGGATGGCACCGAGGTAGGCCACGGCCGCGGCACTGGCCACGAAGGTGAACGAGGGGACGAGCACCTCGTCGCCCGGTCCGACGCCCTCCAGCAGCAGGGCCAGGTGGAGGGCGGCCGTCCCGCTGGACACGGCCACGGCATGCCCGACCCCGACCCGGGCCGCCAGTTCCTGTTCGAAGGCGTCGAGGTCGGGGCCCACCGGGGCGATCCAGTTCGAGTCGAACGCCTCCAGCAGCATGCGGCGTTCCTCCTCGCCGACCTCGGGAGGGGACAGGAAGATCCGGGTCATGTCGTGGCCTCCTCTTCCGGGGTCAGGGCGCCGGTGCCCGCCGCCGACGCCACCAGCAGCACGGCCGCCGCCACGTCGACGATGACGGCGGCGGTCACCGACGCCAGGTGGATGGCCACCAGCGCTCCCACGGTGAGGATGGCCTCCCAACCGATGTAGGCCAGGCTGGCCGCGGTGGCCGGCCAGCCTCGGGCCACCAGCCGGTCGTAGGGGTGGTGCCGGTCGCCGGCCAGCAACGACCGGCGGCCCCGGAACCTCCGGACCATGGCGCAGGCCACCTCGGCCACCGGCACCGCCACCAGGGCCAGGACGGCGATCCCCACCGGCGCCGCCACTCCCGGTGCCCACGCCTCGGCCACCAGTACGGCCAGGGCTGCCCCGAGGAGATAGGACCCCCCGTCACCGAGGTAGATCCTGGCCGGCGGTCGGTTGTAGAAGAGGAAGCCGACCAGACCGGCGGCCAGGGCGATGCCCAGCTGTCGGCCGGCCCCGTGGAGGGCCACGGCGAAACCCACGGCGGCCACGGCCACCACCCCGCCGGCCAGCATGTCGAGGCCGTCGATGAGGTTGACCCCGTTGATCATGAGGACGGTGACGGCCACGATCAAGACGGCGGCCACGGTCCCGTCCAGGCGCACCGGGCAGGTGGCCACCACCGCCCCCCCGATGGCCAACTGCCCGACGAGACGGACGGGTGCCGGGAGGTCGACACGGTCGTCGGCCACCCCGAGACCGAGGGCCATGCCCAGCGGGAGCAGCACCGACGGACGGCCGGCGGCCGCCCCGACCGCCACGGCGGCGAACACGGCGATCCCCCCCAGGTAGGGGACCGGCGCCGCCTGGGGTTTGAGGGCCCCCGGGCGGTCCACGATCCCCAGATGTCTGGCCGACACCATCACTAAGGGAGTGAGGGCCAGGGTCGCCACCAGGGCCAGGCCGGCGATCGCGGGGCCGCTCACGTCGCTCCCTGTCCGGACCGACGGTCCCACTGCATGAGCAGCGACTCGGTGCCCGAGTGGAGCTCGAACCGGCTGCTCTCGGCGAACCCGGCCCGGCGGTACAAGGAGATGGCCGGCCCATTGTCGGCCCCGACCACCACGTGGGCGGCGGTGTGCCCCCGCCGCCCCGCCTCGGCCAAGAACGCCTCCACCAGCATCTGGCCGATACCCCGGCCCGACTGGTCGCCGTCCACGGCGATGGCCAGCAGTTCGGCCCCCCGACCGGCGCCGGCTCCGTCGGCCGAGCCGTGGCCGAGCGTCTCCACCACCCGCTTCCACCCGGCCAGGAGATGACCGGCTGATCCGAGGGCGGCCGGGATCCCGTCCCGCACCAGGAACGAACGGTACAGCCGGCGCACGTCGCCCGAGCCGGCGATGAACCCGATGGTGTCACCCCGGCACTCGGCCACGATGAGGAACGAGCCGGGGACCAACGTGATCCGCCGGTACAGGCGGCCCAGAAAGCGGGGACCGAGGTGGGACAGGAACCCCTCGGATATCCGCTCGGCGTGCAGGGCCCCGGCCGCCGCCGAGTCCTGTTCCCGACCGGCCCGAACCACCACGGGCCCGTCCGTCCCGGGCCCTCGGCGCACCTCTCCGTTCGGCCCCATCGTCGTCTCCCCGACCTAGAGCGCCAGGACCGGGGTATGGGTCGCCGGTCACCTCACCTGGTCGGACAGTGTACGACCTGTTCCCTGGGGGCGGGCCAGCGGCTAGATTTGCAGGTCATGGACCGGGGTTGGGGCACGGCTGGGTCGGGCCAGTACCAGCTGACGCAGCTGCAGAGCATCGAGGCACAGTCGATCCACATCATCCGTGAGGTGGCGGCCGAGTTCGAGCGACCCGTGCTCCTGTTCTCGGGTGGCAAGGACTCGGTGGTGATGCTCCGTCTGGCCCAAAAGGCCTTCTGGCCTGGCCGGATTCCGTTCCCGGTCATGCACATCGACACCGGGCACAACTTCCCCGAAGTCCTCCAATTCCGCGACCACGCCGTCGAAGTGGTGTCGGCCCAGCTGGTGGTGGCCTCGGTGCAGGAGTCGATCGACTCGGGACGCGTCGTCGAGGAGGGGGGGCCCGACCCCTCGCGCAACCGGCTCCAGACCCGGACCCTGCTCGATGCCATCACCGAGCACAAATTCGATGCCGTGTTCGGCGGTGCCCGCCGCGACGAGGAGAAGGCCAGGGCCAAAGAACGGGTCTTCTCGTTCCGCGACGAGTTCGGTCAATGGGACCCGAAGAACCAGCGACCCGAGCTCTGGTCCCTCTACAACGGCCGGCACCGCCCCGGTGAGCACATCCGGGTGTTCCCGCTGTCGGACTGGACCGAGCTCGACATCTGGCAGTACGTGGCCGACGAGGGCATCGAGCTCCCTTCCATCTACTATTCGCACCGGCGCCAGGTGTTCCGGCGGGACGGCATGCTGCTGGCCGTCGGCCCCCACGTGTCTCCCCGCGACGACGAAGAGGTGTTCGAGGCCACCGTGCGCTACCGCACGGTGGGTGACATGACCTGTACCGGGGCGGTGGAGTCGGCCGCCACCTCGGTCGAGGACATCGTGGTCGAGGTGGCGGCGTCCCGGTTGACCGAGCGGGGGGCCACCCGGGCCGACGACCGGGTCAGCGAGGCGTCGATGGAGGACCGCAAGCGGGAGGGTTACTTCTGATGGAACTCCTGCGTCTGGCCACTGCCGGTTCGGTCGACGACGGCAAGAGCACCCTGATCGGGCGGCTGCTGTTCGATTCCAAGGCCATCTTCGAGGACCAGCTGGAGTCGGTCGAGCGGGTCAGCCGCCAGCGGGGCGACGAGTACACCGATCTGGCGCTGCTGACCGACGGCCTGCGGGCCGAACGCGAGCAGGGGATCACCATCGACGTGGCCTACCGGTACTTCGCCACCCCCGCCCGGAAGTTCATCATCGCCGACACTCCCGGGCACATCCAGTACACCCGGAACATGGTGACCGGGAACTCGACGGCCGATCTCACCATCGTGCTGGTCGACGCCCGCAAGGGGATCGTCGAACAGACCCGACGGCACGCCTTCCTGGCCTCCCTGCTCCGGGTGCCCCACCTGCTGTTGTGTGTCAACAAGATGGACCTGGTGGGGTACGACCGCACCGTGTTCGAGTCGATCCGCGAGGAGTTCGCCGCCTTCGCCAGCCGTCTGGAGGTCGCCGATCTCAGCTTCATCCCCATCTCGGCCCTCCAGGGCGACAACGTGGTGCAGCGGTCGGCCGCCATGCCCTGGTACGAGGGTGCGTCGCTGCTCCACCATCTCGAGCAGGTCTACATTTCGTCCGATCGCAACCTGATCGATCCCCGCCTTCCGGTCCAGTGGGTGATCCGGCCCCAGATGACGAGCCAACCGGACTACCGCGGCTACGCCGGCCGGGTGGCCGGAGGGGTGTTCCGGCCGGGCGACGAGGTGATGGTCCTGCCCTCGGGGCTCACCACCACGGTGGCCGGCATCGACACCTTCAGCGGACCCGTCGCCGAGGCCTTCCCTCCCATGTCCGTCACCGTCCGTCTGGCCGACGACGTGGATGTATCACGCGGCGATCTCATCTGCCGGCCGATGAACCAGCCGACCGTCGGACAGGATCTCGAGGCCATGGTGGCCTGGATGACCGAACGACCCCTCAAGCCCGGAGACTTCCTGGCCCTCAAGCACACCACTCGCTGGGTGCGGGCCGTGGTGCGCGACATCCACTACCGACTCGACGTCAACACCCTCCACCGTGACGAGTCGGCGACGTCACTGGTCCTCAACGAAGTGGGTCGCGTGAGCCTCCGGGTGACCCAGCCCCTCTACTACGACAGCTACCGGCGCAACCGGCAGACCGGTTCGTTCATCCTGGCCGCCGAGGACACCAACGTGACGGCCGGCGCCGGCATGCTCCTCGGCCCCGACTGAGGCACGGGCGCGACATGGCCTCGTCCAACATCACCTGGCATTCCGGACACGTCTCCCGCCAGCAGAGGATCGAGTCACTGGGGAGCCGGGGGGGGACCCTGTGGTTCACCGGTCTCTCCGGGTCGGGCAAGTCGACGGTGGCCGCCGCCGTCGAGGAGTATCTGGTGGCCCGGGGCCGGAGCGCCTACCGGCTGGACGGCGACAACCTGCGCACCGGGCTCAATGCCGATCTCGGGTTCAGCCGCCACGACCGCCTGGAGAATGCCCGGCGGGCCTCCGAGGTGGCGTGCCTGTTCGCCGACTCCGGTGTGGTGGCGGTGGTCGCCTTGATCAGTCCGTTCGCCGAGTCGCGACTGCAGGCCCGCCAACTCCACCAGCGTGCCGGTCTGGCCTTCGTCGAGATCTATATGGCGGCCTCGGTCGATCTGTGCGCCACCCGTGACCCCAAAGGGCTCTATGCCCGGGCTTCGAGCGGTGACATCGGTCGTTTCACCGGGGTGGACGACCCCTATGAAGTGCCAGAATCCCCCGAATTGGTGATCGAGCCGGGCTCTCCATTGCCTGATGTGGTCACCACCGTGGTGGCCGCTCTGGACGCCGCCACGGCCTCCCTTCTCCCGCTCCAGATCCGGGAACAATGAAGGGAATGGTCGTCCCGCCCCGCCAAGGCTAGAGTTTTGTCGCCGGCACGACCCCCCACGGCGCCCAGGCGCAGTGATGTCGTGGCGGGGACAGCGCGTGTGGAGCAGCCCAGCAATCGGAGTCCGCAACTCTGTAGCTATCGATTGCAGGCAGGTGGAAACTATGTGGGAGGGGCCGGGGAGTCCAGGGCGGTGGCCGGCACTGGCTGTCGCGGCCTTGGTGGGCCTCGTGCTAGTGGTGGTAGGAGCCACCCCGGCGTCAGCCGTTCCCCGATCGGGAGCTCGGGTAGCCACCAAGGCCACTCACCCCCACTCGTCACGACCTCGGCCTTCGGCAACCGCCCAGACCGCATCGTCGGTTCCTCCCCACCCGTTCGCGTCTCGACGGGCCGTGCTCGATTTCGAGACATCGGACGACCGGGTCGCCCTCAAGATCCCGACGCCACCCTGCCCGGGCACGTCGCCGGGTTGTGAGTGGATGCTGTTGGTCAACGAACCGGATATTCCCGCCAAAACGGTGGTGGGACTAATGACCGGTTCTTCCGGCACCCTCACCATCGCCTACCCGGCCAACTTCTGTGGGGTGATCCAGGCCGACGTGTACGTCGGACCGACTCCCTGGCACTTGAGGTTCGGCCGTCAGAACAGCATCGACACCGCCGCCAGCTGTAACCCGCCGCCGGTACCTCCCAACCCGCCCGCCGTGACCTCCAGTACCGCGCCACCCTCGACCACCCCGGCCCCGGCCCCGGCTCCGGCTCCGGCTCCAGACGCCACCCGCACCACTCAGCCGGCGACTCCGGCCGGCCCCTCCCAACTGGCCTTCACCGGAGCCAACCTGGCGGCGTTGGCCATTGCCGGTTCGGTCCTGCTGCTGGCCGGCATCTACGTCCTCACCTCGATCGAGCAACGACGTCGGGCCCTCAGACGGGCGGGCAGGGCCATGAGCCCCGAGTCGGTCGGTGCCGGGGCGGTCAAGATGTCGAACTGGTTCATGGGGGAGTGAGCCCGCCGCCGTTCACACCGGATGGGGCCCGCCCGCCCTCCCCCGTTCATCGAGGGTGCCCTCTTCCTCACCGATGACCACGGTCGAGCCCGTTCAGGTGCGCATTGTCGATTGGGCGAGCGACGAGGCTCCCACTTGGCTACAGTCTTGGTCCATGAACATGAAGTGGATATGGGTAATCGTCCTGGTAATCATTGGCGCCCTCGCGACCTTCGTTGCGATCGAATATCTGACCGTGGCCATTCATGCTCTGCCGAGCTACATTCCCGGCCATAAGCACGGCAGAGGCCACTACCGCAAGCGAGGCGCCTTGGCCGCCGTCATTGCCGTCATCGCCTTCGTCGTGGCCGCCATCCTGGCCTACCGGATCGCTCGACCCAGCGGCGGGGCAGCCAGGGTTGGGGGGCCGGCGCCCCAGTCGACCGGGACGGCGGCGGATCAACTGGTTGGCAGTCCTCCACCCACCCCTGGAGAACCGGCCCAAGATTAGGGACTGAAATCGGGGGGACCGGAGAGGGGAGCAGGCCCACTGCCTCCGGTGTCCAATGGCTGGACCCGGTCAGCCGATCAAGGCCCAATGGACCGGCGGCTTCATGAGCGGTGGGGGCCTAGCCGTCCGAGGTCAAAGCGACCATCAGGATGTCGAGACCATTGGTGACCATGGCCCCGGACCATGACGCCGTGAGCTCGCCGGACGGGGTATTCAACATCATCAGCGCATTGGCCCCCGTGGTGTCCGACATGATCTGTTTCCACCCGGGGGAGCCCGGACCTTGGCCGAGGACGAAGATCGAGGCCCGATAGGCAAAGGCCACGTCACCAGCCGAGACCGGAGCTCGGCTGGTCAGGTGGGGGACATCGCCGCCGAAGGTTCGGGTCTCCAAACTCTGGACTCGCAGATGATCAGGCAGGTTGGCGAACTCCAGCAACAGACAGGACAGCTGTTGGCTGGCGTTGGAGAACGTGACGGTGAGCGCGGTGGGGCCTCCGACCGCTGATTGACACATCCAGGCCGAGATGTTGATTCCGGTGCGGTCGTCGGGACCGGACTGGCCGATCTGACGCCAGGTCCCGCCGGCCGAGTCGGTTATCGACTCCACCGAACCGCATTCGATGGCCGGGTTGTAGATCGAGCCGTTGACGAAGGCCACCAAGGTGTTCCCGGGCTTCGGATCGACGGGGTAGGGCTGGGAGTTCCAGGCCGAGTGGCCGGCACCGGCCGGCAGGATGGCCGAATCCGTGTAGCAGGACTGTACGAGGCGGCGGGCGGTGGCCGGCACGCCCCGGGGAACGAAGGTGGCCATGATGGCCGTCCCTTGGGCACCTCGGGTGAGTCCGGTCCATGTCGCCCCGAGGGGCGATCCGGCACTCGATCCACCCGTGTCCAGGTTGTCGGCCACGTAGCACCGCTGGACGGGATCGGCCAGGCGCGAGTTCCAACCCTTGGGAACGGTGGCCGATGACATATCACCCATCACCACCGAGATGGCCAGTTCGTGGTCGGAGACAAGGTTGAAGTTGGAGGTCGTGGTCACCGTCGCCCCGTCGATCCGGGCCTGGCAGATCTGATCGCACAGCTCGAACCCGGTTGCCCCGGTGTACTCGAGCAGCTGCATGTTCATGCCGGTGATGCCCGGGAGGACCGGATAGTCGAGACCTCGGGCGGTCACCGTCGGTCGGTTGCCGCCGCCGGCCGACTCGCAATACCAGATGTCGAGCCCGTAGTAGTGGTCGCTGAAATACTCCACCGCCTGGCGCCAGTGGTTGCCCTTGTCGTCGGACACCTGCCCGATGGTCGGGGCCAGTACGCCGGTGGACTTCCTGGTGACGACGGCCACCAGCAGGCTGCCGGTGCCCACCGTGTGCGGGTACCGGGCGGTGATGGTCCGCCCCGAGGTGACCCGTGTCCCCTCTTTCGACTGGAGCAGGGAGAAGCCGGTCGATGTCTTCCCGCATGCCCCCAACAGTCCGGCGCCGGCCAGCCCCAGGCTCCCGCCCAGCAGTTGCCGTCGTGTGATCTCCACCTCGCCCTCCTCCAACAACTCGTTGCCCGCCCGGGCGCAGTCGGACGCGGTTTCCGATGCCCGTCGCTCCATCCGGCGGCCAGGCCGAGCGCAGCCAAGGTAGCGCGTGCAGCCCCGTTCCCACGATCGATGGTCGTCGGGCCTCACCACTCGTCGGTCGACACGATCGCCTCGGCGGTGCCGTCGACCCGTCCCGGCGGCGGCAGCCCCTTTGGTTATACTCCTGCCGCCGCCAGGGGCACGGGGAGGGACCGGGCTTGACCGACGGGGATCCAACTGAAGTCGAGGGGCCCACCTCTCCACAACCCGGCGGCGGCCGCCCGAGTATCCGGGGCCACGTCGTGGGTGTCACCTGGCTGGTGGTGATGGCCTTGGCCGTGCTGGCTCCGGTCCTGGCCCACGGGTCCTCCTTCGGCTCCTACGACGTGCTGTCCCAGTTCGGCGTGCTCCGTCAGCCCGGGATCGTCGTCCACAACGTGCAGGCCGGCGACCAGGCCGACCAGATCATCCCGTGGTCGATGTTGGCGTGGACGCAGGTGCACCAGGGGCACCTGCCACTGTGGAACCCCTACGAGGCGTTGGGCATGCCGCTGGCCTTCAACTGGCAGACGGCGGCCCTCAGCGTGCCGACACTGATCGGCTATCTGTTCCCGCTCCATCTCACCTTCACCGTGCAGGTGATCCTCACCTTGATCATCGCCGGGACCGGCGTCTACGCCCTCGGTCGGGCGCTGGGTCTTGGCACCTTGGCGTGCATCTTCGCCGGCACGGTGTTCGAACTGAGCGGACCGATGCTCGGGTGGCTGGGCTGGCCCCACGCCGCCGTGCTGTCGTGGTCGGGCTGGTTGTTCGCCGCCGCCCTTCTCGTCATACGAGGTCGACACCGGCTCCGGTACATCACTCTCTTGGCCCTGTCCGTCGCCGCCATGGTCTACGCCGGTCAGGCGGAGATCCTGGCCCTCGTCGGGCTGGCCCTGGTGGTGTTCCTGGTCGTCCTGTTCGTCCAGCGGGCGGTGATGGCCGGACGCCGAGGACCGATCGGCCGACCGGTCCTCGACCTCTTCATCGGGGGAGCCGCCGGGTTGGCCCTCGGTGCCCCCCTGCTGCTGCCCGGTCTCCAGGTCGCCTCAGGATCCCAGCACAACGTGCCCGGCGGCGATCCGGCCGAGATCATTCCCGGAAATCCCGCCCTTCCCTCGCACAACCTGGTGCACTTCGTCTTCCAGGGCTTCGACGGGCTGCCCGTGTCGGGCAGCCACTGGTTCGGCTACGCCGGCGGCTACTCCGAGACGGCTGCCTATGTGGGCGTGATCGCTCTGGTTCTGGCCGCCGTGGGCCTGGCCGTCGGCCGACGACGTCCGGAGGTGATCGCCTTCGGTGCCCTGGCCGTCGTCCTGGCCGTGGTGGCCTTCTTCCCGCCACTGGTGTCGGCCCTGTACCGGCTGCCGGTGGTGGGAACGGTGCTGTGGCAGCGGGCCATCCTCCCCGTGGCCTTCGGTCTGGCCGTGCTGGCCGGGGTGGGGATGGACGCCCTGGTGCGGGCCCACGACCAGCGGACCGTGCGCCGCTGGGCGGGCGGTGGGTTCGCGGTGGCCGCCTTGTTGCTGGCCGGACTGTGGGTGTTCGCCCGGGGCCGCCTGCCGGCCGACGAAGCCACCATCCGGACCGAGAGCTTCATCTGGCCGGCGGTCGAGACCGTCCTGGGCTTGGTGGTGGTAGGGGCCCTGGTGCTGGTGCACCGGCGCTCGGAGCGAAACGGTCGAGCGGAGTTCTCTCCGGCCATCGTCGGCCGATTGGCGGGAGTGTCGCTGCTCGTCTGCGAAACGGCCTTTCTGGTTGCTGCCGGGGCGCCGTTGTGGACGTCGAGCTCCACGCCCTTCGCCCCGACGCCGTCCGAGGTGGCCCTCAAGAAGGCGGTGGGCCCGTCGGTGGTGGGGCTCGGAAGCTCCTCTTGCATCCTGGCCCCGGGCCTGGGCATCCCCCAGAATGCCCAGGTTCCCTACGGGATCCAGGAGCTGACCTTGTACGACCCGATGATCCCCAGCTCCTACTACTCGTCGTGGCGGGCGGTGAGCACGGCGTCGGCGGGACTGCCCAACGACTCGGTCTACTGTCCGGGACTGAGCACCGTGGCCCTGGCCCGACTGTACGGGGTCAGCTTCGTGCTGGAGCGGGCCGGTACCCCCGGTCCACCGGGCAGTACCCTCGATCTCGCCTTGGGGGACGAGGACCTCTACCGCGTCCCCGAGGCGGCCGCCGCCACCCTCACGCCCCTGGGCGCCGCCGGGGGACTGCCGGCCGACACCGCCCCGGGCACCCCGGTGTCGGTGACGCATCCCGATCCGGCGACGTGGAACCTCGTCACCCGGGCCGACGTCCCCCAGGTCCTCCGCCTGCGCCTCACCGACGTTCCCGGTTGGCATGCCACCATCGACGGCCGACCCGTCTCCCTCCAACCGTTCGCCGGGGTGATGATCCAGTTACCGGTGCCTGCCGGACGTCATACGGTGGAGCTTCACTATTGGCCGGCCGCCTTCTCCCGGGGGATCCTCCTGGCCGGACTGGCGGTGGTCGGCCTGGCCGCTGCCGCCCTGATCAGTTGGGTCCGCCGCCGACCATCGGAGGCACCCTCGGCCGATCCCGCGGAGCGACCTGATCGAGCCGCCAACTGAGATGAGGCTGCATCCGGTGGCGTCGAGGCCAACATCACGGTGACGGATCTTCGACGACTCCGAGCGCATCGTTCCTTTCACATTGCCGGTCGGCTGTCCCGATGGGTCGGAAGGTAACGGGGTACCGATACCGGGGCCGCTGCCGGTTCCTGGCTGACGGCAGAGCCGGCGGAAGTAGTGGTCTGGAGATTGAGGTACCTGTCTCTCTCCAATCGATGGCTCCAGTTCATCAACGGCTGTTCCAGGAGGAACCACGACAGGGTGGTGAGCGACAGTGTGACAACCACGGCCACCACCACCCGCAACACATTGCTCCAGTGCGGATCGAAGTAGCGGATGGCGAAGAATACCGGCAGGTGCCACAGGTAGAACGCATAGGACACCAGTCCCAGGGCGACCAAGGGTTTGATCTCGAAGAATCGACGGGCTCTCCATCCACCTTCCAAGATGGCCAGGATCAGTACGGCGCAGGCGAAGTCGATGGCCAGGAATCCCCCCCAGTAGACGAATGGTCCCTCCTGGGTGGCGAACGGAAGACAGGCGATGAGGAAGGCGAGGGCCACCCAGCCGGCGATCCGAACGCCGCGTTTGGGCTCCTTGCCACGGATCCACACGTGGGCCAGAAGGGCTCCCCACAGGATCGAATCGGCCCGGGTGTCGGTGCGATAGAAGATCGACCACCAATGGTGTTCGTTCTCGTACAGGACATACCGGTGCACGGCGATGATGACGATCATGGACAGCAGGACGATGACCACCGTCCTGAGGCGCATTCGAATGGTCAGCACGGCAATGGTTATCAGAGGCCAGACGAGATAGAACTGCTCCTCGAACGACAAAGACCAGAGGTGCTGAAAGCCCGGGGCCAGTTTTGGTGCCAGAGGTCCGGCGGCCGTGGCCGAATAGTAGTTCGAGTAGTAGAAGACGACCGAGAAGATGGACGGCCACTCGGTGTGCAGCCACTGATGGGTGGCGTAGACGAACAAGGCATTGGCCAGAACCACCACGTACAGCGCCGGCAGCAGCCGGAGGATCCGCCGCCGCCAAAATGGCCAGGTGCCGATCCGCCCGAACCGAGCCTGTTCCCGCAACAGCAATGCCGTGATCAGGAATCCGCTGAGGACGAAGAACGAGTCGAGGGACACCGTGGCCCCGGGTATGACCAGAAGAGTCGGAATCGGGAGGATCACGTCCATGTGGGCCACGAACACGATGAGCACGGCGATTCCCCGGAGCCCGTTGAAGCCGGCGACATTGCCGAAACTACGGGAGGGTAACGGAGGGGGCGCGGCGGTGGCGGAATCCCCCGGATCGTTCACCCCCGCGGTCTCTTCCATGGCTTCCTGTCCCCAAGTCGGCGCATGCGCCCCATCGCGATTGAACGACTTTACCGCCGGTCCCGAACCGGTTCGTCCCATCGGGGCCGGGTTCGGTTGCGTTCGAGACGAGCCCAACCGTAGGTCATTAGTGTGCATATCCGGCGAGCAGGGGCATTCGCAGCCCACCTGCGGCAAGATGCGGTAATGGAGCAACAACCGGAGGAGGCCTTTCGATCCCCTCGAATCGGGTGACGAAGCCGGTACTGCTCCAGGTGATCGCAAGTTTCGCCCCGATATCGAGGGACTGCGCGCCATGGCGATTGTGGTGGTTCTGCTCCTCCGCTTCCCACGTTGGGCCATTTCTTGGGGGATTCATCGGTGTGGACGTGTTTTTTGTCATCTCGGGTTTCGTCATAACGGGACTTTTCGTCAGAGAGCACGATGCGACGGGGAAGACGTCACTGACAAATTTCTACGCACGACGCAGATAGAAGAATCGTTCCGCTGGTTGCACTGGTGCTCGTTGTCACTGTTGCCAGCGAGCGGATCTTCCTTGGATCGTCGGCGGCCAAATCTATTGCCGGACAGGCACCGTCGATCTCTTTGTTCGTCTACAACTTCAACCATGCTTCCGTACTGGACTACATCTACGTGCCCGGTGGACCTGTTGAAGCCTTCTGGTCGTTGTCTGTTCGAGCAGTTCTATCTGGTCTATCCGGTCTTGCTGATCGCCATCGGCCTGCTCCTTAGACGTTTGGACTGGCAGAGAAAGGTCAACGGTCTTCTCCTTTGCGTCGTTGCCTCGTCTTTCATCTGGTCGATGGTGGCATCATCGGGGCCAGCCGTATGGCCCTACCTTTTCGCCGTTCACGAGGGCCTGGGAGTTGGCTGTCGGAGGTCTCGTCGCTGTCAATGTTGTCCACTTCCGATCGATTCCGGATTGGATTGCATCCTCCATGACCTGGGTTGGCCTTGGGCTCATCTTCGTGCTTTCTTGCACTATTCGGGATGACATGGCTTATCCAGGTTGGTTTGCCTCATTGCCCGTTGCTGGAGCAGCACTCGTGATCATCGGGGGCACGCCGGTGCCGCACCTCTGGGGGTTCCGAACGGTTCCTTGGCTTACCCTGTGCAGTCATTGGGTCGATGGTCATATGGCATGTATCTATGGGAAATCCCCAGTCTTGGTGGTCATGCTCCACTGGCACAACTCACTGGGATTCAACTCCGTTTCCCAGTTCCCCATCGTAATTCGAGTCGGTGCCATCCTGGTTTGCGTCTTTCTTGCCGCGCTCTCCTATTCGGTCTTCGAGATGCCGAATCCGGCGCTTCGCCCGACTGAGATCGAGTTCGGTATTGAGTCTCGCCTTAGCAGTAGTCTTCATTGTGGTTTCATTGATCACGATCAGTCTGGTTTCATGATGAGGGGAGCTCGACGTTCACGTAGTGGAGCTGGCCCGTTCTCGTGGACACTTCATTCGGAAGACCGAGACGAAGGGCCCGCAGTGGGTCCGCCTATCTATCCCGAGAAGATCCGACGTAAAGCCTGTGAGCTGGTCCTTCGAGATGACCGACGGCAACACCACGTCGCCGCAGGTCTGGGCATACCCGATCAGACGCTTAACAACTGGTTGATGGCCGAGAACAAGGCCAAAGGTCCGGGCCGAGGACCGGAGTGCGGAACCTCGGTGGCCGCTCGTCGGTTGGGCGATGGGGATTCGACGGACCAGTGGGTTTGTGGGTCCAGTGGGCGATCCGGCCGAGGGACGCCCGAGCCATCCATCACCGCGGCAACAGGTGAAAGCGCGCCTCGCCGGACTTCTCCAGCCATCTCCGTGAGCTCGGCCCGGTGCCGCTCTGTAGGCCGACGGCGACTGCACGACAACGCAGTAGCGGTCAAGGGCTTAAAGAGGTTCGCCTAATACCCCGCTAGCGCTTGATGGAGTGGAATAATTGGTGCATGCCTACCTCCACCTCCCCAGCTGGTTCAGCGAGCATCAACAAGGCACCACCCCGAGTCCGTCCACGTCGGGACTTCGAGGCTATGGAGGCCACCCGAATGCGGGCCGCCGACCTGTTCGCCAAGGGGATCTCCCAGGCCGACATCGGTCGTCAGCTCGAGGTCTCCCACCAGACGGTCTCTGACTGGCACAAGCAGTGGTTGGTCGGCGGGAAGCAGGCCCTGAAACGCAGCGGCGAGCCTGGCCGTCCCCGCAAAGTGACCGATGCCAACCTGGCCAAAGTAGAGCGAGCCCTCGAGAAGGGCCCAAAGGCCAATGGGTATCCGACCGATCTGTGGACGCTCGGCCTGGGTGGCCGAGGTGATCGAGAAGACCACCGGGGGGACCTACCCGGACTCGTCTGTGCTCCGCCGGATGGGCCGCAGCCGGCAACGCCCGGCCCGCAAGTCTGCTGAGCGCGACGACGAGGCCATCGAGCAGTGGGTCAACGAGCGCTGGCCCAAGGTAAAAAAAACGCCCGGACCAGGAACGCCTGGATCGTCTTCCAGGACGAGAGCGGGTTCAGCCTCCTCCCCTCGGTGAGGTCCACCTGGGCACCGAAGGGACAGACCCCGGTCCTCACCCACCACTTCAACTGGAAGCGCCTCTCGATGTCGGCCGCACTGTGCTTCCGGCCCGACGGCAGCGACGCCTCCCTCGTCTTCGGCATGCAGCCTGGTGCCTACAACGACGAGTCGCATCATGGACTTCCTCACCGAACTTCACCGCCACCTCGACGGCGACAAGGTCACCCTGATCTGGGATGGTCTTCCTTCCCATCGCAGCCGGGCCATGCAGGCCTTTATCAAGAAGCAACGCAAATGGCTGGTCGTTGAAGGGCTCCCGGCCTACGCCCCCGACCTCAATCCGGTCGAGCAGGTCTGGGGGAACCTGAAAGGCGGCGAGCTGGCCAACCTCTGCCTCGACACCATCGGCGAGGCCGAGGAGATCGTCGACCAGGGGCTCTGCCGGATCGGCAACGAGACCAGATTGGCCTTCGCCTTCCTCCGCCACTGCGGCCTTGCACTATGAACCAGATCGGCGCGGTATTACGCGAAGGTCTTTAGGTGGGTGCCACCGCCAAGGACGGGGAGGTCGTCAAAGGGGAAGCACCCACAAGTCGGACTCATGCGTCGCGAGGTCTACGGGAGCCCGTAGGCATAGAAATTGTAGTCGGAGGATCCCACGTAGACGAATCCATTGACGACGGCCGGCGACGACAGTATGCGGGCCCCGGTCTCGGCCGTCCACAACGGGGCACACACCTTGGGCGTGCCCGAACACCCGGTGGTACCGGCGCGTCGAAGGCATAGAGGTCGTGGTCGAAGGATCCGACGTAGACCACCCCGTTGGCCACCGCCGCGGACGAGGCCACGATGCCCCCGATGGGAGCGGTCCACAACGGGGCACACACCTTGGGCGTGCCCGAACACCCGGTGGTACCGTCGGCGTCGAAGGCGTAGAGGTCGTGGTCGAAGGATCCGACGTAGACCACCCCGTTGGCCACCGCCGGGGACGAGGCCACGATGCCCCCGGTGGGGGCGGTCCACAACGGGGCACACACCTTGGGGGTGCCCGAGCACCCGGTGGTGCCGGCGGCGTCGAAGGCGTAGAGGTCGTGGTCGAACGAGCCGACGTAGACCACCCCGTTGACCACCGCCGGGGACGACATGACGATGCCCCCGGTGGGGGCGGTCCACAACGGGGCACAGACCTTGGGGGTGCCCGAGCAGTTGATGGTGCCGGTGGCGTCGAAGGCGTAGAGGTTGTGGTCGAACGATCCCACGTAGACCACCCCGTCGACCACCGCCGGGGAAGAGACCACGATGCCCCCGGTGGGGGCGGTCCACAACGGGGCGCACACCTTGGGCGTGCCCGAGCAGTTGGTGGTGCCGGCGGCGTCGAAGGCGTAGAGGTCGTGATCGCCCGACCCGACGTAGACCACGCCATTGACGATCGTCGGCGACGAATCGACTGACGACCCGACGGTTGCGGTCCACAACGGGGCGCATACCTTGGGTGTACCCGAGCAGTTGGTGGTGCCGGCGGCGTCGAAGGCGTAGAGCTTGTCGTCAGAGGACCCCACGTAGACCACCCCGTTGGCCACCGCCGGCGACGAGAACATGAAGTCTCCCGACGTTGCCGTCCACAGGGGGGCGCAGGTCCTCGGTGCACCGCCGCAGTTGGTGGTGCCGGTGGCGTCGAAGGCGTAGAGCTTGTGGTCGTCCGAGCCGATGTACACCACCCCGTTGGCCACGGCCGGCGACGAGTCGACGTTGCTGCCGGCCGCCGCGCTGAACTGCTGGACGAGGCTGCCGACATTGGCGACCGAGATGGTGCTCTCGCTCGGGTCGTAGCCGCCATGACCAGCCCCGAAGCCGAACTGCGCCAATTGCAGCCCGCCCCCAGCACCGTCACCGACAGCACCACCACCATGGCCAGCCATGGGCGGCGTCCTCGGCCGCCTCAGCCGTTCACCCCCTGTCGGTGGGCCGTCGGGTTGGTCACGTGGAGATGCGCCCGATGGAGTCGTTGCCGCCGTCGGTGAACCACAGACCGTGGTCCGGTGAGGCCGCGATCCAGGCCGGGAATCTGATGTTCGGACCGGTGAAGGTGGCGACCACTCCGGAGGTGGTGATCCGGCCGATCGAGTTGCCGTAGTAGTTGGTGAACCACAGGGCACCGCCGGGGCCGGCGGTGATTCCCTCCGGGTCGCTGATGCCGGCGCCGGTGTAGTCGGTGACCACCCCGGAGGTGGTGATCCGCCCGATCGAGCCATTGCCCCAATTGGTGAACCACAGAGCACCGTCGGGCCCGGCGGTGATTCCCTCCGGGTCGCTGATGCCGGGACCGGTGAAGGTGGAGACCTCCCCTGACGTGGTTATGCGCCCGATCGAGTCGTTGACGACGTTGGTGAACCACAGGGCCCCGTCCGGCCCGACCGTGATCCCCTCCGGGTTCAAGCCGGCGCCGAGGCCTTCGAGTCGTCGTAGAAGGAGAAGACGCCCGGAGGTGGTGATGCGCCCGATCGAGTTGTCTCCCTCGTTGGTGAACCACAGGGCCCCGTCCGGTCCGGCGGTGATGCTCTGGGGGCCGGAGATGCCGGCGTTGGTGAAGGTGGAGATCACCCCGGAAGTGGTGATCCGCCCGATCGAGTTGCTGCCCTGGTTGGTGAACCACAGGGCCCCGTCCGGCCCCGCCGTGATTCCCTTGGGAAAGCTGATCCCCGGGCCGGTGAAATTGGAGACGACTCCCGAAGTGGTGATCCGGCCGATCGAGTTGGTTCCGTCGTTGGTGAACCACAGTGCACCGTTGGGGGCCACGGCGATCCCGTCCGAGTTGCTTACCCCGGAGCCGGTGAAGCTGGTCATCGAGGGATCTGCCCTGATGGTTCGGGGCCTGGTCTTGCCGGCCGCCAACGAACCCTGGGAGTACAGGGCGACACCCGCAACCAGAATGGCCGCCACCACCAAGAGAGTCAGCCGTGCGGCGGGCCGGCGGTTGCTCTTCCTCTGCACTGCCACCAACGAGCCCCTGTCCCCCATGCTGGGCCGCCCTCCACCACAATCCTCTTGCCGCAGCCGATCTGCCGGCAAGCCTCGTCTGTCGACATTGCTATTGCCCATCGCCCAGATCGCTAAACCTCTGCAATACTACCGTCGGATGCCAGCGCAAAGTTCCATTTCCCCGGTTGTTTGTCCGACCTGTCACCGCCGGGATTGGAGGAACCTCTATTTTCGTCAAGGGTGGAATTTCGTGCGTTGCCCCACCTGTGGTCTGGTACGGCTCGACCCCATTCCCAGCGACGAGGAGCTGGCCGCCCACTACGGTGGGCGGTTCGAGTCGGGGAACTATGAACCGGCCAAGGCGTCGGAGCGCCTACCCACTCTCCGCGGGGTCTTCGACGAGGTGGCGGCGTCCGGGCCGGCACGATTGTTCGACGTGGGGTGCTTCGACGGCGGCCTGCTCGACATCGCCGCCGCCGAGAAATGGGAGACGTGGGGTCTCGACTACCAGGGCCCGGCCGTCGAGATCGCCCGGGTCAAGCACCCTGGACAGATCGCCGTTGGTGCGCTGGAGGCCTATGAGCCACCCCGTCGGGACTTCGACGTCGTCACCGGGGTCGGGGTCATCGAACACCTGCGGCAGCCCGAAGCACTGGCCCGGTTCGCCGCCGATGCCCTTCGACCCGGAGGGACGCTCGTCGTCCAGACGCCCGATAGCGGCTCGCTGCCGGCCAGGCTACTGGGGCGCTATTGGCCTCCCATCGCCCCACCCGAACACATCTGGTATTTCAACCGGTCGAATCTGATGCGTCTGCTGTCCGGGGCCGGCTTCGAGGATTTTCGGGTTCGCAGCCACTGGAAGCGGCTCCGCATCGGTTACGCCTACGAACAGCTCGGGGTCTTCGGTCCCGAGCTCCAGCGTCTTGCCCGTCCGGTGCAGAGAGTGCCGGCTGTGCTCGACTGGAACCTCCCCATGTACGGCGGCGAGATGCTCCTGATCTGCCGGCGCTCCCGAGGGTGATCCATCCCCTCACTGCGGCTGACCCGACCCGTACTTGGTCAGTGCGGCCCGGTGTCTTGGATCACGTACACCGACTGGGTGTACCCGCCGCCGAAGGCCGAATAGGTGATGTGCCTGACGATGCGGAATCGAGGGGGGAGGGCTCGCAGGAATTCGCTCGATTCGAGCTTGGCACTGTTCGGTACCAGTGACGTGCTGTAGGAGACGAAGAAGATCCTCCCGTGCTGGGCCAGGGCCACGGCCCGAGCGGCGATCTGTTGGGGAGGAGTGACCGGTAGGCCGAAGAACACGGGCTGGGGATCGGGTCCCGACAGAGTGGCGACCTGCCTGGCCAGTGTGGGGGAACCGAGTCTCAGCACCGGATGGTCCTTCGTCTGCCCGGCATCGGCCAGGGCCACGTCGAGTTCGGTCAGCGGGTTGCCGAAGAAGGAGAGACTGACGATCGGATCACCATTCTGTCCGTGCTGATGGATGTACTGGGCGGCGGCGTCGATGTTCGGGCGCTGGGCGGTCGGGCCGAGCATCTTGATGCCGCCGATGGCAAAGGCCGCCAGGGTCAGTACCACTGCCACCACCCGCAGGGACTTCGGGGGACTCACGCACAATTGCCCCGATAGCCAGTCCCAGGGCGGGCCACGAGGCGATGAGGAACGGGCCCCCGAAGATGTCGGCCCGGGCCACGCTGTAGAGGACGACCAGAGCGGCCGGGGCGACGGCCAAAAGCAGGATGAATACGGTGCGGGGTGACGGGCGCCAGTTCCCGTGGCCTGTTCCCCTGGACCTCATGACCAACCCGATGACTGCCACCAACAGCCCGGCGGCCCCCAGTACCACCGCCAGCTCGCCGGGCACCCGGTCGATGGTCGTCTCCGGATGCCCGATCCAGCTGGTCTCCAGAATGGTCTCGAGGTCGTGGAAGTTCACGGGGGCCAGTGCACTGATGAAGTTGGGGGCGTGGAGATCTTCGCGAAACCCGTTGATCCACGGTAGGAATCCCACGGCGGCGGCGACGTTGGCTGCCATGAGGGCCCGGCGGGCCCGGGGCTGGGTCCAAAAGGCCCAGGCCAATTGCACAACGAGCAGGAAAATCGCGATGTAGTGGGTGTAGAAGGCGCCACATGTGCACACCGCGTAGGCGATCCACCAGACTGGGCGAGCGGTGTCGAGGGCCCGCAGAAGGGCCAGCGTGGACAGCAGGACCAACAGCATCATCAGCATGAACGGCCGCGCCTCGGTCGAGTAGAAGATCATGTAGGGCGACAGAGCCATACACGATGCTCCGACCAGCGCCGCCCGCCGCCCGACGGTCCACAGCCCGAGCACGGCAGTGAGCGGTATAGCCGCCGTTCCGGCCACCAGGGACACCAGTCGGATCGACTGGGCCGGACTGCCGAGGATTCCCTTGGTCGCCCAGGCCACCATGAAGTACAGCGGCGGCGAAGTCTCCTGGTTGCTCTCGACCAGCCGGAGGACACGTCCCAGGCTGTGCCCGACGACGATGAAGTAGGTCGAGATCTCGTCACCGAAGAGGGAGTCGTTGAACGACGGCAGCCGCAGCAGCAGGCCGGCCACGGTGATGATCCCGACCATCACCCAGAAGAGCTTGGCCGACGGACTGTCGGCGGAGTCGGGACCAGTTTCATGACGCCGGCTCATGGGTCCGGGGGAGGAAACCTCTCCGGGGGAGCTGGAGCGAACGGCGCCGGCATCGGGCGAGTCGAGCAGGTTGGCCACCGAACCGCCGTCACCGCCGACCGACTGGCTGGCGTCGCCTCTCATCGGGATAGTCCCTTCGACCACCAATGCCGACCTGGCCGCTGCCTTCCTTGTCCACCGGGCATCGAACTCTCGGACGAGCAGCCCAGGGCGAACGGACGCGACCCTTTCACATCCCTGTGCTCCACTCCGGCCATACCTTCCCCTCCCGCACGGACGCTAGCATCACCGACAGCCACCCTGCGGCCAGGGCATTCGTCGACGATCCGCCGATGCTGGCCCGCCGTCTGATCCACGTCGCCCGAGTTGGACGGTCCCGCCGTCCGTGTCCCGCCACCGGCCTCATCCGGACACCGGGTGCCGGGCCGGTCGACGATCCCGGTGGCCACCGACCGGAGCGGTCCGGGCCGGCCGGGGCGGTCTCCACCGGCCCGGTGACGCCGAAAGCGAGTAATTTGCAGTGGATGAGGGCAGCGATCGTGCGGCTCTGGCGCTTGTACCAGACGCCCCACGGCAAAAAGGTGGTCCGCTACGGACTGGTATCGGTCGTGTCGGCGGTCATCGCCTTCACCATCCTCACGCTGGTCTACGGCGTCCTGCAGCTGTGGTCCGAAGTGCCGAGCGCCCTGTTCTCCAACATTCTGGCCACCTTCCCCAATTACCACCTGAACCGCCGGTGGGTGTGGGGCAAGTCGGGCCGGTCCCATCTGTGGCGGGAGGTGGTTCCCTTCTGGGTCATGTCGATCACCGGAATCGTGCTCGCCCTCCTCACGGCGTCGCTCGCCCACAATTTCAGCGATGCCCACGATCTCAGCCACGTGGCCCGCACCGTGGTCATCGTGGGAGCCAACACCGCCGCCTTCGGGATCCTCTGGATACTCAAGTTCTTGATCCTCAACCGCCTCTTCCGGTCCCTTCCCGTCGATGGGGAGACCGGGTCGCCGTCGGCCACCGACGGCTCCGACCACGGCACCGTGACCGTTCAGGACGGGGGTGGGGCCAAGGGGGGGACGGTGGCGCTGAACGTGCAGCTGGCCGAGGGGTTGCCGGAGTAGCCGCCGACCCGGTCGGGCCTGTCTGAGTTCTCCCTCCAAGGGCTATAGTTTTCGCCTGAGTAGTTCCGAGCTGAGAATGTAGGTGACGATGGCACGGGTGCTGGTCGTGGGGGGCGCCGGATACATCGGTGGCTGGCTGACCGACAGGGCAGGGGAGGCGGGACATGATGTCCGCGTCTACGACCTGCTGCTGTACGAGGAGCGTTACCTCAAGCCGGTGGACTTCGTGGCCGGTGACGTGTTGGACTACGAGAACCTCCATCCCCTGTTGGATTGGGCCGACACCGTCGTGTGGCTGGCCGCCCTGGTCGGTGATCCCGCCTGCGCCCTCAACCCGGGGGTGACCCAGAAGATCAACGTCGACACCATCGACTGGCTGTGCCGGACCTTCGACGGCCGCATCATCTTCCCTTCCACTTGTTCCGTCTACGGGGCCAACGAGGAAGAAGTCGACGAAAAGAGCGCCACCGATCCGCTGTCCCTCTATGCCAAGGGGAAGCTGGAGGCGGAGAGCGTGATCATGCGGAGACGACCGGACAGCCTGATCTTCCGTCTGGCCACCCTGGCCGGAGTGGGGGACACCTACTCCAGGATCAGGATGGACCTCGTGGTCAACCTGCTGGTCATGCGGGCCAAGCTGGTCGGACAGTTGCAGGTGTTCGGTGGCGAACAGTACCGCCCGATGCTCCATGTCCGAGATGTTGCCGAGGCCATCGTTCCCCAGATCGAGAGCGATGCATCCGGGATTTACAACCTGGGAGCGGAGAACGACACTATCGCCGGGATCGCCCAGCGCATCGTCGAGCAAGTGGGCACCGGCGAGATCGAGCGGATCGATGTGCCCTTCCAGGACACGCGCAACTACCGGGTCTCCTTCGACCGGGTCGAGCACGAGCTCGGGTTCAAGGCCGAGTACTCGATAGAGGACGCCATCGATCAGGTTGCCTGGTTGATCGACAACGGCCGGGTGAAAGACCTCAGCCTGGCCGCCTTTTCGAACCTTCACGCCCTTCGACCGTACCTGTGCCCCGAGGAGATCCCCCTGGGCCGGGAGATCCGTCGGCCCCACAGCCTCTCTCGTCACGCCCGGCCTCGATGAGCGATCGCCCCGAGGTGATCGCCGGTGGAGTGTCGAGTGACGACCGGGGTCGTGTCTTCTTCGCCAACGGGCTCGATCTGAGCAACTGCCGCCGGTTCTACTTCGTGGAGAACTTTTCGGTGGGGACGGTGCGGGCCTGGCATGCCCACCGTCACGAACGCAAATGGGTGTTGGCCGTCAACGGTGCCGCCCTGGCCTGCTGCGTGGCGATCGACGATTGGGAATCACCATCGGCCGACGCCGAGGTCCATCGCTTCGTGCTGGACGCCAGCAACCCCTCGGTCCTGTCGGTGCCGGCGGGCTACGCCAACGGAGCCATGTCCCTGGCCCCCCAGACCAAGCTCCTCGACTTCTCCGACGCCAGCCTCGACTCCTCGCTGGGCGACGACATCCGCTACCCGGCTCGGTACTGGGACCCGTGGCAGGTGGCTGAGCGTTGAACAGTATCGAGACGTCGGTCATCATCCCCACGTTGGATGACGCACCGACCATTGCCAAGACGCTGGAGAATCTCAACACGGCACTGGCCGCCGCCGGAGCCCCGGCCGAGGTGCTGATCGTCGACGCCGGAAGCCGCGACGGAACGCTGGAACTGGCCGCCGATCTGGCCGATCGCTACCCGCTGCTCCACACCCGGCTGCTGGTACAGGACCGGTCACAGAGCGGCTTCGGCTCGGCTCTTCGCCTGGGCATCGCCTATGCCGAGGGTCGGTACTGCGTCATCCTCATGCCCGATGCGCGCGACCCGCTCGAGCTGATCCCCAAAATGCTCAGCGAGCTCCGAGGCGGGGCCCACCTGGTACTTTGCTCCCGGTTCGACGGCACCGAGGTGACCCCCGACGTGCCCAGGAGGTTTGTCGCATACCAGGCGTTGTACCAGAGGGCCATCCGGCTGTTGCTGGGCGTCGACATCCCCGACAGCACCTACGGGTTCCGCGCCTTCAATCGCACCTTCGTGCAGGCGCTGGGAATCAGCGGTCGTCGGTTGTCGGTATGTTCGGAGATGACCTTCAAGGTCCTGCTGGCCGGAGGCAAGACAGTACGCCTGCCGGGGGTGCCGACCGGCCCGATGGTCCGAGAGCAGTCGAAGTTCCGCCTGGGCAACGAACTGGGTGGGTACATGGCCACCCTGATGCGGGCTTCTCTTCATCGCGCCGGAGTGCGCTGGTTCTGACCGGTTGGCCATAGGCCACCGTCGGTCGATGGGAGTATCTCCTCGCCGGTGGCGGCGCCTCGGTCACCGCCCCGAGCACTGGGGGAGTTCGGGCAACCCTTCGGCCCGATAGATCTGGCGGGGGCCGGGGGCGAAAATGCTGAGCTGGTCTTCTTTGGCCTCGGCGTATCCGACATAGTGGACGACTGGGAACAGCAGGTACTCCCACCACTCCATAGAAGTCATAGCAGTTCTGCTGCTCGAGGCGGGACGGTGTCAAGGTTCACTGCTAGCCGCCCGGCTGTCGCTTGGTGCTCATCGAACGCTCGCGGACCAGGTCAAGTCCCGATCGTGTCGCCATTCCGAATTGAACGAGGAGGAATGCGACGCCGATCAATGCAAAGGCGGGGCGGGCCGGGGCAGGTGTCAGCCGGCCCCAGGCGTAAATAACGATGGCCAACAGGATGAGGATGTTCGGCATGGCGTAGTTCGAGTTGACCCACGAGATGGTGAGAAGCTGAGCCCGCAGGACCGCCACAAGCAAATCGAAGAGGAGCCCGAAGGTGATCAGGGCGGTGGGGAGACAATTCCGCCCGGCATGGCGATGCCGGACCGACTGGACGACGATGGCCGTGGCGGCGGCGAGGAGGACTGCTCCCAGCAGCCCATTGAGCCACAGGGTCGGAGCGTGGGTGTTCGGAATGACCTCGCCGATAGCCACCAGCACCCACTCGACGACCCTGGCCGGATGGTGGAGTGCGAACTTCTCGACACCGAGCCGCCGGCGCACGTGGCCTGCACGTGGCCTCCGACGCTGCACCCGAGGGACTTGAAGCTGTATCCCCACAACGCGACGAGTGTGGTGGCAACCGCCGCCGCCATCCAGACCGATGCGTTGAGGATCCTCCGCCGGGCCTGGCCGGAGTCGAGAGGCGGAGCCCAAAGGAGACAAATGAGCCCGATCGGCCACAAAGCCAGTCCTTGGAGAAAGGAGAACGAGGCGACGACCGCGACTGATACAGCAAGGGCAACGGTAAAGGTTCGTGGGCGAGCGACCTGGAGCAGCCATACAAGGGCCACTAGACAAAGCAGGATCACATACCAAGAGAACTGGAAGGCCCAGAGGGCATTGTGCCAGTTCTCGAGGCTGAACCAGAGCACTCCCATGGTCACGACCAGCAGGGGCGTCAACGGCCGAGCCAGATAGGAACGGACAATCAAAAGGAAAAGGTAGAAAGCCCCGACGAGCGTGAGTGCGCTCAGGGCCACGACGATCCTCAGATCATCATGGGTCAGAACTCCCACTCCTACGAAAACGGAGTTGGGGACGAGCATGCGGCTCTGGTTGTCGAGCGTCCAGAGCGTTCCGAAATTCAGAGTCCCATGCAGGGCGGCATGGATGAGAGGTATCCGGGTCCAGTCGTCTTCGTAGGGGACGTTGACGGCATAGTGGGCCACGAAGACCAGATACACCGCCGAGATGGCCACCATCAACACCACGGTGACTGGACTGGTGGCCGGGCGGGAGTGTTGGTGCGACCCGGGAGGAGCAACCGTTGATCCTCCGAGCTTCATGCCATCACCGGATCACCTGCTGCCCGAACGAACACCACGGCACGATAGATCAATAGTCGACCCACCATCCACGTCTCGACCTGCCGGCCGATGTCGGGGGTGGCACCGACGGATCTTCGGGTGTGTCCCTGAAACTCGTTGTCTGGGTCCGCACGGCGGCCACCACCCAGCTGGACATTGACAACGCGACATGGGGATCGTGAGCTATCGGTATAGGCTGCGGGCGGCGCCTTCGATGCGCGGGTCCAGCCAATGTTTCCGGGGGCGTTGGGTTGTCCATTTACAATTCGAGTCATCGCCGGCGCTCGGAGAACCACTCGACTGAAAGGTCGGAATGCCCGGAACCGGGCCGTCCGGCTGATGGTGGTGCTGTGGGGGTGTGGTCACTTCCATGGTGACAAGCGCGGCCCCACTCGCGGACGTCGACATCCCCGGGTCTGGCCTCGAGCCGGGTACCGCCCCCGGGGATCGAAGGTTTCGCCCCGACGTCCAGGGACTGCGAGCGGTTGCCGTGCTCGTGGTGGTGTTCTTCCACGCTCACCTGCCCGGCTTCGGTGGGGGCTATGTTGGCGTCGACGTCTTCTTCGTCATTTCCGGCTTTGTCATCACTGGTGTCCTGCTCCGTGAGGACACGTCCAGGAATCAGTCTCGATCCTGGGCTTCTATGCTCGCCGTGCCCGCCGCATCATCCCGGCGGCCACGCTGGTCATCATCGTGGCGGTCATTGCCGCCTATGTGGTGCTCGGACCACTGTCGGGCAACGCCACTGCCGACGACGCACGGTGGGCATCGATCTTCTTGATCAATGTCCATTTTGCCTCTTCGGGAACCAACTATCTCGCTTCGTTGAGCCCCCCTTCGGTGCTCCAGAACTACTGGTCGCTGGCCGTGGAGGAGCAGTTCTACCTGGTGTACCCGGCCATCTTCCTTCTGGTGGTCAGATTCTCGACTGGCCGGAACCGGCGGCGACGGCTGGCAATGGTCTTGGCCATCACCGTGGTGGCGTCACTGATCGATTCGATCACCCAGACCTCGGCCCATCCCGCCGCCGCCTACTTCTCGCCGTTCCCCCGAGTATGGGAACTCGCCCTGGGAGGCCTGGTCGCCGTCGGTACCGTCGAGTTGCAACGGCTGTCCACCACCGTGGCCGCAGTCTTGTCATGGCTCGGTCTGGGAGCCGTCCTGGTCGCCGCCTCCTTGTTCTCCACGACCACGGCCTATCCGGGTTGGGCGGTGCTCGTCCCCGCCCTGGGAGCCGCCCTTGTCATCGCCGGCGGCGTCTCGGTTCCCTCCCACGGCGTCGAGATGGTGCTGCGAGCGAGACCACTCCAGTGGATCGGACTCATCTCGTCTTCTCTCTATCTCTGGCACTGGCCGCTCCTCACCTTGGCCGCCGAGCACCAGGGAACCAGCAATTTGTCGGTGGCCGACGGCCTGGTATGGCTGCTGGTGTCGGCGGTCCTGGCCACTGTCACCTATGCGCTGATCGAGAACCCGATCCGCCATAACCGATTTCTTCTGTCGAGACGATGGGCCAGCCTGTTGATGGGCGGGTGCTTGATCTTCTGCGGTCTGGCGGTGTCCACCGTCGGGCTCAATCAACACCAGTTGGGATCCTTGGCGACTCCGGGTCTCGCTGGTCTCAGCACCAGTTCAAGCTGTCCATCGCCGAGCGAGGCTGCAGTGACGTCGTTGATGGGCGTTCACGTTGCCCCGCGTCACGCGGTGGTGGCCCGGCTCCTCGTGGTGGGCGACTCGACGGCCTGCACGATGCTCGCCGGTCTGGAGGCCGTGGGGGCTCCGTTGGGCGTGCAGATCGAGAATGGTGCGGTGATCGGTTGCGGAGTGGTGAGTGGCGAAATTGTGCCGTACTTCGTCAATGGCAGGAACGTGAACGCTGGGACCCGTCTGTGCCAGAGTCGAGCGAACGCGGCCGAGACGTCTGCGCAGAGATCGGCGCCACCGAACGTCGTCTTGTGGTCCAGTTCATGGGAGAGAAGCTCACTGGTGGTGGGATCCGGTACCCGGGCCAAGGTCTTGGTTGCTGGATCGCCCGAGTGGTATCGCCTGCTGATGCAGCGGATCGGCGCCCGCGTGCAGAAGTTCACGGCGACGGGTGCCACCGTGGTCATGGTCACCCAACCCCCCTTTGTCGATCCCGGCAAGCCCTCGGGCCCGACGGCAGCGGACGAGACGTTCGAGCGCCTCAATGCGCTGTTGACCAAGTTTGCCCAAAACCGGCCTCATGTCCTGCTCGTCAATCTTGCCTCCCGGGTCTGCCCATCGGGACCTCCGTGCCCGGTGATCGTGGATGACGTCGGTGCCAGAGGCGACGGAGCCCACTACACGGGCGAAGGATCACTTTGGGTGGCTCGTTGGTTGATGCCCCGTCTGGGATCCCGGGGTTGGGCAGCCCGGTCGATTCGTTGCCGGCAATGACGTTGGTCAGACCCGTGAAAGACTCAACCGTGAAAGGCAGGATCTTGCTCGACGCGGTAGCCCCCTATCACGTCGGAGTGACCAAGGTGACGTTCTCGGTGACAGGTGGAGCGCTGAGGAATGCGGTCGTCGGGACAGGATCGTTCTCCGACTATGGGTGGCTCTCCTACTGGAATACGGTTGTGGTGAAGAACGGTACCTACACGCTGCGATCCGCGGCCTACGACTCCAGCGGGAACAGCAGTGCCTGCCCGGCCATCTCGGTCAAGGTTGCCAACTGATCCGGATGCAACAGGACCCTGCGTCGATGAAACCGCCCCGTTGGAGGCTGGCTGTATCGGCCATCGAGAACCACACAGTTGTCGTCAAGGGTGGCCGGCATCTGTCGGCAGAAACGCCACTGCATCCGATGCTTCGAGTGCCCCCGTCGCTTGCTCCATTCAGGAAGGGTCGAGGCACACTGGTACCGCGGAGCGTATCAAGATTTGGTCAGACCCATTTTATCACGAAATCCCGATCCGAGTTGTGCCGATTCTGAGAATACCGAGCTGACGAGGAGCAAGCGCACCCGAACCGCTCCGGGGTTCGCATATACGGGCTCAGCCCCAGTGAATGCCAAGGACGTCAATCTGAACCGCTACCAACGTACCAACGAGGCACATCACCGGGAGAAAAAAGCGAATCGGTAGCTTCCAGCGCTCAACCCCCAAAGCAATCAGGGCTGCGATGGCAGGAACGCCCACGAATGCGTAACGTGCCTGATAGTACGACTGAAGGGCGATTCCCCATACCGAGAGAAAGGCGGCCCCCGAGATGACAAAAAGAGTTATCAGCACATGTCGGTCCACGTGTCGCCGGATCAATCCAAGCATGCATGCGAGGAGTACCAGGGTGAACATAAGGTTCACCTCCCACGACCAGCGGAACTGGTTCCAGCCGGACAAGTACCAGAACGTCTGTAGGATTCGTTGCGGGATCTGAATGAAAATGAGCCTCAGCGGATCAGCGACCTTGTAGGGCTGCCCGGCAGGGGTACCTAGTCCTCCAATTACCGATAAGTAGTGGGATGTGGCCTTGCGGGCCAAGGGGTCGCCATATCGCACGGTATTTTGAATGAGGTACCAACCGCTGACCGTCATGTCGAGACCACTCCCACACCGAACAACACGAGGCGTCGCCTCCATTCCGGCACGAAGAACGCCAGCACCGGCAGCAAGAGGATGAGGGGTGAAGTCGAGACTTTTGTAACCAACAGCAGACCGAGCACCAGTCCAACCACGGCCATGCGCCAACGGCTTGGCGCTAGTGCGTACCGGAGAGTGCAGAACGTGAGGACAGCTCCCAGCAAGTTGACCAGATTGTCATTGGTGACAAAGGGCCACAGGAACATCATCCTGGGCAAGAAGGCAACGAAAGAGGCTGCCACCAACGGCGTCCAGTCATCACGCGTGATCATTCGCACGGCCAAGAACGTTATGAGCACGGTCAATGCTCCGAGGAGAACATTGGGAAGCCGCAGCCACAACAGAAATCGGAGATCAGCATCTCTGTGATGCAGGAAGATTCCCGACCTGCCAACGAAGAATGCGGGGTTGATGGTGACGTGGCGGGTGTTGAATGGCGGTAGCTCAGGCTTTCCGATGAGTCGCTGCCAGCCAGCCAAGATGGCGTAGTAGAGAGGAGCCTGCTGCGCCTCGTCCCCGGAGCATTGCAACAAACCAATGCGTGGATTTAATCGACATGGAAGTTGCATGCCGTACCAGTGGCCGCTGACGAGTGTCTCGATGTTCTGGACGTGTCCGGGTTCGTCGGCCGATTCGTAGGCCGGAGTCTTACAGCAATGATTGTCGTCAAAGTAGCAAATATTGCTATCACTACGATCAATGCCATCCATACTTCACGAGGCGAACTCCTGGGCGGCGGAGTTGCCCCCTCCGCCGTCGGCAATTCGGTGTTCGGCACCGCTGTCTCCACCATCCCTCCGTCCATCTCCTCGTCCGGCCGTTGTCAGTCTTGTCGGTGCCGACCCCTCCGGCCACTCTTGGCCGTCGCCATCGCCATTGAGAGCAGTCAGAAGAGGAGATCACCTGACCCCAAAGGGCTCACCTGTGCCAGTCGGTCCACATCGAGAACTCTCACGGGGCTCGGAAGGGTCACAGAGCGTCCGTTCGGGTTGGTGGCGTGGGCGTAGCCTCCGAGCGTGCGAAAGCTCCAGCCGTTGTCCATCTGCCATTCCAATGCTTGCGGGGTGAACCCGGTGTCATAGGGATAGGCGAGGGTCACAGCATCCCCGGCCGGTTCCGCCATGCGCAGTGATGTCGGCAGTGTCGATACCAGTCTGGGCTCCGGGTAGAGCCCGGGAGCAGATGAGTGACGACGAGGGCAGCCACGAGCACGCAGGAAAGACACGACTGCCATTGGACGCCGACGTCATGGCCGAGCCGGCCGACATCACTCGGCGGCCAAAGTGATGATGCCGAGACAGGCGGCGACCAGGATCACCCCGAAGGCGATGCTGATCACAGGACTCCCACTCAGGAACCGGGAATGCCGAATCGGATTCTCGATGCAGAAGAAGGTTGCTGCCGACAAGGCAACGGCCGATCCGGCCACCAAGATACCTTTGGCATCGCTGTAGTGGCCCCACCGCTGGACCACGATATAGAGCAGCGGAAAGTGCCAGAGATAGAGCGAATACGACCAACGGCCCAGCCATTTGAACGGGGCGAGCCTGAGCAAGGTCTCGGCTCCCAGCCGTGGAGCCGCCGTCCCCCCGGCGATGATGAGGGCGGCCGCCGCCACCGGCAGAAACGCAGAGGTACCCACGTAGGACTGCCGGAAGCCGAGATTGAAGGCGATGACTGTCAGCCCGATCAGTCCACACCAGGTCAGGACCGCCGCCAGTCGGGCCGGCAGCTGTTTGATATACCCGGTGGCCACGGCCAGTAGGGCTCCCACGGCCAGCTCCCAGGCCCGCCCGAACGACGAGCCATAGGCCGCCACCGGATGGAGGGCCGACCACCAGTAGGAGGCGATGATGATCATCGACAGGACGACCCCGAGCTTGGCCGGCAGGGACCACTGCCGCCCCACGGTGGCCACCACCAGGACCAGGGCCGGATAGACGAGATAGAACTGCTCCTCCACCCCCAGGGACCAGTAGGGCCCGAGCAACAGGATCGGATGGTAGTTGGCGGCGAAAAGAGCGGCCCACCGGGCACCACTGGCGAAGGTGTGGGTCACGATGGCCCCGAACATGATGCGCTCGGTGACGATGGCTGCGGCGATGACCAGCGTGGCCATGGGCACGATCCGGAGGACCCGGCGGCCGTAGAACATCAGCATCTTCGGCCGGCCCGACGACGTGTGATGCCTGAGCAGAACACCGGTGATGACGAACCCCGAGATCACGAAGAACACGTCGACCCCGACATAGCCTCCGGCGACATGGAGGTTGTAGTGGTAGAGCACCACGAACAGCACCGAGACGGCCCGGAGCCCCTCGATGTCGGGTCGGAACGACCGGTCTCCCGGTGCCGTCCCGCCGGCGTTGACGAACTCGGAACTGGCCCCGAGCGCCGGATGGAGCCCGTTGTCACCGACTCCGGGGCCCGGCGCCGTCCCGGCCGCTCGTTGTTCCCCCGGAGTCTCATCAGGCGGGCTGACAGTCGTCATCGCAGGAGTTTCGCGCCAAACCCGCCGCTCACGTCGGCCGACCGTCGGTTGACGACCGGTGGGGCGGTCATGCCACCACTCCGGTCCGCCCGGTCAATAGATGCGCATCTCCGGCAACGGTACGATCCAATAGCCCGAGTAGTCGGGCTCGTTGGCCCGAATGGCATCGAGGTAGTTCCAGGCCGAGGCGAAGACGTAGTCGGGTCGGTGGCGGCCGAACTCTTCCGGGCTGACGATCGGCGTATGGGTCCCGGGCATCAACTTGCCGAACCGGAGCGGGGAGGCGTCGACCACCGCCTCCAAGTAGTCCATCTCGCACACGTTCACCCACATCGTGGCCTTGCCCGCCGCCCCGTAACCCCAGATCGACGCCCCGGTGGACAGGCGGCGCATGGTGTCCCCGAACGCATCGATCCGGCGGCGGCAATCGACGGCGAAGCCGTCCCACGTCGCCGCCTGATTGAGCGAGACCTTCTCCTCCCACGCCCCGAGATCGGACACCGAGACGTCGACGGGCCGGCGACCGGTCCGGGCCGCGGCCAGACGGAGGGAACCACCGTGCATGGGTATGCGCAACGCCGAGATCGGCTCGAACCCGTGACGGCCCAGCAGCTGTCCCAGGGTTTCCAGTGAGTAGAAGGTGAGATGCTCGTGGTAGAGCGTGTCCCACTGGAGCTGGTCGAGCAGGTCGCCGGCGTACATGACCTCCAAACTGAGCACGCCGTCGGGGGCCAGCAGGGCGTCGGTCGCTTCGAGGATGGCCGTCGGGTCGGCGTTGTGGGCGAACACGTTGCTGCCGGTGATCAGGTCGACCCGGCCCGTCTGCTCCAGCAGTTGGTCGACCATCGGCGGCCCGAATGATCCGGTCAGGACGTTTCGGCCCTCCTGGCGCGCCATCTCGGTGATGTTGGCCGCCAGGTCGACACCGAGAGAGCGGATGCCCCGTCGTTCCAGGGCGGCGATGAGGGTGCCGTCGTTGCAGCCGAATTCGATCACCGATTCCGGTCGCAGGGTCTCGGATATCCACTGGGCGTAGCTGTCGAAGTGGCGGACCAGGCCGGGTATGGTCCCGGTGGCGAACGAGTAGTCCTGGAAGAGGATCTCCGGGTCCACCGGCGAGACGATCTGCACCAGTCCACAGCGTTCGCACACGCTGACCAGCAGCGGGTAACGCTGCTCGGAGGGAATCTGGTCCTCGGTGAGGAAGCCGCCGGCCAGGGGCAGCTGGCCCAGATCGAAGAATGGTCTCACCCCGGCCATCCCGCAACCGCGGCACACGTCCAGCCCCTGGCTCGTCTCGTTCACTCTGCACCCCTCAACGCTCGCCGGAAGCGCCGCATCTGGGCGCGCACCGGATATCGCAAGTACGACAGGACAAGCTCCGGACTGTAATGGAAGGAGGAGGCTCTCTGCTCGCCTTCCCGGGCTGTCAACACCGTCGGGAACTCCACTGGATCGATGCCCGACCGCAGCGCCCAGTCCAGTTCCTCGACGATGACGGGAAAGCCCCGCTCCTTCAGTGGCCACGAGAGATAGAGGTCGAGCCGAACGGCACGGAATCCATTGGTGACGTCTCGGAGTCGTGTGCCGAACAGCGTCCGGCCGACGGTGTTGCCCAACTCCGAGAAGATCTGGCGGCGGAACGGGACCGATCCCATCCCGCCCCCGGTGACGAACCGCGAACCCTTGATGTAGCGGTGTCCGCTCCGGGCCAAGTCCCCGATCTTCAAGAGGTCCTCGGGGGGATTGGTGAGGTCGCTGTCGATGAAGGCCACGTACTCGAATCCCAGCTCCGCCGCCCGCTGGGCCCCGGTTCGCAGGGCGGCGCCATAACCGGCGTTGGCCTGGTGCCGGCACAGCTCCAGCAGCTCCGTCTCCTCGGCCAGATCGGACAGGACGGCGGCACTGGTGTCGTGGCTGCCGTCGTCGACGGCGATGACCACGGCCCGGCCCGGATACCGCTCGACGGCGGCCACGATGGCCTGGCAACACCGCTCGATGCCGGCCGCCTCGTTGTAGACCGGCACCACGGTGGCCAGCGAGGGCCAGGCCGGGCCGGGCTCCGGTGGCCGTGGCGCCGGAGAGCCGCTCATGGAACCGGAAGGCCATCCTCACGATACGAGCGCGACACGTCGATGTGGGAGTTCTCGGCCAGGTGGCCGCGGAGCTCTTCGTTCACCACCCGCTCGACCAGGTCGGCCACCAACCGCTCCGAGGCGTGCCCGTCTCCCAGGCCATGGTCGAACGTCCGGCCGTGGAGCTTCTCCAACTTGGCGAACACCTGCTCGGCCGGATAGTCTTGGGGGCGGGCCGGGTCGTACTTGACGCTCGAACCGCAGTCGTACACCTGGGGCCGCTCGGTGGCCTTGCGGATCTGCAGCGACGGCACTCCGATCACCGCCGTCTCCTCCACCACGGTACCCGAGTCGGTCAGGGCCCCCCGGGAGTTGCCGAGGAGGGCCAGGAGCTCCCGGTAGCCGACGGGATCGACCATGGCGACATTGTCGGGAACCTGGATGGAGAAGTCCTTCAGCCGTTGCTGGGTCCGGTAGCTGGCCGGAAAGTAGACGGGCCAAGGGCTGGTGGCCACCAGATCCATGATGGCCTGCAGCGGCTCGGGTGACTCGACGCTCTCGCGCCGGTGGCACGTCATGACGTAGAACCGGTCCCGTTCGATCCCTCGTTCGGCGAAGAACTCCTTCGATGCGTACCGTTGGTACTCGGGGCCGCGCTCGAAGTAGTAGTGGTTGAGGACGTCGACGATGAGGTTCTGGATGACCACCACGTTGCGGGGATTGATCCCTTCCCGGACTCCCTGTTCCTTGTACTCGTCGAAGTAGGTGTAGATGACGTCCGAGAGATGGTCGATCACCGTGCGGTATTTCTCTTCGGGCATCCTCCAGTCGTAGGACCGCATGAGCCCTTCGATGTGGACGATGGGGATGTTGAGCTGTCCGGCGGCGATGCACCCCATCACCGTGTTGGTGTCGCCCAGGAACACGGCGACATCGGGCTTCACCTCCTGGAGCACGGGCGACAGTCGTGAGATCACCGAGGCCACGACCTCGGCGTCACTGTTGCCGGTGGCTCCCAGCTCGATGTCGGGGACCGGGAGTTCGAGATCCCGGATGAAGACATCCTTCAGGTTGTCCGAGTAGTGCTGTCCCGACCAGCAGAACGTGAACTGGATGGCCTCGTTCTCCTTGAGCAGGTGGATGATCCGACTGGCGCGAATCAGGTCGGGACGAATACCGAGGGTGAGCATCACGTTGCGCATGAGTAGGACAGTGTAACCAGCACCTGGTGCGGTGGCTGACCGACGTCACCGGCAAAAGGACGCCAACTCGGCCACCATTTGGGCGATGGTCGGAGGGCCGGGATGGCCGGCCGCCGCCCACAACCGGCGGTTGACCTCTGGATAGCCGGTGCCGAGCCTTCGGTCCACAGCCACCGGTGCCGGCTGGGCTACCACGGTTACGTCGCCGCGGCCGAAGGCCTCGAGGGCCAGTTGGAGGAGCTCGGCTTTGCTCACCGAATCGTCGGGCACCACGTGGATGAGCGACGGGAGGTCGTGGTCATCGCCCCGGATCATCCCGCGGCACAGCTGGGCGAAGTGCAGGGAGGTGATCCCGTTCCAGCGATGGTTGCTGTATCCGGTGATGGTGGCCCCCGCCGGTTGGGCCAGGGCCCAGCCCAACAGCGATCGGGCCGGCTCCGGCTCGGGACCGATGACCGAGCACCGGAGCGACACCACGTGTGGTGAACGCACTTCGCCCAGCGCTTTGGACCGGGGGTAGACACCGTCGGCGTCACGTGGTGCCCACTCGTCGTAGGGGGCGTGCCGGCCCGAGAACACTCCGTCGGTGGCCACCAGGATCACCCGGCGCTCGGGGCCGGCCGCCGCCGCCAGTCGGTTGGGAAAGGAAGCATTGATGTCGACGGCCGTGGCGATGGTGCCCGGGTCGTCCGGGTCGATCCGGTGGTCGAGGAACCCGACGGCATTGATGATCCAACGGCAGCCGGCCGCGTCGACCAGCTCGGAAACGGAGTCCCGGGCGGCGTCGAAGGCCAGGGTCCCGTCACGGCCGCCGCGGGTGCTGGCCACCACCTCGATCTCGGGGTCCGAGCCGAGCAGCCGCCACACCATGCCCCCGAGCATCCCGTCGGCCCCGAGGAGCAGCACCCTGGTCATCCGGCGGTACCCGGGGCCTCGGGGATCGCCCGACCGAGGGGGTGCTCCACCGTCTGATCGGTCGACGTCGACATGGAGCCGCATTGTAAGGTGCCCTCCGGCCGGCCGGTGTGAACGTCGGGTCGGGCCACCGGCCCGGTCAGGCCGGGGGAAGGTCGAATTGGAGCTCGGCTTGCTCCACCAGGTGTCGGGCAATGGCCAGACTGGCCGTGGCCGCCGGCGACGGCGCATTGCGAACGTGCAGGATCCGTCCCTCCGACCCGAGCCGGAAGTCGTCGACCAGTGAGCCGTCCCCGTCGACGGCCTGTGCCCTCACCCCCGAGGGTCCACTGCGCAGATCGTGGCTCCTCAGCTCGGGCACGAATTTCCGGACGGCTCGAGTGAAGGCCAGCTTGTCCCAGTCCCGCCACGTCTCGGCCAGTCCGGTCCGCCAGTGTCGTCGGGCCAGCCGCCGGAATCCCCGGTCGGCCAGCAGTGACACGAGGTCGTCGATGCCGACGTCGCCACGGCGGTAGCCCTCCCGTCGATAGGCCAGGACGGCATTGGGCCCGGCCAGGACTTCGCCGTCGATCCGGCGGGTGAGATGGATCCCGAGGAAGGGGAAGCTGGGATCGGGGACGGGGTAGATGAGGCCGCGGACCAGACCTTTGGTCGATGGGGACAGCATGTAATAGCTGCCCCGGAACGGAACCATCGTCTCGCCGGCCTGGGACCCCGTCATCTGCGACACCCTGTCGGCCTGCAGTCCAGCACAGGCGATGACGTTCCGGGCCACCACGGTCCCGCCGTCCGATCCGAGAACCACACGTCCTGGTCGGCGCTGGACCCTGTCGACCTCGGTGTTGAGCCTGATGTGGCCCCCGGCCTCCCTGATGTCGTCGGCCATGGCCCCGGCCACCGCCCGAAAGTCGATGATGGAGGTCGACGGCGACCACAGGGCCTGCACTCCCGAAGCATGGGGCTCGATGTCCCGGAGCCCGGCCGGGCCCAGCATCTGCAGTTCGGGGACCGCATTGGCTTCTCCTCTTCGGTGGAGTTCCTCCAGGGCGGGGATCTCCTCCGAATCGGTGGCCACCACCAGCTTTCCGCACCGGTCGACGGCGATGTGGTGATCGGTGGCGAACTGTTCGAGAAGCGATTTCCCGGAACGGCACAATCTGGCCTTGAGCGAGCCCGGAGCGTAGTAGAGGCCCGAATGGATCACCCCGCTGTTGTGGCCGGTCTGGTGGGTGGCGATCTCCGGTTCCTTCTCGACCACCGCCAGGCGCAGGCCCGGCCGACGACGGAGCAGCTCGAGGGCCGTCGCCAATCCGAGGATCCCCGCTCCCACCACGGCTACGTCGTAGTCGTCCGACGAACTCCCCGGCTCACCGGCCGTCCCTTTCATGTCGGGTCGTCCCGGCGCCGGTGGACCACGGCGATGACCGAGGCGGTGATGAGGAGGACGGCGCAGCCGGCGGCGGCGATCAGGCCGACGGTGAACAGCGAAGGCCAGTAGTGCAGCTCGATGACGTGGTGTCCAGCCGGTATCCGGGCCTGCAGCATCACCCCGGCGTACCGCGTGACCTGAAGCGGGTGGCCGTCGATGGTGGCCCGCCATCCGGGAAGGTCGGTCAGCCCCAGACGCAGGACCTGCTCCCCTGGACCACCGGTGACGATCCTCCACGACGAGGGTGACGGATGGGTCACGGCCACCGCCACGGCTGGAGCCCCGGCTGGTGGGAATCCGCCCGTTGCCGTCACCGGGGTCAGGGTGGCAGCTCCCGAATCGGGAATGCGATAGAGATCCTCGTCGCCGATCCGGCGGTCGAACACCGCACCGGTGGGACCGGCCGCCCCGGCCGGTTCGAGGACGAAGGCCACCCCGAACTGACGGGCCTCCGATGCGGTGGTGATCGCCGGGCAGAAGGAGTTGTAGATGGGGACGCCGGGCTTGCTCGGGCTCACTCGACTCCACGCCTGGAAGTACCCGGTCGGCAACACCGGGTCGTAGAAGTCGAACTGATGCACATCGAACAGGCTGTTGGCCTCGGGGAGGATGCCCAGGCTGGTGACGGCCGGACCGTCGTAGCAGGTGAAGGCGCCGAAGCCCACGGTTCCCTCACCCACCGAGTCGGCCAGTGCCGTCACCGCCGGGGTGGGAGTGGCGCCGTGAGGGCTGGACGACCACAGCTGCGCCCCCGCGGAGACGAGGAAGGCCGTCTCCACCACCAGGAGCAGCCCGGCCACCACCCGTCGGTGGGACAGCGGCGCCGGATCGGCGGCCCGGCCCTGGCCGGTTGCCGTCCTCGTTCTCCAACCGGCCAGGGCCCCGACCAGTACCAGTCCCAGCCCGGCACTGACCAGGCCCCAGGTCAGGCTATCCCGGCGCTGGCCGGCATCCAGTGGGGACAGCCCGGACGTGACGAACAGCCAGAGGGCCACCAGCAGGACGAACTGGGCGCCGAGGGCGGCGGCCAGCACCCGCTCGTTGGACCTCGGTGCCGTGCCCCGAACCAGGGCGTCCATCCCGACCCCGGCCAACAGGGCGACGCACAGGCTGAGGCCCATGAGGTCGCGGTGCCAGTCGATGGTCTGGACGAAGGGAAGATGGATGAGCACGGCCTCCACCGGTGGAGCGAAGACGATGGCCAGGCTCACCACCGCCAGTACCAGCAGGGCGACCACCTCGGGCCGACGCCGACCCCGGACCACCCCGAGGATGGCCAAAGCGATGGCGATCACGCCCACATAGGCGGCCGTGTCGAAATAGACGGCGTCACCGAACACCTGACCTCCGGCCACGGGCAGACCGTTGTACCCCTGGACCAGGAGGTGCACCAGGTCATGGGGTGGGAGGGCGTGGCCGACCTCGGTGGTGGCCAACAGAGCTCCGCTGTTCCGGGTCGACTTGGCCAGTACCTGCAAGCCGGGGAGGGCCAGGGGGGCGCCGAGCGCCAGTCCGGCGGCCACCGCCAACACCAGGTCGAGGAGTGGGCGCAGGGCGCTCCGCCCATGGTGAGAGGCCCGGGCCGTCAAGATCAACATGGTCAGGACGACCACCACGACCGACACGGTGAGGATGGTGAAGAGCTCGGGTTGTCCGGACACGAGGGCGAGGGCCAGCATCACCGCCAGGGCCACGATGTTGCGGGTGCGGTGCCGGCCCCGAACGATGAGGATGCCCACGGCCAGGAGCCAGCCCGCCCACGACATGACGGCGGCGTGCGGCCAGCCCAGCCAGCCCATGAACGACCCACTCAGCTGGTAGACGGTGCCCGCCGTGGCACATCCGATCACCCCCAGACGCAGGACGCCACCCAGGGCGTAGGCTCCCGTTCCCGCCACCACCAGGGTCACGATGATCTGAGCGGTGTAGGCCAGGTGCAACGGAAAGAGATAGCTGACGGCGGCGGGCAGGCTGAACGCGGCCGACTGCCAGTTGAAGGCCAGCGGCAGACCGAGTCCGTTGAATGGATTCCACAGCGGCAGGTGCCCCTGGTGGACCTGGGTCCAGGCCAGCGTCGACCAGGGGATCATCTGGGCGATCTGGTCCCCGCTCTCGGTGTTGCGAACGGTGACACCGGATGCCCGGGTCAGCCCCGACTGGGACAGGATGTCGTAGGGCCCGAGCGACAGCCCGTGATGGAGGGCGGGGGCCAGGGTCAGCAGTCCGGTCCCTATGACCCACGCCAGCCCCAGCACGTGAGGAAGAAGACGGCGGCCCTCGTGACCGTTCGGCCGTCCGGGCCCCCGCCCCCTGTGATGTGCCCTCACCTGTCCCGATCACCATCCGTGTTCGACCTTGTCCCCACCGATCCGCAAGGACGGATCTGAACCATATCCGCTGGCCGTGGTGGATTCAGTCCCCGGGGGGGCCAGCCGCACGGATCCCGACCGCCTCCCCGTCCCCATCATCCGACGGGGCGGTCCCTGCATCCTCCGGCCGGGCCCCAAGGGTTAGATTCTCGGCTTGGAGTGGGGGAACGACACGATATGAGCGATCTGACCGACGGCCCGGGGCGGCGGCCGGGCTCTCCCGGGAGCCAACTCGACCGGCTCGGTGGTTCGGCCACCGCGGTGAAGGCTGTCGACCGCTTCATGCCCGGTGGGGACGAAGCCGGTTCGGCACCGGGAGATCGCAAATTCCGGCCGGACGTCCAGGGGCTGAGGGCGGTGGCCATCCTGTTGGTGGTGCTGTTCCATGCCGACATTCCCGGGGTGCACGGTGGCTATGTCGGAGTCGACGTCTTCTTCGTCATTTCGGGCTTCGTGATCACCGGCGTGCTGCTACGGGAACGGGCGTCGACCGGTCGCACCTCCCTGGTCGCCTTCTACGGTCGCCGGGCCCGGCGGATCCTCCCGGCGGCGAGTTTGGTGCTGGTCACCACGGTCATCGTCGCCTATGCCGTTCTCGGTCCCGCTACCGGCCGGGCCACCGCAGTGGACGGCCAATGGGCGGCGGTGTTCCTGGCCAACGTCCACTTCGCCCTGACGGCCACCAACTACCTTGCCTCCCAGCGGCCTCCCTCGGCCCTGCAGAACTACTGGTCGCTGGCTGTCGAAGAGCAGTTCTACGTCGTCTATCCGACCGTCTTCCTGGTCGATCGCCGGTCTTCTCACCCGCTGGTCGCTCCGCCTGCGGATCGGGCTCGTGCTCGGTGCCACCATCGTCGGCTCCTTCACCCTGTCGGTCGTCCTGACCTCGTCCAACGCCTCCAGTGCCTTCTTCTCCCCGTTCACCCGGGCCTGGGAGCTGGCCCTCGGGGGACTCATCGCCCTCTTCGGTGAGAGTCTGCGGGGCCTGCCGCGCCCGATGGCCGCCTGGTTGTCATGGTTCGGGCTGGGGGGGATCCTTTCGGCGGCGTTGGTGTACTCGTCGACCAGCAGCTATCCGGGGTGGCTGGTGGCGGTTCCGGTCATCGGCGCCGGTCTGGTCATCGCCGGCGGGGCTGCTCAACCGACGTGGGGGGTCGAGTCGGTCCTCGGACTGCGGCCTTTCCAGTGGCTCGGTGTCGTGTCCTACTCCTTCTATCTGTGGCACTGGCCGATCTTGATAATCGCCACCCAGGACCGGGGGACGTCCCAATTACCGGTGGTCGACAACATCCTTCTGGTGCTGGCCTCACTGGTCTTGGCCATCGGCACGTACTTCGTCGTCGAGAACCCCGTTCGTCACTCCACGGTCCTTCGTGGGCGGCGCTGGGCCAGTATCGCCATGGGTGGATGCCTGATCGTCGGGACGCTGGCCTTCACCACCGCCGAGGTACAGCGGACCAAGCAAGGTGTCTCGTCCAACATCGCCGCCGCCGTACCGGGGTCGGTGTGCCACCCCCAGTACGGCAACGAGGAGGCGCAGTTGCACTCGGACATGAAGTCAGGGGAGTTCCCAACCGACGTCCACCCACCGGCCCGACCCATCCAGATGGTGGTGGTCGGCGATTCGACGTCCTGCACCATGGTCGCCGGACTGGCCGCCGTCGGCCGTCTCTACCGGGTCCGGGTGGCCGATGGCACCGTCCTCGGATGCGGTGTGGTCAGTGGACAGATCCCACCGTATTACTACGCCGGCAACAATCTCGAGGCTCTGACCAAGAACTGCCAGAGTGAGGCGGACCGGTCCGAGGCCGCCGCCATCAGCCAGGGCGCTCCCGATGTCATTCTGTGGGGCAGCCAGGACGAGGCGTTCTCGGTGGAGAACGGCAACCAGGTGCTGGTGGCGGGCACGCCGGCCTGGAGAACCGTGATGCTCAAGCGCATGAACGACCGCGTCGGTCAGTTCCTGGCCACCGGAGCCAAGGTGATCCTGTTGTTGGAGCCGCCGGCGGTGGGCGAGACCACCCAGCAGGACGCTGATGTCGAGCGGATGAACGGGATGCTGAAGGAGGTGGCCGCCGCCCACCCGGGACGGGTGGCCACCATCGACCTGGCCGCCCGCGTCTGCCCCTCGGGTCCACCGTGCCCGTACTTCGTGGCCGGAATCGGTCAGGGCAAGCCCTACGGATACGGAGTGCGGGGGGACGGTGAGCACTACGGGGTCGAGGGCGGCATCTACGTCGCCGAGTGGATGCTGCCCCAGATCGTGGCCATCGAGACCGGCCGTTCGTGACCCGAGCCGTCGACCGACGCCTGCCGCCGGGTCAGGCGAGGTCGGTGACCGGGGTCTCCTGCTCTCCCCGTTCGGTCGAGGCCAGGATGGCGGCGGGGACTCCGATATCACCGAACGGCTGCCCGTCCCGGGCTCCCATCGGTTGTCCGGCCGGAGCCACCGGGCGTCGCCGGGCCGGCTCACGGGCGGCCCGGGCCCGGAGGAAGCGACTGATGATCCCGAAGCTGGCCAAGGTGCCGCCGGTGATCACCAGGCTCTGGGACAGGGAGGCCAGGCCGAAGTGACTCAGCGCCGTCTGGTCCTTGTCGCCCAGCCACATGATGAACAGCACGCCGTTGAGGGCCAGTCCCACCACCACCATGATCCCACCGGCCAGCACGCACCGGTTGGGAAAGGACGGCTTGCCCACGAAGGCGAAACGTCGACCGATGCCGGGTCGGGCGATCGACGAATTGTGGGCCAGGACCAGACCGGCCAACAGGGCTTGGGTTCCCAGGACCAGGGCGATGCCGGAAAAGAACACCGGCTGCCAGACGATGGAGCCGACCTGCACCCCTTCTGGTTGCAGGAAGGAGACGATCAGCATCGCCACTCCCAATGCCACCAGGGTCAGGGCCGGACCGATCAGCAGCAGGTCGGGGGCCAGCAGAAAGATGAGCATGAGGTGACGCCAACCGTCGGACCAGGTGGCCAACTTCGACTCGCCGATCCGGGGGCGGTACTTGGTCTGGATCTCCTCGATCCGCAGACCGGCCCGGGCCGACTGGATCAGCATCTCGCTGGCCAGCTCCATCCCGGTGGAGGTGAGGGCCATGGTGGGGAGGGCATCGCGTCGAAAGGCCCGGAATCCCGATTGGCTGTCGGTGACCACCCGGCGCCCACAGGCCCGAGCGGTCAGGAACGTGAGGATCGGGGTACCGATGAACCGGTGGGCCAGGGGCATGGTGCCCCGGGTGGCCGAGTCCAGTCGCGATCCCAGCACCAGGTCGGCCCGACCTTCGGCCACCGGGGCAACCAGATCGGGTATGCGCTCCAACTCATAGGTGAAGTCGGCGTCGGCCATGACCACCACCTCACCCCGGGCCGCCTCGAACCCGGCCAGCAGGGCGCTGCCGTACCCCGGTCGGGACTCGTCGACGATACGGGCACCGGCCGAGGCGGCGACTTCGGCGGAAGCATCGGTGGAAGCGTTGTCCACCACGATCACTTCGCCAGACAGGCCGGCGGCCGCCATCGCATCCAACGATTCGGTGACGCACAGGCCCACCGACTCCTCTTCGTTGAAGCAGGGCAGCACCACCGAGACGAGAACCCTATCCATCGAGCACCATGCCTACTTCCCCCCTGGACCCCGGAAATCCGCTGGCCTAAGTTTACCATCATGGTGCGGAGGCCATCCTGGTGATGACGGATGGTCCGAGGGTGGACGCTGGCGTCGACGATCCGGCGACGGCCAGGGAACCGAACCGCGGGAAGGGCTCCACCGTCGCTCATTTTCCCGTGTGGCTGGGCCTGATAACGGCGGGCGGGTTGGCCTTGAGACTCTTCGTGATCATCACCTCACGAAACGAGGCGGTGGGAGGCGACGGCTTCGCCTACGCCAACGAGGCCAATCAGAACGCCGCCGGCCACTGGTTCCTCAACGTGTTCACGCAACGACCGGAGGCCCTTCATCCGCCGGTGTGGCTGTTGATCCTGACGGCATGGTCCGAGTTGGGCCAGCGCGATGTGTTCCGCCAACAGCTTCTGGCCATGGCCATCGGCACCTGCACGGTGGCCCTGGTCGGGGTGGCCGGGCGTCGCATCGCCGGCGACCGGGTCGGACTGGTGGCAGCGGCCATAGCCGCCGTCTATGCCGGACTCTGGCTCTACGAGCGAGCCCTGTTGTCAGAGACGTTTCTCTTCGTGGTCATCGCCCTGATGCTCCGGCTGGCCTACGCCTTCCACGATCGTCCGTCGTTCGGTCGGGCCGCCTGGATCGGGGCGCTGTGCGGCCTGCTGGCCATGACCCGGTCCGAGGAGATCCTCATCTTCCCGCTGTTGGCCATTCCCCTGATCCTGACGGCACGGAGTGTGGACTGGCGGACCCGGATCACCTGGCTGGTGGTCGCCGGGTTGTTGACGGCGGTGGTGATCACGCCGTGGACGATCTACAACCTGGGCCGGTTCAAGCACCCGATCTTCCTGTCGACGAACTCCGGGGGGGCGGCGGCCACCGCCAACTGCAACGGCACCTACTACGGCCCCCACATCGGATGGTACGACCTCAGCTGCATTCCCGAGCCCCAGCCCACCGACCCGTCGGTGGCCACCGGTGTCGACTTCCATGCCGGCCTCGACTACGCCGAGCACCATCTCAGCCGGATCCCGCTGGTGGTGTTCGCCCGCGAGGGACGGGCCTTCTCCTACTGGAATCCCTTCCAACAGGCCTATCTCGACGCCCGATGGCAACATGTGTCGCCCCTGTTCGGAACCCCGGCCACCGTCTGGGTCTACGACCTGAGACTGGTCAGCTACTGGATCCTGTTGCTGCCGGCCGTGGCCGGAGGCATCATCCTGCATCGCCGTCGGATCCCGGTATGGCCGCTACTGACCTTCGTGGTGGCGGTGGTGATCACCGTGGCCACCGCCTACGGCGAGACCCGCTACCGGGCGGCGGCCGAAGTACCGCTGGTCATCCTGGCCGCCGTGGGGATCGAGGCCGTCCTTCCCCGCCGGCGTCCCCCATCCGACGAGGTGGGCGGGGCGGCCGACGACCACGACGAAGAAATCGTCGAGTCGGGTCAGGCGTTCTTCGGTGGACCGGGGGACCGGGTGGCGGCCGCCGACTAGGACAGCGAGCCCCGGCGCAGGACGAAGAGGTTGTTCAGCCCCAGCTCGAATGTCTTTCGCGTCTGCAAGGACCATCCGGCCTGGCCGAGGATGTCGGGGATGGTGCTCGACGTCCAGGCCGTGATGTTCGTCGGCCTCCATCCCGTCGAGCAGCCGGAGCCGGATCCCCACGTCCAAGATCCGATCGACGGCGGGAGACGGTACGGTGGCCACCATGACGGCACTCTCGGCCGTACAGGATTTGAGCTTTCGGCCGAATTCGGCGAGTTGATCGTCGGTCAGGTGCTCGAGCACGGCCAGGGCCGTCACGCAGTCGAACTGCTCGTGCAGAGCCACCGTGTCCAGCGTCCCCTGCACCAGCCGGTGCCCGTCCGGGGTGGTGTGGTCGAGGGCGTTCGGGTCGAGCCCGACACTCTTGGCGATCCGGCTGCCGAGGTAGGTGAACCAGGCACCGTCGGCACTGCCGATGTCGAGCACCCGGGAGCCGGCCGGCACGTACTCCTTGGCCGCCCGGAATCTCAACGTCTGAATCCCTTTGTCGAGTACCCGTAGCTTGGCCACCGCCCAAAACTACCTCACGTCCCTGGCCGCATTTGGAGGATCCGCAGTAGCGTCTTGGAGGTGGATCGCCCGGATGCCATGGCCGACGCCAAACTGTGGATCGTTTGTCCGTGTTACCGGGACGTGGCCTCGTTCGCCATTCTCCGCACACGGATCCTCGAGATCGTGAAGGACCAGACCGCCCTGGCTCGACTGGCCGTGCGGTTCATCGTGGTGGACGACACCGCCGGCTACGACATCGACATCCGCCGGTTGGACGAGTACGAAGACGTGCGGGTGATCACCCCCCCGTTCAATCTGGGCCACCAGCGGGCCCTGGTCTACGGCCTCCGTCTCATGCTCCCCGACGTGGAAGAGGCAGATCTGGTCGTCACCATGGATGCCGACGGGGAGGACCGGCCCGAGGACCTGCCACGGATGCTGGCCCCGCTGATGACCACCCTGGACCAACCCGGGATGCTGTGCGTGGCCCGGCGCACCAAGAGAACCGAGTCCCTCAAGTTCCGGTTCTTCTACATCATCTTCCGGGCCATGTTCCAGACCCTGACCGGCACCACCGTCCGTAGCGGGAACTACGCCGCCTATCGCGGTTGGCTGGCCCGGAGGATGCTCTCGCACCCGTACTTCGACCTGTGCTACTCGGCCACGCTGGTCAGCCTGGACATCGCCGTCACCCCGGTGCCCTGCCCACGCGGCGACCGCTACGAGGGGCTGTCCCGCATGAACATGTTCAGATTGTTCATGCACGGGGTGCGGATGTTGATGCCCTTCACCGATCGGATCGCCGTACGGGCGTTGTCGGCCTTCTCGGTGATATTCGGATTGGGGCTCCTCCTGGCCGGGATCGTCATCGGGGTCAGGCTGTTCACGTCGACGGCCATCCCCGGCTGGGCCACGGCCACCCTGCTCGGCTTGCTGATCCTCTCGTTCGTGGCGCTGGGCAACTTCGTCGTCCTGTTCGCGGTGTTCTCGCACTCGAGGGGAATCTCGCTGGCCAACCTGGAGGAGTGGGGCGATCGCCGACCGGGGAGATCGTCCGGCTCGTCCGACTGACCGGTCAGCGGTGGGGGGGCCGGTAGAGCGACCGGTTGTCGACCGACGCCGGATCGGCGACGGCCGGCGCCCGGTCGGTCACGAGCCGCCGGGCTTCTTGCGCCGCCACCGGTCGCGAAAGGCCAGCAGCCGGCTGGCCGCCTGATCGGAGATACCGAGACGGCGCTTCGACCAGTCGTAGGCCCGAAGCAACTGGGTGTCGGCGAAGATCATGATGGAGTGGGCTCCGTCACCGGGCCGGGCCCGGTAATCGGTCGAGCGCGACCAGGGGATCGTCCTCCACGCTGAAGTAGTAGAGGGCCAGCGATCGCCGGGCCACTCCCTCCGGGCACTCCATCGGATCAGGATGGCCGTGGTACGAGGTGCCGTCGGTGGTGAAGATGAGCACGCGGTTGGCCACCGGGCTGACCTTGGTCACGCACTCCTTCATGTCGGCACTCCACAACTCGAGGTCGCCGCCGTATTCGGGCTTCCACTCGTCGTTGAGGTACAACAGGATGTTGGCCCGTCGCTGCCACTTACGGTTGTGGGGGTGCACGGTGTAGTCGGCGTGCACGTTGAGGAACCCTCCCCTGGTCGACTGATGCAGCCCGCCCCCTTCCAACGAAGGGTCGGCGACCAGGTCGTCCACGCCGATCAGGCGGCCGACGAACCGGACGAACCGCGGCGAGTTCAGCTGTTCGAGGATCCCCCGGAGTGTCGGTCCCCAGGTGTCGGGATCGGTGTTGGAGAATTTTCGTTCATTGACATGGAGGTAGTTGTTCCACTCCTCAGGGACCAGTGGCGGGAACTCCTCCATCGCCGCCTTGGCCGCCGCCGGCTCCAAGAAGTCGTCGATGACGATGTGGGGGTAGGGGAGCGCCGACTGGTACACCTCGTGCAGCTGGTCGATCTGCGCTTCCAGCCGGCCGATGTCCAGCGGAGGAGCCAGCTCCTCGTCGATGGGTTCGGTGGTCATCAGGGACGGCCTTCTGCGGGGTGGACGGTTGGCCGGGGTCGTCGGGGGGGATGGTGGCCGGGGGCCGTCACCGGGCCCGTCGGCCCGACCGGGGCTCCGGTCCAGCTGACTGATTCGGCCATCGTCACACCCCCTCCTGCCTCACCACCCAGGGCGTCCGACACTCCCTCGGGGACCAGTAGATTACCTCGTCGGCGACCGACACTCTCCGGCGGGACCCCTGGTCACCACGCCCAGTCGTGGTGGGCTCACTGATCCACACCCACCTCGGCGTCGGCGATCTCGGCGAACAGTCGGTTCAAGATGAGGAACTTGAGGAACCACAGCACACCGAATGCCGCCACGTTGGCCCCCACCACCAAGATGGTGCGAGCCAGATGGTGCAGGTGGTGGGCATCGGCGAAGTCATGGGCCCAGGCCGCGGTGACCAAGGCGAATCCGATGCCGGTCAGGGACATGACCCAAAAGGGGATGATCTCGCGCCACAGGTGGGAACGCCCCGACTTTCCCCACACCCACCTCCGATTGAGGATGTACGAGGGGACGCCGGCCACCACGTTGGCGAACAGGGTGCTGAACACCTCGGTCCACAGACGCAGTACGCCGTAGACGATGGTCAGCACCACCAGTGAGGTGAGCGCGGAGATGACCGACACCGCCGTGTAGCGGATGACCTTGAGACCCTCCGGGGTCCGGGCGAAGGTCCACGCCCGCTCCAGCGCTCGTTTCATCGGGCCAAGCTACTCTCCGGCGTCCGACGGGGCATCCTCCGTCGGCGCCCGTGGCGCGGGCGCGGGGGACCCGCCGCGACCCGGTGTGGCCGGCCCCCGTTGGCTACACTCCCCGGAAATGGGGGAAGAATCCGATGGCTCGGCCCGAGTCACCGTTCTCGAGGTGGAGGCCGACGCACCGCCCGGTTCCGGGGCCGGCGGATCGGCCCGCCCCCAACCGTCGCCGGGCCCGGCCGGGTTGTCCGACTACGACCGGGGCCGGCGCCGATTCACCATCGCCGCCCTGATCGCCAGCGGGCTGGCCGCCGTTCCCTTCCTGTGGATCCTGTGGAGTCTGTGGGGGCCGGCCAGCTTCCTACGCCGGACCGCCTACGAGAACAACTTCTACGACGTCCAGGCCCGGGCCATCTTCCACGGACACCTGTGGCTGCCCAACGGGGCAATCGGCATCGAGGCCTTCGTGCACGACGGTCGCCAGTACACCTACTTCGGCCTGTTCCCGACGCTGATCCGCATGCCGATCCTGGCTTTCACCAGCAGCCTCGACGGCAAGTTGACCGCTCCCTTCCTCCTGTTGTCGTGGCTGCTGGCCGGACTGTTCTCGGCCCTGTTGCTGTGGCGGGTGCGCGTGCTGATCCGAGGCGAGTCGGTGATGGGCCGGGCCGAGGCGTTTTCCTTCGGCGTGCTGATGCTCACCGTCATGGGCGGTTCGGTGTGGCTGCTGGTGGCGGCCACGCCCTATGTCTTCGCCGAGGACCTCGGCCTGGAGCGTATGTTTGACCATCGGGAGCCTGTTCGCTCTGCTCGGGGTCCTCGAACGTCCCACGTGGGGAAGGGTGGTGCTCAGTTTCGTCCTGATCCTGTTCGCCAACCTCGATCGGATCACCACCGGACTGGCCTGTGTGGGGGCCGCCATCCTGATCGGGGTGTGGTTCGGGATCGGACGGGACGGCCGGGACAACCGCCGGTGGTGCATCCCGTTGCTGGCGGTGGGGCTGGTGCCGCTGCTGGTCGGATGCGCCATCAACTACGCCAAGTTCGGCGTGCCCTTCGGGGTCTCGAACCTGGACCAGGTGTGGACGAGCGTCAACGCCTATCGCAGGAGGTTCCTGGCCGCCAACCACAACTCCGAGTACGGCACCATCTTCATCCCCACCACGCTCCTGGCCTACCTGAAGCCCGACGGGTTGGGCCTCACCAGTGTCTTCCCGTTCATCACCCTGCCCTCCGGACCCCCCGAGGCCCTGGCCGGAGTCCTCTTCGACCGGAGGTACCGGACGGCCAGCCTGCCGGCTTCCATGCCCTTCCTCTTCTTCCTGAGTTGCTGGGGCGTGATCACTGCCTTCCGGCCCCGGCCCATCGGTGGCGCCGCCCGCACACGCGTGCTGCTGTTGGTGTCGGGCATCGCCGGCACCGCCCTGTTCGTATGGGGATACATCGCCCCCCGGTACCTGGCCGACTTCTTGCCGTTCCTCGTCCTGGCCAGCGGGGTGGCCATGGTCGACATCTGGCGGCGGCTGGAGCCCAAGAAACTGTCGGTGCGCTTCGCCTGGCTGGCCGGCATCTGCCTGGTCGCCCTGTTCACCATCGTCGCCAATATCGGTATCGCCGTCATTCCCAACGAGGAATGGGACGCCGACCCAGGTGGTCAACTACGTGCAGGCCCAGAAGTACGTGAGCGACCTGACCGGAGGCGGGCTGCACGCTCGGGCTGGGGGCGACGCTGCCCGCGTGGGGACCGGCCGACCAGCTCTTCATCGTGGGCGACTGCGACGGTCTGTACATCTCCAACGGGGAGGACTACTCCACCGTTCCCAGCCAGCAGTTCGTGCGGACGACGTGGATGGTGGTCGAGCACGGCCATGCCTTCCAGCACACCGTTTTCCGTCACCGTTCCACCCGGTGGGGCCGGCCAAGATCAGATCGGTGGAACTGGTCGGATCGGGGTCCGACGCCGTCTGGTTGAGTGTCACGCCCACGTCTGATCCCGGCCAGGTACGGTCCTGATCGCCCTGCTGGGCAAGACCCCGGCGGTCTACGGCTATCAGGCCATGGTCGATGTCGGTTCGACCCACCGGTTCGTGGTCATCACCGACCCGGCCAAGCGCCAGGCCCAGGTGACCATGGACGGCACCAGCACCTCTTCGACGTCCCCATGCCCAACGCCGGGCCAACCTTCTCCGAAGGGGACACGCAGAGCGGGGGAACCCCGCCGGCGATCTCGGTGGTGGACCAGACGAGCTCGACCGCCCGAGCCCACGCTCTGTCAGAGCCTGCATCACTGACGGGGTGACGGCCCAGAGGGGCCGGCCGGTCAGGGTCCCGGCTTCTCGGCCCGGAAGTCGATGATGCCGCCCTCGTCGAACAGCCAGGCCACCGACTCGTAGGGCAGGGCGGCCACCAGCAGCTCCGAGTAGATCGGCGACTTGCCGTTGTGCATCTTCGGGCGCCACCCTCGCCGGACCAGCGAGTTCTGCATGGAGATGGTGGTCTGGATGTGGGGGGCCGAACGAATGGTGATGTTGCACAGCCCGACCCGCTGGAGCAGTCCGGCCAGGCCCGGTCGGGACGGGATCTGGAGGTGGCGCGGGTAGTGGTAGCCGCCCCAATTGCGTCCGAACAGCCGGTTCTCCCACGACGACACGGTGGGGAGCTGGCCGATGAGGTGCCCTCCCGGGCGCAGCAGGTCGTACGCCCGTTCGAGCATGGTCTGCGGACTGACGACGTGTTCGAGCACGTGGTTCATCGACACCACGTCGTACCGGCCGACATGGCCGGTCAGGTCGGCGGCCTCCAATGTTCCCTCGAGCACGTCGTAACCCCGGGCCCGACCCTTGGCCGCCACCTCCGGCTGGATTTCCACGCCGGCACACTCCAGGTCGATGAACCGACGGAGTTCGTCGAAGTGCCGGCAGTCGCCCGTCCCCACGTCGAAGATGCGACCGGGCCGCTCCTCGATGAGCCGACCGTACAACCGCGCCCTCGAGCGCGCTCGGCAGCTCGACCAGCAACCGGGCCACGCCGTCGTGGTTCTCGTTGTAGGCGTGATAGTCGGCCGGGTAGAAGGGGGGGAGCTCGGACTCCAGAGGGCGCGGGTCGAGGAATTCCGACGCGCAGGCCGCGCATTTCTGCATCCGGAAATTGCGGGGAGGGACGACGAAGTACTCGAGGTCGGCAACGTCGGTGCGGTAGAGCCACGTGTCGGTCGACCCGCAGATCGGACAGCGGACCAGGGCGGCCCCATCCCCAGACGAGCTGTCCTGACCCCCGGAAGCGACCGGCTCAGCCTTCGGCGACGGCTCCATATGCTGGTCCTTTACCAATTGATCCGCTGTCGGTGCGTACTGTACAGTCGAATGGGGAGGGTCGGGAACATGGTGATGCAGGGGAGAAAAGAGGCATCGACCAACGCTCCCAAAGGGTCATCCGCCAACGAAAAAGCGCCATCGGCCAACCACGAAGCCAACAACGAAAAGGTGTGGCGGGGGCAGTTCGACGAGTTGGTGAGCGCCGAGGAACTGCGCGCCTACGCCCGGCAGTCGCTGCCCGACACCGTGTTTGCCATCGCCGTGCTGTGGATCGAAGTGGCGGTGCTGGTGACCGCCGTCAACCTCCTGCCCCGTCTGCCCCTGGCCTGGTCGATCCCGGCCGGAGTCGTCCTGGTCCTGTTGATGGGACTGAGGATGAACGCCTTCGGGGTCATCCTCCACGAGGGGTCACACGGGCTGTTGGCCAAGATCGCGCCGGCTCAACGACCGGGTCTGCAACTGGGCCATCGCCTTTTGGACGGTCAACTCGGTGGAGGAGTACCGCCCCACCCATCGCCTCCACCACCGCTACCTGGGTCAGGAGAACGATCCCGATCGCGGCTTCTACCTGGTGCCGGCCCGCCGCGGTGCGCTCACCCTCCTGGTCCTGCAGGATCTGATCGGGGTGACGGCTTTCCGGAGGGCGACCACCCGCATCTCGGGCACCTCGCAGGAGTCGGGGGCCCCGGCCAGTCTGTTGGCCCGTCCGTCGCTGCTGTTCGGCAAGCTGATCACCCAGATCGTCGTGCTGGGCCAGTTCGTGTTGTTCCAGGGAGTGCTGCGCGGCTTGTTGTTCTACGCCGTCTTCTGGTTGGTGCCGATCGTCTGCATGTACCCGATGATCCTGCGCCTGAAGACCATCACCGAACACTTCGACCCCGGTCTGCGCAACCCCGACACCGTGCACTGGATCGCCCGCACCAACTGCGCCGGGTGGCTGCAGGACCATTGGGTGGGAGCCAGGATGGAGTACCACTTCGAACACCACGTCGTCCCCACCGTCCCCTACCGGGGGTTGAAGAAGTTGCACCGCCAGCTGGACCGGGCCGGACTGTTCGCCGGCCACCGCGAAGTCATCTCGGACGGCTACGCCCTCTTCCTCAGCCGGGCGGTGATCGCCAGCTTCGGTCAGCCGCATCCCTCGCCTCAGGACTGAGGCCGCTACCTCCAGAGCTGGCTGGGCCGGATACCCCAGGCCACCTGACGGGCCAGTTCGGCACTGACCACGGGAAGGTCGGCGGCGTGGGTGACACCCACCAGCTTGGCGTCGGTGGTGACCACCCGTACCGGTAGGCCGGAGCCCCCGGTCACCATGGCCGCCACCACCTCGGGGAGCAGCACTTCGGCCTTGGGCACCTCACCCCCGGCGGCCACCGTCGCCACCAGCGCCTCCTCGTCGAGTCCCGAGGCGTCCATGGCCGATCCGAACACCTCCCAGATGGCCGGCCGGAAGCCCCACAGATTGACCGAGGTGGGCAACTCGCCGTCGAGCTTGACCGGCTCCACGCCGTCCTCGGAGCTGAAGCTGTCGCCTCCGTGGTGGCGGACGATCTGGCGTCGCTCGGTCAGCGCCGTCAGGTATCCGTGAGCGTCCACTTCGCAGATGCCCCGGGTGACGGGATCGTCGGTGGCCACCGTGGCCCGCAGCTTGTACCCGATCAGCGCGTGCTCGTCGGGGCCCGAGCCGAGCTGCCGGCTCAGCGCCCCCATGGCCTCTTCTCCGTAGATGTCGTCGGCATTGCACACGCCGAACGACTCGTCGTCCCCGACCGAGTCCCGGGCGGCCAGCACCGCGTGCACGGTGCCGAGGGGCAGCCGCTGTTCGGCCAGGGCCACCGGGACCGACGCCGGCCAGCACTGCTCGACGTGATAGCGGATGGCCGGTCCCGTCTCGGGGTGGAGCACCAGCACGATGCGACCGAAGCCGGCGGACACCGCGTCGCTGACCAGCAGGTCGATCACCGCTTCGCCGTTGGGTCCGATGGGGGCCAGCGGCTTGCATCCGCCGTAACGGCGGGCCATCCCGGCGGCCAGGACCACCAGAGTAGGCGCCACGACGTTGTTCACCCGCCCCAGCGGAGCACGGCACTGGCCCAGGTCATGCCGCCGCCGAACCCGGTGAGCAGCACGTGGTGGCCCTTTTCCAGCCGGCCGGTCTCCAGGGCGTCCACCAGGGCCAGGGGAATCGAAGCCGACGAGGTGTTCCCGTAGCGGTCGATGACCACCACCGCCTTCTCGTCGGGGATCCCCAGACGCTGACACGCCGCGGTGATGATCCGCAGGTTGGCCTGATGGGGGACCATCAGGTCGATGTCGTCGGTGGTGAGACCGGCTTCGGCGATGGCCTGTTCCGCCGATTCGACCACCACCCGCACTGCCTTGCGGAAGATCTCCTTGCCGTCCATGTAGAGGAAGCCGCCGTGGTCGCACTTGAGGAGGTGTCGCAACGAGCCGTCGGCCCCCAGGTTCCACGACAGGAGCTGGCCCGGCCCGTCCACCGCCTCCAACACCACGGCCCCGGCCCCGTCGCCCACCAGCACGGCCACCGACCGATCGTCCCAGTCGGTGATCCGGCTGAGGGTCTCGGCCCCGATCACCAACAACCGCTCGGCCCCGATGGCCAGCATGCCGTGGGCCACCGACAGGGCGTAGACGAATCCCGAGCAGGCGGCGTTGACGTCGAAGGCACCCCCGGTGATGCCGATGCCGTCCTGGACGGTGGCCGAGGTGCCCGGCACGATCTGGTCGGGCGTGGTGGTGGCCAGGATGACCCCGTCGATCTCGTCGGGCCGCCGGCCCGCCTTGTCCAGGGCGGCCAGTCCCGCTTCGATGGCCAGCTGGGAGGTCGTCCCCCCGATCCGCCGCTCGCAGATGCCGGTCCGCTCCCGGATCCAGGCGTCGTTGGTGTCCATGGTCACCGACAGGTCGTCGTTGGTCACCACCTTGTCGGGTACGGCTATGCCCCAGCCGGTGACGATCCCACCGCGTGTCGTCGTCACCGGTCAGCCCCTCTCGAGGACGTGGATCCCGATGAATCCCGCATCAGTTCGTCCACCATGGCTCCCGATCATGCCACCGGTATTGACGGCCAACGCCAATCGGGCCTCCTCCACCTGCCGGGATCCGGCCCGGCCCCCCAGCTGGGTGACCAGTTCGATCACCTGGGCGATGCCGGTGGCGCCCAGCGGATGCCCGCGGGCCACCAGGCCTCCGCTGGAGTTGACCGTCGGCCCCTTGCCCCCGACGGAGGTATGGCCGGCCACCGTGGCCGGTCCGGCGTCACCCGGCTTGAACAACCCCAACGATTCCAGGGCGAAGAGCTCTTCGGGACTGGTGGCGTCGTGCAGCTCCACCACGTCGACATCGGCGGGATCGATGCCCGAATCCTCCCAGGCGGCTAGGGCCGTCTCCCCCAGACGCTCGTGGTAGTCGATGTCTCCGTTGCCCGAACGCACGGTGCTGGTCCGGATCTTCGGCGCCCCGGGCGACGCCGCCGCCGACAGCACCACGGCGGCGGCACCGTCGGTAAACGACGAGCACATCAGCCGGGTGAGGGGTGGGACGATGGCCGGGGACGACAGGACCTCTTCCAGGGTCACCTCGGTTTGGAACTGGGCGTTGGGGTTGAGGGCGCCGTGTCGTCGGGCCTTGACGGCGGTGGCCGCGAACTGTTCCACGGTGGCGCCCCGTTCCTCCATCAGCGTGACCGCCCACGAGGCGTTGAGAGCCATCAGCACCGAGCCCGAGGCGTTCTCGAGCTCGTGATGGAGGTAGGTACGGTCGATCAGGGGCACGCCGTCCTCGATGCCGGCCAGGGTGGCGGCCCGGTCACCCGTCCACATCTTCTCGACCCCGACGGCCAGCACCGTGCGGGTACCGGCCAGGGTGGCCAGTGAGGCCAGGTGGAGTGCCGAGGACCCGCCGGCGCAGGAGTTGTCGACATTCACGATGCCGGCGTTTCGGAGTCCGGCCCGTCCGAGGAACGACTGGCCCCGCAGGCACCCCTGGTCGACCAGGCGGCCGGCGGTGGCGTTCCCGAACACCACCAGGTTGACCTGGTCGGGCTGCAGGCCGGCATCGGCCAGCGCCCCGCTCACCACCTCGAGGGCCATCTCCTCGGCCGTGCGGTCCCGACGGTTCATCGGGGTCAGGGCCGAGCCCACGATGTGTGCGGTGCGATCCATGGCGTCCTCGTTATCCTCGAGTACGGACCCCGGCCGCCGGAAGGGCGGAAACCAGGCGTTCGAACTGTTCGATGGGTTGGTCGGCGGTAACGTACAGGGCAACGTGGGCGGCCCCGCCCCGGCGGTAGACGGCCACGGTCTCGGCCACCTCGGCCGCCGTCCCGGCCACCAGGTGGCGTTCGAAGGCCTTGGCCGGGATCCCGTAGAGCGAGGACATCCACTCGGTCCCGGACTGCCGGGCGGCCACCGGGTCATCGTCGATGCTCACGAAGAGCACGATCGAGGGCGTGACCTCGTCGGGACGGCGCCCGGCCCGGTCGATCTCCTTGGCCAGGCGTTCGACGGCCTCGCTGTAGGCCTGGGGCGCCAGGAACAGGGGCATCCATCCGTCGCCCAGTTTGGCGGCGCGCCGGAGGGCGGCCTCCGACGAGCCGCCCACCCAGACCGGGACGGGCGGCGGCGGCGGGAGCTGCCGGTAGCCCGTGGCCCCGTCGGCTCGGTCCGTCGGCCCTCGACCCCGCCGAGTCCCACGACCGCCGGAGCTCGGCGATGCCGGCGTCGAGCAGCCGTCCCCGCCGGTGGTAGTCGACCCCGGCCTCGGCGTACTCGCCGGGATGGCTCCCGACCCCCACCCCGAGGACGACCCGTCCCCCCGACAACGTGTGCAGGGTGGCGGCCTGTTTGGCCACCACCGAGGCCTGGCGGAGCGGGAGCTGGATCACGCAGGTCCCGACCATGGCCCGTTGGGTGGCGGTGGCCGCCACCGTCAGCGCCACCATGCATTCGAGGCAGGGGCCGTGCCAGAAGATGTGGTCGCAGGCCCACAGGGCGGATGCCCCCAGCTCCTCGGCCCGCCGGGACACGGTGGCCAGGTCGGACGCCGGTCCGCCCACCGGGCAAGGGTGTTCCGGCCACCTGGGGGCCGGTTGCTGGAGGAAAGTCGGGAGGATGAGTCCGATCGGCCCCATCGGGGTGTCGGGGGGCTCCATGGGCACAATGCATCGTACCCTCCGCCGACCCGGAGTCGTGGTAGCGCCGGCGTGGGGCACGGCCCCGGTGGTGGCGATGTTCGACCGGCGCGTCCGGCACGGCAGACTGGAGGTGGTCGAAACGACCGACACGCCGTGGCCACCGGGCCCGGCCACCTGGAGGAGCGCATGGTGGATTCCGAGGAGACGGACGAGGGGAACGGAACCGACGCCCTGGGCGACGACGAGCGCGGCGACCGGCTGTCCCAACTCAACGCCCTCATCGAACTGATGCGACCGGCCGTCCAGGCCGACGGCGGGGACCTGGCGTTGGTGTCCGCCGATGTGGCCACCGGGGTGGTGGAGGTCCAGCTGCAGGGAGCGTGCAGCTCGTGCGCGGTGAGCGCCTCGACCCTGCAGGGCGGGGTGGAGCGCATTCTGCACGAGCGGCTCCCGTGGGTGACCGAGGTCCGGGGGGGCGTGGACGAGTCGGTCGACCCGTTCGAGAGCGAGTCGATGGGCCGCGGAGGGTACGTCCCCAACCTCTGAGGCGTCGTCCGGTTGACGGCGGCCGGCCCCGGAACCGGGCGGCCGGGCCGTGGGAATCGCGCCGGGACGGCCGGACCCGTACAATCGGCGGACCATGGGTGGCCAGCCTCCATACGGCCCGGTCGGGGCCGACGGCTCCGGCCCCCTCCCGCCGTCCTGGGTGACAGGTCTTGCCTTCGGGATCGTCATCGTCCCCTTCGCCGTGGCGGTGATCCAACTCCTGGCCGGGCCGGGCTCCCACATCTACCTGAGCGACGACCTGGCCCTCATCGACCTCCATACCCGCCGGGCCCTCCAGTGGAAACAGCAGTTGGGGGTGTTCGACCACAACGGGTGGAACCACCCGGGGCCGGCCTACTTCTATCTTCTCTCGCTCGTCTACCGGGTCCTCGGCCACGGGGCCCGGGCCATGTTCGTGGGGGCCACGCTCCTCAACGCCCTGTCGGCGGTGGCCTGTGTGGAGGTGGTGCGCCGGCGGACCACGCCGGCCCGCGCCCTGTGGTGCGGGCTGTGGGTGTGCGGGCTGGGCTCGGTCCTGGCCATGGTCGGCCCGGGCAGCGTCACTTACTCGGAGTCTTCGCTCGGGGGACTGGTCAGCCCGTGGAACCCGATGGTGGTCATCTTCCCGTTGCTGCTCTTCATCCTGTTGGGCGCGGCCGCCACCGCCCGGTCCACGCTCTCCCTGGTCGGGGCGGTGCTGGTCGGCTCCTTCGTGGTGCAGACCAACATCTCCACCCTCCCCCTGGTGGTGGCGGTGGGGGCGGTGGCCACCGTCGTCTGGGTGGCCACCACCGCCGCCGACCGCCGGCGGGCGTCGTCGTCGGCCCGAGGTCGGGCCGGGAACCGGCGGGTCCGGCTGTGGGCCGGGCTCGGGGCCGTCGTCTTCGTGCTCATGTGGCTGCCGCCGGTCGTCCAGCAGCTGACCAACCACCCGGGCAACTTCACCCTCATCGAACGGTTCTTCACGGCCGGCTATCCGGGGCACTCCCTGCGGGCCGGGGTGGGCGCCGTCGTCGCCGTCTTCGGGATCCTGGTCGAGGGGCCGGCAGAGGTGATGCACTCGAACCTGGCCCTGGCCCCGCACCACGGGGTGGCGGCCACCCTGGCCACCGCGGTGGTGCTGGCCGCCGGGGTGGCGGCCACCGTGGTCGCCGTTCGTCAGCGGCTCCGGTTCGCCGCCGGGCTCGGTGCCCTCGGCCTGGTGGGCACGGCGGTCATGGTGGTGGCCGTGACCCGGCTGGTGGGCCACCCCTACGGATACCTGGTGGTGTGGGCCGTCGCGGTCCCCGTCGCCCAGCTCATCGGCATGGGCATGGTGCGGTTCCCGCTGACCGGGCCGTCCTCGTCCCCGGCCCACGCCACGGCGAAGCCACCGCTGGCCTCCGGCCTGGCCTTCCGGGTGGTGGCCGGGGCCGTCGCCCTCGGGGTGGCCGCCCTCTTCGTGGTGCGGGTGACGGCCATCCCGTCGCTGGACAAGGCCTCCGACGGCCAGGTGGCCGAGCTGGTGTCGCTGGTGGTCCCGGCCCTCGGACACCAGGGATCGGTCTTCGTCAACGACAGCGGGGCCGGCCGGGCGGCCGACAACAGCCAGCTCCTGGACGTGGAGAGGTTCATCGGGCTGGTCAACCAGCTCGACGTCCTCGGCTACCACCCCACCGTCAACCGGGTGTGGCGGGCCCAGTTCGGCCCCGGCTTCCAAGCCACCGGCACCGAGGACCACTCGGTCGAGCTCGAGACGTGGCGCCCGTCCTCGCCCGCCTCACCCGGCTACCTCGGGAGGGTGGGCGACATGGCCGTCACCCTGAGCGCCGCCGTCCACGGGCGCTCGACCGACCCGGCCGACAGCCCGGGCTGAGCGGCCGGTCCGATCAGATCGGTCGGATCAGATCAGGGTGTTCTTGAAGTAGGAGTAGGAGAGCAGGGCGGTGATGGTACCCATCGCCACCACCGCCACCACCAGCACGGGCAGGGGGAGCCGGCGGAGCCCGACCACGCAGGGGGCGGCCAGCACCACACTGCGGTTCCACGCCCCCCCGGTGGCCTGGTCCACCAGGATCCCTACGACCACGGCCAGGCCGACCAGGGCCGGATAGATCCGGCTGGGCTCCGGCCCGTCCCGTCGCCAGCCGACGGCGGCCAGGCCGGCCGACGCCCCGGCCAGCACCACGGCCACCACCGCCTGCCCGGCCAGCAACGCCGCCCCGGGGCGCCCGATGTTCCGTTGCTCGAAGGTGTCGCGGCGGAACACCAGCCGGAGAAAGTCCTGGCCGGGGAAGCCGCGGGCCCGGAGCCCGGGAGCCGTGTCCATGACCACGAAGGCGTCGGCATGGCCGAAGGCCAGCTGGTCGTGGAGGCCCAGGACGAGCAGCGAGCCCAGGCCGGCCACCCCCCACAGGGCCCGGCGAGCCACGGTGGCCCGGCCCAGAGGCACGGCCACCAGCACCAGGCCGGCGGCCAGCCCGAGGGCGGCGAAGATGGCCGAGGGATAGCAGAGCCCGGCCAGTGTCATGAGCAGTGCGGCCACGAAGAAGCGCTCCCGGCTGGCGGCCAGCAGGGCCCCGATGACCAAGGCCAGGGCCAGCGACGTCGGGAAGTAGGCGAAGTTGTAGACGGCTCCCGGAAACAGGCCGAGGAGGACCAGCACGAGGAGGGCCCGGACGGGCGGGAGGTCACGGCACCACCCCCACCACGTCAGGAACAGGGCACCGGCCATGGCCACCCATGAGATCAGCAGTCCGGCATCGGGCAGCGACATCCCGGTGGTTCCCAGGGAGTGGACCAGCCAGGGGTAGCCCGGCAGCCACCCGGCACTGCCGCACCAGACCTGGTGGGTGGCGCGGCGACAGGTTGCTGGCCGGTTGGCCCAGGCTCCCGCACCGCCCGAAGGTCCGCCCGTGCTCGGCGATGCCCAGGTAGTTGATGCTGTCCCAGTGGGCCCACAGGTAGGGGTCGAACTCGAAGGGGTTGCGGGCGCGCCCCCAGGTGATGGTGACCACCGTCCTCGACACCAGCCAGGCCACGGCGGTGAGGGCCAGACCGGCGCCGATCGACGAAAGGGACCCTCCGCCGTCGGCGGGAGGCGACGACGGCCGCCCCGGCGCCGTCTCCGAGATGGTCATCCCCCCGCCCCTGTCCTGTCGGTGGCGGGTAGGGCCGAGGGGTTGCTCCCCGAGCGGTCCGCCGATCGCTGCCTCCAGCGGAGCAGGGGCCGTTCGATCAGGAACCAGCTGGCGATGGCGATGGCGAAGATGATGGCCAGGCGCACCAGTTCGGTGGGCCAGTAGCCCCAGTGGGTGCCGTTGGGTTGCACGGCCAGGTACACCGGGAAGTGCACCAGGTAGATGGTGTAGGAGAGGTCCCCGACGAATACCAGGATCCCCAAACCGACGAGGCGCGACCCGGGGCCGGCCGGACTCACCACGAAGTAGACGATGAGGATGGCCCAGGCCACCGTGCTCACCGGGAGCTGCCAGATGACCAGCCCCTCACGGAACAGAGGCGCGTTCCAGAGGATCCACCCGATGAAGACGGCCGAGGCGGCGGCGGCCACCGCCACCAGCTGGCGGACCCCGCGCTTCCAGCCGTCGAGGTAGCCGTCGGAGGCCAGCAGCCCGAGGAGGCAGCCGAGGAAGAGGGCGTCGGCCCGGGTGTCGAAGGCGTAGTAGATCCGGGTGAACACCGCGGTGTCGAAGTGGGGGGCCGACAGGGCGAGGTACAGGCGGTCGGCCACGCTGGCGGCGATACCGACGATGGCGAACCCGTAGGCCAGGCGACGGCGGCCGGCGGCCACCGCCGCCAGCAGCAGGACCGACCAGATGATGTAGAACTGCTCCTCGATCGACAGCGACCAGGCCTGGGACAGGAACCCGAAGAAGGGTTCGTGCCCGAAGGCCTGGCGGTAGTCGGAGTAGTAGAACATGGCCGCCGCACTGTCCCCCCAGATCCGCTGGCCGGCGTCGGCTACGTAGACGAAGGCGGCGTAGATGCCGATGAGGGCGATGGTCAGCACCAGCGGGGGCAGCAGGCGTGCGGCCCGCCGGGCGTAGAAGGCCCGCATGCTGATCCGGCCGTTGCGGCGTCCCTCGCCGTTCAGCATCGCCGTGATCAGGAACCCGCTGAGCACGAAGAACATGTCGAGCATGGTCCAGGTGCCGGGCAGGGTCTTGAAGTTGGAGTGGTAGGCGAGCACGGCGATGATCCCCACCGCCCGGATCCCGGTGAGGCACGGGCGGTTGCCGAGCCGGAACGAACTGGGTCCTTCCGGGGCCGGCTTCCGTTCGTCCGGGGCCGGCGTGACGGCGTCGGTGGCGGCGGCGTCCCGACCGCGGCCGCCAGGTTGGGCTGCCGTTCCGGTGGCCAGGGCCGGCGGGACGGTCGGTTCCCCGTCCTCCACGGCCTACCGGGCCGCTCGATCGGGTCGCCTCATCGGGTCAGGCCCCCCGTCCCGTCGATGCCAGGCCTGCATCGCCGTGACCTTAGCCCTCGCACCTGGCCGGGGCGGCCATCGGGGACCGATCAGCCTGGGGGCCCGAGCACCCACACCCACGCCCCGGCCTGCCTGACCGGGACGGTTCCCAGCACGGCGGTGAACAAGCTCACCCCGTAGCGGGTGCCGCGCCCTCGTTGGAAGGCGGCCAGCCCGTCGTCGTCGGGCACCACCACCATGGTGACCCCCCAGTGGCCCATGGCCCGGCGGACCGCTTGGAGGTTGGCCCGGGTCAGCTCGGGAGCCGGGCCCAGGGGCACCGATGCCTGGTCCAGGACCTCGAAGCCGGCCCGGGCCGCCCCGGCCCGGGCCGCCGTGCCCGAGGGGCCCCCTCCGCCGGCCATCTTGAAGTGCATCCCCCCGATGGCCTGCCACGGTAGGGGGGACTGGGAGTCGGCGGTGGCGAACGGGTAGGTGAGGAGGACCTGGTCGGGGGACAGGTGCTTCCCGGTGGCGAGGAACCAGTGGGGGACGGTGACCGGCTGGGTGTCCAGGGGCAGGTTGGGGCCGAGGGTATCGACGATCGGGGCCAGCGCCGCCACCGCCACCGCCACCGCCGCCGCCCCCGCCCACCATCGGCCGGCCCGGGACCGGACCGAGGTCCTGGTGCGATCGACGACCACGGCCACCATGACGGCGGCGCACAGTCCGAACACGGCGTCGAAGCGCGACTGCACCACGTCGTCGAACAGGGGCAGGTGGTCGACGAGGGCCCACGGGCCCCACCGGCCACCGCCGGTCCTGAGGCTGATGGCCACCGCGGCCAGGCCCAGGGAGCCGAAGAACCACAGGCGGCGGTCCGATCGCCACACCAGGGCGCCCACCACCACCACGGCCAGGAGGCCGGGGCCGAGGTACGAGGCCGCCGGCAGGACCGGACCCGGATAGCCCCCCAGCAGGTGGGCCTGGCCGGCCAGGAAGCGGGAGCTGACCGGGCCCCACTGTCCCGACCGGTTCCACAGGTTGCCCAACGTGTTCCCGAGGTTGCCGGGGACGTTGGTCGACCACAGCATGCCCTCCAGGTGGGCCGGCCCGGCGGCGAAGAACCACACGGGATAGGCCAGGAGCACGGCGGCCACGGCCAGGGCGGCGCCCAAGCCCATCAGGCCGTGGCGCCAACGACGGGCCAGCTCCTCGGGGTGGCGCCAGGCGGCGTAGCCGGCCAGCAGGGCCACCGCCACCACGCCCGACACCGCCACGATCAGGACCGTCTCGGTGCTGATGAAGAACTCCACCACCACCAGGACGCCCAGGGCGGCCCCGGTCCGTCCCGGCCCCCGGCGCTGGCCGACCAGCAGTTCGTCGAGGCAGGCCACCATCAGCGGGAGCAGAGCCAGACAGGCCAGGTTCAACCACCCGAAGGCCAGCTGGACGATGACCGCCGCCGAGAACCCGTAGGCCAGGCCACCGACGAAGGCCGCCGGCGGCCAGTGCACCCACCGCATGAGCAGCCAGTACATCGACAGGGCGGTCAGCGCCGGCACCAGGGTGGAGGCCACGTTCATCGCCGTCACCGGACCGAAGGCCAGGGTCACCGGGGACAGCACCAGGGCCAGGGCCGGCACGCTGGTGTCGGTGAGCAGGTTCAACCCGACCGGATGGAACACCCAGTTCGAGTACAGCAGCTGGTGGCCGTGGGCCAGGGCGTAGGCCGACCACTCGAGATACCAGACGGCCCGGCCGGCGTCGGTGCAGTCACAGGTCATCACTGTCGACGGCCCCCGGCTCCACACGTGCCACCACATCCCCACCGACAGGGCCAGGTACAGGCCCCCGGCCACCGCCAGGCGCACCCGGGCGGCCGTCACCACCGGCGTCCCGGGTCCCACCTCCGGCCCCGGTCCCACCTCCGGTCCCGGCGTCCCGCTCTCGACGGGGCCCGGCCCGACGACGAGGGCCGAGGGCGGGTCGGCCCCGGCCGGGGGCCCGGTCATCGGTTCCGCAGGACGCACGCCGCCACCGATGACCCGGTGGCGCCCCGGGTGTCGACACAGGCGCTGAAGGCCGCCGGGGAGATGGTCTCCGGGGGGCCCCCGGCCTTGACACCGGTCCACACCCAGGCCGAGGCCCGCAAGGTCGGGGGTCGGCCCAGGGCCGCGGTGAACAGGGCCACGGCGTAGGGAACCGGCCGGCCCCGGTCATAGCTGGGCAGGGCCGGTTGGTCCGGGACCACGATGGTGGTCACCCCCCAGCCCGACAGGGCGTGGGCGATGGCCGCCAGATTGGCGGCCGAGGGCTCCGGTGCCGGGCCCAGCGGTACCGAGGCGTGGGCCAGGACGTCGAACCCGGGAGCCTCGGGGCCGGCCCGGGAGGGAGCGATGCCCGGGCCCCCGCCCCCCACCATGGAGAAGGTCAGGCCGGCCCGGGCCTGCCAGGCCATGGACGACTGGATCCCGCCGAGGGCGGCCGGATAGGGCAGGACGACCAGGTGGCGGCCGAGGTGGGGGGCGATCCGGGTGAACCAGGCGGGGGAGCCCACCGCCCGCACGGTCAGCGGGATGTTGGGCCACAGGGCGGCCACCACGGGCACCAGGGCCACGGCGGCCACGGCACCGGCCACCAGCCCGGCCCGGCCCTGGTGGGTCCCTCCGCCACCCCGGGGTCCGTCCAACGCCGCCGGTCGGCCGAGGGTGGACCGGCGGGCCTGGTCCACCACCAGTCCCAGTACGATGGCGGCACACGTGTCGACGATGGCGCTGATGTTGGCGGGGACCACGCTGTTGAGGACGGGCAGGTGGACGAACAGTCGCCAGGGCGACCAGCTGCCGGGCACCACCCCGAGGGACAGGACGGCGGCCGTCACGCCCAGGAGGGCGAACCCCAGGATCCGGCGGTCACGGTGCCACACCACCGCCCCCACCACCGTCACCACGATGACGCCGGCGCCGACCAGGCCGAGGAGGGGGAGCGCCGGGCCCTGGTAGCCGCCGAAGGCGTGCATGACCCCAGTGAGCGGGGCGCTGATGAACCCGTCGAGGAAGGTGCCCCAGGTGTTGGCCACCGTCCCGGCCGGCGAGTTGGGCCAGGCCCGTCCGCTGAGGTGGGCCGGCCCGGCGAAGTAGAACCACAGCGGGTAGGCCAGCAGGACCAGGGCCACGGCCGCCGCCGCCCCGAGGGCCGGCACCGCCCCGGCGGCCGAGCGGAACGCCGTCCGGTCGCCCTTGGCCAGGGCCCGGCCGCCGAGGGCCAGGGCGGCGAGCACCGCGAACAGGACCAACAGCGACAGGACCTCGACGCTGACGAAGAACTCGATGGTCACCAGCACACCGAGCACCACGCCCACGCCCACGGGCCGGAAGCGGTGGCGGGCCAGGAGATCGTCGAGACAGCCGATGATCAGGGGGACCGGGGCCAGCAGCCCGAAGTTGGGGTGGGCCAGGGCCAGGCTGACCACCACGAACGGCGAGAAGCCGAAGAACAGGCCCCCGACGAAGGCCGAGGGGGACCACGTGACCCAGCGACGCAGCAGCCAGAACATGGCCAGGGCCGACAGCGGGGGCGAGGCCAGATCGATCAGGTTGAGCGAGGCCACCGGGCCGAACAGCCAGGTGATGGGAGCGGTGACGATGCCCAGTCCGAGCGAGTTCGGCGCCATGTTGATGCCCCGGGGGACGAACAGCTTGGAGGAGTAGAAGGGGTTGAGGCCGTGGCCGAGGGCGTAGGCCGGCCATTTGATGACCCACAGGGTGAGGGCGCCGTCACCGCAGCCGCAGGTGGTGACCGATCCCGGACGGGCCAGCACGTGGACCCAGAGGATCAGCGACACGAGGAGGTACCCGCCCCCGGCCAGCAGATAGGGCTTCCACGGCAGGGCCCGCCCCGGGCCGGAGCGGCCGGTGGGCGCCGGGACGGCGTCCCCGGATCCCTCCGATGCCTGCCCCCGTCCGGGGGGCTCCGGTCGGTCGGTGGTGGCGGCTCGGCCGGGGTGCGCCGGCCTGTCCGAGTCCACCGGGGGGCCGACCGGGGAGGCGCCCGGATCGACGGGGCTCACCTGTGGTGTCATCGGCTGGCGCGCATGGGTCAACGGTGCTCGACGATCGTGGGCGGTGGCCGTCCAGTCCCGCCGCAGCAGCTTATCCGCACCCCCGGTGGCCTCCCGGGCCACCGCCCACCGTGTTCACGCCGCCCGGCGGACCGCCGACTCACCCCCACCGTGCGTGACGCCTCGGTCGGGAACGTCGACACCGGGACAAACGTTGGGACAATATGGTCCGATGCAAGGGGGCAGCCCTTCCTCACCGTCGGCACTGGAAGGCCCTCTGGCTTCCGCGCCCCCGGTCGACGTCACCGGAAGCCGCGGGCGGGGATCGCCGGCGGCCCCGCCGGCCCCGGCCCGACCGCCGTTCTCACTGGGCAACCGGCCCTCGCTCACGGGGATCCGGGCCCTGCTCATCGCCTGCATACTCATCTACCACTCGAACTTCAGGGTCATGCCGGGCGCCTGGGCCGCTCTCGGTGCCTTCTTCGTGCTCAGCGGCTTCCTGATCACCGCCATGCTGACCAGCGAGCGGCAGAAGACCGGTCGGGTGAGCCTCGGGAAGTTCTACTCGCGACGTGCCGTGCGCCTGCTGCCGCCGCTGCTCACCACCGTGGTGCTGCTGGCCGTCTACGCCAGCTTCGTACGGATCAACGACGCCGCCGACCACCTGTGGGGCGACGTGGCCGGTGCGATCTTCTACTACGCCGACTACCGGTCGGCCTTGGGCCACGAGTCGGCCTTCGGCTTCCTGGCCCAGACCTGGTCGCTGGCCATCGAGGAACAGTTCTATCTGATCTGGGCCGTGCTGCTCTTCGTGGCCCTCAAGTACGGCACCCGCCGGGTGGCCTACGGTCTGGCCGTCGCCGGCATCGCCCTCTCGGTGGCCGACCGCCTGTGGATCGTCCTGCGGGCCCCGGTGTGGGACGGCCAGGTGGCCGGGCGGGTCTACTACGGATTCGACACCCGGGCCGACGCCCTCTTCGTCGGCTGCCTCCTCGGACTGGTGGCCACCGGGGGACACCTCGAGGGGTGGCGTCCCTGGTCCCGACGGATCTTGGCCTGGCTGGCCCTCGCCTCGGCCGCCACCATGGTCTGGCTCCTGTTCGACGTGGATGTCGGGGCCCGCTCCCTGCCCCTCTACTGGCTGCCGGTCAGCGAGGTGGCCTCGGCCGTGATCATCACCTACTTCCTGCTCTACCCGGAGAGCCTGACCACCCGGGCCATGGGGATCCCCGTCCTGGTCCTCGTGGGCAACATGTCCTATGCCATCTACCTGTTCCACTGGCCGGTGTACGTGGCCATCAGCCCCTTCACCGTCCATTGGCCGTTCTGGGTGTTCCAGTCGGTGCGGCTGGTCGTCATCGGGGTCCTGGCCGTGGCCAGCTGGTTCCTGGTCGAGAAGCCCCTCATGGCCTGGCGCCGGCGCGTCTTCGAGGGCCCGGCGGCGGCCACCCCGGCGTCGACGGAGGTGCCGGTCCCCCCGGTACCGGCCGCCGCCTCGGCCGCCTCGGCCCCGGTCCCCGAAGCTGACGAACCGGGACCCGACCGCCCCGTCCTGACCCGCCGCTGAACCGCTTCGGACCGGGCCGCCCACCTGGTCGGGGCGGTGGCGCCGGCCGTCGGCACCGCCGGTCCGGCACCCCGATTGCCCCCGGGAGGACGGTGCACGACTGCTAGCGTCCTAGGCCGTGAACGGAGACGGTTCGCCACCCGGAGTCGGTGGCAACCGTCCGGTCTCCCGGGCACTGGTGGTGGTCACGGCGACGGTTGTGCTCCTGGTCACCCTGGCGGCCATCGAGCGTCCAAGCCGTACGGGGCAACCGGACGGTGGCGGTCCAGCGAGACGCCCTCACCGTCCACGACGCCGCCCTGGACAACGCCTTCTACCACTGCATCGACGTCCAGACCCGGAGCCTCGTCTCCCCGGGCGAGCCGGTCGTCTTCGACGACGACTTGGGCGACCTGGTCACTCTGGTCAAGGCAGTGGGGAGTTGGGTGACCATCGCCAATCCCTTCCTCGACGGCGGTGGCCCGGCTGTCCCTGCGCAACGGTGTCTCCACCGGAGGTGCCTGTCTCGGGACCGTGGTGGTCGCCACCTTCCCGAAGGGCCATCACCGGGTGGTCGTCCGGGTCGGATCGGGAGCCAGTGTGCCTGGCATCGGGCCCCCACCGGCACCGCCTCTGTGATCGCCGCCTCGGTGACCGCCGGGCCGGGGGGCGGCTGATGTCGACGGGGCCGGCCGCCCTGGTGACGCTGGTGGTGCTGTCGGCCGCCGGACTGGCCCCGGCCCTGGCCCTGGTGGGGATGCGCCTGGTCACCGTCCCGTTGTGCCCTCTGGCCGGCGCGGTGATCACCGCCCTGGCCGCCACCGCCGACACCGCGGTGGGTGGCGGATTGCTGGCCTGGTTCGTGGGGCTGGCCCTCGTCGTGGGCCTGGCCGTGGTCGGGACGAGGTTCCGGCCGCCGTCCGGCCCCGCCCGGGGTGGGGGCCCGACGACGGCCCCGGACCCCCGGGTCACCGAATCGACCTGGCCTACCGGGCCACCGGCGTCGCCGGGGCCGTGGCCGTGGTGGCCACCTCGGCCTGGTGCCTCCGGGGCCTGGCCACTCCGACGGTGGGCTTCGACGCCCGGGCGGTGTGGGTGATGCGGGCCGGATGGTTCCTCCAGTCCCATCACCAGCTCCTGGTCAAGATGCGGGTCCCGGACGTGGTGCTGATCCAGTCGGCCTACCCCCCGCTGGTGAGCGCGTCGTCGTCCGCTGGCCTGGCGCCTGACCGGCGACCAGTCGGTGCGGCTCGGGGTGGTGACCATCGCCCTGCTCAACGCCTGCGCCCTGGCCGTGGCCGCCTTCGCCCTGGTCGAGGCGGGACGCCGGGCGGCCCGGCGCTGTCGCACCGCCCGACGGCCGCGCCGGGCCGGCCTCCCGGAGAGGCCGGCCCGATGGCCGGCGCCGCTGGTCCCCATGGTGGTCGGCGTCGCCGCCGCCGTCCTGCTCGTCTTCGTGGCCGCCGGCATCACCGAGCCCTTCCTGACCAACGGCTACGCCGACCCCATCTGGTCCCTGGCCGCGGTCGGGGCGGTGGCCTACGGGCTCCAGCTGAGCAGCGGGTCCGGCCCGCCGGCGACCAGGGGGTGACCCTGGTCCTCGTCCTGGTGGCCGGGCTGTCCAAGAACGAGGGCTTGGTGGTGGCCGTCGGCCTCATCGTCCTCGTCGCCGTCCGGAGCCTCTTCGCCCTCCCCGCCGAGGAGCGCCGCCGGCGGTGGCGGCGGCCGGTGGCCGTCGGCGCCGGTCGAGCTGGCCGTGGTGGTGGCGTGGCCCGTGCTCATGCGGGTCATCCATGCCCGGGGGGAGTCGACCAGCCCTGTCCCCGGCCGGCGACTGGCCCTCCCGGGCCCGGGCCGCCTTCGACGGCATGGTCCCCTATCTCCACGTCCTGGTCCTGGCGGCCCCGGTGGCGGTCGTCGGCGGCCTGGTCCTGTCGCGGCACCCGGCGGCGCAGCCGGGATGGCCAACGATCTGTGGGCCTGGGCCGGGCTGGTCATCGGCCTCGTGGCCGTGGGCGGCGCCCTGGTCGTCGGCACCGGTGCCATCGCCCCGTGGTTGGAGACGACCGTGCACCGGGTGACCGAGTTCTCGGCCCTGGCCGGTTGGTGGATCATCGCCCTGTGGGCGGTGGTGGCCGCCGGCGCCGTCGGTGGACCAGGCCGGGGGAGGGCGCCCATCGGACGGCAGCGGGCTACCGAACCGGCGGCCGGGGCCACCACTCCCGACGGCGGCGACACGCCGTCCCTGCGCCCACGGCTGCCCCATGACGCCGCGCCCTCGGTCCCGGCACCGCCCCGTCGTCGGGCTCCAGACCACCGCCACCACCGGCCGGCCGTCGGCCCCGATGCCGTGGTGGCCGGTCCTCGTCCCCGCTGGTCGTCGTGCTGGTGGGCGCCTGGCTCTACCGGTGGGTCGACGAGGACGCCTTCATCAACTTCCGGATCATCGACAACCTGCTGGCCGGCCACGGCCTCGTCTTCAACCTCGGCGAGCGGGTCGAGGTCGACTCGGACCCGCTGTGGCTGTTCACCCTGACCGGCCTGCACGAGGTGCTGCCCTTCATGGCCCTCGAATGGCTGTCGGTCGTCGTCGGCCTGGTCTGCACGGCCGGCGGCTTCCTCACCGGGGGTCGGGCCGTCCAGCGGCTGGCCGGCCCGCGGAGTGACGCCACCGTGTTCCCCGCTCGGCCTGCTGATCGCCTCGGTGGTGGCCGGCGTGTGGGAGTTCTCCACCTCGGGCCTCGAGATGTCCATGGTCTTCCTGTGGCTGGGCACCTCGTTCCTCCTCCTGGTCCGGGTCGAGGCGCGCCGGTGCCGGGCGGTGCCGGCCGCGGTGGTCATCGGGCTCGGCTCGCTCATCCGGCCCGAGCTGGCCCTCGGTTCGGCGGTGTTCCTGGTGGCCCTGCTGGTGGTGGTGGCCGCCCCCGGGTGGACCGGGTCACCGGCCGCCTGGCGCCGGTACGGCCTCCCGGTGGCCGCGGCCCTGGCCCTGCCGGTGGCCTTCGAGGTGTTCCGCATGGGCTACTACGCCCTGGTCGTGCCCAACACCGGGCCTGGCCAAGGCCGGGGGGTCGGCGTGGTGGTCCCAGGGCTTCACCTACCTGTGGAACTTCGTGTCCCCCTACACCCTGTGGCTGCCGCTGGCCCTGGCCGTGCCCCTGGTCGTGGTGCCGGTCCGGTCGTGGTGGGGCCGGGGCGACCGGGTCGCCGTGGCCGTCCTCCTGCACCCCGGTGGCGGTGGCGGCGGCCGACGTGCTCTACGTGGTCCACGTCGGGTGGGGACTACATGCACGCCCGGCTGCTGCTGCCCGGCTTCTTCGCCCTCTGCCTGCCGGTGTTCGTCACCCCCCGCCAGTTGCGGGGCGGCCTGGTCGTGCCGGTGGCCGGTCATCGCGGTGTGGGCCGTGGTCTGTGCCGGTTGGCTCCGCTTCGTGCCGCCCGAAGGTCACCAGCCTCAATCCCCAGACCGTCTACATCTCCAACGAGCGCAACAACTGGATCAGCGCCACCGGCAACCCGCACCCGATCACCGCCGGCGACTACGCCAAGGCCCTGTCGGGCCGGGCCGGGGCCGCTGCTCGGCCGCCATGGCCCGCCGGGTGCCCGCCGGGCACCAGCGCATGCTGGTCATCACCGACCCCTACGCCCCCATCGACCGGCGGGCCGCCGTGCCGGCCCGGTCGGCCCTGCCCTTCCGACTGGCCGTGAACGTCCCGGCCATCGGGGTCATCGGCTACCTGGCCGGCCCCGACGTCTACGTCTTCGACTCCTACTCCCTGGCCAATCCCATCGGCAGCCACACCGTCATCGTCCACCACGCCCGTCCCGGCCACGAGAAGTACATCGGACCGGCCTGGATGGTGGCCCGCTTCGGCCTCGGATCCCGGCCCCGCCGGTGGCCGGCGGGCCCAGTGCCGGCTCGGTGGCCGCCGCCGCCCGGGCCCTCGACTGCGACCCCCTGGCCGGTTACCTCCAGGCCATCACCGCCCCGCTGACCCCGTCGAGGTTCGTCTCCAACCTGGCCCGCTCCTTCGTCCTACACCACCCTGTCGTTCAGTGCCGATCCGGCCCGGGCGGCGGCCGAACTCTGCGGACCGGGGCGTGGCGGCCCGCCGGCGGCCGGCCGGTGACGGCCACCACCGCCCACCCGGCCCGGCCGGTTCCGGGAGCGCCGGACCCGCCGGCTCGCCGATCACCGCCGGGCCGCCCCGGTCGGGGGCTGGCCCTGCCGGTGGCGACCTACCTGGTCCTCGCCCTGTTGCTGTGGTGGCAGGTCTGGACCGCCCATCCCACCTCCACCACCACGTGCGGGTGCGGCGACGCCGCCCGCTTCCTGTGGTTCTTCGAGTGGCCGGCCTTCGCCCTGACCCACGGCCACAGCCTGCTGTACTCGTCGTGGCTGTTCCACCCGACCGGGATCAACCTGCTCAACGACACCAGCGTGCTGGCCCTCGGCGTGCTCCTCACCCCGGTCACGCTGGCCTTCGGCCCGGTGGCGGCCATGAACGTGGCCCTGACCCTGGCCCCGGCCCTGTCGGCCCTGGCCATGTTCGTCCTGCTGCGCCGCTGGGTGGCCTGGACCCCGGCCGCCTTCGTCGGGGGCCTGGTCTACGGCTTCTCGCCCTTCCTCGTCACCGAGCTGGCCCTCAACCAGCTGAACATCGCCTTCCTGGCCGTCCCCCCGCTGGTGGTCCTGGCCCTCGACGAGCTGCTGGTGCGCCAGCGGCGCTCGCCCTACCGGATCGGGGCCGGCCTCGGCGCCCTGGTGGTGGTGCAGTTCTTCGTCAGCACCGAGGTGCTGGTCATCACCGGCCTGTTCGTCGTGGTGGCCGTGGTCCTGGTGGTGGTGGCCACCCGGTTGGCGGAGCCGACCGCCCTGCCGGCCCCGGGTCGGCCACGCCCTCCGGGGCTGCTGACCGCCGCTCGGCGTCGGCGGCGGTCGTGCTGGCCTACCCGCTGTGGTTCCTGCTGCGGGGACCGGCCCACCTGACCGGCCCCATCTGGTCCAACGGCTCGCTGGCCCAGTACGGCAACACCTTCACCAGCTTCTGGAGCGCCGGGGACCCTCGGGCCGTCGGGCACCACCATGACCCGCTTCGGCGGCTACCAGGGCCCGGCGCTCCCCGGGCTCGGCTATCTCGGCCTCGGGGTGGTGGTGGTGGCCGTGGTCGGCCTCGTGGTGTGGCGCCACGACCGCCGGCTCCTGTCTGTTCGGCGGCCGTCGGGCTGGTGGCCGCCGCCCTCTCGCTCGGGCCCGGGCACGGCTACTGGGTGCCGTGGCAGGCCCTGGGCCAGCTCCCCTGGATCGGCGACATCGTGGAGGTCCGCCTGACCGTGGTGCTCACCCTGTGCGCCGCGGTCATGGTGGCGGTCGCCGTCGACCGCACCCGGGCCTGGTCGCTCGACCTGGTACCCGCCACCCCCGACGCCTGGCCGGGGCGGCGACCGGGGCTGTGGTGGCCCTGGCCCTCGTGCCCACCGTGGTCGTCCTCGCCCCCAACCTCCCCCTCACCGCCCGCCGGTGGTGCTGCCCCGGCTGGTACGCCGAGGTCGGGGCCCGGCTCCCGCCCGGCCGGGTGCTGCTCGCCTACCCGGTGCCGTTCTCCGGGCTCCAGTCGTCCCAGGCCTACCAGGCCGTCACCCCATGCGCTGGGCCCAGGCCGGCGGCGGGGGCCCGGAGGGTGAGCCCGGACGGGCCGGCGGTTCCCGGCCCGGATTCGAGGTCCTGGTCGACGCCTCCCTCCCCCTCGGACCGGCGCCCGGGCCCGACCCGTCCACCCTGGCCGCGGTCCGCCGGGCCCTGGCCGCCTGGGAGGTGACCACCATCGTCGTCCCCGACCAGCCCGACCTCCCGGTCTACGCCCAGGGGAGGAGCCCCGCCTATGCCGCCGGGCTCTTCACCGCCGTCGATGGGCCGGGCCCCGCGCTACGTGGCCTCGGCCTGGGTGTGGTCGGCCGTCGGCCGGCCGGCACCGCCCCGGCCGGTCAGCCGGGCCGCCTTCGACGCCTGCACGGCCGGGCCCGGCCCCCCGGCCCGCTCGCCCATGGCCGTTCCCGACTGCGTCCTGGCCGCCGGTGACCGGGGCCCGATCCCATCAGGGGGAGCCCGGCTCACGGGGAGCGGCCGGCCGCCGCCAGCTGGGGGAGGATCTTGGGGGCCAGATAGGTGCCGGCCGCCTCGGTGGTGTGGACGCCGTCGGCGAAGCGCATCACCTGGCCGTCGATGGAGGCGGTGAAGTGGCCGTCGGGGTCGAGGTACTTGTTGAGCGGGACGACGACACCAGTCCGGGATGCTGGGCGGCCACCGACTCGATCATCCGGTTGAGGATGTCGACCCGGCCCGGGGTCGTCCTCGTCCCAGGGCTGGCCGTCGAGCTGCTCGCCGCTGTCGTAGTAGGGCGAGGTCATCAGCACCAGTGGGTGCCGCCGGCGCCGAGCACCGACACCGCCCGCTCGAACTGGCCCCGCTCGTAGGCGTCGAAGCTGGGATCGCCCAGGTGCTGCCACCGGCCCTGGTAGAACCGGTCCATGGTCTCCCACCAGCCGATGATCAGCACCACCACCTGGGGTTTGAGCTGGGCGACATCGGCCCCCAGATGGTCGGCCACCTGGCGCAGGGGGCCAGCGGGTAGGACGGCGTGCCGTGGAGGTTGTAGGGCACCGCGGTGGCCAGTCCGCAGCCGTCGAGGGCCCGTCCCCGCAGCACCAGCGCCGTAGTCGGAGGCGTAGGGGGTCAACCAGAACCCCACGGTCAGCGACAGGGAGTCGCCGACCACCAGGACCCGGACCTGGTGGCCGGTGGCCGGGAAGGCGCCGTTCTCGTAGGTGGCCAGCTGGGCGTTGACGGCCGCGGGGTCGCAGGACGTTGGCGGCGGCGCGCCCCGCTCACCGAGGTGGTGACGAACAGGATGCCGGCCGCCGCCGCCGCCCCGACCGGGACCCAGGCCCACGAGCGCCAGCTGCCGAAGGTCATCTGGCGGACCGGCGTCTCCACCAGGTACCAGGACGGGACGGCGACGACGAAGGTGACGGCCAGCCGCAGGAGGAACAGGCTCCAGTCCTCCAGCCCGGTCCGGGCGTGATCGAGGACGAGGAAGATGGGCCAGTGCCACAGGTAGAGGCCGTAGGAGATCTGGCCGATGAAGGTGAGGGGCCGGAACGACAGCACCCGGGCCGGGAGCCCGGCCGGGGCCATGGTCACCCCGCAGGATGACCAGCGCCACCATCACGTCGGCCAGCAGGAACCCGCCCCGGTAGGTGAGGTCGGCCGAACCGTTGATGCGGACCCACTCGAGCACGAACACCGCGGCGCCCGACCACGGCCAGCCGCGAGAAGCGGCCCGGCCCCGAGCGGTGGCGGCCGCCGGCCGGCGGAACAGCAGGATGCCCAGGGCCGCCCCGGTCAGGATGTCCTGGGCCCGGGTGTCGGTCCCGTAGTAGAGGCGGCTGGGATCGGTCACCGTGGGTGGAAGAGCAGCGCCATCTCCGTGGCCGAGGCCAGCACCCCGACGACGGCCACCACCAGCAGGACCCGGGGCGACCGGGACAGCCTTGAGGATCAGCGACGACCACGATGGGCCACACCACGTAGAACTGCTCCTCGATGGCCAGCGTCCAGGTGTGCAGGAGCGGCGAGGCCGCCGACACCTGCTGGAAGTAGCTCTGGTCGGTGAGGATCTCGTGCCAGTTGGCTGACGTAGAACAGCGTGGCCAGTCCGTCGCCGCGCAGCGACGACTCGCGTGCCGTCGGGCGCGAACCACAGAGCGTAGAGCCCGATGGCACCGAGGAGGACGAACAGGGCGGGCAGCAGGCGGCGGGCCCGGCGGGCCCAGAAGGCGCGCAGCCGGATGGTCCCCGATCGCACCCACTCCTTCATGAGCAGCATGGTGATGAGGAAGCCGCTGAGCACGAAGAACACGTTGACCGAGATGACCCCGCCGTCGGCCCAGGCGAACCCGCCGTGGTTGGCCATGATGCCCAGGATGGAGACGGCCCGGATCCCGTCGAGCGCGGGCATGTAGGTGAGCTGGGTGCCGACCCCCGAGGGACCCCTCGTCCTCTGCGCGCTCATGAACCCCTCCCCGACGGCTGAGCTGAAACGGTAACGCATCCCCGATGGGGCCGGCAGGCCCGGGGCCGGACCGACCCGTGGCGCTCGACGGTTCTAGCCACCCCCGGGGCGGTCGGATGGACTCGCGGCCCGACCGGCACGTACCATGCTGGCCTGACCGCTTGAGGATCGTCCCAGGGCGGTCGGCCACGGGGGGTGGTGGTGCGATGGTGACGGTTGCGCCGGAGACCTGGGCATCCCGTCGGCGTCGGCCGGATCGAGGACCGGTTCCGGCCGCCACCTCGACGCACGCGGTCATGACCACCACCGAACGCCTGGCGGCCGGCGTCCACCCGGGTCGGGCGACGCCGGACCCGCCAGCCGGGCGACGGGCCGGGCGGTCCGTCGGACGGGAGCCCGGCGCACCGGGTCCCGCCGCCCGCCTGCCCGCTGGCCGGACGCCGCCGGCCTCTACCTGGTGATGGCCCTGGTGTTCGTGTGGTGGCACGTGTGGACCGGCCACCCACCGTCCTCGACCACGTGCGGCTGCGGGGACTCGTCCCTGTTCACCTGGTTCGTCGCCTGGCCGGCCTACGCCCTCCGCCACGGCCTGACCCGCTCTACTCGACGGCGCTGTTCCATCCCAGCGGGGTGAACCTCCTGTCCAACACCGCAGTGGTCGGCATCGGCGTGGTGCTGGCCCCGGTCACCTGGCTCTTCGGACCGGTGGCCAGCTTGAACGTCGCCCTGACCCTCAGCCCGGTCGCTGTCGGCGCTGGCCATGTTCGTGCTGCTCCGGCGCTGGGTGTCGTGGGCGCCGGCCGCATTTCGTCGGCGGCCTGCTCTACGGCTTCTGCCCGTTCATCCTGGTCTCGCTGACCGACGCCCACCTGATGCTGGGCATGGCACCGATCCCGCCGCTCATCGTGGCCTGTCTGGACGAGCTGCTGGTGCGCCAGCGGCGGAGGGCCTGGGTGCACCGGCGTCGCCCTCGGACTGCTGGTGACCGTGCAGTTCTTCATCGGCACCGAGGTCGCTGGTGCTCACGGCCGTGGCCGCGGGCATCGGCGTCCTCCTCGTCGTCCTCTCGGAACCTCGCCCACCTCGAGGTGCTGCGGCGCCGACCCGGCCACGCCGCTCGGGCCCTGGCCGCCGCGGCCGCTCACCGCCGGCGTCCTGCTGGCCTACCCGGTCTGGTTCGCCCTGGCCGGCCCGGCGCACCTGGCCGGGCCCATCTGGGGCCCCTCGCCTACATCAGCTACGGCGGCACCAGCCACCGGGACTACCTCCTCCCGTCGGCCCGCGTCGGCACTGGCCACCTGCGCTCGGGCCACCAGTTCGGCGGGTACCAGGCGCCGACCCTGTCCCCCCAGTACTTCGGGCTGGGCCTGGTCGGCGGTCCTCGTCGTCGGCCTGGTGGTGTGGCGCCGGGACCGTGCGCCTGTGGCTCTTCGCCGCCGTCGGCCGCCGTCAGCGTGCTCCTGTCCTCCGGCCTCGCAGTACCACTCGCTGGACGCCCGTGGCGCCTCTTCGCCTGGCTCCCCCTGATGGACAACATCATCCCGAGCCGCTTCCTCCTCATCACCTACTCTGGCCGCCGCGGTCATGCTCGGACTGGTCGTCGACCACACCTACGCCGCCGGTCGGCGACCGGGTCCGGCGACGGGCCGGCCGCGTGCCGGCGGCCCGGGCGGCGCCGGACCCTGGGCGGCCGTGGTGGCCGCCGTGGTCGCACTCATCGCCGTGGTGCCGGTCGCCTGGTACTGCGCCGGCGGCCTCCCGCTCACCGTCCAGCCGGTGGTGCTCCCGACGTGGTTCCGGACCGTGGCGCCCCACCTGACCAGCACCAGGTGGTCCTGGCCTTCCCGGTGCCCTTCGACCTCTACCAGAGCAGCTTGACCTGGCAGGCCGTGGACGGGATGTCCTTCGCCATGGCCGGCGGCAGCGGTCCCGGTTCCCTCCTGGCCCGGGCCGGCAGCGAGGAGTCGGGTCAGAACGTGATCGGGGTCCTGTCGACCCTGGGCTCGCCGGACATCACCACCGACGACATCCTGGCGGTGCGGGAGGCGCTCCAGGGCTGGGGAGTCACCATGGTGGTCATTCCCGATCGTGCCGGACTGCCGCACTACGAGCAGCTGCCCGGTGTGCGCACGACCACGGTGCTCATGTCGGCGGCCATCGGCCGCGCCCCGGTGCGCCAGGCGGGAGCGTGGGTGTGGAGCGGGGTCGACCAGGCCGGACCACCCGTGCTGGCGGTGAACCCCAGTCACTGTGTCCGGGGGCAACCCCTGAGTGGCACGGTGGCCTCCATCGACCGGTCGGTGGCCTGCGTCCTGTCGTCCCCGGTGTCCCACCGTTGAGAGGGGGGACGACTTCGGTGCTCGACGGGTGGACCCGCCCCGGCCGCCCTGGTGGGCGGTCACCGTGGCGGCGGCGAGCAGGATGACGGCACGCGGGACCGATGTGGGGGCCCTCCTGGCACCGCCGGGTGGCGGCTCGGTGGACCCCGCCGCGACGACGGTCCGCGACGAGGGCCCGCTGGCCCCGGGACGTGAGACCGGGGGTCTGCGGCGGTTCTCGGCCCTGGACGGCATCCGGGCCCTGGCCGTCCTGGCCGTGCTCCTCTACCACGCCGGGATCTCGTGGATGGGGGGTGGCCTGCTCGGTGTGGACGTGTTCTTCGTCCTGTCCGGCTTCCTGATCACATCACTGCTCTGCCGTGAACTGGTCCGGACCGCCACCGTCCGGCTCGGGCGGTTCTGGGCCCAGCGGGCGCGGCGGCTCCTGCCGGCCCTCGTCATCACCATCCTCGGCGTGGCCGTGTACGCCTACGCCTTCAGGGACAGCCTCGACGTCTCCGCGGTGCGGGGCGACGCCCTGGCCACGTTGTTCTACGTGGCCAACTGGCACTTCATCCTCTCGGACCAGGGCTACTTCGTGCAGGCCGCCGCGCCGTCGCCCCTCCTCCACACCTGGTCGTTGGCCGTGGAGGAGCAGTACTACCTGGTCTGGCCCCTGGTGGTCCTGGCCGTGGCCCGCTGGTTCGGGGTCCGGGCGGTGGCGGTGGCCGCGGTCATCGGGGCGGTGGCCTCGGCGTCGCTGATGGCCGCCCTCTACGCGGCCGGATTCTCGGTCGACCGCCTGTACTACGGGACCGACACCAGGGTCCAGGCCCTGCTGATCGGCTCGTTCCTCGGCGCCGTCGGATCCCATCGGGGCGACGGCTTCTCCATCGTCCCCGCCGCCTGGACCAGCGGGCACCGCCGGCCGTGGATCTGGACCGGCCTCGGCGTGGCGGGAGCGGTGTACCTGGCCTGGGCCTGGCACGCCCTGGCCGGTGTGGACCCCTTCCTCTACCGGGGGGCTTCTTCCTGGTGGCCCTGGCCGCCGGCGCGGTCATCGTGGCCTGCGTCACCGTCCCGGCCTCGCCGGTCGCCCGGGTGCTGTCCCTGCGCGCCCTGGTCTTCGTCGGCCGGATCTCCTACGGCCTGTACCTCTACCACTGGCCCCTGTTCCTGGCCATCGACCATGCCCACACCGGGCTGTCGGGGACCCCGCTGCTGGCGGTCCGCCTGGTGGCCACCTTCGCCGCCGCCACCGCTGTCGTTCCTCCTCATCGAGGAGCCCATACGCCGGGGAACCCTCTGGCGGGGCCGCATGAGCCTCGGCCTGGCCGCCCTGGCCCCGATCGTGGCGGCGGCGGCCGTCCTGGTGGCCACGGTGACCCCGGCCACCGCCGCGGTGGCACCCCCACGCCACGACGGCCTCTCGGCCGACCTGCGCCGGTCGCTGGCGTCCACCAACGCCTTCACCACCGACCCGGTCCGCTTCGCCCTCTTCGGCGACTCGGTGGCCCTGACCCTCGGCGTGGGACTCAACGTCGACTCGGTGCCCCGCTACGGCGTCCGGGTCCAGGACGGGGCGTCCCTCGGGTGCGACCTGGACGACACCGAGGTCGAGACGTCGGGGGTGGTCGGTCCCGCCACCCCGGGCTGCATCGGATGGCGCCACGGTCTGGCCCCAGTTGATGACCCGCTACCACCCCGAGGTGACCGGGCTGCTGCTCGGGCGCTGGGAGGTCAGCGACCACCTCTACCAGGGGCACTGGGTCCACGTGGGCCAACCGGCCTGGGACCGGCACCTGCAGCGCCGAGCTCGACCAGGCCGTGGACATCCTGTCCAGCGGGGGGGCCCGGGTGATCCTGTTCACCATGCCCTACGTCGACCCGCCCGTGGAGGCGGCCGACGGCTCGACCTTCCCGGAGAACGACCCCTCGCGCATGCGGACTTCAACCAGATCCTGGTCGGCGTGGCGGACGGCCGGAAGGGCCGGTGACCCTGGTCGACCTCAACGCCAGGCTGGATCCGGGTGGCCACTACCAGGCGGTGGTGGACGGGGTCACCGTCCGCAACGAGCGACGGGATCCACCTGACCAAGGCGGCCGGGGAGTGGCTCCAGCCGGTCATCATGCCGACCATCGCCACATTGGGCCTGGCCGCCCGGGTGCCGGGGCGGGTCACGATGAGGCGGCCCCGATGACCGACGAGCACGCCCCCGGCCTGACCGCCCGGCCCTCGGCCACCGGCAAGGACCGGATCGTCGCCCTCGACGGCCTGCGGGCCGTGGCCCTGCTCATCATCATGGGCTACCACTTCGGGGTGGGCTGGCTGCAGGGGGGCTTCTTCAGCCTCGACATCTTCTACGTCCTGTCGGGCTACCTGATCACCGGGCTGCTCCTGAGCGAGTACCGCCAAGCGCAGACGCCATCAAGCTGTCGGCCTTCTGGCTCCGGCGGGCCCGGCGGCTGCTGCCGGCCCTGCTCATCGTGCTGGTGGCCGTGACCCTGATGGTCCGCTTCGCCGAGCCGGCCGGCCTGTACCCGGACTTCCGGATCAGCGCCCTGTCGGCGCTGTTCTACTTCTCCAACTGGTGGCAGATCGCCGCCCACAGCAACTACTTCTTCGCCACCGGACCCATCTACCCCCTCACCCACACCTGGTCCCTGGCCGTGGAGGAGCAGTTCTACCTGGTGTGGCCGCTCGTGGTCCTGGCCGTCATGACCCTGTCGCGTACCTTCGCCCGGGGACTGCGGAACCTGCTGGTGGTCTCGGCCATCGGGCGCCGTGGCCTCGGTCGCCGAAATGGCCCTGCTCTACAACCCCGACGCCAACACCACCCGGCTCTACTTCGGCACCGACACCCATGCCCAGTCGATCCTGATCGGTGCCGTGCTGGCCTGCTCGTTGACCATGGTCCAACGTCGCCGGGGGAACACGGGCATGGCCCCTCCGGCCACGTCGCCCACCGCCCGGCGCGCCTGCTCACCCTGGTGGGGGCGGTCGGCCTGGCCGGCACCCTCGCCCTCACCTCACCCAGAAGGGGTCCACCAGCTTCGACTACCACGGCGGCTTCGCCCTGTCGGCCCTGTCGGCGGCCGCCATCATCATCGGTTCGGTGTGCGTGCCCCGCCGGGCCGCTGGCCCGGTTCCTGGCCCTGTCGCCCCTGGTGTGGATGGGCACCGTCTCCTACGGGGCCTACCTCTGGCACTACCCGGTCTTCATCTTCCTCGACCCCGACCGGACCGGCCAGACCGGGCTGGCCCTGCTGGCCATCCGCTTCGCCACCACCTTCTCCGCTGGCCGGCGTCAGCTTCTACCTGGTCGAGCGGCCGGTGATGGAGGGGACCTTCTGGCGCTCCCTCAAGGCCGTGACCCGGCCGTCGCCCTGATGGCGGTGACGGTGGCCGTCATCGTGGCCGGGACGGTGGTGCCGGCCACCGCCGCCGTGCCGGTGGGCCGGTTCCGGGGGCCGACCTCGACCAAGACGCCCCCCAAGGTGGTGGTCCTGGGCGACAGCACTGGCCTACACCCTCGGCTTCGCCCTCCAGGCCACGGCGCCGGCCGGCACCACCGTGGTCAACGGCGGACTGTTCGGCTGCGGCCTGGTCATCGGCACCAACGCCTCCAACGACCCGCCCACCCCCGAGCTGGCCATGTTCCCCGACTGCAACTCGGCCACGCCGGTCTCCAGCAGTGGCCGGCCCGCGACGAGCAGGCGGTGGCCGACACCGCGCCCGGCGACGTCGTGCTGTTCGTGGCCGGCAGCTGGGAGGCCCAAGACGTGCCTGCGCGACGGTCGGTGGACGAACATCGAGCAGCCGTCCGACCAGCGCTACCTGCTCGGCCAGATGCGGCTGGCCGGCGCGGATCGCCACGGCCCACGGCGCCCATCTTCGACTTCACCACCATGCCCGCGCCTGGCCTCGGGCGCCGCCTTCCACGAGGCACCGCTCCCCGAGGACTCGTCGACCCGGCGGCTGCTCTACGACCAGCTGATCGAGAAGGTGGCGGAGGAGTACCCCGGGCGGGTGAGCGTCATCGACTACGGCGGCATCCTCTCGCCCGGTGGCGTCTTCACCCGAGTACCTCGACGGCGTAGAGGTCCGCACGCCCGACGGGATCCACACGCCGGCCTATGCCCCGGGCAACGTGTTCGCCGGCAACTCCACCGCCACGGTGGCCGATGCCTTCTACAACTGGCTGTCGCCCCGGATCTGGCCGCTCATCGTGGCGTCCGATCGCCGGCCACCTCGTCGGCCGGCACGGGCATGCCACCGCCGAGCACCAGGCCCTGACCGCGGCGGGGGCCTTCGGCTCCCGGCCCGATCCGCTTCTTGATGCTGGGTGACTCCCTGGCCGCCTCGCTCGACGTCGGGCTGGCGGAACAGAGTGCCGCAGACTACGGGGTCCATCTCATCGACAAGAGCGTGCTCGGCTGCGATCTCGACGACCTCCCCGGCATCGTGGACGGCAATCTGGACCAGCCCGAGTCGGCCTGTCGGACCTGGAGGACGCGGTGGGCCGAGCCAGGTCGAGCAGTACCGGCCCGACGTGGTCGGCCTGCTGGTGGGCCGGTGGGACATCACCAACCACCTCGACCACGGCCAGATCGTCCACATAGGCCAGCCGGCCTGGAACGCCCACCTCGACGACGAGATCGACCAGGCCGTCACCATCCTGTCGGCCCACGGCGCCAAGGTCGTGCTGTTCACCATGCCCTACGTCGACCCGGTGTCGCCCACCGGCACCCAGTACCCCGAGAACAGCCCCACCCGGGTCGACGAGTTCAACGCATCGTGAAGCGGGTGGCGGCCCAGCGCGAGCAGCGTGGCCACCGTCTTCGACCTGAACAAGGCCCTCGACCCCGACGGTCGGTTCCAACCGGTCATCGACGGGGTCACCGTACGGTGGGCCGACGGGATCCACATCTCCCAGGCCGGGGGCGTCTGGCTGCAGCCCGCCATCCTGCCCTTCGTGGCCCAACAGGGCCTCGACGCCAGGACGGCGAGAGCAGCGTCGTGACCACCGTCGGCCATCAGCTGGGTGACGACCTGACGGAACGGGGCCCCGACTCCTCGCCGCCCGTCCCGGTCGCCGGCCGCCCGTCCCGGACGGCCGGCGGTGAGCCGGCGGCCCGACGCCGCCGACGGCTGGCCCTCGGCCTGGCCACCGCCGCCTACCTCGGCCTGGCTGTCGTCCTGTGGTGGCAGGTGTGGACCTCCCACCCCACCTCCACCACCACCTGCGGGTGCGGCGACTCGTCGCTGTTCACCTGGTTCCTGGCCTGGCCGGCCTACGCCCTGGCCCACGGGCTCGATCCCCTCTACTCGACGGCCATGCTCCATCCCACCGGGGTCAACCTGCTGGCCAACACGGCCGAGATCGGTGTGGGCGTGATGCTGGCCCCGATCACCTGGCTGTTCGGCCCGGTGGCCACCTTGAACGTGGCCCTCACCCTCAGCCCGGCCCTCTCGGCCCTGGCCATGTACGTCCTGGTGCGCCGGTGGGTGGAGTGGGCACCGGCGGCCTTCGTGGCCGGGCTGCTCTACGGCTTCTCGCCCTTCGTCCTGGTGTCGTTGTCCGATGGTCACCTGATGCTGGGCCTGGCCGCCCTCCCGCCCCTGATGGTGGCGGGCCTGGACGAGCTGCTGATCCGCCAGCGGCACCCTCCGGTGCCCGTCGGGGTGGCCCTCGGCCTGCTGGTGGTACTCCAGTTCCTCATCGGCACCGAGGTGCTGGCCATCATGGCCATCACCGGTTGCGTGGCCGTCGCTCTCGTGGTCGCCACCTGGGCCCGTGGCCCGGCGGCCCACCGGGACCAGGCCCGCCATGCGGCCAGAGGCCTGGCGGCCACCGGGGCCACCTCGGCGGTGTTGCTGGCCTACCCGGTCTGGTTCGTCCTGGCCGGACCGGCCCACTACTCCGGCAGCATCTGGACCGCCCCGTTCCTCGGTGGTGGGGGCATCCGGCTGAAGAGCTACGTGGTCCCCGCCCCGTCGGCCACCGCCCTCGTCTCCTACCTCCACCGGATCGGCGGGTACCAGGGACCGAGCCTGTCCAACCAGTACCTGGGGATCGGCCTGGTCGCCGTGCTGGTCTTCGGCCTGGTCGTGTGGCGGGGCGACCGTCGGCTGTGGTTCCTCGCCGCCATCGGGCTGGTGTCCGCCGTCCTGTCGCTCGGTACCGAGAACCCCGTCTGGGTGCCCTGGCGGGCGTTGGCCCACGTGCCGCTGGTCCAGAACATCATCCCGGTGCGCTTCGTGCTCGTCACCTACCTGGTGGCCGCGGCCATGCTGGGCATCATCGTCGACCACACCCACCGGGCGGTGAGCCGGAGCCGGGCGGTGAGCCCAGGCCGGGCCGGCCGCCGGGCCACGGTTGCCGCCCTGGTGGTGGCGGCCATCGCCCTGGTCCCGGTGGGCGCCTACCTGGCCCAGACTGTCCCCATGACCACCCAGGCGGTTGTCCTGCCCACCTGGTTCGAGACGGTGGCGCCCCGCCTGCCGGCCGGCCAGGTCCTCCTCGCCTTCCCGGCGCCTTTCACCGTCGACACCGACTATCCGGTGCAGAGTGCGATGACCTGGCAGGCCGTCGACCGGATGCACTACGCCATGGTGGGGGCGGGCGGCCCTGGGTCCCGGGTGACTCCGCCCGGGGCCGAGCGCCGGGGACAGGCCCTGGTGGCTGAGCTGTCCGGGCAGTTCGACGTCACCAGCTTCACCACCGATCAGGTCAGAGCCCTGCGCCGGGCCCTCGACGCCTGGGGCGTGACCACGGTGGTCCTTCCCGACCAGCCCGGACTGCCCCCCTACGACCAGGTCGTGTCGGCCACCTCGACCGCCGCCGTGCTGAGCGCGGCCATCGGGCTACCGCCCGTGCTCCAGCACTCGGCCTGGGTGTGGGACCGGGTGGGGCAGGCGCCCGCCTGGACGGCGGGACCGGCGGACCGGCTGGTCGGTTGCGCCGGCGGCGTCGCCGACCGCGGGGCCGCCGCCATCGAGTCGACCACCGCCTGCGTCCTGGCCGAGCCGTCCCCCGGCCACCCCCCTCGGACGTGACCGGGATCGCCACCGAGGCACCGACGGTCGAGTCCGAGCACCCAGGTCAGGGTGGCTCGGACACGGCGGCCATCGGGGGGGCCCTGTCGAGGCGCCGCTTCTGGTTCGGCCTCTCGGCCATCGTGGTCGGCGCCCTGGCCTTCCGGATCGGCTACGTGCTGTTCGTCACGCGGCACGAGAACGACAAGCTCTACGACGCCTTCTGGTACGGCATCACCGCCGTGGAGCTCCAGCACGGCGAGTTCTTCCGCACGCCGCTCGGCACGGCCCCGACCGCCGCCCACCCGCCCCTCACCTCGCTGCTCGTCGGGGCCATCGAGATCGTGGTGAAGCCGCTCGGGGCGACCGTCCAGAGCCTGGCCATGCCCCTGGTGGGCGCCCTCGTCGTCCTGTGCGTGGGTGTGCTGGGCCGAGCCGTGGCCGGCCCGTGGGTGGGCCTGACCGCCGCCGGCCTGGCCGCCTTTGCACCGAACTTCTGGATCCCGAGCGGCATCCTGATGTCCGAGACGCCGTCCATGCTCGGCATGGCCCTCATCCTGCTGTGCATCGTGCGTTTCCAGCGCTGGCCCACGTTGGGACGCGCCGCCCTGTTCGGGCCTGGCCTGCGGGGCCGAGGCACTGGTGCGGGCCGAGCTCATCTTGTTCGTACCGGCCCTGTTGGTGCCGGCCGTGGTGGCCGCCCGGGAACTGACCCTCCGTCGCCGGCTGGGTCTCCTGGCCGTCGGGCTGGTGGCCACGGCCGCGGTCCTGGCCCCGTGGGTGGGACGGAACCTGGCCACCTTCCAGGACAACACCTACCTGTCCACCGGAGACGGTCTGGCCCTCCTCGGGGCCAACTGTCCCCAGTCCTACTGGGGTCCCTACACGGGGTCGTGGGCACTGGGCTGTGCCGTGTCGGTGACGGGGCCGGGCGACGAGTCGGTGCAGTCGGCCCGTGACCAGCACGCGGCCGTCACCTATGCCGAGCACCACTCGGGTCGCATCCCGGTGGTGGTGCTGGCCCGGATAGGCCGGCTGTGGGACCTCTACGAGCCGATCCAGATGGCCGACGGCGACGTGAACGAGGGCCGACCGGTGCCCGCCTCGCTGGCCGGCCTGGGCGTCTACTACGCGCTGGTGCCCCTGGGGGTGGCCGGAGTGGTCCTGCTCCGCCGTCGTCACATCCGCCAGTGGTTCCTACTGGTGCCGGCGGCGGTGGTCACCCTGGTCAGCGCCCTGGCCTACGGGTTGGTGCGTTTCCGGGCGCCCTTCGAGGTGTGCCTGGTCGTCCTGGCCGCGCCGGCCCTGGTCATCCTGGTCCAGGGCGGTGCCCGCCGGCTCCGGGCCGGGGGTGGGGCCTCCGGCCCCGACCACGCACAGGCGGTGGGTCAGGTGGGAGCCGGCGCGTCCGCCGCCGGATCCGACGTCGGTGCGATCGGCGGTGCCATCGGCGACCGGCCCAGGAGCGGCCCGACCCGGTAGAGCCGGCCGCCGTCGGGCAAGGCCGTCACCAGTTGGAGCCGGGCCACGCCGGCGACGTCGGCCGGGGTGGCCCCGCCGGTCACGAAGTCGGACGAGGCGGCCGGGTCGACCACGAGCACACCGTGATGTCGGGCCAGCAGGAATGCCAGCTGACGGACCTGGTCTTCGAATGCCGGGTTGGGCCGGCCGGTCAGCCCCTCGACCCGCACGGGCACCCGGATCGACGAGCGTCCGGCGTCGGTGGACACGAGGTCCTCCACGCCCGAGGCGATCAAGGTGTTGGACGGGAGACGGCGGAGGGCCTCCATGGTGGGCGTCCCGGCCAGGCCCCCGGTGGCGGCGCTCCGTTGGAGGAGGGTGAGAGTGCCCCCCACCGCCCCGAAGGCGGCCAGCAGGCACACGCCGGCGGCGACCAACCGGCCCACGACCACCGGGGGCACCACGCTCACGATCACCGACACCAGGGCCAGGTAGGTCAGCGGGATCAGGGGGAGGAGGATTCGGTTGTCCAGCGGAGTCGACGCGTCGAGGGCGAACCGGGTGACCAGCACCACGGCCACGTAGGTGGTGGCGAAGGCGGCGATCACCAGCTCCCCCCGGACCGCCGGCCTCATCTCGTCGGGCCGCCGCCACCGCGCCACCACCAGGGCGAGGAGGCCGGCCGCGGCCACGGCCACGAAGAGCCCCTGGCGGAGTCGGTCGGGTACCGACGACGGGAACAGCCATCCCGAGGCGATGAACAGCAGCCAATGGAGGGCGTTCGGGGGTGGGTGCCAGGCCAGGGAGCGCACGGCGCCGCCGTGCTCGACGTCGGCCGTGTACCACGACCAGGCGACGGTGGGGAGGAGGCCGGCGGCGGCCAGTCCGCCCGCCGCCCACCTCCTGGTCGGCTTGGGCCACGGGCACCACCACCAGATCACCATGGCCGCCGCCACCACCAGGCTGAGACCGACGTAGCGGACCAGCGGAGCCACGGCCAGGCACCCGGCCAGGGCCACCAACCGGGCCCGACCCGGTCGGTCGACGAGGCCGACGGTGAGCAGGACCCCGGACAGGAATACCAGGAGGAACAGCGAGTCCGACAGCACGGATGTGTCCACCTCGAGGAGGTCCTGGTGGAAGAAGGCAGTGGGCCCGGCCAACAGCAGGAGCGCCCCGGTGACCGGGACCAGGAGGGCGGAGCCGGTGAAGCGGCGGAGCAGCAACTCGAAGACCAGCAGGACCAGGCCCAGCACCACGGCCCCCAGCACCCTGGCCGCGGTGTCGAGTCCCACCCCGGTCGACGAGATGGCGGCCAGCACCACCGGGTAGAGGGGAGGAAAGTGGACCAGGGGCACGGCGCCGTGGAAGGCGAAGACCTGGTCCGGGGTCAGGGTGCTCCCACTCAGATCGAACGGGGTGGTCACCCCGCGGCCGGACAGCAGGTTGTGGGCTGCTCCGATGTAGGCGGCCGAGTCCTGGCCGATCGAGTCGCCGTGGCGGGTGGCCACCAGATCGGCCGCCACCCCGACGGTTGGCACCGCGGCCAGGGCTACCGCCGTGGCCCAGCGGGGACCGGGCCGGCCGCCGTCGATCGGTTCCGCTCCGGGGCCCGGCGCCCGAACCGGTGCCGGCTCGCGGGCGGGGCCGACAACCGTCCCGGCCGACGTCATGTCGATCCGGAGCCCCCTTCGGTCCCGGACGGTCTTCGTCGACCTAGCCCGCCACCGCCGGCTTGGGCTCTTTGGGCAGACCGAGGACCCGCTCGCCGACGATGTTGCGCTGGATCTCGGCCGTCCCACCCCAGATGGTCTCCGACCGCGAGAAGAAGAACGAAGCCTGCAGGTCACTGACCGGATAGTCGTCCCGTCCCCGCTTCAGGCGCACGTCGACGATGTCGGTCGGGTCGCCGGTGAGGATCTGGCCGTCGAGCCCGAGGATGTCCAGGGCCAGCTCCATGGTCTGTTGATGGTGCTCGGACCAGAACATCTTGTTGCCGGCCCCGAGAGCGGCCGCCTGGTGGGTGCCGTTCAGCGAGTCGGTCAGGGACCGGTAGCCGTTGATCTGCATGATCTTGACGTTGATCCACGACCGGGCCAGCCGCTGGCGGATGAGGGGGTCGGACGACTTCCCGTTCTTCTTGGCCTCGGCGATGATCTGGTCGAGCTCCCGTTGGAACCGCCGGTACCCGGTGGTGGCCGACGATCCCCGTTCGAAGCCCAAGGTGGTCATGGCCACCTTCCATCCGTTGTTCACCCCGCCGACCACGTTGTCCTTCGGGCAACGGGCGTTGGTGAAGAAGATCTCGTTGAAATCGGCGCTGCCGTCCACCTGGGCGATGGGTCGGACCTCGATGCCGTCCTGGTTCATCGGCACCAGCAGATAGGAGATGCCGGCGTGCTTGGGGGCGCCGGGATCGGTGCGGGCCAGCAGGAAGATGTAGTCGGCGAACTGGGCCTGGGTGGTCCACACCTTCTGCCCGTTGATCACCCACTCGTCCCCGTCGAGCTCGGCCCTGGTCTTCAGCGAGGCGAGGTCGCTGCCGGCGTCGGGTTCTGAGAATCCCTGGCACCAGGCGATGGTCCCCTGGAGGATGCCGGGGATGAACTGTTGCTTCTGCTCCTCGGTGGCCCACTGGAGGATGGTCGGCCCGACGAGGGTGTCGCCGAAGAAGTCGGCCCGCAGGGGTGCCTCGACCCGGGCGAACTCCTCGTTGAGGACCACCGACTCCATCAGGGAGAGGCCCTTTCCGCCGTACTCCTTGGGCCACGAGGCGCAGATCCACCCCCCGCCGTAGAGCTTCTTGACCCAGTCGCGGTTGAAATCCCTCTTCTCTTCCTTGGTCATGGTGAACCCGGACGTTCCCCAGCCCTCGGGCAGGTTGTCGACCAGCCATTGGCGGATCTCCGCCCGGAAGGGCTCGGTCTCGGGGGGATAGGCCAGGTCCATGGCCCGACACTATCTGCCCCGGCCCGGATGGTGATTGGCGCCGCCCCGGTGGCCGGCGGGGCCGGCGGGGCCGGCGGGGCCGGCGGGGCCGGCGGGGCCGGCGGGGCAAGACACGATAGAGTCGGACTGCGCTATGTGCGACCGGAGCATGGGCTCTGAGAGACCCGAAGGGAGGTGGCGCCGATGAACCGGGGAGAACCCCCCAGTAGGCCGGGAGCATCGCCACCCCCTCCCGTGCGGACCACCCCGCTTCGAACCGGGTACCGACCGTAGCGGTGCCGGGCCGGGCCTGAGCATCGTCGGCGCCCCGTGTCCGATGCTGCGCCGGGTCCACTGCGTCACGGGAGGTGTCGTCCACCCGTCCGTTCCCCGGCGCTCCCGAAAGATGACCCGCCCGGCCCTTCGAGGTCGGCCAGTGTCGGGAGTGCCCACACCAACCGAGGTGCCCCATGGACCGAATCCACGACCGGCGGTCGGCGCCGCCTTGTTGTCCATGCCCTGACCGTCGCCTCCGTGCTGGTCCCGGCGCGGCTCCACGCTGTCCGGGGCGCCGACCGGAACGGACGGGCCGGGGAGCTCGGACGGCTCGGCCGCTCGAGCCGGGTCACGGGTCCAGCGCCGGAGGCGGTCTCCCCGTCTACGCTTGGACGGCGATGAGCGCCCAGACGGCCGAGGCCGGCTCCGACCTCAAGATCATCCACCTGTCGAACATCGTCAAGCGGCCGCTGGTGGACGGGGCCGGCGATCGACTGGGGCGGGTCGAGGATCTGATCGTCCGGGCCGGCCAGTCACCCCATCCTCCAGTGGTCGGCCTGGTCGTCACCATCGGCGGGCGTGACCTCTTCGTTCCCATCCGCAAGGTGGCCGGCTTCGAACCGGGACTGGTCCGGTTCGAGGGCAGTCGGGTCGATCTCCGCCGCTTCGAACGCCGCCCCGGGGAGCTGTTGCTGGCCAGGGATCTGCTGGCCCATCACCTGATCAACTTCGTCGGTGGTCGTCTCATCCGGGCCAACGACATCGAGTTGGCCGAAGTGAACGGGGCCTGGGAGGTGGTGGCCGTCGACCCGTCGAGCCGGCCCTTCCTCCGCCGACTGATCCCGTGGCACAGCCGGCGCGACACCAAGCCGGGGGCGCTGATCGACTGGGCCAGCATCGAGCCTTTCGTGGCCCACGTACCCTCGTCCCGCCTCCGGATCCCGTACCGTAAGCTGGCCAAGCTGCATCCGGCCCAGATCGCCGACCTGGTCGAGGCGGCATCCCACGACGAAGGCGAGGAGATCATCGAGGCGGTGGGCGCCGACCGCGAGTTGGAGGCCGACGTCTTCGAGGAGCTGGACACCGAGCATCAACTGGAGTTCGTCCGCAGCCGGTCCGACGGCGAGGCGGCCAGGCTGCTGTCGTCGATGGCGCCCGACGACGCCGCCGATCTGATCACCGAGGTGGACCAGGAGCGCCGCCTCCCCATTCTCAACCTGCTTCCCGAGCCCCAGCAGCACAAGGTCCGCTCCTTGCTCAGCTACAACCCCGAGACGGCCGGCGGCCTGATGAGCCCCGACTTCCTCAGCGTGCCGGCCGAACGTTCCGTCGCCGAGGTCCTGGAGGGAGTGCGGACCAGTTCGGCCCCGCCCGAGGCCCTCAATGTGGTTTTCGCCGTCGACGACCAGGGGCACCTGGCCGGTTCGGCGTCCACCGTGCGATTGGTGCAGGCCGATCCTGCCGCCCCGTTGCGGTCGGTGGTCGAGACCGATCCCGTCCATCTCCATCCCGACTGGGACCTCGGCGCCATGGTTCGCACCATGTCCGATTTCAATCTGATCGTCGCTCCCGTGGTCGATCCCGAGCACAACCAGATCCTGGGGGTGGTCACCGTCGACGACGTCCTGGAGCTCCTGCTGCCCACCGGGTGGCGACGGGATTTCGGTCGGACGGCGGTGGAGGAGTAGCCATGGTCGCTGAGCGAAAACCCATCATCACCATCGGCCGAGGCCGTCGAACGCGGCGCCGGCGCCCATCACGGTCGTCCCCCCTCCCCGCCTGAGTTCGGACCGCGCTCCACCCCTTGCCGACCTGACCTCCCGGCTGCCAGTCACCCCACCGGTGCGGCACCGGATCCCCCCTGCCGGGAGCGCCTGGCGTTCCCGCCCGACATCCGTTCCGTTCCCACCCGATCCGATCCCACCAGCGGCCGGCGCCCGCCGGCCGGCCACAGCCGGCCTTTGCCTGCCGGTGTGGGGGGACCGTCCCGGCCCAGACACGAGAGTGCCCGAAGGAGGTGAAGCATGGCTGACCACACCCAGGACGACGTGCTGGCCGACCATGCGGGAGCCGAGCTCGACGAGGCCCATATCGGAGACATCCAGGGGGCGTTCGGGACCATCCGCCAGCACGATCTCGACAACCGACGGTCGTGGCGGGCCCGCATCCTCACCCTGCTGGCCATCATGGGACCCGGGCTCATCGTCATGGTCGGCGACAACGACGCCGGTGGCGTGTCGACCTACGCCCAGGCCGGCCAGAACTTCGGCCTCACCCTGTTGTGGACGCTGCCGCTGCTCATCCCGGTCCTGATCGTCAACCAGGAGATGGTGGTCCGTCTGGGGGCGGTGACCGGTGTCGGTCATGCCCGGCTGATCAACGAACGCTTCGGCAAGTTCTGGGGGGCGTTCTCGGTCGGCGACCTGTTCATCCTGAATTTCCTGACCATCGCCACCGAGTTCATCGGGGTCAGCCTGGCCCTCCAGTACTTCGGGGTCACCGAGTACATCTCGGTGCCGATCGCCGCCGTGTCATTGGTGGCCATGACCGCCACCGGGAGCTTCCGGCGCTGGGAGCGGTTCATGTTCATCTTCATCGCGGTGAACTTCCTGGTCATCCCGTTGGCCATCTTCAGTCACCCGAAGGCCGGTCCCTTCTTCGAAGGGTTCGTCAAGCCCGGCGTGCGCGGCGGGTTCACCTCCACGTCGGTGCTGTTGATCATCGCCATCGTCGGCACCACCGTCGCCCCCTGGCAGCTCTTCTTCCAGCAGTCGAACATCGTCGACAAGCGGATCACCCCACGCTGGATCAACTACGAGCGGGCCGACACGGTGATCGGGTCTCTGATCACCGTGTTCGCCGCCTCGTTGATCATGGCCGTCACCGCCGCCGCCTTCACCGGTACGCCGCTGTTCGGCCACTTCACCGATGCCGGCGGTGTGGCCAGAGGCCTCAACCACTATGTGGGCCATGCCGCCGGTGCCATCTTCGCCATCATCCTGCTCAACGCATCGATCATCGGGGCCGCCTCGGTGACCCTGGCCACGTCGTACGCCTTCGGGGACGCCTTCGGCGCCCGTCACTCGCTGCACCGGAGTTGGCGTGACGCCAAGTTCTTCTACGGTGCCTTCACCGCCATGGTGGTGGTGGCCGCCGGCATCGTGGTCATCCCCGGTGCCCCCCTGGGGCTCATCACCACCAGTGTCCAGGCCCTGGCCGGGGTGCTCCTACCCAGCGCCACGGTGTTCCTGCTCATGCTGTGCAACGACAAAGAGGTGCTGGGCCCGTGGGTCAACCGGCCGTGGCTGAACGTGCTGGCCACCGCCATCGTGTCGATCCTGTTGATGATGTCGCTGATCCTGATGGCGACCACCCTGTTCAGCCGCATCAACGTCAACGAGCTGACCCTGACCCTGGCCGCCATCCTGGTGGTGGCCTTGGCGGCAGGCGGGACCATGTACGCCCGGGCCCTCCGGCGTGCGCCCCCGTTGCCGGTGACCCCCATGGCCAACCGGGCCACCTGGCGGATGCCGGCCCTCAACCTGCTCAAGCGCCCCACCTGGTCGCGGGGCCGGCTGATCGCCATGTACATCCTGCGCGGCTACCTGGTAGTCGCCGTGGTGATGTTGCTGGTCAAAGCCATCGAGCTGGGATAGCCGGAGTGTCGGCCCCCCGGCTGCTCCCTGGCCGGCACCCTCACCCCGCCGGGGCTGCCAGCTTGCGCCGAAGTGCCTGGTTGCGGGAGTATTCGACTTCTATGTGTCCGCTCGACCTGGTTGTCCATGCCTAGCTTCGGGCTGAGACGCAACAAGGTCAAGGGTCCTCGCACTCCTCCCCCGACACCCGAGCGCATTCCGGCCCGGCCTCCCGAACCAGGGGGTCTACGGGTGGCCTTCCTCGTCTACCGGGGGAATCCTCGCTGCGGTGGTCAGGGCGTCTACACCCGGCATCTCACCCGCGAGCTGGTGGAGCTGGGACACTCGGTCGAGGTGTTCGCCGGCCAACCGTGGCCGGAGGTCGACCCCGGAGTCGGGTTCACGCCGGTGCCCAGCCTCGACCTCTACCGCGATCCGGATCCATTCAGGATCCCCAGACTGCGAGAGTTCACGAACGCCGACCCGACGTCGATCGCCGCTCTCGAATTCGCGGTGATGTGCACGGCGGGATTCCCCGAGCCCTGGACGTTCAGCCTGCGGGCCCGTCGGCTGTTGGCCGACCGCCGCCACGAATTCGATCTGGTCCACGACAACCAGTGTCTGGGCAACGGGATCCTGGGAATGATGGAGGACGGCTGGCCACTGCTGACCACCCTCCACCACCCCATCACCGTGGACCGCCAGCTCGCCCTCAGCCACGCCTCCAACCCGTGGCAGCAGTTCACCCAACGCCGATGGTTCGGGTTCTTGCGCATGCAGGTGAAGGTGGCCCGGGCCCTGCCCCGGGTGGTCACCGTCTCGGAGTCCTCGAAGCGCGACATCGCTTCCCAGATGGGCGTCGAGGTCGATCGCATGACCGTGGTGCCGGTGGGCGTGGACCACACCGTGTTCCGGCCCCAGGACGACGTGGTCCCCGTTCCCGGTCGGATCATGGTCACCTCGTCCTCCGACGTGCCCATGAAAGGGTTGGTGCCGCTGCTCGAGGCGGTGGCCAAGCTCCGCACCGAGCGGGACCTCGAGCTGGTGGTCATCGGCAATCCCCGCCCCGACGGCCGGGTGGCCAAGGCCATCGACCGCCTGGAGCTGGCCCCGATCGTCCACTTCGTGTCGGGCATCAGCGACGAGGAGCTCGCCCGCAACTACGCCAGCGCCGAGGTGGCGGTGGTGCCGTCGCTCTACGAGGGGTTCTCGCTGCCGGCCATCGAGGCCATGGCATGCGGGGTGGCGTTGGTGGCCACCACCGGTGGCGCCCTGCCCGAAGTGGTGGGCACCGACGGGGAGACCGGCCTGCTGGTGGCCCCGGACGACCCGAGTGCCCTGGCCGTGGCCATCGGGCGGCTCCTCGACGACGACCAGCTCCGCCGCCGCCTGGGGGCCGCCGGCCGCCAGCGGGTGCTCGGCCGGTTCACCTGGCAGGTCACCGCGGCCGGGACGGCCCAGCAGTATCGGGCCCTGATGGACGCTTCCCCCTCCATCGCACCGGCCGTGGGGGTCGTCGGCCCATGAGGAACGGTGGGTGGGGTGGCCCGACGGCGATGAGGCGGCCATGCTGACCGTCGATTACGCCCGGCTCGGAGTGCAGGAAGGTGACCGGGTCCTCGATCTCGGCTGTGGCTTCGGTCGCCACGCCTACCAGGCCGCCCGTCTCGGAGCCCAGGTGGTGGCGTTCGACGCCGGGGCCGACGAGGTCCGCAAGGTCCAGGACACCTTCGGGGCCATGGCCGTGGCCGGCGAGCTGGACGCCGAAGCGGCCCGGGTGGGGGCGGTCCGGGGTGACGCTCTCCGGCTGCCGTTCGCCGACGGCTCCTTCGATCGTGTCATCGCCTCCGAGGTCCTCGAGCACATCCCCGATGACGAGACGGCCATGGCCGAGCTGACCCGGGTGCTGCGCCCGGGCGGATCCATGGCGGTGACCGTGCCCCGGTGCGGTCCGGAGTTCGTGAACTGGGCCCTCTCCGACGAATACCACAACGTGCCCGGCGGGCACGTGCGGATCTATCGCCAGAGCCAACTGGTGGCCCGGCTCGAGGGCACCGGGCTGCAGGCGGTGGGGAGCCACCATGCCCACGGGCTCCACGCTCCCTACTGGTGGCTGCGCTGCCTGGTGGGAACGACCAACGACAGCCATCCCGCCGTCGCCGCCTATCACCGTCTACTGGTGTGGGACATCGAAAAGGCCCCCCGGGTGACCCGCTACGCCGACCGGGTGCTCAACCCGCTGGTGGGCAAGAGCCTGGTGGTCTACTTCGGCAAGCCAGGCGACGCCCGGGTTCGCCCCTCCGCCGTCCAGGCCGTCCCCGATGCCGGGCTGGTCGACCACCGGGGGAGCAAATCTCGAGAGGAAGCGCTGGCATGAGATCCATCCCCGATGTTCCCGGAGTGCTGACCGCCGCCGAGGTGATGGACACGGCCCGGTCGATCGCCGCCCTACAACGCCCGGACGGGATGATCGAGTGGTTCCCCGGTGGTCATTGCGACCCGTGGAACCACGTGGAGGCGGCCATGGCCCTGACCGTGGCCGGTATGGACGACGAGGCCGACCGGGCCTACCGGTGGCTGGTCGACACCCAGTTGCCCGACGGCAGCTGGTTCAACTACTACCTGGCCACCGGTATCGAGGACGCCCGGCTCGACACCAATGTGTGTGCCTATCTGGCCACCGGGGCCTGGCACCGCTATGTCTCCACCGAGGAGTTGGACGGGCTCGAACAGCTGTGGCCGGCCCTCGAGGCCGGGGTCGACTTCGTTCTGCGGTGGCAGCGACCCGACGGCGCCATCCACTGGTCCCTCGACCCGTCGGGGATGCTGGAGGAGTACGCCCTGCTCACGGGCTCGTCGTCGATCTACCACAGCCTCCGGTGTGCCATCGCCTGTGCCGAGCGCCTGGGTCATGGCCGACCGGACTGGGAACTGGCAGCCGGCCGGCTGGCCCATGCCCTGGCCCACGCCCCCGAGGCGTTCGCCCCCAAGGTGGAGTTCGCCATGGACTGGTACTACCCGGTGCTCTCGGGAGCCCTCAGCGGCCAGGCGGCCCGCAGCCGCATCCTCGGGTCGTGGGACACCTTCGTCATGGAGGAGCGCGGCGTGCGCTGCGTTTCCACCGGCGAGTGGGTGACGGCTGCCGAAACGGCGGAGTGCGTACTGGCTCTCGACGCACTGGGCATGGACGACGAGGCACTGCTCCTGCTCAGCTGGGCCCAGGGTCTCCGGAACGAGGACGGATCGTACTGGACGGGGATGGTCTACCCGGAGGAGGCCACTTATCCGCCGCTCGAGCGGTCCTCGTACACGGCCGGAGCCATAGTGCTGGCCGCTGACGCCCTCAGCCGGACCACCGCGGCCTCGGGGATCTTCCGGGGCGACGGGCTGCCCAGCCATCTCGACCTCACCGAGCCGGCTCCGGAGGCTCCGATCGAGCCGGCCATCCGGGCCCCGGGCCCGAACGGGGCGATCTGAGCCCACCTGGCTCCGCCGGCCTCGCTCCCCACTCGTCACCCCGGCCACACCAGGCCGGTCACACCGGGCCGGTCACAGCCGGCGCAGCACCCGGCCGGTCACAGCCGGCGCAGCACCCGCAGCGATCCGCACTCTCCGTCCTCGACGAACACCCCTGAGTCGACCGCCGTCCTCCAGATGTCGTAGGGCGGGCGTCCCCCGTCGGCCGGGTCCGGGAACACGTCGTGGATGGCCAGCCAACCGTCCTCGACGACATTGGGTGTCCATCCTCGAAAGTCGGCCCAGGCCGGCGCGTCGCCGTGGCCGCCGTCGATGAAGCAGAAGGCCAGGGGGGGGTCCATCGGGAGGCGATGGTGGCGGAGTCGCCCACCAGGCCGACCACCGAGGCCTCGAGTCCGGCTTGCTCCACGCTCCGGCGCCAGTGGGGGAGCGTATCGATCCGCCCGGTGTCGGGATCGACCAGCGACCGGTCGTGATGCTCCCACCCGGCTTGGTTCTCCTCCGAGCCGCGATGATGGTCGACGCTGAAGAGCACGGCGCCGGTCTCTTCGGCGGCGGCGCCGAGGTAGACGGTCGATTTGCCGCACCAGGCGCCGATCTCGACGAAGGTGGCGTCCTCGAAGCAGGCACCGGCCCGGAGTGCGGCCAGATAGAGGGCCTCCCCCTCCTCGTCGGGCATGAAGCCGGTGACCGAACGGGCCAGCGAGAAGAGCTCGTTGCGGCGTTCCAGCCGTTCGGGCCGGGCGCCCGCCGGGGTTGACGTTTGGGAGGCTTCCATGGCGACAGCCTTCCACGACCCGGCCGGGCATCGAGGCACCTGGTACCCCTGCCGCCGGGATCGGGGGCATGAGCAGGCGTTTCACCCAGCGGAGCCGCAATTGTTCTTTCACTGTCCCTAATTGCCACATACCATGGGGGCGCCAACTTGTTGACGAGCCCGGGGGGAGGGGTGATGGGATCCGCCGCCAAGAAGAGGATCGGCGTCCTCGTCGTCGCCTACAACGCCGCATCCACCCTGGCTCGGGTGCTGGATCGCATCCCGAAGGAGATACGGCCGGACATCGAAGAGGTGATCGTCAGCGACGATCACAGCGACGACTCGACCTACCTGGTCGGTCTCGGTTACCAGCAGATCTCCGATCTCCCCATCACCCTGATCCGCCAGCCCGCCAATCTCGGCTATGGCGGGAACCAGAAGGCCGGCTACCACCTGGCCATCGAGCACGGCCTCGACATCGTGGTGATGCTGCACGGCGACGGCCAGTACGCCCCTGAGTCACTCCCCGACATCGTGGCCCCCCTGTTGGCCGGCGAGGCAGATGCCGTCTTCGGGTCCCGCATCATGATCAAGGGTGCGGCACGCAAGGGGGGCATGCCGCTGTACAAGTTCGTGGGCAATCGCATTCTGTCCCGCTTCGAGAACGCCGCCTTGGGAACCGAGCTCTCCGAATTCCATTCCGGCTACCGGGCCTACTCGGTCAGCGCCCTCAAGCAGATCCCGTTCGAGCGGAACTCGGACGGGTTCAACTTCGACACCCAGATCATCATCCAGCTGCATGATGCGGGCATGCGGATCGCCGAGGTCCCCATCCCCACCTACTACGGCGATGAGATCTGCTACGTGGACGGCGTGGGCTACGCCGCCGACGTCACCAGGGACGTGGTGGCCTACCGATTGCAGAAGGCAGGATTCGGCGACGGGAGCCGGATCGCCCTCAGCGAGGAGTACCAACTCAAACCGAGTGAGGACAGCTCGCACGGCCGGATCTCGACGCTCCTGCGGCCCCGTCCTCCGAGCAAGATCCTCGACCTCGGTTGCTCGGGTGGGCTCTTGTCCGAGCGGGTGCGGGAGATGGGTCACCATGTCACCGGGGTCGACGTCCTGGAGATCGCCGGCGTCGCCGACCGGACCGACGCCTTTCACCGGGCCGACCTCAACGAGGGCATTCCTCCCGAGGCGGGCTCGGGCTTCGACATCGTGCTGGCCGCCGACGTGATCGAGCACCTGGTGAACCCGGGGGCGTTCATGGACCAGGTCCACAACGTGCTGGCCCCCGACGGGGTGGCGCTGTTCTGCGTGCCGAACATCGCCCACTGGTACCCCAGACTGCGCTCGACCCTCGGGATGTTCGACTACGACCAGCGCGGCATCCTCGACTCGACGCACATCCGCTTCTTCACCCGACGGAGCATCTGCAAGCTGATCGAGCGGCACGGCTTCACCGTCCGGCGGATCGAGCCGGTCGGCCTGCCGCTCGATGCGTTGGGGTTGGAAGGGACCAAGGCCAAGGTCATCCGTCTGATCGACCGCCTGTCGTTGGATCTGTGGCCCACCATGTTCGGCTACCAGTTCATCGTCGAGGCGACCCCCAACCCCTCATGACCGTGGTCCGGTTAACCCTGGGCCAACCTCACCAGTGTGTAGACGGCGAACCCGGCTAGAAGTGCCCCACCGACCTTGCGGATCGCCGCCAGCGGAAGGACGCGGAGCAGGGCCCGACCGCTGAAGGCGCCCAACGCCGCCACACTGGCCAGGGCGGCGAACGCCCCCACGAACACCTCGGCGGGAGCGTGGTACTTGGCCGCCAGGTTGGCCGTGAGTATTTGGGTGAGATCGCCGAACTCACCGACGAAGATGACGAGAAATGCCGCCCCGATCGTCTTGGCTCCCCGGCGGGTGGTGTCGGCCTCCTCCTCACCTTCTTCCTCCTCCACTTTTTCCGGTACCAACAGGAGGTAGGCGGCCCCCCCGGCGAACAGGACGGCGGTCACCGCTTCGATCCACCGGTGCGGGAGCAGCTGCAGGAGTTGGCCGACGGCCACCGCCAGCCCGGCGTGGATGGCGAAGGCGGTGGTGGCGCCCACCCATACCAGGAGCGGCCGGTAGCGGCTCCCCATGATCAGGGTGGCGATCATCGTCTTGTCGGGGAGCTCGGCCACGAACACGAGGGCGAAGACGGTTGCGACGATGCCCAGCTGCACCGGCTCATGTTAGGGGTGGGCGGGGCCGGGTCCCCGACCGGCCCCGGTGTCGCCGCGGTGGCCCCTCGGCGGCGGTTAGGCGGTGGGCAGTCCCAACGAGTCGGTGAGGGTGACGGCCAGTCCGGCTCGCTCCCGGTCCCCGAAGGCAACGTTGACGGCCAGTCGCTCGAGGATCTGCTCCACCGTCTTTCCGCCGGACGGAAGGGGATGGGCCACGATGAAGGTCGACACTCCGTCGGCCAGCTCCTTGGAACCACACAGCCCGCGGACGCCGTCCAGCATGCGAGGCAGGATGTTGGAGGGGAACTTCGCCACAAGGGTGTCCCACTCCTGGGTGATGCGCTGCCAGGTGGCCGGTCCCGCCACACGGTTGGCCAGCAGTGCCTGCAGGACGAACGGCGCATTCTGACTGCGGACCTCGGTGACGGCCAGGTCGAACGTCCGAGCCACCAGCTCCGGATCGGTGAAGGAGGCCAGCGCGTAGAGATAGCGGTTCTCCTCCTGGGGGTTGGCGGGGGAGCGGTACCGGGACAGGCAGGCGTCGAACTCGGCCACCCCTCCGGTGGCGGCGACGATGTCCAAGATGGCCGACTCGGTGTCGGGATGGAGCCCGGCCGTGCCCGCCCCGGCGAACCGCCGGCTGGCTTCGGCCTTGGTTCCGGCGTCGTCCCCGATGGTCCCGAGCGTGCGCAGCACCGAGGAGCGCAACGACGGGGTGCGCTCCCCGTCATCGTCCCTCGGGTCCCATCCCAGTTGCTCGGCCAGGGGTCCGAGGAGGGCGCGCACGGCCGAGGCCACCACCGTCCGGTCTCCGTCGGGTATCACCCGATCGAACAGCCCGATGGCGCCGAGCACCACCGACCAGACGCTGGGGTCACCCTCGGCCGAGTCCGACAGGGACCGGGCTAGGCGCAACAGGCTGGACACCGGAGCCTGGCCGGAGAGCGCCGCCGCCCAGCTGTCCGATACCACGTTGTACCGTTCCAGGGCGGCCAGCTCGTCCAGTCGGCCGGCCAACCGCTCGACGGTGGCGGCCGGATAGGAGACCCGGTAGTACCCCGAACCTCCGGCATTGACCAACTGGTCACCGGCGTCGGCCGTCCCCAGTCGCACGTTGGTGCCGGCCAGGAGCACGGTTTCCGGCTCGAGGTCGGCCGCCGTCAGCGACCGGGTCAGCACCGGCACCTTCCACGACGAGCCGATGGCGCCCCCGGCGCGGCCACGATAGGAAAACGGGACTTGGGAGAGCTCTCCGTTCTCCGCCACCCGGATCAGCGGGTAGCCACCCTGGTTGATCCAGGTGTCCATGACCGAGCGCACGGGCCTCCCACTCGAGCGCTCGAGTGCCGCCCACAGGTCGGCCGTCTCGGTGTTGCCGTGGCGGTGGGTGTTCAGATAGTCGTTGATTCCCTCGCGGAACACGTCGGGACCGAGGAACTGCTCCAGCATGCGAAGCACGCTGCCGCCCTTCTGGTACGTGAGTACGTCGAACATGCCCTGGGCCTCTTCGGGCCGGCCCACGTGGAACTCGACCGGCCGGGTGGCATAGAGGCCGTCGACGGCCAGAGCCGCCTCCCGCTCGACGCCGAAGCTGACCCAGCGCTGCCACTCGGGCCGGAAGGCGTCTACCGCCAGCACCTCCATGAAGGTGGCGAACGCCTCATTGAGCCAGATCCCGTTCCACCACTTCATCGTGACCAGATCGCCGAACCACATATGGGCGATCTCGTGGCAGACGACGTCGGCTACCCGTTCCAGCTCCACCCGGGCGGCCTGGCCGGGATCGACCAGAAGCACCGATTCACGGAAGGTCACACATCCGAGGTTCTCCATGGCCCCGAAGGCAAAATCCGGGATGGCCACCAGGTCCAGCTTGTCGGCCGGGTACGGGATCCCGAAGTAATCGGTGAAGAACGTCAGGGCGTGCGCACCCACGGTGAGGGCGAAGGCGGTCAGGTGAGCCTTGCCCGGAGGATGGACGATACGAAGGGGGACACCGTTGACATCGACCGGGTCGGTGGCCTCCAAGGGTCCCACGATGAAGGCGACCAGGTAGGTGGACATCACCATGGTCGGGGCGAAGCGGACCCGGCGCTTTCCGCCCGGCTCGGGAGCCTCCTCGACCACCGGGCCGTTGGAGTAGGCAGCCAAGGCGTCGTCGACCACCAGGGTCACCTCGAAGGTGGCCTTCAACGCCGGCTCGTCCCAGCACGGAAAGGCGCGCCGGGCGTCGGTCGACTCCATCTGTGTGGTGGCGATGACATGGTCGGTCCCGTCGTCGTCGGTGAAGGTTGACCTATAGAAGCCGTGCAGCTTGTCGTTGAGAATGCCGGTGAAGGCCAGATGCAGCGTGGCCGGACCCGTGGCCAGTGGCTCGGCGAAAGTCAGGACGGCCCGCTCCTCGTCCGGGTCGAGGGCAATGGAGGTGGGGGAGAGGGCGTAACCGCGGTCGGGGTCGCCGTCGTTCAACTCGGCGAAGGTCAGCTCGAGCTCGGCGGCGTTGAGGGTGATCGCGTCGGTGGGTCGTCGGACGGTGACATCGATCTCGACATCGCCGGAAAAGGTGGCTTTGTCGAGGTCGGGAGTCAGGACCAACCGGTAGGCGTGGGGAGTGACCGAGGTGGGGAGCCGGTAGGACGGCGTCTCGTCTGTTGTCGATGTGCTCATGTGAGGCAGGCTACCGTCGGGCCGTGCATCCAGACCCCGAATCAGACGATTCCCGCGAAGTATCCGCCCGGTCCGACGGCGCCTCGACCGGGGCGGAGCCGTCGGGGAGTCGGACCCTCGACGTCGTGGCCATCGGGAACGCCCTCGTCGATGTGCTCGCCTCGGCCACGGACGAAGATCTGGTGGCACTCGACCTGATCAAGGGGACCATGGCGCTGGTGGATTCGAACCGTTCTGAGGCCATCTATGCGTCCATGGGCCCCACCACCGAGGCCTCGGGGGGTTCAGCGGCGAACACGGCGGCCGGGGTGGCGGCGCTCGGCGGCCGGGTGGCATTCCTCGGTCGGGTGGCAGACGACCCCCTTGGCCAGGCCTTCACCCACGACATCCGCTCCGTCGGCGTCGCCTTCGACCCGGTGCCCACCACCGCCGTCCCCGGTCAGGTCGTCACCGGCCACTGCCTGGTGCTGGTGACCGAAGATGCTGAGCGCACCATGGCCACCCACCTCGGCGTGGCCTCTGACTTCGCCCCGTCGGACCTGCACGCCGGCCACCTGTCCTCCTCCCAGGTCGTCTATCTGGAGGGGTATCTGTGGGAGCAGCCCCCGGCCAAGGCGGCCATCCGCCAGGCCATCGAGCTCGCCCATCTGAACGACGCCGCCGTGGCCCTGTCGGTCTCGGATCCCTTCTGCGTCGAGCACCACCGCCGAGAGTTCCTCGAGCTGCTCAACGGTGAGCTCGAGATGCTGTTTGCCAACGAGGACGAGATCAAGATGCTGTTCGACTTGCCGGAGTTCGATGCCGCCGTCGACGCCGTGGCCGAGACCGGGGTCCTGGCGATGCTGACCCGGGGTGCAGACGGCTGCGTGGTGGTCACCGCCTCAGGTCCGGTGGCAGTACCCGCCGCTGCCGGTCGCATCGGGTGGTGGACACCACCGGCGCCGGCGATCTGTTTGCTGCCGGCTTCCTGTACGGGATCACCAACGGCCTGTCTCCCGAGGATTCGGCCCGACTGGGCGGGGTGTGTGCCGCCGAGGTCATCTCCCATGTCGGGGCACGTCCCCAGGCCGACCTGCGGGCCCTGGCCGTGGAGGCGGGGCTTTCTCCTGAGCCGGGCCTTGGGCCGTGGCCGGCCTGCGGTGACCGGGCGGCTCCTCGGCCTGTCCGATTCTCGCGACTAGGTGGACGACCGTCCTACAGTTGCAAACGGACTTACTCAGAGGTCCCGCGCCCTCAAAGGTCTCGTACCAGCACGGTCCGTGCACTTGTGACCGCATCCAACCGACAACGCGCCTCCTGGGCCTGACCGGGCGGCTCCTGGCCGTATCCGATTCCGCGACGGGTCGGACGACCGTCCGGGCAGCCGCAAAAGCACTACCTCAGAGTCCCACGCCGGCCAGCACCCGACCCGGTCAGGGTCTCAGGACGGTGGTGCTCTCGGCAGGCCGGAAGCTGAAGGGAAGGTCGGCCATCCGGACCAGGACGGATGCCACCTCACGGCCCAGGGGGGCCATGGCCTCGTCGAGCGATGGTCGGATGCTTCGAGGATGGTCTCATCCAGCTGGCAGGAGCCCTCGTAGGACACCTCGATGGCCGTCTCGGCGATCTCGTTGCCGTTGGTCATCAACTGTTCGATGGTGGCCGACAAGCGGATCAGTCGTTCCCCACCGATCACGTCGAGGTGCTCCGGGTAGGACCTCCAGCAGCGGCTGCACGGCGGGCACCTTGTCCAACCTCTGGACACGGAATGCCACCTCCACCAACACCTCGGGTAGCTCCTCGGGCTCCTCGCCGATAGCCCAACTGCGGTAGGCGGTCTGGCTCCAGGTGGGCCAGTCGAGACTGGTGTCGACCCGGATCCGGGCCGGGCGCTCCTCGCCCGGCAGGCTGTAGGACGTCTCGAAGCTCACATCTCCGAGGAACACGTCGATTTGGAACCGCTCTTCCACCGCCTGACGCTGCAGCAGAGCCGCTTCGAACGGCGTGCGCGGTGGGAGGTAACAAGTTGGGTGAAGACGTGATCCAGCATCGCGGGGCAGAGGCTACCGTTCTTCCATGCCCGCCTCTCCCGACTCCACGCCGCACACCCGCTGGCTGGATCGCAGGGTCATCGCCTATGCCCACCAGGGCGGAGCCTGGGAGGCTCCGTCGTCGACGCTGTACGCCATCGGGTCGGCCGTCGACGACGGGGCGACCGGCATCGAGCTCGATGTCCATTGCACGTCCGACGGCCATCTCGTCGTCTGCCACGACTCGTCGGTGGACCGGACCACCGAGGCCCCGGCCACATCGCCGAACTGTCCTTGGAGCAGGTGCCGGCGCTAGACAACGCTTACTGGTGGGCGCCCGGAGCCGATGTCTCGCCCTGGTCTCGAGCCAGACGCATACCCGTTCCGGGGGCGTGCGCCGCGAGGACCGGCTGTTCCGGATCGCCCTGTTGGAGGAGGTGCTGGAGGAATTCCCCGGGGTGGTGCTCAATCTCGACATCAAGAGGACCGCCCCGGTGGTGGCCCCTACGAAGAGGCGCTGGCCCGGCTGCTGCGGCGGTTCGGGCGTACCGAGGACGTGATCGTCGCCTCGTTCCTCGACTCGGCCACCGAGGCCTTCTCGACCTATGCGCCGGAGATCCCGACCTCGGCCGGCACGGTGGCTGTGGCCGGCGTTCTTCCAATCGGTGCAGGCCGGGGAGCCACCGGTTCCATTGCGCCATGTGGCTCTGCAGGTGCCGGCCAGCTCAGGCGATCTGACCATCGTGGACCAGCGCTTCGTCGAGGTGGCCCACGACCAGGGTCTGGCCGTCCACGTGTGGACCATCGAAGAGGAGGCCGAGATGGAGCGGCTCTGTGGCCTGGGCGTGGACGGGATCATCACCGACCGGCCCACTGCCCTGGTCGGGGTACTCGACCGCCTCGGTTGCTCGTGGCTGCCCGAGGCTTGAGGGGCATGAGGGCCGCCCAGGAGGGCAGCTCAGCCCCGTCCGCAGTTCGGCTTCTTGCCGTGGTTGGCCTTCTTCTTGGCCCGCAGCTTGCGCTTGTTCGTTCGTTTCGACACAGTCCGGGAAGTGTAGTCGGGTCGGTGGGACCGGCAGTCACCGGATGAGCTGGCTGTTGCGGGACGGCGACGTTCTCGCCACGGCCGAGGTGGCCGACAGCTTCTCGCAGCGCAGCAGAGGACTCCTCGGGCGGGACGGGATACCAAGGTGCCATGATCCTGCCCCGAACCCGCTCGGTCCACACCATGGGCATGAAGTTCCCCATCGATGTCGCCTTCTGTGACAAGGACATGGTGGTGGTGGGCGTGGCCACTCCTCGTCCCTGGCGGATGAGCGTTCCCCGACGGGGTGGACGCCTGGTGGTCGAGGCCGAGGCCGGCGCCTTCGAGCGGTGGGGGCTGCGCAAGGGAGACGAGTTGGAGTTGCGGGGATGACCGCCTCCGATGGGGCACCACCGCCCGACGAGGGGCCCGACCCCGAGCTCGATCCCGACATCCTCGAGGAGCTGGAGTTCTGGGGGAGCGAGCGACGGCGACGATGCGGCCGCCGACCGTCCCGAGCCGACCGGCCGACCGGGCTGACCGGGCCGGCCGGGCCGGAGTCCCTGGCCGAGGAGGCCGAAGGGACCGTCGTCCTGGTCGGCACACCCATCGGCAACCTCGGGGACCTGTCACCTCGGGCAGTCCGGACCCTCGAACAGGCCGACGTCATCTTCTGCGAGGACACCCGCCACTCGCGCCGGCTGCTCACCCACGCCGGCATCACCGGCTGCGTCACTCCGCTCCCTCCACGAGCACAACGAGCACCAGAGGATCGATGAAGTCCTGGCCGCCGTTCACGGCGGGAAAACTGTGGCCATCGTCTCCGATGCCGGCATGCCGGGGATCTCGGACCCGGGAGGCCGGGTGGTGGAGGCCGCCGCCCTGGCCGGGGCTGACCGTCACCGTCATCCCGGGCCCGTCGGCGGCCCTGGCCGCACTGGTGGCCAGTGGGCTGCCCACCGAGCGGTTCGTCTTCGAAGGTTTCCTCCCACGGTCGGGGAAGGCAGCGTCGAGAGCGCGACTGGCCGCGGTGGCGACGAGCGACGGACCACCGTGCTGTTCGAGGCCCCGGGCGGGTGGCCGCCACCCTCGGCGACCTGGCCGAAGCGTGCGGAGGCGACCGGCCGGTGGCCGTGGCACGAGAACTGACCAAGGTCCATGAGGAGATCTGGAGGGGATCGCTGGCCGATGCGGTGGTCTGGGCGGAGTCGCCGGATCCGGGGCGAGGTGGTGCTGGTGGTGGGGGTGCATCCGAGCCCGCCGGAGCCCCGGTGTCCGACGGGGTCCTCGAGGCCGCCGCCCGCCGACCGGCTGGCGGCGGGAGAGCGGACCCGGGGGGCGGTCGACGAGGTGGCCGAGCTGTTCGGCGTGTCGCGCCGGAGGGTCTACCACCTGGCCTTGGCGACCGAGGGAGGCGGCACCGACCCCGTCCGAGCCCCGGAGGAATAGGCCCCACCGGCTCCGCCCCGTCGGCACGGGCTCCTTCAGGGCAGCACCTCCCTCGGCTTCAGGGCAGGACCTCCGGCCGCAACTCGGTGAGTGCTCGCCGCACGTAGGGCACCGCGGCAGCTCGAGAGCCTGGCCGATCCCGACCCACTGGGCGCGGTCGGTCGATCCGTTGGTCTCGTCATGGAGGTCGCCGGCGAAGGAGTCGATGGCGAAGACGATCCGGACCGTGTGGAGGCTGGTCCCGTCGGGCAGGGTGATGACGTCGGACAGCACGCCCAGGAGCTCCCCGACGTCCACGTGTGAGACCGGTCTCCTCGTCGTACTCCCGGCGCAGGGCGGCAAAGGGTTCCTCGCCGTGGTCGATGCCGCCGCCGGGCAGGAACCAGCGGCCGGCCACGCGTCAGATATGGAGCGGCCCGCACCAAGAGGACGCTGGCCCCGGCGTCGCCGCCCTTCTCGGCAGATGCCGTAGACGGCCACCCGCTGTTTGCGCTTCCCGAGGGTCCGCCTCCACCGGGTGATTCCGGTCGGTGCCGTGCGAGCCGGGCGGCAGACTGCTCATGGCCGAGCATCCTACGTCCGGTCCCGGTGGATCCCGCCCGGGTGGCCCGCGGTGAGCCCGGGCCGACCCGGGCCGACCCCGGCCGACCCCGGTGGCGATGTGGCCCCCGAGTCGATCCGGCCCAGGGGACGGCGGCCTGTCGTCGAGGTCCACTGCGGTCGGTACGCTACCGGGCAGTGTCCCGCTACTACATCACCACCCCCATCTACTACGTCAACGACGCTCCCCACGTCGGTCACGCCTATGCCACGGTGAACGCCGACGCCCTGGCCCGTTGGCACCGGCTGATCGGCGACGAGGTCTTCTTCCTCACCGGCACCGACGAGCATGGTCAGAAGGTGGCGCCGGGCTGCCGAGGAACACGGCGTCACGCCGGCCGAGTGGACCGATCGGCTCGCCCCGCGATTCGTGTCGGCCTGGGCCGACCTCGATATCTCCAACGACGACTTCATCCGGACCACCGAGCCGCGCCACCAACGTGCGGTCCAGCAATTCTTGGGCAGGATCTACGAGAACGGATGGATCGTCAAGGATACGTATCGGGGCCTCTACTGCGTGTCGTGCGAGCAGTACTACGCCGAGGACGAGCTGCTCGACGGAGGGCTCTGCCCCATCCACCGTACGCCGGTCGAGCTCCTCGAGGAGGAGAACTACTTCTTCCGCCTGAGTGCCTTCGAGGAACGCCTCGTCGAGTGGTACGAGGCCAACCCCGGTGCCGTCGTACCTGAGTCCAAGCGCAACGAGGCGCTCAGTTTCATTCGGGGCGGACTCAGGGACATCTCCATCACCCGGACCTCCATCGACTGGGGGGTCACCGTGCCCTGGGACGAGAAGCACGTTTTCTACGTCTGGTACGACGCCCTGATCAACTATCTGACGGCCATCGGCTACGGCGAGGACGACGCCCGGTTCAACCTGTGGTGGCCGGCCGTGCATCATCTGATCGGCAAGGAGATCATCCGGTTCCACTGCGTTTGGTGGCCGGCCATGTGCATGGCCGCCGGTATCGATCCCCCGGCCCACGTGCAGGTCCACGGATGGCTGCTGGTCGGAGGCGAGAAGATGTCCAAGTCGAGCCTGAACCAGATCTCACCAGGAGAGCTGACGGCCGACTATGGCGTGGATCCGGTGCGCTACCACCTGTTGCGGGACACCCCGCTCGGGACGGACGGGGACTTCTCGGCCGAGGGCATCACCAACCGCTACAACTCGGATCTCGCCAACAACCTGGGCAACCTGCTGTCCCGGGTCACCACCGTGGTCGACACCAAGTGCGGTGGGATCGGGCCGCCCCCGACCCGGCGAGCCGACTGGCCGGGGTGGCGGACGTGGCCGTGGCCGAAGCCACCGACGCCTGGAATGCCGGCCTTCCCCATCTGGGACTGGAGGCCACGTGGCGACTGATCCGCGAGACCAACGCCGAACTGGAGGCAGCGGCGCCGTGGAAGGCCGAACCCGGCCCTGAGGTGGACGCCGTGCTCGGCAGCGCGCTCGAGGTTCTGCGACTGGTGGCCGTGCTCATCGTCCCGGCCATGCCGGCGACGGCCGAGGAGATCTGGCGTCGGATCGGCCTCGAGGGATCGCCGTCGTCACAGCGGCTGCCCGAGGCCGGCATCTGGGGTGGCTACCCGGCCGGGCGACCGGTGGAGCGGGGTACCCCGCTTGTTTCCCCGACGTAAGGCCTAGGACATCGTCATGCCCCGGTACCACCCCCGAGCGATGCCATGAGCGACGCGGTCATCGAGTGGTTCGACTCCCACTGCCACCTCCAGGACGAGTTCGTCGAAGCGGAGGTGAGCCGCCATGACGACGGGGCCGGCGCCCATGCCACCAGGCTGGCGGCCACCATCGCCCGGGCGTCGGAGGCGGGTGTGACCAGGATGGTCTGCGTGGGGACGAACGCCGAGTCGTCGGCCGAAGCCGTGCGTCTGGCCCGGGCCTCCAGGGAGCCGGGCTCGGTGGCGGTCGCCGAGGGTGTCGAGCTGTGGGCCACCGTCGGGTTGCACCCTCACGATGCGATCAACGGCGTGGGATGCCTCGATGAGGTCCTCGACGCCGAGCTTGCCGCCCCATCCTCGGGCCGAGGTCGTTCGACTGAACCGGCCAGCCGGGTGGTGGTGGGCATCGGGGAGTGCGGTCTCGACTACCACTACGACCACTCGCCCCGGCCCGCCCAACGCAAGGCGTTCGCACAACAGATCGAGCTGGCCTCCCGCCACGGGCTCACCCTGGTCATCCACACCCGGGAGGCGTGGGAGGACACCATCGGCATACTGACGGCCGCCGGGGTACCCGAGCGGATTATCATCCACTGCTTCACCGGGGGGCCGGACGAGGCGCGCCGTTGCCTCGACCTCGGCGCTTCACTTTCGTTCAGTGGCGTCGTCACCTTCAAGAACGCCGAACCGGTACGTCAGGCCGCCGCCCTCTGTCCCCTGGACCGGCTGCTGGTGGAGACGGACACCCCGTTCCTGGCACCGGTGCCCCATCGCGGAACCCTCAACGAACCGTCGAGAGTTCCACTGGTCGGCGCGGCGATCGCCCAGGTCAAAGGGGTTGAGACTTCGGATGTGGCGGCGGCGTCGACCCGCAACGCCGTCAGCATGTTCGCAGTCTGAGCCTGCCGGCCGGTCCGGCTCCGGATCGGCGGGAGCCGAGGGTCGGGTTTGATTGTCGCCGACCGGTCCGCCTAGCCTCCTGCGATCGGCCGCTTTGCAGCGGTCGATTGTGTTTTCAGTTCGAGTGCGACTGTCGGACGCATTCTGAGGCCGGCTTGGAGGAGCCGGTTGCGCCCGTCCCATATGGGGACAGGCGGCTTCCCCGGGGTCCTCTCCGAGGGAGTAAGGACAGTCCCACGAGGAGAGTGGAGCCCTGAGGACCACGAATCGGAGGCGCAGTCGGCCCATTGCCGCCCTGCTGTTGTGCGGAGCACTACTCGTCGTACCGCTGGTGGCGCTCCAGAGTCAGCCCGAAGCCCTCGCCTCCCCGGATCCGGGAGGTCACGGCACCGCCCGGTGGGTCGGCCACCGAACAGGTCGGGCCTCGCCCACCAGGTGGACCTCGGACGTTCGATCCAAGGTGGCGTCCGGCCGCCACCGGGCTTCCGGGGTCAAGCGGACGCTGGTGACCCCGCCGACCACCGACCAGGAGCCCACCACCGAAGCGTCACCGGTCGAGACCACGCTGCCGAGTGAGAATGTCGCCGACCACGCGGCGGCAGCCCCGGTGCCGGCGCCGGTGCCGGTGACGGTGGCGCCCACCACGACCACGACCACGACCACGGTGGCCCCGGTGGCCGTGGCCGCGCAGGCCCCGGTGAGTGGGGCCGGAGGGACCGGCCAGGTCACCTACTACGACCATCCGGCCGGCACCTGTGCCAGTCCGTGGCTTCCGTTCGGCACCGAGGTGGAGATCACCAATCCGGCCAACGGTGAGTCGGTGAGTTGTGTGGTCAACGATCGTGAGGCGGACACGGCCCGGTCCATCGACCTCGCCACCAGCACCTTTGCCATGATCGCCCCTCTCTCCCAGGGGGTCATCGACGCCCGGTTGACCTGGTGAAGAGCGTCCAGGGGCCGGGTCGCACCGGTTCTCCACCGGGGCCCGGACCACAGCCCGGACCACAGCCCGGGGCGCAGCCCGGAAGGAGCGACCGGACCGGACCGAAGGGAGATCCCGTCGACGGCCGCCGGTTCGGGAGGTGAGACACTGACCGGGTGACCCACGGCCGAGCAGAGATCCATGAGCTGCTGCTGGCCAACGACCTACGTCCGAGCCGAGCGCTGGGTCAGAACTTCGTGGCCGACGGCAACACCGTCAGGCGCATCGCCCAACTGGCCGGCGTGTCCGAGGGCGCAAAGGTGGTGGAGATAGGGGCCGGGCTGGGCTCGCTGACCCTGGCCCTGGTCGAGGCGGGCGCCTCGGTCACGGCGGTCGAGATCGATCGCCATGTCCTCCCCGTACTGAGGGCCCAGGTGGAGCCCCTCGGGGTGCAGGTGGTGGAGGCGGACGCCCTGACCCTCGACTGGGCCGGGCTGCTCGGCCCCGGACCCTGGACCCTGGTGGCCAATCTGCCCTACAACGTGGCCGTTCCACTGGTCGTCAAGATCCTCGAACAGGCGCACCAGGTCACGTCCCTGCTGGTGATGGTCCAGCGCGAGGTGGGGGAGCGGCTGGCCGCCGGAGCAGGGGACGAGGCCTACGGGGCGGTGTCCGTCAAGGTGGCCTACTGGGCCACGGCCAAGGTGGTGGGACGGGTGTCCGCTTCGGTCTTCATACCCAGGCCCCGGGTCGAGTCGGTCCTGGTCCGCATGGAGCGACGTCCCGACCGGTTGCCGGCCGCCGGCCCCGGCATAGCAGGGTACGACCGTCTGTTCACCGTGGTCCGAGGTGGTTTCGCCCACCGCCGCAAGATGCTCCGCCGGTCCCTCGGGGGCCTGGTCGAGCCGGAGGCGTTCGAGGCCGTGGGCGTCCCGCCCACCGCCCGCGCCGAGGAGCTGGGGCTCGCCGAATGGGAGCGCCTGGCCGCCTGGAGACCGGAACGAACCGTGCCTCCCGAGCCCTTGGGGAACCGGTGACCGACGTCGGGCCGGGGGCTACAGTGCTCTCCGCCCAGGCCAAGTTGACCCTGTCGCTCCGGATCACCGGTGTCCGATCCGACGGCTACCACCTCCTCGAATCCGAGATGGTGACCATCGACCTCTCCGATCGTCTGGAAGTCGAACAGGGTGTCGGGCTGACTGTCTCGACCGAGTTCGGTCCGGCCGGGGACGCTGATCAGTGGGGGGCCGCCGCCGGCCGGGCCCCCTCCTCAAGCCGGCCCCGACAACCTGGTGGCCCGGGCGCTGGTGGCGGTGGGCCGGACGGCGCGGGTACGACTGGTCAAGGCGATACCCCCCGGGGCCGGACTGGGCGGCGGTTCGGCCGACGCCGCCGCCATTCTCAGGTGGGCGGGATGCTCCGACCGGTCGCTGGCCGCCGGGCTCGGTGCCGATGTGCCGTTCTGCCTGACCGGAGGCAGGGCCATGGTGCGCGGCATCGGGGAGGATGTGACGCCCCTGCCGTTCGAACCACGCTCCTTCGTGCTGTTCCTGCTGCCGTTCGGCGTCGACACCGGAGCCGTCTACCGGGCATGGGACCACTTGGTCGAGCGGGGCGAGGTCGCCCTCTTCGAGGGTTCCCGGTCCTCGTCCACCGGCCCGGCGGTGAACGATCTGGAGGCCCCGGCGCTGATGGTCGAGCCCCGCCTGGCCTTCTGGCGCCGTCGCATGTCCGAGCTGACCGGCGGCCAGCCGAGGCTGGCCGGCAGTGGCTCGACCTGGTTCGTCGAGGGCACCACCGAGGACCTCGGACTCGACGACACGGGGAGGGTGGTCATGGGCGACGAGACCGCTCTGGTCGTTCCGGTCCGGACCACGACAGGCTCCGGGTAGGTGGCCAGGGACCAGGATCGGTTTCGGGGATCAGGCCGGAGGTGCCGATCGGACCAGGGGCGGCGGGGCCGGCGGGGCCGGTGTCCGGTCCACTGGGCCCGCCGATGTCGGAACTACTTGCCGGCGGCCCGCCGCTGCCAACGGGTGGCCTTCAGCATCTTCTTGTGCTTCTTCTTGCGCATGCGCTTGCGGCGCTTCTTGATCAGTGATCCCATGTCGCCCGGCACCCTAGCCGACCAGGGAGTTTTTCGCCACGTCCCTCCCCGTTGGCTGCGTTCCGACAACGGACGTCGGCGGTGGCCGGCACGTCGGGGGCGAACCGACGACGGCTACCGTCAGTGGATGCTTCGGCCCGTGGGTATGGGATCGCCAGCGTGACGCCGTCGGATCGGGGCTCCGGACTGCCCCCGAAGACCGGGTGGGGTCGGTGGGCTCCGACCGGCCTGCGAATGGCCAGCCACGCCGTCATCTGGGCGGTGCTGGTGGTCCCGACGGCCATCGAGCTCTCGGATGGTTGGCGGCCGGTGCGGGACGACTCGATGATCTCGATCGGCGCCTACCGGGTGTTCACCGCCGATCCGCCTCTGGTCGGCGTGTGGTCCCTGGCCTCGGAGGGGATGCGCCATGCCTTCTTCGACGTGGGACCGCTCCTCTTCTGGGTCCTGGCGGTGCCGGTCCGGCTGGACGGGGGACAGGGTGCACTGTGGGGGGCCACCCTGGTCTGCGGGGTGGCTCTGTCGGTGGCCGCCGAGGCGGCCTGGGCCGTGAAGGGCTGGCCGGCCTGCGTGGCTGTCGCCCTCGTGGCCGCCGACGTGGGCTGGCAGACCCAGCTCTACTCGGACGTGTTGTGGAACCCGCACATCGGCCTGGTCTGCTTCGGTGCCGCCGCCGTCCTGGCGTGGGCGGTGGCGTCGGGGAGGTTCGGATGGTGGCCACCGGCCGTCCTCTTCGCCTCACTGGCCGCTCAGTGCCACTTCCTCTACGTCATTCCGGCCATCGTCATTGCCGTCGCCGCGCCGTTGTTCGGGCTGGCCCTGGGTTTCCGGCCGCCGGGCAGGCGATGGTTGGTGACCGGCTTGGGCATCGGCGCCCTGTGCTGGCTGGCGCCACTGGCCCAGGAGGCGTTCGTCCGACCGGGCAACTTGTCCCTGATCCTCCAGTCGGGTGACGGCCATCCGCGGATCGGGACCGGCTTCGGCCTCCATGCCCTGGCCACCGCGGCCGATCCCCGCCCGATCTGGCTGACCTCGTTCCCCTACCTGTCGGCCCTGGTCAACCGGACCCCGCAGTACATCACCGGTCATGCCTCCGGGTGGGGCGGGGCCGCCCCGGTTCTGGTCGTGGCCATCGCCGGGCTGGCGTGGGCCACCGGGCGCCGGGAGCTGGCGGCCCTGGCCGGTGTCGGAGCCGCCGTTTCGCTGGCCGTGGTGGCCAGCTTCGCCGCCCTCCCGGCCGACAACCTGAGCGTCCTCAGCTATCTGATCAACGCCTTGTGGGTCGTCGGCGCCCTCCTGTGGATCATCGCTGCCTGGGGGTTGGCCGAGTTGACGGCGGCAGTACTCCGCCGTCGGCCCGTCGGAGCCCGGGATCGGTCCGGGCCGCCGGCGGTCGTCGTTGCCGGGGTGACCTTGGCCGTGCTGTTGGCCGCCGCCGCCGTCGCCCTCCACACCCTCGTCCCGTCGGCGCGGGGGCGGGTAGGGGCCGTGCAGGTCGACCGTTCCCTGGACGAGGCGATCGCCGGGTCGGTGGAGCGGAGCGTGGCCCGTGGGCCGGTGGTGGTGCAGGTCGACCCGTCCTCGTTCGGACCGCGTTACGGCTACTACTCGGTCGACTACTGGGGAGTGGCCTACGAGCTGCTGACCGACGGATGGCGGCCCGGCCTGATCGACGGGTTCTTCGGTCAGGCAACCCATCTCTCGGTCCCCCGCGGTGCCCACTGGCCCGAGGTCAGGGTGTTCGTCGACCGCAGGGACAGATCGGTCGTCGGTGTCCGCCGGGCCACCTATCCGGCGATTTCTCCCGGCGGATCGGTGCGGGCGCGGCCGTGAGGTCGGGCCAGGACCACGGCCAGGACCACGGCCAGGGCGCGGGCCAGGGCCAGGGCCAGAGCCTCCCTCGTTGCCCCGTCACTCCTCGTCGCCGACCCCGGGCCCGGGCTGGGCCTGGGGGAGGCTGAACCGGAACAGCGCCCCTCCGCCCGGGGCCTGGTAGACCTCGACACTGCCACCCTCGTCCCGGGCCACCTGGGCGACGATGGCCAGCCCCAGTCCGGAGCCGGGTCGGCCGCGGGCACCCGGGGCCCGGTAGAAGCGGTCGAAGATGAAGTCCACGTCGCTGTCGTCCACCCCGGGTCCGTGGTCGCGGACGAACACCGAGCCATCCGAGCACGAGACCTCGACCACGCCCCCGTCCGGACTCCATTTGAGGGCGTTGTCGAGGAGGTTGTCCACCGCCCGCTTGATGCGGGACGACGAACCGCTCACCCAGCACGGCGCGGTACGGGCCTCGAAGGTGACGTCCCGGCTCCTCCCGTGGGTGGTGGCGGCATCGACGGCCTCGAGCACGATCAGGTCGAGCCGGACCGGCTGGCTGACGATGTTGGGCTGCTCGCCGCGGGCCAGCTCGGACAGGTCCCCCACCAGTGAGGTCAGCTCGTCCATCTGGGTGACGACGTCGCTGATGAGGACCTCCCGTTCTTCGGGAGGCAGCTCCTCGAGCCGCCGGGCGACCTCCATGTTGGTCCGGAGGCTGGTCAGCGGGGTCCGCAGTTCGTGGGAGGCGTCGAGCACCAGCTGGCGTTGGCTCTCGCGAGAGGTGTCGAGGGCGACCAGCAGGCGGTTGAAGGCCCGACGCAGTCGTCCGAGCTCGTCGGGACCCCCCGGGTCGAGGCGGCGGGACACGTCGGTGTTGTCGGCCAGCTCCTCGATGGTGCGGGTGAGACTGTTGAGCGGTGCCAGCACCGTCCGACCGACGCCCAGTCCCAGCAGGACGGCCACGGTGATCCCGACCAGGACGATGAGCCACAGGGCGAGGGCCAGGTGACGGAGCTCCTGGTTCACTCCGGTGAGCGAGGTGGTCAGTTGGAAGGCCCCGCCGTCGGCCAGCGTGACCCCGTAAGGATTTTCACTGGTGACGTAGGTGAATGTGGGACTGAGCGGGTAGACGACCTCTCGGACGGCGATGCCGTTCACCGTGGTCGAGAAGAACGACTCCTGAGCCGTCCCCCGGCTGGCGGCCACGGCCAAAACCGTACTGTTGACGGCCAACGGCTTTTGCAAGGGCGATTCCACCGAGCCCGTATTGTTCACCACCTGTTGGCAGTCCTCGGGGGCCGAGGTCACGCAGAAGTTGTCCACGGTGGGGGCGGAACCGTCGTACACCAGGAGCGTGCTCTTGACTCCATTGATCAGGTTGTCGTCGACCGATCCGACCAATGAGTTGTAGGCCACCAGGTAGGTGGCCAGCGCCCCGAGGACCACGACCACCAGGACGGCGGCGGTGGCCGCCAGCACCAGGCGACTCCGGAACGTCACGGTCCCACGCGCCGAGACGCCGTCATGGTCTAAGGCTCGCGCAGGACGTAGCCGACTCCCCGGGCCGTGTGGATCAGGCGGGGCTCGTTACCGGCCTCGGTCTTCCTCCGGAGGTAGCCCACATAGACGGCCAACGAGTTCGTCCCGGAGTCGAAGGTGTACCCCCACACCCTGTCGAGGATCAGCTCGCGGGTCGAGTACCTGGCGCGGATGGCGCAACAGCAGCTCGAGCAAGTCGAATTCGATCCGGGTCAGGGTGAAGGGTCGCTCCCCGCGCTGGGCCTCCCGGGTGATCGGATCGAGCGACAGGTCGGCGAACCGGAGGACCTCGCCGGCGTCCTCGGGTCGGCGCCTGAGGAGGGCACGCAGGCGGGCCAGCAGTTCGGCCAGGGCGAATGGCTTGACCAGATAGTCGTCGGCCCCGGCGTCGAGGCCTTGGACCCGGTCGTCGATGGCATCCCGGGCGGTGAGCATGAGCACCGGGGTATCGTCCCCAGCGGCCCGCAGGCGTCGGCAGACGTCGAGCCCGTCGATGACGGGTAGGCCGATGTCGAGGACGAGTGCATCGGGGGGACGGATGGCGATCTCCTCTAGGGCCTGGGGGCCGTCACCGGCCAAGGTGACCTCGTATCCCTCGAGGCGGAGGGCCCGGTTGAGGGCGCCGCTGACCGCCGGGTCGTCGTCCACGACGAGTACTCGCATCGGGCCGGGAGCCTATCGGGGTGGTCAGTCGATGCGGCGGCATGCCGGGCTCGGGAGCTGGCCGTGGTCCGGTGACCCCCATCGGGCCCGGAGGTAGCCTGTCCCCGTCGTCGAACGTGGCGAGACGACCCCTTCCGAGGTAGTTCAATTGGCAGAACGCTGGCCTTTGGAGCCAGATGTTGGAGGTTCGAGCCCTCCCCTCGGAGCCTTGGCATCAGCGTTCTCCCGCCCTCGACGGCTGCGACCCACCGTCGCTCCGGGCGATCCCTCGACGCCATCACTTTGGAAAATAGCGTACCAGTGGTATGTGACCGACCGAGGGTAGGCCAGCGCCAAGACAAAGATCGACAGGGAGAGCCGCCAAAGCCGGCCCGGGGAGGACCCGGAGCCGACGGCCACCGCCACCTGGTTCAGCCGGCGGCCTTGCGGGCCCGGCTCCGCTGGCGTCCCCGGGTGGCCTGGTCGAGAACCACCTTGCGCAGTCGTACCGCCTTGGGGGTCACTTCAACGCATTCGTCGTCGGAGATGAACTCGAGCGCCTGCTCCAGCGACAGGAGCAGCGGAGGGGTGAGGCGGATGGCTTCGTCGGCCGAGGCCGAGCGGATGTTGGTCTGTTTCTTCTCCTTGGTCGGGTTGACGTCCATCTCCTCGTCGCGGGCGTTCTCGCCGACCACCATTCCCTCGTAGACCTCGGTTCCCGGACCGACCAGCAGGACACCCCGCTCCTGGAGGCTCATCAAGGTGTATCCGGTGGTCATGCCGCGGCGGTCGGCCACCATCGAGCCGTTCCGTTTGGTCTTGAGCTCTCCGTGCCAGGGTTCCCAGCCGTCGAACACGTGGTGGAGCATGCCCGTGCCCCGTGTCTCGGTCATGAACTCGGTGCGGAATCCCACCAGGCCCCGGGCCGGCACCCGGTAGTCCATGCGCACCCACCCGGTTCCGTGGTTGACCATCTCGATCAGGATCCCCTTGCGCAGGGCCATCAACTGGGTGACCACCCCGAGGTAGTCGTCCGGTACATCGATGGCAACCCGTTCCATCGGTTCGTTGAGCCTGCCGTCGATCTCCCGGGTGACGACCTGGGGTTTGCCCACCGTCAGTTCGAACCCCTCGCGCCGCATGGTCTCGACCAGTACGGCGAGTTGCAGCTCACCCCGGCCCTGCACCTCCCAGGTGTCGGGACGCTCGGTGGTGTCCACCCGGAGAGAGACGTTGCCGACCAGCTCGGCCTCCAGCCGGCTGATGACCTGGCGGGCGGTCAGCTTGTTCCCGTCGGCCCCGGCCAGGGGCGAGGTGTTGATGCCGATGGTCATGGCCAGGCTGGGCTCGTCCACCGTGATGACCGGCAGGGGCCGAGGGTCGTCGGGGTCGGCCAACGTCTCCCCGATGGTGATCTCGGCCATGCCGGCCACCGCGGCGATGTCGCCGGGACCGGCCTCGGCGGCATCGACCCGGTCGAGAGCGTCGGTCACGTAGAGCTCGGTGATCTTGGACCGTTCGATGGAGCCGTCCAGACGGCACCACGCCACTGTCTCACCCTTGCGGAGGGTGCCGTTGTGGACGCGGCAGATGGCCAGGCGACCCAGGTACGGGGAGGCATCGAGATTGGAGACGATGGCCTGCAGCGGCACATCCGGGTCGTAGTGGGGTGCCGGGATGCGGTCGAGGATGGCCTGGAACAGTGGCTCGAGGTCGGTGCCCTCCACCCCCTGCTCGGTCGAGGCCCAGCCGGCCCGGGCGTTGGAGAAGAGGATCGGAAAGTCGATCTGGTGCTCGTCGGCGTCGAGGTCGAGGAACAGCTCCTCCACCTCGTGGACCACCTCGTCGATGCGGGCATCGGGCCGGTCGACCTTGTTGACCACCAGCACCACCGGCAGGCGGGCCTGGAGGGTCTTGCGCAGGACGAACCGGGTCTGGGGGAGGGGACCCTCGGACGCGTCCACCAGCAGCAGGACCCCGTCGACCATGGTCAGTCCCCGCTCCACCTCGCCGCCGAAGTCGGCGTGCCCGGGGGTGTCGATGATGTTGATCTTGACCCCGCCGTGGAGAACGGCGGTGTTTTTGGCCAGGATGGTGATGCCCTTCTCCCGCTCCAGGTCCCCCGAGTCCATGACCCGTTCGTTGACCGACTCGTTGGCCCGGAACGCCCCCGACTGCCACAGCATGGCGTCGACCAGGGTGGTCTTGCCGTGGTCGACGTGAGCCACGATGGCCACGTTACGGATGTCGTCTCGGGTCTTGATGGCCATAAGAGGACAAGGCTACCTGGGCACGGTCCGGGCCCAGACGGGCCGGCGGCCAGCTAGGGGGCGGTGATGGTGGAGCAGGCCACCCCGGTCGACGTCGGCCACGGCCAGGTCGGCTGGGTCGTCACCGGTGTCGACTGGGCCGGCGGCATCTCGGGACACTGGCCGTTGTAGCTTTCCGACGAGGACACGAGCGACCACGAAGGGGTCCCCGGGGTCAGGTAGTAGGGGGGCGAGTAGAACGGCAGCCGGGGGTCCCACAGGTAGCGCTTCGAGTAGCCGGAGACGATGTTGTTCCCCGAGAAGGTACCGACCGCCCCGCGGGCGTCCTGCTGGATCGAGCCGTAGACGGTGAGGGTGCCCTCGTTGCCGCTGCCGTTGGTGGAGTTGGACGTGCTGTAGTTGTTCACCAGGAAGGAACCCTGGAGGGCCAGGATCGATGCGTCCACCACCAGGCCCTGGCCGCCAGTGGGGCTCCCGGTGGAAGTACTGGGATCGCACAGCGGTGCGGCCAGGGCGCCGCTGGTTCCGCAGGCGGCCAGGGTGTTGCCGTTGCCGTCGACCGGCAGGTCCACTTCGACGTAGTCGTAGGCGATCAGACCGAGGACGTCGTTGATGGCTGTCGAACTGGTGAAACTGTTGTAGTTGCAGTTGCTCTGCGAGGCCGTGCCCGTCCACGTGCAGTCGGCATATTTGACGGGGCCGTCGATGATGATGTCGTTGTCGGCACCGATGGTGAGGTGCCCCGACAGGCTGCCGCTGACGAATGCGTCGGCTTCCGAGTCGGGTTGCTGGGTCTGGCCGTAGTAACAGCCGAGGCAGTCGGCGTACGTCTGGGGGTCGACGTACTCATCGCTGCACGTCTGATGGGGCGCCCTCCCGGTGCACACGTCTTGCAGATTGCCGTCGAACGGGTTGGTGCCCACTGCCGGAGTGGTGCTCCCGCTGTAGCCGTCCACGAACAGGACTCCGTTCTTGGGGAGCGAGGCCGTGCCCCCGGCCGTCGGACAGACGCTCGAGTCGCTCGAGTAGTTCATGGTGTCGTCACCCCCGGTGGAGGCGGTGTCCGGGCTGGTGACCGTCATCTGGTTACCCGACAGGGTCACGGTGGTCGGGCCCTGGTAGTAGCAGCCCCCCTGCTTGGCGAAACCGCCCAACTCCGAGTTGTCGGTGGGGATCGGCTCGTAGTTGTCCGCCCCGTACGAGCTGGTGGAGGCGTCGTAGGTTCCCACGTCGGCGGTGGCCCCCGAGCAGCCCGCCTTGGTGCCGTGGTTGCCGTCCAGGGGATCGACGAACAGGCAGTTGGGATCGGCGGTGGTGACCGGGTAGCCGGCTCCGAAGTTGGGTTTGCTGTCCACGAAGAGCGAGTCGTTGGAGAAGACCGGTCCGGTGATCGAGTCGTTGGGGCCGAAGTAGACCGGCGTGCAGCTGCCCGAGTTGCTGTAGTTGGTGCTGTAGTACCAGGCGCACCCGGTCGAGGTCTGGGTGGTGGTCGGGTTGGTCAGGGCGGCGGCGTTGGAGGACTCGTAGTTCGACCACCACACGTTGTCGAGGAAGCCGTTGGCCGGGGTGAACTTGGCTACCGTCGAGTAGTAGACGAGGTTGGTGCCGAAGCCGGCCGCCCCGATGATCTGCACCTCGAGGTAGTCCAGGGCGTTGGTGGTGGGGTCGACCACGGCCTGGGGGTTGTCGTACAGGTAGTACTCAGGGATCACCCCGTTGCCGACGTTGGTGCCCGGCACCTGGCTCCACGACTCGTAGTTGATGCCCGAGCACTGCACGTTGGCATTGCTGCCCGACGGGTAGTTGGTGGTCGAGTTGCAGGCGGCCAGGTAGGGGTCGGCATTGATCTGGCTCTGATAGGCGTTGAGCCCCGACGAAAGGCCCCGATAGGCGTACCGCTGGATGGATGCCTGGGTCAGGATGGGATCGTTGTTGGCGATGGCGCTGACCATCACCGCCCCGATGGTGGACATGGCCACGGTCAGGGCCACCACTGTCGACCAGGGCGGCCTGACCGGCGTCCCGGGCCGAGTGACTGCGTCGGCCTCCACCCGCTGGGCGCCGGAGCGCCACGGGAAAGAACCGGCGGGTCGGCCGGCCGGTGAAGAAGATCGAACGTGGCCTGGAGGGAGTTGACATGGCGACCTAACCGACGAGTGGGCTGTAGAGGTAGGAACTTGACGAAAGCCGGTAGACCACGAAGTAGTTCTCGTGGGCCGGGCTTCCCTGCACCTCGACTTCGAGGTCCACCCCGACGCTCTGGATGGTGTCCTGGGGGCAGTTCTGGCTGGTGGTCGAAGGAGGGGTGCAGGCGGTCCCGAAGCCGGACAACATGCCGGTCGTTCCCACCGTGGAACCCCCGGCACCGGGGACGTAGTCGTTGGACACCGTGTCGAGGGTGTTGTATGTGAAGATCGGCGTCGATGCATACGGGAGCGGCGTGGTGGTGACCGAGCCCACCGTGAGTGGTGCAGCCCCGTTCACCACACTCGATATGTCGACCAGTACCTTGCCCGATGACGACCACGAACAAGTGGCGGTGGAGGTCTCGGAGAAGGGACAGGTGCTGGCCACCGCCGGATACTCGGTGACGGTGAATACCGAGGTGTAGAACCGGCACGAGCTGCACTCGGTGGGCGTGGATTCGGCCATTACGATCTTCGCCGGCCCGTTGGCGTCACCGATGTTGGCGTAGAACGTCGTCGAGAAGGTCCCCACGCTTCCGGTCAGAAATGGCGGGCACGAAGCGTTGGCCACGGCGCACGACGAGTTGGTGGGAGGCATGGGGGCCGGCTCCACCTCGGAACGGATGAGGCGCTGGATCACCATCGAGCTCGGCAGGAGCTGGTCGGTGGCCGAGTAGGACGAGATCACCGTGGTGCCGGCGGTCACGTAGGTGGTGAGGGCCGAGGCGGCGATGGTGAGGAGGACGATGAGGCAGGCGAACGCCACCATCAGCTCCACCAGGGTGAGCCCGTCGTCGTTCCGGTGGTGATCGGACGGCCGTCGGCCGGGGCGCCGGGCATCCATCCTCTTACCGCCCGGCGGGAGCCCGGGCCGGCTGCAGGCGGGCCGTCTCATGCGCTCACCGTCACCTGGCTGGGTACCCCGGCCACGGTGACGGTTCCCGCCGCCGTGGCACTTCCGTTGACGAAGATGTTGTAGGTGCCGTAGGGCACCTGGGTCCGGCTGAGCCCGTCCGCCCCTGCCGTCTGGATGGTGTAGTTGTCGGCATTGCAGGAGGCGGTGGTGGCGGTGATGGTGAGGGTGGCCCCGGCGTAGGCCTGGCCGACGTCGACCCCGGATTTGTGCACCACTTGGACCGGGAGCAGGCCGAGGGGCACGGTGGGCGAGGACAGGCCGGCGGTGACCCCGGTGATGCCACCCGGGATGGTGGCGAACGACGAGGTGTTGTAGGCGTTGGCCTCGGTCGAGCAGTCACCGGCGAACAGCGAGTACTGCTGAGTGAGCGGGTACACGGCCGGCAGCTGGGTGGCGTTGGGGTTGGCCCCGGCCGTGACGGCGTTGATGTAGGCGCTGGGGAGGAGCCCGTTGTTGTTGCTGATCTCCAGGGGAATGCCGGTGGCCGAATAGCCGCTCAGGCCCGAGGGGGTCTGATCGGACCATGACCCGCCGGGCCCGGTCGAGGTGGTCAGCACCACCGACCCGGTCGGGGTGGCGCCCACCGCTGAACACGTCCCCGTGCCCCCGGTGACGCAGCTGATCCCGTCGAAGTACTGCATCGAGTCCGAGGCCGGGAGGGTGGCCGAGTACCAGTTCGTTCCGGAGTTGGTGGTGTAGAACAGCAGGCCCTGGGGATTGGATGCCGAGGTCCCGGTGGCCATGACCAGGCACGAGCTGGCCGAAGGGCACACCACCTGGGAGAGGACGCTCGAGCTGGGCACGGTGTTCTGGTTCCAGGTGTCGGGGGCGGTGTTGGTCCCATTGATAGTCCCGGTGAAGATCACCGCGGTGCCGGACGACGAACCGATCAGGGTGCAGTTGGTCGACGTCGGGCAGGTCACCTCGGTGATGGCCGAGATGGGGGCCGAGACGTCCACCGGGAACTCCGACTTGAGAGGGCCGGCCGTCGGCCCGTAGAGGAGGAGCCCCCCCGTGGTCATGGTCGAGCCCGCCGTATAGGTGCCCACTCCGGTGATCAGGCACTTGGTGGTGACCGGGCACACGATCTGGCCCAGCTGGGTCACCGTGGTCGAGGTCAGGGTGTCGGCCGCCCACGCCACCGTGCTGCCGGTGCTCCCCAGGCCGGTGCCGCCCGTCACCACGGCGGAGAGGACGACCGGGCTGACCGTGGTGGAACTCCCGATCTTCCCGCTGCCGATGGCCATACAGGTGGTCGACGTCGGGCAGGCGATCTGGGTGAGGGACGTGAGCGTGAATCCGCTGGACGTGCCGGCCGCCCAGGTACCGGCACCGGCCGGGCCGGTGATGACCAGTGGTGTGCCACCGCTGGTGGTGTCGGCGATGGCCGCGCATCCGGTGGCCGACGTCGGGCAGACCAGACTGGAGAGGGCGGCGATGCCGGCGGGAATCGTCTCTTGGGTCCAGACGTCACCGCCCGAGCTGATGGTGCCGGACAGGACGACGCCCGTTCCGGTGCTGGTTGTCCCGAGGGCCACGCACTGGGTGGTGGAGGGACAGACCACCTGGGTGAGGTCGGCACCGCTCCCCGAGGGGATGGCCGACCCGCTGTCCGCGGTGAGCTGGGGCGAGGCCGATCCGGAACCGTTGAGGATGACAGCTCCACCCGACCCGTAGCCGACGGCGATGCAGGTGGTCGACGTCGGGCAGGCCATGGACGAGATCCGGGTCACCGATACGGCTGAGGGAATGGTGGCGGTCGACCACGAGCTTCCGTTGGCCCACGTCACGGCGGCCGTACCCGAGGAGTTCTCCCCGGTGGCCACACAGGTGATCGTCCCGGCCCCTGGGCATGTCACCCCGTCCTCGACGGCGGTGGACGACGGATAGTTCAGGTTGACCGTGGTCGCCTGGTCGAATCCCGGATAGTCCGACGAGAGGGTCGACGTGACCCGGGTGACGGCCCCGATGGCCACGTTCACGGTGGGCAGCGAGCCCGGTGTCGAGGTGCAGGCCGGCTGGGGCTCGCATGTCGGGGGGCTCCAGACATGGTTGGTGACGCTCCCGGTGGCGTTGGCCACGAACTCGGGGCTGGCATACGTGGTACCCGTGGGGTAGCCGTTGGCGGGCTGTCCGACCGAGATCGAATAGCTACCCGGGAGGACCTGGGCGAAGACGCAGCCATAACTGTCCGGGTACAGAGTCGGCAGGGATTGCTGGCCGGCCACCTTGACGGGGATCGACTGCACCCGGTAGCTCCACGGGTGGCTCGGGCTCTGGGTGTCGGAGGCGCCTGTGTCCCCGGACATCTGGAGGGCGATGAACCCGAGGGTCTGGACCCCGGTCGGCGGGTAGTTGATGAGGGTGCTGTCCTGGATGTTGTTGCCGTCGGCATTGGGGCCCCACGACACGTTCACCGTTAACTTGAGGAGTTGGGGCGTGCCCGATGTACACAGGTCAGGGGGGCTGGCCGCCCCGCTGTTCTGGGCCACGGCCCACGAGTATTTGGCCTGAAGGGTGTAGACGGTGCTGCCCTTGGTCTCGGTCGGGGTGGCCACCGTTGCCTGGGCGATCGGGTCGCTGGAGCTGGAGCTCATGACGGCGGACGTGGTGCTGCACGGATTGGTGGTGCAGGTGAGCGTGTTCCCGCTTATCGCCGAGTAGCTCACCGATGTGGTTGCCTGCGTGGTCGTTCCGGTGGTCACTTCCACCGTCTGGGGAACCGAGGTGGTGGCGGCGGCGAAGTTGGCCGAGGAGGCGAGGTTGATGGTCGACACGGCGTCGAGATTGGCTCCTACCGAGGACCCGGCGGCGGTGCTGGTGGCCGAGGAGGGTGCCGGCCCCTGTGGGTAGCCAGATGTGTCCACCACCACCTCGCCATATGAATTCACCGGCGGGGTCGTGTTCTCCAGCACCTCCACCCATTTCTCGGCGATGGAGAGCGCCGTCTGCTGGTTGGTGGACTGCCCGGCGGAGATCAGGGCGTTGGTGAAGAGATAGGAAAGCGGAATCAGGGAGATCATCAAGATGACGAAGGCCACCACCACCTCGAGCAGCGTCACCCCGTCGTCGCCCCCCTGACCGGCGCCCTGGTCCGTGGCGCGCCGGCGCACCGCGGACATGCCCCGCGTGAACTTCCGTGCTGAGGTGGACTGCCGGTAGTGTGCCATAACGCTGAGTGGCAGAATATTTGGCGCGGATCGTTGTTCATAGACGTGATTCCACCTGTACCTGGGACAACGTGGGAATTCTCCTCGGGTTTGAGGCCGAGGAGACCCGAAAATCAACCACGGACAGTGGTAATTATTCGGCCTGGGCGGCCGCCGATCGGCCGTGACGGGTCTCCAGGTACCGGCGTAGAGGCAGGCGCAGAGGCAGAAGAGGCAGAAAGGGCAGCGAGTGATCGGCGGTCGACGCCCCGGTCGAGTCGTCCGCCTCCGGTCGAGATCAGTACGACTTGGGCAACCCCAGCGAATGTTGGGCCACGAAGTTGAGGATCATCTCCCGGCTCACCGGGGCGATGCGGAGGAGCCGGGCCATGCCCCACAGGTCGGCCAGTCCGTATTCGGTGGACATACCGTTGCCACCGTGCGTCTGAATGGCCTGGTCGAGGGCGCCGAGGGTGGCTTCGGCGGCGGCGTACTTGGCCATGTTGGCCGCCTCGCCCGCCTCGGGAGTGTCCCCGGCGTTGTCACACAGCCAGGCCGCCTTCTCGGTCATGAGCCGGGCCAGCTCCACTTCGATCTTGGCCTTGGCCAATGGGTGGGCGATGCCCTGGTGCCGTCCGATGGGCGTGCCCCACACCTCACGGGTCTTGGCGTACTCGGCCGCCCTGGACAGGGCGAAGCGGGCGATGCCGTTGGCGGTGGCGGCTGACAGGATGCGTTCGGGGTTGAGCCCGAAGAACACCTGGCGCAGGCCCTCCCCTTCGGCCCCGATCAACCGGTCGGCCTCGACCTGGACGTTGTCGAAGAAGAGTGTGTACTGCTTCTCGGGGGCGGTGATCTCCACCGGCAGCACCTGCTTGTCGAGGCCGGGCGTGTCGGTGTCCACCACGAACAGGGACAGGCGGCCCCGGCCGCTGTCGGGGTCGATGCCGGACCGCGTCACCACCAGGATGGCCTGGCACTCGTCGACCCCCGAGATGTAGTACTTCGAGCCGTTCAGGCGGTACAGGTCCCCGTCCTTGGTGGCGGTGAGGGAAAGATTGTGGGAGTTGGAGCCGGCGTCGGGCTCGGTGATGGCAAAGGCCATCTTGAGCTCGCCGGTGGCGAATCCGGGTAGCCACCGTTGCCGCTGTTCCTCGGTTCCGAACTTGGCGATGATGGTGGCGCAGATGGCCGGCGACACCACGATGACCAGGAGCGGGCAACCGGCGGCCGCCAGCTCCTCACCCACCGCCGCCAGCTCGGTGATCCCGCCCCCGCCCCCGCCGTACTCCTCGGGCACGTTCACCCCCAAAAAGCCGGGCTGGGCCACCGCCTTCCACAGCTCGTCGGTTCGTTGGTCGGCGTGGGCCTTCTCCACGTAGTACTCGTGACCGAACTTGGATGCGATGTCACCGACTGCCTGGCGCAGCATCTGCAGTTCGTCCGATTCGATGAAGTCCATGGCCCTACTCCTCGGGTCGGAACGGCACGAGTTCGACGGGGATGTCGACCGCTCTACTCCGAAGGTACTCGCCCAGGCCTTTGGCCTGTGGATCGGGTCGGGTCGAAGAGGCCACGCCTTCGCCCAGCAGGCCCACCACCACGAAGTTGAGAGCCCGCAGATTCGGGAACCGGTAGCGCCGGATCTCCAGGTCGTCGGCCTCGGTGAGCAGAGCCCGGAACGTGGCCATGGTGAGGTAGGCGTCGAGCCACTCCCACGCCGCTTCCGACCGCGCCCACAGGCCGACGTTGGCGTTGCCACCCTTGTCCCCCGAACGGGCCCCGATGATGGTGCCGAGTGGCAGTCGGATCGACAGCTGCCGCCCGGGCGCCGATGACCCGGCCGGCTCGGGCGGAACGAAGTCGGGAGCCTCGACGGCATCGGGGGCCAGGGCCAGATCGGGCGAGGAGTCGACGATGCCCTCGTGGTGGCGGTCGGGCGCCTGGCCGTTGGCGGCGGTCAGGTATGCCGCGTGGGGTACCTCCACCCGCCGTCCGTGGGCATCGACCGTCACCGGGACCACCAGGCCGGCCGGCACCAGCGCCGGCCAGTACACGCCGTACACGGTCCCCGACCCCGGAGGTGCGGTCAGGTGGAGACCGGGGTAGCCGGCCAAGGCCAGCTCGGTGGCGGCTCCCGAGAAGTTCCTGCCGACCTTGTCGGGGTCGGCGTCCTTCACGGTGATACGAAGCTGGGCGGTGGCTTCGGCATTGACGGCCGCATCCGGTTTGTCCGAGCGGATCAGTCGGGCGTCGAAGTCGGCGAACCGATCGGCCCCGCCCAGCGCCGCCTCCAGTGAGCGCAGGGTGAGCGCCGCCTTCTCCTCGATGTCGAGACCGGTGAGTACGAAGGTCATCGAGTTGCGCCAGCCGCCCAGCAGGTTCAAGCACACCTTCACGTGGTCAGGGGCGGGTAGGCCCAGAGCACCGGAGATGCGGACACGGTCGGGTCCCTGCTGGTCCACGGTGATGGTGTCGAACCGGGCCACCACATCCGTGTTGGGGTACTCGTGCCCGGCGATCTCGTAGAGGAGCTGGGCGGTGACCGTGCCCACCGACACCTCGCCCCCGGTGTCCGGGTGCTTGGTGATGACCGACGAGCCGTCCGCCGCCACTTCGGCGATGGGGAACCCCGGGTGCTCCATGCCGTGCACCTCGGTGAAGAAGGCGTAGTTGCCCCCGGTGGCCTGAGGTCCGCACTCGATGACGTGACCGGCCACGACGGCGCCGGCCAGCGCGTCCCAGTCGGTCTGCCCCCAGCCGTGGTGCCAGGCGGCCGGCCCCACCACCAGCGAGGCGTCGGTGATGCGGGGACAGACGACCACGTCGGCGCCACCGTTCAGGGCGGTGACGATGGGCCAGGCGCCCAGGTAGGCATTGGCCGAGACCACCTCCCCGGTTGCCTCGGCCAGCGGCCGACCCGTGTCGAGGTGGGAGAGGGGGTGACCGTCCTTTTCGAGCTCGGCGATGCGAGGGAGAAGGTCATCCCCCTCCACGTGTGCGACCGCGGCTGCGAGCCCCAACCTGTCGGACAGGGCCCGCACCTGATCGGCCAGACCTGACGGATTGAGTCCGCCGGCGTTGGTGACGACCTTGATGCCGCGGTCCATGCAAGTCCCCAGCACCTCTTCCATCTGAGTGAGGAAGGTATGGGCCCATCCCCGGGAACGATCACGCTGGTAGCCCTTCCACAGGATCAACATGGTCAGCTCGGCCAGCCAGTCGCCCGTGAGGACGTCGATGGGCCCTCCCTCCACCATCTCGCGCGCTGCCGACAGCCGGTCTCCGTAGAACCCCGAGCAGTTGGCGATGCGCAACGGGTCGGTCATGACGATCTGTTTGGGTCCGCCGGGCCCGGGTCACCGGCCGCTGCACTGCCGCCTCCGGAGTCGTACGGCTCGACCACCACCAGGATCCGGCCCGTCTCGACCTGGTCGCCTTCGATCACTTTCACGGCGACCACTGTGCCGGCGGCGGCGGCGTGGACGGCGTGCTCCATCTTCATGGCCTCCAGCACCACCAGCAGCTGACCGGGCTCCACCGGGTCGCCCTCGGCCACCTCCACTCGGACCACCCCGCCGGGCATCGGCGCCAACGCCGAACCTTCGGACAGCTGGTCGGCGGTTCGGGGGAAGCGGGGCTGTTCCACCAGCACCGAGCTTCCGTCGGGTCCGTCGACGAACGACGTCGATTCGTACCGGTCGACCAGGTAGCGACGGCCCACCCCACCGGTGGCGAACGTGACCGAGTCGGCCAGGAGCGTCACCAGCTCGACGTCGACCGAATTCCCGTCCACCTCCACCTGCTCGAGGGTCCGGCCGTCCGGGCCGAACTGGTAGCCCACGGCCACCGTCGCTCCGGCCGCTCCGGCCGCTCCGGCCACGGCATAGGCGGTGTGTTGGAGGAACGACGGATTGTTGCGGAACCCGGACGGGATGGTGGGTTGCACACGGGCGTCCGTCCGTCGTCGGGCCTGGCCGGCCAGGGCGGCGGCCAGCGTGTGCAAGCGCACCGATTCGTGGTCGGCCAGGGGCGCGGCCAGACCATCGAGCCCCTGGCTCTCGAGGAACCCGGTGTCGGTGTCGCCGGCCAGGAAGGCCGGGTGGCGGAGGATGCGGACCAACAGGTCGCGGTTGGTCGTGACCCCGTGGATCCGGGCCCGGGCCAACACTGCGGCCAGTGCGGTGGCCGCCTCCCCGCGGGTGGGGGCGTGGACGATGGCCTTGGCCAGCATCGGGTCGTAGTGGGGGCTCACCACGCTGCCGGTCTCGACTCCACTGTCCACCCGGACCAGCACATCGGCGCCGGGCCGGCCGTCCTGTGCCCCCCCCTCGACGTCGAAGCGCCGGAGGGTCCCGGTAGACGGCAGCCATCCCCGTCCAGGGTCCTCGGCGTACAGCCGGGCCTCGATGGCGTGTCCCCGGGGCCCGGTCGCCACTGCGGCATGGACTTCGGGGGGAAGCGGTGCACCGCCGGCGACCAGCAGTTGCAGCCGGACGAGATCGAGGCCGGTGACCGCCTCGGTGACGGGGTGCTCGACCTGCAACCGGGTGTTCATCTCGAGGAAGTAGGGCTCGTCGTTCCCGTCCACCACGAACTCCACCGTGCCGGCGTTCACATAGCCCACCTCTTCGGCGGCGGTGACGGCGGCTTCCATCAACCGGTTCCGGAGCTCAGGGCTGACGAACGAGGACGGCGCCTCCTCGACGATCTTCTGGTGGCGCCTCTGAATGCTGCACTCGCGCTCGAACAACGCCACGGTGTCGCCGTAGGCATCGGCCAGCACCTGCACCTCGATGTGGCGCGGCTCCCTCAGGTAGCGCTCGAGGAACACGGTGCCGTCGCCGAAAGCGGACTCGGCCTCGCGGCGGGCGCCGTCGACGGCATCGGCCAGCTCGCTCGGACCCCACACCACGCGCATGCCCCGCCCGCCGCCCCCGGCCGAGGCCTTGACCAGCAGCGGCCACCCCAACGATTCGACGGCGACGATGTCCGGCAGCTTGTCTCCCTCCACGGTGATCGATGCCAGAGTGGGCACGCCGGCCACCCGCATCAACTCCTTGCTGCCGATCTTCGATCCCATGGCGTCGATGGCCTCCGGTGGTGGACCGACCCACACCAGTCCGGCACCGGTCACCACCCGGGCGAAGTCTCCCGACTCGGACAGGAACCCATAGCCCGGGTGGATGGCGTCCGCCCCGGTCCGCGAGGCGGCATCGAGGATCAGGGCCGAGCGCAGGTAGGTATCGGTGGGGGAGTCGCCCGGCAGCCGCACGGCCAGATCGGCCTCGGCCACGTGGGGGCTGGCCGAATCGGCGTCGGAATGGACGGCCACCGTGACGATGCCCATGGCCCGGGCCGTCCTCATGATCCGTCGGGCGATCTCTCCCCGGTTGGCCACCAACAGGGTGCGGATCGGAACGTAGGTGCTCATCGGGGGTGACTCATCGGGTCGGTCTCACATCCGGAACACGCCATAGCCGCGGGTGCCGGCGATGGGCTGGTTGTCGACGACCGACAGACACATGCCGAGCACGGTGCGGGTTTGGCGCGGATCGATGATGCCGTCGTCGTAGAGGCGGGCGGAGAGGAACAGGGGCAGCGACTCGGCCTCGATCTGAGCTTCGACGAGCTCACGCATGGACCGGTCGGCCTCCTCGTCGAAGTCCACGCCCTTGGAGGCGGCCGATTGGCGACCGACGATGGACAGCACCCCGGCCAGTTGGGCCGGCCCCATCACGGCTGAGCGGGCGTTGGGCCAGGCGAACAGGAAACGCGGATCGTAGGCCCGGCCGCACATCCCGTAGTTGCCGGCTCCGTAGGAGGCACCGATGTTGACGGTGAGGTGGGGGACCGAGGAGTTGGACACCGCGTTGATCATCATGGCGCCGTGCTTGATGATCCCACCCTGCTCGTACTCCTTGCCCACCATGTACCCCGTGGTGTTCTGCAAGAAGACCAACGGCACGTCTATCTGATTGGCCAGCTGGATGAACTGGGTGGCTTTGTGGGCCTCCTCCGAGAACAGCACACCTCGGTGATTGGCCAGGACGCCGACGGGGTAGCCGTGGATGGAGGCCCATCCGGTGACGAGGCTGGTGCCGTAGAGGGGCTTGAACTCGTCGAACCTCGACCCGTCCACCACCCGGGCCAGTACCTCGCGTGGGTCGAACGGCACCTTGGGGTCGGCCGAGGCGATGCCGAGGAGCTCGTCGGGGTCGTAGAGCGGGTCGTCGGCCGGTTGGGTGGGGCCCGGGCCCTCTCTCCGGTGGTTCAGCCGGCTGACGATCTGTCTTCCCAGACGGATGGCGTCCGGTTCGTCGGTGGCCAGGTAGTCGGCCAGGCCGGACACCCGGGCATGCATGGAGGCGCCCCCCAGCTCCTCGTCGGTCGACTCCTCGCCGGTGGCCATCTTGACCAGGGGCGGCCCGCCCAGAAACACCTTGGAGCGCTTCTCGATCATCACGATGTAGTCGCTCATTCCCGGGACGTAGGCGCCTCCGGCCGTCGAGTTGCCGAAGACGATGGCCACGGTGGGGACCGCCGCCGCCGAGCTGCGGGTGAGGTCCCGGAACGCCCGGCCCCCGGGGATGAACAGCTCGGCCTGGGCCGGGAGGTCGGCACCGCCCGACTCGACCAGGTTGATCACCGGCAGTCGGTTGTGCAGGGCGATGTCGGAGGCGCGGGCGCCCTTTCGAAACGTGTAGGGGTTCATAGCCCCGCCCCGGACGGTGGGATCGTGGGCCGAGATCAGGCACTCGACCCCCTCCACCACGCCGATGCCCACCACGGACGACGCTCCCACCTGGTACTCGGTGCCCCAGGCGGCAAGGGCCGCCAGCTCCAGAAACGCCGAGTCCCGGTCCACCAGGAGCTCGATGCGCTCGCGAGCCGGGAGCTTGCCCCGTGATCTGTGCCGTTCCACATACCGGCCGCCTCCGCCGGCCCGAGCCGCCGCCAGCTGCTCGTTGATGCCGTCGAGGGCTTCGCTCAGGGCCCGGTAATTGGCCCGGAAGGTCTCTGAGCTCGGGTCGACTGTGGTAGCGAGGGGGGGCATGGGAGTCGTTGAACTGCTGTCTTGGATGTCGGGTCGCATTGGCCACCCCGACGTGGGAAGAATAGGCCCCATGACGTTTCCACCGCGTGACGTGGCCGGTCCAGTCCGGGGACGGAAGGCGGGCACCGGACCGACATGGTGATCCGCACCTACCCTCAACCGTCTCCCGACGACGATCGGCCGCCGACGGCCCGGTCGTCGGGTCGGCAACTTTCGGCGGTGGTGCTGGCCGCCGGTGAGGGCGTGCGGATGCGTTCGTCCCGGCCCAAGCCGCTCCATCGGTTGTGTGGCCGCCCCATGGTGCTCCACGTGCTCGACGCCCTGGCCGAGCTGTCGGTGGCCAGAGTGGTGGTCGTGGTCGGCCACCGGGCCGAATGGGTGACCAAGACCTTGGTCGAGCACGCTCCGCCGGGCATGGCCATCGAGTTCGTCGAGCAGCTCGAGCAGCGGGGGACCGGCGACGCCATGGCCGTGGCCCTCACCGGACTTCCCGACGACGAGGGAGACGACGACACCGACGTGGTGGTGCTGCCCGGGGACACACCGCTGGTGCGGCCGGCCAGTCTTGCTGCTCTGGTCCAGCACCATCGGGCCACCGACGCCGCCGCCACCTTGTTGACGGCGGTGATCGATGAGCCGTTCGGGTACGGGCGGGTGGTGCGAGGCCGGGACGACTCGGTGGCCCGGGTGGTCGAGCAGGCCGACGCCGAGGTCGAGGAGCTCGAGGTGCACGAGGTCAACACCTCGATCTACTGCTTCCGCCGGAGCGTGCTGGCTCCATCCTTGCGCCGGCTGAGCCCGTCGAACCTGCAGGGTGAGTACTACTTGACCGATGTGATCGGCGTCCTCTACGAGGCGGGCCACAAGGTGGGATCTGTGGTGGTCGAGGACACCATGGAGGTGGCGGGGGTCAATGACCGCGCCCAGCTGGCGGTGGCCGAGGCCGAACTGCGTGACCGCATCAACGAGCGGTGGATGCGCCGTGGTGTGACCATGTGGGATCCCGAGCGAACGTACATCGATGTCGACGTGGTGCTGGAGCCGGACGTGGTGCTCCTTCCCGGGGTCATCCTCCAGGGATCGTGTGTGATCGGGTCCCACGCCGAGATCGGCCCCAACACCCGGCTGGTCGACACGGTGGTTGGGGAGGGTGCGGTGGTGGACACGAGCGTGTGCCGTCGCTCTCTGATCGGACCCGACTCCCGGATCGGGCCCTATGTCGTCCTCGACGAGGGGACCGAAGTGCCGGCCGGTGCTGCGGTCGACGGTACGAGCTCTCCGCCCTCGGGCCTCGGTGGTTCGGGATCCGGCTCCGGCCCGGGACCCGGCTCCTCCTCCGCCGGAGGTTCCGTCGTCGACGCCCCGCATGTGGGCGACCCGGGCGCCGGCGAGCACTAGCGTCATGGGCATGGAATTCACGCCCCGCCGCCGCTTGGAACTGGTGTCTGGCCGATCTCACCCCGAGCTGGCCCAGGACGTGGCCCGCCAGCTGGGGGTGGACCTCGGAGAGGCGAATCTCCGCGAGTTCGCCAATGGCGAGATCCACTGCCGCTTCGACCAGTCGATCCGGGGAAGCGACGTGTTCATCATCCAGACCCACTGTGGGCCGGTCAACGACTCGTTGATGGAGCACCTGATCATGATCGACGCCGCCAAACGGGCGTCGGCCAAGAGGATCACCGCGGTATGCCCGTACTACGGGTACTCGCGCCAGGACCGCAAGGCGTCGGGTCGTGAGCCGATCACCGCCAAGCTGGTGGCCGACATGCTGTCGGTGGCGGGGGCCGACCGTGTGGTCAGCGTCGATCTGCATTCCGGTCAGATCCAGGGCTTCTTCGACGTCCCGTTCGATCATCTGACGGCCGCCCCGGTGCTCGTGGACTACCTCCGCACCCAACGCAGCGACGACCTGGTGGTGGTGGCGCCCGACGCCGGGCGGGTGAAGGTGGCAGAGCGGTTCAGCCAGCACCTCACCGCCGATCTCGCCGTCGTCCACAAACGCCGGCTCCGGAGCGAATCCAACCAGGTGGAGGCGCTGCACGTGGTGGGTGACGTCCAGGGACGCCAGTGCGTGCTAATCGACGACATGATCGACACCGCCGGGACCATCGTGGCGGCTGCCGATCTGTTGGCCGAGCGGGGCGCCGCCGAGGTGTGGTGCATGGCCACCCACGCCGTGCTGTCGGATCCGGCCGTGGACCGGCTGAAGAATTCGGCGTTGACCAAGGTGGTGGTGACCAACACTCTTCCGATCCCACAGGACCGTCGCTTCGACAAGCTCGAGGTCCTGTCGGTGGCCAAGTTGATCTCCGATGCGATCGACGCGGTGTTCGAGGACACCTCGGTCTCGGAGATCTTCGGCGGGGAGAACCTGGCCTGAAATCGGGGCGGTGGTGTGGGCCCACCGGGCTGCCGAGATGGCCGGGTCGCACGTGGTCGGCCAGCCTGGGCCGATTGGTTCTGCATTTCGCCGACCACCGGTATGTGGCATACGGAGAGTAGGCGAAATGGAAAAGTAACAGGCCGCTGGTCCCGCCCGGGTTGCTCAGGGTCCGAGCCGGGCGGTGGCAGTGCCGCTGAACACCTCGTCCCCGTTCTGGTTGACGGTGACCAGGTCCAAATCGATCAGCCATTGGCCGTCGTGATCCGACGCCGCCATCACCTCGACCCGGGTGGTCAGTGTGTCGCCGGGCCACACCTGGGCCCGGAATCTCCCGCCGAACCGGACCAACCTCCCGTCCCCCACGGTGTCGGTCAGCAGCCGACCGGTCATGCCCATGGTGAGCATTCCGTGAGCGAAGACCGAGGGAAAGCGGGCCACCCGGGTGGCGAAGATCTCGTCGGTATGAAGGGGGTTGAAGTCGCCGGAGGTGCCGGCATACTGGACGATCTGGGTGCGGGTGAGGTTCTCCACCACCACCCCTTCGAACACCGTGCCGACCGGGGCGTCGGCCGCCGACCGCCACATGTCACTGCGACCCGGAGGGTCGACTGATCCGAACCGACACGGTTCTCGACGTCACCACCAGCTCGCCAAGGGCGTCGCGGTATTCGGTGACGAATTCGGAGAACGTCATCGTTCCTCCCCGCCCCCCCTCCCTCTGCCAGGTGTTCCCCTGGTGCGATGACGAGGTGAGGACGTCGCCGGCCTGAAGCGTGCGGTGGTATTCGAAGTGCTGCTCGGCATGGAGGGAGGTCTCGCCGCTATGCGGACCCGTACCCGATGCCTCTCCGGCCGGCGCCCCGGTGGCCTCGCCCCCGGAACCGAACCACGGCTTGCCGGGGGCCGGCCGCAGCGGGTAGTCCGGGTCGAAGTGGGCCCCGGCCACCACAAAGGTGGGAGGGGCGATGATCCCGCCCAACCCGGCTGCCAGTGCTGCCTCCTCGTCCCGGTAGACGGGATTGTCGTCACCGATCGCCCGGGCGAAGGTCAGGATGTGCCCCGCCTCGACGGGGAAGTGCTCCACGGACACGGATCGATCCCTCCTCACCACCGGACTCCCGGACGACGGCAGGGATGCTAGCGCTGCCCACCCGTGCCCATCCGGGCCGGCTGGGTCCGTTGTGGCCCACCCCCGAGACGCTCGTCTATCATGGTGGGCCGTCAGCAGCGGCCCTCCGCCATCGCCTGCGCCAGGCATGATGGGTGGGAGGAGCCCCTGTCCCGTTTCAGCATCTCTCGAGGAGTTCTCGCATGCCCGAAGTCACCCTTGCCGCCGAAGCCGGCCGGGAAATCGGTTCCAGCTCGACCCGTCGCCTGCGGGCCGCGGGAAAGATTCCCGGCGTGGTCTACGGCCACGGGGCCGAGCCCATTCCGGTGGCGGTCGGGGCCCGCGAGTTCCAGATCGCCCTGTCGGGTGAGGCGGGGCTGAACACCCTGCTGTCGCTGGAGGTCGACGGGAAGAACCTGCTCACTCTGGCCAGGGACATCCAGCACCACCCGTTCAAGAACGTGGTGACCCATATCGACTTCCAGATCGTCCGTCGGGACGAGGTGATCAGCGCCGAGGTGACCATCAACCTGGTGGGTGAGCCCATAGAGGTTCAACACGGTGACGGCATCGTGGACCAGCAGCTCTTCACACTGGCCGTGAAGGCCAAGCCGGCCGACATCCCACCGTCGGTGGACATCGACATCTCCGGACTGACCATCGGCGCCTCGCTGCACGTCTCGGACATCACCATTCCGCCCGGTGTCGAGCTCGAGACCGATCCCGAGGCCACCGTGGTCGCCGGACAGCCACCGCGGGTGCAGGTCACCGCCGAGGAAGAGGCCGAGATCGCCGCGGCGGCGGCCGTGGAAGCGGGCGAGGCCCTGGCCGAGGAACCGGCGGCCGACACCGAGACCTCGGAGGGCTAAGTCCTGCTGCGGAACCGCCGTACGCCGGCGGCCCCTCGGACGGGGACGCCGGTCGATTTCGTGGTGGTGGGGCTGGGCAACCCGGGGGCGGAGTTCGTCAACACCCGCCACAACGTCGGCGCCGACGTCGTGGCCGATCTGGCCGTCCGTCACCAAGGTCGCCTGAAGCTGGAGAAGGGACTGTTCTCCCAGGCCTGCGAGGTGAGGATGGCGGACCGGCGAGTGCTCCTCGGCGTCCCCCAGACGTTCATGAACGAATCGGGCCGGGCCGTCGCCCCCCTCGTCCGCCGGGGTGGGCCCGGAGCCTCACTGATCGTGGTCCACGACGAGATGGATCTGCCCTCGGGGCGGATCAAGGTGAAGGTCGGGGGAGGGTCCGCCGGCCACAACGGGCTCAAGTCGGTCGACAGCCACCTGCACACCAACGACTACCTCAGGGTTCGCATCGGGATCGGTAAGCCTCCCGGACGCCAGGATGGTGCCGATTACGTCTTGAAACGCCCCGGCGCCGCCGAACGATCGGTGCTGGCGACGGCCATCGACACGGCCGCCGACGCCGTGGAGGCCATCGTGTCCGACGGGGTGGAGGTGGCCATGAACCGGTTCAACGTGGGCACCTGACCGAGGCGACCGGCCCCACCGCCCACCGGCCCCACCGGCCCCACCGGGCCCACCGGCCCCACCGACCCCACCGACCCCACCGACCCCACCGGGCCGACCGGCGGTGGCCGGTACCCTGAGCAAGTGAGCTTCCGCTCGCTTCCCTCCCTGCTGCGCAACGAACCCGCCATGACGCGGGTCATCGGTGCGTCCAATGCCACCCTGGCCGTGGCCACCCCGGCCCAGGCATTCGTGCTGGCCGGGCTCATCCGGCTGGGCGCCCGCCGTCCGGTACTGGTCGTGACCCCCACGGTGGCCGCCGCCGAGCAGTTGGCCCACGACCTCGAGGCGTTCACCGGAGCCGGACACCGAGACCCAGAGGGCCCCGGAGGTTCCGGGGACCCCGAGGCCGGGGCGGGCCGGGTGGAGGTGTTCCCCGCCTGGGAGACGCTGCCCTTCGAGCGGGTCAGTCCCGACATCTTCACCATGGGTCGTCGGCTGCGGCTGTTGTGGCAGCTGGGCGGGCCGGAAGGGGCGGCGACGCCCGGGACCCGGGGGCCGGAGGTCGTGGTGGCGCCCATCAAGGCTGTGCTCCAGAGGCTCGGGCCCTGGAGGACGGCCTCCCGACCGGTGGTGGTGGCCAAGGGCGACCGCATCGACGCCGAGGCCCTCACGGTCCGGTTGGTGGAGATGGGCTATCGCCGCGAGTCTCTGGTCGAGCACCGCGGCGAACTGGCGGTACGGGGCGGGATCGTCGACGTGTTCCCGTCCACGGCCGACGAACCCATCAGGATCGATCTCTGGGGAGACGAGGTCGATCGGCTCACCCGGTTCGACGTCGCCGATCAGCGGTCGACCGACGACCTCGAGCGGGTCGAGCTGTTCGGCTGCCGAGAGCTGGTGGCCGACGAGACCATGCGCAAGCGGGCCGCCGAGCTGGTCGGTTCCGCCCCCTGGGGACGGCATCAGTGGGATCGCCTGGCCGACGGTGAGCAGTTCGACGGCATGGAATCTTGGCTGCCGTGGCTGGCCGACTCCGAGGAGCTGGTCACCGACCTGATGGGGGACGACGCCGTGGTGGTGGTGGTCGAGCCACGCCGGGTGAGGGACCGGGCCGGCGAGCTCCTCGACGAGGAGTCGGCCCTGGCTGACGCCTTGGCCTCCACCTGGGGGCTCGACGCCGGTGAAGGTGCCCCACGGCTCCATGTGCCCTTCGACCGCCTGTTGACCGATACATCGGCCGGCGTCGTTTCACTGGTGCCGAGCGCCGAGGGGCCGGACATCCCGTTGGTGGAGAGCCGGGGATGGGAGCCGATCCTGGGCGACGGGGCCAGACTGGCCTCGCAGGTGTCGAGCCTGGTCAACGACGGGTACTCGGTGGTGCTCTGCTCGTCCACCCCCGGAGGAGCCGAACGCTTGGCCGGCATCCTGGCCGCCGAAGGGGTCACCGTGCCGGTGGCCTCGGCCTCGGGGGACGGCCCCGACCTGGCCTTGCCCGGGGCCCGGATCGTGGTGGCCCTGGTCGACCGGGGCTTCGTCCTGCCCCGGGCCAAGGTGGCCCTGCTCACCGAGTCCGATGTCACCGGCCGCCGCCGTCCCCACCGCCAGGCCCGGGCCCGGGCCCGCCCGGTCGACGGGTTCTTCGACGACCTGGCTCCGGGGAGCTACGTGGTCCACCGCCAGCACGGGGTGGCGACCTACGGCGGCATGGTCACCCGGACCATGGGGGGAGCCACCCGCGACTACCTGCTGCTCGAATACCGCGGTGGGGACAAGCTCTACCTGCCCACCGACCAGATCGAGCTCCTGACTCCCTACGCCGGAGGGGATTCGCCCACCGTGAGCAGGTTGGGGGGGTCGGAGTGGCAGCGAGCCAGGTCGAGGGCCCGGGCGGCCGTGCACGAGATCGCCGAGGAGCTGGTGGCCCTGTACCGGCGACGGCTCCAGGTGACCGGGCATGCCTTCGGTCCGGACACCCCGTGGCAGGCCGAGCTCGAGTCGTCGTTCCCCTTCGTCGAGACCGCCGACCAGCTCCGGGCCATCGAGGAGGTCAAGGCCGACATGGAGCGGCCCCAGCCGATGGACCGGCTGGTCTGCGGCGACGTGGGCTTCGGCAAGACCGAGGTGGCGATCCGGGCCGTGTTCAAGGCCGTCCAGGACGGGTACCAGGCGGCGGTGCTGGTGCCCACCACCCTGTTGGCCAGTCAGCACGCCCAGACCTTCGCCGACCGGTATGCGCCGTTTCCGGTGAAGGTGGAATTGCTGAGCCGGTTCCTGACCAACGCCCAGGCCCGGGAGGTGCTGGCCGGTTTGGCCGACGGCTCGGTCGACGTGGTGGTGGGCACCCACCGGCTGCTGGGCGGGGACGTCACCTTCAAGAAGCTCGGGCTGCTGGTGGTCGACGAGGAGCAACGCTTCGGGGTCTCCCACAAGGAGTCGATCAAGGCCCTGTCCGAAGGGGTCGACGTGCTCACCCTGACCGCCAGTCCGATCCCGCGCACCCTGGAGATGGCCCTGACCGGCATCCGCGACCTGTCGATGGTCAACACCCCGCCAGCCGCCCGGCTGCCCATCCTCACCCATGTGGGCGAGTTCGAGGAGGCGGCCGCCTCCGAGGCCATCCGGCGCGAGCTGCTGCGGGAGGGACAGGTCTTCTACGTGCACAACCGCGTCCAGGACATCGAAGCGGTGGCCGAGCGCGTCCACACCATGGCCCCCGAGGCGCGGGTGGCGGTGGCCCACGGCCAGATGGACGAGGGCTCGCTGGAGAAGGTCGTGCTCGACTTCTGGGAAGGCAGCTACGACGTCCTGGTGTGCACCACCATCATCGAGTCGGGGATCGACATGCCCACCGTCAACACGCTGGTGGTGGACCGGGCCGATCTGTTGGGGCTGGGCCAGCTCCACCAGTTGCGGGGCCGGGTGGGCCGGGCCGGCCAGAGGGCCTATGCCTACCTGTTCCACCCGGTCGACCGGGTGCTCACCGAAACGGCCTACGAACGCCTTCGCACCATCGGCGATCACACCGAGCTCGGCTCCGGGTTCAAGATCGCCCTCCGGGACCTGCAGATCCGGGGGGCCGGCAACCTGCTGGGCAGGGACCAGTCGGGTCACATCGCCGCCATCGGCTACGACCTGTACGTGCAGATGGTGTCCGAAGCCGTCTCCGAACTGAAGGGGGAGCCCCGGCCCCAGCCCGTCGACCTCTCCCTCGATCTGCCCGATGCGGCCCATCTCCCCGCCACCTATGTGGCGGCCGAGGACGTCCGGCTCGAGGCGTACCGCCGGCTGACCGGGGTGAGGACCGAGGAGCAGGTCGACGACGTGCGCACCGAGTGGGAGGACCGGTTCGGCCCCCTCCCGGCACCGGCCGCCGCCCTGTTGGACGTGGCCCGCCTCCGGGTGGAGTGCCTGCGCCTGGGGATCACCGATCTGGCGGTGACCGTTCCCCGGACCGGTATGGGTCGCAGCTCCAACCAGCGGTCGAACGTCAAGCTCTCCCCGATCACCCTGGCGGCCTCGGAGGAGATCCGTCTGCGCCGGCTGGCCCCCGGCGCCACCTACCAGGCCGACCAGCACCGGCTGCTGCTGACCGTTCCGCCACCCGGCCCGGGGTCGGGCTACGCGCCGGGATTGGTCCAGCTCCTTGCCGAGCTGGTGCCGGCGGTCCGCCCCGAGTAGGCGCAGCAGGGGCCGGTCCACCAGCCGATAGCATCGCCGCCGTGAAGCGCCAACTCTCCGGGGCCGCCGCCGCCCTCGTCGTGATCGCCTCGGGTGCCTTGGCCTCGGCCTGCCAGGTCACCCCCACCGCGGCATCGGCCGCCGGGTCCGACATCTCGGTCAGCAGCCTCAATGCCGAGCTGCACACCTTCGAGACCACGGTGGCCGGGGGGTGCCTGCTCCAGTTGGAGGACGCCGAGCTCACCTCGGTGGCCGGCCAGGGAGCGGGGGGCCCGGGCACCTACTCGATGACCTTCGTCAACGCCGTGCTCAACAACCAGGTCGGAGACCTGCTGGCCCAGCAGTTCGCGGCGACCAAGGGGCTCGCGGTGTCGTCGTCCGACCTGGCCTCGGCCAAGTCCGACCTCGAGTCCACCCTCGACGGGGAGATCAGCCAGCAGGTGCAGGACTCCGAATCGGAGGGCACCGTCTCCTACTGCCAGTCGGCCACCGGGTCCGACATCACCGGCGCCCAGCTGTTGGACGCCCTTCCCGCCCAGGTGACGGCGGCCCAGGTCCGCAATCAGGCGGTCGACGAGAAGCTGCTGGCCCGGGGGGCCGACCTCTCCGACCAGGCGGTGGCCAACTACTACAACGCCAACCAGTCCTTGTTCACCGAGGCGTGCGTGAGCCTGATCGTGACCGATACCCAGGCCCACGCCGACCAGTTGGTGGCCCAGATAAACGGGGGGGCGTCCTTCGCCTCGGTGGCCAAGGCCAACTCGCTCGACACGCAGACCCAGGCGACCGGTGGGGCGTTGGGGTGCAGTTACACCCTGTCGGAGGTGGAGCAGAACCTCCAGGTGCAGACGGTCACCGTCGGACAGCCCCTCGCCCCCCTCCAGGACTCGAGCACCGGCCAGTGGCTCATCTACGAGGTGACCAGCCAGCAGGTCGAGCCGTTGGCCTCGGCCACCTCGGTGGTCCGACGGGAGCTGCTGCAGACGACGGACAACGTGGACCGGGTCAGCAAGGAGATCGTGGCCTTCGCCCGGACGGCCGATGTCACCGTCAATCCCCAGTACGGGACGTGGAAGAAACTGGCCGTGGTCCCCCCGGTCGGACCACCAGAGCGGTTCCTGTTGGCCGGGGTGTCAGGGACCACCAACCCGCCCAGCCTGAAGGGCCCGACGTCCTCCAGCTCGGGATCCGGCGGATCGGGGTCGTCGGGCACGTCCACCGGCGGCTGATCCAACGACTCGGGCCGGTGGCATGACGCCCGTGAACCAGCACACCCGGCCCCGTATCGACGTGGTCGGCCTCGGCCCGGCCGGGCCCGATCTGATCACCACGGGGACGGTGGCGCTGATCGAGGGTGCCGATGCCGTCTATTTGCGCACCCGGGTCCATCCGTCGGCCGCAGAGTTGGCCGGCCATCCGTCCTTCGACGAGCACTACGAGCACTACTCGACCTTCGACGAGGTCTACCGGGCCATCGTCGACGACCTCATGGCGGCGGCCCGCGCCACCGTCGACGGATCGGTGGTCTACGCCGTGCCGGGGTCGCCCACCGTGGCCGAGCGAACCGTGGCCCTGTTGCGGGAACACCCTGACGTGGCCGAGAGCCGGGTGGCACTCCGCCTCCATCCGTCCGTGTCCTTCCTCGACCTGGCCTTCGACCGCCTGGGGGTCGATCCGGTGACCGCCGGGGTCCGGATGGTGGACGGCGAGTCGTTCGCCGTCGACGCCGCCGGTGAGCGGGGGCCCCTGCTGGTCGCCCAGTGCTGGAGCCCATCGGTGCTGTCGGTGATCAAGCTGTCCGTCGAGTCGGCTCCCGATCTGGCGGTCACCGTCCTGCACCATCTGGGGCTGGCCGACGAGGCGGTATTCGAGGTGTCCTGGGACGAGCTCGACCGATCTTTCGTCCCCGACCACCTGACCTCACTGTGGATCCCGGGCCTTGCCGACCCGGTTGGCGTCGAGCTGGTACGGCTCGACGAGCTGGTGCACACCCTCCGCCAGCGTTGTCCGTGGGACCGCCAGCAGACCCACGGCTCCCTGGCCCGCCATCTCCTCGAGGAGTCCTACGAGGTCCTCGAGGCCATCGACACTCTGTCGGCCGCCGACGGTGCCGCCGACGGTGCCGCCGACGGTGCCGCCGACGGTGCCGCCGACGGTGCCGCCCCGGGACCCTCGGGGGACGACCCCGTCGCCCACCTCGAAGAAGAGCTCGGTGATCTCCTGTTCCAGGTCTATTTCCACGCCACCCTGGCGGCCGAGGCCGGACGGTTCACTTTGGCCGACGTGGCCCGGGGGGTGCACGACAAGCTGGTGGCCCGCCATCCTCACGTGTTCGGGGACGCCACCGCCGACTCGCCCGAAGAGGTGGCCGTCAGCTGGGAGGCCCGCAAACTGGTGGAGAAGAGCCGGTCCAGTGTCACCGAGGGCATCCCGGCGGCCCTGCCGGCCCTGGCCGTGGCGGCCAAGCTGCAGCGCAAGGCGCTGACCGTGGGCATGGTCCTGCCCACCGGTGCTGACGACGCCGCCACGGTGGTCGACGGCCTGTCGAGCCTGATGGCGGCGGAGGGGCCCTCGGGCCGGGTGACGGACGGCGAAGGGGGCGGGACCGACCAGTCCGCCGAGATCGGTGAGTTGTTGTTCGCGCTGGTCAACCTGGCGCGCACCCTGGGGATCGATCCCGAGAGTGCGTTGCGGGCGCGGGCCTCGAGGTTCCGTCTCGCCGTAGAAGAGCGAGGCTGACCGGCCGATCGCCGTCGGTGGCCACCCGCCCCGTCATCACTGTTGGTGACCGTGCCGGCCGGCCGGTACGAGGGAATTCCCAGGTCGAGACGGTCCTGGGTGGTAGCTTTTCTTCCACCGGCAACAGGAGTGACTACCTACAGTGAGCGTCATCGACCAAGTCATCGGCCGGGAGGTCCTCGACTCCCGCGGCAATCCCACCGTCGAGGTCGAGGTGGTCCTCGATTCCGGAGCGGTGGGGCGGGCCATCGTCCCCTCGGGTGCCTCGACGGGAACCTTCGAGGCGGTGGAGCTCCGTGACGGCGGTGACCGCTACCAGGGCAAGGGCGTGCGTGCCGCCGTGGCCAATGTGAACGGTGAGATCGCCGACATCCTCAACGGATGCGACGCCCTCGACCAGCGGGGGGCGGACCTGGCCCTGATCGATGCCGACGGTACCCCCAACAAGGCCCGGTTGGGAGCCAACGCCATTCTCGGGGCGTCACTGGCCACCGCTAAGGCGGCCGCCGACGAGCTGGGCCTGCCCCTGTTCCGTTATGTCGGAGGATCGGACGCCCATGTGCTGCCGGTACCGCAGATGAACGTGATCAACGGCGGCGTGCACGCCGACAACTCGATCGACCTGCAGGAGTTCATGATCATGCCCGTGGGAGCGGCATCCTTCTCCGAGGCCCTCCGATGGGGAGCCGAGACCTACCACTCGCTGGCCAAGGTGCTGAAGTCGCGGGGCCACTCGACCTCGGTGGGCGACGAGGGCGGCTTCGCCCCCGACCTGGCCTCCAACGAGGAGGCGGTCCAGGTCCTGGTGGAGGCCATCGAGGCGGCCGGGCGTACACCCGGCCAGGACATCGCCATCGCCGCCGACCCGGCCAGCAGCGAGTTCTACCGCGACGGTAACTACGTCCTGGCCGGCGAGGGGCGCACCCTCGACTCGTCACAGATGGTCGAGTACTGGGTGGGCCTGGTCGACCGGTACCCGATCGTGTCGGTCGAAGATGCCATGGCCGAGGACGACTGGGACGGTTGGGCCGAGTTGACGGCGGCCCTCGGGGACCGGGTCCAACTCGTCGGCGACGACCTCTTCGTGACCAACGAGGTGCGACTCCGTCGGGGCATCGAGTCGGGTACGGCCAACGCCATCCTGATCAAGGTCAACCAGATCGGTACCCTGACCGAGACATTGGGCACCATGTCACTGGCCGCCCGGTCGGCGTACGCCTGCGTGATGTCCCACCGCTCGGGTGAGACCGAGGACACCACCATCGCCGACCTGGCGGTGGCCACCAACTGCGGACAGATAAAGACCGGGGCTCCGGCCCGCTCGGATCGGGTGTCCAAGTACAACCAGCTCCTTCGCATCGAGGAGATGCTCGGCGAGACCGCCGCCTTCCGCGGGGCCGAGGCCTTGTCGTCACGAGGTAGCCCCGAGTGAGCGGGCGCGTCCACGCCCATTCGAAGAAGTCCAAGAGCACCCCGAAGCCGTTCCGGCCGGCCAGGGAGGCGGCGGCCGGTGCCGCACCGACCCGACATCCGAAACGTCGCCGGGGGGCCAAGGCCCCTGAATCCAGGACGTCGAAGGGTCCCCAGGCCGCCGTCCGCCCCACGGCGCCGGCCCGGCCCCGAGTCCAGGACGCAGAAAAGGCCTCGCCGAGGGTGAAGGCCGCCAAGCCATCCGAGCCCCCGAAGGGATCGAGGCGTCCCAAGATATCGACCCGGGCCAGGGCCAGGGCCGAAGCCAAGGCCAAGGCGAGGGCAACGGTAAAGGTACAGGCGGGGACGGGGACGGGGACGCCGGGGACGAACAGAGCAGCGAGAGTGCTGGGATCGATCAGGCCGATGAGCGCCATCAGATCGGTCAAGGTGCCGGCCCGCAGCAAGAAGTCCAGGGCGGCGGGACCGGCGGCGCCAGCCGGTTCCGCCCGGAGATGGAGGTCGCCGAGGGTCCTGCTCGCCTCCCTGCGGCCATCGGTGAAAAGACCGGCCACTTCGGCCGGGGCACCGGGGACGACGGCGGGCGGCACGGACGAGCGGCAACCGCCAGTGCGGCCCCAGACCAAGAAGGGCACAGGCCCCAACAAGAAGACCGGGCGGCAACCGACCTCGCCGCTGACCCGGAGGAACCGGATCCCGGTGGCGGTATCGGCGGTGTTCGCCCTGGTCGTTCTGGCCGCGGCCTTTCCGGCGACGACGCTGATCTCCCAGCATCGTCAACAGGCCGCCGATGCCGCCGAACTGCACCAGCTCCGGCACGAGAACCAACTGCTGGCCGAACAGCAGCGGGCGCTGGCCTCCAAGACGGAGATCAACCGGCTAGCCCGCCAGGAGTACCAGCTGGTCTCGCCGGGTCAGGTCCTCTACGAGGTCCTCCCGCCCTCGGGGGCCGGACGGACGGCCAACACGGTGTCCGGTGGGACGGAGTCCGGCGATCCGGGTGATCAGCCCCTCGTGTCCCCGTCCCACGCCCCGGACATGTCGCCGGACCCGGGAATGCCCCAGGCGGTGACCCAGACCGCCGCCGGGTCGACGGGCAGGATCGCCTCGGACTCGGCTCGCGGGACGCGTACCTCCGAGAGACCGTCGTCGTATTGGGACCGGGTGGCCAACACGCTCGAATTCTGGCAGTGACCGGCGGGGTCGGGCCCGCATCGACCGGTCCGACCGGTCCGGTCGGTCCGGTGGACGACACCCGGGACGCCGACGACATGGCGGCGGTGACCGAGTTGCTGGGTCGCCGACCGGACGGGGCCTTCGAAGTGGCGGTGAGAGCCGACAACGGTCGGCCCGCAGTGATCGTCAACGCCCCCTTCTTGGCCGACGGCACGCCCATGCCCACCCGGTACTGGCTGGTCGATCCCGACCTCAAGGACGCGGTCAGCACCCTCGAATCGACCGGCGGGGTCCGAGAGGCCGAGTTGGCCGTTCCCTCCGAACAGGTCAGTTCGGCCCATGCCCGCTACGCCGAGGAGCGGGACCGGTTGATCCCCTCCGACCACGTCGGACCGCGGCCCTCGGGCGGGGTGGGGGGCACCCGGCAAGGGGTCAAGTGCCTGCACGCCCACCTGGCTTGGTGGCTCACCGGTGCCGACGACCCGGTGGGCGAATGGACGGCCCGCCGGATCGGCCTGCACCCCACCTGACCGCTGCACCCCGCCTGACCCCGGCCGTGGTAGCAAAGAGCATGCTCCCCGCCGGTCCGGTGGCCGCCATCGACTGCGGCACCAATTCCACCCGGTTGCTGGTGGCCGACGCCGGGGGCCGTCCGCTGACGCGCCAGATGCGCATCACCCGCCTGGGCGAGGGGGTCGACGCCGAAGGACGGCTCTCCCCGGCGGCCATCGACCGCTGCCTGTCGGTGCTGGGCGACTACCGCGCCGACATGGACCGGCACGGCGTCGTCGGTGGCCGGCTGGTGGCCACCTCGGCGGCCCGCGATGCCGCCAACGGGGATGAGTTTCTGGCCGCCGCCGGCCAGGTCACCGGGTTCACCGCCGAACTGCTGTCGGGCGAAGAGGAGGGCCGGCTGTCGATGGCCGGTGCCGTCGGAGAACTCGACCCGGCCGAAGGTCCGTTCCTCGTTCTCGACATCGGTGGCGGCTCGACCGAACTGGTCACCGGAACCGGCCCGGGCGACCCCCGCCTGACCGCCGTCTCCCTTCAGGTCGGTTGCGTGCGGATCACCGAGCGGTACCTGGTCTCCGACCCCCCTGACGCCGTGGAGTTGCGTCGGGCCGAATCGATGGTGAACGGATTTCTGGAGTCGACGTTGGCCGATCACCCGGAGATGCTCGACGCCCGGGTGCTGGTGGGATTGGCCGGCACGGTGTCCACGCTGTCGGCGCTCAACATGGGGCTCGACACCTACGACCGGGACAAGCTGCACCACTCGGTGCTCACTGCCGACGAAGTCGACAGCTGGTACCACACCCTGGCCGCCGAAGTGGGAGTGGCCAGGCTGGACCGTGCCGGTATGGTCCCCGGGCGAGAGGATGTGATCGTCGGCGGGGCGCTGATCTTGTCCGCCGTCATGTCGTGGTTCGGGCTCGAACAGTGCCTGGTGTCGGAAGCCGACATCCTCGACGGGATGGTGGCCGGGCTACTCGAAAGCCGATAATCCCCGCTCATCGGGGGTCCGGGCCGTCATCGTGGTTGTGCCATACCCGGCTCGTCGGTAGCTTGGTGTTGGTGGAAGCGCAGTGGGTCACGGACGTGACTGTGCTCGGGGGATGCGGTCATGTGGGCCTGCCGCTAGGCCTGGCCTTTGCCGATGCCGGTCTGAAGACGACGCTGTACGACACCAATTATGCCGCCGTCGACCGCGTGCGCTCGGGGAAGATGCCCCATCTCGAGCCGTCGGCGCCTGAGGTACTGGCTCGGACGCTGGCCAACGGGAAGCTCACTGCCTCGTCCGAGCCGTCGACGGTCGGGGCCTGCGAGCACCTCGTCGTGGTGGTTGGCACTCCGGTCGACGAGCATCTGAACCCCGACCCCCAGGCGGTGGTGAGCGCCATCGAGGCGGTGGCTGACGAGCTTGTGGACGGGCAGCTCCTGGTTCTCCGCAGCACGGTGTTCCCCGGCGTCACCCGTATGGTCGAACGGCTCATCGAGCGACTGGGCATCGCCGTCGACGTGGCCTTCTGCCCCGAGCGGATCGCCGAAGGCCGGGCCATGGAGGAGCTGCACTCCCTGCCCCAGATCGTGGCGGCCCGCACCGACGGGGCCTTTGCCCGGGGAGCGGCCCTCTTCGGCCACCTGACGGGGTCGATCGTGCGGGTGGACCCCGAAGAGGCCGAGCTGGCCAAACTGTTCACCAACTCCTACCGCTACATCAAATTTGCCGCCGCCAACCAGCTGTACATGATGGCCAACGATTTCGGCCTCGACTACGAGCGGATACGGAGGGCGGTGATCGAGGACTATCCCCGAGCTGCCGATCTCCCCGGCCCCGGGTTTGCCGCCGGGCCGTGCCTGTTGAAGGACACCATGCAGCTGGCCGCCTTCAACAACAACAACTTCGCCCTGGGTCAGGCCAGCATGCAGATCAACGAGGGTCTGCCGCTCTATCTGGTGTCGAGGATGGCCGCCCGCTACGACCTCGATGCCATGACCGTGGGCATTCTGGGGATGGCGTTCAAGGGGGAGTCGGATGACAACCGTTCCAGCCTGTCCTACAAGTTGAAGCGGGTGCTCAAGGTACGGGCCAGAGAAGTGCTCACCACCGATCCCTTCGTGACCGTCGACGACAGTCTCTCGCCACTCGAACAGGTGCTCGAGCACGCCGACCTGGTCGTCATCGGGGCGCCCCACCGGGCCTATGCCGAGGTGGCCATCGCCCAGCCGGTGGTGGACATCTGGAATCTACGGGGTGGGGGGGTGGTGGTGTGAAGCCGAGGGTCTCGATAGTCATTCCGGCCTACAACGAAGGATCGGACATCGAGAACGTACTGGCCCGGCTGACCGAGACGGTGCAGCTGCCGTCGGAGATCGTGATCGTGGTCGACATGCCGGACGATTCCACCGTCCCCTACGTGGAGAAGTATGCCGTCCGGAACCCCCAGATCCGGCTCCTGGTCAACGACGTGGAGCCGGGGCCGGCCCAGGCCATCCGCTACGGCATCGAGCGAGCGACAGCCGATGTGGTGGTGGTCACCATGGCCGACGGGTCCGACGATCCCCAGCAGATCGATCAGTTGGTGCGCCTGGTGGAGCGGGGGGTGGTGGTGGCCGCCGCCTCCCGGTACTCCCGGGGAGGTCAGCAGGTCGGTGGTCCCTTCTTGAAGAGCCTGATGTCCCGGATGGCCGGTCTGTCCCTGTGGGCTCTGGCCCGGGTCGGCACCCGCGACGCCACCAACTCCTTCAAGGCCTACGACGTCGATTTCATCGGCGCCGTGGGGATCACCTCGGCCGCCGGATTCGAGATCGGTATCGAACTGGTGGCCAAGGCCAGACGGGCCAGACTGCCGGTGGCCGAGCTGCCCACCATCTGGCTGGAGCGAAACCAGGGTGTGTCAAACTTCAAGATCGTCAGTTGGCTGCCGCACTACCTGCGGTGGTGGCGGTTCGCCTTCGGGCCCCGTCTTTCCACCGACGAGATTCGGGCGGCATCCGCTCAGAAAGGATCGTGATGAGCAACGTTCTCGTTACCGGTTCGGCCGGGTTCATCGGCGGCTACGTGGTCAAGGAGCTCCTCGACCGGGGCCACTCGGTGGTCGGCATCGACAACTACTCCAAGTACGGTCCGGTCAAGCGCTCCTACGACGACCATCCCGACTACCGCTTCATCGAGGCCGATGCCCGGGATGTCGATCTGATGACCCGCGAGCTTGCCCAGTGCGATCACTGCATTGCCGGAGCCGCCTTGATCGGTGGCATCTCCTACTTCCACACCTACGCCTACGACCTGTTGGCCACCAACGAGCGGATCACCGCCTCGACATGCGATGCCGCCATCAAGGCCCGCCAGACCGGCCGGCTGCAGAAGGTGACGTATCTCAGCTCGTCGATGGTCTTCGAATCGGCTGACGCCTGGCCTTCCTACGAGGGCCAGGAGCACGAGATCCCGCCCCCGGTCTCGTCCTACGGATTCCAGAAGCTGGCGGTCGAGTACTTCGCCAAGGCCGCCTTCGACCAGTACGGCCTGCCCTTCACGGTGGTGCGTCCGTTCAACTGCGTCGGGATAGGCGAACGGCGTGCTCTCGGTGACGTGGAGATCCTGAGTGGAAATGTCAGTCTGGCCATGAGCCACGTCGTGCCCGATCTGGTGCAGAAGGTGCTGAAGGGTCAGGATCCCCTGCACATCCTGGGCGACGGCACCCAGGTCCGGCACTACACCTTCGGGGCCGACCTGGCCGAGGGCATCGTCACCGCCATGGAGCACCCCGATGCCGTGAACGAGGACTTCAACCTCTCGACCACCGAATCGACCACCGTCCTGGAACTGGCCCAGGCCATCTGGGTGGCGATCAAAGGACCGGAGGTCCCGTTCAGCTGGGTGTCCGACCCACCGTTCGAACACGACGTCAATCGAAGGATTCCAGCCACCGACAAGGCCAAGCGGATCCTCGGGTTCGAAGCCACCACCAGTCTGGAGAAGATCCTCCAGGATGTGGTTCCGTGGATCGAGAAGGCCGTGGCCGACGGCACCATCTGAGCCTTCGGCTCAGGCCTTGGTCGGGGCGGGACCGGCCACCTCTTCCAATCCACAGGCACCGAGTACCCGGTTGATGAATCCGTCGCTCGAGCCATACTCGGCCTCGGCGTAGGCGCGACCCTGGGCACTGAAGACCGACCGGGTCCGGGGGTCGAGGAGCGCCTCGACGCACCACGACAGATCGGTCGGATTGGAGAACCACAGACCACCGCGGCCCCGCTCGGCGTGCTCTCGGGCCCGGCTGTTGTGGGGAACGACGATGGGCGTCCCGTAGAGCAGGGAGGTGACACACCGCCGGGCGAAGTACCGTCCCGGGCTGAGGTCGACGGTGACCCGGGCCCAGGCCATCAACCGGTCGCGGTCACTCGAGCGCTCGATGGGCCATCCCTTGTTCACCCGTCCCTTGTGCCAGGCACAGAAGGCGTCGTTGTGGGCGATGCCCACCGGATTGTCCGGGAACCGCACCCGCAACATGCGGCTGAGCTCGTTCTCCTCTTCGGTGTCGTCTTCGTCCACCCCGGTGAGTACCAGGACGTAGTCGGTCTTCCCCACCCAGGTGTTGGGCTCGGTGAGGGCGCTGGGGTTGGCGGCCAGCGGGGCACCGATCCGCACCACCTCGTCCGGGCGCCGGTGACGCTCGAGTATCCCCGAGCGCTCGGACTCGGTGACGGCCAGCACCGTCCGGGCCCGGTCGAAGAGCCGGTCGAAGTGGGGAAAGGACACCGAATGGGGATCGACGCCGAGAGCCAGCAGGGCCACCGGTGTGTCCCGGTCGTAGCGGTCGATGGCGGCCAGCGCCCCGACGTTCTGGTGGCCGGCGATCACCACCAGGTCGGGTCGGAGGTCGGAAAGGATCCCATCGGCGCCCGACCACGGCTCGATCAGCCCTTGGTCGAGGAGGGCTGCCACCTCGGGCGTGACGGTCAGCCGGCTGGCCCCGACCGTCTGGGCGATGCCTTCGACGATGAGATCCCGACGGAGCTCGTCCTCCCGGTCGATCGGGCCTGCCGTGCCGTGCACCGAGAAGACGCCGTCGGTCGGGTCGGATCCGTCGCCACTCGGCACGATGACATGGACGTCGCCGTGGCAGGCCAGCGCTCCCGCCACCTGTCGGGTGATCCATCCGGGTTCGGTCCCCGACTCCCAGTGGGCGGTGAGCATGGCAATGACCGGCCGGCGGGAAGACCGGCTGTCCGACCGGGTGGTCATCGACCGGGCGCCCTGCCGTTCTGCCGGCCATCGTTGGCCTCGGGTCGCCGGCTCTGGGGGAGCTCGAGGTGGAGCCAAAGGGCCAGCTTGGCCTGATTGGCGGCTTCGGCAGCCTGCCGGTCGATCATGTCCTGGTTGAGCTGCTGGCACCGGAGGGTCAGGTCGTCGCACCGGCGCTCGAGCGCCTGGTTCACTCTCACCATGTGGGCCAGCAGCTCCCGTTCCTCGCGCAGGTACCGGCCGAGCACCTGGAAGGTCAGGCGGCCGAGAAGGGACAGGACCCGGCCCCGGAACCCACCTCCGACATCGGCGGGATCGAAGGTGTCGGGCAGCGCCCAGTGGGCGTGGAGGTAGTCGAGCGAGCCGCGGTTCCGGGTCTGGTCGGTACTGGAGGACTTAACGCCCTCGGCCGGCAACGGCTCCCACTGGAGGACCGAGTGCTCTTCCCTCAGACGGTCGAGAAATTCTTCCGGATCAATCGCAGGCTGTCCCATGTCGTGATTCTCCTCAGGTCGGCCAGTGCATCTGCCCAGTCGGGCCCCTCGGCGCCGGTCCGATCTGCCCCGGGCGCCGTTCCATGTCTGCGGATCGTTGCCGACCCTGTAGTGACCCCGACCGGGTGGCCGGTCGAAGCCCGCCGGCGTCCGACTGGCATCAGGCCGGCCGTCGGTTGTCAGGCCGGACTATACCTGCATCGGGCGAAGCAGCTGGTGACACCGGTGATTGACCCGAGGGGCAAATGGCTGCCTGGTACAGTTGGGCGGGTCGTGCCCAGAACTCCTCTGCAGGTCCGGAACGTGGTGGCCCCGGTCAGGCGGTCGGCGGTCGCTCGTCATCACCGGCGGCCCGGCCCACGTTGGGGACGGGTCGGACGATGACGGCGCCCCGGCCGCCCGGCGAGGCGGAGGCGATGGGTGGCGCCGATGCCGACCCGTCGCTGGTGGCGGCACTGGGATGGATGGCCGGCCGGCTGGCCTCCACCGTCGGTGACGAGGGGAGACCGGAGCCCGACGAGGACTCCTGGGGGAGGGAGGCGTCGGCCTATCCGCCCGACTACTGGCATTGGATGCACCTCCGCCACCAGTACCAGATCGACCATGCCGACGAACTGGCGCCACCCGAGCTGCCCACCACCGGGCCGCTCCTCAGTGTCGTGGTGCCCGTGTACCGCCCTCCGATCTGGCTCTTCCACGAGTGCGTCCTCTCGGTGGTGGCCCAGGGCTACGAGAACTGGGAGCTCTGCCTGTGCGACGACGGCTCGGACGACCCGGCCCTGACCGAGGCCCTGGCCGAACTGGCTTCGGCCGACGCCCGGATCAAGGTGATGGCCATGGAGCAGAACGGCGGGATCTCCCGGGCCACCAACAAAGCGTTGGAGGCGGCCTCGGGCCAGTTCGTCGTACTGCTCGATCATGACGATGTCCTGGCCGCCGATGCGCTGGCTGAAATCGCCGCAGTGGTGGCCACCCACGACGATGTCGATGTCATCTACTCCGACGAGGACAAGCTCGACGAGCTGGACCGGCCCATCCAGCCTCACTTCAAACCGGACTGGGATCCCGATCTCCTGCTGGCCTACCCCTACCTGGGCCACGTGACCGTGATCCGTACCGAACTGCTCCGGCGGATCGGGGGGTTCCGCCCCGAGTTCGACGGGAGCCAGGACTACGACGTGATGCTGCGGGCCACCGAGGTGGCCCGACGGATCGTCCACATACCCAAGGTGCTCTACCACTGGCGCCTGGTGGCCGGGTCCGCCGCCGGGGACACCGAGGCCAAACCCTGGGCCCATCAGGCCAGCCGGCGGGCTCTGGAGGACGCCCTGGCCCGCCGGGGGATCGAGGGGGTGGTCGAGACCGGTCCGTTCCGCGGCGCCTACCACGTGCGCCGGAAGATCCTGGGCTCGCCGACGGTCAGCGTCATCATCCCCTTCCGCGACCAGGCGGCCCTGACTGTGGCCTGTCTCGAATCGTTGGACCGCGACCCGGGTTACCCGGTCACCGAGGTCGTCCTGGTCGACAATGGAAGCACCGAACCCGAGACCCGGGCTCTTCGTCAGCGATTGGAGCAGCGGACCGACACCCGGATCCTCGACTATCCGGGCGAGTTCAACTGGGCGGCGATCAACAACTTCGCCGCCGCCACCTGTCAGACCGACATGCTCCTGTTCTTGAACAACGACATCGTGGCGACGTCGCCGGGGTGGATGCATGCCCTCGTCGAGCTGGGGCAGCGGCCCGAGGTCGGTGCCGTCGGTGCCCGGTTGGTCTACCCGGACGGGAAGCTGCAGCACGCCGGTGTGGTGCTGGGCATGGGCGGAGTGGCCAGCCACATCTTCATCGGCATGCCCAAAGGGGTCCGGGGCTACTTCTCGTGGGACGGGGTGGTGCGGGGGTACAGCGCCGTCACCGCCGCCTGCATGCTGGTCCGGCGGTCCGTCTTCGAGGAGATGGGCGGATTCGACGAGGTGTTCGCCGTGGCCTTCAACGATGTGGATTTCTGCATCCGGTTGGGACAGGCCGGATACCGCCTGCTCTATACGCCGCACGCCGAGTTGACCCACTACGAGTCGGTGAGCCGCGGCCTGTCGGGTTACGCCCGTGACTACCAGTCGTTCCTGCCCCGGTGGATGGACCACCTGATCGCCGGTGATCCCTTCTACAACCCGAACCTCGGCCGCCTGCAGCCGTGGTGCCCGTTGCGAGCCCCGGAAGAAGACGAGGAGTGGCTGTCACTGGTGACCGGACTGATCGAGAAGATCGCCGACGAGGACGAGGAGGGGGAGGGAGATGGCCCAGGCGAAGGGTCGGGGCTCGGGCCTGACCCGGAGCTCAGCTCGGTCCCCGATCCGGCCCTCGGCCCGGCTGTCGAAGTCGGGGCTGCATCACGGGTTCGATGATCGGAGAGGCCGCCTCCCGGCCAGCACCCCCGAATTGCCGGGTGTGGCCGGGTCGGGCCATCCGGTGCCCTCGGTGGCCGGGATCCCACCAGGGGTGCCCGGGCCGGCCGGCGGTTTCCCGCCGGACCGGGACCGGCATCGGCACCAGCCGTACCGCCTTGGCGGCCACCGCCCGATGGGTCACCCCGGCTGGCCCCGGACCGGCCTCCCGACTCCGGGGAGAGCGGGCGTCATCGTGTACCCTTTGCCAAGGGTCCGGACGGTGCCTGGGCCCGATCTGGCCGTCCGACCCTGCCGACCAAGTGGCCTCCGTCGGCCCGAGTGCTCCGGCTCATCAGGCTCCGTCCCCGTCCAGCGTCGTCCGAACCACCTCATCTGAATCGGAAGATCACTTGACCATCGATCGTTATCTCAAGATAGACAGGTGCGACGAAGAGACACTGCTCAGCCATGACGTCGACCCGTTGACGGCCGAGATCGCTTCGGTCGAGGCCGGACAAACCGAACTGGTCCGACTGCAGGCCGAGCTGGCCGAAAGACGGGAAGCATACGAAGGCGAGATCGAAGTCCTGTCCGGCCAGCTGGACCTGGTGGCCGCCGAGTTGTGTATCAGGGTGGCCCGCCACGACCGTTCTCTCGATGCGCTCCGCGCCCGACACCGCCAAGAGCTTGCCCAGTTGACATCACTCATGGAGGACCAGCAGGTCGAGGCGGGCCGGCAGGTGGCCGACCTTCACACCGAGATCGCTCGACACCAGGAGCAGATAGACCGGCGCCAGGCCCAGATCGATTTGGACCAGGCCCAGATCAAGGCGCTGGACGCCCGTATCGACGAGCTGGAATCATCGACGTCCTGGCGGCTGACCGCTGGCTTCCGGTTCGTGAGCAAGCTCATCTCGGGTGGCTTGAGGATATCCTGCTGACCGTGCGCCCGGAGACGATCGACCGACCGACCGAGGTCTCCCCGGCCCGACTCGAGCGGTTCCACCGGAACGTCTCGGTCGTGGTGCTCAACTACCAGCGGCCCGAGATCACCCTGCAGTGCCTGGACGCGCTATACGACGCCCGCAGCGAGCCTGATCAAGGAGATCATCGTCGTCGACAACGGCTCCGACTCCGCTCACCATCGCCACCCTGGAGGAGAGGGTCGACGACATGGTGCGGATAGTGCCGTTGGGTGTCAACCGCTACTTCGGGGAGGGCAACAACCTCGGCGCCGAGGCGGCCACCGGCGATTTCCTGGTCTTCTTGAACAACGATGCTTTCGTCCATCCGGGCTGGATCGAGTCGTTGGCCTCGGCCATGGAGGACGACCCCGGCGTCGCCGCCGTCGGGCCCAATGTTCCTCTACCCCGATGGTCGGATCCAGGAGGTCGGCGGGGCATCGTCCTGCCCAATGGCGAGGTAGCCAGGTCGGCAAGGGGGCGTCGTGGCTTCCCGATCACTACACCGAACCGTGCGATGTCGACTTCTGCTCGGCCGCCTGCCTGCTCATGCGTGAGGGGCAATTTCTTGAGCGTCGGCGGGTTCGGGTTCGAGTACGAGCCGGCCTACTACGAGGACGTCGACCTGTGCCTCAAGCTGGCCCTTCACTTCGGCCGGGTCATCGTCGACCCCCGGGCCCGGGTGACGCACATCGAGAGCCACACCACCACCGACCGGGCCCTGCAGCTTCACGACATGGTCGAGCTCAACCGCCACAAGTTCGCCAACGTCTGGGGGGACTGGCTGGATCGGCGCCAGGCGTTCGGAACGGCGGCAGCCGACACCTCCGAACAACCCACGGTGCCCTGGGGAACGGGACTCCTCCCGTCTCCGGCCCCGGCAAGTCGGAAAGACGGCGCCGACGGCGGTGCTCTACTGCCCCTACGAGCTGGTGCCGGGTGGAGGTGAGCGGGTGATGTTCGAGCTCGGGCGCCCACCTCTCCGACCGGCTGGCCGGTGACCGGGTGGTCCTGGCGACGCCGCACCCCTATAGCAAGGTGCGGATCCAGCAGATCTCACGGGCGTTCGGCATCACCGACTTCGACGTCGAACCACGGACCGTTCGACCAGGTCGACACCTCGGCCGCCGAACTGGCGGTCGTCCTGGGCAACGCCATCGTGCCGCCGATCCGCGCTTTCGCCAAGCAGAACATCTTCCTCTGCCAGTTCCCGTTCCCGGTTCCTGACGAGCACGTCGAGGTCTACCGGGCCTGGCTGGCCGAGTACGACGAGGTCTGGGTCTACTCCGACTTCGTCCGTCGCTATGTGTCGGGATCGCCAACTACTACGAGCTCGATCCCCCACCCATTCGGGTGATCTATCCGCCGGCGACCTGGAAGGAGCCCCGCGGCCAGGTTCCGTGGGCGGACCGGCGCCTCATCGTCACCGTGGGTCGTTTCTTCAAGGGCGGGCATGACAAGCGCCAGGACGTCGTGATCGACGCCGTCAGGTTGCTGGTCGGCAACCGAGCGGCGTCCCCTGTCGCTGGCGGTCGTCGGATCACTTCATGCCACGGCCGAGTCCCGGGAGCGCTTCCACGAGCTCGTACGAGATGGCCGAACGGGCTGGATTGCCACTTCTACCCCAACGCCGGCCGGGACCGGCTCGGCGCGCTGTACGCAAACGCCGCCGTGCTCGTCCATGCCGCCGGGTACGGCGTCGACCGACTCCGCTATCCCGACCGCCTCGAGCACTTCGGCATCACCCCAGTCGAGTCCTCCAGCTTTCGGGTGCATTCCTGTCGCCTACGCCGAAGGTGGTCCGGCCGAGGTGCTGCCCCTCCTGGGCTGCGACACCGGGTTCCACACCACCGAGGAGGCGGTCGACGGTGATCGGACGGATCCTCGACGATCCCGACGCTTCCTCGGCCCTCAGTGCCGACCTGCCGAGCCGGGCCGCCATGTTCTCAGCGGAGTCGTTCAGGGAGAGGGTGAGCAAGGCGCTGCTCGATCTCGCCGTGCCCGGACCGTGGTAGCAGAGCCCACGCCCGGCCCGGCTGGTGCTGCTGGGCGCCCGCTCCCCCGCCGGGCTCCGCATCGCCTTCGTCAGTCCTATCCGGGTCGACGCCGAACTGTTCGTCGACGACGGCAACCGTTGGCCCATGAACCTCGCCGCCGCCCTCACCAGCAGACGCCGGGACTGGACCATCGACTTCTTCACATTCGGTCCGACCGCCTCCTCCACCCGGCTGTCGGACCGACTCGTCCATACCGTCCTCGGCCCAGGGCCCGATGGCGCAGCCCGATGCCTCCGGTCTCTCGGACAGCGCCTCGTGGCGCTTCCCGAGGCCCTCGGCACCGGCGGACCTCGTCCACATCTTCCAGCCGCTGACCCGGTCGGGCGAGGTGTCGGTCCTCGCCGCCCGAGCGCTGGGCGAAACCCCTGCTGGTCTCGGAATCCGGCGTCCGGTCGAGCCAGCTCGGCGCCTCGCTCGGCCTGCTCGACTTGGCGGACCGGGTCATCTGCTCCTCGGAGTTCGCCAGGTCGACGCTACCGGCCATACGCCATGGGGAGGTGACCCCCGGCGGTGCCGACACCGACTACTTCACTCCCGGCCGTCCCACCGATCGTCGGGGTCACCTGCTGTTCGCCGGCCGGCTGCTCCCCCGCAAGGGGGTGGAACGGGTGATCGACATCCTGCCCGACCACATTTCGCTGGTTGTGTGCGGGCGGCCGAGCCACCCCGAGTACTTCCGCCTCCTGACCAGGCGGGCCCGAGGCAAGGACGTCGAGTTCGTCACCGACGCCGATGACGAGGAGTTGCGCCGTCTCTATCGGCACGCCTGGGCGACCGTGCACCCCGCCGTCTACCAGGACTGCTTCGGCCGGCTCCACCAGCAGTCGGCCATGATGGGACTGACGGCCCTCGAGTCGATGTCGTGTGCCACCCCGGTCATCGTCTCCGACGTCGGCGCCCTCCCCGAGTTCGTCGATCACGGAGTCACCGGGATCGTCACCTCGTCACAAGCCGAGCTGGAAAAGGCCGTCCACACTCTCTTCGCCGAGCGGGGTAAGTCGGTCCGGATGGGCCTCGAGGCCAGGCGTCGGATGGTCGAGAAATGGTCGGTCGGGCGCCAGGCGGAGGATGTGGCCCGTGTCTACGCCGAAATCATCGAGATCGGGCGGCATTCCCGGCCATGAAGATCCTGGTGATCTCCAACATCTATCCGCCCGAGGCCATCGGCGGCTATGAGCTCTCGTGCCGACAGGTGGTCGACGGGCTTCGGGCCGACGGCCACGATGTCCGCGTCCTCACCACGCCGCCCCAGGGCCCCGACGCTCCCGAGCCTCATATCCTCCGCCGGCTGAGGCGACCCGACGTCTTCAGTCCCGTGAGGCTGAGCTCCCGATCGGAGTTCTGGGAGCTCGAGTCCAATCTCCTCGACTCGGGGAACGTCTACGCCCTCATCACCACCCTCGACGAATTCCGTCCCGATGTCTGCTACCTGTGGAACCTGGTCAGCATCGGGGGCGCCGGCCTGGTGGGGGCGCTGGAGTACCTGGGGGTTCCGTGGCTCTGGCACTTGAGCGACGCGGTGCCGGCCCAACTCTGCATCTTCAATGGAGGCATCCTGCCGATCGCCGGTCTCATGACTTCCCGGCTGACCGGGCGTTTCCATGCTGTGAGCCAGGGCCTCATCAACGAGATCGAACACGTTGTCTCCCTCGGTGGCCGAACCCGACTGGTTCCGAACTGGACCATGGGAACCGAGGCGCCACTGCAGCGCGACTACTTCGACGGGTCGTTCCTGAAGACCGCATTCGTCGGACAGCTCAACGAGCAAAAGGGCGTGTACATCGCTCTCGATGCCATCGCCGAACTCCGTGATTCGGGCTATACCCAGATCTCGTTGGACCTGTACGGCAAGGGCGACAACGAAGCCGTGGCCATGCGGATCCGCCAGCTCGACCTCGACAATTGCGTGACCTTGTGGGGCTGGACCCCCCAGCAGGAGATCTATCGCCAACTCGAGCGTCATGACCTTTTCATCTTTCCCACCTGGTCCCGGGAGCCATTCGCCATCGCCCCGCTGGAGGCAGCGGCGCGGGGCTGCGTACCGCTCGTCTCGTCGCCGTCAGGACCGGCAGAGTGGTTGGTCGACGATGTGCACTACCTGGCCGCTCGGCGCCATCCGGCCGCCTTCGCCTCGGTGATCCGACGGATCCTGGATGGCCAAATCGACCTGGCTTCCATCGGCCGGCGGGCGGCGGCGCTGGTGCGAAGTGAGTACACGCTGCCCCGAGTGCTACCGGTCATCGAAGGCGATCTCCAAGAGATGGTTCCCCTCGGCCGCCCCCCGTTGGGCTCGCGGCGATGATCTGTACCTGATGGCCATCATCGCCGAGGCGATGGTGCGTCGGCAGCTGACCGAAGCATCGGCCCGGTGAGCCCACGGCATCAAGGCATCCACGGACGAGCGGACGATCATGATCAAGGCCCCGATCGCAGGAGGAATACGAATGACTGAGCTTGGTGTTCTCTGGGACGCCGTCGATTCGCTGCGCCAGCGCCTCGAGGTCCTCGAGGGCCAGACCGGGTCGGCCGCGCGGCTCGGTGTCGAAGCCGATGCGGCCAAGCACGTGGGGGACCGGCTCGAACAGGTGAACCATCTGATCGGGCTGCTGGAATCCCGTGTCGTTGCCCTGGAGACAACGTTCGCCTCCATCGAGGACAGGCTCGCCGACATCGACACCATGGCCGCCGACACCTGGGATCGGGTGGCCATCGTCCGGCGACTGGCCATGATCGAGGACAGGTTGATGATCACCGAGGCCCCTTCACCCCACCTGCAGCCCTAGGCGCTGGGGCCAGGGCCGCCCGTCTCGGTGCGGGACCGCCATCAGAGGCGGACCAGTCCTGCCACCTTTCGCGAATCCAGAAGATAACTGGGTCGGAGCCCCCGACGACGACAGAAGGTGCCGAAGGCATAGGAGAAGTCGGCGTCGTCACTCACCAGCGTGGCCCCGACGGGAGCACGGACCGCGAATGTCTCGTACTCGCAGAGCTGAGGCAAAAAGCGGTGGTCGGCGTCGTGAAAGAACAGCTCGATCGGGGGCAACCGCCGAACCAGGTCGGCCAATCCGTCTTCCACCGACTCGGCGTCGACCACGTGGAGATGCCACCGTCGGCGGTCTTCGACCAGCCCACCGACGTCGTCGGCGATATCCAGACTGTGGAGCTCACCCGTACCGTTCAGGGTCAGGGCGGCCAGGATGAACGAGGTCGAGGCACCGTCAGCCACTCCGGTTTCGAAGACACACGCTGGCTTCAACAGACGCGTCAGCCCGAACAACAGAAGCGAGGTCTGCTTCTCGATCTCGAAGAACTCCGGATAGGCGGGAGTCAGTCGCTGGCGTCTGACGGAGAGGTGGCGGTCGATGTCACCGAACTCCGACTCGATCTGATCCCAGTCGCCATCGTCGAATCCGGCGCTCGCCCTGATCGCCTCCCGGGCCGACGTGGACAGTGACCCTTCCTGTTGGAGGTCGAACAGGGTGGGACGACCGATGATCTCTCGGAGGCGATCGGTGATGGTCGGGGCCGCCTCGGTCAACACGGTCGCCAGTGCCGCTTTGCGTCCCAAGTAGGCGGCACGATGCCGCGCCACCCGTAGGGAGCCGATCCAATCGCGGTACAGGTCCGTCACCGACACCAGGTGACAGGAGTGGGGATATCAGTGCAGTTCATGAGGTGATCTGGGCTCCCGCTCCCAATTTGTCCAACTCGGCTCTTGCCCAACATTAGGGGCCGATCAGGGACTGGCTGGTGATCAGGCCAGTTTCCGGGTCGTAACCTCACGGAGCCATCGGTTCGGTAAGATTTCCGCATTCCGCCCGAGCGTCCCGACACCGGATGCCGGACTGGACGGCGCCGAGCGCGCAAGCGGTAGCGCCGACGAGTGCTGACGAAAGGTCGTGGATGCCACTGACCACCCCGACGATCGGCAAGGGCCCCAGGCCGGCCGCCGATCACCGCCCGCCCAGGCGCGCTCCGGTGTCGAGGGTCGACCCCCACGGCGACCGTCAGTCTCCGCCGGACGATGGATCGGATCGGGTTGGAGGCCGAACCACGGGCGGTCGGCTGCCCCTTTTGGCGGGCTGCACCGTGGCCGTCGGGGTTCCGGTGGCGTATCTGCTCGCCAGCTGGAGCAAGCTCACCATGCCCTTCTGGTACAACGAGTATTGGCGGGCGTACTACATATCCGAGCCCTCTGGCTGGTGGCAGTCGCTCAAGGTTGACGGAGCACCGTTTCCGGCTGGCTGGTATTTCACGGAGCGGTTCGCCGGCCAACTGTTCGGAAGCACGGAGCTGGTGCTCCGCTTGCCGACCGCCACCTTCCTACCCGTCACCGGCCTGCTGTTGTTGCTGTTGGCCCGACGGTGGATGCCTCTGCCTGCTGCCGTGGCCGTGGCTCTGGTGGGAAGTCTGACCGGCGACCTGCTGACCTACAGCGTGCAACTTTCCGAGTACGTGATCGATGCCGCCGCGGTGTGTGCCATCGTGCTGCTGCACGAGATCGGTGACGATTCCAATAGCGACTCCGCCCGACGGTCGGCGTTGTACCTCTGCTACTCGGGCATTGCCGTGGCCTGCATCTTCAGCACCCCGGCCATGCTCGTCGTGGCCAGCCCCATCCTGCTGCTCGACGTGGTCCGCGATCTTCGGACCGGAGCCCTTGGCCGTCGCACCCTTTGGGCGGTCGGCGCAGGAGCGATCGCCCTGTTGCACCTGGGGCTGTTCGTCCTGCGGCAGAACGCCCTGACCAAGACCGACTACTGGGACAGCCAGTTCTTGCCCCACCACGGTCTGGGCAGCCAGATCACCTTCGTCTACGACGGAATCAGGGATTCGTCACCGGCCCCTTCACCGATCTCTACAGCCCGGCGGCGCCCGGTTCCCTGCCGGCCGGATTCACCACCGCCCTCATCGTGGCCTGGGCGCTACTGCTGGCGCTCGGGGTCGCCTTGGCGGCCCGGACGCCTCGGGGGCGCTCGCTCCTCGCCGGGGTCGGTGGCTCGCTGCTGCTGACCCTGGTGGCATCCGCTCTCCGGCTCTGGCCCTTCGGCTTCGTACGGGTCAACCTCTACGAAGTGCCGCTCCTGGTGCTGGTGGCTGGCATCGGTGCCACCGAGTCGGTCCGATGGGCTCGCTCCAGGCGATCCACCCGCCGTCGCGGTGTCCACGGCCCCGCCGCTCGTCCTGGCCCCGGGGCCCTGGGTGCCGCCCTGCTGACCTTGGGCATCGCCGCCCTGGTGCTGGTGGCCCTCTTTGAGTTCACCACGTATCGTCAGATGTGGGATTTCCACTCCGTCGGCTACGGAGCCAGGTTCCGGTTGGGGGTCGCCGAGGTCCGCCAGGAGGCCGGCCCGGACGACGCCGTCATCGTCGCCGGGCAGATGGCCATAACGGGCTGGGCCTACTACGGGTACGAGTACGACGGGTCGGCCGTGGATACCGGCCGGAACGTCCCGGCCGGCCATGTGCTCTATGTCGCGGATCACGGCTCGCCAGCCATCACCACGTTCGTCCGACACCTGCACCCGACCACGGTCTACCTGGTCATCCCGATGGGCGCGAACTCCCCGGAACTACATCAGGACGAGCAGGCGCTGGCCGCCGCCGGGATCTGCCGGGTGCTCACCACCTCCTTCCTCGTTGACAGTGGAGCCATCACCGCATTCGGACCCGGGCCCGCCTGCATCGTCCCCTGATCACTCCCCGTGCGGTCGTCGGGAGGCGGCGCAGGCGAGACGGTCCATTCGACCGGTCGTTCGCCTCGAGGACCCGAACCCCGAGGTCGCCGGACCGCCCGTCACGGTTGTCGGGCCCGGCCCCTGGTGCGGCGGCGATGCTCCCTGACCACCAGTGAGCCGGCCAGCAGGAAGACGGCCACCAGGGCCACGGCCCCGGCCAGGTCCTCGTGGGGTGGGAGATAGGTGAAGCGGAGTGTGGTCCTCCCGGCCGGCACGCGCACCTGTTGGAACAACCGGTCCGGGTTCGAGTCTCCGGGGCGGACGTCGGTGGTGACGCCGTTGGCGGTGGCCTGCCAGCCCGGGAAGTACTCGACCCTTCGGATGAGGACCGAGGGATGGGCGCAACTCACCGTGGCCTGGTCCCATCCGTCACCGCGGACGGTGCAGGTGCCTGGTCTGCCGCTTCCGCCGCCCCCAGACTCCGATTGGAGGAGGAAGGCGGGCAGGGCCAGGGGGAGCTGCCAGATCTGGGCGAAGCTGTCGCGGTAGACCAGCCGGGGGCCCCACGGCCACGGCTCGGCGCCGAATTCCGGGAAGGGCTGGCCCTTCAGGTCGAGCCCGTCGGCCGCCTCGACCACGTAGCGCACGCCCACCGCCTCGTACTCGGGAAGGTACTTGGTCAGAGCCTGGGCCGGAGTGAGGCCGAACGGGTTGGCGGCGTTGCCGCCGCTGAAATCGTGGGCGGGGCTGTTGGGATCGAGGGAGGACGAGATGTAGTTGGTCCAGGCCTTCGGGGCCGGAAGATCGTCGATGTTGGCCTGGGCGATCCCGTAGTACGAGCCGTAGTTGGGCTGGATGGGTCCGAGAGTGACGAACCGGTAGGTGCCCAGATGGCCCTGCAGCCAAGTCACCGAACCGAGCTGGAGAGGCGAGGGCGGCGGGGCCGACAGATAGGTGAAGCCCACCAGCACCACCGACTCCAGGCCGACCACTCCGGCCATCAGGATGCGGCCTCTCCGGCTGGCCCGGCTGGCCCGTTGGAAGCGCCGACCGCCGTTCTCGGGCGCCGACCGCGACCGACGCCCGGCCCACCATCCACCGGCGGTCAACAGGGCCAACAGCACCAGCGCGGCGATGAGGCTCACCACCGGGTACACGTGACGGGCGCCGTGGCGGGTCGGCGTGGACGCCACCGCACCGGACAGGACCGACCAGGCCGCAACCGCCGACCATGTGGCCAGGAGGGCGGTCACCGCCGCCGCCGCCACCAGCGTCAGCCGCGGGGTGCGGGCCCGGGCGATGTCGTCGAGCCCCAGTCCGGCCAGCACCACCACCGCCAGCTCCCACGTGGGAGGGGCGTACCGGTAGAACGCCGTGTCCTTGATCCCGGGGATGACGGCCAGGACGTGGACGACCGGCGAGAACCCGTAGCTTCGCAGCAGGCTGACCAGGATCCACGCTCCGAGACCGATCCGGAGCGACCGCAGTCGCCGGCCGACCAGACCGACGAGACCGGCGGCCACGACGGTGACGGTCAGGAACCCCCCGACGCTTCCCCACAGGACGGTCAGGTTGTCGGTGCCGGTGGCGGCGTGGAACCCGAAGATCGGACCGAGCGAATAGGGGAGCAGGAGTTGGGAGAGCCCCTCGGCCGGCAGGGAGACGTGGGCAAAGCCGCCGCCGGCCGCTCCGGTGTTGGCCTGGCTGAGGTAGTCGGAGAAGGCGAAGAGCAACGGGGCCGACAGGGCGATGCCGCACAGGGCGCCGCCGGCCACCTTGATCGTCGATCGCCACCAGTCGACCCGACCCGTCCCGACGATCCGCAGGACGGTCCACCCGGCGACGAACACGCCGTCGATGAGGGCGGTCTCGGGGAAGCCGGCCAGGACCGACAGGGCCAGGGCCAGGGCCAACAGTTGCCACCCGCCCCGCCGGTGCGTTCCGGCGGCCTCGAGGGCCTGCTCCACCCCCAGCAGGCACAGGGGGAGGACCATAACCGGCCGGATGGGGGCGTGGGCCAGCCAGGCGTAGGTCCCGCACAGCCCGAACGCCATCCCGGCGGCGGTGGAGAACGTGCGACCGACGCCCAGCTTGCGCACCAGGGCGTAGGTCGACCAGCCGGTGATGGCCTCGATCATGATCTGCAGAACCAGCATGCCCTGGTGCAGGGCCAGCACCAGGGTCAGCGGGAAGAACGCCCCGCTCTGCATCTCTCCGGCCAGGGGCGCCCCGATCCCCTCGTAGGGGTTCCACCACGGGATGTGTCCGTGGAGCCAGTCGAGGGCGGCCAGATGACCGAGGGCCTGAGTGGTGTAGCCGGCATTGGGATCGATGTAGGGGACGCCCGGGAGCCATCCGAAGTGGAGCCTGGCCAGGTAGGCGTTGATGAACAGCGGGTTGGCCGTCACCACGTGGAGCAGGGCCGGCAGGTTGGCGATGACGACGGCCCCGGCGATGACGACAACGGGGACGATGTCGGCGGACTGAGCACCGAGCCGTCTCCTCACCGCCGAACCGAACTGCCGGGTCACCGGGCGAGTCTCCGGTGGAAGAGACGATGTGCCCACGTTCTGGTCACGATGGGCGGCGAGTATACGAGAGGGTCACGTGTTCGAAGAGGCACGGCGTCGCCGCCGGGCCGCTCCGACCACCAGCGAGCCGAGCAGGACCACCAGGGCCACCACCGCCGCCACCACGGCCGGGTCCTCGTGGGCGGGCAGGTAGGCGAAGCTGACGGTGGCGGTGCCGGCCGGCAGGTCCACCGCCTGGAACAGACCCGGCGGGCCGGAAGTGTCCTCTCGGACCGGCACCACCACCGCCCGGCTGACGCTGGTGCCCGACCGGCGTTCGATGGTTGCCGTCCAGCCCGGTAGGTACTGCTCTCGCCGCACCAGGGTGGATGCCTGGGGGCAGGAGGTGACGGCCTGGTCGTCGGTCTTCCAGATCACCGCGCACCCGGCCCCGGCCTTCCGGGGCGGTGACGCCGTATCGAGCGAGAACACGGGGGCGGCATTCGGCAGTTCCCAGATCTCGGTCAAGGCGTCGTGGTAGACGAGGCGCGGACCGGCCGGCCAGCGGCGGGAGCCGATGGCCGGGAAGGGCTTGCCCTGCACGTCGAGCCCGTTGGCGCTCTCCACCACGAAGCGGACTCCGATCGATTCGTAGTCCGCCAGATGGCGGGTGAGCTCTTGGGCCGGCGTCGGCCCCGAGGGGGTGTTCCGTGACACTCCGGTGAACAGGACCTTGGGGGCGTTGGGATCGAGGTGGGCGGACACGTAGTCGCTCCACGACTTGGGCAGTGGCAGATCGTTGACGTTGGCTTCGGCGATCCCGAAGTACGAGCCGTAGTTGGGCTGGATGGGCCCGAGCGTGTAATAGCGGGAGGTCCCGAGATGTCCCTGGAGCCAGCCCACCGCCCCTCCGTTGAATGTCGACCGGGTGGGGGCCGACAGGTAGGTGAAACCGAGCAACAGGACCGATTCGACGCACACCACTGCGGCCATGAGCGCTCGACCCCGCCGCCTCCGTCTGGCCGCACGCTCTTGTTTGCTGACCCGGCTCGCCGGTACCGGGACGCCGGTACCGTCGGCTCCGGATGCCGGTTGGTTCCGCCGGCCGGCCACCATACCGCCGGCGGCCAGTACAGCCAGGAGGACCAGGGCCCCGGCCAGGCTCCCGACGATGTAGGGGTGGCGGGTGTTGGCCGTGGTGGCCATGGGACCGGTGGAACTGGCGGCGGTCAGCAGCGGCCAGGCGGTCACGGCCGCCCACGCCGCCAGCGCCGCGGTCAGGAGAACGCTGGCGACGAGAACGAGCCGGCGACAGTTGCCGCGGGCGACGTCGTCGAGGCCCAGGGCGGCCAGCAGTATGGCCGCCAACTCCCATGTGGGGTTGGCGTAGCGGTAGAACGCCGTGAGCCGGATCCCGGGGATCCCGGCCATGAGACGGACCACGGGTGGGAACCCGAATGTGCGCAGCAGGCACAGTGCGACCCAGGCGCCCAGGCCCACCCGCAGGGCTCGCAGTCGCCCGCCCACCAAGCCGACCAGACCGGCCGCCATCACCGTCACCGTCAGATAGCCGCCGGTGTTGTCCCAGATCGAAGAGATGGTGTCGACTCCGCCCCCGGTCGAGTGGAAGGCGAAGATCGGGCCCAGCGCGTAGGGGAGCGTGGTCTGGACCAGTCCGGCCGCCGGCACCGACATCGATGACAGGCCGTTGCCGTGCGCCCCCAGATACCCGTCGGGCAGGTAGTCGGCGAAGGCCACCAGCAGGGGTGCGGTGAGGACCACGCCGAACAGGGTTCCTCCCACCAGCTTGCCTACGGCCGATCGCCAGTGGCGGCGGACCTCCGGCGCCGTCAGTCGAAGGGCGGCCCACAGCACCACGAACACGGCATCGATTCCGGCGGTCTCGGGGAACCCGGCCACGATGGAGAGGGCGACGGCGGCGGCCAGTAGGCGCCACCCACCCGGGGAGCGGTCTCTCCCGGCGCTGATGGCGCGTTCCACCCCGAGGAGGCACAGGGGGAGGAAGGCCACCGGGCGGTTGGTGGCGCTGTTGAACCAGGCGAGGGCCCCGCACAGGGCGAAGGCCACACCGGCCGCCGTCGAGAACGTACGGCCCACCCCGAGCCGTCGGGTCAGAAAGTACGTGGACCAGCCGGCGATCGCCTCCATGGACAGTTGCACGAAGAGCACGCCTTCGTGCAGGGCCAGCAGCAATGTCAGCGGGAAGAAGACGCCGCTCTGCATCTCTCCGGCCAACGGCATGCCCAGGCCCTCGAACGGGTTCCACCACGGGATGTGCCCGTGGAGCCAGTCCATGGCGGCCAGGTGGCCGAGGGACTGGGTGTTGAACCCGGCGTTGGGGTCGACGAAGGGGAGGCCGGGGATCCACTGGTGGATGTCCGAGGTCAGGCCGGCGTCGAGGATCAGCGGGTTGGATGACACCGCGTGCACCAGGGGGAGGACATTGGCGGCGACCACGGCGGCGGCGATGCCCACCAGGGGAAGGAGATGAGGTGACCGCACGGTGAAGCGACCCCGCACTGACGGATCGAACTGGCTGGTCAAACGAGCCGCCTTCTTCCTTGTCTGGCGTTGCCAACCGGATCGCGGAAACCGGCCTGAGTATAGGGGGGGCACCCCTGGTCCCAGGGGACCCGGCGGCGTCCCCGCCCGGCCTGGTCCGGGCCCGATTCAGGGATCTCGGGCCCAGAAGTGGTGCACTGCATTCGAATGCGGGATGATTGGTGATCGGGGATGGCCCGATGCAACGGGAACGGCCCAAACGGACGGTGGGAGAAGGCAGTGCAAGTGCGAGGCGCGTCGGAGAGCTGACGATTGATGACTCCCGGCCTTCGAGCACCACTGGTGCGATCCCTCGAGCTCCCAGGCTGGCGGATCCGGCTGGCCACCCTGGTAGAGAGCGACTACGAGGCCTGGCTGGCGGTTCGCACGCGCTGTCGATCCTGGCTGGTCCCCTGGGAGCCCCGGTCCAAGGGCGCACCCCTGCCGCCCGAGGATGCGGTCAGCTTCGCCGCCCGTTGCGGCATGCGCGAGCGCGAGCGCCAGTTGGGGAGCGGGTTCGGGTTCGGCATCTTCGTCGAAGGCCGGTTCGGCGGTGAGATCACCCTCTCCTCCATTCAGCGGGGACCGTTCCAGAACGGTTCGATCGGGTACTGGATCGACCAGGACCTGGCCGGGTCGGGATTCGTCCCCGAGGCCGTGGTGGTGGTCTTGCAGTTCGCCTTCGAGACCCTCCGCCTCCACCGCGTCGAGGTGGCCATCATCCCCCGCAACCTGGCCAGTCGCCGGGTGGTCGAGAAGCTCAACCTGCGCAACGAAGGGGTCGCCCTCGGCTTTCTCGAGATCAACGGCGAGTGGGAGGACCATGTCCGCTACGCCATGACCAGCGAAGAGTGGGCCGTCCGCGGGCCCGAGTTGCGGACGGCCTGGCTCAAGCGAAGCTGACCCCCCGACGTCTCAGCTGGTCGGCTCGAGGAGTCCTGACCGGTCTGGTGGCCCCGGGAGGTCGTGGGTGATCTCCGGCCGGCCGGCCCCCGGCAGCCCCGGTCGACCCGATGGTGGACCGGCTCGACGCCGGGCCAGGGCCATCCACACGAACAGCCCGAGGCCCAGGGCCAGACCAGCCACCAGCAGGGCGGTGACGAGAGCCGTCCCGCCCGGCGGCTGCCATCGCACCGGCGAGCCGGGAGCGGCCCCGACGCCGACCTGGTAGCGGCGGAGGGCGGCGAGGAACGACACCACCTGGGCGGCTATGATCGCGGCTCCCACCACCAGTATCCCGGCCACCGTGATCGGGAGCCCCGGGCGGGACGGCGATCCGTGGGTGCCCCTCCGGGCCTGGAGGGTGGAGGCCACCAGCGGCAGTCCGACGGCCAGGGGCAAGGTGTACCGACCCTGCCAGTAGATGCCCACGGTGTCGACCTTGGGGGCCTGGAAGACCAGCGGCACGGCCACGGCCAGCACAACCAGCAGAGGGAGGGCGCGGCGGCATTCGGCCGAGACGACCACGGCGACCACGCACAGGGCGCCCACCATCGCCCACCACAGGACATAGATGGCATAGGGCACCGGCGTATCGAGCCATCCGAACCGTCCGACCATCTGGCGGAGGTCGGAGGGCACCAACTGCAGGGTCACCCAGGCGCTCCTGACCAGGTCGAGATGGGTGTTGACCGGGCCGTGGAGGAGCCTGGGGGATCCGCCGACGACTAACAGGGCGCCGGCCACCGCCGTGGCCAGCAGGGCGGGCACCCACACCAGCCGGAATCTCCGATCGTGCAGAAGGGACCGGGCCTTTCTCAGTCCGCCCACCGCCATCAGGACCACGACGATGATGGCGGCGTTGGCCGGACTGATGGGCCGGCTGAGGATCAAGACGACGAAGGCCAGCGCGGTCCACCGGGCCAGCGCCGGCGGGACGTCCTCCTGCTCCACAAGGCACAGACCACCGCACCAGGCGGCAAAACCGGCGGTAATCTCCATGCCGCTCGAATTCACCACCGCCGAGAGGAACACGACCATCGGCGTGATGGCCAGCACCGACCCGACCAGGGGAAGGCGCCTGGGATGGTACCGGTCGAGGAGGAACAGTCCGAGGGCGATCAAGCCCGAGCACAGGATCAGGCTGACCAGGCGCATGGCGTACACCGCCCCGCTTCCCGACCAGGCCAGCGAAGGCAGTCCCACCAGGAGGTAGTAGAGGGGCGGGTAGTTGGAGAACTCCGTCTCGACCAGCACGGTGGTGCGCTGGTCGCCGAGATGGGGTTCGCAGCCGGCAGGGACCGAGCTCTTGAAGGCGAAGCAATTGGGCAGGGAACCCGCCTCTCCGGCCCATTCCGGCACCTTGACCTTGGAGACGGCTCCGTAGACCCCGGGTTGGGCGGGGACATCGAACTCACCGCGGACGGCGGCGGCGGCCTGGATCAGGTGGCCGGGCTCGTCGGGGGCGGCGAAGAGCGGGGTGGCCATGGACCACGCCCCGATCATCAGGCCGAAGGCCACCAGCGCCCACACGAAGGTGAGCCAACCTGACCGGTTGGACCGACCGGTGGCGGGGAGGCCGGTCGGGGCGGCCGACCCCTGGCTCCCCTGGCCGTGGTCGGCGCCGGCGACGGTCTCGGACGCCACAGGCAGGGCCTGTTCAGGCATGGTGGGAGGCTACCAAAGCCCCCAAAGCTCCCCGAATGACGAAGGCTCGTTCAGCCGTCGACGCCCCGCACCACGGCGGGGGAGTGTCGGAAGAACTGTTCCACGTCCTGCTCGTACCGGTAGGCCTCGCCGTCGGATCCGGTGGACCGCCGCAGATTGTTGGCCCGGGCGAAGCTCTCGACGGCGCCGGCGCTGGTATAGCGGTACTCGAAACCGGCCTCGAGCAAGCGGGTGGTGTCAACCCCTCGGCCGAACCGCATCAGGCCTTCCATCTCCGGGGGGAACTGGAGGGCACCCACACGCCGGAGGGGGAGGGCGAAGGCCCGGGGCTTGACCGGGGGCAGGGGCAGGAGATAGGCGTTGCAGATGGAGGCCACCTCGCTCCACGGAAGTTTGCCGGCGCCGGCCACATTGAACACACCGGGGATCCGGTGGCCGGTCACGTACTCGAGCGACCGGACCACATCGTCCTCCTCGACGAACTGCACGAGTGGATCGAAGCCGGCGATGCAGGGCAGGAGCCTCTTTCTCAGGTTGTAACTGACCGGCGTGACGATGTCGGTGCCGAGCACATTGGCGAAGCGCAGCACCGAAACCACCAGGTGCGGGTTGTCCTCGGTGAAGTCCCGGACCAGCGACTCGACCTCGATGAGGGACCGTTCCAGCCGGGTGCGGACCGGCCCCGTCCGCTTGTCCTCCTCGCGGAACCACGCCGGATCGGATTCGGCCGACCCGTAGATGTGAGTGGACGACTTGACCACGACCTGGCGGACCGACGAGCCGGCGGTCCCCGCCGCCGCCAACAGGTTGAGGGTGCCGATCACGTTGATCTCGTGGAGGACGCGGCTGGGCACATTGACCGAATTGGTCTCGAGGAAGGTGTGGACGATGGTGTCCACCTGGGTGGCCCGGACGATCCGGTTGAGGATTGAGTACTTCTGGTCCGATCGGACGAACTCGGTCCGTTCCAGTGGCACCCTGGGCTCGTTGGCCCCGAGCCCCAGGATCATCTCGACGTCCGGCTCCAGCTCGAGGGCCTGGGCCATTCGGCCACCCCAAAAGGTGTCGAGCCCGGTGATGAGGACGCGCCGGCCCACGGTCAGCCGAACCAGATGCTTCGGCGCTCACGAAGCATGTCGTGCAGCGCGTCCTGCAGGGTCGCCCTGATCCCCTCGGCCTCGTCCATCACCCGGCTCCTCGAGTAACGCTCCAGACCGGGTTCGATGTCGAAGGTGATCGGATCGAGCACCCGGAACTTCATCTTGACCGGAAAATAGGTGACGTAGCCGATGGGACCCATCAGCAGGGCGTTGGCAGTGACCGGAAAATAGGGGAGCCCGAGCAGTTTCGACACCGCCGGAACCCTGAACAGGATGGGCATGGACTCCTCGGCGCCGACCACGGCGATCGGGACGATGGGAACACCGGCCCTCATGGCAATCTCGACGAACCCCCCCCGACCGAATCGCCGCAGGCGGTACCGGTCGGTGTAGGTCTTCGACGTCGCCTTGGTCCCTTCCGGAAACACCAGGGCCAGCTGTTGCTCGTCGTGGAGGATCCGGTAGGCATTGTCGGGATGAGCGGGCACCCCCCCGGTCCTCGACCACATGGTGCCCACCACCGGAATGGTGCGGAAGAAGTAGTCGGCCAGACCGTAGACCGGTCTACCGAGTTCTTCCTCGATGCCGTGCATGATCGCCGGGGCATCGGAGGGGATGGCCCCGGCGTGGTTGGCGATGAGCAGGGCACCGCCGTGGAGGGGGATCTTCTCCAGTCCTTCCCACTCGACCCGGAACCAGTGGCGGTAGATCGGGTCGTAGAGGCGCCGGACGATCGAGCGCATGTGTTCGGAACGACCCCACTGGTCGACGTCGGAGCGCCGCGGGTCGCGTGGCTGGGGGTGATCGGTCCTGGGCGTCGCCACCGGAAGGTAGGACACCTCCGTCGCCGGCTCGGCGATCCCGCTCTCGGCCGTCGCCTCCGGGTCCGGCTCGGCGATCGGGCGGGTCCCCTCTGGCCTCTGATCCCTCTGGTCCCCTTGGGCGCTCTGGTCCCTGTGATCCATATGGTTCTCTTCAGTCCCCCCGACCCGTTCGGTACCGGTGGGCACCGGGCGTTCGAGCGGGACGCCTGGGCGGTTCGCTGTCCTAGTGGCATCCGACGGCTCAGCGGTCACCCGCTCCATCGTAGTTGAGTCCATTCCGCGGTCATCCTGGCCGGGAAGCTGGTGCCGCACCGACCGGCGTTGGTCGCCCACCGGAGCTGCAGGATTCCGGAAGGTGGCGATGGGGCGGGGGGGTGCCGGGAGGTCCGTGCCGATGCTTATTTCGCAGTTCGCATACCGGTGGTCGGTAATTCGAAGAAGTGGATGCCGTCCGCCGATCCGGTGCCGACCCGAACCGTGCCATTCGGTTGCGAGACGTGTGGGCTGCGCAGGAGACCGGTAGGCCGTTCGACCGGTCTCGAGGGCGCTCGACAGTGCTCCGACGGTCCGGTCATCAGGAGGAGGGCTCGAGCCGACCCGACAGGGATCCGAGGGCGGACAGGGTGTCCAGCGTGGACGCCGAACGCCTGACTCCCAGCGGGGCGAACTCGGCCTGCAGGGCGGACGCCACCTCGGCCACTTCGGCCGGCCCGACCAGCGGCAACAGGACGGTCACCGTTGCCGTCCCCTTGACCACCGGCACCGGTGTCCCGCCGAGCGTGCCGGCCACTACCGCGCCCACTTGCCCGGCCAACGAGTCAGGCGACCCCGCCGAAGCCGCCGGGGCCGCCGAAGCCGCCGGGGCCGCCGAAGCCGCCGGGGCCGGCGAGGATCGATCTCCATCGCCCACCACCACCGAGGGGATCGGTGGTGAGGGCACCATCCCCAGTCTGAACCGGTAGATGTCGCCCAACATCGACATCGAGTCGTGGAGGGGATGGATGGTGCTCCCGGACACGTGCCTCCACTGCACGGGAACCTCGGCGATCCGGAGACCCAGACGCCGCGCCGTGGACAGGATCTCCACGTCGAATGCGAACCGGTCGATGCGGACGAGGTGGAAGAGGACCCGGGCCACCGGCGTGCGGAAAGCCTTGAACCCGCATTGGGTGTCCTCGAAGCCGAGCCCGGTACCGACGGTCACCATGCGATTGAAGAGGTTCCCCATCAGCGATCGCAGTGCGTAGGAAGTCTCCACCATCGAATCGGGTAGCGCCCGAGACCCGATCACCACGTCGTTGGTACGCAATCCCTCTACCAGCCGAGGGACGGCAATCGGGTCGATGGCGAAATCGGCGTCCATGTAGGCCGTGTGCATTCCGCGGGCCAGCGCCAGTCCCGTCCGCACCGCGGCTCCCTTGCCTTCGTTGTGGGGGTGGCCCACGACTTGGTGATGGGGGAAATGGGCCAAGAGCGACCGTGCCGTCTCGGCCGTCGAGTCGGTGCTGCCGTCGTCCACCACCACCACCTCGGTGCGCTCGGGATCGATGGCCCCGGCGTCGACGGCAGCGTCGAAGCGCTTGAAGCCCTCCCCCAAACGGTGGGCTTCGTTGACGGCGGGGACGATGATGGTGAGGTCGATGGCCATGGCAGTGTGGCTGGGACGCTAGGCCGGGTCGTCGTTCGAGCGGGGTCGGGGCGCCAGGTCAGGGTCGACCAGCGCCGACCAACCCTGAGTACCACAGCGGATCGAAGCTCACCACCGTGCCGGTATGGGCCGCCTGGATGATGGTGTCCACGCCGTACTCGGTGGGCTGACCGTCGAGGACGGGTCCCACGTACATCACCACGTGGTCGATGCCGGTGCCGTCCAGGTCGTAGAACAGCAGGTCTCCGGGCTCGAGGGCGTTGAGGCTCACGTGCTGGATATCGGCGTACTGGTCCGCCGCCGAATGGACGAGGTGCACCCCGGCCTGGGCCCACGCCACCATGGTGAGGCCCGAACAGTCGAACCCCGAAGAGCTGGCTCCGCCCCAGACGTAGGGGACACCCAGGTACTGCATGGCCCCGTGTACGGCGGCCAGTCCGGCGGCCTGGGGGGTGTTGGCGCTGGCCACGGTGGGGCCGCTGAGGCCGGAGGCGGTGGCCGATGCGTCAGCTGCCTGGTTGGCGGCCGTGGCGGCGGCGGCCGCCGCCGCGCTCCCCCCGCCCACCGTGCTGGCCACCTGGGAGGCCTGCGAGGCCTGGGCGGCGGCGGCCTGGGCGGCAGCCGGTGTGGCGGCGTCGGTGGCCGACTGGGCATCAGCGGCCGCCTGGGCCGCGGCCTGCTGGGCGATCTCCTGGCCCACGGTGCCCTGAACCTGGGCCAGCGTGGTCTCCGATTGGTTGGAGGCGGTCGAGGCGGCCTGGCGGGCCTGGCCTTCGGTCGCCAGCTGGGCATCTTCCGACCTCTGCTCGGCGATGAGCTTGGACTGGGTGGTGGTGAGCAGGTGGGTGGTGGTCTCGACCCGCTGCACGTCGTCAGCCACGTTGCCCGTGCCGATCTGTTCGTAGAGATCCCGTGTCTGACCCTCGCTGGAAGGTGCGCCGAAGAGGGCGGGAACGGCGTCCGACGAGGTGCCCTCCACGTAGGACAGGATCACGTCGGCCTGTAGCCGGGCCCGTTCCGAGGCCAGTGTGGACTTGGCCGCACCGATCGACGCGGTGGTGGACTGGAGGGCGGATTGGGTGCTGTCGAGGTCGATCTCCGCCTGGTTGTACTGCTCGTCGGCCTGGTCGAGGACCGCCTGCTCCTGTGAGATCTGCTTCTCGATGGTGGCCACTTGCGCCTCACCGGCATCGATCTGGGACTGGGCCGGCGAAACAGCCCCCGGACCGGTGGTATCGCTTCCGGAGGCGGGGCTGGAGGAGTTGGCGGGCGAGGAGGGAGAGGAGGGAGAGGAGGCGGACGGCGTCGATGGTCCGGCGTCGGCCGCTCCGGTCATCCCGGGGCCGAGGCCCAGACCGAGTGAGCCGGAGACCAAGACCACCCCGCCGATCAGGGCGAGGCTCCTCGGGCGCAGATGGGCCCGACGGCCTACCGTCTTCACGGTTCTCAGTTCGGGCACTCCGGTCACGATAGTCCCTCGGCCTCCCGCAAAAAAAGGCGAAAATTGCTGTTCAGAACGGAGTTTTTGCCGGTCCGGCCGAACGTCGACCGTCGGCCGGCCACTGGGGTCGGCGGCCAGGACCGAGCCGGTACCGGCCTCCAGACTTGTCGTTTGGTGTCGATACATGGACAACTGGTGCATCCCAGTCGGTAGGTTGCTTGGTGCATCGGCACATCACATGCGGAACTGGAGGTCGTCATGACGGACGGAGTGGTGGAGGTCCAAGGTGGCCGCCTCCGTGGCGTCCGGCGGCACGACCTCTGGTCGTTCTCCGGCATCCCCTATGCCGGGTCTCCCGCCGGTGACCGGCGCTGGCGCCCCCCGACCCCACCCCAGCCGTGGACTGGGATCCGGGAGTGCGACCTGTTCACGCCGATCGCCCCCCAGGCTCCCGGCCTGGTCGAGATGTCGCTCGGCGGGGAGCCCGAGGAGCATGCCGAGGACTGCCTGAGCCTCAACATCTGGACCCCCGGGCTCGACAACACCCGGCGGCCGGTCATGGTGTGGATCCACGGGGGCTCGTTCGTCAGCGGCTCAGGGGCGGGCAGCCTCTACCGGGGCGGCATGCTGGCCCGCCAGGGCGACGTCGTGGTGGTCACGATCAACTACCGGCTCGGGATGCTCGGGTTCATGGCCCATCCCGTCCTGGCCGACGAGGGCCAGACCTGGCTGCGAGGTCAGCAGTGGGCCGGATTCGGCAACTGGGGCCTGGCCGACCAGATCGCCGCCCTCCAGTGGGTACATGACCACATCGCCGCTTTCGGGGGGGACCCGGGCAATGTGACCCTGTTCGGGGAGTCTGCCGGTGGCATGAGCGTCTCGGCGCTGTTGGCCGTGCCGGTGGCCCGGGGCCTGTTCCACAAGGCCATTGTGGAGAGCGGGCCGCCGTACACCTACTCCGCCGAGGAGGCGGCGAACCGGGCCGAAGCGGTGGCCGCCCACCTCGGTGTGCCGTTGACCCGCCGGTCGTTGGAGCAGGTGCCGGCCCACGATCTGGTGAGGGCGGCAGCCGAGCTCGGCCAGGTCAGTGCCAACAACGACGACTCGGGCCTCTTGCTGATGCCGGTGATCGACGGCGGGCTCCTCCCGGTGGCGCCCGAGGTGGCGGTGGCCACCGGTTCGGTGTCCGACGTTCCCCTCTTGACCGGAACCACCAGGGACGAGTCCGCCTTCTTCACCGTGGGCAACGCCGCCCTGGCCCAGCTGGATGAGGACGGCCTGCGGCGGTGGATCCGTCGGTTGACCACTGACCCGCACGAGTCCGAGCACCTGATCGCCGCGGTGCGGGAGGCGAGGGCCGGACGGGGTGAAGCGGTCACCCCGCGGGACCTGTGGGTGGCCATCGCCACCGAGTTCGTCTTCCGGCTACCGACGATCCGGCTGGCCGACGCCCACGCCGGATCGGCGGCACCGGGGGTGGGGACGTACTGCTATCTGTTCACCTGGGAGTCGCCGGCCTTCGGGGGGTACCTGGGCTCCTGTCACGCCCTCGAGATCCCGTTCGTGTTCGGCACCGTCCACAATCCGGCCGTGCAGGGATTCTGCGGTGGCGGGGAGGAGGCCTTCGCCCTCTCCGAAGTCGTCCGCCGGGCGTGGACGTCCTTCGCCCGATCCGGTTCGCCCGGCGGGTGGCCGCAGTGGGACGACGTCCGGCGTCCGACCACGGTGCTCGGCCCCTGGGCGGGCGATGACGGACCCATCCACACCGCCGAACGGCCACGTGACGAGGAGGTCGAAGCGGTGGCGGCCCTCGTCCCCCGGATCACCGGGTAACGGCGGCGGCCGGCCCGCCGGCCGACGGCCGATCCGAGGCCCCACACGGTGGCCGGTGTCGGGAGGCATCCCGAGCCGGTGACCGCATGACTGGTTACCATGGCGCAGGACGAGGTGGAACGGCGGGTCCGTTGTTGCCATCGGGACGCAACACCTCGGGGACGTAGCCCAATCGGCAGAGGCAGGGCGCTTAAACCGCCTCCAGTGAGGGTTCGACTCCCTCCGTCCCCACCACCGACATCCACACCCGAGTGCCGAACGAGAAGTATCAATTGACAACGATCACGGATCGAAGAACGGCCATGCTCGAACAACGGTTCATGGCCACTAGGACCGAAGGGTCGACTGGTGCCCATGGCCAGCACTGACACCGCCCCGGCGGACTCCGTCACCAGCGGTTCCGACGTCGAGGTCGAGTCGAGGACAATGCGCACGACCGCCCGCCGTCACCAGCGGACGGTTCGTCGCCTGGCTACCGCCGGCAGTGCGGTCGTCTATCTCGGGCTGTCAGTCCTGGCCACCTGGAACACCTGGTCCTCCGGCCCCTCGAGGGTGTTGCCTCCTTCGCAGGATCCCAAGCTGTACATGTGGTACTTCTCCTGGACGCCGTTCAGCCTGATGCACGGGTTCAACCCGTTCTTCACGGACTGGGTGAACTACCCGCTCGGCGTGAACCTGGCCGACAACACTCCCGCTCTGCCGCTCGGGCTGCTCGCCAGTCCCGATCAACTACCTGTCGGGCCCGGTGGCCGAGTACAACATCCTCACCACCCTGTGTTTCTTCACCGCCGCCATTTCGGCTTACGTGGTCATCAACAGGTGGGTCGAGTGGCGCCCGGCGGCCTTTGTGGGAGGCCTGTTGTTCGGGTTCTCGCCGTACATGGTGGGCGAGGGCTATGGTCACGTCAACCTGTTGTTCGTGGCGTTCGTTCCGTTGTTCTTACTGCTGCTCGACGAGATCCTGGTCCGCCAGACGCGTAGCCCGGTGCGGCTCGGTGTCCTCCTCGGTCTGCTGGTGGTTCTGCAGTACTTCGTCTCCAACGAGATCCTGGTGACGATGAGCGTGATGGCGGCCGTCGGGGTGGTCGTCCTCATCGCACTCAATCGGCGTTCGGTGGCCAGTCACTGGATACCGGCAGTCAAGTCGCTCGCCACCGGGGCCGGACTGGCCGCCGTCCTGCTGGCCTATCCGTTGTGGTACTCCTTCCGGGGCGCCCAGCACGTGACCCCGCAGAACCAAACCAGTGTCTACCGGGCCGATCTCCTCGGAGCCATCCTGCCCACCAGCAACCAGGTTCTGGCGCCGAGCCACTGGGCAGTCGATCGCCGATGGATTTGCCGGCAACCTGGCGGAGAACGGGACCTATCTGGGCATTCCCCTTGTGCTGATCGTGGTGGCCACGGCCATCGTGTGTCGGCGATCGAAGATCGCGGTATTCGCCATGGTCATGGCGGTGCTCACCTACGTACTCTCGCTGGGGTCCCCGCTGCTCGTCCGCCACCACAGCACCGGGCTGTGGCTCCCCGGTGCGCTCTTCCATCAGATCAGGCTGCTCGACCTCCTCCTCCCGGTCCGGTTCTCGCTGTATGTGGCGCTGTTCGCGGCGATGCTTCTGGCCCTGTGTGTCGACCGGGTGCACGGATGGTCGGGCTGGTCGGGCTGGTCGTCCCGGTCGGGCTGGTCGTCCCGGTCGGGCTGGTCAGCAGGCCGGTGGCTGCCGGCGGCGGTCTCCGGCTCCATCGCCGTGGTTGCCCTGATCCCGCTCATTCCTTCGCTTCCGTACTCGATGGCCGAGGTGGACACACCGAGCTTCTTCACCTCGTCGGCCGTCGATGCCATTCCCCGGAGTTCGGTGGCCATCGTCTATCCCATGACCACTCCAGGGGACGCCGATGCCCTGCTCTGGCAGGCATCGGCCAACATGCGGTTCAAGATGCCGTCGTACTACGGCTACATCCCCACCCCCGGTACCGGAGTGGCCGAGTACTTTCCGCAGAGTTACACGTCCGCCCTCCTCAACCAGATCGTCGATACCGGCCATGCGGCGCTCACCCCCCGATCGCGCTCCACCCTCCTGGCCCAGTGGCAGCAGTGGCACGTCAGCTCCATCATCGTGGCCAACGTGGGACCCAACAGTGCCAATGCCCGCAGATTCGTGACCGGGGTGCTGGGGCGGCCTCCCATAGTCACGCATGGCGTCGCCCTGTGGCTCCACGTCGACCGATCCACGTAGCCGAGCCTCGATCGACGCTCGGCGCCCCGTGGCTGCGCTGGGGTGGCAAGGGGGCCGGCTCGTCGGTCAGGGGCGTACTCGTCCGGGGGGCGGACAGGGCCGCCGACCCGGTGCCGCCACACCACTGGCGCTACAAGATCCCCAGGATCGGATGCGGGGACCAGTCCGCCCACCAGTAGTGGTGGCAGTCGCGGCACTGACGTATCACGCTCTCCTGCAAGAGTTGGACGGGTAGAAAGGCAGGAGTTCGGCGTAGTTCGGAATTATCCGATTCACCACACTCCGGGCAGACCAACCTCGTTCGAAAATCCCGCATTGCACCCGCTCTCCCACGTGTCAATGCCCCGCTTCCATTTTGAAGGATATTGCATTGCCGGGCTTATGGCAAAGGCTATGGGTTTCAATACGCTGTGAGCAGGGAGTTCTCTAAAGCACCATGGGGTCGACACTCAGTTATTTTTCCCCTGGCGTCGCCGTCTGAGCCAGGGGAAACACTCGGGTGGACAGGGCAATTCTTACTCTCGCCCGGTGCGGGTGGACCGTGACCAACCGGTCACAACCGGGTCCTACAGCTTGCCCAGGTGCGCCGGGTACCCGGAGCCGTGTGCGGGTCCGGGTCCCGTCCCGTTCAGTTGAGACGAAGGGGTATCGACCCGGGAGACCCAGACCAGGTCGCCCGCCCCGAGGTCGAGTTCTGAGGCCGCCCCCCGGCTGAGCTGGACCCAGGTCGATTCCCAATTCTCCATGGTGATGTCCACCCGGACCTCGAACCCGAGGTGGGTGATGCGTTCCACCACTCCGGGGTGGTCGCCCTCGCTGGGCCGGCGGCGGAGAGCCAGGTCGTGGGGTCGGACCCACGAGCCGGCGAGCTCGGTGGCCGGCCCGAGAAACTTCATGACGAACTCGTTGGCCGGATGGTCGTAGATCTCGGCGGGAGTACCGCTCTGTTCGAGCCGCCCACCGTTGATGATGGCCAGGTGATCGGCAACCTCCATGGCCTCCTCCTGGTCGTGGGTGACCAGGACGGTGGTGACGGCGATCTTCTGGTGCAGATCGCGCAGCCACACGCGGAGTTCTTGGCGGACCTGGGCGTCGAGGGCGCCGAACGGCTCGTCCAGCAGGAGCAGGGTGGGCTCGATGGCGAGAGCCCGGGCCAGTGCCATCCGCTGGCGCTGTCCACCCGACAGCTGGGATGGGTAGCGGTCGGCCAGGTGTTCGATCCGGACCAGGTGCAAGAGCTCGTCGACCTTGGCCCGCACCTCGGCCTTGGGCCGGCGCCGCACCTCCAACCCGAAGGCGACATTCCGGCGGACGGTGAGATGGCGGAACGGCGCGTAGTGCTGGAAGCAGAACCCGATGCCCCGGTCGCGGGCCGGTACCCCGGTCACCTCCCGGCCATCGATGTCCACGGCTCCGCTGTCGGGTCGCTCGAGCCCGGCGACCACCCGGAGCAGGGTCGATTTACCGCCGCCGCTCGGTCCCAGCAGGGCGGTCAGGGACCTGTCGGGGACATGGAGGGTGACGTCGTCAAGAGCAACTGCATCTCCGAATCGCTTTGAGACGGATCGGACGGTGATCGCCACGATTGCCTCCTTCCTTGTTTGCGGTCGGCGCCCAGGATGGCCAGTACCACCAGGGCGATGATGGCCAGGATGACGGCGCCGGCGTAGGCGCCGACGGTGTTGAGGTTCTCCACCCCGTCCTCGATGAACAGGGTGAGCGTCTGGGTGCGGCCCACGATGGCGCCGCTCACCACCACCACCGCGCCGAACTCGCCGAGGACCCGGGCCGTCGTCAGGGTGACCCCGTACGAGAGACTGCGCCGGATCGAGGGGAGGGTGATCCGTCGGAACACGGTGAACGGCTTGGCGCCCAGGGTGGTGGCGGCCTGTTCTTGGTCGGTGCCGATCTCCTGGAGCACGGGTAGCACTTCGCGGACCACGTAGGGAAGGGCCACGGTGGCCGAGGCCATGATGATGCCGGGCACCGAGAAGATCACCTGGACCCCGTGGGCGGCCAGCCAGCTCCCGAACCAGCCGGTCTTGCCGTACACCAGGATCAGGGCCAGGCCGACGATGACCGGGGACACGGCCAGGGGGACGTCGACCAGGGCGTCCAACACCCAGGCGCCGCGGAACCGGTGCCGCGACAAGATGAGGGCGACCCCGACGCCGAACACGGTGTCGAGGGGGACAGCGATGGCCGCCACCACGAACGTCAGCCACATGGCGTGGAGGGCGTCGGGGGTGGTGATGGCGTCCCAGGCCGGTCCGATCCCGTGTTGGAAGGCCCGGTAGAAGATGGAACCGACCGGGACCACCACCAAGAGGCCCAGGTAGCCCAGGGCCACAATCCGGAGAGGCATCCGTCGTCGGGTGGGGGTCATACCGCCTCACCGACGGCGAACCGGCGGCGGAGCAGGCCGATGGCCACCAGCACCACCAGGGCTATCGCCACCAGGACCACCGAAATGGCCGCTGCTCCCGACAGATCGTCGCTCTGGGACAGGCTGAATATCCACGACGACGCAACTTCGGTCTTGAAGGGGATGTTGCCGGAGATGAGCACGACCGAGCCGAACTCGCCCACGGCGCGGGCGAAGGCCAGTCCGGCTCCGGCCAACATCGATGGCGCCAGGCTGGGAAGGATGATCCGACGGAGCACAGCCGCCGGCGAGGCGCCGAGGACGCGGCCGCCTCCTCGCTCTGGCGGTCGAGTTCGGCCAGCACGGGCTGGACGGAACGCACGGAGAAGGGGAGGGTCACGAAGGCCAGGGCGAACAGGATCCCCACCGGGGTGTTGGCTACGTCGAGGTGGAGCGGGCTGTTGGGTCCATAAAGGGTGAGGAGCGTCAGACCGGCCACCACCGTCGGGAGGGCGAAAGGTAGATCGATCAACGCGTTCACCGCTGATTTGCCACGGAACTCGTCACGCACCAGCACCCAGGCGATCACCAGGCCGGCCACGGCATTGAAAGCGGCCACGGCCAGCGAGCACCACAGCGTGAGTTTGAGGGCGGCGACCGCCTCGGGCTGGGAGATTGCCCGCCAGAAGGCACCCAATCCATCGGAAAAGGCGTTGGACAGCAGGGCGGCCAGGGGGAGGATGACGAGCAGGCTGAGATAGGTGACCGCCAAGGCCGGCCCGCCCACTCGACCCACCGATCGGCCGATGTGCCTTTGGGGGAGCGCCGGGGGCGCCGGTGCTACCGGAGGGCTGCTGACGTCAACCACTCGCAGTGGATTGACCGAGACTCTGCTCGATCTTCGCCACGGTTCCCGTCCCGGGCGTGAAGAAGGCGGAGTCGACTTTGGTCCATCCCCCGAGGCTCTGGATGGTGAACAGGTTCTTCGGTGCCGGGAACTTGAACTCGGCGGCCACCTTCGCCAGCACTGGCCGGTAGCCCTGCTCACCCCACACCTTCTGGCCAGCCGGCGACAGCAGGTAGGACACGAACGCCTTGGCCGCCTTCGGGTCCGAGGCGTTGGAAGTCACGGCAATCGGGTTTTGGATGAGGATGGTCTGGGGAGGCGTGATGATGGAAATCGGCTCGCCCTTGTGCTGAGCGTAGAGAGCATCGTCCTCGTAGTCGAGCAGTACGTCACCCTCGCCGGACAAGAAGGTCTGCAGGGCGTTGCTGGCGCTGCTGGGCTGGGACACGGTGTGCTTCAGCAGATCGGCCAGGTAGGCCTGGGCTTGTGCCTTGGACTTGCCCTGATTCACTTCGGCCCCGTAGGCGGCCATGATGTTCCACTTGGCGCTGCCCGAACTGAACGGGTTCGGAGTGATCACGCCCACTCCACTCTTGACCAGGCTGGCCCAGTTGGTGATGTGCTTCGGATTGCCCTTGCGCACGATGAACGACACGATCGAGTCGGTCACCATGCCCTGGGTCGAACCGCTGTCCCATGACGAGGACACGATGCCGGCCTTGACCAGCTTCTGCATGTCCGGGCTCAGCGAGAAGTTGACCACGTCGGCCGGCAGTCCGTCCGCCACCGAAGTCGCCTGCGATCCCGATGCACCATAGGACTGGGTGAAGGTCACCCCCTTACCGGCGCTGGTGGCGTTGAACGCCTTGATCAGGGCGGCGTACGCCGGCTTGGGCGTCGAGTAGGCGACCAGGTTCACCGAGCCTCCCGAGGCGGCTCCGGCTACCGACGGCACGGCCATCCCCAGGGCCAGCGACCCAGTCGCCACCGCGGTGATGACTCGGATGCGGCGCCCTCTGCCCATTTTCGATCGAACCATTTGTCGCACGGACTGCTCCCTCCGGACTATCCCTATGGAATCACTAGTTTCCATAGGGATAGAGATATTAGTCACCTTTCCGTCACCTTGCCGATCGTCCACCCGCTGTCGGGCCGTTGTCGAAGGACATTGCGGGGCGGTGTCTGTTCAATATGGTGCTGACCTGGGCTCCGACGAGGTCCTTTCAGAGGCCCGATGGGGGCCCCGAAGCCGAGAGCCCTGTGGGCCCTCCGAGGGGGCCCCGGGCCTGGGGTCCTGGGGACGGGATGGCTTAGCATCGGCCCGAAGTCGAGAAGGGACGAGGCACCCATGACCCATGACCCGGTAGTGGCCGAGACGGTTCGAGAGCGGGACAGTCTCGAGCCGCGGTTTGTACTCGCCGACCAGGAGCGGCGCGCCAGTGCCGTGCTCGAGAGGTTCCGGGGCCCGGGCGGGCGGCGCCCGAACATCTTGTTCATCCTGTTCGACGACGTGGGCTGGGGGGACTTCGGCTGCTACGGCGGCGGTGTGGCGGTGGGGGCCGCCACCCCCAACATCGACGGGCTGGCCCGCCGGGGCAAGCTGCTCACCTCGTGCTATTCGGAGCCGTCGTGCACCCCATCGCGCGCTTCGATCATGACCGGACGACTGCCCATGCGCCACGGCTTGCTGCGACCGCCCATGTACGGCCAGCCCGGCGGGCTGGACGGCGAGCTCACCCTGGCCCAACTCCTCTCCGATTCGGGGTACGTCACCCAGGCGGTGGGCAAGTGGCATATCGGCGAGAACGTCGAGTCACAACCTCAGAACGTGGGATTCGACGACTTCTATGGATTCTTGTCCGTGTCCGATATGTATACCGAATGGCGCGATCCCAATTTCTTTCCCGAGATCGTCTACAGCGAGGAACGGACCGCCTGGGTGGAGAACCTTCCCTTCAACAAGTGTTTCGTCCATGCCGTCCGGGGAGGGGAGACCGAGAACGTGGAGGAAGTGACGGTGCCGGTGCTCTCGCTGCTGGACGACAAGTGGGCCAACTACTCTCTCGACTTCATCCGTCGGATGGCCGAGCCCGGGGCGGCGGACCGCCAACCGTGGTTCCTCTACCACTGCACCCGGGGCGCCCACTTCGACAACTACCCCCACGAGCGGTTTCTCGGCTCGTCGCCGGCCAAGCACCCCTACAAGGACACCATCATCGAGTTGGACGACATCGTCGGCAGACTGGTGGCCGAGTTGGAAGCCACCGGGCAGATGGACGACACCTTGATCTTCGTGTCCTCGGACAACGGCCCCGAGATGGAGACATGGCCCGACGCCGCCTACTCGCCTTTCCGCAGCGCCAAGGGTTCCACCTGGGAGGGTGGCCAGCGGGTCCCGGGCATCGTCACCTGGCCGGGGGTGATCGCCGCCGATGTGGTCACCGACGGACTGTTCTCGCAGATGGACCTGTTCAACACCGTTCTGTCGGTGGCCGGCGCCTCGGACTCTGTGCCCGGGGACCGCTACATCGACGGGGTGGACCAGACGTCGTTCCTGCTCGATCCCGACGGGGTGTCCAATCGCAAGTATCTCTACTACTGGCTGACCAACGTGTTCTCGGCGCTACGGGTGGGGGAGTGGAAGTTCATGGTTGCCTCCACCTCCGACGACGACCGGGACTGCTTCAACCTGGGTGGGTTCACCGGGGTGACCCAGAAGTACTCGCACGGGCGTCTCTACAATCTCTATCTCGATCCCAAGGAAAGCCACAGCTACATGATCAGGAAGCTGGCCTATATCGACAGCTTCACCAGCGGGATCGCCAAACATTTCATGTCCTTCGGCAAGTATCCGCCGAGACAGCCGATCGCGGCGATGCAGTGAGCGGCTCGTGCTGCTGCCGGCCGCGGCATGATGCGAGTCCTCCTCTGGGATGCGCCCGTGCGTGCGAGTCCTCTTTGCCGATGTCGGTTTTCAGTTTTACCGACTCCTAGTACGCAAAAGTGAGAAGTGAGCGGCCGACGGAACGCTCCCCGAGACCTACCCCGAATGTCCCCAGGGACATTTGGAGTGACGCTTCGACGGACACCTGCCGGCCGGCCCGCCGGCTCCGGGTATGCGGAGATGAGGGCTCTGGGAGTACGGTTGGCCTGCACTTCCGCCTCCCGTCGCCGGGTCGTCGACTCACCGCTACGGCGGTACGACTTCCCGCTGTGCCGCCCCTCGACCCCAGGTGAACCGCATGCTCTACCAGGCCTACCAGACCCAACGGGACCTCACCGCCCCGGTCCGCGCCTTGGCCGGTCTGGCCTCGTGGTCGTTGGGCGAGCTGCCCGACAGCTGGACGGATAACCGGTGGGCACGACGGCTGTCGGCCGGCTACGAGCTGGTGGGCCGGGCCCGGCTGATCCACGACCGCCCGGCCTTCGGCATCGACCAGGTGATGGTGGGGACCGAGCTGGTGCCGGTGCGGGAGGAGCTGGTCCTATCCACCCCCTTCTCCTCGCTCCTCCACTTCGCCAAGGACGTCGACGAGCCGCAGCCCAAGGTGTTGTTGGTGACCGCCCTGGCCGGCCACTTCTCCACCCTGCTGCGTTCCACGGTTCGCTCGCTCAGTGCCGATCACGACGTCTATGTGACCGACTGGCTCAACGCCCGAGACGTGGGCGTGGAGCACGGGCCGTTCGGTCTCGACGACTACATCAGCCAGGTGATCGCCTTCCTCGAATTCATCGGCCCCGGATCCCATCTGATGTCGGTGTGCCAGCCGTGCCCGGCCTCGCTGGCCGCCGCCTCGATCATGGCGGCCAGCGACAACTCGGCCCAACCCCGGAGCCTGACCCTGATGGCCGGGCCGGTCGACACCCGGGTCAATCCGACCAAGGTCAACGACCTGGCCCATTCGAAACCCCTCGGATGGTTCGAGGACAACGTCATCACCACGGTGCCGCTGCGCTACCGAGGTGCCATGCGCCGGGTCTATCCCGGGTTCCTGCAGCTTTCGGGCTTCGTGTTCATGAACCTCGAGCGGCACGTGAAGCAACACATCGAGCTCTACAACGACCTGGTACAGGGCGATTACGAGGAGGCCCGGGCCATCGAGGACTTCTACGACGAGTACTTCGCCGTGCTGGACATGCCGGCGGAGTTCTACCTCGAGACCATCGATCGGGTCTTCCAGCGCGAGCTCCTGGCCCAAGGGTCCCTGACCTGGCGGGACCAGCCGGTCGACACGCGGGCGATCCGACGCACCGGCCTGCTGACCATCGAGGGGGAGCGGGACGATGTGTGCGGAGTGGGCCAGACCATGGCGGCCCAGGACCTGTGCTCGGGCATCCGCCCGTCCCGGAAGCGCCATCACCTTCAACCAGGAGTCGGCCACTACGGGGTGTTCAGCGGGAGCAAGTGGGAGACCCAGGTCTATCCCATCGTGCGGAATTTCATCGCCGCCAACGACATCGGCTGACGGTCGGCCCCGACCACGTCCGCCACGTCCGCCACGTCCTCCAACGGACTGTTAGAACTCCATCTCCAGCTCTTCGACGTCGTCAAGCTCGCCCTCGGCCTCGGTGGTCCACTCCACCATCTCGGGGAGCGACAGTATGGCTTCAGCGTAGGAAGTGGCGATCTCTCCCAGCTTGACGTCGTAGGTCCGGATACGGGTGCAGATCGGGGCGAACATGGCGTCGGCGACGGTGGGGGTCGAACCGAACAGGAATGGCCCGTCTGAGGCGGCCAGGCAGTCGTTCCAGATGGTCTCTATCCGATCGATGTCGGCTTGGGCCCCTGACCACACGGGGAACTCGGGGTGCCGGCTCTTGATGTTCATGGGCAGGGCGGAGCGGAGGTTGGCAAAGCCAGAGTGGACTTCACCCGACACCGACCGGCACCGCGCCCGTGCCGCCTGGTCCTCGGGGAAAAGCCCCCGTCCGGGCGCCAACTCGTGGAGGTACTCGGCCAGGGCCAGGGTGTCCCAGACCACCAGGTCGCCGTGAGCCAGGCGCGGCACCAGAAACGACGGGGAGAGCAAGAGGAGCTCGGCCCGGACACCGGGATCCTGGCTGTCGACCACCTCGACGGTGAAGTCGAGACCGGCGAAACGACACAACAGCCAACCCCGCAGGGACCAGGCGCCGTAATTGCGGCTGTTGATGGTGAGGACTGCCTGGGTCACGGGAGACTCCTCTGCGGGGGGTGTGGACGCCGAGGAGGGAACGGCAGGGACGGCGCCCGGCTGCTTCCCGTTCAAATTAGGTCACGGGAGCCCGGCGTACCAGTGCCGATCTCACCGGGTGCTGATTCGTTACTTCTTGACGGTGGCAGAAGTCGAGGGCGAGGGCTCGGGCATGGAGATGTCCACCAGGCCAGAGACGAAGGCGTGCTGAGCGGTCATGAGCCGATCGGCGAAGGAGAAGGTGGCCTCCACCGTCTCCTTGGGAGTGGGCAACTTGTCCACGAACGGGAGGCGCGACGCGTCGGGCCGGAAGGTGTCGAATGCCGAGGACGTCGAGCGCAGCGCACCGAGCGTCCAGTTCTGGGTGGTCTCGACCGCCTTGACCACTCCGTCCTGCACCTTCTCCGTCATCTCGAGCACGTCCATGACGGCCTCCTTTTGGGATTGTTGATCAGTCGCATACTATATCAAGCACCGGTCGGCATCAACCGCCGCCCCCGGCACCCGAGCCTCGACCGGCCGCCGGTTCACCCGCCGAAGCGAGCCCGCAGCACCTTCTTGTCGAACTTGCCCACGCTGGTCTTCGGCACCTCGTCGATGACCTCCACCCGCTCGGGGAGCTGCCATCGGGCGAAGCCGTGGTCGAGGAGGTGCTCCCGGACCGATCGACGGTGATGTCGGCGCCGGGCCGCACCACCACGCAGACCAGGGGCCGCTCCTGCCACTTCGGGTCGGGGACGGCGATGACGGCAGCCTCGGACGACGCCGTCCATGCGCATGACGCCGGCCTCCATGTCGACCGACGAGATCCACTCGCCGCCCGACTTGATCAGGTCCTTGGTCCGGTCGGCGATCACGATGTAGCCGTCGGGGGAGGCGACGGCCACGTCCCCGGTCCGGAACCAGCCGTCGTCGGTGAACGCCTCCTCGCCCAAGCCGTGCAGATAGCCGTCGACCACCCACGGGCCCCGCACGCACAGGTCGCCCATCGACTCGCCGTCGGCGGGCACGCTCGATGCCCCGGTCATCGCGGACGGTGAGCTCCACCCCGGGCAGCGGCAGCCCGGCCTGGGTGCGGGCCGCGCTCCGTGACCTCGTCCTCGGACCAGTCCCGCATGCGTTCCTGGGGCCAGGCCATCGTGGCCAGGGGTGAGGTCTCGGTCATGCCCCAGGCCTGGACGATCGCGCAGCCCGAACTCGCCGGCGTAGCGCTCGATCAGGGAGCGGGGCGGTTGCGCCCCGCCGCACACGATGTGGCGGAGGTCGGGCAGCCCGCCGCCCCGTCGGGCCAGCTCGTCGGCGACCCCGAGCCACACCGAGGGCACGCCGGCCGCCACCGTGACCCGCTCGTCGGCCAACAGTTCGAGGAAGGCCGACGGATCGAGGGCGCCGGCGAAGTACACCTGCTTGGCCCCGACGGCGGTGGCGGCGTAGGGCATGCCCCAGGCGTTGGCGTGGAACATGGGGACCTGGGGCAGTACCGCATCGCCGGGACCGATGGACATGCCGGCGTGGCTGGTGACGGCCAGGGCGTGGAGGAAGGTCGAGCGGTGGGTGTAGACCGCACCCTTGGGCCGCCCGGTGGTGCCCGAGGTGTAGCAGAGCCCCATCGGCTGGCGCTTCGTCGATGTCGAGCCGGGGGTAGTCGGTGGGCTCGTCGGCCAGCAGGTCCTCGTAGGCGATGACCCCGCGGATGGAGGTGTCGGGCACCGTGTCGGACGAGCACGATGACGTGGTCGAGCGCCGGCACGTGCTCGAGAGCCTGCTCGAGCAGGGGCAGCAGATCGGGGTCGACCAGCACGGCCCGGTCGTCGGCGTCTCCGATGATGAAGGCCAGATCCTCGGGGGAGAGGCGCAGGTTCAAGGTGTGCAGCACCCGGCCGGTGCACGGCACCCCGAAGTAGGCCTCGAGGTGGCGGGCGCTGTTCCAGGCCAGGGTGGCCACCCGGTGCACCGGCCCTCAGACCGAGCCGGTCGAGGGCGCCCATGAGCTGACGGGTGCGGTCCCCGAACTCGGCGTAGGTGTGGCGCTCGACCTCGCCCGTCGGGCGACCGGCTCACCAGCTCGGCGTGGGCGGCGTGCACCGGGGCATTCTCGAACAGCAGCCAGGCGTTGAGCGGGGTGTCCATCATGGGGCCGACCTCCGATTCCCGCCCGACCGGTCGGTCACGGGGCCACCACGTAGTGGCCCGGAGCCGGGTACTGGACCGGGTGGTCGCAGCTGCCCAGGCCGGTGGGCGCCGGTCCGGAGCCCGCCCGACCGCTCGGTCGTCCACCGGCCCCAGGGCTCCCACCACGAGCCGGGCAAGGTGTCGGCGGGGCCAGCCACCGCTCGGGGTCGGGCCCGTCGCTCGGGGCCCGACCGAGACGCTCATCTTGGGGTTACCGGGCGGATTGACCAGGCTCTGGATGTGACCCGAGGTGGAGAGGGCGAACTGGCTGGCCGCCGCCCAACAGCTGGGTGTTGGCGTAGCAGGCCTTCCACTCGGTGAGGTGGTCGTTCCGGGCCCCCACCACGAAGTTGTCGCAGGTGACCTGGCCGAGGTCGACGGGCGTGCCGAGCACCGACACTTTTCCCGTCGGCCAGGGAATTGTTGGCGAACATGTCGAGGAAGTCGAGGTAGAGCCCGGCCGGAAGCCGGGTGGGGTCGGCGTTCCACGACAGCACGTCGAAGGGCGGAGGACGATCGCCCAGGAGGTTGGAGCCCACCCAGTAGTTCCAGATCAGATCGTTGGGCGGAGCAGGCAGAACAGGGCCTCGGCCTCGTGGGCCGGCAGCACCCCCCGCCGCCGGGCCGCCTCCCGGGCGTTGTCGACCACCGGAGGGCTGCCGAACATCCCGATCATGGTGGGCACGGAAAAGTCGAGCAGGGTGACGGCGAAGGTGGCGCAGTGGATCAGCGGGTCCTGCAGGGTGGCCAGGTGGCCGAGCAGGGCGGCGGTGGTGATCCCGCCGGCGCACAGCGAGATGGTGCTCAACTGGTCGGTCCCGGCAACGGCGGCCGCCGCCCGCAGGGCCTGGTCGAGACCGGCCACGTAGGTGTCGAGGTTCCACTCCCGGTGCTCGGCGGTGGGGTTGCGCCAGCTGACCACGTACATCTGCAGACCCTGGGACAAGCGCGTACTCGACCAGGCTCCGGCCCGGGGCCATGTCCATGAAGTAGTACTTGTTGATCTGGGGCGGGACGAGCACCACCGGCCGTTCGTGGACCAGGTCGGTGGCCGGCGAGTACTGCAGCAGCTCGCAGACCTCGTTGCGGAAGACGACTGCACCGGGAGTGATGCCCACGTCCCGGCCCGACCACATGGGCCGCCGGGTCGGCCGTGCGGGGGAGCCCACGGTGGCTGTGCACGTCCCGGACGAAGTTGGCCATTCCTGCCAGCACGCTGCGGCCACCGGTTTCGAAGGCGCGTTCCATGGCGTCGGGGTTGAGTATCAACACGTTGGTCGGGGCCAGAGCCGATGCCGCCAGCGTGGTGGCCAGCCGGGCCCGTTCCTTGGTTCGCCAGTCGAGCGGGGACTGGTCGACCAGCGCCAGGCGCGGCCCGGGAGCACGTCAGGTAGGCCTGCCCGAGCCGGCGGAATCCCGGGTTGTCGCTCCAGGCCCGGTTCTTGAACCGCCAGTCCTTGGGCTCGGGGGCGACGGTGGAGCGACCGAGGGCGATGCGTCCCAGTTCGACGCCGACCGTGGCCAGGGTGCGGGGGAGAGCGCCGGTGGCGGTGCGGGTCCCCAGAGCGATGGAGGCACCGGCCAGGCCGAGCGGGTCGACCCGGCCCAGTAGGCGGCTGGCCACTTTCGCCGGCGCCCGCACTGTGGAGGTGACGATGTCGCTCACGTTCCCCTTCGACTGCACGGACCTGGTAGAGGTCATCCCCGGGATCGCGGCCCAGTAAACCACAGCGGTCGGTGTCCTCTCCGGGTGTTTTGACGAACAACGCGTGAACACTTTCCGGGTCAGCGTGGTCGGTGGATACAGTGAAAGCGTGGCTCGTCTTCGACAAGCGGTGGGTCCGGGGCGGCCATGACCGACGACCGTCCCGAGCAGCCGTGGGACGCCTTCGGCGCCTACCTGCGCAGCCAGCGCCAACTGGCCCAGCTGAGCCTTCGCCAGCTGGCTGAGCTGACCAAGGTGTCCAATCCCTACCTCAGCCAGATCGAGCGGGGGCTCCACCAGCCCTCGATCAACGTCATCAAGTCGCTGGCCGAGGCGCTCAACCTGTCGGTGGGCGACCTGCTGGCCCAGGCCGCCGACATCGTGACCGGCGAGGACCGGGCCACGACCACCGAGGCGTCGATCCGCCGTGATCCCCGGCTCAACGACTCGCAGAAGAGCGCCCTGCTGGCCGTCTACTCCTCGATGGTGGCGGGGGTGCAGCCCCCGTCGGGTCCGGCCCGACGCCGACCTGGCCGAACAGCGGGACGAGACGATCCCGACCCCGACCCCGACCCCGACCGTGGCCCATGACCCCGACCGGGCGCGCGACCCTGGCGCCGGCGCCGGATCGGTGATCTCGCCCGACTGACGAGGCGGTCCTGGAGAAGAAGTTGGATCGCCGACCTTCGAGCGGGGTCGCCAGTACGCCCACATGGGAGCGGTGCGGACCACGCCTGGAGCCACGGCCGGACCCGGGTGGTGGGAGGGTCCAGGGACGTTGCCCCGAGCCCTACTACCACGTCGGCCGAACTGTTCCGTTCTCCTTCGGGAGGGCTGTCGGGGTTCTTCGCCAAGTGCGACCTGTCCGGTCGGGATCAACTGCAAGCACTCGGTGGCCCTCGTCCTGGCCGAGAAGCCCGAGGAGGGCTCCGACGGGCTCAGGCGGAGCGTGCAACAGACACGTTGGGTCGGGCAACCTCGAGTCGCCCGGGCCATGGCCGCCGCCCAGCGGGCCAGCCGCGCCACAAGCGGCCGGACGCGTCGCCGACTGGGAGCTCCCCCTCCATGCCCTGCTCGGGAGCGATGCCCACCAACCGACGAGGTCGAGGCGGAAGGTCTCGGGCTGCAGTTCGAGGTGGTGGAGGTGCCGAGCCGAGTCCCCCGAACGGATCGTCCACCCGGGTCAATCAGCCCGGGATCCGGCTCCGGCCGGTCATGCCGGGTCGGAACGGCAGCTGGGTCCGGTCCGGCATCTCGTGGGACAACCTCGACTACCTCCCGACCAGTCGGATCAGGCCCGGCCCGGCGGCCAAGCGGCTGTTGTTGTTGAAGGAGCTCCTGGCTCTGAGCCGCCTGACCGGCAGACAGGCCAACTCGTACTACGGCCGCCCGAACGAGGTGGTGAGGCTGGAGGACCATCGACAGCCGGCGGCTGTGGGATCTCCTCCGTGAGGCCGGCGACATGCAGATGCCGCTCGTCCAATCGGGCCGTCCGGCCCGCCCGGTGACCCTGCACACCTCGCTGGCCGAGGCCGCTCTCGACGTGAGGCGCGACGGATCGGGTCTCCGCCTCCAGCCCCGGGTCACCGTGGACGACCGGGCGGTGTATCTCGACGGCGCCCTGCTCATCGGGACGCCGGTCCACGGGGTCGCCTGGTGGGACTCGGATCCCGCTCCGGACGGCGCTGGTCGGCGGCTCGATCTCGCCGCCCTCACCACCTCGGTCGACGACGGCCTGCGGGAGCTGCTCCAGATGGGGTCCATCGGCGTACCGCACCGGGACGAGGAGCGCTTCCTCCGGGACCTGCTCCCGGTCCTCCGCCGCCGGGTGGCGGTGCACTCGAGTGACCCTTCGGTCGAGCTGCCCGAGGAGCCTCCCGCCATCCTCGTCCTCACCGTCTTCCACGGAGAGGGCCACCGAATCAGTCTGGAGTGGACGAGGGGGATCGAGGGAAGCGAGTGGCGCCAGCCTCTGTGGGGGCGGCCGCCCGGGTTCCACGACCGAAGCCGAGACGATGCCGCGGTGGAGGCGGTCACCGCCATCGCGGCCGCCGTGCCCGGGCTGATCGAGCGGACGACGTTCGGCCACCGCCTGGCGCCCGCCGCCCGGCTGGAGGGCATCGACGCCGCCCGTTTCTCCAGCGACCTGTTGCCCGCCATCGCCGCCGTCGCCGGCCTGGAGGTCCACCAGGTCGGCACGGTGCCCGACTACCGCGAGGAGATCGCCGCACCCGTGGTCAGCCTGGGGGGATCGCAATCGAGTGACAACGACTGGTTCGATCTGACGGTCAGCGTGACGGTGGGCGGGGAGGAGGTCCCCTTCGCCGACCTGTTCGTCGCCCTGGCCGAGGAGCAGTCGCACCTGATCCTCCCCTCGGGGACCTTCTTCTCGCTGGAGCGGGCCGAGCTCCTGGAGCTGGCCCAGCTGATCTCCGAGGCCCGGGCCCTTCTCGAGACCACCGGTGACGGGATCCGGATCAGCCGGTTCCAGGCCAGCCTGTGGGAAGACCTCTGCCAGCTGGGGGTGGTCACCGCCCAGGCCGGTGCCTGGGAGGCATCGGTCCGCTCGCTGACCGGGGCCTCGGACCGGGTCGAACACGCCACCCCCGACGGCGTGCATGCCGACCTCCGGCCCTACCAGCTGACCGGGTTCAACTGGTTGGCCTACCTCTACGAGCACCGGCTCGGCGGGATCCTGGCCGACGACATGGGACTGGGCAAGACCCTCCAGGCGCTGGCGCTGATGTGTCATACCAGGGAACGGGGCCTGACCGACGGCCCCTACCTGGTGGTGGCCCCGACCAGCGTGGTCGGCAACTGGGCGGCCGAGTGCCGCCGGTTCACCCCCGGTCTGGCCGCCGCCACGGTGACCGAGACGGGCCGGCGCCGGGCCACCACCCTGGCCGAGGTGGCCGGGTCGGCCGACGTGGTGATCACCTCCTACAGCCTGTTCCGCCTCGACTACGACGAGTATGCGACCGTGGCATGGGCCGGCCTCTTCCTCGACGAGGCCCAGTTCGCCAAGAACCGGAGCTCCCAGGCCTACCAGCGGGCCAGGCTGTTACCGGTGGCCTTCAAGGTGGCCATGACCGGCACGCCCATCGAGAACAACCTGATGGAGCTGTGGTCGCTCCTGTCGATCACCGCCCCGGGCCTGTTCGCCAGCCCCGAGCGCTTCGGCCAGTACTACCGGGTCCCCATCGAGCGGCAAGGCGACGCCGAACGGTTGGCCCAGCTGCGCCGGAGGGTGCGCCCCCTCATGCTGCGACGGACCAAAGAGCAGGTGGAGGGCGACCTTCCCGACAAGCAGGAGCAGGTCCTCGAGTTGGAGATGAGCCCCCGGCACAAGAGGGTCTACGAGACCCATCTCCAGCGGGAGCGCCAGAAGGTGCTGGGGCTGCTCGGGGACATGACGAAGAACCGGTTCGCCATCTTCCGGTCACTGACCCTGCTGCGCCAGGCAAGCCTCGACGCCTCCCTCATCGACCCTGCCTACCAGGGCGTGCCCTCGACCAAGCTCGACGCCCTGATGGAGATGCTCGACGACATCGTCGAGGACGGCCACCGGGTGCTGGTGTTCAGCCAGTTCACCCGGTTCCTGACCTTGGCCCGCCAGAGGACGCGGGCGGCGGGGATCGACCACTGCTACCTGGACGGCCGGACCAGAGGCCGCCAGGCCGTCATCGCCGAGTTCCGGTCCGGCAACGCCCCGGTGTTCTTCATCAGCCTGAAGGCCGGCGGGTTCGGTCTGAACCTGACCGAGGCGGACTACTGCGTCCTGCTCGACCCCTGGTGGAACCCGGCCACCGAGGCCCAGGCGGTGGACCGTGTCCACCGCATCGGCCAGACCCGCAAGGTGATGGTCTACCGACTGGTGGCCAAGGGCACCATCGAGGAGAAGGTGATGGCACTGAAGGCGAAGAAGTCCGCCCTGTTCGCCAGCGTGTTGGATGCCGGCGGCTTCGAGTCCGGGGCAATGAGTGCTGACGACATCCGTGGCCTGTTGGAGTGAGCGTTCGGCCACTATGGGCGGGCCGGTCCTGACCGTCGTGGGATCAGACCCAAGCACCTGACGCCCGGCCCGGGCGAATCCCCGCCGGTCACCATGAGCCCTACGCTTGGTCGATGACGGTCGAGGCCCAAGGGTCGACGACGACGTCGGCCATCGGCGCCGGGAGCCGACCCGGTGGGCGGCGGAGGCGGCGCCTGCCCAGCTGGATCGCCGCCGTCGGGTGGGTGGTGGTGGCGGCCCTGGCTCTGGTAGCCGTGATGCGGCTGTTCGCCTGGGACCGGTTCTACCCCTTCGCCATCCTCGACACCGTCACCTTGTTCGTCTACCTGCCGGCGTGGGTCGTGGTCGTGGTGGCCGCCGTAGGTCGGCGATTCGTGTTGGCGGCGGCGGCCCTGGTCGTGGTGGTGCTCCAGGTCGTCTTCCTGCTACCGGAGCTGACGGCGGCCCAGCCGGTCCCGCCGTGGGCGACGCGGGTCCCCGCCGTCCGGCTGATGGACGCCAACGTCTCGATCTTCAACCACTCGATGGACGGCTATGCCGCCCAGATCGAACAGACCCGGCCGGACCTGTTGACCCTGGAGGAGGCGACTCCGCGCCAGGTAGGCCAGTTGCAGCGCTCGGGCAGTCTCGAAGCACTGCCCTATCGGTTCGAGGTCTACCGGGGGGACCAGAAGGCATTTCTGGTGGCGTCGAGGTATCCGCTGTCCGACACGCGGGTCGTCTACTTCGAGTCCGCTCCCCTCGTCGTCCAAGTCGTCGTCCGCCTGCCGTCGGGCAACCGGTCCCTGTGGGTGGTCCACACCTCGGCGCCCCTCCCCAATGCCTTCGGACAGTGGCAAGGACAGCTGGCGGCCATCGCCCGCTATGTGCGGGCCCGCGGCCCCCGGGGCCTGTTGCTGGTGGGGGACTTCAACGCCACCTGGGGCAACAAGGGATTCAAGACCATCCTCGACGCCGGACTGACCGACGCCGCCGCCGCCCGCGGTCATGCCCTCGACATGACCTGGACCCAGAGCGCACCCCCCCTGCCGCCGGTGGCCAGGATCGACCATGTCCTGACCGGGCCGGGGTTGGCCGTCACCCAGATCGACACCGAGCCGGGGCCGGGCAGCGACCATCGTGATCTCCACGCCACCATCGCCATCGATCCGACATGACCGGGCTCGGGGCTCGGGTGGTCCGGCAGTCTCCCTTGCCCCCGGGCTGGTGGAACAGCCCGGGTCCCGTCCGACAGCGTGGCCGGACTTACAGTAGACAGGCAGTGCAGTGAAGGGGCGGTGGACAGGAGAAGGGACGTGTCCAATGGCACGACGAGGTGCGGTCGGGCGAGCGTGGCCCCTGTCCGCACTGGCGACCGTCTCGCTGGTGCTCACGGCCTGCGGTGGATCGAGTTCCACCACCTCCACCACTTCCACCACCTCGACGACCTCGACGGCATCCACGACCTCGACCGCCTCGACGGTCTCCCCGACGTCCACCTCGAGCACGGCCAAACCGGGCGCGGCCACCTCCACCACGGTGGCGGCACCGACGAGTCCGGGATGTGGCACCCAGCAACCGTCGGGCACGGTGACCTCGGCCCCGACGTTCGGGGGACGGAAGCGGACCGTCATCGTCCACGTGTCCAGTCGCTATCAGGCCTCGACGCCGGTGGCTCTGGTGGTGAACATGCACGGCAGCCAGTCGACCGCCCTCGCCCAGGAGGCGCTCACCGGAATGGACGTCACCTCCGATGAAGACAACTTTCTCGTCGTCTACCCGCAGGGCGACATCCCCTCGGGGAGCGGGTTCGAATGGAACGTGCCCGACGAGCCCCTGTTCGGTGGGGCCCCGGTGCCGCCCACCGCCCCGGACGACGTGTCGTTCATCACCCACCTGGTGCACCGGCTGGAGAAGCAGTACTGCATCGACGAAAAGCGTGTCTACGCCACCGGCTTCTCCGGGGGGGCACGCATGGCCAGTCAACTGGGTTGCGACGCCTCCAGCGTCTTCGCCGCCATCGCCCCGGTGAGCGGCCTCCGGCTGCCCGGTCCGTGCCCCTCGACCCGGGCGGTGCCGGTGGTGTCGTTCCACGGCACGGCCGATCCCGTCGACCCCTACACGGGCAACGGGCAGAAGTACTGGACCTACAGCGTGCCGGTGGCCGCCGCCAGGTGGGGGGCACACAACGGCTGTCCCGCCGCCGCCCAGGTCTCGACGCCCGACGCCGGTGTGGAGCTGACCACCTACTCACCGTGCAGCGGGGGATCCGCGGTGCAGCTCTATTCCATCGTCGGGGAGGGGCACGAATGGCCCGGGGGCCCGAAACTGCCAGCCGCCCTGACCAGGGTCCTCGGGCCCCAGACCACTGCGATCAGCGCCAACTCGGTGATGTGGACGTTCTTCGAGGCCCACCCACTGCCCTGACCGGCAGCCGCAGGCGTCGTCGGACTCGACTTGCCGGGGGAGGAAACCCGAAGGGGGACTCCGGTGAGCCCGGCCGACAACCCCAGCCCACCACGGGGAATAGAGTCAGGGGCGTGTTTCACTTCAGCCCGACGCAGTGGGTCATTTTGGTGGCGCTGTCATTCCTGTGGGCATGGATCGGCTACCGGCTGTCCGAAAATGATCGCAGGCTGTTGGGCAGGACACCGTGGGGTCTGCCGTCGGCGCTGTGGGCGCTCTTTTGGTTCCTGTCCCTGGTGCTCGGTCTGGTGCTCTATCTGATCGCCCACTCGGTCGGGGTTCGACGGGCCCAGCAGAACCCCCAGGGGTTGGTCCCACCGCCGATGGCCTCCCCGCCCAGGGCCCAGACCGTGGCCGAGCAGTTCCCCGCCTACCCCAGCCCGGTCAACTCGTTCGGGCCGGAAGCCGATTCCGATCCGGACCAGAGCTCCCGGTCTGTCGGCCCGGCCGGGACGGCAGCGACGGCCGAGGAGTACCAGTCACCTCCGGCCTGGCATCCCGATCCGAGTGGGCGGTTCCACTACCGATGGTGGGACGGGTCCGAATGGACCTCGCAGGTGTCCATCGACGGTCACCATCTGATCGACACCAACCCGGATCAGAGGATCGGGCCCTACTGACACCTGAGACGGCCGTCCGGTGGGGGGTGACGAGGCCAGTGGTCAGGAGGGAAGGGCGGCCGGCTGGCCCCCGGATCGTCCTCGGCCGCGGCCCATGACGGTGGTGAGGATGTCACCGACGGCCAGGACGGCCCCGTAGGCGAACTCCTTGGGCATGCCGTCCGGGGACTCGTTCTGGACCCGGCCGTGAAGGCGGGTGACCACGTCGGGAAACGGATTGAACCCGAAGAAGTGCTTCATCGGCTTGTCGAGGTCGAGGAACGCAGCCCCGGCCATGGCGGCGATGGTGGCGGTCCGGCGACGGCGGCCCACGGCTACCGCCGCCGCCGCCATGGCGGCCAGGCCCAGCACGCCGTCCCATCGGGCGACCGAGAGGAATCGCTCCTCGGCCCCCTCCTCGGAGAAGTCGCAGCCCCAGTGGGGCACCGCGTCGAGCACGAGGTGGGAGCCCACCCCCATCAGGAACGCCGCCACCGGTCGTCGTTCCATGGCCCGGCCCACCAGCACACCCGAGAGGACATGGTTGGTTACGAACATCGGGTGTCGCCCCTGCCGGTGTGGATCACACGTTCAGGCTAGGCGCTGTCGGTGGCCGACGGATGGCGCCACCCGGCGCCGGCCCGCCGGCGGCGTGACGTGTTTACGCCGATGGTGATGACGGTAGGCTCGTGGCACCTGAGCAGTTCCGTCTCCTCCATCGGTCGGCGTCTCTACCGGAAGGCAGGATTGTGCTTCGGAGCGAGGGATCGTGACTTGGCCGCCATACCTTGGTCGGATGGCGTCCTACACCGTGGTGGTGGTGCTGGCCGTCCTCTTGGTGGGCGTGCTGGCCGAGCCGAAGCTGTCGGACGAATTGAAGGTTCTGGGGGATGCACCGGCCAAGGGTCCGATCGTGGGGATCGTCGGTGCCAGCGGCCAGTATCTTTCCCAGGAACACGCCGCCGGTGTCGGGGCGGTGACCATCAGCGCCAGCTGGACCGCCGCCGAGCCGTCTGCCGGTTCGTTCTCTGACTCGTATGGTCCCTCCATAAGGTCCGAGATCGCCGCCGCCCGCTCCGATGGGATGGAGGTCGTACTCGATCCCGGCATGCAGTACGCACCGAATTGGGTGTTCTCGTTGCCCGGCGGAACCCGGTTCGTCAACCAGTACGGTGAGGCGTTCGGCGGGAGCCCGGGCTCGGGCGACGAAGTGCCCAACGGGATCACTGATGGATCGGTGCGGGTCGCCGAAAGCACCTATCTGGCCTGGCTCGGTGCCCAGATCCCCGCCGGCCAGATCATCGCCGTCCGCCAGGGAGGGGGCCCCTTTGGCGAACTCCGGTATCCGGATCCGGACTATCGCGGACACATCGACAGCTTTTGGGCTTACGACTCCAGTACCCAGGCCGTCTCTCCGGTACCGGGATGGAAGCCCGGGACCGGGACCCCGGCCCAGGCCGCAGACTTTCTCGACGCCTACAACCAGGCCATCGACAGCTACGGGGAGTGGATGAACGGCGTCATGGAAGAGGACTTCCATACCAACGTGCTGGTCATGCTGCCGGGGTGGGGCGAGCGTCCGGGCGTGGCTTCCTCCGAGGTCCTCAGTCGACTCACGTTGAATCTCCCGGAGTTCAACGAAGGCCTCGACTGGAGCGATCTGCTCCGGTCCCTTCCGTATCCATCGGACTCCGTCGCCTACACGACCTACCTCGACGCACCGTCCCCGGGGCCGACGGTGCAACAAGAGGACCCCGCCGACTTCATCGTCTCGCTGGTGGCCGGCACCGGACTCAGGCTCGGCGGTGAGAACACCGGCAACGGGACCACGGCCAGTCTGTCGCTCTGTATGGAGCGCGCTCGGTCGCTCGGCTACTACATCGTCCAATGGATGGATGAGTCCCAGTTGGTGGCGTCCGATTCAGGCCGCGATCCTGGCGGCCCGACCATCCAGCAGCTTGGAGCGGCGGCCGGCTGAGGCAACCACGGGGCACGGCCTGGGCGCCGGCCCGGTATGGAACGCCGGTCGACCCCACCCCGATCTTTTCATGACCAGGCGCTGACCATGACAATGGCCGCCCTCCGTTTCCGTCTAACTCGGGTTGATGTTCGCCCCCATGGGTGGGTGGTCGACCGGGCCGTTTGTGCCCGACGACGTCGTCACCGGCGGTGGCGTTCGCTGGACCGACTCCGTCGGGGGCGGCCAGGAAACCGGCCACCTCCTGATCGGACACCATGGGGCCCGATAGAGCGAGTCCAGGCGAAAGAACATGCGATTGATGGACGATGGCTCATCACAAATGTCGGAGTTGTCTTAACCATGATGAAATCATTCGGATAATTATTTGCGCGATCAATATGGATTAAAAAAACAGATAGCGATGATCGCAACGAGCGATATCGGCACCCACCAGTTCCGGTCGGTTCCGGTCGAAGTCGCCCTGCTGCCCTTCTGGCGCTGGCACCCCGCTCGCATGAGCAGGATGGATCGGACGCTGCGTACCGGTCCGACCACGGATCGTGATCATATATGGAATGTCGAATAGCTGCGCCCCAACTGGGAATGGTTCCTGTTGTTAGACGCGCAACCAGCCGGAAAACTGTTGGAAACAATTCGGGTGTTACCTTCATGCGTGAGCAGCAACATCGGTAGAAGTGAGCCACCCCATCGGTGGAAGAAGGTGGAAGCGAGCACCCGGTAACACTCCAGCCAGTCGACTGAGGTAACGGAAAGGTCCCATGCAGCAAGTACGCGAGCGGCGACCTGGCGGCCAACCGTCGGACAGACGAGCCGAGCTCGACCTGATCATCCCCGCACTCGACGAAGAATCTCGCATCAGGCGAACACTGGACGCCATCCTGCTGGAGGCCGACCAGGCCGATCTGAGCCTGCGGATCACCGTGGTCGACAACGGCTGCGTGGACGGCACGGCCGACGTGGTGGCCAGCACCCACAGCCAACGGACGCCGGTGGAGATGATCAGTTGTCTGACCCGGGGGAAAGGGGCGGCTGTCCGGGCCGGCATCGATCGGTCCACGGCCCCGTACGTGGGGTATTGCGACGCTGATCTGTCGACCCCGCCGTCGGCCGTCTCCGCCGGACTGGGACTGCTTCGCTCCGGCTGGGAAGTGGTCGTCGGCTCCCGCCGCTGCCTGGGATCGGGCTATTCGGTTCCCCAGAGCAGCTTGCGCCGCTTCGGGAGCTTGGCCTTCCGGTTGATGTCCTCCGATTTGAGCGGCCCCATCAGCGATACCCAGTGCGGGTTCAAGCTCTTCCGCTCCGATGCGGCCAAGGAGCTGTTCTCGGCCACCAACCTGGTCGGGTTCGCCTTTGACGTCGAGGTGCTGGCCCATGCCCGTCGGCGCAACTACCGCATGATCGAGCTCCCGATCCTGTGGACCGACAGTCCCGACTCGACGTTCAGGCCGGTCAAGGATGGGATCAGGTCCTTTCGCGAACTGCGACAGGCCCGTCGCTCGCTGGCCGATTCGATGCCGCAGGACGACCGGCGGTGATGCGGCGGAGGAAACCCCACAAGTCGTTACTGATAATCACCAACTGGCGGGACACCAAGCACCCCGAGGCCGGTGGATCTGAGGTGGTGTGTGAGCGTCTGGCCAGGACATTCGCCCGGCGGGGGTCGGAAGTCGTCCTACTGGCGGCGGCAGTGGAGGGGGAGAGTCGAAAAGAGAGGAGAGACGGGTTCTGGATCGTCCGGCGCGGCGGCCGCTTCACGGTGTACCCGTGGGCTCTGTTCTGGATACTGCTCCATCGTCGGCAGATCGTCGGAGTGGTGGATTCGCAGAATGGAATTCCCTTCTTCACCCCCTTGGCCGTCGGTTCGAGAACTCCGGTACTGCTGTTGATGCACCACGTCCATCAGGACCAGTTCTCGATGTACTTCTCGCCGCTCATGACCCACCTCGGCCGATGGCTGGAACGGAAGGGGACCCGTCTCGTCTACCGAAATCGGTCCATCGTGGCCGTGTCGCCCTCCACCCGCCTCGGCGCCCGTCGTCGACTGGGTCTGAAGGGCGACATCATCTCGGTCAGCCCCGGGTGCGAGTCCCCGGTGTCGTCGATCTCGGCTCGGCGCGGCCGAGCCCAGGGAGAACGGATCGTCTGTGTGGGTCGCCTGGTGGCTCACAAGCGAACCCATCTCATCATCGAGGCCATGCCTGCCCTGGTGGCGGAGTTCCCCGATCTCGAACTCCACCTGATCGGTGACGGCCCTGAGCGTTCGGCACTGGAGGCCCTGGTGGAGGCAGCCGGAGTCGAGGACCATGTCACCTTGCACGGTGCTCTGAGCTCCTCGGACCGTGACCATCTCATGCGGACCGCCTGGATGTCGGTGAATGCATCGGAGGGGGAGGGTTGGGGGCTGTCGGTGATCGAGGCCAATTCCCTGGGAGTCCCGGTACTGGCCTATCGGCGGCCGGGCCTCCGCGACTCGATCCGTGACGGCGAAACCGGATGGTTGGTGGATGAAGACGAGGAGCTGAGCCCTGCCGTCGCCCGAGCGCTGCGGTCCTTGGTCGACCAGGATGATGGTGAAGCCATGGGAACTCGTGCCCAGCAATGGGCATCGCAATTCACCTGGGACGGCATGGCCGACCAGTTCCTGGCCCTGCTCCGGGCCGAGGCCGGGCGGCTCGCCCACTCGCCCAACAACCGGAGGGTGGCCACCGATCTGGCCACCGTGGTCCGGGTGCCAGTCGAGGCGCTGCCCGAAGGGTTCACGCCGGCGTTTCGCTATCTGGACAAGTGCGTGATGTCGGAGACCGATCTGGTCGTCCTGCTACGGAACACCGATACCGAAACGGCCATCGCCGCCCTGCGACGAGCCGGTCTTCCTCCGTCGGTGCTCGGAAGCGATCGACTGGGCGTGTCGGTGGCCACCACCGTCGACCTGGTATCCCCGGCCATCGTCACTCCGACACCTCTGGTCCCGCTCGATACGCAGCACCGCGACGCTTTGGCGGGTTGACCAGATGACGACCGTCGTCCGTCCTGTCACCGTCGACGAGATATTGAAGCCCGCCCGCGGGCGGGGGCCGATCGGGGATCTCGAGCCTGGCCACCGGCCGGCGCTCCGGTGGAGATGGCGCCGGGTGCTCACCAGTCGCGTCACCCTGCTGGTCGCCGTCGCCGTCGTGGCGGTGGTGGCGAGGCTTCTCGCCATCGACACCGCCTACGACATCTTCATCGACGAGGCCACGTACACCAATATCGCCTTGAACGTGGCCCACGGCCACGGTGTCACGCTCTACGGCCAGACGTTCGATCTGCATCCGCCGGCCGCCTTCGGCCTCTACGGTTTGGCCATCCTGGTGTTCGGATTCCACGGCGGGACCGAGACCGTCCTCTTCGAACTTCGCCACGTGGCCGCCGTTGTGGGGGCGGCCACCTGTGTCGTCACCTTCGTCCTGATCGATCGGGCCGCAGGGCGCTGGGTGGCACTGCTCGGTGCTCTCGTTCTCGCCCTCGATCCGCTGGCCATCAGCTACGACAGCCGGGTCATGCTCGAGGCTCCCGCCCAGCTGGCGGCGGTGACGTGTTTCGCCCTCGTCGCCATGGCCACCGGTTCCCGGGCGGGGAGCTCCAGGCGGCTGAGGTGGCTCATCGCCGCCGGTGTTGCCGGGGCAACCACGCTGTGCACCAAAGAGACCTTCGGGCTGGTGGTGGTGGTGGTGATGCTGCTCCTGTGGGCCAGCGGGTGGGTCATCGCCCGCCGAGAGGCCCTTGTGGTCATGGTGCTCACTGCCTCCGGCTACGCCGTTTCGGTGGTGGCCACCGGATTGACCAGCGGGTTCGGGGTGTGGTGGCAGGCGAAATCAGACGGCGTGCTCCGGCTGGTCGGTGCCCAACAGATCAGCGGGTTCAACTCCTCTCAGACCCACGTTTCCCTGATCTCCCGGGTCCTGGCTGACGGCTCCACCCTGGGGATGTCCTACGTGGTGCTGGCCGGCGGCTCGCTGGCCAGCCTGGGACTGTTGTGGCGGCTGAAGCCGTGGCGAACCGGGCCGTCCGCCCGCGGGATCGAGGAGGCGGTGACACTCCTGTGTGCCCTGTGGACCGTGGCCGCCGGTGCCTATCTGGCCTATGCCACGCTGTTCGGCACTCTGGAGGAGCAGATGTACTACATCCTGCTGCTCCCGGCCATCATCAGTGCCGTCCTGTGGTTGACCGGCTTCTTCCACACGCATACCGTCGGATGGCGTCGGGCGGTGACGGCGCTGGTTTGCCTGGCGCTGCTCTTCGACTCGATCGCCTGGGTCAGTGTGCACACCCGCCAGGACGACGAGTACCGCCGGCTCCTCAGGTGGGAGTCCGTCAATGTCCCGCCCACCGCGGTGATCGCCGCCACCGAGTACCTCTCCCAGTTCCTCCTGACCCGGGGGATCATCGGCCAGTGGAGCACGCTCCCTCAGCTGAAGGCCCACCACGTCGATTACATCATCGTCGGGACCGAGCTCACCAACGAGGGATACGGCATCGCCACTCCCTCGCTGCTACGCGTTCTGAACGAGCGGGCCAAGCTGGTCTTCGAAGCCAACGGAGTCTCTGACGGCAGTCTGCGGGTGTACGACATCCAGGCCATCACCCGGGGGTTGTGGTGACGAGCCTCATCGCCGCCACGCCGGAAGTGGAGAGGGCGGAACTGGCGGCCGGGCCGGGCCGAGGCCGGACCAAGCACCGATTGGGAGACGAGGCCGTGGTGATCTCGGCCACCGGTGTGGTGTCGGTACTCAACTATTCGTACACCGTCATCCTGCTGTTCATGCTGCCGGCTCGGGAGTTCGCCGAGGTGGGGTCCATTTCGGCCCTCCTGCTCGTCTGCGGGACCATCGCCGGGGCCGCCCTGCCCTGGGTTCTCGCCCAGGAGGTGCTCAGATCCAAGCACGATGAGCCCCGCCGGCGGATAGCCGTCACCTTCTGTCTGTTCGCCACCGTGCTCCAAGGTGTCGTGGCCGGTCTGGCCACCTGCCTCATCGCCTATCACTTCTCGGACAACGGACTGTTGGCCGCGGCCTTCGGCTCGGCCGTGCTGATCTTCGTGGCGGCGACGTCGGCCGGATTCCTTCAGGGCTACCAGCGCTTCCGGTACCTGGCCGTGCTCCGGATCTCCGAAGTGATCGTGAAGATCGGTGCCGGGGTGGGACTGGTGGCCCTGGGAGCCGGGGCCGGAGGTGCCATCGCCGGCTTCGCCCTGGGGGCCAGCGTGGTGGCGGCCGGTGGACTGATCTACATGGCCCGCCACGTCCAGTGGTCGTGGTCGGCCCTGGCCGGTAGAAGTCTCTGGGCCAGCACCCAGGGCCTTCTGGCCATCCAGGCCGGTGTAGCCATTCTGGCCAGCATGGATGTGGTGATCGGCAGCCTGATCCTGGGTGCCCAACCGGCCCTGGCCACCTATCAGGCGGCCAACATCCTCGGTCGGGTCCCCTTGTTCCTCGGTGGAGCTCTCTCCATCGTCGTCTTCCCGCGCATGGTGGCCGGCCAGGCCCGCCCGTCCGAGTCCATCGGGGAGAGCTTTTCACTCTATGTGAGGATCTGCGTTCCGATCGCCCTGGTCACCGCCACTATTCCGTCGTCGGTGGTGTTCCACCTGTTTCCGGCTCGCTACGGAGATGTCGGCGCCATCTTGCCCTGGTCGGCCTTCGCCGGCCTGATGATGGGTGTGATCAACTTGGCCACCACGTACTTCCAGGCCACGGCCATCTACCGAAGCACGACCAAGGTCCTGTTCTCCGGGGTGGCGCTGTGCGCCGTCCTCGATGTATTCGGGCTCCGGGTCCACGGCATTCTCGGGCTGGCGGTGGTGGTGGCCCTCGGAGGAACTCTGGTGGCCGCCGCCCTGATGTTCAAGACCGTCCGGACCTGGCCCGGGAGCCTCAAGGGACAGGTCAGGTCGAGTGCCGGGGTGGTGATCGCCTGCGTCGCCGTTGTTCGTCCTCCACCGGCATCTGTTCTTGTGGGCTCTGTGGGCCTTCGGGTGCGGAGTGCTGATCTGCCTCCGCAGTCTGGGGGACGTGCCACATGCGTGGGGGGGTGCATCGTCAGCCCCAAGACCGCGGATACTCCACCTCGGGTACGAGGACCCCGAGCGTCCGGGGGCGGGCGGCGGTTCGGTGCGCACCCACGAGATCAACCGACGGCTGGCCACCACCTTCGACATCACTGTGGTCTGCGCTCGCTACAAGGGGAGCAGAGAGCGGACTGACGACGGCGTCCGCTACGTCCACGTGGGCATGCCGGGCGGCGACTTCTTCGAGCGGCTGGCTTACTTCGCCTTTCTCCCGTACGCCCTGCTCCGCTACCGGTCCGATCTGGTGGTCGAGGACTTCGGAGCACCGTTCTCGTCGGTGGCCATCCCCTGGATGACCTCCCGCCCGGTGATGGGGGTGGTCCAGTGGTTGTTCGCCGCCGAGAAGAGCCGGCAGTACCACTTGCCGTTCCACTGGGTCGAACGGGTCGGCGTCCGTTCCCACCGGTCGATGATCGCCGTATCGGAGGAACTGGGGGGAACGCTGGCCGAGCGCAACCCGCGGGCGTCGGTGACCGTCGTCCCCAACGGTCTGGGGGCCGCCGCCTTCGACCACTATCAACGGGCTCGGTCGGACATCGCCTACCTCGGCCGGCTGGAGAGCGCCCAGAAGGGTCTGGACCTGTTGCTCGAAGCCTTCGCCCTGGTCTCCGATTCGATCACCCAAGATCTCGTCCTGGGCGGCGACGGACCGGATCGACTGGCCCTCGAACGGCAGGCCGAACAGTTGGGGATCGCTGAGAGGGTGCATTTCATCGGTCGGGTACCGGCCGCCGAGCGGTTCGAATGGTTGGCCGGGGTCGACCTGCTGGTCATGCCGAGCCGGTACGAGACCTTTGGGATGGTGGCGGCCGAGGCCCTGGCGGTAGGGACGCCGGTGGTGGCCTTCGACATCCCGTGTCTCCGGGCGCTGGTCGATGACCGGGTGGGCGGTCGGGTGCCCGCATTCGATGTGGCGGCCCTGGCCGAGGCCGTCGGGATGCTGGCCGGCCATGGTGACCTGCGCCGTCGGAGGGGGGCGGCGGGTCCGGCCCGGGTCGCCGGACTCAAATGGGATGTGTTGGCCGGCCTCCAGGGAGACGCCTACGGGCAGCTCCTGGAGAGGGTGGGCGGAAGTGGGGTGGAAACCGAGTCCGACCCCGGGGCCGGGGAGGCGGCCGGTGGTGCGGACCAGGTCGCCCCCCGGGAGGGATGGGGAAGATCGGTGGTGACGGTGCTGGCCGCCCAGCGACAGGAGACCCCCCACCATCCGGCGGTGATCGACGGTTCCGTGGAGTGGGACTTCGACGAGCTGCACCGGGCGGCCACGGCGGTGACCGAGGAGCTGATGGGCATCGGCGTCGGCGCCGGTGCCACGGTGGGCGTCTGTCTCCCGCGTTCGCGTCAGGCCATCGCCGCCATGATCGGCATCTGGGCCGCCACCGCCACCTATGTGCCCCTGGATCCCGAGTATCCGGCGGCCAGGCTGTCGGCCATGGCCCAACAGGCCGGCGTCTCCGTGGTCATCGCCGATACACCCCTGCGTTCCTGTTTCGACCCGGCCATTCCGGTGCTGCATCCCGACGTCATCGTCCCCGGAGGTCGACCGGCGCCGGCCCCGTCGGGTCTCGAAGGACCCTCACCCGAGTCGATCGCCTACATACTCTTCACCTCGGGCTCGTCGGGCCGACCCAAGGCGGTGGAGGTGTCACATCGAGCCCTGGCCAGCCTGCTGGAATGGATCCGTTCGAGCATCACCCCCGAAGAGCTGGCCGTCACCACCACCAGCATCTCGTTCAGCTTCGACCCGTTCATCCTCGAGGTTCTGGGACCGCTGATGGTGGGTGGGACGGTCCGGGTCATCGCCTCGGCCCTGGCCATTGCCGATGTCGAGACGGGAGCCACCATGTTGGTCAACACGCCGTCCGTGCTGCAGGAACTGCTGCGGGCCGGACGCATGCCGGCCACTCTCCGGACGATCGTCGCCGGTGGGGAGACGATGTCGGCGTCACTGGCCACCGATCTGCTCACCAACACTTCGATCAGTCGACTGATCAATTCCTACGGGCCCACCGAAGCCACCGTCCTCGTCACCGCCCACGACGTGCACCTGCCCACCGGCGATGCCGTGCCCATCGGCCGAGATCTTCCCGGCGGCCGGATCGTCATCGTCGACGAGAACCTGCACGAGCTGGGGTACGGGCGAAAGGGCGAGATCTGCATCTTCGGGCCCCAGGTGGCCAGCGGATACCGGGGTGATCCGTCCGCCACCGCCGAGCGGTTCCTCACCATGGAGCTGGCAACCGGACACCGCGTGCGCATCTACCGCACCGGGGATCTGGGCCGGCGCAACGGGAGCGGGGTGATCGAGTTCTGCGGCCGTAAGGATCGTCAGCTGAAATTGCCGCGGGTACCGCATCGAGCCGGGCGAGGTCGAAGCTGAGATCTGCCGACATCCCGAGATCACCCAGGCGTTGGTCACCGTCACCGGTGAGGGTCCCCACGCCCGTCTCATCGCTTACGTGGCCACAACGGCCGACGAATTCTCGAGTCCGGATCTGCGCTCGTGGTTGCGATCCTCCTTGCCCTCCCACATGATCCCGGCCCATGTCGTCGCCATGGGATCGTTTCCGACCACGGCCAACGGCAAGGTGGCGGTCGACCGGTTGCCGAACTGGCGTCTCGGACAATCCGACCGCCGTCCCGCTCCCGACCATGCCGCCGTCCCAGACGAACCTGTCGATCGGCGGGTGGCCAGGGTGGCCGGCCTGGCCTGCCGGCTGCTCGGCATCGAGGGCCCCATCCGACCCGGCGACGACGTCCTCGATGACCTCGGAGCCAGTTCACTCTCGCTGTTCCAGCTCCTGGCGGCGATCGAAGAGGAATTCTCCTGCCACCTCGAGATCGGCCGGATCTTGGAGGACACGACGATCGGCGGTCTGGCTCGTCTGGTGGGGGCCCGGGCGGGGGGGTCGGGCTTCCTGTCGGTGAACGCCGGGGGCACCAGGGAACCGATCTTCATGATCCACGCCTTCTTGGGTACCGCCCTGCGTTACCGACGGCTCGGTTCATTCCTTTCACCTGATCGACCGCTGATCGGTATCCAGGTCCAGGAGTTCGGTGGCCCGTCGCACACCACCCGCAACTCGGTCGACATGATGGCCGAGGAGGCCGTCACCCAGATCCGCGCCATGCGGCCGGAGGGTCCGTACCTGCTCGGCGGTCATTCGGCGGGTGGCCTGATCGCCTACGAGGTGGCCCGACGATTGACCGACCTCGGACAGAAGGTGCCGGTGGTGGTCCTGATAGACAGTCCGGTGCCCCGGTCGCGGCTGCACTACCTGTGGGCTGAGCTGGTCCTCAACTGGCCCGACGTCAGATCTGGCGCTCGGTTCCGACGCCATCGGCTGGCCAACGGTTCCCGGCCCGGTCTCAACCGCTCGAGGCAGGACGATCGAGTTGGTTCGACCATCACGCGTTCCTACCAGGCCAGCAAGGAAGCGGTGAAGCACTATCACCCCGGTCCTTACTGCGGGCAGCTGGTCGTCATGCGGACCAACCAGGGTGTCACCATGGCCTTGGGACGAGACGACCTGGGCTGGGGCGGAGTGGGCGACGGGGGCATCACCACCATCGAGATTCCCGGTCTGCACAACACCATCTTCGAGCCACCCCAGATCGAGATGGTGGGTCGTCGGCTGGACGAGCTGTTGGAGGACCTGGAGGACCTCGACGGTGACAGGACCGGCGACGTCGGCACCGCGGCGGCGACCGGCCCGGCCATCGGATCGGACATCGTCCACCCGCCCCGTGAGCGTCGTGCTCCTCATTGGAAACTACGGGAACGGCAACACCGGCGACGACGCCATCCTGACCCGCGTGGCGCCCCAGGTGCTGGAACACGGTGATGTCACCGTGCTCAGCCGGGCACCGGGACGCGTCTCCAGGCTCGTCCCCGACGTCAACTCGGTCGACATGGTCTCGGTCCGGGCCGTGGCCAGCTTCCTCCGCTGCGACGTGGTGGTCATCGGTGGGGGTGGGATGTTCGGACGCGGCCTTCCGATTCTGGTGGCGTGCCTCCCCTTCGTCCTCCTGGTGGCTCTGGGCATGGGAAAGACGTCAAGCTCCGGGCCGTGGGGGCCTATCCCGACATGCCCGGTCCGGTGGGCTGGGCCCTCCGTCGTGTGGTGCGTCGTGCCCGCTTCGTTTCAGCTCGCGACCATGCATCGGTTCGGGCGCTGGGAGGACCGGATACGTCACCCTCGTCCGCGACCCCGCCTGGGAGCTCGATCCCGCACCGAGGGAGGTGGTGGATTCGGTGCTGCACGGGGCCGGAGTCCGAACCTCCGACCGGCCTCTGGTGGCTGTGTCCCTCAAGCCCGGAGCCGGGGCTGAAGCGGATCGACTCTGTCGATTGGCGGTGGCCGGGGGTCTCATTCGATGGGCGCAGGGGCGAGAGTGCGACGTGCTCTTCATGTGTTTCTCGGACAAGGGCGACTATCAGTTGGGAGCCGATCTGACCGATTCGGACCTCGGTCGCCAACTCCAAGAGCAGATGGACAACGGTCCCCGGGTTCGGTTCATCGGGCCCGACCTGCACCCTTCGGTGATGCTCGGGGTGATCGAGCGGTGCTCGGCCGTGGTGGCCATGCGGCTCCACGCTCGAGATATTCGCCAGTTCCGTCGACCGTCCGGTGTACGGACTCTCATTCGAACTGAAGTGTGACGAGTTCCTCGACAGCGTCGGCATCAGCCCGATCCGGCCCGACGAGATCTCGGCCGACGACTTCGGCAGATGGCTGAAGGAGGTGGCTCCTTATCCAGCAGAAACCTGATCGTCACTGCCGTCGGCGCCACCGTCCGGCGTCCGCCCATCGGAGAATCAGAAATTCGTCCCCACCAGGGTCGGCGGCGTGGTCAGCCAGTAGCGATAGGCAACCTTGTTGTAGACGGTCTGAAACTGGTAGTGGGACACGCCGACCTGATCGAGGCGGAGGGCCTTGTGGATCCGGGCGGCCGGACCGATGGTTTCGAATCCCTCGACTTCTTCGTGGCTCACCACCGGCACCTCTTGTTCGGTCCCGGGCACCCGATGGAGGAGAGGACTGGTCGGCTGTTGCCCGGCAAAAATAAGGTCGTAAGTCCGCGAGGTCAAGGGCATGTCCCATACCAAATGGTACCGGGTCCGATCGCCGCGGTTTCGGGCCGAGTGTACGCAGCCATTATTGAAGTAATAGATGGATCCCTCATCGAAATGAAAGTAGTCTCCGTCTAGATACACCTGGGCGTCGGGCGTGGTGAAGATCGGTAGATGGAGGCGGACTCGAACGCCAAATCGAAGACCCTGCCTGATCACCGTGTGCTCCTCGTGGGGCGACAGTCCTGATTCCGGTCCCATTCCATTCAGCCGGAGATTGATGGCATCCGGAAATTGGCTGATAAATTGAGCTAACGCAGGGTATTTGTCACCATGGTGAAAGCTCTTGTCTCGGTTGGTCCCGTTGAAGTCCTTGGTGAAGTCGTCGAAGTTACCGGACTCGTTCAGCAGAGAATATTGGATGGCTTTTCCGTAAGGACGGGTCCAGTTGGTCAGATGCTCCTTGTTTTGAACGTCGGAGGGTCGATTGTCGACAATCAACCGAGATATCTCGGACTGAATATCTCCGAAGAAATCCGGCTGGAGATTGAGGACCTTCAAGCAGCGAAGCCCGCCATTGTGGAAGTTCGCATCTCGAATGTCACAGAGAACCTTCTCCCGGGTACTGGTCATCGATAGCTCCTTTCTCGTTGGGCCCATTTTGGTTCAGAGCCGGAACGGTTGCAAACCGACGAGCCACCGGAGACCGGGCGGGCGGGGCGGTTCTGCATCCCCGACCGAGGCCGACATCGGGATCACGCCCGCCCGGTCGGGCCTCCACCCCGGTGTTCGGATCAGCCGGGATTGCCTGCGCCTCACCGATGTCGGCCGCTTCGGGGCTCAATAACGAACCAACGGATGCCGATACAGTCCCATGGTCCGCGCCTCCCGCTGCCAGGACTCGCCTCCCATGGCCAGAGCAGGCGCCCGGTGCCTGGTGGTCGTGGTCCTCCTCGTGGGGTTCGGCACGACCCTCGTCGCCGGGAGCCTCGGACAGGGTGGATCGGCGCCCGGAGGTGTGGGGCCGGCCGGGTCGGCGGCCCGGAGCTCGGTGTCGCACGGGGTGACCGAGCCCATTCTCGGACTGCTGGGAGCTTCGACCCCGAACTACGGGGAAGAACGAGCCGAAGGGGTCGACTCGGTCACCATTCAGGTGAGCTGGAACAGCTCCGAGCCGAGCCAGGGGACGTTTTCGGCTTCCTACCTCGAACAGGTCCAGGCCGAGATGACCGACGCCCGTGCCGTGGGTCTGGCCGTCGTGCTGGACCCGGGTCTCCAGTACGCCCCGGCCTGGGTCTTCGGTCTGGCCGGGGGCACCCAGTTCGTCGACCAGTACGGCGATGTGTTCACCGGGCCCGGACCGTCGGGCGACGATGTGGCCAACGGCGTCACCGATGCTGCCGTGCGATCGGCGGAGGGTGCCTACCTCGAGTGGTTGGGGTCCCAGATCTCGCCCGGGGAGCTCACGGCGGTCCGCGGGGGAGGTGGCCCGCTCGGGGAGCTGAGGTATCCCGATGCCGACTACAACGGGCACAGCGACGCCTTCTGGGCCTACGACGACAGTACCCAGTCGGAGCTGCCCGCCTCGGTCAGGGGTTGGACGCCGGGCACCGGCTCGGTGGCCCAGGCCACGACATTTCTCACTGCCTACAACCAGGCGATCGACGGCTACGGAACCTGGCTGGACGACACCCTGGAAGCAGACTTCGGAACCAAGGTGCTCCTGATGCTGCCGGGCTGGGGTGAGCGTCCCGGTGGGGCGGCCACCGAAGAGGGCAGTCTTCTGGCCCCTGCCTCGACCATGGACGAGTTCAACGAGGGTCTCGACTGGGTCGACCTTCTCAATTCGTTGTCCGACCCGGCGGACACCGTGGCGTACACCACGTACCTCGATGCCGCCACCGTCGAACCCACCGTGCAACTCGAGGATCCCGCCGACTATCTGGCATCCCTGGTGGCCAACACCCCGATCCTCCTGGGTGGAGAGAATACCGGGGGCGGTACCGTCTCCACGCTGGCCCTGTGTGTGGACCGAGCCCGGTCGCTGGGCTTTTGGATCTTCGATTGGATGGACGAATCCCAGTTGCTGGACACTGCCGCCGGCACCGATCCCAACGGTCCGACCCTGGCCCAACTGGGCGTCTCATTGAGCGCCCCGGCCACCGAGGCGGCGCCTACCCTGACCATTACCGATACGCCCCTACTTGCCGCCACCGAGGGGCAGGGTTATGCCTCGTCGCTGACGGCAACCGGTGGTGATCCGCTCTACACGTGGACGTTGAGCTCCGGTTCCCTCCCGCCGGGACTCAGCCTCGACTCCTCGTCGGGCGCGATTGCCGGGACACCCACGGCGGCGGGAAGATGGCCGTTCACCGTGCGGGTCGAGGATGCCGTCGGCAATACCGCCCAATCCGGCCGGGCCATCACCGTCTCGGCGGGCGCCGGGCCCGATCGACTTGCCCAACCGATCGTCGGCATGGCCGCCACCCCGGACGGTGGTGGCTACTGGATCGCCGACGCAGCCGGGGGGGTGGAGTCCTTCGGTAACGCACCGTACTTCGGATCGATGAGTGGGATCGCTCTGGCCCAACCTATCAACCACATCGTGTCGACACCTGACGGCGGTGGCTACTGGCTCGTGGCCGCCGACGGCGGCATCTTCTCCTTCGGTGACGCCGCCTTCTTCGGGTCGATGGGGGAAAGCATCTCGATGCACCCGTTGTGGACCTGGCCCCGACCCCCGACGGCGCCGGCTATTGGCTCGTCGGGTCCGACGGCGGCATTTTCTCCTTCGGTGACGCCGCCTTCTTCGGGTCGATGGGTGGTCGCCACTTGAACCGACCCATCGTCGGGATCGCCGCCGATCCCGGGACCGGAGGGTATTGGGAGGTGGCCACCGACGGCGGGATCTTTGCCTTCGGGGCACCGTTCTACGGGTCGACCGGCAACCTGACGCTCAACGAGCCGGTCAATGGGATGGCAGTGGCGCCAAACGGCGCCGGCTACTGGTTCGTGGCCGGTGACGGTGGTGTCTTCGCCTTCGGTGGTGCCTCGTTCTTCGGATCGGTGGGAGGAACACACCTGAATGCCCCGGTGGTCGGGATGGGAACCGACGCGGCCAGTGGCGGGTATTGGCTGGTGGCGGCCGACGGTGGCGTGTTCACCGAGGGGACCCCCTTTTTCGGCGCCGCCTGAACCCTGCTCACCGGGTCTCACTCGATCCAGCGGTTCACCACCTCGGCCGGCCGCCGGCCGGCCACCGCCAGCACCGCCCGACGTCCGTTGTCCAGCTGGGCGGTCGAGTGACGGACGTGCCAGATCTGTCCGTTGTCGCTCACCGGGGTGGAGTCCGAGGTGAGGACGGCCCCCACGTCGACGGTGGCGGGGTCATCGGCCAGGCTCCGGTTGCCGGCCTTGAGGACCGCTTCCTTGGCTGTCCACAGGCGGAGGAAGGCGGCGCTTCTCCGGCCCGGCGGGAGCTCGGCCAAGGCGCGGCGCTCGGGGGGGCTGAGGGACTGTGGTTGAGGCCGGATGCCGCCGTCGTCGAGTTCGATGTCCACGCCCACCGGGTCCACCGACAGGGCCACCACCGCCAGACGGCCGGAGGAAGACACGCTGAACAGGATGTTCGACTCCGGAACGTAGGGACGTCCGTGCTCGGTGGAGCCACACGTGGGACAGGTGCGTTCGATGGCGACGACCTGAGGATCGATCCCGAGTGCCGAAGCGAGCACGGTCCGGGTGACCGATCGTCGAGCCAGCAGGCGACGCCCCTTTAGTGGGTCACGCAACCGCTGGGCCTGCGCCCGGTCGCCCTCGGACAGTGCGCCGGCATCGAGGCGGGTGTCGTTCCAGCGGTCGAGGTCCACCATCCACAGCCCGACCGAGGGCGACCGTCCTTGGTCGGCGGCCCAGAGCGGTTGGGCGTCCCCCGATCCGAGCTCTGGCATCGGTATGGAGCGTAGCCAGCGCGTCCCGACCCTTCGGTCGGGGAGTCTCCGGTGGGGTAATCACCCCGGCGGTCCACCAGGCCTCGGCCGTCGACCACCGGTTCGACCGCCCGCCCGACTCATCACCAACCGATTCGGCCTATCGTTCCTCACTCATGACGGTGAATTCCCCTGACCTCGACGACGGCGATCTGACCGCGCCGCTGGCCGACCCCGAGTTCTACGCGGCCGACCCCTTCCCGTTGTACGCGCGGTTGCGGGCCCAGGCTCCCGTGGCCCGCAACCACCAGCTCGGTTTTTGGGCGGTCAGCCGCCACGCCGACGTGATCACCGTGTCGCGGGACCCCGCCACCTTCTGTTCGAGCCGGGGCATCCTGACCATGGAGATCGGGGCCGACTACGCCACCCCGCCCACCATGATGCACACCGACCCGCCTGACCACACCCGCTACCGCGATCTGGTTCAGCCCGGCTTCCGCCCGACCTTCATGCGGGCCCTGGAAGTAGGCATCCGGGCCCGAACGGTGACCTTGGTCGATGCCATCGAGCCCGGAGTGCCCGTCGACATCGTCCCCGACCTGGCCGTCCCCCTTCCCCTCCAGGTAATCAGTGATCTCCTGGGAGTGCCGGAGCAGGAGTGGCCCCGGTTCTTCAAGTGGTCGGAGTCGGTGATTCCCGGAGCCACCGACTGGTCCGAGGAGGAGCGCCAGGCTCTCAGTGCCGAGATGGTCACCTATCTGCTGGCGGCGGCGGCCGACCGGCGGGCCAACCCCCGGGACGACATCATCTCCGAGCTGGCGGCCGCCGAGGTCGACGGGGATCGGTTGACCGACGCCGAGCTCGGCATGTTCCTGGTCCAACTGCTGGTGGCCGGCAACGAGACCACCCGCAACATGATGTCGGGAGGTCTGCTCGGATTCGCCGGGGCACCGGGGGAGTGGGAGGCCCTCCGCTATCGGTCCATGGTCGGGGCTCCCCGCGCCCTGCCTCTGGCCGTCGAGGAAATGCTGCGGTGGACCACCCCGGTCGTGGCCTTCATGCGGACCACCACCAGGTCCGTTGAACTGGGCGGCGTCGCCCTGGGCCCCGGGGAGCCGGTATTGATGCTCTACGCCTCGGCCAACCGTGACGAGGAGGTGTTCGGCCCGACCGCCGATCAGTTCGATGCCGCCCGCGATCCCAATCCCCATGTGGCCTTCGGGTTCGGCCCCCACTTCTGCATCGGGGCGGTGCTGGCCCGGTTGGAGGGCCGGATCCTGTTGGAGGAACTGTTGGCCCGCTTCGGTTCGGTGGAGGTGGCCGGGGAGGTGGTGCGGACGGCTTCGCCGGTCATCGCCGGGGTTCGATCGGCCCCCTTGGTGTTCGGAGCGGGCTGAGCCCGGGCCCGATCGGCGGGCCCCGCCCCTGGAGACGGCCGAGTGGCTGTCGTCCGGTTTCAGCGACCGCTCAGCAGGGCGGCGATCCGGTCGAAGCGCGGGTCGTCGTCGCCGGCGATACGGCCCACCCACCGGAGGACCTCGGCGGCATTGACGGCAGCTCCAGCCGCCAGCATGGCCTCGATGTCCACCCAGTCCTTCGGACGGTCGAACACGACTTTGCAGACGATGAGATGGTCGGCACCGAGGATGGGGATCGTCGCATCGCCGAAGGGCACGGAACAGCAGGCTCGGCCGGCGGCGTCGTGGAAGGCGTCGTACGAGAAGAAGAGATCGATCGGCGTCTGGTCCCACATGACCCGGACCTGACCGTCCTGGCGGGCGAGTGCCTCGACGGACGGGTCGTCGGCGGCGGCACCCAACCGGACGAGCGGCCCGGCCACCTCGGCGAATCGCTCTGGCGGAATGAACACGTTGACGTCGATGTCGATGGTGGAGCGTGGCTCGGCGTAGTAGGCCAGGGCCAGAGCGCCGCCGAAGGCATGCGGGGTATCGGTCAGAGCGGTGTCGATCGCCAGAATCCGCTGGGCCAGCGTCAGCCTGCTCATCTCGACACCAGCCGCGGTGCCCGCAGGGCCGGCGAGCGAGGCCGAACCGGGATGGCGTCGGCCAACGTCAGCACGTCGAGCAGGCGGCGGGCGTGCTCCTCGAAGTCGACCGGCTTGGCCAGGTCGGAGGTCGCCGGCACCGCCGCCAGCTCCAGCCGCTCGCCCCCCGCCTCCACCAGCTTGCGCAACGTGGCGTACGTCGGGTCCCGCCGTCCGTGCTCGTAGGCGGAAACCACCGGCTGGGACGTGCCGGCTCGCCGGGCCAGTTCGGCCTGAGTCAGCCCTTGTCGGCGTCGCACGTCCTGGATGATCTTCGCCGGGTCCACGGCTCCCAGTATATCGGATTGTCTATATAGGGCGGCCGGAGGACCGGCGGGCGGAGCGAGGCCGTGGTCCGCCGGGCCCGATATTCCAGACTCCGCCCTGCTGGATCAGGAGGCGCCCTTGGCCACCGCCCTGTCGAGCGAGGCCAGCTGGTCGTCGGTGAGCTCGAGTGTTGCCGCCCGGCAATTCTCCTCGAGGTGCTTCACCGACTTTGTCCCTGGGATGGGTAGGACGACGGGCGATTTCTGGAGCAGCCAGGCCAGCGACACCTGTGACGGCGTCGCTCCGGTCTCCTTCACGATGGCGTCCACCGGTCCACCGGGGTTGGCCAGCTGCCCGGCCGCCACCGGGAACCACGGGATGAACCCCAGTCCCTCCGACGTGCAGACGTCGAGGACGTCGGCTGAGGACTGGTTGGACAGGTTGTAGAGATTCTGGACGCTGACCACGGGTACCACCGCCCGGGCCGCCGACAGCTCGTCGACACTCACGTTGCTCAGTCCGACGGCGCCGACCTTCCCCTCGTCCAAGAGTTCGGCCATGAGGCCGAACTGCTCGTCGGCGGGCACCTTGGCGTCGATCCGGTGGAGTTGGAACAGGTCGATCCGCTCGAGGCCGAGCCGACGGAGACTCATCTCGCACTGCTGGCGCAGGTACTCGGGCCGACCGACCGGCAACCATTGGCCCGGCCCCTGACGGGTGAGACCGGCCTTGGTCGCGATGACCAGGTTGTCAGGGTACGGGTGGAGGGCTTCGAAGATCAGGTTCTCACTGACCTCTGGACCGTACGAGTCAGCGGTGTCGATGAGGTCGACGCCGAGTTCGATGGCGCGCCGCAGTACCCGAATGCACTCGTCCCGATCGGCCGGCTCTCCCCACACTCCATCGCCGGTGATCCTCATGGCGCCAAAGCCGAGGCGGTGCACCACGTTGTTGCCGAGGGACATCGTGGTGCTGGCTTCGATCGGACGGGCCGATCCATCGGTGGTGGTCATGGAGCCTCCTGACAGTGGGAGCGGAATGGTTGGTTGGCCAGGGACAGAGCCTGCTCCTGTTCTACCCCGGCGGCCGGGCGGCGAACTCCTCTTCCTGGTGATTCGCCTGCCGGCCACCTGGCTCGGCATTCCACGGCATCACCTACCAACGGTACGCCAAACCGGAATGCAATCGCCCGAGGTCGGTCCCCGTCCGGATCGCCCGCCGTGTCCCCGCCGCGTCGGACCGCCCGCCGTGTCCCGGTCCACTTCGGACCGCCCGGGCGGGAGCCGGACACCGGTCAGAGTGTCCGTTTGGTGAAGTGAAGATGACCGATTTGTGTCATCCCCGAGGTCGGTGCATAATCTGACGACTTGGGGCTTCGGAGATGAAGAAGCGTCCAGAGGACCAGTGTTGGCTCTCGGCGGTGCTGACAGGCGGTCTCGAAGATGGCTCCTAGCGCCAAGCGTTACGTGAGGGCTAAATGGTCGGCAGCGACGGCCGGTAGGGAGTTCGCCCGGCGGGACCCGGTAGGTGGCGATCCGACGGTTCCGACCCGACGGGATCCAGTTTCCATTCCGAGCCCGGCATGACCGTCGAAGCGGTGACCGCCGGCGTCGAGGGCGTGAGCAGGACGGCCGCCCATGTGTTGGCGTATCCCACCCTGCCCCAGTCGGCGGGAGCGCCAAAACACCTCGTGGAAAGCGGTATCAGCCCGTTGCCGGTCATCTCGGCGATCGGGGTGGTCCTCGTCGGGCTCGGGCTCTTTGGCTTGGTGGTGCTGGTGGTGGTCGGCCGTGGCCGGGGCCGCCGCCCGGGCCGGGGCCGCCGCCCGGGCCGGGGCCGCCGCCCTCTCCATCGTCAGAGCCGATCTGGCCCGGCGGTTCCGACGCCGGCGGAGCGGCTCGAATTCCCTCGACCCTTCCGAGTGCCGGAGATCGACACGTACGTTCCTCCCGTCCCCGAATTGAGCCCTTCCCTTCATGGCGATCTCGACGTCCACCAGTACCAGTAGCCCGGCGCCGGCCGACGTCCTGGCGCTGAAGCGGTACGCCGACCGGGAGCGGCCGCAACCGGTTCCCGAGGCGCCGACCCGGGCCTCGGCCGCCGTGAGCCGCGTGTCGCCCGCCGCCGTGGTGGCCGCCCTCACCATCCTCGGTCTCGGCCTTCGACTGGTCATCGTGCGGGGGTTCTGGCTCGATGAAGCCACGACCGGCTACGACGTCCGGCTGTCCTACGCGGGGATGATCCACCAGTTGCTCCATGACAACCATCCTCCGCTCGACTATACGATCCTGTGGCTGGTCGCTCATTCGTTGGGCTCGACCGAAACGGATCTGCGGCTGCCGTCGATCCTGTTCGGGACGTTGACCATCCCCATGCTCTACCTGGCCGGCCGGGCTCTCTACCACGCCTGGGCCGGTGTCCTGGCCGCCGCCTTCGGGACGCTAGGGGCCCTGGCGGTGTGGTACTCGCAAGAGGCGCGGCATGTACGCGCTGTTCATGCTGTTGGCCACCGTCACCATCTGGGCGTTGGCCCGCATCCTCACCACCGGCCGGCTTCGCTACTGGTTGGCATGGAGCGCGGCGGGGGCCGCCATGGTCTGGACCCAGTGGTTCGCCGTCCTGGCGGTCGGAACCGAAGCGGTCATCATCCTGTGGATCTTCGTGGCCCACCGCTACGGGCGCAGGGCCCTCACCCATCTGGGAGTATCGGTAACCAGCATCGTGGTGGTCTGTGCGCCCGGCCTCCCACTGTTGTTGACCCAGTTCCACAACAATCAGGCCAACGGCCTCGGATTCGGAGGGCATACCGCCCAGTCGACCGTCGACGGGTTCTCACCCTACGGGATCCTCAACAACCTGGTGTGGGCTCTGTTCGGCTATCACAACAACGGGGTGATCTACGCTCTCGTCGCTCTGTGGCCGATCGGCCTGCTGATGGCCTTTATGGTGCTCGGACGGACACGGAACCGCTCCAACCGGGTGCTGTTCGCCATCATCGCCGTGCCCATGGCGCTGGTCTTTCTGGCCAGCGCCAGTGCCGCCGCCGGCCGGAGCCTCTTCGAGGTCCGCTACTTCATCGAGGCCGTTCCCGCCCTGTACCTGTTGTTGGCCGGGTCTCTGTGGACGATGGTACCCAGAGCCCCCGTGCGCAGGATCATCGCCGCTCTCCTCATCGTGGTGCTCGCCGCCGGCCTGATCACCCAGCAGGCCGACGACGCCAACCCGCGGCTCTACGGCTACAACGCCGCGTTCAAGGAGATCTCCGCTCTGGCCCGTCCCGGCGACGAGATCCTCTACGCCCCGAGCTACTTCAACGTCGATGTCGCCTACTTCGAGCCCGACATGAGGGCGGTGGCCGTCACCGGCTCGCTGCCGCCGTTGCCCACCACCGCCACCATTTTCGTCGTCGGATCCTTCGACTTCATCGGGGTGGACCAAGCTCAGGCCGCCACCGCCCGGGCCTTGCACGAACTGGGCCGGCACCGCCGGCTCGAAATGACGCTGTCGGCGCCGAACGTCACCGTGTGGGAGTTCTCGTGACCGCCCCCTCCCATCGGCGTCGGGTCAGCGCCGCCACCGTCGGCAACCGGCCCTACGACCAGGCGTCGGTGCCGCCGGTCCGGACGAACAGGCCGCGACTGCTGACCTGGCTGATCGTTGTGAACGTCATCTTGGGCATCTGGTACTTCACGTGGCTCCTGTCCCCGGCCCACGCCGGCACTCCGTGGGTGTACGGACTACTGGTCATCGTCGAGCTGTTCAATCTGGTCCAGGCCGCCGGTTTCTGGTGGACCGTGCGGTCCCGACCCACCGCCCCGAAGCCCTTCATCCGGCCGACGCCGCACCAGCGAGTCGACGTACTGATCCCTACGTTCAACGAACAGATCGACATCGTCGAGCCCACCGTGCTGGCCGCCACCCGCATGGAGGGGGCGGACATCACGGTATGGCTCCTAGACGACGGTGACCGCCCGGAGATGGCGGCTTTGGCCGCCCATCACGGCATCCGTTACATCGCCAGGCAGGAGCACCGGGGGGCCAAGGCGGGCAACCTCAATCACGCCCTCAGGATCACCGACGCTCCCCTTGTCGCCGTGTTCGATTGCGACCACGTGCCGGCTCCGGAATTCTTGCTGGAGACGCTGAAGCACCTGATGGACGGCCGGGTGGCGTTCGTCCAGACGCCCCAGTACTACATCAATCGCGACAGCGGGCACGTGGCGGCGGCGGCCGCCACCCAGCAGGATCTGTTCTTCGGGGTCATCGCCCCCGGGAAGAATGCCCGGGGCGCCATGTTCTGCTGTGGGACCAATGTGGTTCTTCGTCGTCGCGCTCTGGAGGACGTCGGTGGCTTTCCGACCAACTCACTGACCGAGGACTTCGAGATGTCGGTCCGGCTGCACGAGCGGGGCTGGACCAGCGTCTACGTGCCCGACGTGCTGGCCCACGGCCTCGGACCCGAGGACATGGCCTCCTACGCCGGCCAGCAGGCCCGTTGGGCCCAGGGTTGTCTGTCGGCCGTGCCCCGCATCCTTCGGTCACGGGTTCCCCTGCGAATGCGGGTCCAGTATCTGCTGGCCGCCTCCTACTTCCTGTCCGGTTGGGCCGTCCTGGTGTACATGTCCCTGCCGGTCCTGCGGATCCTCTTCCACGTCACTCCGATCCACCAGGGTTCTGCGTCGGAGTTTCTGGCCCACTTCGTTCCCTACTTCAGCTCGTGCATCCTCACGGTCGTCGTCGCCTCGGCGGGAAGCTATACATTCGCCGCCTACAGCCTGGCCATTGCCAACTTCGGCGTCCAGATAGGCGCCTCTGTGCGGGTGCTGTTCCGACGCACCAACGGATTCGTGGTCACGTCCAAGCACGCCATCGGTGGCCGGCACATGCGGTCGGTGGTGCCCCCCCTGGTTGCCATCTTCGTGCTCGCCGGGTCGATCGCCTACGGGCTGGCCGCAGCACCCTCGGACTCGTCACTGACCAATGCGACCTTCGCATCCATCTGGATCGCCGTACTGGTGGCCGGGACCTGGAGTGCCGTCTTCGTCGGTCGCAAGCCGGCACGACACGGACCACGGCAACAGACTGTGCCGGTCCGAGCCCCGGCCACAACCGGCGATGTGGCTCTGAAGGACTTTGCCACCACCGTCTCCTCGGCCGCCTTCCTCGGGGCCGCCCTGCCGTCCGCTGCCGTCCCGATCCCCTCGGTCCGTAGCGATCTCGGGCACCATCCCCGACCGTCGCCCCGGACCCGTGAACAATGGTTGGACCACCCAGCCAGCCCGGTGCCACGTGTGACGCCCGCCTCGCACGTAGCGGCTGACCGCTCGACCTGACCGGTGGGAGCCGTGCCTCCTGAGGCCCGGTAGGTGGCACAGCGAGGAGGTCCGCCTCAGTGAGACTGCGGAACATCGCCAAGACGGCAACCATCCGGATCCGGATGACCCTGGCAGTGGTGGTGGCCGCCGCCACCGTGGCCGGTTTGTCGGCCGCCACCTCCCGATCCGCAGTGGCGGTGGCCAATGATGCCGACGGCGTGACGGTGGCCGTCCAGGGCAATCAGCTGGTTGACGGATCCGGGCATCCGCTGCGGCTGGTGGGAGTCAACCGCTCGGGGACGGAGTACGCCTGTGTGCAGGGCTGGGGCATCTTCGATGGACCCTCCGACGCCCAGTCCGTCGCCGCCATCGCCGCCTGGCATGTCAACGCCGTCCGGGTACCGCTGAACGAGGATTGCTGGCTGGGCATCAACGGGGTCGCCCCGGCCTTCGGCGGCGACGCCTATCGGACGGCCGTCGAGAACTATGTGCACGAGCTCAACCAGGCGGGGATGGTGGCCATCGTCGACCTGCACTGGGGGGCGCCCGACGGCCAGCTGGCGACCAGCCAGGAGATGATGCCCGACCAGCACGCCACGGACTTCTGGCAATCGGTGGCCACGACCTTCGAGTCCGACCACGGGGTGGTATTCGACCTGTTCGACGAGCCCTATGGCGTGAGCTGGCCCTGCTGGCTCGACGGCTGCCTGACCCCGGCCGGCTACCAGGCGGTGGGGATGCAGTCGCTGGTGGACACGGTTCGGGCCACCGGGGCCATCCAACCGATCATGGTCGAGCCGCTGGACTGGGGAAACGACCTGTCGGGATTCATGGACCACGCACCGGTGGATCCGGACCACCAGCTGGTGGCCAGCCTTCATCTGTACAACTCGTCGACGTGCAATACCGAGAGCTGTTGGAACAGCGAGATCGCCCCGGTGGCATCCGAGTATCCGATCGTCACCGGGGAACTCGGTGAATTCGACTGCACGGCCGACCTCATCGATTCGTACATGGCGTGGGCCGATGCCCATGGCCTCAGCTACCTGGGGTGGACGTGGGACGCCGGCGGGGGTTGGACCTGTGGCTCGGGGCCATCCCTCATCGAGGACTATGCCGGCGACCCCACCAGTTTCGGGCTCGGGCTCCAGTCCCACCTGGCCTCGCTGGCCACGGTCGACACCAGCTGGCAGTTGACCGCCTCGTGGGGAAACGGGGGCATCGGCCAGTTGACCGTCACCAATTCGGGGTCGCAGGCCGTGGGTACGGTCGGCGATCCCTGGATCATCCGGTTCTCGTTCCCGGCCCCGCTTTCCATCTCGAGCATGTGGAACGCCGTGCTCGACTCCGACTCCGACGGCGTGGTCACCGCCATGGCCCCCGACTACACGCCGGTGCTGGGCCCGGGGCAGAGCATCTCGATCGGATTTGTCTTCGGTGGCGGAATGGCCGCCCCCACCGAGATCGATGTCGACGGGGCCGCCACCGGGCCGTGAGCCGACGCCCCGGTCACTGTCTCTTGTAGACCGGGGTGCGACCCTCGGCCCGGGCCGCCTTCATTTCGGCGTAGTCCCGAGAGGCGAAGACCATCGATTGGGCCACCGCCTCTTCGGCGATCGACCGCTGGACCTCGTGCACCCCGAGGCTGGTGAGGGTACGCCGGGCCATCTTGACGGTGAAGGCCGGGGCCGAGGCGATGGTCTCGGCCATCTGCATGGTCACCGTCTCGAGCTCGTCCTCGTCACCCACCAGCCGGCTGACGATCCCGTGGGTGAGGGCCTCCTCGGCCGTCAGCACCCGACCGGTGAGGGCCAGGTCGGCGGCCAGACCGTGCCCGACCATCTGGAACAACCGGGCCATGCCGCCGGTGTCGGGGATCACCCCGTGGACCACCTCGGGAAGCACCATTCTGGTGCCGGCCGCCGCCACCCGGATGTCGCACAGCAGCGACCGCTCGAATGCCCCACCGATAACCCACCCCTTGAGGGCGCAGATGATCGGGCACGGCATGGTGAAGAACATCTGGGACGGCCGGTGCCCCCGTTCGATGAACTCGAGGTCGGTGATGTCCTCGGTACGCAGGCCGAGTTGGTCGGTATCCCGCCCCGACGAGAACGACTTGCCGTTTCCCCGCCACACGATCACCCGGAGCTCGGGCATCTCGTGCACCTCGGCCAGCACCTCGAACAGCCGCCGGTCCATCTCGTCGCTCATGGCGTTGTGCTTCTCGGGCCGATTGTTGGATATCACCGCGATGGGGCCATCGACCTCCAGGGTCACCAGGCGTCGGTCCTCGGGACTGAGGGTGCTGCTCACGGAGTGACTCCTTTCGGGCGGCCGGTGCCCTCGCCGAATGGCGGACGGCCGAGCTGCTGGCGGATGGGCGTAAACGGGGGTTGGACCGTGTGCCGGCGTTGCCAGTTGGCCCCGTCCACCACCAGTGAGTGGCCGCTGATGTAGGTGGCATAGGGGGAGCACAGGTAGGTGGCCGCCCAGGCCAGTTCTCTCGGATACCCCACCCGGCCGGCCGGCACCCGTGAGTCCTGGCCCTCGTACTTGCCGGGCACGGCGGCGATGGCCGCCACCTCGTCCTCGTGGGGCATCAGTCCGGGCACCAGGCCGTTGACCCGGATGCCGTAGGGGGCCCACTCGACCGCCAGCGTCTCGGTCAGGTTCTTGACCCCGGCCTTGGCCGCCGCCGAGTGGGCGAAGCCGGGGCCACCGGTCCAGGCATAGGACGCCCCCACGTTGACGATGGCTCCGTCCCGCTCGGCCGGGATGAGGCGGCGGCCCAGGTCCCGGCAGCCCAGGTAGGTGCCGTTCAGCACGATGTCGACCACGGTGCGCCAGGCGTTGGGGCTCATGTCCTCGGCCGGAACCGGAAAGTTGCCGGCGGCGTTGTTCACCAGCACGTCGATGGGGCCGAGGTGCTCCTCGACCGAATCGAAGGCCGAGGCGATCGAGTCGGCGTCGCGGATGTCACAGTGGGCGGCCCAGGCGGTGCCACCCGCCTCCTCCACGGCCGCCGCCCCGGCGACTCGGTGCTCCTCGGCCCGGCTGACGATGCCCACCGCCGCCCCCAACCGGCCGAACTCGGTGGCGATCGACTTCCCGAGGCCGGTCCCACCCCCGGTGACCACAACCACGCGGCCCCGATAGGTGCCGGGGGCCAGCGCCGCCGTCCCGATGGGCGGGGGAGGTGGCAGGCCGGGCGGGGTCATGGCGGGCAGCCTACCGACGCGCCGCCGGCCGGGCTGGAGCGACCCCGGCGGCCTGGCTACACGGCCACAGCTCCGGGCCGGTGGCGTCGCTTGCGCTGGACGTAGAAGACCCCACCGCCGACGACGACTACCACCAACGGCAGCAGGAGGACGGTGGGAACCTCAGGAGTGGCCACCGGTGGGACGGTGGTGGGGGTGAAGGAGACGCCCCGGATGACCTGACCGTAGGTGGCCGGCATGACGGTCGAGAAGCTCTCGTTGTTCGGAAGCGTGGTACTGGCCAAGTTGTCGGTGATGGAAACCAATTGGTTGGGGTCGGATCCCTGGTCGCCGCTGCCGCTGACCGTGGAGGTGGAGGCCCAGATGGTCACCGAGCCGTTGCCGTTGACCTGGCCGACGAGGTTGCGCAGCCCGTCGGTGGCCGGTGCCCACGGGAGCCCGGTCCCCCCGTCGGTGTCGTTCAGTCCGGTCGGGAAGCTGTTGGAGCCCGAGTTGGCCACGGCGTAGGGAGTGCCCAGGTTGAGGCCGCTCTGCAAGGTGTAGTCGAGGCCCCATGTGTTGGTGGTGGTGTTCAGCGTCCACTTCTCGAGGCCGGCGGTGGTGGAGGCAGCCGCCGCCGTGTACGTGCCTGACGAGTAGGTGTTGGTGCCGTTGCCCTCGTCGGCCACGTACAAGGTGGTGGGGTTGGCGAACCAGATCCCGAACGGGTAATAGGTGGGGCTGCCGCTGGACAGCGTGGTCGGGAAGCCGTTCAGGATGCAGGCGTTGGCCGGGGCCAGCCCCGGGTTGTTGGTGGTGAGACCGAGGGTTGGATCGCTGGTCGAATAGGTCGGCGAGGCGAAGGTCGAGGCGGTCGGCAAGGTGGCCGAGGACGAGGGGATGCCGGAGCCGGAGGGGCAGGTGCCACCGGCGGTGTCGAGGTAGTAGACGGTGTTCACACCGTTGCCTCCACTCCCCTTGGTGAAGTACACGACATTGTTGTAGACGGCCAAGCCCCGGTAGTTGTTGTCCTTGGTCGATTTGTCGGCACTGTCGCCCAGCTCGGTGATGTTGAAGTTTCCGAGCGGCTTCGGCGATCCCGGTGACTGCGAGGATTCGGGGGCGTTGGCGGGGGCCAGGATCTGGGTGCCCGTCCCGGTGACGACACCCTGGGGAGTCGGTTTCCCGCCGTTTCCGCCGTTCCCGGCGGTGAAGATGGTGTTGGTGGCCGGGTCGAGGATGGCCGCCCGACCGTTGTTGCCGCTGTAGGCGTTGGTCTCGGTGAACTGGAAGTTGCTGTTGCCGTCCAGCTGGGCGACGGCCCGGTAGTACGCGTCAGGGCCGGCCGTGTTGGTCGGGTCGATCACCCCGGGGGTGTTCGAGTTGGACACGTCCAGCGCCGCCACCGGTGCGTTGTAGCCCATGAAGGTGACGTACTGACCGTCCGTCGACTGATTGAGGGCGATCTCGGACTTCGAGGAGAAGCTGGTGACCAGCTGGTCGGAGCTCGGGGTGATGCCGTCCTGGGTGCTGTTGGGCACGGTGAGGGAGGCGATCTGGCTGTCGTTGCTGGGGTTCAGCTCATCGAGCACGATGGGTTGGGTCACGCCGAAGCTGCTGTCGACGCCATCGTTGTTGAACACCAACGGGTAGGTACCGGGGGCGACGGCGGTGACACACGGAGCAGCCGATGAGCCGCAGTTGGGAGGAAGCTGGGTGGTCCCGGCGGTGATGTCGGCATCCTGGGTCCAGACGCTGGTGGAGACGAGCAGGTTGCCGGGGGTGAGGACGCCGGCGGCGCCCGCCGTCCCCGCTCCGCCGGCCAGGGCCACGGAGCCGGCCAGGGCGGCCACCGAGGCCACCAGCGTCACCGCCCGACGGCGGGGGCTGGGCCGTGACCGGCCCGGACGGATGCTCTTCATGGGTTGGTTCCTTCTCGCTCCATCGGGGGTCGGGAATCTGTCGGTCGCCTGGTGGGCCGATCCCACTCAGGCCAGGCGGGCCCGGCGGCGGCGGAGCACGATGTACCCGGCCAGTGCCACGGCGGCCAGTCCGGGCAACAGCAGTACGTAGGGGGCCTCGGGTGTGTCCCCGTTGTTGGGGACCGCCGTGCCCGGAGCAAAGGCCACTCCCTTGAACGACTCTCCGGTGGGAGCGTTGGCCAGGGTGGTCACCGACGAGGTGAAGGTCCCATTGGACCCCGAGCCGTCGGTCAGGCCTGACAGGACGCTGTTGTAGGCCGCTGATGAGCTGGTGCCGTTGGTGACGTAGATGTCGGCCGTCCCCGAGCTCACGCTCACGGCGATGCCGGTCACGGCGGGCACGGTGACCGAGCCCTCCAACACCCAGGTGGTTCCGTTGTAGGAGAACTTCTCCACGGCGTTGTTGCCGTTGTCGGCGACGTAGAGGGTGTCCGGTCCCGACCCGGAGCCGAGGTTGGCGAAGGCGAAGCCGTCGGGGCTGAAGCCGGCCGGCGGCGACGCGATAAGGGGGGTGTCGGTCGGCGAGCCGCTGGTGGGCAGTCCGGTCCCCACCTTGTAGATGTTGTACACGCCCCCGCTCGATGCCGACTCGTAGAGCTGGCCATTGACGATCTCGAGCTGATCCACCGTGTCTGAGTTCAGGGACGTGGCAGTGGTGGCACCGTCAGCAGAGATACCCACGCCGTAGTCCCCTCCCGAGTAGATCTCCCCGGATCCACCGGTGGATCCGGTGGCGGTCCGGAAATTGACCTTCGAGGCGGTGAGGCCACTCCCGGTGAGGGCCGTCGACGTGTCGATGGTGCCGGTCGACGAGACGATCCCCACCGTGCGCGGGACGCCGGTGGTGTGGGTCAGTGAGGCGGTTCCCACTGAGGTGTCGTACCCGGGCACGTAGAGGTACTGGCCGTCGGCCGAGAGGCTGATCTCACCGTTGTTGGTCGCCGTTCCGCTCTCCACCAGGGAGTGAGCGGTCGAGGTGTCGGGCGTCGACGGGAGGGACGGAAACGTCACCACATAGCCGCTGGGCACGCCGGCCGTGCTGTAGTCCCACAGTGAGACCGGTGCCGACGTGCTGGACGGTGTGGCACCCCCCACGGTGCCGACCTGCTCGACTACCAGGTCCCCGGGGGTGAACGAGGTGGGTGCGATGGCGAAAGCCGGCGAGGCCAACCCGATCAGGGAGCCTCCTACCGCTAGTGCCGCGGCGGCCAGCGTGACGGTGGTGCGGGATCGACGTAAGCGGCGCACGGGGCTCCAATCGACGGGCTGCCGGCGAGGCCGGCGGTGCTTTGGGGGCAACTTAAGAAGCTCCTATGAACCCGACGACACGGTTTTTTGAACTCCGGATGATCTTCACGCGGCGGTTTCGCGGTGAAATCGCGACGTCGATGTGAACTCCCACGCGCTGCAGTCGACACCCCACCCAGGGTGCGGAGGCGAGCCGGCAGGGCCGGTCGGCCTCGCCCCGAGGACCTGGAACCTGTCTCGGGTAGCCTCATCGTCCGTGGACTTCGACTTTCCTCCTGAACTTGCCGAGCTCCAGCAGAGCGTGCGCCGTCTGGCTCAGGACAAGGTCAAGCCTCGGGCCCGGGAGATCGACTCCACTGGCGAGTACCCGACCGACCTGTTCGAGGCGTTCCGCCATGCCGACCTGCTGGGTCTGTGCCTTCCTCCGGAGCTGGGCGGTTCCGGGGCCGGCATCCTCGGCCTGACGGTGGCCATCGAGGAGGTAGCCAAGTACTCGAACGCCGCGGCGCTGATGCTGCTTCTGACCCGCCTGCCGATCGGGCCGGTCCTCATCGCCGGAAATGACGACCAAAAGCAGCGCTACCTGCCCGGTATCGCCACCGGCGAGCTGCGGGCCGGGTTCGGCCTGTCCGAGGCGGTGGCCGGCAGTGACGTGGCCGGCATGCGGACCAGGGCCGTGCCCGACACCTCGTCGGGAGCCGGGGGTGGCTGGGTGCTCTCCGGCACGAAGTGCTGGATGTCGGGGGTGGTCGAAGCCGATTGGTACACCGTCTTCGCCAAAACCGGTGACCCGGCGTCGCGATCCCACGACTCGATCACCGCCTTCATCGTGGAGCGGGGCTGGGACGGGTTGTCGGTGGGGAGGACCGATTCCAAGATGGGCGTGCGGGGTGTCCATACCGGCGAGCTGGTGCTCGACGGGGTCCACGTCCCGGCCGGGAACGTCATCGGTGAGGTGGGCGGGTTCCGTCTGGCCATGCTGGGGCTCAACGCCATGCGGCCCGTCGTGGCCGCCCGTGGCATCGGACTGGCCGAAGGAGCCTTGATGTACGCCACCGAGTACGTGAAGGAGCGCAAGGCGTTCGGTGGCACCATCTCCGACTTCCAGGGAATCCAGTGGGAGATAGCCAAGGTGGCGGTCGACATCGAGGCAGCCCGGCTCCTCACCTACCGGGCCGCCTGGCTGGCCGACCAGGGAAAGTTCACCAAGGAGTACGTGCCCTTCTTGTCGATGGCCAAGTACTACGCCACCGAGCTGGCGGTGCGGGCCTCGGGCCTGGCCGTACAACTCCTGGGAGCGGCCGGGTACATGGAGGACCACCCGACCGAGCTCTGGTACCGGGACGCCAAGCAGCTCACCATCGTGGAGGGCACCTCGCAGGTGCAGCTCGGCCTCATCGCCCGGGGCGTGCTCGGGCACGACCTGTGGTGGGATTGATCATGGCCGACCTGCCCACCTTCGAGTCGCTGGGATCGTGGCCCGGCGTCCTGACCACCCTGCTGTCGGGCACATCGCTCAGCGCCGACCAAGCCGAGGTGGTGCTGGGCCAGGTGTGGGCGGGGGAGGCCACCCCCGCCCAGATCGCCGCCCTGCTCGCCGCCCTCCGAGCCAAGGGTGAGTCGGTAGAGGAGATGACCGGTTTCGTGCGGACCATGGTGTCCCACGCCCTTCCCCTCGGCCTGCCCGAGGGAATCGACGTGGTCGACACCTGTGGCACCGGGGGGGACCGGCTTCGCAGCATCAACGTCTCCACCATCGCCGCCCTGGTGGTGGCGGCCACCGGAGCCAAGGTGTGCAAGCACGGGGGCCGTGCCTCGTCCTCGGCGGTGGGCGCCGCTGACGTGCTCGAGGCGCTGGGTGTGGTTGCCGATCTCGGACCGGCGGGAGTGGTCCGATGCATCGACCAGGTGGGTATGGGCTTCTGTTTCGCTCCGCGATTCCACCCGGCGATGCGCTTCGCCGGTCCGGTGCGCCGGGAGCTCGGAATCCCCACCGTCTTCAACTACCTCGGACCCCTGGCCAATCCCGGTCGGGCCCGCTATCAGGTGGTCGGGGTGAGCAACCCGGCCATGGCCGACAAGATGTTGGGGGTGCTGGCCGCCAACGGCGCCCTCCGGGCCATGGTCGTCTACGGCGACGACGGGTTGGACGAGCTCAGTACCACCGGTCCCTCGACCGTCCACGAGTTGGTCTCCTCGGGCCCCGGGGACTACGAGATGTCGCAGTACCGGATCGACCCGGCCGACCTGGGATTCGCTTCGGCGGTGATCGAGGACCTGCGGGGGGGCGACGCCGCCTTCAATGCCGAAGCCATCCGCCAAGTGGTGGCCGGACGTGCGTCGCCCCATCGGGACATCGCCGTGCTCAACGCCGCGGCCTCGTTGGTCGTGATCGGCCGTGCACCCGACCTGCCGGCCGGCGTCTCGTTGGCCGGCCAGGTCATCGACGACGGTCGGGCCGCCTCGGTTCTCGATGCCCTCGTCGAGGTGTCCCAGGAGGCGGCGGCCGACGAGGTGGCTGGAGCCTCGGGCTCGAACTGAGGGCCGGGCCCCCTCATCGAAGGCCGGGCCACCCATGACCAGGCCCCGGGGCGGCTACCGTTGGGGTGGTGACCCCCACTGAATCACCATCCGCTGCCGGCCCGACCACCGACGCCGCCCCGCCGACGGCGACCACCGATGTGACCACCGGTGGCGTGACACGGTACCGGTGCACGGCGTGCGGGAACCTGACCCGTTTCAACGTGTTGACCAGCCGGCGCACCATGTCCTTCCACCACTACTCGGTGGGGGGCGATCTGACCGTCGAGGACGTCGACGTGCTCGACGAGTCGGTTGAAGAGGTGTCGTGCCGTTGGTGCGGCAACGGCGACGCCATCGAGATCATCGAAGACTGACCGGTCGGTCCGGCCATGCGTCCGCTCCCGGTTCGCACTCCGTGAACCGTCGATGAAGACCCAGGGGCCCGGTAAGGGGCCACCGATCGGGCCGACAGATCCCCGTCTGGACCCGGCTTTTCGGGCCGGTCTGAGGCCAATCCCCTCCGGCCCGGTCGAGTCGTCTCGCCGACAGCCGGCGTCAGACGTCGCCGGGGTGCGACCGTCGGGTGGGGCCGTCGAGGTGGTGATCGGGACGATCGAAGGTCCCCTACTCCTGTGCTTCCTGCACGTCCGGTGCGACGGGTGCGACGAATTCTGGCGGGGACTGCGGGATACCAGTGCCCGGGGACTACCGGCCGACGTGTCGATTGTCGTGGTGACGAAAGGACCCGACTCGGTTGACCCGGCCGACGTGGGGCGGGCCGCCCTCGGGGTCAACGAGGTGCCGGTGGTGATGAGCGACCAGGCCTGGGACGACTACCGGGTACTCGGTTATCCATTCTTCGTGTTGGTCGACTCCCAGGACCGGATAGTGATCGGTGAGACGGTGGGGCTCGGGTGGTCCGATGTGCTGTCGATGGTCGAGGCATCCCGACCCTGAGGGACGGGGTCTGTCCGTTCGGCATTTATCAGGGAGCGCCGGTCTGGGGCACAGCGCAGGCACAGCGGGCACGCTCATAGTCGTTGTCGACGCCGACCGACAGCCAAGGAGGACGACATGAGCGACACCGAAGTGGCCGACCTGATGAACTGGTGCGAGCGGGATCCGTTCCCCGCCGTGAGCCGGAGACGCAAGGGGGTGAGAGTCACCACCGCAGCTGCCGCAGCTCTCGGGTTGTCCCTCGGCGGCCGATGGGGGGCCGGGGCCACTTCCCACTCGACCGCCGGCACCGCCGGCACCGCCGGCACCGAGGCTTCGAATCCCGCCGTCGGTTCGAGGGTGCGGGCCGGTCCCTCCTCGGCGGCTTGAGATCCCCCAGGGCCGGTGCGCCTCGGCACCGTCCCCCATCCGTACCGGGGCGCAGCCGGTCCCTGGGCAACGGCTCATGGATCGGGGCCATTGTGTAGCTGTGATGCACGCCTGCGCCCTCACCGTGGAGTTCAGGATCCGCGGGAGCACGTCTTTGAAGGACAAGCGCACCGTCGTCAAGCACATCGTCGAGTCCTGCAGGTCTCGCTTCGGCGTGGCCGCCGCCGAAACCGGTTACCAGGACCAGTGGCAGCGGTCGGAGCTCGGTTTTGCCGCCGTGGCCGGCTCACCCGGGCACGTGGAAGAGGTGCTCGACTCGGTCGATCGCTACGTGTGGTCCCATCCGGAGATCGAGGTCCTCGCCACCAGTCGGAGCTGGCTGGAGGGGAGCGGGTGAGCGCCACCTCGGGGCATTTGCTTTCTCAAATAACGTACCGACGGTATCTGACATACCCCCCTCACGTTATTCCTGATACCAACACGCCGAAGCTCCGGACTCGTCGCCTCCACGAACTGACCGCCTAGCCTCGCACCGATGCCCACGTTGCCCGAATTGCTCGCTGATCTCGACGACGAGTATGACGATCTGTACTCCCTGGTCTCCCGACTTGCCACCGATTCTCCCGAGTGGGAGTTGGCAACGCCCGCAGAGGGCTGGATGGTGCGGGACCAGATCAGCCACTTGGCCTTTTTCGACGATGCCGGGCGGATGGCCATGGTCGAGCCCGAGAAGTTCGCCGGGGTGGCCGAGAAGATGATGGCCACCGAGGGTGACCCGATGGGGGTGCACCTGGCCGAGGGCCGTGCGATGGACGGGGCTGAGTTGCTGGCCTGGTGGCAGCGCTCCCACCGGGGAATGATGACAGCCTTTGCCGCCGCCGACCCGTCCGCCCGGGTGCCCTGGTTCGGTCCTCCCATGGGAGCTCTGTCCTTCATCTCGGCTCGCCTGATGGAGACCTGGGCCCACGGCCAGGACGTTGCCGACGCTCTCGGTGACCGACGCCTCCCCACCGGCCGCCTGCACCATGTGGCCCATCTCGGGGTCCGTGCCCGGCCGTTCTCCTATCTGGTCCACGGCCTCCAAGTGCCGCCGGGGCGGATCGACGTGGTTCTCACCGCGCCATCCGGCGCCGAGTGGAGGTGGGAGGTGGGTGCGGCCGACGCCAGTGTCGGCACTGCCGGCATCAGGGGTCCGGCCCTCGATTTCTGCCTGGTCGTGACCCAACGGCGGAACCCGCTCGACACCGACCTCGAAGTCGACGGTGACGTAGCGGTGGAGTGGATGTCGGTGGCCCAGGCGTTCGCCGGACCTCCGGGGAAGGGCCGGCCACCGCCCCCGGGCTAAAGGGTTCCCATGACCTCGGCCACGGAGTCCACCAAACGGTCGACGTCGGCCTCGGTGGTGTCGAACGAGGCCATCCACCGGACCACCCCCGTCGCTTCGTCCCACAGGTGGAACGGGTAGTGGCGCTGCAGGATCTCGGTGGCGGCCGGGGGAAGGACGGCGAAGACCCCGTTGGCCTCGACCGGATGGGCCAGGACGACCCCGGGTACGGTGGTCACACCGGCGGCCAGGCGGCGGGCCATGGCGTTGGCGTGTTCGGCGTTGCTTCGCCACAGGTCGGCGGCAAGCAACGCAGTGAACTGCGAGGAGACGAACCGCATCTTCGAAGCCAGCTGCATCGATTGCTTCCGGATGTAGCGGAGGGGGGAGTCGTCCGACTTCCCAAAGGCCAGCACCGCCTCGGCGGCCATGGCTCCGTTCTTCGTGCCGCCGAATGACAGCACGTCGACGCCCATCGACGATCCGAACGCCCCCAGTCCGACCCCCAGCGAGGCTGCGGCGTTGGAGAGCCGGGCCCCGTCGAGGTGAAGGAACATCCCGTGATCGTGGGCCCAGACGGCCAGGGATCCGACTTCGTCGACCGAATAACATGTGCCGACCTCGGACGACTGGCTGATCGACACCACCCGGGGCTGGACGTGGTGCTCGTCACCGACCCCCTCGGTGGCCGCGGCCACCAGTTCGGGCGTCAGTTTCCCATCGGTGGTGGGCACGGCGACCAGCTTGCTGCCGAGGAACCGCTCGGGCGCCCCACACTCGTCGACGTTGATGTGAGCGCTTTCAGCGCAGATTACCGCTTCGAAGGGCCGGAGCAGTGACTGGAGCCCGACCACGTTGGCACCTGTCCCGTTGAACACGAAGAACACTTCGGTATCGTCTCCGAAGTGCTGTCTGAAGAGGGCGACGGCCCGCTCGGTCACCGGGTCGGCACCGTAGGCGGGGGAGTGTCCGACGTTGGCCGCGACCATGGCGGCCAACACGTCGGGATGGACCCCTGACCAGTTGTCGCTGGCGAAGCTGTGGCGAACGGTCGCCCCGTCTGTGCTCACCCGGTCGTCCCGACCACGCCGGTCAACTCGGGTGCCCATGTGGCGCCCTCGTCACTGGCGCACCAGCGGCTTGTAGCGGATACGGTGGGGCTGGTCGGCATCGACCCCGAGGCGCTTCTTGCGGTCGGCTTCGTAGTCGCTGAAGTTCCCCTCCCACCAGCGGACCTCGGAGTTGCCCTCGAAGGCCAGTACGTGAGTGGAGATCCGGTCGAGGAACCAGCGATCGTGGCTGATCACCACCACGCATCCCGGAAATCCGAGCAGGGCCTCTTCGAGAGCACGGAGGGTGTCGACGTCCAGGTCGTTGGTGGGCTCGTCGAGGAGGAGCACGTTGCCTCCTTCCTTCAGGACTTTGGCCAGCTGGACACGGTTTCGCTCACCACCGGAGAGGTCTCCGACCTTCTTTTGTTGGTCGCTTCCGGTAAACCCGAAACTGGCGACGTAGGCCCGCCCGTGCAGCTCACGATGGCCAACCACCAACAGATCCTGCCCGCCGGTGATCTCGTCGAACACGGTGGCGTCAGGCGACAGCTCGTCACGGGACTGGTCGACGTAGGCCAGCTGGACGGTGGCGCCCACCTCCAGGGTGCCGTCGTCGGGTGTCTCTTCTCCAACGATCATCCGGAACAGGGTGGTCTTGCCGGCTCCGTTGGGACCGATGACGCCCACGATCCCGCCCGGGGGTAAGAGAAAGGAGAGCCCATCGATGAGGAGTCGGTCACCGAACCCCTTCACCAGACCGTCGGCGTCGACCACCCGATCGCCGAGGCGCGGGCCGGCCGGGATGGTGATCTCCAGCTTGTCAGCCCGACGGTCGGCGGCTTCCGCTTCCGCCACCAGGTCGTTGTAGGCGTTGATCCGGGCCTTGCCCTTGCTCTGCCGGGCCCGGGGGGACATGCGTATCCATTCGAGTTCCCGCTGCAGGGCTTCTTGGCGGGATTTGTCGGCCTTCTGTTCGCCGGCCAGTCGGGCCTGCTTCTGCTCCAGCCACGACGAGTAGTTGCCCTCCCAGGGGATACCGGCGCCCCTGTCCAACTCGAGGATCCACCCGGCCACGTTGTCGAGGAAGTAGCGGTCGTGGGTCACCGCCACCACGGTGCCCGGGTACTCCTGCAGGGTCCGTTCGAGCCAGGCCACCGATTCGGCATCGAGATGGTTGGTGGGCTCGTCGAGGAGCAGCAGATCGGGCTTGGACAGGAGCAGCCGGCACAGGGCGACCCGGCGACGCTCGCCACCCGACAGGGTGGAGACGTCGGCATCGCCGGGGGGGAGTCGGAGGGCGTCCATGGCGATGTCGAAGGTGCGTTCGAGGTCCCAGGCTCCGGCTGCGTCGATCTTGTCCTGCAGCTCGGCCTGTTCGCTCAGCAACTTGTCGAAATCCGCGTCGGGCTGGCCCATGGCCGCGCACACCTGATTGAACCGGTCGACCAGCGCCTTGGTCTCGGCCACTCCGTCGGACACGTTGCCGAGGACGTCCTTTTTCGGATCGAGCTGGGGCTCTTGCGCCAGATGGCCGACGGTGAAGCCGGCAGTGAGGCGGGCCTCGCCGCTGTATCCGTCGTCCTCGCCCGCCATCACCCGCAGGAGTGACGACTTGCCCGAACCGTTCCCGCCGATCACGCCGATCTTGGCGCCGGGATAGAAGGAGAGATTGATCCCTTTGAGCACTTCACGGTCGGGTGGGTAGAACCTTCGCAGGTCACGCATGGTGTAGATGTACTGAGCTGGCATACCGAACAGTGTGGCGCAGGCGGGAAGCCCTCCGGTACCGGGTAGGTGCCCGACCGGTACGGGCATGTCTCCGAGGGTCGTCCCGCGGCCTCCCAAGGGTCGCCCCTGGCCTACCCAGGGTCCGCCGCCCACGGCTGGGACCAGGGGACAAAGTAGCCTTGCCCGATGAGCGACGGCGCGGTGATGGACACCTCGGACGGGCCTCACCGGCATCCGGCCCGAGAACTACCCGCTCCCGACGATCAGCGCACCCGGCGGGCCACGGTTGTTCTCCTGGTCAGGCACTTGATCCAGGCCATCCGCGACGGCGACGAGTCGATGGTCGAAAAGGCCATCCTCGGACTGAGCCAGCGCAGCCGCTGGTTGGCGCCGCTGGCCCTGGTGGTCGGCGCCTTCGCCATGCTGTTCCAGGGGTTGAAGTTGCTGGTCACCAACTGGCGGCTGACCCTGGTGCAGGTGTTGCCGGCCATGTGGATCTGGCTGGCCATGCTGGACATCAAGCTGCACGTCTTCCGGGGCAAGGGGTTCCACATCATCCGGGGTCCGTTGCTGGTCCCCGCCCTACTGGCGGTGGCGGCCGTCACCGCCGCCAGTTTCTTTCTCAACGCCGTCTTCGCCTTTGCCATCTCCAAACCGGGCAAGCCGGAGATCCGCCCTGCCTTCGCCCAGGCCCGTCGGCATCTCAGGACCATCGTGTCCTACGGGTTCGTGATCGGCATCGCCCTCGGCGTCGCCGCCCTGGTGGTCCAGCGCTGGGGCCTCTTCTGGTACGCCCTGGCCCTCAGCATCGTGGTGGCCGCCATGATGCTGGCCTACGTGGCCGTCCCTTCCAGGCTGGCCGGGATCAAGTCGGACCGGTCGCGTAAGGACAAGGTGACCGCTGCCGCCCTGGGCGGGGTCATCGGGGCCACGGTGTGCTCACCCCCCTACGCCCTGGGCCGGGTAGCCATCCTCATGCTCGGGGTCCGGGCGCTGCTCATCCCGGCCATCATCCTGCTGGCCGTGGCCGTGGTCCTCCAGACCGGCGCCACCACGGCCACCAAGGCGGTCAAATTCAGTGCCAAGCTGGTCACCCGGCAGGGGTCGGATTCCGGCGACGCGAAGACCCCTCCGACCGCACCTACCGGGGTGGCGGAGGCGGTCGTTTCACCGGCCACCCCACCGATCTCTTCCGGATCCACCTGATTTCGTCACCCAGGGGCTGGCCGGAGCCGACCACTCATGGCGGTGATCGGCGCGCTTCACGTAGTCGGTGACCGGAGGGTCCGTCCCGGCCATCGACGTACCGCCGTCGCCACGATGTCGATCCATGTGCGGGACCTCTCATGTCGGCAACGAAGACCGGACCGGCGCGTCGGCGGTCCCGACATTCCGCCGGCAACGGTGACCCGACCGATCGAGAACCGTTCTCCCGCAACGGGAAGTGACGGCCACCGGTCCGGTCCGACCCCCGGGGCCACCGACCGAAACAGCTCGTGCAAGGTCGGCGGCAAGAATCCGGCAAGGTAGCCGCTCCATACTCCACGCGTGTCGGTCCGGTCAGCCTTTCCATACCAGCGATCGGTGGCGGTCTGGGCCGCCGGCGTCGAACCCGACCGAACTAGTTGCAGTCGTACTGCAACTTTCGTTGCGGGCCCCCACGACAACTCTTATTGTCCGCTGCCTATGAAATGCCTGGATATCGGTCCGTCGGGTCCTCGAAATGCCGGGCGATAGGGGTGGGTCCGTGCCAGCGATCCTGAGGGCACTGGTGGCGGTCACCACGTTCGTCTCGTTGGTCGCCTGGTCGGACGGTACGGCCCACGCCGCCACGTCGGGGAGCGACAACGGAACCGGCACCGTCACCGTCGGCGCCACCGGTGGGCGATCCGGTGGAGGTGCACCGTCGATACCGGGAGGATCCGGTCGTCCGGGGTCAGGTCCCGCCCAGCCGCTGTGCACGGATACCGCCCTGGTGTTGAACGACGAAGGTGGTGTCGCCCCCGGGGGACCAACCCCTGGAGGTTGGTACTCGGTCACCTGTACCGATCTGGCAACGGGAAACTCGGTGACGCAGACCATCTGGATCGCTGACCAGACGGCGACCACCCCGTCGCCCGCCGTCGATCCGTACACGGTCGCTCTGGAGGCGGAGAACTCCATTCAGCTTCCCAAGCCCGACATTCACGTCAATCCCTCCCAGGCTGCAGTGGTCAATCTTCCGACCTGGTTGTGGGTCGATGCCTCCAGTTGGCATGCCTATTCGGTGACCGCCTCGATCGGCTCGGTGAGCGCCACAGCCGTGGCCCTCCCGATGTCGATCCGTTGGTCGATGGGAGACGGGGACAGTGTGACGTGCTTCGGACCGGGTACACCGTTCGTGGAGGAGGTGCCGGCCGCCGCCCAGTCCACCGCCTGCTGGTACGACTACTCCGTGTCGTCCTCCGGACAACCTTCCCCGGACGGAAATTCCAATGACGGATCGTTCGTCGTGAGTGCCACCATCACCTGGTCCGTCTCGTGGTCATCAGTGGGCACATCGGCGAGCGGGACACTCCCGACCTTGTTCACGTCGACTTCCACCCATCTTCGGGTGGAACAGGTCGAGAGTCTGGTCACGAATCAGGCCGTGGTCCGGGTCAACTCTGGATCCCGAGACCAGACCTCATGACCTCGCTGCTCGACAGGAACGCCACGGCCCCGGCCGACCCCGGTGGCACGAGATCCGAACGGGGATTGCCGGCCGTACCGCGCACGAGGAAACCTCTCATGATTGCTGCTTCGGCGGCGGTGGTGTTCGTCAGCATCGCCGCCTTTGCCGGAATCTATTCGTCGTCGAACCACCAGAGCTCGGTTCTCGTCGTCACCCGGACCATCCAACAGGGGCAACAGATCACCGGCGGTGATCTTGGCCAGTCGAGCGTGGCCATTTCCGGAGGTGTCGCTCCCATCCTGGTCACCGACGCTCCAGAGCTGGCCGGCAAACGGGCTGCCGTCACCATTCCGGCGGGATCCCTGCTGGTGGCGGGGGACCTCACCGGGTCGGGTCAGATCACCCTGGGTGATGCCGTGGTGGGATTGGCACTGAAGGACGGCGAGCTGCCGGCGGGCGGGGTGGCGCCGGGACAAGAGGTGATGATCGTAGAGACGGCGGGCCCAGGGATTCCGGTGGTGTCGGGCTCCTCTCCCACGTCCACTTCCTCGATCTCGCCGGACCAGTCGGGCAATAGCGGCGAAGAACCGACCGGAGTGCTCGTGCCGCAGGCGACGGTGTTCGCCACGGCCGGGCCTTCAGCCAACTCCTCGAACGGTGCGACCGAACTCGTGTCGGTCGAGGTGTCGTCCACCCTGGCTGCGGCAGTCTCCACCGCCGCGGCTGCCGATCAGGTGAGTCTGGCCCTTCTTCCTCCTGCCTCGGCCGGCGGTACGAGCGCCACCGGTGCGGCACCGACCAGCCGGTTGGCACCGTGACCGTCGTGGCCTTTCTCTCCGTCAAGGGGTCTCCCGGCGTGACGACCACGTCGTGCCTGGTGGGAGCGACGTGGCCCCAGACACGGCGCGTGGTCGTAGCTGAGTGTGACCCCGCCGGTGGTGATCTCGCCGCTCGCTTCGCCCTCACGTCCATGGGTGGATGGCCGACGTTCGCCGCCGCCGTCCGGCGGGCCGGATCGCCTGTCTCCCTCGCACCCCACCTGCAACGGTTGCCAGGTGGGCTCGATGTGCTGGTCGGAACTCGCCACTCGGCAGATCATCCCAGTGACCGGCTCCTGTCGTTGTTATTGACCAGTGCGGCCCGTGGGTCGGGCAACGAGCTCGGAGTGACAACCGGGCCCGGCCCCGGGCCGGCATCCTTCGACGTGATTGTCGATCTCGGTCGTCTGTCACCGGACTCGGCGGGTCCCGAAGCACTGACGGATCGTGTCGATGCGGTCGTGGTCGTTGTCCGAGGCGATGCCGCCTCGGTGATGCATGCCGCCGACCGGGCACCGGGGTTGATGGCCCGATGGGGCGGCGTGGCCGGTTTGGTGGTCATCGGGAGCGACCGGTACTCGGTTTCCGAAATTGAGAAGGTTGTCGGGATCCCGGCTCTGGCTGAGCTCCCTTTCGATGCGAAAGCCGCCGCGGTGGCAACCGGGTCACAACCGGGCGATCGTCGTCTGTTGCGTTCGCCCCTCACGTTGGCTGCGGCCCGACTGGCGGGTCGGCTCTCGGTCGACGGTCCCTCGGCCCGAGAAGAGACGACTCACCCGTCGAGAGATCGCTGGGCCGGCGGTCTGCGACCTCTTCTCGCCACCGTGGCTCGGCTCGGGCGCCGCCGGGTGGAGAATGAACTGAGCCCGGTGGCAGCTCCGTCAGTGCCCGAGCAGGCACCGGACCAGGCACCGCCGTCAGGTCCCGCAGATGCCGGAAGACCGCTGGTCGATTCGATGCAGAGGGAGGTCGATCGATGAGCGATTCGCTGGCGAGAACCATTCGCCAGCTGGTGGCCGAGGATCTGGCGGCTCCGGCCGGAGCCGACCTGGCCGGTGACGATCGGCGCGAGTTCGCCCGTCAACGGATCTTCGTCCATCTCGATCAGCTGAACGAGGGAACGACAACCGGGAGAGATCCGATTGGCGAGGCTGCCGATGAACGGCAGTTGGCCCAATCGGTGCTCGATGCCCTCTTCGGAATGGGGGGACTCCAACCTCTGATCGACGATCCAGACATCGAGAACATCGATATCAACGGCTGTGACCACGTCTGGGTCAGCTATGCCGATGGATCCAAGCAGCTGATGCCGCCGATCGCCGAATCCGATGACGACCTGATCGACCTGGTGCGCGCCGCCGCCGCCCGATTCGGCCTGTCGGAACGCAGATTCGACCTGGCCAGGCCGGAACTCGACCTGCGCCTGCCCGACGGCAGTCGACTCTCGGCCTTGATGGCCGTGGTCTCCCGTCCGGCAATCTCGATTCGACGACACCGGTTCTCCGACCTGTCACTGGTTGACCTCACCCGTCTGGGCACGCTCGACGACCACCTCGCCTCCCTGCTCGGAGCGGCAGTCCGGGCCCGCAAGAACATCGTCGTATCCGGCGCCATGAACTCCGGGAAGACGACGCTGTTGCGGGCACTGGCCGCTGAAGTCCCACCTCGAGAACGAATCGTCACCATCGAGCAGGCGTTCGAGCTCGGTCTCGACGCAGATATTCGACGTCACCCCGACATGGTGGCCCTGGAGGCACGACCGGCCAACGTCGAAGGAGAAGGTTTGATCTCGGTGGCCGATCTGGTCCGGCGGGCACTACGGATGAACGCCGACCGGGTCATTGTCGGCGAAGTACTTGGTGACGAGGTGCTCCCCATGCTGAACGCCATGAGCCAGGGGCGATCGGGATCGATGTGCACCATCCATGCCGACTCGTCGGCCGGGGTGTTCCGGCGAATCGCCGCCTATGCAGTGCAGGCCCCCGAACGTCTCCCGGTCGAAGCCAGCAATCAGCTCATCGCCGGGGCCCTCCAGTTCATCGTGCACCTCGACACCGAGATGCACGACACCGCTGACCCGGACGTGGGCGTGCAGGTCCCGGGCCACTGGGAAGACGATGTCGGTTTCCGACAGTTTCCACCGCGGTCCATGCGGAGGCGGTTCGTGTCGTCGGTACGTGAAGTCGTGGACGCAGAAGGCGGACAGGTCATCTCTAACGAAGTGTTCCGCCCAGGACCGGATCGCCGGGCACAGGCGGCGTCACCTCTGCGGGCAGAGACACAACGAGAGTTGGTCCGGTTCGGCTACCGGCCACCCGCCCTCCAGGCCTCCGGGTTTGCCGAATGAGCATGGGATTTGTGCTGGCCATCGGACTCTGCTTCGGCCTGGGGGTCGTCGGCATCGCCCACTCATGGCCGAGGAACGTCGCCTCTGGTGAATCGAAGGCTTGGTCACCGGGATGGAGGCATCCGGACCGGGAAGATCTGGCCCTGGTGGTGGGGGCGGGCTTAGCTGGATGGGCGGCGGGCGTCCTCACCGGGTGGCCGGTGGCCGTCCCCATCGGGGCGTGCGCGGTGTTCGGCGTCCCCAAGCTCTTCGGTCGGACGTCGGGATCGGTGTCGATCGCCAAGATCGAGGCCATTGCCACTTGGACCGAGATGCTCCAGGGAACATTGGCCGCCTCGGCCGGACTGGGCCAGGCGATCATGGCGACGGCCGCGCTGAGCCCGGTGCCGATCAGGGGGGCCACGGCCCGGCTCTCGTCCCGACTCGGGGCGGGAATGCACCCCCGCGATGCATTGACGCTGCTGGCCGACGAACTGGAGGACCCGTGTTCGGACCGGGTCGTGTGTGCGCTTCAATTGGCGATCTCGGCGAGGGCCCAGCATCTGGGTGAGCTGTTGGCGGCACTGGCCGATTCGACGAGGGACGAAGTGGCGCTCCGACTTCGCATCGAAACGAGCCGCGCCTCAGTACGTAGTGGTGTCCGGACCGTCTTGGTGTTTTCCGTTGCCTTCGCCGTCTGCCTGACCGTGGTGGCCCACTCCTACCTGGCGCCATTCGGCACACCTCGCGGTCAGCTCGTACTCCTCGTGGTCGGAACGCTCTATGCCATCGGATTGAGCCTGATGGTGTCCCTGGCTCGGCCCCCGGCGCCGGTCCGACTCCTGGGTCGAGAGGTGGTCGACCGATGACGGCCGCCGTCGTCTTGGGCGCCCTCGCCGGACTCGGGTGTCTCGGCCTGCTCCGGGGGCTCAGGAGCCCTGCACCCTCCCTCGAGACCCTGGCTCGGACCATGGCCCGTCCGATGCAGCCGGCGGTGGCCGGACCCGACACCGGTGGATGGCCGTCGGAGATCGGAACCCAGGTGGTGGCCCTGGTCGGCCGAGATGTCATCTACTCGGACCCTCGCTGGTCGTCCCTGCGGACCAACCTGGCCATCACCGGAGGCTCACTGGACCAACTGACCTCCAAGATGGTCATCGCCGGAGGTGGCGGACTGGTGTTGCCCCCTCTCTTGTGGGTATTCGCCCAGTGGACTGGTGTAACGCTTCCCCTCGTCGTTCCGCTGGTGATGGCCCTGGTGGCTGTGCCGACCGGACTGGGTCTGCCGGTTGTCGAGCTGTTCGGCGACGCCCGCCACCGACGACGTCATGTCCGGGTGGTGGTGGGTACGTTCGTCGATCTGGTGGTGCTGGGACTTGCCGGTGGCATCGGCATAGAAGGGGCCATGTTCGCCGCCTCGCAGGTGAGCTCGGATTGGGCGGCCAGACGGATAGCCAGGGCGCTGTCCAAGGCACGGGACAGCGGCCAGTCGCCGTGGCTCGCTCTCGGCCAGCTCGGCGAGGAAATAGGCGTCAACGAACTGATCGAGCTGTCGACGACCCTCCAGTTGGCGGGCACCGAAGGTGCCCGGATCCGACAGTCGCTCATGGCCAGGTCGACGGCGCTCCGTCGGCACGAGCAGGCCGACGCCGAATCGGAGGCTAACGCCATGACCGAGCGGTTGTTCTTGCCGGGGACCCTGCTGCTCGTCGGCTTCCTTCTCTTCGTCGGCTATCCCGCCTTCAGTCGAATACTCGGTGGCTTCTGATGCTCGCTCCGACCCTTCGAGGTCGGGGGGCATCGACCAGTGCGCCTCTACATATCAACCACTAGGGAGGAATAACAACCATGATCAGTCAGGCAGTGGTCCTCTGGACCTATCTCCGTGCACGAGTGCTCGCTTCGGGGGGATGGGACGACTCCGGCTCGGTCGTCGAGAAGGTCATCCTGACGGCGATCTTCGCCGCCCTGGCCATCTCCATCGGAGCCATCATCGTGGCAAAAGTCACCGACAAGGCCAACACGATCGACCTCAACTGACATGCGTCCCCATCGGGAGGTCGGTGAGGAAGGTTCCACCGTCATCGAAGCGGTCCTGTTGGTGCCGGTTCTCATGGTGGTCCTGTTGCTCGTGATCCAATGCGCCCTCTGGGCCCACGCCGCACAGGTTGCCCAGTTGGCTGCGTCGCAAGGCGACCAGGTGGCCCGTTCGCTCGGTGGTGGGACGGCCGCGGGGGCAGCCGAGGCGCGATCGGTGACGGGTGGACCCGGCTCCGATCTGCAGACGTCGAGCGTCTCGGTCGACGTAATGGCTGATGACGTGGCTCGTGTGACCGTCACCGGACGCGCTGCGTCGATCCTCCCCGGTCTGTCGCTTCCAGTTTCATCCGTCGAGATCGGCCCGATACAGGAGTTCCGTGGATCGGAATGAGGATCAATCACTCACCCTGTGATGATGGAAGCCTCACCGTCGAATTGGTGGCACTGACTCCAGTCCTCTTTCTGCTGGCGCTGATCATGGTGGTGTTCGGACGGGTGACCGAGGCGCACCAGCAGGTGGTCGAATCATCACGGGCGGCTGCTCAGATTGCCTCTGTGCTCCCGAATGCGGCCGAGGCCGAGTCGGCCGCTGCCCAGGCCGTGTCGACGGGAGATCTCGATCGGGATCACTTCTGTCCGGCTCCCCAAGTCATCACTGATGTGAGTCATTTCGTCGCCGGGGGGTACGTCACGGTGACCGTGGTGTGCAGGGTCAACCTCTCGGATCTGTCGGTGCCGGGGGTGCCGGGCGGCACAACGGTGCGAGCCTCCTCGACTGCGCCGATCGACCCGTACCGGTCGGTTCAGTGAGTTCAGGCGCGAACAGTGCGTCGGGCCTTCAGGACGGATCCATAAGTGCATTCGTCGTCCTGCTACTCGTCGCCATCCTGGTGCTGATGGGTCTCGTCGTCGACGGCGGTTCGGCGCTCACCGCCCAGCAGGCGGCATCCGACGAAGCGCAACAGGCTGCCCGGGCCGGCGCCGGCGCCCTGTCGGTGAACGCACTGCGCTCGGGCACGTTGCAACTCGATTCGGCCGCTGCCGTCTCCGCCGCCGAGGCCTTTACTGTGGCCGCCGGTCATCCGGGGACGGCCTCAGTCTCCTCAGGAGTGGTGACCGTTTCCGTTCACTACCGGGTTCCTACCTCTTTGCTGGGATTGGTGGGTGTCAACTCCCTCCCGGTATCGGCGACAGCATCAGCCGTCGACGTCGAGGGAATCACCGAGGGCAGCCAGTGACCAGGGGCATCGTGTCGAGTCCGGCTCGCCGCCCCGATGGCTTCCGGATCGCCCTCTCTGCCGTGGCGCTGTTGGCCATCGTAGTGACGATCCCAATCGTGCTGGCAGCAATGGGAGGATGGCCGCTCACCACCGTGGGTTATCGACAGGCCGTCCAGACCGTGTCCGCCCACGGGTCGGTCGACCCACACCTCGTTGGCGCCTGGCTGTGGCGCGGCGCCCTCATCGTGGCATGGATCTCATGGATGTGGATGACGGTCTGCGTGGTGCTGGAGTTGCGGTCGTGGATGACTGGACGTGCCCCGGTCCGACTTCCGGCGAGCCGGGCCGTGCAGTCGGTGGCGGCGTTCCTGGTCGGTACGACGTTGGCTCTTTCGGCCGTCGGCACCAGGGAGCCGCCGGTCAGAGCTTCCTCGAACACGAGGACGTCAGCAATCGTCCCTCCTGCGGTCGGGTTGAAGGTGATCGACGACTGGTCGCTGGTCGGGTCCACCCAGCGCTGGGACGAGTCGACAGGTCGGTACGTGTTCACTTCCGAGACCGGGCCGAAGAATCGATCGACAGATCAGAGCGCAGACGCGATATCCGAAGACGTTTCGGGCCGCAGCGCTCATCGGAGCACTGGCCCAATCGTTTCCAGTGACGGCCACGACGGCCCGGCCCAACCCGCGTACCGGCACGGGTCGACGATTGCCGATACGTCACCGTCCCAACACCAGGTCGAGGCCCGGGAGACGCTGTGGTCGATCGCCGCCGACCACCTGGGCAGCTCTCTTCGGTGGAGAGAGCTTGCCGAACTGAACTATGGGATCCGACAGGCCGACGGGGGAGCGCTGACCACTGCGCACTGGGTGACGGCCGGCTGGTTGCTCCAGCTGCCTCGAAACACTGACAGTGTTCGACCCGATGGCCGACAGCTGGCTCGTCAACCCGACAGCCATACGCAGTCGACCGACCGGGAGGCCTTCACCACCCACCCGACGGTCGGATCCGGGAACCGGTCAGGACAGGGTGGTCCCGAACCCTCACCAACCCCGGCCATGGAGGATCGATCGCTCGACGTCGTTTATGACAATGGCGGGCCCTCGGCCGGTGCCCCACTGGTTCCGGTAGGCGGGAGCGTCGTGGGTGCCGGCGTGGTCAGCATCTTGGACCGCATGAGACGTGCCCAGCAGCGCCGGCGATCGAGCGGGAGATTGATCAGACTTCCGGATCAGAGCGCCGCCACCATCGAACGGAGGCTCAGAATCGGCGACGGTTCAGAGGCCATCTCCACCATCGATCTGTCGCTCCGACTACTGAACCGGCAATGGCACGACGTGGTGGGTGATGTCCCCGTCGTCCGGGGCGTGCGGATCCTTGACGAAGTCGTGGAACTGGTGGTGGAGGGACTGGATGGATCGGTGCGGCTGCCGGATCACATGGTGGCCGGGGATGATGGCACCTCCCTGCTGGTGGACCGGTCGTCGCTGTCGAGGCGGGCGCAGTCGACTCGTCGTCTCCGGTCAGCGAGGTCGCCGGCTCCGCTGCTGGTGACGGCGGGACGGGGAGCCGACGACACCGTCATGGTAAATCTCGAATCCCTCGGTTCCCTGGTCATCCAGGGGGACGATGGGGGATGCGATGCCGTCCTTCGGGCTCTGGCTCTCGAACTCGCCACCTCGCACTGGTCGGGCCAGTTCGATCTCATCGCTGTCGGATTCGGGACCGAACTGGAACGATTCCCCCGAGTCCGTTCGACCACCGACGCTCCATCCGTCGTCCGTTCGTTGTGTCATCGAAGGATCGGAGCCCATCAGGCGCTCGAGGCTTCGGGCTACGCCTCTTTCGGTGAAGGGCGTTGTCTCACCGACTCCGACAGGTGGGATCCCATTGTGGTGATCTGCAGCTCGTCGGTGGACCGGGCCGACGTGGACGAACTTCTCGAAGCCGGCTCTGATCCAGCGGCAGGAATGGCCGTCGTCGCCGTCGGTCGGAGACACACCGCGGCCTACGGGGTCACCCTGAGCTCGGCCCATCCGTCACCGTCCCTCGAGCTCCTTGGATCCGTGGTATTTCCTCACATGATCCAAGCTGAAGAGACGGCCCAGGTGACGGCTCTGCTGGACACCGCAGGAAGTCGTGAGTCAGTGCTCTCATCAGATGAGCCGTATGTGCATCTGTCGGTACCGGTGCCGGGCCGGACGACGGATACGGACTCGACTCCGAGCTCGACCAGGGTTCGCAGACGCCCCGAGACCGAAGGTTCTGCTGGAGAAACCGCCGACGGTGGAGACAGGGGCGAGCTGGTGGAGGTGAGGGTTCTCGGAACCGTCGAGATCGTCGGCGCCGATCGCCAGTTCACCAGGGCATGGGCAAAGGAACTGGTCGTCTACCTGGCCATGCATCCCAAAGGAGTCACGAATGAGGTCTGGGCGACCGCATTGTGGCCGGATCGACTGATGGCGCCGTCCAGCCTCCATTCAACGGCCTCGGTCGCTCGGCGGGCGCTGGGACGGAGTCCCGACGGAATCGACCATCTGCCGCGGTCCCACGGCCGGTTGGCACTTTCCCCGACGGTGGTGACCGATTGGGACCGATTTGTCGAACTGGCCGACTCCCCGGCTATCGAGAAGTGGCGATCGGCGCTCGACCTTGTGCGGGGCCGCCCATTCGAAGGGCTCCGGTCGTCCGATTGGCCCATCCTCGAGGGCATCGGGCCGGCTATAGAAGCCGCCGTTGTCGATCTGAGCGGCCGACTGGCCGGCTCCTACCTTGCTGCCGGTGATGCTGCTGGCGCCGAATGGTCAGCCCGGAGGGGGCTGTTGGTCAGTCCCTACGACGAGCGTCTCTATCGGGTGCTGTTGCGGGCAGCTGACCTGGCCGGCAACCCGGCCGGAGTGGAAGCAGTCATGGCCGAGTTGGTCAGGCTCGTCGCCGACGATGTCGAGCCGTTCGATTCAGTCCATCCGAGCACGATCGATCTCTACCGGTCGCTGACCCGGAGGAAGTCCGGAATACCCCCTACGCCGAGCCATCGACGAGAGGCGGAAACGCCGAGGCTTCCATACCAGTCGTACGCCAAATGAAAAAGTGAATGACCGGTCCGGTCGGTCGACAGACGCCCAGAGCTAGAGCACCAGCTCGGCCATGGTCTGGAGAGTGTCGGGGCTCCCGGCCACCAAAAGGGTGGTGGCGATGGATTCACGCCAGCCCTCGAGGTCGTCTCGGATCTTCTCCTTCGGACCGATGAGGGCGGTATCCTCGATCAGGGCGGTGGGTACGGCCGCCGCCGCCTCGTCCTTGCGCCCTTCCAGATAGAGCTCCTGGATCTTGCTGGCCTCGGCCTCGTAACCCATCCGGGCGAAGACGTCGAAGTGGAAGTTCATCGACTTGGCGCCCATGCCTCCGATGTAGAGGGCGATGAACGGCCGGTAGTTGTCGGCGGCGCGCTCGATGTCGTCGTCGATCAGGGTCGGGGCGAAGGCGATGACTTCGAAGTCGGCCGCCGTGTGACGGGCGCCGGGCCGGGCGAAGCCCTCGGCCAACGCCGGTTCGAAGGCTTTGACGGCGTTGGGCGAGAAGAAGATCGGGAACCAGCCGTCGGCGATCTCGGCCGCCAGGGAGACGTTCTTCGGGCCCTCGGCTCCGAGGACGATCGGGATCTCGGGCCGCAATGGATGGACGATGGGCTTCAGCGGCTTCCCCAGCTCGGTGCCGCCGGGGTAGGGGAGAGGATAGTGGGGACCGTCACTGGTCACCGGGGCCTCCCGGGCGACGACCTGGCGCACGATGTCGACATATTCACGGGTCCGGGCCAGGGGCTTCTCGAACGATTGGCCGTACCAGCCCTCGACCACCTGGGGACCTGACACGCCGAGACCGAGGACGAATCGTCCGGCCGACAGGTGGTCGAGGGTGATGGCAGCCATGCCCATGGCCGTCGGGGTCCGGGCCGACATCTGACAGAGCGCCGTTCCCAAGCGGAGCCGTCGGGTCTGGGATCCCCACCAGCTGAGCGGTGTCAGGGCGTCAGACCCGTAGGCCTCGGCCGTCCACATCGAGTCGAACCCCAGCCGCTCGGCCTCCGACACGAGTTGGGCGGCGTTGGTGGGCGGACCAGAACCCCAGTAACCGAGCTGCAGTCCGAGTTTCATGTCCTTCATCGGTTCCTCCCCGAGAGCGTGCTCCACAGACCCTAATGTCAGGCGCCCGCCGGGCCCAGCCCAACATCACCCTCAACCCGAACCCAACCCGAACCCAACCCAGCTCCCGGCCCTGGCCCTGGCCCTGGCCCGGGCCCGAACGCTCGGCGACGACCCGGACGGGTCAGGCCATCCGGGCGATGAAATGCTCGGCGAAGTCCTCGGTCACGGCCAGCCTCGCCGCCAGCATGGATTCGGGGGTGTCCCCCTCCTTGGCTTCGACGGCCATCCACGGGGCGCACAGGAGATCGGTGACGCCGGCATCCTCGAGTCGCCGGTACAGGTCGAGATCGGGATAGGCACGGACCGCCACGTAGATCGAGAACTCGTCGTTCTGCCGGCCCACCCGCTTCAGCCCGTCTTTGACCCGGTCCACCTGGGCGAAGGCCTCATCGGGGAGGACAGCTCCGGTGTTGACCCACCCATCGCACAGGGTGGTGGCCCGGACCAGGGCCACTTCCGAGTCACCTCCGCCGACGAACGGTATGGGGAGAGTGGGGGAGGGATTCATCTGGCAGGCCGGAACGTCGTAGTACTCGCCGTGGAACTCGACCCAGCCCCCGCTCCACAGTGCTCGGAGGGCTGGGATCATCTCGTTCAGACGCTTCCCCCTGGTGTGGAAGTCCTGGCCGGTCTGGATGAACTCCTCCTTGCACCATCCGACACCGACTCCGAGCGACAAGCGGTTGTGGGACAGCACCGCGGCGGTGCCCACCGTCTTGGCCACCGTGATCAGGTCCCGCACCGGGGCGATGTAGACGCCGGTGGTGAATCTCAGATCGGTGGTCACCGCGGCCAGAGCGGAGATCAGGCACATGGGATCGGGCCACGCCGTCTCCTTCTCCCAGAACGGCGATCCGTCGGGCGCTTTCGAGTAGGTGTAGCGCGAGGACAGTTCCCGGGGATTGAACAGGTGGTCCGAGAGGTAGATCCCCGAGTAACCCAGCCCGTCGCAGGCGGTGGCCAGTTGGAGCGTGTCGTCGAGGGGCAGAAAGGTGACTGCTTGGTGGAAGCGCATGAGATGGGCGTCCGCGGGATCCCGGTCGGCTAGCTACCGACCGGCGCCGACGGCGAGAAGGCTACCGGAATGTGCTTCACGCCGTTGATGAAGTTGGAGCGGAGCCGTTCCACCTTGCCGTCGAGGTGGACGTCGGGAACCCGGTCGAGCAACCGGTCGAACATCACCCGTATCTCCATCCGGGCCAGGTTGGCCCCCAGACAGAAGTGGGGCCCACCACCCCCGAAGGCCATGTGGTTGTTGGGGGTCCTCCCGATGTCGAACACGTTGGGTTGGTTGAAGACCGTCTCGTCCCTGTTGGCCGAGATGTGCCAGAACAGGACCTTGTCGCCTTCGCTGATCTTCTGGTCGCCGATGATCACCTCGGCGCTGGCTTGGCGCCGGAAGTGCATGACGGGAGACACATAGCGGAGCATCTCCTCGATGGCCGAGGGAAGGAGCGAGCGATCGGCCCGGAGGCGGTCCCACTGATCGGGATTGTCGAAGAACGCCACCATCGCCCCCGAGATCAGGTTGCGGGTGGTCTCGTTGCCGGCCACCGCCAGCAGTAGGAAGAACAGGTCGAGCTCGAGCTGGGAGAGCTGGTCACCTTCGATTTCGGCCTGGGTCAGGATGCTGAACAGGTCCTGATGCGGATCGAGCCGCTTCTTGGCGCACAGCTCGTCGGCGTAGGCGAAGAGTTCCATCGACGCCTGGGCGCCGGCCTCGGCCGAGATCTGGTACTCGGGGTCGTCCGACCCCACCATGCGGTTGGACCAGTCGAAGACCAGATGGCGGTCCTCTTGGGGGACACCCATCAGATCGGCGATAACCTGCAGTGGGAGCTCGGCGGAGATCTGCTCCACGAAGTCAGCGCTTCCCTGCTCGCAGACGCTGTCGAGGATGGCGTCGGTGGACGCCACCACATTGGCTTCCAGGTCCCGGATCATCCGAGGGGTGAACCCCTTGTTGACCAGCCGCCGGTAGCGGGTGTGCATGGGGGGGTCCATGTTCAGCATCATCATGCGCTGCTGACCCAGCACTTCCTCGTCGAAGTCGTGGAAGAGGGTGGCCGCCCGGTGGGACGAGAAGTGCTCGTAGTCCCGGTTGACGTTGACGCAGTCGTCGAAGCGGGTGACCGACCAGAACCCGTCGGCGAACCCCTCGGGATCCGGATGCCACTGCACCGGCAGCTCACGGCGCAGGTAGGCGAACCATTCGTGGGGTACCGACTCCACGAAATTGCCGGGATCGCACAGGTCGATGTCAGTTGCCTCCATTGATGTCTCCCCCGATAGGTGTGGCGACGTGTCGAGATGTGCGGTTGGGGTCCCCAGCCGGACTTGTACCACCCGGCCCGGCGACGTTTCTAGAACGTGTATCAGTTATCATAGGCGGACCTGACCGGGTCTTCACAACGCCCGGTCCGATGGTGCCGGTAGCGATGCCGGTCCGGGTTCGGCAAAGATGCTGGTAGAGACGGTGCACCCGATGGGGGGTTGGGCCGCCGCCCCGGGGCAAGAGTTGCCCCGCAGCCTTCATCGGCCTTTCCTGGCGTCTGTCGCTCGTAGGTCGGGCGGTCGGCCGTCCATGTGGTCGCAAACTGTCATCAAGTGAAGGGAACCCAGGTCATGTACCTCGAGGAGACAAAGGAGCAGCAGGATCTGAGGTCCGAACTGCGGGCCTACTTCGCCGAGCTCCTGACCGAGGACGTCCGCCACGCCCTCGATTTCGAACCCGAGGGCGGGAAGACCTTCCGGAAGCTGGTCCGCCGCATGGGTACGGACGGATGGCTGGGGATCGGCTGGCCCCAGGGGTACGGAGGCCAGGGACGTCCGACCAGCGATCAGTTCATCTTCTTCAACGAGGTGCAGCGGGCCAGGGCGCCCTTCCCGTTCGTGACCCTCAACACGGTGGGCCCGATGATCATCGCCCACGGTACCGACCAGCAGAAGAAATTCTTCCTGTCCGGGATCCTGGCCGGTGAGATCAATTGCGCCATCGGCTACACCGAGCCCGGGGCCGGTACCGACCTGGCCTCGTTGCGGACCCGGGCCGAGTTGGACGGGGACGAGTGGGTGATCAACGGCAACAAGATCTTCACCAGTGGCGCCGACCAGGCCGACTTCATCTGGCTGGCCGTCCGCACCGACCCCGACGCCCCCAAGCACAAGGGGATCTCCATCATCATGGTGCCGACGTCCACGCCGGGGTTCTCGTGCACCCCGATCGTCACCGTGGGCGGGGTTGCCACCACGGCCTCCTACTACGACGATGTCCGGGTGCCGCGGTCGGCTCTGGTCGGCCAGCTCAATGAGGGGTGGCGGCTGATCACCGGACAGCTCAATCACGAGCGGGTGGGACTGGCGGCGGTGAGCGCCCTCGCCTTCCGGCTGTGGGACGAGGTGTCCCAGTGGGTGCTCGACCAGGGGTTGGCGGGTGTGCCCTGGATCCAACAGGACCTGGCCCGGACCTATGCACTGCTCGAAGCCCAGAAGCTGCTCAATTGGCGGATGACCGCCGCCGTCGGGGATGGCAGCCTGGGGCCGGCGGACTCATCGTCGGTCAAGGTGTTCGGGACCGAGTCGACGGTCGAGATCTACCGTCGACTGCTGGGGATCGTCGGTGCCGCCGGATACCTGAGCCCCGGCTCACCGGGCGCCGCCCTCCACGGCGAGCTCGAGCGGGCCGGGCGTCAGGCCCAGATCAATACGTTCGGAGGAGGGGTCAACGAGGTCCAGCGGGAGATCCTGGCCACCGCCGGTCTGGGAATGAAGCGGTCGGCCCGGTGACATCGGCCGAAACCACCGCCCCGTCAGCCCCCGGACCCGACGTCTCGGGTCCGTCGTTCGAGGAGCGGCTCCAGTCGTTCGTAGGACAGTCCAACGGCCCGGTCCTCCGCTCATCGGATCCGGTCAACGTGCCCATGATCCGACACTGGGTCGAAGCAATGGGCGACCACAACCCGGTCTACGTGGACGAGGACGCCGCCCGGGCCGCCGGGTTCGACGGCATCGTCGCCCCTCCGACCATGCTCCAGGCGTGGGTCATGCGCGGCCTACGGGCTTCACTGAAGTCGGACGAAGCCCGGGCCAACGGGGAGCCCGGTGGCGATTCGGCTCACGACCGGCTCATGGCCCTGCTCGACGAAGGCGGATTCACCTCGGTGGTGGCCACCAACTGCGACCAGCACTACGAGCGGCCCCTGGTGCCGGGCGACCGACTCGAGGTCACCTCGACCATCGACTCCGTCTCGGGGGAGAAGGCCACCGGACTGGGGGTGGGTCATTTCATCACCACCAGGCAGCAGTACACCGACCAGAACGGCAGCGTTGTGGCCACAATGCTCTTCCGGATCCTCAAGTTCAGGCCACGTCCGGCGTCCGACGACTCTGCCACCGGGCCGGAGGCGAAGCCGGCGGCTCGGCCCCGGCGGCCCCGTCCGGCGCTCACCCAGGACAACCGCTTCTTCTTCGACGGAGCCAAGGATCACAAGCTGCTGATCCAGCGGTGCACCAACTGCGGCACCCTCCGGCACCCCCCTCGTCCGGCCTGTGCCAACTGTCGGTCGTTCGAGTGGGAGGCGGTGACCGCCTCGGGGCGGGGCATCGTGTACAGCTTCGTGGTCAATCACTATCCGCAGGTGCCGGCATTCGACTATCCGCTGATCGTGGCGTTGGTGGAGCTCGAAGAGGGCACCCGGCTGGTGGCCAACGTGGACGGGATCGCCCCCGGCGACATGTCGATCGGTATGCCGGTCGTCGCCCGGTTCGAGGAGTTCGACGACGATCTCACCCTGCCGGTGTTCCACCCCGTCGACACGGCATCCGACGACGATACGAGGAAGAGCTGATGGACTTCACCCTTACCGAGGAGCAGACAGCAGTCCAAGAGGCCGTCGCCGGCATCATGGCCGGCCAGGTGACCCCGGACCGGGTCCAGGAAGTCGAAGCCACCGACGACAGGTTCGACCGCCAGCTGTGGGCGGAGCTGGCCCGTGCCGACCTGTTGGGGCTGGCCCTTCCCACCGAGTTCGGCGGCGGCGGCTACGGCTTGGTCGAGCTGGCCCTGGTGCTGGAGGAACAGGCTCGTTCGGTGGCGCCACTCCCACTGTGGGCCACCCTGGTACTCGGGGCGCTCCCCGTCGCCGAATTCGGATCGGCGGCATTGAAGCAGGAGCTCCTGCCCGGGGTGGCCGCCGGCCGGATCGTGCTCAGCGCCGCCCTGGCCGACGTGGCCGGTGATCTGGCGGTAGGGGGCACGGGAAGGCCATCGATCGAGGCGGAGCGCAAGGGTGACAGTGTCGTCCTGTCCGGGACGGCCTTCGCCGTGCCCTACGCCCATGTGGCCGACCGTGTGCTGATCCCGGCCTCCGTCAACGGCGGGGTAATCGTCGCCGTGGTGGACCCGAGGGTGGCCGGGGTCACAGTCGAACGGGCCATCACCACCAACCGCGAGATCCATCCCCACCTCCATCTGGACAGTGTCACGATCCCTGCCGACCAGCTACTGGCGGGGGGAGACCATGTCCGGGGGACCGATGTGCTGACCTGGATCCTCAACCGCGCCTGGACCGGACTGTGTGCCCTGCAGGTGGGTGTCACCGAGGCCGCCGTGGCCCAGACGGCGATCTATCTCAACACCCGTGAGCAGTTCGGCCGTCCCCTGTCGACCTTTCAGGGGACGATGCTCCGGGCGGCGGACGCCGCCATCGACACCGAATCGATCCGGGTGACCATGCTGCAGGCGGCATGGCGGCTGGACAATGGGCTCGATGCCGATCTCGCCGTCAGCGTGGCCTCGTGGTTTGCCGCCGAGGCGGGGCAGCGTGCCGTGTTCGCCACCCAGCATCTGCATGGCGGCATGGGGGCCGACATCACCTACCCGATCCACCGGTACTTCCTGTGGGGGAAGCAGATCGAGTTGCTTCTCGGCCCCCCCAGCGGTCAGCTGGCCCGACTGGGCAACCAGCTGGCCCAGGCGCTGGAGGACGGACGGGAGGTGCTGGCATGAGCGGGGATTCCGGCACCTCAGAGGCTTACCGGACGTCCACCCTCCGCTTCGAGGATGTGTCGGTCGGCGACGCCCTGCCCGAGCTGCCCGTCCCCCTGACCCGCACGCTGATCGTGTCCACCGCCATCGCCTCTCGCGATTACCAGGACGTCCACCACGACTCGGTGCTGGCTCGGGAGCGGGGCTCCGACGACATCTTCATGAACATCCTGTCGACCAACGGGATCGTGGGACGTTACGTGACGGACTGGTCTGGTCCCGGAGCAGTGCTCACCGACGTCAACATCCGTTTGGGGGCGCCGAACTACCCCGACGACACCATGACCTTGACCGGCGCCATCACCGCCAAGGACGAGGCCGCAGAGGTCGATGGCAAGGGAGCGGTGGTCGTGACACTCCGAGGAGCGAACCGTCTGGGGGATCACGTCACCGGGACGGTGCGGCTGCTCCTGCCGGCCGGCGCCGGCCGGTCGGACCAATGAGCGGCACCCACCACTCGTTCACCGGTTCGACAGCCATCGTCGGGATCGGTGCCACCGAGTTCTCCAAGGAGTCGGGTCGGAGCGAGCTCCGCCTGGCCTCCGAGGCCGTGGATCTGGCGCTGCGCGACGCCGGAATCGAACCGGCCGAGGTGGACGGCATGGTCACCTTCAGCTCCGACACCAACCCCGAGATCGAGATCGCCCGCAGCCTGGGCATGGGTGAGCTCACCTTCTTCAGCCGGATCCACTACGGCGGGGGAGCGGGATGCGCCACCATCCAGCAGGCAGCGATGGCGGTGGAGTCGGGCGTGGCCGATGTGGTCGTCTGTTATCGGGCCTTCAACGAGCGCTCGGGGAACCGATTCGGATCCGGGGTGCAGGATCGGCCGCCCGTACCCAACGCCGAGACGGCCAACTTCGCCTGGTACGCCCCGGTCGGACTGCTCACTCCGGCCCAGTGGGTGGCCATGGCCGCCCAGCGCTATCTCCACGTGACCGGCGCCACCTCCGAGGATCTCGGCCGGGTGGCGGTGGCCGATCGCAAGCATGCCGCCACCAACCCGAAGGCCTGGTTCTACGAGAAGCCGATCACCCTCGAAGAGCACCAGTCCTCTCGGTGGATCGTCGAGCCCCTCCATCTCCTCGACTGCTGTCAGGAGACCGACGGAGGTCAGGCCCTGGTGGTCACCTCTCTGGCCCGGGCCCGGGACCTACCCAACCCACCGGTGATCATCGAGGCGGCCGCCCAGGGGTCTGGCCCCGGGCAGGAGATGATGACCTCCTACTACTACGACGACCTGTGCGGACTGGGGGAGATGGCGGTGGTGGCCCGCCAGTTGTGGCAGACCTCGGGTCTGTCCCCGGCCGACATCCAGACCGCGGTGCTCTACGACCACTTCACCCCCTACGTCCTCTATCAGCTCGAGGAGCTCGGGTTCTGCGGCAAGGGGGAGGCCAAGGATTTTGTGCGGGACGGGAACATCGAGCTCGGTGGAGGTCTCCCCATCAACACCCACGGCGGACAGCTGGGCGAGGCCTACCTGCACGGGATGAACGGGATCGCCGAAGGCGTGCGCCAGGTGCGGGGTACCTCTGTCAACCAGGTGGACGACGTGAGCCACGCTCTGGTCACCGCCGGGACCGGTGTCCCCACCAGTGGGCTCATCCTGGGCGTCGACCGATGATCCGAGTGCCGGCCCCGGGGATCGGACGGGCCTGGCGCTAACCCTCCTCGGTCCACCGGTGGAACAGGCTGGTGAGCTCCCGGCGAGCTTGAGGCGACAGATCGTCGGGCCGCACCGTTCCGGTGGCGGCGATGGTCATCCGCATCTGGGCGAGGTAGTTGGTGCAGTTTGGACACCCCCGCAGGTGCCTCTCGAACCTACGCCGGTCCGACCGGGACAGGGCCCCTTCCAGGTAATCGGTCACCAGCTCCACCACCTGCTGGCACACCAGGTCGTCTCGGTGTCTCAGAAGCTTCATCACCGCCCCCTTGCCGACAGCTCGGACTCGAGGGTGGACCGCAGCCGGCTTCTTCCTCGGTGGAGCAGCACCCGTTGGTTGCCCTCGGTGATGCCCAGAACGTCGCAAACGTCCTGGCTGGTCAGTCCCTCCACGTCACGCAGGACAACGATCTCCCGCTGGCGAGGGGGGAGGTGGCCGAGAGCGTCCCCCAGGGTCCTCGACCACGTTGCCGCCACCAGACGGTCATCGGCGTCGGTCTCCCAGGCACCTAACGGTTCGGCCCATGTCCCGGCTGCCGCGAACCGGGCGGGGTCGACCGCCGGCTCCTGATCGGTGAGCGGCAGGTGGCGCGGTTCCCGGCCACCGGCCGAGCGCGCCCGGTTGACGAGGATACGGAACAGCCAGGTCTTGAACGACGAGCGACCTTCGAACCGCTCCACTCCCCGGACGACGCCCATCCACGTGTCCTGCACCGCCTCCTCAGCCACCGCCTCGGTAGGCACATAGGAGCGGGCGAGGCGGAGCAGTGAGCCGTTGTACCGGTTCACCAGGGCCACGAACGCCTGCTCGTCCCCGGTGCGGAGCCGGACCAGCAGTTCGAAGTCCGAGTCCACGGTCCGCAGCGTAGGTCTCAGTTCTCGTCGATGGTGAGCGTCAGGCAAAGGATCTCGTGCCGGCATCGTGGCAACGGGGCGTATTCGATCTCGGGCGCGGAAACACCCCTGCAGTCCCTCCGCCGGCCATTGGCGTTACACGGGCCCGTCGGATCGTCCCTCGGCCCGCCCGCGGCCGCCCTCCGACGTAACGCATTTGGACTCTCACGGGACGGGTGGAGTGAGGGGCAAGACACCTGCAAGGAGAAACGATGAGACGAACAACGAGACTGGCGGCGCTGGCCGGCGCCGGGGTGGCTGTCGCCGCCTTGTGCCTCCCCGCCGTAGCCGGGGCCGATCCCCTCCAGGGTCCGGCTGGTCCTGGAGGCATCGCCGTCGGGAGTTCGCCGGTATACGTACAGACCAACGACATCACCGGCAACCAGGTGGTGACGTACGTGCAGTCGGGCTTCGGCGGTCTCCGCCAGGTGGGCCGGGTCGACACCGGTGGCCTGGGAGTCAAGCTGACCGGTGCGGCCGTCGACGACCTGGCATCGCAGGGCGGCCTGGCCTACGACGCGTCCGATCAACTGCTGGTCGGAGTGAACGGCGGCAGCAATACGATCTTCGAGTTCCACACCTTCGGCCCGAACCTCGGGTTCCGAAACGTCGTCTCCTCCGGGGGCACGGTCCCGGTGAGCATTGCCGTGCGCGGGACCTGGTCTACGTGCTGAACGCCGGGGGGGCCGGTGCCGTCCAGGGCTTCTATGCCGACACCCTGCAGCCCATTCCTGGGAGCTGGCGGTCACTGGGCCTCACTCCGGGGGTATCGCCCCAGTACCTCAACACCCCAGGGCAGATCGGATTCAGCCCCGACGGCCGTCAGCTGGTGGTGACCACCAAGGCCAATGGCAGTGACATCGATGTCTTCTCGGTCTCGGCGGCCGGGGGGCTGTCGGCTCCGACAGTGAACAAGTCGGCCACCCCGGTGCCGTTCGGTTTCACCTTCGACCAGTGGGGCCACTTGGTGGTGACCGAGGCTGGTACCAGTGCAGTGACCACGTACGCCGTCGGTCCGAACGGGACGACGACCGAGCTGGGATCCGTGGCCGACGGTCTGACCGCCCTGTGCTGGATCACCGGTACCGGTGGCCGGTTCTTCTACGGGTCCAATGCCGGCAGCGCCACGGTGACCACCTACACCGTCGGGGGCGGCGGTGAGCCGTCGCTGATCGGTTCGACGGCCACCGACACCGGTCCGATCGATCTGGCCACCACACCAGACGGTTCGAACCTCTATGTGGAGACCGGTGGGAGCGATCTCATCGACACGTTCGCCGTGTCTCCGACCGGGACGCTGATCCCCACCGGGAAGGTTGCCCCCGAACTCCCCGGTCACAGCGGGTTGGAAGGCATCGTCGTCGGGTAGCCGGAGCTGGTACCGCCGGCAGCTCGTGCTGTCGGCGGTACCTCCCGGCCTGCCATATTCCAAAATAACATTACATCGGTATGTCATTTGGAAAACCGAGGGCGGGGCACACCGGCACAGGGGGCGGACGGAACAGAGGGCACGGGCGTCCTAGCGTGAGGCCACCGCCTCGTCCAGGGCATCGGCGTCCGCCTCGACCAGACGCCGGTACGAGGAATCCTTGTCCGAACGCCACCACACGTCCTCGGCGCACCGCCAGCCTTGGGCCCGGAGCACCCGTTTGAGCACTTTGGTGGTGGCGGTCTCGGGCAACTCATCGGTGATCCGGACATACCGCGGGGCCCATTTGGTGCCGAGATCGGACTGACCCTCCAAGAACTCGACGAAGCCCTCCGGGTCGAACGCCGCGCCGGGCCGCAGCAGCAGGGTGGCCATGACCTGGTCTCCCACCACGGTGTCGGGTACGGCGTAGACCGAGGCCAGCACCACATCGGGATGGCGCTGCAGGACTCCTTCCACCGGGGCGGCGGCGAAATTCTCCCCGTCGACCCGCAGCCAGTCGAAGTCCCGGCCGGCGAAGTAGAAGAAGTCGTTGTCATCCCGATAGGCGAGGTCGCCCGTCCAGTACCAACCGTCGCGGACCCGGGCCGCGTCGGCGTCGGCGTTGTGCCAGTACCCCTCGAAACCGGCCCCGCCCTCGCGGCTGACCATCTCGCCGATGGCCTCCTCGGCGTTGAGCAGGCGACCCTGGGCGTCGAAGACCGCCCGGGGGCACTCCTCGCCGGTGTCGGGGTCGAGGATCACCGTGCCGGGCATGGCCCGCCCCAGTGCCCCCCTCGGGGTGTCCGGTGTGCGTTGTACCGAGGCCCCACCTTCCGTCGACCCGTAGGCGTCCTGCACGGTGCAGCCGAACCGTTCGGCGAACCGGGCCACGTCGGCCTCGGCCGCCTCGTTGCCGAATACCCGGCGTAGCGGGTTGTCGGCGTCGTCGGGTCGTTCAGGAGTGGCCAGGATGTAGGAGAGCGGCTTGCCGACATAGTTGAAATAGGTGACCCCGTGCCGCCTGACGTCGTCCAGGAACTTCGAGGCACTGAATCGCTCCCGCAGGGCGGCGGTGGCGCCGGCGGCCAGGGCGGGGGCCCACCCGGTCATGAGGGCGTTGGAGTGGAAGAGGGGCATCGACAGGTAGCAGACGTCGCTCTCGCCGATCTCGAAAATCTGGGTGACGACCGTCCCGATCCGGGCCAGGCGTCCCTGGCTGCAGAGACAGGCTTTGGGCGCACCCGAGGTCCCCGAGGTGAACAGCAGAAGCCCGAGGGTCTCCTCCGTCACCTGGGTACTGGCCTCGTCGGGCAGGTCGGCACCGGCCGCCGTCCCGAGCAGCCGGCCGTATTCGGTGGGGGCTCCCGGGCGAAGGTCGCCGGTCGGGTCGTCGATGACCAGGATGCGCTCGGCGGGCAGTGAGGGGCCCAGGTCGTGGCCGTCGACCAGTCCCGCATAGCCGGTGGTGGTGACGAGGAGCTGGCATTCGGTGTGGGCCAGATCCCGGGCCAGCTCGTCGCCCCGGTGGGTGGGGTTCCCCCCGACCATGACCGCCCCGGCCAGGGCGGCTCCCCCCAGCCAGAAGACGAACTCGGGGACGTTGTCCATCAACAGGGCGACATGGAAGGGCCCGGGCTGCCGGAGCGAGGCCAGTACCGCGGCCCGCTCGGCCTGGGCCGCCACCACCTGGGCGTGGGTCCACGACCGGTCCTCGAACACCAGGCCGGGTCGATGATCTCCGGCCCGGAGCCGGATCAGTTGGTCGATGGTCGGCATCTCTTCCCCCTTCCTGATTGGGCTGGCGCTGTCCTGTCCGGTGCGCTGAGCCGAGGGGCCACATGGCTCCTGTGCAGGGTCGACAGGCACAAATCTGGAACGCGTTGCAATTTATCAAATCCCCGTGTTACCGTGAAAAAGCGCCCAACGCGGAGCGAGAGGAGCCCGGTGCCAATGGAGTTCGGAATCTTCATCAATGGGTATCTGCCGGGGCAGGCGGCTCATGATCCCGCATGCGAGCACGAGATGCTCGAGCGCGAGATCCACTATGTCGTCGAGGCGGACAAGTACAACTGGAAGTATGCCTGGATCGGCGAGCACCATTCTCTGACCGAGTACAGCCACATGTCGGCTCCCGAGGTGGTCATGGGCTATCTGGCCCACGCCACCGAGCGCATTCACGTCGGTACCGGCATCATGAACCTCTCACCCCGGGTCAATCACCCGGTCCGGTCGGCCGAGCGGGTGGCCATGCTCGACCACCTGTTCGAGGGCCGCTTCGAGTGGGGAACCGGACGGGGCGCCGGCAGCCACGAGATCGCCTCGTTCAACATTCTTGACAAGAACTCGACCAAGGCGGAGTGGAACGAAGTCATCCACCAGATCCCCCGGATGTGGGAGGAGCAGGACTACCAGTTCGAGGGCGATCACTTCACCGTCCCCTATCCCCACAACATCCTGCCCAAGCCCTACCGGCGCCAGGGCCACCCGCCCATCTGGGTCGGCTGCGGCAATCCGGGCACCTTCACCCAGGCCGGCGAGCTCGGCATCGGCGCCATCGCCTTCAACTTCGAGCCCGTCTACAACCTGAAGGGGCGGATCGAGGCCTACAAAGAGGGCATCGCCAACTGCACCGAGCCTCTGGGCCAGTTCAAGAACGACAACGTGATGATGACCAACGCAGTGATCTGTCTGAACGACCGGGACAAGGCCCGCCAGGTCGCTCTGCGCCGGGGGCGCGGCTATCTCTACTCGCTGGTGTGCAACTACCACGACACCATTCCCCATCAAGAGGGCGTCCCGGTGTGGCCCGAACGGCCGAGCACCATCACCGACGAGGGCATGCTCGACTATCTGATCGAGGGCGGCTGGCTGCTGTGCGGGGAGCCCGACGAGGTGGCCGAGCAGGCGTCCAGATACCAGGAAGTCGGGTGCGATCAGCTGGTGTTCGGTCTCCCGTCCGACTCGTTCGAGCACGACGAGGTGCTCGAGATGCTGGAAGTCTTCGGCACCAAGGTCATTCCCCAGTTCGACCCCGACCCGGTTCACTCGACCACCCGCTACCGGCAGACGGCCGAACCCAAGTACAAGACGTTCAACTTCCCGGTTCCCGACATCACCGTGTTGGAACTGCCGACCAACGCCATGATCCAGCTGGACGGCACCCGCAACATGTAGTACCCGGGCCCGGCCCGACTCAGCCGGGGCCCTCACCCCATGTCTCGAGCAGGGCGTCGACGGTGGTCACCGTGGCGATGAGGGGAAACGTGTTGTCCAGCACCGCCTCTGAGTATTCCTGCGGTATCCCGGCCACCGCGTCGCGGGGCACCACCACGGTGTAGCCGAGGTTCACCGCCTCGATGGCCAGACCGAGGACTCCCAGGTTGGTCGAAACGCCGGTGGCCACCACCGTGTGGACGTGCAGGCTGCGGAGCCAGGTGTCGAGGGAGGTGCCGGTGAAGGGCGACACGCCGTGGAGCCTCCTCGACACCAGATCACCCGGCTCCGGTCCGAGTCCGGCCACCAGTTGGGTGGAGGCTGTCCCCTCCAGCAGGTGGTCGGGATTGCGCACCATCGCCGCGATGAGCTGGCAGTTGACCGTCGAGCCGGCCCGGTCGGGGCGGAATTCGGCGGTGCAGTGGATCACGGAACGGCCAGCGACCGGGCGGCCTGCACCAGCCGGACGGTATTGGGGACCATCCCGACCCGCCGGGCCGCCTCGGCCAGCTCGGGGAACGAGGTCAGATCGCCGACGACGCCCCGTTGGATCTCCATGGTCAGGACCGCACACCGGTCGGGCGCCGTCAACGCCCTCAGTTCGATGGGCACGGTGGCCGTCCGGTCACGAGGCTCCCGGCACCGGCGTCAACGGCCGGTGGACGTGCGCAGTCCCCCGAGGTCGGTCTCCTCGGGATCCTCGGCGACGATGTCGGCCGCCCACCGGTAGTCGGGCTTACCGCTCGGTGAGCGCACGATGGTCTCCACCACGTGGAGCTGCCTCGGCACCTTGTAGCCGGCGATGGCCTGGCGGCAGTGGGCCTGAATGTCCTCCAGCGTCGGGTGCTTGTCGGCCCGCGGCTGGATGATGGCCGCCACCCGCTGGCCCCAGCGCTCGTCGGGCGCCCCGACCACGATGGCGTCGAACACCTCGGGGTGGGATCGGACGGCCGACTCGACCTCCTCGGGAAAGATCTTCTCGCCCCCCGAGTTGATCGACACCGAGCCCCGCCCGAGCAGGGTGATGGTGCCGTCCTCCTCCAAGGTGGCGAAATCGCCGGGCATCACGTACCGGGTTCCGTCGACGTCGACGAACACCTCCGCCGTCTTGACCGGATCGTTGTAGTAGCCGACCGGGATGTCCCCGTACCGGGCGATCTTGCCGATGACCCCGGAACCGGGTTCCACCAGCTTGAGGTCCTCGTCGAACACCACGGTGTTCCCCAGGGCGGAGACGGTGGGGCCGCTCTTCATGGCCGTGTGGCCCTTGCCCATGGTCACCATGCCGTTGTTGCCCGACTCCGACGATCCGATGGCGTCGACGATGATGATGTCGGGGAAGTGCTTGAAGAACTCGTCCTTGACCGGGGACGAGAACAAGGCGGCGGACGATGTGATGGCCAGCAGGGAAGACAGGTCGTAGGAGGCGGCCGGGTCGTCGAGCGCCTCGACCAGGGGCTTGCCCATGGCGTCACCGGTGATCATGATCGAGTTGACCCCCTCCGACTCGACCAGGCTCCACACCTCGTGGGGGTCGAACTTCGGTACCAGGATGGTCCGGTTGCCGACGAAGCTCTGGCCCATGATCGACCACTGTGTGGCCCCGTGCATGAGGGGGGCGATGGGCAACAGGGTGACGGCACCCCCCCTGCCCTTCTCCACCATCTCCTCCGGCCGCTGGACACGGGTGTTGGTGTGCGGATCGACCCCGCCCCCCAGGGCGTAGAAGACGTCCTCGTGCCGCCACACCACTCCCTTGGGCAGGCCGGTGGTGCCCCCGGTGTAGAGGACATAGTGGTCGTCGTTCGACCTCGGTGGGAAGTCGCGCTCGGGGCTCCCGGCGGCCATGGCATCCTCATAGGCCACGGCGCCCTCGGGCGGCGGCTGGCCCGATCCGTCGTCCACGGTGATGACCAGGCGGAGGTCTGGGAGCTCGGGCAGGAGCTCACTGACCTGAGGTCCGAACCCGGCCTGGTGGACCAGGGCGACCAGGTCGGCGTTGGTGAAGAGGTAGCGGAGCTCGTCTTTCACGTAGCGGTAGTTGATGTTGATCCACACGGCTCTGAGCTTGAACACCGCCCATGCCGTCTCGACCCACTCGACGCTGTTGAGGGAGTAGATCCCAACATGGTCGCCGGGGCCGACGCCCTGGTCAGCGAGGTAGTGGGCCAGGCGGTTGGCCCGAGCGTCCATCTCGGCGAAGGTGCGCCGCTCGCCTGCGGCCACCAGGTATTCCCTATCCCCGAAGGCGTCGACGGCAGCTTCGAACAGGTCAGCGAGGTTGAACGTCATCGGCCGTTTAGTAGAACACGTTTCGATTCCGGCGGCAACCAGCCTGGATGGCGCACCGACCCGTGCCCGCTGGTCAGAGCTATCCGTCCAGGGTCTGCTCGACCGTCGGTGACGGAAGGAGCGGAGCCGGAGCTGCCGGCAGGTCGTCTCGGAGCGGAGGGCTCATCCCGCACCGAGCCTGCTGCACGGCGGAGGCCAGTCCGGCGGCGTCCAGGCCGCAGCGGGCCAGGATCCGATCGGGCTTGCCCTGGGCCAGGTAGGCCCGGGGGATTCCCAGATTGATGACCGGGGGGGCGGTGCCGAGTGGGCATGCCGCCCTGATGGCGTCGGCCAGGAACATGCCGGCGCCGCCCTGGCGGACGCCGTCCTCGGCCGTCACCACCACGCCATGCCGGCAGGCATCGGCCACCATGTCCGGATCGGGGTGGGAGACCACCCGAGGATCCCAGATCGTCACGTCGATGCCCTCCCGGGCCAGGAGCTCGGCGGCCTCGGAGGCAGCCGACACCATCTTGCCGATGGCCAGCAGGCACACCGTTCCGTCGCCGGCCCGCACCTGCCTGGCCGCCAGACCGGACCCGGTGGTGCCCGGCTCGGCCCAGGGGGCCCGGGTCTTGGGGAAGCGGATGACCGAGGGACCGTCGAGGGTGAGGGCCTCGGCCAGCATCACCTCGACCTCGGGGGCCGACCACGGGGCGAACACCGTCATGCCCGGAATGGACAGCGCCAGGGCCATGTCCAGTACCCCATGGTGACTGGGCCCGTCGTCGCCGGTGATCCCGGCACGATCGAGGACCAGCACCACCGGAAGTCGGTGGAGGCCGACGTCCAGATTGGCTTGGTCGAAGGCGCGAGTGAAGAAAGTCGAGTACACCGCCACCACCGGGCGCAGCCCGGCCATGGCCATCCCCGCCGCCGCCGTCACCGCGTGCTGCTCGGCAATTCCCACGTCGACGAAACGCTCGGGGAATCTGGCCTCGAACGGGAGGAGTCCGGTGGGCCCGGGCATGGCCGCAGTGATGGCCACGATCCGGGGGTCGACATCGGCCAGCCGGAGAAGCGACCGGGTGAACCCGTCGGTGAAAGTGGTGACCGGCAGGTCGGCGGGGTCGGAGGAGTCGCCGGTCCCGCCCGCCCCGTCAGGCGTCTCCGGCGCCGGCTCGATGGCCGCTGTCCTCACCTTCACGTCGTGCAGGCGCTGCACGTCGTCCTCCTCGGCCGGCGCATAACCACGACCCTTCTGGGTCAGGACGTGGACCACGATCGGCCCCGGCCATCCGGCGGCATTGGTCAACGCCTGTTCCACGCCGGCGATGTCGTGACCATCGATCGGCCCCGCGTAGCGGATGCCCAGGGCCTCGAAGAAGGTGTGGGGGGTGACCACCTCGCGGAGGGCACTGGTGAGGCCGTGCACACCCGAGTAGGCCAGTTCGCCCACCGCCGGCAGTTCGCGGATCAGATGGCGCAGGCGCTGGCGAGCCTGGACGTAGGCCGGGCTCAACCGCAGGTGGGTGAGGCTCAACGAGAGGCGCGACACCGTGGGGGCATAGGAGCGACCGTTGTCGTTGAGCACGATGAGCACGGGCTTGCCGGAATGACCCAAGTTGTTGAGGGCTTCGTAGGCCATGCCCCCGGTCAGTGCCCCGTCACCCACCACGGCCACCACCCGACGATCGCTTCCTTGCAGTTCGAAGGCGCTGGCCAGTCCGTGGGCGTAGCTGAGAATGGTGGAAGCGTGACTGTTCTCGACCCAATCGTGCTCCGACTCGGTGCGGTTGGGATAGCCGGAGAGCCCGCCGGCCTGTCGCAGCTGGGTGAAGGCGTCGCGCCGGCCGGTTACCAGTTTGTGCACGTAGGCCTGGTGGCCGGTGTCCCACAACAGGACGTCTCGCGGCGAGTCGAAGGTCCGGTGGAGTGCCAAGGTCAGTTCGACCACGCCGAGATTGGAACCGAGGTGACCTCCGGTGGCGGTCACCGCCTCCACGATGAACCCCCGGATCTCCTCGGCCAGCGTGGCCATTTGGTCGGATGTCAACGACCGGAGGTCAGCGGGGCTGTCGATGTGTTCGAGGATCATGGGCGTGCGGGCTACCTTTGCGCTCAGGCTACCAGTGTGTCGGTCCCGTGACACGGCCACGAGGGCGGCGCCACGATACCCGTTGCCCCTGGCAAGCTGGGCAAATCATCGGTTCGATTCTCGGGTTGGCGGTAGTGTCGGTGGCCTGACCGAGGGTTTGCGGCCCAGTAGCGAGGCGCCGGTGGCGAGTTCGGCAACCGGGCGTCACAGACGAGGAGAAGAAGTATGCAAGCCGATGTGAAAGGGACGACGCTGCCGCTTCTGGAGATGATCCTCGAGGCGGGTGAATCGGTGATATCGACCCACGGGGAGCTGTCCTGGATGTCGGCCAACGTGCAGCTGACCCAGACCGCCTCCACAGGCGGCGAGAAGGGCCTGATGAGCGGGCTGAAACGGGCGATCGGGGGTGGTGGGATCTTCCTCACCAAGTACGAGGCCCAAGGGGGCCAGGGCATGGTGGCCTTCGGCTCCAAGCTGCCGGGCAGGATCTTCGAGATCGCCGTCGCTCCGGGTCAGGGATACCTGGTCCACAAGCACGGCTGGCTGTGCGGTACCGAGGGGATCGTCCCGACCGTAGGGCTCCAACAGACCCTGCGGGGCGGCCTTGACGGCGGGGACGGGTTCATACTCCAGCGCCTCGAGGGACAGGGCCGCGCCTGGATCGAGCTGTCCGGCGAGGTCACCAACTACGAGTTGGCGGCCGGGCAGACCCTGCTCGTCCATCCTGGCCATGTCGGCTTGTTCGAGGACCGGGTCAGTTTCACCATCACCCGTCTGCCCGGCATCAAGAACATCGCCTTCGGAGACGACGGCTACCACCTGGTGGCGCTGACCGGTCCGGGCAACATCTGGCTGCAGACGATGCCGATTCCCGTGCTGGCCGCCGCCCTTGCCCCGTACTTGTCCCGTGACGATCGGGACGACCACCACGGGGCAGCCGACGCCGGGGTCGGCGGGGTGCTCGGCGGCATCATCGGCAAGAACCTCTGACCCTGCCCGCCCAGCGAACGTTTGATCAGCGAACGTTGGAGAGGAAGGTCTCCCGGTCGACGATCACCCTGATGAGCTTGCCCGCCGCCACCAGGCCGGCACTCTCTGAGACCGAGAGGGTGAAGACCAGGCGACGGCCCTCGATCCGGTCCAGGGTGGCCTCGGCCCACACGATCCCGTCCACCCCCACCGGCACCAGATGATCGAACTGGAGCCGCTTGGCCACCGAGGTGGAGGATTCGGGCAGGTGGCCCTCGATGGCCTTGCACGAGGCTTCCTCACACAGGGCCACCAGCCGGGGCGTGGCCAGCACCGGCACGGTTCCCGAGCGAAACGCCTCGGCGGTGTCGCCCTCGGTGACCTTCAGCTCGATTCGTGCAGAAAGACCGGTGTGCGGGGCCACGCCGGTACGATACGTGACGCAAGCCGGCGTCGGCCACCTAGCGCCGTCCGGTCCAGCGAGGAGGCTGTCGTGATCGAATCCCCGGTGCTCGAAAGAGTGCTGTCCGAGGCGCTGCGCCATGGCGGTGAGTTCGCCGAGGTGTTCGCCGAGGACCGGTCGACGGCCTCGGCCCTGCTCGACGATGGCCGGGTGGAGGAGCTGTCCTCGGGGCGGGAACGTGGAGCCGGAATCCGGGTCGTCTCGGGTGAGACCACCGGCTTCGCCCATACCGCCGATCTGTCGGAGTCGGGTCTTCTGCGGGCGGCCCAGGCGGCCTCGGCGGTGGCCCGGGACGGTGGCAACGGCTCGAGGACGGTCGAGGTGCCGCCGCTGCGCACTCGAACCGGCGCCGACCAGCCCGGTGACTCCGGGCTTGCCGCCCTCGGCTCCAAAGGCGACACCCTGGCCCTCCTGACGCGGGCCGACGAGGCGGCTCGGGCCACCGGTGAGGGTATCTCCCAGGTGCAGGCCGGTTGCGGCGGCTCGCGTCGGCGGGTGCTGATTGCCAACTCGGAAGGCCTGTTGGCCCACGACGAGCAGGCCCGGACCCGGTTCTCCGTGTCGTGCGTGGCCACCGGCGACACCGGACTGCAAACGGGATTCGAAACCGCGGCCCGCACCATCGGGTTCGAACTGTTCGAAGAGGTGTCGGTGGAGGAGCTGGCCCGGTTGGCGGCGAGCCGGGCCCTGTCCAAGCTGTCAGCCCGACCGGCGCCGTCCGGGGAGCTGCCGGTGGTACTGGCCGGCGGCAGCGGTGGCATCCTGTTCCACGAGGCGTGTGGGCACGGACTCGAGGCCGACCACATCGTCAAGGACGCATCGGTCTACACCGGCATGGTCGGCCAGCAGGTGGCCAGCCCCCTGGTCACCCTGGTGGACGATGGCACCGTCGGCTCGGAATGGGGGACGTTCGCGGTGGACGACGAGGGCCGCCCGGCCCAGCGGAACGTCCTGATCGACCAGGGGGTGCTGACCGACTACCTGTGGGACTACCTGCGGGCCCGCAAGGAGGGAAGGGTCTCGTCGGGCAACGGCCGGCGGCAGACCTACCAGCACCTGCCCATGGTGAGGATGACCAATACGTTCCTTCTTCCCGGCCAGGAGGACCCCGACGAGATCGTGGCGCAGACCCCTCGCGGCGTGTACGTGGCCAAGCTCGGCGGCGGCCAGGTCAACACCACCACCGGCGACTTCGTGTTCGGCACCGCTGAGGCCTATCTGATCGAAGGGGGCCGGATCACCGAACCGCTGCGGGACGCAAATCTCATCGGCAACGGACCGGAGATCCTCAAGCGGATCGACGCGGTGGCCACCGACTTCTCGATGACGCCGGGGACCTGTGGCAAGGACGGCCAGAGCGTGCCGGTCGGGTGTGGACAGGCCACCATGCGGTTGACCGGTGTGACCATCGGGGGGACGGCCGAGTGAGCACGGCGCTCGACCCTCCCGGCGCCGCCCCCACCGACACGGGTGGTGGCACGGACAGGCTGTTGGACCTGGCCGAACGGGTGGCGAGCTGGGCCCGCACCGGCGAGGACGTCGAGGTCTACGTGGCTCACGGGGACGAGACCGAAATTCGGGCCTACGCCGGAGAGGTCGAATCACTGACGTCGGCCACATCGGCCGGCATCGGGATACGGGTGGTGGTCGACCACCGGCTCGGGTTCGCCTGGGCGGGATCGCTCGACGAGTCGGTGTTGGGGGAGACCTTGGACGAGGCTCGGGACAATGCGAGATTCGCCACCCAGGACGAACACGTAGCGCTGGCCGTCCCCGACGGGGTGGCCGCCGTGCCCGTCGATCTGTGGGACGACTCCCTGTCCCTGGTCCCGGCGACCCGCAAGGTCGAGCTGGCCTTGGCCCTCGAGGCACAGGCCAGGAGCGCCGACCCGCGGATCCGCCAGGTCGACCATGCCGACTACGGCGACGGGTCGGTGGAGGTGGCCCTGGTGTCGACGACGGGGATCCGTGCCGCCAGCCGAAAGACTTCGGGATTCATCTCGGTCGGCGTCATCGCCGGCGAGGGGGATGCCAGTCAGACCGGGGCGGGGTTCAGCGTGGGCCGCGGCTTCGATGGACTCGACCCTGACAAGGCGACCGACGACGCCGTCGACCGGGCGGTACGCCTGCTCGGGGCGACCAAGGGACCTTCCGGACGCCAGACGGTGGTCTTCGACCGCCGGGCCGCCACCACGCTCTTGTCGGTGGTGTCCTCGGCCCTGTCAGGCGAGGCGGTGGCCAAGGGTCGCTCCTTTTTCGCCGGACGTATCGGTGAGCGGGTGGGCGACGCCGGGCTCACCCTGGTCGACGATCCCACCGATCCCCGGGCCTACGGGGCCGCCGCCTACGACGCCGAAGGCCTGGCCTGTCGGCGCAACGTGCTCATCGACGCCGGGGTCCTGCGGGCCTTTCTCTACGACACGGTGTCCGGCTCCCGTTCAGGTGTGTCCTCCACCGGATCGGCGGTGCGCGGCGGATTTTCCGGCACTCCCGGGCCGGGTTGTCGTGCCCTCACCCTGGCCCCCGGTCCGGAGGGATTCGACGAGGAGGGTGTGCTGGCCGCCGTCGGAGAGGGACTGTTCGTGCAGTCGATGACTGGAGTCCACTCGGGAGTCAATCCGATCAGTGGAGATTTTTCCGTCGGGGCCGAGGGTCTGATGATCCGAAACGGAAAGCTGGCCGAGCCGGTACGGGAGATCACCGTGGCCTCGACCCTTCAACGCATGTTGCAGTCGCTCGTGGCCGTCGGCGCCGACGTGGAGTGGCTGCCGGGTATCGCCGCCGGTCAGACGCTGGCGGTAGGGGACATGCAGGTCAGCGGGGTGTGACTGGTCGCTCGGGTGCGCGGGTGCTCGGGTGCCGGATGCCGGCCGCCGACCGAGCTGGGGCCGAACGCCGACGGGGCCGGGCCCCGTGCCTGATCGAACCTAAGTGCCGGCCAGTCAATTCGGGAAATAACATTCGGTCAGAACGTTATTCGTAGAAGGTAACTATTCAGGTCCTCTGATGGGACCGTCCCCGACCTGGGGGTTCGACGCGCGTATCGTTGGGAATTCCGGACGACGACCCCTCCACCAGCCCTGACGCCCCCTCCTACGCGGAGCTCGTCGAACAGAACGTGTCGCTGCTTTCCCTCGTTGGCGAGCAGGCGGAGACGATCGAGAGGCTGACGGTCGAGATGACCGAGCTCCGGGCCCGGCTGTCGTTGAACTCCCGCAACTCGTCCAAGCCTCCTTCTTCGGACGGCTAGGTGAAGCCGGCCCCCAAGTCCCGCCGGGTCCGGTCGGGCAAGAAGCCCGGCAAACAGCCCGGCGATCCCGGCAAGCATCTGGCCCAGCGCCCTGACCCCGATGTGGTCGCCACCCATGCCCCGAAGACCTGTTCGGGTTGTGGAAATGATTTGTCCGATGCCCCGGTCGACTCGGTGGCCACCCGCCAGGTGTTCGACCTGCCCCCGGTGTCCCTGCTCTGCACCGAGCACCGGTCAGAGACCAGGCGCTGTCGGTGTGGGACGGCAACGGCCGGGTCATTCCCGGTCGAGGCCACCGCCCCTACCTGTTACGGACCGGCTCTGCGGGCCCAGGTCTGTTACCTGGTCACCCGCCAGCACCTGCCTGTGGCCCGGGTGGCCGAGCTGGTGGCCGACACCTATGGGGCCCCGATCTCGACCGGGACCATCGTGGCCATGGTCAACGAGGGGGCGAGCCGGCTCCACGGGTTCTCGGCCCGGGTGAAGGACCTGCTTGGTGCCTCCCCGGTCATCCACGCCGACGAGACCGGGCTCCGGGTGAATGCCTCTCTGGCCTGGGTTCATGCCGCTTCCAGTGCCGAGCTCACCTTGTATCACCTGGACGAGAGGCGAGGGAACGTGGCCATGGATGCCATGGGGATCCTGCCCACCTACCGAGGGATCGTCGTCCACGACGGCTGGAAGGCCTATGCCAAGTACGAGAAGGCCGAGCACGCCCTGTGCAATGCCCATCACCTGAGAGAGCTCTCCGCCATCGCCGAACAAGAGGGCCAGGACTGGGCGGCCGACATGGCCGAGTTGTTGACCACGACCTGGGCCCTGGTCCTCATGGCTAAGGACCAGGGCCGAGACTGCCTGACCACAAGACAGCTGGCGGCCTTCGACAACCGGTATCTGGACATCATCGATGCCGGCTACCTGGCCAATCCGCCACCGATCAGCACCCGGCGACGGCCCAAGCAGTCCGCGGCCCGCAATCTCTTGGCTCGCCTCGCCCGACGTCCCGAAGACGTCCAGCGCTTTGCCCGGGACTTCTCGGTCCCCTTCGACAACAACCTGTCCGAACGAGACGTCCGCATGGTCAAGATCGCCCAGAAGATCTCCGGTGGGTTCCGCACCACCGAGGGAGCCAAGACCTTCCTCGCCTTCCGGAGCTACCTCTCGACGGCGGGCAAACAGGGCGTCAACCGGCTCGGTGCGCTCCAGCAGCTGTTCCTCGGTGATCCGTGGATGCCGGCACCGTCAGCCCCTGGCTGAGGCCCACTCCGGCATCGCCGAACCCACGGGGACCTGAATAGTTACTTGGAAACAAAACGGCCGGCACTGGTAGGCCAGCCGGCCGCACGAGGCCAGCCGGCCGGGCCAGGCCCACCGGCAGTTGCCACCGGTGGCGTGAACCCCGGCCGCTACTTGTTGACGGCGGCTGCCGCCTTGAGGCAGGCGTCCAGGGCGCTGGGCGTCGACGTGTAGTAGATGGAACCCGTGATGCCCAAGCTGTAGGGACCGGCCGACGCCGAGGTCGGTGATCCACCGACCCACAGCGGGTTTCCGCTGGACGTCGGGGCCGCGCTCGACGAGCTGGACGAGCTCGACGAACCCGAAGTGCCGGAGTCTGTCGCCACGGTGGTTCCCAGGGCCAAGATGAAACTCTGGATCACGAACAGTCGGGGGAAGGAGTCCAGACCCTTGACGAAAGCTGACATCTGGCCGTAGTTGCCGGTGACCGCCAGAGTGGTGGGCACGGCTACGACGTCAGAGGTGCTGGTAGGTGTCGATCCACTCGTGGAGGCGGTAGTGGTTGACGTTGTCCCCGCCGAGGCGGAGGCTCCGGCAAATCCGCTGAACTTGGTCAGCGTCACGCCGGTGCTGGACGTCAGCGCATTGAACTGGCTCTCGAACGACGATTCCTCGGCGTCGATGTCCGTCGGGCTCTCCACGCTCGGTATCTGTGTGGCGATCTTCTGAAGGTCGGCACAGTTGCTCGACAGCTTCTGCTGTTCGGTCTTCAGGGATGCCAGCTTCACCTGGAGCGATGTCTGTTGGTTCTGGAGCGTGGTCTCCTGGGCCTGCAGGTTCTTGAGCTTCGAGGTCTGGGGCGCCACCACCAACGCCCAGATCAAGAGGGCGACCACCAGTGCCCCAGCCCCGATCATCAGGGGGATCCGGTACTCCTTGACGGTGGTGTTCATTTGATGCTCGCATTCTTGTCGAGGCTCGCGTTGGGCGTAACCGAAATGGTGAACGGGAACGAAATCGACGAGTCGGTGTTTACAGCTGTCGTTCCTTGCACCGGGTTGGCGAAGAACTGCGAACCGGCGATTGCGTTGATCCATGACTCGGAGATGGACAAGCTCGGTCCTGGTCCGGTGACGTTCAGTTGCACGGTTCCGATGGCCGCTGACGTGGTGGAGGTGGCGGCGCTCTGCGTGCCGGCCGACGTCGCAGTGGCCGGCGCGCTCGAGCTGGAGGCGGCATTCTGAGTGGCACCGTCGAACGTCTGCACTTCGGCGGTGGCCGGCGTGATGGTGATTAGATTGCCCAGCACCAACGGCCAGTCAACGGCGGAATCGAGCACCGACGCCCGGCGGGCAACTCCCGCGGTGTAGGCATCGTTGGCCGCCACCACCAGGTCGAACTTGGGGACCTGGGCGTTCAGCGCCGCGATGTTGGCCTGCAGACTGCTCACGCTGTTCTCAGTCTCATGGACGTTGTAGAACTTCCACCCGCCGAATCCGAGGAGCAGGACCAGGACGGCAGCCGCCGCCATGATGGTCTTCTCCTGGATCCTCTTCATCCTCATCCGTCCGGCTACCTCGGGGGGCAGCAGGTTGAACTTCTTCACCGCCTTGTCCGGTTCGGGGAGGGCGAGGCCGATGGGGGTGGCCAGCACCGGACTCACCATTCGGGCCTGGTCCTCGGTGAGGTCCAGCTTGGAGGTGTCGACTCGGGCGAGGGGAGAGACATTGACCACCGGAAGCCGGGTTTGGCTCTCCAACAGAGCATTGAACCCATAGAGATCCGAACCTCCGCCAGTGACCAGCAAACGCGAAACGGGAAGCCGACCGGGAAGAGAGGCAAAGTACTGGATCGAGTTCCGGATCTCACCGACCAGTTCGGTCATGCTGGCCTGGCTGGCGTTCTGGGCCGTCCGCATCTGCGGAAGTTGCTCGCCGATGCGGCGCTTCACTGCCTCGGCGTCCGAGGTGGGTATGTCGAGGGCTCCAGAGACTGCGGCGGTGGTGGCATTTCCACCCGATCCAATCGTACGGACGAACTGAGGCCGACCTTGCTGATGAACCACCACCACGGTCAGTCCGGCGCCGACTGATACGATCGCCTCTGGCTGCTCGGTGGTGTCCTTTCCACCGATGGCCCGAACCAGAGCCGAAGAGATCAGATCCACGCCTTCGACCTCGAGGCCCGCCTTCTCGACGACATCGATCACGCCGTTGACCAGGTCGACGTGAGCAGCCGCCACCAACACCCGCCGCATCTTGTCGCCGTCCGGCGAGGTGTAGTCAGCCAGTACCTGGGAGGACAGAATCGTTTGATCGGGTGGGAAAGGGATGACTTCTTCGGACTGGAAGCGCACTGCGCTGTCCACCTCGTTGTCGGGCACGAAAGGAAGATCGATCTCCCGGGTGATGGCCCTCAACCCGGCAATACCCACGATCACCGACGAACTGGAGAACTGCCCGTTCTTCCAGAGCTTGATGATGGCCTCGGTGACCGCCGCACTGTCGCGGATCTCACCGTCGACCAGAGAATCTGGAGGCAGTCCTACTTGGCCATAGGTGTGCAGGATCGGCTTGGAGTGGCCGAGATCGAGCTCGGCGGCGCGCACCGCACTGGTACCGATGTCCAGTCCGACCACAAGCTTCGAACGAATGGTCAGCTCCATGCCGAAACCTCTCTCTGGCTGTGATCCGTGGAGGCCGATGACGTCGATGAGGATCCGTCGGATCTCCGGACCGCATGGGCAGCCCGGAGTTCGGAAGCGTGAGTACTTCCCTTCGCCACGATGCTCACTTCGACTCTCCGTCCCTCGGTGATCGCCGTCAGCGATCAATGTCCAACTGGAACAGTGGTGAGACTGCACCAGACCGTACGGAGATCTATCGGACGGATCCGCCCTCACCTTGAGGCGCTGTGTGTCACTTGGCGGATCGGTCGGCGGTCGCCCAGCCGGCCCGCCCCGATTGGGTAAATGGGCAGGTCAGCAGTCCAGAGGACGGCGAGGTGGTGAGGCGAGGTGGTGAGGAGACTCCGGCCCCTGAGGGCGGGTCAGGAAAAGCTCGCCGCCGCGAACTGACCGGTACCGAGGATACCCCTGCGCTCGAGCATGACCTTGAGGTCGTGGGGGTTGCTTGCCGTGCTCATGGCTTCGGCCAGATCGATGGTGCCGGAGGACAGGAGGTTGACCAAGGACTGGTCGAAGGTGATCATCCCGTAGTACTCACCGTCGGCGATGATGGCGTCGATGTCGCCGGTCAGCAAAGGATCGAGGATCGCCTGCTGGATCCGGCCGTTCACCACCAGCACCTCGAGGGCCGGTACCCGGCCCTTCCCGTCGGCGGTTGGAATCAACCGCTGGCAGACGATGCCCTTGATCGCCCCAGCCAGACTCACCCTCACCTGCGACTGTTGATGGGGCGGGAAGAAGTCGACGATGCGGTTGATGGTCTCGGTGGCATTGATGGTGTGGAGAGTCGACATGACCAGGTGACCGGTCTCAGCCGCAGTCAAGGCGGCCGAGACCGTTTCCGTATCGCGCATCTCACCGACCAGGATCACATCAGGATCCTGGCGGAGCACCACCCGCATTGCTGATGTGAACGAATCAGTGTCGAACCCGACCTCTCGCTGGTCGATGGCGGCCAGACGGTCCTGGTGTAGGTATTCCACTGGATCCTCGATGGTGACCACATGGCATGACCGAGTGTTGTTGATGTGGTCGACCATGGCTGCCAGGGTGGTCGTCTTGCCTGAACCGGTGGGACCGGTCACCAACACCAGTCCTCGCAGCTCATCGGCCAATCGGCTCACGACTTCGGGCAGCCCCAGTTCCTCAACGGTGGCGGCACTTGCTCGTACGCGCCGCATGGCGAGTGCTACTGACGATCGCTGGTAATAGGCGTTGACCCGATAGCGCCCGATGTCGGGAATGCTGTAGGCGAAGTCGGCTTCATGGTGCTCTTTGAACGTGGCCAGAACGGCATCGGGCATGATCGATTCGGCGATGTCCAAGGTCTCCTCGTCGGTGAACGAGGGCTCATCGTCGAGGGTGCGCAGTGCTCCGGCGACCCGCATTCGCGGCGGCGCCCCGGCCTTGATGTGGAGGTCGGAGCCGTCGAGCTCGGCAAGCGTCACCAGGATTCGATCGAGATCGCTCCTGTCCATGGCCACCATTGTAAGAGTACGAACTCCGTCTTGGCGACGGGTATTTACACCTATAGGGGTCAGTCGATGGAACTTCGGGCGGTGAATACTGTCTCCGCCGTGACTGACCGACGACTACGCCGGTGCCGTTTTGGGCTCGGTGGATACTCGGCCGTCACTGCCGGTCGCCGGCGTCTTTGCCGGCTTGGCAGGAGCGGTCGACGATGGAGCGGGAGTCGACGAGCTGTCTCCGCCCGAGGTGGCGCTGTCGGATTTCGATCCCGAATCCGATCCTGTCCCCGTGCTCTCCGCCGGTGCCGCCGATCCGTCCGAGCCGCCTCCTTTGGCCGCAGCACCGGAACGACTGTCCGTCTTGTAGAAGCCGCTTCCCTTGAAGACGATGCCCACGTTGCCGAAGACTTTCCGCACCGGGGAGCCGCAGGTAGGGCAGGCGGTGAGGGGCTCGTCATGGAACGACTGGACGATGTCGAAGTTCCGGTCGCAGCTGTCACAGTGGTACTCGTAGGTGGGCAAGCGAGGGCTTCCTCTCGATCGGTGAATGCCTCCGATTAGCAGTCTACTTTAGAGACTGCCAATACCATTCTGTGCCCGCTTGTACCTCGGTATACCCCGGTGTCCCGTACACTGTGGTCCCTATGAGTGACAGAAGCCTGAGCCATCTCGACCCATTCAGCGGAGCCCGGATGGTCGACGTGTCGCCCAAGGAGGCCACGCACCGGCGGGCCCTGGCCCGCTGCCGGGTGGCGATGAAGCCTGAGACCACGGCTCAGGTGGCGAACAATGCCATCACCAAGGGAGATGTGCTGGCCGCGGCCCGGGTGGCGGGCATCCAGGCGGCCAAGCGAACGGCCGACCTGGTGCCGATGTGCCACCCACTGCTGGTGGGTGCCGTGCATGTCGATTTCACCATCGGGGACGATTACGTGGAGGTCGAGGCGAAGGTCGAGGCCGTCGATCGAACCGGGGTGGAGATGGAGGCGATGACCGCCTGTGCCATTGCCGCTCTCACCGTCTACGACATGTGTAAGACGACGGACCGAACAATGAGCATCGGTCAGCTGATGCTGTGGGAGAAGACGGGTGGGTCCTCCGGCATCTGGAAGCGCGACCCGCTGGCCTGACACCCGACCGGACCACCAGGGAAGCAGCTACCTCCCTCGCCAGATGCGCTTCCTCGGTCGCGCCGACGTGAAGAAATCGGGAGCCAACGGACCTGGGGGAGGGGGTGGAGGGAGCGCGGCCTCCGGCACGGGCCGTGGTCCTGATGCAACCGACGGCGCCGAGGGTACCGAGGGGGAAGGAGTGGTCGGAGGCGCGGCCGCCTGGGCGTTCTCCGGATCGAGGGAAAGTATGTCGTTGGCCAATCGGACCGACGACGCGTAGTCGGTCACGGTTGGCGCCGCCAACCCGGATGTCAACTGGGCCGGCGCCTCGACCGCCTCGCCCGCGTTTCCATCGTCCGGCAGGGCCGTCTCCATGGTCACCGTGTCCGGACCCCCGAGGTGCTGACCTTCTGAACCAGTCGGTCGGTGTTCGCCGGGCGGTGCTCGCACATCATCACGGCAGAAGTTTAGTGGAGAGAAGTGAAAACGAGAAAGGGCCAGCAAACGTCGCCCTGGTCGGTAGGGCTTCGGGGGTCAGCCGCGGACGGCCGAGCGCAGGTCCCGCAGTGACAACTCCGACGTCGCCTCACCACCACACTGCGCACAATGCTCGACGTGGCGCCAGCTCCGGAGGAGTCTCGTGCCCTCCGGATTGAGAAGGACCACGAACGACTCGGAGAGTGGGTCGATCTCGACGCCGTAGCAAGGCTGCCACTCAGTCGAGGCCGGACCCGAATGGACACTCGACCCTTTGACCAGCCGCCGGAACCGAGAATTCTCCATGTCGATGATCCATGTGCTGTGGCAGGACTCAATCACGATTTCATCCACGCCACCAGTATCCCATGAATTGATGAGATCAAAACCTCGGTTTGATGTCGGTTAGGTGACAGTTCCCCCACACCCGGCGGGTCGCTGAGCGGCCATATGCCACCCAGGCGGTGGTATGACGTGCAATTGACGCTCGAATCCGCGCCAACAGGATCAGTCAGGGTCGATAATCGTCGACGGAACCCAGACCTCGACCGTCGTGCCGCTGCCCGTCACCGAGTGGATCACCAGGCGGGAGCCGATCAGATTGGCCCGTTCGGTCATTCCCGGCAGACCGAGGGAGTCGCTGCGGCTTGCGGCGGGTCCGTCATGGACGTGAAAGCCGATCCCGTCATCGGTCACCAGCAGTCGGGTCCCACCGGCTTCGAAGCCGAGCCCCACCGCCAATCGGCCGGCGCCGGCGTGGTGTTCGACGTTGGTGATCGCCTCTTGGGCGATGCGGAACAGGGCCAACTCGACCGGCGCCGGCATCCGCCGTTCTTCGCCGGTGACGCCGAATGAGATCTCGAAGCCTTGGCGCTCTCCTGCTTCCTGTACGAGCTGATTGATCGAAGCGACCAGGCCGAGGTCGTCGAGTATCGACGGACGGAGCCCTCGGGCGATCGAGCGGAGTTCGGCCACGGTGCCTTCGGCGATCACCCGAAGGTCCGACAGCACGCTGACGCTCTCGGGTGTCAGCTCGGCGTTCCTCTCCACCGCGTCGATCTGGCGGCACAGATGGATCAGGGTTTGGACGGGGCCGTCATGAAGCTCCTGGGCCAGGTGACGACGCTCCTCTTCCTGACCGAGAACGACCCGAGACGCGTACGCCTCCATCCGGTCGTGGCGCCGGGTCTCGGCGGTGACATCTTCGAATACCACCTGCATCCGGGTGGCATCGTCGGACCGGCTCAACATGGTGGCAGTCGGACGGAAGAGGACACTGTGCCCTTCGATCTCGAAGACGACCGGCTCCACTCGGTCATCCGACGTCGGGCTGTCCGACGAGGCCCGCTGATCGGGGACCTGCTCGGCGATCAGTCGGGTCAGGATCTGGGCGGCCGCCCCCGGGCCGATCATGTCCACCAGACGGACCGGTGCCGCCGGGCCCGCATCCTTCCCGCTGTCCACGCCGGGGGCCGCGTCGTCCGAGCGGAAGGCCCGCTGAGCCGAGGCATTGGCCTCGACCACATTGCCGCTCCCGTCGACGATCAGGATCGGGGCCTGGTTCGAATCGAAGAGATCGCGATAGAGGGCTTCGGCGCTGAGGTGGGCTTCGCGGGCCGTTTCGGCCCGCCGGCGAGCCTTCCGCTCGCCCGTGACGTGTTGGCCGACAAGCAGGGCCAGGGCATCGAGGACGACCACTTGGGTCACCTCGGCCCACGCCGCGTCGTACTGATGATTGCCGGCGGCCACGAAGAAGCGCGGTAGGGCCAGCACCGTCACCCAACCCGACGTCAGCATTGCTCCTCTTGAAGCCATAGTGGAGGGCGGCGTAGACCACCGGAACCACGAAGAGGACGAAAGTCGAGAACTCGAGACCCGGTGATGTGGCCGCCAGGTGGAAGTCCACGGTCACGGCCAGGCGGATGAGATAGAGGGCGAGGACGATGAGCTGGACAATCCAGAACTGCGAGTTGGCCCAGGGCCGGTCTTCGTCGGGGCTCAGCTCCGGTCCGGCACCAGGCGCGGGGCCGGCCCCGGCTCCGTCGGCGACCACGCTGGCGGTTCCGGCCCCGACCACCTCGAGGATCTGGTCGAGGTCGGGCACCGCTTCGGGCCCGATCGACCGAGGCCCCGGGTCGATATCGTCGGTTGATGTTCCCGAGGGCGGTGCCGTCCTGTTCACCGATTCTGTTCCGGGTCGCTCTGGTCCCTGGCGAACAGGCTGTTGGCCAGGGCATAGTGCACCAACTCGGTGCGTGAAGTGGTGCCCAACTTGTCGAACACATGATTGAGATGACCTTCTACGGTGCGGGGGCTGATCTCGAGCTGATGGGCTATGGCTTTGTTGGACATGCCCCGGGCCACCAGGCGCACCACCTCTTGTTCCCGTCCCGTGAGTCGGGGGCTGAAGCCATCGCCACCGTCTCCTTCGGCCTTCTCTCCTTGTCCGGAGAGTCCGGTTTCCAGGAGGTTGAACCCATCGCATGCCGACCGGATGGATCTCACCAGTTCGTCGCTGGGTGTGGTCTTGAGGAGGTAACCGGCAACGCCGGCAGCCAGGGCGGCCCGCACGTAGTTCTCGTCGTCGTAGGCGCTGAGAATGAGGACGGTGGTCTGGGGGTACTCGGTGGTGATCTGCCTGGCCAGATCGATGCCGTTGATGGTGGGAAGGCGGATGTCGACCAGTACCACATCGGGTCGGAACTCGACTACGGCCCGCATGGCGCCGTCGCCATCCTCGGCCTCCCCGACCACGGTGAAGTCGGGTGCGTCATCGAGGATCTGGCGGGTACCGGTCCGAAGGAGCTCGTGGTCGTCAACCACCACCACGCGGCGCATCGGTCTCGGCCGTGATGATTCGGAGGAGGTCCCTGGGTCTGGTTCGAGGCGGGAGCCCCGGGGTTCGACGATGCTCATGGAACCATCGTAGAGTCGTCAACCCCACGCGATGAGGGACGCCGCCATGGCGACGATGATGGCCGATACCAACGGGGCGGCCAGAACCGGACGGATCGGAGACCGGGTCCGAGTCGCTTCGGGGCCGGGTCCGGTTCCCGAAGGCTGCCTCGAAACCGACCAGGCGCCGGCCATACAGACGAAGTAGGTCCCGATCCAAACGCCGGCGCCGATGGCCAGAGGGACGCCGCCCAACCCACCGGTCCAGCAGCCGGCCACCAGCACGGCGGTTCTCCCGTGACCTCTCGGGTCGATGCAGTCGGGGTCGCCGGCCCGCAGGGCGACGTAGACCGCCGCCGCCACGGCCGTGCCGATCAGGGAGCCCACGACGATTCGCCACTGGTGCTGCCAGGCACCACCTATCACGATGATCAGCTGAGCAGCCGCCGTGCCGATCGCCGCGATCGACAGCGGGGCCCGTTGCCCCCCGTACTCGATGAGGCTGACGGCGATGACGGCGGCCGCCAGGCAGCAATAGGCGGCCGCCTCGATGTGGCCGTGCCAAGCCCAAGTGACCAGGGCGAACGCCATCCCAGTCGACATCTCGACCGCCGGGTACCGGGCCGAGATCGGCTGATGACAGGTGTGGCACCGACCCCGCAGAGCCAGCCACGACACCACCGGGATGTTCTCCCACCAGCTCAACTGCCTTTGACAGGTCGGACAGAACGAGCGGCGGCGCCGAAACCGAGAGTCCGAGTGGGGTCCGGTAGATGACCACATTCAGGAACGATCCGATGAACAGGCCCACCACTCCGGCCAGGGGAATGGTCACTGCCAGGGGTACATGGTCAGAAACCATGTGCTGTATTCAACCGCTTCCGCTCGTCGATCTGGTGCCCATCCGGTCGGCCCGTTCGGCCCGGCTTGGGGCCGGGCCGGCGCCCGGCGGGGCAGCTGACCGCCAGAGTCGAAGAAGGTGCAGGTCAACAGGGTCGAGTTGCCGGCGTCGCCATGGGTGGGGCAACCGCTGACCGGGGGATCGAGGGGGCGGTACGAACATCCACGTCCCTCGGGACCCGACCGTGCCCTGATCATTTGGATTCCAGGTCAATCTCAGCCCCCAGTCTGCCGATGGAGGAGGTGATGACTGATGTCGACGCCATTCGGTGGATGGCAAGTGAACACGACCTCGAATTCGTCGACCTCGAACGCTATGGGGTCGACCCTGCCGCGGGCGAAATTCTCCCGGTTGAGCTGGCCCGACGTCATCACATGGTAGCGATCAAGCGGAGATTCGGGACCCCAGTCATCGCCACCGCCAACCCCGACGATCTCTCGGCCAAGGACTCTGTCCGGGCATCGATCGGTCGCGACTTCATATCCGTCGTCGCCTCGCCCGACCAGATCGATGCCTATATCGACCGGCTCTTCGGTCCCGAGCCCGGCCCGACGGAGCCGGACCAGGTTGCCGCGGCCCCGCTGACCAACGAGCCGGAATTCGAGCCACTAGACCCCGAATCGGTCGGGGCCTCAGGGTCGTCGGAGGCCGAAACCGGCCCGTACGTGGAACTCGTCTTCGACGCTCCGGACACCGACGCACCCCGAACGGAATCGGTAGGGGCGGAAGAGTCGGCACCGATCAGCCCGGGAAAGAGCAAGCGCTCGAAGGAGGATCGCAAGCGCAAGAAGTCCGAACCCGAGCCCGATGTCGAGACGGTCGACGCCTCCGATTGGCAGGAGTTCTCCGTCGATTCGCCGATGGCCCCCAGTGCGACGGAGTCCGACGATGTGTCCGGCGACGAGTCCCCGGGGGCAGATCTCGCCGGGGCAGACCCATTGGCCCAGCCCCTGGCCACCTTCGAACCACAGGGCGACGAGCCGTCGAACGTAGTCGACGAACCACCGGAGGTCCTCGAGACAGCCGAGCTGGCTGCCCCAGCCGAGCTGGCTGCCCCAGCCGAGCCGACGGAGCCAGCCGAGCCGACGGAGCCAGCCGGGGGCGGATTCGAGGTGGGCGGTCTGGAACCCTCGACCAGCATGCTTCCGTCCTTTGGCTCGGACTGGACTGAGCCCGAGGATGCGACGACGTCGGGTCTGCCCGATCCGGCCGTCGACCAGCTCGCTGAGCTGGCCCTCTCGTTGCAGACCGAGGAGCGATCGTCAGGCGGAGATGAGGCGGTGATGGCCGCCGACCTGGTGGACGAAGCGGTCGCCACCTATCAGGAGCAGCTGGGCGACGAGCTCCGCCTCGGGGGCGACCCGATCGATGCGCCGAACGGGACGGCCATGTTCCCGCCCCTGGCAAAAGCCCTGGTTGACGGCGAGCGAGTGCCGATCGAGAGCATGGAAGCGGTGCTCGAGGAGCACTACCAGACCGGCCAGAGCATCGCCCGCATCCTCACGGCCCAGAAACTGGTGTCCGAGGCCGATCTCATGTGGGGGATGGCGCAGGAGTTGGGGCTCGAATTCGTCGACCTCGACACGGTGGGCGTCGATCTGTCGGAGGCGGGAACGATCCCCGAGGCAACGGCCCGTCATCACAACGTGATGGTCATTGCCACCGACAACGGCACACCGGTGGTGGCCGCATCCAACCCGACCGACGTGTTCGCCATGGACGATCTCCGGACCATCATGGGCCGAAGCTTCATCGTGGTGGTGGCAACCCGTTCCCAGATCAGCGCCTATATCGGACGAGCGTTCAACAGCGGCGGCGATGCCGCCGACATGGCTATGGAGGCCTCGCTCGGTATCGAGGGATCGAACACCGGCGGCGGGGTCGACGACATCCAGGCCGTTACCGAGGAGGCGCCGATCGTCCGCTACGTCAACCTGCTCATTCTACAGGCGTTGAACGAGCGGGCCTCCGACATCCACATCGAGCCCAACGCCACCGAACTCCGGATCCGCTACCGGATCGACGGTGTGCTCCACGACGTGTCCACCGCTCCCCGGTCGATAGCCGCGGCGGTGACCACCCGTCTCAAGGTCATGGCCGACATGAACATCGCCGAGCACCGGGTTCCCCAGGACGGACGTATCTCCCTCAACGTCGGCAGCAAGGGCATCGACCTCCGCATGGCCACCCTGCCCACCATCTACGGCGAAAAGATCGTCATGCGCGTGCTGGACAAGTCGAGCGTGGTGCTCGGCTTCGCCGACCTGGGTTTCGACGACGACCTGCTCAGAACCTATGAAGGCCTCTACACCAAGCCGTACGGGACCATTTTGGTCACCGGTCCCACCGGCTCAGGAAAGTCCACCACGCTGTACACCACGCTCACCGCCCTCAACTCACCGGAAAAGAACATCATCACCGTCGAGGACCCGGTCGAGCTGCCCCTGAAGGGGGTCAACCAGGTACAGCTCAATCTGAAGGCGGGGCTCAACTTCGCCTCGGCGCTGCGGGCCATCCTGCGATCCGACCCCGACGTCGTCCTGGTGGGCGAGGTTCGCGACAAGGAGACGGCCGTCATCGCCATCGAGGCGGCTCTGACAGGCCACATGGTGCTGGCCACTCTGCACACCAACAGCGCGGCATCCACGCCCATGCGGCTCATCGAGATGGGTCTCGAACCGTTCCTGGTGACGTCGTCGGTCTCGGGAGTACTGGCCCAACGCCTGGCCAGGAGGCTGTGCATGCACTGCAAAGAGGCCTTTGAGCCGTCCGAGGCCGACATCGTGGCGGCCGGCTGGAAACTGGAAGAAGTCCAGGTCCTGGGGGGTATGGACAAGGTATTCCGGGCTGTCGGGTGCTCGGCCTGTTCCAACACCGGTTACAGAGGTCGTAAAGCTTTGGCAGAACTTCTGCCGATGAGTGAAGAGATCGAACGTGTGATCATTGAAGGAGGATCGGTGGAAGAAATCCATAGGGTCGCAGTGGCGCAGGGTATGTGCACCTTGCGCCAGAGCGGGCTCCGCAAGGCCATCGAGGGTGAGACCACCCTCGAGGAAGTGCTCCGGGTGGTCGCATGAGCCCGGTCACGGCGGAGTCGCGCGCCGAATGGTCGAACCGCCTGGCCCAGGCTCTGGTCCAGAGCGGGTATGAGACCGAATCCAACCTGGTTCCCGTGGTGGCAGAAGCGCGGGCAACCGGACAGTCCCTGGCCACCCTGCTGCTCACCAAGAAGCTGGCTCTTCCCGGAGTGGTCGTGGGGGCACTTGCCCACCTGTCCCAGCTGACAGCCGTCGATATCTCGCTGGTGAGTCCCAGTCCGGAGGCCACGGCGTGCATGCCCGATGCCGTCGCCCAGGAGTACGAGGCCGTCGCCCTGCAGTTCGACGGTCGCGTCCTTTCGGTGGCGTTCGCCGAACCGCCGACCCCCCAGGACGTCGATGCCCTGGCCTCCAAGGTCGGCTACCGCATCAACCCGGTCCTGGCCGACCCGGTGCTCATCAACGAGATGCTTCGTCCCGGCCGGTCCCAGGGCCAGGAGCCGCAGATCGCCCCTGGTCCTGCCCCGAGTTCACCGCTCATCGACGAGCCGGTGGACCAGGAGAGCATCCAGCCGGAAGCGAACGTCGAGCAGCTACTAGAGCGCGGCATTTCCGTCGCCACCAGCGAGGGGAGCATGCCGCTCCACATCGACGACCTGCTCCGCTATGCGGTGGCGGTGGGGGCCTCTGACCTGCACCTGACGGCCAACATGCCCGGTTCCATCCGGCTGCACGGCGCTGTGCGACCCATCGAGGGTTGCCCGGTCCTCAACAACGAATTGATCAGGGACATGGTCTTCGGCATCCTTCCGGCATCGCAGCGCGAGCGCTTCGAAGCGGAGAGCGAGCTCGACACTTCGCACTCGATCGCCGGAGTCGGGCGCTTCCGTGTCAACGTCTCGTTGCAGAGGGGGACGGTGGCCGCCGCCCTCCGGCCCATTCCTCACGACATGCCGGAATTCGATTCACTCGGTATCCCCGAGGCGGTCAAGTCGTTCACCGAGCTTCGGCGAGGTCTCGTACTGGTGACCGGTCCGACCGGTTCTGGTAAGTCGACCACGCTGGCCTCGCTGATCGACATCATCAACCGCACCAAGCCGATGCACATCGTCACGATCGAGGACCCCATCGAGTTCCTCCACGACCACAAACGCTCCATCGTCACCCAACGGGAGATCGGCGAGGACACCCGGTCGTTCGGCGAGGCGTTGCGGCGGGTTCTCCGCCAGGACCCTGATGTGATCCTGGTCGGTGAGCTTCGAGATCTGGAGACCATCTCCACGGCCCTCACCGCCGCCGAGACCGGCCACCTGGTCTTCGCCACCCTTCACACCCAGGACGCACCGCAGACCATCGACCGGATAATCGATGTCTTCCCCACCAATCAGCAGGAGCAGATCCGGGTCATGCTGGCCGCCACCCTCGAGGGGGTGGTCACCCAGCAGTTGATCGTCAATGCCGATGGCACCGGGCGGGTCCCCTGCTCGGAGGTGTTGATGTGCACGTCGGCCATCCGGAACCTGATCCGGCAGTCGAAGACCCACCAGATCTACTCGTTGATGCAGGTGGGCGGGTCGTTCGGCATGCAGACCATGGATCAGGGCCTGGCCAAGCTGGTCAAGGACGGGCTCATCTCCGAAAGCATCGCCTATGACCGCTCCTCCAACGAAGAGGACCTGCGAAACCACCTCAACACCTGAATCATTGATCATTTCCATTGTTAGACGAAACGGGGAATTGTGGCACTGACATTTGACTACAAGGTCCGGGACCGGGCGGGCAGTCTGGTCGAAGGTCAGCTCGAGGGCGACAGCATGGCCCTGGTCGTCCGTCGGCTCCGCGAGATGGGGTACATGCCCATTTCGGTCACGCCCAAGTCCTCGGTCAGTCTCAAGACCGAGATCAAGATCCCGGGGATCTCCGACCGAGTGAAGCTGCGGGAAGTGGCGGTGATGACCCGGCAACTGTCGACCATGGTCGACTCCGGTCTCTCGGTGGTGCGCTCCCTCGGCATTCTCGCCGCTCAGAGCGAGAATCAGGAATTGGCGTGGGTTCTCAACGAGGTCCGACTCGATCTCGAGCACGGGTCCTCACTCTCGGCTGCCTGCACGAAATTCCCCAGGGTGTTCTCCCATCTGTTCTGCACACTTGTCCAAGCCGGCGAGATCGGAGGAAACCTCGACGAGGTCCTGTCCGGCCTGGCCACCACCATCGAGAAGCAGGCTCAGCTCAACCGGACCATCCGCTCGGCCATGACCTACCCGGCGGTGGTAATGAGTGTCATGTTGATCATCTTCACGGCCATGATCGTCTTCATCGTGCCCGTGTTCAAGAACCTCTTTGCCTCGTTGGGCGGCAAGCTCCCCTTCCCCACGCTGGTTCTCATCCACATCTCTCAGATAATGACCAGCGCCTGGGTCCTTTTGGTGATCGGCATCATCGTCGGCACCATCGTCGGTGTCCGCAAATGGATTGCCACTGACGAAGGGCGTCGCAAGTGGGACAGGATGCTGCTCAAGCCGCCCATCTTCGGGCCCCTCTTCCACAAGGTCGCTCTGGCTCGAATGACCGGCTCGCTGGCCTCGCTGATCGGCTCGGGCGTTCCCATCCTCGAGTCTCTGGACATCTGTGCTGACGTGTCGGGAAACCGCACCGTCGGCGACGTGCTCCTCGAGGCCAAGAACGGTGTCCGCGAGGGCCGGCCTCTCGCCGACCCTCTTCGGGAACACGAGAACGTCATTCCACCGCTGGTGGTTCAGATGATCGAGGTCGGCGAACAGACAGGTGCTCTCGACGGCATGCTCCGCAAGGTCGGCGAGTTCTACGACCAGGAAGTCGAGGTGACGGTGAACAACCTCACCTCGCTGCTCGAACCGTTGCTGACCGTGATCATGGGCAGCATGGTCGGCGCCATGGTGATCTGCCTGTACCTGCCGATGTTCGATTACATCAAGCTGGTTCCGAACGCCCAGTAGGTCCCGGTGGGGTGACCGCACCCGGTCGGAGGCGCGGTCGACCACGGTTCTGCTCGGTTACCGGGGGGAACATCGAGGATAGATCCTGGGGATGGGCGGCCGACGGGTCGGTGGGGTGACGAGCGAAGAGTGCCGTCCCCGACATGACTCAGCCCCCAGGCCCACCGACGCCAGGGGGCTGGCTGGCTCTGTCGGCCTCGCCCGAATCCCGACGACGGAAAAGTCCGGTCCTCCGATCACCAGGGGCGGCTCGACAGTCGACGTCCACGACGAATGGCCGGTGGCCGAGCGCTGGCGCTTGTCCGAGCTTGAAGGCTCAGCTCCCAGGCGCGGAATAGCCAGCACCGGACCAGAGATACGGGTTCGAGAATGTCCCCGCCGGCTGAGCAGACCTCGGGAGGCGTGGAGGCCAGGTTCGACGGCCGCCCCATCGCCATCCGACGGCTCCACACCGACATTGGCTAGATCGCCCCCCGGTGGGACCCATGGATTCATCCGGCGGGGCCCGAGGATTCCGACCAGCGCCAAGCAGCTGAACTCGATCTGGGCGAGCATCTCCAGACAAGGGAGGTGACGGCGCTCACCGTGCCACGCCGGTCGGCCTCGACAGGAACCGGACGTCGTCCTCGCCATCTGCCGGAGACCGCCCTCTAACCACCTCAACGGACGCAATCGCCGGTCGATTCGGTCCGGATCGGTAATCGGAGTCCGAGCCAGGGGGAGTGTGCCTACCAGTGGGCGCTGTGCCGGACCGCCAGGTCGATAAGGCGTCGACCCGGCGGCGCGACCTTGATATGCACGGCCGCAACCTCAACTTCGGGGTTCGCGGTCACCGCATGTCCTGAACCACATCGAACCGGCCCAGCTGGCGATCGCTGGGGCCTGATGGTCTGTCCGTCAGGCCCCTCCGGTGACTCCATCGGTGGTCCGGAGGGCCGAGGCAACTGCTAGACCTTCCGGACCGAGGGTCGAGGTGACAGATGGGCACGTTGGCTCATGGTGATGATCATGCTGCCCTTTTCTGCTTGAAGCTGTCGAGGACGTGCCTCGGAGTTCTGCCCCGCATGTAGTCCCCGTGGTTCTTGCGCCGGTGGTTGTAGCGGATGAGCCAAGCATCGGCTTCGCCCTGGAGCTGGCGGATCGAGGTGAAGGGCCGGCAGTGGAAGGCCGGACGCCAGCCCTCTTGGAGGATGGTCCCATGGAACCGCTCGCACACCGAGTTGTGGTTGGGTGATCGGGGTGGGATGCGCACGTGGGTGAGGTTCTTCGTGGCCAGATGGGCCCGAAACCCCGATGCCCCATATTCGGGCCCGTTGTATGTGAGCACGGCCCGCACGGCGACTCCCAGCCGTCGGATCCGCTTGAGCACCTGGTCGAGGAAGCGGATGGTGTGGATGGCGTTGACCGGTCCGATCACGATGGCCACGGTCGCCCACCGGGTGAAGACGTCGATGGCGTTGAGTTGGTAGACCTTGCCCACCCCCTTCAGGTTCCCCACGTAGAAGCTGTCCGGCAGACCAGCTCTCCGGGGCCGCCGGTGGCCAGGCAGAACCCGAAGGGGTTTTCGTCCCTGGCCGACTCGGTGACCAGGCCGGTGGTCATCATGGTGATGGCGGCCACCCGGGCCACCCGCTGGGACCGCTTCCCGAGCCCGTGGACCACCAGGTGCCTCTGCACCCGTGGAGGCGGCGATGGAATAGCCCAGGTCATCGAACCGATCGGCGTATTGGCGACACCCGATGGTCGGCTCCACTACGGCCAGGGTGAGCAGTTCGGTCACCACGTGGGTGGGGGTGCGTTGGGCAGCTGGGGCGTCCGCCGAGCCTTGGGCATCAGTGCCTCGAGTCCGTGCCGCTCGGCCAGGGACTTCCACTGGTAGTAGCGGGTGCGGGACACCCCGAAGTTCCGGCAGGCCTCGGCCACATTGCCGGTTTCTCGGGCCAAATCAAGCAAACGGATGCGTCGCTGAAAGATGATCTCTGCTGGGGTCACGGTGATGGGCTCCTTGATTCTTTGGCAGGAACCAAAGCGTCCATCGCCGGACCCCTGTAAGGGGTGGATGTGTAACACTCGACCCTCGGTCCGGAAGTGCTAGACCAGCTGCTTCATGGTCAGCTGATCGCACCAGCCCACCCCACCAGCCGGACGCATGAATCAGTAGTCAGCGACCGGACCATCGAGTCGTCGTCGACCGAACCGGGAACGGACGCCGGAGAGATCGACGCCGTCGAATTGCAGGCCCCGACGGCGATACGCCATGACCAACGCCAAAGTTGCCGTAACCACCAGAGTAAGGAGGCCGACAGAGGACGGGAGCTCGTAGTTGCCTCGAGCTCCGCCGAAGCTGATGTAGCCGCCGGTGGCGAAGGCATAGAAGGCGAACGCCGAAAGGCCGCCCACGATCCATCGACTCCGGCTCTGTGCCGTTTCGCTGGCCACGGCGACGGCCAGGAAGACGGCGGCGGGAGCCAGGTAGTAGCACCACACCTGGGTCTCGAATGCATCCCGGGCCACCAGCGCCACCGAGGCGGCAAACATCACTGTGGACGGGCGGATGTTCCGGCGGATGACAACCGCCGCCACGACAGCTATCACCACCGCCAGGCTCCGGCTGGACGAGCCAACTCTTACCGCTACCGGAAGGCCGCTCTGGGTGATCGTCATCGTGTGGGCCAGGCCCCACCAAGGGAGATGCTGCCCGGATCCCTGCATCGGTTGAAGTACGAGTGACCGGAAGGCATCGTTGAAGTCCAACGCCAACAACAGGATGCCCGTGGTGGCCGGGAGGGCGCAGGAGAAGACCAACACCCGGATTCGCCGGGCAGCCGGGGTTGCCACCACCAGCACCGGGATCAGCAGCAATGCCCACGACTGCATCATGATGGCGATCGAAAGGACCATGCCAGCCCCGACGAATCGGCCTCGTAGCAGTAAGGCGATGCTCACGGTGGACAAGCCGATGGCCAAGAGATCTTCGGGATGGCCGGCCCAGCAGCACGTGGGGATGACGACCAACAGTGCGATCATCACCGATAGCAATCGTCGCCTCGTCAGCTTCACCCCCAAGGTGTCGGCAAGATAATCAGCGCCGAGGATGGACGTCGAGCCCGACACGAAGAACAGGGGTGCCACGACGATCCACATGGTCGGGTACCGGAGCGGGATCGGATAGCTGTTCACGTAGTGAAGATGGTTGCCCAGTGCCACCGCCGGGGCGAGGACCAGGAGGAATCCCGGCAAGGGGAGAAACTGCGGGTTGATCGAGTACACCTTCCCCAGCCCGCCGAACGTTACGTATTGGGCCGACTGGACCGTCCACTTCGCATCCCCCAACGTCAACCACTGGTGGTAACCGAGGATGTTCAGCAAGGCGAAGGTGAGAAAGAGGCAGATCCCCACGCATGCCGCCGCCGTGGCTGATGCAAATTGCCAGTGGGACCATTTGAGCGACCCCGGGCCGCACGTGTCGTCGGGCTGGTCTGGACCGGGTGATACCTCCGACGACGTCCTCAACATCAATCCACAATCGACGCATTGGCGTCCGATCTTGACGAAATACCAGACGGCGAGGGCTTCCCGATAGGGATTCACCGCGGTGTCGTAGAAATGATTCCAAGGTAATTTCAAGCTTAGGACCTGGGAAAATGTGCTCCAGGTCTGTCGGGAACCGGCCGATAAACCGTTCATGATTCTCGATCATGAAGTAGCAGAGCTGTCCAATGTCCATGTGCCGGGTGGAGCGCCGGGTACTCCGGCGCCGGCCCGACCGAGTGTCCGAGACAGGGCGCAGGCCCTTGTCCAGAGATCGAGTGGGCGGGGCCACACCGGCCGTCTTGCCAGGACCGTCGGAGGCGAGGACGCCGGCTTCACCCTCATCGAACTCATGGTCGTGCTGTTGATTCTGGCCATCTTGCTGGCCATCGCCATTCCGACGTTCCTCGGGGTGACGAAGTCGGCCAATGACCGGGCTTCACAGTCCAACCTGAACACCGGGCTGGTCAACGCCAAGGCCGCCTTCCAGACCAACAGCCAGACCTACACCGGTGTCACCACCGCCACTCTGTCTTCGGCTGAGCCCAGCCTGAGCTGGGTGACCACCAATTCGACCGGCCAAGGGGTCATCTCCGTGGCCGTGTCGGCCGATGGCCACGGCATCGCCCTGGCCGCCTACTCCACCTCGGGGAACTGCTGGTACCTGGTCGACAATCCGATTGCCGTGACCACCACCACCGCCCCATACAGCACCACGGCGGCAGGGACGGCTAACGGCTCGACCACCGCGGGTGCCGTGACCTATCCGACCAACACCGGCACGTTCTACGCCGAGGCCAAGGGCGACAGCACCCAGACCGACTGCAACGCTTCGACTCCGAAGCTCAGCGGCACCGGCGCAGTGTGGCAGATCCAGTCGTCGGGTGGGTTCCCCCACTGACCTGACCGTCTTCTCCGGGCAGAGGAACTCCTCTCCCGTCTGAGGACTAGTGAACGGACGACTCCGTCTGCTCGCCGCTCGGTGTTTGCTGTTCGGCCTTCAGGCCGGGCGAGGCAGATGGGCCCTCGGCCCCACGAAAAATGAGGGAAGACCCTCATGAATTGCTAAAGGCTCAGCGGAAACGGGCCGATAGCCCCATCGGATGTCAAACCTGGCGTCCACATTGATGCATCAATAATCACGAGGAGGCAGTAAATGTTTTCAGCCGCTATCCAGCGCCTCAACGACAGGCGGGACAACGTGAGCGAACTCGGCGAGGACGCCGGCTTCACCCTCATCGAACTCATGGTCGTGCTGTTGATTCTGGCCATCTTGCTGGCCATCGCCATTCCGACGTTCCTCGGGGTGACGAAGTCGGCCAATGACCGGGCTTCACAGTCCAACCTGAACACCGGACTGGTCAACGCCAAGGCCGCCTTCCAGACCAACAGCCAGACCTACACCGGTGTCACCACCGCCACTCTGTCTTCGGCTGAGCCCAGCCTGAGCTGGGTGACCACCAATTCGACCGGCCAAGGGGTCATCTCCGTGGCCGTGTCGGCTGATGGTAACGGCATCGCCCTGGCCGCCTACTCCACCTCGGGGAACTGCTGGTACCTGGTCGACAATCCGATTGCCGTGACCACCACCACCGCCCCGTACAGCACCACGGCGGCAGGGACGGCTAACGGCTCGACCACCGCGGGTGCCGTGACCTATCCGACCAACACCGGCACGTTCTACGCCGAGGCCAAGGGCGACAGCACCCAGACCGACTGCAACGCTTCGACTCCGAAGCTCAGCGGCACCGGCGCAGTGTGGCAGATCCAGTCGTCGGGTGGGTTCCCCCACTGACCTGACCGTCTTCTCCGGGCAGAGGAACTCCTCTCCCGTCTGAGGACTAGTGAACAGGAATGCCCTCTCCTTTCATCCGGAGGGGGCATTCCTGTTCTTCCGGGGCGGTACGGGTCGACGATCAGATCATGCTCTCGCACCTGTGCTGGCTCCGGACAACGAATGGCATCGTCGACGGACTTGGACACTCATTGCCGTTGGGGCACATGACAACCACTACCAGATGAAGCGACGGAGAACCTCCTGCCATGAAGGGCGATCAAGAAGGAGAACCTGGCAACAGCCGAATCGGCTGGCTGGTGGAACATGCCAGAGATCGGAAATGGCCGTTGACGGCCATGGTGGTTTTCACCGTCGTCTCGATGGTGTATTCGTTCCGCTGGAATGCCGTGGTCCACCACACCGGGTCCTGGGTCATTCCCGGAGACATCTGGTCGACATTCCGGGCCGCCCACTGGGTCGGGTGGGGGGATCTCGGGAGCGTGTACGGAAGGGATACCCAGCTCGTCACCTTTCCGGGCATCGCCGTCCTCCTGGCCCCCGTGGCCATGGTCTCGGGTGGGCTGGGGTTGAGCGAGTCGATCGATCCGATCTTCCTCAGTCAACCGACGTCATGGCTCTTGCTCGGGCCGGCAATATTGCTCCTGGGTTCGTCCTGCTTGGTCGGCTTGGATGCCATGGCCGAGGAATTGGGGGCCGGTAGACCGCACCGCATCGCCCTGTGCTGGGCCGAGGCTGCGGTCATATTCCAAGTGCTGGCCATCTGGGGACATCCCGAGGACCTCTTGGCACTGTCGCTTGCTCTCTACGCCCTACTGGCCACATTCAGGGGGCGATGGTCGCTCACCGGTTGGCTGTGGGGTCTGGCCATCGTCGTCCAGCCACTGGTATTCCTCATGTTTCCGCTCGGTCTCTCCTTCACCCGCAGGGGTCAGCGGATCAAGGTCTGCCTGCTGGGTGCGGTACCCACCATTGTCCTGGTGGGTACGCCGCTGCTGGCCAACTGGCGGTCCACGTCGAACGTCCTCCTCCACCAGGCCAATTTTCCGACCATCGACCACGCCACCCCGTGGGTGGCGCTGGCCCCCCACCTCACCCGAGTGAGTGTCGGAGCCGGACCGGGCAGGATGATCGCCGTCGTTGCCGCCCTCGGACTCGGCATCTATTCTGCTCGCCGGCGGCCATCCCTCCTCGGCCTTCTCTGGCTGTGTGCCTTGGCTCTCAGCCTGCGCTGTTTCTTCGAGTCGGTGATGGTCTCGTTCTACCTGGGGCCGCCGCTGGCCGCCATCGTCATGGTGGCCTCATCGCTGAACCGGTGGCCGAGGATGGTCGGCGCCTGGCTGACCGCCATGATCGCCACCGTGCTGGCCTTCCACCACTTCTCGGACTGGGGCTATTGGGTCCCGATGGTGGTTCTACTGGCCGTGGGCCTGGCCCTGGCCTGGCCCGGCCGTGGCGCCTTCGGACCCTCCGGTTCGATCCGACTCCGGAGTCTCGGTGCACCTGTGGATTTGGCGGCTGATGGGCCGACCCGATCATCCGTCCCCGTCCGCTCTCTGGTGGCGCCGTCGGATCGAATCTGGCAATGGTGGCATGTGCATGTGTCCGGAGGGGCGGCCGGCCAAGGCGACGGCGGGCGCCGTCTGCCAATCGGTCACCTGTCCGATGACACTGCCGTTTCCGCGGCGGACGGGATCCGTCGAAGCCCCAAGCTCGGAAGGGCGTTGTTGGCTTCATGGGCCGATCACCTCCGAAGGGACCCGGTCAACAGGGCCAGGGCCAGACCTTGATCGACTCGGGCGTTTCCCTGAGGGAAAGCGGATGGGCTTCCCGGCCCGTTCGGCCGCCGACCGAAGCGCCCTCCCGGTCAGCTCCACCCGGGCCCACGCGGTTCGATGCCATCGTCTTTTTGTACCTTCCGTTTGCGGTGGCCGTGTCGCTGACGTTCGCCAGCGTGGCCGACGATCCATTCATCACGCTCCGCTATGCCGCCAACCTCGTCCATGGGCTGGGTCCGGTGTTCAACGCCGGACAGCGCGTCCAGGGCTTCACCAGTCCGCTGCATCTGGTCATCACCGCCGCCCTCTATCTCGTCCCCGGCGGGCATGCTCTCCTCAAACTGAAACTGGCCTCGCTGGTGTTCGGAGTGCTGTCGATTCGCCAAGGGGCCCGTCTGGTCTACGGACTCGATCTTCCCCGGTGGAGCCAGCGAGTGGGCTACATCGCCATCGGATCCTGTTGGATCGTGGCCTTCTCGTCGGGCAATGGGCTCGAAACATCCTTGCTCATGTGGTTGGTGGTGTCGCTGGCCCACCGGCTGGTCATCGACGGACCCGATCGATCGACCTTCGTCCTCGCCGGGCTGGCGTTCGCTGCCGTGCTTACCCGCCTCGACGCTCTGGCCCCGATCGTTTGTATGGCCGGAGTCGGCCTGCTGGTGGATCGATCGGCGGCCGGGCCGCGTCGGATCGCCTGGTTCGGAGGTGCGCTCTTAGCCGCGGCGCTGACGATGGTGAGTGAGCTGGCTTATTTCGGAACTGTTCTGCCCACCACCTTCTACGCCAAGAACATGGCGCCGGGGCGGTCATATTCATTGGGCCTGGAGTACCTTGTCGATCCATTCCAGAAGGAGGTGTCCACTGCGGCGCGCCCCCACGGCGTGGTGGCGTTGGTCCTGTGCGTGCAACTCACGTTGTTGGTCCTCGGCGTCTACGCCGTGGTGCGACGCCATCCTCGGTGTGTGTACCTGGTGGCGATCATCGTCGGCCAAGCCGCCTTCATCGTGAGCTCCGGTGGTGACTGGATGCAAGGTGGACGGTTCGAAGCTCCTGCCGTCATCCCCCTCGTGGTCGTCGAGGTGCTCGGGCTGGCGGAACTGGTCTCGTTGTGTGGTCGCCATCCCAATGCTGATCTGAGGCGGTGCGCCATGGTCCTGGGAACGGCGGCTCTGGTGTCGGCTTCGATCCTTCCCCTGCGGTCGGTGAATGCACCGATTTGGGACATCAGGGGACTGAGTGATCAGGCGTTGATCGGCTCTGGCCAATATACGGACCTCAGCCTCAGTCAGATTTGGGCGACGATCCCAGGAGAACTCCGATGCCTCCGCCCGGGCCAACTGGTGGCCACCACCGAAGTCGGATATCTGGGGTTCGCCCGCCAGGACCTCCGCTTGCTCGATCTGCGCGGACTTACCGACAACACCATCGCCTCAGAGTCTCCATCGTCGGTCAAGTGGCCATGGGGAGTTCAAGATCCTGACTGGTACCTCGTCAATTCGGTGGTGGGACGAGTGATTGTCAGCCAAAAGCCGGCGGTGATTGTGACCTTCGACCCGCCGTCGCGGCCGACGATCCTCGGCGGCCTCTACCGATTGACCAAGGTCTCGACGTTCAGCGACAACACCGTCTCGTTCTACTCGCCGGCCAGTTCCCCTGACTCCTGTCTCCGTTGATGCATCGAGTCCCGCTGTCGTATCTGCGACGGTCGCCAGTCGATCATCGTCACCAGGAGTGAGCGGCGGTGGCCGGCCCGGCGGCTCCTACAGCGGCCCCACCGTGTGCTTGCGGCCCGGGAGCATCTCCCGCTCGGTGTCCAGGGTACCCAAGGCCCTGGCCACCACCGACCTGGTCTCACCCGGGTCGATGACGGCGTCGACGAAGCCGCGCTCCGATGCCTCCCACGGAGTGAGGAACCGGGCTGCGTACTCGTCCTGGAGCCCCTGGCGCTCCTCGGGCAGAATGCGGCGGTGGAGGATCTGTACCGCCCCCTCGGCTCCCATCACCGCGATCTCGGCACCCGGCCAGGCGAAGCACAGGTCGTTCCCCAGCCCCTTGGAGTCCATCACGATGTAGGCCCCTCCGAAGGCCTTGCGCAGGATCACGCACACCCGGGGCACGGTGGCCTCCGCATAGGCGAAGGCCAGCTCGGCCCCGTGTCGGATCATGCCCCGCCACTCCAGGTCCTTGCCGGGCAGGAACCCCGGGGTGTCGACCAGGGTCACCAGTGGCACGTTGAAGGCGTCGCAGAATCGGACGAAACGCGCCCCCTTCTGCGAAGCGGCGATGTCCAGGGTGCCGGCCAGGGCCTGGGGCTGGTTGGCCACGAACCCGACGGTCCTCCCGTCGATCCGACCCAGAGCGGTCATCAGCTGCGGTGACCACCGGCTCCACAGCTCGGTGACATCGTGATCGTCGGCCAGGGCCATGGCCACTCGGCGGACGTCGTACGAGCTGGTGGTCCGGGCCGGAATGATCTCCCGCAATTCATGGACCGGCCGATCGGCCTGGTCGAGGCGTTCGCCGACGGGTGCCAGCTCGTCGGCATTCGACGGCAGCAGGCCCAGCACGTGTGCCACGTGGGCCATGGCGTCCTCTTCCGACGAAGCCTCGATGGCGCACAGTCCGCTCGAGCGGGTGTGCATGGCCGTCCCGCCCAGCTGGTGGATGCCGATCCGGACACCGGTGAACTCCTCGACCCGAGCCGGGCCCGACACGAAAGCGAAGGCGTCGGTGGTCATGATGACCACGTCGGCGATGCCAAGGAGCAGGGCCGGCCCCGACAGGGCGGGTCCGATCACCACCGCCACCACCGGGACGATCCCGGAACAGGCAGTGAGGGCTCGAGCCGACCGGCCCCAGCCGTGCAACGAGGCCACCCCGTCGGACACGTCCGCACCGCTCGAGGCCAGCACCAACACCACGGGTATCCGATAGGAGAGAGCCGCGTCGGCCGCCACCCGGATCGTCTCGCCGTCCTCGACGGAGAGGGCCCCACGGCGCAGGGTGGACACCGATCGCACCACCATGGCCGGCCGGCCGGCCAGCTCCTCGATACCGGCCGGCACCGTTCCCGTCACGAAGTGACGGAAGACCGGTGCGATGGGGGCGTGGATGGTCACGGGGCCATGCTACGAAGATGTCGGGGCCCTCGGTGGGGATGCCAATGGCCACCGGGCCGCCGGTCATCCCGCCGGCCACCACCGCCGGCGAGAGGATCCACCGCCCATCTCACGGGTCGTCGGGTGGCCGTTCCTGTTCATTGGGATCGCCCGTCGGACGTGACCGGTCGGCCGGGTCCGGCGACAAGTCGGAGGTCCGGGCGGGGGGGCCGGGTGTCTCACCTCTTTGCGCCTGGTCCAGATCCCCACCCGGCCCGGTCCCCTTGCGGTCCATGCGCTCGAACTGGCGCTCCACATCGGCCCACAGGAGCGGTTCGTTCTCTACGAAGTCCTCCTCGGATGTCGAGGCCCGGGCCAGCACGGCAGCCCCGACCGACAGCAGCACCAACAGCATCGACAACTTGGAGGCGAACCCGGCGATCTGCTGGTCGTTGAGCGGTCGCAGCCCGATGGCCTGGCGGGAGCGGGAGAACTCACGGTAGAGCGGGTGGATCGAGAAGATGTAGATGAAGGACAGGAAGGCGGGCACCACCGCCTGGACGACCAGGTAGGCGAACCGGATCACCGGTTTCGGGCGGGCGATGCCGGGGATCCTCCCGAGGACCGGTATCCACAGGACCAGGCCGGCGAAGAGGATCACCCCGGAGACCGCTCCTCGGGCCAAAAAGGACTCCGACTGGGCGCGGACGATGAACGGGGCCATCGATCCCACCACCAGTACCGTCACCGTGACGATGGCCACCAGCGGTCGCTGCAGGCGGATCAGCAACGAGTCCACCGCCACCGGACGGGTGGCCCATTGGACGACGTCGTAGGGCAGCCCCAGCAACACCAGGGGCGCCACCACCAGCAAGAGGATGAGCCGCTGGACCACCAGGGTGAGCAGTGACCAGTGGGCCGCCAGGTCGGCCAGCGGCCAGGTGAGGGCGATGGCCGCCCCCACCGCGGCGCCGGCGAACTGGATGATCTGACGTCGCGACCAGGGGATGGGCGTCTCGGTGGACGCCACCAGGCGACGATGGCCGAGCACCACCGACCCCACCACCAGGATCAGCACCGCCCAGGTCAGCAGATGGGGTTCCCACGAATAGGGACCGACGGCGGCGGCCACCGTCACCACCCGGTCCCGTCCGCCCTAGATTGACGTCGATGCGGCGACTCGATCGGCTCGAGCGGGTGACCGACCTGCTGTTGGTACTGCTGGACACCCCGCGTCCTCTCAGCCTGCGGGAGATCGCCGACCGGGTGCCCGGGTACCCGGATACCCACGGTGCCCGGCGTCAGGCCTTCGAACGCGACAAGCGACTGCTGCGGGACGAGGGGATCCCGGTGTTGGTGGTGCCGATCGGGGGGGACGACCAACTGGGGTACCGGGTCGACCCCGACGCCTACTATCTCCCCGACCTCGGATTGGAGCCGGAGGAACAAGCCGCTCTGAACCTGGCCGTCGCCGGAGTTCATCTCGGTCAGCCTATCGGTCACGATGCGCTCATGAAGCTGGGGGCGGTGGGCGAATCACCGCTCCGCTCGGCCACCGCTCCGCTGGTCGACCTCCGGTCCGTCGACGGCCTCCCCGGCCTCCCCGTTCTGTTCGATGCCGTCCGAAACCGCGCCGGTGTCGAGTTCGAGTATCGGGGTGCCCGGCGACACGTGGACCCGGCCGGCCTGCGCTTCCGGGACGGACACTGGTACATGGTCGGATTCGATCACGACCGGGTCGAGGCCCGGACCTTCCGGGTCGACCGTATCGAGGGCTCTCCGGAGCCCGGCCCCCCGTCTTCGGCCCGGCTGCCCGACGGGTTCGACGTGGATCTCGCCTTTTCGCGGGATCCCTGGCAGTTCGGCTCGGGCGAGGAGATCGAGGTCGAAGTGCTGGTCGACGGGGCCGAAGCTGGTCGGGTGGTGGCCGAACTGGGGCCCGGGGCCATCATCGAGCACCGCCATGACGGGGGACTGATGGTGCGGCTGACCGTCACCGACCAGGACGCCCTGATCCTGTGGGTCCTCGATCTGCTCGACCACGCCGAGGTGCTCAGGCCGGAGGCGACCCGGGCCGCGGTGGTCGAGCATCTGGCGGCGTTGGCTGCTTCCGGCCCGGATCCCGGGTGACCTCCGCCCTCGACACGGCGGGGAGGCTGAAGCGCCTGCTGGCCATTCTGGCCTGGCTGGCCCAGGTGGGAGAGGCGCCTATCGACCAGGTGGCGTCGCGGTTCGACCTGACACCCGAGGCCCTGGTCACCGAGCTGGAGATGGCGGCCTGCTGTGGAGTCCCCCCGTACACCCCCGACCAGCTGATGGAGATCCTGGTCACCGACTCGTCGGTGTCGACCCGGATGGGAACGGCCCTGGCTCGGCCCCGCCGGCTCAGCCCGCCCGAAGGCTTCGCCCTGGCCGCCTCGGCCCGAGCCCTGTTGGCCGTGCCCGGAAGCGATGTCGACGGGGCCCTGTCCCGTGCCCTGGAAAAGCTCGACCGTGCCCTCGGCGGAGAGCAGATCGCCGTGGAGCTGGATGCGCCTCCCTACTTGGAGGTGGTGGGAGACGCGGCGGCGTCCGGGGGTCGGCTGGCCATCTCCTATTACTCGGCCTCGTCCGACCGGGTCACCGACCGCGAGATCGCCCCCATCCGCCTGTTTGCCTCCGCCGGCCACTGGTATGTCGACGCCTGGTGCTCGCTGGCCGGCGACCTGCGCCGGTTCCGGGTCGACCGCATCAACGCCGCCGAGCCGGTCGAGGTCACGGCCCACGACGACGGCCGCCCCGTGGCCACCCGGGATGGCCGGGCGGCGGGCGCCGGGGACCTCCCGGCGTCGGAACCCGCCGGCGACCCCGGTGGTTTCGACCCGTTCGTGCCCGGGCCCGACAGCCGGAGGGTGCGCCTGTCACTGGACCCGTCGACCGCCTGGCTGGTGGAATCGATCCCGTCGGCCGGGCCTCCGGAATCCGCCGACGGTCGGGTCGAGCTGGAGGTCTTCGTCGGGGGGGATGCCTGGCTCGAGCGGCTCCTGCTGCGGCTCGGACCCGATGCCCGGGTGGTGCGCCCCGAGGAGTACCGGGGCCTGAGGGCCGAGGCCGCCGCCCGGATTCTCGAGCGCTATCGGCCGGGGGGCGGCGCCGCTACCGGGTAGCCGGCGGTCCTGGCGCTGGTGCTGGTGCGGGCAAGGTTTCCGGCAAGCGGGGTGTCAGTCCATGCTGGCATCACCGGAGGGTGGACCGACCCGACTCACCGCTGGCGCCGCCCGGTTCCGCCGGAGCCGACCCGCCGGGCCGGTGCTGAAGGCCCACGTGGTACGCGGTGACGGGTACCGCTACTACGTCGATGACCTCACCCCCGGCCGAGCCGAGGGCAGCCTGGTGGCCGGGGAGTCGCCGGGCGTCTGGTCGGGGCGGGGCGCCTTGGGCCTGGGTCTGGCCGGACGGGTCGAGTCCCCGGCCTTCGGCGAGGTGTTGGAGGGCCGTGACCCGGGGCGGGGTGTGACACTCCGCCAGTCCCGAGGCGACCGTAGCGTGGCCGGCTTCGACCTCACCTTCTGCGCACCCAAGTCGGTGAGCGTCCTGCACCTGCTGGCACCGGGGGAGATGGCCAGCGAGGTCGGCGAAGGCCATCGGACAGCGGTGGAGGAGACCATCGGCTATCTCGGCCGTTCGGCGTTGGGGGTGCGCCGGTCCCGGGGCGGAGGGCTCACCCTACTTCCGTCCACCGGAGTGGTGGCCGGGCAGTTCGTCCACCGGACGAGCCGCGCCCTCGATCCCCATCTCCACACCCACCTCGTCGTGGCCAATGTCGCCGAGGGCGTGGACGGCGCCTGGTCGGCCGTCGACAGTCGCCGGCTGTTCACCCATCTTCCCTCGGCCCAGGGCATCTACCACGCCCGACTGCGGTTCGAGCTCACCCGCCGGCTCGGTGCGGCGTGGGAGGTGCGACCCAACGGTCTGGGCGACGTCGTCGGCGTCGACCGACGACTTCGGCGGCTGTTCGCCACCCGGACCGCAGCCATCGACGAGTACGACCACGATCGGACCCCGTCCGCCCGGAGCCCGACCCGGTCCCGGTCGACGAGGGGGGCCTTCCACGCCACCCGTCCGGCCAAGGATCGGAGCCGCACGGTCGATTCGCTGGTGACGGAGTGGAGGGAACGGGCGGCCGATTTCGGGTTCGACCTGGGCGACCTCAGCCGGACGGTCGGGCTCGGCCGGCTTCCCGGCCGGGTCGACCCCGTCCATCCCTTCGAAGCCGGTCGCCTCCGGGCCCGTCTGGAATCGTTGGCCGACAGGGACCGGGCCGTGTCTCCGCCGGATCTGGTGGCGTTGGTGGCGAACTCGACCATCAGGGGGGCGGCCGCCTCGGAGATCGAGTCGACCGCCACCCGGATCGCCGATGCCTGCGACAAGATCGACCGGCCGGCGGGGACCACCGGCCCGCCCCGTTGGTCGGCCGGGGAGGTGGCCCGGGTCATCGATCGGGACGCCGAGACTCTGCTGGCTCCGAGCTCAGCTCCGAGGTCGGTGGTGGACCGTGACAGCGGCCGCAGCCGCCAGGTCGGGCGGGGGACCGTGGCGCGGGACCGGGCCGGTGGTGACCGGGTAGCCGAGGTCCCGGATTGGAGCCGTGTCCACATCATGGAGCGGTGACCCCCGATTCACCCGGTCGATCGGTAGCCCCGTCTTCAGCGTTCGAGGTCGGACGGACCGGGATGGTCTCGAACCGGTCCAACGCCCCGGAGCGGGGGACGGTGCGGGTGATGCTCGAGTTCGACCGACCGGTCGACGGTGCGCAGCGAACGCCAGGGTTCGTCGGTGTGCGAGGGGGTGAGCGGGATCCAGCTCGGTTCGTTGCGCTGATCGAAGGAGAGCCCGTAGCCGGGCATCCCACGGGTGATGGCGTCGACCGGGAGCCTCGGTCTCCACTGGGTGGAGACGCTCTCCCCGAAGTGGGGGCGCCCCCCGGCCACCAGGTCGGTGAAGGGGCGGTCACCCAGGGCCCGCCCGGCCGACATCGTGCGGGCGGGGATCTCTTCGTCGCCGGCCAGCGTGGACAGTGCTCCGAGCGTCCTCACGTCCCCTATCCCGGGGAGGACCACGGTGGTCCCGAACAAGGAGGGGAACCCGTCGGCGTGTCCCGGCCACCGGTGACGCGCTTGGGACAGGTCTTGCAGGCAGGCCAAGGTGACGAGCCCCTGCCCGCCTCCCTCGCTGATCATCGAGGGAAGGTCGGGAAGGGGGGCGATGTTGGCCACCTCGTCGAGGGCCAGCAGCACGGGTGGGCGGTCCCCCGGCGGTGACCACCGCTCGGCGGCCCGGGCGTAGGTGGCCCGGCGGATGTCTTCGATGAGCCCGACCACCAGGGGCGCCACCTGGGCCTGCAGATGCGCCGGTGCCGCTATATAGATGGTGTCCGACGACCGCACGAAGCTGGCAGCGTCGAAGTCCGGGTCCGAGGTGGCGGCCAGCGCCTCGTCGGACCGGAATCCGGACAGGGCACCCGAGGCCGTCGACCAGATCCCGCTCAGCTCCCGCTGATCGGTGGTCACGATGCCGTCGAGAAGGTTGCGGGCCAGGGCGGTGGCCGGCCGCTCCCCGCCGGCCAGGATCTGTTGAGCCGGGAGGGCCTGGCGACGATCCACCCAGGTCAAGAGGGTGCGCATGTCGCCGGCCTCGAGGGCGGCGGCGTGGAGCAGCGGCCCCAGCAGCGATTGGGCCCGCTCCGTCCAGTGGGTACCTTCGGCCGACGTGCCCCAGGAGCCCGAGGACGCCCCGACCTCGACCAGGGACCGGGCCATGGACAGGGCGCCCGTCCAGGTGACGCAAGACTGCAGCGGTGACCACCGCAATCGGTGCAGATCCTCGGCCCGGCTCACCGAGCCGGACGGGTCGAACAGCATGGTGTTGCCGATGCACCGGCGCGTGGCCACGGTGGCGTCCAGCACGTCCGGTTTGGTCGACGTGGACACCACCGGTCCGTTGGCCGCCAACACGTTGGGGATGATCAACGATGTCGTCTTTCCGGCGCGGGGAGGACCGAGGATCATCACCGAATGTTCCGGTGGAACGAAGTGCCAACCGCTCCGATCGCCACCGAGGTAGGCGCCGTATCCTGCGCTCGATGACGCGCTCAGTGCGGCGCCATGAAGCGGAATAGTGCGTTGAGCGGGTGTGGCGGCAGAAAAATTTTTCACAGTGATGTCGCCTCGTCATCGAACAATTCAGTCGGTGGATTCGGTGGCGGACATTGCGTCCTGCGAAAGAGACCTCGCTATGCGCGGTCGAATAATCCTTGCAAACAAACGGTTTTTTGTCCATGGCGGTGACGCCGACGTCTGGTGTCGGGTCGACGAGTCTCGAGATTCTGCTCGTCGCCGATCGCATGGCTGGGGCGCGGCGTCGTGTCGCTGCACGAAAAGGTGCTTGACCTGGGCGTGAATTGCCATTTTGCTGTTAGGAGTCATGTATCGCTGAGGAGGTGATCTTGAACAAGTCGCAACTCGTCAAAACAATCAGCGCGTCGACATCATCGTCACGCAGATTTGTCGAAGACGTGGTTGACGAGTTGTTCGGAACGATCGTCACCGAGGTTCGATCCGGACGGAAGGTCACAGTGATCGGTTTCGGGGCTTTCGCCCCAACCGCTCGTGGTCCCCGTGTGGGTCGGAATCCGAGGACGGGTGCAGTGGTACCGATCCCGGCGTCGAAGGGTGTCCGGTTCGCCACCGGTTCGGCGTTCAAAGAGGCGTTGAACCCTAAGGAGGGAGTATCAATGGCAGTAAAGAAGGCAGCAGCCAGAAAAGCGGTCCGCAAGGCTCCGGCTAAGAAGACGGTGGCCCGCAAGTCAGCCGCCAAAAAGGCGGTGAAGAAGGCTCCTGCACGTAAGACTGCAGCTAAGAAGACCACCGCCAAGAAGAGCGCGGCGAAGAAGGCGGTCAAGAGGGCTCCGGCCCGCAAGACCGCAGCCCGCAAGACCGCAGCGAAAAAGGCGGTCAAGAGGGCTCCGGCTCGCAAGAGCGCGGCCAAGAAGGTAGCCAAGAAGAGGGCTCCGGCCCGCAAGACCGCAGCCCGCAAGACTGCGGCCAAGAAGGTAGCCAAGAAGAGGGCTCCGGCTCGCAAGGCGGTTCGCCGCACGGCCAAGAAGGCCACCCGGCGGTAGTAGGTGCGGCGCCGGAAGCGCCGCTCGCCAAACGCGTGCAACAGGGGCCTTCGGGCCCCTGTTGTCCGTTCTGGACCAGGTCAGCAGGTCAGAGGTCGTCCATCAGGCGAAAGGCCTCGCCCGATGGGATGCCACGGAGACTTCCGTGATCGGCGAGCTGCCTCTCCACCCGCCCGGCGAAGGCCGATCTGGCCTCTTGGTCCATCGGCCCCGAAGTTGCCTGCGGTTCGATGCCCATCGTCGACTCGAACTGGCTGTGGTGGCAGAGCAGGGCATCGACCTTGACGGTCCAGAAGCCGGCGGCGTCTTCGACGTGGTTGGGCTGGTCCGCCTCCCACAACAACAGCGCATCGGGTCGGTGTGGAGCCAGTTCGAGCTCGGGAAAGAAGTGGGGATCGCGGGCCGCCACCACTGCGTCGGTGGTGATCCATCCGGCGGCCCGGTGGTCGGGGTGCAGCCGGTACCGGCGCCAGGGATCATGCCCCAGCACCACCGCCGGACGGACCAGGCGGATGATCCGGGCCACCTGGCGGCGCTCGTCGATGCCGTTCACCAGCTCTCCATCGTTTCGATCGAGGAAGTAGAGCCGATCTTCCGGCATGACCAGGTCCGAAGCCATGCCGTCGATGATCCGGGCCGCCGCCCGACACTCTTCGGCCCGATCGGCCACCAGCACCGACAGATCGGCCGATGGATCCCAAGTTCCTTTCGACCCGTCGGTGAGCACCACATGGTGGACCCGGCAACCCCCGGCCGCCCATTTGGCCAGGGTGGCGCCGCATCCGAACTCGATGTCGTCGGGGTGGGCACCGATGGCCAGGGCGGTGGGCGGCGTAACCAGGTCAGCCGTCACCGGGCCGGGGGAGGGGAGGTCTCCGACCGGGAGCCCGCTCCGACCTCGGCCGTCGGCGGGCCGTCGACTCGAGCTGGTCATACGGTGGTCGGCCCGAGCGTGGCCACCGGCACGATGTCATCGGGCTCGTCCACGTCGTAGGCCAGGTCGGGCCGGTCGAGCACCCGGGTGGGGATCCCTAGTCGGTGGGCCTCGGCCCGATGCCGGGCAAACGATCCGGGCCCGTAGGAGAACTCGAAACCGACGTCGGTGGGCAGGGCCATCACGTTGGTCCCGTTTCCGTAGCGGTCGGGCACCAGGGTGATCCCCGGTACCTCGCCGACCTGGCCCAGACCAGCCGCCCGGGGGAGGTCGGCATGGGCCACGGTCACGTGGGTCACGCCGCCGTCCCGCAGGTGTTCGACGCCCGCCTCCACGGCACCGTTCAGGCCCCGTCCCGGTTCCCACACGATCAGCGCTCCCCGGGCCCGGGCCCAGTCGGCCACATCGGTGTCATCGCAGACCACGGCCACGGGCAACGGGGCGGCCGCGGCAATCACCCGATCGGCCATCGCCTGGGCCAGGGCGGCGCGATCGGGGCCGCTCATGGCTAGATGGAGTCGGCGTTTCGCCTGGCCGAAGGCTTTGATCGGCACCAGCACGGCCCGTGGTCCAATGGCCAGGTGATGCCTGGGCAGCGGTGACCCGTGGTCGGCGGCTGGCACCGGTTCAGTGTAGGTGGGCGGTCCCGTCCTTCACCTCGGTCCCCCGGCCACCACCTAGGGTGGGCGTGTGTCGGACGACGACGGGAGCCTCGGCCAACAGCGGATCCGGGCGTTCGAGCGGGTCCGCTCGCTCCTCCTCGAGCTGGGATGTTCCGAGGAGGAGATCGACCGTGCCGTCGATGACGACGTGGTCGATCTCCTGATGGTCGACCGGATACTGGTCCCGTCGGCCCAACTGCTGACCCAGGCCGAGGTGTCCGAGCGGACCGACATACCCATCGAGCTGGCCCGGCGGTTCTGGCGGGCCCTCGGTTTCTTGGATGTCGGCGAGGACGATGCCTTCTTCACCGAGATGGACATCGAGGCGGCCCAGGGCTTTCAGACCATGATCTCCATGGGACTGGTAGATGTGGACACGGCCGTGCAGATGGCCCGGGTCATCGGCTCGTCCATGGCCCGCATCGCCGAGGCCGAGGTGTCTCCGGGCACCACTCCCATCCTGGTGTCGACGGGCGACAGCATTCTCGATGCCGATCAGTTCGCCCGCCAGGCCGGTACCTCCATACCGGCCATGGGCCGACTGCTCGAGTATGTGTGGCGCCGCCACCTGCAGGCGGCGACCCGACGGGCCATCATGCTGAAGGTACGCGAGTCGGCCGCCGGGATCAGCCCGGTTACGGCCGTCGGGTTCGCCGACATGGTCGGGTACACGATGCTCAGCCAGCATCTGGGGGCCGAGGAGTTGGCCGCGGTGGTGTCGCGGTTCGAGGAGCTGGCCCACGACACCGTGGTCGCACTGGGCGGCCGGGTGGTCAAGATGATCGGTGACGAGGTGATGTTCGTCGTGCAGACGGCCACCAGCGCCGCCGAGATCGGCCTCGGCCTGGCCGAGACCTACGCCGACGACGAGCTGCTGTCCGACGTGCGGGTGGCCCTGGCCATCGGTCCGGTGCTCGTCCAGGACGGCGACTTCTACGGTGCCGTGGTCAATCTGGCCAGTCGGTTGGTGGGGGTGGCCAATCCCGGAACGGTGCTGGTGTCGGACGACTTCCGCACCGCCCTCGAGAGGGAGGGGGCGGCCGGGTTCGAAACCCGGGCCCTCCGGTCCCGGACCCTGAAGGACATCGGCCGCATCCAGGCCTACAAACTGGCGCGTACGGGGAGCGACCCCAACGTCGACCGGCGACGGAACATGCGTTGGGACCGGCTCAACGATGTCCTCCGTGAGCTGGACGAACTACGAGATCGAGGCGAGGCCGTGGTACGCGGACGCTCGGGGGACGGCGATTCCGGGGACCGGGACGACGGTGGTCGTTCAGCCCCCGGCCAGCCGGGCGGTGGCGATGCCGTGGGCCCGGAGCTCGAAACCCCCCTCGAACGGGGCCAGCGGCCTACCGCGTAGGTCGATCAGCCACCCCGACCGACCCGGCAACTCGATCCGGGCGGTATGGGGCCGCGGGTTGAACACCCTCACCTCCAGCTGGCCGGCCTCCCGTCGGACCGAGGAGACCTCGCCGCCGAGGACGGTGAGGGCCGAGCCCCGGTCGGGCCGGTCACCCCCGCCGAACGACGAGGTGGTGGCCAGCGGAACCAGCACGTCCTCGGCCATGGCGAAGGGATCGACGTCGCCCACCCTGAGCGCATAGTGCACCGAAACCGGACCGAGCAGCTGGGGCCCCTCGAGCGGTGTGGTCGGGCCGGCCGGCAGCGGCCGGGTGACCATCCCCAATCGGGAGAGCATTCCCGTGGACCGCAGCAGGGTGAGGGCCAGCGTGCGGGCTACCGATCCGTCCCCGTCGCCGCCGTGGCGACTGTCGATGTCGATCAGTTCGTACTCGAGCAGCCCCTCGTGGACCACGGTGAGGCCCCCACTCGACACGAACCGGCGCGACGGAAAGGTCGGGGTTCCGAACTCGTCGGGCCGTCCTTCGGCGACCAGGCCCCGCTCGACCACGGTGAAGGCGCATTCGGCCAGTGAGGTGGCGGCCGGCTGGGGGAGGGGCAGATGGACCCGCAGGCGGTGGTCCCGCGACGGATTCACCAATGAGGTGTGCACCCTGACGATGGGCTCGTCGGCCCGCACTTCGAGGTTGGTGGTCACCTCGACGTCGTGGTGGCCGACCCTCTTCTTGGGTTCGCCGTTCACCCGGTCCGGCCACGAATAGGTGGACACGATGGTGGCGGTGGCTCGCACCGGACCGCCCTCACCGGTGGTGACGACGACGGTTTCGGGGCTGTCCACCACCGTGTCGACGGTGGGGGGCGAGTAGTTGTAGGTGTCGCCGTAGTCACCGCTGTCGACGAGCCTCCCGTAGCCGGCCACGCCGTCGACCGAGAAGGTGCCGTCGTCACCGTTGACCACCACGGTGACCAGGCCGTTGGTCAATGTGACCTGGTCACCGGTCTCGTTCCCGGGCCCCGGCCCGGCCACCCGCGCCGGATGGGACAGCTCGGCCGGCACGAAGTGGGCCCAGCCGAAGCCGGGGACCTCCTGCTGGTGGGCGAGGATGCGCCGCACCGGGGGCTGGTCCAGTGTCAGGCGCACCTGGGTGTCGGGACGGGCCGTCAGCCGGGTGAACAACTCCCGTTTGATCTCCTCCACCGGTACGCCTTCGCGTTCCTCCGAGCCGATGGCCACGGTGACCTCGAGCCCGTCCTCGTCCTCGGCCAGCGAGACGTCGGTGATGTAGCTGTCGGTGTCTATGCGGGCCCCGGCGATGAGCCCGAGCATGTTGCGGACCGTCTGTCCGTCGAGGGTGATGGTCCCGGGAAGCCCGTGCCGCTCGGACAGGACCTGCACGTCCGGCCCGGGAGCGCCCGCCGCCGTCACCACCACCTCCACCAGGCCACCCCGTTGGCGGGCGGACGGGTTGACCACCACCGGTCCCGAGCGGCTCATCGATCGGCCCACCTGGTCGAGGGCCTCGGTCGGTGAGGCCCTCGCCGATGGCGCCGGCCTCGGAGTACCGGTGCAGGACGGCGTCGACCACCTCGTCGACCGAGCACGCACAGATCGAGTCGTGGGCGCATTGCGGATCATCAGCTTCCACGCCAGACGGAGGAACGGGTCCGGCCATGCCTCCGGTGGGAGGAACAGGGCCGATAGCGGCTCGGCCAGGCGTTCGAGCCACCGTTCGGCCCGGGCCGCCGCCTGTTTCACGTCGACCCGGTTGGAGCCCACCCCCATCAGCAGGTTGGTGCGGGCGCCGGACCGAAGTTCGCCCCTCCATTCGGGGAGGTCGCCGTCGGATGCCGGCTGCAGGTACCGGGCCAATGAGGTGACGGTCAGTTCGAAATCGTCCTGGATCTGGTTGGCCTCGGCCACCACCCGGCCCAGCCAGGGTTGTGGCCGCTGGTGATCGGTGCCGTTCATCAACAGCAGGGAGTCCCCGGCCCGCAGGAAGGCGACCGAACTCCTCGGCAGTGGAACGGAGCCGGCGTACCAGTGCCTTGGCGTCGTCGGGGAGGGCCGCCCCGTTCCCGTATCCGGCCACCAGGTACTCGGCCCGGACCGACGAGCCGTCGGGGGCATCCAGCGGAAGGCGGTACGGTCCACGGCCGAAGGGACCCCCCTCCACACCACGGCGTGCTCGAATCCGGCCTCGGCCAGGATCTGGGGCATCTGGGCCACGTGTCCGAACATGTCGGGGAGATAGCCGACCTCCATCACCCTGCCGAAGGCGGTGCCCCGCTCGATGCCGGCCTGGAGGTTCCTGACGATCGTCTCGCCCGACACCAGGAACTCGTCCATGAGGATGTACCACGGTCCGACATCAGTCGGTCGGCGGCGGCCAGGGACCGGAGTCGCTCCTCGTTCTCGGGACGGATCTCCAGGTAGTCGTCGATCACCGCCATTTGTCCGTCCAACAGGAAGTGGGAGTACGAACTGTCCGTCTCGAGCTGGTCGAGCAGCCCGTCGACCATCCTGACCAGCTTGAGCCGGAAGGTCTGGAACGGGTCGTACCACTCCCGGTCCCAGTGGGTATGGGGGACGACGTCGACCCGGAGCGGACCGCCGGCTCCCGAACTCGGACCCCCGCCCGTCTCGGCAATCACGATGTGAGAGGGCCGTATTCGGCCTCGTAGGCCTGGAGCTCGGTCACGATCCGGGCCGCCTCCTGGGTGGTCCGGTCCGTACCCCGGCCCCGGAAGTCGGCGTAGGCCGCACTCCCGAGGTCCCTGAGCAGGCCGTCGGCTCGGTGCCGGGCCTGGGCTGCGTCCAACTTGGCCTGTCCGGCCTTTCCGGCTTCGGTCGCCTTGGCCAGTCCCACCTCGGCGGATGCCTTCACCTTGTCGATCAAACCCATCGATGCCTCCCGTTGCGGCCGTTGTGGCCGTTGCGGCCGTTGTGGCCGGTGGCCCCTGGTGGCCCTCGGTCCGGACACGCCCCCGGCTCAGACTAGGTCGACCGCCGGGCTCCGGTACCGTCTGGAGGCCCGGTCCGTCCCGTTGGCCGCCGGAGCCGGGACGGTGCAACGCTCTGGGCTGCGGGTCCGCAGATACGTCGGGCCGGCCGGACCGTGTTCCAATGCCGGCAGGACCCGGCGACGACCAGCGAGGAGAGTGCCCTGCGGCCCTGGCGTGATCATCTACCTCCGGGCCTCCACCTGGAGACGGCAGACCTCCTGGCCGGAGGCACTCTGGTGAGGCGGTGGGCCCGGCGGTGGCAGGAGGCGCCGCGAGCGCTCCTGTGGTTCGATGACCCGCTCGCCGCCTCCGGGTGGCGGCGCGGTCGCCTCGGCGGACGGCTGGTGGACGGCCGGCCAGTTCGATGACGCCACCCGATCGGTGGCCGGGCGACTGCTGGGGGCCGGTCTGGTGCCCGGAGACCGGGTGGTGTGGTCGACATCGTCGACCGCCAGCGCCCTGGCGTCCCACGTCGGGGCCCTGAGGGCCGGCCTGGTGGTGGTCCCCATGAACACCGGCTACTCCGAGCGTGAGGTCTCGTACATCGTGGGCGACGTCCGTCCGGCTGCCGCCATCGTGGAGCGTGCCGACCAGGCTGACCGGGTGAGGAGGGCGTCTCGAGGTCCGATCCTGGTCCTGGGTCCCGAGGTGGACCTCCCCCGGGCCGAGGGGGACGGCTCGATGCCGCCGCCCCCGGAGATCCGGCCCTGATCGGCTACACGTCGGGCACCACCGGTAATCCCAAGGGCGCGGTCCTGTCCCACGGGAACCTGCTGGCCGCCACCGAGGCGGTGCGGATCGCCTGGCGCTGGGGTCGCGACGACCGGCTGATCCACTGTCTGCCCGTCTTCCACGCCCACGGGCTCTGTGTCGGCGTGTACGGCACGCTGCTGTCGGGAGGATCGGCCGTCCTGCTGCCGAGCTTCGATCCCGGAGCGGTGGCCGACGCCGTGCAGGCGCACGGTGCCTCCCTCTTTTTCGGTGTCCCCACCATGTACCACCGCCTGCTCGGTGCGGGCCGTCTGTCCGACCTGGCCCGCCTGCGGCTGTGCGTGTCCGGGTCGGCCCCGTTGTCCCGGGCCCTCCACGCCGGGGTGAGCGCGGTGATCGGCAGCCCGGTGCTCGAGCGCTACGGCATGACCGAGACGTTGATGAACGTGTCCAACCCCTATGACGGCGAACGTCGGGCCGGCACGGTGGGGTTTCCCCTACCCGGTGTCGAGGTCGTGCTGGCTGACGACGGGGAGATCCTGGTCCGGGGGCCGAACGTCTTCGCCGGCTATTGGGAGCGGCCGGAATCCGATCACGAGGTGTTTTCGCCGCCGGCGGATGGAGGCGCCCACTGGTTCCGCACCGGAGACCTCGGAAGCGACGAAGACGGTTACCTGGTCATCAGGGGCCGGTCCAAGGAGCTCATCATCTCCGGCGGTTTCAACGTCTACCCGACCGAGGTGGAGGACGTCCTGGCTGCCCATCCCCGGGTGGCCGAGGTGGCGGTGAGCGGCACGCCGTCCGAGGAGTGGGGGGAGGTGGTCACCGCCTGGGTCGTGGCCGAGGGCCATCCCCCGACCCTCGACGAGCTGGTGGCCTTCGCCTCGACATCACTCGCCTCCTACAAGCGCCCGCGGGCGCTCCACGTCGTGGACCAGCTCCCGCGCAACGCCCTCGGCAAGGTCCAACGTGGTCAACTGGGTCAGTGATCAAGCGGTAGTTTCGACCGCGTGGGAGAAACCAGGCTGAACAGGCCGGTGACCGGGGAGTGGTGACGGGTCCGAGGCGGAGCGTCCGGACGACCGGACCGAACGGGATCCATGAGCGCCAGCTCTCCCGACTCGGCTTCGAAGTGGTGGCCGGGCTCGACGAGGTCGGGCGGGGCGCCTGGGCCGGCCCGGTGTCGGTGGGGGTGGTGGTGTTCCCCGCCGGCAAGCGGGCCCCGCGAGGGGTGCGGGACTCGAAGGAGCTGTCCGAGGCCACCCGCGAGGCGCTCTTCCCCCTGATCACCCGGTGGTGCCCCGATTGGTCGGTGGGCCACGCCGAAGCCACCGAGTGCGACCGTCTGGGGATGACGGCGGCCCTGAGACTGGCGGCCTGGCGGGCACTCGACGGTCTGCGGCTCAAGCCCCACGCCGTGTTGATGGACGGGGCCTTCGACTACCTGAGCCCCCCCGGAGACGTCCCTCCCGAATCTGGTCCTTCGCCTCACGTGCGGACGGTGGTCCGGGGTGACTCCGCCTGCATCTCGATCGCCGCCGCCTCCATCGTGGCCAAGGTCACCCGTGACCGGCACATGCGTTCGCTGTCACCCAGCTTTCCGGCCTTCGACTTCCACAGCAACAAGGGATACCCGTCCCCCGTGCACCAGCGTGCCCTGGCCGGGAACGGCCTTACGTCGCTGCATCGCCGATCCTGGTCGTTCGTGGACGACCTGGCCTTCCGCTGACCGCACGCCGCCCCGACCCCCGGCGGTGACTCAGCCGGCGGGCGGTTCCTTGGGCAGCCCGAGCACTCGTTCGCCGATGATGTTGTGCAGGACCTCGTCGGTGCCGCCGGCGATCCGCATCCCCGGCACGCCCAGGAGGTACTCCGACCAGGCGTAGGTGCCCCAGGCTCCGGTGTCGGCCACCAGGGCGGGACCGAGAATCGAAGAGACCAGCTCGTAGGTTCGGACCATGTTGGCGGTCAACGACAGCTTGGCCAGGGACATCTCGGGACCGGGCAGCTGGCCGACGGCGATTTTGGCCATGGCCCGCAGATTGGTGTAGCGGGCCACCCGGTCGTTGATGATGATCGAGGCCAGCCCCTGGCGGATCAGGGGGTCGTCCGAACGACCGGTGGCCCGGGCCAGCTCCACCAGGCGGGCGGGGGTGGGCAGGCCGATCCCGCCGGCCCCGCCACCGATGGCGGCCCGCTCGTTCATCAGGGTGGTGAGGGCGACGGTCCAGCCGCCGTTGACGTCACCCAGTCGGTGGGTGTCGGGCACCCGGACATCGGTGAAGAACACCTCGTTGAACGAGGCGCCACCGGTCATCTGGCGGAGTGGCCGGACCTCGACCCCGGGCGCGTGCATGTCGACGACGAATCCGGTCAGGCCGCGATGCTTGGGCAGGTCGGGATCGGTGCGGCAGATGATCTCCCCGATATCGGAGACCTGGGCTCCCGAGGTCCACACCTTCTGGCCGGTGATAAGCCACTCGTCGCCGTCCTTCAACGCCTTGGTCTGGAGTGAAGCCAGGTCCGATCCGGACGACGGCTCGCTGAACAGCTGACAGGCCACGATGTCCCCGCGGTACATGGCCCGCAGATACCTCTGCTTCACCTCTTCGGTGCCGTGGGCGAGGATGGTCGGGGCCACCATGCCCAGCCCGATGCCGTAGACAGCTTGCGAGGGCGTTGCGTACTGGGCCGCCGCCGAGTTGTAGATCCGCTCGTACTCACGCGGCAGGCCGCGGCCCCCGTACTCCACGGGCCCGCTGATCCACCCGAACCCGGCATCGAACGCCGTCTGGGCCCACGAGCGGGCGGCGGCCAGGTCGGCCTGCTGTTGCTCGGGCGTGCGTTCGGGGAACAAGCTCACCCGGTCCGAGCCCTCACCCCAGACGAAGCTCTCCTGGGTACGCGTGGTGGCGTGGGCGTCGAGGAAGCCGCGGGCGTCGGATTCGAATTGCTCCGGCGAGATCTCCACCGGATGGCCGGGGCTCTCCGGGTCGTCGTGGCTCACCACTGCCGAATCGGTCACGTTCGATTCCCCAATCTGCAATCTGCTGGTCGCCCGGGCGACCTTGGCCGCCACTCCGGGGCGTGGACAGCGTAATCCGCCCCGGCCGGTGCCCGGCCCCGGAGAGCCTGGCCCGGGTTGGCTCCTTTCGAGCACCGGTCTCTCTGCCCTGCCCTGCCCGTCGGCGGGCGCCTCGGCCCGTCGGCTGGCCTTCTGTCCGGCCCGCCCTGGCCTGTTGGTTTTCCATTTGGCATACGGAAGGTACGCCGTCGAACGCGCTGCCACGATGACCTACCGAGGGTAGGCGAAACGCAAAACCAACAGGCGATTGCCGGTCCTCGGGTGGGGCCGACCGCTGCAGCCCGGCCCCCCCGGCCCCCGGCCCCCCGAGCCCCCACCCATCGTCTCAGGAGATGGGGGTCAACACCGATCGAACTGCTTCGTCGAGCTGGGTGTGGACGAATGCGTACCCGCTCGACAACAACGCGGCGGGAAGGACCCGCTGGCCACCGAGCACCAGTTCCTCGGCCATCTCGGTGCCGAGGACGAGGCGGAGGGCCGGAGCCGGCACGGGCAGGATGCTGGGTCGTCGCAGCGCTGCACCCAGGGCCTTCGCCAGTTCATGGTCGGTGGCCGGCGACGGTGCAGTGGCATTGACCGGACCGGACAGGCCGGTGGCCTCCATGCAGCGCCGGATCACCCCGACCTCGTCCGCCAGGGTGATCCAGCTGCGGTACTGGGTACCCGACCCCATGCGGCCGCCCAGACCGATCCGGAACAGAGGCAGCTGTTTGGCCAGCGCCCCACCGGTCCGGCTCAGCACGATTCCGGTCCTCAGCGCGATCGTACGGATGCCGAGGTCGGCGGCCGGGGACGCCGCCGCCTCCCAGGCCCGGCACACGTCGGCTAGGAACCCGGTCCCGGCGGCCGACTGCTCGGTCAGCTCCTCGTTCCCGGCGATGCCGTAGACGCCGATGGCCGACGCGCTCACCAGGACGGAGGGTCGGGACGACAAGGAGAGGAGGGAATCGACGAGCAGCGTGGTCGCTCGGACCCGGCTGTCGAGGATCAGTCTCTTGCGAGCGGGCGACCACCGCCGGTCCCCGATACCGGCGCCGGCCAGGTTGACCACGGCGTCGTACGGGCCGGACCTCTCCAGGGCGTCGCCGTCCAACGCCCCGATGGCGGGGTCCCAGCTGACCTCACCGCTCGGCGGGCCCGAGGGGCGGCGGCCTCGCACCAGCCGGACGACCGAGTGCCCGTCGGCTTCGAGGTCGTCGATCAGGGCGGTGCCGATGAGGCCCGAGGACCCCGACACGAGGACTTTCATCAGCTGCTGCCCGCCGGGAGGCCGGCCCGGGCCACTGCGGCCCGGACGAACGCCGCGAAGGCATCAGGGTGGGTGAGGTGGGCCCCGTGCCCGGCGCCGGCGATCTCGAACAGTTCGGCCCCCGGGGTGTGCTCCACCAGCCAGGTCACGGTGTCCCGGTGACGGCCGACCGAGTTGCCGCCGCGCCCGAAGGTGGCCGGGAGTCCGAGGGTGGTCACGTCGAAGGGTGGATCGGCGAGCCGGATGGCGCGGAGCTCGGCCGCCAGGGCCGGTCCGTCCGCCCGCCGAGCGCGCTTTCCTTCTTCGGGCAGCCTCTCCCAGGCGCTGTCGCCCACCATGCGACGGAAGAACCGCTCAGCCGCCTCCCCGTCGTTGGCCGCCGATGCGGACGCCGCCCCGGTGGTGACGGCGGCGGCCGTCGCGCCGGCATCGACGGGCCATACGGCCAGCCACGGCATGGGCGGCTCGTAGGCGGCCACCGACAGGACGGGGGAGCTCCCGGCCCGGAGGGCCGCGCCCAGGGCGATGTCGCCCCCGTAGCTGTGGCCAACGACGACGGCGGGTCGGCCGCCGATGACGGCGAGCAGGTCGTCGACGTGGCCGTCGAGCGTGGTGTTCAGCGGGAGGGCATCACGGGAGCGGTGGTAGCCCCGGCGGTCGTAGATCACGGTGTGCAGGTCGTCGAGACGCCTCACCACCCGGGCAAAGCTGGCCGACCGGTCCAGCGATCCGTGGACCAGCACCACCAGCGGCCCGGCCTCGCCCGGCCCTGAAGGCTGGTGTTCGATGATCGAGAGCTGGGCCGGTGCGGACATCCCCCAAGAGCCTGGCAGGCGCGCCAGGCCGTCGGCATACCAGGTAGTCACGAGGGTATTCACCACACCCCCGACTCGGTATGCCGCCCCTCGAAGGTGCCGCTTCCGCCCAGAATCAGGGCAATCGCCCGGAAAATGCACACATGGCCCGTCCAGATCGTGCATTGTTGTGGCTTCCAAAGACGAAGGAGAGACAGTGCCCCTTACCAAAACCGATCTCATCGCGGCAGTGGCCGCCCACACCGGCTCGACCTCGAAGGACGTGGCCAATGTGCTGGCCGGTCTGGAGGATGTCGTGGTCGCCAATGTGGCCAAGGGCGAAAAGGTCGTCATCACCGGGTTCTTGACGTTCGATCGGGCCGAGCGCGCCGCCCGCACCGGGCGTAACCCGCAGACCGGTGAGGCCATCAAGATCAAGGCGTCCAAGAACCCCAAGGTGTCGGCAGGCGCCTCGTTCAAGAAGGTCGTGAACGGCCAGGCCGCCGCACCCAAGCTGACCAAGGCCAAGTAGGCGCGTCGAATCGCCACCGTGTCGCCGCGGTCGTTCGACGGCGGTCGGGAATGATCCCGGACCGCCGTCGAACACCGTGCGGTCAGAGTTGTCCGATGGCCTTGTGCGTCTGAGGTACGACCCTCACCCGCCGGTAGCGACGCAACGCCCGGTCCTGCAGTTCGAGCACCTGGTCCGGTGACGGGGCTCGTCCGACCGACCCGAAGGGCGTGACCGGCTGGAGGAATACCTCGGGCCAGTGCCGGCCGTTGCCGCCCGAGGCGCCCGAGGCGACCATGGCGACCATGTCGATGGCCTGATCGAACTGTGCCGGATCGGTGGAGGATCCGAGCACCAGCTTCACCCAGGTGGTCGCCCCGGAATCGAGGGCGGCGGCGAGGAACCGCTGTTGGGTCTGGTGGCCGACGTGTTCCCCGTCGACGCTCGGGAGCTTGATGTCCATGCTCACGTAGGTGAGCCAGGGCAGGATCCGTTGCAGCGAGGGGACCAATGTTCCGTTGGTCTCCAGCATCACGGGCCGGTCGCCGGCGGCCAGATGCCGGGCCAAATCGGTCGCTCGGTGCGACTGGAGGAGCGGTTCGCCTCCGGTCAGGCTGATCGAATGATGGGGGAGTGCGGTCCAGAGCCGCTCCACCGCGGCCACCACTGTGGACATGGCCAGTGGGCTCGACACGGTGTCCCAGTCACGCCGGCCCGGCGTCCGTTCGATTCGGCACGGACCGGGGCGCTTTTCCAGCGCCTCGGGCTGGTCGCAGTAGGCACAGCGGATGTTGCACCCGGTCAACCGCACGAAGACCTGGCGTTCGCCCACCAGGGCCGCCTCGCCCTGGATGGCCGAGAAGACCTCGGTCACCAGGATGTCGTCCTCCGCTTCCCGTGGCGGCGGGGCGGCGTGCGTCACGGGAGGGCGGGGTCGACCACACCCGCCTGGGTGAATCCGAGCGAGCGCAGCCGGCACGCATCGCACACCCCGCACGGCACCTCGCCTCCCTGGTAGCAGGACCAGGTCAGAGCAAGCGGCGCTCCGAGGTCGACCCCCATCAACACGATCTCGGACTTCGTGCACTCGATCAGAGGCGTGTTGATGGCGATCGGATCCCCTTCCACTCCCCGCTTCTGGCCGGTGGCGGCCACCTGCCGGAAGGCGTCGATGAATTCGGGTCGGCAGTCCGGGTAGCCCGAGTAGTCGATGGCGTTGACTCCGATCCACACGGCGTCGAGGTTGCGAGCTTCGGCCACGCCCAGCGCCACCGCCAGGAAGATGCTGTTCCGGGCGGGGACATAGGTCGTCGGGATCCCCCCGTCACCGCCATCAGTGGGAATGTCGACCGAGTCGTCGGTCAGGGCCGACCCACCCCATGCGCTCGTGTCCAGATGGACCACGAGGTGGTCGGACCGGTAGTGCCCGGCGATCCCGGCGGCCCGGTCGACCTCGGTGCGGTGCCGCTGTCCGTAATCGAAGGTGAGGGCGAGAGGTGGGCCGCCCGGCTGGCGATCGGCCAGTGCCATGCACACCGTGGAATCGAGCCCCCCGGACAGGACGACCAGGTCACCCGGCACGGTCAGGCGTTGGTCCAGGCGGACAGCTCGGCCGACGATTGCTCGGTCTCCCACAGCCGGATGGCGCTCAGCGCCAGGCCGGCGTCGGTCAGCAGCTCCCAGGCGCGGCGAGCCAGCAATTCGGCGGTGGGATTGTCGATGACCTGGTTGAGGTCGCTGTGGTCCCAGGGATCGATCACCACCCGGTCCACGATCGCCCGCAGATCGTCGAAGTCGACGACCACGCCGTTGGGGTTCAACGGCCCCGACACGGTGACGTCCAGCCGGTACGAGTGGCCGTGGAGATTGCGGCACTTGCCCGGATGCCATCTCAGGCGATGGGCGGCCTCGAACGTGAAGGTACACGTCACACTGGTCCGGAGCTCAGCCACGGAACGACGCTAACGCAATGCCGGAGGGTCCTCGATCGGCGATCCACCGTTCCGGTCCGGCCACCCTGAACGGTGGTGCCGGTAGGCTGCCGTCAATGGAATCCACGCCTGAAGACGACGGTTCAGTGAAATCGCCGCGCCCGGCTGAGGCCACCGCCACCGGCTCCTTCGGACCGAACGCCTGGTTGGTCGAGGACATGTTCGACCGGTACCGCGCCGATCCCGCCTCGGTCTCGGATTCGTGGCGGGAATTCTTCGCCGATTATCGGCCGGCCGGCGGCCCACTCGCCCCGGCTTCGACCTCGGCGCTGACCGCCCCCCTGGTCAGCACATCGACGGCACCGATCACACCGGCCTCGTCGACGGCACCGCCGGCACCGCCGGATGCAACCCCGTCGGTCACCGGCCCGTCCCCACTGGGTCCCGACAATGCGCAGAAAGTGGGAGGGGCACCGGTCGGAGCGGCGGGGACGGTGGCGGCCCCGGCCCAGGCGCCGCCGGCCTCCAGCGCCTCCTCCGACGAGGACGAGGACGAACCGGCCCAGCCCCTCCGGGGAGCTGCGGGGCGGATCGTGGCCAACATGGAGGCGTCCCTCGGGGTCCCGACGGCCACCAGTGTGCGGGCCGTACCGGCCAAACTCCTCGAGGTCAATCGCACCATCGTGAACAATCAGCTGTCCCGGACCACCGGAGGTAAGGTCAGCTTCACCCACCTGATCGGCTTTGCCGTGGTGAAGGGCCTGGTGGCCATTCCCGCCATGAACGCCGCCTTCGTGGCCGACGCGGACGGAAAGGGCACGCCGGGCGTGGTCCGGCACCGTCGCGTGGGTCTCGGCCTGGCGGTGGACGTGGAGAAGTCCGATGGCAGCCGCACCTTGTTGGTCCCGTGCATCTCGAACGCCGACACCCTCGACTTCCGCGGGTTCGTGAGCTCCTACGAGGACCTCGTGCGCAAGATCCACAACAACAAGATCGCCCCGGACGACTTCGCCGGCACCACCGTGACCCTCACCAATCCGGGGACGCTCGGCACCGTGCAGTCGGTCCCCCGGCTGATGCCGGGCCAGGGCCTCATCGTGGGGGTGGGCGCCCTCGGGTTCCCTCCCGGATTCGAGGCCGCCGATCCCCGTACGTTGGCCGAGCTGGGCATCGGCAAGACGGTCACCATCACCTCCACCTACGACCACCGGATCATTCAGGGGGCGGAGTCGGGTCTGTTCCTGGCCTACGTGTCCGAGTGCCTGATGGGCGGGCACGGCTTCTACGACGAGGTGTTCGAGTCGTTGGACGTTCCCTACGAACCCGTCCGGTGGGAGAGGGACGCCAACGCTCCGGACGACGAGGAGGGGGGTGACCACCTCCGACTGACCAAACAGGTCCATGTCCAGACCCTGATCAACATGTACCGGGTCCGCGGCCACCTCATCGCCCATCTCGACCCTCTCGACGCCGAGCCCCCGGTCCTGTACCCCGAGCTCGACCCGCTCCACTACGGACTGACCATCTGGGATCTGCCGAGGCAATTCGTGGCCGACGGGCTGGCCGGCAAGGACCGGGCCACGCTGGACGAGATCCTCCACGTGTTGCGAGATGCCTACTGCCGTACCCTCGGCGTGGAGTACATGCACATCCAGGATCCCGACCAGAAACGCTGGATCCAGCAGCATCTGGAGGGGGTCTCGTCGGCGCTCCGGCCCGAGGAGCAGCACCACATCCTCGACCGCCTGAACGCCGCCGAGGTCTTCGAGCGCTTCCTGCACTCCCGCTACGTGGGCCAGAAGAGGTTCGGACTGGAGGGAGCCGAGTCCGCCATCGTCCTGTTGGACACCATCCTCGACGAGGCGGTGCACGTGGGTCTGCGGGAGTCGGTCATGGGCATGGCCCACCGGGGACGGCTCAATGTGCTGGCCAACATCGTGGGCAAGTCCTATGAGGAGATATTCGAGGAGTTCGAGGGCAACCTCGACCCCGACTCGGTGCAGGGATCGGGGGACGTGAAGTACCACAAGGGGGCGATGGGGACCTTCGTGGCCCGCAACGGGGGCACCATCCCGATCACCATGGCCTCCAATCCCTCCCACCTGGAGGCGGTCGACCCCGTGGTGGTGGGCATGGCCCGGGCCAAACAGGACATCGCCGGTGGTGAACAGGGCTCCGGACCGAAGCTGGAGGACGGCTCGGGCGACCCGTTCCCGGTGCTCCCCATCCTGATCCACGGGGACGCCGCCTTCGCCGGCCAGGGAGTGGTGGCAGAGACGCTCAACCTGTCGGGACTGGCCGGATACCGCACCGGGGGCACGGTGCACATCGTGATCAACAACCAGCTCGGTTTCACCACTGCTCCCGAGGCGGCACGCACCTCGGTCTACCCCACCGACGTGGCCAAGATGGTCCAGTCGCCGATCTTCCACGTCAACGGTGACGACCCCGAGGCCTGCGTCCGAGCGGCCCGGCTGGCCTTCGGATTCCGCCAGGCCTTCCACAAGGACGTGGTCATCGACATGGTGTGCTACCGCCGTCACGGCCACAACGAGGGTGACGACCCCAGCTACACCCAGCCGCTGATGTACGCCCTCATCGAGGCCAAGCGGTCGGTTCGCAAGCTCTACACCGAGTCGCTGGTCCGCCGGGGGGACATCTCCCTCGACGAGGCCGAACACGCCCTCGACGATTTTTCCGGCCGGTTGCAGGCGGCGCTCGACGAGACCAGGGCCGAGGCGGAGTCCGCCTCGGGGACCGCCCCGGTGCTCCCCGAGTACGTGGTTCCCGATTTGTGGATCCCGCCGGTCGAGACCGGTGTCGACGCCTCGGTGCTGTCCCGCCTGGCCACCGAGGTACGCACCGTACCCGAGGGCTTCGTGATCCATCCCAAGCTGGCCCGCCAGTTCGAGCAACGCGACAAGGTGGTGGCCGACGGTGAGATCGACTGGGCGCTGGGCGAGTTGCTGGCCATCGGATCGCTGCTGCTCGAGGGGACGAACGTCCGGCTGACCGGGCAGGACACCCGGCGCGGGACATTCTCCCAGCGCCACGCCGTGCTGGTCGACTACAAGACCGGCCAGGAGCATGTCCCTCTCGCCACCCTCGAGGGCGGTCGATTCACCATCCGGGACTCCCTGCTGTCCGAGTACGCCTGCGTCGGTTTCGAGTACGGGTACTCGGTGGAGGCTCCCGGCGACCTGGTGGCCTGGGAGGCCCAATTCGGCGATTTCTGGAACGGGGCCGAGATCATCGTCGACAATTTCCTGGTGGCGGCCGAGGACAAGTGGGGCCAGAAGTCCGGTCTGGTCCTGCTGCTGCCGCACGGCTACGAGGGACAGGGTCCTGAACACTCGTCAGCCCGAGTCGAGCGGTTCTTGACCTTGTGTGCACGGGGCAACTTGAGGGTCACGGAACCGACCACCGCCGCCCAGTACTTCCATCTCCTCCGGTCCCAGGTCAGAGGAGCCGAGCGTCGTCCGTTGATCGTGTTCACCCCGAAATCGCTCCTCCGGGCTCGTCAGGCCCGGTCGCCCACCGCCGCCTTCACCTCCGGATCGTTCGCCGAGGTGCTCGACGACCCCGCCTCGGCCGACGAGGACTTCGACCCAAGCGCCATCACCAGGGTGGTCCTGTGCACCGGCAAGATCGCCTACGACGCCCTCGGGCGTCGGGACGAGCTGGGCCTGGCCGCCACCGGGGTGGTGGTGGTCCGGGTGGAGCAGCTCTACCCGTGGCCGAAGTCGACCGTCCAGGGCGTCCTCAGTCGCTATCCCAACGCCCACGAGGTGGTGTGGTTGCAGGAGGAGCCGGAGAACATGGGCGCTTGGAACTTCGTCCACGGTCGCCTCCACAAGGTTCTCCGTGACAGCCACACCCTGCGTCATGTCAGCCGGGCCGAGTCGGCCAGTCCGGCCACCGGCAGCGCGGCTCTGCACCGGTTGGAGCAGGACGACTTGTTGGCCCGATCCGTGGGCTGAGCCGACCGCCGGGCACCATCGGCCGGGTCGAAGCCGCTCAGACCAAGAAGTCGTGGGCCAGGGCGATCCACATCTCGGTGGACAGGTGCAGCGACTCCACATCGACCCGTTCGTCGATCCCGTGGAACATGGCCCCGTACCGTTCGAAGCCGATGGCTCGGCTGTGCAGCCCGAATCCGTAGGCCACGGCGCCCAGTTGGCGGTGGAACCGGGCGTCGGTGGCGCCGACGGTGAGGTAAGGAACGGTGCGGGCCCCCGGGTAGAACAGCCGGCTGACCCGTTCCAGGGCGCCCCACAGGGGCGTGTCGATGGGCGAGCTCGTCGACGGCTGCTCGTCACTGAACCCGATCTCCACATCATCGATCAGATCGCCGATGATGTCCTCCAGCATCAGGTGGATGTCGCCGGTCTCCCACCCGGGCAGCGAGCGGATGTCCAGCTGGAGGTCCACCCGGTCGGGGATGACGTTGATCTTGGTGCCGGCACCCATGATGGTGGGGGCCACGGTGACGTGGGTACAGGCGTGGGCCTGGCGGGCCAGGCCCACCAACGGCAACTCGTCGCAGAAGGCGTCGATGCCGTCCGGATCGAGCAGCGGACCGGCCAGCTCCGCCGGGAACCCGATGCCCTCGATGAATCGCACCCACGCCTCGTGGAGCTGAGCCCGGGGCCGGAAGGCGTCCACCCGCCGGATCACTTCGGCTGCCTTCACCAGAGCGTTGTCGGTTCGGAAGGGCTGGCTTCCGTGTCCAGGAGTCCCCTTGACGGTGAGCTGGCACCAGTAGACGCCCTTCTCGCCCACGATCACCGGCAGGCGGGGTGTGCCGTCGGCTCCCCCCATGGGGAACCCTCCCGATTCGGTGATCACATAGTCGGAGTTCACCTCGTCGGCAGCGTGCTCGCACAGCCATTTGGCCCCGTGGGTTCCGAGGGCCTCCTCGTCGGCCACCGCCACGTAGGTGAGGTCGCCGGCCGGCCGGAACCCGGAGAGGGCCAGATGGCGCAGGCCGGTGGCCATGGTGGCGGTCAGGTTGAGCATGTCGATGGCCCCCCGCCCCCACACTTCGCCCTCGATCAGGTCACCGCCGAAGGGGTCGTGGCGCCAGTCGTCGCCGTTGGCCGGCACCACGTCGGTGTGGCCGAGGAGGGTGAGGGACGGGGCGCCAGGGTCGGAACCCTGGATTTTGGCCACCAGCGAAGTCCGGCCCGGTGCCGGCTCGAACCTCTCGATGTCCACCCCGGAGCCCTCGAGATAGTTCTCGAGGAGCTCGGCGCTCCGATGCTCCTGGCCCGACGACTCGGTACCGTCGTTCACGCACCGGTTGCGGATGAGGCTCTGAAGGAGATCGGTGGCCTCTTCGGTGCGACTGCTCTCGGAGTCCACCGTGGCATCCTAAGCCCGCAGCCTTGAGGAGGGCTCTCGGCCGCGGGGCCGTCGGCCAGGTCGGCTTGCCCAAGGGATGGCCGGGGATGACCTGGTCAGATGGTTGACTGTGGAGAGTCATGGAACCAGAACCCCCCGCCCGTCGGCGTATCGTCGTCGACGGCTCCAACATCGCCACCGAGGGCCGGAACCTGCCCAGCCTGGCCCAGCTCGACGAGGCCATCCGGACCTTTCTGGACGAGTACCAGGGATTCGTCTCGTCAGATGTGACGGTGGTGGTAGATGCCTCGTTCGGCCACCGGATCGACCCCTCCGAGGTGCCCGCCTTCGAGCTGGCACTCGAGCACGGCGAGATGATCACCCCGCCGGCCGGGGCGGTGGGGCGGGGCGACGGATTCATCCTCCGCATCGCCGAGAAGTCGGGCGCACTGGTGCTGTCGAACGACTCGTTCCAGGAATTCCATGCTGAACGACCCTGGCTGTTCGAGCCCGGTCGGCTGATCGGAGGCAAGCCGGTACCTGGGGTGGGCTGGATATTCACCCCCCGGACACCCGTGCGCGGGGCGCGGAGCCGCTCGGTGACCAGCAAGTCGCGACGAGATGCCCTGGGGGTCAACGGCGAGGCCCCCGACTCGGGTGGGGACGAAGACGGGCTCGTTCCGGCGCCAGGCACGGCACGAGGCCGCGGTGGCCGGGGTACCGGGCGGGCCAAGGGCGCCCGGGGGTCAGGTTCCGACCGATCGGCCGGCACTCAGCCTTCCGGGCCCGAATCGCCGACGGATGGGCCCGATGGGGCGCCCATCCAGTCGAGCGAGACCACCAAGGCCGCCAAGTCGACCAAGGCCACCAAGTCGACCAAGTCGCAAGCGACCAAGGCGGCCGCTGGCGGCAGGGCCTCCACCAAATCGGCGACCACCAACCCCGCAGCCAAGGCGACCGAGGGAGCGGTGGGGGACGGGACGGCGAAGGCCACCAAGGCCTCCAAAGCGGCGAAGTCCACCAAGGCCTCCAAAGCGGCCAAGGCCACCAAGGCCACCAAGGCGGCCAAGGCCACCAAGGCCACCAAAGCGGCCAAGACCACCAAGGCCACCAAAGCGGCCAAGACCACCAAAGCGGCCAAGACCACCAAGCTGACAACCGCAGGCCGGCCATCCCCGACCGGGGGGACGGCGGAATCTGCCGGCGCCGGGCAGCAGGGAGGATCCCACGAGGCCCTGAACGATCCCATGACCTTCCTCACCTTCGTCGCCGAGCATCCGGTGGGCAGCGTCTTCGACGGCACGGTGGTGTCCTTCACCTCGCACGGCGCCCACATCGACGTGGGAGGCATGCTGTGCCATGTCCCCCTGAGAGGGATGGGCGATCCACCTCCCAACAAAGCCCGCCAGGTCCTGACCAAGGGGGAGACACGGCCCTTCAGGCTGGTCTCGCTCGACCCGGGCCGCCGTCGGGCCGAGCTGGCGCTTCCTGACCTGGGCAAGTAATCGTTGGCCGATGCGATGTGGCCATCGGGCCAGCCCGGAGGGGCGGCCGGCCCGGTAACCTCGCCGTCGTGCGAGCCGTCGATTTCCTACCCCACCGCCAGCCGTTCCTCTTCATCACCGAGCTGACCTCGGTCGAGCCCGGGCAGTCGGCAACCGGCACGTGGCACCTCACCGGCCGGGAGGACTTCTTCGCCGGGCACTTCCCGGGCCGGCCGACCCTTCCCGGTGTCCTGATGGTGGAGGCGCTCGCCCAGCTCGGCGGCGTGGCGGTGCTGGCCGATCCTGACCGCGCCGGCAAGTTGCCCCTGTTCGGCGGAATCGAAAAGGCACGGTTCCGGCGCCAGGTGGTACCCGGAGAGGTGCTCGACATGGAGGTGACCCTGGGGAGGATGTCGGCCCGGGCCGGCAAGGGTTCGGGGCGCGCCACCGTCGGCGGGGAACTGGCCTGCCAGGCCGAACTGCTTTTCGTGCTGGTGGACGCGGCCCCCTCCGATCCCGGTTGAGCTGAACCGGACTGAGCGGCCCTGACCATGCGCATCGCCACCTGGAACGTCAACTCGCTGACCGCCCGGCTTCCGCGGGTGGAGGAGTGGATCGGCTACGCCCGGCCCGACATCCTCTGCCTCCAGGAGACCAAACAGGCCGATGCCGCTTTCCCCTACGGGGCGTTCGCCGCTCTGGGCTACGAGGCGGCCCACCACGGCGACGGCCGGTGGAACGGAGTGGCCATCCTCAGCCGGGTCGGATTGGACGAGGTCGTGGTGGGGATGGGTTCACACGACGACCAGGGTTCGCGGCTGGTGGCCGCCGACTGCGGCGGTATACGTGTCCACTCGGTCTACGTGCCCAACGGCCGAAGCCTCGACAGCGAGCAGTACCCGGCAAAATTGGCGTGGCTCGGCCAGCTGAAGGCACTCCTCGAAGAAACCAGCTCCCCCGACCGTCCGGTGGCGGTCTGTGGCGATTTCAACGTGGCCCCCGAAGACCGTGACGTCTGGGATCCGGAGCAGTTCGTGGGGATGACCCACGTGAGCCAACCGGAGCGGGATGCGCTGGCCGCGCTGGAGGCCTGGGGGCTGGTCGACGTGTTCCGGCGCCTGTACGACGAGGGCGGGTTGTTCTCCTGGTGGGACTACCGCGGTGGCTCGTTCCACCGGCACCAGGGGATGCGCATCGACCTGATCCTGGCCACCGAGGTGCTGGCCGACCGCACCACCTTCGGTCTCATCGACCGCAACGCCCGCAAAGGCCACAAGCCGTCCGATCACACCCCGGTGTTCATCGACACCGCCGTCCCCTAGCCAGGCTGGCCGTACCGGCCATCCTCACCTGCCCAGCGAAGCTCGCATGGCGGCGATGTGCCGGCCGGCATCCCTCGGGGTGATCCGACCGCTTCCGGTCCTCGACACCCGGGCCACCGAGGCCAGCCACGGCGAAGGTTGGCGCTCCATCTGCCGGCCATTGCCCATCCGCCGGACCCGGGCCCACGAGCAGTGGAGCTCCCGGGACGCCCGGGTGAGGGCCACGTAGAGCAACCGGCGCTCCTCGTCACGGGACGCCTCGGATGTGGCGTAGACGATGGGTACGAAACCGTCCTCTACGCCCACCACGTAGACCGACATCCACTCGAGCCCCTTGGCCCGGTGGAACGTCGCCAGTTCGACGGCGTCAGGGGCTTGCTGCCCGAGGTCGGCCCGGTTTGGCCGGTCTCCCTGGGTCCAGCCGCCGGGGGACTCGCCAGCCGGCGATTCGGGTCCGGGAGCGACCCGGTAGGGGACGCCGGCCCGCTCGAGCGCCTTGCCGATCTGGGAGAGCTGGTCGTGGGTGCGGGCCAACACCGCCCGGTCGGAAAAGGGCATTCCGTCTTCGGCCCCCTCGAGGATCGACGAGACGATGCCCTCGGCCTCCGCGGTTTCGTCTTCGAAGGCGGTGACCACCGGCATGGGCCCGTCCTCGGCCGACGAGCGAGGCGGGACGGTGACGGCCCGTCCGAGGCAGGCGGTGGCCGCCGCCACCACCTGGGGCGTGGACCGATGGTTCTCGTCGAGGCGGACCACGGCCATGTCGCCCATGGTCTCGGGCAGCCGGTCGAGCAGGGTCGGGTCGGCCCCGTTCCAGCCATAGATGGCCTGGTTCGGATCACCCACGGCGCACAGGTCGCGTCGTGACCCCGCCAGCGCGTGGATGAGGCGGAACTGGGCCGGGTTGACGTCCTGGAATTCGTCGACCGACAGGTGTCGGTAGCGCCAGTGCATGCGCTCGGCGAAATCGGCGTCGCCGAGAAGCAGGTCACCCGAGCGCACGAGCACGTCGTCCAAGTCCAGCGATCTACGGTGTACCAGGGCACGGTCGTAGTCGGCGAAGAGGTCGGCGATCCGCTCGGGATCCACGATGGTGGTCCGGCCGGCGTCTGCTGCCGCCTCGACGTACCCGTCAGCGGAGAGACAACGGGCCTTGGCCCAACCGATCTCCGTTTCGGCCACCGACGCCATCGCCGGATCGCCGGCCAGGTCCCTGATGATCCGGTACCGGTGCTCGGCCACCACCGGGGGAGGCTCCCCTCCGTCCAGTGCGTGGCGTTTGAGCAGCGTGAGGGCCAGTTGATGCAGGGTGCCCGCCCGGACCCCGGGCCCGGGTGCCCGTCCGGCCGAGGCCGGCGACGACACCGGGACTCCGTACGTGCCCAGCCGTTCCTTGAGCTCACGGGCGGCCTTCCGCGTGAACGTACACACCGCAGTGTGGTCGGCGTCGGCCGAACCGTCCCGGATGCGCCGGGCCACCCTGAGGGTCAGCACCCGGGTCTTCCCCGAACCCGCCCCGGCCACGATGCACAGGGCCGGCGCCGCCGATTCGACTGCTTGGCGCTGCGGTCCGGTGAGTGCAGCCATGGCCCGCTCCAACGCATTGCCGGGAGCCGGGGCGTCCCACCCCGGGTCGGTGGCGCCGGTGGGGCCGGCGGGCGTCGCCGAGGTGACCGATACCGCCGGGAAGATGGGTTCCACGATGGCCGAGGCTACCGGCCGGGTGCTTCAGTCTGGTGCCCGGGCGGAATGACCCACCTTCCCCGGGGCGGTCGGTAGGGTGTACCGGTGCTGAAGTCGTTCGCCGGGGGTCGGGTGTTCGGCGCCACCTGGGGCCACGGGGCGGCGACGGTACTGGCGCTGCACGGGTGGCAGCGTACCCACCAGGACTTCTCCCCGGTCTTCGACCCGGTCGCCCAAGAGAGCGCCCTGCTCGTCGGCCCTCAGCGGCGTCCGGGTGGGGGCCCGAGTGTCGTCGCCCCCGACCTGTTCGGCTTCGGAGCCACGCCTCCACCTCCGGAGGCCTGGGGGTCGGCGGAGTACGCCGCCCACTTGCGAGCACTGTTCGATGAACCGGGCACTCTGGCCGAGCGCATCGTCCTGGTCGGCCACTCCTTCGGGGGTCGCGTGGCCCTCCCGCTGTACGGTCTGGTGCCCGATCGGATCGAACGGCTGGTTCTCGCCGGCGTGCCCCTGCTCGACCGCCAGGGCCGGCGGACCCGGATGGCCGCCGGTTATCGCCTGGCCCGGCGACTCCACCGGATGGGGGTGGTCGGTGACGAGCGCATGGAGGCCATGCGCAACAGGTACGGTTCGCCCGACTACCGCGCCGCCAAGGGCGTCATGCGCGACGTCTTCGTGCGGCTGCTGTCCGAGGAGTACATCCGAGCGATGGCCTCCATCGACTGTCCCGTCGACCTGTTCTGGGGTGAGGAGGACACCGAGGTTCCGGTCGAAGTGGCCGAGCGGGCCCTGCCGATCTTCCCGTCGGCACGCCTGGTGACTGTGCCCCGGATCGGCCATCTCACGCCGACTGAGGCACCACGTGAGCTCCTGGAGGTCATTCTCGGCGGTTCTCGGTGATCCCGGGCCGATCGCCGGGCCAACTCCTGGCCGGAACGCTCGATGCCACGAGGTGGCACCAGGGAGTCGCCTGGATCACGGTGGCCGCCTGCGTGCTGGCCTGTGCCCCGGCCGGCCTGCGGTGGCTCCGGGTGGCCCAGCGTGAGCACTATCTGCCCGGTTCGGTTTTGCGTTTTGCCAGTCGATGGTGGCGAATCACCCCGGCCAACGGCGCGCTGGCGGTCGGGGCCCTGGCGGCCGGCATCGCCTCCCTGTGGTGGCCACTGGTGGGGATAGCAGTGGCCGGCGCCGTGGTCGCCGGGCCTCTCGGTCTGTCGTGGAAGGGACGGACGTCGCCGCTGGCATGGACCCGCCGCCTGAAGACGCTGGCCGGGACGTGGGTCGTGCTGGAGGCGGCAATGGTGTCGATCGGCGTGGCCATCGGCTGGGCAGCCCCCGCCGCCGTGCTGGCGGCGCTGTCCGTGCCGCTCCTCGTGGATGCCGCCTGCCTGGCGACGGCGCCGTTCGAGCGCCGCCTGTCCAGCCGTTTCGTCGACGAGGCAACCGCCCGTCTGGCCCGGGTGGGGCCGACGGTCGTGGCCGTGACCGGTTCGTACGGGAAGACGTCGACCAAGGGTCACATCGCTCACCTGCTCCGGCCCGATATGACCGTGGTGGCCACCCCGGCCAGCTTCAACAACCGTGCCGGTTTGGCCCGGGCCGTCAACGAGCACCTGGCCGAGGGCACCAGGGTGTTCGTGGCCGAGATGGGCACGTACGGGCCGGGCGAGATCGCCGACCTGTGCCGGTGGTGCCCGCCCGACATCTCGGTCATCACGGCCGTCGGCCCGGTGCATCTCGAACGTTTCGGTTCCGAGGACCGCATTGTCGAGGCCAAGTCCGAGATCCTGCGGCCCGCCTCCGTGGTGGTCCTGGCCGTGGACGACCGGCGGCTGGCGACGTTGGCCGACCGGGCGGCCGAACAGGGCAAGCGGGTGCTGCGCTGTTCGGTGACCGACCGGGGCGCCGACGTGTGTGTCGAGAGGAAGGGGGAACACGAGGGGGTGTCGGTGTTCGCCCACGGAACCTTGGTGGCCGAGGACGTGTCGTTGGCGACCGGCGTCCAGCCGTCCAACCTGGCCTGTGCCGTGGCGGTGGCTCTGGCCCTCGGGGTAGAGCCTGCAGCCATCGGCGCCAGGCTCGCCGACCTGGCATCGGTCGACCACCGGCTCCAGGCCGTTCGGTCCCCGTCGGGAGTCACCATCCTCGACGACACCTACAACGCCAACCCTGCCGGCGCCGCCGAGGCCCTGGCCGCCCTGGCCGCCTGCGGGGCCTCGGACCCTGACGTCGACCGGGAACCGGCATCGGGAGGGCGCCGGCGCCGGCGCGTGGTGGTCACTCCCGGAATGGTCGAGCTCGGTTCGCAGCAGTTCGAGCAGAATCGCCGCCTCGGTTCCGCCATCGCCCCGCTGGCCGATCAACTCCTGATCGTGGGCCGGACCAACCGCCGGGCCCTGCTGGCCGGCGTCGGTTCGGAATCCGGCGCTCGGGCCGAAGTGGTGCTGGTGCGGGACCGCCACCAGGCGGTGGAGTGGGTCCGCCAGGAGCTCGCCCCGGGTGACACCGTGTTGTACGAGAACGATCTGCCGGACCACTACCCTTGAAAAGCTGAGCCACCGGCCGGAGCCGCCGACCGAGGGCTGCCGCCCATACCGCTGATCGGAGGAGCCAACCCACCGTGCCCGACGTCGCCGTCATCTTCGGAGGTCCGTCACCCGAGCACGATGTGAGTGTGCTGACCGGCCTCCAGGCCGCACGTGGTCTGGCGGGTTCCGGGTCGTCGCCCGGGGCGCTACGGACCATCTTCTGGTCGAAGACGGGCGACTGGTACGAGGTGGACGCCGGACTGGAAGCCGAAGCCTTCCTCGAAGGGGTGCCCAGGGGATCGTCGAGGCTGCAACTGGTCGCTGGTCCGGACGGGGGGTTCGTCGAGCCCGGCGGGCGCCTGGGGAGGGCCCGCACCATCGACATCGATGCCGCCCTCATCTGCTGCCACGGCGGACCGGGTGAAGACGGGACCCTGCAGGCCGTCCTCGATCTGGCCGGCATCCGGTATTCCGGTCCGACGGTGGCCGGTGCGGCGCTGGGGATGGACAAGCTGGCCTTCGGAGCCGCAGTGTCGGCAGCCGGGCTGCCCACCCTGCCCCGGGTCCAACTGGTGCCCGACGCCGGCCCGCCTCCATTCGACGGGCCGTTCATCATCAAGCCGCGCTCTGGGGGCTCCTCGATAGGGATCGATGTGGTCGAGGACTTCACCACCGCCCAGGCCCGACTGTCGGCCAACCCCCACCTCCGCTTCGGGGCTGTCCTCGAGCCGTACCGTCCCGATCTGACCGACCTCCAGCTGGGAGTGCGCACCTGGCCGACCCTGGAATTCTCGGCGGTCGAGCGCCCCATCCGGGCCACCGCATCGAGCGACATCCTCGACTACCGCGACAAGTACGTGGCCGGCGAGGGCATGGCGGGCGCCAATCGCGAGCTTCCCGCCCTCATCCCATCGGATCTGGACAAGGGCCTGCGAGACGCGGCCGGCACGATCGCAGCACTCGCCGACGTCCGCGGGGTAGCCCGTATCGACTTCCTCTCGGACGGTGAGCAGTTCGTGGTCAACGAGATCAACACCATTCCCGGTTCCCTGGCCCGGTATCTGTGGGTCACACCGCCGCTTGCGTTCGCAGCCCTTCTCCTCGATCTGCTGGCCGAGGCCCGCCAACGGCCGACTCATGCCTACTCCGCCGCCGGCGCCGACGGGACGGTCCTCCGATCGGCAGGATCGATCGCCGGCAAGTTGGGCTGACCCACTTGCCCATCCGAGGGCTCAGCCTGCTTCCGGGCGAGAAGGTTCTGGTGGATCTCAGGCCGCACTGGTCGTTCCTCACCGCCCCGCTGGTCATCTCGATCTTCGCCGTGGCTGTGGGGGTGGCCCTCGACTTCGGCATCCCCCACACCTCGGTGGCCGTCCACTGGATCGAGGGGTCGGTCGTGGCCATCCCCTGCGTGTGGCTGGTGGTACGGATGGTCCGTTGGCGGACTACCAGCCTGGTGCTGACCTCCCACCGCCTGATCGAACAGTGGGGCGTGGGGTCCCGTCACCAGGCCGAGGAAATGTTGTCCCGCATCGCCTCGGTGGTGGCGGTCCAGTCCTTTTTTCGCCGTCTCATCGGTACCGGTCGCCTCGAACTGGAGATCGTTGGCGAGGACGAGATCCGGTGGATCGACGATGTGCGCAAGCCGGTGATCGTCCAGCGGGTGATCAATCGTCGGCTCCGACCCTACGGGCCCTACGGGCCCGCGCCCGACCCGGTTCCCGACTGAGGTCGGGCCTCCGGTTGGCCGCCCCTCCCTCCGTCGGCAAGTTTGTATTTCATTTCGCATTCGGGTGGTATGCAACCTTCCGGCTACATACCACCGGAACGACATTTCCAGAACCAACAGGCCGGTGCTCCCCGACCCGGCCGGTGCTCCCGACCCGGCCGGTGCTCCCGACCCACCGGTCCGGCCGGCACCCTCAGCTCGGTCCGTGGGAGGCGGGGACCGGGTGGCGCCGGGCCACCGTCCCGTCCGAGGCCCGGACGCGCCAGGCCAGCGTGGTCAGTGCCTCGAGATCGACTGCTCCCGGGTGGCTGAGGGCCACCACGCACCCTCCGAAGCCGGCCCCGGTCATCCGGGCCCCGAAGACGCCAGGGATCGATTGCAGGCTCTCGACCAGATCGTCGACGGCCGGGGTGGAGACCTCGAAGTCGACGGCCAGGCTCTGATGGCTCTCGGACATCAGGCGACCCGCGCCCACCAGGTCACCGGAGTCCAACGCAGCCGAGAAGTCCCGGACCCTGCGGCACTCCGACACGACGTGGCGGGCGCGTCGGAGCAACACCGGGTCGCCCAACCCGTCGAGACCGGTGGGGTCGGCCAGGCCCAACGGGCCGACCACTGCCGCCGCCGTCTCGCACTCGGCCACACGGGTCGAGTAGGCCGAGGATCGAACGGCCCGGCGCTCACCCGAGTCGACGACCACCACGTCGACGCCGACGGGCATCGGCACCTGACGGGTGACCGAGGTGGAGAAGTCGATGAGCAGGGCATGACCCGATGTCGCCCCCGCACACACCAGTGGGTCCATGATGCCGACCGGGGCGCCGATCAGATGTTCCGCCTTCTGGCAGAGCCGGGCGATGGACTGGGGCGTACCCCCGTGCCCGAACACCTCGACCAGGGCGACGCACAGGGCGGCACTCGATGACAGGCCGGCCCCGGTCGGCAGGGTCGAGGCGATCTCCAGACTTCCGGCGGTGGGCGGTGGCGACAGGGCGACCATCGCCGAGATCAATCGGGCCCACGACGGCTGGAGATCTCCGAAGGCCCTGGCCCCGCTGTCGATCCGGAGCGGGAGCTCGACCCCGGAGGGGAACGTGCTCGACCGGACAGAGAGGCGTTGGCCGGCCTCCGGGGTGAAGGTCACGTCGATGCCGAGATCGATGGCCATCGGCAGGGCCAGGCCCAGGTTGTAGTCGGTGTGGTCGCCGATCAGATTCACCCGGCCCGGGCCAGTTGCCCTTCGCACCAGTGGCACCGGAAGCTCCTAACCGGTCGTGATCACGGGAGATCGACCGCAGGCTAACCGCTCGACCGGGATCGACACCGCCCACCGCCATCGGCGGCGCATTTGACCTCGGAGGACGGAACGGCAACCATCCCGCCATGACATTCGCGACAGGAGCACGCCCGCTGGCCATCGTGGGGGCCGTCCGAGCTCACGGCGGCGCCCGATGAGTGGCCCGCTCGACGGGGTCAGGATCATCGAGATGGCGGGTCTCGGTCCCACCCCGTTCGCCGGGATGATGCTGTCGGATGCCGGCGCTGACATCGTGCGGATCGACCGGCCCGAACGGGCCACCTACCCACCGCACAGCGGACCCCACGTAGATCTGATGAACCGGGGCCGCCGGTCGGTGGCGGTGGACTTGAAGCACCCGGACGGAGTCGAGCTGGTCCTCCGGCTGATCGAAGGGGCCGACGGCCTGATGGAGGGGTTCCGTCCCGGGGTGGCCGAGCGGATCGGGCTGGGACCCGACGTGTGCCTGGCCCGCAATCCCAGACTGGTCTACGGCCGGATGACGGGCTGGGGCCAGCAGGGCCCACTGGCCTCCATGGCGGGCCACGACATCGACTACATCGCCGTGGCCGGCGCCCTCGAACCCATGGGTCGCGCCGGGGAACGGCCCTTTCCTCCGTTGAACCTGGTCGGCGACTTCGGTGGTGGTGGCATGATGCTGGCATTCGGCATGTGCGCCGCCATGATCAGCGCCAGGCAGACCGGTGCCGGCCAGGTGATCGACGCGGCCATGGTCGACGGTGCCGCAGCCCTGATGACCATGACCTTCACTCTGCGACAGGCGGGCGTGTGGCAGGACGAACGAGGGACCAACCTGTTGGACACCGGAGCCCACTTCTACGAGGTCTACGAGACGTCTGACGGCGGATTCATGGGCGTCGGAGCCATCGAACCGCAGTTCTACGCCGAGCTCATCAGACTGTTGGACCTCGAAGACGAGGAACTGCCCGACCAGAGTGATCGCACCGCCTGGCCGGCCATGAAGAAACGGTTCGCCGAGCTGTTCTCCTCCCGGACCCGGGCCGAATGGGAGAAGGTGTTCGAGGGAAGTGATGCCTGCGTTGCTCCGGTGCTGTCCCTGGCCGAGGCACCGGAGCATCCGCACAACCGGCTCCGGGCCACTTTCGCCGAAGTGGGTGGAGTCGTGCAGCCGGCACCGGCTCCGCGCTTCCTCGGCACCCCGGGCGCCATTCGTAGGCCTCCCCCCAACCCCGGGCAGCACGCCGACGAGGCGTTGAGTGACTGGGGCCTCGACCCGGACCAGATCGCCAAACTCCGGTCGTCAGGCGCCATCCGCTGACCCCGGCGGTTACAGGTTCACCACCGGGCAGGTCACCGTCCTGGTGATCCCTTCGATCAGTTGGATGCGACCCACCACCATCTGACCCAGCTCGTCCACCGTCCCAGCTTCGGCCCGGACGATCACGTCGTAGGGCCCGGTGACGCCCTCGGCGGAGACGACACCGTCGAGTGAAGCGACGGTCCGGGCGACCGTGGCCGCTCTGCCCACCTCGGTCTGGATCAGCACGTAGGCGTGGACCGGCATCTGCATCTCCTGGGACGGTGGTGGGCGGTGATTCGCGCATGTTATCCCCGTGGGTGCCGGCGCCTACGATTCGGGTGTGGGCGTTCGGGAGCGGAGTGACCAGTTCCGGCGCTTGGCCCGGTCGGCTCTCACCGACCTGTTCGACCAGCGTCGACCGTTCGGGCGATTGGCCCTGACCCATGTGCTCATGACGGCGGGGGACACCATGTTCGCCGTTTCCCTGGCCGGATCGCTGTTCTTCTCGATTTCGCCCACCGCAGCCAGGGACAAGGTCCTGTTGTACCTGCTCTTGACGGTGGGACCCTTCGCCGTGGCGGCTCCCGCCCTGGGGCCGGTCATCGACCGCAGTCGGGGCGCCCGCCGGGCCACGGTGGTTGCCTCGGCCCTGGGCCGGGCTGCGCTGTGTCCGTTCCTGGCCCGGGACATTCATTCCCTGTTGCTGTTTCCCGAGGCATTCGCCATGTTGGTGCTGTCCAAGGTGTACGTGGTGACCAAGGGCGCACTGGTACCGGAAATGGCTGCGCTCGGCCTGCTCGACGAGGTGGTCCCCGGGCCGGTCACCGACTCCGACGGGGATCGCCGGCCGGAGCCGGAGCCGGTGTCGGCCACTGTCCCGGTGAGCGGCCCACCCGACCCCACACCCCCGTACGGCACGCCGCTCATCCGGGTCGGTGACGCTGTGACCGGCGTCGAGCAGGTCGAACCGGACCTGGCCACCCTCAATGCCAGGCTGGGCCTGCTGGCCTCACTGTCCGGCTTCGTCTTCGCTCTGCCCGCCGTCGTCATCTTGAAGGCAGGCGGGTCCGACGGCGCATCCATCGTGCTCTGGGTGCTCGTCGGCGTCTTTGTCGCCGCCGCCGTCGCCGGGGTCCGACTGCCGGTGCCGCGTCACCTCGGTAGAGCGCTGGACTCCCGTCGCCAGGGTGGCGGCAGGGTCGGCGGTCACGCTGCCGGCTCCTCGGCTCCGCCGGTTCCGCCAGTCCCGGTGGTCGAGATGGTCCCTGATCTCGATCCGGAATGGGTTGGGGACGAGGCCGACCTGGCCGCCTTGCGACCCCTGGTCGATACCGAGGTGGTGCTGGCCCTGATGCCGATGTCCGTGCTGAAGGCCCTGGTCGGATTCACGACTTTCTTGTTCGCCTTCGGTCTCCGGCGGGCCGGAGCCGCCCCGTGGTGGTTCGGGCTCGTCCTGGCCGCCTTCACCGCCGGGGCCCTGATCGGTGTGTTGTCGGTGTCCAGGATCCGTCAAGTGCTCGACGAGCAGCAGATGCTGACCGGATCGCTGGTCTTGGTCGCCGCCGCCGCGCTGGCGGGAGCCTTCTACTCGGCGCGCTGGTTCTGGGCGGTGATCGCCCTGGCCGTCGGGGTGGCCAGCGCGGTGGCCAAGCCCTCGTTCGACGCCCTGGTCCAGCGCCATGTGCGCGAGTCCAACCAGGGAAGGGCGTTCGCCCGAAATGAGACCCGTTTCCAGATCATGTGGGTGGTCGGGTCGTTCGTCCCGGTCGTGCTGTCCCTGCCCGTGCCAGCAGGAAACCTGGTCATGGCAGTGGTCGCCGCGGTGGGGGCGGTGTCCTACATGAGCTCCCTGCGGGCCGTGGACAGCAGCCGGGAGGCGAGGGTCCGACCGGCCGGCTGAGTCGGCCCGATCAGCCCAGCTGGCGCTCCAGCTCGTCCACCTCGGCCTTGAGATCGGCAGGCAGCTTGTCCCCGAACTTGGCGAAATGCTCACGGATGCTCGGCACCTCGGCCCGCCACTCGTCGATGTTCACCGTGAGCAGCTTGGCCATGTCGGCATCGGAGACGTCGAGCCCCTCGGTGTCGATGGCTCCCGGCGCCGGAATGAAGCCGATGGGCGTCTCGGTGGCGTCGCCGGTGCCGCTCACCCGCTCGAACACCCATTCGAGAACCCGGGAGTTCTCGCCGTAACCTGGCCACAGCCAGCGGCCGTCGGCGTCCTTGCGGAACCAGTTGACGTAGAAGATCTTCGGGAGTTTCTCCGGATCGGCGCCGGCGCCGATCTCGAGCCAGTGGGCGAAATAGTCGGCCATGTTGTACCCGCAGAACGGGAGCATGGCGAACGGGTCCCGGCGCAGGTTCCCGACCGCCCCGGCCGCGGCCGCCGTCGTCTCCGAGGCCATGATCGATCCGAGGAACACCCCGTGGCGCCAGTCCCGCGACTGGAACACCAGTGGCACCACCGAGGCCCGGCGGCCGCCGAACAGGATGGCATCGATCGGAACGCCCTTGGGGTCCTCCCACTCAGAGGCGATGGCCGGATCCTGTGAGGCAGGGACGGTGAAGCGGGCGTTGGGGTGGGCGGCCGGGGTGCCCGACTCCGGCGTCCAGTCCTCGCCCTTCCAGGAGGTGACGTGGGTCGGCGTTTCGTCGGTCATCCCTTCCCACCAGACGTCGCCGTCGTCGGTCAGAGCGGTGTTGGTGAAGATGGCGTTGGCGTCGAGAGTGATCATGGCGTTCGGGTTGGTATGGCTGTTGGTGCCGGGGGCCACGCCGAAGAACCCGGCCTCGGGATTGATGGCGTAGAGCCGGCCGTCGGGGCCGAACTTCATCCAGCAGATGTCGTCCCCCACCGTTTCCACCTTCCAGTCGGGAAGGGTGGGGATGAGCATGGCCAGGTTGGTCTTGCCGCAGGAGGAGGGGAAGGCCCCGGTCACGTACCGGGTCTCACCAGCCGGGGAGGTGAGCTTCAAGATGAGCATGTGCTCGGCTAGCCAGTTGTCGTCCCGGGCCATCACCGAGGCGATGCGGAGGGCGAAGCACTTCTTGCCCAGCAGGGCGTTTCCGCCGTACCCGGAGCCGTAGGACCAGATCTCACGTGTCTCGGGGAAGTGCACGATGTACTTGTTCTCGGCGTCGCACGGCCAGGCCACATCGGCCTCGCCATCGGCCAGCGGGGCGCCCACCGAGTGGAGACAGGGGACGAATTCCCCGTCGGCCCCGAGCACCTCCAGAGCCCCACGACCCATTCGGGTCATGATCCGCATGGAAACGGCGACATAGGCGGAGTCGGTGATCTGCACGCCGATGTGAGCGATCGGGGAGCCGAGAGGCCCCATGGAGAAGGGGACCACGTACATCGTCCGTCCCCGCATCGACCCTTTGAACAGCCCGGTGAGGACCTCCCGCATCTCGGCGGGGTCCCGCCAGTTGTTGGTCGGCCCGGCATCGGACTCGAGCGTCGAACAGATGTACGTCCGATCCTCGACGCGTGCCACGTCGCCCGGATCCGAATGGGCCCAATAGCTGTTGGGCCGCTTGGCCTCGGACAACCTGGAGAACGTCCCGTTGGTCACGAGCAGCTGGCAGAGGCGGTCGTACTCCTCGGCCGAACCGTCGCACCACTCGACGGAGTCGGGACCGGTCAGTGCGGCGATCTCGTCCACCCATGCGATCAGCTTCTTGTTGGTGGTGGGTGGCATGGGTTGGTGGGTCCTCCTCGGGTTTGCGGCAGGCCGGCCGGACCGGCCCAACGTGCCTTCACACGGTCTGCCGGCCCGGTACCTTGCACCGGTACCTTGCAATTGTAGCTGTCGGTGCTCGGCCCAATGCTAGGCAAGGGTGCGTGCACAGGCCCAATTCCGAGGATGAAGGGACCGGCCAGCCAGGCAGAATTGACGAATTCGACGCCATCGGCCGGATGAGCGCCCTGTTCGCCTCGGCAGCCAGAGCACGTTTTCCCGAGGGTGATCTTCCCCCTGACGGCGAGGTGTGGATCGGCGACGACGCCGCGGTGGTGGGCGGGGGCGGCGGCACCCCCACGCTGCTCACCACCGATCTGGTGGTGGACGGCGTTCATTTCGACCTCCGTCTGTGTTCGATCGATGACGTCGGATACAAGGCGGTGATGGTCACGGTGTCCGATCTGGCGGCCATGGGAGCCATTCCTGACCGTGCCCTGGTCTCGATCGTCGCTCCGCCCCACACGGAACTGGACCGATTGGCCGCCGGGCTGGCCGCCGCCTCGGCCGAGTGCGGGTGTGTGGTCGTGGGCGGGGACCTGTCCGGAGGGCCGCTCGTGGTGGTCTCGGTGGCCGCGTTCGGTGCCCTGGAACCCGAGGGCACCTCCGGACCGCTTCTCCGGTCCGGGGCCAAGCCGGGTGACCGGCTCTTCGTGACCGGTGACCTGGGCGGATCGGCTGCCGGTCATCGCCTCTTGTTGGACGAACTGTCCCGAAGATCCGGGCGCGCCGACGACGCCGGGGGCGCCGATCGCCACCAGTGGAGTGAGACCGTCGAACGGCTGGCCGGGGCCTTCCGGCGACCGAGGGCCAGGATCGGCGAGGGACAGGTGGCCCGACTGGCCGGCGCCTCGGCGGCCATCGACATCTCCGATGGGCTGGTGCCCGACGTCGGACATTTGTCGCGGGCATCGGGCGTGGGGATCTCCCTCGACACCGTTCCGGTCGCCGGGGGAGCCACCGAGGAGGACGCCCTGTACGGGGGCGAGGACTACGAATTGCTGGTTGCCACCCCCGATCCCGATCGCCTCTCCGAGGCCTACCGTGCCGCCGGACTGCGAACGCCGATCCCCATCGGGTGGTGCACCGGTGAGACCGGCGAGATCGTCCTGGGCCAGGAGCCGCTGCCGGGCGGCGGCTGGACCCATCGATTCTGAGAAGCCCCGAACCGGCCCGAACCGGCCCGAACCGTCACACCCGTGCCCGATCCGGCCCCGACCCGACCGGCGACGAGTCGTTCTCAGCAAACTCACAGATGGAGCGGTCACCATGGAGGGGTGACAGAAGGAACGTCGTCCCGCCTCCGCCCCCCGGCCAGGTCGCCTGGAGCACGCCCGTGCTGAGCTCTGAGCACCGGATCCTCGTGGTGGACGACGAGAAGAACATCACCGACCTGGTGGCCATGGCCCTGCGGCTCAAGGGGGCCACCGTCGAGGTCGCCCACACCGGCAACGACGCCCTCCGAGCCATGCAGACGTTCCGTCCCCACCTGGTGGTCCTCGACGTGATGCTCCCCGACGTCGATGGCTTCGGTGTCCTCAAGCGGATGGGCCAGGAACGGCGCTCGGCCGACATCCCCGTGCTGTTCCTGACCGCCCGCGGCGATTTGGACGACCGGTTGGAAGGTCTGGCGCTGGGGGGCGACGACTACATGACCAAACCGTTCAGCGTCGAGGAGATGCTGCTGCGAATCAATGCCATCCTGCGCAGGACCGAGGGCTACGAAGAAGTCGGTCCCCTGGTGACGGTAGGCGACGTCGAGCTCAACGAGGAGAGTCACCAGGTCTGGCGGGGATCCGAGCTGATCGAGCTCACCCCGACCGAATTCAGGCTGCTGCACTACCTGATGTTCAATGCCGGGCAGGTCGTGTCGAAAGCCCAGATCCGTGACCACGTGTGGGACTACAGCTTCGACGGCAAGGTCAACATGGTCGAGGTGTACATCAGCTATCTGCGCAAGAAACTAGATGTTCACGGGCCCCCGCTGATCCGCACGGTCCGTGGTATCGGGTACTGCATGCGGGCCGTGACCGTGCCGGCCGGCACTACGGGCGCCGACTCCCCGGGATGACCCTCCGACTCCGGCTCCTGTTGCTCCTGGTGGGCATCGTGGCAGCCGGTCTGATCATCTCCGGGGTCGTGACCTACAACGCCCTCGACTCGTTCCTCACCACGCGGGTGGACCAGCAGTTGGAAGCAGCGGCGGTCCCGGTGGGTCGGGCGTTGTTGTCGTCGTCGGGCCTGGGACTCCAGGTTCCCGGGGCCCGGGCGGCTACGCCCCACCACGAACCTCGGTCCGCTGGTCGGACGGCGCGAGGCGCGTTCCCCGCCAGTGAAGGCCTGTTCGGCGGCTCGACGGCCAGCCAGCGTGGCCTGCTCGTCACCCCGGGGACCTACGGCCAGCTCCGGAGCTCCTCGGGCAAGATCGAAGCCCACCTGTTCTTCAGCTACGGCGGCAAGGCTCCGGCCGCCCCGGCCATTCCCGCCGAGCTGCCCGGTTCGGGCCTTCCTGCCACATCGGATCACTTCTTCGTCACCTCGAGCGCCGGTCCTGACGCGGTGTCCTACCGGGCGTTGGCCCAGCCCCTCTCCAACGGCTCCGGGGTCATCGTGGTGGCCGTGCCCCTCACCGACCTCGAGGGCACCCTCCGTCAGCTCCTTCTGATCGAACTGGTGGTCTCGGCGGTTGTCCTGTTCGGCCTGGGCATCCTTTCGTGGGTGATGGTGCGACGCGATCTCCGGCCCCTCGAGGAGATCACCGAGACGGCGGGGGCCATCGCCCACGGTGACCTCTCCCAGCGGGTCTCCCACGTCAACGAGGCCACCGAGGTCGGCCAGTTGGGGGTGGCCTTCAACACCATGGTCGAGGAGATCGAGGTGGCATTCGCCGAGCGGGCGGCCTCTGAGGATCGGCTCCGGAGGTTCCTGGCCGATGCCTCACACGAACTTCGTACCCCCCTCACGTCGATCCTCGGGTATGCCGAGCTGTTCGATCTCGGGGTCAGGGACCGGCCCGAGGACCTGGCCACCTCGATGCGCACCATCAAAGAGGAGGCCACACGGATGGGCACGCTGGTGGACGACCTCCTCTGGCTCGCCCAACTGGACCAGGAACGCCCGTTCCGACGCGAGCGGGTGGAGCTGGGGGACCTGGTGCGGCGTTCGGTGGCCGCACTCGGGATCTCCTCACCAGAGCGACCGATCAGCATCGACATCGATCGCCCGGTCGTCATCGTCGGAGACGAGCACCGCCTGCGACAGGTGGTCGACAACCTGCTGGTCAATGCGGTCAACCACACCCCTGCCGGCACGCCCATCGAGGTGAGCGTGGCGGCCGAAGGCGAGTGGGCACTGCTCCGCGTGCACGACGAGGGACCCGGCATCGGGGCCGACGATGCCGCTCGGATCTTCCAGCCGTTCTACCGATCGGACCCGTCCCGGGCCCGGGCCTCGGGAGGAGCCGGCCTGGGACTGGCCATCGTGGCGGCCATCGTCACCGGCCACGGCGGCACGATCGAGGTGGTGCCGGGCCAGGGGGCGACGTTCGAGGTCCGCCTGCCCGGGGTGCAGCCGGCGCGGGAACCACCGGCGGAGCAGCACGAGGGGCCCGCTCCCCGAACTGCCACCACGTCCCGAACGAACGGCCGGGCCCGGCCGACCACCGGTCCCCGCCAGGAGGCCGAATCCCGGCCTGACCCGGTCGAACCGGGGTGAGGATCTCCCGACAGAAGTCGGGCTGGGCTGGCGGCTCAGCCCGGGATGTTGCGGATCGGTCGCTTGACAACCTTGCCCGAGCGGATGCAGGACGTGCAGGCGTTCACCCTCTTGGGCGAACCGTCGACCACCGCACGCACCCGCTGGATGTTCGGGTCCCAGCGTCGCTTCGTCCGCCGGTGGGAGTGGCTGATGCTCATCCCGAAAGACGGCTTCTTGCCGCAGACCTCGCATACCGCTGCCATGACGTTCCGACTTCCTCTCGAATCCTCCGGGTGAGGCGCAAAGGTTAGCATCCAGCCCATGGTGGTCCTCGACGCCCTGGGAGCGGCAGAGCTGTGTCAAGTGATCACCAGGTTCCGGGACGGGCTCCAGTCCCATCAGGAGTTCATCAACCGCCTCAACGTGTACCCGGTACCCGACGGGGATACCGGGACCAACATGACCCTGACCATGGACTCGGTGACCAGGGAGATCGCTGCTCTCGAGTCCCCCGACCTCGGTGCCACCTGCAAAGCCATCGTCCATGGGTCGCTGATGGGTGCACGGGGCAACTCCGGTGTCATCCTGTCCCAGCTCCTGCGGGGGCTGGCCGAGGGTCTCGACCGTCCCACCGGTCGGTGCGGACCCACGGAGCTCTCGGCGGCGCTGGCCATCGGCGACCGCCTGGCCCGCGAGGCCGTCATGCGGCCGGTCGAGGGCACCATCCTCACCGTGGCGACCGGCGCCTCCGACGGGGCCCGGACGGCGGCCGAAGCCGGCAAATCGCTGGTGGACGTGGTGGAGGCGGCGAGAATGGCGGCCGCCGACGCCCTGGCCCGCACGCCCTCCCTCCTGCCCGTGCTCGAACAGGCCGGTGTGGTGGATGCCGGAGGCACCGGCTACCTGCTGTTGTTCGATGCCCTGCTCTCGGTGGTCGACGGGCGCGCCATGCCGATCCCCCCGGAGCTCCCCGATCCCAAATTCGGACCGGTCAATCCGGAGGCACAGGGCATGGCCACGCTGGCCCTGTCCAGCGCCGACACCGAGCTGGCCGGCCTGCGCTACGAGGTGATGTACCTGTTGGAGGCGCCCGACGACACGATTCCCTCGTTCAAGGAGGTGTGGGCGGGCCTGGGCGACTCCATCGTGGTGGTGGGCAACGAGGGCCTGTGGAACTGCCATATCCACACCGACGACATCGGGGCGGCCATCGAGGCCTCGCTCGACGTGGGTCGTCCCCGGGCCATCCGGGTCACCGACCTCCTGGAGGAGGTGGAAGAGGAGCGATGGGTGCGTGAGGGGGCCGCCGCCGCCGCCAGTGAACCCTCGCCGGCACCTCCGGGGCCGCCTCCGACCACCGGGGTGGTGGCGGTGGCCACCGGCGAAGGTATCGGCCGGATCTTCCGTTCGCTCGGGGTGCAGGGCCTGATCTCCGGCGGCCAGTCGATGAACCCGTCGACGGCGGACCTGCTGGAGGCGGTCGAGGCCCTCGGGTCCGACCAGGTGATCATTCTCCCCAACAACGGGAACATCCGGCCGGTGGCCGACCGGGTCAACGATCTCACCGGCAAGTCGGTGTGGGTGGTCCCCACCCACACCATCGCCGAGGGGTTCGCCGCCCTGTTGGCCTACGACCCCGGATCCGAGGGCTCGGTGAACGCAGGGGCCATGGAGTCGTCCTCGCTCAAGGTCGTGCCCGGCGAGGTCACCCGGGCGGTGCGCGACTCGGACAGCCCGGCCGGCCCCATCGCCGAAGGCGATTGGTTGGGACTCTCCCGTCGGGGGATCGAGGTGGTGCGGCCATCACTGGCCGACGCCGCCTGCGCCCTGCTGGAAGTGCTGGTCACCGACTCGCACGATCTGGTGACCATCATTGAAGGCGAGGGCTCGGGGGCGGGTGACACCCGCCGCATCACCGAGTGGCTGAGGGACGAGCGGCCCGAGGTGGAGACCGAGGTGCACCACGGGGGCCAGCCCCTCTACCCGTATCTGTTCTCCATCGAGTGAGCGAGCCCCCCCGATCGGTTCCCGGACCAGCCCGACCCGCCGGTCCGGCGCCCGTGGTTCGCCGGCCTCTGCGCCCCCCACGGCCGGAGCGGCCCCGGGATCCGCCACCGGCCGCAAGCTCGGCGGACTGGCCGAACGGCCGGTGTCGGTACTCAACGGTGTCGGACCCAAGCTCGAACAGGAGCTGGCCGCCCTCGACATCGAGTCGGTCCTCGATCTGATCACCTACTATCCGCGACGCTACATCGACGGCACGCGACTCGTCCCCATCGCCGACCTGGCCGAGGGAGACAAGGCCTCGGTGGTGGCCACGGTGTCCAAGGTGAGCGCTCCCAGCTCGGGATACGGACGGGGCCGACGCCGCTCACCGTCCCGGGTGGTGGTGGAGATAGCCGACGGGACCGGCCGGCTGAGCGTGGTCTTCTTCAACCAGCCGTGGAGGGCCCGCCAGCTCCCGGTGGGCACGCTGGTGCTGTTCTTCGGGTCCATCGGGTCGTACCGGGGAGCTCTGCAGTTGACCAACCCGACCGCCGAGGTCCTTCGGACGGCCGTCGACGACGGCGGAGCCGGGGGGCAGTCGGGAAAGGTCTATCCCGTCTACCCGCTGTCGGAGAAGGCCAACCTCACCTCGGCCGGCATCAGCGGGTTCGTCGGTGAGGCCCTCGACCGGGCCGGCACATTCGCCGAGCCGTTGTCGACCCGGACCCGGCGTCAGTACGGGCTGGTCGATCGGACCACCGCCTTCAACGGCATCCACCGGCCGCTGGCCATGGCCGACCACGGTCCCGCCCGCCGGCGACTGGCATTCGACGAGCTGTTCCGTCTACAGCTGGCCCTGGTCCTGCGCCAGAACCGATTGCAAAGTGATGCCAGGGGCATACGGCACGTGGTGGCCCGGGACGACGGTTCTCCGACCCTCACCGAGCGTTTCCTGGCCGGCCTCCCGTTCCGGCCGACCCGGGCGCAACGACGGGCCCTGGAGACGATCCGCGGCGATCTGGCCACCGACCTGCCCATGCACCGCCTGCTCCAGGGGGACGTGGGTTCGGGCAAGACGGTGGTGGCGGTGGGCGCCATGCTCACCGCCGTGGAGGGCGGCCACCAGGCAGCCTTGATGGCTCCCACCGAGGTGCTGGCCGAACAGCACGCCGCCGGGGTACGGGCCCTGGTGGACGGGCTCACCGTCCCCGACCCGGCCACGCTGGACGGCGAGCGTCCCCTGAAGGTGGCCCTCCTCACCAACCGCACCGGGGCGCCCGAACGGGCCGCCCTCCATCGAGGACTGGCCGACGGCACGGTCGACCTGCTGATCGGGACGCATGCGCTGCTCACCGACCAGGTCGGGTTCTCGTCGCTCGGGGTGGTGGTCATCGACGAGCAGCACCGGTTCGGAGTGGAACAGCGGGCGGCCCTGAAGGCCAAGGGCCGGGGGACCGACGGTACCGGCCACGACCCCGACCTCCTGGTGATGACGGCCACCCCCATCCCGAGGACGGCAGCCATGGTGGTGTTCGGGGATCTGGACATGACTATCATCGACGAACTGCCCGAGGGGCGTCAGCCGGTCTCGACCCAGTGGCTCCGGACGCCGCTCGAGGCCGAGGAGGCCTGGTCGCGGATCCGGGCCGAGGTGGCCGAGAGGAGGCGGGCGTTCGTGGTGTGCCCGCTGGTCGACGGTTCCGAACGGGTCCAGGCGACTTCGGCGGTAGCCGAGGCCGATCGCCTGGCCGGGGCCGAGCTGGCCGGACTGCGGGTGGGCCTTCTCCACGGCCAGCTGCCCTCGTCCGAAAAGGAGCGGGTGATGAGCGAGTTCCGGGCCGGGGGCATCGACGTGCTGGTGGCCACCACGGTGATCGAGGTGGGAGTCGACATCCCCGAGGCCACCGTGATGGTCATCGAGGACGCTGACCGGTTCGGTATCGCCCAGCTGCACCAGCTGCGGGGGCGGGTGGGCCGTGGCCGCGACCGGTCGTGGTGCTATCTCTTGTCCGAGAGCGACGCACCCGAGGCCGCCACCCGGCTGTCGGCCATGGAGCGCACCAGTGACGGCTTCGAGCTGGCCGATGTCGATCTCGAGCTCCGGGGAGAGGGGACCATCCTCGGAGCCCGCCAGAAGGGCAGGAGCGATCTCAAGCTGGCCAAGCTGCTGTCCGACCGCGACCTGGTCGACCAGGCGCGGGCCGTGGCCGAAGAGGTGGTCGGTGACGACCCGGATCTCGCCCGGCACCAGCTGGTGATGGACGAGCTGCGCATCTTCATCGACGAGGATGAGGCCGAGTTCCTCTTCAAGAGCTGAACGGACCTCCGACGCCGGGGTCTGTCCGGCCGCGGCTCCGGGCCCCGGTCGACGAGCCCGTCGGTCGGGGGCCCGTTGGACTGGGGCGCCGGGCCGTGGCCGGTAGTCTGATCACATGGGTGTCCAGGAGTTTCGGTCGTGCGCGTGATCGGGGGAGAGCTCCGTGGCCGACGCCTGGCCGCCCCCGTCGGTGCCGGGGTGCGGCCCACCACCGACCGGGTGCGAGAGGCGATCTTCGACGTCCTGTTCAGTCTGGGCGGCGTGGAGGGCCTGCAGGTGGCCGACCTGTTCGCCGGTTCCGGCGCCCTCGGAATCGAGGCACTGTCCCGGGGAGCGGCGTCAGTGACCTTCGTCGATCGTGATCCGCTGTGCCTGGCCGCCATCCGGCGAAATCTCGAATCGGTGGGGTTGGCCGACGGTGAGCGTTCCGGGGATGCCACCGTGGTGCGGGCCGACGTCGACACCTGGGTGGCGAATACCGCATCCCGTTACGACCTCGTCCTGTGCGACCCCCCGTACGACTATGACCGCTGGCCGACGCTGGTCGTCCAGTTGCCGGCCGACCTCGCCGTGCTCGAGTCCACCACCGAGATCGTCCCACCTCACGGTTGGGGAGCCATCAAAACCAAGCGTTATGGAGGTACGATCGTGACCGTTGCCCGCCCGGAACTGGCCACGAAGGAAGGTGCCAAGTGAGGATTGCGCTGATCCCCGGGTCCTTCGACCCGGTTCACAATGGGCACCTCGAGGTGATCGAGCGTGCGGCACGCTTGTTCGACGAGGTGGTGGTGGCGACGTTGCGCAACCCCCAGAAGTCCGAGGCGCTGTTCGAGCTGGACGAGCGCCAAGAGATGCTCGAGGAGTCGCTGGACCACCTGGTCAACGTGAGAATCGTCTCGGTGTCCACCCTGGTGGTGAACGTGGCTCACGATGTGGGGGCCAGCGCCATCGTCAAGGGGCTGAGGGCGGTGTCCGACTTCGAGAACGAGCTGCAGATGGCCCAGATGAACAAGCAGCTCTCCGGGGTGGAGACCCTGTTCATCCCCACCAGTTCGGCCCACTCCTTCATCGCCTCGCGGCTGTTGAGAGAGGTGGCCCGTTTCGGCGGCGACGTCACCTCCTTCGTCCCCAAGGTGGTCGCCCTCAGGTTGCAGGAGAAGTTTGCCGGTGAGTGATCTCTTCGAGGATCTCGATCAACAGCGGGTGGCCGGCCAGGAGCACGACGCCGAGACCCTGATCCGAGGTGCTCTCGATCTGGTGCAGACGGCCAAGGCCATGCCCCTGTCGGCATCGGTTCTCGTGTCGCGTGAAGATCTGGCCGAGTTGTTGCAGGCCGCACTGGACCGGATGCCCGACGAGCTTCGTCAGGCTCGTTGGCTGCTCAAGGAACGTGAGGAGTTCCTGGCCGAAAAGGCGCGGGAGGCAGACGTGCTGTTGGAGGAGGTGCGGGTCCAGGCCGAGCGGATGGTCCAGCGGACCGAGATCGTACGCCAGGCGAACCACGTGGCCCAGCGCATTCTCGACGATGCCAACGAGGAGGCTCGCCGACTCCGCCACGAAGCCGAGGACTACGCCGACCAGAAGCTGGCCAGTTTCGAGATCGTCTTGGACCGGACCATGAAGACCGTGCAAGCGGGCCGGGAGAAGCTCCAGGTCTCCCCGTTGCCCAAGGTGGAGATCGGCGAGGGCGGGGTCACCTCGCTGGCATCGAGCGCTCCCGGTGCCGACCGGCTGGGCGTCGACGATCCCGAAGGCTTCTTCGACCAGGACCTTGCCTGAATCGGCCCGATCGGTGGGGAGCCGCGGCAAAGTGCGGCGGTCGGCGCGTCCCTTCCTCGTCCGGGTGGCCGCCCTCCGCAAGGCGGCTGGGATCACCCGCCACGAGGTGCGCCGGGGGGTCATCGACGATCTGGCCGTGGTCGGGGTCTCGGTCCCGGAAGGCCGACCCGTCACCACCGAGGTGACCCTGTCGTCGTATCCGGGGGGGATCACCGTCACCGGTACCGTGATCGCCCCCTGGGAAGGGGAGTGCCGTCGCTGCGGAGGGCCGGCCGTGGGGACGGTCGCCGCCGAACTCCGTGAGCGGTACGTGCCGAGCACTTCGGCCCATCAGGACGAGGACGCCTATCCGTTGACCGGGGACGAGCTCGACCTCGAGCCCCTGACCCGGGACGCAGTGCTGCTCGAGCTGCCCCTGGCTCCGCTGTGCTCGCCCGATTGCCTCGGACTCTGTCCGCAGTGCGGCACCAATCGGAACAGGGCCACCTGCACCTGCGCTCCCACCGCCGACCCCCGTTGGGCGGCTCTCGACGTCCTCCGGGATTCCTGAGGCCGCAATTTCGCCTAGGATCTCACCCCTATGGCCGTCCCGAAGAAGAAGACCTCCAAGTCGAAGAGCCGAAGCCGCCGGGCATCCAATTGGGTGCTGAAGGCGCCGGCGCGTTCTGTCTGTCCCCAGTGCACCACGGCCAAGACCCCCCATGTGGTGTGCCCGAACTGTGGTTGGTACAAAGGCCGTCAGGCCCTCGAAGTCGACTAGTGGCGCGGCGGGGTGAGCGCCCGAAGGGTGAGGCGTTCGACGCGCTCCCGGTGGCTGTCGATGCCATGGGCGGTGACCGCGCACCGGGTGAGATCGTGGCGGGCGCCCGCCAGATCGCCGAGAAGACCGACATCAAGGTGGTGCTGATAGGCCCCCCCGGAGAGATGGGCGACATCGGCGACCTGCCCTACCTCCCGGCCAGTCAGGTGATCGGCATGGACGACGACCCGGGCCAGGCCGTCCGCAAGAAGAAGGATTCGTCACTGGTGAGGGCGGCCGAGGCGGTACGGGACGGGAAAGCCTTGGCCATGGTGTCGGCCGGGAACACCGGAGCGGCCATGGCCTCGGCCCTGTTGCGGATGGGCAGACTCCCCCGCGTGGTCCGCCCGGCCATCGCCACTCCGATACCCAATCCCGGGGGGCCGTGGCCCACCGTTCTGCTCGATTCGGGTGCCAACGCCGAGTGCACCCCCCAGATGCTGGTCCAGTTCGCCCAGATGGGGGCGGCTTTCGCCCGGAAACGTTACAACGTGGAACAACCCCGGGTGGCACTGCTGTCGATTGGCGAGGAGAAGTCCAAAGGCACTCCCCTCGAGAAGGAGACCCACTCGCTTTTGACCGAAGGTGCCGGTGGGACGGGTTTCGATTTCGTGGGCAACGTCGAGGGTCGCGATTTCTTCGAGGGGATCGCCGACGTCATCGTCACCGACGGCTTCACCGGGAACGTCGCCCTCAAGACCCTCGAAGGGGCGATGCGATTCCTGATCGGTGCGCTGACCGGCATCCTCGGGCGTCCCGAGCTGCAGGATGCCGCCGACGCCCTCTACCCCCATCTGCTGCCGCTGGCCGCTGACCTCGACCCCGAGACCACCGGGGGAGCGATGCTGCTGGGCGTCGACGGCGTCTGCGTGATCAGCCACGGTTCGTCGTCGTCGGTGGCGGTGGTGAATGCCATCACCGTGGCTCACGACCTGGCCGTCGGCGGGCTGGTCGAGGCGGTGGCCTCGTCGGTCACCGATGCCGCGGCTGTCGACTGAGCGACCGTCCTCCGGGCGACGGGAGGCCACCGGGCCGCCGCCGGGACCGCCCGCCGCTCAGCTCCAGAACTCGGCCAACTCGGCGGCGTCGTCTGCCGCCTGTCGCGATCCCATCTCCAGGGCTGTCGGCACCGACGTCGGGGACATGAGCTCCATGAGATCGACCTGGGTGGGCCGGCGGACCATCACCTCGGATCCGGAGGCCCTCAGGTCGTCGAGCTCTTGTTCGACCTGGCCTGCCGGCGAGGTCATCATGCCCTCGGTCATGTCGGAACCATCGGTCAGGGCCAGGACCACCACCCGTCCGGCTCCGGCCACCAGGTCGAGGTGGAGTCCGGTACCGCCGGTGCCGCCGTCCATGCAGCGCCGGTCGGCGATCGGTTGAGGGGCGAAGATCCCCGGTACCGCGGTACTGGCCGCCACCGCCCGGGCCACCGGCACATCCGCCGCCCTCGTCACCACGCACCGCTCACCGGTATAGGCGTCGACGCACGTGATGTGGAGGGCTTCCGAGGGCCAGGCGCCGGGCCCCAGGACCAGGGAGATATTTCGGCGGGTCACCTCGGGTGCGGGCGTCACCGCGGCCAGGGCGGCGTGGCCGATGGTCTGGACGGTCACCGGATCGGCGTCGGTCGCCTTGATGAACAGCTCGAGCGCCCGGTTCTGACTCGGAACCAGTCTGCCCGCCGGTGCCAGCACCGATATCAGGGCGGGCACCTTGGATAGTAGGGACACCCCGGTGTGAAGCAGCTTCAACCTCCCGGCGCTGACCGACGAGGACACCAGGGAGCCCGCCGACGTGCCGATCACCCGGTCGGCGTTGTCGACCCGGACGCCCAGGGTGGCCAGGGTGTGCAGGTAGGAGACCTGCCAGGCCACGAAGAAGAGCCCGCCACCCCCCAGGCAGAGGCCGCGCTCGGCGCCGGAACCGTAGCGGGCCTCGAACGAGCGGGGCAGGGCCAACTCGATCGGATCTGAAGTTCGGAACGGTTTTCTGAGGCCCATCGGACAACGTTATCGGTCCGAACTCACTTGCCAGTTCCGCGCTGCCGTTTCGGCGCCCGGCCCTAGGCCCTGGGCCGTGGGTGCCGGGGCCGGATCCCCCGGTGCCCGGTGCCCAGCGTGGGCCCGGTCAGTGGCTCAGGAGATCCTTGGCGATGTGTGTGACCTGGATCTCGTCGGTGCCGGCGTAGATCTGGAACACCTTGGCGTCCCTGGCCAGCTGTTCCACCCGGAACTCGGCCATGTATCCGTTGCCCCCGAACAGCTGCACCGCCTCCATGGCCACCTCGGAGGCGGCCTGGGCCGAGTAGAGCTTCATGGCTGAGGCCTCGGCCAAGGACAGGCTCTTGCCGGCTTCGGACAGCTCGATGTGGCGGAAGACCAGGTTCTGCACGTTCAGGCGCGCCACCTCCATCTTGGCCAGTTTGAGCTGGATGAGCTGGCGGTCCCCGATCGGCTGTCCCCACAGCATGCGGTTCTTGGCGTAGTCGACCGAAAGCTTCAGGCACTCCTCGATCAGGCCGAGGGACATGGCGGCCAGGCCGGCCCGCTCGGTGACGAAGTTGCCCTTGGCCGAATCCCGCCCGCTGCCCGCCCGTTCGTCCTCCGTCTCGCCCAGCAGGTGGTCCTTGCCCACCCGGACGTCAGCCAGGAACAGTTCACCGGTGGGAGAGGAGTGGAGTCCCATCTTCCGGAATGGCTTGGACTGCTCCAGCCCCGCCGTCCCCTTGTCGAGGACGAATGTGAGGACCTGCCGGTCGCGGATCGGCGTATCGGATCCGTCGTCGAGTTTGGCGTAGAACACGATGGTGTCGGCGTAGGGCCCGTTGGTGATGAAGGTCTTGTTGCCGTTCAAGATGTACTCGTCACCGTCGCGCCGGGCGGTCGATTTCATTCCGCCCAAGGCGTCCGATCCCGAGTCGGGTTCGGTGATGGCCCAGGCGCCCACTTTGTCGCCGGTGAGCAGGTCGAGTCCCCACCGCTCCATCTGCGCTGGTGTTCCCTGCTTCATGATGGTCCCACCGGCCAGGCCGGTGCTCACCCCCATGGCCGTGACGATTCCGGGGCAGTAGTGGCACAGCTCGATGATCGGGATGAGGGTGAGGGCGGCCGCCCCTCCGTCACCGCCACGTCCGGACGGGCCGCTGTGGGTCGGCACCGCCTGGTCGTCCCCCGAAGCCGCCTTGCGTTCCAGCTGCTTCTTGAAGCGATCACGGGCCAGCTGGTCCATGCCGAATGTGGCAAACAGTTTGCGGATGATGTCGTAGGGAGGCAGGTCGCCGTGCTCGAGCGCCTCGATATTCGGCACCACGTCAGCGTCGATGAAGCGGCGGATGGCATCCCGGACCATCAGTTGCTCTTCGGACCATTCGAACACGGTGGACCTCCGTTGTCCCGGCAGCGATACCCGTCGCTGGCTGGCCCGAGGCTAACCGAGGTCGGCATACAGTCGGAACGTGCAACTGAGGAGAAGGCCGGAACAGACGGCCTACGAGCGCTGGGGGGGCGAAGCATTCTTCACCACCCTGGTCGACCGCTTCTACCAGGGTGTCTCGGTCGATCCATTGCTGCGACCGATGTATCCCGACGATCTGGAGGGGCCGAAAGCCCACCTCTCCATGTTCTTGATGCAGTACTGGGGTGGTCCACGCCACTACAGCGAGCAGAGGGGCCATCCCCGGCTAAGGATGCGCCACGCCCCTTTTTCCATCGGGGCGGCCGAGTCCGATGCCTGGTTGCGGCACATGACTGCGGCGGTTCGGGCGTCGGGACTGGATGCCGACGACCAGCGAGAACTCCTCGACTACCTGTCGATGGCGGCACGCAGCCTGGTCAATGCCGTGACCTGAGTGGCGGCACCCGGGGGCCGCGGCTGAGGCCACCGTGCCCGTCGGATGGGTGAGGCCGACAGGTGCCGGGACGAGTCTGTCGGCCTATCGCTTTTCCGTTTTACATTCAGTCGGTACGCTAAATCCAGAAGTGACAGGCCAGCGCTCACCGTCGAGGGACAGACCGGGGCTCGAGCCACCGCCGAGCCCGAGCCGAGCCCGAGGCCCGCCCGATGGGAGCCCGAGGTCCGCAGGGCATTGGAGCCCACACGGCTAGCTGTCGACGGCGACCGATCGAGACACGTCGACCGACACGTCCAGGGTGTGGGAGTCCCCACCGCCGAAGACGATGCCTTTGAGCGGGGAGACGTCGGAGTAGTCACGTCCCCAGGCGGTGGTGACGTAGGTCGGACCCACGATCTTGTCGTTGGTCGGATCGATATCGAGCCAGCCCCATCCTGGGACGTACACCGACGGCCAGGCGTGGGAGGCGTCGGCCCCGATCATTCGTTCCCCCCCGGCCGGGGGGGCCGTTTCGAGATAGCCACTGACGTAGCGGGCGGACAGTCCCATGGAGCGCAGACAGCCGATGGCCAGATGGGCGAAGTCCTGACAGACACCCCGCCGATGGCTGAGCACCTCTTCGAGGGGGGTGGTCACCGTGGTGAACCCCGGGTCGTAGAGGAAGTCGACGAAGATCCGCTCGGTCAGCTCGGAGACGGCCTCCACCAGGGGGCGACCGGGGAGGAAGGACGGGGCGGCGTAGTGACGGACGCCCCCCGAGAGGGGGACCAGGGGCGATTCGAAGCAAAATTCCCGGGCCGACAAGGTGGCGGGACTCAGATCATCGACCAGTGTGTCCCGTGCCGTCTCCCAGCTCCATCCGGCCACCGGCAGTGGTTCCCGTTCTGAAACCGACACCGAGCTCGTGGAGATGACCGTCAGGTCGGAAAACGGGCCGTCCACCGCGAACGAAGTGACCGGGTTGCCGAAGAAGTCGGTGCGCTCCGACCAACTGGCCGGAGTGGGCTCGACCACCATCTCCCACGAGGGGCAGTGCTGTCGATCGGTGTCCCTGGGTCGGAGGTGGGCCTCGTTTCGGGCCCGGGAGACCGGGGCCCGGTAGTGGTACTGGGTCCGGTGGATGATCCGGTACATCATCGAACCGGCGCACCTGGCCACTGGGTGAGCGGGCCGAGGGTGTGCTGGAGCCCGGTCAGCACCGACAGGCGTTCGTGGGCGAAGTAGGTGTGGCGCAAGCTGTCCAAGAGATCCCCCAGAAGTCCTTCCACCCGACCGAGCACCGAGTCCAGCGCCGGCCTGCGTCTCGAATCAGGGTCGACCACCGCCAGCTGGGCGGCGTCGGTCAGTCGGAGGGTGGTGGTGATCTCCAGGGCGAGTTGCTCACCACGGCCCAGCCGCTGGGCGGGCGACTGCTTGGGCAGGTCGGCGAGCTGGTCGACGAGGCGGTCGAGCTGGTAGATGACGCTACGCGGATTGGCGGAGTCGTAGACGAGCAGATCGATGGCTCCGGCCACGCGCATGGTCGATCCCGAGCGGCGACGGAAGATGATCAGGCTTTCGGACGTCTTGAGCAGGGACTCGAGCAGCAGGTCTTCGACCACGCCCGCCCGCTGCCGGGCGAGGACGGCCCGCACCAGACGGACCAGGGACTGGGCCCGCTCGATGCGCCTCCCGGCATCGAGGAACAGCCAGGCCGAATCCCGTTCCATGTTCTCGGCGGACAGCCCCGACAGGGCCAACAGGGCCTGGAGCAGGCGCTGCAGGCTCGATTGGACACCTACCAACTGGGTCGGTGGGCGGTTCCGCAGCCTGGCCAGCTCCTCTTCGACATCCCCCACCAGCTGCCAGGTGTCGCCGGACAGTTGCTCCCGCACCGAATAGGCGGCATCGACCAGGAGACCCAGGGACGACACGAGGCTGCCGTCCACCCCGGCATCGAGGAGCAGGGCGAGGGCCCGCCGGTCGGTCGGGACGTCAGAATCGATCGGGGTGGTCCCGTCCGGCCCACCGCCATCTCCCCCGACCCCGGCCCCGACCTCGTCCTCGTCCTCGTCGGGCTCGGACACCGGATCGAAACCCGAGACGGTGCCCAGGGCGGCCAGCAGGACCTGGAGGGATTCCGCCCCCCCGTCGACCCCGACGCCCAGCGGCTGGTCGAGACGGGCCAGCACGGTGCGGATGAGGCGGATGACCAACTCGGCATGCTCGGCGGTGCGGCCGAGGACGAACAGCTGGGCCGCTACTCGGCCCGGCAGAGGTGTGCTGACGTCGGGGAAGACCGGGGGGCGGATGGTGGTCCGGGCCGAACGAAGCCAGGTGCTCTGTTGGAGGGCGGGCTCGGTCGACGCCACCCAGGTGTCCTTGCTGGTCCCCTCGCTGTGGCTGGAGACGATGAGGGATGTCGGATCCGCCCCCACCCGGGTGAGGCCGCCGGGGAGCACGCTCAGGTTGTAGTCGCCGCCACCGTTCCCGCTCTCGTCGGTCACCGCGAAGGTCCGCAGCACCGTCGGGCGGGCCTCCAGGGTGCCGGCGTCGGTCACGGTGGGAACGGTGGAGGGGCGGATCAGCTCCTGGCCCACCCACTCCCAGGGCCGGGCCCGGATCCGGTGGCGCAGCTCGACGACGGCGTCGGCTGCCAACAGCGGGCCGACCACCGGTCGCCTGGTGGGCGAGGGATTGACCGACCGGAGGACCAGTTGGTCCAGGTGGGCGAGGACATGGCTGAGTCCCTCCGGCTCACCGCACCACCACGAGTCGGGGCCGCGGAGGGCGAGCTCCTCGCCCAGCAGCGTGGGGGCCAGCCCATCCAGCAATCCGGTGATCGCCGGGTTCTCGATGATTCCCGAGCCGAGGGGGTTGATGACGGTCACCCGACCGCGTCGGGTCACCTCGAGCAGGCCGGGAACACCGAGGAGGGAGTCGGCTCGGAGCTCCACCGGATCGCACCACTGGTCGTCCACCCTCCGGATGACCACGTCCACCGGGTCGAAGCCACTGAGGGACCGCAGCCACACCCGGTTGTTGTTGACGACCAGGTCCCGACCCTCGACCAAGGCATAGCCGAGGTAGGAGGCGAGGTAGGCATGCTCGAAGTAGGTCTCGCTGAGGGGCCCGGGAGTCAGGATGACGACCCGGGGCTCGTCGACGCCGTCGGGTGCCACCGCCGCCACCGCCGCCCGAATGGACCGGAAGAAGCCGGCCAGCCGCTCGACCCCGGACTCGCGGTGCAAGTTGGGGAGGACCCTCGACAGGATGGTGCGGTTGACCAGGGCGTACCCGAGCCCGGACGGGGCTTCGGTCCGATCGCCGATCGCCCGGAAATGCCCTTGGCCGTCCCGGACCACGTCGACGGCGGCGAGGAACAGCCGGTGACCGCCGGGGTCCGGCGTTCCGACGCACGGCCGCAGGAAGGCCGGGTGCCCGAGGACCAGCTGGGCGGGAATGCGTCCTTCGGCCACCAACCTCCTGTCGCCGTAGATGTCGGCCAGGATGAGGTCGAGCAGCGCCACCCGCTGGGCCACGGCCGATTCGAGGGCCGACCACTCGGCATCGTCGACGACCATTGGGCACGGGTCGAGGGCCCAGGCCTGGCGTCGGCTGACGCTGTCCTCGGTCAGGTTGTAGGTGGCGCCCTCGTTGCGGAGCAGCCGGGCCAGTTCGGTGCGCCGGGCGATCAGGCCACTCGGTCCCAGCCCGGTCAGCTCTGCCGCCACCTGTCTCCAGCGGGTCCGTACCGCGCCGTCGGGACCGAGGTACTCGTCGATCCGTCCGGTCAGAGCCGAATAGTCTGGCGATCCGGTTCCACCAGGTCCGAGGGGGCTGTCGCTCCCGTAGGGCGCGGCGGCGGTCGCCGAGGTCACGAGGCGACGGACTCCGGCTGCCACCCGGCGAAGGTCGGGCGGAAGTAGGTCTCCTCGATCCGGTCGTGGATGGCGGCCAGGGCCACCTGCAACTCGTCGAGAAACTCGCTCAGTCCGCTGAGGGTGAGGCGCGACACAGCCGCCGTGGCCACCATGATCGAGGCGTTGGTGCAGGCGTCGATGGCCTCTTCGGCCCGGGCCAGGCTCTTGAGCTGGGCGCGGGACTCGGTGAGGCAGGCGCTGACGGCCCGGGGGAACCGATCGTCCTGGAGCAGGAACCGCAGGGTGGAGTCGCCCTGGGGGCGGGCGGGCATGGCCCGGCGGAACGGCTGGTAGGCGGCCAACGACCTGAGAGCAGCCATCCAGTGCACGACGTCATAGGGGTCGTCGCCCCTCATGGGGTGGAGGCTCTCCGACCGCACGTCGAGTACCCGTGTGGTCAGGTCGGCCCGCTCGAGGTTCTGACCGATCACCAGAAACGACATGGCCTCGTCACGGCTCATGGTCCCGAGCAGGATCCCGTTGATCCGCTGCCCGCCGGCGATCACCCTCCTCAGCCACTGGACCCGGTTCTGGCGGCTGTCCGTCTCGATCAGGTTGTCCGAGCACGCCAGCCACAGATTGTTGCACGCCTCCCACGCCTCCCGGGGGACGACCGGGCGGGCAGTCCGCAGGTTCTCACGGGCCGAAGCGATGGCGCCGAGGATCGACGACGGGTTCCCTTCCCCGTGCAGGATGAACTCGATGACGTCCTCTTCGTTGGGAGTGGCGCCCGGCGTCCCGGCCTCGGCCGCATAGCGCTCGGCGAACTCGCTGTCGACCCCGGCGATGGCCAGCAGCGGCTCCCATCCCACGTCCTGGCCCACGGGCATGTCCACATGGGCGTCGCAATGGACCTGGACGATGCGGGCCGTGCACTCGGCCCGCTCGAGGTAGCGCCCGGCCCAGTAGACAGCCTCGGCCATTCGTGCCAGCAGCATGGTGGACTCCCTCACTTCGCTCGGTTCGGATTCGGATTCGATGTCGATGGCGGTGTCGATGTCGGTGTCGGTGTCGACCGGGCCGTCCCCACCAGGCCCCTCACCGGTGGCCCCGGGGGATGGTCGGCCGATCGGCTCGGACGCCGGCCGGGGCACCTCAGGACGCGTCCGGAAGTGGTTCGACGGGCGCCTGGGTGTCGACCACCCAGGTGTCCTTGCTTCCTCCGCCCTGGGAGGAGTTGACCACCAGGGAGCCGGACTGTCGGGCCACCCGGGTCAGCCCGCCCCGGGTGACATAGGCCCCTTCCGGCCCGAGGAGGGTGAACGGACGCAGATCCACGTGACGAGGGGCGATCTCGCCCTCGCACAGTGTAGGTGCGGTGGACAGGGGGATGATCGGTTGGGCCACCCAGCGCCCCGGTTCGGAATCGACCTGTTTGGCCACCTCGGCCATCTGATCGGCGGTGGCCTGGGTCCCGACCATCACGCCGTAGCCGCCCGACTCGTTCGCCGGCTTGACCACCAGGCGCTCGAGGTTGTTCAGCACGAAGTGTCGGGAGTCCTCGTCACTGCACCGCAGGGTGGGGACGGTGGCCAGGATCGGCTCCTCGTCGAGGAAGAAGCGAATGATGTCGGGCACGTGCGAGTAGACCTTCTTGTCATCGGCGATCCCGGCCCCGGGCGCATTGACCAGGGCCACCCGATCGGCGCGCCAGGACCGGATCAGACCCGGCACCCCGATCATCGAGTCGGGCCTGAAGACCTCGGGGTCGAGGTAGAGGTCGTCGATGCGCCGGTAGATGACGTGCACCCGTTCCAGCCCGTCGATGGTCCGGGCGTAGACGCAGTCGTCGTCGAGGACCACCAGGTCACTGCCTTCGACCAGTTCGACGCCCAGCTGCTGGGCCAAGAAGGCATGCTCGAAGTAGGCCGAGTTGTAGATGCCGGGGGTCAGCACCACGATGGTCGGGTCGCCGGTGGCGGGGGAGACCGAGGCCAGCATGTTGGCCAGGCGCCCGATGTAGGGGTCGACCGGTTCGATGCTGTAGTGGCGGAACATCTCGGCGAAGACGTGCTTGGCCACCATCCGGTTCTCCAGGAGGTAGGACACCCCCGAGGGCACCCGGAGGTTGTCCTCCAGGACATAGATCGTGCCGTCGCCGTCGCGGATCAGGTCGCTGCCGCAGATGTGGGCCCAGATCCCCCCCGGCGGGTTGACCCCCACGCACTCCCGCCGGAAACTGGGGGAACCGGCCACCAGCTCGGAGGGGACCACTCCGGCGCTCACCGACCGCTGGTCGTGGTAGACGTCGTCGATGAACAGGTTGAGGGCGTTGAGCCTCTGGACCAGTCCGGACTCGATCAGCTGCCACTCGTCGGAGGGCACCACCCGGGGGATGATGTCGAAGGGCCATGGCCGGTCCACCCCGGTCGAGCCCTCGTAGACGGTGAACGTCACGCCGATGGCCCGCATCTCCCGGTCGGCGGCCTCCTGGCGGTCGGCCAGGGCTTCGGGTCCGAGAGCGGTGAAGTGGCGCCACAGCACCTCGGCGGCCGGCCGCGGTACCCCGTGGGGCCCGACCATCTCGTCGAAGTACTCGCCCGGATCGTAGGAGGGCCAGGTGGCCACACGCTCGTCCCGATCCCCATCGGGCGCGTCGGAGACCTCGGTGTGTTCCACATCCCAAGTGATACGTCCACGATGCGTCCGATGGGTTGCCACAGTGTTTCCACTCCGTGAATGTCCAGTTCCGATAACATGGCCCACCTGGCGCCGGGCACTTCCCGAGCCGGTCGAGCTTGGTCTGCACAGCACGAGCCCTCGGAACGGTCCTCGATCGTTCCGATGCGTTTCGTGGTATGTCGTGCAATGCTGCGCCGACCGGTACGGTGCGGTGCGGGTTCGGACTCCGGGCCCCGAGGGCGCTGCCAGACGATCACCGGGCGGTCCGTTTCCCGTGGCCACCACCGTACCGGAGCCCGTGACCGACAACGAGATCCACCGACCCGACAGGAGATGCCGTGCCCGCTGAGACCCACGTGGAGAAGGGTCCGCTCGACCGAGGCCAGGTCCTGACGCTCATCCGGGATCTACTGGCCGACATCTTGGAGATCGAGCCGTCGACCATCGCCGAATCGTCGTCGTTCGCCGAGGACCTCGATGCCGACTCTCTGGCCCTGATCGAGCTGGTCGAAGGCCTGGAGGAGGAGCTGGGCGAGCGCTCGGTGGGCTTCCGCATCGACGACGAGGACCTAGAGGAGCTGCGCACGGTGCGCGACGCCGTGGACTACGTCTACGCCAAGCTCGGAGGGGCCTGAGGCGTCCCGATGGTGTCCCCCAGCGACTCGGGGGTACCCGGCGGGGACCGTGGTCCGGGTCTGGGCGAGCGGGTCGGCTACCGGTTCGACGACCCCGGCCTGCTCGACGAGGCGATGGCCCACCGGTCGTGGTGCGCCGAACAGGCCGGACGGGTCTCCAACGAGCGCCTCGAGTTCCTCGGCGACGCCGTGCTGGGCCTGGTGGTGGCCGAATTCAGCTACCGGAACCACCCGGACCTCTCCGACGGTCAGATGTCGAAGGTCCGGGCGTCGGTGGTCAACACCAGGGTCCTGGCTCAGGTGGCGCTGGCCCTGGGCATCGCCGACCACCTCCGGCTGGGACGGGGCGAGGATCTCTCCGGTGGGCGGGCCAAGGAGTCGATCCTGGCCGACGCCCTCGAGGCGGTGATCGGGGCCGTCTATCTCGACGGGGGGCTGGCTGAGGCGGAACGCCTGGTGTTAGGCCTGCTCAGGGACAGGATCGCCGTGGCCGTCGGCGAGCCCGGCGAGTCGGATCACAAGAGCCGGCTCCAAGAGCAGTCCGTCCGGCTGGGACGGGGCGTCCCCCACTACGAGGTCGAGGGCTCCGGACCCGATCATGCCCGGAGGTACCTGGCCACGGTGTACGTTGCTGGCCAGCGCCTCGGTACGGGGGAGGGGCGCTCCAAAAAAGACGCCGAACAGGTTGCCGCCAGGGCGGCCTGGGAAACGTTGGAAGTCGAGAGAGGCGGGGGGGATGCCTGAGCTTCCCGAAGTCGAGACCATCCGTCGCGACCTGCAGGGCGAAGTGGTGGGACGAAAGATCAAGTCGGTAGAGGTCCGCAACGGTCGCACCGTGCGTCGCCACGCCAGCGCCAAGCAGTTCCGCGCCCGGCTGGAGGGCCACACCATCAAGTCCGTCGACCGGAAGGGGAAGTACCTGCTGCTCGGCCTGGAGGACGGCCAGACCCTCGTCGTCCACCTGGGTATGAGCGGTCAGCTGCAACGGGCCAAGAGCATCAAGGAGCCCAAGGCCCCCCACACCCACGCGGTGATCACCTTCACCCAGGGCGGACAGCTGCGGTTCGTGGATCCCCGTACCTTCGGCGAACTGTTCGTCTCGGCCGCCCCCGCCGAGGGCGAGCGGCCCCTTCCCGAGCTCGCCCACCTGGGCTTCGACCCGCTGGAGGACGTGATGAGCTGGGAGAGGTTCTGGGCGCTGCTGGCCTCCCACAAGAGCGGGCTGAAGGCCCTGTTGATGGACCAGGAGTTCGTGGCCGGCATCGGCAACATGTACGCCGACGAGATCCTCTTCGCCGCCGGGCTCCGGTTCGACCGCCTCTCCACCTCCCTCTCCTCCCAGGAGGTCCGCCGCCTCTACCGGTCGATGGTGGAGACGCTGGCCGAGGCGGTGAAACGCCGGGGGTCGTCGCTGGCCGACGAGCAGTACCGCGACCTCTTCGGTGAGATCGGGGACTACCAGGACCAGCACCAAGCCTACGACCGGGAGGGCCAGGCCTGCCGCCGCTGCCGCGCCACCATCATCAGGGTCAAGTCGGGCGGACGCTCCACCTACTTCTGCGACCACTGCCAGGTGTGACCGCACCGGTGGTGTGGCCCACGCCGGGTGAGGCGGCTGATTTCGCCGGCCTGACCAGGGGCTCCCCCATTGACGGGCGGCGACCGATAGGGTGAGCAGCCGGTGTTCCTGAAGTCACTTTCCCTCAAAGGATTCAAGTCCTTCGCTGACCCGGCGGTGCTCGAATTCGAGCCGGGGATCACCGTGGTGGTCGGTCCCAACGGGAGCGGCAAGTCCAACGTGGTGGACGCGGTGGCCTGGGTGCTCGGGGCCCAGGGACCCCGGACGGTGCGGTCGGCGAAGATGGAGGACGTCATCTTCGTGGGCACGGCCAACCGACCGGCGCTCGGGAGGGCCGAGGTGGCCCTGACCATCGACAACAGCGCCGGCAAGCTGGCCACCGATCTGGCCGAGATCACCATCACCCGCACGCTGTTCCGGTCGGGGGACAGCGAGTACTCGATCAACGGCACCCCCTGTCGCCTGCTCGACATCCAAGAGCTCCTGTCCGACACCGGCGTCGGGCGCCAGCAGCACGTGATCATCAGCCAGGGGAACCTCGACGCCATTCTGGAGGCCCGGCCCGAGGACCGCCGAGCCGTCATCGAGGAGGCTGCCGGTGTGCTCAAGTACCGTCGGCGCCGCGAACGGTCCGAGCGGCGGCTGGCCTCCGCCGAGGAGAACCTCGAGAGGCTGTTCGACCTGACCCGCGAGGTCAAGCGCCAGATTCGCCCCCTGGAGCGCCAGGCGGCCGCCGCCCGTTCCTACACCGGTCTGGCCGACGAGCTGCGGGCCGTCCGCCTCCACGTGGCCGGGACCGAGCTGGCGGCCCTCGAGGGCCGCCAGACCGCCGGGACCGAGGCCCAGGTCCAGCTGCGAGCCCAGGAGCAGCAGCTGGGGGAGTCGCTGAGCCGGCTCGATGCCGACAGCGAGCGCACGGCCGACGAGATGTCGGCACAGCGGGAATCCGACCTGGCCACCGCCTTGGGTCGGGCCGAGGGCATGGTCGAACGTGCCCGCGGCCTGTCGGGGGTGCTCCGCGAGCGGCAGCGATCGCTGGCCCAGGCCCTCGACGCCGCCGCCGACGCCGACGTGGTCTCGACCCTCGAGGCCGAGAGCGCCCGCCTGGCCGAGGAGCTGGAGGCGGCCGGGGTCGAGGCCGCCGCCCTGGAGCCCGATCACCAGTCCATCCGGCGTCTCGAGGCCGCCACCACGGCCGAGCTCGAGGCGCACCTCGAGTCCTGGGGTGACGGTGCCCTGCTCCGCCAGGCCAGCGAAGAGGTCACGGTGGCCCAGGGCCGGTTGTCCTCCCTCGAGCACGCCCTCGACCGGGACCGGCGGTCCCTCGACCAGATGCGGGCCCGGGCGGCCAACACCGAGCGGCGGGCCAGCCTCCTCGAAGGCGAGGAGCACGAGCTGACCGAGCGCCAGGCCGAAACCGAGCAGGCCCGCCACCAGTTGCAGACGGCGGTGGCCGAGACCGAGGCGGCCTACAACCGGGCCACCCGGAGCCTGGAGTCGGCCGAGACGTCGCTTCGCCAAGCCGAGCAGGAGCTGCACCGGTCGGTGGCCCGGGCCGACGCCCTCGAGCGTGCCCTCGACGAAGCCCGTGGTGCCGCCGGGGCCGAGCTGCTGGCCGGGGTGGAGGGAGTGGTCGGCACCCTGCTCGACGTGGTCGAGGTCGATGCCGGCTGGGAGGATGCCTTCGAGGCGGCGGCCGGAGGCTCGATCGCCGCCGTGGTGGTGTCGGGCAGCCGGCCGGCCCGAGCCGCGCTGTCCAGGCTCCGCCAGGGCGGGGCCACCGGTGCGGTGCTGGCGCTGACCGACGGAGCCGCCGACGGGTCCGAGGCCGGTGGTGGCGGCGATGCCCCGGCGGGGACCGAGCCGGTCCGGCGACGTGTGCGGCCCCGGCGGGGGGGCGGCTCCCTGCCCGGACTGGAGCCGGCGCTCGACACGCTGCTCGCCGGCTCGTACTGCGCGGTGGGCGGCTGGTCCGACGCCATCGACCTGGCGCTGGCCCGTCCCGACCTGGTGGTGGTCACCCGGGAAGGTGACCGGTTCTCCTCCACCGGTTGGCGGGTGCGTTCGGGGGGCGGGGTGGTGACGGCGGCGGTGGTCGAGGAGGCACGGGACCGGGCCGAGGTGGCCTCGGTGGCGGCGGCCGAGGCGGCGGCCGACCGGACGGCAGCCCAACAGGAGGTCGAGTCGAGGCGGACGGCGGCGGCCGAGGCGGTGCGGGCCGACGACCGCAACGAGGTGGAATACCAGACGGTGCGGGCGGCCCGCCAGCGGGTGGCCAGTGACCGGATGAGCCTGGGTGCCGAGTTGGACGAGGCACGCCGGAGCCTCGACGAGCTGGACGACCGGATCGACCGCGACACGGCCCGGGCCGCTCTGCTGCGGGACGAGCTTCCGGCACTGGAATCGGCGCGACTGTGGGCCGCCGAGCAGGCGGCGGCGGCCCGGGACGAGCGCAAACGCATCGACGAGCGGATCGCCGAGGCGGCTCAGCTCCGTTCAGATTGGGAATCCCGGTCGGCCAGTCTGGTCGAGCGGCAGCGGGTCCTGACCGAGCGGCTGCAGGAGATCGAGCGGAGGCTGACCGGTCACGCCGATGAGCGGGCCGAGGCGGCGGAGCGCAGGAGGCGTCTGGAGGCCGATGCCACCGCCGTGGAACGCCTGTCGGCCCTGGTGGGATCGGCCCAGGTGGAACTGGACGCGGCTCTGGCCGGTCTCCGGGAGCAGTACCAGGTCCAGTTGGAGGCGGTGCGGGCGGGGGGTGCCCGGCTCGAAGAGCTCCGGAGGCAACGGTCGGCCAACGAGCACGAGCTGGCCGCAGCCCGAAGCCGGCTCCAGAAGGTCGAGCTCGACCTGGTCGAGGCGACCATCCGGCGCGAATCGGTGGTCGAGTTCCTCCGCCGAGAGCTGGCGGCCGGCCCCGACGAGGCGTTGGCGGCCCCACTCCCCGAGATCGCCGACGGCTCCGACCCGGCGACCCGGATCGGTGAGCTCGAAGCCGAGTTGGCGGCTCTGGGCCCGGTCAATCCCCTGGCCCTGGAGGAGCTGGCCGAGCTCGGGGAGCGCCACCGGTTCCTCGAGTCCCAGGTCGACGATGTCCGGAAGGCCCGACGGGAGCTGCATCACGTCATCCGCACCCTGGACGAGGAGATCATGCATGTGTTCGACGCCGCCTTCGCCGATGTCAACGAGCACTTCTCCTCGCTGGTCACCACGTTGTTTCCCGGCGGCACCGGGCGGCTGTCACTGACCGACCCCGAGAACCTGCTCGACACGGGGGTCGAGATCGAGGTGCGGCCGGCCGGCCGCAACGTCCGCCGACTGTCGCTGCTGTCCGGCGGCGAACGGTCCCTGGTGGCGCTGGCCTACCTGTTCGCGGTGTTCAGGAGCAGGCCCTCGCCGTTCTACCTGATGGACGAGGTCGAGGCGGCACTCGACGACGTCAACCTCCAGCGCTTCCTGGGACTCGTCCACGAATTCCGGGGTGAGGCCCAACTCATCATCGTGAGCCATCAGAAGCGGACGATGGAGGCGGCGGACGCTCTCTACGGGGTGACCATGGCTCCGGGTGGATCCTCCAAGGTGGTCAGCCAGAAGGTCGCCCGCCACCCGGACGACGTCGAGGGCGAAGCCGGTCCCGAGGACGAGGGCGCAGCCGGTCCCGAGGGCGGGGACGAGGGCGCAACCGGTCCCGGGGAGGGAGCCGGTCCCGAGGCCGGCCGCATGCATCAAGTCGCCCCCGCCCGTGGGGGGAGCGGGTTCGCTGACTCGGCTCCGACCCGGTCGACTGCCGCAGCGGTCGGAACGGTGGGCGCCGTGGGCGCCGTGGGAGCCGATCCCACGGGCGGACCGGAGTCGTGATCGACACCACCACGTTGATCGCCACCTCTGACGTGGTGATCGGTGTGTTCGTCGCCGTGCCCGTCGCCGTGGTGGCGGTTGGCGTGGGGGCCGCCCTGAGGTTCAGGGGGAAGTCGGGCAAGGGCCGCGTACCGCCCGGAGAGGTGGCCAGCGACGCTCCCACCATGATCGAGCTCGACCGGTCCGCCGACACCGCCCGGCGGAGCGCCGAGGCTGATGGCGCCGCCACCGCCACGGTTGCCGCGGCCCCGGTGGCCGCCGAACCGGCGGTGGCCGAGCCCGAGCCGCCGGTCGTCGAACCCGTCACCTACCGCGCCCGACTCGGAAAGGCCCGGGGCCTTCTTTCGGGATACCTGGGCGCCATCCGGGCCAAGGGGAAGGTGGACAGTGGCACCTGGGACGACCTCGAGGAGGCGTTGATCCGAGCCGACGTCGGGGTCGGCGCCACTGATGCGCTCCTCGACGACCTCCGGACCAGGGTGAAGGCGGGGGAGATCGCCAGCCCCGAGGCACTGGTCGATGCCCTGAAGAACGACCTGATGGCCATGCTGACCACCTCCGGCGCCGCCCTGGACCTACCGGGTCGGGAGCCGTCCACCGACCGGCCCGACGACGATGGGGCGCCGGTGGACGTGTGGCTCTTCGTCGGGGTGAACGGGGTGGGCAAGACCACCACGGTCGGAAAGGTCGCCAATCGTCTGTCCGCCTCGGGGACCAAGGTGTTGCTGGCCGCCGGCGATACCTTCCGGGCCGCCGCCGGAGAGCAGCTGGCCATGTGGGCGTCCCGGGCCGACGCCGACATCGTGCGGGGTTCGGAGGGCGGGGATCCGAGCTCGGTGGTGTTCGACGCCGTCCAGAGCGCCGCCTCCAAGGGCCATGACGTCGTACTGGCCGATACCGCAGGCCGTCTCCACAACAAGGTCAACCTCATCGAGGAGCTGAAGAAGATCCGACGGATCGCCGATCGTCCTCCCGGCCACGTCGTGGAGGTGCTGCTGGTGATCGACGCCACCACCGGTCAGAACGGGTTGACCCAGGCCAAGGTGTTCCTCGAGGCGGTCGATGTGTCGGGGGTGGTCCTGACCAAACTCGACGGCACGGCCAAGGGGGGCATCGTGGTGGCCATCCAACGAGAGCTCGGGCTCCCGGTCAAACTGGTCGGTCTGGGTGAGGGGGTCGACGACCTCATCGATTTCGATCCGGGCGCATTCGTCGACGCACTGTTCTGAGCCACTGAGCCGCTGACCCGCTGAGCCGTCTTCGCCACGGCATCGGGCCCGGCCGGGCCCGCAGGGCCCGACGGGCGGCGCAACATGACCTGATCCACCGTCCTGTACCCTGAAGAGCCCATGTTCGAGAGCCTGTCTGACCGTTTCGAGGGGATCCTCAGCCGCCTGCGCGGACGCGGCCGTCTGAGTGAGGCCGATGTCGACGAGATGCTGCGGGAGATCCGGACGGCCCTGCTCGAGGCCGACGTGGAGATCGGGGTCGTACGTGGGTTCACCGAGGCCGTCCGGGCCCGGTGCGTGGGTCTGGAGCTCTCCCAGGCGTTGAGCCCGGGCCAGCAGGTGATCAAGATCGTCAACGAGGAGCTGGTCGGGATCCTCGGCGGCGAGACGCTCAAGATCACGTATGCGGGCAGGCCTCCGACCGTCATCCTGCTGGCCGGTCTGCAGGGGTCGGGGAAGACGACCGCTTCGGCCAAGCTGGCCCGTTGGTTCAAGCAGAAGGGCCGCAATCCCCTGCTGGTCGGCGCCGACCTCCAGCGACCGGCGGCGGTCGAGCAGCTACGGGTGCTCGGCGGCCAGGCCGGGATCACCGTCTTCAGCGAGCCCACCGATCCGGTGGCGGTGGCGGCGGCCGGGTTGGAGGAGGCCAGGCGACTGGGCCGCGACGTCCTGATCGTCGACACCGCCGGGCGCCTGGCCATCGACGAGGAGCTGATGGTCGAGATCCGCGACATCGCCGGTGTGGTCGATCCTCACTACACGTTCCTCGTCGTCGACGCCATGACCGGCCAGGACGCGGTGGCAACCGCCTCGGCCTTCCACGACGCCCTGGATCTCGACGGAGTGATCCTCACCAAGCTGGACGGCGACGCTCGAGGTGGCGCGGCGCTTTCGGTGCGAGAGGTGGTGGGGAGGCCCATCGCCTTCGCCTCCACCGGTGAAAAGCTCGACGACTTCGACCAGTTCCATCCCGATCGGATGGCCGACCGAATCCTCGGCATGGGTGATGTGCTCAGCCTGATCGAACAGGCCGAGCGGACCATGGACCAAGAGGTCACCTCCAAGGGTGCCGCGGCCATGATCGAGGGCCGCTTCACCCTCGAGGACTTCCTCGAGCAGTTGCAGCAGGTGAAGAAGATGGGTTCGGTGTCGGGGATGCTGTCCCTGCTACCCGGAGTGCCCAAGGATCTGAAGCAGGCGTCTTCGGCTGTCGACGACCGCCAGATCGGTCAGATCGAGGCCATGATCCGCTCGATGACCCCGGCCGAAAGGGTGAACCCGGCCATCATCGACGGCGCCCGGCGGGTGCGGATCGCCAACGGGAGTGGAACGGCCACCTCGGACGTGAATGCGCTCCTCAAGCAGTTCAAGGAGATGCAGAAGATGATGAAGGGCCTGGGCAAGGGGGGCATGGCCGGAGCGCTGGGGGGCCTCTTCGGCCGGGGGAAGATGTCTCCCCAGGCCATGGCCGGCCTGGCCGAGATGGGGGGAATGGGCCCCGATTCCTTGGCCGGCTCCGGGTTCGGGGACCCGGGGGCCGGGTCTTTCGACGCCCTCGGAGCAGGCCCGATGACCACGGCCGGGGCCAGATCGGGGCAGGCCGGACGAGGCTCGTCGAAATCGCGGGGCAAGGGCGGCAAGAAGGGCAAAGGAGGGGGTCGGGTCACTCCCAAGGCCCGTTGATCCTGCCGGTCGTCTCGACCGCTCCGGCCCCGATGGTCCCGCCCGGGGGACGGGCTGCGTGCACGCCTCCTCAATGATGGGAGACTGTGGGCGCTATCGACAGAATGCAGAGGAGTTCACTGTGGCAGTAAAGCTCCGCCTGGTGCGGATCGGAAAGAAGAAGCAGCCGACCTACCGGCTGGTGGCGGCGGACAGCCGCTCGCCCCGCAACGGCCGGTTCATCGAGATCGTGGGCACCTATGCCCCCCGGGGCAAGTCGTTGGCCGAGCCCGACGCCGTGGTGGAGATCGACAATGCCAAGGCGGTGAAGTGGCTGTCCCAGGGGGCGACACCGACCGAGCGGGTCGAGAAGCTCCTCAAGCAGTCGGGCGCCCTGGACGAGTTCGCCACGGCCAAGGCGGCCAAGTGACCGACGACGTGGCTGTCGACTCCGCCGATGACGTCAATACCATCGATGACGAGGATGGGCACGAGGACGACGACCTCGGCAACCGGGTGTCCGGGGGGACGCCGCTGGCCGTGGTCAGCTACCTGGTCAACTCCATCACGTCCGATCCCGACGCCGTGGTCATCAACACCGACGAACGCGGCAACTCGGTCCGGTTCCGGATCCACGTCGCTCCCGAAGACATGGGACGGGTGATCGGTCGGCGGGGTCGGGTGGCCCAGGCCATCCGTACGGTGGTGGCGGCGGCCGGAGCCCGTGACGGCGTCCAGACCAGCGTCGACATCGTCGACGACTGAGCCCACCTCCCCGGTGGTCGACGCCGATCCCGCTCCCGGCCGGGGAGGACGGGACGGTTCGGAGATCCCACTGCTCGAAGTGGGGGCGGTGGTCAAGCCCCATGGCCTCCGGGGTGACGTCATCGTGATGCTCTCGACCAATCGCCGGGAGCGGATCGCACCGGGTGCACACCTCACATCCGGCGACGGCAGGCAGCTCGAGGTGGTGCGTTCGTCGCCGCACGGCGGGCGGTTCATCGTTGCCTTCCAGGGGGTCTCGGGCATCGACGATGCCGAGGCACTGCGGGGAGCGACCCTGTTCGCACCGGCCCTCGACGACCCCGACACCCTGTGGATCCACGATCTCATCGGATCCCTGGTCGAGGACACGAAAGGGCAGCTCCTCGGCACCGTCGAGACCGTGCAGGCCAATCCGGCCAGCGACCTCCTGGTCCTGGACGGCGGAGCGCTGGTGCCGCTGGGATTCGTCGTCCGGACGGAGCCCGGTGTGCGGGTGGTGGTCGATCTACCCGATGGTCTCCTCGACCTCAATTGATGCCAGATGCTCCCTCGGGCGCGCTGCGCGTCGATGTGTTCACCATCTTCCCCGACGTCATCGACCATTACGCCGGTGCTTCGATTCTCGGACGGGCCCGGGCCCGGGGCCTCTTGGACCTGCGCGTCCGCGATGTCCGACAGGCGGCGACCGATCCCCACCGGTCGGTGGACGACGCCCCCTTCGGGGGCGGTCCGGGCATGGTCCTGGCCCCCAAGGTGTTGTTCGACGCCGTCGAGCGGGCCGACGCCTCCGAGGGAGGCGTGCCCCGTCCCCTGGTGCTGCTGTCGCCCGGCGGGAGGCGCTTCGACCAACGGGTGGCCCACGAGTACGCCGGGCTCCCGGGAGGGTTCACGCTGCTCTGCGGCCGCTACGAGGGGGTGGACCAGCGGATCGCCGACCACCTGGCTGACGAGGAGCTGTCGGTGGGGGATTTCGTGCTGGCCGGTGGCGAGTTGGGCGCCCTGGTGGTGGTGGAGTCGGTGGCCCGCCTGGTCCCCGGGGTGCTGGGCAACGAGATCTCGGCCGACGACGAGAGCTTCTCCCGGGGACTGCTGGAGTATCCCCAGTACACCCGGCCGGCCGAGTTCCGGGGTTGGGAGGTGCCAGAGGTGCTCCGCTCGGGCGACCACGGCCAGGTGGACGAGTGGAGGCGGGTCCAGGCCCTGGTGCGGACCTTGGACCGTCGGCCGGACCTGATGGCCCAGCGGGGCGGACTCACCGATCAGGAGGTCCAGCTCCTGGCGGCCCACGGTGAAGTGCAGGTCCTGCGCGAACACGGCTACGATTGGTGAGCCTCGTTGGCGCCGGCTATGCCCGGTGTTCGCACCGAAGGCCCGGATCACCAGCGCTCCCGGAGGGTTCCGGGTGCGGCTGACGAGCGGGACTCCAGCGGGGGAGAGCCCGAACCAATCGTGGAAAGACGCGCCCAATGAACCCGACCGACATCATCGACCGCGACAGCCTCCGGGACGACGTTCCCGATTTTCGTCCCGGCGACACCGTCAAGGTGCACGTCCGGGTGGTCGAGGGGACACGTGAGCGGGTCCAGGTGTTCCAGGGCGCGGTGGTCCGCCGGCAGGGGACCGGCGTGCGTGAGACCTTCACCGTGCGCAAGGTCAGCTTCGGTGTCGGAGTGGAGCGGACGTTCCCGATCCACTCTCCGGTCATCGCCCTCACCGAGGTGGTGTCTCTGGGCGATGTCCGCCGGGCCAAGCTGTACTACCTGCGTGATCGGCACGGCAAGGCCGCCAAGATCAAGGAGCGGCGGACTGCCCGCGCCTGAGAGCGGCTCGCATGCCGGCCTCGGCGTGGGTGGGGCGCGGTGACGGAGGGCCGGGCGCCATGAGCGAAGAGGACCTCGAGCGGTACGAGTCGGAGATCGAGCTGGCTCTCGTGCAGGAGTACCGGGCCGTGCTGCCTCTCTTCGCCTACGTAGTGGAGACCGAGCGGCGGTTCTACCTGGCCAACAGTGTCGACGTCACCGTCCGGTCGGAGTCGACACCGGCGTGCGTAGAAGTGCAACTGAACGACGCCTGGGTCTGGGACATGTACCGCCCGGCCCGGTTCGTTCCCTCGGTTCGGATCCTCACCTTCCGCGACGTCAATATCGAGCGCCTCCCCGAGAAGGACCTGTGAGCGGGGGCGCCGCCGGGCGCCCACCCCGCCATCGGTCCGGGGTCCCGGATCCCTCCGACCGGCGCCGGGTCCTCGGCACCGAGGGCGAGGGCCGGGCTGCCGACTGGTACGAGAGCCACGGCTACGAGGTCCTGGACCGTAACTGGCGCCGCCGCCAGGGCGAGATCGACCTCATCGTCCGCCGGGGCCGGACGGTGGTCTTCTGCGAAGTCAAGACCCGGAGCTCCGGGCGGTTCGGAACGGGTGCCGAATCGGTGTTGGAGTCGAAGCAGCGGAGGATCCGTCGCCTGGCGGCCCGTTGGCTGTCCGAGCTCACCCCGGCGGCGGGCCGGGACCGGGTGGAGGTGCGCTTCGACGTGGTCTCCATCACCGCCGATCAGCTCGAGATCATCGAAGACGCTTTCTGACCGGCCGGGCGGCCTCGTCCGTCAGCTGGCCGGGTCGTTTGGAAACGCGGGATGTCTAGGCTGCCGGAATGCCCGACAAGCTCGAGACCCTGGTCGTGGAGCGCGACGACGGGGTGGTGAAAGTCACGATGAACCGCCCGGCCCGCAAGAACGCGGCCAACGGGACCATGTGGCAGGAGCTGCTCGACACCTTCGACGATGTGGCCGCCGATCGTCACGACCGGGTGATGGTGCTGACCGGCGCCGGGGCGCGTTCTGTTCGGGGGCGGATCTGGGCGACGCCTCCAATGTCGCCGGACGGCCCGGCGACCCGTTTCTGGTGCAGATGCGGGCCCTCGGACAGGTCGCCCTCCGCCTGCACCAGATCCCGAAGCCCACGATCGCCAAGGTCGGGGGCGTGGCCGCCGGCGCCGGTATGAGCATGGCTCTCGGTCGCGATCTGGTGGTGGCCTCGGCCTCGGCCCGGTTCTCCCAGATCTTCACCGAGCGCGGCCTGTCGGTCGACTTCGGCGCCTCGTGGCTGCTGCCGCGCCTGATAGGCCTGCACCGGGCCAAGGAGCTGGCCTTCTTCGCCGACATCCTCACCGCCGAGGAGGCGGTGTCGTTCGGGGTGGTCAACCGAGTGGTACCCGACGCCGAACTGGACGGGTTCGTGGACGAGTGGGCCAGACGCCTGGCCGCCGGACCCCCGCTGGCCCTGTCGTTGACGAAGTCCATGCTCAACAACTCCCTCGGCCTCTCCTTCGATCAGTCACTCGAGAAGGAGACGCGGTCGCAGGCGTTCAACTTCGGCACCGAGGACACCGCCGAGGCGATCAGGGCCTTCGTCGAAAAGCGTGACCCGGAGTTCAGGGGCCGCTGAACCGAAGCCGGGCGCCGTTCGGGGGCGTCTGCGAGCCGGCGGGGGTGGCGTTGTGACACCCCATCCGTAGGGTTCCGGCCGTGTCTCGGGGTCCCGCCGGCACGACGGCAGCACAACGGGGACCCTCCAATCGTCACCTTCCGGAACGGGGTACCTGCCATCCGATGCGGGCTCCGACCGGACACCAATGACCGGAGGCGCCATGATCGCCGCTGTTCCCTCCGCCGTCCTCATCGGGGTCGACGGCCAGCTCGTATTCGTCGAAGTCCACGTGTCCAACGGCCTGCCGGGGTTCACCGTGGTCGGACTGCCTGACGCAGCCGTTCGGGAATCCCGTGACCGGGTTCGGGCGGCGCTGTTGTCGAGCGGTCTCAGCTGGCCCCTGCGCCGGGTGACCGTGAACCTGGCTCCGTCGGGAATGAGGAAGGGCGGTGCCGGCCTCGACCTCCCCATCGCCATTGGCGTGCTGGTGGCTTCAGGAGCGTTGGACCCGGCGGACGTCGAGGGCCTGGCCTTCGTGGGCGAGCTGGGCCTCGACGGCTCGTTGCGCGGCGTACCCGGGACGGTGGTGCTGGCCGAGGCTCTGGGCGGATACCGGCTGGTGGTGCCGGCCGAGTCGGCAGGGGAGGCGGTCCTGGCCGGACAGACCGGGGTCCGCACTGCTCCGGACCTCCGGTCCCTGGTCGACCGGCTGGGCCGACGGGCACCGTGGACCACGGCCGCCGCCGGGCCGGCTACGGACACCGGGGTCGGAGGTGCTTTTCCCGGGTCGGCTGCCAGTCGGTCGGAGACGGACCCGGCGGGTGTCGACATGGACCAGATACGGGGCCAACGTATGGCGCGACGAGCTCTCGAGGTGGCGGCCACGGGAGGACACCATGTCCTGCTGGTCGGTCCACCGGGATCGGGAAAGACCATGCTGGCCACCTGCCTTCCCGGTCTCCTGCCCGACTTGGACCGGACCACGGCCCTGGAAGTGACCAGGATCCACTCGGTGGCCGGACTCGCCCTTCCCACTGGCGGCCTCATCGATCGGCCGCCGTTCCGCTTCCCCCATCACGGGGCGTCTCCGGTGGCGATGATCGGTGGCGGCACGGCCTGGATGCGTCCAGGTGAGATCAGCCTCTCCCACGGCGGCGTCCTCTTCCTCGACGAGATGGGCGAGTTCCCCGCCGTCGTCCTCGACGCCCTCCGCCAGCCGCTGGAGGACGGACAGGTCCGGGTCAGCCGGTCCCGGGGATCGACCTCCTTCCCGGCTCGCTTCATTCTCGTCGGGGCCATGAACCCGTGTCCTTGCGGAGAGGGCGGGATACCCGGGGCCTGCCGGTGCACGACCGCTGCCCGGGAGCGCTACGGGAGGCGCCTGTCGGCGCCTCTGCTCGACCGGTTCGACATCGCCGTGCGGATCGAGCGCCCCGGCTTCGACGACCTGATCGGCCACCACGAACCGGAGGGATCGGCGACGATCGCCGAGCGAGTGGCCGAGGCCCGCCACTTGGCCGAGGGGCGGGGGTTCGCGGTGAATGCCGACCTTCCCGGCTCCCGCCTCGACGAGGTGGCTCCGATGAACGAGGCGGCATCCCGGATCATCGAGCGTCACGTCCGGTCGGGCGTCCTCAGCGCCCGGGGGCTGCACCGGGTCCGTCGACTGGCCCGCACCGTGGCCGATCTGGAAGGCGGCCCCCGGCTGATCGACGAGTCGCATCTCAGCGAGGCGCTGGTGCTCCGGTGCCAACGTGAACTGTTGCTGGGCTCGAAGTGGTGAGCACCCTGGGCGAAGTCGAGGCCCACGCCGCCGCCCTGGCCGGACTTCCGGGGATGACCCCGGTACGGCTGGCCAAGATCACCGACGGGTTCTCTACCACCATGGCGTGGTCGGCAATTTCAAGCGGGCACGCATCCCGCCGACCCGGGTCGGAGGTTCCTGGCCTCGGCCCGGGCCACCGATGTCGACGAGGTAGCGGACCGCTATGCCGGCACCGGGGTGACGGTGTTGGCCCTCGGCTATGGCGGTTATCCCGACTCGCTGGCGGGAGACCCCGGTGCTCCGGCGGTGCTGTTCGCCCTGGGGAGCCCGGCCGCGCTCGAGCACAGCCCGCGGGTTGCCATCGTCGGGACCCGGTCGGCCACGCCCTATGGGCGCCAGGTGGCTTCCGAGCTGGCCGTCGACCTGGCCGCCGACGGCATCAGCATCGTGTCCGGTCTGGCCCGGGGCATCGATGCCGCCGCCCACGCCGGCGTGGTGCGTGCCACGTCCCTCACCGACGGGGGCGCGGCTCCGCCGGTGGCCGTCGTCGGGACCGGATTGGACGAGGTCTACCCGGCATCGAGCAGGGATCTGTGGGAGGAGGTGGCAGCCAGAGGGGTGGTCTTGGCCGAGTCTCCGCTCGGTACCAAGCCCCAACCCCGTGTGTTCCCGGCCCGAAACCGCATCATCGCCGCCCTGTCCGATGTGGTCGTCGTGGTCGAGAGCCACCACGGCGGCGGTTCGTTGTACACGGCCGACGCCGCAGCACGCAGGTCTATCCCGGTGTGTGCGGTACCCGGTTCGGTGAGGAGCGCCTCCTCGGCCGGCACCAACGGCCTACTCGTCGACGGTTGCATTCCCGTTCGTGACGCCACCGACGTCCTGGTGGCGTTGTCACTGGCCCGCACCGGCCGCGGCGCTCCCCCCTGTCGGCCGGGTCCGGCGGCTTCGAGTCACGCGCCCTCCCGTGATCGTGCGAGGGCGGTCGGGGGAGGGGATGGGGCGCTCCGCTCCGGTCATGCGGCCGACGGTCCGGGGCTGAGCGAGCCCGAACGTACGGTGCTGGAGGCCCTGGACGACACCCCCACGGTGTTCGAGACCATCCTCCTACGTACCACCCTCTCGATCGCCTCGGCTGCTCAAGCCTGCGGTTCGCTGGTCGAACGGGGGGCTGCGTCGTCCGGTCCCGGATGGTGGTGCCGAAGGTGACGGCGGGCCCGGCTCATCCGGCCGGCATGCGGGGCTCATGCGGCCGGCAAGCGGGGCTCATGCGCACGGCAAGCGTGCCGCACCCCGCCGACAAGCGTGCCGCCATCGCTTCTCGGAATTACCTACAGTCGGTATCTGAGATACGACTCGTACGTTATTCCTGAAACCAAGTGGCCAGTGCCAACCGACACCCGAGACAGTCACCGGCCATCGTCACCGGATCAGGTTGCTAGGGGGACGGGAACGTTCCCTGGGCCCAACCAATGGATGAGGACGACACCGGTCCGGGGGCCGGCGCCGTTGCCAACGCCGGAGCCGTGCACGAAGAAAGCTGCGTCTGGGCCCCGTACCAGGTGGCTCCGGCTGACTTCCACAACAACCAGCACGTTCCGTCGGCCGAACGGTCTGCCAGGGTGATGCTTCCACTCGGGCCGCCCATGGCACCCTCTGGTTGACCGGGGCTGACGGCCACGCTGACGGTGGACGAACTCGAGCTCGGTCCGGCCACGAAGGTGTCGGAAGGCTCGGAGCCCGAAAGTTCAGAGGGGGTGATCGAGCCGTAGCCACCGGCCCCGGCGGCGGCTGTCGAGACGTCGGACAGAGCGGTCGAGAGTGTCTGTTGGGCTTGCAGGGCGTCCGCTTGGGCCACGCCGGGGGCGTTCGAGATGCTGGCGTTCGAGCTGCCGCCCGAGTGGAGGGTGGTGCTGAGAAGGATGGCCACCAACAGGGCCGTGGCCACCAGGCTGAGCACGGTGGCGATCATCGAGAACCCGTCACTGCCGGCCGTGGCCTGGCGGCAAACCTGGTGCTGGCGACGCTGCGTTCCTGCCACTTCGGAGTCCTCGCTCATGTCAGGCCGTGTCAGGCGGCCAACCCTTCCATCGGCCGACCAGAGGGTCCATCTTGAGCGTTCTTTCACCAGGGCGGCTACGGCGACCCGGAGGGCCGTTCCCCGGACGGCCGCTGCTACGGTGCCGGCATGCGGATCGGCGCCCATGTGAGGGCGGGTAAAGGGCTGGTCCCGGCGCTGGAGCACGGGGTCGACATCGGAGCGGACGTTGTGCAGATATTCACGCAGAGCCCTCGGATGTGGAAGCCCTCCCAGTACGGCCCCGAGGTCCTCGAGGGCTATCGCCAGGCGCAGTCGGACCACCCTTCGGTGACGGCCACGTACTGCCATGCCACCTATCTCATCAACCTGGCGTCGCCTGATCCGGGGTTGACAGCCAAGTCGCGGGCCTGCCTCAATGCCAATCTGGCCACCGCCCAGGGCATCGGTGCCGACGGGTTGGTGCTCCACATCGGAAGCCACCGGGGGAGCGGCTTCGAGACTGCGCTTCCCGAGATCGCCGACGCATTGATCGAGGCGCTGGACTCGGTGGAGGCCTCACCCGACCCGTGTCCGATCCTGCTCGAGAACGCGGCTGGAGCCGGTGACACGGTGGGGCGGTCGTTCGAGGAGCTGGCCGCGGTCATCGTCGCCGCCGGGGACGACGGGCGGCTCGGAGTCTGTGTCGACACGCAGCACCTGTGGGCGTCGGGAGTGCCCTTTGCCACGGTCGATGAGGCAGATGCGGTGGTCGAGCTGGTGTCGCGGACGGTCGGACTCGACCGCTTGGGCTGCATGCACCTGAACGACTCGAAGGTCCAGTTCGGCGCCAACAAGGATCGGCACGAGAACATCGGGGAAGGCACCATCGGGGCGGACGGCCTGGCCGCCCTGCTGGGCCATCCCGATCTGCAGGAACTGTCCGCCATTCTCGAAGTGCCCGGTGATGGCGACGGTCCCCGGGCGGAGGACGTGGCCACGGCCCGTGAGGTGTGGTCGAAAGGCGTAGCCCTGCGTTCGTAGGCGGGGCGGGGCGGGCCGGGCGTCGCACGGCCGAAGACCGGCCGAGCCGGGCCCAGGGCCTGACCGACGGCGGCAACAGCCGAGCCCTCGCCCAGCCGGACCCTCCGAGACATTCGTCGACGTTCGGACCGGTGGGTCGGTTCACGCTAGGGTCACCGCGCGTCTTTTGGGGAGTCCGGCCGAGACCGATAGGGAGAGGATCCGATCATGACCACCGAGACCCGTGTGGAGACGGACAGCATGGGACCGATCGAGGTGCCCGCTGATCGGTACTGGGGTGCCCAGACGGAGCGTTCGCTGCTCCACTTCCCCATCGGGGACGATCGGATGCCCGTGTCCCTGATCAGGGCAATCGGAGTCCTGAAAGAAGCATCTGCCCAGGTCAATGCCGATCTGGGCAAATTGTCGGCGGAAAAGTCAGCACTGATCATCGCCGCCGCTCGCGAGGTGGCCGATGGCAAGCTCAACCACGAGTTCCCCCTCAGTGTCTGGCAGACGGGGAGCGGGACGCAGAGCAACATGAACGCCAACGAGGTGATCTCCAACCGGGCCATCCAGATGGCAGGGGGGGTGATGGGATCGAAGGTCCCCGTCCATCCCAACGACGACGTGAACATGTCCCAATCGTCGAACGACACCTTTCCTACGGCCATGCACATCGCCGCCGTCGAGGACATCACCCACAAACTCTTGCCGGCGATCCGGCACCTCCGGGCCGCACTCCAGATCAAGGCCGAGGAATACGCCGGAATCACGAAGATCGGCCGCACCCATCTGATGGACGCCGTTCCCCTCACCCTGGGCCAGGAGTTCTCGGGTTACGTGGCCCAGCTCGACGCCGATCTCCGCCGGATCGAGGCGACGCTCGACGACCTCTACGAGCTGGCTGCCGGCGGCACCGCGGTGGGGACGGGCCTCAACACCCATCCGGAATTCGGGGTCCGGGTGGCATCGGCGATAGCCGAGCTCACCGGTCTCCCCTTCGTCACCGCCCCCAACAAGTTCGCCGCTCTGGCCGCCCACGATGCCCTGGTCTCGACCAGTGGGGCGCTGCGCACACTGGCAGCCTCCCTCATCAAGATCGCCGACGACCTGCGATGGCTGGGATCGGGACCCCGCAGTGGTCTGGGCGAGCTCCAGCTTCCCGAGAACGAGCCGGGCTCGTCGATCATGCCGGGCAAGGTCAACCCCACCCAGTGCGAGGCGATGATCATGGTGTGCGTCCAGGTTTACGGCAACGATGCCGCCGTGGCCATGGCCGGGGCACGGGGAACCTCGAACTGAATGTGTGCAAGCCGGTGATCATCCACAACGTGCTGCATTCGGTGCGGCTTCTGGCCGAGGCGTCGTCGACCTTCACCCGATTCTGCGTGGAGGGGCTGGAGCCCAACCTGCCCCGGATCCGCCAGCACCTCGAGGATTCGCTGATGCTGGTCACCGCCCTCAACCCGCTCATCGGGTACGACAAAGCGGCGGAAGTGGCCAAGAAGGCCCACAAGGAGGGAACGACGCTCCGGGAAGCGGCGCTCGCCCTCGGGTACCTGAGCGGCGAGCAATTCGACGAGACGGTCCGTCCGGAATCGATGACCAGACCCTGATCGACCCACGATCGAGGGGCCGGCGACCCGAGGGACCGAGCCACCGGGCGACCCAGGGATCGGGCGACCGGCACCCCACCTTCGCCGGTGCGGACGGCCAGAACCTATACTGCGGCCACGTCGACGCGGTGCCCACCGAGCGCCTCCGAGCCCGACTGGTGGGGCTTGCGGACAGCGGATGGGCGGCTCCGGGCCGACCGGCAGCGACGTCAGGGACAAGACCCGAGCCCGGCCACGAGTACGGGATGAAACCCCAGGGAGCCACATGACCACAGCGCCAGCCGACCTGAGCATCGGATTGACCGACGGGATGTTCTACGGGGGCAATCCCTTCCCGGCCTTCGCCTGGATGCGTGAGCATGTTCCGGCCTATTTCGACGAATCGTCCGGGGTTTGGGGCATCACCCGCTACGCCGACATCAAGGAGATCTCCAAGGATCCTGAGCTCTTCTCCAACGCCGGTGGCATCCGACCTGACAGCGGAGCGCTCCCCATGATGATCGACACCGATGCCCCCGAGCATGTGCGGCGTCGTCGTCTGGTGAGCGAGGGGTTCACCCCAGGACGCATCCGGGAGAGCGAAGAGGGCATCCGCTCCATCTGTGACGCCATCATCGATCGGGTGTGCCAGGTGGGTTCGGCCGACTTCGTGAGGGACATCGCCGCTCCTCTGCCGATGATCGTGATCGGCGACATGCTCGGGGTTGCCCCCGAGGACCGCGACGACCTGTTGCGATGGTCCGACGACATGCTGAAGGCACTGGGATCCCCCGATCCCGGGGCCATGGACCGGGCCAGTCTGGCGGCCATGGAGTACGCCGAGTACATCACCGCGGTGGCGGAGCAGCGACGGCGGGACCAGCAGTCCGACGACCTGATCGGAACGCTCGTCCATGCCGAGATCGAAGGCGATCGCCTCGATGCGGAATCGCTGATCTACGAATCGCTGCTGATCCTGATCGGCGGGGACGAGACGACTCGTCACGTGATCAGTGGAGGGATGTACGAACTGCTCCGTCATCCCGTGCAGCTACAGGCGCTGGCCGGCGACCGTTCGTTGATGCCGTCGGCGGTCGAGGAGATGTTGCGGTGGGTATCTCCCATCAAGAACATGGCCCGGCAGATGACCCGGGACGTCGAACTCCACGGCCAGACCCTCCACAAAGGGGAGAAGTTGCTGCTGCTGTACCCGTCGGCCAACCGGGACGAGCGGGTGTTCGAACGACCCGAGGAGTTCGATATCTCCCGCACGCCGAACGACCACATGGCGTTCGGATTCGGGTCGCACTTCTGCCTCGGGAACCGGTTGGCTCGCATGGAGCTGAGTGTCATGTTCGATCGGTTGTTGGCCCGCCTTCCCGACCTGGCCCTGGCTGACGGGGTCGAGCCGCCCAAACGGGCCGCCAACTTCGTCTCCGGCTACGAGACCATGCCGGTGGTCTTCACCCCCACTCAGCCGGTGGGGGCAGCCCTGGCGTGAAGCAGCCCCTTCTCAGCGAGGCGGAGGTACTCGAGGAACTGGCGGCTGAGGACGGCCCGGACTGGCACCTGATCGGGGGGAGGCTGGTCAAGACGGTGGCCTGTGGCGACTTCGTCGGAGCCCTGGCCTTCGTCGAACGGGTGGGGGCGCTGGCCGAGGCCGCCGATCACCACCCGGATATCGATATTCGCTACAACCGTGTGACCCTCAGTCTCATCACCCACGACTCCGGTGGGATCACGCGCCTCGACCTCCAACTGGCCCGGGCCATCGACGGGCTGGCCACCGATACGGACTCACCGTCCTGAGGCCGGACAGGCCGGACGGGCCGGCACAGGCCGGGACAGGCCGGGACAGGCCGACTCAGCCGACGGGGAGGTCCCACAGGGGGAACCAGCGGTCGAGATCGGACTCGATGACCAGGTCGTCCGCCACCAGGCTCTTCAGCCGGAGCTCCTGTTCGATGTCGCGCCGTTCGGGGCCCACCGGCACGAACGGATAGAACGTCCCCCGCTTGAACAGGTATACGAGGAAGGCGGTCGACGGCAGCACCGAACCCGGCCCGGCCGTGGGCAGGCCGGTGGTCGAGTCTCCGGAATCGTCGGTCTCGCTCGGGAGCTCGGCCAGGCCGAAGACCGAACAGAGGAGTTGGGGTCCCCAGCCGGCGTCGGACAGCGACGAGTTCACCAGGTGCACTTGGGTGACCAGCTCCTCGATGTCGGCATTCTCGACCAACAGCCAGTCGTAGTCGTAGCTGTCCTTGGCCCTGCGCAGCCCGGCGGACCCGTCCATGGACAGGAGTTTGACCACCTCGGCCTGCATGTCCTCGAACCCCTGTCCGCTGGGCGGCTTGAAGCACACGCCCGCGTTTCCCGAGCAGGACATGCCGGCCGCGCTCTGGAGGGTGATCGAGGCCGAAGGCAGGGCAAAGAGGGCGTCCAGATTGGATTGGACCGGCTTGGTGCGTCCGAGGAGGGTGTTGAGCAGACCCATCAGCGCCTGTCTCCTTCGGGATCGATCCGGAGCTGGACGGTCACACCGCCCGGCCCAGCTCGGCCTCGATGGTGGCCAACTGGGCGAGGCGCTTGTCGAGCGACGGATGGGTGGAGAACAGGTTGGACAGGCTGACGCCGTTCTTCACGATGGCCGGCGTGAAGTAGAAGGCGTTGAAGGTCTCGGTGGCTCGCAGGTCGCGGGAGGGGATGCGGGCCAGATCCCCGGTCACCTTGACCAGGGCGGACGCCAGGGCCGACGGCCGGCCCGTCAGCAGGGCGCCGGAGCGGTCCGCCGCCAGCTCGCGATAGCGGGACAGGGCCATGGTGAGAAGGAAGCTGATGGCGTAGACGACCACCGAGACCACGAGCACGCCCAGCTCGACCAGGGCCACGTTCTGACCTCCCTGGCTGTTGTTCCGGCCACCGCCGAATCCTCCGAGCAGACCGGTCCACAGCATGATGCGGGTGATCAGGCCGGCCACCATTCCCAAAAAGCTGGCGATGGTCATCACCGCCACGTCGCGGTGGGCCACGTGGGACAGCTCATGGGCCAATACGGCTTCGAGCTCGGGCTCGTCGAGACGGCGCATGAGGCCGGTGGTGGCGCAGACCACGGCGTTGTTGGGGCTGCGCCCGGTGGCGAAGGCGTTGGGGACGTCGGTGTTGGCGATGGCCACCCGTGGCTTCTTCATATCGGCCAGGGCGCACAGACGGTCGATCGCTCCGTGGAGCTGGGGCGCCTGTTCGGGGGTGACGAGGCGTCCGCCCATCCCGAACAGGGCGATCTTGTCGGAGAACCAGTACTGGACGAAGAGAATGGCGGCGGCGAAGACCAGCACCGCCACCAGCGGGACCCCGAAGGCGATCAGCAGTCCCACCACGGCGCCGTACAAGATGACCAGCAGGAGACCGGTCGTGAACATGCGGAGGGTCAGACCACGATCGGCGGGGATGTTGCGGGCGGTGCTCATGACGTGTTCCTCAGTGATCGTCGGAGGCCGAGTCGGCTCCTGGCTGGGCCAGGAGCCCCTTGGTCTCTTCCAGGGTGGCATCGGCGAACGGGATTACCAGGTCGGACGGGGCGAACGAGTCCTCAGCCACCGGTTCGCCGGCCCGGCGGACCTCATCGGTCAGCGCCCCGAGGGCGGCGGCGAACTGCTGCTCGTCACCGCTGTCGACCGCCTCCACCAATGCGGTGTCCAACTTGTCGAGGGTGGACCGCAGGTCGTCGGCGACGACGTACTGTCCCTCGCCCAGGATCCGGACGATCACGACGGAGCATCCCCCTCTTCGGCCGGATTGAGCTCGGCCGGGGGTGGAGCGCCCGTCCCGACCTCGGCCTTCAATGCCGCCAACTCGGCATCGACCGTCGAAGTGGTTGACGCCTTGTTCAGCTGCGCCTGAATGTCGTCGACCGGATTGGACAGATCGGTCAGGGCCCCCGACGCCAGTAGCTCGTCCATGGCGCCGGCCCGGGCCTGCATGCCGTCGATCTTGTCTTGGGCACGTTGCATGGACATGCCGGCGTCGCTCATGGACTCGGAGATGCCCGACACCGCTTCTCCGATCTTGGTCTGCGCCTCGGCCGCCGTGTAGGTGGCCTTCATCGTCTCCTTCTTGGTGCGGAACGAGTCAACCTGGGTCTGGAGCTTCTGGGCAGTGTCGATGAGCTTCTGCTCCTGGGCCGACACCTGCTCGTGCTGGGTCTGGAGGTCACTCAGCTGGTCGGCCAGCGCCGTCCGCCGGGCCAGGGCCTCGCGGGCCAGGTCTTCGTTGCCCTGGGTGAGGGCCGCCTTGGCCTGGGACTGGAGCTTGTCGGCCTGGCCCTGCAGCTGGGAGGCTTGGAGCTCGATGCGCTTCTTGGCCGTGGTTACGTCGGCGACGCTCCGGCGGACCTTTTGCAGGCTCTCCAGCTGCTTTTGATAGGAGAGGTCGAGCGACTCCCTCGGATCCTCGGCCTTGTCGAGCAGTTTGTTGGTCTTGGCCTGGACAATTCCCGACATACGCTTCATGACGCCCATGCTGATGGATCCTTCCTCGATCTTCGTTCATGAAGCTTAGGGCGTCACTGCCCGGTAGCGTGATCAACGTGCCCGAAGCGCTCTGCCTGTTGACCGTCCACGCCCATCCCGACGACGAGTCGTCCAAGGGAGCAGGCACGGTGGCCCGTTACCACGCCGAAGGCGTCCACACGGTCCTCGTCTGCTGCACCGGGGGTGAGGAAGGCGAGGTCCTGAACCCGGCCATGGCCGCCCCCGAGACCGTGGCCCGGCTCCCGGACCTGCGGCTCGAGGAGTTGGCCCAGGCCACGGCCATCATCGGGTACGACGAAGTCGATCTGCTGGGCTACCGCGACTCGGGCATGGCCGGGTCGGAATCGAACGCCCATGCCGAATCGTTCGCCCAGGCGCCGCTGGACGAGGCCGTCGAGCGGTTGGTGGCCGTAGTCCGCCGCACCCGGCCACAGGTCATGGTCATCTACGGGGACGAGCAGTCGGGCTATCCCCATCCCGACCACCTCCGGGTCCACGAGGTGGGGCTGGCCGCCTTCCGGTCGGCCGGGGATCCCGACCGCTATGAGGCGGCCGGGGATCCGTGGCAGCCCCTCAAGCTGTACTACACGGTGTTCTCGGCCACCCGGTTCAAGGAGATCCATCAGAAATTCGAGGAGCTGGGCCTCGAATCGCCCTTCGACGAGGCGTGGCGAAAGCGCTGGGAGGACATGCCGGCCGAGACCATCACCACCTCCATAGACATCTCCGAGTACGCCGACGTGCGGCGTCAGGCCTTGCTGGCCCACGCCACCCAGGTCGATCCGAACTCACCTTTCTGGTTCGGGCTGCCGCCCGAGGTGATGAGGTCCATACACCCCTTCGACGACTACCGATTGGCCCTGGTCGTCGAAGCCGACGGCACCATGGTTGCTCCGGCCCCCGACGGGGGGAGCGACGGCCCGGCCCGGCCCGTCGAGACCGACCTGTTCGCCGGGGTGGGCGCCGGCCGAGGGGCGACCAGCTGACGGTGTTCCCCCCGCCCGCTCGGGACCGCCGGTAGCATCGACCCGGACGAGGAGTTAGGGGTGCCGTGACCAAGTGGCTGTCTCCGGAGTGGTTCGACGAGACCAGGGCGATGGCGGCCGACCAGCCTGCGCACCCCGGTCTGTCCGCCGCCATCCAGTACGAGATCACCGGGGGTCCCGACGGGGACGTGTCCTACTACTGGGTCCTGGAGGACGGCCGGCTGACCGACAGCGCCGGCGGAACCGTGGCCGATCCCGATGTCACCTTGACCATGGCGTGGGACGTGGCCACGGCGATGCAGCGGGGCGAGATCGATCCCAACGTGGCCTTCATGCAGGGTCGAATGAAGGTCGCCGGTTCCATGAGCGTGATGATGTCGCTGCTGCCGGTGACGAATACCCACGCCTACCAGGACCTGCGCCGCAGGATCGCCGCCGTCACCGACTTCTGAGGGGGCCGATGGTCCCCGAGTTCGATCCTCCGAGGAACGGGAGATGGATGGTCCCCGCACTCTGGAGGAGGATGAGGACGATGATGACCCCCACGCAGATGACCAGGAACACTGAAAGGTAGGGCTTGACCCTCGACCAGGTGTCGGGTTTTTTGGGGGCGCGCCTGGCCTTGCGGCGCTCGGCATCCTGGCCCCATGCCACCACCCTGGTCGCCGAGGAGGCGGCCGCCGGCCCCTGGTGGCGAACAGCCAGGGCCGTGAGGTGCTGGGACAGCTGGCGAGGGTCGCCCCCGGGCACGATGAACCGGTAGATGCCAGTGGACGTCTGGATGACGATCAGGGCGCCGGACTCGGCGTGGAGCCGGGGCCGGCTGGTGGCGGAAGGATCGGTGACGGCGCCGGGCGGCCCGGATGTCTCACCCCGGTTGAGCTCGGGGTCCACCCACCACTCGGGGATCTCGCCACCCTGCCACTGTTCGACGACCTGGGTGGCCACCGACGCCCACGGCAGGATCCGGGGCAGCTCCCCCACGTAGCGGATCACGCCGATACCGTCGTCGGCGAAGGTCATGGCATGGATGTCCACCGGATCCGTGCCTGACGCTCCGAGGAGGATCAAGTGCTCGAGCCGGACCGGCTCCACCTGCTGACCGCCACCGGGGGACGAGGTCGCCGCCCGGCGCTTCTGCTTGGAATGCTGTCCTTCAGCCACGCCTGCTCCTGTCCGTGGCCGCTCAGGATACCGGCGACCTCCCGGCCGCCGGCGGACGTCCCCGCCGAAACCCTAGGAACGACGCATGGCGTCGCGGAGAACCCGGTAGCCGATGCGCGTGACGCCGGCCTGGTCGATGGCCTGGTCGAGGCCGCGATCGGCGACCAGCAGTACATGGTCGGCCACCCGCACGTCCCAATCGGTGGTGATGGCACGCAGCTCAGGGGTGTCGATGGCCGGGCGCAGTCTCAACTCGGTCACGCCCGGTGCCAGAGAGGCGATGAAATCGAGGAAGACCTTCCGGTTGGTCCGGGCCGGCAGGGTGGCGAAGTTGTCGGCGAACAGCACCTGTTCCTCGGCGGCCAGCCGACGGACGGGGAATCCCACCGCCGGTTCGGCCTCGGCGCCCAGCAGGCGCAGGGGTAGGCCGAAGTCGACGGCCAACTCGAGATAGACGTCGAAGAACTCCGGCCGCAGGAGCAGGGCGTCGAGATGGGTGTCGAGGTGGCTGATGTCGAATCCCCATAGGACGGCCCGCTCGAGCTGAGCCCGGCACTCCCGGCGGACCTCGTCGATGTCGGCGTGGTCCCAGACGTCGTTGACGGTGCGGGGAAAGCCCCCGTCACCATCGAGCAACGACGGGGCCTGGGTGATCGGGCCCCACCGGAAGAGATCGTGTTCGGCGTTCAGGGTCAGCTGGACTCCGACATCCTCGCCCCTGAACCGAGATGCCGACTCCCGCGCCCACGGCGCCGGAACGATCAATGAGGCACTCGTCCCCACCCCCTGGTCCAGCGCTTCGTAGACGCCCACGGTCGATGCATGGCAGAACCCGAGGTCGACGCAGTTGATGATGAGCAGCTTCGCCCCGGGCGGGTAGTCGAGACGTTCGGCGACGGTCGGCATGGCCCCGACCGTAGCGCCACTGGGGGTCAGGCAGCGCACCCGGCGGTGCCCCGCTCGCTTCCCGGTCGGCCGCCATTGTCGGCGGTGCCGCTGGCGGCCAACAGGGCCCGGGCGGCGGCGATTCCCTGACGCCCGATGGCGCGGGTCCGTTCGTCGAGCCGCGTACTGTCGCTGCCGACCCGTCGGGGACCGGAGGGCCCGGTTGCCCGACGGACACGGTCCGGGGAGGGGCGACGGGCGGCCCGAACGCCACTCCGGGCGGCCCGGGCCGGCGTGGCCGGGGCGTGGTCGGTCAGCGGCAGTTCGAGCTGGGTGGCGGCGGAACTCCGGCGGGTGGTCATGGGTGCACTATGCCCGGAGGGTGTATTACGGGCCCCATGACCGACGTCTCCACCGGACCGACCGCTGCGCCGCGTTACGGGATCACGGTCCCCTTCGACGGGGTCACTCTTCACGATCATCGCAGGTGGTACGAGGAATTGGTGCGTCTCGGCTACACCGATGTGTGGTCGGCGGAGACCGACGGTGCCGACGGGTTCACCCCACTGGCCCTGGCCGCGGCATGGACCCCGTCGCTGCGGGTGGGCGTGGCCATCATCCCCGCCTACACCAGGGGACCGGCCCTGCTGGCTCAGAGCGCGGCCGGTCTGGCCGAGGCCGCCCCGGGCCGGTTCTCCCTCGGCCTCGGTACCTCGTCGGACGTGATCGTCAGCCGGTGGAACGGGATCGAATTCACCGAGCCCTACAAGCGGGTCCGCGACACCCTGCGCTTCCTCCGGTCCGCCCTGGCCGGTGAGAAGGTGGACCACCAGTACGAGACGTTCACCGTCCGGGGGTTCCGACTGTCCCGTCCCGTCGAGCACCCACCCCCGCTGTTCCTGGCCGCCCTGCGTCCGGGCATGCTGCGTCTCGCCGGACGGGAGGCCGACGGGGTGATCCTCAACTGGCTGTCGGCCGAGGACGTGGCCACGGTGGTCCCGGAGCTGGGGGCGGACATCCCGGTGGCGGCGCGCATCTTTGTCATCCCCTCGGAGGACAGGGATCAGGTCCTGGCTGTCGGCCGCCGAATGGTGGCGGCCTACCTCAACGTCGGTGTCTACGCCGCCTTCCACCGGTGGCTCGGTCGCGGGTCGGAGCTGGAGCCGATGTGGTCCGCCTGGGAACGAGGAGACAGGAAGGGAGCGCTCGAAGTCATCCCGGACTCGGTGGTAGACGCCCTCGTGGTCCACGGATCGTTCGACGAATGCCGCGCCCATGTCGGGCGGTACGTGCACAGCGGGGTGACCATCCCGGTGATGGCGGTCATCCCGCTCGGCATGTCGCTGGAGGAGGCGGTGACCGGACTGGCCCCACCGTGGCCACCGGGCTGAGGTCGGCCCCACCCCGGGCCGCCTCGCGGGGACGGAGGCACGGACACGTTGATCCGACCGGTAGAAGCCGGAGGGGGCGGCCCCTCCGAGCATGGAGCCAGCTACGGTGGAACTCGTCTCCGACGGCCCTCCCCGCTCGACGGCGGCGGTCGACCGGCGACTGGATGAGGCCGGCCAAGGCAAAGTGGAGGCACAGTGCGAATTGGCGTGTTGCTCGACACCGAACAGTCCCTCGACGGGCTGGTGGGACAAGCCGTCTCGCGGCGCGATGCCGGAATCGGCTCTGTGTGGATGTCACAGATCTTCGGGTACGACTCCCTGACCGCCTTGGCGGTGGTGGGACGGGAGGTTCCCGGTATCGAGCTCGGCACCGCGGTGGTGCCCACCTATCCCCGACATCCGGTCATGCTGGCCGCACAGGCCCTGACGGTGCAAGCGGCCAGCGGTGGGCGGCTGACGTTGGGCATCGGGTTGTCCCATCAGCTGGTGATCGAGAACGTGTTCGGGCAGTCTTTCGACAAACCCGCCCGTCACATGAAGGAATATCTCTCGATCCTGGTGCCGGTCCTCCAAGGCGAGCAGGTGACATTCGTGGGGGAGACCCTCAGCGCCTCGACCTTCGGCCCCCTGGACATCGAGGCGCCGGCCCCCGATGTGCTGGTGGCCGCACTGGGCACCGCCATGTTGCACATCGCCGGGCGATTGGCATCGGGCACGGTTACCTGGATGACCGGTCCTGCCACCATCGAGTCCCATGTCGTCCCGACCATCAATGCCGCCGCCACCGACGCCGGCCGGCCCCAACCCCGGATCGGGGTGGGCCTGCCGGTGTGCGTGACCACCGACCAGGCCGCGGCCCGGGCCACGGCCTCCGAGCTCTATGCCATGTACGGACACCTCCCGTCCTACCGGGCCATGCTCGACCGCGAGGGGGCGGCCGGTCCGGCCGATGTAGCCGTCATCGGCACCGCGGCCGAGGTGGGCGGGCGCCTGCGCCAGCTGGCCGACATCGGAACCACCGACTTCGTCGGTGCCCCGTTCGGGACGCCGGACGAGATCAGGGCCTCGGTCGACGCCCTGGCCGAGGTGTCGAGGGCCTGATCGGGCCCGATGGGCCCGTCGTCGCCCGTCGTCGTGGTCAGCCGGACAAGCGGGTGTGCTTGAACTCGTTGAGCTCGGAGTGGCCCTCGATGAGGCCGAGGACCCGGTCGATCGTCTCTCGAGCCAATCGGCCATCTCCGAGGGGCCGGTTCATCAGTCGCACGAAGACCGCATGTTCCCCGGCGATGAAGGTCGGCACCCCGAACACGTCCAGCTCGTTCACCGCCTGCTCGTGCTCGCTGGCCACCGCTTTGGCCGGCCAACCGGACTCCAACTCGGCCAGCACCAGGTCGGCATCGGCGCCGGCCCGGTGCAGGGCTCGGCCGACGACCGACGCCTCTCGCAGATCGCCGCCCTCGTCGTGGCGGACGGTGAACAGGGACCGGTGGACGGCCGGGAAGAGATCGGGGAACCGATCCCGCACCACCACGCCGGCGGCCAGGGCCAGCAGGTCGGCCTGCTGTGCCGGGTCGTCCCACGCCGGGATCCCACCTTCGGCCACGTGGGACTGGTTGAGGAAGAACGGGACGAAGCGGACGTCCCACGGGGCCCCGGCGGCCAGGCCGTCGAGGATGTGCTCGTGTCCGTTTCGGGCGAAGGGACAGCGGTAGTCCCAGGTCACAGCGAACGATTTCGGCGTGCTCATGGTTGTGGAACCCCCGAAGCCCTCGATACATTCCTCGGCGTCCCTGCCACGCTCACCGCCGGTGGTCCATCACAGCAGGCGGCGGCCGATGATGCCGAGGGTGACGCCGATGGCCGCCCCGCCCACCACGTCCGAAGCGTGATGGGCCCGCAGATGCAGCCGGCTGAGTCCCACCAGTGTCGCACTGGTGAAGAGCAGGGCGTTGCCCCGCCGGTCGCCCGGTTGGCTCATCACCGTGGCCGCGCAGAATGCGGCCAGGGTGTGTCCGCTGGGGAAGCTGCTGGTCTTCGGCTCCCGCACCGGGATGCCACCGTCGGTGACCCGCAGTCCCGAGCGATCGGGACGCGACCGACCGACCACCGCTTTGATCCCGGCATTGGTCAGGTTGGACTCCACACCGGCGATGGCCAGGGCCCGAACGGCACGGGCCCGTTCGGGCCCGCTGCGGCGGGCCCTCCACACTGTGGTGGCCGCCCACATCAGGCCGTGGTCGCCCAGTCCGGTGATCAGTTTGGCGGCACCGTCGAACCCCGGAGAGCCGCGCAGGGGATCGAACCAGCGGTCGACCCGCTGGTCGATGGCGGCCACCCATCCGGCCGGTCCGGTGGTCGACGACGCCGACTCGGCCGACAACGGTGGGTCGGTCTGGCCAGGCTCCCCGGTCACGCCGCTCCGCCGGAGTCGGCTCCGAGGACACGCGAGGCATCGTCGGGATTGCCGCCGTAGGCGGGACAGAAGGGGCGGAACCGGCAGTAGTTGCAGAGGGGCGAGGTCCGAGGTCGAAAGTCCTCATCCCGGCAGGCCCGCTCGATGGCCGACCAGACGGCGACCGTCTTTTTCCGTTGTCCGCGCAGGGACTGTTCGGTGGGCTCGGCCACGATGGTGGTCGGCTCCTTCAGGTGTAGCAATTTCACCTGCACCGGCGGCCGTCCGAGTACCTCGGTGCAGAGGAGGGCGTAGATGTGCACGCCGACCAGCTTGGCCTGCTCGTAGGCGGGTGACGGAGCCCGGCCGGTCTTGTAGTCGACGACCACCAGCTCGCCGTCCGCCGTCAGGTCGAGTCGGTCGATGATGCCGCGCAGGCGCATGTCGCCGACCCGGGCCTCGAGGGTGAGCTCGACGCCCACCGGCGTGATCTCGTCAGGATCCTCCAGATCGAAGTAGTTGGCCACCAAGGTGCCGGCCTCGGCCCTGAACGCCTCTGCATCAGTCGTCGACAGTCCGAGCGCCAGATAGTCCGGGTCGGACTGGAGCTCGTCCCAGGCCAAGGACAGCTCGCCTTCGGCCACCGCCCGACTGCGCCGGCCCCGGTCGTGACGCCAGAACAGGCGCTCCAGCACCTGGTGGACCAAAGTGCCTCTGACCGTCCAGACCGTGGGCTCGTCGGGTAGGTGCTCGATGGCATTGAACCGGAAGGCCAGGGCACAGTCACGAAAGGATGTGACCTTGGACGGTGAGAGGGAGCGGGGAGGAGCGAAGGGCACGGTTACAGACTACGACGGGGTTGTGCCGTCACCGGGCCCCACCGAGGCCAGAATCGACTCGGCCACCACCACCGGCTGCTGCAGCGGACCGAAGTGACCGATGCCAGGGAGGATCTCGACGTCGGAGTGGGGGAGCCGGGCTGCGGCCAGGGCCAGGAGGTCGGGCCCGAAGGTGTCGGTCTCCTGGCCACAGCTCAAGGTCACCCGGCAGCCGATCTCGGGCAGGTGGTCGAAGGCGTGGTGGGAGAACCCCCGGGCGTAGATCGCTGCCTCGTCCTGACGCCGGCACCGGAGCCGGATGGCCTGGCCATCACCCCCGTCTTCGGCCGGGACCGGTTCGAAGCCACCTTCGACGTAGGCCAACAGTGCCTCGGGGTCGAGCGAGTTGAACGGTGGTTTGGAGCTGAAGTTGGCAAAAGCCAATTCCGGTGACGGGAACGTCTGGCGTCGTCGGAGGGCCGCGGCCGACATCGGATTGTCCTCGATGGGGGTATTGCTCGGCGTCCCGGGGAAGATCACCGGTTCGAAGCAGTAGAGCGAGCGGAAGGTACCCGGCGCCGCCTGTTCGGCCAGCAGCAACGCCGCCCCGCCGCACGAGTGGCCGAAGGCGTAGGGACGATCGAGTCCCAGGTGATCGATGACGGTGGCCACGTCGAGGGCGAAGCCCGACCAGTCGAAATTGCCGTCGGCCGGACGACCCGAGCGACCGTGGGCCCGTAGGTCGAGCCCCCAGCAGTGGAACTTGTCGCCCAGGTGGCGGGCGAGCGGGGTGAACACCTCGGCGCAGAACCCGGTGGCGTGGACCAGGAGCAGGTGGCGTTGGCTCCGACCACCGAAGTCGTAGATCTCGATGGCCACCCCGTCGGCGGTGGGGTGGCGGTCACGGTCGGGACGGACCGCCTCGCTTCCCTCGCTCACCCAGGTGACGGTAGCCCAGGCCGGTGACCGGGCCGCAACCTGGGTCCCCGAGCGATGTCCACGGTTCGGTCCGGGACCGGCTAGACAGTGGGGACTTATGGAGCATTTCCTGGAGACCTGGGGCTACCTGGCGGTGTTCGTGCTCAGTTTCGTATCGGCGATGGGCCTGCCCGTCGGTGCGGAGGTCGCCCTGATCTACGGCGGGGTGCTGGCCAGCGGCCAGATCCCCAACCAGCCCCACCATCTGAGCCTGATCGCGGTGATCGTGGTGGCCGTGGTGGCCGAACTGGCCGGTTCGCTGGCCGGCTACCTCATCGGATACTTCGGCGGTCGGACCCTGGTCGACCGGGTGGGCAAGTACGTCCTGCTCACCCATCGCGATCTCGACCGGGCCGATGCCTGGTTCGCCCGTCGGGGCGAGCCGGTGGTTCTGTTCGGACGGTTCATTCCCCTCCTGCGTTCCTTCGTGTCGTTCGCCGCCGGACTCGGGGAGATGGCCATAGCCAAGTTCGTGGTCTTCACCGTCATCGGTTGCGCGATCTGGTGTACGGCGCTCACCAGCCTCGGCTACTCCCTGGGCAGCAGCTACAGCCACGTGCTGAAGGGGTTCAACGATGCCGGGTACGTGCTGCTGGCCTTGGCCGTCGTGGCCGTCGTCGTGCTGTTCGTCCACCGGCTGCGGATCGTCCGCGAGGAGCGTGGATGAGCCCGGCCCGGCGCACCTCGGCCCGCCGGGCCGCTCTGGAGGCGTCCGAGCACCTGGTGCGCTCGGAGGCCTGGAACGGTCTCAGACGGGGAGATCCGGTCGTCGTCTCGGGTCTGGCCATGCGGGGAGCGGACTGGACGTTCAGGGCCCATGTCCTCAACCGCCACAACGGTACCGAGTCGGTCGAGGTCGTCGGCGGGCGTCCCGGGGACCGTTCGATCCGGTCGTTCGAGCCCCAGCGCATCTTCGCCGTCACCAGCCGGAAGCGGAGTGCGACCCGGTGCGGGGCCGTCGGCGGTGAGCTCTCGTTGGCCGAGGCGCCCCAGCTGCCCCTCGAGTGAACCCGGCAATCAGCCCGTCCTGCCCTCCGCAGTAGGGTTCCGGCCATGGCCACCGTGGTGTTCGTGCATGCCCATCCCGACGACGAGGCCATCGCCACCGGGGGGACCATGGCCAAAATGGCCGACGAGGGCCACCGGGTGGTGCTGGTGACCGCCACCCGTGGCGAGTTGGGCGAGGTGCCCGAGGGCGGACTGGACCCGGGCGAGTCCCTCACCGAACGCCGGGTGGCCGAACTGGACCGCGCCTGTCGCATCCTGGGCGTGGCCCGACAGGTCTATCTCGACTACCTCGACTCGGGTATGGCCGGCGAGCCCACCAACGACCGGCCGGGCAGCTTCGCCTCCGCCGACATCGACGAGGCGGCCGGGAGGCTGGCCCGGGTGTTGGCCGACGAGCAGGCGGATGTACTGGTCACCTACGACGAGCACGGGGGGTACGGGCACCCCGATCACGTCCAGGTCCACCGGGTGAGCATGGCGGCCGCCGATCTGGCCGGTACCCGGGTCGTCTACCTGGCCACCATGAACCGCGATTTCATGGCGTCACTGGCCGCCCAAGCAGAAGCGTCCGACTGGAGCCCGCCCGAAGGCAGTACCGACGGGTTGGCGACCATGGGCGAGCCGGAGAGTCGGCTGACCACTGAAGTCGACGTCAGCCCTTGGATCGACCGCAAGCGGGAGTCCATGCGGGTCCATGCCAGCCAGATCAGCGAGGACAGCTTCTTTCTGGCCATGCCCGAGGATGTGTTCACACTGGTATGGGGTCGCGAGTGGTACATCAGGGTCCGGCCGCCCCTGACCGGTGGGGCCGCCGGACCGCGGGAGCAGGCGCTGGCTGCCGCCGGCTCAGGGCCCGACCACTCGTGACCGTGAGCCATCGGGTCCTGCGGGTACATGGTGGCCGGTTGGTGGTGGCCGAACGCCGGCTGGATCTGGAGACCGAGCTCGACTCGGCCGCCGCCGAGGGATTCGAGCTCGTCAACTCCTTCACGGTCGACGACAACGTGTACCTGGTGCTTCGACGGGCCCATTGACCGGGCATGTTGACCGGGCATGCCACATCGGGTCCCTAATGGGGCAGGGATGGGGCCGGGACCGGACTAGAACTCGGTAAATGCCTGGATCGAGACCACCCGGTTGCGACCGGTCTCCTTGGCCCGGTAGAGCGCCTGGTCGGCCCGCTCGATGAACGACATGGTGTCCTCCACACCGTCCCAACTGGTGAGACCGGCCGAGATGGTCACCGGGAATTCGCTGGTGGATTCGCGACCACCGGTCCGCAGGGTCTCGAGCAGGTGGTGCCCGCCCACCAGGTCGGTGTCGGGCATGACGAGACAGAACTCCTCGCCCCCGTATCTGGCCACCATGTCCTGGCCGCGGATGTTGGACACCATGACGGCGGCGATGGCCCGCAGCAGGGTGTCGCCGGCCACGTGGCCGTGATCGTCGTTGTACAGCTTGAAATGGTCCAGGTCGATCATGGCCACGCTCAGTGGGGTCTCGTGGCGGAGGGCATGGGCCATCTCCATCTCGATCCGTTCGAAGAGGCTGCGCCGGTTGGCCAGGCCGGTCAACGGATCGGTCCGGCTCTCGACATAGAGTCCGCTGACGAAGTTGGCCCGGCTGGTCACCCGGAGAAACGAGGCGGCCAAGAGATGGGCGGCCTCGTTGGCGTGGGCATTCGAGTGGCCGTCGATACCGGCGTCCGAGCGACTCACCACCATGACCAGCTCCCCATCGGCGCAGAACCCGACGGGAATGGCGCAGTGGGTATCGACGAGAACAGGGGCATCGGCCCGCAGAGCTTGGCCCAACTCGGGCATCTCGGCCATCGCGAGGACGGTTTGCTGGTCGGCGTTCCAGGTCACCAGGGGCGTGAACCGGCCGGCCTTGCCGTTGCGGGCGAACACCACTACGTCGTGGGCCGGCAGAACGTCGGTGATCAACGGAAGGCCGCGCTCGAACACCCGCCTGACGATGGCCGTACTAGTCTCGGCTTCACCCCTGTCGGGCTGGGCCAGTGCCTCGTTGAGCGCGTCGATGGCCGTGTGTGAGCTCACCACCCCGTTCAGTGACCCGACGGTACGGGCCACGATCCAGGTGATGGCCACGATGGTCGATGCGTAGACGATGACGACGCCGGTGATCTCGGCACCGCGGATGCCCTGCGCCCAACTGACCACGGCCACCAGGGCGACGGCGTAGGCGGCGATGGCGATCCTCATCCACCGGTCGCCGATGACGGACACGAAGGTGACCCCGACCAGGATGGCAGGGGTGAAGGCACCCAGGCCGACCGACGAACCGACGGCGATGAACCCCAGGGCCGACAGAGCCAGGCAGGCCACGACCAAGGTGACCCCGGCCTGGGCGTCGACACCGGGTCTTCCATTGGTGATGGCCACGAAGAACGCCAGGTAGACGACGGACACGAAGAAACAGGCGACGGCGGCAAGGATGAATCCCCAGCGCGGCGGGTGGTGACCCAAGAAGATCGCCGCCGCCAACACCGGGATGGCCACCGACTCGGCGATCAGCCCCGAGATCAGGCGTTCCCGGATTTGGCGCGGCGTGGGATGGGGCTGGTCGAACCTCACGCATGCTCTATCGGCTGGAGGGTGGCGCTTCTTGATCACCCCGATCTACCCTGTCTCTGCGAGCAGGGCGAGCTCCGAACCCTCTAACCCTCAGGTACAGATTCATAGATCTATAAATCTAAAGTATAGGGTTATGGTTAGGTTGAGGGTTCGTCCTGTGGGTCGGGGATCAACGTGATCCGACCCCGGGCCCGACGGGGGTGCCCGGGTCGGTATCGTTGGTCGTCACAGGGCGAACCCAGTGTCGCTGGCCGGGTGTCTTCATTTGCCGCCCGAGTCGGTCCGGTGCCGTCTGGACGTCATCAGCCTCATCGACCCGCAGGATCGGAGTGACCACGTGACCTACTGTCTGGCCCTGCGCCTCGAACAGGGACTCGTCTTTCTGGCTGATACCCGGACCAACGCCGGGGTCGACGACGTCGGCAGCTATCGGAAGCTGCACGTGCTGCAGCCGGCTCCCGACCGGATGTTCGTGATCGAGTCGGCCGGAAGCCTGGCGACGACCCAGGAGGTCCTCGATCGCGTGGACCGAGACCTCCGGGCCGGCGAGGCCATCGAGAGCCTGGCGTCGGTCAGCCACCTGTTCGAGGCGGCCCTGTACTTGGGCCGGCTGAGCGTGGAGGTGGCGGGCGAGCACCGCCAGGCGCTGGCCGAGGTCGGCGCCGATGGCACCGCCACCTTCATCCTCGGCGGTCAGATCGGCACCGATGCCGCCGACCTGCTGCTGGTCTACCCGGAGGGAAACTACATCCGGGCCTCCGACGATCGTCCGTTCCTCCAGATCGGAGAGAGCAAGTACGGCAAGTTCATGCTGGAGCTGGCCGTCGAGGCCAAGGTCGACCTCGATACGGCCACGACCATCGCCCTCGGGTCCATGATGAGTACCACCCGGGCCAACCTGTCGGTGGGGCCGCCCTATGACGGGTGCGTCTACCTCAACGACTCGTTCGACGTCTTCCAGTTCCGGATCGAGAGCGATTCGCCATTGTTGGAGACGCTCCGCCACACGTGGGAGCGGCAGATGATGCACGGTATCGCCGAGCTCCAGGCCATCTCGCAGGCCGATCCGACCTTCCTGCTACCCGTCAGAGGGCCGGAGTCGGGTGATGGGTCTCCCTGATCCCCGGCCGACGTCGGTGGAAGCGCCGATCAGGCGGTGGACTCCGGCGTGATCCCCGCCCCCTTGAGCATCCTGCGCAAGTCGACGACCATCTGTTCGTCGATGTCGTGCTTGCGCGGCGCATCGAATGTCTCGGTCTCGGACCCCAGGGTCACGCGATAGCGGGAGTCGTGCTCGTGGTTCACGGTGGCCACGGCCTCGAGCAGTGACAGGACGTCGTGCCATTGGATGTTGTGGCCGACCGGGTGGCGGAAGATCTTCTCCAACGTGACCCGGTGATGCCCGTCCAACTTGATCTCTTCGGCCACGGCATTCTCCTGGGGGTTCTGGAGCCGGTCCAGAGCCTCCCGAGGGTGACGACGGGGGACTCCACGAGGCCGGATGAGATGTTGCTCCGGGACGCCGGCCGCCAGCCAGGCTAGCCGCCATTTCTGCCGCAACCGGTAGCCGCAGGTCCCGAGTTGGTGATCGGACCGGGCCGGTGTCGGAGGGGACCTATCGAGGCCCGTGGACCTGGTCGTGGTCGGGGGATCGGTCGGCATCGACCAGGGCGGCGAACCGGCGGGCAAATGTGTGCACGTCGCCCGGCCACCTGGCCGAGAGATAGTTGCCGTCCTGCACGACGAAGGCCGGGCGGTCGTCGTCCGGACTGTCGCGCCGCCTCCCGCTGGCCTTCCAGGAGGCATACGGCTGTTCGGGATCCACGTCGAGGAAGTCCGTGTCCCGGGCCAGCGATCGGGTCACCTCCTGTTGCACCGACCGAAAGCCGGCCGGCTCACCGGGTTCCTCACGGTAGGTCCGGTAGTAGTCGGGATCCCAAAAGCGGGTGACCCGGGCCACACGCCAGGCCCGCCGCTCGAGGGACCAGGTCAGCGCGGTGGTGCGCCGACCGTACAAGACCGAGCGGCCGGTCCGAGGATCGATGCTCCGCGCCACCAACAAGACGCCGTGACATACCGCCCCCACCGGCAGCTGGCGGTGGAAGGCTTCGACCACGAGGTTCTGGAGGACGGGGCTCTCCAGGTAGGTCCGCATGCCCCGGGCCCGGTGACCACCGGGAAGCAGCAGACCGTCGATGTCCGTCAGTTCGACGGCGTCCCAGGCCACGGGGTGGGTGAACTCGCCGGACCGGACCATTTCGGCATAGGCGGTCCGTCCCCGCCGATCGGCTCCCAAGATGCGGCCCACGGCGGCGAGGCGGGAGAGGCCCGGAGCGAATCCCCAGGGGTCGAGGCCCCTGCCCGTCACCATCAGGTCGTCACCCCGGCCGGGCTGTCCGTCAGGTGTGGCCAACCGCACCTGGTGGCCGGTGCGACTGAGGACGCTCCAGCTCACCGCGACCTCGGTGGGATCGAAGTCGAGATCGGGGATCGGTATCAGGACGACGGCCACAGTTCCTCCCGAGCCGCTTCGTCCGGCGACCACCGGGGCGGGCATCCGACCGTACGGGCACCGTGGCCGAACGGTCAACGGCCTCTTCGTGGCCGACCGGGGGAGGGATACCTTCGACGGTCGATCAGAGGGCCGACCGTGACCAGGGGGCGAGGAAACATACCAGCGGTAGGCCAACTGCAAAAACAACCGGCGGGCGGAGACCGGCCCGACGGAGATCGGGATCGGTCCGGCGCGGGATGGGGACGGCGACCTCGAGACCGTCTGAGAGCGGCTGAAGGGGATCGAACCCTCGTCATCTGCTTGGAAGGCAGAGGCTCTACCATTGAGCTACAGCCGCAGGTAAACGTTGCTTTTCACCTGGATGTTCCCAGCCATCCGCCTGGCGAGGCCGTGTACGCAGCGCTCATGCGGCGGACGCTGCCGTGGATGGAGCCCTATCCGACCCCGACCCCGACCCCGACCCCGAGCGCCAGCGCCCATCCGGGTCGACGAGAAGGCAGTTCCTTGCACACGGTCACCGTCGAGACAATAGGCGATCTGCCCGTCCGATCACGAGCCACACCGCCGGGCTGGGCGCAACCGCCGATGCCGAGGGCTATCCGGGTGGCCACAGGGGCTGGTCGATGGTGAAGCCGACAGGACGTCCCCACTGATTGCGGAACGAGACCTCTTGAACCGGTCTGCGGGCGGCCACCCGCCACGGACCGACGGGGTACCCGAAACTGACACAACAGGCCATCACCCACTGCTCGTCCCGGGGCACACCGAGGACGTCGAAGGCCTCGTCGGGATGGAAGAAGCCGAGAGCCACGGTGAGCGAGCTGCCGACCCCCTCGGCCCGGGCCGCCAATTGGGCGCTCCACACCGCCGGGTGAATAGATCCCCCAGTCGGGTCGGCGTGGACGAAGCCGAACAGGTAGAGCGGAACCTGCTCGAAGTTGTCAGCCAGCCACTGGGCCGAGCGCTGCAACCTGATCATCTGCACGCTCTCGTCGGACTCGGGGTCGGCGGCGGCCGCGGCCAGCCGGTCGGCGTAGATGGTCTCCCACAGCTGTTCCATCGAGTGCCGGTACAGGGGTGCGAGCCGGGAGACGACATCGCGGTCATCGACCAACAAGAATCGCCAGTTCTGGGCGTTTCCCCCCGACGGCGCCCGGATCGCCGCGTCCAGAATCTTCTGCTGGACGTCGAGCGGCACGGGATCGGGCCGAACCCTCCGCATCGCCCGGGTTGTGTACAGCGCCTCGTAGACGTCCACTGGTTCCTCCTTTTCAGGGCCGTTGGCAGCCGACCGGGCGGCGGCCTTCGGTCACCGACGGTTCGATGGTCGGGCCGCCGGCAACCGTATCGTCCCGGAGTGCTATGACCGGTGCCGTGCCCTACCCCCACGCCGCCGGTCCCGACGCAACCGGTCCTGTCGTCGGCTCGACCCTGGAATTGGTGACCGGTGCCATTGCCGCCGGCGGGGGATGTGTGGCCCGGGCCGAGGACGGCCGGGTCGTGTTCGTCCGCCATGCTCTCCCCGGCGAGCGTGTTCTGGCCGAGGTCACCGCGTCCACGTCGTCGTTCCTCCGGGCTGACGCCGTCACCGTTCTCGAAGCATCGACCGATCGCGTGGCCCGCCCCTGCCCTCATGCCGGCCCGGGCCGGTGCGGCGGGTGTGACTGGCAGCACGTGGCCCTCCCGGCCCAGCGGCGGTTGAAGTCGGCACTGATCGCCGAACAGCTGCACCGCCTGGCCCACCTCGATCTCCAGGTGCCGGTCGAAGAAGTCGAGGGTTCTCCCGACGGACTGGGCTGGCGGACCCGGATGCAATTCGCCGTGGCCCGGACCGGCCGGATCGGGCTCCACCGCCACCGCTCCCACGTCATCGAACCGATCGAGCACTGTCCGCTGGCCACCCCCGAGGTCGACCGGGTCGGCGTGGGTAGCATGTTGTGGAGGGGTGCACACCATGTCGAGGTCACCGCCTCGCCGGATGGTGGTCCTGCCGTCATCGCCGTCGAGACCGGGCGGCATCGGTTGGCCGCCCGGGTACCCGCCGGAGCCGGACTGGTGGTCGACGGTCGCACGCAGAGAAGGCCGAGCCGGGTGGGGTTCGAGGTACTCGGTCACGGGTTCGAGGTCAGCGCCGGTGTGTTCTGGCAGGTCCATCCGGCCGCCGCCGCATTGCTCACCGGCTGCGTCCTCGAAGGACTGCGACCGCAGCCCGGTGACCGCGCCGTCGATCTGTACGCCGGGGCCGGGCTGTTCACCGTGGCCCTGGCCCGGGCGGTGGGACAGGGCGGTTCGGTGGTGGCGGTGGAACGACACGGCCGGGCCTGCGCCGACGCCGTCCGGACCACCGAAGGTCTGCAGCAGGTGAAGGTGGTCCGGTCCGACGTCAGCGCCTCGGTGGTCTCGCGGCTCGATCGGCCCGACGTACTGGTGCTGGACCCGGCCAGACAGGGTGCCGGCCCGGCGGTCATGGGGGCCATCACCGCCCTCCACCCGGGGCCGCGCCGGGTCGCCTACGTCTCTTGCGACCCGGCGTCGTTCGCCCGTGATCTCAAGGTGGCACTGGACGCCGGATGGGAGCTGAGCTCGTTGCGGGCCTTCGACCTGTTTCCCATGACCGAACACGTCGAACTGGTCGGGGTGCTCGAACCTCCTGGTCGAGGGCCCGGCAATCCTCCGACCTGACCAGGGAGTTCTCACCGGGCACTGCTACTGTCGAGCCGTGCGCAGTCGAGGGCCGAGGAGGGTGGTGCTGGCGGCTGTGGCCGGCCTGCTGACGGTGGTGGCGACGGGGTGCACGTCGGGTGCGACAACGACCTCCACCACCGAGGGGCCCCTGCCGGCCGGGCCCAGGCCTTCGAACATTGCCAAGCAGGTCTGTCAGAAAGAAGCCCAGGACGACATCGGCTCGGCCCTGGGGGTGACAGCCACCGTGTCCAGGCCGACCTGGGTGGACCACCTGTATGCCTGCGGCTACGGCTACCCCACCGGGACCATGCTCCTGTCGATCAAGGAGCTGTCGAGCTGGTCGCAGACGTACGCCTACTACAACTCCATCGGCACCGAGCAGGGGAGAGCCCGCACGTTGCAGGGTCTCGGTCAAGGAGCGTTCCAGACGGCCAACGGATCGGTGGTGGTGCGCAAGGACTGGAAGGTGCTGCTGGTGAACACCACCGGGCTGCCCGCCCAGTTCGGTGTCCCGCCCACCAGTTCCGGCGATGTGGCGGTCACCGTGGCCGACGTCATCCTGGGCTGCTGGGCCGGCGATTAGGGCCTTGGGGCCTTGGGGCCGGTGGCCGGGCGGGTCAGGGAAGCGTTCGGGTGAACGTGAGGGAGATCTCGTCCCGCCCGTAAGGGGTCCGCACGTGGAAGGTCCATTTCCCCGGTGTGAGGTAGACGATCTCTGAGAAGTGACCGGTCGACACCCGCAGCTGGCGCAGGAACTGGGGGGCGCTTCCGGCCGGGCCGGCGGTGACGGTGGGGTGCACGGTGGCCACGTCGGCCGCCGGGCCGGTGACGATCACATGGAACTGGTTGGCCCCCAGGCTCCCCGGATCGAGGTACATCTCGGCCGAACCACCGTGCTCCAGGGCCACGGTGGTGATCGAGGGAAGGCTCGGGAGGAGGGACTCTCCCCGGGCCGGGGACACCACCTGGCTGACCACGGTGAGAAGGGCGAACAAGACGATGGGGAGCGCCACCGACAGGGCCACGCCCCGACGACCGTGCATGACCCGGGGCATGGTGACCCCGGCCAGACCCGATCGTCCCAATCTGGTGAGCCGCAGGCTGTTCAGGACCACGATGAGACTGGACAGCCCCATGGCCACGGCCGCCACCAACGGGTCGAGCAGGCCGAAGGCGGCCAGTGGCAGTGCGGAAACGTTGTATCCCATGGCCCAGCCGAAGTTCTGGACGATCACCGAGTAGGTCGACCCGGCCACCGCGATGGCCGCCGGCACTCCCTCCAGGTCGTTGCCCAGCAGGGCGATGTCGCTGTTGGCCAGCGCGGCCTCCGAACCGCTACCGATAGCGCACCCCACGTCGGCGGCCGCCAGGGCCGGGGCGTCGTTGACCCCGTCACCCACCATCACCACCTGCCGGCCCTCGGTGCGGATGGTGGCGAGAGCCGCGACCTTGCCGGCCGGGCTGAGCCCGCTCCTGGCATCGGTGACGCCGAGCTCGGCGGCCACGCTGAGAACCGCCGGCTCGCTGTCCCCGCTGAGGATCGAGGAGGAGAGCCCAAGGTTCTCGAGGTGGGTCACGGCGGCCTTCGCCTCGGGACGCAACGGCGTGGTCACGGAGATGGCGCCGATGACGGTGCCGTCCCGGGTGACCACCACCACGGTCTCCCCCCGGCGGAATCGCTCGGTGACGGCGTCCACCAAGCCCGAGGGCAGGTGCCCGGGAGCCAGGCGACCGACGGCGATCTGATGTCCGTCGACCATGCCGTCGACCCCGACACCGGGATGGACCCGAACATCGGATGCACCGAGGGAGACATCGGTGGCGGCCACGATGGCCAGGGCGATGGGGTGCTCGCTGTCCGCCTCCACCGCGGCGGCCAGGGCCAGCACCTGGTCCACCGAGAACCCAGGGGCGGGGGAGACCGAGCTGACTACGGCGTGGCGTTCGGTCAGCGTTCCGGTCTTGTCGAACACCACCCCGTCGACTTTGGCCAGCCGTTCGAGGATGTCACCGTTGCGGATGAAGATGCCGAGAGCCGCCGCCCGTCCGCACCCCACCATCATCGCCACCGGTGCCGCCAGTCCCATGGCGCACGGGCATGCCACCAACAGGACGGCCAGACCGCTGAGGACGGCCTTGCCCAGGTTTCCCACCGCCAGCCACCAGATGAGGAAGGTGATGGCGGCTCCGAGCAGCACGGCCGGCACGAACACGCTGGAGATCCGGTCGGCGATCCGTTGCAGCGGCGCCTTGTCCCGTTGTGCGTCCTCCACCAGACGTTGCAGACGGGCCAGCACCGACTCGGATGCCACCGTGCCGACCCGCACCACCAGCACGCCGCTCCCGTTTCTGGTGCCGCCGGTGACGGTACTGCCCGGACCCCGATCGACCGGGAGCGGCTCCCCGGTCAGCATCGACTCGTCAACCGACGACCATCCCGACACCACCGTGCCGTCCAAAGGAAGGGCCTCGCCCGGTCGCACCCTGACCAAAGCCCCCACGGGAACGCTCTCGGGAGCCACCAGCTCCCCGAGGTCGTCGGCCGCCACGTGGACCACCCGCGCCGTGGGCGGCCGCAGGGAGAGGAGGGAATGCATGGCCCGGGCGGCGCGTGATCGGGCCCGGGACTCGATCGCCCGTCCAGTGACCAGGATGGACACGATCAGAGGTGCCATCACCCCGTGCAGCCGGGCGGCGAACGCCCCGCTTCCTCCCAGGTGGATGTGACGCCCACCGAGAGCGATGGCTTCGACGGCGCTGACCGACAGGGCGGCCAGGGTGCCCAGGGCGATGAGGGTGTCCATGCTGGTGGCTCCGTGGCGCAGCTGACGGGCACTGTCTCGCAGGAAGGGCCATCCGCCGGCGAACTCCACGATGACGGCGAGGATGAGAACCGTCCAGCCGGCCCGGGGAGACTCCTGGGCGGCGAGGGACACCACCAGGGCGACGATGGCCAGAGGCCACGAGATGGCGGCCCGGAGGGTCCAGTGGTCGGGGTCCCGGTCGATGCGTTCGGGTTGATCACCGGCCACCGCGGTGGCCGAATAACCGACGTCGGCCACCGCTTTGCAGAGCTGGTCGGTACTGAGGAGACCCGGGTCGTACGACACGAATGCCCGGGTCGTGGCCAGGTTGACCGAGGCACTGGCCACCGCCGGTAGACGCCCGAGGGACCGTTGGATGCGGGTGGCGCAGGCACTGCAGTGCATGCCGCCCAGTTCGAGCTCGGCCGTCGCCAGCGCCAGCCCCTCCTGCTCGACAGGAGGGTTGACCTCCGTGGCTGCAGTGGGCATCAGAGCACGGTCTGCGTCTAGCCGACCTGTGTCGCCGAGTAGCCGGCCTCGGTGATCGTGGTCCGCAGCTCTTCCACGCCGAGCACCTCCGGGTCGTAGTGGACCACCGCTCGTCCGGTGTCGAGGTCGACCGACGCAACCTGCACGCCGGCCCGCTCGGCCAGCGACTCCTCGATCAGGGCCACACACGATCCGCAGTGCATGCCCTCGACGGCCAGCTCGGCGGTTGCCGGCCCGGTCGGCCCGGTCGGCCCGGTCGGCCCGGTCGGCCCGGTCGATACGGCCACCTCAGCGGGGTCGGGGGACGGGGACGGTGTAGGGGCGGGCGAGGTCATATCCGTAGCGTAATTCGTGAGCCTGGTCCGGCGTGCATCTGGCCGGCCGGCGGTGCCCCGGGCATTGGCCGGCGAACAGTGGGATCAGCCGTCGACCAGGCGTTGGAACTCCTCGTCGTGGAGGCCGGCGGCCTGCTTGTCGGCCAGCGACTCCAACCACTGCTGGGCCGGTTCGTCGGCCATGGCCTCGACCATCTGCTTGGGGATGGCCCGCATGGTGTAGCCGGGAGGCATCGTCGGATCGTGGCGGTCCCGACGGGCCAGGGCCTCGGCCATCACCGGTTCCAATCGCGCCGCCTTGGCCCGGCTGGCCTCCTCGTCCCGTTCGATGAACTCGGGTAGCACCTCGGTGCCGAACAGCTGGAGTGACTCCATGATGTCCTCATGGCGGTTGTGCCCTGCCTGCATGACGAAGATCAGCTGGTCCACGCCGGCCGCCTCGTAGCGCCGCAGGAACTGGCGGAGCTGGCCCGGGGTGCCGATGGCGCCTCGCAGCCCGGTGTGGTCGCCAGCGGCCGCCTTGGCTCCCAGGACCTGGTGGCGTACGGCCAGCGCCGCCTCGGGTGAGTACCCCATCTTCCCCCGGCGTCGCAGGAATTCCTGCCACACATCGGTCGAGGCCGGCACGTGATCGCCGAAGACGTAGAAATGGGCCAGGGAGTACCCGAAGAAATTGGCCCCTTCGAGCCCCCGGGACAGAGCCTCCTCCTCGGTTCGGGCGCACATCATCGGGGTCACACAGGCCACCTGCGGATTGACGGCCAACCCGACCGGGACGCACCGCTCCCGGAGGGTCGTCTCGTAGTCCTCCACCCACTGTCTGGCGTCTTCGGGCTCGACGAAGGCGAAGCTGAGGGCCCCGATGCCCTTCTCGGCGGCCAGCAGGATCGTGTCGCGCCGACTGCAGGCGACCCACAGCGGGGGATGGGGCTTCTGGATCGGCTTGGGCACCACATTGCGGGGGGGCATGGACACGAAACGGCCCTCCACCCCGCCGAACGGGGTCTCGGTCATACAGCGGACGGCCACCTCCAAGCCTTCGAGCCAAGCGTCCCTTTTGGTGTCGCGGTCGACGCCGAACCCGCCCAGCTCCGCCTCCGACGACGACTCACCGGTGCCGAACTCCACCCGGCCGCCGGACACCAGATCGAGCATGGCGATGCGCTCGGCGATCCTGGCCGGGTGGTTGTAACCCGGGGCCGTCTGGACCACGCCGTGCCCGATGCGCATACGCCGGGTGCGCTGACTGGCGGCGGCCAGGAACACCTCGGGCGCGCTCGAATGGGAGTACTCCTCCAGAAAGTGGTGCTCGACCTCCCAGAGGTACTGCACTCCGAGGGCGTCGGCCAGGGCGATCTGGTCCAGGGCATCGGCGATCAGTTGCCGCTCGCTGGTCTCGGTCCAGGGCCGGGGCAGCTGGTGCTCGTAGAAGATGCCGAACTTCATGGCGGGAAGGGTGTGCCGCCGCTCGGGCACCTCTGGGGAGACACGACTGGCATCGGCTCGCCCTCAGCTCGGCGATGTGGGCCCGGGTGGGTCGCACACCGTCCCGTCGTCGAGACGGACCACCGAACCGAAAGACAGCATCTCGTCGATGATGTCCTCCCCGTCGGCTCGACCGGCCAGAGACTCCACCACCTGGCCCATGACGAAGTTCAGGTTCTCCTGTCGGCGCACGACCAACGAGTCCGACAGCGCCCGGTCCCACAGTCGTTCGATCATCTCGGTACCGGCATGGCGGCGTCCGCTGGTCCCCACCCAGGTCCGGTCCCTCATCTCGGACAGGGCGGTGCGAAGCCAGGCCACATGGGGGGTCTCGTCTGAGCGGATGTACGAGACCAGGGTGCCGGCCGTCCCGTCCCCGGCGACCAGCTCGGTGTCCCCGAGGAGCGACTCGGCCCATCGGAAGCTGTGGAAGGCCGAGATCTCGATCAGCAGCAGTCCGATCATCCTGGCGACCATCATCTCCAGGGTGTAGTCGATGTCCGCCGGGAGCAGGCGCTGGGCCATGGCGGCTCGACGCCGGCGTTCCATCTGTTGGGCCGAGTCGGACGTCGGTCCGATCCCCATACGGACCAACATGCGCCTGGTCTCGTCCTCGGTGACCGGGTTCTCGAAGGCGATGTCACGAGCCACGAACCACATACGGTCGTGGCCGGCCTGCTCATCATGGCCCGACTCGTCCCGAGCGTGGGCCTCGAACAACCCGCCGTCGATGTGGGCGATGGCCGTGCCCGACACGTCTTCTTCGAAGCACCGGGAGAAGTCGGGAACCGGGAGCAATCTCAGCATCCCGCCGAAGCCCTCGACCGTCCCGATCCGGGTCAATGCACTGATGGTCGGTCCCGGAGCGCCGTTTCGGATGAGGAATTTCGACTGCTCGACGGTGGGAAAGTTCTCCGGCCAGGTGTCGAGCGGCACGTCGAGGATGGGGGTCGAGAACTGCTCCTGTCTCTGTTTCTCCCACGCCCGGATGGCCGGCCACCGGTTTTTGGTGCGGGGCGACACGTACTCGCCTCGGTCGTCGAAGCCGCCGTGGCACCGGACGCCTCCGGCCACCAGCGGCTCCACGATGTGGTGATCAGCCAGCAACTCGGGCTGGCTGAACTCGGTCTGCATCGTGGTCATCGACGGCCGTTCATCTGACTTCGGTCACTGGCGAGGTCCCCCTCTTCGACGGCCTGCTCCGGTTCAGCTCCGTTCCGGACCGTGGGCTGAACCCTGTTCCAGAACCTGTTCCGGACCGTGTTCCGGACCGGGCGGGGCTGTGCTCAGGCGGCGCAGCCCTTCCGAGTGTAGGTGAACCGGCCGTTCCGAGCCGCTCAGGGCACCGGCACCGGTTGGGAGTGTCGGGCGATGAGGGTTTCCGCCGCCTGGCTGCCCAGCGGGCGGGACATGTGGAATCCCTGACCCTGGTCGCAACCGAGGTCGATCAGGCGCTGGAACTGGCTCTCGTGCTCGATCCCCTCGGCGATGACCTCCAGGCCGAGGCTCCGGGCCAGTCCGATGATCGCCGTCACCAGGGCCGAACTCCCCGGATCATCGTTGACCAGCGTGTCGATGAAGGACTTGTCGATCTTGAGGACGTCGACGGGGAAGCTCTGCAGGTGGCTGAGGGACGAGTAGCCCGTTCCGAAGTCGTCCACCGCGATCCGGATGCCGAGTTCCCGCAGTTCCGAGAGGGCCTGGGTGGCTCGTTCGGGATTCTCCATCAGCACCGTCTCGGTGATCTCGAGCATGAGCCGACGAGGATCGATTCCGCTCAACGCCAGGGCCATACGGACCTCGTCGGCGAGATGAGGGGAGATGAGTTGGCGTCTCGACAGGTTGACCGACAGCGTCAGGTCCTGGTCTCCAGCCGACTCCCATGCCGCCAGTTGCTCACAGGCTTCGATCAACACCCACCGACCGAGTGGCACGATGAAGCCCGTTTCCTCGGCGATGGGAATGAAGCGGAGGGGCTCGACCTCTCCGAGGTTGGGATGGCTCCACCGCACCAGGGCCTCGACACCCCGGAGCCGGTTGTCGATCAGGGAGATGATCGGTTGGTACTCGAGGAAGAACTCCGAGCGGCCGAGGGCCCAGCGGAATCCATTGGTCATGTCGAGCCGCTCCATCATCCGCGAGCGCATCGATGTCCGGAACACCTCGACGCAGTTCTTCCCACTCTCCTTGGCTTCGTACATGGCCGAGTCGGCTTCGCTCAGGAGCTGCTCGGTCGACTTTCCCGGCTCGCCGTAGGCCACGCCCACGCTGATGGACAGTCCGACCTGATTTCCCTCGAAATCGGGGGCGTCGCGGAGCACCCCCACGATGCGGTGGGCGAACTCGACCGCCACCTCGGGCCTCTCCACGTCCACCAACAGCACGGCGAATTCGTCACCTCCCAACCGGGCCACGGTGTCGCCCGGACGCACGATGGAGGAGAGCAGGCGGCTGGCTCGCACCAGCACCGTGTCGCCCACGTGGTGCCCCAGGGTGTCGTTTACCGTCTTGAACCCGTCGAGATCGCCGAAGCACAGAGCCACCGACCTGCCGGTGCGGGCGATGGAAGCCAGCGCGTGTTCGACCCGATCGTGCAGGAGGGCCCGGTTGGCCAGGCCGGTCAGTTCGTCATGGAAGGCAAGGTGCCGGAGGTCGGACTCGAGGGCGTCCCGTTGCCGATGGGACGCCTCGAGGGCACGGGCGTGTACCTCGATCTCGTTGGTCTGTCCGGTGATCTGACCAATGAGCCACATCATGCGGAGATAGATCAGGGCGAACACCCCCACACCCAGGCCGGAGAGGACGACGACGTTGACCGAGATGTGGAGACAGCTGGTGATCAGGAGGATGCTGGGCGGGACGAACCCGACCAGGGCCACGATGGGCACCCGGTTCCGACCGCTTGTCTCGGCCCGGTAGACACTGGGGGCCTGGCGGGGCGGCACGGCGATCTGCTCGGCGATCGACGGGTGGAGGGCGGCGGCTCCTATGAGCACATAGCCCACCATGAACAGGGCATCGGCCGGAGAGCCGAGGGTGTAGCTCCGGTGGAGGACCAGCAGGTCGACGGTGAAGGTAGCGGCGAACACGGCCAGGAGGCCGGCGATCAGCAGCTTGGTGAATGTCCGCTCGGTGTTCCCGAACAACAGGGCGCGACAGATGACGAAGAGGAGGACGACGTCCATGACCGGATAGGCCAGGACCACCAGCGATGCGAACGTGGCCGACACCCCGTCGCTGACGTAGGGGGCGACGAGGAACTGCCAGAAGAAGGCCGTGGCCCCCATGGCGATGATGGCGGCGTCGGTGTAATCCTCGCGGCGGGCAGTGTGGTGCGGGTTCCTGGCCAGACTGAGGAGGCCGGCCAGCACGAACAGATAGCCCGCCAGGGAGATGGCGTCACCCATCGTGGGAGAGGGCACGGTGCGGTTGATGGCCAGGCTGTAGGTGTTGTGCCCGGTAGCCCCCAGCGTGAACAGGGCGGTGCCGATGGCCAGTAGGTACCACCCGAGTTGCTCCTTGGGGCGATGGAGGTGGATCCCCACCAGGATGCACGCCACCGCCACGCAGCCGATGGCCCGGTAGGCATCGTTCTGGCTGGTGGGCCCGGGAAGCACGAAGTAGCCGCCGACCACCAAGAGGCCGATGACGATCACGTACTTCCACGCCGTAGTTTTGATGTTTTTCATGCCGAAGGCCTCACCGCGCCGGTCCCATCACCGTCTATCGGCTCCGAACCCGGTCAGGTTGAGTCCCAGGTCCACAGCTCGTGGGCCACGGGGACCGCTACGGTGAGGTGCATGCCCACATTGGTCGACAAAAAAGAAACCGTGGCCCTGCTCCGAGGCGAGTTCGCCGCCATCACCGCCCTGTGCTCGGCCCTGACCGCCGAGCAGTGGGGAATCGCCACCTGTCTCCCGGGCTGGACGGTGCACGATGTCCTCAGCCACATCACCGGGACCGAGGCCATGTTGGCGGGCGAGGAGACGCCGTCGGCCGACATCTCCCAGCTCTCGCACATGCAGAACCCGATTGCCGAGTCCAACGAGATCTGGGTCGAATCGATGCGTTCATTGTCCGGAGAAGAGGCTCTGGCCAGGTTCAGGGCCGTTACCGATGGCCGGCTGGCGGCCCTGGACGCCATGTCCCAGGCCGACTTCGACGCTCCGTCATGGACTCCGGCGGGCCGGGACGAGACCTACGGGCGGTTCATGAGGATCCGCCACTACGACTCCTTCATGCACGAGCACGACATTCGTGACGCCCTGGGGGAGCCGCCGAGGCTGGATCCCGCCGATGTCAGCTCTGCCCTCGACGAGGTGGAGACCGGTTTGGGTTACATCGTGGGTCGGCGGGCCGGCCTCCCCGATGGGTCGAGGGTCCGGATCGAGCTCGACGGGCCGCTTACTCGCACCTTCCTGGTGGCGGTGGACGGGCGTGCCGCCGTCCTCGACTCCTTGGAGGGAGGGCCGACGGTGACGGTGGCCATGCCCGCCGGCCTGTTCCTCCGGCTCACCGGTGGTCGCCACGACCGCGGCTCGCCCGACACCGACCGGGCGGTCATCACCGGCGACCGGGCCCTGGGGGAGAGATTGGTGGCCAACCTGGCCTTCACCATCTGACACCGGTGTCCCGTTGCCCGGTCTCTGGGGGCATCGCTGACGTCGGGGCCGACCCCGCATTTCTCGATCGCCCCGATCATGAGGAGCGGGGCAGTGGAGCCGCCGGGGTCCAGCCGCACCTCGTGGGCAGAAGCCCCGACCCGCTTTCGGCTGGGCTGGGACCGGAGCATGATCTGGTGGCCATGGCATGTCACAACCATCCGGGCTCCGGCGTCATGTTGTCGAGATGGACAACTCGACCAAGGAGGCGCGCATGAGCGATGACAGGATTCTCGATGTCGACACGGCGGTCGTCGGGGCCGGACTGGCCGGACTGGTCGCCGCCACGGTTGCCGCCCGGGAGGGCGTTTGCGTGGCGCTGGTCGACGTCCGTTCTGCCGGAGGCCGGGCCCGCAGCGACCGGCGTGAAGGCTACGTGCTGAACCGGGGACCCCACGCCCTATATCGAACGGGGGCGGGGTCCGGCGTGCTCGGCCGCCTCGGCGTAGAGCTACGAGGCGCACCCCCGGATTCGTCCGTCTCCGGGTATCGGGAGGCAACCGGGGACCTGGCCGTGCTGCCCACGTCGACCCGGTCGTTGCTCCGCTCGCCAGTGGTGAGCATCGGCGACAAGGTGCGGCTCGGGCGGCTCCTCACCACCCTCCCCAAGCTCGACGCCCCGGCTCTGGCCGCACACAGCGCCGCTGACTGGATCGACTCGCTCGGTCTCGGGCCCGGGGCGGCCGCCGTCCTGTCGACGCTGGCCAGAGTGGCCACCTATGCCGGGGACCTGCGCCTCGTCTCGGCCGATGCGGCAGTCCGGCAACTGCAGCTCGTCCTGGAAGGGAATGTCCTCTATCTCGACGGCGGCTGGCAGACGCTGGTCGACGGGCTGGTCGCCATCTCGTCGAACCGCGGAGTCCGGCTGTTGACGAACGAGCGGGTCCAGGCCGTCGAGGCGGGAGAGGGAGGGACCTGGGAGGTGGCGACACCGACGAGGAGCGTGCGGGCTACCTCGCTGGTGATGGCGGCCGGCAGTCCCGACGCGGCACGGGCATTGCTTCCGGACATGCCGGCATGGGAGCTCGGCTCACCGGCGACGGCGGCGTGCCTCGACCTGGGTCTCCGCACCCGGCCATCGACGAAGGTTGCCTTTGGGCTCGACGAGCCCCTCTATCTCTCCACCCATGGCCCGGACGCTCGCCTGGCGCCCGCCGGCGGGGCGCTGGTGCACGTCATGCGGTACGGATCGCGAACCTCGGGCCAGGACAGGGCGCAGCTGTGGAAACTGGCCGAGCGGTGCGGCATCACCGAGCAGGACGTGGTGGTCCAACGATTCCTCCACGAGATGACGGTGTGCCACGCCCTGCCCCGGCCCGGGTCGGGCCTCGCCGGCCGTCCCGGCATCGACGCCGCCGACCTCCCGGGGGTGTTCCTGGCCGGCGACTGGATTGGACCGGTGGGACTGCTGGCCGACGCCGCTCTTTCCAGCGGGGAGGCCGGCGGGCGCGCCGCCGCCGAACGGGTGAAGAACCGCCGGTCGCCGATGGGTGGCACGGTGAGGCGGTGACAGGCTCGGACGAGGCATTCGCCGCCGAACGACCCCGTCTCCTGGGCCTCGCCTACCGGATCCTGTCGAGCTACGGCGACGCCGAGGACGTCGTGCAGGAAGCATGGATCCGTTGGCAAGGCGTCGATCACGCCACCGTCGAGAGCCCGGTCGCCTACCTGACGACGATCGTGACCCGTCTCTCGCTGGACAGAACGCGGACCATTGCCAGACGGCGGGAACAGTACCTCGGCCCGTGGCTCCCCGAGCCGATCGCCATCGAGCGGGGGCCCGAAGAGCATGCCGAGATGGCGGAGTCGTTGACGTTGGGGTTCTTGATGCTGTTGGACCGCCTGAACCCCACCGAGCGGGCGGTGTGGCTACTGGCCGACGTGTTCGCCGAGCCCTACGCCGTCATCTCCCAAGCGACCGGTAAGAGCGAGGCGGCGTGCCGCCAGATCGCCGCCCGGGCCCGCCAACGCCTGCGACAGGCACGGCCGGCGCCGGCGGAGCGGCTCGACGCGGCATTGCTGGGGCGGCTGATGGCGGCGGTGGCGGCCGGTGACCTAACTCAGACGCTCGAGTTGCTCGACGCCGATGTCGTGCTCGTGAGTGATGGCGGGCCCGAGCACAAGGCCGCCCGCCGGCCGGTGGTGGGTGCGGATCGGGTGGCCCGCTTCACCATCAACGTGGCCCGCCGAGGCCAGGTGACCGGCCTCCGGGAGGAGGAGATCAACGGGTCGCCGGCGCTGGTGGTGGAGATCGACGGCACCATGCCCATGGTCATCACCGGCGAACAGCGGGACGGGAGGGTGACCCGCATCTTCATGTTGCTCAACGACGAGAAGCTCACCGGCCTGTCGACCCACCCGGTCATCCGCTGAGGCCGCACCGGGGGGCCGGACACGTCACTCCGTCATGGCCAGGTCACGGGATCAGTACGACCCGTCCGAATGCCCGCCGGCTCTCGATGTAGGCGTGGGCCTCGCCCGCCTGGTCGAGGGGGAAACGCCGGTCGATGACGACCCGGAGCTGGCCGGCGGCAATGTCGGCCAGGTGCCGCCCGATCATTGTGTGGGCCCGGGTGCCGAGGAACAGTTCGGCGCCGAGGAAGTAGCCGACCAAGGTCTGATTGTTGGCTCGCATGGTGGAGATGTCCAGCTTGGTGGGGGATTCCCGGCCGGCGTCGCCGAACGTGATGCAACGGCCCCGATAGGCCAGGCACAACAGGCTCTGTTGCAGGACGGACCCTCCGACGGAGTCGACGATGACGTCGGCCCCCCGCCCGCCGGTAAGGCCACGGACGATGTCCCCGAAGTCTCCGCTCGAGTAGTCGATGCCGTGATCGAGCCCGAACTCTGCCAATCGGTCGAGGCGCTCGGTGCTCGAGGCGGTGGCCAGCACGACAGCACCAGCCCGATGGGCCAGCTGAATGGCGGCGATACCCACACCGCTTGCTCCGGCGTGCACGAGAACCGTCTCACCCGGTTGTAGGCGTCCGAATTCGAAGAGGGAGTCATCGGCGGTCCCGAAAGGCACCGGCACGCAGGCCGCGTCCTCGGTGCTCAGCCCGGAAGGTATGACCCAGCAGAACGGTTCATTCACCGCCCGGAGGGCGGCGTGGGAACCGTCCAATCCCACCGTGACCACCCGATCCCCAGCCGTCACTGTCGTCACCTGCTCGCCGACCGACAGCACCGTCCCGGCACACTGGTAGCCCACGATGTGCGGTGAACCTGACATGGCTCCCCCCAGTCGATTGAGGGTGTCACCGCCTTCGATGCTGATGGCCTCGACCTTGATCAGCACGTCACCCGGTCCCATTTCGGGGTCAGGCACCTCCTCGTAGCGGAACACCTCGGGTCCGCCTGTCTGGTAGTACACCGCAGCCTTCACGGGGATCCCTTCTCCGGTGGCGCCTTGCCGTCCACTCTAGACATCGGCTGGGTGACCGGCCCCGGGGGACGGGGGACGTGTTGCGTAGCCGGACCGAACCGGGCGTGGCCCGCGTCGTCACCTCAAGCTGGCCGTCTGACGGGTCGATGACGGACTGTGGACAGATACGCAACGAATGCCGCCGGCCGGAGGTTTCGTGCATCGGACCACGATCCGGTGGCTCTGGTAGAGCCGGCCCACCATCCCGCCGCCTTTGGCCGCAACAGCTGTAGTCAAGTTGCCGTGGTCGGGAGCCGATGATCCCGGTATGGAAGCGGATCCACAGAGTTGCGCCGATGCCATCGATGGCGGGCAGCCAGCACCTGGTGGGGACAGCTATTTCGATTCGTCTTCGCCGCCGGTAAGCGACGAACGGATCGCTCTCGGCCACGCGCTGCAGTCCCGGGCCGTGGAGGTGGGACGTATCGTCGACGAGCGATTCTCGGCCGACCTGAAGGGTCATGCCTACGTTGCTGCCCGCCTGGCCACCTATCTGATAGGTCGGTGGTTGGCCACCGACCAAGCGGCGTCGGCCGAAGACGAGGAGGTCCTGGCCCAGCAGGGAGAGCGGGCCCTGGTGGAGGACACGGTGCTGGCCAGCGTGGCCAAGGCCTACTTCGCCTGGCGCGACGCGACGTGCATGGTGTTGATCGAAGAGGCCCACCGTCTGGCGGTGAGTGAGGAGTTGCTCACCCTGGCCTGCGAAGTGGTGCGACTGAGCTGTGACGGCAGCCTCGTCCGTATCGTCCGACAGTTCGACGAGACTCGGCGCCGGCTGCAGCGCCAACTCGACGAAGAACAGGCGACTCTGGCCCACCGGGCCATGCATGACCAGTTGACCGGTCTGCCCAACCGCGCCCTGCTGGTCGACCGCCTGGGCCAGGCGTCCGAGGCGCTACTGCGCAGGCAGAACTCCGCCATGCTCCTCTATCTCGACCTCGACAACTTCAAGGCGATCAATGACCGCTTCGGCCATTCGGCCGGCGACTGCCTCCTCACCGAGGTGGCCAGGCGTCTCCAGGATCTGGTACGGGCCACAGACACCGTGGCCCGCCTGGGGGGAGACGAGTTCGTGGTTCTGGCCCTCGACCTCGACGACGCCGAGATGTCGGCCCGCTCCTTGGCCGAGAGAATCCATCAGGCGATGCGGGCACCGGTGGCGGTGGGAGAGCGGAACCTGTACACGTCGGTCAGTATCGGCATCGCGTCGGTGGAACCCGGCGCCGATCCAGAGGAGTGCCTGGCCCAGGCCGACGCGGCCATGTACGAGGCCAAGCGAGGCGGGCCGGCCCGGTACGAGTGCTTCAACACCGTCATGGGTGATGCCCAACGTCGACAGAGCCAACTGGCCCATGAGCTCCGATCCGCTCACCAGCTGGGCCAGCTCACTGTCCACTATCAGCCGCTGTTCAAGCTGGGTGGGGACGTGGTCGGGATGGAGGCGCTCCTGCGGTGGTCGCATCCCCAGCTCGGGTCGATCCCACCGGTTGATTTCATCCCGCTGTTGGAGCGGAGTCGTGACATCATCCCTGTCGGCCGTTGGGTGCTCGACCAAGCCACCCGACAGTGCCAGACCTGGCAGGAGCAGGGCAGGCCGGGACTGACCATGTCGGTGAACATTTCGGCCCGCCAGCTCCAAGACCCCGACTTCTTCGACGATGTGCAGAAGGCACTCCATCGTTCGGGGCTCGAGCCGGAGGCGCTGGTCCTCGAGATAACCGAGTCGGTGCTGGTGGTGGATTTGGCCCGGGTCGGGGCCGTGATGCAGAAGATCCGAAACCTGGGCGTGCACATGGCACTCGACGATTTCGGCACGGGCTATTCGTCCCTGCTCTACCTCCAGGGGCTGCCCATCGACCGGCTGAAGGTGGATCGCAGTTTTGTGGCGGGACTCGGTGCTTCCGACCAGGACACCACCATCATCGGCACCGTGGTCGACCTCGCCCACAAGCTGGGACTACGGGTGGTGGCCGAAGGAGTCGAAACCGAAGCTGAGCTCCACGCCGTCGGCGCCATGGGTTGCGACGAGGCCCAAGGCTTTTTGTTGGGACGGCCCGGGCCACCTCACTCCTTCACATCCCCGCAGGTGATGTCAGCCAGCAGCTGAGGCGGCGGGGCGGGGTGTCGGGGCGGTGCCTGGCACGGGTCAACCTTCGGCGGGTATGGCCTGTTGAGAATCCAGCATGTCGGCCATGACCATCTTGATGAAGTCGTCGGCATCCTCGGTCATCCCCCCGGTCACGCCCCCATAGATGGCGCCTGAGGCTGCGGCCTCGCCCGGACGGGCCTTGGCGTATTCGACGGCATCGGCCAGATCGGTGGCGAACTCGTCGGTCAGTCCCGGCTGCGTCTGGGGCCTGGTCACGGCCATGTGGAGGGCGTTCGGATACTGCTGTCCGTTGAATCGCCAGCCACGCCCTCGCATGAAGTCGTTGACATGGTAGATGTCGAACTCGTCCGAACTGAAGCTGAACAGGAAGGTCGGGTGGCCGAGAATGCGCAACTCCGGGTGCGACCGCACCGATGCCTTCATGATCTCTGCCGTTTCGAATATCTCCTTGGCGTAGTATAGATAACCCTGGCGACCCAGCTGGACCATCGATGCCCATGTGGCGGCGATCAGACCTCCCGAGCGAGAACCCTCCATGCCCGGAGAGCAGTACTTGCCCCCACTCCAATCGGTCAGGAAGAAGTACTGGGAGTTGCGAATTGCCTTGTCCCGGAAGGTGAGCACCGAGGTTCCCTTGAAGGCATAGCCGTACTTGTGGGTGTCCGCCGAGATGGAGGTCACTCCGGGGATCCGGTAGTCGAATACCGGAATGTCGTATCCCAGCTCCTGGCCGAAGGGCAGGATGAATCCGCCCAGGCAGCTGTCCACGTGGAGGCCGGTACCGTGGCTGAGAGCGATGGCCGACAGCTCGGCGATCGGATCGATGGTGCCATACCCGTAGTTGCAGGCCGAGCCGACGATGGCAACGGTGTTCTCATCGACGTGATTGTCGACCCAGTCCGTGTCCACCATCGTCGTCACCGGGTCTATCGGCGCAATCAGCAGATCGATGCCGAACAGGTGACAGGCCTTGTCGAATGCCGGGTGGGCCGTCTCGGGCTTGATCACGTTGGGCCGTTTGATCCCCCGGTGTTGGGCTCCGTACTCCCGGTAGGCGAGCATGGCATGGCAGATGCTGCCGGTCCCGCCCGTGGCCACCAGCCCAGCCGGTTCACCGTCGTCGACGGATTCGGCGTGGAGGAGGTCGAGGGTCATGGCGATGATCTCGGCTTCGAACTTCGTGGCGCTGGGGCACAGGTCTCGCTGGAGCACGTTCACATGGGCGAACAGGCCGAACGCTTCATTCATGAACGTGTAGTGGTCGTGGTCGCCGCAGTACATGGTGCCTGAGCATTTACCCGACTCCCACGAGGCATCCTCTTCGGATGCCATGGTGTGCATCATGGCCAGAACCTCGGATCGGGGTGTCCCCTCATCGGGAAGCTGGCGGTGCACGGCGTAGCGGCCGTCGTAGGGGAAGGTGCTCATGGTCTCGACTCCTCGGGTGTTCAGGTGGCGCTCACCGCGGGCGCATGTTGGCTGCACGGTACACGGCGTCGATAACCGTCATGTTGGCTACCGAGTCGGTGGGCGGGGTCAGCACCGACGCCCCTCTGAGTACTGCGTCACAGAACGCGTCGAGCTGGTAGTCGTAGGTGGCCCGCCGGGACGGGAATTCCGTACGGCGCCCACCGTCCGACCTCACGGTCAACCAGCTGAGGGCCTGGGGGGCGATCGGGTTGAAGACGCGGAGTTCACCGTCGACCCCGACGGCCCGGGCCGCCAGGTGCAGGATCGATCGGGACCACATCGAGCAGTGCACCGTTGCCGTGTGGCCACCCGGGAATTTGAAGATCGGCCTTCATGGCCCGGTCGACGTCAGGGGAGTGCAGGGTGGGTGTAGCCGACAGCACTGTCGGTTCCTCCCGGCCGAGCAGGCGCGCCCAGTGGACGACATAGGCTCCCATGTCCATCATGGCTCCGCCGGCCAGTTCTCTCTGGTACCGAATGTCGGATTTCTTCGGGATGGGGGCGCACAGCCACGCCTCGATGTGGCGGAGGGCGCCCAACTCCCCACTGCCCACGATCTCCCGCATCCGGCCGGCGAGGGGGTGATAGCGGTAGTGGAACGCCTCCATCACCACCAGCCCGGAATCGGCGGCGGCCCGGCCGGCCACCGTCGCCACCTCCGCCGCCTCGTCGGCATTGGCGGTGAACGGCTTTTCGCACAGGACGTGCTTGCCGCCGTTCAGGGCGTTGACGGTCCATTCGGCATGGAGACTGTTGGGCAGGGGTATGTAGACGGCGTCGATGGACGGGTCGGCGCAGAGGGCGTGGTAGGTGTCGGCCACCCGGTCTATACCGTGCTTCCGGGCGAATTTTGTGGCTCGGACCGGATCCCGGGCCGCCACCACGTCGACGGATGCCTCCGGGTTGGTCGCCGCCGGTCTGATGAGGGCGGCCGGTGTGATCCGGGCCGCCCCGAGCACTCCGAATCTGACTGTGGCGGCAGGCATGACGATCGACGCTCCTGGGTGGCCTCGGGTATCTCCCGTCCGGCGCTCTTCCGAGCGATCCTCGGGCCACGGTAGTCAATCTCGATGCCGGGCCGCCCGCCGGTGCGAGCGATGGCACGTCGTTTGCCCGGTTCCGGCCGGCTCCTTCGGGCGTCGGGCTGCGCAGCTCGATTTCCGGGCCGGTCCCGGTGCGATTTGATTTTCCATTTGGCGTACTCCTGGTAGGTCACCGACCACTGGTACGCAATTTCGAAAACAAATGTGTCGATGCTCCCCCGACGACCCCCCCCGACACCCCCCCCGACAACCCGCCCCGACAGGCGCCGGCTGTGCCGAGCGGATCAGGGGGTCAACAAGTACTCGCCCAGATCGGGCGCACGGGTCCAGGCCCAGTAGTCGACCAGGCGCCACGGAGAGAGGATGTAGATGCGGCCCTCCGAGTTCCGGTACCAGCTCGAGCGAATCGAAGGATGCGACCACACCATGGTGTCCAGTTCGGCCTGGAGACGACGGTTGTATTCGTCGTGCACCTCGGACCTGCACTCGATGGACCGACTGTGGCCGGCCAACAGCGCGCCCAGACAACCCATCACGTAGCGGATCTGGCACTCGGAGTGGAAGATCAGGCTCCCCCCGTGAGCGAGGTTCGTGGCTGGACCGTACAGGCAGAAGAGGTTCGGGAAGTTCGGAACGGTGATGCCGAGATATGCGGTCGGCCGATCTCCCCACTGCTCGGCCAGGTTCACGCCGCCCCGACCTATGATCTCCATGGGCCAGAGGTAGCGGTTGGCGTAGAAGCCTGTCGCATAGATGATGACGTCCACCGGGTACTGCTCGCCGCCGGCACACACGATCCGGTCCGAGGCGATCTCCTCGATGGGGTCGGTCACCAGATCGACATTGTTCCGAACGAGAGCGCCGAGCCAGCTCCCGTTGTCCTGGAGGGTGCGCTTGCCGAGGCACACGTAGTCGGGGACCACCTTGGCCAGAAGTTCCTCGTCATCGCCGATCTGGTCGGCCATCCATTGTGTGAACATCTCGCGGGCGGCATCGTTGAGGGCGCTGATCGACCGGGTCTGATCAGGCCATTCCGGGTCGACCCGCATCGCCGGCAGTCCGCCGTCGCAGGCCGGCCAGAACAGCAGGAACCGATACCAGCGCCCGTAGTACGGCAGGTGTTCGAGCGCCCAGCGGGTACCGGGGCCCACCTGGTCGTGATAGTGGGGATTGGGGAACATCCAGGGTGCAGATCGCTGGAACACGGTCAAATGGGCCACATCGGGAGCGATGGTGGGGACGATTTGAAACGCACTGGCGCCGGTACCGACCACCGCCACCCGCTTGCCGGCCAGTTCGGTGCCTTCGATCCACTGGGCCGAGTGCATGGACACACCCCGGAAGGAGTCCCGCCCCGGGATGTCGGGAAGCTTGGGCCGATTGAGTTGGCCGACGGCGCTGATCACCGCGTTGGCGTCGATGGTGGCCGACGTGCCGTCGGGTTGGCGCACGTGCACGGACCAGTGGGCGGTTTCCTCGTCCCACTCCGCCCTGGTCACCTCGGTCTGGAAGCGGATGTGCTCGGCGATGCCGAAGTCGTGCACGCACCTCTCGAAATAGGCTTGGAGCTCGGGCTGACGGGCGAAGAACTCCGACCATTCGTTGTTGGGCGCGAAGGTGTAGCAGTAGAAGTGGTTGCCGACATCGACTCGGCAGCCCGGATACCGATTCTCCCACCAGGTCCCCCCGACCCCGGCGTTCTTCTCGAGGATGGTGAAGGGGATGCCGGCCCGGGCCAACCGGATGCCGGCCAGCAGTCCGGACATCCCGGCACCGATGACCGCGACATGGAGTTCGCCCCGTTCCCGAGCCGGGATGTCGTCCGTCCAGTGGAGGTCCCGTGCGTCCGATCCGTCGAGCTCGAGCTCTTCGAGCATCATGGGCACGTACTCGTCAGGAACGTCTTGGGCGACCAGGACGTTCATCATCTCGTGCACTGCATCGGGCCCGGGCGGCGGCGGGAGCACACAACCACCGTCGCGATAGTCCACGATGACCTTGAGGGCCAGGTCCCGCACGGCCGCCTGATCTTCGGGCGTCATGAATCCCTGGACCTCGTTGAGATAGATGCCGGCGGGCCGAAGGTCATCCCGAAGGATCGACAGGTCGCCGGTCATGTGGACCATGGACATCATCAGTGCGGGGACGCTCACGTCCTGCAGGGCGCGGGCGATGGCGGCGTCGTCGTCGGTGATCGCACGCATCCCCAGGTGGTCGGGTGTTGCCTCACTCATGGTCTTTCCCCTCTCCGGAGCAGGACCGACGGCTCGTCTGGTGCGGCGGGCAGACGAGGGTTTCGGCCGCGTGGCACCCTAGGACACCTGAACCATCTACCGTTTGGGATCCGGCGCCCCGGCTGCAGGCCGATGCCGGTGCCGACGACCAGAACACACTAGGGGAGCATATGAGTGCACACGAGAGCCCGGCCGGGCCGGCAGGGCCAAGATGAGCCACCAAGGAGTCGACCTCATCCGCTCCTTCCTCGCCGAATCCGGCCTGCAGTCGGGGACCATCCTGGAACAGCGCGCCGCCATGGAAGGGCTGGCCGGTTCTTCGGAACTGCCAGGAGGAGTGAGCATCCGCCGGGCGGAGCTCGGCCGATGCCCGGCCGAGTGGATCAGCCCGGACGGTGTCCCTCGAGACGCCCGTCACGGTGCCGTCGTCCTCTACCTCCACGGCGGTGGGTACTGCATTGGCTCCCTCGACACCCATCGGGGTCTGGCCGCCCGCATCGCCCTGGCTGCCGGATGCACGGTCGTCACCATCGAATACCGGCTGGCGCCCGAGCACCAGTTTCCCGGAGCCGTCGAAGACGCCTGCGCGGCCTATCAGGAGCTCCTGGCCACCGGCAGACGGCCCGGCGGAATTGCCATCGCCGGCGACTCGGCCGGCGGCGGCCTGACCATGGCCACGGTGTTGGCACTTCGTTCCGACAGGACTCCACTGCCGGCCGCCATGGCGTGCCTTTCCCCCTGGGTCGACTTGACTCAGAGTGCGCCCACATACGAGAGCCTGGCCGACCTCGACCCGATGGTGTCCAAGGAGGGTCTCGACGTGATGGCCGCGGCCTACTTGGGCGACACCGATGCCCACAGCGAGCTGGCGTCTCCCCTTTTCGCCGACCACCTCGGCGATCTCCCTCCGGTGCTGATCGAAGTGGGAGACCACGAGGTCCTTCTCGACGACTCGCTGCGACTGGCCGAGCGCATCAGGGCGGACGGGGGCAGTGTCGACCTGACGGTGTGGCCCGAGTTGATCCATGTGTTCCAGGCATTTTCTGGCCCACTGGTCCCTGAGGCCGACCAGAGCATCACTGCCATCGGCTCCTTCCTGGCCGGCCATCTTCGAGCGGGCGATTGACAGGTCCGTCGCCACGCCCGGCGTCCGAGGCCCCCACGCCCAGCCGCTGGGAGAAAAGGAGCGACCATGCAGGAGTTCGAGGCAAAGACGGCGGTGGTGACCGGGGCCGGCAGCGGCATCGGGCGTGCCCTCGGAGTGGCCTTCGCCCGGCAAGGGATGCGGGTAGCGCTGGCCGACCTCGATCGTCAGGCGGTGGCCGAGACGATGGCCATCATCGGGACGGAGCTTCCTGACGCCGAGGTGATGTCCTTCGGTTGTGACGTGAGCAGGGCCAAAGAGGTCGGGGGTATGGCCGACGCCATCTTTGACCGGTGGAAACAGGTCCATGTCCTGTGCAACAACGCCGGTGTGTTCGTCGGAGGTTTGATCTGGGATCGACCGGCCGAGGACTTCGAGTTCGCCTTCGGTGCCAACCTGTGGGGCATGCTCAACGGCATCCGGTCCTTTGTGCCCCGCATGATCGCCCAACAGACCGAGGGCCATGTGGTGAACACCTCGTCGGTGGCCGGGCTGTTCGGCGCACCGTTCGAGGCCCCGTACGCCGTCTCCAAATTCGCGGCCTTGGCGGCCACGGAATCGTTGGCCCAGGACCTGGAGGCGGTGGGTTCGAAGATCAAGGCATCGGTGCTGTGCCCGGGGATAATCGCCACGAGGATCGCCGACTCGGAGCGACATCGGCCGGACGGCCTTGCCACCGAATTCACCGAGGACCAGATGTTCGTGACCGACTATCTGGCCCAGGTCGTTGCCGACGGTATGGCCCCGGACGAGGTGGCCCAGATAGTGCTGGACGCCATCCGGGCCGAGCGGTTCCTGATCCTCACGCACCAAGGGTACGGGTCGCAGTTGCAGGCCAGAGTCGAGGCGCTGTTGGCCGGCCGGCTCCCGCCACTGCCGGACCTGTTCTGATCACCGCCACGACTCCTGATCACCGCCACGACTCCTGATCACCGCCACGACTCCTGATCACCGCCACGACTCCTGATCACCGCACCTCGCCGCCGGCCCCGGGCCGGCCTCCGGCGGACCGGGCCCGGCCGGTCACCGGGTGGTGGCGATGCCCCCATCCACCGGGATGATGGCACCGGTGAGATAGGCCCCCGCCCTCGAGGCCAGGAAGATGGCCACCCCGGCCATGTCGTCGGGCCGACCGATCCGCTTGAGTGGTGCCGCCTCGGCAATGGCGTCGCCGAACATCTCGAGAGTGGCGGCCATCATCTTCGAATCGAAGGGGCCGGGTGCCACTGCGTTGACGGTGATGGTCGGGGCGAGGCGTTTGGCCAGGTGACGGGTCAGCTGGTGAACGGCCGCTTTCGATGCCGAATAGGAGTAGGACTCGAGGACCGGCACATGGATGCCGTCGATGGAACCGACGTTGATGACCCGCGACGGCTCGTCGGGACTGGCCGCCGTCTCCAGCATGGGCAGCAGGAACTTGGTGGTGTGGAAGACCCCTTGCACATTGAGATTGAGAACCCTGTCCCACGAGGCGGTGTCGTGCTCGGCCAAGGGGGCGCCCCAGGTGGCGCCGGCGTTGTTGACCAGCACGTCGACTTGCCGGTACTCGGCGGCCATGTCCTCGGCGAAGCGTCGGGCACCTTCTTCGGTGGAGAGGTCGGCGACCAGGCCCGAGCACGTGCCCAACCGGCCGAGTTCGGCTACTTTGGCCTCGACCGCCTCGGCCTTCCGGGAGGCCACGACGACGGTGGCTCCGGCGGCCACGAAGCCTCCGGCGATCATGGCACCGATGCCCCGGGTGCCGCCGGTCACCACGACCGTCTTCCCCTCCACCGAAAAGAGGTCGGCCGGGTTCGTGGGTGTGGTCGCGTCGCTCATGCGAAGTGACGGTACTGCAATAGCGGCCCCCCGAGGCCGTGGTCCGGCCTCATGCCGGGCCGGGGTGGCTCGGAGCCGGCGGCGGCCCTGTCGGAAGCGGCCCTCGATCCTGGCGCCCCCGATCGACCGGCCCCCTCGGACCGGCGGCGATTGTTATCGTGAGGGCGTCCGGAGGGGAGGTCCGATGCAACTGGCGTTCACCGCCGAGCAGGAACAGCTACGAGCAGAACTGCGCTCCTACTTCGTCGGGCTCGCCCGCGAACTCGAGTCCGGCGGGGATGACGAGCCGACCTATATCCGGGCTGTCCGCCGGATGGGAGAGGACGGGTGGCTGGGCCTGGGCTGGCCGGTCGAGTACGGGGGGCAGGGCCGGGGACCCATCGATCAGATGATCTTCGTCGAGGAGTCCCACTGGGCCGGGGTGCCCCTACCACTGCTCACGCTGAACAGCGTGGGCCCGACCCTGATGTCCATGGGTACCGACGAACAGAAGAAGCGCCTTCTCCCGGGGATCCTCGAGGGTCGGATCCACTTCTCGATCGGCTATACGGAGCCCACGGCGGGTACCGACCTCGCCTCGTTGCGAACCCGGGCGGTGCGCGACGGGGACGAGTACGTGATCACCGGCGAGAAGCTCTACACCAGTGCCATCCAGTACGCCGACTACGTGTGGCTGGCCGCCCGGACCGATCCCGACGCCCCCAAACACAAGGGACTTTCGGTGTTCATCGTCCCAACCGGGGCGGACGGGTTCCACTGGACTCCGCTTTCCACCATGGCCGGCGAGTTCACCAGCTCCACCTTCTACGACGGGGTGCGGGTTCCCGCCTCCAACCTGGTGGGCGAGGAGAACGCCGGATGGAAGCTGATCACCAACCAGCTGAATCACGAACGGGTGGCCATCTGCCCGGTGTCGGGCATCCTGCGCAGCATCACCGAGGTCCAGGAGTGGGCCTGCGACGAAAAGGGCGCCGACGGTACCCGGGTGATCGACCGGCAATGGGTGCAGGTCCATCTGGCCCGGCTGCTGGCCAGGGCCGAGTTCCTCAAGCTGCTCAACTGGAAGGTCGCATGGTCGGCCGACAAGGGCCTCAGCCCGGCCGACGCCTCGGCCACCAAGGTGTTCGGGACCGAGTTCGCCCTCGAGGCCTATCGCCTGCTGCTCGAGATCGTGGGCCGGGCCGGCTCGCTGCCCGAGGGCTCGCCCGGGGCGATCCTGAAGGGCCGCCTCGAGGAAGGGTCCCGGAGCCAGACCATCTTCACCTTCGGGGGCGGAACCAACGAGGTCCAGCGGGACATCATCGCCATGGTCGGGTTGGGCCTGCCCCGCGCCCCTCGCTGACGACCGGTGCCGGTGTTGCCTCTACGCTGGTGGCGCCGGGCCCAGGCGCCCGCCGAGAGGAGGAGCGCACCGTGGACGATCACGAGATCATCTCCAGGATCGGAGGACTGGCCGACGAGGAGAGGCGCCTCGAGGAGCAGCACGTGGGTGACGGACTCTCACCGGGTGAGGCCGAACGGTTGAAGGCCATCGAGGTCACCCTCGACCAACTGTGGGACCTCCTGCGCCAGCGCCGTGCCCTTCGGGGGGTGGGACGCGATCCCGACCAGGCGGTGCTCAGGGGCGAGGGGACCGTGGAGGAGTACCGGCAGTAGCCGATGCTCCGGCCGGCCTCCCCGCCGGCCGCTACGACAGTCCGATCACCTCGCCGTGCTCGTCGAGATCGATGCGCTCGGCCGCCGGATGGGAACCCAGCCCGGGCATGGTCCGCATGTCGCCGCAGACCACGTAGATGAATCCGGCGCCGGCCGACGCCCGGGCCTCGCCGACGGGCAGCCGCCATCCGGTGGGTGACCCCTTGAGTTTGGGGTCCGAGGAGATCGAGAGGTGGGTCTTGGCGATGCAGATGGGAAGATCCCCGAGTCCGTTGTCCTCGAACAGCTCGAGCTGTCGGGCGGCGCCGGGCGACAAATCGACCCCGTCGGCTCCGTAGACGGACGTGGCGATGGTCTCGATTTTTTCGGACAGACCGGCTCCCAACGGATAGAGGAAGCGGAACTGGCTGGGCTCATCGGCCGCTTCCCTCACCGCCCGGGCCAAATCGGTGGCCCCCGCTCCTCCGTCGGCGAAGTGGGTGGACACCGCCGATCGCACCCCCATGGAGGCGGCGATGCCATGGATGGCCTGGTACTCGGAGTGGAAATCGCCCGGGAAGGCGTTGATGGCCACCACCGGGGTCACTCCGTGGAGGCGCACGTTCTCCAGCTGTTTGCGCAGGTTGGCCCCACCAGCCAGGACTTCGTCGGGATTCTCCTCGAGAAGTGCGGGTGGCAGTGGCCGGCCGGCCACGATGCGGTGGGCGCCCGAGTGGGCCTTCAGGGCCCGCACCGTGGTGACGACCACGGCGGCGTCGGGCACCAGTCCCGACTCCCGGCACTTGATGTTGAAGAACCGCTCGGCACCCATGTCGGCCCCGAAGCCCGCCTCGGTGATCAGATAGTCGCCGGTGTGGATGCCGATGAGATCGGCGATGATCGAAGAATTACCGTGGGCAATGTTCCCGAACGGGCCGGCGTGGACCAGCACCGGAGTGTTCTCCAAGGTCTGGAGCAGGTTCGGCTTGAGTGCGTCCCGCATGATCACCGCCATGGCCCCGGCCCCCCGGAGTTGCTCGGCCGTGACCGGCTTCCGGTCGGGGGTGAAGCCGATCACGATCCTGCCCAGACGGCGTCGCATGTCGGCCAGTGAGGTGGACAGGGCCAGAATCGCCATGGCCTCCGAGGCGGCCGTGATGTCGAACCCCCCCTGGCGTGGGATCCCGTCCTGGCGGGAACCCAGTCCGACCACGACATTGCGTAGCGCCCGATCGTTCACATCGAGTACCCGGCGCCAGGTGATTCCCTGGGGGTCGATCCCGAGCTCGTTTCCCTGGAAGAGGTGGTTGTCGAGCATGGCCGAGAGGGTGTTGTGGGCGGCGGTGACGGCGTGCATGTCCCCGGTCAGGTGGAGGTTGAGCAGCTCGAACGGTGCCGCCTGGCTGTAACCGCCGCCGGCCGCGCCTCCCTTTATCCCGAAGGTGGGACCCATCGACGCCTGGCGGATGGCCGCCGTGGCCCGGGCCCCGATATGGGCCATGCCCTGGGCCAGACCAATGGTGGTGGTGGTCTTGCCTTCGCCCAGCGGTGTGGGAGTGACCGCCGTCACCACCACGTACTTGGCCCTCGGTCGCTCAGCCAGGTCGGCGATGGCATCGAGCTTGATCTTGGCCACGAAGGGTCCGTAGGGCTCGAGCAGGTCGGCGCTGATTCCGGCTTTGGCGGCGATGGCGGTGATCGGCTCGAGGGTTGCCCGGCGAGCGACATCGAGAGCGGTCAACTGACCGTCCCCGCTGCCTTCGGGCGACTCCGGTCCTCGAGCCCTGGTCTGCATCGTGCCCCCTGGTCGCCTCTGGCCCGTCGGCCGGGCTGGGTCCGAAGCCGGCATCTTAGGTCTGGTCCGGAGCCGGGCCGGCGGTCAGAGGTCGGCTGCACCTGAGATTGTACGATCAGCAGGTCCGGCTGGTCGGGCCCAAGGAGCCCGGCCGTCGGCAGCTGGCAGGAGAGGGTGAGGACGATCGACATCCGCATTCCCAAACTAGGGATGGAGATGACCGAGGCGACGCTGGCCGAATGGTTGGTGGACGACGGCGCCGAGGTGGCTCAGGACCAGCCGATCTACCTGCTCGAGACGGACAAGGTGACCAACGAGGTCACCGCGCCGATGGACGGCGTCATCCGCCATGTGGGGCAGGAGGGGACGACGTATCCGGTCGGGGAGGTCATCGCCGAGTTGGTCGGGACGGGTCCCGGGTCGTCGTGAACCTCACCTCACCCCGCCCGCCCGCCACCGCCTCCGCTGTCTCCGCCGGCCGCCCGTCAAACGGTCGCCGGCCCCGGACCGGCAGCCCCGGCTGATTGGGCATATCATCGGCCGCAACGTCGACTGACAGCTCGGCCGGGGCGGCCCGGGCTCACCGGGGCGCTCGTCCTGGACGGGGGAGTTCCGGTCCCGCCGGGTGAGCGGCCCGGCGGCCCGATCTCGGCCGCCGGTCAGCACCAGGGCCGACCAGCACAGGGGGAACAGTGGGGGAGGAGCAACAGATCAGCCGCACCCTCAGCCAGTACAGCCAGCTCCTCGACGACGGCCGTTTCGACGAATGGTCCGATCTGTTCACCGAGAGCGCCCGGTTGATCTTCATGGGTCAGGTGACCGAGGGCCGCCAGGCGATCCTGAAGTACATGGAGACCGTGCAGGGGGACGGCAAACGGGGAATGCACGTGACCACCAATTCGCTGATCGACGTGGACGGCGAGGTCGCTGCCGCCACCACCGACTACCTGTTCGTGCGGCCGACGGCCGAGGGCATCGGCATCGTGGCCGCCGGGCACTACTTCGACCGGTTGGTTCGCCACGACGACCGGTGGCGGTTCCAGGTGCGGGAGATCACCCTGCTCACGACAGAAGAGACAGCTTCGGATGGCTGACGTCGTCGTCCAGCCCGGGCCGGTCGACGTACGGGCCGCACCTGACGGCCGTCGGGGCGTCCCCCATGCCATGGGCCGCCCCGATTTCGTGGCGGCGGAGCGCTACTACGACCCGGCCTTCGCCGAACTCGAGCGGGAGCGGCTGTGGCCCCGGGTGTGGCAGATGGGGTGCCGGCTCGAAGAGATCCCGTCGCCCGGAGACTTCGTCGAGTACACCATCTGTGATCAATCGGTCCTGTTGGTGCGGGTCGATGGCCAATCGATCCGGGGCTATCACAACGCCTGTCGGCACCGGTCGACCCAGTTGGCCAAGGGAACCGGTGCCTTTCCCGGCGGCCAGATCATCTGCCCCTTTCACGGCTGGCGGTGGAACCTCGACGGTTCGAACTCGTTTGTCTATGCCCCGCACGCCTTCGACCAGAACCTCCTCGCCCCCGAGGAGATCTGCCTCCGTCGTGTGCGGGTCGACGTGTGGGGCGGATGTGTCTGGCTCAACCTCGACCCGGACGCCCCGCCCCTCCTGGAGGCGCTGGATCCGATCCCGAGCCTGCTCGATCCGCTCGGCGTGGCCGATATGAAGGTCCTGTGGTGGAAGGAGACCGTCCTTCCGGCCAATTGGAAGATGGCCCAGGAGGCGTTCATGGAGGGGTACCACGTACCCCAGACCCATCCACAGCTCACCCTGGGCCACCCCGAACGGTACGATCCCGACAGCCTGGTCTACGCCGCCCACGACGGTGGACATTCGAGCTTCCAGCTCCGTCCCAACGCCCAGGCCGACAAGGGCCGACAGGTGGGGGTGAGCGAGATAGACGCCATCATCGAGTCTTCCCGCCAGCTCAGCCGGGGTCTGGAGGCCATGACCCTGGACCGCGACGTCCACGTGATCACCGGCATGCGTCACCGTCCGATTCCCGATGGCAGCAGTTTCGGCCAAGAGCTGGTGAAGGCGCTCTACCAGTACGCAGCCGAAGCCGGCATTCCCCTGCCGCCGCCCGATCCGGCGGCTCTGGGCCGCTGGGGCGGCATGTTCTTCGCCTTCCCCAATTACTTCGTCCTCCCCCAGTACGGCAACGCCCTGGTCTATCGGGCGCGCCCCCACGGCCACGACCCCGAGTCGTGCGTGTTCGAACTGTGGTCGCTGACCATTCCGGCCGAAGGCGACGAGGTTCCGAGGCCGACAGTCCAGGGCCCGTTCGCTCCCGACGACGCCGACCACTGGCCGCCCATCCCCCTCCAGGACTTCTCCAACATCGGGCGCCAGCAACGGGGCATCCACAGTCGCAGTGTCGATGGCCTCCGGCTGTCGCACACCTACGAGTCGGGGATCACCAACATGCACCGCCAGCTCGACCGCTATCTGGCGTCGTGAGGAGACGGCGGAACTGATGGTGGGCGCATCGGTCGACGGAGCCGAGGTCGTCGTGGTGGGCTCGGGGGTGGCGGCCATGACCGCGGCCATCGCCGCCCATGACGCCGGGGCCGGCGTCCTGATGGTGGAAGGCACCTCCTCGATCGGCGGCACCACGGCCGTCTCGGGCGGCGGCATCTGGATGCCCCGGAACCATCACATGGCCGAGCGGGGGATTGACGATTCGCGAGACGAAGCCCTGGCCTACATGCATCGGCTCACTGCCGGCCGGACTCCCGTCGAGATGCTCGAGCACTATGTCGACCGGGGTCCTGGGATAGTGGCCGACATCGAGGACCGCACGCCCCTGCGGCTGGCCGCCATGTCGTGGCCCGACTACCACCCCGAGATGGACGGGGCCAAGTCGTCGGGACGGATGCTCGAACCGGCGCTGTACGACACCGAACGTCTGGGCCGGTGGGCGCCAGCCCTACGGCGACCACCGGTACTCGGCCTTCCCATCACCCTGCAGGAGGCAACCGTCGAGTGGCGCCCCACCTACAACCCCGAAGGCTTCGATGCCCCCGAGGTCCAACGTCGGGTGGCTGATCACCAGGTGGCCTGTGGCCAGGCGTTGATCGGTGCCCTCCTTGAGGCCTGTCTCTCACGGGGCATCGAGCCGATGCTCGAGACCCGGGCCCGCGAGATCGCCATGAACGGGGACACCGTCTCCGGACTGGTCGTCGAAGGCAGTGGTCGGCGCTCGGAGATCCCGGCTGCTGCCGTCGTGCTGGCATCGGGCGGCTACGAGTGGAACCCGCAGTTGAGGGAGCGGTTCCTGCCCGGTCCTCTGACCCACCCGCACAGCCCTCCGGCCAACCAGGGGGACGGGCTGCTCATGGCCATGGCCGTCGGTGCCGATCTGGCTAACATGAACGAGGCGTGGTGGTACCCGGCGGCATCCGTTCCCGGTGAGTCGTACGAGGACCGTCCCCTGGCCCGCTTCGTGGGGGTGGAACGGACGGCTCCCCACTCGATCATCGTCGACCGCTTCGGGTCTCGGTTCGTCAACGAAGCGGCCAACTACAACGACATGCAGAAGGCCTTCTTCTCGTTCGACGCCAACCAGTACTCGACCCGGCACCTTCCGTGCTGGGTGGTCTTCGACCATCAGTACCGGTCGAGGTATCCGGTGGTGTCGACCAGACCGTCCGACCCCGACCCCGACTGGCTGGCGGCGCACGCCACCGTCGAGGGTCTGGCCGCCAAGGTGGGCATCGACCCGGTGGGGCTGGAGGAGACCATCAGGCGCTGGAACCGGTTCGTCGGCCAGGGGCGTGACGGCGACTACGGCCGGGGCGACAGCGCCTACGACCGGTTCCACGGGGACCCGAATGCGCCGCATCCCAACCTGGGCACCATCGAGCAGGGGCCCTACTACGCCCTGCCGATCCACGTCGGTACGGTGGGCACCAAGGGGGGGCCGAGGGTCGATCTCGACGGCCGGGTCATGCACGTGCGCGACCGTCCCATCCCCGGGCTGTACGGGGCGGGGAACGTGATCGCCAGCCCGGCCGGTCCGGCCTACTACGGAGGAGGGACGTCGATCGGGATGGGCCTGGTGTGGGGCCACCTGTCTGGGTCCCACGCCGCGTCGTACTCGAGCGCCGGCGTGTCGGTGAGCTAGGGGGGTCATGGTCTCGACGGGGTTGTGGAACGGTGGACGCGGCGCTAGCGGGAGTCCGCGGTGAGCGGGCCACCGGCGACACCGACCGAACCGACGCCGACCGAACCGGCGACACCGGGCAGCCCGGATCGCCGGCGGATGTACGAGCTGATGGTGCTGATCCGGACATGCGACGAGCGGCTGCGACGGGGACTGAGTGCCGGGGAGTTCGCCTGCACCTACTGGCCGGCCACCGGCCAGGAGGCCATCGCCGCCGCCCTGGGTACGGTGCTGGGGGCCGACGATCAGCTGGTGACCACCTACCGGGGACTGCATGACCAGGTGGCCAAAGGTGTTCCCCTCGGCCCGCTGGTGGCCGAGATCCTCACCCGCAGCACCGGCGTCAACCGAGGCAAGGGTGGTGGGATGCACATCTCCCATCCGCCGTCGGGTCTGGTCCTGTCCACCGGGATCGTCGGATCAGGCGTTCCCATCGCCGTGGGGGTGGGACTGGCGGCGAGGATGGGTGGCGGCGACCAGGTCACCGTGGCCAGCTTCGGGGACGGGGCCACCGGCACCGGGTCGTTCCACGAAGCGGTCAATCTGGCCGCCCTGTGGGATCTTCCCGTCGTCTTCGTGTGCCAGGACAACCGCTACGCCGAAATGACGCCGACCGAAGAGGCGCAGCCGGTTGCCCACGTCTCGGATCGCGCCGCGGCGTACGGCATCCCCGGTGTCCGGGTCGACGGCAACGATCCGGACGCCTTGTATGGGGTGCTCGAGACGGCGGTCGACCGGGCCCGGAGGGGTGCCGGTCCGTCGTTGGTGGAGTGCACGACCTTCCGACTGTGGGGTCACTACTTCGGCGACCCCATGCGGTACATCCCGCCCGACCAACTGGAAGCAGCCCGCCAGGCCGAGCCGGTCAGCCGCTACCGGGCCCTCCTGGTGGCCGACGGGGTGCTCGATGAGCCAGGGGCGGAACGGATCACCGAGCGGGCAGGCCACGAGGTCGAGACGGCTTTCGCCGCCGCCCTGCAGGCCGACCTGCCCGAGGGTGACCAGGCCTGGACCGATGTCTACGGGGACCGGGCGGGTGCGGAATGACCGATCAGGGCCCACCCCAATCTGAGCCCGGGGTGGTCCTGAGCATGCGGGAGGCACTGAACTCGGCCCTGAGCGAGGCTCTGGCCTCCGACCCCGACGTCTTGCTCATCGGCGAGGACCTGGCCGATCCGGGCGGGGGCATCTCCCAGGTCACCAAAGGCCTGTCGACGAGGTTCGGCACCGATCGGGTCCGGGACACTCCGATCTCCGAGGCCGCCATCGTCGGGGCGGCGGTGGGCGCCGCCCTGGCCGGGATGCGACCGGTGGCCGAAGTGATGATCATGGACTTCGTGAGCATCGCCCTCGACCAACTCGTCAACCATGCGGCCAAGTCCCGGTTCATGTCGGGCGGACTGCTCAGCGTTCCCCTCACCCTGCGGACCGCCGTCTTCGGGGGGATCGGATCAGGCGCCACCCATTCCCAGACCCTGGAAGCGTGGCTGGCCCACGTTCCCGGGTTGAAGGTGGCCGTCCCGAGCACCCCGGCCGACGCCAAAGGTCTCCTGACCAGCTGCATCTTCGATGACGACCCGTGTGTCCTGGTCGAGAACGTGGCCCTGTACGGGGTGACCGGCCCGGTCCCCGAAGGCGACCACCGGGTTCCCTTCGGCCTGGCCGACGTCAAGCGACACGGCAAGGACGTGACCATCGTCACTTACGGCCGGACCGTGCGCGACGCTCTCGGAGCCGCCGAGCGGCTGGCCGCCGAGCACATCGATGTCGAGGTGGTCGACCTGCGGAGCCTGGTGCCGTTGGACACCGCCGCCGTCCTGGAATCGGTCGGTCGGACCCGACGCGCCGTCGTCGCCCACCACGCCACCCGGTTCGCCGGGTTCGGGGCCGAGGTGGCGAGCCTGATCAACGAGGAGCTGTTCGGCCAGCTCGACGCCCCGGTGGGCCGGATCGGTGCCGGCTTCGCTCCGATCGGCTCCGCCCCCACGTTGGAGGCCGCGGTGATGCCGTCGGTGGCGGTCCTGGCCGACGCCGTACGCCACGCCGTGGGGCGCTGACCGGGCCGGGCCGGGCCGGGTCTGGTCACGGGCGGCTCACGAGCCGAGGGCCGCGCACACCGCCTGCTCCTCGCTCTGGCGCAGCCGGGTGAATGCCGACGTGACGGGATTACTGTTGAGCTGTTCGTTGATCACCACCACGGCCGAGTCCTCTCCGTCCCGGTTCGAGGCGGCGAACAAGGTGTAGCCCGGAAGGTTCCCGGTGTGGCCGTAGACGGTCCCGCAGCCTGTCCGGTACCGGTAGACCCCGAGTCCGGCGGCATTGGTGCCCGGCCCCGGGGGGCCGGAGCTGCCCGGGACGAACGAGAACTGCCGGGTGCGGGTGGCCCGGTTGAAGAGTGCTCCGCCCACATAGGCCCGTACGAACGTGTTCAGCTCCGCCGGTGTCGAGACCATTCCCCCCGACGCCCAGGCCAATCCGGGATTGATGAGCATGCTGATGTCCTCCGGCGCCTTCCCCGGCTCGACGTCGTAACCGTGCACGTAGGGTTGGCTGAGGGCGGTGGTGGTCGGCAGGGTGGTGTCGGGCAGGTGCAGCCGTGCCGTGACGTAGTCGGCCAGGGCCGAGGAATAGGACCCGTTGGTCACCGATTCCACCATCAGTCCGACGACGATGTTGTCGGAGTCCGAGTAGTCGTAGCGCGATCCGGGCCGGAACAGGAGCGGCTGGTCGGCGACGTACCCCAGCAGTTGGGCCGGAGTGAGGGTCATCTGCGGATCAGCGGTGAAGGCCGCCAGGAACTGGGGGTTCTTGATGTAGTCGGGAAGGCCGCTCGTGTGGTGCAAGAGCTCGGCCAGCGTCACCGAATGCCACGCCTCGGGGAGGGTGCCCAGCCGCTGTCCGATGGTGTCGGAGAGTGACAGCTTCTTCTTGCTCACCAGTGAGAGGGCGACCGCCCCACTGAATGCCTTGGAGATGCTGGCGATCCGGATGATGTCGTCGCTGGCCATGGCCCGGCGGGTGGCCACGTCGGCCACGCCGGACGTCACCACCTCGACCCGGTTGCCCCGCTGCACGAGGGCGAGAGCGCCCGGGGGGCCGCCCGGCATGGCCACCAGCTGGCGCAGTTCGCCGCCCAGGGCGGTGAGGCGCCCGTTGGGACTGGACCCGGCCGCCCACGACGTGGTCGAGGCGGCGATGATGCAGCTGGACACCAGGAGGGCGGCCGTGACCAGCCGGCCGACAGGCAGACGTCGTCGGGCGCCGATCGTCCCCCGGTGGTCCACCGTGGGCAAACTACTCAACCGTCCCCCTCCTGCCAAGACGACCTCCCCGGGTGTCCGGCGGCCGGGCCCGCCGACGCTCCCACGCCGAGGTCGCGTAGCGTCGACCCGGCGATCACCTCCGTTTCAGTCAGGAGGGCGTGGGCCTGCGAGAGCTCGCCGTCAAGAGCTGCACACCCGCACCGCCCGCCCCAGGGGCCGTGAGGAGCGATATGGAGGGAAGGCCGGAACAGCTGGTGGCCGAGCGGGGCGTTGTCGCGCCGGCACCCGACACGGTGGACGCGATTCCCCGGGGCGGTGGCGGTGGCCGAGGCGACCAGGCTCCCGACCCGTCCGGATCCTCCGGTGTCAGCGGTTGGCTGCGCCGGGGAGGCCGCCCCTGGTGGTCGGAGCCGGCGATGGTGGTGATCGGTGGGGCGACCTTCCTCCTCTACCTGCACCGGTTGTCGGCCAACGCCATGTCCAACACCTTCTATGCCGCGGCGGTGAAGAGCGGCACCGAAAGCTGGAAGGCCTTCTTCTTCGGCTCGCTCGACCAATCGTCCTTCATCACCGTGGACAAGCCGCCGGCGTCCCTGTGGGTCATGGAGATCTCCGGTCGGATCTTCGGCTTCTCGAGCACGAGCATGCTGGTCCCCGAGGCGCTGGCCGGAGCCGTCACCGTCGTGGTGATCTTCCATCTGGTGCGCCGATGGATGGGGGACGTCGCCGCCGTGCTGGCCGCCACGGCCCTGGCGGTGACGCCGGTCTTCACCGCCATCTTCCGCAGTGACGAACCCGACGGCATCATGACCCTCTTCTTGGTGCTGGCGGCCTGGGCACTGTGGTCGGCTCTCGAGACCGGAGCCACCTCGCGCTTGCTGATCTGCTCCGGGCTGTTGGGCATGGCCTTCTTGACCAAGATGCTCGAGGCCTTCGTGGTGGTGCCGGCCTTCGTGCTCGTCTATCTCCTGTTCGGACCGCCCAAGTTGGGTCGCCGGCTCGTCCAGCTGGTGTGGGGCGGGCTGGTCCTGGTGGTCGCATCGGGATGGTGGGTGACCGTGGTCGAACTGTGGCCGGCAGGAAGCCGTCCCTACATCGACAGCAGCGGCGACAACTCCGAGCTCAGCCTTATCTTCGGCTACAACGGATTCGGGCGGCTCCTCGGCAACTCGAGCCCCTTCCGGGGCGGGCCCGTCCGGTCATCGGTCCACCGGTTCTCGGCCGGGTTGGCCAGTGCGACCCACTTCGGCAGCCAACCCGGTTGGCAACGGATGTTCGCCCCCGCCCTCGGATCCCAGATCAGTTGGCTCATCCCGGTGGCCGGCCTCGGTCTGGTGGCCGGGTTGTGGGCCAGCCGGCGGGCACCCCGGTCCGATCTGGTCCGGGCCGGGTTCGCCTTCTGGGGAGTGTGGGCCATCTGCGCCATCGTGGTGTTGAGCTCGGTCCAGGGGACGTTCCACACCTACTACGTCGTCGAGACGGCACCGGCCCTGGCCGCCCTGGCCGGCGGCGGGGCATTGGTGATGTGGCGCATGGGCCGGGCCTCGCGCCTCTACTCGTGGGCCCTGCCCCTCGGGGTCCTGGCCAGCGCAGTGTGGGCCGCCCATCTGCTCGAGCGGGTGCCGAACTACGACCCGGGCCTGGCCCGGGTCGTGGAGGTGACCGGGGTGGTCGGGGCGGCGGTGCTCTTCGCCGCCCTGATCGGAGGGAACCGCCTGCCGCGGCGGGTCCTGGTGGCGGTGGCCGCCATCGGCGGGCTGTCGGCGGCGGTGGCGGCTTTTGCCGGCCCGACGGCATACTCGCGGTGGACGGTCGAGAACTCGACCAGCGCCACCAACCCGACCGGCGGGCCGACCCCCACCAGCTCGGCACCGGGGACCCCGGGGAGATTCGACAACCCGGGCCTGACCAAGATCCTGGCCCGGCTCGACCGGTTGGCCGCCGAGGAAGCCGCAGCCAACGGCGGGGTGGCGCCCGTCTCCGGCGTTTCGTCGGGGATGATCGGGTACCTGAAGGCCCACCGTGACGGGGCCGACTGGATCGTTGCCGTCGGCGGTTCGACCACCGCCGCCCCCCTCATCCTGATCAGCGGAGAGCCCGTCATGTCGATGGGCGGGTTCACCGGCTCGGAGCCGGTACCCACCCTGCCCCAGTTCGAACAGCTGGTGGCGGAGGGCAAGATCCACTACGTCCTGGTCAGCGGGGGATTCGGGGGATTCGGAGGGTTCGGGGGCTTCGGCCGGTTCGGGGGCTTCGGGGGCGCCGGGACGTCAGCGGCCGGTGCCGTCGACCGCTGGGCCGTCCAGCACGGCCTGCAGGTCCCGGCCAGCTACTACGGCGGGTCGGGCACCGTCGGTTCGCTCTACTACGTGTCGGCCGGCCTCGAGCACCCAAGCTGACCTGGAGGTTCGGTTCGCCGAGGGCTCGTCCTACCGGAGTGGGCCCCACGCAGAACTATTGACAGAGGCACTGTCTGGTTGCAGACTGCCGGGGCGGGAAGACCACGGCCGGGGGTACGGTTGCGGCAGCCGAGCCGCCTTCTCGGTACCGGGAGGACGGAAGCGGCATACGACAGGGGGAGTCAGATGCACAAGGCCAGGGTCGTTCGGACCGTCACCGTGGCGGTGGCATTGCTAGGGGCGGCCACGCTGCTCGTTCAGTACCTGCCCGGTTCGATGGCCGTGGCCAAGGAACCTGCGGCCGGCAAACCTCAGGCGGCACCCACCTTCTCCAGCAAGGCCACGGCCAAGGCCAAGCAGGACAAGGCGTTCACCTTCACGGTGAAGACCAAGGCCAATCCGGGCCCGGCCTCGATCGCCGTGACCGGCGGTCTGCCGGCCGGAGCCAGCTTCGAGGACAACGGCAACGGCACGGCCACCCTGTCCTATCCGAACCCTCTGGCCGCCGCCACGCCCTACGGCATCGACCTTGCCGCCACCAACGCCGTGGGCACGACCGACCAGACGCTGAGCCTGACGGTGACGTCGAAGCTGCCACTGATCCGCCACGTGTTCGTGATCATGATGGAGAACGACGACTACTCGGCCACCTTCGGGGATCCGTCGGCCGATCCCTATCTGGCCCAGACGCTGCCCAGCGAGGGCATGCTGGTCAAGAACTACTACTCGATCGGGCACTTCTCCAACGACAACTACGTGGGGTTCATCTCCGGCCAGCCGCCCAACGTCGACAACCAGACCGACTGCATCGGCGGATTCGTCGATTTCCCCCCGGGGACGGGCAGGGTGCGAACGGCATCCAGCAGGGTTCCGGCTGCGTGTACCCGTCGGCGGTGACCACGCTGGCCAACCAGTTGGACGCCGACGGACTCACCTGGAAGGGCTACGAGGAGGACATGGGCAACGACCCCTCCCGTGAGGCGGCCAACTGCGGCCATCCGTCGGTCGGCGATTCCGATCCGTCGTTCACCGCCACAGCCGACGACGGTTACGTGACCCGGCACGATCCGTTCGTGTACTTCCACTCGATCATCGACAACACCACCGAGTGCGACCAGAACGTCGTGCCCCTCGGCGACACCAGCGGAAACCTGCCGGCCAGCGCCCTGCCCGGCACTACCGGCCTGGTCACCGACCTTCAGTCGGTGGCCACCACCCCCAACTTCAGCTTCATCACCCCGAACCTGTGCGACGACGGCCACGACTACCCGTGCACCAACACCACCGGGGCGGGCCAGGGCGGGGGATCGTCCGTAGGGGACATCAACCAGTGGCTCGAGACCTGGGTCCCGATCATCACCAATTCGCCGGCCTTCAAGCAGGACGGCCTGCTCGAGATCACCTTCGACGAGGCTGAGGACCCGACCCTCGACACCACCGCCTGCTGCGGCGAGACCCCGGGGCCGGCGGCCAGCTCCGGCAAAAACGGCCTCAGCGGACCCGGGGGCGGCAAGGTCGGCGCCGTGCTCATCTCGCCGTTCATCACCCCGGCGGCGGTGGCCCCCAAGACGACTTCCTACAACCACTACTCGGCACTGGCCTCGATCGAGGACCTGTTCGGCCTGCCGCACCTCGGTGAGGCCCAAACGGTCACCACCACCTTCGACAAGCACATCTACGCCAAATAGTCGACCGGGCTGACCCCCCCCGACCCCCGAGCATCGCCGGGAAGGGCGATGCTCGCCTATCGCTCCGGGAGGGCGCGGAATGCCTGGCCCGTCGAGGTCAGCACACCGGAGGCGTCGAGGAGATTGGTGTAGTCGTATCCGGGCGCATCGGAGAACGGGCGGTTGGTGAACCAGGCATACCGCTGCAGATAGGGGAGGGCGGCCAGCCGGGGAGCCACCTGCTCGAGGAACTGGGTGTTGACGGCGAACGACTGGTAGACGCACGAGAACTCGGTGAGCCACAGTGGCAACCTGTAGGTCTGTTCCATCTGGGCCAGGTAATCGATCAGGTTCTGAGGGTTGGAACAGTCGCCGTACCAGTGCAGGGCCAAGAAGTTGACCCGCAGTCCCTGCTGACGGGCTCCGGCCATAAAGGCAGCGAGCCAGGCCGATCCCTGTGGGGTCTCGGTGACCGCCGGGCTCCCCAGCTGCAGACCGGTGGCCTCGAGATAGGGCCACAGCTGCAGCGCCCGGGCCACGGTCATGTTCGACTGGTCGACATTGTCGGGCTCGTTGAATCCCAGGAGGTACTGGTTGCCATCGGCTCCCAGGGTCGTCGGTAGCGCACTGCAGGTATTGCTGCCGGCACACCAGTCGCCCCACACCATGGGGACGTAGGGCACACCCGTGTCGGGGCACGGAGTTGTCGTTTCCCAGTTGTAGTACCACGAAAGGGTCAGGGTCTGGATGTCGCTGCAGGCATCCGGGAGCGATATCAGCCCGGCTCCCCGCCATGGGCCGGCGGCCACCGGTGATGCGGAAGACGGCGGTGCCGTGGTGGTGGTCGGCGGGGCGGACCGGACCGGTGCCGATGGAACCGGTGGCGGAGCCGCCTTCTGTCCGGCGGCCGCCGTGGTGTCGGCCGACCCGGTCACCGTGCCGTAGGGGACCGTGGACGTTGTCGGCGACGTAGAGATGGCGGGCTTCTTCGGGTTCACTTCGCTCACAGCTGGTCGAGTGGGATGCACGGCGTCGGCGGTGACCGGCGTGGCCGTCACTGCCAGGCCGGCTCCGACGATACACAGCACGACCATGAATGCGGAGAGCGGCATCAGCCGGACTGCGAAGTGCTGTCGGATCGGCCCCGAAGATGGATCCATCCTTGGGTATCGACATGTGGGACCCCCATCTTGAGTGGTGCAGACTCCCCCCGGCGACATGGGGAGGTCAGGACGCAGTCGGGGACCTCGGGAATACCACTCTGCGCGGCGGCACCCTCATCACCCGAGGTATCCATGGTCGTCTGCCCGGTCGGATGGGCGGCGTGGCCACTCTACGCGGTACATGCGTCACTCAATGAGTTTGGCGGGGACCGCCAGTTAAGAGTTCATATTGTCACTCTATGCGGCGGATGAATCACCGAATGACGTGGTTGACACCCGGTTGATATGAGGAACATGGATTGGCTTGCATGCCAAAACGTCATGGTGCATAGTTCTAGCCATCGCAGCGGCAGAACACGCTGAGAGCGGCTCGTGGGGATGCGCGGACCAGATGACTGCCGAGTGCAGCCGTCGCAATTCCGCCTGTTTCTGCGCGCTCTGAAGGGAGAAATGGCGGGCAGCAGGGTCGGGCCATTTCGCAGTATCACCTTCGGTGTACAGGGGCGTATTGAAGCAATTAGTGCTCAGCAATAACACCTAATACCTAGCCATCCATACGACGGAACCTGTCGAGGATCAACCCGAAGGAGAAGGGACGCAGTCTTGGGCGAGCGAATTGCAGTCATCGGAAGTGGCTATGTGGGCTCGGTGGTAGCCGCCTGCTTGGCCCACGTAGGAAACGACGTCATCGGTGTGGAGTCGGACCCCGAAAAACTGCAGCAGCTGAGCTCGGGAGTTGCTCCCTTTCACGAGCCCGGACTCGATCCACTGCTGGCCAGCGGTGTGGCCAGCGGAAACCTGCAGTTCACCGATGACTTCGCCTTTGCCATGGACGCCACCGACATCGTGTTCGTGTGCGTCGGTACCCCGCCCCGGCCGGATGGCCGCCCGGATATGAGCGCCATCCGGGGGGTGGCCCAGTCGGTGGCCGAGAACCTGCGGCACTTCCACGTGATCGTGACGAAGAGCACGGTGCCGATCGGCACCGGCTTTTGGTTCGGATCCCTGATCGAGGACATCATCGGCCCCGAAGGGCGGGATCTGTTCGCCATGGTGTCCAATCCCGAGTTCCTGCGGGAGGGGAACGCCATCCAGGACTACCTCCACCCCGACCGGGTGGTGCTCGGAAGCGAGGACGGGGACGCCCTGAGGCTTACCGCCGAGGTCTATCGGCCGATTCTCGAGCAACGGATTCCGGGCGACGTCGGGCGGCGGGACGTGGTGCCGCTACTCCAGACCAAACTGACCACCGCCGAGCTGATCAAGTATGCCTCGAACGCCTTCTTGGCCACCAAGATCAGCTTTGCCAACGAGATCGCCCGTATCAGTGATCTGGTGGGGGCGGATACCACCGAAGTCACCGCCGGCGTGGGGCTCGACGCCCGCATCGGGGGATACTTCCTCGACGCCGGACTCGGCTGGGGCGGCTCTTGCTTCGGCAAGGACCTGGCCGCCCTGGTCAATACGGCCGGCGAGTACGGCTATCAGCCCAGACTGCTGGAGGCGGCGATTGCCGTCAACGAGTCGCAGCGTCAGCTGGTCATCGACGAGCTGCTCCGTCATCTGAAGACCCTGCGGGGGGCTCGTGTCGGTCTGCTGGGACTGGCCTTCAAACCCGATACCGACGACCTGCGGGACTCACCGGCCCTCGATGTCGCCTGTCGACTCGTGGCCAAGGGGGCGGTGGTGTCGGCCTACGACCCGATGGTGACCGAGGTGCCCGACGTGCCCGACATACGGGTCACCTCCAGCGCCTTCGAGGCAGCGGCCGGGGCCGACGTCATCGTCCTGGCCACCGAGTGGCCACAGTTCCTCACCTTGGACCTGGCCTCGCTGCGCAAGACCACCCGGGGAGACCTGTTCTTGGACGGCCGGAACAATTTCGACCCGGAACGGGTGCAACAGGCCGGGTTCCGGTACCTGGGAATCGGTCGTCGGGCCGCGGTGCCGCCCTTCCTGCTCGACCCTTCCCCGGCGGTCCTTCCCAGCGAAGGAGTGGCGGCCCGATGATCCCATGGAACCACCGGCGGCATCCGGACGTCCTGTCACTGGAGCGGTAGGTCCGATGGCCAAAGGGACGGTTCTGGTCACCGGGGGGGCCGGGTTCATCGGAAGTCACACCTGTGTGGATCTCCTGGACCACGACCACGAGCTGGTGGTGGTCGACGACTACTCCAACAGCACGCCCCAGGTGTTGGACCAGGTCGCACGATTGTCGGGGCGAAAGTTCACGCATTACCAGCTCGACGTATGCGATGGACCGGCATTGGAGAGCGTGTTCTCCACTCACCGGATCGATGCCGTCATCCATTTCGCGGCTCGGAAGGCACCGCGGGAGTCGGTGGTCATGCCGGTGGAGTACTACACGACCAACATCATCGCCACGCTGAACCTTCTCGGGGCCATGCAGAAGTTCGACGTCGCCAAGATGGTGTTCTCGTCATCGTGCTCGATCTATGGCGACGCCGAGGTCGTGCCGATCGACGAGCAGGCGGCCCGCCGGCCGACCAACCCGTACGCCAGATCCAAGCTGATGTGTGAGGAGATGCTGGCTGACGCCTGCCTGACCCATCCCGACTGGTCGGTGATCGCCCTCCGCTACTTCAACCCCACGGGCGCCCACGACAGTGGTGATCTGGGTGAGGATCCGCGAGGCATCCCCAACAATGTCATGCCATACATCGCCCAGGTTGCCGTCGGCCGTCTCACCAAGCTTCAGGTCTTCGGGTCCGACTACCCGACCCCCGACGGATCGGGCGTGAGGGATTACATCCACGTGATGGATCTGGCCGAGGCCCACCGGGTGGCGCTCGATCGACTGAACCAGCACCAAGGGTTCAAGGACTACAACATCGGCACCGGGGTCGGGACGTCCGTGCTCGAGCTGGTGGCGGCGTTCGAGCAGGCCAGCGGGGTCAAGATCCCCTTCGAGGTGGTGCCGCGGAGGCCGGGCGACGTGGCCGAGCTGGTGGCGTCGCCCCGCCGGTCGGAGACCGAGCTCGGATGGAGATCACGGCGTGACGTGGCGGCCATGTGTCGGGATGCCTGGACCTTTCAGCACAGACATCCGCTCGGGATCGGATAGCAGATGGCTCACCACCTGCCCATGACCTGGCGGCCTTTCACCATCGACGACTGGCGGGCTGAACGATGACCGATGTGACAACCGAAAGAGACGAGCCGATGGGGGCGGTGGCCCTCATCGACGAGTTCGCCCTCAATGTCGAGAGTCGCTCGGCGTTGGGCCTGGACGCCAACGATTGGCTCAGCGACGATCTCGGGCTCCAGCCGGAGCAACGGTCCTCGGGCGAATTGGTCGCCACTCACTGGGCCATCGATGAATTCGGTGCCCAGGTCGAGAGAAGGGCCCAACAGGAGGAGAAGCTTTTCGAGCGTGTGCTGCAGGGGCGGGACCGGGTGGTGATGACTCTGCTCCTGTTGGCCTGGGTCGCCTGTGTGATCAACTTCTGGGTCTGGTGGGCCCAGCCCGGCCATCAGATCTCGAACGGCCGGACCGTCATCGATGTCGTCTTGCTGTCCTACCCCACGGTGGTCCTGCCGGCTCTGGGCGTGCTGTACCTGTCCCGGGTGCGGCGGGTGAACCCGAGGATCACCGTACCCCGCATGCGAGTGGCCATGGTGGTGACCAAAGCACCATCGGAGCCGTGGGAGGTGGTCCGCAAGACCATCTGTGCCATGCAGTGGCAGTCGTACCCCCATCCCTACGACGTCTGGCTCTGCGATGAGGATCCGAGCGAGGAGACCAAGGCGTGGTGCGCCGACAACGGGGTTCAGATCTCGACCCGTCATGGGATCGCCGAGTACCACCGACCGAACTGGCCGCGTCGCACGAAGTGCAAGGAGGGGAATCTTGCCTACTTCTATGACCACTACGGCTATCGGGACTATGACGTGGTGGCTCAACTCGATGCCGACCATGTTCCGGCCTACGGTTACCTCGAGTCGATGGTCAGGCCCTTCCATTCGAGTTCCGTCGGCTATGTGTCGGCCCCCAGCATCTGCGATGCCAACGCAGTCGACTCATGGGCGACCCGGGGGCGCCTCTACCGGGAGGGGGCCCTCCACGGCCCCATGCAGGCCGGGTGCAACGATGGCCTGGCGCCGGTCTGCATCGGGTCTCACTATGCCGTGAGGACCACTGCTCTCCGCGACATCGGAGGCATCGGTCCCGAGCTGGCCGAAGATTTCACGACGTCGTTCCTCATGAATGCCAGCGGGTGGGAGGGCGCCTTCGCCCTCGATGCCGAAGCCCATGGCGACGGCCCGATCACCTTCAACGCCTGCCTGGTCCAGGAGTTCCAGTGGGCACAGAGCCTGGTCGTGGTCGGACTGCGCATGTACCTCCAGAATTTCCGCAAGTTCCCGTGGCGACTCCGATTGCGATTCGGTATGGCGCTGCTCTACTACCCGATGCTGGCCCTCACTACCGTCTCGGGTATCTTGCTGGCCCCCATCGCCGTGGTCACCGGCGTTCCGTGGATGGACGTGAACTACGTGGCCTTCCTGTCCCGGTGGCTCTTGATCTCCGTCCCACTGGTGGCGGCGATCCTGCTCTTGCGTCGAAGAGGTGTCCTCCGTCCGGTGAACTCCAAGGTCATCAGCTGGGAGGTGTGGCTGTTCGCTTTCGCCCGGTGGCCCTTTGTGGCCTGGGGCGTGTGCTCGGGGATCACGGAGTGGGTCGTCACCGCGCCACGGTCGATCAAGGTGACGCCCAAGGGGGATCGAGGCCTCGAGCTACTGCCCGTGCGGGTCCTGCTTCCCTACGTGGGCGTGTGTGCCGTGGTGCTGGCCGCAGTGTGGGAACGGGCCAGCGAACCGGCCACCCACTTCTACGTCCTGCTTTGCTTTTTCACCGCCTTCACGTATGTGGTGGTGATGTCAGCAATCGTGGTACTTCACGCCTTGGAGTCCCAGCGAGCGACCAAGGCGTCGTGGCCTGAGGTCGCCGGCACCATCCGGGGCGCTTCTGTGGCCGTCTTCATCTGCTTGGTGGCCTGGGCCGTGACCGTGGCCGTCGTGCTTCCCCACCTGTTCTGACGATTCGGAGTCGGTCCAGCTCGTGGATCACTGACCTTGACCGGCAATCAGTGATCGGTACTCGCCAAATGCCGCCTTCGGTAGGTAGGTGTCCTTTGTCAATCCGTATTGTTCCTGGATGTTGGGGATCGAACTGTTGCTGTCGCGTAGATCGAACCACTCGAAGTCGGTTACGTCATACTGGCCACGGACGGCGTTGACCGAATTGACGAGGGAGGTGAGGGCCGTGACCTGGGCGGCAGTGGATCGCCCGGGACCGGTCGGGTATCCGGTTTCGGTGATGTGGACGGGCACGGTGTTCGGGAGACCGTTCTTGTGCATGAGCCCCCTCAACTGGGCGACACCGGCCACCAGTGCGTCCCCGGTGGAGGCTGGTTGCGTTCCGGTGTTGGAGTACGTACCCGGATAGTCGTCGAGACCGATCCAACTCAGTGATTGCTGAAATCCGCGACCTTGCGAGCGGATGAACGTCCACAGTGGTTGGTCGGTGTCTTCGGCGCCGACGTAGGCCCAGTTGAAACCGATCTCGGTGTGGTACTTGCCGGCCGCGACCTCTTGGGCGGCGATCTCGACCCCCCACACCAGGGCCTTCACCGACCCCGGGTAGGCACCATCGGACGATTGACGCGAGTTGGTGATGTTGATCTCGTTGGCTATCTGCAGGAATTTCACGTGGCGGTTCCCCCCGTAGTGGGCCACCAGCGTGCGGATGTACTCGAGATAGTCGTCGACCGCCTGGGGTCCGAGCGATGGCACCGGCTGGTAGCGGAGCACCAGATCGATATCGAATCCGTGCCGGGTGAAGGAGGTGATCTCGCCGTCGGTGGTGGCGTTGGCGGTGGCACCGGTCCACGCATCTACGGCCGGCTGACCGGTGAAGGAATCGTAGAGCCGGACGACGAATGGCCGGGCCGTGCCGTTCGAGTCCGTGGCCCGCAGTCTCTCCAATCCGGCCAGGCGTTCGGCCGGATCTTCGGGGACCGACGAATTGCCGAGGTTGGTGGTACCCACCGTTCCCACTGGTCCGCCCGGATAGACCCCGAACTCCATGCGGGGGGCAGTGGAGCTGGAGGTGGCAGTGGCGGCCGAGCGCGATCGGACGATGAGATAGCCGGCTCCAGCCAGGACCGCAGCACCTAGCAGCACGACGAAGACCCCCCAGATCCAGCGGATCTGGCCCCGCTGGCGCCGGTCCGGTCGTGTGACCAGCGGGCCCCGGTAGGGAGTGAGACTCTGCGGCGTTTCGCTCATACGGGGGGACGCTCCGCCCCTGCCCCAAGCTGGTTGCCCACCCCCGGATTCTAGACGGCGGCCTGGTGGTCGTCATTTCGATGGAAGGGGGACAGGATCCACCCTCAGAGCCCCGGCCCCCACCGGGAGTGTCGGCTGTCTCGCGGTCAGGGGGAGTGGCGGATGGGTCTTCGATGCCGCGGCGGCCCGGAGCGGAGCCGTCCCGATCCGTCGACCGCAGCCCGGTCGTCGGCTGGTCATTGGCCCCCGGAATCGGAGGCCCACCGGTCCCGGGCCCGGCGGCGGTTGACCGGCGGGGGTCGGGATCGCAGACTGTCTCGTACCGGCGAGGGGTAGGTCGTGAGGAGGACGGTCATGTCGGATGGCAGCCAGTCGGCAGCGGTGCACAGAGAGGGAGGCAAAGCCACCGGTTGGATCTACCTCTTCGATCTGCAGGGCTATCTGATGGTGCCCGACGCCCTCCCGGTCGACACCGTCGAACGGCTCAATGCCGTCATCGACACCATGGCCGAGCGAGACCTGGTCCCCGACCAGAGAAGCCATCGTTGGTTCCATCTGCTGGCGCGAAACGGCGTCTTCCGGGAGCTGATCGACAATCCGCCCGTTCTGCCCATACTCGAGGAACTGCTGGGAGACGGCTTTCGGCTCGATCACGAGTATGCCGATCTGATCCAGTCGGGAATAGGTCCGATCGGTGCCGGGCTGCACGGCGGAGCGATTCCCTATCGCCCGGCCGAGTACTACTGGAACGGTGACGGCCGACCCCACAGCGGACTGGTGGTCGTGGCCTACAACCTGAAGGACGTGGGTCCGGACGACGGTGGCTTTGCCTGCGTCCCGGGGAGCCACAAGTCGGCCTTTGCCTTCCCCGATGGCTGGAAGGACCTCTCCGATCCCCACCCGTGCGTCCGACGAGTCACCGGACCGGCCGGGAGTGCCGTCATCTTCACCGAGGCGCTGGCCCACGGCACCCTGCTGTGGCAGGGGAGCGACGAACGTCGCACCATATTCTACAAGTACAGTCCCCGACCGCTGGCGTGGTCCAGAACCTTCTACGATGCAGCCCAGTATCCGGACCTCACTGAACGGCAGCGGGACATACTCCGATCCCCAGGCATCGAGCACGTGTGACCTGACCGAACAGCGGAGCGCTCCAAAGGGGGAAGTAGATGAGCGGGCATCACCACCGGAATCCATGCGGCAACCTCTCCCGGGTTCGCCCCCGCCCGGCCACGGTGTTGGCCCTGGTACTGGTGGGCGCCATCAGCCTGGCCACCGCCGCCTGCGGGGGGGCGTCCTCGTCGAGCTCCTCGACGACCAGTACCGCCGTGGACACGGCCGCCGACGGACCCGTTCCGGTCAGCGAGGCCAGCACATCGTCTCGGGGGGTCTCCAAGGACAGCATCAGTGTGGTGTTCCCGGTGGTGTCGCTCAACTCTCTGGCCGGCAAGGAGGGATTCGCCTCCGACGCCGAATTCGGCGAGCAGGTCAAGGCCATCAAATTGTTCGTCAACCAGATCAACGACACCGGCGGGATCAACGGACGGAAGATCGATCCCATCATTCCCACCTTCGATCCGACCAACGAATCCCAGATGCGGGCGCTGTGCAAGGACTGGACCGAGGGATCGCCACCGGTGTTCGCGGTGTTGGACGGACTGGGCGATTGGACGGGGGACGACCAGCTGTGTGTGACCCAGGAGGGCCACACCCCCTTTCTCGGCGCATGGACGACGGTCACCAATTGGACGAACCAGGGTTCGCCCTACCTGTGGTGGACCGGGCCCGACCAAGCGGCCATCCTCCAGACGGTGGTGGACTGGGGGCTCAGCTCCCACCTGATCGGGGGCACCGTCAAGGTGGGGGTGATCGCCGGAAACCGGGCATCGGATCAGGTGGCCCTGGACGATTACCTGCTTCCCGATCTGCGGTATGCCGGCGTCACCCCGGTGGTCAAGACCATCGATGCCGACCCCGACGACACGGCCACCACCGGGGCCGAGGCCCCCCTGGTCGTCCAGCAGCTCCGGAGTGCCGGGGTCACCTCCGTCATTCCCCTCATGCCCTTCAACGTGTTCTACCCGATACTGCAGGCCGAAACCACCCAGCAGTGGTTCCCCCGCCTCCTCCTCAGTGACTACGAGGGGAGCATCGAGACTTCGCTCGGACTCATTCCCTACCCCTACGCCAAGGCCCTCAACGGTCAGGAGGGGGTGACCACCGAGACATTGGGCGGGATCGACGACGACCGTCCCCAGAGCCAGGGTGGCTACGATCCCGCCCTCCGCAGTTGCTGGGTCCTCTGGCACAAGGCCTATCCCCAGGTGCCCCCGGGCAACATGAACGACTTCATCGAGGAACAAGGCCCGATCGCCGGGTGGTGCCAGACCATCGACCTGTTCGCCGCCGCCGCCAGAAAAGCCGGGCCCGATCTCAACCGGCGGACGTTCGTCACCGCCATGTCCAAGATCAAGGACTTCCCCGGCACGTGGTCGCCCGTCCTCAGCTACGGGCCCGACAAGCGGTACGGGCCGATCCAGTACCAGGTGGTCAAGTTGCGGGTGAACTCACCACCGTCGTCCCTGTGCAAGACCACCGTGGGCAAGCCCCCACCCGGGACATGCTGGGTGACGGTCCAGCCCTTCGTGCCACTACCCACCGGCTGATCGGATCCGGCGGGATCCGGTGGTCAGCCGTCGTAGAACCCGAGCGGGTGGAGACCGGCCAGCGTTCTCTCCCTCGGTGTCCGAGCCCGCGCCACTGCCTCGTCCGACAGGTGATTTACCGAGGATGTGGGCCGGATGCGCTGGGCGAGGTCGCGGCGCCCGTAGTGGCACTGGATGAACATGCGGCCGGGGTCTTCGGGCCCGAGAGGCATCCGCCGGTGCCAGATGTCCGATACGAACAGGCCAACGTCACCGGCTTTGGCCACGATCGGAATCGGGCGGCGGCCGTCGTAGTCGAGATCGTCGTCGGCCAGCCTGTCCATCGGCGGTGCCTGTCCCGACATGTGGCTTCCGGGGATCACGCCGGTGGGGCCGGCCTCGATCGGGCAGTCCCAGAGATAGAGGTGCGTGGCCACGGCGAACACCGGATAGGGGATGCGGGCGTCCCAGGGAACACCGGCATCGCGGGGCACGTGGGGCCCGCTGTCGGTGTGCCAGAACCGTCCGAGGTGTCGGTTGTCGCCCGGCTGTTGCCACCAGGCGGTGTTGGCGATGACGTGGCAGTCCTCCCCCAGGAGGGGTTCGATGATCTCCAGAATGCGGGGGTGGGCGATGGATCGCTGGACCAGGCTGCTCCGGTTAAGCATCTCGTAGCGGAACGGTGCTGCCAGCTCGGCGGGGTCCCCGCGGTCGTCGGGCGGGTATTCCCCGAAGACCCGTTCGACCTCGGCGCTGAGGGCGGCCACCTCGTGGTCGGTGAAGACGCCTTCGAGAACCACGTATCCGTCCGTCTGGATGCGTTCCACCGGAGTGGCGACGGGGTCGGACCGGAGGACCAGGTAGCCGGAGGAATTCCGAGTGAGCATCCCCTGATTCTGCCGCCAACTGGCGCCGGTCGACAACGACGGATCTCCGGGCCACGTCGGCCACCGTGGCCTGGTAGAACAAAGTCGGTGGCATCCCCCGAACCGATCCGTTCTCCGTCAGCCCACACCCCGGAGGGCGGAGTGCTCCTGGGCGGCCACGGGGCGCGGCGAGCGCTGGTCGTGTTCGAGGATCCCCAGTGCCCGTTCTGCCGCCAGTTCGAGGAGCGATCGGGACAGCTGCTGCGGGCCAGGTGGCAGACCGGCGACGTTGCCGTCGAATACAGGATGCGGTGCTTCCTGGGCGTGGAGTCGGTTCGTGCCGACAATGCCCTGGCCCTGGCGGCCGAGGCGAACCGATTCGACGAGTTGAGAGCAGAGCTGTTCGCCACGCAGCCGCCGGAGGGTACCGGCGGCTTCACCACCGGGGACCTGCTGGCCCTCGGCCAGCGGGTCGGCCTGACCGGCACCGACTATGTGTCGGGGGTCGAGGACGGGCGTTACGACACATGGGTGCGGAAGATGGAAGACGAGTTCCAGCGACAGGATCCGCAGGGCACGCCGGCGGCCTGGCTCGGCGGTCGAATGGTGGATTCCCGGGTGTTGACCGACCCCGACGCCCTCGGGGCCCTTCTCCGTTCCTGAAGGACCGGGGACCTCAGCCGGGCGGGCGTCGGCCGGCACTTCCCGCCGCCCGAGGTCGGGGTCCGGTGGTCACGCCGGGCAGCGCGTTCCCTTGGCCGGGAGGGTGGCGTCGGCCAAATAGTCGCTGACCACCTTCTGCATGCAGCCGTTGTCCGAGCCGTTGAGTATCCAGGAGTGACCGTATCCGACATACGTGACCAGCCGTCCGCCGATGGCCGAGGTGAGCTGGCGGGCCGAGGCATAGGGGGTGTTGGGATCGTAGGTGTTCCCGATCACCAGCGGTGTCGGCCCACCGTTCGGCGAGAGACGACCGATGGCCCCCGTGGAGGCGCCCCAACCCGAACAGCCGATGAGGTTGTTCGACACGGCCTCGGCCCCGGCCAGCGGGTAGCGGGCCGCCAGCGACCGGGCCAGGGCGGCTGTGGCCTGGCCGTCGGGATGAGCGACGGCGTCGTTGCAGGTGATGGTCCACAACGGGCCGACCAGCGAACTTCCATCGAGGTCGGTTTCCAGGGCCAGGGCAATCGATCGAAGTGGCGCACCGTCGCCCAGGGCGGCGGCGGCCAACGCCTGGAAGTAGCCGGACGTGAGGCTGGGGACCGACAGGTAGAGCAGGGTGGCCGTGTCCAGGTCGCCCTCGGTGACCGGGACGGTGTCACCGTCGCCCGGCGCCGGCAGCGGTCTCCGGGCCAACTGCCGGGCCAGGGCTTGGTAGAAGGCGACCGGCTGGGATCCCAGCGGACAGCCCGGGGTCTCGGGACAGGTGGTCAGTTGGTGCTGGAGGGCGGTCTGGATGGCCGGGGCCTCCTCGCTGGCATCGGTCGACAGGTTGAGGTTGGCGTCGACCGCCCCGTCGAGCACCATCGAACGGACCCGGTCCGGGAACAGCTGTCGGTAGACCGAACCGAGGACCGTCCCGTAGGAGATCCCGTAGTAGTCGATCCGACTGACACCGAGAGCCGCCCTCAGCCGGTCCATGTCCCGTGCCGATGTGGTGGTGGTCACCGTGTCGAACAGCGCCGGGTAGTCGGAGCGACAGGACTGCTCCAGATCGGCGAAGATCCGGGAGGCTGCCTGGGTTCCGGCCACGGCACTGCTGGCGGCGGCGGCCGATGGACCGCACCGAAGCGGTTGACTGGAGCCCGTACCCCGCTCGTCGAAGCTCACCAGGGTGAATTGTTGGCGCACCGACGCCGGCACCAGCGAGACCAGCAGGGGGAAGATGAGCACCCCGCTCTCACCGGGGCCCCCGGGGTTGAAGATCACCACCCCCTTGCTGTGGGCTACGGGGTGTTCGATCACGGCCAGGCCCATCGAGGCCCGAGACGGATGTTGATAGTCGAGCGGCACGCTCAGTCGCCCGCACTGGTAGCCCGGCTGGCTCGGGCACAGGGCCCAGTCGATGTGGGCAACGGGCTCGGAAGCCGCTGATGCGGTTGCGCCGTTGACCAACGGCGCCGAGGCCAAGGCAACCAGAACCACCAGGGCCGACACCACCGTGCCGCCACCACATCGACCCGACACCGTCCTGCGGATCTCGAGAAGCCACCGGCGTCCCCACACGAGCAACGACCCTAGTGAGTTTCCCCATCCGGCACCGACTACCTGGACAGGACCTCGTCCGTGATTCAACCCGGTGGTGTCACCAGGCCGTTGGCCCTGGCCACCGCGCCGAACCACGAGGCGCTGGGTTTGGGTCGGCGGTCGAACGTCGTGGGATCGATGCTGTGGAGTCCGAACTTCGGGCCGAATCCGTTGGACCACTCGAAGTTGTCGAGCAGGCTCCACACGAAGTATCCGCGGATGTCCACCCCGTCATCGAGCGCCCGCCTGACTCCCCGCAAGACCTCGGCGATGAAGGTGATCCGCTCGGCGTCGTCGTCGGTGGCTATCCCGCTCTCGGTCAGGAGCACCGGCAGGCCGGTGATCGATGCCGCCCGCCGGGCACAGTACTCGACCCCCTGGGGCCAATACTCGTAGCCCATCTGGGTGGTGGGCACCCCCGGTTCGTTCGGTGCCTGGCCTTCGGCCCCGAAGTGCACCCGCGAGTAGCACTGGACCCCGATGAAATCGTCGCCCTCGGTGGCCCGCATGAACCGTTCCTCGAGGATCTCCCGGGCCGCTTCGAGCACCGCTTCCCCACCCGGCTCGGCCACCATCTCGTCCATCGACAACGTGAAGCCCACCGGGTAGTCGCCGGGTCCCGACCGTACGGCGTCGACGGCCAGTCGGTGGGCCCGGGCGATGGTGTCGTTCACCGCCAGGTGGCGGATGAAATCGTCCTTCACCCCCGGAGGGGAGGACCCGAGGGCGTAGCCCATCACGCCGATCAGATTGAGCTCGTTGAGCGTGCAGGCCCAGCCGATGAGGTCGCCCAGGTGAGCGGCGGACCGGGTGATGAATCGGGCGAACACCTCGGGAGCGTCGGCCGCCTCCCACCCCCCGCGGGCACTGAACCACCTGGGGACGGTGAAGTGGTGGAAGGTCACCACCGGGGTGATGTCCTGTTCGTGGCAGGTGGCGCAGATGCGTCGGTAGTAGTCGAGGGCGGCCAGGGAGAACTCACCTTCGGCGGGCTCGATCCGGCTCCACTCCAGCGAGAATCGATAGGCCCCGAGTCCCATGCCGGCCACCAGCTCGACGTCGTCCGGCCATCGGTGCAGCGAGTTGCAGGCGTCCCCGCTCGATTCGGCACATCCGGAATCGGGGTTGTGCTCCCACTCCCACCAGTCGTTGTTGACGTTGCCGCCCTCGATCTGATGGGCGGCAGTGGCCGTACCCCACACGAAGCCTTCGGGGAAGCTGATCTCTGGTGTCGCCGGGTCGGTTTTGGTCACGCTCGGTCACTGTACCCCCCGGACGTCGCCGGACCGGACTCGGCATGGGGATGTGGTGGCCCCCGTCGGCCCACCTTCCGGGTCCCCGCCGGTCCGGCCGGGCCATCAGGCGCGGGCTGGAGCCGGGGGCACTACGTTGCTTGGAGGTCGAAGAGGGAGGACATCCAGAATGAGTGCCGAAACCGACGAACTCGGGGCCGCCGACACCGAGCTGGTCCATGCCATGAGTCGACTGGTCCGGGCCATCGATGCCGTAGGAGACGATGGCCAAGCAGCCCGACACGTCTCGGCGGATCTGCCGGAAGCGCTCCGGCAACTGGCGGCCAGGCTGGACGCTGCCCTGGGATTCTGAAGACCTTCGTCTCCTCGGAGGGGGACAGGCGATCCGCCTCATCTGGTGCTCACCGGTGGCTGTGTCACCGGCCACCGGCGGTCAGAGGGCACCGGCGCCCGCTGATGACCCACATGCCGGGCCGGGGCCACGAGAAACCACGCCGCTCCATCCCCTGATGTCGAGGTGGGCGGCTCCGACCCCTCATGCCGATACTAAAGGAACTGCTTGACAATTCGGCCGAGATCGGTAATTGTCAAGTGCATGGTTGATGATCTGGCCGTCCTGGACCGGGCCTTTCACGCCTTGTCCGATCCGAGCCGGCGCCAGATGGTCGAGCGGCTCAGCCTGGGCCCGGCGTCGGTCAGCGAGTTGGCCCGTCCCCTGACTATGTCGTTGGCGGCCGTGGTCCAACACGTCCAGGTCCTGGAGGCCAGCGGCCTGGTTCGCTCGGAGAAGGCCGGCCGGGTGCGGACGTGCCGGCTCCAACCGGTGGCCCTCCGGGCGGTGGAGCACTGGGCCGCCGATCGCCGGGCCGAGTGGGAGAGGCGTCTCGACCGGCTCGGCGGCTATCTGCAACACGAGAACGAAAATCGGAGCAACCAGGAGGAGCGCAACCCATGAGCAACCGGTCCGTCCATCACGACACCTTTGTCATCGAGCGGATCTTCCCGCCGCCGCCGCCGAGTGTCTTCCGGGCGCTCACCGACCCGGTGGCCAAGGCCCAGTGGTTCCTCCCGCCGGGCGATTGGCAAGCCTCGGGCTATCGCTTCGACTGCCGGGTCGGCGGCACCGAGCACGTCGAGTCGCGGTCACCGGGGGAGAGGTGCACGTCTACGACGCCGTGTACCACGAGGTGCTGGCCGACGAGCGGGTGATCTTTTCCTACGACATGCACCTGGGGGAGCAGCACGTCTCGGTGTCACTCACCACCATCGAGCTGTTCCCGGTCGACGGGGGCACCCGTCTGACCTTCACCGAACAGGGGGCATTCCTCGACGGCGACCGGGCCGGCGCCGCCTCCCGGGTAGAGGGGACCCATGCCCTGCTGGACAATCTGGGGACAGTACTGGCCGGGGCCGAGGCGCCGGCCGCCGGCTGAAGGCGTCCGTGGTCGTCGGCCGCCGCCCCAGGGGATCCGAGACGGACGGTTAGCTGGTCTGAGGATGTCGACGCGACCGATGGACGAGGGCAGCGATGTGTTCGGCCGGGCGTTGATGGACTGGGCCCGGGGCGGGACCGATCCCGAGATCATCGAGCGCCATGACGGGATCACCGACATGGGCGCCGGCCACGAACTGTATGTCGCTCCTTTCCGGGACTGGCCTGTCTCGGAACGGAAGGCCATTGGCCACGTTCGTGGTGGCGTCGTCGACGTCGGCTGTGGGGCGGGCCGGGTGACCCTGTACCTGCAGCAGCGAGGATTCGACGTCGTCGCTGTGGACGCTTCACCTCTGGCCCTACGGGCGGCCCGTCTGCGGGGGGTGCGGGAGGCCTGGTGCATGTCGATCGACGATCTCACCGAGGTGATCGCCTGGTTCGGGACCGTCGTGCTGTTCGGAAACAACTTCGGGCTGTTCGGCACGCCCGAGCGTGCCCGGAGGATGTTGGGCGCCTGGGCAGACAGGGCGGAACCGGGCACGCGGCATCCTGGCCCAGAGCACCAACCCGTACTGCGGCGGTGCCCCGGCCATTGACCGAACCCATTACCGGCGGAACAAACAAAGGGGTCTCATGCCCGGGCAGCTAAGGATCCGAACCCGGTACCAGGGCCGGGTCGGCGAATGGGCTGACTGGCTCTTCGTGTCGCGCCAGGAGATGCGGGTTCTCCTGCGGGGTACGGGGTGGCACCAGGCCAAGACGTTGGGCGATCTGCCCGGGCAGTCGTATGTGGCCGTACTGGAAATGGACTGACCAGCGCTGAGCGAGCTCGGGGTGGGCTCTCCCGTCGGTCATCGGAGCAAATGGAAGGGCACGTCGGTCACGGCGATGCCGGCATGATGTTCGAGGGCCTGGCGTAGTCGCTGACCGAGATGATCGTGCAAGAGCCCGTGCCACCATCGCCTCACCTTGATCTCGGGAACGACGACCGTCAACGTCAGGTCCGGCCGCTGGGCGTGGAGCACCTCGAGATAGTTGACGATCGGCCCCACCACGGCGCCGTAGGGGGACACCACCACCTCGAGCGGTACATGGGCGCCCCAGCGATCCCAGGCGGTTTGGAACCGTTCTGCCTCCGTCTCCTCGGGGCTCACGTGGAGTACCAGAGTCGGCTGGCCGAAGGACACGGCGTAGGCGAGAGCCTGCACGCTCGGAAGATCGATGCGGGCCTGGGCACCACCAACAGGTGGCGGACCTCTTCGGGGGTGGTGGCCACACCGACTCCCGCTTCCCGGTGGTCGGCCATGGGCCCCACCGACGGCGGTGTCGGCACCAGGGCCAGGTTGTCCCTCCCGCCATCGGCCACACTGGTCCGTCCCTCCACCGAGGCGTAATGGCCTTTTATCCGTAGGAGCAGAAGGGTCAGCAGGGGTACGGCGACCACCACCACCCAGGCTCCACCGAGGAACTTGGTCACCGCCGCGGTGACCAGCACCAGTCCCGACGCCACCGCACCCAGGGCATTGATGGCGATGCTCTTGCGCCAGTGGGCACCCCGGATCCGCCACCAACGTCTCACCATGCCGGCCTGGGAGAGGGTAAAGGCCAAGAAGACGCCCACGGCGAACAGGGGGATGAGTGATTCGGTACGGCCGTGGAAGGCCACCAGGATCACCGCCGACGCCGCCGCCAGCAGGATGATGCCGTTGCTGTAGGCCAGGCGGTCGCCCATCCTCAGAAAGGCTCGGGGGGCATGGTCGTTCCGGGCCATGAAGAAGAGGACGCGGGGCAGGTCGTTGAACGCGGTGTCGGCCGCGAATACCAGCTCCAGGGCGGTGGCCGCCTGGATGAACCCGTACAACGCGGTCGCGGCCGAAGACCTGGGCCGCCAGTTGTGACAGCAGGGTTTGGTTGTCGTTGGGCACGACCCCTCCAGGTGGATCAACACCAACAGAGAGGCGAGCAGCACGAGGAGGATGGCCACCATGCCGGTGAGAACGGTCCGGGCGTTCAGCCACTGCACCGGCCGGGAACACCGGAACGGCATTGGACACGGCTTCGATGCCGGTCATGGACGTGGCCCCGGATGCGAAGGCCCGCAGGACGAGCAGCGGACCGGTGACGGTGACGGCGGTGACGTGCGGTGGTGGCATGGTGGTGAAGTCGTGTTCGGCCGCCTTGACGAAGCCGCCGACGATGAGCGCCGCCATGGCCAGCAGAAACAGATAGGTGGGCAGGGCGAAGAGGTTTCCCGCCTGGCGTACCCCTCGCAGGTTCCCGGCCAACAGCACGGCGATCACCAACACTCCGAGCACCACCGTGTCGGATCGCAGGCTGGGGACGGCCGAGGTGACGGAGGCCACCCCGGCCGTCACCGAGACCGCCACCGTCAGGATGTAATCGATGATCAGTCCGGTGGCCGCCGCCAGACCGGCGATCTCCCCGAGGTTGTCGGTGGCCACGATGTAGGACCCGGCGCCCGACGGATAGGCCCGGACCGTCTGGCGGTAGGACACGCCGACGCAGATGATCAACGTCACCAGGGCCAGTCCCAGCGGGAGCTCGAGCCGGAGCGCTCCCGTGCCCGCCAGTACCAGCACCGCCACCATGGCTTCGGGGCCGTAGGCCACCGAGGACAGCAGGTCCCCCGACAACACCGGCAGGGCGAGGAGCTTTCGCATGCGCTCGTGTACCACCGCCGTGCTGGCCAGGGGGGGACCCACCACCGTCCGGCGCAGGCGGTGCAGGATTCCGACACCAACCGGCCCCGGCGCCGTGGCCCGCTCGGTGGCCAAGACCTCCCGCGGTCCCTCGACCCGGAACATGGAGGTCGGGGTGAAGCGGCCGAAGCGTGAGGGCGTGGGCCCCTCCTGCGAGCGGGCCAGGGACGGGTCCACCGGCAACGGGGGCGGTCCTTGTCCGAGCGCCTCTCCCCACCGGCGCCCCAAGCGGCTCAGAGAGGCGAGCCCCCGGTCGTTGAGGGGCCGGAGCGCCTCGGAGACGCTGGGAGTCGCCGACGAGGCGGCTGCATCGTCGACAGGCTCGGTCACGGCCGGGCCCGGCACGTCCCCCGGGGTTCGGCTGCGAGGGCCGGACCCGAGGTCAGAGGGAGTGGGCGGCGGCCACGGTCCTTCACCGTTCGATCTCGAGCTCATCACTGAGCTCGGCGATGGCCTCACGGGCACGACGGCTGAGGTCGGCCTGGCTGGCGAATCCCTCCCCGTCGGGAAGGATGGGAATCCCGATGACGACCTCTGCTGCGGCGCGGTGCGGTCGGGAGGTCCCCGGACGGACGATGTCCCGCGTCCCCCGGATGCCGACAGGGAGGACCGGACAACCGGCAGCAGTGGCCACCGCGAATGCCCCGAGATGGAAGGGGCGCAGGCCGGCGGCCGGAGTGATCGACCCTTCGGGAAGATGGCCAGGTGCTTACCGTTCCGGACGAGATCGGCCATCATGTTCACGTCCTCCTCACCCCGTTCGGCCTGACCGCGGTGGACGAACACACAGCCGAATCGGCGCAGGAAGCTGCCGACCAGCCTGTGCTGTTTCATGTCGGTACTGGTGACGAAGACCACGGGTTCCGGTGTGGCCAGTATGAGGGCCAGGGCGTCGACGAAGCTCGAGTGGTTGGCCACCACCACCACCGGCCCATCCGGGGAGAAGGCCCCTCGGACCTGCAGGCTCATGTCGGCCAGGGCCAGCAGGGACCGACCGGCGGCCCGGGTCAGTGTCCACCGGAGGCGGGGCCCTGTCGGAAGTCGGACCACGACCCACAGCGGGAGTCCGATGGCGATCAGCAGCCCCCACACGTAGGCGCCGTACGCCCATGACGCCAGGCCGGTGCCCATCGTTCGGTAGAGCTCTCGTCGGCGCCACCGCCCGGCAGCCGTCGGCGGGGCGGTGGTCTCCGGGTCACCAGGGCTCAACCGACCGGCCTGGTAAGCGTCACGGGTGGCGCCCCGGCGGATCTTGAGGCTCGGGGTCCGGAGGATCGAGCCCGGGGGAACGAGCACGATCTCGTCGGGCGTCACTCCCGTGGCCTCGGCTGCCGTCCTTCCCGCCAGGACCCAGAGGGCATGGCGGGCGGCGGGCCCATCGAGACCGGTCTCGATGACGACCACCACCCGCTCGGTGCCCCGTCTCGGATCGGCGCTGGCGAAGACGGCCACCCCGTCGGATGCCACCCCGTCCAGCTCGGCCAGGGCTCGCTCGAGGTCCTCGGGGTGAATGTTGCGCCCACCCCGGATGATCAAGTCCTTGGCCCGCCCGGTGAGAAACAGCTCTCCGTCCCTCAGGTACCCGAGATCGCCGGTATCGAGCCAGCCCCGATCCCACAGAGCCCGACTGGAGACCTCGTCCCCGAAGTAACCGTGGGTCGCCGATGGTCCGCGGCACTGGATCTTCCCCTCCCGGAGATCGGGCAAGGGATTCCCCTTGCTGTCGATCATCCGGATGTCGTAACCCGGCGCCGCCATACCGCAGCCGACGACCGCCACGGTGTTGACGTCGCCGCTTGCCGCTCGGACGGCGTGGCCCGAGCCCTGCAGGGGACGACGCTCCAGAACGTCGACCACGGCGCCGCGGCCGGGCGGAGTGAGGGTGAGTCCCACCCCCACTTCGGCCAATCCGTAGGCCGGGCACATCGCCTGACGACGGAAGCCGACGCCCTGGAAGCGGGTGGCGAACCGATCGATGGTCGACGCGCTGATCGGTTCCGATCCGTTGAACGCCGCCCGCCACGACGACAGGTCGATCCCATCGATCTCTTGATCGGATATCCGATCCACACAGGTCTGGTAGGCGAAGTTCGGGGCGGCTGACAGCGTCCCCGAGTTGGCCGAAATCGCCTCCAGCCAACTGGCCGGTCGAGCCAGGAACTGGAACGGGGACAGCAGCACGAGGGGAAAACCGAAGAGCAGGCCGGTGTGCCAGGCACCGATGAGACCCATGTCGTGGTACAGGGGGAGCCAGCTCACGAACACGTCATCGGTTCTCACGTCGACCGCCTGACCCAGAGACCGCACATTGGCCAGTATCTGGGCGTGACTGAGCACGACCCCTTTAGGATCACTGGTGCTCCCCGAGGTGTACTGGATCAGCGCCGTGTCGTCCGCTCCGACCAGGGGGAGGGTGACGGTCGGTCCACCGGTTTCGGCGATCCCCCTCGGGGTGCATACCGCCCGCAGGGCGGAGACCCGCCTGCACAACTCCGGGGCCATGGCCTGGGTTTCGGACTCGGCCACGAGAATACTGGCACCGGCATTCTCCAGCAGCTGGGTCTGGCGATCCACGTGCTGTTCGAGGACCGAGGGGTTGACGGGCGGGTAGATGGGGACGGGAACGCCGCCGGCCAGGAGAGTGCCGAGGAAGGCCATGAAATAGTCAGGACCGGTGGGAAGCATGATGGCCACCCGCCCGCCCTGATCGAGGCCGCCGGCCAGGAGACCGTGGGCCAGCGTGGTGGAATGATCGGCTAACGCCCGGTATGTGAGCTCTCGGGCCGGGGACGGGCCACCGGAGCCGAGTATCCGGATACTCACGAGATCGGGATGCCGTTCGGCGTGCCAGGCCAAGGCCTCGGTCAGGGTCCGGGCCGTTTTCGGCCACTCCTCCCCGGCTGGGCGCACCGCCGGTGGGGTGACGGCCGTGCTCCTGCCGGGATGCCCAGCTCCGCCCCGGGCTTCCACCACGGCCCGGAGCCACTCTCCGGGAGTGCTGGCCTCGGCCAGGACGTCGTCGGGCAGCGTGACACCGAAGGCGTCCTCCAATCGGTCGTGGAGTTCGACCGCCGCCAGACTGTCGAGGCCGAGGTCGCCTGCCAGGTCGCTTTGCAGAGTCACGGTGTCGTACTGCTCTCCGAACAGGTCGTCCAGGACCGATCGGACCTGGCTCAGCACCAATTCGGCGTCGGTCGTCGGGTCGACGCTCATGATGCTCCGGCGGTGTCGCCGGGCTCACTGGCGCGTCGAGGAGCGTGACTCGGTGCCGGTTGCGCCACCTCCATCCCGTTCCCCCTGTCGTCTCGTCTGTGCTCCACCTCGCCCCATCATCTCCCGACGCCCGACTACCGACCAGAGGCGGAGGGCCCTTTGTCGTCAGGTCGGTTGGCGTCAGGTTGCCTCCCGGCACCGTCGTCCGATGCCTCAGTAGACCCAGACGGCCGTCGCGATGGGTGCGAGATCATCAGCCCGGGGACGGGCCGCCGACCTTGACGCCTGGGCCGTGCCGCAGGCGGAGAAGCACCATGCCGCCATCACGCCTGAGGCGGCCAGCCAGACCGCCTTTCTCGACCATGGCAAACCGCCGAACAGGTTACGCATCACGTCTCGTGGTCCGCAGAGGGGAACCGATCGGGCGATTCCGATTGGCGTGGGCAGCTCAGGCCAGACGGTGCAACGTGTTGTGGTCGGTATGGGCGAACGGCTCGGGGAACTCCTTCATCTGGAGCATCGTGGTCTCGTCGTAGGACCAGGTGTCGTTGCCCGAAGAGATCGTCACCCGGTAGCTCAACGTGCTGGCGTTCTTGGCCAGGTAGAGGTTTTCGCCGATGGCGTACTGGGCTCCGCCCAGGGCGGCCATCAAGGTGAAGGTGCCCGACCCGGCATCAGCCGTCCCACCGGCCAGTACGGTGATGCCCCGGGGGACCACGAAGCCCCGCATCACCTCTCCGGTGTCGGCGTCCCACAGCCAGTAGCCGACCTCGGTATGGAAGGGATTGTCTTCGTCACCTCGCCACATGGCACTTCGGTAGTCGAGACCGTAGAGATGCTGGCTGCCGTTGTCGACCGGCCCGAATGGCTTGAGCGTGCACTTTTCGAGATAGGGCGTGTCGAGCACCCGGCCCTCCTTGTGGGAGAAGGCGGTGTCGAGACCCCCCTCACCCTCCCACTCGCCGGCCAATGGCCCCAGGGGCCCCCATTCATCTGTCATGGCATTGTCCATTTCTCGTCGGATGGTCGACCTTTCATCACGAGTGAACCAGCCACCGCCCCTTGCCACTAGGGGCCAAGGTCCCTTTTCCCGCGTCGGCGGTGTTCGGGCGAGCAGGTGGCGAGGGGCTACGCCGTCGGAGTGATGAGGGCCTGAGGCGATCCCTGGTTGGCGATTCTCCCGTCACTCATCTCGATGACCCGGTGGGCGTGGGCGGCGACATCGGCGGCATGAGTCACCATCACGATGGTCATCCCGGCAGATCCGAGCCGGTCGAGCAGCTCCAAGAAGCGCTGGGTGGATGCCGAATCGAGACTGCCGGTGGGCTCGTCGGCCAGGAGGATCTTCGGTCTGTTGGCCAATGCCCGGGCGATGGCAACCCGCTGGCGCTCCCCGCCCGACAGCTCGGTCGGGAGGCGGCGCTCGCGCCCTCCCAGTCCCACCTCGTCCAGCAGCTCGCCAGCCCGGGCCTTTCGGTGCCGAGCCGACAGGTGGGTGCCGAACATGGGTAGCTCCACATTGGCCAGGGAGGACAGTTGGGGAAGGAGGTTGTGGAATTGAAAGACCAGGCCGACCTCCTCCCGTCGGTAGCTGCTCAGGTCATGCAGACCGGCCAGGTCGTGACCCGCCACCACCACCGTGCCCGAGGTGGGAGAGTCGATGGCCGCCAGCAGGTGGAGCAGGGTCGATTTGCCGCACCCTGACGGACCGGTGATGGCCACTGACTCCCCGAAGGCCACTTTGAGATCGATCCCGGCCAGAGCGTTGACCTGGCCGGGATAGACACGGGTGACGGCCTTCACGTCGACCGCCAGTTGTTCCTCACTCATAGCTGAGGGCCTTGAGGGGAGTGAGCAGCGCCGCTCTCGTCGTAGGGTAGAGAGCTCCGATAAAGGTCATTCCGAGGGCGGTGAAGAGCGCTCGCCAGAAAGCACCTTCGGTGAAGTCCGGGTGCAAGATGCCTCGGAGCTCGGGGAGATGGGCCAGCCCCGCCGCCACCAGAAACGACAGGGTGACGCCGAACGCGGCGCCGGCAACGGCCAGCATCAGGCTTTCGCCCACCAGCAGCGTGACCGTTCGGCGACGGGTCCACCCCACCGCCCGCAGGAGGCCGAACTCGCGGGTCCGCTCGAACAGGGACAGGAGCATGGTGTCGCCCACGATCACCGCACCGATGAGGATAGCCAGCACCGTGCTTCCGTTGACCGCAGCCTGGAGATAGACCAGGCTCTGATCCGCCCGGCCGAACTGGGAGGCGGTGCGGATGGTGATCAGTTCGGGTTGGGCGTGATCGATGTGATCGGCCACCGCGTTGATCGAGGTCCCCGGGTTGACCTTCACGAAGGCCAGGGTGACGATGCCCGGGACCCGGTTGTAGCCCTGGATGGCCGGCAGCGGGAACATGGCGCCGGCGTCACCGAAGGCATTTCCCGTCGAATAGATGCCCGTCACCGTGTTCCAGGTTCCGTTGGCGTCGAACCTGCCGCCGACCCCGATCCCCAGGTTGTCAGCGGCCCGCCAACCCAGCATGACCTGATTGGTGGCCGTGGCCCCGTAGGCCGACCCGGCCACGACCTTCACGCCGAAAGGGGCCAGATCGCCCGGGTTGATCCCGATCTCTATGAAGACAGGGTTGTCGGCGTTGATGTGCTGGGTCTCGACCAGCACTCCGACCACGCTGGACACCCCGGGCGTCTTCCGCAGGGTGGTCAGCTGCCCTTGGTCGATGGCGCTGGCCAAGGTGTCCGAGACGCCCTTTTGAACCACGGTGAAGTCGGCTTTCCCCACCGAGATGATGGCGGCGGCCGACTGCTCGAGGCCGCTGCTGGTGACGTCGAGCGTCACCACCGCCATCACGGCGATGGCCACCGACAGGGCCAGGCCCAGAGACCGGGCCTTCCTCGACCAGAGGTTGTGGATCATCAAGCTGAGGAATGTCACCGGTCGGCCGCCCTGCGTCGGGGTGGAGCGGCGGCACCCATTGCTGTTCCGACCTGAGGCGACCCGTTGTCCACCTCCCTCATTGTCATCGCCGGGCCAGGTGCGACCTAGGGGCTTTCGGCCTAATTCTCGGCCCGGTACGAAGGTGCCGGCGACCCGTGTGGTCACCACCGGCCGAAGATCGTCGGCCACCACCGGTCGGGAAGGGGGACCTTTGACCCTGTTACCGCCAGGCGCCATCACCGATGGTTGAGACATGCCAGTCGACCCGTCCGCCCACCACCCTGCTCACAGAGTCGGGACGACCAAGTCGCCGGGCTCGGGATCGGGATCGGCTCCGGCCGCTTCGGACCGGTTGGCGGCCGAGGTCGTCGAGACCCATATTTCGACGCTCTTCTTCGTCGGCGACCGCGTCTACAAGCTGCGCAAGCCGGTGCAGTTCGAGTTCGTCGACTTCCGTTCGCAGACCGCCCGTCGGCAGGATTGTGAGCGCGAGGTCGCTCTCAATCGCCGGTTGGCGCCGGACGCCTACATCGGGGTGGCCGATCTCTCCATGGACGGACGACTCATCGACCACATGGTGGTCATGAAACGAATGCCGAAGGATCGCCGGCTGGCCACGCTGGCCGGGAATGGGGCGGATCTCGGTCCCTGGCTCCATCGGGTGGCCGAGACCCTGGTGGCCTTTCACGCCCGGGCACTGCGTTCACCGGAGATCTCGGCGGACGCCACCGAAGGAGCGCTGCGGGAGTTGTGGCAAGAGAGCTTCCACGAGACCGATCCCTTCGTCGGGTCCATCCTCGACGAAGACGACGAAACTGAACTACGGATGCTCGTGGCCCGATGGCTCGAGGGTCGGGCACCTCTGCTCGACGCTCGGATCGCCGCGGGCCGGGTTTGCGACGGTCACGGCGATCTGCAAGCCCAAGACATCTTTTGCCTCGACGATGCCGTCCAGGTCCTCGACTGCCTCGAGTTCTCCGATCGGTTGCGTCACGGCGACGTCTGTGCCGACGTGGCCTTCCTGGCCATGGACCTCGAGCGGCTCGGCCGTCCCGGCGCCGCCAATCGATTCCTCCTCGACTACCAGCAGGTGGCCGCCGATTCCTTCCCCGACACCCTGATCCATCACTACTCCGCCTACCGTGCCTACGTCCGGGCCAAGGTCGCCTGCCTCCGTTCGTGCCAGGAATCGGGCAGTTCCGAACGGCTTCGACAGGACGCCGGACAGCTGCAGCGGATAGCGCTCGACCACCTCCGACGGGGCCGGGTGAGGATGGTGCTGGTGGGCGGCCTCCCCGGTTGCGGCAAGACCACCCTCGCCACCGGCTTGGCCGCCGCCACCGGCTGGACGGTCATGCGTTCCGACGAGGTTCGAAGGGAACTGGTGTACCCGACCGTCCACCCGTCGGGTGGTGGAGGTCCCGCCTACCGGGAGGGTCGTTATCGTCCGGCGGTGACGGCCGCCGTCTACCGGGAACTGCTGCGGCAGGCCCACAGGTGGCTGGGACTGGGCCAGTCGGTCGTCCTCGACGCCTCCTGGACTGACCGATTTTGGCGGGATTCCGCCCGGTCAATCGCCGATCGAGCCGGCGTCGACCTGACCGAGATCTGTTGCCGGGCTGCTCCCGAAGTGGCCGCCGACCGCATCGCCCGACGGTTGGAAGGCCACACCGACATCTCCGAGGCAACCCCCGAGATCGGTCGGGCCATGGGCCGGTCAGCCGACCCTTGGCCGTCGGCCACCGTGGTCGATTCGTCGGCCTTGGCCCCCGACCGGGCCGTGACCCGGGCATTGGCGGCCATCGATGGAGAGCCGGGCGACATCGACGGCTCAGACCGAGGGCCCCGGGCCATCGAGTCACCAGTTCCCGGCCGACGCACCGGCGGCCGGACAGACCGGACGGGCAGGAGAGGCCCATGAACCAGAACATTCGGCTCGGCCGGATCGCCGGTATCCCGGTCGGCGTCAATTGGAGTGTCCTGTTCATCTTCGTCCTCCTGGCCTGGGAGTTGGCCGACCTCGTCCTCCCTGACGACCACCCCCACCAAGTGCTGGTCATCTACTGGGTAGCCGGCATCGTCACCACCGTCCTCTTCTTCGCCTCCCTGCTGGCCCACGAGGCGTCCCACGCCCTGGTGGCCAAGCGCAACGCCATCGGCGTCCGCCGCATCACCCTCTGGCTGTTCGGCGGGGTCTCCGAGCTGGAGAAGGACGCCCTCACCCCCGGGGCCGACTTCCGCATCGCCGTCGTCGGGCCGATCACCAGCTTGGTGCTGGCCGGCGTCTTCGGAGTGTTCGGGATTCTCCTCCACCGGGCCGGAGGTGCGGTGGGGGTCATGGGCTCCGCCCTCGGCTGGTTGGCCTGGATGAATCTCCTCCTCGGCGGCTTCAACCTGATGCCGGCGGCTCCCCTGGACGGCGGTCGGGTGCTGCGGGCGGCCCTGTGGAGCCGGGGCGACGACCGGATCAGGGCGGCCACCACGGCGGCGCAAGCCGGAGAGGTGTTCGGCTACGTCTTGGTGGGGCTCGGGATCCTGGAGTTCCTTACCGTGAGCTTCCTCGGCCTGTGGTTCGTCTTTTTGGGCTGGTTCCTCCTGTCGGCCGCACGGGCCGAGAAGAACGACGTGGTGATGAGGTCGTCGCTGGCCGACGTCCACGTCAGGGACATCATGACCCACGATCCGACCACCTTCTCCTCGACCACTACGGTGGCCGACCTCGTCGACCACCAGCTCCACCGGTACCGGTTCAGCACCTACCCGCTGGTGGCGCCGGACGGACACCTCGAAGGCCTGACCACCATGAGCAGGATCCGTCACGTTCCCGCCCATCTCCGCCATGCCACCCGGTTGATGGACACCGCCTGTCCTCTGGCCGACATCCCGGTGGGGAGGCCGGGCGAGCCCATCCCCGATCTCCTTCAGCGAATGCAGGGGTCGGCCGACGGCCGGGCCTTGGTGATGGACGAGACGGGCCGGCTGGTCGGCATCGTCTCGCCCAGCGACATCGCCAGCTACGTCCAGCTGGCCATGCTGCGGTCTCGAGGACGGATGGCTGAAAGATCGTGATCCGATCCGGCCCTGGGGACGTCGACCCGGGGCCCCACCCGTCGGTGGAGGACGATCGTGGACCTTTGACCCTGTTCCGGCTGCCTCGGATCACCTTCGAATTGGAGAAACGGCACCCGGTCGTTGCACCCGACAGAGGGGGAGACATGAGGTATTCGAACACGCCCGAGCACCACCGCAGTCATGTCGTTCGGGCCGGTCGGCCGTCTATCCGTACGTGGTCGACGACGTGGCCATGACCCGCCTCGAGTTGGAGAGGGCCCGCCTGGCCGATCCATCAGCCGGCGCCGGCCGCTCGAGGATCCATGGCTGACCACCGGCAGGCGCCGCCCGGGGGCGGGCGACCCTACGATCGGGATGGTCATGGGCGCGGAGCATGGCCGTTGGGCGAGAGGAGACCGATATGAGCACGGTCGGAGACCTGGGACGCCGCATTGCCGAGCGTCGCCACCAGCTGGGACTCACGGTCGACGAGTTGGCGGCCAGGGCGGGGATGGACCCGCAGTACCTGGTCATGGTGGAGGACAGCCCGGCCCCCCAGCTCACCCGGTCGTCTCTGTGGCGGTTGGCGGCCGCCCTCGACTCTTCGGTGGATTCGATCTCCGGGAGCGGGATGACGGCGCCACCGGGGCGCGGCGGATCACATGGTCGTCCAGTTCTCGAACCACTGACCGTCGACGAGTGCCGGGCCCGGGTCGGTCCCGGCGGGGTCGGACGGGTGGTGTTCGTCGAGGCCGGAGTACCGGTGGCTCTGCCGGTGAATTTTCGCCTGCTCGGGGACGACGTCGTGTTTCGGACCGAAGCGGAGGCGACGGTGTTGGGGATCCTCTCCGAACAGAGGATCTCCTTCGAGGTCGACCACCTCGACGAGGCCCTGACCGAGGGTTGGAGCGTGTTGATCACCGGTGAGGGCCACCACGTACAAGACCCGACCGAGCGACAACAGGTGGAGGAGCTCGACGTGTCACCGTGGGCCGCCGGCCGCCGCGACACCTTCGTCCGACTGGTCCCCGACCGGGTGACGGGACGGCGCATCCGGGGGACGGTGGCCGACCAGCAGTAGGGGGGCCCGGAGCCCGGTCCCCGCCGCCGGTCCCCGACGTCGGGTCGGGGTACCGGTTCGACACCCCAGGAGGTGACGGCGACTGTTGGGATCGGACCGTCCCGCTCACCGACGGGTGGTTCGGATCCTCGGTTCGAGCGGGATGTCGGTGGTGCCCGCCTCGAGGCGAACCGGCGGCCGAGCACCGATCTGCACCACCAAAGGCGCCGGTGAGGTGACGGTCAACAGACGGTGTCCGGCCCGGAGGGAGACAGGTCGTCCCCTGAACCGGAACCGCAGACCCAGGGCACCCCAGTCCTCGGGAAGGCAGGGGTCGACGGCCAACCCTCCCGTACCCGCCCGCAGGCCGAGGAACCCGAAGGCCAGGGCTTGCCAGACGCCGCCCATGGTGGCCAGGTGGAGGCCGTCCGCCGTGGTTCCCCGACCATCGTCGAGATCGAGGCGGGCGGCCTTCCGGAACATCTCCAGGGCCTGGTCGGGTCGGCCGGTGCGGGCCAGGAGGGCGGCATGGACGGCCGGGGACAGTGAGCTGCCGTGGGCGGTCCGGGGTCCGTAGTAGTCCAGGCACGGCGCCAAGGATCCGGGGCGCACGTCACCCGGCACCAGTTGGTGGAGCATGAGCACGTCGGGTTGCTTGATCAACTGTGATCCGGATACCCGCTCGGCCCCGAGCAACAGGTCGGCGGCCGCCGGAGGGGGAGCAACCTCGGACATGACCAGGGGCTCGAGGTCGAAGTAGCCGGCGAACTGCTCGTAGATCCCCCGCTCCGGGCTCCATCCGTCGACCAGCCGATCGGCCAGCCGGCGCCAGCGTTCGGCTTCTGCCCGGCCGCCGGGGTGGTCGACCAGGGTGGCGCCGCTTCGAAGATTCCACCGGGCCATCACGTTGGTGAAGGCGTTGTCGTCGACACGGGTGTGGTACTCGTCGGGCCCCATGACGCCGTCGATGTGACCGCGGCCGTCGGTGTCGGTCCGGATGCGGTCGGCCCAGTAGCGGGCGGTGTCCACCACCAGGTCCCGGCCGGTCCCGTCGAGGAAGGCACATCGCCCGTCCACGCCGCATAGTGCACCGCCGCCCAGGCCACATCGGCCACGATGTGCTCCTCGTTGCGTACCCGTGACACCGGCACGAGCTCGCCGTCCGGTCGGCGTGCCACCGGGGCGTGCGTCACGTCCCGTCGCCGGCCGATTCCCAGGGGAAGCGGGCGCCGGACCGGCCCTCGGACGGCCGCCCGGGCCCGGGCGGCTGGAAGTCGACGGATGCGGTACTCGAGCATGGCCCGGGCGGCCGCCGGCCGAAGGGCCGCCAAGGCGGGGAGCACGAACACGTCGGCGTCCCAGAACACGTGACCCCCGTACTCATTTCCGGTCAGGCCGCGGGCGGGAACCGCCGATTCGCCGGAGTCGGCCGCCGAATCGAGCAGGTGGAACACGGCGAACCGGGCCGACAACTGGGCTTCCGGGTCGCCGTCGATCACCACTTCGGCGTCGTCCCACCGACGTGCCCAGGCGGCCCGGTGGTCGGCCAGCAGGGTGTCGAATCCTCGGGCATCGAGCCGGGCCAGGCGGCCCACGGCGTCGTCGTGGTCAGCGGTACCGGTGGGGGCGGCCACCCATGCCCCCAGTCGCTCGACGACCCGGCGGCCGCCGGTGGTGATCACCCGGTCGCGGGCCGCCACGGCGATCTGGTTTTCCGGCGGGCCGGTGGTGGCCACCTGGGTGCCGTGGTGATCATCGATCCGGAACACGGTGTCCGGCGACGGCGCCCGGAGGGGATGGCCTTCCCGGAGATGCACCTCGGGACCCTCAGCACGAAGAGCGACGGCGTGGGGGGTCTCGGCCGAGACGAAGCGGAGTGACCGTATGCCCTCGTCCCCGGTGGACATCCGGACGAGGGTGCCCCCGTGGAGGTCGAGGACCCGCCGGGTGGGTTGGCGGCGGTCGGTCCCCGGCAGTTCGAGTCCGGTCCAATCCGGCCCGGGGAGGAGATGGCCTTCCGGGGTGTAGCAACCGTTGACCAAGAAGAGCGGGGTGGATCCCTCACCGTCCTCCTCCAGGGACGCCCGCACCGTGGCCGTGCCGTTGCCCACCGCACCCAGGGCCTCGGCCACCCGTTGGTGGCGGCGCTGGCCCGGAAGGGGGACGACCCAGGCCGGGTCCAGGTCGACGGTGGGTACCCGCAGGGTCGCACGGCGTTCGAGTTGTTGGTCGAACAGGGCGATGAGCCACGTCATCACCCGCTGGGGATGGGAACCGGGGCGCCCCTCGGAGTGGAGCTGACCGCCGGGGGAGAGAGCCAAGGCCCGGGTGAACACCGCCCAATTCAGGTTCCCGCCGGCGGGTATACCGCCGGCACCGAGACTTCCCTGACAGAGCAGGACCAGTTCCCCGGTGATGCCCTGGTGGGACAGCCAGTCGGCCGCCCACTGGGCGGCGTCCGCCCGCTCGGTCCGGAACACCGGTCGGGGCCCGTCGGCGGTGACGGCGTACACCTCCGATCCCCGGTCGCAGCACAGGTGGAGACGTCCCCGTCCCTGCGGCCTGATCCAGAGTTGCTCGTCGATCTCCTCGACCCGCAAACCGGTCAGGATCACCACGTGCCCACCCGCACCACACAGAGATTCGATGCGCTCCCGGAGAGGGGACAAGTCCTGCCGTCGATCGGGTAGGCCCAGGTGGTCCCAATCGAGGACGATGGCTTCGAACGACCTGTCGAAGGAGATCACATCCTGCTCCGGCCCCGGATGCCGTCGGTGGTCGTGGGCGATCTCCTCATCCCCGGTCGGGACTAGGGCTCCCGCCGGGCGTCGAATCGACGGCCGGTGAGGACGTCGGGGCGGACCACGAGGAGCATGTCGCCGGGCTCGGGGACCAGGGGGTCGGCGGCCGCCGACAGCTGGGCCTCGGTGGGGGACTCGACCAACTTGGCCAGGCCCCGGGCCAGCACGCTCCACGCCGTCCCGCCGTCGTGGTCCACATGGTCCACCTCGAAGGCCACCAACTGACCGGCGGCCGCCCGGGAGACGAAGCCCTCTCCCACCCGGACCACGACCTCACCGTCGTGGACGGCGAAATTGACCGGCACGACGACCGGCGCCTGGTCGGTGGCGATGCCCAGCCGTCCGATGTCACCGGCTTTGGCGGCCAGGGCCAACAGCCGCTTGCACTCGGGAGCCGGGAGCACTGCGGCTCCTTTGCCGTCTATCCACATCGCCCCACCATCTCACGAACCATCGGTGCCATCCAAAGCCTGATGGCCTCGGCCGGGGACACCAGGAGGCGAGGCGGGCCCGTCGGTCCCGTCTCGTCCGGGGTGGTGCTCGAAGTGCTGGATGGTGGCGTCGGGACCGGGAAAGAAGACGGTCTCGTGCCCGGTGTCCTCCCACCGGACGAGGTAGTGAGGAACTCCAGGCGAACCCCGGACCTCCAGCACCTGGCCGTCGCGGTCCGGCTCACCCGAACGGTGTCCATGGACGACGATTCGATCACCGACGCAGGCCTGCATTTCTCTCCCCTTCGACCATCCGATTGGACCCCTCATGCATCCTCTCCCCCGGGGCTCGGTATCGGGCAGGGCTGAAAGTCCCGATTCTGGAGGGGAGGCTGCCGGACGGTCGCCGGGGGCCAACCGTCGGGGCTCCCGGGTGGGGTGGTCACAACCGGATGGCGATATCGGACCATCCGGGACCTTCGGCCCTACCCCCGACACGTCTGCCTCCTTATCGTGAGTCCCAGCCCTTCACAGGACCGGCGATCGGCCGACAGTTCGATAGCGCTCGACCACCGCCGGAACCAATCATCCGACGAGACGGAGGCAACCATGACCCTCACCGCAGACCCCGAGACATCCGAGACGGCGGCGGATGGGAGGGCGCCGTACGTGGCGCCCGGTCGCCCGGGCAGCCTCGTCGACGTCAAGCCCGCGCTACGAGAACTTCATCGGGGGCCGCTGGGTCGCCACCCGTCAAGGGCCAGTACATGGCCAACGTCAGCCCGGTCAACGGCCAGCCGTTCTGCGAGGTGGCCAAGTCGACGCCCGAGGACGTCGAGCTGGCCCTCGACGCCGCCCACCGGCCAAGGACGCCTGGGGCGACACGTCGCTGACCGAGCGGGCCGCGGTGCTCAATCGCATCGCCGACGCCATCGAGGCGAACCTCGAGATGCTGGCCGTGGCCGAGATCCTGGGAGAACGGAAAGCCGGTCCGGGAGACCCTGGCGGCCGACATCCCCTTGGCCGTCGACCACTTCCGCTACTTCGCCGGCGCCACCCGCTCGCTCGAGGGCCGGTCCACCGAGATCGACAAGGACACCGTCGCCTACCACTTCCACGAGCCTCTCGGCGTGGTGGGACAGATCATCCCGTTCAACTTCCCGCTGCTGATGGCGGCGTGGAAGATCGCCCCCGCCCTGGCCGCCGGCAACTGCACCGTCGTCAAGCCCGCCTCACCCACCCCCTGGTCGATCCTGAAGTTGGCCGAGGTCATCGGCGACATCGTCCCGCCCGGCGTGCTCAACATCGTGACCGGCCCCGGCGGCGAGATCGGCAAGGCCCTGGCCTCGAGCCCCCGCATCGCCAAGATCGGCTTTACCGGCGAGACCACCACCGGGCGGCTGATCATGCAGTACGCGGCCCAGAACCTGATCCCCTCCACCGTGGAACTGGGCGGGAAGTCGCCCAACATCTTCTTCGCCGACGTCATGGACGAGGACGACGAATTCCTGGACAAGGCCATCGAAGGGCTCGTCCTCTACGCCTTCAACAAGGGCGAGGTCTGCACCTGCCCGTCGCGGGCCCTCATCCACGAGTCGATCTACGACCGGTTCATGGAGCGGTGCCTGGACCGGATCGGCAAGATCCGCCAGGGCAATCCGCTGGACCCGGCCACCATGATCGGCCCCCAGGTCTCGGCCCAGCAGATCGAGAAGATCACCTCCTACGTCGACATCGGCCGCCAGGAGGGAGCCGAGTGCCTGATCGGCGGGCATCGGGCCCATCTGGGCGGAGAGCTCGAGGGCGGCTACTACTTCGAGCCGACGGTGCTCAAGGGCACACAACAACATGCGGGTCTTCCAGGAGGAGATCTTCGGCCCGGTGCTGGCCGTCACCACTTTCACCGACGAGGCCGACGCCGTGGCGCATCGCCAACGACACCCTCTACGGACTGGGAGCCGGGGTGTGGACCCGCAACGGCAACCTCGCCTACCGGATGGGCCGGGCCATCAAGGCCGGACGGGTGTGGACCAACTGCTACCACCTCTACCCGGCCGGCGCCGCCTTCGGCGGCTACAAGATCTCCGGGGTGGGCCGGGAGAACCACCAGATGATGCTGGAGCACTACTCGCAGACCAAGAACCTCCTGGTCAGCTACAGCACCAAGCCCCTCGGGTTCTTCTAGAGGGCGGAGGGCCTCGATGAACGAGCCAGATCGCGGTGGCCGCGGGTCGTCGCCACCCCGGCGGCGCTCGAGGCCATCGCGCCTCCTGGTGAAGCAGAGGGGGCCGGTGATGTTCTTCCAGTCGGGCGGCTGCTGCGACGGCAGCCTGCCGATGTGCTTCGACGACGGGGAGCTCATCATCGGCGACCACGACGTCCTGCTCGGGCGGTGGGTGGTTGCCCGTTCTACATCGACGGCCGCCAGTTCGAGGCGTGGAAGCACACCCAGCTGATCCTCGGTGTGGGTGACGGGGCATCCCGAGGGCTTCTCCCTTCCGGCCGGGGACGACGCGCCATTTCGTCATCACTGTCGCGGGTCTTCACTCCCGACGAGCTCCGCCACCTCGAAAGCCGAGAGCAGCCGCTCGGTGCCTAGGGCGGCCGAATCAACCACTACCCGAGGAGATCCCATGAAAGCAGCCGTCGTTCACTCGTTCGACCAAGCCTCTGCGGGTCGAGGAGGTGCCCAACCCCAAGCCGGACCCGGCCAGGTCGTGGTCAAGATCGAGACCTGCGGGCTGTGCCACACCGACATCCACGCCGCCCACGGGGACTGGCCCGTCAAGCCGACCCCCCCGTTCATCCCCGGCCACGAAGGCGTGGGCATCGTCGAGAGGTGGGAGCCGGCGTCAACGGCGTGGCCGAGGGGGACAGGGTGGCGATCCCCTGGCTCGGCTATGCCTGCGGGGCGTGCGAGTACTGCGCGTCCGGGCGCGAGACCCTTTGTCCGAGCCAGCGGATGACCGGCTACACCGTGAACGGCGGCTTATGCCGACTATGCGTTGGCCGAGGCGGCCTTCGTCGGGCACGTCCCCGGACGGCGTCGACCCGCTGGACGCCGCCCCGCTCACCTGCGCCGGGGTCACCACCTACAAGGCCGTCAAGGTGTCGGGGTGCCCGATCCTCCGACCTCGTCGCCGTCTTCGGCATCGGCGGCCTCGGCCATCTCGCCGTCCAGTACGCCCAGATCGCCGGGGCCTCGGTGGCCGCCGTCGACCTGGTCGACATCAAGCTCGCCCTGGCTCGGGAGCTGGGAGCCGAGTACACCTTGATCGCCTCCCTCGAAGATCCGGTCGAGGCCATCAGGCGCCCTCGGCGGAGCCGACCAGGCGATCGCCCTGGCCGTTTCTCCCGTGGCCTGTCGAGCAGGCCTTCAGGAGCCTCAAGCGGGGCGGCACCCTGGTCCTCGTGGCTCTCCCGGCCGACAACTTCGTCCGGTTGCCCATCTTCGAGACGGTGCTCCAGGGCATCACCGTGACCGGTTCGATCGTCGGGACCCGGGTCGATCTGGCCGAGACGTTCCAGCTCCACGCCGAAGGTCGTACCCGGGTCGTACGCGAGAGCCGACAGCTCGACCAGGTCAACAGCTCGTTCGAACAGATCGAAAAAGGTGAGATCGACGCTCGCCTGGTCTTCGACTTCCGCTAGGACAGGAGAACCCGCGGCCCGCCCGGCGGCGGCGCCACCCGACGGAACGTCAGGATGTCGCCGAGGCCCCGACGGGATGGATCGAGGTCCATCCCGATGCTCCACAGCTCGGGCATCGGGGCTCTCCGTCGGCCACCAGCACCCTTTCCAGGGCAACCGGGTCGCCGCAGCGCTCGCAGATCCATGCCGGGCTCGGCCCGGGATGCCGTTGGCGGGCGGCATCCAGAAACTCGATCTTCTCGTCGGGCGGGAGGTCGTCGAACGGGATCGCTTCAGCCATGGGCCCAAGTATCGTCCAGCCGGCCGGCCGGCCGGGGCACCGGGGCGACGATCCTCGAGCCTGTGGGACGTTTGGCCCTACCCGGTCCACGACGGGGGCGTCACCATGGTCTGAGGGTCCGTAGGTCCAATCACCAGGGCCCGAAGCCGAAGGAATGGTGCGAGAAGAGTGTTCCAGGTCCGCATTCACGGTCGGGGGGTCAGGGGGTGGTCACGGCGGCCGAGGTCCTGTCGGTGGCCGCCTTCGACGAAGGACGGCACGCCCAGGCCTTCCCCAGCTTCGGATCCGAACGGATGGGGGCACCGGTTGTCTCCTTCTGCCGGATGGACGACCGCCCGATCCGCACGCGTGAGCCGGTCATGGAGCCGAACGCCCTCATCATCCAGGACGTCACCCTCATCCACCAGGTCGATCTGTTCGCCGGCCTCGTACCGCCGAGGGCTATGTGCTCGTCAACACGTCGCACAGCTTCGAGGCCCTGGGCCTCGGCACCCTCACCAGCCGCTTCCACCATGATCGGCTGATGTCGTGCCCGGCCACCGAACTGGCTCTCGAGCACCTCGGCCGGCCATTGCCGAACGCCGCCCTGCTGGGTGGGTTTGCTGCGCTCACCGGCCAGGTCACCTTGGAGGCGGTCGGGGCGGCCGTGTGCCGCCGCTATCCGGGGGTGGTCGGGGAGCACAACGCGGCGGCGGCCGAGGCGGCCCACCGATTCGTGGTTCTGGCCCGGGAGGTGCTCGATCATGCTTCGTCAGATTGAGGGATCTCGGGCGGTGGCCGAGGCGGTGGCCGCCTGCCGGCCGGAGGTGGTGTGCGCCTACCCCATCTCCCCGCAGACCCACATCATCGAAGCGATCGGCGTGATGGTGAAGTCTGGGTCCCTGGCGCCATGCGAATTCACCAACGTCGAATCGGAATTCGCAGCAATGTCCGTCTCCATCGGCGCATCGGCGGCGGGAGCGCGTGCCTACACGGCCACGGCCAGTCAGGGCCTTCTCTTCATGATGGAGGCCGTCTACAACGCAGCCGGGCTCGGGCTTCCCATCGTCATGACCCTGGCCAACCGGGCCGTCGGGGCCCCGATCAACATCTGGAACGACCACAGCGACGCCATGGCCGTGCGTGACTCGGGATGGGTCCAGCTCTTCGCCGAGACCAACCAGGAAGCTGCCGACCTCCATGTCCAGGCCTTCCGTCTGGCCGAACAACTCTCACTTCCCGTGATGGTGTGCATGGACGGCTTCATCCTGACCCATGCCGTCGAAGGGATAGACGTGCCGTCCCAATCCGACGTGGACGCCTTCCTGCCCCCCTACCAACCTCGCCAGGTGCTCGATCCCGCCGATCCGGTTTCGATAGGAGCCATGGTCGGCCCGGATGCCTTCGAAGAGGTCCGCTACCTGGCCCACCTCCGTCAACTCGACGCCCTCCAGGTGATCCCGGTGCTGGCCGCCGAATTCACCGAGGCATTCGGTCGCCCGAGCGGGGGCCTGGTCCGCTCCTACCGGACCGAGGACGCCGACACCGTCATCGTGGCCCTCGGGTCGGTGCTCGGAACCATCAAGGACGCCGTCGACGGTCGACGGGACGTCGGTGAGCGGGTGGGGGTAGTGGGGATCACCGCCTTCCGTCCCTTCCCCGGGGATGCGGTGCGAGAGGCGCTCTCCGGTGCCCGTCGGGTGGTGGTGGTGGAAAAGGCCTTCAGCGTCGGCTTCGGCGGCGTGTTGTCGACCGATGTGGCCATGGCGACGCACGACGCCGACTGCACCTTGCGAACGGTGGTGGCCGGACTGGGCGGCCGTCCCATCACCCGCCGTTCGCTCGAGGAGATGATCGCCGCCGCCGTCCGGGATGAGCTCGGGCCTTCGACCTTCCTCGACCTCGATCTCGGTGTGGTCGAGCGGGAGCGAGCCCGGATCTCGGTGACGCGCCGGTCCGGACCTTCGGCGGAGAACGTCCTCCGCGACCTCGGATCAGCGTCGCCGATCGGTTGAGGGGGAGACGTGGACATCCAACCCGTGCACTTCTACCAGGTGGGGAGCTTTGCCGTCGGCAACCGTCTCCTCGATGATCGGGCCCAGACGGTCCAGGCCGACCGGCAGCGGACCAATTCGCTGGACTCGGGACACCGGGCCTGTCAGGGTTGCGGGGAGGCCCTGGGCGCCCGCTACGCCCTGGATGCGGCGATGAGGGCGACCGGCGGCCAGATGGTGGCCGTCAACGCCACCGGGTGTCTCGAAGTCTTCTCGACTCCCTACCCGGAATCCTCGTGGCGCATCCCATGGCTTCATTCGCTGTTCGGCAATGCACCGGCGGTGGCTACCGGAGTGGCGGCGGCCATGAAGGTGAAAGGAAGGAGCGAGGTCCGTGTCGTCTCCCAAGCCGGAGACGGTGGGACCGTCGATATCGGTTTCGGGTGCCTGTCGGGAATGTTCGAGCGCAATGACGACGTCCTTTTCATCTGCTACGACAACGAGGCCTACATGAACACCGGCGTCCAACGTTCGGGAGCCACGCCGCCCGCCGCCGAACGGCCACCACAGAAGTTGTGGGACCCGACCCGGGGAACGAGTTCGGTCAGGGGAAGGACCTTCCCCGCATCGCCATGGCCCACGACGTGCCCTACGTGGCCACCGCCACGGTCGCCGACCTCCATGATCTCGAGCACAAGGTGGAGCGGGCCATGGAGGTTCGAGGAGCGCGCTACCTCCACATCCTGGTCCCCTGCCCCCTTGGGTGGGGCTCGGACCCCAGCGATACCATCAAGATGGCACGCCTGGCCCAGCAGACCGGGCTCTTCCCCGTGTACCAGGCCGAGCACGGAGTCGTGACCTCGGTATCGCCCATCCGCCACCTGGTCCCGGTGGAGGCCTACCTGTCCCTGCAGGGCCGGTACGCCCATCTGTTCGGCGAGCACCCGCGTCCGGACATCATCGCTCGCATCCAGGCCATCGCCGATCACAACATCACCACCTACGGACTGGTCGTCGACGACCACGACGACGACGCCGAGGCCGCCGCCGAAGGCACCAGAGGTCGGTGACCTGATGGACCTCCCCTTTGCCATCACTCTCGACGTCGACTCCAGCCGGACCAACCACACCGGGTCCTGGCGGGTCAACCGACCCAGTTACGTCAACCGGATGCCGCCCTGCCGTGACGCCTGTCCGGCTGGCGAAGACGTCCAGCGGTGGCTGTACTTCGCCGAGTCCGGCGACTACGGGCAGGCCTGGCAGAAGATGGTCGAGGACAACCCATTTCCGGCGGTGATGGGTCGCATCTGCTATCACCCGTGCGAGACAGCGTGCAATCGGGCCCAGCTGGACGAGAGCGTCGGGATCAACGCCGTGGAGCGCTTCGTGGGTGATCTGGCCGTCGAACGCGGTTGGTCGCTGCCGCCGGCAGGATCACCGAGCGGAAAGCGTGTGTTGGTGGTCGGCGGTGGGCCGGCCGGACTCAGTGCCACCTACCATCTCCGTCGACGCGGTCACCACGTCCGCGTGGTGGATTCGGCACCGTCGCTCGGGGGCATGATGCGATACGGCATCCCTTCCTACCGGCTCCCCCGGTCGGTCCTGGATGCGGAGATCGCCCGTATCGTGGACCTCGGTGTCGAGGTCCAGCTCGACCACGTGGTGGGCGACATCGAATCGGAACGGAGGGCGGGGGGCTTCGATGCCGTCTTTCTGGCCGTGGGCGCCCAGCTGGCCCGGCGCATCGACATCCCCGCCGGCGACTCGTCGCGTGTGCTCGACGCTGTCTCGCTCCTTCATCGGGTGGCTGACGACGATCCGCCTCTCGTCGGCCGACGGGTGGTGGTCTACGGAGGTGGGGACACCGCCGTCGACGCCGCCCGGACGGTGCGGCGTCTCGGGGCCACCGACCCTGTCATCGTCTATCGCCGCAACCGTGAGCACATGCCCGCCCACCAGAACGAATTCCGACGAAGCCCTCGGCGAAGGGGTGACCATGCGATGGCTGTCCACCGTCAGCAAGTTCGAGGGAGGTCAGATCGTCGTGGAGAAGATGCGCCTCGACCAGGACGGCCTTCCCGAGCCCACCGGCGAGCACGACACCCTCGAAGCCGACTCACTGGTGCTGGCCCTGGGCCAGGACACCGATCTCACCCTGCTCGGCCACAGCGACGGCATCGGGGTAAAGGACGGTGTCATCGACATCCTTCCCTCCATGATGACCGGGGAGAACGGTATCTTTGCCGGAGGCGACGCCGTCCCCTCCCCGCGCACGGCCACCATGGCCATCGGCCATGGCAAGCGTGCCGCCCTCGGTATCGAGGCGTACCTGTCCGGCGGCCAGCCTGAGGTTGCCGCTCCACACGATCTTGCCTCCTTCGACCGTTTGAACACGTGGTATTACTCCGACGCCCCGAGGACCCGGCGACCTGAGCTCGAACAGGCCCGACGCCAGAGCACATTCGACGAAGTCATCGGGGGACTGACCGAGGAGAACGCCCTGTTCGAAGCCCGCCGCTGCCTCTCTTGTGGGAACTGCTTCGAGTGCGACAACTGCTTCGGCGTCTGTCCCGACAATGCAGTGATCAAGCTCGGACCATCGCAGGGCTACCAATTCGACCTCGACTTTTGCAAGGGATGCGGTATCTGTGCACAGGAGTGTCCTTGCGGGGCGATCGACATGACCCCCGAACAGATCTGACCCATCTCGTCCGGTCCCGGCTCACACGGGCGAGCCTCCCCGGCCCGGCGTCGCCGGGCGGCAGCCGGTTGGCCGGGCCAGGCCGACCTGGACGGCTGGGGCGTTCGGGACCGGCTGGGAATGGCACGTTCACCGTCGGTCGGGGACCAGGACCGACCCGGGTTCGGATGACCCCATGTTGGTGGAACTCAGGTCCCGGCACCGTTCGACGAGGTGGAAGTCCGACCCAGTTTCTCCTCGAGAAGCAGCACCTGGCGAGTGGTCTCCACCACCGTGTCGGGGTTCAGGCTCATGGCATCGATGCCCAGCTCGACGAGATACTCGGCCATGTCGGGATAGTCGGAGGGCGCCTGTCCGCACAGGCCCGAGTGGATGTGGTTGCGGCGGCAACCCTCCACGGCCAGCCGGATCATCTCCTTCACTCCTTCGTCCCGCTCGTCGTAGTCGAAGGCCACGATCTCGCTGTCCCGATCAACGCCGAGAGTCAGCTGGGTGAGATCGTTCGATCCGATGGAGAAACCGTCAAAATGCTGGGCGAACCGGTCGATCAGGATGACGTTGTTCGGAATTTCGCACATGGCGTACAGCTGGAGCCCGTTCTCACCGCGACGCAGACCCAGCTCGGCCATCCGTTCGATGACCTGCTCGGCTTCGGCCACCCGTCGCACCATGGGAATCATGAGCACGACATTGGTGAGCCCCATGTCTTGCCGGACGCGCAGCATGGCCCGGCATTCCATGGCGAAACCGTCGGCGTAGGCGGGGTGGGCATACCGTGATGCCCCCCGAAACCCGATCATCGGATTGCTCTCCACCGGTTCGAAATCGGTTCCGCCCAACAGATTCGCATATTCGTTGGTCTTGAAGTCCGACATGCGGACCAAGACAGGTTTCGGCCAGAAGGCGGCGGCGATGGTACCGATGCCCTCGGCCAGCCGTTCGACGAAGAACTGCGTGCCGTCCGCATAACCCCGGGTCATTCGGTCCAGAGCTTTGCGGGTGGTGGGGTCGGTCACCTGCTCGGGATGGGCCAGAGCCAGGGGATGGGCACCGATCGATTCGCTGATGATGAATTCCATCCGGGCCAGACCGACTCCGTCGTTGGGTAGGAACGAGCTCTTGAAGGCGATGTCCGGGTTGCCGATGTTGAGCATGATCTTGGTCGCCGGGCGGGGGAGTTCACCCACCTCGTCGTGGTCGACCCGATAGGCGATGGCACCCCGGTAGACACGCCCGTACCCCCTCCGGCGCACGAGACGGTGACGACCGTGCCGTCGGGTATCGCCGTGGTGGCGTTCCCCGTCCCGACCACGGCGGGGATTCCCAGCTCCCGGGCGATGATGGCGGCGTGACAGGTGCGGCCGCCCCGGTTGGTGACGATGGCCGCCGCCGTCTTCATCACCGGTTCCCAGTCCGGCGTGGTGATGTCGGCAACCAATACCTCTCCGGGACGGAACTGTGCGAGATGGGCGCCGTTCTCGACGATGCGGGACGGCCCGGTGGCGATCCTGCCCCCCACGGCACGTCCCTGGCTGACCACCTCGCCGGTGTGCTCGAGGACGTAGGTCTCGAGGCTCGACGCCCGGCCTTGGGAGGCGACCGTCTCGAGCCGGGCCTGGACGATGTAGATCTGGCCGTCGAGACCGTCCTTGGCCCACTCGATGTCCATGGGCCGTCCATAGTGAGCCTCGATCGTCATGGCGAAATCGGCCAGCTCGAGTACGTCGACGTCGCTCAGACAGAAGTTTCGGCGATCGCCCTTCGGGGTAGGCACGTTGCGGGTCGTCTGTCTCATGCTCCCGTTGGCCAGGACCATCTTGACGGCCTTGTCGCCCAGCAGGCGGCGGAGCACGGCCCTGTGGCCGGCGGCCAAGGTCGGCTTGTGAACGTAGAACTCGTCGGGGTCGACAGCCCCCTGAACGACGTTCTCGCCCAGTCCGTAGGCGCCGGTGATGAAGACCACATCGCGGAACCCGGACTCGGTGTCGAGGGTGAACATGACACCTGACGAGGCCAGATCCGATCGGACCATCTTCATCACGCCGATGGAAAGGGCCACTTTGAAGTGATCGAATCCCTGGTCGACCCGATAGTGGATGGAGCGGTCGGTGAACAGGCTGGCAAAGCACCGTCGGCAGGCGTCGAGGAGGCTCTCCTCCCCGCGAACATTCAGGAACGTATCCTGTTGACCGGCGAAGCTTGCCGACGGGAGGTCCTCGGCGGTGGCCGAGGAGCGCACGGCCATGCTCACCTCGTCGCCGTACTGGTCCTGCAGGCGTCGGTAACCGGCAAGGATCTGGGCGGTCAGATCCTCGGGAAGGCCGGCACCGTACACCAACTGGCGGGCCCGGGACGCACGGCGCTGCAGGTCGGCGGAGTCGTCCGGGTCGAGGTGGTCCAGCGCTTCGTGCAGCGACGCCGAGATCCCGGCCTCTTCCAGCATGTAGCGATAGGCCTCGGCGGTGATGGCGAACCCGTTGGGTACCCGGACGCCGCGGTCGGACAACTTTTGGTACATCTCGCCCAACGAGGCGTTCTTCCCGCCCACCCTGGCCACGTCGTCGATGCCGAATTCCTCGAAGAAGGCCACATAGGTCGGTTCGGTCGTTTTCAACTGAGGAGCGCTCCGCCGTCGACAACGATCTGTGAGCCCGTCATATAGCTGGACATCTCACTGGCGAGGAACAGAGCGACCGTTCCGATCTCGTCGGGATCACCCATGCGATGCATGGGGATCTTGTTCATGAACACGTCCATGGCCGCCTTCATCTGTTCTCCCGAGCTTCCCTGGCTCGAGGCCGCCACTCCGGGGGTGGCGATCCCCCCGGGAGCGATGGCATTGACCCAGATGTTGTAGGCCGCCAGCTCCAAGGCCGAGTTTTTGGTGAAACCCCACTCGCCGTGTTTCGAGGCGTCGTAGTGAGCCAGCCCGATCATCGAGGGGTGAAGGGCATCGATCGATGTGACATTGATGATCCTGCCGCCACCTTGCCCTTTCATCACCTCGCCGGCGTACTTGGTGGTCAGGAACACGCTGCGCAAATTGACATGCATGACCCGCTCGAACTCCTCGGCGGTCATGTCGGCGACGGCGTGCGAGGGATAGATGCCGGCGTTGTTGACCAGGATGTCCAGTGAAGCGAAACACTCCTGGCAGGCGGCGACCATGCCTTCCACCTCATCCTGGCGGGATACGTCGACGGCCATTGCCCTGGAGCGCCATCCCTCGGCCACCAGCGCCGCCGCCGTCTTTTCGGCGCCCTCGCCGTCCAGATCGGCGACCAGGACCCCGGCTCCTGCCTCGGCCAGTCGGTAGGCGATCCCAGCCCCGATACCTTTCGCCCCACCGGTCACCACTGCCGACTTGCCGGTGAGATCGAGAAGCTCAGCGAGTGACTTCATGGTTGCTCCTTAACGTGAGATCGTGCACAGCCCGTCAATCTCAGGATGCTCGGGTCTGAACCGTCGGAACAGGGCCGAACGTCCCTTCTGAGCCGGCGAGACCTGGGCAGTGAGACCCTGGGGTGGTGGGTCCGGGCGCCCCACGATGTCCACCCGGTTCCGGACCCGGACAGAGCAATGCCCTGACCTGCGGGAAAACAAGCCAGGGCATCGTGGAGGTGGCGGGAATCGAACCCGCGTCCTCCGGCTTCTCAGTAGGCCTTCTCCGAGCGCAGCCGGTGTTGGATTGTCGGGATCGATGCCGCTACCGGCAGCAGCATCATTCCGTATCCGACTGAGTTTTCCCTGACGGCCCGTCGGCGCAGCCGGTCAGGTGAGCCCCACTAGATGGCGCCCGGTTCCGGCCCGTGGGACTGAGACCGGTCGGACGTCGCAGTTTCTAGGCTGCGAGCGCGAGCTGAGGCTCGGCGTTTGTTTTTTGTTCCGGCTCTTTAACGTGGCTCCGGAGACCACGGCTCGCTTCTCCTACATCGACGACCAGAGTCGAAGCCTGTCACCCCCTGGGTTGGCCAGTGAACGGACCTGCTGCCCGATCAGGTCTTCCATCCTACCGGTACCCGGGATCCGCCCGCTCTTCGTGCCCACCCCCGGTCTCCCGTCTCAGCGACGGGCTCCGCCCTTTGTGGCGGCCCGGGCCTCGCGGGCCGCCTCCCGGCTGGCATCCCGAGCGGCGATGGCATGGCGCTTGTCGTACTGCCGGCGCCCCCGGGCCAGGGCCAGGTCCACCTTGGCCCTTCCGTCCCTGAAGTAGATGGACAGGGGTACCAGGGTCAAGGACTGCTGCTGGGTCCGTCCCATCCACTCGTCGATCTGCCGGCGGTGCATGAGAAGCTTGCGTCGCCGGTCCGGCTCGTGGGCGCCGAATCCGGTGGCCTGGGCGTAGGGCGGCACGTGGACACCGAACAGCCACATCTCCCCGTCGATGATCCGGGCATAGGAGTCCTGGAGGGCGATCCGGCCTTCCCGGAGGGACTTGACCTCCGATCCCTGGAGGACGATGCCACACTCGGTGGTCTCGATGATCTCGTAGTCGTGCCTGGCCCGACGATTGGAAGCCACCACCCGGTTGGAGTCGCGGCCCGATGTGTTGGAGCCCGGCAGCGCCTTGCGTCCGGAGCCAGCCGTCCCGCTCTTCTTCTTTGCCGGAGCCATGGCCTATCGACGGTAGTCGCCCGTTGCCGTGCCGGCTTCCTCTAGCGTGGAATTCATCATGCTGATCCTTCCTCGCCTGGTCCACGACCAGATGGTCGCCCACTGCCTGACTGGTCTGCCCGACGAGGCCTGTGGCCTACTGGGAGGTGACATCGCCACCGGCGAGGCCGTCACTTGCTATCCGACCAGAAACCTGGCGGGCTCGGCCAAGCTCTACACGGTGGATCCGAGAGAGCACTTGCGGGCCGACCGCGACGCCGAAGCCGCCGGTCTCTCGATCATCGGGGTGTTCCACTCCCATACGCACACCGAGGCGTATCCGTCCGTCACCGATGTGGCCCAGGCCCCCGATCCCACCTGGCACTACGTGCTGGTCTCGCTCCGTGACATCCAGCCGGTGGTCCGGAGCTACCGGATCGTGGACAGCGTGATCACCGAGGAGCCGGTGACCCTGCAGTCCCGGTAGAATCCCCACCGCCGGGGTCAACTTTCACCCCGTAGCTCCCAGCTCCAGCCCATCAGATCTGCACCAAGGAGACCCTGTGGCCGTCCGTGTCAACCTGCCGACCGTCTTGAGGACCCACGCCGGTGGTGCCAAGGAGGTGTCCGCCGACGGGTCGACCGTCGGCGAGGTGCTCAGTGGGATCGTCGCCCAGTACCCGGGCCTCACCGGCCAGGTGGTCGATGACAGTGGCGCGCTCCACAAGTTCGTCAACGTCTACCTCAACGATGACGACGTCCGGTACCTGTCGTCGCTCGATACGCCGGTCAAGGACGCCGACGAGATCTCGATCCTCCCGGCCGTGGCCGGTGGGGCGGTGCCAGTCCGGCCCGGTCGGTGATGGCGGCCCGGGGCTCCGTACTGGAGCTGATAGGGAACACCCCGTTGGTGGACATCAGCGAGCTGAGTCCCAATCCCGACGTTCGCCTTCTGATCAAGCTCGAAGGTCAGAATCCGGGGGGATCGGTCAAGGACCGGATCGCCCTTTCCATGATCGAGGAAGCAGAGAAGGACGGCATTCTCAAACCCGGACAGACCCTTATCGAGCCGTCCTCGGGAAACACGGGGATCGGCATGGCCCTCATCTCCCGGGTGAAGGGCTACCAACTGAAAGTCGTCCTGGCCACCAATGTCTCGATCGAGCGCCGGCAACTCCTCGAGGTGTGGGGTGCCGAGATCATCGAATCCCCCGGCTCGGAAGGGTCCAACGGCGCCGTGCGCAGGGCGGAGGCCCTGGCTGCCGAGCACCCGGAGTGGGTGTTCCTCTACCAGTACGCCAACCCGGCCAACCCGAAGGCCCACTACGAGGGAACCGGGCCCGAGATCTGGCGCGACTGCCCCGAGGTCACTCATTTCGTGGCCGGTCTCGGCACTTCGGGCACGCTCCTCGGCGTGGGGCGGTACCTCAAAGAGCAGAACCCTCGAATCAAGGTCCTGGCCGTCGAGCCCCCGGCCGGTGAGATCGTCGACGGCCTGCGCAACCTCGACGACGGTTACATCCCGCCCATTTTCCTCGGCAACGGGGGGGCAGAACTGCTCGACGGCAAGCGGATCATCCGTCCCCGCGAGTCCATCGAGTGGACACGACGCCTGGTCGAGGTGGGAATCTTCGCCGGCATCTCGTCGGGAGCGGCCCTGGCCGGCGCAGCCAAGACGGCAGCCGGCATCGACTCGGGGACAATCGTGGTGGTCTCCGCCGACGGAGGGTGGAAGTACCTGTCGACCGGGGCGTGGACCGACGATCTCGACATCGTCGAGGAGCGGGCCAAGAAGATCACGTACTTCTAGGGACCGGTCTGACCTACCAACCGTATGCCGTTTGCAGAAGCGATCGGCCGACGGAGCCACGTCGGATTGTTGCGGCGTCGGAGCGAACCGGGGTCGCCGGAGCCGGACCAGCCGGAGTCGCCGGGGTCGCCGGAGCCGCCGGAGCCGGACCAGAGCCCACCCCGGCCATTTGGTTCTCCAAATAACGTACGCCCAGTCTGTGACATACGGAGAGTAGGTAATTCGCCGAACCAAAAGGCCGACGGACCCTCGTGACGGATCGCTGGCCAGTGGCGCCCCGGGTGACGGGCCGACAAAGGTGGCACCGATAGCGGAGGCGCTCCCGGCTCACCATCAGCCGGGTGACGTACCCTGGGCCCCGTGACCGATCTCCCGGCCGACGGACCACCGGGTCCCGGCGAGGCAGGGTGGTCCGGAGAGGTCATGAAACTCACCGTCCTCGGCTGCGACGGGAGCTGGCCCGGGCCGGGAGGGGCCGGGAGCGGTTACCTCGTCGAGTGTGCCGGCACCCGCCTGCTGGTGGATGCCGGTCCGGGGACCTTCGCCAACCTCCAGTGCTCCATCGATCCGGCGACCGTCGACGGTGTCCTTTTGTCGCACCGACACTCGGACCACTGGACCGACCTCCACGCCCTGGCCACCCAGGCCCGTTTCGCTCTCGGCCGGAAGGGCATCCCCACCTTCGCACCGGAGGGATTGTCCGAGCAGTCGGGACTGGGCGGATCGGAGGCCATCGCCTGGCATCGGGTGACCGACGGAGTGTCCGTCGACATCGGCGCACTGACCTGCTCTTTCCACCGAACCGACCACCAGTTCGAGACCCTGGCGGTACGCATCGACGGTGGGGGTCGAGCCCTGGGATACTCTGCCGACACCGGGCCCGGCTGGTCGCTGGCCGAGCTCGGGACCGGCCTCGACCTGGTGTTGTCCGAAGCCACCTATACCATCGAACACGAGGGGACCGCCGGCCATATGAGTGGACGCCAGGCGGGCGAGCAGGCGAAGAGGTCCGGGGCCAGACGGCTGGTGATCACCCACCGGTGGCCGACCATCGAAGCAGCCACGGTGGCCAAAGAGGCCGAGGCGGCATTCGGCGGCGCCGTGGAGCAGGCTGCAATCGGAAAGGAATTTGTACTGTGAGCGAAGGAACCATCCCTCGCCGGGCAACCGGTCGGGCTGACGGACGGGCACCGGACCAGCTGAGACCCGCCTCCTTCGAGCGGGACTTCACCGTCTTCGCTCCCGGTTCGGTGCTGGTGTCGATGGGCCGAACCCGGGTGCTCTGCACTGCGTCGGTCGAGGAGCGGGTCCCGCCATGGATGCGCGGTAGTGGGAAGGGCTGGGTCACCGCTGAGTACTCGCTGCTCCCGGGCTCGACGGGCGAGCGGGTGACCCGCGAGGCGGCCAAGGGAAAGCAGTCGGGGAGGACCCAGGAGATCCAGCGCCTGATCGGGCGTTCCCTTCGCTCGGTGTGCGACATGGTCGCTCTGGGGGAGTTGCAGATCACGGTGGACTGTGACGTCATTCAGGCGGACGGGGGGACGCGCACTGCTTCGGTCTGTGGGGGCTATGTCGCCCTTCACGATGCGCTGACCCGGCTCGTGCAAAAGGGAACGTTGCGATCCAACCCCCTCACCGAGGGCGTGGGGGCGGTTTCCGTCGGGGTGGTCGACGGGGTGTGCATGCTCGACCTGCCCTACGAAGAGGACAGTCGGGCCGAAGTCGACATGAATGTGGTGATGACCTCGTCGGGGCGTTTCGTCGAGGTCCAGGGGACGGCGGAGGGCATGCCCTTCACCAAGGGCGAGCTCGATGAGATGCTCAGCCTGGCCGAGCACGGCATCGCCCAGCTCTTGGACTTGCAGGCCGAAACGCTCGCCGAGCCGCCGATTCCCCGTTGAGTGCCGTAGGAATGTCGTTGGTGGTGGCCAGCGCCAACCCCGACAAGGTGGCGGAGATCACGGCCATTCTCGGCGACCTGCCCGGCATTTCGCTGGTACCTCGTCCTGCCGCCGTCCCCGACGTGGAAGAGACGGGTCGGACCTTGCTCGAAAATGCCCGATTGAAGGCGGTGGCGCTGGTCACGGCGACCGGCATGGCGTCGGTGGCCGACGATACCGGGCTCGAAGTCGAGGCCCTGGGTGGGGCGCCGGGTGTCTATTCGGCCAGGTTCGCCGGCGAGCACGCCACGTACCACGACAATGTGGCCAAGCTCCTCGACGAGTTGGGCAAGAAGGGTGCCCTGTCACCCGAACGCCGGAGGGCCACCTTTCGGACCGCGGCGCTGGTGGCCTTTCCCGACGGTGGCGAGCTCTGGGCCGATGGCCAGGTGGCCGGCGTGATAGCAGCTTCGCCCGTCGGCGACCGAGGCTTCGGCTACGACCCGGTCTTTGCTCCCGATGGGTTCGACGGTCGGACGTTCGCCCAGATGGCACCGATCGACAAGCACCGGATCTCCCATCGTGGGCGGGCTTTCCGGGCGCTGGCCGACAAGCTCGGCGCTCGGGGCGTCGGGAACCCTCCGACGTAGAAGTCGGATGGTGTGGCTCAGGCCACCCCGTGGTCGCCCGAGCCGTTGGCCTCGGTGTCGGGCGCTGGTGGGGTGGGCGCCCACGGATCGCCGGCGATGGGCGGCGGCATGATGGCAACCTCGGCCAGGCTCTGGAATCTCCGGTCACTGTTGCCGAGCACCGGTTCGACGCCAGGGGGCGGAGGCGGGGCGTCGCCGTCCGTCGCCGTGTCGCCGTATGCAGTCGGCGAAGGCGGAGACGAAGACGAAGGGAGCACGGTCACTTGGGCCACATCGTCGGATGTGGGCGTAAAGGGACTGGGGGGCACCGTGGATGCCTGACCGGACGGTGCCGTCTCCAACACGACGAGTCCGGCCGAGCGCAGGTCGCGGAGGGTCCGAAGGCCGACGATCTGATCACCACCGATCAGATCGATCACCGTCTTGACCGAGTGCCCGGCGTTGCCCACGGTCGTGAGCACCTGCCACTGGTCGCTGCGAATCTGCACGTCCTGGCCCGGGGGGGTGGGGGACAGGGCAACCATCGCCTCCAGAGGAACCTGGCTGCGGAGGTCCAGCCACTCGTCGACTTGGGGGCGTACCTCCTCGAGCACGGCGTCGACCGGGACGGTGGGCTGTCCGCTCGACGAGGTCAGGCCGGCAGTGAAGTAGAACCAACCCTGGGTCACGCAGGCCAGTTCGAAGACCGCCTGGCCGATAGTGGACGCCGCTCCGACGTGGGCATTGGAGAACTGTCCATCCTCCAGCCACAGGCGGCCGTCGGTGGTGTCGCTGACCACTTGGAGCTCGCCGGTCTGTTCGGTACTGGCCAGGAGCGAGAGGACATCCGACAAGGTCAGCACCGAGAGCGAACCCACCAGAGAAGCGGCAGGCGCCTCCTCGGTCGGGTCGGCGGGACTGGAGGTCGGCCTTCCACCGAACGGCGCATCGAACAGGGGCGTGAGCGACAGGTCCGCCCCACCGCCGCCGTTCAATTCCGAACCGTCATTCGGGGCATCTCCCACCTGGTGCACATTCCCATCGACCGTCCCGCGTTGGTCATTCATCGGTGGTCCTCCCGAGGATCGGCGTCTCCTGGCCATCTCCAAGTCCTTCGTTCAAGACTTCCTGTGAGACACAATAACCGCTCTGAGTGTACAACTCCACACGTAAAGTGGTTTTTTTGGCCGCCGAATTCCGCTCACGAGGGCATTGCCGGGGGAATTTCGACCCACCGGCCCTCGGGGCGACGGGGGAGGACGGGTGAAACGGGACCCTCCACGGGCCGACACCGGCCTGTACGCGTCATGATCGGCGGATGACCGACCCCCAAACGCCCCAATCGCCCCAACCGCACTTCGCGGCCTATGAGGACTTCGAGCATCTCCGGTTCAATCGGCCCTCGGCCGGGGTGTTGGTCATCACCATCGACCGGCCCGAAGTCCTGAATGCGGCCAATGAACGGCTCCACCGTGAGCTCTCCCAGGTCTGGAGGGTGGTCGATGCCGACGACGAGGTGGCCGTGTCGGTGATCACTGGGGCCGGCCGGGCATTTTCCGCCGGCGGGGACCTGGCCATGGTGGAGCGGATGACCACCGACCACGGCGCCGTGGTGGAGCAGTGGCGGGATGCCAATGCCGTGGTGACCGAGATGCTGTCCGCGGTGAAGCCGGTCGTGGCTGCCGTCAACGGGACAGCGGTGGGGGCCGGACTGGCGGTGGCCCTGCTGGCCGACGTGAGCATCGTCGCCGAGTCGGCCCGACTGTCAGACGGCCACGCCCGCCTGGGTGTGGCCGCCGGCGATCATGCGGCGATGATCTGGCCGCTGCTGTGCGGGATGGCCAAGGCCAAGTACTACCTGATGACCGCCGACTTCGTGAGCGGTCCGGAGGCCGAGCGCATCGGCCTGGTCACCCGGTGCCTGCCGGACGAGGACGTGGTGGCCGAGGCCCTGGCCGTTGCCGACCGTCTGGCCCGGCAGAGCCGCACCGCCGTCCAGTGGACCAAGCGCGTGCTCAACCAGTGGATGGCTACCTCCGCTCCGGTCTTCGGGGAATCGTTGGCCTTGGAGATGCTCGGGTTCCTCGGGCCGGACGCCAAAGAAGGCGTGGCCGCCGTGCGGGAGCGGCGACCTCCGCAGTTCCCGTCGGCCATCGGGCCCGGGTGAGCGGAGCCAACCGAGTCAGATCAGCAGCCGGCCGACCGGCCGGCCTCACTCCGGGGTCCGGCTCAGGCGGCGACGGTGACCAGTGTCCCGACCGGGGTCAGGGGCCAGACCACCGCGGCGTGGGACGGGGGCATCTCCACGCAGCCGTCGCTCTGGGGGAAGCCGTAGCTGGCGCGGACGTAGCCGTGGAGAGCGTCCCCTCCGTTGAAGTAGCTCACCCACGGGATCCCGGGGTCCACGTAGTGGGAACCGTCGAGGTTGGTGCCGGACATGGTGGTGACCTTCAGGTGCTCGAAGACCGGGAAGGTGCCGGTCTGCGTGGCATCGGCTCCCACTCCGGTGTTGGCCAACGTCGAGTACACCTCGGTGCCGTTGCTGTAGACGGTGGCTGTCTCGGGGAGGGTCTCGGTCACGAACACGTAGTCGTAGGGATTCGTATCGACCGTCCCCGTGGCCGAGTCAGCCAGCAGGTCCTGCCACACGCTGGCCCCGGCCAGGCCGTCGGTTCGCAGGTTGTGCTGGGATTCGAAGACCATCACCGCGCCCTTGGTGATCTGGTTGGCCGACCCCACCGTCCACAGGCTCACCAGGGAGGCCGGCTCGTTGGCCTTCCAGGCGAAGGTCCCCTCCTGGGGCTGTGCCGCCTCCTGAGGGGCGACCAGGGGACCCGACGGGGTGAAGCTGACGGGCAGGTAACCGAGTTGGGCCAGGAGTTGCTGGAGGCGAAGTGTGTTTCCCTGGGCCACCGTGAACCGGGCGTCGACCGGTTGGGCCAGGACCTTGCCGGTGGTGCTGACCACGCCGCCGTCACCGGCCGGGACCAGGACCGTCTCGGTGGCGGACGGCACCAACGGGGCCGAGGCCACGAAGGAGTAGGTGTCGGGAGTGACCAGCTGCCAACTGCCGGACACCGCCGGACTCAGGCTCGGGGTGGGGGAGTCGGCTTTGATCGGGATCGAGAACCGGACCGAGATGGTGGCGTCGCTCGGCACCTCGGTGTCGCCGTTGCCGGGGCTGATCGAGACCACCCTGAACCGACCGCCGATCGAGGTACTGGCCAGTTCTCGCCCCGGGGCGGAAGTCGGTGCAGCCGATGCCTTGGTGGAGTTTGCGTGCACCGCCACCGCCGCGAAACCGACACCGACCACAGCGACGACGCCGACGGTAATGGCAATGAGCCACCGCCGTCTGTCCCTCGAAACTTCCCTGGTTCGCGTCGACTTCGTATGTGCGTGCGGCACCGGCCCACTTCTCCCTTTGATTCGGGAAAATCTACCAGGTCGCCTCCCGAATTCGGAGCAGCCCCCGGGCGTTTACCGGTCGAAAGGTCGCCGGGGCGGGTCAGATGCCGGCTGGATCACCGACCCGTTCGGTGATGATCGCCTCGAGCTGGCCGATGGTGCGACCGTCGGTCACCTTGGTTCCGTCGGGTCCCCTGACATAAAAGGCATCGACGACGGCGGCACCGAAGGTGGACACCTTGGCCGAGATGACGTCGAGGTGGCATTCGACGAGGGCCTCGGTGATCCGGTGGAGCTGTCCGACCACGTCCTCGGCCCTGACCTCGACCACGGTGGCGCTGGCCGAGGCGTTGTTGTCCACTGTGACCTGGGTGGACACCAGTTGCGGCCTGGTCGCCCGGCGATCACTCCGGTAGGTGCGCGCTCGTTCGGCCAGGCTGGTCTCGATGGAGAGGGTGCCGTTCATGACGGCCGACAGGTCCTCCGACAGGCGGGCGGCCGACGGCCATCTGCCCCTCGACGGTTCGGCAGTGAAGATCTCGACGGCCACCCCGTCCTCGCCAGCCACGTCAGCGGTCCGGACATTCAGGCCGTGCAGGGCCAACACCCCGGTGACCTCGGCCAGCAGACCCGAGCGGTCGGGAGCCACCACGGTGACGGTCGGGTCATCGATGGAAAGCGCCGGTGCGCCGCGGGTTCGGACCGTCTCCATGATCAACCGGAGGTCGTCGGTGATCCACGGCGTCGGCGGGGCGACCGGTTCTCCGGCCAGCAGCCGTCGGGTCCGATCGACCAGATCGGCCACGAGTCCGGCCTTCCACGACCCCCAGGCCGAGGGACCGGTGGCTTGGCTGTCGGCCTCGACCAGAGCGGCCAGCAGGTCGAGGGTCGAGCGATTGCCGACCTCCTGGGCCACCCGCTCGGCCGTAGCCGGGTCGTCGAGGTCCCGCCGTGTGGCGCTGTCGGGGAGCAGCAAGTGGAGCCTGACCAGGCTCACCAGGGTGGCGACATCGTCGGGCGGGAAGCCCATCCGGGTGGCGATCTCACCGACCAGGGTGATGCCCACCTCGGTGTGGTCACCGGGAAATCCCTTGCCGATGTCGTGGAACAGGGTGCCGACCAGCAGCAGGTCGGGACGGCTGACCCGGTGGGCCAGGGTGGCGGCAATGGCCGTGGCCTCGAGGAGGTGGCGGTCCACGGTGAACCGGTGATACGGGTTGCGCTGGGGCTTGTTGCGGACCTCGCTCCATTCGGGAATGTAGCGCTCGAGCAGATGGCGCTGGTCCAGGGCTTCGAGGGCGGCGATGGCCGGTGGGCCGGTGGCCAGCACCCGTACCAGCGTCGCCCGCAGGTCTTCATCCCAGGGCACGGACGGGGGTGGAGCCTTCCGGCCGAGCAGGTTGAGAGCACCACGAGCGATCGGCAGGTTCCGTTCGGCCGCCACCGCGGCCAGTCGGAGGGAGAGCGAGGGGTCGCCGGCCACATCGGCATCGGGCGTCAGCACCACCTCGTCTTCGGTGACCCCGATGTCCGGGTCTCCCGGGACCAGGTGGACGTCGGACGTCCCTCCGGCCCCGCCCCGGCCCTTGCTCCCCGACCCGCGTCGACCGCCGGATAGGCGTGACCGGGACCATGCACCGCGTCGCCGCCACGCATCGTCGCCCTCCCAGGCCACCGTCCGGCCGGCGGTGGCCACCTTCCGCATGAGCGTGTCGGAGTCGGGCTCGTCCAGAGCCACGGCCACCTGGTCCTGCTCCTGGAGCAGGAGCTTGTTCTGTTCCCGACCGGCCCGGCGGTGCAGCTCGACGCGGATGTTGGTGAGGACCCTACGGGCGTCGTCGATGGCCACCGTGTCCACGTAGTCGGCCAGGACGGGAACGGCCAGCATCATCGCTCTCAGTGCCGCCACATCCCGGAGGCCGCCGTGGGACTCCTTGAGATCGGGTTCGAGAAGGAATCCGACGTCGCCGAAGGACCGGTGCCGTTCGTCCACCAGATCGGCCAGGACGCCCAGCCAGGGGGGCTTCTGCCTCACCCATCGCTCCCGCGAGCCCTCGAGGACCGGATCGGCGACCTTCGGATCGCCACAGACAACCCGGGCATCGAGCAGCCCGAGGGCGACCCGGAGGTCCTCGGCCGCCATGGCCAGGACATCGGCCGGCCGGCGTACGCTGTGATCGAGGGAGATCCCCTCGTCCCACACCGGGTACCAGATCTTGTCAGCAGTGGCCGAGATGTCCCGCCGGCCCTTGTGGACCAGAACCACGTCGAGATCGCTGTACGGGCACAGCTCGCCCCGCCCGTACCCCCCGACGGCCATAAGGGCCATGCCCCGCCCTTCACCCTCCGTGGCCTGGTCGAACAGGCCGGTCAGCCAGGTATCCGCCTCCTGGGCGTATGCCCGGCAGAATGCGTCGCCCCGGAGGTCGTGGCGCTCGAGAAGCGCCTGTCGGCGGGTGCGCAGGGACACGGCCGGACCGTACCACCCGATGCCGCATTTCTGGCCGACCGGCCGGGCCGACGACGGGGCCGGCCGGGCCCGACCTGGTTTGGCCGGCCCGACCGATTACGCTGGGGGTATGGCCGAAGACCAACAAAGCGGACACAGCGGTCTGAGTCTGTTCGACGGCGTCCTGATCGTCGGTGGTGGGATCATCGCCATCATCGTGGCGTTCGCCGTCTTCAGTTTCATCGCCGGCGTCGTGTGGTTCGTGATCAAGGTAGCGATAGTCGTGGCACTGATCGCACTGGTGGCCAAGCTGGTGTTCGGCCGACATTCCTGAATCCCGGCCGGAGTCACGGTAGGGGCAGCGGGTCCGATCAGGCGATCAGGTCAGGCGATCATCGATTCGAAGAGTTCGATGTGCTCGGCCACCATGCGCTCGGTCGAGAAGTATCCCTCCACCGCCGCCCGGCAGTCGCTGCGCTTGAGCTCGTGGAGGCGGCCGATGGCATCGACCATGGCCGCCTCGTCCCCGCACAGAAATCCGGTGCGGCCATCGTCGACCACTTCGGGGGCGGCCCCCTCGGGAAAGGCGAGGACCGGGGTTCCGCATGCCAATGCCTCGATCATCACCATGCCGAAGGGCTCGTTCCATCTGATCGGGAACACCAGGGCCGATGCCCCGGCCAGCAGCTCCAGCTTGCGCTCGTGTGACACCTCGCCGAGGTAGTGGGCGTCCGGGCCGAGCAGGGGCTCCACCTGCTCCTTGAAGTAGTGCACTTCCCACGGCTCCCGCATCTTGGCCGCCAACAGGATGCGGATGCCCGCCTTGCGGGCGATCTCGATGGCCCGGTGCGCTCCCTTGTCGGCCGCCATGCGGCCCAGAAACAGCACGTAGGGTCCGGCGTCGTCGCCGTTGCCCTCGCCGACCGGAAACAGCGAGGCATCGACGCCGTGGTGGATGACCCGGGCGATGGGGATGTCAGACGCCGCCCGTCGCTGGGCATGTGAGATGGCGATGATGGGGACCCGATCGGCATTGGCCCGGTACAGATCGCTGAGCTCCTCGTTGAATGGGCCGTGGATGGTGGTGGCCACCGGCAGATCGGGAAAGCGACCCGAGTAGAAGGGGCCCATGACCGTGTGGTCGTGAACGACGTCGCAGTCGGCCACCTCCTCGTAGGCGTGGATCACGTGTCGGATCTCGGGGACGACCATGCCGATGCGGAGGCCCTCGGCCGCCGGAAGAACCCACTTGGTGGGGACGGGACAGCTGGAGTCGCCGGTAGCGAACAGGAGCACATCCTGGCCCGCCTGCTGCAAGCCGCGAGCCAGCTGATCGACCACCAACTCGATCCCGCCGTACAAGAGAGGCGGGATCGGGGTCCAGGGTGGCGCGATAATTCCTATCCTCATACTGAGATTCAACCACTCCTCGGGGACGATAGGATCGCCGGACGCCCGGGCGGCGTGGCCGAGTGGTTTAGGCAGGGGCCTGCAAAGCCCCGTACGGCGGTTCGATTCCGCCCGCCGCCTCGAAATTTCCTCGATCGTCACCATCTGGCGCAGGGTGGCTCCACCCTCGGGTCGGGCCCTCATCGGGGGGTCAGGGCCCGGCCAGTCGTTCGACTGGGCCCGGCCAGTCGAAGCCTGACGCCGGCTCGCCGGAGCCGGGGATGGCCTACCGGTCGCCCGGCGGCGTGGCGTAGTCCCAGAGGAGGCGGGACTCCTCGTCGGCCCCGAGGAGCAGGTTGGACGGGATCTCCTTGTCGATGTGGCCGATGATGCCCCGATAGACGCCGTATCCGACCAGTTGCTGCAACCGTGGGTTGAACCCCTTGACAGTGTCGACGCTCAGTCCCAGTTGCTGGTTCTCCTGCTGGCGGATGTAACCGGCGCAGTAGTTCATGGCGATACCCACCCGACGGGCGGACGTGGTGTTGGCACCTCCGCCGTGCCACAGGCTGCCGTGCCAGACGAGCACGCTCCCTTTGCTCATTGCCGCCGGTATCGACTCGTACTGGGCAGCGAGGTCCGGGGAGCCGGACGCCTTGTGGGACCCGGGGATGATGCGGGTGGCGCCGTTCTCCTCGGTGAAGTCGGTGAGAGCCCACATGGTGTTGCACACCGTCGGAGGGTGAGGTTTGGGGAGAGGGAGCACCTGATCGTCGGCGTGGATCGGCTGGGGTGATTCGCCCGGGCCGATTGCGATGGAGGAGAGCGAGGACACGAGTAGTCCGGGGTCGAGCACTGCTTCGACGATGGGCAGTACGGCCGGGTGGACCGGAATGCGCTCGAAATCGGGACCGTGGGCCAGCAGATTGTAGATGCGGGTGGTGTGGGTGCCCTCGAACAGATTGTCAGCCGGCACGATCCCCAGGGCCAGCTCCAAAGCGGCCAGGTCGTCCACGAGGTCGTCGATCAGATCGGGCTCGATGGCATCCTCGACGACGGTGTAGCCGAGCTCGTTGATCCGATCGAGATGTTCAGAGACGTCCGCGGGCATGTGCTCCACCTCCACCTTCCTACCTAGAGTGCAAGCCTATGGTGCGTGGGTGAGCCGCGGCCGCCGTCCCGACAATTTCTATGAGTTGCTCACCTGTGGATGGCGAGGCCACGCCTTGGTGGGGACGGACGCCGCCGAGGTCAGGCCGCAGGACAACCTCCTCGTACGGGAGGCGGATGGGGTCCGGTGGTACCGATGTCTGCGCTGCGATGCCTGGTTGCCCGGTGAGCTGCCGGAGGAGCCCGGTCGGGCGCGGGTGCCGGGTCGTGACGAGATCGAGATTCCTGCCCGCGGTCCGCTGCTGCGTGATCGCTACGTTCTGAGGCTCATCGCCGTGGATCGGGCCATCCATGTGGTGGTGCTGACGTTGCTGGCCGTCGTGCTGTTGACATTCGCCCACCACGATTCCTCGCTCCATCACGACTACGAGAACATCATGAGTGACCTGTCGGGTACCACACCGGGGGAGGCCCAGGTCCGAGGGGTACTGGGCTATCTGGGACGGGTGTTCAAGTATTCGCCGGCCCGACTGATTCAACTGAGCCTGCTGGTTATAGCTTATGCGGCTCTCGAGGCCACCGAGATGGTGGGCCTGTGGCTGGTGAAACGTTGGGCCGAATACCTCACCTTCGTTGCAACGACCCTGCTGGTGCCGATCGAGATCTACGAGCTCTATCTGAGCGTGAGCGCCTTCAAGGTCGTCACCTTGGTCATCAACGTCGCCATCGTCGCCTACCTGTTGTTGGCCAAGCGGCTGTTCGGGTTGCGAGGTGGGTATCGAAAGGAAGAGGAACGGCGACGCCAGTTCGGCGGGTGGGAGGCGATCGAGCGGTCGACGCCCGCCGTCCCGACCAGTACGCCATGACCATTGTGGGCGGGCCGGGACCTATGGCGACGTGTCCTGGCCGCCGAGGTTGCCATGGGATCCCTGGTCGAGTCGGATGGTAACGTCACCCGGTACGGGCCGTTGGCGCAGTTGGTAGCGCACTTGCATGACACGCAAGGGGTCGTGGGTTCAAGTCCCGCACGGCCCACGCTGTTGACCAGCGACGACAACGCCCTACGAGCGGAAATCGTCAATGGGGTTTGGATTAACGACCAACCTGACGACCACGTGCAGGATCAGGGTTGGGCGAAACCGACGTCCGGGAAATCGTTGAACAAACCGCTCGGGTGCCTCTGGGCTGTCGGGGTGCCACCCAACGGCATAACTGGGATAGTCCGCAGACCAAAGGCATGAACGTTTGGGTGGGATGCCAACGTCGCCACGACTCGGTGATCCGCAGTTTGGTCATCAACATGACTTAGGCCAGTTCGCCAAGGCCCGGCGCGGTTGGGTCCTTGCGGATCGTCTTGCTAGACCTCGTGGCTAATGCCGTGCTGAATGTCGAAGAGCTCGTGCTCCTTGCGGAATGTCCGACGTGCGATGAGGAAGGCGACACAGAAGACAACGCTGTTCTCGATGGCGTCGTAGAACAGTTCCGCAGTCATGTGCGGCAGGTCGGACAAGAGCCCGAGCGTGCGGTGCACATAATCTGCGTTTCCAGATTGCTCACCGACCCAAGTGGGGTGGCTTGAGAAGAACAGCCCCATGGCGATCCCGATGGCAGCGACTGTGCCGAGGATCAGGTAGATGAACCAGACCTTGTTCTTCGACTGTTGTTTGGCCATTACGATGCTCTCCCTTCGAACGTGATCACTCTTCTCGTTGAACTCGGCCCCTGGTCGAAGCGGCCGTCTGGTCAGACCACGATAGGGCCTGGTCCAAGTGGGCCATCACCCGGCCTTAGGTAATTCTCGGTGCGAACACTTGGCGGAAGTGGCTACCTTCGATCACGGCACCAAATGGCCGCTCGTCTTGGTGGACTGATGACTACCCTCTATGCCAACGTGACACCGTGAGCCACCAAGCTGTGATGATTGCACTCTTGGAGTCCTCTGCGACCCTTTCCGGGTTACTTCTGGTATTCCTCGGATTCATACTTACTGCATCCGGCTCGCTAGACGACGATGTGCCTCCTGCCGTCCACAACGCTCTCCACAATGTCTCCTTGGTTCTTTTGACCGCCTTCGCGATCGGTCTTTCCAGTGTCGCCGTATCAGCGGCCTGGCTTGTCGTCGCACCCTCCGGCGATGCGCTCTATCAAGCGGCGTTGAGCTTGTTCGCTCTGCAGATTGCGGGTCTCGCTGCGGCAACGGGCTGGACCGTCCGAGCCCTCTTGTGGGCAGGGCGACACAAGAGAGAGACGCCGAAAGGCCGCAACTGACCTATCAGAACCCGGGTATCCCAGAACCGGGTCGGCACCAAATGCACAGAGGGACCTGTCAACCTACGACCCTGCCTGAACGTACTGTGGTGGTGTGAGGTGAAACGTCGTCGCCCGTGTTGCCGCTGTAGTCATTAGTGCCCTACTCGGACTGACGGCGGCGTGTGGAACAAGGGCGGGTGGCACCATCGTCGGGATCGTCCGCGAGCAGGAGGGCGGCGTCATGGCAACGACGGTCTACCCACTCGCCGAGGTGATGGTTTCTCAGCAAGGAACTTTGGTTCAATCAAAAACGGCCAATTCGATTTCGCTGTCGCGTTCTTTCCTTCGCCCAGCGGGCTTCCGTTTCTCCTCTTGCTCGTGGCGACTATCAGTTCTCTGCTCAGTTAGCGGGTGCGACCTGTCAACCGGTCTCGGTAACTGTCCCGTCATCGACTGTCGTCTCTCCGCTGGTCATCTCCTGTGCGAACAACGCCCCAATTGGTTAGTGGCTAGCCAAGCTGTCCCTGACCGGCGGGTCGGCTGGTAGGCGCCGTCGAAGATGTTTGGCCATCTCCCGGAGCTCAAGGGCTCGATCAGTTCGGATCCGAAAACCCAACACCGATGTCGGACAGAAACGAACGGACTCCTCTGAAAGGTGGAAAAAGAGGCCTCCGCACTCCGACGCCGGAGAAGACGCAATCTCACCGGTTCCCAGCTGAAACACTGCTGGTCCCCACAGGTTGGTCGGCATAGAGGGACCCGTGCCGACCGGGCGGGGGTTGCTTCGTGACTATGGTCTGGCCGGTGATCGATGGCCCGAAGTGGAACGGCGAGAACAGCTGCCCGTCGGCAACTGCCCAACGACTCTTGTGCCGATTTGCCGCGTCGATCCGTTCCACAGTTCTCTTAGAAGCGTGAAGAGGAACAATCGAGTCCTCGAGGTCAGGTGGACAGACGACAACGGCGGACTGATCAAGGTCATTCGTGCGTCTGGAGTCATAGACATCGAAATGGTCACGATGTCGGAGGCCAAGATGATGGCCCAGCGTCTCTGGGGTGCCCAAACGACCGAAGTCGAAGTCTTCCGTGGCCTTTCGTGGGCTCCGTCATGGGCCTGAACCAAACCGATTATCCGGCACCCCTCCATAACTTGGCTTTGAATTAGTCGGAGTCGATCGGGCCTCCCACCCATCTCCATCCGAAAGTCTCGTGCGGGCGAGCCCGGGCATGGGCGGAGTTGCCGACGCGGCGGCAAGCCGTCAGCGGGCAAGCCTCTCTACCGGTAGAGGTGAGTCCGTGGTCTAATGAGCCGTGTTCTACATCTTGATTTTCAGTGTGTTGGCCGTCGTCCTCGTCGTCGGGGGCATAACCACGATGAACCGTCGGCGACGGAATCCGGACGGGGACAATGGGCAGACCGCCCCAAGTGCAGTGGGGCACACGACCCACGGCCAAGTGGGGCACACGACCCACAGCGGTGCCGGCCGCCGCAATCGGAAGGCGAAGAGAGTGCAATCAAGAAAGGCCAGACGCAAGCGCCACTGAGCCAGACGCAAGTTCACCCTGAGTGAGTGGGGATGTGGACAGCTCCGATCTGTGCTCTGGGTACACCCTCCGAACGACAAGTGTCGGTCGGCCGACACTTGTCGCCACAACTCCCGCTACGGAACTGGGACGGCTGCCTCTGCCGGCTCGACATTGGGCGACCTGATGGCGGCCGAGGCAATCCAGAACCCGAGACCGGCCAACAGCAACCCGACGACAACCGACGCGCCCCCCGCCATGCGAAGCCGGTAGTGCGGGTCTAGAGGCCCATCGGAGTAGGCGCCCACCGGTCGACTCTTCAACAGCATCTGATGATTCTGGTAGTAGAAGTACACGATGGCTACCCAGCCTGCAGCCGTCATGACCGAGGCCGCGCTCATCAACCGGGACGGTATCCGTTGCAGTCTCAGGTCGGTGTTCGTACTCCGACACGCGACAATCCACCACCAGCAAGCCAGCCCTGCCAGTGCGTAGCCAGCCGTTGGCGTGGCTTGCGCCAAATAGAACTCCCAGGGATTGAAGCTGTAGAACGCCACGAGCCATGCGGCCGTCCCCGCCGCAATCCCCGTGTAGCCGAGAACGATTAGGACGCCGGGTAGGCGAAGGGTCCGCACGACTTCGACCCTAATCCGGATTGTTGTCTCGGAGCCGGCATCGCGACTGGGGCCAACTCCACAGGACAACCATGACGGGGATGGACCAACACGACGCCCGCACCAGGCCACTAGGCCACCAGCCTGGGGCGTTTGGGGATGCAATGGCAGGTGCGTGGGTGTCCCAGGGCACGAAGTGGCGGCGATGGCGGCTTGTATCGGAGAAGATCCTTCCGCATTTCTGAACCAAACGCCGTCGGGTCACGTAGTACCTCACATGGTTCGGCTCGGGAGCGCACGCGCCATCGAAAAACGATTGCCCGGTGAGGATGCGTCCGCCGGGGTGTCGCCGTTGCGATGCCAAGGGAGCGTTGGTGAAGTGACAAAGTTGAGTCCGAAACGCAGTAGTGGCAATCAAGCCGCAAGGCGGTCACGCAAACTCCGACAAAGTGCCCTTTGTCTGGGCAGTATCGGCGCTGTCGCCTTGTTGGCGGCTGCTTGCGGTTCAGGTGGCAGCGCCAGCTCGTCGCCAACGTCAACCTCTTCGAGTTCGTCCCCATCGGTATCGGCGGCCGTTGTCAAGGTGGTGACGGTCCCGACCTACGGTCGGATTCTGACGACAAGTAGCGGAAAGCCGCTCTATACCGTCAGCGGCAGCTGCACCGGTAGTTGCGTTTCCGCCTGGCCACCTCTCACCGTCCCTCCCGGCACCAAACCGACCGGCGCGGCCGGCGTGAACGGAGCGCTTGGCACCGTCCGGCAAGGGGACGGATCAGATCAGGTCACCTACAACGGGCTACCGCTCTATACCTTCGTCCAAGATTCGTCTGATCATGTCACGGGGCAGGGCGTGGCCGGGTTCTCAGTGGTGGAGACATCGAATTCGACGACCTCGGGATCGAGCACCAGCACGACAGCCAGCAGCGGCTACTGATCGACGCCCCGGGGACGGCGATCGAGGTCGTGGTCGACGACCGGATCGAATCTCGATCGGGCGGAAGGGCCGGAGTGGCCGTGTACCCGGCGATCACCAGCACCGAGCGTCCGCGTCAGAGTCGCTGAAGCATGATGCCCAGAACCTCGGCGTCCTGTGATTCTGTCAATCCCGCCGAGGTCAGGAACACCAGATACCCGTGCCTCTCTGTGCTCATCTGGCTCCGTGGGCTGATGAAGGTTGAACCCGACGATGGCAGGTCTGCCGCCCAATAGGCGGTGGCGCCGTCGACGGTCATGGCCGTGAACGTGGTGGCGGGGATCGTCACGCCAGAGGGTGTCCTGCCGGATTGCTCGATGGTGAAGGGGCTGTGCAGCTCGGCGAACGTCGTCAACTCCTTCTTGAACCACGAGACGTTGGTCTCCAGCATGATGCCGGCGCGATTCCCCGGATATTCGCAATACGTCTGATCGAGGTCGACGGGGGAGCTGTGGAGTTGGACCGACCCGATCGGGAAGACGGCTGCCGCCTCCTTGGTCGTCATCAACGAGCAGGCAGACACCGGAGGGGTTGGTCGGGCGGACGAACCAGAAGAACTGCAGCCGGTCAGCGTGGCAACCGTTGCCACCAGGGCAACGACAACTGGGATCGACCGCCGGGCCATAGGTCAAGTATGGCTGGGACGTAGCCGGTTCGCCGTGTTCCCGTCGGACTTCGGACTCCGCTGTCATCCCGGGAGCCGAGCATGACCGGGACGCTGCCCGGCCAAAGGTCGGCGTCCCGCCGACCCAGCCCTGCACAGCGCCGGTGGTCACGGTGCTCCGAACCAGGCCGTCAGGGCGTCACGCAATCCCACGTCCGTGCCGTCGCCCACCCAGGCGACATACCCGTCGGGCCGGATCAGCACGGTAGTGGGAGCTGTCACCTCGCCAAGTACCGGGAGCTCCCACCGGCCGTCGTACTCGGCATCGACCAGCTGGACCCGATCGGCCCACGGAGTGATGTCTGGCCGGCCGGCCGCACCGAGGTCGAGCAGCACGGGCTTGGCTTCGTGCAGCAGGGTGAAGACCCGCCGCGGGCCGTCGGCCGTCACCAGGTCGAGATCAGGCATGCGGCGTCCGAGCAGGGGGTGGCCCTCGCCCAGGTCGTAGTGAATGTCGAGCCCGGAGGTGAGCCCGGCGAGCCGCTTGCGAGGCTCGTCCATGACGGCCAGCTCCACCACCATGTCCACCAGGGCCTTGATGCGGTCGTCCGGGCGCTGGAGCACGCCCAGGGCCATCGTGTGCTGAAGGGCGCGGAAAGCGACCGGATGCCTCTCGTTCTGGTAGGTGTCCAGCAGGCTCTCCGGGGAGGTCCCGTCGACCACCTGAGCCAGCTTCCATCCCAGATTCACCGCATCCTGGACACCGAGGCTGAGCCCCTGTCCGCCGACCGGGTAGTGCACGTGGGCCGAGTCGCCGGCCAGGAGGACTCGTCCGGCCCGGTAGGACTGCGCCTGGCGCGTCATGTCGGTGAACCGGGAGATCCAGGTGGGACTGTGGACACCGAAGTCGGTGCCGTACACGGCAACCAGCGCCTCGCTCAGGTCACCCAAGCTGGGCTCGCCGCTCGGTCCGAGCTGCTGCTCGGTCACCACGACCCGCACCGTCCGTCCGTCCTCCAACCGGTGGAGGGCATGGACGCCGGTGGCGTCGTGGCGAATGCCCCGAGGCGGTTCCTCGGTTACCTCGACTTCGGCGATCAGGTTGCTCCTGGTCGGATCCCATCCCGGGAACTCGATGCCGGCTGCCTTACGGATGATGCTGCGTCCGCCGTCGCATCCGACGAGATACTGGGCCCGCAGCGGTCCGGCATCGGACAGCTCGACGTCGACCCCGGTGTCGTCCTGGACAAAGTCCGTCACTTCACGTCCGTAGTAGATCCGCACCGGCAGTTCGGTGAGCCAGTCGGCCAGGATCCGCTCGATCTGGTTTTGCCAGATCCCCAGCGAGTAGGGATGACGGGTGGGGAAGTCGCTCATGTCCAGCACCGTCGTGCCGATCATGGTGGCTTGAGCCACCTGGCCTTCGGCCAGGAACCGGTCGGCGACCCCCCGCTGATCCAGTACTTCGATCGTGCGCGAGTGGAAGCCGCCGGCCCGCGAGCCGACGAGCTCGTGGTCGGGACGCCGCTCGGCGATGGCCACGTCGATCTTGGCCAACGCCAGCTCCGCCGCCAGCATCATCCCCGTCGGGCCACCTCCGGCAATAACCACCGCATGGTTGGCCATACGCCACCCCCGTTCGTGTCGTGGATCTCGGTTCGGATCGCAGATTCTGGGCACCGACCAGTGCCTTGTTGCAAGCGACGAATGAGAGATAGATTGAAGACGGCGGAGCACGTCCCCGGTTGGCGATGACGCCTAAGGACATTCTGTTAGGGCGGCGGACATCCTGGTACGGCGGCCGGCCCGCCGTAGCCGTTGGTCAGGCGTTGCTTTGGACGCCGTGCCCCGGAGTGGGATGATTAGCTGAATGGCAAGCGGAGCACGCCCCCGAGTCGGTATGGGTTGCCTGGGCACGTTGGTCGCCGTGGTCCTCCTGGTGGCCATCGTGGCGACCGTGATCCTGGTCGGTTTCGTCTCTCTCGGCGTGGTCGCCGCCTTGGTAGTGATCGGACTCGTCGTTCTGGCCGTGGACCGGGTGGCATTGGCCCTCAGCCCGAAGCGCCGAGCTCGGCGGGCGGAGGCCGATCAGCGGAGAGTCTTCGTCTGGCGGTTCGGACGGTTCCCATCCGGAGGGGTGGTCGACCCTTCGGTCATCGACGCCTCGGTCGTCGACGACTCGGTCATCGACGCTTCGGCCACTGACACCACGGCGAGATCGGAAGAACGGGAGTCCGACGACCCCTAGACGGAGTGGCGAGGAGAGTTGGAGGGAGCCCGGCCGGGTTCCGGACGTAGCCCTCACAGCTGCCTGTGGGCCGGATCACAGCTGGCTCTCACGTTCGGCTCGTACTGTGTGATCGTCAGGCCCGTCGAGCGTGGTTCCGCCGCTGCGCTCCGGGGCTGACACCTTGGTGGCGACGGTCGACCGAGGTCGACCCGGCCCAAGGCCAGATCGAAGGACCGCCGGTCCGTCGATCAACGGACAACTCGTCCGGCGCTCCCTTATCGGCACGCTTCCCGACCAACTGTAGGGATTTCTTTGGAATTCTTCCTGTGACGGGCCGACGGGGGGAAATCCCAGGTCAGCGCAGTGAAGGGCCGGCCGATGCCAGGCCGATGCCGGGTCGACTCCGGGCGTGCGCCCTTGGTGGCGACCCCTTCGAGCGTCGGGATGTCATCGCCCCGTCGATGGTGTCGGGCCGTTGTGGCGTCGCCACTCTGTCCCTGTCGACGGCCGGCGGGCGCCGACCGCCCGGCGTCTCGGGTGGCAAAATACCCTCTGGCCAGGCTGTCCGGGCACTACTGTTTCGGCATGGCCGGCACGGGACTCACAGCCCTGGCGCTGCCCGACTGGCTGGCGGGTGCCGTCGTGCTGGTCGGCATGGTGGCGGCTGCCCTGATCTACTTCCTGCCCTTCATCATCGGCGAGACCAGGGACGCGCCGCATATCGGGAGCATCTTCGCCATCAATCTGGTATTTGGGTGGAGTGTGATCGGATGGGTGGTGGCGCTGGTCATGGCCCTGCGGTCGGTCGACGGGCCGCCCATGCTATTCACTCCGATGCCCGTCGATCATGCCGCCGCTGGCTGGTACCCCGATCCCGAGACGGGCAGAAGTCGATGGTGGGACGGCAGCCGCTGGGGTCCGATTCGGACCGGCGACTGAGCTCGACCAGCCCCCCCGGTCACGACGAAGAGAGGTCTGGGTGAGAACGGACGCCCTACTGGTCATGGACGTACAGAACGGGGTCGTCGACCGGTTGGGCGACCAGACCGGGGACCTGCTTGCCGCCTTGTCCCGGGCGGTGGCGACGGGTCGGGCGGCGGGGGTGCCCGTCATCTTCGTGAGGATTGCCTTTCGGGACGGGACCCCCGAGGTGAGCCCGCGGAACCGGACATTTTCGTTGGCCGGAGCCGGCCCGCTCAACGAGAACGACCCCGGCACCGAGGTCCACCCCGCCGTCGCTCCTCTACCTGGTGAAATCGTCGTCACCAAGCGGCGGGTGAGTGCCTTCTCGGGCAGCGACCTCGACGTCGTGCTCAGATCGCTGGGCGTCGACTCGCTGGTGCTGACCGGAATTGCCACCGGTGGCGTCGTTCTGTCGACTCTCCGCCAGGCCGCCGACCTCGATTACCGCCTGACCGTCCTGAGGGACGGTTGTGCCGACCGGGATCCCGAAGTCCACCGGGTCCTGATGGAGAAGGTATTTCCCCGTCAGGCGTCGGTTGTTTCGGTGGCCGAATGGAGCGATGCCCAGATCGACCGAGACGACATCGATTCGATAGCGTGAGGCCTGGCCCCCGCCCCAACCAGCCAAGGAGGTTCACCGTGGGATCTCAACAGAACGCCGAGACACTCGTACGAGACTTTTGTGATGCGTTCGGGAAGCACGACGCAGAAGCTCTGCGCCCCTTCTTCACCGACGACATCGTCTACCACAACATTCCCATGGACCCGGCCGTCGGTATCGAGGCGACCATCGCCTTCATCGAGGGATTTTTCGGCATGTGCCAGGACTTAGTGATCGACACCGTCAACCTGGCCGTCAACGGAAACGTGGTGCTGACGGAGCGGATCGACACCTTCACCGTCGGAGGGGCCGTGGCCCCTTTGCCGGTCATGGGCACCTTCGAGATTCGTGACGGCAAGATCGCCGCCTGGCGCGACTACTTCGATCTCGCTCAGATCACCGCCCTGTTCACCGGGGAGGCGTAGTCCCGGTCAAGGGTCGGGTCAGGACCTGACGACGGCCCCCGGGATCGCCGTGCCCCGCCATCATCCGCCGGCCCCGTCCCGATGGTCGGAGTGATAGGCGGCGGCCTCGGCGCCGGCCAGGTCGACCAGATTGCCCAGGGCGATGTTCACGTCGACCAGGTGGAGGCCCCACGTCGGGCCGAGTGTCTGGCCCACGACTTCCCGGGTGTCACCGGCCTGTATGGGCGCGCTCACCTGTAACCACGTCGCCCCTCCCTGAGAAATGCACTGTCCGGAGTAGAGATCGGGCTCCGACACCCACGGGGTGGCCAGCTTGGGCGGAACGAGACCGGAGAGGTCGCCCAGTCCCGTGGCTGTCGACCGGGTCGGGAAGTAAGGCTCCAGGGGAGCGGCGGCGCCGGACAGGTCGGCGGGATTGACGCACAGGACCTGGAGCCCGGCCGTCGACGTGCTGCCGGAGAGCAGACTGACGCCCGAGCCCGGTCGACCGAACAGCGAATCGGTCGGCGGCATCTGGTCGAAGCTCGAGTACGCGATCACGCAACCGGTCTCGGCCGAGGCTCGTGCACGCCGGGATGTGCTGGAAGCTCCCTCCGACGGTCATTCCCACCGGGACCGTGACGTTGCCTCCGAGGATGATGGCCGACACCAGGCGGGCGCGTACGGCGGCGTCGCCGTCGACTTGCTTGGCCAACAAGTGGATCAGCATCGACGCACCCTGCGAGTGGCCGATCACGATCGACGCCCCGGCCGTGGTTGTAGTGGGCGAGATAGTCCTGCCAGGCCGCCTGCACCCCCTGGTAGGCGGTGATGAGGTCGGCTGCGGTGATAGCGCTCTCGTCAGCAGGGCATGCAGGGTCAACTGGGGGTAGATGGGAGAGTAGACCTTGCAGACCTGCGAGAAGCGCGACGCCTGCACCTTGGCCACCGCCGTCTCCGCCGGGTCGACGTGGAGGTTGGCCAGGATCCCCGACTGCCCGCTGACCGTCGGATACACGTAGAAGCAGTCGATCGGCGGGTTCGCTCTCGGCGAGGCATGGCTCACCGTCACCCGGCCTGACTCGGGTACCACGGTCGCCGTCAGGTTGCCCACACACGGATCTGGACTCGATCCCGGGCGGCACAGCCATTCGACTCCTTGGGCATCCGTCCTCGATGGTGCCGCACCGTGGGCTTCCGCCGCCTGGACGACCCGGGTCTTCACCGTGGCGGGAGGACGGGAAGTCGAGGAACTGCACCCGGCGGCCAGGACGGCGACGACGCAGCCGATCGCCACGGCCAGCGATCTAGCGTGCTCCGTCATCTGAATCCGGGTCGGGGGTCATGGATCGGCACCTCCGTGCCGAGGGCTGATCTTTCCTCAAGGACCGCATTCCCGCAACCAAGTCTGGCAGCCGTTGCCACTTCGAGCTCCTCCGGCGCGACAAGCTAGGGCTCATGGATCACTGTGCCGAGTGCGGGTTCGACTACCGGCGTCTGGACACCGGCGACGTGTCGTCAGCCCTCCGGGCGGCCACCGAGAGGCTGGCAGAGGACCTGCTGAGCGGAGACGATGCCGCCGTGCACGCCCGCCCCGATCCGTCGACATGGTCGGTGGTCGAGTACGGATGTCACGTCCGTGACCTGTTGCTCGTCCAGCGTGACCGGATTCTGCTCGCCCTGGTGGAGGACAAGCCTCGGTTCGCCTCGATGCACCGGGATGCTCGGGCTGTCAACGCCCATTACGTCCTCGAGTCCGCTCTCGAAGTCGGTCAGGAGCTCACCGTGGCCGCCAACCTCGCCGCCAAGGTCATCGGATGGCTTTCGCCCGAGCAGTTGGACCGGCCGTGCGTCTACAACTATCCGGAACCGACCGAGCGCGATCTGGCATGGGTGGTCAAGAACACTCTGCATGAGGTCGTCCATCACGAACTGGACGTACGTGGCGTCCGGACCCGGCTGATCGATGCCGACATGTGGGGCTGAGTGCTCACCACCGCGCCGATGACTGGCCCAGGCGGCTGGGCAGATGGCGCCGACGCCGGTTACCTGTTGGTCATGAGGACATGAACAGTGTGCAACATCCGAGCCCGACGTATGGCATTTGTGCCTCCGGGTCATGGATCCACCGGCGGCGGCGGGCTTCCGATGTTCTTTCAACCGCTACCGTGACGGCGTGAAGCGATTGCCGATGGTGGTGGCCGGACTGCTGATGGCCGGCCTCGCCGTGTCCGGGTGCGGCGGCGCCAACTCCGCGGCCACAACGAGGTCGACAACTCCGTCCACCTACCGGGGAACCGCACTTTCGTGGCTCACCACCCAGGCGGAACCGTGGAATCACCGACTCAACTCCGATCAAAACGAGATCGATGCGGCTTCGTCGTCGACAAAAGGTGTCACCCCGACCGTCTTCTTCGATCGGCTACGCGCTTACTTGCCGCCAGATGATCGATGACGCCGATTCGGCTTCGGCCGTCGTCCATGCCCCCTCGTCGTCGCTCGACCAGGCGTGGTCCGGCATGCTGACCAAGACGAGAGCCTACGGGACCGCATGCCTGGCTCTCGCTCGTACGGGTACGAAGTCGGCGCTCGACAGCTGGGACGCAAGTTTGCAATCGATGGACAGTGCCAATGCCACGTTCAACGCCTCGGTGGCGGCGGTGCGGGCCGGGAGCTCCACCAGCGCCGGGTGAGGTCGAGCGTCCATTTGCCGGGCCCGGGGGGCCGAGGGCGGCCGCCCGGTGTGGCATTTGTTGGTACTCTGTGGTGGCAAATATGCCGTGCCGGGCGAAGCTGACGCTTGGGTGGGTGGGGCGACGGGGCAAACGCTGGGAGCGGCCGATGGAGGGGGTCCGTTGGTGAAGGACTGGTTGGGGTCACTGAAACTGGGTGAGTGGTCCAAGTGGATGATGGGCCAGGGTCCGATGCCGGACAGGAGATCCCAGGTCATGATTGGTGGCGTGTTGGCTGTCGTGGCCGTGCTGGTGATCGGTCTGGCCGTGGCTTCAGGCGATCTGGGGTCGACTCCCAAAAAAGAGTCGGCGGCCGCCAAAGCCGCTGCCGCCGCCGCTGTCGCTGCCGCCAGTCGGGTGAATTACAACCCGGTCTCCGTGGTCCCCACTACGGATCCGGACTCCGACTCGACCGGCTCGGGCAATTCGACCGGTTCGGGCAACTCGACCGGTTCGGGCAACTCGACCGGTTCGGGCAGTTCGTCCTCCAAAGGTGACTCGTCCGCCGCGGCCAAGGGCGCCAGCTCGCCAGGCGGCCCCAGCACCTCCGCCGCCGACCGTGCCACTGCCAGCCAGCTCATCAAGGAGATCCGTTTTCGCATCTGGGCCGAACGCCAAGCTGCCAAGTCGTTGAAGGTGAAGCATCACCGCCGGACGACCGGCGATGCCGCTCTGGCCTCTCGTACCAGAACCCGTGTCGCCTGAACCTGCCTCCCCGCCTCCCGTGGCAATTGAAGGCGCCCGTGTGGGAAGTTTGCCGGGCAACGCTCGACCGACGCGGAGTAGCGGGAGGAAGTCTTGTCCCCATCACCCCGCCGGGGTGTCATCGGCTGGCTGGAGGCACGCGACCCCGAACTAGGGCCGCCAAGCGGTCGATCCGCGCCGCCGTACTGGTTCCGTCGGTCTTCGCCGTCGCCGACTTCGGAGGGGGCAACACCCAGACCGCCATCTTCGCCGCCTTCGGAGCGGTGGCCTTGCTCCTCTTCGCCGACTTCGGGGGCCCGATCCGGGTCCGCCTTCGCTCCTATGTGGGCCTGTGGGCGGCGGGGGCGGTGCTCATCGTCCTCGGCACCCTCTGCTCCACCAACGCCGCCGCCGCCGTCATCGGAATGGCGGTGTGCGGTTTCGTCGTGCTCTACGCCGGAGTCGTCAGTCCCCAGGCGGCTGTCGGAGCCACTGCCGCCCTGCTCACCTTCATCCTTCCGGTGGCCACGCCGGCCGGATCAGCCGTCATCGGCAACCGACTGGCCGGCTGGGCGCTGGCCGGCGCCTGCTGCATCCCCCCGGTGCTGCTGGTGTGGTCGGGTCGCTGGCACGACCAGTTGCGGCGCAAGTTGGCCATCGCCTCCCGGGCCGTCGCCGACCTCGTCGCCTCCCATACCGAAGGGGATCCCGACGGCCAGGCCCGTCGACGATCGGAGCTGGCCCTGGTGGAGCTGCGGGCTCAGTTCGAGGCGACCCCCTATCGCCCGACCGGGGCCGGCCCCACCGACATGGCGCTCACCAGTCTCGTCTCCCGGATGGAATGGCTCGGGCAGAACGCCCTGCTCCCGGAAGAGGAAGTGGGCGCCCTGGTCCACAGCCGTCCCACTCGGCAAGTGAACGGGGCCACGGCGACGGTCCTCCGCCGGATCGCCGATCTCCTCGACGACGATGATCCCGGGTCCGACACCGAGCGGGTGGGCGTCCTGGCCGAGGCGGCCGACCACCTGGTGACGGCCCGGCGGGCGTCGACGAGAGCGGCCATCGAGGGGTTCCTGGCCGACGCCGATCCCCAAGCCGGCCCGGTGCCGGGGGAGACCTCGGAATCGGGGAACCTTCCGCTGTGGGAGGAGGATCCCACCTACCGCACCCGGATGCTGGCCTTCGCCACCGAGACGACAGCCGATGTGGCGCTGCGGGCTGCGGCAACCCACCGGCACGGCATGAGCTGGGTCCGACGAACCCGGGCCGAGCTGCATTCCAATCTCCGGGTTGCCTCGGCCAGCCTCAGCTTCGGCTCGGTCTGGTTTCGGAACAGCCTGCGGGGCGCGGCCGGTCTGGCCATGGCGGTGGCAGTGGTGGAGGCCATCGATGTCCAGCACGGGTTCTGGGTGGTGCTGGGAGCTCTGTCGGTGCTCCGGTCGACGCCCTGGGCACCGGGGCCACCGCCCTGCGGGCCATCGCCGGCACCGTGGTGGGATTCGCCGTCGGTTCAGCGGTGCTGGTGGCCCTCGGTCACCATCACACCCTGCTGTGGGCGGTATTGCCCATCGCCGTCCTCCTGGCCGGTACCGCCCCCTCGGTGATCTCCTTTACCGCCGGTCAGGCCGGTTTCACCGTGGTGGTGGTCATTCTCTTCAACATCGTCGAACCGGTCGGGGTGGTTGTCGGTTTGGTCCGGGTCGAGGACGTGGCCCTCGGGGCGGCCGTGAGCGTGGTGGTGGGTTTCTTGTTCTCGGCCCCGAGGCGCCACCGCCGAACTGGCCCGGGCCCTCAGCCGCGGGTTTGCCACCGCCACCGCCTACCTGGCGGCGGCGGCCGACATCGGTGGCGGGGGATCGGCCACCGATCTGTCCCGCCGGCACGCCGCCGCCGCCGATGCCACTCAACGCCTCGATGACGCCTACCGGCTGTATCTGACCGAACGGGTGCCAAGCACGTGCCGCTGCCCACGGTGACCGGGCTGCTGACCGGGTGCACCCGGATGCTGATGCGAGCGCCTCGACCTTTGACAACCTGCCGGCCATCGTCCCCCCGACGGCCGGCCTCTGCCCGCCGTCGTGGTGTCGATGTGCCAGGCCATGGTCGACCAGTTCGCCACCGCCCAGCTGTGGTACGACCAGTTCGCCGTGGCCCTCGGTGACCGCCGGGTGCCCGAACCGGCCCCCCAACCAGGCGACGACGGGCTCACCCCCCGGTTGCTCGATGCGTTCGCACAGGTCCGACGCCACCACCGGGCCGATGGGATCCTGGCGCTTCTTCGACTGTTGTGGATGGAGGAGAGGCTGGAGGAACTGCGCGGCCTCCAGGTTCAGCTGTCCGCTTCGGCTGCCCAGTTCGTCGACCGGAGCGGCGGTTGGCATCGCCGGTGATCGCAGTGGGCTCGGTGGTCACCGCGTCAGCGATGACGGCCCTTCGTCCATGAGGCGTGCGGCCTGGGCCAGCCGGTCGAACCGCAGGTGGATGTCGGCCAGGTCGTTCGGCTCCGGCACCTCCTCGTCGGCGCCCCGCAGGATCATCTCGGCCTGCCGCAGGAGCACGGCCCGCTGCTTACTTCCGGTGGTGTGCTCGGTGATGTGGGCCAGGGCGTCGAGCAGCCGGATGATGACCGCCGGCATGCCCCGGCCGGCCTGGCGGATCTTGTCGAAGGCCCGGTTGACCATCCGGGCGTAGCGCGGGTCGAACTCGATGAGGCGGATCCGCCCGCTCCGGTCCCGGTAGACGCCCTCTTCGAGCACCCGGCCGGAGATCTCGGACAGGCCGGCGGACAGCCAGTCGATGCAGGTGAGGGCCGTGAAGGTGTCGTTGACCGCCGGCGACAGCGCCCGGATGGCGATCTCCACGAGCTGGTCGATGGCGAAGACCGGGTCCTGGGTGAGCGTCCGGTGGGGGCCGGTCACGTGGGCCTTGTCCAGGGCCGCGCCGACCTGGCCGGCCGCCCCGGCCGGCCAGACCGTGGCCAGGGGGCGACCGGCCACGACGAAGTGGCCGGGCCGGTAGGCCAGCCGGATGACCGCGTCCAGGCGTCTCGGCGATGTCGACCAGCTGCTCGTAGCCGACGAACTGCAGGTACCCGCTCGTCCTCGGCCGTGACGCCGGCGCCCCGGTCGTCGAGCAGCTGCGATGCAGCTCGCGCGGTTCCGTCGCCGGCGATCGGTGGACGGCTCTCCCGCCGGCCGCTCGGTGCACGGGGAACTCGGCGTCGATGGCCCGCGTCGAGGTCCCGGGCGATGCCGGCGATCACCTCGGGCAGCTGGATCGACTTGGCGATGTGGTGGATGAAGTAGATGAGGACGGCCAGGTCGACCAGCAGGAGGGCCTCGGCCACGGTGATGGAGAGGTGGGGGACGAACTCGCCGTTCGGGAGCGCTGGTGATGGAGCCCAGGGCCAGCACCGAGTAGACGAAGGTGGCCACGAACACGCCCGAGGGTGACCTGGTTGCCGAGGTCGCGGATGAAGTTGCGCATCATCCGCGGCCCGAACTGCTGCGACGCCAGGGTCAGGGCCAGGATGGTGATCGAGAACACCACGCCGACGACGGTGATGACCGCGGCGGCGATGGCGATCAGCACCTGCCGGCCGGCGTCGGCGCTGCCCGTCTCGCATCCACGAGGGCAGGGTCAGGTGGTGGTGATAGGCGGCCAGGTCGATCTCGAAGGTGACGACGAACAGGAGCACGGCCACGACGATGAGGAGGTCGGGACCACCCAGAAGGTGGTGCGCAGGGCGTCCCACCGCCAGTCGGGGAGTCGCATGCTCCGCTGGTGGACGTGGTCCGAGGTCCGGTCGGCGGCGTTGTTCGTCTGTGGGTCGGTCACCGTGCTCCTTGCATCGACGGGACCTCCCCCGCCACGTGCCGACCAGACTTCCCGGCGCTCCGCCCCCAGGTTACCGCGCCGCCAGGCCGGCTCACTCGAACGGGCGGTCCTCGAGCATCCCGGCCCTCATTGGTGACGGCTGATGCGCACCGGCTCGCGGGTGATGAGTGAGCCTGGCGCCAGCTCTCTCAGCGTCGGGAGAAAGGACTCGATCCGTTCCGGCGAGTCGATGAACTCCACGACGAGCGGGAGTCCACTGGCCGAGTCCGGGAAACGATTGGTTCGCAGGTTTCCCGAGGAGCCGAAGCCCTCGATGCCGCGCCAGAGGGTGCCCCCGGCAATCCCCTCGGAGCGGGCCCGTTCCAGGATGACCTCGTGGAGTCCGTGGTGGCCGGCCCTGTCGTCCTCGGTCAGGAACACGACGACCCTCGTGCCCTCCTCCTCAGTCCGCATCGCCCACCCCCCGAACCATCCGATGGCCGCCGGCGAACTCCACGACGTCACCCTAGTTCCCCCGGTGCGCCCCCTGACCGCCCGGACCGGTCATGATCTGCAGTTGGAGTGCTCCTTATCGGTGCTCGCCAGCGGACCGTTGCTAGCATGGGGTGTGGCGATGGGGTTCGCCGGAACCGCCGAGAGGCTGATGACTCCTACCGTGAGCGGGTCCACCACCGGTGGGCCGTGTCGAAGGGAGTTCCAGGTGCCATCGTCGGGTGATCGACAACGGGGACTCCCCTTTGACTCCGATACCGATGTCGGGCCCGGTGCCTCCTCGCCCCCGCCCGCGGCACCCGGCGGTGCGCACCATCGACAGCTGGGCATCGTGTTCGCCATCGGGATCGGGGGTGCCGTCGGTGCGGTCGGCCGCTACGCGGTTTCGCCTGCCCTCCCCACCGCTGCCGGGGGCTTCCCCTGGAGTACGTTCGCTCGTCAACGTGACCGGGAGCGCCGTCCTCGGACTCATCCTGGTGCTTTTGGTCGAGCGCTTTCCCCGGGGGGGGCTGACCCGACTGATCGTGGGCACCGGGATCATCGGGGCGTACACCACGTTCTCCACGTTCGAGGTCGACGCCCTGAACCTGATTCGTGGCTGGCCATTCCGTGATGGCCGTCCTCTACATGGTGGCCAGCGTCTTTGCCGGCTCTGGGCGCCTGCTGGGTCGGAATGCCGTCACGGTGCGGGGCCTGCTGCAGTTCGAACGACGCACTCGGGAGAGCGCATGATGCCGACGGACCCCCGGAGCGCGGTCACCAGCCACCAGGCGAAGCGGCTCACCATCATGGCGACGTCCCGAGACCATGCCCACCACCACTCCCTGATGGTCGAGCTCCTCCGGAAGGCCCGCCGGTCTGGCCTCTCGGGGGGAACGGTGCTACAGGCGCAGAAGGGGTTCGGGACCTCGGGGAAGCTGCACCAGCGGCACCTGTTCTCCGAGGATGCGCCGCTGGCCCTCGTGATCGTCGACGAGCCCGAACGCATCGATGTTTACCTCGAGAGCGTGGGGGGGCTTCTCGAGGACGCCACCTTCGTCACCGCCGATGTCGACGTGATCGACGGCTGACCGACGGCTGCCCCGGGTGATCTGACCGATGAGACTCCTGCTGTTCCTCGCCGTCGCCGGGGGTGGGTTCGTCGGCGGCCCGCCCGCTACCTGGTCGACCGGGCCGTCAGCAATCGGATCGACTCCGACCTGCCCTGGGGCACGTTCACCATCAATATGACCGGGTCGCTGCTCCTCGGATTCCTCACCGGCCTGTCGTTGGGGCACCATCTGCCGGGAGTCCCGCGGGCGCTGCTGGCCACCGGCTTCTGTGGCGCCTACACGACGTTCTCGACCTTCACCTACGAATCGGTCAGATTGATCGAGGACGGCCAGATGATCGAGGCGGCCGGCAACATCGTGGCCAGCGTGGCGTTCGGTCTGGGTGCCGCCGCTGCCGGGCTCGCCATCGGTCTCGCCCTGTGAGAGCCATCGGCCTCGCCCGGTGAGACCGGGGACCCGGAGGACGGGACCGGGGCCGATCGGGCCGACCAATTCGCAAGTAGGCGGTGCACTAGCGTGGACCCATGCCCGAGGAGGGGGTCCGGCGTCAGCACCGGGCGCGGCGGTGGCTGATCGCCGCCATCGTGGTCGTCATCGTCCTGGCGGTGGGCATCCCCTTCGTCTACATCCACTTCATCGAGGGATCGACTCCGGCCAAGCTGGCTCTGCCGCCCTCGACGACCAGCGGTACGGCCGCGGGGTCGGCTTCCACCGGGAACGTCGACGGCCAGTGGCACGTGGGGCCGGGTTCGGTGGTCGGGTACCGGGTGCAAGAGGTACTCATCGGTCAGCACACCACGGCGGTGGGTCGGAGCACCAAGGTGTCGGGATCGATCACCATCGCCGGCACCGACGTGACCGCCGGCACCTTCACCGTGGACATGGCTTCGGTGGTGAGCGATCAGAGCCAGCGCAACGCCAGCTTCGACGGCCGGATCATGGACGTGGCCCAGTATCCGACGGCCGCCCTCAAGCTCACCGCTCCCATCGCCCTCGGCACCATCCCCGCCGTGGGGGCGACCGGCACCTACCGGGCCACCGGTGATCTGGCCATGCACGGCGTAACCAGATCGGTCAGCTTCACCGTGTCGGCCGAACACACCGCCACCGGTATCGACGTGCTCGCCGACATCCCCATCGAGTTCTCCGGCTGGAACATCCAGAACCCGAGCATCGGGTTCGTGACCGCCGCCAGCACCGGCACGCTGGAAGCCCTGCTGTACCTGACCACCGGAGCCGGAAACGCCGCGGTGGGGGCCAACCCGGGGACCAACGGACCGCCGGCCGGGGGGGAGGGAGGACCCGTGACCGTACCGAGCACCACTGTTCCACCCCTGAAGATCCCCTCGAGTTCGAGCTCGTCGAGCACCATCCCGGCGAGCGACTGACGTGCCGGGTGCGCCGAACGTCCCGGCCGGCCGGTGACCGCCCGATGACGGAGCCCGCACCCCATGCGGTCGATCCGGCCGACGAGCCGCGCCACCCGGCCGGGGACGAGGCCCTGTGGAACGAGTCGTACTACCTCGATTTCGTCGACGACGGCGGCCGACTGGCCGGCTATGTCCGGATCGGCCTCTATCCCAATCTCGGCGTGAGCTGGTGGACGGCCATGGTGGTCGGCCGGGACCGGCCGGTGCTGGCCTCGGTCGACTACCACGTTCCGCTTCCCGGTGGGAGGGGGGTGGACCTGGCCACCGACCGTCTCGCCGTGGAGCTCGGAGTGGTGCGGCCGCTGGAGCGCATGACGGTGCGGGCCACCGCACCGGCCGTCGCCTTCAACCATGCCGTGGCCGTCTACGCCGATCGACCGGGAGACCCGACCACCATCGGCCTCGATCTGACCTGGACCACCGACGGGGTCCCCTACCACTACGAGATGACCACCCGCTACGAGGTGCCCTGCCTGGTCAGCGGCGACATCACCGTGGGCGGTGAGCAGATGACCGTCGTCGGGCAGGGTCAGCGCGACCATTCCTGGGGGGTCCGGGACTGGTGGGCCTTCGGTTGGTGCTGGGCCGCCGCCCGCCTCGACGACGGCACCCGGGTCCACGTGGCCGACATCCGGATCCCCGGACACCCGATCGCCTTCGGATACGTGCAGCCGGCGTCGGGCGGCGTGCAGACGGTGGAAGGCCTGACGGTGACCGAGGACCTCGGTGCCGAGGGGATACCGGCCGGTGCCCGTATCGGGATCGAACCGGGCGGGATCGACCTCCAGGTCCAGCCGGTTGCCTTCGGACCGTTGGTGCTCACCGCCCCGGACGGACGGATCAGCCGGTTCCCCCGGGCGGCCGCCCGGTTCGTGGCCGCCGACGGGCGGACCGGTACCGGCTGGATCGAGTGGAACCAGCCCCAGCCGGTGGTGCCCGCTCCCCGGTAGCGTCTCGGCGTGCGCCTCTCGCTGGACCCCTCGACCGACGCCGACGACTACGGCTTCGTGCACCAGGTCCGCACCCGCTTCTCCGAGACGGACGCCATGGGCATCGTTCATCACAGTGCCTACCTCCCCTATCTCGAAGAGGCACGGGCCGCCCTCCTGCGCCATCTCGGTCATCCCTACGATCAGGTCCGCCGCGAAGGGGTCGACTTCTCGGTGCTCGAGGTCTATGTGCGCTACCGCGCTCCGCTCCGCTTCGACCAGATCGTGGACATCAATGTGACGGTGGGGATGGTGACGCCGCACCACCTTCCAGGTCGGCTATCTCCTACAGGTCGAGGGCGACACCCGTTCGACGGCGGTGACCGTGCACGGCGCCGTGGACGTCCGGGGCCGGCCGCTCCGCCTACCGGGATGGCTGGCCACCACCTTCCCGGCCGGTGCCCGATGACCCGGACCGACCGCGGTCATGCCACCTCGGCCCGGTCGTCCCGGGCATCGGTGTTCGGCGGCGGGGCCGTGACCGTATGCTGCAGGGACATCAGGCCCTGCGCCCCGACGGCGACGGACGGGCCGGTTGCCGAGCACAAGGAGAGTGAGCATGTCGATTGCGGTTGGTGACAACATTCCCGATGTCCAGGTGATGACCACCGGTCCCGACGGTCCCGTCCACGTCCAGACCGGCGACGTCCTCGGCTCCGGCAAGGTGGTGCTGTTCGCCGTCCCCGGCGCCTTCACCCCGACGTGTTCCGACTACCACCTGCCCAGCTACGTGATCCGCCACGACGAACTGGTGGCCAAGGGAGTGGACAAGGTGGTCTGCATCTCGGTCAACGACCCCTTCGTGATGGCGGCATGGGGAGACGACCAGCATGTGGGAGACCTGGTCACCCTGCTGGCCGACGGGAACGGTGCATTCGCCAAGGCGGTCGGACTGGAGATGGACGGCAGTGGGTTCGGGCTCGGGACCAGGTCGCAACGCTATGCCATGGTCATCGACGACGGGGTGGTCACCACGCTCAACGTCGAGCCCGGACCGGGGCTCACGGTGAGCGCGGCCGACGCCGTCTTGGAGTCGCTCTCGTCGTAGTGACCGCACCGGGGCGGCCACGCCGCTACCGTCGGGTGCGTGGAACTGATCGACGGGTTGCGGACCACCGGGGCAGTACGGGACTTCCGCCCCAGCGAGGTCCCCGATGCCGCCGTCTGGCGGGTGCTGGACGCCGCCCGTTTCGCCCCCAACGGTGGGAACCGGCAGGCCTGGAAGGTGGTGGTGGTCAAGGACCCCCGCCGGCGGCGGGGCCTACGGGATCTGTACCTGCCGGGGTGGTACGAGTACCTGGCCCAGTCGGCGGCCGGCCTCACCCCCTGGGCGGTGTTCACCGATCGGGAGCTGGAGCGTCGGTCGGTGGCCGGGGTCGCCGAACTGGCTCGGGCCTCGGCCGGCGGTGCGGGCGGCTTTGCCGAACGGTTCGACGAGGTCCCGGTGATGATGGTGCTCCTCGCCGACCTGTCGAAGCTGGCCACCGTCGATCGCGACGCCGGCCATTACACGATGGTGGGTGGCGCCTCCATCTACCCGTTCGCCTGGAGCATCCTGCTGGCCGCCCGCACCGAGGGGCTGGCCGGGGTGATGACCACCATGGTGGTCCGCCAGGAGGAGGCGGTGAAGGAGCTGCTGGCCATACCCGATCACGTGGCCGTGGCCGGGGTGATCGCCCTGGGCGTGCCGACCAAGCAGCCGACCCGGCTCCGGCGGGCACCGGTCGAGTCCTTTGCCACGGTCGACAGCTTCGACGGCCCTCCCCTGCCGGGCCCGTGACAGGTGGCTCCGTGGACGGCCAGCGGTCGGGGACGGACCGATGAAGGTCCGCATCGGGGTGGGGGCCGGCGTGGGGGCGGCTGCCACCGGTGGTCCGGGCGCCTTCGGCCGGCTGATCGACGACCTCGACGAACTCGGGTTCGACTCGATCTGGCTTCCCGAGGTGCTCACGGCCCCGACCCTCGATCCCCTGACCGGCCTGGCCTTCGCCGCCGCCCACAACCCCCATCTGAAGCTGGGGACCACCATGCTCCTCCCCGGACGGAACATGGTGAGGCTGGCCAAGGAGCTGGCCAGCCTCGACGTTCTGTCGGACGGTCGGCTCCTGTGTACGTTCGTCCCCGGTCTGCCCCGGCGTCACGAGTCCGGGGCGATGGGGGTCGACGGACCGAGCCGGGCCGCCCTGATGGACGAGATGCTCCCGGTCCTCAGGCAGTTGTGGGCGGGGGAGACGGTCACCCACCACGGCGAGGCTGCCGACTTCGATGAGGTGTCCGTCTCCCCGCGGCCCGTGCAGCAGCCTCTCGAGTTCTGGACGGGCGGGATGGTACCGGCCGCCCTCGAGCGGTGCGGCCGGTTCGCCGACGGGTGGCTGCCCTCGTCGTGCACGCCCGAGGAGGTGGGGGCGGCCCGCCTGGTCATCGACGAGGCCGCCGACCGGGCCGGACGCGCCATCAGTCCGGAGCACTTCGGGGTGTCGATCGCCTACGCCACCCGGCCGCTCGAACCCCACGTCATCCGGGCGCTGTCGGCGGCCCGCCGGGGTATCGATCCCGAGGAGGTGGTGCCGGTGGGGATCGGAGGTCTCCGGGCCATGCTGGAGCGCTTCATCGAGGTGGGGTTCTCCAAGTTCGTCGTCCGCCCGCTCGGCGATCCCCGGTCGTGGAGGGCCGAGCTCGAGCTGCTGGCCGGCGGCGTCCTCGATCTCCAGACATGACCCGCGCCCGTCCGGTCGAGCTCGAATTCCTGTCGGCCGACGACCCTGAATTGCAGGCTCACATGGCCCAGGTGCAGGCCGGGGGCACCGGGTGGATCAACATCGAGCCGGTCATCGACGAGGAGTACGAGCCGGCTCCGCCCGGCCCGTTCGCCTTCTTGGGCGGTTCGACCCACAAGGTGACCACCGCCACCTGGATGCCCGGCAAGCGACAGCCGGGCCGGGCCACCAGGTCGACCACGGTCGGCCTGCAGCACGCGGCCGGAGCCCACGTGGCCCGCACCTTCCGCGACCTCGGCCTCCCGCTCCCCGACGGGTGGCGGATCAGCCAGGACCACCCGAGGCGGGGGCTGGTGGTACAGGTGCCGGCCGATGCCGACAACCGGTCGGTGGTGCGGTGGTTGCTCGAGGCCTCCTCCGCCACGTGCACGGTACCGACCACCGGGCGGTGGAGGGCGTCGGTCCACGCCGGCCTGGCCTAGGACCGGAATGCCCGTCGGGTCGGCGAGCCGGCCCGGCGCCCGGGGCGACTAGGGCACGATGGTGGCCACACCCACCGGGTCCAGTCCGGAGCCGGTCGGGTGGTGGCCGACCGGCCCGTCGACTGGAGGGGCGACGTCACCCCGCACCGATCGCCACACGAGGGCGGTCGCCACCAGCCCGGCGAGAACCAGGGCGGCCACCGTGACGAACGGCAGCCAGGCGGCCAGGGCGAAGGCGGCCCCGGCGGCTCCGGCCGCCACCGCCGTGCAGGCCGTCTGACTGGTGGCGAACAGTCCCTGGATCCGGCCGACCTGGTGGGGGGCCGATCCCTGGGTGAGGAGGGACTGGACGGCCGGCATGGCGGCGGCGAAGCCCACGGCCTCCGAACCTCCCAGCAGTACCAGGGCCGGGACATTGTGGATGAACGGATAGGAGGCGCACAGGGCGGCGGACAGCCCGAGGCCGCCGATGACCAGCACCCGACGGTCCATGTGGTCGGCCAGCCAACCGCTCGGTCGGGCCAGGGCCACGAAGGGCACGGCGAACATCGTCCACGAGATGCCGATGGCCAGTCCGGACGCCCCCCGCGACACCAAAAGGAGCGTCCAGCAGATGTCGTAGACGCCGTTGGTGAGACCGAGGGCCGCCGCACAGATGAGGGCGCCCGCCATCGACCGGTTGATCCGCAGCCGTTCGAGGCCGGCGGAGGGGCCGGCCGGGCGGACGACGCCGGTCCGGGGCTGCCTTGACTGGCGGATACGGGTGGCCGGGATGCAGGCCACGAAGGACAGGACGCCCGAAGCCAGGAACATGATCCACATGGAGCGGGCGCCGACGATGCTGCCCGCCAACGGGCCGATGGCCATACCGGCCAGCTCGGCGCCGTAGATGGAGGCGAAGGCCCGCCCCCGACGCCCCTCGACCACCGAGCTCGACACCATGGCCAACGAGGCCACCACCACCGCCCCGGTCCCGACTCCCTGCAGTGACCGCAGGACGATGGTGGCCGGTGCACCGGTCGGCAGCAAGAACGCCAGGCTGGCCAGGCCGTAGGTCACCAGGCCGGCGATCAGCACCGGCCGCCGACCGATTCGGTCGGCCAGCCGTCCGATCGGGTACTGGGAGAGGACTCCGGCGGCGAAGAACGAGGCCATCACCGCCCCGGCCAGGGCATCCGACCCGCCCAGCCGGCGGATGTAGACGGGCAGCATGGGGATGAGTGAGCTGGCTCCCATCCACTGGAGGAAGATCGTGAGCGTCAGGACCCGGATGAGCTGGGCCGAGTGATCCTCCTCGACCCCCGCCGGCCGGGTCGACAGGGGTGTCGATGTCAAGGCGCCACCCGGGTCAGCTCCTCGAGCCGGGCGGCCAGCTCGGCCCGCCGATCCGAGGACGGTGCCGCCAGGCCGAACAGGTCGCACAACCACAAACCGTCGCAGGCCAGGCGGACCACGGTGGCCACGCCAGGGTCGAGCCCGTCGTCGGCCAGGCGGGCCTGCCACCGGTCGGCGGCCGACTGCAACGGGACCAGCAGCGAGGGCTGGGCGGCGGCCGCGGCGATCAGGGCCGCCCCCAGCCGGTCCTGGCGGTCCTGGTGGTCCTGGCCATCGGGACGCGGCGAACCCGGGGCCATGGTGGCCCCGATGTAGGCGCGGGCGAAGGCCCCCGGGCCGTCGTTCCCGTCGAGGCGGTGGAGGATGTCCCGGTCGAACTCCTCGATGATGCCGTCGACCATGGCCGCCACCAGGGCGTGGCGGGTGGGGAAGTGGTAGAGCACCCCGCCCTTGCTCAGCCCGGCCTCGGCGGCGGCGGCTTCGAGGGTGAGCCTGGCCACCCCGTCCCGCAGGACCACCTCCTCGGCGGCGCAGATGATGCGGGACTTGGTGTCGGGACGGGCCCCGGTCTCGTGCTCCTCCACCGCCCCGTCCATGGCTGAAGTGTACCGTCTGGACGGTACAGAACGGGGCGCAGGCACTGTTCCCGAGAGCCCGTCACCGCCGGTTGCCGAGATGCCATCCGCCACACAACCGGCACTCGTAGGGGTCGAGGTCGGCACCCTGTTCGAGTCGGATCTGGAGGGACGACCGGTTGGCCTCGTCCTGGGTGGCGAACCTGGTCTTGGGCCGGCCGTCGGTCCGCCAGTGCTCACGGCCACCGGCCGCCGGCGGGTTCTCCCGGCGAGCTGGTGAGCGCTTGCCGCTGGCGTTTCTTCTGGACTTGGCCATGGTGGCGGGCGGCTCGGACTACCGGGCTACTCGGTGTAGACGGGAGGCCGCTTCTCCCTGAATGCGCTGGACGCCTCGCTCAGGTTGCCGGTGTGACCGGCCAGAAGTTGGGTGCGGTTCTCCAGGTCGACGGCGGCCCTCAGACTCCCGACTTCGAGCGACGCCCACAGGGTGTCCTTGGTCAGTGCCAGGCCGAACGGGCTGAAGGCGCACATGGTCTCGGCCATCTCCACGGCCTGGTCCACCACCTCGTCGTCGGGCGTGACTCTGGACACCAGTCCGATCCGGAGTGCCTCGTCGGCCCCGACCCGCTTGCCGGTGAGCAGGATCTCGGCGGAATTGGACGTCCCGACGGCCCGGGGGAGCAACCAGCTGACGCCGAGCTCGGTCCCCGAGAGCCCGTTGCTGATGCCGGCACCGCAGAACACCGCCGACTCGCCGGCCAGCCGGATGTCGGCACCCAACGACAGGCACATGCCGCCGCCGTAGGCCGGCCCGTTGACGGCGGCCACGATCGGTTGGGGGATGGACCGCATGGCCGGGACGATTCCGCCCATGAACTCCATGGAGCGCATGGCCATACGGTGGAACCCCATGCCCTCGGTGCCGGGAGGGGATCCGGCGTGCTCGAGTTCGAGACCGGAGCAGAACGCCCGGCCGGCCCCGGTGAGGACCACCACCCGGCACTGGTTGTCCGCCGCCACCTCCTCGAGGGCGGCATAGAGATCGGAGACCAGGGCGAAGGACATCGAGTTGAGCCGGGACGGGTTGTCCAGGGTCACCACCTTGACGTGGGCCCGGACCGGTTGGACGGAGACGAGTGGCATCCGCCCAGCCTCACCGACAGTGGCCAATGGCGCCACTCGGACGTCGAGGTGGGCCATCATCAGGGGGTGCCAATAGAACCGTTCAGCGTTTTCGAGCCCTACGGCGGCGCCCGGCCCCCCGACCGGCTGGTCGGACAGCTGCTGGTGGCGACGCCCCGCCTGGCCGACCCCAACTTCGCCCGCCGGGTGGTGCTCGTCCTCGATCACGGCGAGCACGGCGCCCTCGGCGTGGTCCTCGACCGCCCCGGAGGCGTCGCCGTCGGAGAACTGCTCTCCCAGTGGCACCCGCTGGCCACCGCCCCGGCCGAGTTGTTCACCGGGGGCCCGGTAGCCCGCAACGCCCTGATCGGCCTGGTCCGGTTGCGGGCCCGGGGCCCGGAGCCCGACCTGGCCCCGCCGTGGCCCCCGGGGTGGAGGCTCCTGATCGACGGCGACCGACCGGTGGGAACGGTGGACCTGTCGGCCGACCCGGACCCCCTGGCCGGGTCCGTGCTCGGCGCCCGCCTGTTCTCCGGCTACGCCGGGTGGGAATCGGACCAACTGGAGGACGAGATCGGGGAAGGATCGTGGTACGTCGTCCCGGCCGAGGCGCGCGATCCGATCTCCGCCGATCCCGAAGGGCTGTGGCGCCGGGTGTTGAAACGTCAGGGCGGTGCTCTGGCGGTGGTGGCCGGGTTCCCGTCCGACCCCGCCGCCAACTGAACGGACCCGGCTACCATCGCCGGAATGCGCACTCCCGGCGGAACCCGAGCTTCGCCAGGTCACCCCAGCCGATATCCCCGCCGTCACCAGCATGCTGGTGCGCTCGTTCGACGACGATCCCGTGGCCAACTTCATGTTCGCCGGCCAGCGGCGCCGGCACCGGGGGCTGCGTTCGTTCTTCGCCTCCCAGTTGCGCCACCAGTACCTTCGCTACGGCCACGTGACGGTCGCCGGTGACACCACGGCCGTGGCCGTGTGGGGTCCACCCGAGCGGGAACGCAACGGTGTGCGGGAGCTGTTCGAACTGCTTCCGACCGCCCCGTACCTGTGCAGCGCCCGCATGCTCCGGGCCCTGCAGCTGCTCTTCGAGGTCGAGCGCCTCCATCCCACCGAACCCCACTGGTACCTGGCGACCCTCGGGACCGATCCCGGGTACCAGGGCAAGGGCTACGGCTCGGCCCTCCTCCGATCGATGCTGGACCACATCGACACGGTGGGGGACCCCGCCTACCTGGAGTCGTCGAAGGAGCGGAACGTCTCGCTCTACGCCCGATTCGGGTTCGAGGTCATCGACGAACTCCACTCGGTGGTGGGAAGCCCACCGATCTGGAGGATGTGGCGGGAGCCGCGCCCGCCCGAATCGTGATCGCCGGGTCACCGCCCCGACCGGTCGTGCCCGACACCCGGGTGACGGTCAGGTGGCTACGTGCACACCGTCCGGTCGGTCGTCTTCGACGGCCACCACCTCTTTGAGGAGCTCGAGGAGGGCCCTGGTCGGTGCGGACGGCAGGCCGCGGCTGCGCTGGGCCACGCCCACCCGGCGGCGGGGCAGGCCGTCGACCGGTACCCCCCGGAACCGCGCCCGGAGGAACGAGGGGATGGCGGTGGCCGGAAGGATCGCCGGTCCGTACCCTTCGAAGGTCAGGGAGGCGATGAGGCGCAGGCCGTCGAATTCCGCCGCCGGCAGCAGGTTGATACCGAGCGGCCGGGTGACGGCATCGAGCTCGTCGCGGAAGGCGGTGCCCGGCAGGGGCAACAGGAGCTCCATGTCGGCCAGGTCCTCCAGCATGAGCTGGCGCTCGGGATCGGCCATGGCATGGCTGTCGGGAAGCACCAGCATCAGGTCCTCTTCGAACAGGAGCCGGGCCACCAGGTCCCGGCCGGCCACCGGCAGGTGGAGCACGGCCAGATCGAGCAGCCCGCTGGCCAGCTGGAGCTCCAGACCCGTGGTGTTGCCCTCCAGGACGACCAGGCGGAGCTTGGGGTGCTGCTTGCGGGCCAGGTCCATCAACCGGGGGACCAACCACCGGGCGGTGGTACCGATCATCCCCACCCGGACCGTGCCGGTGACCTCGTCCTTGCAGGCGGCCACGTCGGACACCAGGGCATCGAGCTCGGACAGGATGCGCCGGGCCCGGGCCACCACCACACTGCCCTCTTCGGTGAGCCGCCCGTCGGACCGGTCGATCAGCGGGGCGCCCAGTTCCCGCTCGAGCCGGGCCACGTGGGCGGAAATGTTCGACTGCACGGTGTCGAGGTGCTCGGCCGCCGCCGAGAACGTCCCGTGGTCGCTGATGGCGGTCAATGCCTGCAAGTGGCGGAATTCCATCGCTGGAGATGATAGCAGATATCGATTTTAGCTGGTTGACTGATTGCTCGCGGATGTATACCATGAGAAGGGACCACAGGATGCTTAGGAATCCCCCTCCTATCCTTGTTGAGTCAGTGCGAAGGGACCGCCGTTCCCCCCCCTGGCGGTCCCTTTGCCGCGTCCGGGCTCCATTTCGTGCCTCCCGGGTCATCCTCTGGGGTCGTTCCGCCGAGCGGCTCCGGGGCCCGAAACCGGGCAGAAATTCGCTCCCCGGTACAGGGAAGTCGGCAGTAGCGTGATGGCATGACCGATGCCCCCGGTGCCGTGTTCGTCGATCTCGACCGCACCCTGATCCGATCGGCCAGCGGCCCGATCTTCCATCGGGCCATGGAGGCCGAGGGTGTCCTGGCCCCGGGCCGGCGGCTGCCCGGTGACCAGCTCATGTACGCCCTCTACAACCGGTTCGGGGAGTCGGTCCCGTTCATCGGATTGGCCCGGGCCACCGCCGCGGTGATGCGGAACCGTTCGGTCGAAGGGACCCGGCGGGCCGGAAAGCGGGCGGTGGAGAGCCTGGTGGAGCTGGTCCAACCCTGGGCTCTGGCCGCCCTGGAGGCCCATCGTGGCGAGGGGCGGCGACTGGTGCTGGCCACCACCTCCCCCTGGGACCTGGTGTCGCCCCTGTCGGAGGCGCTCGGCTTCGACGCCTTGATCGCCACCCGCTACCGCCACCACGACGGCCGGTACACGGGGAGGCTGGACGGCCGGTTCGTGTGGGGAGCCGGCAAGCGAGCGGCCGCTCGCCAGTGGGCCCAGGACAACCAGGCCGACCTGGGCGCCTCCCACGCCTACTCGGACAGCTTCTTCGACGTTCCGCTGCTGAAGACGGTGGGGCATCCCCATCCCCTGAACGCTGATCCGCGACTGGTGGCCGTCGCCCTGGCCCATCGGTGGCCGCTCGAACAGTGGGACCGCGCTCCGGGCATTCCCTCGCTCATGGGTTGGGAGCCCTACCACTTGGTCCGTCCCCTGTTCCGCCCCCAGTCGTTCCCGTATGCCCGCTTCACTCTCGACGGGCTCGAGCACATCCCGTCGCGGGGGCCGGTGCTGCTGGCCAGCAACCACCGCAGCTACTTCGACGTGGTGGCCATCGGCCTGGTGGCTGCCCGGATCGGCCGGCCGGTCCGCTTCATGGCCAAACAGGAAGTGTTCGACGCTCCGGTGGTGGGACCACTCGCCCGTGCCCTGGGGGGGATCCCGGTGGAGCGGGGCAGCGGATCCGACAGTCCCATGCGGAAGGCGGCGGCCGCCTTGCGGGCCGGGGAGGTGGTCATCGTCCTGCCCCAGGGGACCATCCCCCGGGGAGATGCCTTCTTCGAAACTGTGCTCCACGGCCACACCGGTGCGGCCCGCCTGGCCGCCGAGACGGGAGCGCCGGTCGTCCCCATCGGCGTGTGGGGCACCGAACGGGTGTGGCCACGGTCTTCCAAGGTGCCGGTGATGACCACCCTGCACCCTCCCCGGGTGACGGTGACCGTCGGACCACCGGTGGCCCTCGGCCTTCACGATGCGGTGGCCGACACCACGACCCTGATGGGGGCCATCGTCGATCTGCTGCCGGACGAGGCACGGGTGGAACACCTGCCCACCGACGAGGACCTGGCCCGCACCCGCCCCCGCGAGTGACCGTCTCCACCAGATGGGCTCCCGAGACGGGCGCCCGACCGCTCTCCCCGCGGGCCGCCGCCGCCGTCCAGGCCCTCAAGCTCACCAACTGGCTGTCGCGCTCACTCGGGCGGGGCAGCGGCACGGTTGCCGGCGGCAGGGTCGGATTGGCCATCGACTCCTCGCTGCTGACCGTCCTAACCGGTGAGCGGCCGGTGGCTCTGGTCACCGGGACCAACGGGAAGACCACCACCACCCGGATGTTGGTGGCCGCCCTCTCAGGCGGTGTCCCGACCTCGGTGGCCACCAACGACACCGGGGCCAACATGCCGGCCGGGCACCTGGCGGCCTTGGCCACCAGCCCGGCGGCCCGGGCCGTGGTCCTCGAAGTCGACGAGGTCTACCTCGGTCGCCTGATCGACGAGACCCGGCCGCGTGTGGTCGTCCTCCTCAACCTGTCGCGGGACCAGCTCGACCGGATCGCCGAGGTGAGGATGCTGGTCGAGCGCTGGCGGTCGGCCCTGGCCGGCCTGTCCCCGGTCGGTCCGGCTCCGGACCGGGAGCCGGCGGCGGAGCCGGCCACCGACATCGACGGCGCCGGAACGGGCACCGTGGTGGTGGCCAATGCCGACGATCCGTTGGTGGTGTGGGCAGCTTTGGCCGCCCCCGAGGTGTGCTGGGTCGGGGCCGGACAGGTCTGGCACAACGACGCCGTGGGATGCCCGTCGTGTGAGGGGGGCATCGAGTTCGGGCCCGATGGCCGGTGGGCGTGCCAACGGTGCGGGTTCGCCCGACCCGAGCGTCGCGCCTGGCTGGAGGGCACCGAGCTCGTCACCGCCGACGGAGACCGCCTGCCGGTGGCCATAGCGCTCCCCGGGCAGTTCAATAGGGCCAACGCGACCATGGCGGCGGTGGCCGCCTCGCTCATGGGTCACGGGGTCGATCGGGTGGTGGGGGACGGGAACCCGGCACCGACCATCGCCGAGGCGCTGGTTCGTCTGTCCACCGTCGACCAGGTGGCCGGCCGGTTCTCCTCGGCGGAGTGGGACGGCCATCCCGTCCGCCTGCTGCTGGCCAAGAACCCGGCCGGCTGGACGGCCATCTTCGACCTGCTCGAGGAAACCAGGTCGGCGGCCAGCCCGGTGGTCCTGTCGGTCAACGCCCGCACCGCCGACGGTCTCGACACCAGCTGGCTGTGGGACGTGCCGTTCGAACGGCTGGCCGGGCGCCGCGTGGTGGTCACCGGGGACCGCCGGCTCGATCTGTCGGTGCGGCTCCACTATGCCGAGGTGGCCTGTTCGGTGGTGGCCGATCCGCTGGCCGCACTGGACCGTGCCGCCGGGCTGTGCTCCGCCCCGGCTGGGTCACCACCGGGTCCGATCGACTTCGTCGGCAACTACACGGCGTTCGCCGATCTGAGGCACCGGTTGTGACGGCCCGATCCCCCTCGGCCCTCACCATCGCCGTCGTCTACCCCGATCTGCTCGGCACCTACGGCGACGGGGGCAACGGGTTGATCCTGGCCCGTCGGGCGGCCTGGCGGGGGATCCCCGTCGACCTGGTCCAGGCCGACTCCGGACGGCCGCTCCCCACGGCCGACATCTACTGCATCGGGGGCGGGGAGGACGGCCCACAGGTGCGGGCGGCCGCCGCCCTGGTGACGGAAGGGACGCTGCACCGGTCGTTCGATCGGGGGGCGGTGGTCCTCGGGGTGTGCGCCGGCTACCAACTGCTCGGCCGGTCGTTCCCCGACAGCGGCGGTCGTCCCCGTGACGGGCTGGGCCTGCTGGATGTCACCACCCGGAAGGGCACCGGCACCAGGGCCGTGGGCGAACTGGTGGCGGAGGTCACACCCGAGGCGCCGAGACTGATGGGTGGGGGGCTGCTGCCCACCCTTACGGGATTCGAGAACCACGGTGGGGTGACCTCGGTGGGTCCCGACGCCGCCGTCGTCGCCCGGGTGGTGACCGGCGTCGGCAACGGTGCCGGGGACGGGTCCGAAGGTGCCTGGTCACCGCGGGTGTTCGGCTCCTACCTGCACGGGCCGATCCTGGCCCGCAATCCGGGGGTGGCCGATCTGCTCTTGGGATGGGCGATGTCGCCGTCCGGTCCCGGTCGACCCGAGACCGACCCGGCGGCCCTGGCCCCGCTCGAGCCGCTCGACGACCAAGAGGAGCTGGCCCTCCGGCGCGAACGGCTGGCTGCCGCCGGCCGATCCCGTGGGCGTGCGGCCAACCGGCGCGGCCGCCTGGCGCTCCGCCGGTCCTGAGCACCGACCCGCGCCGGGCCAACGAGCTGAGCACCGGCCGACCCGCGCCGGGCCAACGAGCTGAGCGCCGGCCGACCTGCGCCGGGCCCACGAGCTGAGCCCCGGCCGACCTGCGCCGGGCCCACGAGCTGAGCCCCGGCCGACCTGCGCCGGGCCCACGAGCTGAGGCCCGGCCGACCTGCGCCGGGCCCACGAGCTGAGCACCGGCCAATTGGTTCTGCAGTTGGCCTACCGGAAGTACGCCACCTACCGGCGGTGCAGCCGGTTCCAGAGGTCCACCGACGTCGCTCAGGCGGATCGGACCGTCAGTCCCGGCCTTTTCGCCCCACCAGATGGAAGACGCGGCTGAGTTGGCGGTAGGGGTCCCGTCGGCTGGCTTCGAGTTCGACGGCCGCCGTGGCCGCTACCTGTTCGGAATCGGTGGGGTCCAACTCGGTTCCGCCGAATTCGAGCCAGTCGACAAAGAGCCAGACCCCGTACCAGCGCAGTGGTTGCACGCCGTGGTTCTCCACGAGTCGGCTGAGGTTCTCCACCGTGTCGGCCCGGCCCGGCACTCCCAACACCCCGATCTCGGTGGTGGCGTCGAACGCCGCCAGTGCATCGTCCCACCGTTGCTCCAGGGCCGGGCGCACCGCCATCGCCTTGGCGTTGCCCGTCATGATCGAGACCACGCCGCCGACAGCTGCGCACCGGCACAGCTGATTGACCATCGGCTCCGGTTCCTCGAGGTACCCGAGCACGCCATGGCACAACACGGCGGCGAAGCGACGGCCCTCCACCGCCTCGTCGGCATGCTCGCCGTCGGCTTGCAGGAGCGTCACCCGCCGCTGGACTTCGGCGGGCAGTCGACGGAGCCGCTGTCGTGCCTTGTCCAGCATGGCCGGCGACGGATCGAGCAGGGTCACGTCGTAACCGGCCTGGGCCAGCGGGAACGACTGGTGGCCGGCGCCGCCACCGACATCGAGCACCGCCACCGGCGGCTCGGGCAGGTGGCCGAGCAGCTGTTGGTGCAGCACATAGGTGCGCACATACCCCTTGACGGAGTCGTAAGCCCCATCGGCAAACTTGTCAGCCAAGCCGGCCCAGGTATCATCGCTCACCACACCAAGATATAGCGTTTCAAGTTAGTGGTGAGTAACTAGTAACTTTGTGTGGTGGCCGGCCGCATGAGTGGACTCGAACGGCGATCCCAGGTGTTGGGAATCGCCGCCGGCGAGTTCGCCGATCATGGGCTTCACGGTGCGTCGATCGAAGCGATCGCCCGTCGGGCGGGCATCACCCAGGCCTACGTGTTCCGGCTGTTCGGGACCAAGAAGGCACTGTTCGTAGAGCTGGTGGGCGCGGCCTTCGATCGGTTCAGCGACGGCATGTCGGAGGCCGCTGACGGCGCCGAGGGCCTGCCGGCGCTGGCCTTGATGGGGGCGCAGTACTACGAGTTGTTGGCCGATCGCACCACGCTGTTGTTGCAGTTGCAGGGCTTTGCCGCCTGCGGTGACCGAGAGGTTCGTGGTCTGGTGCGGGGGCGACTGGCCCACATGTGGGACACGGTGGCCGACACCACGGGTCTGGACCCGGTGACGGTGAAGTCGTTCCTGGCCTTCGGCCTGCTTCTCAACAACACCGCCGCCCTGGATATCGGCGACTCGGACGAGCCGTGGGCCGAGGGCGTGCGCACCCGCATCCATGCCGGACTGTTCGAGCACATCACCACCGTCACCAACCGGTGAGCCCCGCCAACGCCGACATACCCTTCGTACGCCAATCGTAGAAGCGAATGGCCGACGGATACGACCGGTGACTCGATCGGCCAGCCGGTAGCGGTCGCCAGTCAGCGTTCAGCGGTTCTGCCGGGGCCAGTCGACGACATCGTGGGTCTCCCGCCTCTCGGGGGCCGGGGCGAGGCTCCACGACCGGCGCCAGGCGGAGGCATCGGGTCCTTGGAGCGGGGGAGTGACGCCACGGGCCGCTTGCTGGCGGGCCGTCCACCAGTCGGTGGAGGCCTCGTTGGCCATGGTGGCCACCGCCGTCTCGATCCGGGCGCTGAAGCGACGGGCGTTCTCGCCCTCCGCCGGCCTCAGGGGGGTGCCGAAGGTCACCGTGGTACGGGATCGGTGGAGTCCGTTGGCCCCCTTGGGCAACAGGTGCCGGGTACCGTCGAGGTGCACCGGCACCACCGGGCAATCGGTGCGCAAGGCCAAATAGGCCGCTCCCCCTTGGAACACCTGTGCCCATCCGTCGGGTGAGCGCCCCCCTTCGGGGAAGATCACCAGGTTCCATCCGTCGGCCAGCAGGTCGGCGGCCAGTTCGGCCGACCGCCGGTTGACCTTGGTCCGTTCGATGGGGATGGCGGCCAGAAGGAAGGTCAAGGCGTCCGCCTTCCACCGCCGATCGAAGAAGTAGTCGGCCGCCCCGGCCACCACCGTCCGGTGGCGGAAGCGGAGCGGGAGACAGCTCAACAACAAGGGGGCGTCCACGTGACTGGCGTGATTGGAGGCGAAGATGACCGGGGCTTCGAGGCCGGTCAGGTGCTCGTCGCCCCGGATGACAGGAGAGGCGATGGCCCGGGTCAGGGGGCGGGCCACATTGTCGAGGATCATGGCCCGGGCCAACCGGACCGGGTAGCGACGGGACCAGGCGGTGTCGTAGTGCACGCCGAGGTCCGGGGTGGGGGCGGGCCGGGGTACCGATCCGGGCCATGTCGGCGCGGCCAGGGGGAACTTCGCCCGACCGGCCCGCGACGAGACGGCGGCCGGGGACAGTCGCTTGAACCAGGCCGCGGCCCCGCCTCCGGTGACACCCCTCGTTCCGCCGCCGGCGCCGTCGGCCCCGCCCAGCCGGGCATCGGTCCGCACCGCCCGTTCACTGCGCAGAGAGTTGGCCGAGACTCTGCGGGGTGTCACTGCACGTCGGCCATCATGACCGGGGGAGCGTGGAGATGGGTGAGGGTCGGTGACACGCCCACCACGTCCTGGGCCATCTCCAGGGCGTCGGCCAGTGTGGAGGCGGCCCGGAACCCGAGGCGGTGGACGGCGGTGGGATCGCCTCCGACGATGATGACGGCCCCCAGGTGCTGGAGGGCATGGGCGCACCAGTACCACATGTAGAAGGGATGGACACCGTGATAGGCGTGGCCGGTCCGGTAGAGATGGATGTACCACGGGTCGGTGGCGTAGGACTGCTCGTAGCGTTCGGCCACCTCGACCGGGTCGGTGGTGTCGCTCAGCACCTGCTCGAAGAAGTCGATGTAACTCGGGTGGTGGACCGGGTTGAACTCCCACGGGGTGGGATGGGTCATGATCAGCACGCCCCCCTCACGGACCAGCGGCTTTCCCCGGTAGAGGTTGAAGAAGTAGCCGAGCCCCAGGCAGGCCACCAGGATCGGGTTGAGGATGGAGTTGACGTTGTACGGTCCGATGTAGGGGAGCCCCATGGTCAAGATGTCGGTCTGTCCCTCCACCACCACCCCCTGCTGGGACCACACATTGTCGGTGGTCAGCTTGTGGACGGCCTCGACCTCGCCGGCTTGGACCGAGGTCATCCGGTGGGGTGCTTTCACCGACTGGAAGATCTGGCGGGCCAGCCGGGCCGGCGTCCGGTCGAGGGCCTTGGAGGCGGCCAGGTAGCCGAGACGGTCCTTGGCCTTCCACTCCCACTCCCGTGCCTGCAGGAACTGGAATGCCGAGGGGAAGGTGTCGTTGTTGAGGGTGGTCTCGATCTGGAAGACCTTGACGCCACTGTCGGCGATGAGTCGGCCCATCCTCCAGTTGGACGAATGCAGCTCGGAACGGTGCTGGTCCATGAACGAACGGCTGTTCTGCATGGTCTGGGGATTGTGGTGGTGGCGGAGGCTCCGGTAGCTGGCCAGGCCGGTGGCCACGCTCTTGTGCCCACCGTCCATGGCCACCAGGTTGATGTTCACGTAGACCAGAAGATCGCTCTCGACGGCCCGCCGGTTGAGCTCGACGTCCTCACCCTGGTCGGTGAGGCCGAGGTGGACGAGGGCATCGGGGTCCTCGGCATCGTGCTGGGTGAGCAGGCCGTTGGGGGCGAAGGCGTCGTAGATCCGGTCGCCCACGGCGTGGCGGAGCTCGGCCTCGGTCATCCGACGGTGGAGGGCCAAAGCGGCGATGAGGGCGACGTCGTCCACCCCCACCTCGGCGGCCATGTCGAGCACCTGCTCGATGACCATCTGACGGATGTCGGGACGTTCCATGGGGGGCAGGGGGAGCGAGATGTCGTCGAAGGCGATGGTCAGTCTCATCCCGGGGAACAACAGGGCCGGCAGCGGCTCCCGGTCGCCCACCGGTTCGAGCAGGGCGGTGCGGATGGCCGACGAGGGATCCGACAGGGGGTCGACCGGTTCCGGCGCGTAGATGACCCGGCTGCCCACCGGCAGCTTCTCGAGGCTGAACCGCTCGCCGTGCCAGAACAGGGTCGGCGGCGTGGAGCGGTCGACGTCGAGCACGAATCCGGGCCTGGGGCTCATCGGGTGCTTCCTTTCCGGTTGCGTAGATCGAAGACCACCTTGACGGCTCCCCGGCGTCCGGCCGAGCCGGCATGGGCGATGGCCTCCTCGAACCGCTCGAGCGGGTAGGCGGCCGACACCAGCTCGCCCAGCCCGGCGGCCGCCACCACGTCGATGGCCAGTTCGAAGCTGCGCCGCGGTCGGGCGTCGGCCTCCGGCCACTCGTCGCCGTAGGCGTAGGCGCCGACCAGGGTCAACTCGCGGTGCCACAGCGGGGCCAGGTCGACGGAGATCTTGCCGGGCATGCCCACCATCACCACCTTGCCCCGGGGGCGGACCATGGCCAGCGACTCACGGAGCGACTCGGCGGTGCCCACGCAGTCGAAGACCACGTCGGCGCCGTCGGTCAGTCGGCCGGCCAGCACCAGGGAGCCGGCCCACCGGCGCACCGCCCGGGCCAGCTGGTCGGGGGAGACCACGGTGTCGGCTCCCAGGGTCTGGGCCAGGTCTCGCTGATGGGCGTACCTGGCCCCGACCATCACCGTGCACGGTCGTTGACTCCGCACCACCTGATCGAGGGCGGCCACCGTCACCAGGCCGAGGGTGCCGGCGCCCACCACCGCCACCAGGTCGTCGGGGCGGATGCCGGCTGACAGGACGGCATGGACGGCGCAGGCGGTGGGCTCCACCAACACCGCGTCCTCGTCGCGGAACGAGGCCGGCACCACGTGGAGCTGGGAGGCATGGGCGGCCAGGGAGCCCGTCGACCACCCGCCGCCGGTGTCGGTGCAGTAGCCGGTCTGCAGACCGGGCTCGAGGGCGCCGAAGGCCACATTGCCGCACAGCCCGGTGTGGCCTTCCGAGCACTGGGGGCACGGAGGGCGGATGTGGCGGGGCGCACAGCCGAGCACCGGTTCGATGACGGCCCGGGTGCCCGGCTCCAACGGCTGGCCGCGGTGGTCGACACCTCCCTGGTCGAGCACACCGACGACCTCGTGACCGGGAACGAACGGGAAGCTGACCATGTCCTCGAAGTAGCGCGAGCTGCGGCCGTCGATGGTAGCCAGGTCCGAGCCGCAGATGCCCGACAGCAGCGGCCGCAGATGGAACCAGTCCTGGCCCGGCAGTTCCGGCGGCTGGGTGTCGAGGAGCTGGAGTGGTCCGATGCCGGCACCCCGACCCGACCCGAAGACCGACGCCACCCGGGAGGCGGCGAACCGGGCCATGTTGCGCTCGAAGACCAGGGACTTCACCGGACCCGCTCCCCGGCCGTGCGACGGGCCGCCCCGGCCAGAGCGGCCGGGCTGGTGCGTCCCCGTCCCAGCGAGCCCCGATGGTCGAGAGGTCCGAGCGGGAGCAGGGGCGGCGAACCGCCGTCGGCCTTGTGCCACTGCTCGACCAGCCATCCGCGCCGGCGGGCGATGGCCGCCAGCTTGGCCTCGGGATTGACGGCCACCGGGAAACCGACCGCCTCGAGCATGGGCAGATCGCTGGCCGAGTCGGCGTAGGCCATGGACTCCTCGAGCTGGAGGCCCTCGGACTCGGCGTAATCGGCCAGCACCAGGGCCCGGGCTTCGCCGATGGGGGTAGCTCCTCGAGACGTCCGGTGAAGACGCCGTCGGCCTCGCCCAGCCGGGCACAGACGATGTCGTCGAACAGGGGCCGCAGTGGTTCGACCACCAGATCGAGGGCGCCGGTGATCAACACCGTCCGGTGCCCGAGGGCCCGGTGCTGGCGCACCCGGGCGATGCCGGCCGGGAACGACTTGGGCAACAGGAGATGGTGGAAGAGCTCCCACCCGTCGTCCCGCAGACGGGCGGCGGGAGCTCCCTCGTAGCGGCGGTAGAACGACCGGAGGAAGTCTCCCCGGTCACGCCGGTCGAGCAGGAGGAGCGACGGGGCCTCCCGCACCAGGTCGGCGACGAAACCGGCCCGTTCGGCCGGAGGCAGGTGGCGGGAGGCCAGCCAGGCGTAGGAATCGACCACGTTGGAGGCGATGAGGGTGTTCTCCAGATCGAAGGCGGCCAGGTGACGATCGGGGGAGAGCACGGCGGCCCGCGAGCGCGCCGTCCGGTCGGGTTTGGTGGAGCGGGCGGGCGAGGTGCGCACCCGGGCGTGTTCGATGACCGAAGGCAGGTGGATGTCGTGGACATAGGAGGCCCAGTCGACGACACCCGGGTCGAGGCAGAACAGTCGGCGGTCCTCCTCGTCCATCCGGCCCCACAGGGCCAGCAGGCGGTCCACCCGGTAGCGGGCCTCGGTCTCGGTGTAGGCGCCGTAGAGCTCGACGTAGCCCAGGGCCCGGTCGGCCAGGAGGTGTTGTTCCTCGAGGGCGGCCATCCAGGCGGCCTGGCGCCCCCGGATGGGCAGGGACCCGACCAGCCGCTCGGCCAGGTCCATGGCCTTCGACGCCCGGGACAGCTGGCGCTGGACCCGCCCTCGGCCCGGGAACGACCATTCGGGCACGACGATGGGCTGGCCGTCGGAGTCGTACAGGGGGTGCTCGGTGAACCACTCGGTCACCAGCTCGACCAGGCGCCCGTAGCGGAACGGGTTCCGTACACCGGAGGCCACGTGGTAGACGCTGGGACCCTGGTAGTCGTCGGCCGGCGCCGCCAGTGCCTCCCCGGCCACGGCCAGGATGGCCGCCACCACCAGGTCCACGGGGATCACGTCGGTCACCCCTTCGGGGACGCCGGGAAATTCACGGAGCAGACCGCGGGCATAGGAGATGATGATGGGCTCGGCCATCCGGAAGCCCCGGATCCACCCCGGCCGGGGCTCGGCCAGCGCCGACTCGATGATGGAGGGGCGGATGACGGTCATGGGCACGGTGGCGCCGAACTGGGACACCAGGGCCCGTTCGCCGAGCGCCTTGGTGTACGGGTAGGCATCGGGCCACCCGAGGGACTGGGCCCGCGCCTGACCGGCTTTGACCATCTGGGCCTTCACCCAGTCTCCCCGGATTCGCTCGGCCCGTTCGGCCAGCAGGTGGAGACCGGCCCCCCCGAGCTCGCCCCGGGCCTCCTTGGCGAAGCCCGACAGACGTTCGGGACGACGGGACTCGGCATCGAGATCGGCCCGGTGGCGGCGGGCGGCGTCGACTTCTTCACGCCACTCCACTTCGACGGTGAAGCGGTTGCCCTCCAGCAGCTCCTCTTTGGCCTCCCCCTGGTGGGTGCCGGCCACGTAGGCGGTCGAGACCGGCAGGAAGTGGACGGGACCCGTCCGACCCTGACCGGCCGCCAACTGGCGAGCCACCTGCACGGCCGCCGCCACCCGGGAAGGACCGAGGAGGTTGACCTCGACGGCGGTGTCGAGGGGGGAGTCGAAGCTGACGGAGGCGGCCGAATGGATCACGATGTCGCACTCCGAGAGCCGCTGGCGGCCGGCCTCGTCGAGTCCGAGACCATCGGTGGAGACATCCCCGGGCACGGCCTCCACCCGGGCGGCCACCTCGGCCTCGAAGCGGTCGCCGAGCTGGTGGCGGAGGCGGTCGAAGCAGTCGTTCCTCAGGATCTCCTTGGTGGCCCGTTGCCGGGCGGTCGAACGACGCCCGGGGCGGATCAGCAGGACGACCTGGCTGTGGGGAACGTTCCTGAGAATGCGCTCCACCAGGGCTGTTCCCAAAAATCCGGTGGCCCCGGTGATGAAGAACCGCTGGCCGGCCAGAGCGTCACGCACACGGGTCACCGGATCTGTCTACCATATGGTAAGTGAGCGGGTCGAGCATCGGCAGGGGAGCGACCGGGGGCGGCGTACCGGGCACCCGCGCCCGGAACCGGCCCCGGGCGGTGCCGACGGCCAAGGGGCCCGGCACACCCGGGCGGGGAACGTCGGACCGGATACTCGACGCCGCCCTGCAGTCGTTCGCCACCCGGGGCTACGAGGCATCATCCCTCGACGCCCTGGCCCACAGCCTCGAGATCCGCAAGCAGACCATTCTCTACTGGTTCCCGTCCAAAGAGGTCCTTTTGGAGGCGGTCATCGATCGGAGCGCCATCGAGCTGTCCGCCGCCCTCGAGGACTCGTTGGCCGCCGCCGGTGACGGATGGGCCAGGGTGGAGGCGGTGGTCCGTTCGGTGTTCCGCCTGGCCGCCCGGCGACCCGAGCTGCTGGGACTCGTGCGGGAGATGGGCAGGATGGGCACGCCGGCCGCCACCCGGCTGGTGACGGCGCTCGACCCCCTGGTCCGTCGGGCCTCCCAGTTCCTCGAGGCGGAGATGGACGCCGGCCACATGCGGCGACACGAACCCCGGCTGTTGCTGTTGGCCATCTACTCGACGGTGATCGGCATGGTCACCGAGGTGGAGGTGGTACGGGCCCTGGGCGAGGAACCGACGGCGAGGTCACTGGTCCGCCGGCGGAACGAGATCCTCGAGCTGTTGCGCTCGGCCCTCGTCACCGGACTGCCGGACTGAGCCCGCACCGATCGGACGGTCGGAGAGCTCAGTCGGACGCCCGGGCCGCCTTGCGGTCCCGACGGGAGGGCTTGGGAGCCGAGGGCGGCGGTCGCTTCGGGGTGTAACGCTTGTTGGCTTCGGGAGGGCGCGGCGCAGCCGGGCGGTCGCTCCGGCTCGAGGCCTTGGGTGACGCACCCGCGCCCCGCTTGACCGCCGGGGTGGCCGATGGGCCGGCGGCCCGGTTGGATCGCAACTCGGCCGACGCTTGGCGTTGGATCGTGTAGGAGCGGTAGAGCAGCCAACCGGCCAGTACCAAAAAGGGCAAGCCCAGGACGAAATCCGAGGCGCCGAAGGCCAGGAAGGCGAACAGGGCGATGAAGCCGATCAGCGCCCGCCGGCCGACCAGGGTGGCCACCACCAACAGCACACCGAACACGATGCCGAGGACCAGGGTGGTCTGCGGGGTGAGTTGGCCCTTGGCCAGGCGGAAATGGTGATCGTTGGTCTCCTCGAGGTAGACGGCCACCCCGAAGGCAAAGGCGGCGAAGGCGCCGATCAGCGAGTAGCGCTTCTCCCGGGCGTCGAGTCCCTCGATCTTTCCTTTGGTCGACGACGGGCCGGTGCCGGCCGAGCGCACACCGGCCAGGGCCCGGTCGAGGCGGCCGCGCATCGGGGACGCCGGACGCTCTGCCCCCTGGGGGTCGGCCGGCCCGAGCTCGGGATCGTCGTCGTCGGTCGCTCTGGCCATCGAGCCAAGGCTACCGGCCTCGAGCGCCCCTTTCGATTTCGGGCCGGGGCGGTGGCGTATCGATCCCGGTCACCGGCGTCCGCTCAGGATCAGGCGCAACCCGAAGTTGTCGGCCGGTTCGACCTCCCACATGGCCCCGCCGTCAGGCGTGAGGCCGGAATCGGCCAGCCCGTCGTCGGCGGGGCGGGCCCCGGCAACACCGTCGGGTTCGTCGACCTCGATCAGGAGATGGTGGATATGGCCGGCACGACCGGCCAGCCACTCGCTGACGGGTCCCTCCGTCAAAGAGCCGGTGGGCGAGACCAGACGAATCCGCAACGGTCCCGACCATCCCAGTTCTATCCACTGCAGGCCGGGACTGGAACCCTCGCCCGTCACGTCGCCTCCGAGGAGTTCGACGAAGAGACGCGTGGCCACCCCGAGGTCGGACACGGCATGGGTGACCCACCGGAGATGTGCCGGCGACAACGGTCCACCGCCGACCCCGGACGTTCGCCGCTCCGTCGGATAGTCGGCGGGTGGGGGACTCGACCACGGCACCGGTGCCTCGGCGATCTGGACCACCACCCCGGTGGCCAGCTTGGGGTGGATGAACGCCTCCATCCACTCGGGATCACGCACGTCGATCCCGATCGGGTCGAAGCCGGCCCCTCTCACCTGGTCCAGAGCCGCGCCCAGGTCGGGCACCTTGAAGGTCAGGTGATGAGGTCCGGGGCCGCTCCGGGCCAGGAACCGGGCCAGGAAGTCGTTGCTCTCGACGGCATTCGGCATCAGCACCTCCAGCCGGGCCCCGTTGCCGAACCGGAGCTGGGCCGGGGCGAAGCCGGCCCCCGGGCCTCCCGAGCTCCACTCCGCCCCGAGATCGACGGCGTAACGGTTCCACACGTCCTGCCAGCGGGGTACGGCATGGGCGATGTGGTCGAGGACGGTTCCCCGGATGGCGGTTCCGGTCATGGCCACAGACTGGCCCTGTTCGAGTCGGGATGTCGAAACCGGCGCGACCCGGATGCTGGGCACGGGGCGGTTGTCGCCCGGGCGGTACCCCGGTACGGTCCAGGTCATGGACTTCCGTCTCGACTCGGTGGCCGGTTTGGCTCAACAGGTCCGAAGCGGCGAGGTGAGCGCCGGTGATCTGGTCGAACATGCCCTGGCTCAGATCGCCCGGGACAATCCGACACTCAATGCTTTCGTGGCCGTCGATCCGGATCGGGCGCGGACTGGGGCCGAATCGATCGACCGAAAAGTAGCGGCCGGGATCGACCCGGGTCCGTTGGCCGGGATCCCGCTCGGGGTGAAGGACCTCGAGGACGCCGCCGGCTACGTCACCACCCACGGTGCGAAGGCCTTCGCCGATGACCCGCCGGCCACATCCGATTCGTCGCTGGTCAGTCGGCTGGTGGCCGCCGGCTGCGTGGTGGTCGGCAAGACGAACACCCCCGAGCTCGGTTGGAAGGCCGACACCGACAACTTGTTGTTCGGGCCGACCCTCAACCCGTGGAACCTCGATCACACCCCGGGCGGATCTTCTGGAGGGAGTGCGGTCGCCATCGCTTCGGGCATGGTGCCGTTGGCCACCGGTTCGGACGGCGGCGGGTCGTTGCGCATCCCCTCGTCGTGTTGCGGTCTGTCGTCGATGAAGCCATCGCTGGGACGGGTACCGAGCGGGGGAGCGGTAGCGCCCGACTGGCAGAACCTGTCGACCAAGGGTCCGATGGCCCGCCACCTGTCGGACGTGGTGATGGCGCTGGACGTGGTCGTCGGTCCCGATCCGAGCGATCTGCGGTCACTTCCCCGTCCGGAGGCGTCATGGATCGCCGCCCTGGACGAGCCCCGGCCACCCCGGAAAGTGGCATGGTCGCCGACTCTCGGATACGCCGAGGTGGACGCCGAGGTGCTGGCCATCTGCGAGCGAGCCATCGACGTACTGGCATCGCTGGGGACCGAAGTGGTGGAGGTCGACACCGTCTTCGATTCCGACCCGGTCGATCATTGGCTGACGTTGGCCGGCGTCTACAATCTCCGGACCCACACCGGCGATCGCCCGATGCCGGCCCGCGAGCACATCGACCCGGTGTTGGCCATGGTCCTGGACGGAGCGGCCACCGTCACGGCAGTCGACCTGGTCCGGGCCGAGGACGCCTGCCATGCACTCAACCTCCGTCTGGTCGAGCTCTTCCACGATTGCCGGCTCCTGCTCACTCCGACCATGGCGGCGCCGCCTCCACCACGTTCGCTGGCCGGTTCCGGGATGATCAACGGTGTCCCGGACATCAACTGGGTCCGGTTCACCTATCCGTTCAACATGACGAGATCGCCGGCCGCCTCGATCTGTGCCGGTCTGTCGGCCGACGGGCTTCCCATCGGGTTGCAGATGGTGGGCCCCCAACACGCGGATCTGGTCGTCCTACGGTCGGCGGCGGCACTGGAGGCCGCCATCGAATTCGACGCGGTTGCTCCGTTCTCCACCCGAGTTGGGGACTGAGCATCCCCAGCCAGGTCCCCCCGACCCGACCGGCGGCTACCATGTCCTCCTGCTCTGCCACCGTCGAAGCGGTGGCGGCAGGCGTCCGGGCGTTTAGCTCAGTTGGTTAGAGCGCAGCCTTCACACGGCTGAGGTCGGAGGTTCGAGTCCTCTAGCGCCCACTGAAAGCCAGATCAGAGTGTCAGACCTCTTAGACGGTGGGAGCCGAGCCGTCCGGCGTGCGTGCCACGTGCGCGATGGAAGTCGGGTTTTTCGCGCTTGCGGTCGTCCCCTGGTCGGTTGCCAGGATCTGTAGTCCATCTGAGGGCGAACCCCCCCCACCGTCTCAATCGACACGAACGCGTCGAAAAAACGTCCCGTGTAACAACACGACTGGGGCACCGCCTGCGAAGCAAGAACTCGTTTACCGAAGAGATCATCTGGAAGACGACTAGTCAGCGCCGACGACTTTGAAGTCCTGGTTGACGAAAGATGTGGTGTGGCCAGTTGACGCCGATGGTGTGGACCTCGTACTCGCCGTTGCTCAGCCTCACGACACGGTCGACGATTCCCCCCGGATAGGCAGCCAGGGCGGCTTCGGTCGCCTTATTCGCTGTCGTTCCGCTGACGATCGTCCCCGACCCCTCGGTGTAGCTCGCCGGGATCTGGCCGACCTGCTTTGAGGTAGTCGGCGCACCTCTACTGAAAGGGACCACCGTTGCCGCCGTGGAAGCCACAGATTCGCCAGTCGACTCCACGATGACCTGCGTGGCCTTGATGGTCGTTGTACTCACGGTCCCGAGTACGAGGACGTGAGTCCCCTTCTTGATGGCACTCGCCGCGATCGAGCGAGACCCCTTCTCGTACTTCGTGGAGGATGCCTGGTCGACGGTCACCTTCTGACCTACTGATGTCGTCATGGTGAAGCCGGACTTGGACACGCTGGAGACCGTGCCCGATGAACCCCCAGCGGCCGGTCCTGACCGAGCGTTCGATCCGGCGCTGGCCGACAAGGGTTGCGCTGCCGATGCCGATGGTGATGTAGCCAGCCCTAGAGAAAGCCCCATTACCGGAGCCATCACGGCAACGGCTGCGATCCGCCCAATCTTCTTGTTCGAGAGCAGTCGCCACCATCTGTGCTGACGAGGTCGCTCGGCCGGGCTCGACGAGGGATCCGATTGGTTGGTCGAAAATGCTGCCAGGCGAGGTGGCCCAGCGTCAGCGTCGCCTGGACCTTCGGGGCTAGCGGGGAGTTCCTCACGGGGGTTTGTTTGGTCGAAATCGGTCATTTTGGCACTCCTGTTTCTCATGCAACTAAGCAGAGAATGCCAGCCCCCGTTGTGAGGTCACTGTGGGCCGACTTTGGTGGGGCTGGGACTTCCCATGTACCCCGTCCGGGTTTTCGTGGGTGCCCCCCAACGCCGGTTGGGTGGGACAGGTCGGGATAGGTCAGTCTGAGTGCCGGAGTAGTGAGCAGGTACCTTTGGAGGGTCGAACTTGGAAGAAGGGATGCGGAGATATGGCACTTCAGGTAATCGGCGCTGGTCTCGGAAGGACTGGGACGACATCGTTGAAGCAAGCTCTTGAACAACTCCTCAGTGGGCCCTGCTACCACATGCAGGAGGTCCAAGAGCGAAGTGCTGACGCCGACATTTGGGGGGACGCCTACGAGGGCCGTCCCCCGGCATGGGAAGACTTCTTCGAGGGATACGAGGCCACAGTCGACTGGCCTGCTGCTCCATTTTGGGCAGAGATAAGCAGAACGTTCCCACACGGGCTCATCCTTCTGTCTGTGCGAGACCCTGACGCCTGGTGGACGAGTGCCTCCAGCACGATCTTTCCTGCATTGGCGACTTACTTCGCCCCTGATGCGCCAGCCGATGGCTGGACCCGGATGGGACGCGGAATGATGACGACATTCTCTTCTGGATGGCAGCACGAAGCGTCGGCCAAGTCGGCCTATCTCGCCTACAATGAGCACGTAAGAACGACTGCACCAAAGGATCGCTTCCTGGAATGGCGGCCAGAGGACGGCTGGGAGCCAATCTGTTCAGCCCTGCATCTCGATGTTCCCGACGAACCTTTTCCCCACACAAACACCGCCGCGCAGACCCAAGAGGATCTGGGGCTGGACCTACAGTAGCGAGGGTGCCGTATAGCACCGGCTCGGTGTCATCGTCGGCTCGTGATCAGTACTCGATGTCGAGGGCATAGCGAAGTGCTTGATCGAGAGCAGCCCGCCTTTCCAACCCCAAGTTGCCGACAGCATCCTGAGCCAGCATCGCTTTCGGCAACGTCACGATGTTGTCGCACGTAATTACACTTGCGTCCGGAAGCCCCTCATCGGTCCCAACGGTGACCTCGGAGCGAATGCCACGGATCGTACGGGTGATGGGTGCACAGGTGACGGCGTCGAGGACCTCGATTGCCGCGTCACGGGTCAGGATGCAAACTGGGCGCCGACCCGCCGGGGTACCCAGGTCCGCCCAGACAATATCTCCTCGGGCTACCACTCCGGCATGGTCGCAGCGGCGAGCCGCGCCGCCATGTGGACGACGTCCGGATCCTGCGGAATCCGACGATAGGCGGCCTGAAGCTCCTCGTCCGCACCACGCAGGTCAGCTGCGTCCAGAACGGCGACAGCTCCTCTGCGAAGCAGTTCAGACCGGCTCGTACCCCGCTCAGACGCCAGCTGGTCGAGCCGGGTCACCAAGTCATCATCAAGTTGCACAAGCACTTCCCGTCGGCCCATAGACCATATGTTATACCATATGGTCATAGATTGCGCCCTTCGCGTGAGCAAATCGCCGCCACGGCGGACCTCGTTGCAAGCTCAGTGGACGGTGGTGCCGAACTCCTATTTTCGTGAGGGAAGGTCACTTCACGTTGGCCTGTCCAGCGGCCACCACTGGATAGGTGGTGCCGAGCGGGCCGAGGATGGTGCGTCGAAGCTGTCGATTCAGGTGGTCCACATCGAGGCGGTCCAGACTCCCTTCGTCGACGATTGCGTATTCGCAATGCAGCGCGAGATCGTTCATGCAACCGAGGACGCTTCGACTGGCCGTCTTCGCGACGGGCACATCATCGGGGTCAAAGGTACCGAGGGCGCCGATGGGCAAACCCTCCGAACGCACGGCGGCCTCAATGACCCGGACCACGAAGGGGCCGAAGGGTCGGAGCTCGTTGACCCTCACGTCGGGCACGAATACCGAGAAGAGCGTGCCGGCATGCGTGAGAAGTACGCACTTCCGGCCGGTGAGCCAGAGAAGGTTGGCGTACCAGTCTTGGTCTGAAGGTGGAACGTCGGCGAGCGAGGCAGCCGGGGTGCCGAGTGCCTTCAGAAGCTTGGCGGTGCACCGGATGACCACCCGGAGATCGTAGTGGCACCAGCGGTCCACCCTGCTGGGGTGTCGGCCGGCAAACGGGATCCGATAGGAACCGCCCCCAGAGATCCAAATCGGCCGCCCCGTGCGGGATCCGTGCGCGAAGCAATGGAAGGCGGCAAAAGGCGGGCAGCGGCGGTAACTCGAAATGGCCGCTGAACTGCAGAAATATGAATTGTCGCAGGCAGCCGAATTGCCCCCGAAGGGATTCACACGGCTGAGGTCGGAGGTTCGAGTCCTCTAGCGCCCACCAGGTAGAGGTTGGGTTTTGGGGTAGGGGACCGGGTCAGGATTTGCGGCGAGGGCGCACTTTGGGCGCAGGCCGCAACATCGACCCGGCAGCATCAGCCGCCAGACGGTCAGCCTCGGGCTGTGCCCGTGCGTACAAGCAATGTGGTCTGTGGGTTGGCGTGTCCGAGTCGGGTCTGCACCGTTTTGATGTCGGCGCCGGCTGCAATCAGGGTCGTGCCAGCCAACGCCCGGAGGTCGTGAAACGTGAGGTCGGGCAGTTCAGCCCTGATGCAGGCGGGCTGCCAGATGCGCCGCCGCCAGTTCGTGTACCGCCGGGCAACGTGCGTCATACTGGGTTGGAAGACTGACCGCTTGCGTCGTGGTTTGCAGCCTGGGGAGCGTCATCGCTCCCGTTGCTGCGAGTGCGTCAGTGGTTGCGTCCGAGGCCCGGAGTCACGAGTATCGACTACCGACTGATGGTTGGAAGCCCGGAGATTCACATGTGACGGCGGGGCTGTTCGGTCGGTTCCACGCCACGCTCATAACTCGGGGGCATGTGCGTGGATGGGGTCACCCCACCAGGGCCTCGTGTATCTCTGGCCTGTGGGATATCGGGTCCGATTCCGCCCTATTGAGCTGCTCAGTCCGAATGGCAAGGTCGTCTCACACCAGGACCAGAAAGTCAACGGCGGGGGTGGTTTCTACACTCAGAGAGAATCACAAGCGTTGTCCTCCCCGCCCGTCATTCCGCGTTATTGCGGCACAGCTGAGGGGGTCGCGTTCGATTGAGTCTTCCGTCCTTCCAGGCCCTCCTCCATAAACGGATGGTGCCCCGCTTCACCGGTTGTGGACTCCATCCCCATGGACCGGTCAACCTGCGAGCAGTCCCGAACGTACTGTCATGGTGTGACGTGGAGTGTCCGTGCTGTGGCAGTTGTGGTTACCGGAATCCTGGGACTGACCGCCGTGGCATGTGGGGGACAGAGCGCCATGCCTCACAGCTATCCAACCCCTGCGACGAAGACGCCACTGCCGTCTGGACCGGGTGCCTCGGTATCCATGTGTAGGGCCTACTTCGGTACTTCGGGTGGCATCGCCGAGGAATTCGGGCTGGCGTCAGCGTCGCTCGATACATCGGCTGGCGCCGTCCGAAGCACCTTCGGCACCATGCTCTGCTCGTATGTGGCTCCACTTGAAGGAGGACAGGTCATCCTCTCCCTATCCGACACTCCGGCTAGCACCAGCGCTGCATGTTGCGTCGCCGGGGCTCAATCGGATAGAACCGTCTCCCTCCTGATCTCCGTTGCAAACAGAGTTGTAGTCTGCCGATGAAGCAGCGGTGAGGTTGAGGGTTCCAAGCGCGTTACCAGGATAGGAGCCGGACGAAGTGCCAGTGATTGGGCCGCCGATCGTGCTTACCTCAAGCTTGGTGTGCGATGTTGAGACCGGGGCCCCGCCAGTCCATGTCTCGGCGATGGGATTTGGTTGAGGAGCGTTTGAATAGGCAGCGCCGTCAGCGGTGGATTGAAGCCGACAGCGCCAGTGACCGCGCAGGTCAATGTTCCGGCACCCGTCGGAACTCCCGAAGCGGAAGCGGCATTAGCTACCGCGAGGACGTCGATACCGGATAGAACAGCTATCGCCAGGATTAGCCTGAATCCAATCATTCGTCCGCCTCCAATTTGAACCTGCTCCGTCTTCCCGCAAGGTGAGTCTGCTCCTCCGACGCCGAAATGTCATGGGACACCGGGACAGGGGCATTATCTGGCAATCGGCGGGTATGGCGTGGGAATGACGGTATCTCGTCCTTTGGTTGGGAGACGGACGTACTAGATGGGCTCACTAGGGTGGGTCGGAGAAGAATAGGAGATTGAAATGGCTGACGAACCGGGAGAGGCCAAAGTCAATGTTGGCGACTGGCACGGCAAAACGCTGATCGACAGGGACGGCGAGAAGATTGGCAAGTTGCAGGATATCTATGTTGATGTTGAAACCGATGTTCCGCAGTTCGCAACGGTCAAGGAGGGTTTTATCGACCGTCACCTGACCTTCGTGCCTCTTGGTGGAATCGAGGTAGGTCCCGACGACCTCAGGGTATCGGTGACCAAAGACAGTGTCCGCACAGCACCGGACATCGAAATGCACGGCGAGGAACTTTCCCAGGCTGACGAGTCAAGGCTTTACCACCATTTCGAGCTGAACTACACGCCCATTAGAACCGAGAGCGGACGCCGGCTCGCTCGTCGCTGAATCCCTCATGCCGGGGGCGTATCGCTCACAAGATGGAATTGGATTCGATACAGGACCGTTTCGTCGTGGATCGGTCCAGTGTGGGCCGCTCACCTACGTAGTGATTCCAAGTCCGTCTCGCCTGATCATCGGATGTCGGCTTCCTCCATGAGGGCAGACGGAACCAGTTTGATCGAGCCAACTTCGTCGTGATGAAAGATGTTGTCTGGACGCGGAGTGAATCGCTGCCACCGCTGGCTGTCATCGTGGATGTACTGGCGACGGCGCGTCGCCGGCAGCACCGGGGCCATTCGGCGGACGTAGCCGGGTTCCGTTGGAGCGTGAGGTCACTCAGATCACCCGTCGGGGGTCGCGTTATCTTCGTCGAATCGCGGTTGATGCTCGGCGGTCAGCCAGCTGCCCATCTAACCCGTCAGCTCAGTCATATGACGACCGGTGCTCCGCCGCGGCGTCCCGGTTTTGTTGTTACGCTGCCCCAAACCGGCAGGTGAAGGGGGAGCCATGCGGAGAATCATTTCAGTAGGGGTGGGTGCCGTTCTCATGCTCGGATTGAGCATTGCCATCCCGTCGGTAGCCTCGGCATCCACCACTACGGTGACCGTCTCCTCGGACGACCTGGTTACCGGGTCCCCGGCGCCGGGTCAGTTCGTGGTGATCAACCAGAGCGGTGGCCTCGGCGGAGTGGGATTAGTATTCGGTCCGGCGACACCGCCGCTCGGCCTGGGGAGCCTGCAGATGAACGTGACCGGGGCCGCGGATCACTGGAGTGTTTACAACTACGATCACACTGGCACCAAGCTTGCCGGTATCACTGCACTCAGCTACTGGACATACACGGACAACGCCACGACCTCCCCGATTCTGCAAATGGAGATCGATCCCGGCAACACCTCGGGAACCGACGCCGGGGTGACGTACTCGACATTGAACTTCGAGCCCTATCTCCAGACCGCCGGTGTCACCCCCGACACCTGGCAACAGTGGAATGTCCTGTCCGGAAAGGTGTGGGGAACTCATTTGACCGGGGCGCCCGAGGGCGCTCCGCTCTCCTGGACAGGCTTCCTGGCAACATATCCGAACGCAACGATCACCGGCGGATTCGGTGCAGACGTGGGCAGCGGCTGGTCGGCGATGACCGGTGAAACGGACGCTCTTACCATCGGTACTACAGCCCAGACCACGGTCTACAACTTTGAGCCACCATTCCAGGTGACTACCTCATCGCTACCTGGAGGGACAGTGAAGACGGCCTACACCGCCGGCTTGACGGCCAATGGAGGAAACCCGCCGTACAAGTGGTCGATCGTGTCTGGCAACCTGCCCATCGGCCTCCACCTCCACAAGTCCACCGGGGTGATTTCAGGCAAGCCTTCGATGAGCGATAGTGGGGTGTACACCTTCAACGTGAAGGTGGTCGACAAGAAGGTCCGAGTGAGGCACCAGCCGGCCACACAGAACACGGCCACCAAGGTGCTGTCGATAGCCATCTCGTGAGTCTCGCCGCCTGCGCATGGTGGTAGGCGCTGCTGATGTCTCGTTTGGGGTTCGATCCCATTGACCCGAGGGGTGTCCCCCGACCGGCTGGGTGGCGGTTATCACTTGTAGTCGGTGTCCTCCGGCGGTAAAACAGGCAGTCGAGCGCCAATGTCTGCCGATGAGGATCTCCGGGGTGCAGTGGACGATGTCCTGGAAGAAGCTTGGCCTGACGAGCTCCGCCGGGCTCGCAGACGCTGGAACCTTGGCACTCTGGGGCGTATCGCTGGAGGGCTCTTTGTGTTCTTCGGGTTGTCGCTGATAGTCCAGCTCATAACGGGATTCTCGTTCCCGTGGACGTTCTATGCATTCATAGGCGGAATGACCATCAGCGCCGGGGTACGTGAAGGCCGTGACCCGGACCATCTCCGGCACGAGCGACCCTGATCAATGACACCGTCCCCTGGGCTTCGCTGCTTTACCCGATGGGTGAGACCAGGGCCTCCGCCCTGACACCGGGAACATTCGACCAATGCTTGTGCCGGGTGCAGCTTGGGCCGCAGTCACCGTGGACTGTGTCCAGCCACAGCTGGTGGCTGAGTTCTGGAGCCGCCTTCTCGATTCGCCGGCGCGAACGATTGGGCTTCCCGGATGGCTCAGAATCGGACCCACCGTTCCCGGCGGTCCGGCCATTAACTTTCAGCCAGTCGCCGAGGAGAAGGCTGGCAAGACTCGAATCCACCTAGATCTCTGGGTGGACCAGCTGGATGCCACAGTTGCCTTCGTCCACGGCCTTGGCGGAAGGTCCACTGGCGAGACACACATCTACGAAGAAGCGACCGTCGTTGTCATGTCCGACATCGAGGAGAACGAGTTCTGTCTGGCGGGCCCGCCGAAGTCCAACTAGAGACTCTGCCCCCCAACCCCAATGAGTGTCCACGCTCTTGACAGGGACTTCGAGGACCCCTGAATCCCCGACGGATCAATGCGAGACGGCGACCGGTGCAGAGGCTTGGACACTTCTCCGTGCGACGTGTGCTCGTATCGGTTGCGGTACTGGTGGGCGTGGGCGTTGTTCTGGCAACGTGCGGCATCGGCCATGCCAGAACGTGCCACCGAGTGGGCCGAGAATGGCGGCGGAACATGCCCCGGGCCGAGTGGGGTCGGATCTCGTTGTAATGGCGGCACCTTCGCTCGATGTCGTGAATGTCGCTGGGGACTCAGCTGTCGGGCGTGACCGCATCCAATCGGCGCCGCACCTCCGATGAGTTAACGCCGAGAGCGCCCAGCAGCACCGCCGCAGGATCTGGTGGTTGGAGGGCGAGGATCCGGGCCAGCACCTGCTGCGCCGTGACCTGGGTCTTCCGGCGATTGGGCCTGACCGCTTCCTGAAGCACTTTCTTCGCCGCCGGCGTCATGCGGAGTCGATCTTTTTGCGCGACGTCTCTGAACCTTGGCTTCTTCGGCACGGAGTGCATCGGTAGCGGGGGAGCGTCGGCGCCCGACCCCAGACCCAGGGCGCCCAGGGCTTCGTGATCGAGCGACTCGAGGGCCTGGCGGGCTTGCTGCAGGTTGACGCCCAAGGCGACTTCGGTCGAGGGATCCTCCAGCAAGGCGAGCAAGAGGTGATCGGTGCCCGTGCGGCGATCACCTCGGCGACGAGCCTCCTCACTGGCCTGCAGATAGATGGCCCAGGGATGAAGCACCTCTGGCACCGCGGATTCGGTGGTCATGATGACTCCTTGTTGTATTTCGTGTGAACGGATTGGCGGGTGACGCCCAGGGCGTCTCCGATCTGCTGCCATGACCAGCCCTTCTCCCGGGCTGACGTGACCTGGTTCGCTTCGACCCTCTCGGCCAGGCGATGGAGCGCCAACGAGGCGCGAAGCCCAATTGCCGGGTCATCCGACGAGAGATTCACGCTGAGTTTTTCGATGTCCATGCCTGTCAGTATGAACTGACACTGTCCACGGTGTCAACTTAAACTGACATATCAGACGGCCACACGGAGTGCCCCAGGTGACCGGATATGTCCTGGCCGCCGGACCGTCAACTCGACTGGATCCCACAGCGATCAAGGGCGCCCGGGTCGGGTACCGGCCGGTCCTGCGCCTCACTCGCACCAGCCACCGAGGCTTGCGGGTTCACCGAAAATTACCCGGGCGGATGTTTCCAAGGTTATTCTCAGGTTATCGTATAACAGGTGGTTGAACGGCCTGTGGTCGGGTGGTATCGGGACCCATCGGCACCAGATAGGTTCCGATACTGGGACGGCATGGAGTGGACGGCCCACGCCACTGTTTCGGAGGGCGGGGACACGCAGCGCCGGACCTGGTACGGAGGAATCCTGCGCAACCCTGAGACATTCCGATTACTGGTTTGGCTCGACTCAAAGGTGCCGGTCGTGAGGGGCCGTCTGGGGCGGTTCACCCGCCCCGTCGAACAACGGACCGACAGCCAAACCTGGTCGTTGCGCCCATGACCTCGAAGACGTCCAGCCTGTCGCCGAAAGCCGGATCTGGGGAGGCCCCGACTGCGGTCCCGACCAAGAATCCACCGCGCCAGCCGGGGCTCTGGGCGGCCAGCTCAGTGACGGTGCTGTCACCCTCGTTCTCACCCACCCGTGGGTACCCGTCAGGGGATGCCATCGGCATCCGGTCCGGCTTCTACGGTCCGAACGAAGGAGCCGTTCGAGGCGTCGCTCTCGGTGATCGGGTGGTCGTACGGGTTCCCCGAACGGCGGAAACCATGGTCACGGTGATCCCTTGGAGCGGTACAACCGAGCGATCATCTGGCGCGACACACCTAGACGACGGCCCACCTCACTGAAACTCAACCTCTCGTCATCGACCATGGCGCGGATCAGGCCGACTCTGTACACCATGACGGCGTGCTCGAACGCATCGATTGCCGCCGAGGACTTCAGTCGGGCATCGCGACCACCCCGGGCGATGAGGTCGTCCACGATCTCGGATACGGGCACTCCGGCCACCAATTGCTTGCGGGCCCTGTCGAGCGACGCAACCCCTTCTCGAATTGCTTTCTCCGCCTCTTCGCCGGTCTGTTCGATTCGCTCGATCGCTCCCAACAATTGGTTGGTGCTCGTAGCCACGGGGCTCCTCACAAATCCGCCTGTGTGCCTGCCGTTCGCGCCGGTTGGGCAGTGAATGCAGGGTGAGCGTACCCGAGCAGCCGACCGTTTGCGGTAACCCCCCGTTGCGCCGATACCTTGCTCTGCCGCCGGGCCCGTTGAACTGGGTTCCGCCACCCTGTTCCGGGCCCGGCCCTTTCGCCCGTTGATCTGGGTTCCGCCACCTGCCGGCAGTATAAGGCGCCCCATGGGCGAGGCACCGATTTCTCACCCTCGGACCTGCCTGGGGGGGTCGTTCCTTGCCCTATCGGTGGATTTGGGGGGGCATCCTCTTCGTGGTGCTGGTGGTCCTCACTTTTCCTTCGGCGCCGTAGCCCCTCGTGCCTGAAGGCCGCTCATCGGTGGCCAGGCCATTGGAATGGCACCAATATGGGCTTGCTATGACGTCATAGTGGTGCCATCATGGCACACATGGACCTCAGGCCATACATAGACGAGATCCGTGACCAGCTCGAAGTGGCGGCCGAAGGCGGAGGCGAGGGGGCGCGGGCGCTGGCCGAGCGGCTGGTTGCACCGCTCGAGGCAACCGTCCGTCTGGCCCTGTTAGAGGCGCTGGCCGCGGCAGCCCAGGAGATCACGTGCGAACTGGCCCCGGGATCGGTGGAGGTGCGCCTGCGCGGCCGCGACCCCGAGTTCGTTGTGACAACTGTCGAACCGGCCGGCGATGACGTGACCGATGAGTTGGCGAAGATGACGGTAGACGTGTCGGCCGCCGCCGGCACCTCGGTCGGCGACGAAGGCGGCATGGCCCGGGTCAACCTTCGCATGCCCGATCACCTCAAGTCCCGGATCGATCGAGCAGCCGCCGGTCAAGGACTGTCGGTCAATGCCTGGCTGGTCCGAGCCGCCGCCTCGGCCGTTGAGCACTCCGACTCCTCCGGACCGCCTGGCCGGCGCAGTCCGCAGGGCGCACAGCGATTCAGTGGCTGGGCTCGCTGACCGATCGCTGAATCTGCCGGCGGTGTCAAACATCCAACATCCACAATTCATCGATCCCCCGAAAGAGGACTTCCATGCCTAGTTTCGACACCCCTGAACCGATCTCGGTCACCGTCGACCTCGGTGTTGCCGACCTTCAGATCAACGCCAGTGACCGAGGCGACACCGTGGTCGAGGTGGAGCCGAACGACCCGGCCAATACCTCTGATGTGGCAGCCGCGGCCAAGATCGCGGTGGAATACATTAACGGTGTGCTCCAGATCAAGGCGCCCAAGGGATGGAGGCGCTACACCTTCCTCGGAGGTGCCGAGTCAATCGATGTGCGGATCGAGTTGCCGACCGGTTCGCATCTGAGCGGCCGGGCTGGATTCGGTGACCTGCGGTGCTTCGGGGCGCTCGGCGAGTGCCGGTACAAGACCGGAGCTGGTGATCTCACCGTCGAGCAGACCTCTGGGAGTACCGAGCTCACCACCGGCTCGGGAACGGTAGCGGTCGATCTGATCGGTGGTTCTGCCGCCATCAAGAACAGCAACGGCAACTCGTGGATCGGTGAGGTGGTCGGCGATCTTCAGGTCAAAGCGGCCAATGGCGACGTGGCCGTCGATCACGCCCACGCCGCAGTGACGGCCAAGACTGCCAACGGCGACGTCCACCTCGACGAAGTGGTCAGTGATGTCGTTGTCGCCGAGACGGGGTTCGGGAAGGTGGACATCGCCGTCCGCTCGGGGGTGGCAGCCTGGCTGGATCTTCACACCGGCTTCGGCCGTGTCACCAACCTCTTGGATGTGGGCGACCGCCCCGGGCCTTCGGAGCAGACCGTCGAGGTGCGGGCGCATAGCTCCTGCGGGGACATCAGCATCCGCCGGGCCGACGTGGGGAGCGGGCAGGGTGCGGCATGATACCTCCCCCCCGCCGTGCTCAATAACGGGTAGGTGAGAACCCCTCCCGATAACGGGTAGGTGAGAATCCCTCTCGAGGGGTGACGCACGTACCGGCCCTGCCTCGACTCCCCGGACCACGCCGTCCACGTCCGCCGATCCGTCGTCGAGCGGTCATTCGAGCACGCAGGGCGTCAGTAGGTCGTTCCTCGGCATGGTTGATGTTTCCCGGGCCGTGCCGGGGGGCACAACATCAAAGGTGGCCGAACGACCGGTGACCGGGTGGTATCGAGACCCAGCAGGACGGGACCGTTTCCGGTACTGGGACGGGCGCCAATGGGCTGCCGACGCCACCGTCTCCGAGAGCGTGGGCGGGAGGCCGATTGTCACCCATGTCTCTGACCTGCGCAATCGCCGGGCATCTGTGGTGCTTGTCCGGCTCGGTTACATCCTGCGAGAGATGCGGGAGCACCTGGAGCGTTTCGGGCGGGTATCGAGCAGAGGGCGGCCGACCGAACGTGGGCGCTGCACCGTGGGGGACCTCGAAGCCGGAACTGACAGCGGTTGAGTTGCCAGGACGCCGGGCGGGACCGGAATCCTCTACAGCCGGTACACGTCCAGCAGCCAGGCGTTGTGCGTGACCCCTGATCAGCGAGTGGGGGAGCCGGGCACGCCGATTGGTGAGGCTTCCCCACTCCAGCCGCGGGGCGACCAACCGTCCTCGGAGAATGGCGTCTCACCCGCTCCTCGCCCGAGCAGCGGTGGGGCGCGACGAGGACGGGACCGGAGCCCCGTCCTCGTCGGTATCTTACGATGTGGTCCGATTTATCGGACCTGAGCCCGTTGCTACTGCAGGGAGCCGCTGCCCGTGGCCAGAGCGATCGAGCTCAGACCACTCGACGACTCGCACTGAGCGGCCAGCTGGCCCTCCGTGTCCTGCGTCGACGTGGTGGTGGACGACGAAGCTCCACTATCGGAGCCGGGGAACCCGCCGGTGATCGAACCGGTGCCCGGATTGCCGGGAATGGTGAAGGTCCCTTGTCCTGAATTGTTGACGCCGCCCTCAACCGAGGTGACACCGATCACTGACGTCTTGGCGCTGAACTTCACCCCGGCCGGAGCACTCCACTTGACCTTGAGTTTGCCGCTCAGAGTCCCCCCGTTACTGGGAGAGACACCTTCGAGACTCGTACAGCTGTAGAACTGGGCGGCAGTCTCGGTCGTGTTGGCCGTCTTGATCTTCCCGGAGGCGACACCGGTGAAGGAACCCTGGGACACCGCCGACGACGTGCAGTTCAGCGTGATACCCGAAATGGTGATCTGGTTACCTTTGTTCTTGGTCGGGGGCACATACCCCGCACCGGAAATGCCGATGGCGTACTTGAACGCCAATGTCCCCCCGCTTACCGAACATGTGGCGGTGGCCGGAGCGCCGGTCTCGTCGGTCACGGTCTTTGCCGAGGCGGTCCCGGACGAGGCGACGATGAACCAGAGCGGCATGGCCACGGCAGCAGCCACCAAAAGCAATTTACGTATCATGGTGTGGTCCTTTCCCCCCATGTCTCCATGGGCATTTGGAGGTCAGGCGACCCCCTTATCCCCGACCGTTACCCAACACGGCCTTGGACAAACCACGACGACCTTTCCTTGGACTCGATCCCGAATTCGGCCGAAACCGGCGTCGACGACAGCGCAGACCCAAATGGTCATCTACTGGTGGCGAGCCGGTGAGGACCCGAAGTGGACGGGCCCCAGCCTGAGAGGGCACGGTGACCGCCGGGTAACCTTTGCCCGGGCGAAGGGGCGCCCAGCATGGCCCCCAGGGTCGGCTGCTCGATGCCGCCGGCTGGCCGCGTTGGTGACCTACGACGGTGCCCAGGAGTAGCCCCGAAAGACTTCGACCTCTGACTTGTTGGGGCCCCAAAGACGTTCAGCAATCATCCTCGCCTCGGGCATCGTGCCCAGAGCGATGTCTATGGATCCGGACGCACTGATGACCTTGATGAGCCCACCGTTGTCATCTGACCACCGCACCTCGGCGACCGCCTTGTTCCTCTTCCGCATGACTGAATCCTAAGAGAATCTCGCCGCCGATCGCAGCGGCCAATCGGCCGGCCCGTACATGCCTGCGGTGTTCTCGCTGGACCAGACAGTTGCCGGTGATGTCACACAATGTTCACCCATGTCAGGGTCGTTCCCGGTACCGGGTCGAGATCGACGGGGTGGGAGCGTGGGGTCAGCGACTCGCCGAGCAGGACATCGGTAGCCACTCGACCCTATGGTTCGAGCAGAGACAGACTGCGAAGTCGAACGTCATGGAGACGACCTTGCCGGGATGGCGGTGCACATTGGTTCGCGGGCGGCGGCCGCCGCATCGGCCCACGAGGTGCTGGTGTCTCGCACCGTCAGGGACCTGTCACCGGATCGGGGATTGTCCTCGAAGACCGTGGAGAATGCCTACTCGAGGGTGGCCGGCGGGGACCTGGCAGCTGTACGCCGTGAACAGCTGACCTCCATTCCCGGCCAACGATGGACGCGGCCCGGACAGCCGTCGGGCAGCCGCGGTTGCTGCTGAGACCGGACGGTCGGAGACGGTCCCGCTGACTCACGATGTGCCCGGAACGAACCCCGATCACTCGATTCGACTGGCACCGCCAGGTCGACCCGGACCCTCCGGTCGACTTGTGGGCGTGGGTGACTGGGACAGCCACCGATTGTGGACGGCTGATCGCCGGCCGTTCGATGTTCCATACGTGCCAGACGTGATTGCGTCATAATGACCCGATGAGAACACGTCGGGTAGTCACAGAGCATTGTCCGAGCAACCTTCGCAGGGCCGTGTTCGTCGGAGTGACAGCCGTGGCCCTGCCCGCGGTGCTGGCGGCCTGTACCAACGGCTCGTCCTCGACACCGACGACGGAGTCGAGTCAGTCGCCGAAGCTATCGGGAACGGCGAGTATTGCTCTCAGCGGTCGAGTCGTGGCCAACTACACCAAGCACTGCTCCCTGGGCAGCGACAGCACCCCGAACCAAGTAGTCGTGGCGTTTCCCGATGTCTCCAAGGTGTCGGGGAAGCCGTTGGCCCTGGTCGTCTATGCGCCGAACAGCAGTGCTTCCACCACTTATCCGGCCTCGTCGGCGGCCGCCGCCGTTCGGTTGGCAACGACCAGTGCCAACTACTCCTGGGCCAACAGCAGCGGAACCCTCACCGTCTCGTCCGGAGGATCAGCGGGGACCGTCGACCTGACACTGGCCCCCACGCCTCCCAGCAGCGCCGGTGGTAGCTCCGCCAATCAGGCCACCGGAACCGTTCACGTGCAAGGCAGCTGGACGGGTTGCGCTAGCACCTGACCGAATGTCGATGGGCGCCTCCCGCCCCACCATCGGGAAGCTGTTGGCCCGCCACCATAGGATCTCGGCATGGGCGACCGGAAGCCACCGCGGTTGGAGGGAGACGAACGAGAAACGGTACAGGCGCTGCTGCAGTACCAGCGTGCCTCGTTGGTCAGGAAGGTCAGCGGAGTGAGCGAGGAAGCGGCCAGGCAGTCGCCGCTGGCCAGCGGAACCAACCTGCTGTGGCTGGTGAAGCACATGGCCCGGGCCGAGTCCTTGTGGCTACTTCGTCGTTTCGCCGGCCAGGACGGCCCCATCGGGGAGGACGAGGTCGGTCCGGAGGACTCCATCCACACCGCCGTCGCCGCCTACCAGGCGATCTGGCCGCGCACTGATGCCGTGGTGGCCGCCGCTCCGAGCCTCAGTGAGCCTTGCCGTGATGTGGGAGACGAAGCACCGGTGAATCTCCGCTGGGTCTTGATGCACCTCTTGGAGGAGACCGCCCGGCACGCCGGACACGCCGACGTTCTACGGGAGATGGTCGATGGTGAGACCGGTCGGTAGTGAGGGTCCGACGCTCGGACTCCTGAGCTCCCCGGGTCTGTCGTCGTTCTCACCGGGTAGGGAGCAAGCTTCGAGGCTGATCCGACCTCGGGTCGGAGGACATCTGGTTCCGAAGTGGTCCGTCCTTGTCGGAGATGCGGGTCGGCGCGAACATGGGTCGGGCGCTGGCCGGTCAGCTGGCCCGGCCGGTCTTGGCTCCCGGTGCCCGAAAGAACATCAGGGAGGTCGCCATGGCCAGTAGCAAACCCAAGCTCGCCGTCCTCGGACTGGGCACCATGGGTCGGGCAATGGCTGCCTCGGCGCTGGGTCATGGGATCCCCACTGTTGTCTGGAACCGGAAGCCCGAAGCGGCCCGGGACCTGGTCGACAAGGGGGCTGAGGCCGCCTCTTCTGTGGCCGATGCGGTCAAGGAGGTGGAGGTGGCTGTCACCACGGTCACCGACACGGCCGCGGTGACCTCGATCGCCACCGAGCTCGGCCTGCTCGACGCACTCCCGCCAGGCGCGGTGTGGGCCCAGATGAGCACCATCGGGGTCGACGGGACCGCCGCCATCAGCTCGATGACCGAGAGGTTGCGCTCGGACGTCCACTTCCTCGATGCGCCGGTATCCGGGAGCAAGATCCCCGCAGAACAGGGCAAACTTACCATTTTCGCATCGGGGTCCGAGCAGGCCCGGATCATCGTCGAACCGGTGTTCGAGGCGATCGGCCAGCGCACCGTGTGGCTCGGGCCGGTCGGGATGGGCTCGCGCATGAAGCTGGTCAACAACACGCTGCTCGCCTTCAGTGCCGAAGGAGTGGCGAACTCGGTTGCCCTGGCCCAGCAGCTCGGGCTCGAGATCGACACCGTGCGGGATGCCTTCGAGGGAGGTCCGCTCCTGTCGCCCTGGATGGTGGGCAAGCTGTCACGGATGAATCAGGGTGACTATTCACCGGAGTTCCCTCTGGCCCTGGCTCTCAAGGATGTCGGGCTCGCTCTTGAACAGACCGATCCGCACCGCTTCGGAGTGCTCGCTTCTCTTGCCGGCGAGTGGGAAGCGATCGTTCAGGCCGGTTCGGGCGGGCAAGACGTCACCGTGGTCGCCCGCTGGCTCGGGGATCGGTCCCCGGGGGAACCGGATGCCTGATCGCTCTCGTAGGTCATGTGCATCAGTCCGCGCCCCTGGTCCAGCGTCATGGTTCCGTTGTTCGGGCCGCAGTGACGACCACGGCGCGGTAGCCCACCACCAAGCTGCCCCCCACCCTGTCGATGGCGTCCCCGACCCCTGACGCCAGCTCCTGAAGCTGAGCCGGCGGGAGCTGGGCGTGTCCGCCGATAGTAGGAAGTTGGTCGAGCCACTCGTCTCTGGTGTAGGACCGCTCCCAGTCGAATCGCCACTGCTCCGGGGTGTCGAACCTGTCGATTTTCTCCATCCCGTCGGCCGCCTTGGTGCACAACATCGAGTACGGCTCCGAGCTCGTCGATGCCCAGGGATTGAACGGCAGGTCGGGCATCACCCGGCGGTACACGGCGGCAAAGGCTTCGACCATGTCGGCCGGCGGTTGACCGGCGTTCCAGAACACGGCCAGCCGGCCACCAGGCCGCAGCGCTTCGGCCGCCTTGGCTGCCCCCGCCACCGGATCCACCCAGTGCCAGGCCTGACCGACGACCACCGCGTCGAACGTGCGTCCGGCGGTATCCCAGGCTTCGAACGCCGACACCTCGACCTCGAGCCCGGCGCGCCGGGCCACCTCGGCCATCCGCTCGTCGATTTCGACCCCGAGCACCTGGCAGCCGACCGCTTGGAACTGCCGGGCGGCGATACCGGTGCCGGTGCCCACATCGAGGAAGTCGGGCCCCGGGCTGGTGGCGACGATCCGTTCCACCATGGCCTGGGGATAGCCGGGCCGGGCCCGGTCGTAGCGTTCGGCCTCCGAGCCGAACGACTCGGCTATCTGGCGATGGCGGTGGGGGACGGAATCGGAACCAGGTGCTGGCTCCGGCGGTAGAGTGGGCATATGCTCACTCTAGTGGGCATTTGCCCGCTTCTCGATCGGACCGGCCAGTAGGAGGTGCACCATCCCGACGGGGATAGCCATCGGCGACGCGCGAAGTCAGCTGTTCGGAGCGGCCGAACGCGTCCTGGTCCGCCACGGGCCGAGCGCCCTCACCAGCCGGGCCGTCACCACCGAGGCGGGGTTGGCCAAGGGCGTCCTCTACCGGCACTTTGCCGACTTCGACACCTTTCTGGCCGAGCTGGTGTTCGACCGGGTGGCCCGGATCGAGCGCCAGGCCGCCGACCTGTGCGATTCGGCCGGGCAGGACACCGTGGTCGGTAATCTCACCGGCGCACTGATGAACCTCTTCGGTTCGGTGGCCGTGGCCATGGTCGCCCTTGTCATCTCCCGGGACGACCTGCGAGCCCGTTTGCGCCAGGTATGGCCGACCGGTGTCCCGGTCCTGACCGAGGCCACGGCTATGGTCACCTCGTACCTGGAGGTCGAGCGCCAACGAGGCCGCATCGCCGCCGACGCCGACGTCGACACACTGGCGCCGATGGTGATCGGGACCGGACACCTCCTGTTCGCCGGCCGGGACGGCCAGCCGCCCGACCCCGCAGCCTTGGACAAGGTGGTCACCGCCGTCCTCGCCGATGTCGTGCGAGATCGGCGGCCCTGACGACCGAGGAGGGCCGGCCATGGCCCGCTCCATCAGCGCTCGGCCCACGGTGAGCACCCATGGTCATCCTCGGGGGGCAGGAGCGTCTTTCGGGCTGCAGATGAAGAGGCCGGCCGCCCCACCCCCCGGCCCGACGTGCTGGCAGTGGGTGGCAATCCAGGTGAGCCTGGGGTCGTGGTTTCCCAGCAACAGGGCGAGGTGGAACTTACCGGCTCGAACCATGGCCTCGAGTTGACCGATGGTGGGTTCGGGAATGGCCCCGGTGAATCCGCCGATGGGGAGGAACTCCTTTCCGGTGGCCGAGATGAACTCCGACGCCACCGCCGATGTGTACACCGCCATCACGTAGGGAGCTCCCATCTGGAGCTTCTCCAGCTGGGGGAGGAACGACCCGAACCCTTTCGACGACAACCCGAGCAGGGCTTCGTACAGAGCCGCGGTCCTGGCCGATTCGAACGGGGTGTCGCTGAACCCCCGCTGTTCGGCGACCAGTTGAGCGGAGCCCGACGCCGGCAGGACGAGGACGGCCGCCGTGCCGACGGCCAGCGCCACCGCCAGGAGCTTTCGATTGGACCACGCCGCAGCCGACGCCACCAGGAGCACAATGGCCACTGCTGCTGTCGAGGCGACCACCGGCCACAGCCAGCCGGGCGGATCCGCCCCCGACGATCGGGTCAACCAGATGCCGTAGACGACGGTGCCCGTCACCACCGTGACGGCCGCCGCACGGTGACGGGCCGCCACCGACCGAACCTCGGTCCGGGTTTCCCACAGACCGGCCACTCCGGCACCGATGATGGCGGCGATGGGTGGCGACAGCGCCGTGGTGTAGTACGAGTGGAAGATGAAGACGTCGGAGAAGACGGGAACCATGGCGATCAACCACCCGGTCCAAAGGATGAAGTAGCTGCGGCGGCGAGTGAAGAGCCCGCCCACGCCGACGACCAGGGCCGCCGGCAGCAACCACCCGGTATCACGCCCGACGTCTCCTTGTACCAACCGGTTCCACGCCGGCGCCGGTCCGTTGAGAATCTCCGGGGGCAGATGGAGCCCGCCGAGGAACGCCTCGAATCCGTTCTGCTGGTGGGCCCGACCGAAGCCGTTGTAGACGAATACCTGTTGGTAGACCGAGTTGGTCTGGCTCCCGTCCACGTAGGGACGGTCGGCAGCCGGGGTGAGAGTCACGATCGTCATCCAGGACAGGGACACCACGCCCGCCACCAGCCCACCGACCGCCACCTGTCGTAACTTGTGGCCCCACCGGTCCGTCCGCCCCAACAGGTAGGCCAGTCCGAACGCCGGTAACACCAGCCAGGCTTCGAGCATCTTTGCCTGAAAGGCGAGTCCGATCCACAACCCGGCCAACACGAGGTGGCGTTGCCGTCCCGAGACGATGGCGGCCGACAGGGCGTCGGCCGCCAGGACCAGGAAGAGGGTCATGGCGGTGTCGGCGATGTTGCCCCGGTCAAGGGCGACGGTGGCGGGACTGGCGGCCAGGATGAAGGCGGCAATGAGGGCGGCCGTCGTACCCCGGAGCCGGTTCACCGCCCGATAGAGGAACAAGACGCTCAGGACCCCTTCGATCACCTGGGGAAGGACGATGGCCCAGGTGTGGTACCCGAAGATCCGAACCGACAGCGCCTGGATCCAGAAGGCACCCGGCAGCTTGTCCAACGTGACCGTTCCAGCCGGATCGAACGAACCGAAGAAGAAGTTGTGCCAGTTGATGCCCATGCTCCGCACGGCGGCCGCATAGAAGGGTTCGAGGGCGTCCCGACTGATACCCCAGGCGTAGGAGAGGCCGGCCAGACCGGCGATCAGCACCAGGAGCACCCGCGGGAGGGTGGGCCGGAAACGAACGACGAATCGGCCGGCGCCGCTCTCTTCGCCCTCCGACCGGGTCCGATCTGGTCGACCCGGGTGCTCGGGCCCGACCACCCGGTCGGTTTCCAACTGATCAGGCATCTGTGTCCACGAGCTCATCGACCCGCTGGATGTGCAGGTCCGCCGCCACCTTCGGGAACTGCTCTCCCACGTCACGAGCCAAGCGGGGGAGCGACGGCCTAGGGTCGTCGGCCTTGCTCATCGGGCAACCCTAACCTCTGACCACTGAAGCCCGGCGGCCGACCGTCAGGGCGCCGGTGATCTAGGGATTCGCCCGACTGGCGCGGCGGTGCGCCCACTGGTGCCGGTCGATCGATACGGTGGGGCCACGGGCCGAGCACGGCCAACGACGATGGGAGACCGGCGATGACCGCCAAGGCTGACTTCACCACCGAGGAATGGCAGCTCATCTTGGAAGCGCCGCCCAGTGCCGGGATGATCGTGGTCACGGCCCAGCGGGGTGGCTCGTTTCGCGAGAGCATCGCCATGGCCAAGGCCTATGTGGAGGCACGCCGGCATCATGGCGACAGCCAGTTGCTGGACGACATCGTGGCGGCCAAGCCCGAGCGGGACCACTCCCACTACCGCTCTCCCGACGAGCTGAAGCAGAGCGGGCTGAAGCACCTGCGTGAGTCGGTGACAGTGCTGGAGGGCAAGGCCACCCCGGCAGAAGTCGACGAATATCGTCGCTTCATCCTGACCCTTTCCGAAAAGGTCGCAGCCGCCCATCGGGAACACGGGCTGGCGGTGAGCGAGGCCGAGCAAGCGGCGATCGACGACATCTCGACGGCCCTGAAGGCAACTGACGCTTGACAGGGGACAGCGGGTCCGGGCCCTCTGACCACACCATTGGTCGTGGGACGAGGCCATCCGGGCCGGCGGTGTGCGCATCCTGTGGCCGACGGTCCGGGTGACCGGGCGATGCCTCGAGGACCGGACGGTCTCAAGCTGACCCACAGCTAGCTCAAAGGTTCAGGGGCGATGCTTCCTGGGTGCCACTCCTGATGGATCGTGCCGCCGACAGTCCGCCACCGGCCCCGGACCGGCACCTGGCCATCGCCCGCCTGGCCCGCTATGCCGCCACTTCGGTCGTGGCCTTCGCCGTCAGCGAGGTGACGCTCCTGCTGCTGTACGGGCACCATGTCACCGGTGCGGCGGTGGCGGCCAATCTCGTGGCCATAATCCCTTCCTACCTGATGAGCCGGTACTGGATCTGGAGCGAGGCGCCGCGGGGTCGAGCCGGCCGCCAGGTGGTCATGTACTGGATCACATCGATCGTCTGCATCGCCGGAACGAGTCTGTCGACCGGCGCCATCGCCGGCCTGGTGCCCACCGGGCAGCGCTTCCACCTGGCTGTCGTCGGTGTCGGGTTCTTTTTGGTCAACATCGTCTTCTGGTTGGCCAAGTTCGTGGTCTACCAACGGGTGATCTTTCCGGTCGACCAGGCAGTGGTGAACACCACCGGGGCCAGCGGGGACTTGTCTCCGACCGCCGGCCGGGCCCGGCCGTGGTCGGCTCCCGACCAGGCATCAGTGTGGTCGAAGGCGGACTCCACCGGGTCCTGATGGCCCGAGGCGTCGGATCAGGTCAACGAGATGCCCTCGCCGGCATCGAGCCTGGCGCTCCACTTCTCCTCGATCTTTCCGAAGTGCCAGACGGCGAGGGCACCCACCCACGTGACCACGAACATGCCGACGATGATGAACCCGGCCATGTTGATGTTGAACCCGGCCACGTCGTCCCAGAACCGGCCGTGAAGGTGCAACTCCATGGGGAGGAGCCCGAGCACCTCGACGGTGCCGATGAAGAAGCAGATGGCCACGGACAGACCGGTGATGGCCAGGTTGTAGTACACCTTGCGCACCGGGTTGAAGAACGCCCATCCGTAGGCCACGTTCATGAAGCAGCCGTCCAGGGTGTCCATGAGCGACATCCCGGCGGTGAACAGGATGGGTAGACACATGATCGAGTACCAGGGGAGCGACTGGGTGGCCAGCAGGGCGGTGGTGGCCAGCAGGGCGACCTCGGTAGCTGTGTCGAAGCCCAAGCCGAACACCACTCCGACCGGGTACATCTGCCACTCCTTGGTGATCGACTTCATCCATTTCCCGAAGAACCGGTACATGAGGCCGCGGTTTTCCAGCTGCCTCTCAAGCTCGGCCTCGTCGTAGGTTCCTTTGCGCATGGTCCGGAACACGGTGATGATGCCGGCCAGGATGATGATGTTGAGAATGGCGATGAGGTACAGGAACGACGCCGAGACGATGGTCCCGAACACCCCACCGAACTGCTCCAGACCGGAATGGCTGTTGGAGACCGCCCCGTACACCGCCTTTTCGGCAACGACGATGCCGGCACCGATGACGATCACGATGGTCGAGTGCCCCAGGGAGAAGAAGTAGCCCACACTGAGCGGCTTTCTGGCCCCCTCTACACCGCGACGCTCGTTCATCAGCTTCCGGGTGGTGTTGTCGATGGCCGAGATGTGATCAGCATCGAAGGCGTGGCGCAGCCCCAGGGTGTAGGCGAGGACGCTGACCCCGATCCCGAGGCCCTTGTAGTGGCCGGGGACCACGAAGGCGATGAAGACGCCGAACCCGATCACATGGAGCAGGACGATCGACCCGGTCATCCACCGGACCCGACGCCAGTCTCGGCCGTCGAGCGAGCGGTGCAACTGTCCGATCCGGCCGGGACGTGGAGCCTCATGCCGGGTGACCTCGGTCATCACCACCGGGCCGGTCCTCCTGGTCGAGGCGTCCCGGCGGACGGTGGGACCGGGGTGGATGACCCGCCGGTCGGCCGGCGGGCGCCAGGGGCACGGTCACTCGACACCACGCCACTCTGCCTTAATTGCAAGTAACTCGCAAATGGATCCGGTCCGCATCAGGGTGTCCAGCCCCCCCGAAGGTCGAGGAGGCCGATGACGACCCTGATCCCCGCCGGACGGAACCGGAGGGCGTCTTGTCGGCGGAGTTGACATTTCTTGGGTGAGGCAGCAAGGTAAGCGTGCGGGGGCATGTCGGTGGATGGGCGAATCTCTGTGGAGAGGCGGATTGACATGCGATACCTCAAACTGTTGCTGGCGACGATGGTTGGCGTTCTGGCTCTTTCGTTGATTTCCGCCACGGCGGCTTCGGCCGCCCCCCACCACTCGAAGGCCGGCGCCACCGGAGCCACGGTCAAAGCCAAAGCCGCCACCGGGAAGAAAGCCGCCACCTCGAAGGCGGCGGGAAAGAAGAAGTCGACGACCGGCACCGGAGCCGAGCTCGAGGTGTGCAAGGTGGCCGGCGAATCCACGCTCGACGGCACCTCGTTCCCGTTCATCGAGGCCAACTGGTCCGGTTCCTTCTACACCTCGTTCTCGCTCACGGCCGAACCTTCACCGGGTAGTTGCGGGACGGAGTATTCGTACAGCCCGGGTACGACGGTCCTGGTCGAGGAAGCGGCGTTCCCCGGCACGCCGGTATCAGGTGTCACTGCCGGCTTCAGCGTGACCAACGGCACCATAGACGCCACCCTGACCGACATCGATCTCGTTGCCGTTTCGCTGAAATCGGGGTTGACCGTCCTGACGGTCACCGACACCCCGCAGACGCAGCTGGGCCCGGGAACCCTCGAGCTGTGCAAGACGGCCAACGACCAGTTCGTCCAGGGTTCGTTCAACTTCGATATCACCGAACCCGGATTCAGCACCACATCTAGCGTGGTGGCCGGCCAGTGCAACGACGTCTCGGTTCCGGCCGGGACGGTGACCGTCACCGAGCAGCAGCAGTTCCCCTATGCACTGGCCAGCGTGGCCGCCCTTCCGAGTTCCTCCCTGGTCAGCACCGATCTCGACAGCCAGAGTGCTCAGATATCGGTGCCGGCCGAAGGGTTGAGTACCGCCTTCTTCGCCAATTCGACGCTGACCGGCTACGTCAAGGTGTGCAAGACCCTGGCTCGATCGCAGGATGACGTGCTGGCCGGGCAGACGTTCAAGTTCTCGGTATCGGCCTCCTTCGACGGCGAAGTCGTCACCGGAATTCCTTCCTCGGTGTCGGTGACCGCTGCCGATAATCCCACGACCACCTGCACCTTCCTCCAGAACAAGAAGGGGCTGGTGGCGCTGCCGCTCGGGACCCTGGTCACCGTGAACGAGACGGGCCTACCGGCGACCATCCAGGCGGTGGGCACCAGTATCACCCCGGCCAACCTGAACGCCGGAAGCACGACCACCACCGCCCAACTGTACGTGGGGAACCAGCCACCGCCGAACAACGTGTACAACCTGGGCAGCGATTCGGTGACCCAGGCCAACTTCACCAATGAGGCTTACGGCTACGTCGAAGTGTGCAAGACATCTTCGACCATCGATCAGGGGGTCCCCTTCCAGTTCAGCATCACCGGCCTGGGACCGATCCCCCCGGTGGACGTGGGTTACTGCGGGCTGAACGAGCTCCTGCCGGTGGGGACGGCGACGATCACCGAGACCCCGACCCCCCACGTCACCCTGCGGAGCGTGTCGGGAACCTCGGGGGCGACCCTGTCGGGCGACTCGGCCACGGTGAACGTTCCCTATGACAACATAAACATCGTCACCTTCGACAACGAGATCAACACCGGAACGCTCAAGATATGCAAGGCCCAGACGTCCAGCGATGCCGGACTGCAGAACACGGCCTTCGACCTCACCTACTCGTACGAGTACAACGGTGAACCCAACTACGGACCGGTGTCGGCCCTCAAGCCGGGACAGTGCACCTTGCCCATCGACAACCTTCCCGTGCTCAACTCGAACCTCACGCCGGTGAACATCTACGTCACCGAACAGACGACGACGGTACCGAACATCGGGCTGTTCAACGTGGACGTGGTGGGCAGCGACACGGTTGTCGAGTCTCCGGCCCCGCCGACGCACCTGGTCAGCACGCCCGGCGGCTCGGCGGCCACGTTGGAGCTGAACAGTCTGGAGGGGATCACCGACGTGACCTTCGTCAACGGGATCGACATCGTCTCCGGCTGAGGCGGTGGACGAAGTCGGAAGCAGTACCGGGTGGGTCGTCGCACCAGCGGCGGCCCACCCGCTTCCATCCGGCCGGCACCCGTGAGCTCGGGGAGACCTGGTCGGTTGGGCAATTGTCGGAGGCGGCCGGATGCCCGGGGAGATGGCTCCGGGGGGCCGAGGAGAGGGGTCGGGCCATGGTGCGAATCAGGAACGCAGCTTCTCCGACGCTGATCCGGCTGGCCGTCGTGGTTGCCGTCGCCCTGACGGCGGCGGCCTGTTCGACCAGCACGACGACGTCGGCCCTGGCCAGCTCGGGGTCTTCCGCCGGTACTTCGGATCCCGTCCACGGATCCGCCAACAACGGCTCGGGCCCAGGGGGCACATCGGGCGCTGACGCCGGCGGTTCGAACCCGGCGGGCGGGTCGTCGGCACGACCGGGCGGTTCGGCGGCCGACAAGGATGGAAGCGGGGCGACGGACGGTGGGGCCTCGACCTCCGCCGCCGGCTCGGACTCCAAGGGTGGTCACGGGGCCAAAAACGCCGCCGGCCCGACCACCACCACCACGGGGATCCCCGCCGTCCCCCAACAATTCGAGTCCGACGACACCTCCTTCGAGTCCCTGCTCGACCGCAGCCAGACGACGGTCAACCATCTTTCGTCGACCGTCACGGCCGGTCAGGTGAGCTTCGTGATGCAGCCTCTGGTGGCGGCGGCCGAGCAGTATCAGAGCGACATCATAAATCTGCAGTGGTCGTCGGCGGCCAAGTCCGGTTCGCAATCGGTGAGCGAGAAGGTCGGGCAACTGGTGGCGGACATCGACGAGGTCCAACGACCCCACGGGTTCTTGTCGGTCGGTCTGTTCCGCTCGGAGTTCGCCACCGCCGCCACCGCCGTCCGCTCGTCGGTCGACTCTCTTCGTAGTGAGCTCGGCCTTCCCTCGGTAACCGCCCACTGAGGGCCGGCCACCTTCCCCCGGGGCCGGCACGATCCGTTCAGCGGGTGACGTCCACCGTGGTCAGGTCCCTGGCCACCACCACCGGGCCGTCGAAATGGGCCGAGGCCTGGTCGATCCACGCCTGCTCGGCCGGTGGCGCCGGGGCCGGGACGAGGTGGGTCAGCACCAGGGTGCCCACCCCGCACCGGGCCGCGGTCTGTGCCGCCTCCGGCACCGACGAGTGGTAATCGAGGACATCGGTGAGGCGGGGGAGGCCGATCTGCTCGATGATGTCCCGCCTCACCACGGTGTGGACGAGCACGTCTGCTCCCGAGCACAGTTCGTCCAGGCCGGTGCACGGCACGGTGTCGCCGGCGATGACCACCGACCGCCCCTCCTCGACGATTCGGAATCCCACCGTCGGGCGCACCGGGGAATGGTCGGTGGCCGCCACCGTCACCTGAGTGGCACCGTCATCGAGAATGACCCCCTGATCGACTTCCGTGACCACCGACGAGGGACGCCACTGCAGATCGTCATGGTGGGCGAGGCGGTAACCGATGTCCGGCTCCAACATCGCCTCGGTCGCCTGGAGGAGAGCCTGGGTCCCCGGGGGGCCGTAGACCGGCAGGGGATGGGGGGCCAACGACAGGACCCACCGCATGGTGATGATGTCGTTGAGGTCGGTGATGTGGTCGCTGTGGAGGTGGGTGAGGAACAAGGCTCGAAGGGCCGCCGCTCCCGACGCCGCCGCCGCCGCCCGCATCAAGACGCCCCGCCCGCAGTCGAACAGCAGGTCACCGGCACCGGTACGGACAAGAGTCGACGGCCCGGCCCGATCGGGGTCGGGCAGCGGGCTCCCGCTCCCCAGGATGATCACCTGCATGGCCCTCCTCACATGGTGATGCGCTATGGGGACGGTGGCGGGCACCGCCGCCGACCGGATGCCCGGGTGGGGCACACAGGTACCGCCTAGAAGTTCACGACCTTCACGATGACCACGGGGCTGCGGACGCTACGTCCGGTGTGGCTGTATCCGACGCTGACCAGTTGATAGGTGCCGTTCGGCACCGAGGTGGTGGACCACTGGGTGATCCATCCGATCAGTGATGGCGCCGCCGTCGCGATCTTCGCATCGTGGAGGGAGCCTCCGGTGGCCAGGATGTCGACGGCCATCACCGAGGTGGAGATGGCCACCACATCGAGTTCCGCCTTCCCCGACAACAGTTGGCCGGTACGGGGTTCGAAGATGCTGGTCACCGGACTGGGTCCCTTGGGGGTGGTGGTCTTGGTCTTGGACTTGTGCAAGGCGTCGATGCCGAGGCCCACGCCGACAACGGCCAGGACCAGAGTGACGATTACGGCGATGGTGATCAGCTGCTGCCATCGATCTCGTAACAAGACAAGCTCCCCCTCGTTCGTGCGACAGCAAGACTATGCGAACACGCGATGATAGCCATCAAGACCAGGGGCATCCTGTGCCACTCGCGGCCATGGCCGGTGCCGCCATGGCCGCGCCGGCGGTGGTCAGGTTGGCGGCCCCGGCAACGACGACGAAGGACAGGAGAAGCACCGGGCAAGACAGCTGTCACTTGACACCTGTCACCCGATCGGAAGCCGGGCAACCGCCGACCGGGCCTCAATGGGGCGAGGGGCCGGCACCGTCGAGGTGCCGGCTCACCGGTCTTTCACCTTCTTCCGGAGTTTCTTGAACTGTCCTTGGAGCTCCTCCAATTCGGCATTGATGCCGTCCACCTGATCCCCGAGGTCCCGCTGGTCGAGCTCGAGAACACGATGGCTCAATTCATCGAGCTCGACTCTGAGCTTGTCCACTTGTTCCGCCAGGTTGCCCCGGCCTTGGCCGCCCAGCGGCTGGCCCAGGTCCTCGCCTCCGGGCGGGGGCGCCGGCTGGCCCAAGATATCCCCTTCGGAACCGGGCACCACCTGGCCCAGATCCTCCCCGTAGAGATCGTTGATGCGACCGACCAGGAGGTCGAGGGCGTCAGCCAGCAGGAATGCACCGGAAATCGCCGCCGCCGCCGCCGCCGCCGTCCTGGCCTGGTCGGTGGAGTTGGCTGGATTGCCGTACTTGGTCATGAACTGGCGGATCAGTGCATCCAGATCCTGTCGCGTGGTCATAACCAGAGCGTAATTACCATTGGGCGAAGAAACCACTGCAATTGGCCAAAGAAGCCGCTCGCCGGCCCGGTTGTGCCCAGCATCGTGCCACTTTGCCTACGGACGGTGCTGGCAAGACAACGCAGGATGACCGTGGTCGGCCACCTGTGCCGGGCGTTTGCCCGCGGTCGGGTCGGTGACGACGGTCGACCATCACCACCTCGCCCCGTGCGTCGGTGACGGCGTCGGAGTCCGTTCAGGACGATCGCAGGCAGAAGAAGATGGCGAAGCGCTGTCCCGAGGGGATGTTGGTGCCGGTCGGTTGAGCCACCGGGAGGCAATGGTGGGCGATCCAGACGAAACGAGGATCGGTGGTCGTCGGTGACTGCAGAACCAGATGGAACCTGCCGGCCCGGATCATCGACTTGATGGCGGACAAGGACGGTTCGGGGATGGTCCCGGTGAACCCTCCGATGGGAAGCACCTCTTGCCCGCTCACGAAGATGAACGGAGCGGCCAGGGCCGATGTCTGGGTGGCCATCAGATAGGGCGCACCGTGTCGGGCCTGCTCCAACCGGGGGATCAGGGCGGTGGTGGCGGCGGTCACCCCGAAGAACGCCCGGACCCCGTCGGTCACCGTCACCGGCTGGAACGGAGTATCGAAGGGGCCCAGGCGACTGGTGGTGATCGAAACCGATGCCACGGCGGGAACGACGGCCACGGCCACCAGCGATGCGGCGAGACCAGTGACCAGCAGGCGAGAGCTGGGGCCGATCAACCACGGGAGCACCAGGACGACGGCGGACACCGCCCCCAGTGCGAGGAGGGCGGGCAACAGCCACGCCGGCAGGCCGGTGCCGGTTCCCGGCAGGAGCCAGGCGGCATAGGCCACCGAGATCCCCATCGTCAGTCCGACGAGCAGGCGGGCCCGGGCCGACCGGCGTCTCCTCCAGGCCACCAGCGATGCCGATGCCATCAGTCCGGCCACGGGAGGTGACAGAGCGGCCGTGTAATAGGAGTTGATGCTCGAACTGAAGGAGAAGACCACGACCAGGGCCAGGAGCCAGGCCCCCCACAGGACGAAGCTGGCCCTGACGGTGTCGCGGCGGGGCTCTCTCCTGGTGGCCACCAGGCCACCGGCCAACGCCAGGACTGCGGCAGGAAGGAGCCACCCGGTGTCTCGCCCGAACGGGCCCGTGAGCAACCGGTTCCATGCCGCCGGTGGCGGCGGGGGGATGTCGAGTCCGATGGACCGGGTGAGCAGCTGGTTGGGGGACTCCTGGTCGATCCGGCCCACTCCGTTGTAGACGAAGACCTGGTGGTAGATCGAGTTGTTCGGGCTTCCGTCGACATACGGTCGGGCCGACGCGGGGGTGAGGGTGACCACCGTCATCCACGCCAACGACACGATCGCGGCCACGGCTGCCATGGCCAGGGTGTGGGCCAGACGCCGGGGCCAGGGCCCGGGGGCGGCCATCAGGACGACCAGCCCCATCGCCGGCAGGACGACCCATGCTTCGATCATCTTGGCCTGAAAGGCCAGCCCGACCCACAGACCGGCAACCAGCGCACTCGACCACCGGCCGTCCGTCACCGCCACCACCGTCCGGTCGGCGGCCAGCAGCAGCAACAGGATCATGAGGGTGTCGGAGATGTTCCCTCGGTTCAGCGCCACCGTGGCCGGCGAGAGGGCCAGTACCAGGGCGGCGAGGATGGCCGCCTTCGGCCCACACAGGCGGCGGACGATCCGGTAGAGCACGAGAACCGACAGCACGCCTTCGACCACCTGGGGGAGGACGATGGCCCAGGTGTGTACCCCGAAGACCCGCACCGAGATCGCCTGGACCCAAAATGCCCCCGGCAGTTTGTCCAGGGTCACCGTCCCGGCAGGATCGAAGGCGGCGAAGAAGAAGTTGCGCCAGCTCATGGACATGCTTCGGACGGCGGCCCCGTAGTACGTCTCGAGGTAGGTCCCGGCTCGCCACCCGTAGAGGACGGCCGAAACGACCGCCACCACCAGGAGGGCGGGACGGGCCCACCGGGGCTGGTCGACAGGGGAGGCCCAGACGGCCAGGGGATGTCGCCTCGACCGGTCGGGGGGGTGTCCGGGGGTGTCGGATCCGCCCCCGACCGCTGTCACGCCGGTCGACGCCGGGGGGTCGGGAAGGTCACGGGTCATGCCGCCCGTGTCCCGGCCGGAAGGTGACTCGGTTCCACACCACCGAGCCTACGAGCGGGCCGGCCCCGTGCCGTGGAGGGCCCCGGTCCGGCCCCGGTCCATCCCCGTCCGGGACCGCCGGTCCACCCTCCCCCGGGGCCAGGGCCCCGGTACCATCTCATCCATCTCGACGGAGACAGGATGGACAGGGTAGACCGCCGCACGTTCCTCGCCGGTGGACTGAAGCTCGGCGCCACGCTCGGGGTGGCCGGTGTGGTGGCGGGGAGGGTGTCGACGGCGACGGCGGCGATCGATGCCGCCTCCGTGCCCCCCGGGCCACCGACCCGGTTGACCACCGGGGGCGTCGGTTCACCGGTGGGAATCGATCCCGACGGCGTACAGTTCGCCTGGCAGGTGGACGACGACCGCCGTGGCGCCGTCCAGACCGGCTACCGGATCATCGTCTCCGGTCCGGTGCCGGAAACGCACACGGTGTGGGATTCGGGCCGGGTGCTCTCCGGCCGTCAGGCCTTCGTGGACTACGGGGGACCGGCACTGTCGGCCGACTCGCGATACCGCTGGACGGTGACGACGGCTGACGGAGCCGGCCGGTGGGGCGGGCCCGGACCCGAGGCATCCTTCGTCACCGGATTGCGGGAGGGCGACTGGACGGCTCAGTGGCTGCGCCCGGGGCCGGCCGATCCCGGCCAGGAGGAGTACTCGTATCTCCGCACCACCCGGTCGCTTCCGGGCGGGGCGGTCGCCTATGCCACCGCCTACGTGGCTGGGGCCCACAAGTACCAGCTGTGGATGAACGGGTCCCGGCTCGACACCGGTCCCAGCTTCTGCTTTCCCGACGAGCAGTACTACCAGGCCACCGATGTCACCTCGGCGGTGTCGGCCGGCCGGCCCAACGCTCTGGGCATCCTGCATCATTGGTACGGCCCGGGCCGCGGGCGCCCGACGTCGGCCCCGGGGGTCCTGGTGCAGCTGGTCGTGCACTACGTGGACGGACGGGTGGTGACGGTGGCGTCCGACGGGGCGTGGACCACCCGCCTGGCCGAGTGGTTGCCGGCGCCCCAACGGACGACGGACAGTGGCGACTTCGTCGAATGGATCGACGGTCGCCTGACTCCGATCGGCTGGTCGGAAGCCGACTTCGACGACCACGCCTGGAGCCCGGTGGTGATGTTGGGGCCGGTGGGGACGGCGCCCTTCGACAATCTGTTCGCCCAGCGCACCCACATCATCGAGCACGGTGTAGCGCCGGTATCGGTGAGCGTGCTTCCCACAGGTTCGGTGGTGGTCGACTTCGGCAAGATCTATGCCGGCCGGCCCGTGGTGTCGTTCCGCCAGGGAACGGACGGCCACACCGTGCCCATGCACGTCGGTTACACCCTCGACCCCGACGGGTCGGTGTCCACCACCCACAACACCCAGATCACCGATCTGTCCTTCTCCTACATCCAGCGGGCCGGTGCCCAGAGCTTCGATCCGTACTGGTACCTCGGGTTCCGCTATCTCCAGATCGACGATCCCGGAGAATCGATCAGTCCGGACCAGGTCACCCTGGCCGCCCGCCATGCCGCCATGCCGGACCAGCCGGCGGCCACGTTTTCGTCGTCGAACCGAATGCTCGACGAGGTGTGGGCCATGTGCGCCCATTCCGGCCTGTACACGTCCCAGGAGCAGTTCATCGACACGCCGACCCGGGAGAAGGGCCAGTTCCTGTGGGACGCGGCCAACGAGTCCCAGACGGTGATGCGGACGTACGGTGATCAGAACCTCAGCTGGCAGGGGATCCGCGACATGGCCCGGGCCCAATGGCGCTACTGGGCCTTCAGCGGAGAGGTCAACGAGATCTATCCCAACGACGACGGTGCCCAGGACTATCCCACCTTTACCGCCCTCTACCCCGAGTGGGTGTGGCGCTACTACCTGTCCACCGGTGACGGCGCCACCGTGGTCGGCCTGCTGCCCACTCTGGAGCTGCTGTCCGACTACCTGATCGGGTCCGTCGACCCTTCGACCGGGCTGATCTCCGGCCAGCCACTGTCGACCAACGGTGACAACGAGTACGGATACGACTACGACACCAACGCCGACACGACATTGAACATCCTGGCCGTCAACTCGTTTCGCCGGATCGCCGACATCGCCTCACTGGCCGGCGACGGCGGCGCCGCCTGGACCCAGGCGGCGCGGATGTCGGCGCTCAGCTCGGCCGTCAATGCCCGGTTGGTGACGGCCGACGGACTCTACGTGGACGGTCTCCGCACCGACGGGACCCAGAGCGCCCACTCCTCACAGCTGGCCAACCTGGCCGCTCTGGCCTACGGCGTGGCGCCGGCCGCCCACGTGGCGGCGGTGGCCGAGCACGTCGCCTCCCTCGACATCTCGGTCGAGCCCGATCACGGGATGGAGCTGCTGCGGGCCCTGCACGCCGCCGGGCGGGACGCCGATGTGGTGCGGATCCTCACCGATCCCGCCTTTCCCGGATGGGCGGCCATCATCGAGTCCGGCGGCACCTTCACCTGGGAGACATGGACGCCGAGCGATCTGATCGGCGACAGCATGTCCCACGGGTGGGGCTCGTCGGCCCTGGTGGCCGTGCAGGAGGCCCTGCTGGGGGCCGTTCCCCTGGCCCCGACGGCCGACGGCCTACCGACCCGGATGGCCGTGACCCCGCCATCGGGCGGCCTCACCCACGCCACCGGGTCGTTCCCGTCCCCGGCCGGGATCTACGAGGTGGCGTGGCGCAGCGGTGACCCCACCGGGGGCCGGCAGTTGTCGATCACCGTGCCGCCGAACGCCGTCGCCCACTGCACGTTCCCGGGGGCCGTCGCCTCCCAGGTTTCCGAAGGCGGGGATCCGGCGCTGGAGGCCGCCGGTGTCAGCCTGGTGGCCACCGGGTCTGACTCGGTGACCCTGGCCGTCGGCTCGGGGGTCTACGACTTCGAAGTGAGAACTCCATGAGGGGCGTGCTCACGCTCCGGCCGGCAGCTCTCTCACCACGTTGGCGGTGGTGTCGCTGTACACCAGGCGGCCGCCCGGGGTCATGGCCAGTCCGGTCGGGTCGATCATCCGGGTCTGGACCCAGGACGTCCGGTCGTGCAGTGTCCCGGTGGAGACGGCTCCGGCCGCGGTGTACATGTCGTCGGCCTGGGCCGGGCTGCCGCCCAGGCGGGTGGCCGATGCCGCCACGAAGCGGATGACCCGCGTGGCGCCGTCGGCGACGTAGAGATCGCCCTCGCGGTCGAGGGCCAGCCCCGTCGGGAAGTTGATCTCCGACACCTGGCCGGCGGCCGGGAGCCCGTCGGCCAGGTAGGGCTGGTACGAGCCGGCGCCGGCCACCGTGCCCAGCTGGCCGGCGGTGAGGGGCACCCCGAAATAGGTCCCGGTCACGGTGGCCAGCACCCGGATGGTCCGGTTGCCCTGATCGGCTATGAAGACCTGGCCGACCGGGCCCACGGCCAGCGCTCCCGGATCCCACAGCTGTGCCTGTAGGGCCGGGCCGCCGTCACCCGACGAGCCACAGATCCCACTGCCCGCCACCGTGTAGAGATGGCCCGCCGTCATGGCCGTGCCGAACTGGGTTCCGGTGGTGGCCGCCACCATGCGGAGTCGACAGTTGGCGGTGTCGGAGATGAACAGGTTCCCCGAACCGTCCACGGCGACACCGGTCGGATCATCGAGCTGGCTGGCGGGGGCATATCCGCCGTCGCCGTCGAAGCCCGGCGTGCCGGTACCGGCCACGTCCACCAGTCGGCCGGCGGTGACGGGTATCCCGAACTCGGTGGAGTTCCGGGCCGGGAACTCCTCGACCCGGTCGGCCGCCCCGTAGGCCACCAGCAGGTCACCGGCCCGGTCGACGGCCACCGCCGTGGGAGCCGGGTCGGCCCGGTTGCGACACGATCCTCCGGCCACCGTCACCAGTTCACCCTGCCGGAGGGCCACGCCGAAGGCCCGACCGGACCTCACCGGTATCTCCTGTACCCGGCAGTTGCCGGCATCGGCGATGAACAGATCGCCGGCGGCATCCTCGGCGATCCCGGCCGGGGCGTCGAGTTCGGCCCCGGTGGCCGGGTGGTCGTTCCCGTTGAACCCGGGACTGCCGGTGCCGGCCAGGGTCTCGGCCCCGGGGGCGTGGGCATACGAGGAGCTGGTGGCCGGGGGGACGGCGGCCGCCGTCGTCCCCCCGGTACCCAGCTGACCCCAGACGACGACTCCCATCACCGCCAGCAGGGCCCCACCGATGACCGTGCCTCTCACCCGGGCGCCTTCACGACCGACGGGTCCGGGGCCCCACCATCGAGTTCCACCCGCCCATCATGCAACCCGACGGCCGCCGGTGCCCGCCCGCCCCTTCCCGGCTGCCCTCGTCGGTCGGGGCCGGGGGTGGTAGCGGGCGTCCACCTGGCCCGATACCGCGCCTCGTCCACCACACGGACCATGATGGAAGGATGCGTCGCTTCGTCCTGACCGTGACCTGTCCGGACCGCACTGGCATCGTGGCCGCCGTCACCGGCTTCATCGCCTCGCACGGGGGCTGGGTGGTGGAGGCGGCCCAGCACGGCGACCTGGTCACCGGCCGGTTCTTCCAGCGCATCGAAGTACTGGCCGACACCCTGCCCTTCGGCATCGCCGAGTTCGGGACCCGGTTCTACGACGTGGCCCGCACCTTCGACCTCGATTGGCACGTGAGCGACACCGAGGCCCCCAAGCAGGTTGTCATTCTGGTCAGCCGGGAGGACCACTGCCTGGCCGACCTCCTCCACCGGTGGCGCCACGGCGAGCTCCCCTGCGACATCCCCCTGGTCATCTCCAACCATCCCGATCTCCGCCCGCTGGTGGAGGGGCACGGCATCGAGTTCGACCACGTCCCCTTCCCTGCCGACGGCAAGACCGAGGCGTTTGCCGAGATCGTCTCCCGGTTCGACGCCGCTCACGGCGATGTCATGGTGTTGGCCAGGTTCATGCAGATCCTTCCGGCCGATGTCTGTGCCCGGTACCCGGGGCGCATCATCAACATCCACCACAGCTTCCTCCCGTCCTTCGCCGGGGCACGGCCCTACCACCAAGCCTTCGAACGGGGGGTGAAGCTGATCGGTGCCACTTGCCACTACGTGACGGCCGAGCTCGATGCCGGACCCATCATCGAACAGGACACCACCCGCATCGACCACGCCGACACCGTCGAGGAGCTCCTCCGGGTGGGCCGGGACATCGAGCGGTCGGTGCTGGTCCGGGGGCTGCGTTGGCATCTGGAGGACCGGGTGCTGTTGAACGGCTCCCGCACCGTGGTCTTCGCCTGAGCCGGGGCGGGGCCGGGAACCGTGCCCTCCCCGGTCGGCTACTCGGCCGCTTCGGCCAGGGCTTCGGACAGCGTCGGGTGCACCAGCATCGACTCGATGATGTCGGCCACCTTCAGTCGGCCCGTCACCGCCACGGCTAGAACCGAGATCAGCTCTGAAGCGTTCCGACCCACGATCGACCCGCCGAGGACGATGCCGGTGGACGGGTCGGTGATGATCTTGACGAACCCGCGGGAGTCGTTGTCGATCAGGGCCCGGGCACTGGCGGCGAACGGGACCTTGGTCACCCGGATCTTGCGGCCCTCGGCAAAGGCGTCCGCCTCGGCCAGACCGACGTCGGCGATCTCGGGTTCGGTGAAGATGGCCGAGGGGGCACTGTCGTAGTTGGGGTGCCGGTGGGAGGCGGTGTGCCCGACGACGACGTACTCGGCGACCTGGCGTCCCTGCATCCAGGCCACCGACGACAGGGGCAGCTTTCCCGAGAGATCGCCGGCCGCGAAGATGTGGGGGACCGAAGTCTGGCAGTGTCGGTTGATGGGGACGTGGCCGCCGGCGTCCACCCGTACCCCGGCCCGCTCGAGACCCAGGCCCTCCGAGTTGGGGATGGAGCCGATGGCCAGCAGGGCGTGGGAACCTGCCACCTTCCGGCCGTCGTCACACGGGACGAGGATCCCGTCGTCCGTGCGTTCGATGCCGATGGCCCGTGCCCCTTTCAGCAGGTGGACGCCCCGCTGGGTGAAGTCGGCCTCCAGCACAGAGGCAACCTCGGGATCCTTGGTCGGGAGGACCTGCTGCCGGCTGACGATCAGTGTCACCTCGGAGCCGAGAGACGAGAAGAGGTGGACGAACTCGACCCCGGTGACGCCCGAACCGATCACCACGATGTGATCGGGCAGCACCTTGGGTGGATAGGCGTCCCGGGTGGTCAGGATCCGGTCGGCGTCGAGGGGCGCCCAGTCGGGGACCCGGGGCCGACTTCCGGTCGAGAGGAGGATGACGTCGGCTTCGAAGGTCCGCTCGCCTTCGGTGGTGTCGGCCACCACCGTGTGCTCGTCGACCAGCCGGCCCTCACCGCGGACCAGCTCGACCTGCTGGCTGCGGAGGATCTTCTCGTTGGTCTGTTCCAGATGGTCGACGATCTTCGAGATGCGATCGCGCAGCAGTTCGAGCTCGATGGTCCCCTGGGCACCGACGACGCCCATCCCCCCGATCCGCCGCAAGGTGGACATGACGCCACCACTGGCGATCATGGCCTTGGACGGGATGCAGTCCCACAGGTTGGCCGCACCTCCCACCACGTCCCGCTCGATGAGCGTCACCTCGACCCCCAGCATGGCGGCATGGGTGGCGGCCTGGTTCCCGGCCGGGCCGCCGCCGATGATGACGAATCGCATCCCCCCAGCGTAGGACGTTCGACGTCGCCGCCGGTGGTGGTGGCGGCGGTGGGAGCGGTGGGATCACATCGGAAGTCCGGCCTTGGTCGCCTCGGCCACCTCGATCAACCGGCCGGTGGCCACGTCGTAGATGAAGCCGTAGATGGGGATGGTCCCCGGCACCGGCGGGTGGGCGCGGACCCGGGCCACGTCCTCGACCACGCTCTGCTCGTTGTCGCTGATGGTCAGCCAGTCGACGTAGTTGGCTTCGGAGGAACCGGGTCCCCGCCCCACGTCACGGAAGCCGTCGGGGCCGAGCTCGGCCGTTTCCAGGCTGTTGGCCAGCAGGCCCCGGATGACGTGGTCGGTGAAGAACTCCATCCCGCAGTTGGTGTGGTGGATGACGAACCACTCCCGGGCCGGCCGGCCGCTCAGACGGTGACGCCCTCGTGCAGCCGCTCGGTGGCCTCGATGTACTCCTCGACCATCGAGAACACCACGTCTTTGGCCTTGCGCACGGTGGTGGCCCGGCCGATGACCTGACCGCAGGGATTGAAGTTCACGTCGCGGGCCTGCTCGGGATAGCGGTGGCCCCGGGACACCGCCTCGATGGCCACCATCATCTGCAGGGGCATGGGCAGGGGGTCCGGTGTGTCGTCGGCCTCCCACGCCTCGGTCCAGTCGTTTTTGAGCATGCGGCACGGCTTGCCGGTGAAGGAACGGGAGCGGACGGTGTCACGGCTGGATGCCGCCAGGTACGACTCCATCTGCTTGGGCGGGATGTCGGCCTCTTCGACGGTGAGCCACAACGTTCCCGACCACACCCCTTGGGCGCCCAGGGCCAGGGCGGCCGCCATCTGGCGACCGCTGCCGACCCCACCGGCCGCCAGCACCGGGATCGGGGCCACGGCGTCGACGACCTCCGGCCACAGGACGATGCTGCCGACGTCGCCGGTGTGGCCACCTCCCTCCGAACCCTGGCAGATGATGAAGTCGAGCCCGGCGGCCTTGTGGTTGAGGGCGTGCTTGACCGATCCGGCCAGGGCTCCGATCATCAAGCCGGCCCCCTGGACCTTCTCGACCACGTCGGGCGGGGGAGTGCCCAGTGCGTTGGCGATCAATTTCACGTTGGGATGGCGCAGGGCGACCTCGATGAGGCCGGCGGCGTGGGCCGCCGTCCACCCGATCATCCCGTTGGAACGCTGCTCGTCGGCAGGGATCTCCGGCACGTGGTGGTCAGCCAGGATCTTGAGGGCGAACTCCTTGTGCTCGGCCGGCACCAGGCCGCGGATCTGGGCCTCGAGCTTGTCGGGGTCCATCTCCTCCATTCCCTCGTACTTGGCCGGAATGACGATGTCGACTCCGTAGGGTCGGTCACCGACGTGCTCGTCGATCCACGTCAGCTCGACCTCGAGCTGGTCGGGGGTGAAGGCGATGGCGCCGAGCACCCCGATCCCGCCGGCGTTGGACACGGCGGCGACGACGTCCCGGCAGTGGGTGAAGGCGAAGATGGGGAACTCGATGCCGAGCTTGCGACGGATCTCAGTGTTCATGACGTGGCTCCTTGGTTTTGCGGTGTTGGTTCGGCGACACAGATGGTTCGGTCAGGCCCAAGAGGGCGGACAGACCGCGAAGGGCGACATCGTCGCTCACCGTCTCCGGCTCCAGGCGCTGCTGCATGGCCAGCCCGGTCAGCAGGGCCTTGATCAGGACGGCCATGTCCTCGGGACCGGCCACCGGGCTGGCTCCGACCGACGATGCCCACGAGGCCACCTGGCGGGCGCTATAGCGGCGGGCCTCTCCGTTGCGGACCCGGATCACGTCGGCGACTTCGGGATCGCGAGCGGCCCGGAGCCAGAGCTCGTGCTCGAGCAGGGACCAGCGCGCCGACTCGTCGTCGGGGGGAGCCGCCAGATTGCCCCAGACCGCCGCCAACTGGCCGGCGGCAGATTCGCTGACCGCCACCTCGGCCAGTAGCACGGTCAGGACCGAGTCCTTCCACGAGTCGAGGAGGGCCAGCAGCAGCCCCTGTTTGCTACCGAAGTGGGCATAGACGGCTCCCGACGTCCGTCCGGCTGCCTCGGCCACCGCGTCGACCGACACTGCGTCGATGCCGTGCTCGGCGAAGAGGTCGGCGGCCGCGTCCAGCAACAGGGCACGGGTCTGGGCTTTGCGTTCCTGCTGGGTCTGAGCCACGTTTCCCCGGGTGGTGCTGGCGGTGAAGACTGCGGCCTCCACCTTAGAAATATTGGAAGCGTTATGCAAGTTGTGGCGCGGGGTTCCGAGGGCCGCCGCCCCCGGAGTGGGCCGGACATAGAGTGGGCCCACGCTCGCGGCAAGGGGGTCCGATGCCAGCCTGGAAGACCGAAACGCACGACAAGCTCTTCATCGGGGGGTCATGGGTGCCCCCGTCAGGAACCGGCTCGATCGAGGTGATCGACTCGACGACCGAAGAGGTCCTGGGCACGGTGCCGGAGGGGACGACCGACGACATCGATCGGGCCGTGGCCGCCGCCCGCGCCGCCTTCCCGGCTTGGAGCGCCAGGCCGGTAGCTGAGCGTACGGCGCTGTTGACGAAGGTCGGCCAGGCTCTGGACGACCGCAAGGAGGATCTGGCCGACCTGATCACCCACGAGGTCGGCATGCCGAGGATCCTGTCCCAGTTGGTCCAGGTCGGACTGCCGACCGCCTCGTTCGCCTCCATGGCACAGGTTGCCGAGGACTTCACCTGGGAACAGACGGTGGGCAACTCCCTGGTCGTCCGCGAGCCCATCGGCGTGGTAGGAGCCATCACCCCGTGGAACTACCCGCTGCACCAGATAGCCGCCAAGGTGGCCCCGGCGCTGGCCGCCGGGTGCACGGTCGTGCTGAAGCCCAGCGAGGTGGCTCCGCTCAACGCCTTCGTGCTGGCCGACATATTCGACCAACTCGGACTGCCGGGCGGCGTCTTCAATCTGGTGACCGGTTACGGGCCCGTGGTCGGTGAGGCACTGGCCGCCCATCCCGACGTGGACATGGTCTCTTTCACCGGCTCCACCCGGGCCGGTCGCCGAGTGTCGGAGGTGGCGGCGGCCACCGTCAAGCGGGTCGCCCTGGAGCTGGGCGGGAAGTCGGCCAACGTCATCCTCGATGATGCCGACCTGACCAAAGCGGTGCCCGACGGCGTAGGGAAGTGTTACTTCAACTCCGGGCAGACCTGCAGTGCGCTGACCCGGATGCTGGTGCCCCGCCAGCATCTGGCCGAGGTGGAGAAACTGGCCACCGCCACCGCCGAGGCCTGGACGCCCGGGGACCCCTTCGAACCCGACACCCGCCTCGGACCGCTGGTTTCGGCCGTCCAGCGCCAACGGGTACGCGGCTACATCGACAAGGGGCTGGGCGAGGGTGCCACCCTGCTCACCGGGGGCGTCGAAGCGCCCGACGGGCTCGGGGAGGGATTCTTCGTGAAACCGACGGTGTTCTCGTCGGTCACCCGCGACATGACCATCGCCCGCCAGGAGATCTTCGGCCCGGTGTTGGTCATCATCCCCTACGACTCCGAGGAGGAGGCCGTAGAAATCGCCAACGACACCGACTACGGACTGGCCGGTGGTGTGTGGTCGGGCGATGCCGACCGGGCCAAGAGCGTCGCCCGCCGTCTCCGGACCGGCCAGGTGGAGGTCAACGGAGGCGGGTTCAATCCTCTGGCTCCGTTCGGCGGCTACAAACAGTCGGGCAACGGCCGGGAGTTCGGGGCCTTCGGGCTCGAGGAGTACCTCGAGGTCAAGTCGCTCCAGCTCTGATTTCCCACCGGCGTTCGACCGCCCCGCTCAAAAGCCGATCTGGTCCTCGATCATGCCCAGGTAGATGCGGGTGGCGTCGGTGTAGGTCTTCTCCCCGATGAAGACGTGCTGGGTGCCCGTGTACATGTCGCGGAAGGACCGCTCGAGGCGACACCCCTCACGGATGGCCGACGTGCCGGCGGCCAGGTGCGCCCACTGCACGATCTCCCGGGCCGCCTCTGTCGCATAGGTGGCGGCGATACGCATGTCGGCCCGCATGGTCGGAGTGAGCGATTGACCGTCGGCCACCGCCTGCTCGACCGCGCCGAAGGTGGTGACGACCAGCAGACGGGCCGCCCTCCACATGGCGGTGTGATGGGACAGGTTGCGTTGGAAGGTGGACCGGTGGGCCAGTGAGGCTTCGTCACCCATGCGCACCTTGGTGGCCGCCAGTTCGGTGACGTCGTCCAGTGCGCTCTTCGACACCCCGAGGGCCCACGAGGCGTGCCCGGCTCCGGTGATAGGTATGAGCCCCATCCGAAAGGCGGCCGATCTCCCCCGCTGCGGCGCCCGGGTGAACAGCTCGAAGGTCCTGGACTCGGGTACGAACAGGTCGGTGACGTTGTAGTCGTAGGAACCGGTCCCCTTGAGGCCCTGGACGTGCCAGCCGTCGGTGAAGACGATCTCGTCACGGGGGATGACCGCCACCAGCAGCGGAGGGATGCCTTCGGGGTCGAGCTTCATCTCGCCGTCGACCGTCGGAATGAATCCTGCCGCCACGTAGTGGGAGTGGCCGGTCCCCGAGCCGAAGTTCCACGCACCGGATACCCGGTAGCCCCCGTCCACCGTCTCCCCCAGCCCATTGGGGAAGAACTGTCCGCCCACGGTGACCCGGTTGCCGTGGGCGGTGAAAACCTCCTTGAACCCGTCGGGGGGCAGGTAGGCGGCACAGGCGGCCGCCGAGGGCAGGTTGGCGATCCCGATCCATCCGAGCGAGCCGTCCTGCCAGGCCAACTCGCTCCATGTGTCGATCATCTGGGGGAAGGTGGGTTCGCTCCCACCCGCCTCGACGGGATTGCACCACTGCATGAGGCCGCTGGCCCACAGGGCGTCGACCGTCCGATCGGTGAGCGTGCGCAGACGCTCGGAGATGCCGGCCTCCTCGGCCGTCAACTCCCGAAGGGTGCGAGCCGCCTCGACTCCGCTCACCGTCGCTGGCGTGGTCATGGGCGTGCTCCCCGGTCTTGTCGGATACGTCGGACGCCGGCCGTCATATGCCCATCTGGTCGAGAAGCCCGACCCGCATGCCAGCGGTGAAACCGCCGTCGACCACCAGGGCATGGCCGGTGACGAACGATGCGTCGTCGGAAGCCAGAAAGGAAACGGCCGATGCGATCTCGGCCGGTGTCCCGAAACGGCCGAGAACATGACGTTCCCGCATGGTGTGGCGGTACAGGTCCATCCCTTCGGCGCCGATGATGGACTCGAGCAGGGGAGTGGTGATCCCTCCCGGGCAGATGCAGTTGACCCGGATGCCCCGCCGGCCGTAGTCGATGGCCATGCTCTTGGTCAGGGTCACCACGCCACCCTTGGATGCGTTGTAGGCCGTACCCCCTTCGGTTCCCTCGAGCCCCTCGATGCTGGATATGTTGATGATCGAGCCCCGACCCTGGTTCAGCATGTGGATGGCGCTGTGCTTGTCGACGATGAAGGTCCCTTTGAGATTGATGTCGATCACCCGGTCCCACTCGTCGGCCTCGAGCAGGTGCACCGGGCCACCCCCGGCCACCCCGGCCGCGTTGACCACAATGTCGAAGCGGCCGTGATCCCCCATGACCGAGGCGAAGGCCGCCTCCACCGCCGGTTCGTCTCGCACGTCGAGGCGATGGTCGACCTCGCCCACGATGTCGACGGTGACCACGGTGGCCCCGTCCGACCTCAGGCGCTCGACGCTGGCCGCACCGATACCCGATGCCGCGCCTGTCACCACCGCCACGGCGGCGTCGAGTCGTCCCACTGGGTTCCCCCTCCGAATCGGTGAATGGACCGGCCCGAACGTAGGGTGCTGGTGGCCTGCCGGTCAAGGACGGGACCTGTCGTTCCCTTGCCCGGCCAGGTGGACCCCGGTACGTGGCTCTCGGGTATTGCCCCGAACATACCGAGCGAACGCCGTTTGCAAAAACAAAGTACCGAGGTACCCCTCTCGGGGCCCGCAGCCCGTGACCGACCGACCCTTCCGCCCGCCGACCGAGCGACGCCCGCCGGCCGACCCTCCGCCGCCCCCAGTCAATTGGTTTTTCATTTGGCGTACTGGCAGTACGTCCCGACCTGCCAGAGCGGGCGACCGCCGGACCTGCCCCGAACTAGGAGGAGGGGAGTTCTCCGATCATGTGGTGGCTCACATCGCCCACCAGCTCGACCAGGTACCGCCGCTCGGAGAAGTGCCAGACACCCTGGTCCCGGGCGAACCGGTCGTGGTAGCGACCGGCCAGTATCGGCTGGAGCGGCAGCCCCGGGACAGCCTGGAGGACCGTCCAGTAGGACCGGGCCGAGGCGGTTCCGTGCTCCTCGTCGATGTCGAGGATGAGGTTGGTGGTGACGTGCTTGGTTCCGGGCGTCCCGTCCGGATACCGGCGAGTGGTCGAGGTGAACAGTGAGGTCAGGGCGTCCTGCCCCGTGAGCAGGGAGGAACCGTCGGACCCTCCGACCCCGGCGCGGCCCAAGAGCTGGCCGACGGCCTCGAAGTCGCCGGCGTCGATCAGTTCGGCGTAGCGGGCGATGAGATTGCCGATCTGGACGGCGCTGTCCGTCATGCGAAGCTGAGGTCGGCGTCGTCCCAGTAGGCATAGACCGAGGTGAAGAGACCGTCGTCACCGACCGTGAAGACCTCGATTCCATCGATGGCCATGGGCGCGCCCCCGGTCACCAGATCGATCCGGAAGTCGATGGCCACGTTGCTGGCGCAGGTGTGGACGGCCTTTGCTGTGAACGTCCATGAGTCGCTGGCCCCGATGCTTCCCTCGAAGAAGGTGGCGATGGCGGCCCGGCCGACGTTGGGCGGATTGGAGGCCGGATCGGCCTGGACCGCGTCCTCGGCGAACAACGCGGCGATGGCTTCCGGGTCCCGAGAGTTGACGGCATCGACGTAGGTGCTGATCGAGACACGGAGTTCGTCGGGGCTCAGCACGGCGGTCATCTTTTCGTCAGGAGGTTGATGGTCGGAACGGGGTGAGACGACATCACGCCCCCATGGCGTGCACGCCACCGTCGACATGGAGCAACTCTCCGGTGGTCATGGGAAGAAGGTCGGAGAAGAGGGCCACGCACGCCCGGGCCACGACGTCGGTGTCGAGCACGTCCCAGCCCAACGGGGCCTTTTCAGCCCACGTGTCCTCGAAGGAATGAAATCCGGGGATCGACTTGGCCGCCATCGTCTTGATGGGACCGGCGGCCACCAGGTTGACCCTGATCCGCTGGGGGCCGAGATCCCGGGCCAGGTACCGCGACAGTGACTCGAGAGCGGCTTTCGATACCCCCATCCAGGCGTAGGCCGGCCACGCCGTGGTGGCATCGAAGTCCAGTCCGACGACCGAGGCGCCCGGACGCCCGTCGGCGCCCGCTGCCACCAACAGGGGCCGGAACGCCTCGACCAGTGCCTTCAACGAGTAGGCCGAAACGTGAAGTGCCACCTGAACCTGGTCCCAATCGGCCTCGAACATGCTGTCGCCCAGGCACTCGGGCGGGGCGTAGCCGATGGCGTGGAGCATCCCGTCCATCCGGTCCCAATGGGAGGAGAGGCTGTCGGCGGCGGCCGTCAGTTGGTCGGGCTGAGTCACGTCGATCTCCAGCACCTCGGCCTCGGTGGGCAGCTTTCTGGCTGTACGCCGGGTGAGGGACAGTCCACGGCCTGCGCCGCTCAGTGCGACCTCGGCGCCCTCCCGCTGGGCCAGCCGGGCGACGGCAAAGGCCAGGGAAGCGTCGGTCAGCACGCCCGTCACCAGAATCCGTTTTCCGTCCAGGAGTCCCATGCGCCGGTCAGGTTATCGTGATCTCTTCCTTCGACCGGTGGGCACTGTGCAAGGGTGGTGCCCATGCCAACGGGAATCGTGGGAGGTACCGGCCCTGCCGGGCGTGGCCTGGCCGTCAGGCTGGCGGCGGCCGGTGAGCAGGTGGTGATCGGGTCCAGGGATGCCGACCGGGCCGAGTCGGTGGCCGCCGACCTGGTGGGGAAGTGGCCCGACCACCGGCTCTCGATCACCGGGACGTCGAACGACCGGGCGGTGGGCTGCGATTTGGTGGTGGTGGCGACCCCCTGGGACAGCGCGGTGGCCACCGTCGGTCCACTGGCGTCCGAGTTGGCCGGCAAAGTGGTGGTGTCGATGGCCAACGCCCTGGCCAAGGAAGGACGGGAGTTCATCGCCCTGGTCCCACCACGGGGCTCGGTGGCCGCTTCCATCCAGGCGGTGCTGCCCGACGCGCTGGTGTCGGCGTCGTTCCATCACCTGCCGGCGTCCCAGATGGAGAAACTGGACGTTCCGATAACCGCCGACGTGCTCGTCTGTTCCGACCACGCCGACGCCACCGGCGCCACCGTGGACCTGGTCGACCGGATCGACGGGCTTCGGGGGGTGGATGCCGGGAGCCTCGCCCAGGCCGCACCCATCGAGGCCTTCACTGCCGCCCTGATCACCATCAACATCCGCCACAAGGTGCACGCCGCCGTGCAGCTGGCCGGCTACCACGATCGGCAGAAGTGACCCTGAGCACGGACGATGACGAGCGCTGACCCGGCGACCGCCCAGAAGCGGCTTAACTGACACCGTGCGTGGGGACGCAGACCTCGGGGTCGAATCGGAGGGGGCGGTGGCCATGCGGCTGTACGACACCGCCCGGGCTGAGATCGTTCCCCTCGAAGTGGGCCCGCTGGTCACGCTGTACTCGTGCGGGATCACCCCGTACGACTCGGCGCACCTGGGCCATGCCCAGGTCTACCTGACCTTCGACATCCTCCAGCGGAGGCTGCGAGACCTGGGCCACGAGACCCGGTGCGTCCGCAACGTCACCGACGTCGACGACGACATTCTGCGCAAGGCCCGGGAGCTCGGCGTCCACTACCTGGATCTGGCGGCCGAAGAGATCAGACGCTTCGACGCCGACATGGCCGCCCTGGGGCTGATCCCGGCATGGTCCGAGCCCCGGGCCACCTCGGCCATCGCCGAAATCCTGACCCTCATCGGGTCGGTGCTCGATTCGGGACACGCCTATCAGTCCGGCGGTGCCGTCTACTTCGACGTCACCACCTTCGGACGATTCGGAGACGTGAGCCACTTCGACCGTCCGACCATGCTGGCTCTGGCCGCCGAGCACGGCGGGAATCCCGATGACCCCAACAAGCGGCACCCGCTCGACTTCGTACTGTGGCAGCCGTCGCTCGGCGATGAGCCGTCGTGGGAGTCACGGTGGGGTCCGGGCCGCCCCGGGTGGCACATCGAATGCTCGGCCCTGGCCTTGCGGGAGCTGGGAGAGACACTCGATGTCCACGGTGGTGGGCGCGATCTGGTGTTCCCCCACCACGAGTGCGAGACGGCTCAATCCGAGTCGGTGACCGGGCGGCCGTTCGTCAGGCACTGGCTCCATGTCGGGCTGGTCGGGCTGGACGGCACCAAGATGTCGAAGTCGCTGGGGAACTTGGTCTTCGTCGGAGAACTGCTGAAGGAATGGGAGGCGTCGGTCCTTCGGCTGGCACTGCTCGACCATCATTACCGCACCGACTGGGAATGGACGGATGAGGACATGCCCCGGGCCGCCCGGCGGCTCGAACGGTGGCGCTCGGCTCCCGGCGCAGAACCTCCCGACGGTGACGTCGACGGTGATGACCCGGCTCTCGACTCGGTGCGTTCGGCCCTCGACAACGATCTGGACACACCGGGTGCACTGGCCGCCCTCGACCGGGCGGCGGCCACCGGGCGTCCGGTGGTCCGGGCCGCCCACCTCCTGGGCGTTACCCTGTAGCTCGAGCAACCCACGCCGATCGGACCACTCCCGGCGGTGCCGGAGCCTCGGCCAGGCCGACCCCCGGTCCAAGCGCCCGATCGTCCCGGGGCGAACGCTCACCCGCAACACCCCCAAGGACCCCCAACACCGGATAGAGGAAGGAAATCCCATGGCAGGCGTCACCGTTCGACTTCCCGATGGTTCGACCAAGGAATTCGAGCAGGGCACGACTGCTCGACAGTTCGCCGAGGCCATCGGCCCCCGCTTGGCCCGGGCGGCCATCGCCGCCGCCTTCGACGGGGTGGAGGTCGACCTCGACGCCCCTCTACCCGACGGCGCCCAGGTCAGCGTGATCACCGGCGACTCCGAGCTCGGGCGGGGAGTCCTCCGGCACTCCACCGCCCATGTGTTGGCCCAAGCCGTGCTGCGTCTGTGGCCCGGCGCCCACTTCGCCATCGGCCCGGTCATCGAGGACGGCTTCTACTACGACTTCGAGCTGCCCGGAGGCGCCCACTTCAGTGAGGAGGACCTCGGGCGGATCGAGACGGTGATGCGGGAGATCATGGCCGAGGACCAGCCGTTCGAGCGCCATGAGCACACCATCGACGAGGGACTCTCCCTGTTCGAGGACCAGCCGTTCAAACGGGAGATCATCGAGGCAGTGGGGGCCGGACACGAGGAGGTCGATGCGGCCGCCGAGATGGACACCGGTGGACAAGTGTCCACCTACTGGAACTCGCCCACCTTCACCGATCTGTGCCGCGGTCCCCACGTCCCGTCGACCAACCGACTGGGCCATTTCGCCCTGATGCGGGTGGCCGGTGCGTACTGGCGTGGCGACGAGCACCGCCAGCAGTTGCAGCGCATCTACGGAACGGCCTGGGAATCGGAGGACGCCCTGGCCGAACATCTCCATCGCCTGGCCGAGGCCGAACGGCGGGATCACCGCAAGCTCGGTGCCGAGCTCGATCTGTTCTCGTTCCCGGACGAGATCGGTTCGGGTCTGCCCGTCTTCCATCCCAAGGGGGGAATGGTGCGGCGCCTCATGGAGGACTACTCCCGGAAGCGCCACCAGGCCGCCGGCTACGAGTTCGTCTACACGCCCCACATCACCAAGGCAGAACTGTTCGAGACCTCCGGCCACCTCGACTGGTTCGCCGAAGGCATGTTCCCTCCCATGGAGGTGGACGGAACCCACCAGTACTACCTGAAGCCGATGAACTGTCCCTTCCACATCCTCATCTTCAAGAGCCGCCAGCGCTCCTACCGTGAGTTGCCCCTGCGGCTCTTCGAGTTCGGATCGGTCTACCGGTACGAGAAATCCGGTGTCGTCCACGGCCTGACCCGGGTGCGAGGGATGACCCAAGACGACGCCCACATATTCTGCCGGCGCGACCAGCTGGACGCCGAGCTCCACACCACCATGGCCTTCGTGCTGTCCCTCCTGCGCGATTTCGGCCTGGAGGACTTCTATCTCGAATTGTCCACCCGGCCGGAAGGAAAGGCGGTGGGCACGCTGGCGGAATGGGACGAGGCCACCGAGGCCTTGCGCACGGCCGCCCTGGGCATGGATCTCGAACTCGTGCTCGACGAGGGAGGCGGGGCGTTCTACGGGCCCAAGATCTCCGTGCAGGCCAAGGATGCCATCGGCCGCACCCACCAGATGTCCACCATCCAGCTCGACTTCCAGATGCCCCAGCGCTTCGACATGGAGTACGTCGGGTCGGACAACGGCCGCCACCGGCCCATCATGATCCATCGGGCCCTGTTCGGCTCGGTGGAGCGGTTCTTCGCCATTCTCCTCGAGCACTACGCCGGTGCCCTGCCCACCTGGTTGTCGCCCGAACAGGTGCGCGTCCTCGGTGTGCGGGACGACCACCACGAGTACGCCGACAAGGTGGCCGACCGGCTACGCGCCGTCGGAGCCCGGGTGACTGTCGATCCGGCCGACGAGCCGCTGGGGGCCCGGATCCGCCGGGCCAAGTTGCTCAAGCTCCCCTACATCCTGGTGGTGGGGGACGACGACGTCCAGGCCGGCACGGTGGGCGTGAACCGCCGGGGCAGCAACGACCCGGAACGTGGGGTGGAGCTGGCCTCATTCACCAGCGCACTGGAGCGCGAGCTCACCGAACGGGACGTGCTCGAGAACCGGTGAGCCTCGACCACCTGTGGGCCGGATGGCGGGGCGAGTACGTGGCGTCGGCCGGCTCGACCCAGGCCGCCGACCCCCACGACATCGCCCACCTGTCGAATGCGTGCATCTTCTGCCGGATCGCTGACAGCGGGCCGCCTTCGCCCGACAACGGCGTGCTCTGGGTGGGCACCCACACCTTCGCCATCCTCAACGCCTATCCCTACGCCAGCGGCCATCTGATGGTGCTCCCGCTCCGCCACGTCAGCTCGTTGGCCGAGCTGACCGAGCCGGAGCGGATGGAGATGTGGTCCGGGCTGAACCTGGGCGTGGCCGCCCTCGAGGCGGCCTACGCCCCCGAGGGCATGAACCTGGGAGCCAACCTGGGCCAGGCGGCCGGGGCTGGGATCCCCCGTCACCTCCACTTCCACGTCGTCCCGCGCTGGCTGGGGGACACCAACTTCATGACCGCGGTGGCCGGGACCCGCGTACTGCCCGAGGCGCTGGCCGTCACCTGGCAACGCCTCCACCGTGCATGGCCCCAGGAGGAATCGAAGGAGGAATAGGGCCGGAAGGGGGCCCGGCCCTAGGAACGACGAGGGAATCCTTCCTCGGCGGCCGGCGTTGCCTCAGCTGCGGCTCGGGCGGCGACGGACGTGACGGACGTGACGTCCTCGAGCGGCACACCACGAGAGACGGAGGAGTCATGCAGGTCAAAGAGCTCGGGCACCTGGTGCTCTACGTGCGGGACGTCCAACGGTCGGCGGCCTTCTACGGGGACGTACTGGGATGGGAACCGGCGTTCCCGGCCACCATCGGCATCCCGGCGGCCGCCTTCACATCGGGACGGACCCACCACGAGCTGCTGCTGATCGAGGTCGGGGAAGACGCTTCGCCGTTGCCCCGGGGCCGGCACCTCGGCCTCTACCATTTCGGGCTGAAGGTGGGGGATTCCGACGAAGAGCTGCGGGCGGTGGTGGCCCGGCTCAACGAGACCGGAGTGACCATCGTCGGGGCCAGCGATCACACGGTGACCCACAGCATCTACATCCTCGATCCTGACGGCAACGAGATCGAGTTGTACATCGACGTCCCCGGCGTCGACTGGAAGACCGACCCCTCGCTCATCATGGCCCCCATCAAGCCGCTGGCTCTCTAGCCGACCCGGCCCCACCTGTCCCGGCCGTCCCGGCTCTCCCCCGCCCATCTGCTGACGCCGGGACTCCTGTATCGGCGGGAAGGGGGTGGGGGAGCGGTGGCGGAGCCGGTGGGGGTCCGGGCGCTAAGTTTTCGGCGATGGCCCGATCCGACCTCGAGGGCCGCCGAGCGAGCTGGGGCCGAGTAGTGGTGAGGGCCGGAGGGGTGCCTACCCGGTGGGTCACCGGTGCCGCGGTGGCGGTGTGGATCGTCTCCGCCGCCTACATGATCCGGTTCGGCGGATCCTGGCACCTCGACCTGCGCGTCTACCGGGGGGCCGGGAGCTCGCTCTACCACGGGGGGTCGCCGTTCACCGGACTGTTCACGGCCAGCCAGCTCCCTTTCACCTACACGCCGTTCGCCTTGCTGGTGCTCAGTCCACTGGCTCTCGGGGCGCTCGGCTTAGTGGAATCGGTCTGGTGGGCGGTGAGCGCCGCCTGCCTGGTGGGAGCGGCGGCCCTGATGCTCATCTCTGCCTTCGCCATGCCGGCCAGGCGGGCCTGGGCGGTGGGGGGGTTGCTGGGCGGCGTGGCCACCCTGGCCCTCGAGCCGGTGCGGAGCAACTTCGACTACGGCCAGATCAACGTGATCCTGATGGTGATGGTGGTCTCCGATCTGACCTGGGTCCGGGGCCGCGGACGCGGGGTGCTGGTCGGGTTGGCGGCGGCGGTCAAGCTCACGCCGCTGATCTATCTCCTCTATTTCGCCGTGGCCCGGGAATGGCGCCCGCTGCTGAGGGGGGCGGCCACCTTCGTCTTGGTCACCGGGGCCAGCTGGGCCGTACTGCCTTCCGGCTCCGACCGGTACTGGCTCCACGAGTTCTACGACGCCAAACGGACCGGTCCGCTCGGCATCCCCAGCAACCAGTCGTGGAACGGCATGTTCCACCGGGCGCCGTTCGACGGAGGGCACCTCGGCACCGCCCTGTGGGTGGCGCTGTCGCTGGTCACCCTGGCCGTCGGCACCGCCCTCACCCGACGGCTGGTGTCAGCGGCGCGCTCCGCCGAGGCGGTGATGGTCCTGGCTCTCACCGAGGTCCTGGTCAGCCCGGTGTCATGGACCCACCACTGGTCGTGGTTGGCACTGGCCCCCATCACCGCCGCCAGCGTATGGCGGGTCCACCGCTCCGTGGCCGTTGCCCAGTTGGTCGTGGTCGGGCTGGCCGTGATCGCCCCCTACCTGTGGATCCGTCACACCGTCCTGGCCGACGTGGCATCGAACTCGTTGGTGCTGGGGGCGGCGGCGGTGCTCGTCCTCTGGCTGGTGGCTGAGGTGCGTCGGCCGTCGCCCCCGAGCGACCGGCCGGGGATCGAGGCCTCCCCCCGACCCAGGCTGGGACCGGTGACCTGACCGAGCTGTCGACCGGCCTGAGCTGGACCGACTACCGCTCACTCCAGCTAGCAGATGGTAGGGTTTGGTGAACTTTTCTGGAGGAAGCGACGATGTTCGACGGGCGATGGCGCGACACGGTTGACCGCGGGACCGGTCCGGTGGGCCGCCGGCTCCAGCGGTTCGGGGTCACGGCCGACATGCTCACCGCCACCGGGCTGATCTCGGCGGCCGCCACCGCCGTCGCCGTGGCCACCGGCCACCTCCACCTGGCCATCCTCCTGCTCGTCCTCACCGGCCTGCACGATCTGCTGGACGGGCCGGTGGCCAAGGCCTCGGGGACGTCGTCGGTCAGGGGCGCCTTCTTCGACTCGGTCACCGACCGGGTGTCCGACGCCCTGATCCTCGGCGGGGTGGCGTGGTACCTGGTCTCGAGCCATCCCGGCCACCTGGTGCTGCTGCCGTTCGCCGTGCTGGCGGCGAGTTCGCTGGTGTCGTACCAGCGGGCCAAGGCCGAGTCGCTGGGCATCTCGGCCAAGGGCGGGCTCATGGAGCGGGCCGAACGGATGATCCTGCTCGGCATCGGCTTCCTGTCACCGGAGTTCCTGGTGCCGGTGCTCTGGGTCATGTTGGGCCTGACGCTCGTCACCGCCTTGGGCCGCTTCGCCAAGGTGTGGCGTCTGGCCGAGGCACCGGTGTCCACCTATTCGGCGCGACGCAGTCGCCGGGTGCGGAGCACCGCCCGGTCGGGCGGACGCAAGGAGTCGGGCTCCCCGTCCCGGTGGCGGGCACGTCGCCAGGGTGAGTTGGCCAGCCGGTCAGGTCGGACCTGGCGGGCCCGACACGCCAGACAGGGCATCCGCCAGCGCGCCGGCCGCCGTCAATCCTGACCGCATCCGAACACAAGGTTGATCGAGGACGAGGGCTCGTGAACAAGGGGCAAGCAGTGTTTCGGACGTACACGACCCTTGGTCGGGTACTGGCCGCCATCCCGGAGCCGGCCGCCCTGGCCGTGGCCTCGCTGACCGGGGATGTGCTCTTCCGGATCCGGGGCGATCAACGTCGGATGGTGTCCAACAACCTGCGCCGGGTCATCGGCGCCGATGCCTCGGACACCGAGGTCCTGGACCGGTGGGCGCGTCGCTCCTTTCGGGCGTACGCTCGCTACTGGGTCGAGGGTGCCCGGCTGGCCACCACGTCGCCGGTCGAAGTGGAGGAGCGTACGTTCGTCCAGGGCTTCGAGCATCTGCAAGCGGGGATGGCCGCCGGAAAGGGCGTGATCATGGCGCTGCCGCACATCGGGAGCTGGGAATACGGGGGTGCATTCCTCGCCACCCAGGACATGCCGATGACGTCGGTGGCCGAGCGACTCGAGCCCCCCGAGCTCTTCGACTACTTCGTCCGACAACGGGCGGCCATGGGACTGACCATCGTCCCGCTCGATGCTCCGGTCGGCGCCATCAGCGACACCCTGCGACGAGGCGGCCTGGTCGGCCTGTTGAGTGACCGGGACCTGGTGGGCAACGGCATCGAGGTCGAGTTCTTCGGCGAGCCCACCACCATGCCGGCCGGCCCGGCCACGCTGGCTCTGCGCACCGGGGCGGTACTGGTCACCGGGGCGGTGTACAGCGGACCGGGGGCTGATCACCGCGCCATCGTCGAGCCGCCCCTCGACACCACCCGTTCGGGTTCGTTCCGCAAGGACGTGACCCGGCTCACCCAGGAGATGGCCACCCGGCTCGAGGGCCTCATCCGTCGGGCCCCCGAGCAGTGGCACGTGTTCCAGCCGCTGTGGCTGTCCGATCGTGGGGCGGCGGCATGACCGGGTTCGAGGCCCGAGAAATGCCGGGCGGTGCCGCCTTGGGCCGCCTGGCCCATCCGGCGACGCCGTCGGCGCAAGACGGCCCCGGCAACATCCCGTCGCCGCCCGGTGCCGACGGGGCCAGCGCCACGGCCAACGGAAACAGAAACGGAATCGGAAACGCCGGCGCCAACGGCCACGGCAACGGAAACGGGAAGGCGGGCGAGCCCCGGTTCCACTCGCTCAACGAGCACGACTTCGACGTGATCGCCGTGGTCGGCGAGGACGGACGCTTCATCTTCGTCAGTGCGTCGGCCCAGCGTCTGTTCGGGTACGACATCACCGACGTGGTGGGTCTCGACGTCTTCGGCCTGTTCGACCCGGACAGCGTGGCGCCGGTTCGGGCCCTGTTCAGTGACCTGGTGGCCCGACGGCGCCTGTCGGTCTCGCTCGAGATCAGCACCCACCGGGCCGACGGCGCTCCGATCGACATCGAAGTGGTGGCGGCCAACCATCTCGACGATCCGATCGGCGGGATCGTCGTCAACATCCGCGACATCACCGAACGCAGGCAGCTCCAGCAAAGGGTCGATGACACGGAGCTCCATCAGGCCACCATCATCGACTCGTTGGCCGACGGGGTGATCGTGGTCGATGCCTCGGGGGCCCTCGTCCAGGTCAACGAGTCCTTCGAGGTGATGTTCGAGGCTCCCCGGGTCCGGATCCTGGGTCGGCGCCTCACCGACCTGGTCGAGACGGCCGTCCGGCACGGGCTGGTGGTCACCGACGCCGATGGGGTGGCGATCGAACCGTCAGGCCTTCCGTTGCTGGCCGGGGTGGGCGGCGGTCGGCGTTCGGTGGGGGTGGTCCTCGGGTTGCACCGGGACGGGAGACCACCGATGTGGGTCAAGGCTAACTCCCAGACGCTGTTCGAGTCGGACGGATCCCTGAGCGGGGCGGTGTCGTCCTTCAGCGACATCACCGATGCCCGGCTTTCGGCGACCGAGCTCCGCCGGGAGGAGCGTTTCCTCCAGGTGTTGCTGGACACCCTCGACGAGGGCATCGTGGCCTGCGACGCCGAGGGTCGCATCACCGTGTTCAATCCCTCGGCCCGTCGTCTCCACGGACTGGCCGACGACGCCGATCCCATCGGCAGCATCCCGAGCGAGCAGGGCCTGCGGCGGCCCGACGGCACCCGCATGGCCCCGCGGGAGAACCCGCTGATCCGGGCCATGTCCGGCGAACAGCTCCGGGAGATCGAGCTGGTGCTCGAGTCCCACTCCGGAGCGAAACGCAAGGTCAGTGTCAACGGCCAACCCTTGGTGGACGAGGAGGGCCGGCGGCTGGGTGCCGTGGTGGCCATGCACGACGTCACCGAGCAGAAGCTCAACGAAGAGCGCCTGGCCGAGCTGGCCATGCACGACCCCCTGACCGGACTGGCCAACCGCACCCTGCTGGCCGAGCGCCTCCAACAGGCCATCGATGCCCTCGACCGCGAGGCCCGGACGGCCATACCCCCCGACGGCACCGCCATCATGCGGGGCGTGGCCGTCTACCTGCTCGACCTGGACGAGTTCAAGGAGATCAACGACGTCCTCGGCCACGAAGTCGGCGACGACATGCTGATCGCCGTGGCCCGCCGGCTGTCAGCTATCGTGCGCCCGTCCGACACGGTCGCCCGTCTGGGGGGTGACGAGTTCGTGGTGGTCTGTGACATCGAGAGTGGCGAGGAAGAGATGCTGAGGATCGCCGATCGCATTTCCGCCGCACTGGCCAGGCCGTATCGGATCGATGGGCGCACCCTGACCGTGCTGGCCTCGGTGGGGGGCGTGTTCGCCGACAACCCCGATACTGATCCGTCCAAGTTGCTGAGCCGGGCTGACGACGCCATGTACGGCGTCAAATGGAGTCGGCGCCGCGAGCGACGATCCATGATGGACTGACCGGCCGGTGCCTTCCGGCGAGGCTGCGACTCCGCCCCCGCTCCGCATAGCCATGGTGTGCCCCTACAGTCTGTCGCGCCCGGGCGGGGTGCAGGGCCAGGCCATCGGGCTGGCCCGGGCGCTGGCCGCCCGGGGCGTACAGGTGACGGTGTTCGCTCCCCTCGACGCCGTCTCCCATGCTCCGTCCGATATCGACCTGGTGGTCACCGGTCGCTCCGGTCTCCCTTCCGGCCAACGGGTCGGTGGCCCCGGTGACGGTGTCGGTGCGGGCGGTCCGGTATGCCCGGCGGATGCTGGTGTCAGGTGACTTCGACGTGGTCCATGTCCACGAACCCTTCACCCCCGGCGTTCCCTACGGACTGCTGCTCGGACGGGGGATCCCGCCGGTGGTGGCCACCTTCCACCGGAGCGGGCCGAGCGTCTTCTACCGGATGCTGCGCCCGCTCACCCGCAGACTGTCGGGCCGGTTCGCCGTCCAGTGCGCGGTGTCCGAGGCAGCCAGTGCCACCGCCTCCCGGGCCCTGGGCGGGACGGTGGACATCGTGTTCAACGGGGTGGAGGTCGACCGCTACCAGGACGTCGAACCGTGGCCTTCGGACCGGCCGACCGTGCTGTTCCTCGGGCGCCACGAGGAGCGCAAGGGTCTGCACGGCCTGTTGGAGGCGGCGGCCGACCTCGACCAGGTGACGGGGGCCGGTCATCGACGTCGGGCGGGCCGGCCACGACTGTGGATCGCCGGAGACGGCCCCCAGACCAACGCCCTGCGGCAGCACCATCCGGACTCGGCCGACATCGAGTGGCTGGGCGTGCTGTCCGAAGAGGAGAAGATCCGCCGGCTGGTGGCGGCCGACGTCCTGTGCGCCCCGTCGCTGGGGGGCGAGTCGTTCGGGATGGTGCTTCTCGAGGGCATGGCCGCCCGTACCGTGGTGGTGGCCAGTGACATCGACGGGTACCGGGCGGCGGCCGGCCGCCTGGCCGTGCTCGTGCCTCCGGGCGACGCCCAGGCCCTCTCGGTCGCCCTCAACGGGGTGCTGTCCGGGCGATCGGCGGTCAGCACCCCGGGCGGCGAGGACGACCGAGCCGGTGGGGCGCCCGGACGGCGACGGGCGGAGCCGATGGCTGGATTCGGCGGCCGAGCGGGCCTCGGAGTTCTCCATGAGCCGGCTGGCCGCCCGCTACGAGGACTACTACCGCTCGTCCATGGTCGGCCCACCGGGCTGAGCGGCCGTACACTGCTCGAACGATGTCTGACGTCCCTCCCAAGCCCGAACCCCGGACCCAGTCAGGCCGGGGAGGCGGTGGACCCGGCGGTGGTGGCTCGACGCCGGGACGGTCACCGTCCGGATCCGGTGGATCGGGAGTCGGGGGCGGAAACCGGAACCGGAACCGTAACCGCAACCGGGGAGGCGGGGGCGGGCCCAAGGGCGGTGGAAGCGGCGGCGGCGGGTCGACGGCGAGGAATTCGGGCGGAGGCGGCGGCAGCCCGTCGACCAGAGCCAGGGCCACCGGCGGAGACCAGGGTCCGCCGTCCGGGAATCGGGGCCAGGGCCGGTCCGGAACGCCCCGATCCGGAACGCCCCGATCCGCCACCGGGCCACCGACGGTCACGCCGGCGGCGGCCCCGCCGGTCGAGCGCGGCGACGGAGGAGATGAGGCGGCGGCCGTGCGGGCCAACAGGATGAAGGCGATCCGGATCTGCGCCGTGCCGGGAGTGGTGACCGGCATCGTGGTCGGTGTCGTGGTGATCGCACTCGGTCTGTCGGTGGCCATCGGGGTGGCCTCTCTGGTGGTGGTGGCCGTCGGTCTGGTCGCCTGGCAGTGGCAGAGTGCTCCCCGGGCCGTGCTCCGGGCCGTCGGAGCCCGACCCAGTCACGAGTGGGAACACCCGCGGCTGCACAACCTGGTCGACGGGCTGTGCGCCACCATGGGACTGCCGGCCCCCGTCGTCTGCGTCGTCGACAGCCCGGTGCCCAACGCCATGGCCATCGGCCACGACCCGGGCAGCGCCTCGTTGGTGGTGACCTCCGGTCTCGAAGGGTCGCTCACCCTGGTGGAGCTGGAGGGCGTGCTGGCCCATGAGCTGGTGCACATCAAGCGACACGACACCGTGGTGGCCGGGGTGGCGGTGGCGACGACCGCTCCGTTGGCCGCCCTCACCGGAGTGGTGGCCGGGACGGAACGGGTACACCGGCTCATCGGCCGGGGCAAGGCCTACGAAGCCGACCAGCGGGCGGCCCGCGTGGTTCGCTATCCGCCGGGCATCGGCTCGGCCCTCGACGTGATGATCGAACTGTCCCGGTCCCGTGCCACGGTCGCCTGGCCGCCCGGGAGGGGACGGACCGCCGCCCTCACCCGGTGGCTGTGGATCGACCCCATGGTCGGTGCCGGGGCGGGGGAGTCGATGGAGGGAAATCTGGACGACACCCGCGTGCGGGCGGCGGCGCTGTCGCTCTACTGACTCACCGAACGGTGGGCCCGGGTCCCCCGGACGGGCTGGACGGGGCGGACGGGGCCGGGGCAGACGGGGCCGGGGACGGAAGGGTAGGTGTCAGCCGGCGATGCCCGGGACGGTCAATCCTCCCCGGAGCACAGATCGGCGTCGTCGTGGGCGAGACCCCAGTCGGCGCCGGTGTCGTAGAGGTGGTCCCGCAACCGGCGCAACAGCATGGCCAGGGTCGCCTCCTCTTCGGGGGCGAACAGGCTGCTCAGCAGCTCGTCGATGTGGGCGACGTGCTCGGGGATGGCCCGGTCCATCAGTTCCCGACCGGCCGGGGTCAGCACCGCAAATGCGCCCCGTCGGTCCTCGGGACAGACCCGCCGCACCACCAAGCCCTGGTCGTGCAAGCGATCCACCGACCGGGTCAGGCCGCTCGGGGTGAGTGTCGTCTGGGCCGCCAGCTCGCTCATCCGAAGCTCTGACCCCGGGCTGCGGGCCAGGCGGATCAGGACGTCGAAAGACTGGTTGGAGAGGGAGTTCTCCGCCTCGGTCCTCCGCTGGATGGCCCGGCGGAGGCCGGCCGCTGACTCCATGAGCAGGCCTACCGTGGTGAGCCGCTCCTCATCGGTACTCGACAACTGTCCCATGGCCCGCATCATACAGGTAACCGATTGGTATTTGCGAGTGCAACTAGTTGTGCTATAGTTGATTTCAAGCAACAAATGACCGGACGTCATCACCAATCCGGTCGATCAGTCCCGACATCCCCGAATCCCAAACATCCCAAGGAGAGCCAATGTCCCCTGAAGCAGGAGTAGCCATCAGAACCGTGAACGGCGTCGAGTATCCCCCCGTCGGTACCTACGACATCGACCCGTCCCACACCGAGTTGGGTTTCGCCGTGCGGCACATGGCCGTGTCCAAGGTGCGGGGTCGGCTCAGCATCCTTCGAAGGAACCCTGGAGCTGGGGGAAGATCCGGCGGACTCCAAGGCCACCGTCACCATCGACGCCACCACGGTCGACACCCGTGACGAGACCCGGGACAACCACCTGCGGACCGACGACTTCTTCGACGTCGAAAACCATCCGAAGTGGACCTTCGTGAGCACGTCGGTCAAGCCCGAGGGCCCAACCGAGTTCAAGGTCGACGGGGACCTGACCATCCGTGGGGTGACCAAGTCGGTCACCCTGGACGTGACCCTCGAGGGCGTCGTCAAGGACCCCTATGGCAACTTCCGTGTCGGGTTCAGCGCCTCCACCAGCATCAACCGCGACGACTTCGATGTGAGCTTCGGGGCGGTCATGGAGGCCGGCGGTCTCGTGGTGGCCAAGAAGGTGGACATCCAGATCGAGCTCGAGGCCGTGCTGCGGTCCTGATCCACCGGCCTGCAGGTCCCCGGTCGCCGGGCGTCCCGGAAGGGGCGTCCGGCGGCGCGGCTCGGGCTGGAGGCACGTGGCCAGGGGTAGCATGGGCCCATGGCTGATCCTGTGAGCGACAGCGCAGTGTCCACCCACCGTCCCACCGGCTCGTTCACCGTCAAGCGGGGCCTGGCCGAGATGTTGCGGGGCGGGGTGATCATGGACGTGGTCGACGCCGACCAGGCCAAGGTGGCCGAGGACGCCGGGGCCGTGGCCGTCATGGCACTCGAGCGGGTACCCGCCGACATCCGGCGCGACGGCGGCGTGGCCCGCATGAGCGATCCCGCCCTCATCGAGGGGATCAAGGCGGCGGTGACCGTACCGGTGATGGCCAAGGCCCGCATCGGCCACTTCGCCGAGGCCCAGGTACTGGCGGCCCTGGGCGTGGACTACGTCGACGAGAGCGAGGTGCTGACCCCGGCCGACGAGGCCCACCACATCGACAAGTGGGCGTTCGACATCCCCTTCGTGTGCGGCGCCACCAACCTCGGTGAAGCCCTCCGCCGGATCTCCGAGGGTGCGGCCATGATCCGCTCCAAGGGCGAGGCCGGCACCGGCAACATCGTCGAGGCCGTCCGCCACCTCCGGTCCATCCTCGGCGACATCCGGCGGGTGACCCAGGCCGACCCGGCCGAACTTTACGGATGGGCCAAGGAGCTGGCGGCACCGATCGGCCTGGTCCAGGAGATCGCCCGCACCGGCCGCCTCCCCGTGCCCTGTTCTGTGCCGGTGGCATCGCCACCCCGGCCGATGCCTCGCTGGTCATGCAGCTCGGTGCCGAGGCGGTGTTCGTGGGTTCGGGGATCTTCAAGAGCGGCAATCCCCGCCCACATGGCCCGAGCCGTCGTCGAGGCCACCGCCCACTTCACCGATGCCGATCTGGTGGCCAAGGTGTCCACCGGGCTGGGTGATGCCATGGCCGGTCAGGAGATCGGCACCCTCGGCGTCCACCTGGCCGAGCGTGGTTGGTGACCGGGGGGCCGGCCGGCCGCGGTCACGGACTGGGACCTTGCGGTGACCGTGGGAGTGCTCGCCCTCCAGGGTGACGTACGTGAGCACATCACCGCCCTGTCGGCCCTGGGTGAGCCGGTGGCGCTGGTCCGGGGTCCCGGCGATCTCGACGGGCTGGACGGACTGATCATCCCCGGCGGGGAGTCCACCACCCTGTCGCTGCTGATGGAGTCCTCGGGACTGTTCGAGCCGCTGGCCACCGCCCTCGATCGGGGGATGGCCGTCTTCGGGACGTGCGCCGGGATGATCCTCCTGGCCGCCGAGGTCCTCGACGGCCGGCCCGACCAGCGGCGGTTCGGCGTCATCGACCTCACCGTCCGCCGCAACGGCTACGGGCGTCAGCGGGCGTCGTTCGAGTGCGAACTCGCCGTCGACGGCCTCGAGGGGGGTCCCGTCCATGCCGTGTTCATCCGGGCCCCGGTGGTCGAGCGCACCGGCCCCGGGGTCGAGGTGCTGGCCACCCTCCCGTCCCGACCCGGCGACGGCGACCGACCGGGCGCCGAACCGCCGGTGGTATGCCGTCAGGGCCGGGTGCTGGTCACCGTCGTTCCACCCCGAGCTCACCGGTGACCGTAGGCTGCATCAGGTGTTCGTGGAGATGACCAAAGAGGAGAGGCGTTAGTCGATGTCGGGACACTCCAAGTGGGCCACCACCAAGTACCGCAAGGGGGCTCAGGACTCGGCCCGGGCCAAGGTGTTCGCCAAGATCATCCGCCAGGTCGAGGTGGCGGCCCGCGAGGGTGGCAGCGACATGACCGCCAACGCCAGCCTGCGGACCATGTACGCCAAGGCCCGAGACGCATCGGTGCCCATCGACACCATCGAACGGGCCATCAAGCGCGGGCTCGGGGGAGTTGGAGGGCGTCCGCTACGAGTCGATCTCCTATGAGGGGTACGCCCCCGACGGGGTGGCGGTGATCGTGGAGTGCCTGTCCGACAATCGCAACCGGACCGGGGCGGAGATCAGGAACGTCTTCAACAAGAACGGCGGCGCCCTGGCCGAGCCGGGCGCGGTCAGCTGGCAGTTCGAGCGCAAAGGCGTGATCGCCGTCCCTTCCGACCTTCGACGAGGAGCGGGTGTTGGAGGTGGTCATGGAAGCGGGCGCCGAAGATCTCGCCGACGAGGGCGACCGGTGGCTCGTCACCAGCGCCCCGGCCGAGCTGGCCGCCGTCCACACCGCCCTCGAGGATGCCGGGCTCGAACCCGGTGCTCCCGAGCTCACCATGGTGCCCACCACCACGGTCGAAGTGTCCTCGGAGCCGGAGGCCAAGCGGGTGTTGCGGCTCATCGAGGCCCTGGACGACCACGACGACGTGCAGAACGTCTACGCCAACTTCGACATCCCCGACGCGGTGATGGCCGCCTATCAGGGGTGAGCGCCCGGGTCGAGATCCCCGGCCCGTCTCCCCGGCGGGGTAGCATCGAACGCATGTTCGTCCTGGGAGTCGACCCCGGCCTGTCCCGGTGTGGATACGGCATCGTGACCCGTCGGGGCGGCGCGCTGGCCGCGGTGGCCGGCGGGGTGATCTCCACCGAGCCGTCGGTGCCCCTGCCCGAGCGGTTGCACACCCTGTCGGAGGAGCTCCGGGCCCTGGTACGCGAGTTCACACCCGATGCCGTGGTCGTCGAGCGGGTGTTCTTCCAGGTCAACGCCCGCACCGCCATGGCCACCGGCCAGGCCGCCGGTGTCGCCCTGGTGGCGGCGGCCGAGTTCGGCTGCGAAGTGGCCCAGTACACGTCGAACGAGGTCAAGCTGGCCCTGGTCGGTTACGGCAGCGCCACCAAGGACCAGGTCCAGAGGATGGTGGCCTCGGTCCTCGGCCTGAGCGAGACCCCGCGGCCGCCCGATGTGGCCGACGCCCTGGCCCTGGCCGCCTGCCATCTCACCACCCAGCCCCTCCGTCGGGCGGTGGCGGCGGCCACGGGAGACCCGTCGTGATCGGGTCCCTGCGGGGTGTGGTGGTCGACCGGCCCACCTCCGGCGAGTTGATCGTGGACGTCGGGGGGGTCGGGTACCGGGTATCGGTGCCGACGTCACTGGTGGCCTCGCTCAACGGTCAGGGTGCCGAGGTCTTCCTCCATGTCCATACCCACGTGCGGGAGGACGCCATCGTGCTCTTCGGCTTCGCCCACGCCGACGAGCGCCGGTGCTTCGAAGCACTCCTCGGGGCCCACGGTGTGGGGCCGTCGTTGGCCCTCGGGATCCTGTCCTCCATGTCGCCGGCCGCCCTGTCCACCGCCGTCCTCGAGGACGACATCGATTCCCTGTGCACGGTGCCGGGGGTGGGCAAGAAGACTGCCGCCCGCCTGCTCCTCGAGCTGAAGGCCCGTCTCGACCTCCCCTCCCTCGACGCCGGGGGCCCGGCGGCACCGGTGGCCGGGAGCCCGCGGGCCGAGGCCCGGGCGGCGCTGGTCGAGCTGGGCTACGGCCCCGACGAGATCCGGATCGCCCTCGACGGCGGTGGACGACTCGGCTGGGGTGGAAGACTTGGTGAGGATGGCCCTCCGCGAGCTGGCCCGTAGCCGATGACCCCACGAGGCAAGACGTGAGGTCCTGTCGGCCGGGTCGGCTGACGCCGACTCCGCCGACCCGGCCGACGGATCTGGGGCCACCGCCGGCCAGAGCCCGACCGGTCGATCCGGGGGCGGTGCCCGCCGACGAGGTCGAAGAGGCCGGCCTGCGGCCCCGCTCGCTGGCCGAGTTCGTGGGCCAGGGTCAGCTGACCGAGCACCTGCAGATCGTCATCGAGGCCGCCCTGAAGCGCGATCAACCGGCCGACCATCTGCTGTTCGCCGGTCCGCCGGGCTTGGGCAAGACCTCCCTGGCCGGCATCGTGGCCGCCGAAATGGGGGCCGGACTGCGGGTCACCGCCGGGCCGGTGCTGGTGCGGGCCGGCGACCTGGCCGCCCTGCTCACCGACCTCCAGGACGGCGATGTCCTGTTCATCGACGAGATCCACCGTCTGCACCGGTCGGTGGAAGAGATCCTCTACCCGGCCATGGAGGACTTCAAGCTGGACATCCTGATCGGCAAGGGACCCACGGCCCGGAGCATCCGCCTCGACCTTCCCCGCTTCACCCTGGTGGGCGCCACCACCCGCACCGGCCTGGTGGCAGGGCCGCTTCGCGACCGGTTCGGGTTCGTGGGCCGGCTCGACCTCTACGACGTGGACGAGCTCCAGACCATCGTCACCCGGTCGGCCGGCATCCTCGGTGTCCCCGTCGACGCCGAGGGGGCGCGCCGGATCGCCGAGCGGTCCCGGGGCACACCCCGGATCGCCAACCGGCTGTTGCGCCGGGTACGGGACTTCGTCGAGGTGCGGGCCGAGGGCACGATCACCTCGGCGGCCGCCGTCGAGGGACTCGACGTGTTCGGGGTCGACGAGCTGGGCCTCGACAAGGTCGATCGCTCCATCCTCGACGTGCTGTGCCGGCGGTTCCCGGGGCGCCCGGTCGGTCTCGAGCACGTTGGCCCAGTGTGTCGGGGAGGAACCCGACACCATCGAGGATGCCTACGAGCCGTACCTGCTCCAGCAGGGTCTGCTGCAGCGCACGGCCCGGGGCCGGGTGGCCGCCCCTCGGGCCTGGTCCCATCTCGGGCTGACCCCGGTCGAGCCCACCCTGCTCTGAGCCGACCCGGCCTGTCCGGCGGATCGGGCCGGGGATCGGTGGGCCCGGAGCTTCTGCCACCATGGTGGCCATGTCGGAACCGATGTCACCCCGGGGCTCGGTCCGAACCGTTCCGGCCCCACCGGTCAGCGGCCCGGTACCCATGGATGCCTACGACTACGGGCTGCCCGACTCGGCGGTGGCCCAGCGGCCGGCCGAGCCCCGGAGTGCCGCCCGGTTGCTGGTCGCTCCGGGGGTGCAGGCCAACGTGGATGTCGCCCATCTCTCGGTGGCCGACATCCCGTCGCTGGTCGGGCCGGGCGACGTGCTGGTGGTCAACGACACCCGGGTCCTTACCGGCCGTCTCCGCCTGGCCAAGGCCACCGGGGGTGGGGCCGAGGTCCTGTTGCTGGAGCCGGTGGATGCCCAACCGGCCACGTGGGAGGCCCTGGTGCGACCGGGGCGCCGGTTGCCGCCCGGTACCCCCCTGTTCGAGCCGGACGGCCGGATCCCCGTATCTGGAGGTGGGCCGACCGGTCGGGGGCGACGACGGGCGGCGCCTGGTCCGACTGCTGGATCCGACAGTGGTCGAACGGGCCGGCGTGGTCCCGCTGCCCCCGTACATCCGGGAGCCCCTCGACGACCCGGAGCGGTATCAGACCGTGTACTCGTCGTCACCGCCCCTGGCCGACCGGTCCGCCGCCGCCCCCACCGCCGGACTCCACTTCACCCCCGAGGTCATCGACCAGTGCCGCGAGGCCGGGGCCGCCGTGGCCCGGCTCGACCTCACCATCGGACTCGACACCTTCCGCCCCATCACCGCCCCCACCGCCGACCAGCACGTCATCCATTCCGAGCGCTACTCCGTCCCGGCCGAGACCATGGCCGCCTGCGCCTCGGCCGGCCGGGTGGTGGCGGTGGGCACCACCGCCGTCCGGGCCCTCGAGACGGCGGCGACCACCGGGCGGCTGTCCGGGCGGACCGACCTCTTCATCCACGGCCGCTACCGGTTCCGGGTGGTGGACCTGTTGGTCACCAACTTCCATCTGCCCCGCTCGAGCCTGCTGTTGTTGGTGGAGGCGTTCTGCGGTCCGCAGTGGCGGCGACCTGTACGCCACTGCCCTGGCCGGCGGCTACCGGTTCCTGTCCTTCGGTGACGCCATGGTGGTGGCCAGGCGCGACCGGTCCACCCGGCGGTGACCCGGTTGCAGATGGAGGTGACGGCCACCGATGGGGCGGCGCGGACCGGGCTGGTGGCCACGGCCCGGGGCTCCTACCCGGTGCCGACCTTCATGCCGGTCGGCACCCGGGGGGCGGTCAAGGCCCTGGATAGCGCCGACCTCGACACCCTGGGGGCCGACGTGGTGCTGGCCAACACCTACCATCTGATGCTGCGTCCGGGGGCCGAGGTGGTGGCCGGTCTCGGTGGCCTCCACCGGTTCACCGGGTGGCAGGGGCACACCCTGACCGACTCGGGCGGCTACCAGGTCCATTCGCTCCGGCCCCTGGTCGACGACGACGGGCTCACCTTCACGTCGGTCTACGACGGCGCCCCGTCCGCCTCACTCCCGAGTCGGCGGTCGAGGCCCAGGGTCTGATCGGGGCCGACATCCAGATGGTGCTCGACGTGTGCGCCACCCTGCCGGCCCCGCCGGAGGTGCTGCGCACGGCGGTGGATCGGACGGCGGCCTGGGCCGAGCGGGCCCACCGGCGCCACCGGGACCTCGATCGTCGCCCCGCCGACCAGGCCCTCTTCGGCATCGTGCAGGGGGGCATCGATCCCGACCTGCGGGAGGAGAGCGCGGTCCGCACCGTGGAGATCGGATTCGACGGCTACGGCATCGGGGCCTGTCGGTGGGGGAGCCGCGTGCAGCCATGCTGGAGACGCTGGCCGCCACCGTGCCCCACCTTCCCGAGGACCGGCCCCGGTACCTGATGGGGGTGGGCGACCCGGTGGGTCTGATGGAGGCGGTCGCTCTCGGGGTCGACCAGTTCGACTGCGTGGCCCCGACCCGTATGGCCCGGCACGGCTCCATCCTCACCGCCGACGGCCGCCTCAACCTGCGCAACGCCCGGTTCGCCGCCGACGACCGGCCCCTCGACCCGGTCCTGTGCCTGCTCGACCTGCCGGCGGTGGTCGAGGGGCTATCTCCGCCACCTGCTGGGGGTGGGGGAGCCCACGGCCTGGCGACTCCTGAGCATCCACAACCTGGCCTTCGTGCTCGGATTGATGGCCGAGGCCCGGTCGGCCATCGCCACCGGGACCTTCGACGGGCTGCGGAGGCGCACGGCCGAGGTTGGGGCCCCTGAAGTGGGTGGCGCCTGATCGTGGCAGGCCTGGACTACAGTCGAACCGCTGTGGCGACCACTGATCTCCCTCCCTGCTCCCGATGACCGCGGCCCTGGCGTCCGCCACCGCGCTCGTGGCGGCCACGTCGAAGACATCCAGCAGCGGCAGTCCCATCCTGTTGATCTTCCTGGTCATCGGGGCCGGCTTCTACTTCCTCATCTACCGCCCCCAACAGCGCAAGGCCCGGGCCCTCCGCGAGCAGGCCAGCACCTACGAGGTCGGGGACGAGGTGCTGACGGCCGGAGGTCTGGTCGGGTACATCATCGACATCGACGGCGACCGGGTGACCCTCGAGACCAGTGTGGGTGCGTCCTTCGTCGTCCTCCAGCAGTACATCCTCCGCACCATCGAGGAGCCGGCACCCCCGACCGACGACGAGGACGAGGACGAGGGCGACGGCGGGGAGGAGGACTCCTACGACGACGCCGAGTACGACGAAGATCGACAGGACGACGCCGACGAGGAGTCAGCCCCCGATCCCGACACCGGGGACGCGACGAGGCCGAGATCGAGTCCGATGCCGACCGGCACCCCTCGTCGGACAACGGGTCCACCGACGGAAGGGACGGGCACCGGAAACGACCCGATCGGCCGACGGAGACGACGCCGGCGGCCCCGACCGTCCGCCGACCACCTGAGCTCGATGAAGAAGAAGCGCTCGCTTTGGGTCAGCCTGCTCTCGGTGATCGCCATCGCGGTGATCGCCCTCAGCGCCACCCTGGCCGCCGGATGGTCGCCCAAGCTGGGCCTCGACCTCGACGGAGGGCTGGCCGTCGTCTACCAGACCCACCACCCGGTCAGCCAGGCCCAGTTGGACACCATCGTGACCATCCTGAACGACCGGGTGAACGCCGGCACCACCGGCGCCACTGTCGACAGCCAGGGCAAGAACCAGATCTCGGTGTCCATTCCCGGTGAGAAGAACACCCAGCAGGTACTGGCCACCCTGGGCAACACCGCCCAGCTCTTCTTCCGTCCGGCGCTGTGCTATGCACCGGCGCTCACCCTGGCCAAGGGGAAGAAGCCGTCGACCGGCCCGCTCCCGACCTGCAGTGCCACTTCCGCACTGACGTCGACCAACCTCGCCGTGAACACCAACACCGGTCAGGCAACGAACAATCCTCCGGCCGACACCCAGTTCGCCAGCTACCCGTCGACCTCGGCGGACAACGACAACAAGAACGCCACCGTGATCCTTCCGGGCTCGACCAACGGGGTCCACGCCGCTGCGTTCTGGGCCCGGCCGGTTTGAGCGGCACGGCGGTAAAGTCGGCCAGTGCCCAACTCAACAACGGACAGTGGGAGGTCGATCTCAACCTGACCGGCCCGGGCGCCACCGCCTGGGACACTCTGGCCCAACAGCAGTTCCACGCCATCATCGGCATCGACCTCGACGGCCAGGTCATCACCGCACCCATCACCCTCCCCACGCAGGGCTCGTTCACCTCGTTCGACGGCAAGGTGTCGATCTCCGGCAGCTTCACCGAGAACGAGGCCAAGACGCTGGCCACCGAGTTCACCTACGGCGCCCTGCCGGTCAAGTTGGACCGGTTGACCGTCCAGACAGTGTCGCCGTCGCTCGGCAAGGCCTCCCTGCAGGCCGGGACTGATCTCCGGTCTGGCCGGCCTGGCCCTGGTCATGCTGTACATGATCTTCTACTACCGACTGCTGGGCATCGTGGTGGTGTCGGGGCTGGCGGTGACCGGGGCACTCCTGTGGGCCACCATCGCCTTCATGGGCCAGTCCCTCAACACCACCATCGACCTGGCCGGCATCATCGGGCTGATCGTCTCGGTCGGGATCACCGTCGACTCGTACATCGTGTACTTCGAGCGATTGAAAGACGAGGCGCGGGCCGGCCGCACCGTGCGGAGCAGCGTGGACAAGGGGTTCCACAGTGCCTTCCGCACCGTCCTGGCCGCCGATGCCGTCTCCCTCCTGGGGGCGGCCATCCTCTACATCATCTCGGTGGGGGACGTCAAAGGGTTCGCCCTGTTCCTCGGCATCTCGACGATCTACGACATCATCATCACCTATTTCTTCACCCGGCCGTTCGTGATCCTACTGGGCCAGAGCGGCAGTGGGGCCAATAACGCCACCATGAGCATGGCCAGTGGGCTCGGCGTGACCACGGAAGTGGCCTGATGAGCCGGCGCAACGGCAAGGCCGGTGACGATGTCGAGCTGTCCGAGGACGACGTCGAACAAGAAGCGGCCCTCGAGCTCGAAGAGGCTTTCGAAGAGGAGCTCGAATACGCCGAGGAAGAAGAGGAGCGAGAGGAGCAGGGGGAGAAGCGGCACCACATCCTCGTCCGCCTGTACCGGGGCGAGACCTCGTTCGACTTCATCGGTCGTCGGCGATGGTGGTTCGCCGCCTCCGCTCTCGTCATCCTGATCGGAGTCATCTCCCTCAGCACCCGGGGTCTCAACCTGGGGATCGACTTCAAGGGCGGCCAGTCGTGGCTGGTCAACTCCCAGACCCTGACGGTGGCCGAGGCCACCACCGCCGCCGAATCGGCTGGTGTGACCCAGCCCACCGTGGTCCAGCTGACCGACCAGATCAACCACACCAAGCAGATCCAGGTCGACCGTCGACCTCAACTCGAAGCCGCCGGCCGAGCGCACCGTCATCGAGAACAACGTCCAGGACGCCCTGGCCAAAGCGGCCCACACCGTGCCCAACAATGTGAACTTCGACGATGTCGGCCCCACCTGGGGAGGCCAGGTCACCTCGAAGGCCATCGAGGCGCTCATCGTGTTCTTCATCGCCGTGACGCTCTACATCTCTGCCCGCTTCGAGTTCAAGATGGCGGTGGCCGCCATCGTGGCCGTCATCCACGACATCCTGGTGACGGTGGGGATCTATTCGATCACCGGGTTCCAGGTGACCCCGGACACGGTGGTGGCGGTGCTGACCGTGCTCGGGTACTCGCTCTACGACACCGTGGTGGTGTTCGACCGAATACGTGACAACGCCAAGGGCCTCGGGGCGTCCGGTCGGATCACCTACTCCGAAATGGTCAACCTGTCGATGAACCAGACCCTGGCCCGCTCTATCAACACCTCCCTGGTCGCCATCATCCCCGTCCTGTCGGTGCTGGTGGTCGGGTCGTTCATCCTGGGCGCCACCTCCCTGCAGGATTTCGGTCTGGCCCTGGTCATCGGACTGACCAGCGGTGCCTACTCGTCGATCTTCATCGCCTCGCCACTGCTGGCCCTCATGAAGGAGCGGGAGCCGCGCTACATCACCATCCGCCAGCGCCTCGAGACCCGGGGGCCGAGGGGAGCGGTGCTGACGCCGGCTCTGGCCGCGGCCATGGCCGGTGCCGGCAGCAGCGGGCGGTCGTCGGGCCGGTCCCGTCCCCAGACGGCCGGCGTCATCCGTCCCGGAGCCGCATCGGCGGCCCGACGGTCGGGCTCGGCCACCTCCAAGGGCGCCGGATCAGGATCTGCCCGTACCGATTCGGTCGGGGCCACCGGCTCGGCCTCGTCGGGCGGGGCCAAGTCGTCCGCCGGGTCGACCCGCCCGGGCGGCAACCGCCCCCCGCCCCGACCCCGCAAGGGCAAAGGCAAGGGCGGCAAACGCAAGCGCCGCTGACCCAGCCGGCCCGTCACCGGATCTGACCGGGCCGCCGTTTTCGCATACCATTCGTACGCCAAACGCAGAACCAACACCACGACGGAGGCCCCACCAGGCACGCCGACGTGCTCATCGCCCAGGTTTTCCCGCCCGGAAGGTTCCGGTGGCGGCTCTTCGACAGGTACCGTGTAAGCATGGCTTTGGCCACACCAGTCCCCGCTGAGGGGACCGCCCCGGCGAGCGACGAGCGGCTGGCGGGCACATCGCTGCCCCCGGATCTCACCGGGCTGCTGACACCGGTGGTCGAAGCCTTCTTGCGCCGCCACCCGGGTGACGACACCTCGGTCATCCTGCGGGCGGCGGAAACGGCCGCCGTGGCCCACGCCGGGCAGCTCCGGCGGTCGGGGGAGCCCTACATCACCCACCCCATCGCCGTGGCCGGCATCGTGGCCGACCTGGGACTCGATGCCCAGACGGTGGCGGCCGCCCTCCTGCACGACGCGGTGGAGGACACCGGGGTCACCACGGAGGTCATCGAGCGGGACTTCGGCCCGGCGGTGGCCCTCATCGTCGACGGGGTGACCAAGCTCGACCGGCTCCAGTTCGATTCTAAGGAGGCCCAGCAGGCGGCCACCGTGCGCAAGATGTTGGTGGCCATGGCCAACGACTGGCGGGTGCTCATCATCAAGCTCGCCGACCGGCTCCACAACATGCGGACCCTGGCCGTCATGCCGGAGTGGAAGCAGCGTCGGACGGCCCAGGAGACCCTGGACATCTATGCCCCGCTGGCCCACCGGCTGGGTATCCAAGAGGTCAAATGGCAGCTGGAGGACCTGGCCTTCACCACCCTCCATCCCAAACGGTATGCCGAGATCGAGCAGATGGTGGCCAACCGGGCCCCGTTGCGGGACGAGTTCCTGGCCCGGGTGCTGGTTTCGGTGCGGGAGCGTCTCCAGGCGTCGGGGGTCAATGCCGAGGTCACCGGCCGACCCAAGCACCTCTGGAGCATCTACGAGAAGATGGTGGTGCGGGGCAAGGAGTTCGACGAGCTCTACGACCTGGTGGGGATCCGGGTGATCGTCGAGTCCGAACGCGACTGCTGGGCGGCCCTCGGATCGATCCACGCCATCTGGTCGCCGGTGCAGGGACGGTTCAAGGACTACATCAACTCGCCGAAGTTCAACCTGTACCAGTCACTGCACACCACGGTGATCGGTCTGGACGGCAAGCCCATCGAGGTGCAGGTCCGGACCCACGAGATGCACCGGCGGGCCGAGTACGGGATCGCCGCCCACTGGGGCTACAAGGTGAACCCGACCAGAAGCGACCGGCCAGGGCCCTCGGCCCAGAAGGCGGCCAAGGCCACCAAGGCCACCAAGGCCACCAAGAGCACCAAGGACGCCGACGGGGCCAAAGCCGCACGGTCACGGGCCAACGGTCCCGCCACCAAGGGAAAGGCCGGAGCCAAGGCCGTCATCGACCCGCTGGGGCCCGGTGGGCCCGCCCCCACCGAGATCGCCAAGGACGCCAAGGACGCCGACAAGACCGGAGCCAAGAAGACCTCCACCATGACGGCGGCCCAGCGGGCGGAGATGGCCGAGCGGGACCGCCGGGCCGAGCTCCTGGCCCTGGCCAAGGAGACGTCCTCGACCACCGCCGAGGTCGAGTGGATGCAGCGGATCGTCGACTTCCAGAACGAGACCACCGACCCCATCGAATTCCTCGAGGCCCTCAAGCTCGACCTCGAAGAGGACGAGGTCTACGTCTTCACCCCCAAGGGCAAGGTCATCGCCCTCACGGCCAGCGCCACCCCGGTCGACTTCGCCTACGCCATCCACACCGAGGTGGGCCACCGGTGCATCGGGGCCAAGGTCAACGGCCGCCTGGTTCCCTTGGACACCCGGCTGAGCTCGGCCGACACCGTCGAGATCTTCACGTCCAAGGCGCCGACGGCCGGCCCGTCCCGGGACTGGCTGGGCATGGTGGCGTCGTCGCGGGCCCGCACGAAGATCCGCCAGTGGTTCTCCCGCGAGCGGCGCGAGGACGCCATCGAACTGGGGCGGGAGGAACTGGTCAAGGAGCTGCGGCGCGAGGGTCTGCCCGTGCAGAAGCTGGCCTCCGAGCACGCCCTGGCCGAGCTGGCCGAGACCATGAACTATGCCGACCTGGACGCCCTGCATGCCGCCATCGGTGACAACCGGGTGTCGGCCCGGGCCGTGGCCCAGCGGATCCTTCGGGACCTGCGCGGCGGTGTCTACGAGGAACAGCTGCCGGTCACCGCCCGCCAGCAGCCCACCTCACCGAAGCCCGGTCGGGGCTCGGCGGTGGGTGTGTACGTCGAGGGCCTCGACGACCTGATGGTCCGGCTGTCCCGGTGCTGTACGCCGGTTCCGGGCGATGAGATCGTCGGCTTCGTCACCCGGGGAAGGGGCGTGTCGGTGCACCGCGCCGACTGCGCCAACGCCGCCTCGCTGGCCAGCCGGTCCCGTGAGCGGCTCATCGAGGTGGAGTGGGACCACCGGTCCTCGGGGGTGTTCGTCGCCACCATCGAGGTGGTGGCCATCGACCGGTCGCGGCTGCTGGCCGACGTCACCAAGGTGGTGTCCGAGCACCATCTGAACATCGTGAGCGCCAACACCCAGACCGATGCCGACCGGATCAGCCGGATGCGGTTCGACGTGGAGCTGGCCGACCCGGGCCACCTCGAGTCGGTGCTCAACCTCATCCGGCACCTTGACGCCGTCTACGACGTCTACCGCATCCTCCCGGGTAAGAAGGATTGAGGGGCTGATGGCCGACGGATCGCTGGTGGCGCGCGCCCCCAGTGGCACCCACGACGTGCTGTGGCCCGAGTCCACCCGGTGGGAAGCGTTGCTGGCCGCCTTCGCCGCCACCGTGGAGGGGGCCGGCTACGGGCTGGCCCACACCCCCATCTTCGAGGACGTCCGGGTCTTCCGCCGGGGCATCGGCGAGGGCAGCGACGTGGTGGGCAAGGAGATGTACGAGTTCGAGGACCGGGGGGGAAGGGCGCTGGCCCTGCGGCCCGAGGGGACGGCGCCACTGGTCCGGGCCTTCGTCCAACACCGGCCCTCCCTGCCGTGGAAGGCGTGGTACGCCACTCCGGCCTTCCGCTACGAACGGCCCCAGGCCGGGAGATACCGCCAGCACCACCAGCTGGGCGTGGAGGCCCTCGGACCTGAAGACCCCGATCTGGACGTCGAGGTGGTGTGGCTGGCCGACACCTTTTTCCGGTCGCTCGGACTGGCCTCGTTCGATCTCCGGATCAACTCGATGGGTGACTCGGTGTGCCGTCCCGCCTATCTGGAGCTGCTGGGCGCCTATCTCTCGGAGCGGAGGGACCAGCTCTGCGCCGAGCACCGGGAGCGCCTCGACGCCAACCCCCTCCGGGTGCTCGACTGCAAACGGGAGGACTGCCGACAGGCGACGGCCGGGGCTCCGGCCCTGGCCGACCATCTGTGCGATCCGTGTCGCCACCACTTCCAACGGGTGCAGACCGGGCTCGAGGCGCTCGGTGTGCCGTGCACCATCGACCACCGCCTGGTCCGGGGATTCGACTACTACACCCGGACCACCTTCGAGTTCTCCTCCCAGGCCCTCGAAGCGGCCCAGAACGGGATCGGGGGCGGTGGCCGCTACGACGGCCTGGTCGAGATGCTCGGTGGCCCACCGACCCCGGGGATCGGCTTCGGTGTCGGTATCGAGCGGCTCTTGTTGGCCTGCGACTCCGAGGGTGTGTTCCCGGTGGACCCGGAACCCCTCGATGCGTTCGTGGTCGACGTGACGGGTGGACAGGTGGCCCGGGACCTTACCGCCGTCCTGCGGACGGCCGGGCTGCGGGCCGACCGGGCCTTCGACGACCGATCGATGAAATCCCAGTTGAAGTCGGCCGACCGGTCGGGGGCGCGGGTGGCCCTGATCGTCGGTCCCGACGAGTTGGCCGGGGGCACCGTCTCCCTCCGGCCGTTGCGGGGGGACGGCGACCAGCGTTCGGTCCCGATGGCCGAGGTGGCCGAGGCCGTGCGCCAGGCCGTCGGTCGATGACGCTCGGCGTCTCCACCTACTGTGTCAGTGGAGCCCGGCCCGGGCCCCGTGCTCGAAAGGACCTCTGTTGACCGTCTCGCCGGCTCCCTTCGGAACCGAAGCCGACACCGAAGCCGAAGCCACGTCCATGCGCACCCGACTGTGTGGGACGCTCCGTCTCGCCGACGTCGGGGCCACGGTGACGGTGTGCGGGTGGGTGGCCAAGCGACGGGAGCACGGCGAGCATCTGGCCTTCCTCGATGTGCGGGACCACACCGGCATCGTCCAGTGCGTGGTCCCGGGCACGGTGGACGTGCGCAGCGAGTACGTGGTGGCGGTGGTGGGCGTGGTCCGGCCCCGGCCCGACGGAACCGTCAACCCCGACCTGCCCACCGGGGAGGTCGAACTCGGCGACTGCACGGTGACGGTCCTCAATGCGGCCGAGCCTCCGCCCTTCGCGGTGGACGACCGGGTCGAGGTGGACGAGGTGATCCGGCTGAAGCACCGCTTCGTCGACCTGCGTCGGCCCCGCATGCAGTCCAACCTGCGGCTCCGGGCCGTGGTGAACCGGGCCCTGCGGGCCGCCATGGACGCCCAGGGATTCATCGAGGTGGAGACGCCCCTGCTGTGGGCGCCCACCCCCGAGGGGGCCCGGGAGTTCGCCGTTCCCAGCCGGCTGGCCCCCGGGTCGTGTTACGTCCTGCCCCAGAGCCCCCAACTGGCCAAGCAACTGTTGATGGTGGCCGGCGTGGACCGGTACTACCAGATCGCCCGGTGCCTGCGGGACGAGGATCTGCGGGCCGACCGCCAGTTCGAGTTCTCACAGCTCGACGTGGAAGCCTCGTTCGTCGGCCAAGAGGACGTGCTGGCCTTCGTGTCGCGTGCCGTCCTCGACGCCACCGAAGCGGTGACCGGCCAACGACCCGGGGACATCCCCAGGATGACCTGGGCCGAGGCCATCGACCGCTACGGCACGGACAAGCCCGACATCCGATTCGGCATGGAGCTGGTCGATCTGTCCCCCGTGTTCTACGGCACCGGGGTCAAGGCGTTCGCGGCCCCGTGCGTGAAGGCCATTGTCATCCCCGAAGGGGCCGCCTTCACCCGGTCGAGGCTCGACTCCCTCACCGATCGGGCCAAGCAGCTGGGCGCCCGGGGACTGGCCTGGTTCCGGGTGACGGGAGAGGGGGCCGGACCGCCGACCCTCGAGTCGCCCCTCGACCGCTTCCTGTCCGACCCTGAGCGGGCCGGGCTGCTGGCCGCCACCGGCGCCGTCCCGGGCGATCTGGTCCTGGTGGTGGCGGACGAGCACCGGCTGGCCTGCACGGTGCTCGGCCATCTGCGGGTCCAGCTCGGTGGCCGTCCGGTCAGCGAGGGTCCCTACCGGTTCTTGTGGGTGGTCGACTTCCCCATGTTCGACGGCGTGGACGACGCCGGCCATCCGGTGGCCGCCCACCATCCGTTCACCATGCCCCACCCCGAAGACCTCGACCGGCTGGAGTCCGATCCCGCCTCGGTGCGGTCCCAGGCCTACGACCTGGTGCTCAACGGATGGGAGCTGGGATCGGGAAGCGTGCGTATCCATCGGGGGGACATCCAGAGCCGGGTGTTCGCGGCGCTGGGCATCGGGGAGGAGGAGGCCCAGTCGAGGTTCGGGTTCCTGCTCGGGGCCTTCCGGTACGGTGCGCCGCCTCATGCCGGGTTCGCCGTGGGCATCGACCGGCTGGCCGCCATCTTCGCCGGGGAGGACAGCATCCGCGAGGTGATCGCCTTCCCGAAGACCCAGTCGGGGTCGGACCCGATGACCGGAGCCCCGAAGCCGGTGGGGCCCGGGGTACTGGCCGACCTCGGCCTCCGGGTCATCCCCCCCAAGGACTGACGGGTGCCGCGTGCCCGGTGACGACCTGTTCTCCGGCGCCGCCGAGGAGCGACTGGCGGCCCGGGCCCCGCTGGCCGCCCGTCTCCGGCCCCGGACGTTGGACGAGATCGTCGGCCAGAGCCATCTGATCGGGCCCGGCGCCCCCCTGCGGGCCCTCATCGAGGCCGACCGGCTGACCTCGGCCATCCTGTGGGGCCCCCCGGGCACCGGAAAGACCACGCTGGCCTCGGTGGTGGCCACCGCCACCGCCAAGCGATTCGTGCCCCTGTCGGCGGTGTCGGCTGGGGTGAAGGACGTGCGCGAAGTGGTCGAGGCGGCCCGCCGATCGCTCGGCGAACAGGGGAGGGGGACCATCCTCTTCCTCGACGAGGTCCACCGGTTCAACCGGTCCCAACAGGATGCCCTCCTCCCGTCGGTGGAAGAAGGGCTGCTGGTCCTCATCGGTGCCACCACCGAGAACCCCTTCTTCGAGGTCAACGCCCCGCTGCTGTCGAGGTCGACCCTGTGGCGCCTGGAGCCGCTGTCGGGTGACGAGCTGGAAGAGGTGGTGGCCCGGGGGCTGGCCGCCGAGCACACCACGGCCGAGCCCGAGGCGGTGGCCGCCCTGGTCGGCCTGGCCGACGGTGACGCCCGGGCTGCCCTCACCACCCTGGAGGTGGCCGTCGCCCTGGCCGGATCGTCGCCGGTGACCCTCGAAAACGTGGAGCGGGCCCGGCACTCACGCCTCCACCACTACGGCGAGGACGACCACTACGACCAGGTCAGCGCGTTCATCAAATCGGTCCGGGGCTCGGACCCCGACGCCGGCCTGTACTGGCTGGCCCGCATGCTGGAGTCCGGGGAGGACGCCCGGTTCATCGCCCGCCGGTTGGTCATCCTGGCCAGCGAGGACATCGGTGAGGCCGATCCGCTGGCGTTGGTGGTGGCCGACGCCGCCGCCCGGGCGGTGGAGTTCGTCGGGCTGCCCGAAGCACAGCTCAATCTGGCCCAGGCCGTGGTCCACCTGGCCTGCGCGCCCAAGTCGAACCGGGTGACGGTAGCCCTCGGCCTGGCCCAGCGAGACGTGAGGGAGGGCCCGCGGGGTGACGTCCCCACCCATCTGCGCGACGCCCACTACCGGAGCGCCGCCACCATCGGCCATGGCGAGGGCTACGTCTACCCCCACGACCGTCCGGCCGCCTGGGTCGACCAGCAGTACCGACCCGAGGAGCTGTCCGACCACCGCTACTACGAACCGAGCGACCGGGGACACGAGGCGGTGGTGGCCGAACGACTCCGGCTCTGGCGGGACGACCCGGGCGACAGCAACGACCGGGACGACCGGGACGACCGCAACAGCCTCGGAACCACGGGCGAACCCCGTGGCGACGGCCCGACGAACGGCCCGCCGGGTGACACCCGTGACCGGATCGGATAGGCCAGACTGTCTGCCATGACGTGGCGACGCCGAGCTCCGTGGCTGGTCGCTGCCCTGGCCTCGGTCGCCGTGTTGGGCACCGGGGCGCTGCCGGTGGGACCGGCCGGTGCCTCGGGTGCACCCGTACCCTACGTGCGGGTGCCGGGGGCCGGGGCCTCCCTGCCCGCCGGGGCGGTGGTGACCGGGCCCACCGATGCCGCCACCACGGTGACGTCGGACCTCTCGTTCAAACCCCGAGACCAGTCGGCCCTCGACGCCTTCGTGTCGGCCGTGTCCACCGCGGGCAATCCCCGGTACCACCACTACCTCGGGCGCGGTGCGTTCGCCTCGACGTTCGGGCCGGCTCCCTCCACCGTCGCCGCCGCCAGCCAGTGGCTCGAAGCGGACGGACTGCAGGTGGGGACGGCCTCCCCTGACGGCCTGCTCCTGCCGGTGACCGGCACCGTGTCGGCCATGGAACAGGCGTTCAGCGTGTCGGTGGTCAACGCCCGGCTGCCGGACGGCCGGGAGTCGCGGTTCGTGGCCAGTGCCCCGGCGGTGCCTCAGTCGCTGGTGGGCTCGATCCAAGGGGTCGTGGGCCTCAGCACGGTGGCCCAGCCCCAACCCCAGCTGGTACCGGGCCGCGGTGGATCCGCCCCCCCGGCCGGCCCGGCCGGCCCGTCCGGCTCCTCGAGGCCGCGGGACGTGGCGCCCACCCCCCACGCCGGACCGGTGGCGTGTCCGACGGCTGCCTCGGTGGCCGCTTCTGACGGCGGTTACACCGCCGACCAGCTGGCGTCGATCTACGGGCTCACCACGTTCTACGACAGCGGCCTGGAGGGCACCGGCCAGACGGTCGGCATCTACGAGTTGGAGCCGTACAGCGCCAGCGACATCACCGAGTACAAGAGCTGTTTCGGCCTGAACAACACCATCACCGACGTGCCGGTCGACGGTGGCGCCGGCACCGGTCCGGGGGTGGGTGAGGCCGCCCTGGACATCGAGGACGTGGCCGGCCTGGCCCCTGACGCCTCCATCACGGTGTACGAGGGGTCGACCTCGGGCACGGGCCCCACCGACACCTACGACCGGATGGTCACCGACGACACGGCCAAGGTGCTCACCACCAGTTGGGGCACGTGCGAACCGGAGATGGACGCCGCCCAGCAGGCCACCGAGTCGGCCATCTTCGCCGAGGCGGCGGCCCAGGGGCAGACGCTGGTGGCCGCCTCGGGGGACTCGGGGTCGACGGACTGCTACGACCTCAGCGCCACCCCGCCCGACACCAACAACACGGTGACGGTCGACGATCCGGCCGACCAGCCCGACGTGACCGGGGTGGGCGGTACCTCGCTCCTCGGGGCCGGTCCCGACGAGACGGTGTGGAACGACGATTACGGATCGAGCGGGGGCGGGGTGTCCTCGGACTTCCCCATGCCCTCGTGGCAGATCGGGCCCGGTGTGGGCTCGTCGGCCGCCCAGGCCCAGTGCAGTGCCCTCGGCCGGACCAGCTGCCGTGAAGTGCCCGATGTGGCGGCGTCGGCCGACCCCGCCCACGGCGATGTCATCTACTACAAGGGCTCCTGGGGGGTCTACGGAGGCACCAGCGCCGCCTCGCCGGTGTGGGCGGCCATGGCCACGGTGATCAACCAGGACCTGGCCTCTCCGGCCGGGTTCCTCAACCCGGCGCTCTACGGGGCCGGGACCTGCGCCGACTCCCCCTACAACGACGTGACGGCCGGCAACAACGCCTTCCTGGCCGTGGCCGGTGGCCGGTATCCGGCCACGGCCGACTACGACCTGGCCACCGGGTGGGGCTCGGCCAACGCCGCATCGCTGGAGCGTTTTCTGGCCGCCCCCCAATTGTGTCCGACCATCACCGGGGTGGACCCGGCCAAGGGTCCTCCCTCCGGCGGGAACTCGGTCACCATCTACGGCTACGGGTTCTCGGGGGTGTCGGGGGTGAGCTTCGGGTCGGCGTCGGCCGGCTTCACCGTGAACCCGACGGGCTCCATCACCGCGGTGGCACCACCGGGTGCCGGCGGATCGACGGTGAACATCACCGTCGACAATGCCGACGGCAGCAGCCGTGACGTGGTCGACGACCTCTACACGTACACCCAGCCCGGCTACTGGCTGACGGCATCCGACGGCGGCATCTTCACCTTCGGGCTGACGGCGTTCTTCGGGTCGACCGGGGGCGTCCACCTCAACCAGCCGGTGGTGGGCATGGCGGCCACCGCCGACGACCGGGGCTATTGGCTCACCGCCTCGGACGGCGGCATCTTCACCTTCGGCGACGCCCCGTTCTACGGGTCGACCGGGGGTATCCACCTCAACCAACCCATCGTGGGCATGGCCGCCACCCCCGACGGCCGCGGTTACTGGCTGGTGGCCTCGGACGGCGGCATCTTCAGCTTCGGCGACGCCCAGTTCTACGGGTCGACCGGGGGCGTCCACCTCAACCGGCCCATCGTGGGCATGGCCGCCACCCCCGACGGCCGGGGCTACTGGCTGGTGGCCGCCGACGGCGGCATCTTCAGCTTCGGCGACGCCCAGTTCTACGGGTCGACCGGGGGCGTCCACCTCAACCAGCCGGTGGTGGGCATGGCCTCCACCCCCGGCGGCCGGGGCTACTGGCTGGTGGCCGCCGACGGCGGCATCTTCACCTTCGGCGACGGCCGGTTCTACGGGTCGACCGGGGGCGTCCACCTCAACCGGCCCATCGTGGGCATGGCCGCCACCCCCGACGGCCGGGGCTACTGGCTGGTGGCCTCGGACGGCGGCATCTTCACCGGGGGGACGCCCAGTTCTACGGGTCGACCGGGGGGATCGCCCTCAACCGGCCCATCGTGAGCATGGCCCCCACCTGATCGGTCATCGGGTCGACGGTGGCGTCAGGGACGGTCCGCACCCCCGGCGCGGTCGGGCCAACCGTCGGGGTCTTTACACCATCTAAGCTCTGCGGATCATGTCCGCCGGTCAGATCGCTGTTCTCGTGGCCTCCGTGGCCTGTCTGATGGCGGTGGCCGGGCTGGTGGTGGTCATCGGTTCGTTGCGCCGGGAGGTGCGTCGCCTGGGGGCGGTGACCGACGAGCTGCGGGGCCGGACCGTCCCGCTGGTGGCCGACGCCCACCGGGTGGTCGACCAGGCCGCCACCGAGATGGAGCGGGTGGGAGCCGTGCTCGACTCGACGGAATCGGTCCACGCCACCGTCGACTCGGCTTCCCGTCTGGCCTACCGGGCCTTCGCCAACCCGGTGGTCAAGGTGTTGGCCGTGCGGGCCGGGGCCGCCACCGGCATCCGCCGGCTGGCCTCGGGCCCGGAATCGAACAACGGCAACGGTTCGGCTGGCCATCGGAACCGCGGGAACTAGCCGTGCCCAAACGGATCTTCTGGCTGACCGCCGGGGCCGCCATCGGCGCCGGTTCGTCACTGTGGGCCGAACGCAAGGTACGCCGTTCCGTCCAGCAGGCCGCGGCCCGGCTCCAGCCCGACGCCCTGGTGGTCGAGGTGGGCCGGTCGGCCCGACAGGTGGCCGGGACGGCCGGTGACCGGGTCCGCCGTGCCGTGTCCAGCGGCCGGGACGAGATGCAGCGTCGCGAAGAGGAGCTGTGGGCCGAGCTGGCCGCCCAGGGGGTGGAGACCGGCCCCGCCCCGCCCCGGCCACCCGGCCCGGCGGTGACCGCTCCGGCGGCGGCCCCCGCCCCGTCGGCCCCGTCGGCCCCGGTGGGGTCGGCCGATTCCGGACGAGGCCGGCCCGGGCGACGTCGGCGGCCATCGCTGGTGTCGGCGCCGTCTCGGATGGACAGGCAGCATCCGGGCTCGTGACACCGGCCATCCCCGACGCCGATCAGCTGCGTCACGCCTTCACCCGGTTCTTCATCGAGCGGGGTCACACCGCGGTGCCGTCGGCCAGCCTGATCCCCCACGACCCCTCGGTGCTGTTCACCATCGCCGGCATGGTGCCGTTCAAACCGTTCTTCCTGGGCGACGAGACCCCGCCGTGGTCGCGCGCCACGTCGGTGCAGAAATGCTTCCGGACCGTCGACATCGACATCGTGGGCACCACCCAGCGGCACTGCACCTTCTTCGAGATGCTGGGGAACTTCAGTTTCGGCGACTACTTCAAGGCCGAAGCCATCCCCTTCGCCTGGGATCTGGTCACCGAGGTGCTGGGCATCGACGGCCAGCGCATCTGGATCACCGTCCACGACAGCGACGACGAGGCCGAGCAGATCTGGGCCGACGCCGTGGGCGTCCCCGCCGATCGCATCCAGCGTCTGGGCGACGACAACTTCTGGAAGATGGGGGACACCGGTCCGTGTGGACCGAGCTCGGAGATCTTCTTCGACAAGGGTCCTGACTACGGCGAGGCCGGTGGTCCGGCCTTCGGTGGCTCCGAGCGCTACGTCGAGATCTGGAACCTGGTGTTCATGCAGTACAACCGGGACGCCGACGGCGTCACCGAACCTCTGCCCAAACCCAGCATCGATACCGGAGCCGGCCTGGAGAGGATCCTGCCGGTGCTGCAGGGCGTAGACTCCATATTCGCCACCGATCTGTTCCTGCCCATGATCGAGGCCGCCCAGTCGATCACCGGCCACGTCTACGGCCAGGACGAACACGACGACGTCGGGCTGCGGATCCTGGCCGACCACGGCCGGGCCATGGCCATGCTGGTGGCCGACGGTGTGCTCCCGGCCAACGAAGGACGCGGCTACGTGCTTCGCCGGATCATCCGGCGAGCAGTGCGCAGGGCCCGACAGCTGGGAGTTGACCGCCCCTTCACCCCGGCGCTGGTGGATGCGGCCGTGGGCGTGCTGGGAAGTGCCTACCCGGGCCTGGCCGAGCAGCACCGTCTGGTCACCGATGTCGTCGTCCGCGAAGAGGAGGGCTTCCTGCGCACCCTGGCCACCGGCTCCACCATCCTGGAGGAGGAACTGGCCTCGGGGGTCGACTCGGTGTCGGGACACGTGGCCTTCCGCCTGCACGACACCTACGGATTCCCGGTGGAGCTCACCGTCGAGATCGCCGAGGAGGCTGGGGTGGCCGTCGATCTGGCCGGCTTCGAGGCGGCCATGGACCAGCAGCGGGCCCAGGCCCGGGCGGCGGCCCGGGCCGGCAAGGCGGTGGCCGGCGAGCAGGCCTACCGGTCGGTGCTCGACACCGAGGGCCAGACGGTGTTCGTGGGCCAGCGCCCCGACGGCTACGCGGCCCCGGCCCGGGTGGTCGCGGTGTTGGCCGACCTGGAGCCCGACCGCGTCGGCCAGGCCGAGATCTTCCTCGACCGGACCCCGTTCTATGCCGAAGGGGGCGGCCAGCTCGGTGACACCGGCACCATCGTCACCGAGACGGGGACGGCCCTGGTCTACGACACGGTGTCGGCGCTGCCCGGCCTTACCTCCCACCACGCCCGCATCAACGGCGAGCTGTTCGCCGGCCAGGACGCCCTGGCCACCATCGACGGGGTGCGCCGGGATGCGCTCCGCCGCAACCACACCGGGACCCACCTGGTCCACGCCGCCCTGCGGGCCGTGCTCGGTGACCATGTCCGCCAACAGAGCTCGTTGGTGGCCCCCGATCACTTCCGGTTCGACTTCAGCCACCACGGGAAGGTGGCCCCCGAGGAGCTGGCCTCGGTCCTGTCCATGGCCAACGGCGACGTGCTGAGCGACGCCGACGTCGTCGTCACCGAGACCACCAAGGCCCAGGCCGAAGCCATGGGGGCCTTGGCCTTCTTCGGCGACAAGTACGGCGAACGGGTCCGGGTGGTCCGGGCCGGGCCCCACTCCGTCGAGCTGTGCGGCGGCACCCATGTGGGCACACTGGGCATGATCGGCCCCATCACCATCACCTCGGAGTCGTCGATCGGCTCCAACACCCGGCGCATCGAGGCCGTCACCGGCACCAGTGCCCTGGAGCGCATCGTGGCCAGGGAGGGACTGCTGGCCGAAGCGGCCGCCCTCCTGCGCACGGAGCCCGAACACGTGCCCGAGGCCATCGACCGGCTCCTCGAACGGCAACGGGCGGCCGAGAAGTCCCTCGAGCAGGCCCACAGCCGCGAGCTGCAAGCCGAAGCCGCCGCCCTGGTGGCCGAGGCCTCCGACGGGGTGGTGGTGGCCCGGCGGGACGGCTCGGACCCCGATCGCCTGCGCGACCTGGCCCAGGCCGTCCGGTCCACCGGGAGGCTGCGGGCCGTCGTCCTCGGCGGCAGCCCCGACGGCGCCAAGGCCTCGGTGGCCGTGGTCGCCGACGGTTCGGTGTCCAACCCGGTCAACGCCGGGGAGCTGGTCAAGCAGATAGCCCGCCTGGTGGGGGGCGGCGGTGGGGGCTCGCCCGAGGTGGCGGTGGCCGGCGGTCGGGACCCCGCCGGGATCGACCGGGCCCTCGACGAGGCCCGACGACTCCTTGCCGACGGCTGATCATCCATGAGCGGTGAGGTTCCGTCCCGGCGGGGCCGGGTGGTGGGGATCGATCTCGGTTCGCGCCGGATCGGCATCGCCGTGTCCGACTCGGCCCGGACCCTGGCCCTCCCCCGGACCACCATGACCCGGACCGGCGACCCGGACGGCGACCGGAGGGCCCTGGTCCGGTTGATCCTCGAAGAGGAGGCCACGACCGTGGTGGTGGGCCTTCCCCTCTCCCTCGACGGCTCCCGGGGCCGGGCCGCCCGGGAGGCGGTGGCCGAGGCCGAGGCCATCGGATCCCTGCTCGAGACCCACGGGATCGAGGTGGAGCTGTTCGACGAACGGCTGACCACCGTCACCGCCCACCAGGTACTGGCGGCCGGCCGATCGGGGGAGCGGGCCCGACGCCAGGTGGTCGACCAGGCCGCCGCCGCCGTCATGCTGGGTGCCTGGCTCGACGCCTCGGGCGGGCGGCCGTGACCGTGGGCGACCCGGGAGGACCAGGGGGCCTACCGCCCGACGGCCACGAGCCGGAGGGTGGGGTGGCCCGGGACCCGCACATCTACGGCCGGGTCGACCCGCCGCCCGCCCACCGCCGGGGTGCCCACGGCCGGCCGCGCCGCCGATGGAGGTCGGTGGTGCTGGCCGGGCTGGGGTTGATCGTGGTGGTGGTGGTGGCCGGCGCCCTGTGGGTCAGGTCGGAGGCCAGCCCGTCGGGTCCCCTGGGGGCCCAGGTCATCGTGACCGTCCACTCCGGGAGCGGGGTGGACCAGCTGGCCTCGGCCCTCCAGTCCCGGGGGGTCATCGGCAGCGGACTGGCCTATCGGATCTGGGGCCAGTTCCACGGCACGCCCGGAATCCTGCCCGGGGACTACGCATTCGACAAGAACAGCAGTTTCGACAGGGTGGACTCGGTGATCGCGGCCGGGCCCAACGTGTTCGATCTGGAGATTCCGCCGGGGTTCACCGTGTCGGAGGTGGCCGACCGCCTGGGGCAGTTCCCGGGGTACGACGCCACCTCGTTCGAGAGTCTGGCCACCAGCGGTACCGTCCGCTCACCCTGGCAGCCGGCCGGCTCGACCAACCTCGACGGGCTGCTCGGGACCGGCGAGTACACCCTCGTCCCCGGGGAGACGGCCACCGCCCTCCTGTCCAAGATGATCGACCGGTTCGACGTCCAGGCCGACCAGATCGGGCTCAGTGCCGGGGCCGCCACACTGGGCTACACCCCCTACCAGGTCATCACCATCGCCTCCATCGTCGAGAAGGAGGCGGTGCTCACCAAGAACATGGGTCCGGTGGCCCGGGTGATCTTCAACCGGCTGGCGGCCGACATGCCCCTGCAGATGGACTCGACCGTCCTCTACGCCGAGGGTCGGGACGGCGGCACGGTGACCTCCCAGGATCTCCAGCTCCAGTCGCCCTACAACACCTACCTGAACAAGGGCCTGACCCCGACCCCGACCTGTTTCCCGTCACGCCAGGCCCTCGAGGCCACCCTCGACCCGCCGATCGGCTCGTGGCTCTACTTCGTGGTGGTCCAGAGCGACGGCACCGAGGCGTTCGCCGACACCTTCGCCCAACAGCAGGCCAACGAGGCGCTGGCCGCCCAGCGGGGTCTGTCCTGAGCCCACCGGTGGGCAAGACTGGGCCGATGGACGTGACATCCGGGGAGGTACCGGTCGTCGACCTGTCGGCGGCCACCGCAGTGGTCGGGGTGATGGGGGACCCGGTGAGCCATTCGCTGTCGCCTCTCCTGCACAACACCGCATTCGCCGCCATGGGGCTCGACTGGGTATCGGTCGGATTTCCGGTGCCCGCCGGTCGGGCCGGTGATGCCCTGGTCGGGGCGGGCGCTCTCGGCATCAGGGGGTTGTCGGTGACCATGCCCCACAAGGATGCCGTGACCGCGGTGGTCGACCGGCGGTCGCCGGCCGTCGACCTGCTGGGGGCGGTGAACTGTCTGGTGCGGGAGGACGACGGCTGGTTCGGGGACAACACCGACGGTCCCGGCTTCGTCGCCTCCCTCCGCCGCCGGCACTTCGATCCGGCCGGCACACGCTGTCTGGTCGTCGGGGCCGGCGGGGCCGCCCGGGCCGTCATCGCCGGGCTGGCCGGAGCCGGGGCCGGTGAGGTGATCGTGGTCAACCGGTCGCCGGAACGGGCCGAGACGGCCGCCGCCCTGGCCGGAGCAGCCGGTCGGGTGGGCCTCGGGTCCGACGCCGGCTCCTGCCATCTGGTGGTCAACGCCACTCCGCTGGGCATGGACGGCACCGGCCAGGGGGACACGGCCTGGCCCGTCGATCCCGCCCTGTTGCACACCGGCCAGGTGGTGGTGGACCTCGTCTACCACCCCTGGTCGACACCGTGGATGGAGGCCGCCCGGTCCCGGGGCGCCCGGGTGACCAACGGCGTGGGGATGCTGGTGCACCAGGCGGCGCTCCAACTGGCCCGGTGGACGGGCACCGACCCCCCGGTGGAGGCCATGTGGGCGGCGGTGTCCGGCCCTGACCACGACGGGGAAGGGGAGTAGACCCCACTCCGTCCGGTCGATGCTCAGGTGAGAGGGCCGGTCCGGAGAGGCCAGGTACGCTGGGCGCCCGGAACCTATGGCCACCTTCGCCGCATCCAGCGCCGCTTCACGACCGCGCCACCTGACCGCACGATTCGACGTCGTCCTGGCCGGCGGCTCTGTGCTGCTGGCCCTGATCGGCGTGGTGATGATCTATTCGGCCACCAGGGGACTGTTGGCCCTCGACGGCGAGGATCCCAGGTACTTCCTCAAACGCCAGGGCGTGTTCATGGTGGTGGGGATCGGCGTCATGGTCGCCCTGGCCCTGTTCGACTACCGCCGTCTGGAACAGATCAGCACCGTGTTGTACGTGGGCACCCTGTTCGCCCTGCTGGCCGTGCTGGCCACCCCGGCCAGCCAGGGGGCGCAGCGCTGGTTCCCCCTCGGTCCGTTCCAGTTGCAACCCTCCGAATTCGCCACCCTGGTCCTCATCATCGCCATCGCCACTTACTGCGCCCGCCGGCCGGAAGGCCTCGACTTCCGGGACCTGGTGCGGTTGGTGCTGATGTCCGTCGTGCCCATCCTGTTGGTGATCAAACAGCCCGACCTCGGAACGGCCATCGTGCTGACCGTCATCCTGCTGGTGATGCTGGCGGTCGCCGGCATGCCCGGGCGCTACCTGTTGTTGTTGGTGGCCGGCGCTCTGCTGGTGATGTTGGTGGCCCTCAAGGGTGGGCTGTTGCAGCAGTACCAGATCGAGAGGTTCACCAGCTTCATCTCGCCTCACGCCCCTGAGAAGTACACCTACAACGTCGCCCAGGCCAAAGAGGCCATCGCCCACGGCGGCTTCTTCGGCCGGGGGCTGTTCCACGGCGCCCTCACCAATCTCGCCTACGTTCCCGAACAGCAGACCGACTTCATCTTCTCGGCGGTGGGTGAGCAGGTCGGGTTCGTGGGCGCGGCGTGCTCCTCAGCATCTACGGGATCGTGGCCTGGAGGGTCCTGCGCACCGCCCAGCTGGCCCGGGACAACTATGGACGCCTCCTGTGCTGCGGGGGTCTTCGCCCTGCTGGTCTTCTCGGTGTTCGAGAATGTGGGGATGAACATGGGGATCATGCCGGTGACCGGCATACCGCTGCCATTCCTGTCCTATGGCGGTTCGGCCATGATCGGGTTCTTCGCCGCCATCGGTATCACCATCAGCGTGCACAACCGGAGTGTGCGGTGAGCGACACCGCCGGCCACGTCGAAGATCCGCTGTCGGCCGTCGGCCATGGCACCGGTCCGATCCCGACTCCTCACCCGCCGCCGATGCCGGGGACCCGACCACCACCCCGGCCGATCCGGGCGACGGATCCGGTGGAACGGCCGGGATGGGAGCCCCACCGGCCGACCCGGCCGAAGCCTCGGCCGAAGCCGCCGCCGAAGAGGCCGACGAACAGGACGAGACGGGCGAAGAGGAACGAGAAGACGACCGGGAAGAGGAGGAAGCGCCGGACGAGGGGGAGGGAAACGGAGAGCGAGAGGGGAACGGAGAGCGAGAGGGAGAGGGAGTCGGGGGCCGGGAGGACCGCACCACCCAGTTCAGCATGGCGCTGGTCACCGCAGTCAACATGGACCTCCCTACCCAGCACCCGACGGTGGTCCTGCGGGAGTTGGAGCGGCCCCGTCGGCACCTGTCGTTCTCCATCGGACTGCAGGACGGCGTGGTCCTGTCGCACGCCATGCGGCGTATCCCGACCCCGCGCCCCCTCACCCACGAGCTGATGACCGGGGTGCTCCAGGGGTTCGACATCGACGTGGTGGCGGTGCGGCTGGTCGGACGCCAGGGCGCCGTCTACTTCGCCGAGCTCGATCTCCGGGGCCGGAAGGGCCGGGTCGTGTACTCGTGCCGACCCTCGGACGGCTTGACCATCGCTCTCCTCCAGCCGGTGACCGCCCCCATCCTCATCGACCAGAGATTGTTCGAGCAGGCCGGGGACGTCGACCCCCCGGGGGGCGTGGCCTCCGACTGATACCCGGCTACCCGGCCGCCCGGAGGCGCCCTAGCCTCCGCTCAGCAGCCGGCGTTTCCGTTCCCGGTACTGCTCGTACTGGGCCTGGTCGGCGGCGTCGGCCGCCGACCCGCCCTCGTCGGAGATCCGCATCAGCAGGGCGATGAGCACGTAGTTGGACACCAGGGCAGACCCGCCGTAGGACACGAAGGGGAGGGTGATGCCGGTGAGGGGCAGCAGCCGGACCACCCCGCCGATGATGAAGAAGGCCTGGAAGCCGATGATCATGGTGACGCCGACCGCCGTCAGCTTGGCGAACTCGGACCGGGCCACCTGGGCGATACGGAGACCCGCCCCCACCAACAACATGAAGGCCACCAGCACCATGGTCGACCCCAGCAGGCCCATCTCCTCCCCGATGACGGCGAAGATGAAGTCGGTGTTGGCGTTGGAGATGGTGTTGAGCTGGCCGCCGACACCGAGGCCGAGGCCGGAGCCCCCGATCCCCCCACTGCCCAGCGAGAACCAGGCCTCGACCAGCTGGCGACCCGAGGTGTTGAAGTACTTCCACGGATCCAGCCAGTCCTCCACCCGGATGTGGGTCTGGCCCAGGTACCGCCCGGTGACATAGGCACCCACCGCGAACAGGGCCACTCCCAAGAGCAGGTACCCGGTTCGTCCCGTGGTCACCCACAACATGCCGATGAACAGGGTGAACAGCAGGGCCGAGAAGCCGATGTCGTGCTCGAGGCTCATCACCCCGATGGCGAAGCCCCAGGCCAGCACGATGGGGACCAGGGGTCGGGGGTCGACCACCAGCCGGTTGCCCAGTCGGGCGGTGGGGATGGTGAGGAGCTCTCGCTTCTCGGCGAAGTAGGAGGCGAAGAAGATGCACAGCACGGGCAGACCCAGTTCGACCGGTTGGAACATGAACGATCCCACGTGGATCCACAGGCGGGCACCGTTCACTTGGGTGCCGACTTTGGGGACCAGGGGTAGAAGCAGAAAGATCACCCCGAGGGTCAAGAGCAGGTAACGGTACCGGTCGAGGTCGCGGGATCGACGGATGACCCACAGCGTGATCACGTAGGCGGCGATCCCGCCGGCCGTCCACGCCGCCTGCAGCGGGGCGTACGACCAGCCGTTCCCGAGGTCGATCCTCACGATCATCACGTAGCCCAGCCCGTTGAGGAGGAAGGCGATGGGCAAGATGACCGGGAGGGCGCTGGGGACGAAGATCCGGTTGGCGATGTGGGCCACCCCTCCGAGCACCAGCATCGCCACCATCAGGGGCACCACGTCGTTGGGGACCTTGGCCGTGGTGCCCAGGATCATCAGGGTGTAGGCGGCCACGATGATCCCCGATGCCGCCACCAGCAGGCCGAGCTCGGTGCGCCGGCGCGCCTTGAACGTGCGACGCAGGACCTCACGGTCGGGGAGCGGCAGAGCGGCGTCGGTCACCCTGGCGAGCCTACTGGCGCAGCTTCAAGAGTCGGGGGAGGTCCGGGGCGGGTACGGGCCGCTCCACCGGCGGACGGGGGAGCTGCCCGGCCGCCACAAAGATACGATGTCGCCGACATGAGAACGCTGCCATGACGGGCCGTCCGTGACCGAGCAGTCGTTCGCCGCCCCCCGTCCCGCCCCCGTGGTGGAGGGTACCCCCGGGGCGTCAGATCCCCTGGCCACGACCCCGGACACCCGGTCGGGAGACGACCCCCCGGCCCCGTCCCGTCCCGAGGACCGGTTCATCAACCGCGAGCTGTCGTGGCTCGATTTCGGCACCCGGCTGCTCCAGCTGGCGGCCGACGGCCGGATCCCCCTGTTCGAGAGGTTGAAGTTCCTGGCCATCTTCTCCGAGGAGCTCGACGAGTTCTTCGAGGTCCGGGTGGCGGGGCTCGAGGACCAGGTGGCGGCCAGCCTCCACACCCGCTCCCCCGACGGGCTGCGTCCCGCTGAACAGCTGGCCGCCATCACCTCACGGGCCACCGCCCTGATGGAGTGGCAGAGCCGCATCTTCCAGGACTCGCTGACCCCGGCCATGGTGACGGCCGGCGTGGTGATCGCCGACTGGCACACTCTCGGGGCCGACGACCGTGTCCACCTGGCCGACGACTTCGAGCGTCGCATCCTGCCCATCCTCACCCCCCTGGCCGTGGACCAGGGCCATCCGTTCCCCTACATCTCGAACCTGGCCCTCAACCTGGTGGTCCGGGTGCACAACCCGACCACCGGCGAGGAGCGCATCGCCCGGGTGAAGGTGCCTCCCCTGCTGCCCCGGCTGGTGCCGTTGCCCGACGGCCGGCGGTTCGTGCCCCTCGAGCAGGTCATCGCCGCCCACCTCGAGGCCCTGTTCCCGGCCATGGCCATCACCGAGCACCACACCTTCCGGGTGACCCGCAACGCCGACCTCTCGGTCGAGGAGGACGAAGCCGGTGATCTCCTGGCCGCCGTGGAGCTCGAGCTCCACCGCCGCCGGTTCGGCCAGGCGGTGCGACTGGAGGCGTCGGCCGGCATGGCCAACGACCTGCTGGAGATGCTGATCGCCGAAGTCGACGTGCCCGAGGAGAACGTGTACCTGTGCAGCGTTCCCATCGACCTGGCCGGGTTCCGGCCCCTCACCGATCTCGAGCGTCCCGAACTGGCCGCCACCCCCTGGGCGCCGGTCACCCCGCCCCGACTGGCGGGCAACGCCGACTTCTTCTCGGTGGTGCGGGACGGCGACGTCCTCGTCCACCATCCCTACGAGTCGTTCGCCGCCTCGGTGGAGGCGTTCGTGGCCCGGGCGGCCGAAGACCCCGACGTGCTGGCCATCAAGCAGACCCTCTACCGGACCGGGGACGACAGTCCGATGATCGCCTCGCTGATCCGGGCCTCCCAGACCGGCAAGCAGGTCACCGCAGTGGTCGAGCTCCAGGCCCGGTTCGACGAACGGGCCAACATCGCCTGGGCCCGTGCCCTCGAGGAGGCCGGCGTCCAGGTCGTCTACGGACTGGTGACCCTGAAGACCCACTCGAAGATCTCGCTGGTGGTGAGGCGAGAGGGCGACGACGTCCGCCGGTACTGCCACATCGGCACCGGAAACTACAACTCGGTCACCGCCCGGAGCTACGAGGACCTGGGCCTGCTGACGGCCGCCCCCGACATCGGTGCCGATGTGGGCGAGCTGTTCAACGTGTTGACCGGTTCGGGCGATCCGCCCACCTTCCGGCGGCTGGTGGTGTCGCCGGTGTCGACCCGCGAGTTCCTGGTCCGGGCCATCGGGGCCGAGGAGGAGGCCGGACCCGAGGGGCGGATCGTCCTGAAGACCAACGGGCTCACCGACCCCGAGATCATCGACGCCCTCTATCGGGCCGGGCAGGCCGGGGTGTCGGTCGACCTGGTCGTCCGGGGGCGCTGCTGCCTTCGACCCGGGGTACCCGGGCTGTCCGAAGGGATCAGGGTCCGCTCCATCGTCGGTCGGTTCCTCGAGCACGCCCGCATCTTCCGGTTCGGCGGGGTGGCGGGCCGCCCCCTGCGGATCTACCTCGGTTCACCCGACCTCATGGAGCGGAACCTCGACCGACGGGTCGAGGTGGTGGTGCCCATCGACGACCTCGAGATCCAACAGCGGCTCCTCGGGATACTGGACGGGGCCCTCCTCGACGAGGCCAACGCCTGGGAGTTGGATCCGGGCGGGGACTGGCGGCGCCTCTCCCCGGCCGGGGCGTCGGCCGACCTCGGGTTCAGCCTCCAGGATCACTTCCAAACGCAGGCTCTCGAATCCCTCCGCCACCGCCGCGATGCGATCCGGCGTGAGGCCTCGGGTGGCCACCTCGAATCTGGGGCCGGTGTGATCCCGCGGCCGGTGCCGGAGCGCTGACCGGATCGGACGCCACCTCCGGTGCCGGTTCCGGTGCCGCCTCCGACGGCGGCCCCTCGGAGGCGGCGGTTCCGGCGCCGTGCGGGGTCGTGGCTTCGCCCCGGTGCCCGGACGGTCGCCCGGACGACGGCACCCCGGCACCGGCCCGGCCACGTCGGCGGTGGATGAGACGGTGGAGCTTCCGGAAGGTCGTGTGCCTCTCGAACTCCAGCGAGGCGTAGGCCAGGCCGCCGAAGGGGATGGGCAGCCAGAAGTTGACGGCCCGGTAGGCCAGCACGGCCGACAGGGCCTGTCCGGCGGTGGGGCCGAACCCGGTGATCATGGAGACCAGCACGAACTCCACCACCCCGAGGCCGCCCGGGGTGATGGGGATGGCCGCCAGGATGTTGGCCAGCCCGTAGGCCATGAGCAGATCGATCGGTGAGATGAAGTGGCTGAAGGCGGCCACGAACACCCACAGAGAGGCGGCGTCGAGCAACCAGTTGGCCGCCGCCCACCCGACGGCCCGCCTGGTCAGCGATCGGTTCTCCATGAGCAGCCGGAACCGGGTGGCCAGGTGCTCGACCAGGGCGGTGGTCTTGTCGGCATCGAGGAACCGGATCCGCCCGGCCACCCGCCGGACCACCTGGCTGGCCCGCTCCTGGCCCCGGGTCAGCAGGTAGAACAGGCCGCCGAAGAACCCGAGCAGGACCACCCCGACCCCGGCGGCCACGATGACCAGGATGGAGGCCGACTGGGACTGGCCCCCGTGATGGCTGGAGGGAACGTGGAACCCGTGGGTCACCAGGAACGCCACCAGCGACAGCCAGAAGATGACGTTCAGTACCACCGCCGACCCGATGCCCTGGGTGCCGAGGGCGAACCCGGCGTCCGAGCCGCTCACGCCCGACTGGGTGAGGAGCCGGTAGCCGAGTGCCGCCCCCGGGGCGGTACCGCCGGGGGAGACGTGGGAGAGGGCGAGGGTGGACATGTTGATGCGGAACAGGCGGAGCCGGCGGGGACCGTCACTGGGGAGTACGGCGTGGGTGAGCTGGGTATATGCCGCCAGGGCCCCGATCTCCAACAGGACGCCGAGGGCCAGGTATCCGAGATTGATCCTGGCCAGCGAGTTGACTTCGGTCCGGTGGCTGGCCAAGAGAGGGAGGGCCACGTAGAAGATGAACAAGAAGATCAGCACGGTGGCCACGCTCAGCCTGACCTCGCGCCGGACGAACGGCCCGCGGTGCCACCATCGATGGCGTGGTGGCTTCTCCACATGTGCCCGTTTGGCCGCCATCCCCATCATGTTGGCACGACCGGCACCCCTGAACCTGACATGCTGGCCGGGTGGCAGACCCGGTCGAGGACGACACCCAGGGCTCGGCCCACCCTTCCGTGGCCAATCCTGACCCGGTCCCCGACGTGAAGGCGGGCAGCAACGGGAGCCCCGGGACCGGGACCGGTGGTCCGGCCAGCCGTATCACCCAGCGGGAGCCGACCACGGTGATCAGCGAGACCCAGGTCGAGCGGCTCGACCGCGACGTCGGGCCGGAGGCCCCGCGACGCGAGCGCCTGTTCGCGGCGGCGTCGGCCAAGGGCGTCCCGCTGCGGACCATCCTGACCGTCGACGCCGTGGTCATCGCCACCTGGGTCGCCTACCGACTGCTGGGCCGGCTGCGGGAGGTGATCCTGTGGATCCTCATCGCCGCCTTCATCGCCCTGGTGCTGAATCCGGCCGTCAACTTCCTGCAGCGCCGGGGCCTGCGGGGGAGCGCGGTCGGCGCCGTGATGCTGGTGGCCCTGCTCGTCTTCCTCGGGCTCCTCGGACTGCTGGGCTACCCGTTGGTCAACTCCCTCACCCACGTGGCCGGGCGGCTGCCCACCATGGTCGACCAGGTGGAGAAGGGTCACGGCTGGCTGGCCCACACCCTCCAGAAGTTCCACCTCCTGTCGTGGGTGCAGAAGAACGCCCCCAAACTGAAGACAGCCGCCGAAAACCTGGCCAAGCCGGCCCTCAACGCCGGGGAGGCGGTGGCCACCACCATCCTGGCCGTCACCACCATCGCCTTCCTCACCCTGTTCATGCTGCTGGAGGCCCCCCGTCTGCGGCTGGCGCTGCTGGACAACATGCGGCCCGACCACCGCCAGACGGTGGTCGACGTGGCCCACCGGGTGTCCCGCTCGGTCACCTCCTACGTGCTGGGCACCGTCGCCCTGTCCTTGCTGTTCGGGGTGGTGGTGCTGGTCACCCTGCTCATCCTCGGGGTGCCCTTCGCCCTCATCATCGGCCTGTGGGTGGCCCTGGTGGCCATGATCCCGCTGGTCGGGGGCCTGATCGCCGGGGTGCCCAGCGTCCTCATCGCCTTCCTCCACTCACCCACCGCCGGGGTGGTCATGGCCGTCGTGTTCGTGGGGTTCCAGCTGGTAGAGAACCACTTCCTGTATCCGGTGGTCATGAGCCGCACCGTGCGGATGAACCCGTTGTGGGTGCTGCTGGCCGTCCTGGTCGGCGCCAACCTCGGGGGTGTGTTCGGCTCGACCCTCGGGGCGCTGACCGGCGCCCTGGTGGCCATCCCGGTGGCCGGGGCGATCCAGGTCATCCTGCGGGAGGTGTGGGAGCGGACCAGGGCCACCTCCAGCGAGCCCGCCGACCCGGGGACGGGTCCACCGGGGACACGGGCCGAAGAGGCGGTGGGATGATGGGGTCGGACGAGGACCGGTCCCGTAAGCTTTCGCCATGAACGTGCTGGTGGTCCTGCCCACCTACAACGAATCGCAGAACATCGACCGTGTCCTCCGGCGCATCCGCCACTCGCTGCCCGAGGCCACGGTGCTGGTGGTCGACGACGGCAGCCCCGACGGGACGGCCGAGATCGCCGAGACCCTGGGCAAGGAGATCGGGGGGATCGAGCTGCTCCGTCGGCACCGGAAGTCGGGTCTGGGCAGCGCCTACCGGGCCGGGTTCCGCTGGGGGCTCGACAACGGCTTCGACGCCTGCGTGGAGATGGACGCCGACCTCTCCCACGAGCCCGAAGCGCTGCCGGCACTGGTCGGCTCCCTGTCGGGGGAGACCGAGGTGGTGGTGGGGTCCCGGTACGTGCCCGATGGTGTCATCCCCAACTGGGCCTGGCACCGTCGCCTCCTGTCGCGGGGCGGCAACCTCTACGCCTCGGCGCTGCTCGGCCTGGGCGTGACCGACTCGACTTCGGGGTTCCGGGTGTACGCGGCCTCGATCCTCCGGCGCATCGACCTCGACCAGATCAAGGCCGACGGATACGGATTCCAGATCGAGATGACCTACCAGGCCAAGCGGGCCGGGGCCAGCGTGGTCGAGGTGCCGATCCGCTTCATCGACCGGGTGGAGGGTGAATCGAAGATGTCCACCTTCATCGTGGTCGAGGCGCTCGGCCTGGTCACCTGGTGGGGGCTCCAGCGCCTGGTCGGGGGGCTCAGGGCCCGGCCCGAGCACGTTCACCACTGACCGTGGCCCAGGTGGACGCAGGACCGCGCATCCTGATCGTCGACGACGAGCCGTACATCATCGATGTGGTCACCTCGGCCCTGCACTTCGAAGGGTTCGACACGGCCGACGCCCCGACCGGGGGAGAGGCGCTGACCAAGGCCCGGACCGACCACTTCGACCTGTTCGTCCTGGACGTGATGCTCCCCGACATGGAGGGCTTCGAACTGTGCCGCCAGCTCCAGACCGAGCACGTCGGCACGCCGGTGCTGTTCCTCACCGCTCGCGATGCCACCGTCGACAAGGTGACGGGTCTGAACCAGGGTGACGACTACGTGACCAAACCGTTCAGCATCGACGAGCTGGTGGCCCGCATACGTGCCGTGTTGCGGCGGGCGGGAACCGACGAGGGCCGGGGGTCGGACCGCCTGCAATTCAACGACCTGGTGATGGACCTCGGGACCCACGAGGTCTGGCGCAGCGGGCACCTCATCGAGCTCACCGCCACCGAGTTCAATCTGCTCCACTTCCTGGCCCGTCGTCCCCGCCAGGTGCTGTCCAAGGAGCAGATCCTCGATGTGGTGTGGCAGGACAGCTTCGCCGGGGAGTCGAACATCGTCGAGATCTACATCTCCTATCTACGCAAGAAGGTCGACTGCTACGACCCGCCGCTGATCCACACCATCCGGCGGGTGGGCTACACGATGCGCGAACCCCGCACATGAGGCTCCGGCGCCGCCTGGTCGCCACCATGATCGTCCTGGTCGCCCTGGGTCTCGCCGTGGTCGACCTCATCATCCTCAGCACCCTGCACTCCTACCTGTTCGGCCGGGTCGACGACCAGCTCACCACGGCCACCACCCAGATGGCCGCCTTCGTCGCCCGTTCCGACGCCCGCGGGTTCGCCATCACCCCCACGACCATCAACGACCGGGTGAGCTTCGAGATCTTCGTCGAGCTCATCGACTCGGACGGCACCGTCGTCACCAGGCCGTCGGGGACGGGGGGCCAGGTCGACCCCCCGCCCGAGCTCCCCGCCCACCTACGGGTGAGACCGCTCCCGGCCACCACCAAGAACCGCGTCTACCACCCCAGCTCGGCCTCGATCGACGTGCCCGCCCAGGGTGGGCACGGCCCCGAGTACCGGCTCCAGGCGACCTCCCTGCCGGGCCGGACGCTGATCGTGGCCACCAGCCTCGACGAGGTCAACTCGACCCTGGCCTCCCTCCGCAACGTCGAGCTGGCCATGTCCCTGGGGTTGATCGCCGCCCTGGCCATCTTGATGACCCTGCTCGTCCGACTGGGCCTGCGACCACTGGAGGACATGGCCAAGGAGGCCGACGCCATCGCCGCCGGTGACCTGACCCGCCGGGTGGTCCCGACCGACGGCGACGGGGAGATCGCCCGACTGGGCCGCGCCCTCAACGGCATGTTGGAACAGATCGAGACGGCGTTCGCCCAGCGCACGCTGTCCGAGGAGCGGCTCCGCAGCTTTCTGGCCGATGCCTCCCACGAGTTGCGGACGCCGCTCACCTCCATCCGGGGTTACGCCGAATTGCTGCAGAAGGGGGTGCTGGAAGAGGGCGAAGCCCGGAACCGGGCCCTGTCGAGAATCGAGAAGGAGGCGGCCCGCATGGGGGTCCTGGTGGGCGATCTGTCCATCCTGGCCCGGGAGGGGGAGGGCCCCGAACCGGCCCGGACCCGGGTCGACCTGGTGGCCGTGGTGGCCGAAGCGGTGGCCGATGCCCGGGCCATCGACCCGTCCCGGTCGTTCACTCTGGAGACGAACGGCGACGTCCCGGTGGCCGGAGACGACGCCCGGCTGGGCCAGCTGATCCACAACCTGTTGGGCAACGCCCTGGTCCACACCCCGGCGGGCACCCCGGTGGAGGTGGGCGTGTCGGCCCACGGCAACGACGCCGTGCTCCGGGTGCGTGACCACGGCCCCGGGATGACCCACGAGCAGGCCGGTCACATCTTCGACCGGTTCTACCGGGGCGACGCCGACCGCCTCGACGGAGGTTCGGGGCTCGGCTTGTTCATCGTGGCCAGCCTGGCCCGTACCTTCGGAGGTCGGGTCACCGTGAAGACGGCGCCGGGTGAGGGAGCCACCTTCGAGGTCGTGCTCCCGGTGTACGAAACCGCCGCCGACGGGCAGAACGGCAAACAGAACGGCAAACAGGACGGCAAAAAACAGGACGCCGGACACAACGGGATCAGGGGTGACAGTGTCGCTGGCCACCAGTGACCGGGGCCGCGGCCCGTCGGTGGTGCTCCTGCACGGACAGCCGGGAACCGGGGCATCCTGGGATCCGGTCGGTCGGCTCCTCGAGCCCGAGTACCGGGTGCTGGCGCCCGACCGTCCCGGCTACGGGGCCACGGCCGGCGAGGCCGTCGGTCTGGCCGGCAACGCCGAGGCCATCGCCGAGCTCATCGCCGAACGGGGTGCCGCCCCGGCGACGGTGGTGGCCCACAGTTGGGCGGGGGGGGAGCCGTCCTGCTGGCCCTCGACCGACCCGACCTGGTCCGCAGCCTGGTACTGGTCGGGGCGGCCTGCACCCCGGACTCGGTCAACACCCTGGACCGGTTGCTGACCGTGCCCGTGGTCGGCGACGCCCTGGCCGTGGCCGGCCTGGCCGGCATCGGCGGAGTGTTCCCCCGCATCCGGCCCTGGGCCCGCCACGCTCCCGAAACCCTGCGGCCCAGACTGGAGTCGGCACTCCCCGACCTCGGGGTCACCGGAAGCGACCGAGGATCCCTCGGTCGCCACCGCAGGACCTTCATGATCGAGCAGCGGGCACTGATGGACGAGCTCCCGACGGTGATGGCCGCCCTCGGCTCGGTCGAGGCTCCGGCCGAGGTGGTGTCGGGCGAGTGGGACCTGGTGGTGCCGCCCCGGGCGGCGGTCACCCTGGCCCGGGCCATTCCCCGGTCCCAGCTGACCATGGTGCCCCGGGCGGGCCACTTCGTGGCCCGCGACGCCCCCGACACCCTGGCCTCGGTGATCCGCCGGTCAGCCGGTCCGGGATCGGCCGAGGAGCCGGCGGTCAGCTGACGGCTTCACGTCGAGGGGCGGCGTCCCCGGTCGGGAAGGGCAGCCCGGGGGCCAAGGCCCCGAAGACCGCGCTGAGCTTCAGATTGGTCTCGACCAGCTCGCTCTCGGGGTCGGAGCCCTCGACGATGCCCACCCCGGCCGTCAACCGGGCCGACGGCCCCCGCACCGACATCGACCGGATCCCCAGCATCCACGTCCCGTCACCCCGCCCGTCGACGTAACCGACCGGCCCGGCGAAGCGGCCCCGGGCGTGGGGCTCGAGACGTTGGATGAGAGGGAGGGCTTGGCCGGCCGGTACCCCACCCACCGCCGGCGTCGGATGGAGGACGGACACCAGGTCGAGGGCGGTGGGGGCCGAGCCGTCGGCCTCGGTGGCCAGCGTGCCGGTGATGCCGGTGCCCAGGTGGGTGATGGTGTGGAGATGGACGAGGTCGGGATGGTCGGGAACCGACAGCCGGGTGGAGATCGGACGGAGGGCCCGGTCGATCTCCTCCACCACCAGGCGGTGCTCGTTGCCGTCCTTGGACGATTCGAGCAACGCACCCGGGGTGGCGCCCCCGCTGTCGGACACCGACCGCCGGGCCGTCCCGGCCAGCGGCCGGCTCCGGAACTGCAACCCGGTCCGCTCCACCAGCAACTCGGGGCTGGCCCCGACGAACTGCCCGTCCGGAGTGGGCACGGAGAACACCGTGCAGTTCGGTTCGAGACGGTGCCACCGCCGGAGCAGGTCGGCCACGACCACGGCGTGGCCCATGGTCACGTCGACCTGACGGGACAGCACCACCTTGGTCACCTCTCCGCGGTCGATGGAGCGGAGCGCCTCGGCCACCATGGCCCGGAAATCGGCGTCGGTCGAGCCGGGGACGATGCGCGCCAGCTTTCCCCCCGAGGCCCGGTCCTCGGACTCCGACGGGCCGGGACCGCCACCCATCCTCGACCGACCGAGGAGCCACGACCGCCGGCCGGTCGGTCCGGTGGGAATGGGGGGCCGACCGGCGCCCACCACGGTGACCCACTCCTCCCCGCCGCCGTCGGAACCGTAGAGGACGGCGGGGACCACCAGGGTGGCCCGGGCCGACCGGTCGAACGGGAGGGCACCGAAGGCCGCCACCCCGGCGGAGCCGGCGCCCCCGGAGCCGGCGACGTGGTCTTCGGTGGCGATGGCGGCCACCACACCGGCCGCCGTCCGCAGGTCGTCGGGGGCGTCCAGTCCCCGGGGCAACTCGATGGTGACGGCCACCCCGAGGCCCACCCGGACCCGGGGCCCGGAGCAGAAGACGATGCCGTCCGATCCGGCCAGGGCGAACGGGTCGATGGCCGGGCCCGGGTCGAGGGGGAGGCGGACGGCGGTGAGGTCGGCCGGGACGGCGGTCACGGCACGCCCGCCCGGGTGGCGGTGAACAGCTGGCTCAGGCCTCCCGACAGCGGATGGTGGTTGACCGAGGAGAATCCCGCCTCCACCAACATGGCACGCAACTCCGGCACCGGCGGGAGGTAGGCGGTCGACTGGGGAAGGTAGCGGTACGCCGCCCGGTCGGACACCAGGCCGCCGATGACCGGGACGACGTGACGGAACCAGAGCCGGTGCCCGGCCAGGAGGGCGCCGCCGTCGGGTTCGGCCACTTCGAGCAGGCTGATCCGGCCACCGGGCCGCACCACCCTGGCCAGCTCGGTGAAGACGGCCTCGAGGTCGGTGAAGTTCCGGAGGGCGTAGCCGCAGGTCACGCCGTCCACCGATCCGGTGGCCAGCGGGAGGGCCGCCCCGTCGGCCTGGACCAGGGGCCTCCCGGCGTGATTGGCGGCCAGCATCCCCCACGACAGGTCCATTCCCAGCGGCGCCAGCCCGGCCGATGACAGCAGGACCAGGAAGTCACCGGTGCCACAGGCCAGGTCGAGGACCCGCGCTCCGGCCGGAAGGCCCAGCGCCCGGGTAGAACGCCGCCGCCACCGGATGTCGAGACCGAAGGTCATCATCCGGTTGACCAAGTCGTACCGGGGAGCGATGGCGTCGAACATCGAGCGGACCAATTCGGTCTTGTCGTGACCGGTGGGCAGGCCGGCCTCCCGGGCCCGGCTGGTGGCGTCGTGCCGGTTCCCGTGGTGCCGATCGGCATCGACCGGACCTTGGGCCACACCGGTGGGCGGGGCCACGCCGGTCACCGCCCCGTCGTCGGGGAGGGGGCAGTGGCGGAGGCGGCCGGCTGGCCGTCGGTGTCGACCCCGTCGGTGTCGCCGCCCTCGGTGTCGCCGCCTTGGCCGTGGCTTCCGATCTGTTCCCAGATGGCCAGCCGCTCCTCGTCCGACGCCACCTGCTCGACATGGTCGAGGGCTGCTTTGACCAGCGCCCGGGTGAAGTGGTGCTCGACCAGGGTGGTCACCGCCGGGAGCAGCTCCTCGTACGCACGGAGCAGGCGGTCGATCTCGGCGACCGTGTCCGGGTCGTCGGCCGGAGCCGGGGCCGACGGGCCGGGGCCGGGCTCTATCCCCTGACGCAGCTGGCCCCGTACGTGGGTGGAGAACAGGGCCACCGCCTCCCGGGCCACCGCCTCGGTCGCCTCGTGGTGGTGCCGGGCCACCTCGAGCAGCGCCGACAGGGGGATACCCCACTCCAAGAGCAGCAGACCGGCCCGCGAGGCGGCCACGTCCTCGGTGGTGTAGCAGTCCCGGCCCAGCACGCGTCGGGGGATGAGCAGTCCCTCGGCCTCGACCGCCTTCAGCAGGGCCAGTGGCACTCCTGTTTCGACGGCCAGTTCGCCGATGGTGAACAGCCGGTCCTCGGGACGGGACGGAGGCGGGGTCGTCCCGGTACCGTCCCCTTCACGGCCGCCGTCCGTCGCGCCGTCACCTCCGCCCGGGTGGTTGAGCCCGGACAGCTCGCCGATGAGGGCCTCGTCGGCGGCGTCGAGCTCTCCGTCGACCAGCCTGACGATGGTGGCCAGAGTGAAACCGCGCTGCTGCAGGGTCCGGATCCGGGCCAGCCGGTCGAGGTGACCGTCGTCGTACCAGGCGACCCTGCCCTCACGGCGGGGGGGAGCCAGCAGCCCCTTGCTCTGGTAGTAGCGGACGGTGTCGACAGGCACGCCGGACCGCACCGAGAGCTGTTCGACCCGCATCTCCATACCCGCCACTCTAGGAGTAATCGCTCGCATTGTTCGAGCGGGCGGTGGGCGGTACCGGCAGCTCCGGCCAGGAGCGGGCCCGACCGGCCGGAAGGGGGGAGTGATGGGCCGGCCGGCGGGTTCAGGCGTAGTAGCGGTAGACCACCTGGGCCACGCAGCTGGGCTTGGTGGAACCCTCGGTCTCCATGGTCATGTCCATGACCACCTGCACCCCGTCGTTGACCTGTTCGACCTCGGCCACCGACACCCCCAGCCGGAGATTGCTGCCCACCGGGACCGGGGCGGGGAACCGGACCTTGTTGCATCCGTAGTTGACGCCCATGGACACGCCCTCCACCACCACCACCTCGCCCAGGAACACCGGCACCAGCGACAGGGTCAGATAGCCGTGGGCGATGGCCGTGCCGAAGGGTCCGCTCTTGGCCCGCTCCGGGTCCACATGGATCCACTGGTGGTCGCCGGTGGCCTCGGCGAACAGGTTGATCTGGTCCTGGTCGATCCGGTGCCATTGGCTGTAGCCGAGATGTTTCCCGACCAGCCCGCTGAAGGATTCGATGCCGTGCACGGTGGTTGCCATGGCCCAGACTGTACGGGAGTCGGCCGACACCGGGCCACCGGCCGGGTCCTTCTCTCCCGGCGTGGCCGGGCCCGTGCTCGGCGGTGAGGTGATCCTTCCTCGGAAGATCAGAGACCCCTTACCGGGCACCTGTCGGTACGCTGCTGGCATGGAGTCAGGTCACAGCCATCGGGACCTGCAGGGCGGGGGGGCCAGGGCCGCCGTCTTCGGTGTCAGCGACGGATTGGTGTCCAATGTGGCGCTGATCCTGGGCATGGCCGGTGCCCATGCCTCGCCCGGAGCCGTCCGGCTGGCCGGTATCGCCGGTCTCATCGCCGGGTCGTTCTCCATGGCCGCCGGGGAGTACGTCTCCATGCGGGCCCAGTCCGAGCTGATGCTGCGCGAGCTCGACGTCGAACGTCAGGCCATCCGCCACGACCCCGAGATCGAGCGGCGGGAGCTCGCCGCCATCTACGAGAGCCGGGGCATCGACTCGGACATGGCCGACGAGCTCTCGTCCAAGATGATGCGCGACCCGGAGCTGGCCCTCGAGACCCACGCCCGCGAAGAGCTCGGGATCGATCCGGCCCGGACCGGAAACCCACTGCAGGCGGCGGCGTCCTCGTTCGTCATGTTCGCCGTCGGCGCCGTTCTCCCGCTGCTGCCGTGGCTGTTCACGTCGGGCAACGCCGCCATTCTCGGGTCGGTGGTGCTGGGCGCCGTCGGGGCATTCACCGTCGGGGCGGCGCTGGCTCACTTCACCGGCCGCTCGTGGCTGTGGTCGGCCAACCGGCAGCTGCTCATCTCGGGGATCGCCGCCTTGGTCACCTACTCGGTCGGGCACCTGGTGGGCACCGGCTGACCCGGCGTCCGGTCCCGCCCCGGTCAGCCCCGGTCAGCCCGGGTCGACGACCCTCAGGTAGGCCCGGTCGACATGGTCGGGAGCGAACCCCATCGACCGGTACATCGACACGGCGACCTGGTTGTCGGCGTCGACGTAGAGCATCCCGTGGGTGAGGCCCTTGGCCGCCAGCCACTCCAGGCCGGCAATGGTGAGGGCGCGGCCCAGACCCCGGCCCCGGAAATCGGGGTCGACGCCGATCACGTAGATCTCGCCCATGGGGGGATCGGTGTGGCGGTGGATCTTCGTCCAGCACGACCCGGCCAGCCGGCCTTCGCTGTCCAGGAGCAACAGCCCTCCCGGGTCGAACCAGGGTTCCTGTTCCCGATCCAACAGGGTGGCCAGATCCCAGTGGCCCTGCTCGGGATGGACACCGAAGGCGCGGTTGTTGGTGGCCAGCCAGGCCTGCTCGTCGAGGCCGGGACGGAAAGCCCGGGTCTCGATGACGGGCGTCGGCCCGGCCGAGGTGACCGAAGCGGGGAGCGGCAGCCGACAGCGCATCTGGATGAGGGTGCGCTCGGTGACGAACCCGTGGGCTTCGGCCCGGGCGTCGTCCGACCCGCCGGCCTTGGCCACCCACAGCCGGAGGTTGCCGCCTCCCTTGCGGGCCACGAACTCGACCACCGCCTCCAAGAGGGAGCCGGTGACCGGGTTGACGGACCCGTCGACCTCTCCATCATGCCCGCCGGCCCGGGGAGCGACCACCACTTCCACGGCGTACTGGTGCCCGGCCCGGTCGCCGGTGAGATGGGCGTAGCCGAGCAGGCTCCCCCCGTCGGGCGACCGTGCCACCACCCCGACCGTCTCCTCCGGGGCCACCGACCCGGGGGCCGGACGAGCCAGGCGGTCGAGCTCCATGCGCTTGTGCTCGCTCAGGGCCCGATGGCCGAGCAAGGAGGAGGCCCGGTCGACGAGCTCGATGATCTCGTCGACCGACTCCCGATCGGGGGGAGCCATCACGGCCAGCTCGGGGGCGTCCATGCCGACGAACGTACCGGTAATCTCCGGTCCATGGCCCGGCCCCGCACTCCCTCCGGGCGGGCCCGGGTGACCAACCGGCGGCTGGCCGCCGAGTTCCCCGGTTCGGCAGAGGAGCTGTGCGCCCTCGATCATTCGGATCCGTTCCAGTTGCTGGTGGCCACCATCCTGTCGGCCCAGTGCACCGACGCCAGGGTCAACATGACCACCCCGGCGTTGTTCGCCCGCTATCCGGACGCCGCCTCGATGGCCGGGGCCGACATCGCCGACATCGAAGAGCTGATCCGTTCGACCGGCTTCTTCCGGGCCAAGGCCCGGAGCCTGGTCGGCATGGCCGAGGCGGTGACCACCAGGTTCGGCGGGACCGTCCCCTCCCGGATGGAGGATCTGGTCACGCTGCCCGGGGTCGGCCGCAAGACGGCCAACGTCATCCGGAGCGTGGCCTTCGGACTACCGGGACTGCCGGTCGACACCCACGTGCAGCGCCTGGCCCACCGGCTCGGCCTCACCGAGGAGACAGACCCGGTCAAGGTGGAGATGACCCTCAACCCCATGGTGCCCGCCGACCAGCGGGGAGCCTTCAGCCTCCGGCTCATCCTGCACGGTCGAGCGACCTGTACGGCCAGATCGCCTCGCTGCGCCACCTGTGTGCTGGCCGACTTCTGCCCGTCGGCTCCCTGACCCACGGCCGGAACCGGTCGACGCCAACCGGGGGGCGGGGCGGGCGGTGTGACGAGGGTCGACCCCCTCTGGTTCATGCCGTCGGCCGGTCCCCGTTGACGGCACCATCGGCGGAATCCGGGTCGGCCGGTATCGGATCTCATACCAGCGTGGCCCCGAACCGGAGTCGGGGGATCGGCACGGATGACCCGGAGCCGGTACCGGGGAAGGCCGGCGGCCAGTGCGGCGGCGTCGAGGTCGGCGGCGGCAGGGTGTGTCCCCGACCGACGGGGGGGTCACCCCGGTAGCGGCCGGAGAAAGACCGTCTCCACCTGGCCTTTTGCGGATGCGCTCCAAAATGGCTGTCCTCCCTACTGAAATTTTCGGTCTTCCTGACTGGCGTCGGGTGCAAAAACGTGATGTTCTAGAGGTCTCGGAACCGGTTCCCGCCAATCGGTTCCGCATAGCGGTGTTCGGGATCCGCCGCCCGACCCGCTCGCGCGAAGGCACCCTTCGGGGTGCCTTCGCCGCGTCCGGGGCCCAAATGGTGGTGGCGCTCTCCCGCTGACCGGCACCGGCCGGCTTCGAAGGGTGGATTCGGGATGAATGGTGGCCCAATGGCGGCAGGCGGCCGGCGACGAGCTCCCCTCCACCCCGGTCAGCGTCGAGCCAGCGTCAGCGACAGCCGGGCCAGGCGCCGGTTGGCGCTGGACAGGGCGCGTTCGATGGCAAACAGCTCTCGTGCCGTCTCCTCGTCATCGGCCTGGTCGGCCGCGTCGGCATGGGCGGTCACGCGGCGGGAAAGTTCGTCGAGGGCGGTGGCGATGGAGGACAGTTCTGCGGCGCTGGCGGACATGCACCGATCATGGCACCCACCGGTGGCCGACGAGGACGGCACCCCCGGCGGTGCCGGCGGGCGGGGCCCGGTCGACGTTCCGGTAGCATCGGCTGGCTATGGCACTGCGTCGCCTGGACCTCCGCGGCTTTGCCGGCAGCCGTCGCCAGTTGCGCGACGCCCTGCCCCGTCCGGTGGACGAACAGGACCGGTCCTCGGAGGCGGTGGCGGCCATCATCGCCCAGGTACGGGCCGACGGTGACGCCGCCCTTCGCCGACTGACCGAGCAGTTCGACGGGATCGCCCTGGACGAGATCCGGGTCCCGGCGTCGGAGATCCAGGCCGCCCTGTCCCGGGTCCCGACCGGGCTCCTCGACGCCCTCGACGTCGCCCACGATCGCATCCTCGAGTACCACGCCCACGAGGCCGCCGGCGAGGTAGCGGAGTTCGAATCGGGCGGGATCACCGTGCGCGAGTTGGTCCGGCCGGTGGCCCGGGCCGGCTGCTACGCACCGGGAGGGAGGGCCCGCTATCCCTCCACGGTGTTGATGTGCGCCGTCCCGGCCCATGTCGCCGGGGTGAAGGAGATCGTCCTGTGCGTGCCGCCGGGACCTGATGGCCGGGTGGACGACGCCACCCTGGCGGCCGCGGCCATCGCCGGCTGCCACGAGGTGTACCGGGTGGGTGGGGCCCAGGCCATCGCGGCCATGGCCTACGGCACCGAGTCGATCGAGCCGGTCGACGTCATCGTCGGACCCGGCAACCGCTACGTGGCCGAGGCCAAGCGTCAGGTGTCCGGGGTGGTCGGGGTGGCGTCCGCCTTCGCCGGGCCCTCCGAGGTGGTGGTGGTGGCCGGTCCCGACACCCCCGTCGAGCTGGCCGCCATCGATCTGGTCGTGCAGGCCGAGCACGGGCCGGACGGGCTGGCCTGGCTGGTCACCTGGTCGGAGTCGGTGGCCGACGCCGTCACTTCCGAGGTGGAACGGATCGTGTCGGACTCGCCCCGCCGGGCCGATCTCGAGGCCACCCTGGAGGGTGGCGGTTACGCCGTCGTCGTCGACGGGCCCGAGCAGGCGTGCGAGGTCGCCAATGTGGTGGCTCCCGAGCACCTCGAACTGCTGGTCGACGAGGCCGCCTCGATGCTGGGCTCCATCACCTCGGCCGGCGCCGTGTTCCTCGGGCCGGGCTCACCGGCCAGCGTCGGGGACTACCTGGCCGGTCCCAACCACGTGCTCCCGACCAACCGGACCGCCCGTTTCGCCAGTGCCTTGCGGGTCGACGACTTCAGGAAGCACATCCACGCCGTGACGGTCAGCGAGAAGGCCCTCGAGGTCCTCGGGCCCCACGTGGTGGCCCTGGCCGAGACGGAAGGACTCACCGCCCACGCCGACTCGGTCCGACGACGATGGCCGGGCTAGACCCAGCCGGCCAGGGCCCCGGTGACCGGAGGCCCGACGGTGGCCTGCCGTCGATCCGGCCCGACCTGGTCAGCCTGGACGGTTACCACTCGGCCCAGGTCGAGGTGGAGGTGCGTCTCAATACCAACGAGTCGCCGCTGGCCCCGCCCGCCGCCTGGCTGGAGGCGTTCCGGGCCGGTCTGGCCGACGTGGAATTCAACCGCTATCCCGACCGCCAGGCGGTGGCCCTCCGCCGGTCGCTGGCCGACGCCCACGGCGTGGACCCGGCCCAGATCTTCTGTGCCAACGGCTCCAACGAGGTCCTCCAGTCGCTCCTGTTGGCCTATGGCGGAGCCGGCCGGTCGGTGGCGCTGTTCGAGCCCACCTACACCCTCCACGGCCACATCGCCCGCATCACCGGTACCGGGGTGGCGGCCGGTCGGCGCACCGACGACTTCCGGCTGGATCTCGACGAGGTGAAGCGGGTGGTCGAGACGGCTGACCCGGTGATCACCTTTCTGGCGTCTCCCAACAACCCCACCGGTCGGGCCGAACCGGTCGAGGTGGTGGACGCCGTCTTGTCCCTCGCCCCCGGCCTGTTGGTGGTGGACGAGGCCTACGGCCAGTTCGCCCCGTCGTCCGCCCTCGACCGGTTGACGGCGGGGGGACCCGGTGCCGAACGGGTGGCCGTGGTGCGGACGTTCTCCAAGACCTGGTCCATGGCCGGGGTGCGCCTGGGCTACCTGGTGGCCTCGCCCGAGGTGGTGGGGGCCTGCGAGCTGGTGGCCCTGCCGTACCACCTCGACTCGACCAAACAGCTGGCCGGGCGCCTGGCCCTCGAGTTCGTCGAGGAGATGGAGACCAGGGTGGCCATGGTGAAAGAGGAGCGGGGGCGCATCGCCGCCGCCCTGGTCGACCTGCCGGTGGAGACCTGGCCGTCGGACGCCAACTTCATCCTGTTCCGGCCGACCACCAAAGAGGCCAGCGAGGTGTGGTCGGATCTCCTCGACTCCTCCATCCTCGTGCGAGACTGTTCGCAGTGGCCGGGGCTCGCCGGTTGTCTCCGGGTCACCGTGGGGCTCCCCGGCGAGAACGACCGGTTCCTGACCGCCCTCAGCGAAAGCCTCCGATGACCGCCACCGCCCCCCCGCCTGCCACCCCCCGGACCGCCACCGCCGGACGCAACACCAAAGAGACGTCCATCGACGTCTCCGTCGACATCGACGGGAGCGGCTCGACCGACGTCGTCACCGGGCTGCCGTTCTTCGACCACATGGTGAGCCAGCTGGGGAAGCACGGCGGCTTCGATCTGGTGGTGCAGGCCCGGGGCGATCTCGACGTCGACGCCCACCACACCGTGGAGGACGTGGGGATCACCGTGGGCCAGGCGGTGGCCGAGGCCCTGGGGGACAAGGCCGGCATCCGGCGGTTCGGCTCGGTGGCCATCCCCCTCGACGAGGCGCTGGTCGAGGTGGCCCTCGACCTGTCCGGCCGCCCGTTCCTCTCCTACGACCTCGAGTTCGCCCCCGACACCAATCCGTTGGGCACGCCACCCTTCGACCCACAGCTGGCCGAGGAGTTCTGGCGGGCCTTCGCCACGTCAGCCGGGATCACCCTGCACATCAGCCTGCCGTCGGGGCAAGAACACCCATCACATCCTCGAGGCGTCGTTCAAGGGAGTGGCCCGGGCCCTCCGGGACGCCGTGCGCCGCGAGGGTGGTGGCATCCCCTCGACCAAGGGCACGCTGTGACCGGCGGCCGCCATTCTCGGACCCACCGGCCGACCGGCGCCACCCGGCGCTCCGGCCGGTGATCGCCGTCCTCGACTACGGCATCGGGAACCTGCGGTCGGCGGAGAAGGCGCTGCAGTTCCTGGGGGCCGAGGCCGAACTGGTCGCTGACCCGGAACGGGCGGCCGGGGCCGACGGGGTCGTCCTGCCCGGGGTGGGCGCATTCGGTCGGTGCGTCCAGGCCCTCCGGGCCAGTGGTCTGGACCAGGCGGCCCGGTCGGCCATCGAATCGGGAGTGCCGTTCCTCGGCATCTGCGTGGGGTTCCAACTCCTCTACGAGGGATCCGACGAGGACCCGGCCGAGAAGGGCTTGGCCATCCTGCCCGGGGTGGTCCGACGTCTGCCCCCGGGCGTCAAGCATCCCCAGATGCAGTGGAACGTGCTGGACCGGATCGGGACCGGCCACGGCCTGCTGGCCGACGTGCCCACCCCGGCCTGGGTGTACTTCGTGCACTCGTATGCCCCCGAGGTGACCGCCGACACCACCTCCACCTGTGCCTACGGGGGAACGGTGGCCGCCTCGGCCGAACGCCGCCGGCTGTGGGGGACCCAGTTCCACCCCGAGAAGTCCGGGGCGGTGGGACTCCACATCCTGGCCAACTTCGTCCGGTCGGTGGCCGGACCCGGGTCGGGGCCCGGCCGAGGGTGATGGATCTCTATCCGGCCATCGACATCCGGGGCGGGGGAGCGGTCCGGCTGACTCAGGGCGATTTCGACCGGGAGACCGACTATGGCGACCCGGTGGCCCTGGCCCGGCGCTTCGCCCGGGCCGGGGCCCGGTGGCTGCACGTGGTCGACCTCGACGCCGCCCGGCACGGGGCCCCGGTCAACCGGCCCTTGGTGCTGGCCATCGCCGCCGCCGTGGCCGTCCCGGTCCAGACGGGCGGAGGGGTGCGGACCGAGGCAGATGTCGACGAGCTGCTGGCCGGGGGCGTCGACCGGGTCGTCCTCGGGACCACCGCCCTCGAGGACCCCGGGCTCGTCCGGACCCTGGCCGCCGGCCATCCGGGCCGGGTGGCCGTCGGGATCGACTACCGACGCGGTCCCGACGGGCGCAGCGAGGTGGCCGTCCGCGGCTGGGAGGAGCCCAGCGGTCGCACCGTGGCCGACGTGCTCGACGAGCTGGCCGCCGCCGGGCTGGCCGCCGCGGTGGTGACGGCCATCGACCGGGACGGCACCCTGGCCGGGCCCGACATCGACGGACTGGTCCAGGTGCTCGGGGCCACCGATCTCCCGGTGATCGCCTCGGGGGGCATCGGCTCGGTGTCGGACATCGAGGCGCTGGCCCGACTGTCGGTGCCGGTCGACGGGACCGGATCCACCGCGGTCGTCCGCCGGCTGTCCGGGGCCATCACCGGCAGGGCGCTGGTGGACGGGCGGCTCAGCGTGGAGGAGGGGGTGGCGGCGTGCGAACCGTCCGGGTGATCCCCTGCCTCGACGTCGATGGCGGCCGGGTGGTGAAAGGGGTGCAGTTCACCGATCTCTTCGACGCGGGCGACCCGGTGGAGCTGGCCACCCGCTACGACCACCAGGGGGCCGACGAGTTGGTGTTCTTGGACATCACCGCTTCGTCTGACCGCCGCCGGACCATGGTGGACGTGGTGGCCCGGACGGCCGAAGCGGTCTTCATCCCCTTCACGGTGGGCGGGGGGGTGCGATCGGTCGAGGACGCCCGCCTGCTGTTGCGGGCCGGGGCCGACAAGGTGGGTGTCAACACCGCGGCCGTCGACCGGCCCGAGCTGGTGGCCGAGCTGGCCGACGAGTTCGGGTGCCAGTGCGTGGTGGTGGCGGTGGATGCCCGGCTCCGCCGGGTACCCGGGCCGGGGGAGGGCCAGCCGGATTGGGAGGTGTTCACCCACGGAGGGAGGACGCCCACCGGGCTCGACGCCCTCGAATGGTGCCGGCGCTGCGCCGACATCGGCGCCGGCGAGATCCTCCTCACCTCGATGGACCGCGACGGGACCCGCCACGGTTTCGACCTGGCCCTGACGGCCGCCGTGGCCGACTCGTGCCCGGTGCCGGTGATCGCCTCGGGCGGCGTAGGCACCCTCGAGCACCTGGTCGAGGGGGCCGTGGAGGGGCGGGCCGAGGCGGTGCTGGCCGCTTCCATCTTCCATCTGGGCGAGTTCACCGTCGGCCAGGCCAAACAACGCCTACGCGGCCGCCGGGGTGCCGGTGCGTCCGGGGGCGGGCGACGGCCGGCTCGATCGGCCCGATTCACCCCTGCGGTAGCCTTCTGCTGTGGCCATGACGACATCGGAACCGCCGACGACCAGCCAGAACGGGGACAGCGGCCCGGCCAAGCTGCCCATCTCCGTGCTGGCCGACCGTGTCCTCGTCCAGATGGGTCAGGCCGAGGGCGAGCGTCGGTCGCGGGCCGGGATCCTGATTCCGGCCACCGCCCAGGTGTCGCGCCGGTTGACCTGGGCCGAGGCCGTGGCCGTCGGTCCCCACGTCCGGTCGGTCAAAGTCGGTGACAACGTGCTGTTCAATCCCGAGGACCGTTTCGAGGTCGAGGTCCAAGGGGACGAGTACGTGATCCTGCGGGAGCGGGACATCCACGCCGTGGCGGCCAACCGGATCGACGGCGGTACCGGGCTGTATCTCTGAGCCGGCCGTGCCACCCGAGCGTCCCGGCCCATCATCGACCGGCCATCCTCCGACCGGGAGGGAGCCACCACACTGCAGGGAGTACCACCCGTGAGCACGTACGAGACCAAGACCTTCACAACGACGCCCGTGGCCTTCACCGAAGAGGAGCTGGCCCTGGTCAGCTACAACCCCGACGGCCTGGTGGCCGCCATCGTCCAGGATGCCACCGACGGCACCGTCCTCATGTTCGCCTGGATGAACCGCGAGTCCCTGCGCCGGACCCTCGAGACCGGTCGGACCTGGTTCTGGAGCCGGAGCCGTCAGGAGTTCTGGTGCAAAGGTGAGACGTCCGGTGACCGCCAGTACGTCCGGCAGCGTGAGCTACGACTGTGACGGTGACGCCCTCTTGGTGGTGGTGGACCAGGAGGGGGCGGGGGCGTGCCACACCGGCAACCGCTCCTGTTTCTTCAGGGCCTTCGGCGACACCGTGCCGCGGTGAGCGCCTCCACCGGTTCGAGCCCGTCGGAGTTCCGGTCACTGGCCGCCGGCCACCGCATCGTGCCGGTGTGGCGGGAACTGGTGGCCGACACCATCACGCCGGTGGCCGCCTTCTTGCAGATCGTCGGCGACGGCCCGGGATTCCTGTTGGAATCGGTCGAGGGCGGCGAACGGTGGGGTCGTTACTCCTTCGTGGGCCGCAATCCGCTGGCCACGGTGACGGCCCGCGGGCCCGAGGTGACCTCGGCCGGACCCCTCGACCTCGACTCGGTGACCGGCGGGCGGGTGGGCGGCACCGGGGGAGTGCTGTCGGCCCTCGAGGCCATCCTCGAGACCTTCGAATCACCGGAGCTGCCCGATCTGCCGCCCCTCCACGCCGGCCTGGTCGGCTACCTCGGCTACGACGTGGTCCGTGAGGTCGAGCACCTCCCGAACGTCCCGCCCGACGACCTCGGGCAACCCGACGCCATCCTGTCGGTCATCGGTCAGCTGGCCGCCTTCGACCACTGGCGCCAACGGGTGGTCCTCATCGACAACGTGGTGATCGATCCCGGATGGGACCGGTCCGAGCTCGACGCCGCCCACCACCAGGCGCGGGCCCGGCTCGACCGGCTGGCGGCCGACTGCTTCCGGCCGGTCGATCAACCGGCCCGACCGCTCCCCGAACGGGTGGCTCCTCCCCACGACGTCCACCGCACCATGTCCGACTCCCTCTACGAGGATGCCGTGCGGGCCGGAAAGGACCACGTGACGGCGGGTGACGTGTTTCAGGTGGTGCTGTCCCAACGGTTCGACCTGGGGGCTCTGGGGGCCGATCCCTTCGACGTCTACCGCGTCCTCCGCCTGGTCAATCCGAGCCCGTACCTGTACTTCCTGCGCTTTCCCGAGGTGACGGTGGTCGGGGCGTCGCCCGAGCCCATGGTCAGGCTGCGCAACGGCACCGTGGTGTCGCGGCCGATCGCCGGGTCGAGACGCCGGGGCGACACCCCGGCCGAGGACGCCCGGCTGGAAGGCGAGCTGATCGAGGACCCGAAGGAGGTGGCCGAGCACGTCATGTTGGTGGACCTGGCCCGCAACGACGTCGGACGGGTGGTGTCGTTCGGGACCGAGGTGGTCGAGGAGCTGATGGTGGTGGAGCGCTACAGCCACATCATGCACCTGACGTCCCAGGTGTCGGGGAAGCTGACCCTGGGCAAGGGACCGATCGACGTCCTCCGGGCCACCCTGCCGGCCGGCACCCTGTCGGGCGCCCCCAAGGTGCGGGCCATGGAGATCATCGACGACCTCGAACCGACCAAGCGGGGCGTGTACGGGGGCGTGGTCGGGTATCTCGACTTCTCGGGCAACCTCGACACGGCCATCGCCATCCGGACCATGACAGTGGCCCCCGACGGGACCGCCTCGGTACAGGCCGGGGCGGGCATCGTCGCCGACAGTGACCCCGCATCCGAGAACGCCGAGTGCGCGGCCAAAGGCCGCGGCCATCCTGTCGGCAGTGGCCATGGCCCGGGCCGCCGCCGGCCCGGTGGTGGCGGAAACGGCGGCGGCCGGATGACCACGCTCACCGGTGACCGCTCCTCGGAGGAAGAACGACGGGCGGCCTATGCCGCCCTGCGGTCGACGGTGGCCGTCCGCCTGCTGGACCGGGACGTGGTCCGGGTGGCGGGACCGGACGCCACCGACTACCTCCAGGGCCAGTGCAGCCAGGACGTCGCCGCCCTCGACATCGGCGGCACCGCCGACGCCCTGTTGTTGAGCCCCCAGGGGAAGGTCGAGGTCTTCCTCCGGGTCACCAGGGTCGACGACGGGTTCATCCTCGACACCGATGAGGGGCTCGGGTCGGAGATCATCGCCCGGCTGCTGCGGTTCCGCCTCCGGGTGAAGGTCGAGATCGATCCGGTGGACTGGGTGTGTGTGGCCGTCCGGGGTCCGGGGACGGCCGGTGCCGTGATCGGTCGGCCCGACCTGGTGCTCCCGGTGGAGTGGCCCGGGCTGGCCGGTGTCGACCTGCTGGGCCCGGCGCCCCCCGGTGGGTTGGGCCAGTGGGTCGCCGACGTGGCCCGCTGCGACGGGCCCGCCTGGGAGGCGGCCCGGATCGAGGCCGGCATTCCCGTCAACGGGCGAGAGGTGGTCGAGGGATCCATCGCCGCCGAGCTCGGCCTGGTCGACCGGACGGTCTCGTTCACCAAGGGCTGCTTCACCGGCCAGGAGCTGGTGGCCAGGCTCGACTCCCGGGGCTCGAACGTGGCCCGCCGTCTACGCGGTCTGGTGGTGGAGGGTCGGTCGCGGCAGGATGGCGGCCCTCGGTCCCCACGGCCGAGCGCCACCGTGGCCGCTACGTCGACGGCTGTCACCGGGGACCACGGTACGTTGGCCCTGCACCGTGTCACCCCTCGAGTCGGTGGCGTTGGTCGCCCGGCCGGCGGGCGACGCGTGCCGGCCCTGGCCGACGCCTGCACCGTCGGGTGGTGCCCGCCCGAAGAGACCGGTACGGCGGTGGACTGGGAGGGACGGTGGCGGGAGCTCACGTCGGTGTCGGCCGCGGCGGACCCGTCGCCCCTGCCGCTGGATGGTGTGAGCATGGGCAGCACGACACCGCCGGCGCGCTCCGGCCACCGCGTGTCGCCGCCCGCCGACCACATCACCACGTCGTCACGGGACCCCCGGTCATGGCGGACAGCCTCCGACGGTGGTGGAGCACCGCCTGGGACCGGGGACCGCCCTGCGGATCAGCGACGTGTCCAGCCCGGCCAGCAACGGGATGTCCTCGGAGACCCTGTTGTTCACCGCCACGTGGAACGAAGGGGGCGCACCGGTCGAGCGCCGGCTGGTGGCCCGGATCGAGCCGCCGGCCACCGACTACCCGGTGTTCACCACCTACGACCTCGACATGCAGTTCAGGTGATGCGCCTGGTGGCCGAGCACACCGTCGGTCCCCGTCCCCGAGACCCTCTGGTTCGAGCCCGACCCCGATGTCCTCGGCGGATCCTTCTTCGTGATGGCCCGGGTCGACGGGTCCGGTCCCGCCCGACGTGACTTCCCTACACCTTCGGCGACAACTGGGTCTTCGACGCCGGCGAGGCGGCCCACCGTTCGATCCAGGAGTCGGCCGTGGCGGCCCTGGCCGGCATCCACTCCGTTACCCCGACCGGTCCGACCTCGGCTTCCTCGAGCCCGCCGGCCGCGGGAGCGACCTCGCTCGAACGGCTGTTCAACCACTGGAAGGACTACCACGCCTGGGTGGTCCAGGACACACCGTCACCCCTGCTGGACGAGTGCTTCGCCTGGTTGGAGGACCACTTCCCGACCGACGTCGGGGCCCGACGCCCTGTCCTGGGGCGACGGCCGGATCGGCAACATGATGTTCCGGGACAACCGAGGTGGTGGCCGTCCTCGACTGGGAGATGGCCTCGGTGGCCCCGCCCGAGGTCGACCTGGGGTGGATGTGCTACCTCCATCTGTTCTTCCAGGACCTGGCCGTCGACCTCGGCGCCCCCGGGCTTCCGGACATGCTCCGTCCGGTCGACGTGGCCGAGAGCTACGCCCGGGCCTCGGGACAGGCGCCCGGCGACCTGACCTGGCATCATCGCCTTCGCCGCCATCCGGCACGGCGCCATCATGCGCCGGGTGACCGAACGGTCCATCCATTTCGGCGAGGCCGAGCCACCCGACGACATCGACGACCTGATCATGCACCGGGCCACGCTTGCGGGCCATGGTCGACGGGACCTACTGGTCGGCCGTCGACCTCGGATCCGGTCCCCGAGCAGGGCCGGGTGGGACACCGGCCCCGGTCACCAGAACGAGGACTCGGCGGTCAGCCCCCGCTCCGGGTGCGCACCGGTGATCATGGGCTGGCAGTTGCCCCAGCCCGGCGCACCGGTGGCCGGCTCGTGGATCCGGACGAAGGTGTCCCGGACCTGGTGCAGCCGGCGGGCCAGCGCCGGCTCGCTGCAGTCGGCCAGGCGCTCGCCGTCCACGTGGAGCTCACCCCGCCATTCGCCGTGATGGTGGCCCTGCCATCCGAAGTAGAGGCCCGGCCCCGAGATGGAACCCGGTGGCCGTCGGCACCTCGAGCTCGAACCGTCGGACCGGGCCGTCCTCCAGGGTCACCGCCACCTCCCCGCCGAGCAGCCGGCGGTTGGACCGGGTCGAAGGACAGCTCCGGCCGGATGTCGGCCATGCGCTCGACCCGGCCCGTCCGGCGTGCTCGACCGCACCGGTCACCGTCCGGTGGTGAGTGGCCGAATCCCTGAGGTCGACCAGGTGCATGAACAGGCCCCACTGGGTCCCGTCGGGATCGGCCATCAGGACCGGGCACCAGATCATCTGGAAGTCCATCTCCGAGACCGGATCGAACGGGTCGACGTCGGTGGGCGGCGTGCCGACGTCGTAGCGGACCCCCCAGGAGTGGTCCCGCGTCGACACCCACTCCGTCGGGGTCCATCTCGTGGCGCACGCCGTCGATCTCGACCCATCCCGACGCCGTTCCGATCTGGTGGTAGCGGACGAGGTCGGCGCTGATCCGGTAGCCCAGCGGGGTCCGCTGATGGGTCCGCTCCTCGGTGGCCGGGGGCAGGACGGCCTCGTAGACCCAGTCGAACGCCAGCGGCTGGCAGTCGTTGGGTTCGAGGCGGAACCGCACCCGCCGCATGGGCTCGAGCACCTCGTAGCGGATGGGCCCGACCGCGGTGGTGTCGGGATCGGGGAACAGGCGGCGGCTGCCCCGCACGGTGATCTGCTCCACCCCCCGCGACATCCCGGCGTACCCGTCGAGGACGTTCCGGTTGGTGTACTTGCCCATGCCGAAGCCGAGCTGCAGGCTCCCGTCCCGGCTGGCGGCCATGGCACACACCTTCTCGGTCCAGGAGGGATCGCTGACGCCCGACGGTGGCGAAGGTGTCGGGGATCTGGTGGTCGAACCGCTCGTCGGCCGGCCCCAGCGGGCCCAGTGGATTGGCCATGTCGCTCACCTCCTTCGTACTGGTCGTGGTGGGTCGCAGGCGCCTACCGGAGACGGTCCGACACCTCAGGCCGGGTCCGGGTGCCGGGCCCGATCAGACGCCGAGGCTACCCTTTGCCGCCCGCTCGAACAGGCGGTAGGGGCAGGAGCCGCTTGGCCACGATGCCGATGCGCTCGTCGAGCCTTCCCACCGACACCCGCCGGGGAGGACGCCTGGCCTCCAGCACCCGTTGGACCACGACGGCCACCTCGATCGGGCGGGACCCCGTTGGTCTCGTCGCTCGCCATCAGCCCGAGGCCTTGTCCACCGCCGGCCGCATAGGGATCGTCCCGCCGAGCCGAGCTCGACGTGCTCCGCCGCCGGCTGGTGAACTCGGTGTGCGACGTTGCCCGGTTCGACCAGGGTCACCTCGATGCCGAACGGGGCCACCTCGTAGGCCAGTGCCTCGCCGAAGCCCTCCAGGGCGAACTTGCTGGCGCTGTAGAAGGCCTGGAACGGGAGGCTCACGATCCCGCCGATGGAGCTGATGAGGACGATCCGGCCGTGGCCCTGGCGCCCGCATCACCGGCAGCGCCCGCTGCACCACCCGCACCGCACCCCAGAAGTTGGTCTCGAGCTGGTCCTCGGCGTCGGCGATGCGAGCGTCTGCTCGACCGCGCCGGCCAGCCCCCATCCGGCACAGGCCACCACGGCGTCGAGCCGATGCCGTCCTGGTCGAGCACGCTCCCGATCCCGGCCTCACCGACTCGTCGTCGTCCACGTCCATGACCACCGGCGTCCATACCGCCCGAGCGAGGTGCCGCGCCGGCTGGCACCGAAGACCTTCCAGCCCCCGCGGCTGAGAGCCGGTCGGCGCAGGCCTGGCCGATCCCGGCCGACGCCCCGGTCACCAGGATCACCTGTCGGCGACGCCATGGCGAGGCTCCTCGTCCGGCGGTGGGCTCCCCGGACGTGCCGGTACCCGGGCGCGATCCGGCGGCCGGGAGCGAAGCGGGCGGGGCGGCCGGGGACCGGGCGGGAGCCAGGAGCCCGACCGACAACGCGTCCCCCGTCCTCCGGCCACCGGCGAATCGGCCCGGACGGTGGCCCCCATGGCCGTCGGCCAGCTCCGAGACGATGGCCAGGGCCCGAGGCCGGGGCCCTTGCGACGACCGAGGCCCCGATCGGAGCTGTAGTGGCGATCGAAGACCATCGGCAGCTCGTCGGGACGGATGCCCGGTCCGTCGTCGACCACCCAGATGACCGGGACGGCGCCGCCCCCCGGGACGGTCCCCGGCGCCGGACATCCGGCGGCGGTGGCCCGACGGTCCGCGGGCGACCCGGCCACGGCTGGTCACCCCGACCACGATCCGGTGCCCGGCGAAGGACGCGGCGTTCTCGACCAGATTGGCCATCACCTGTCCCAGCCGGTCGGTGATCGGCCAGCACCCACACCGGCTCCTCCGGGATCGGCGGCCAGGGCCAGTTCGAGGCCGAGCTCCCTGGCCCGATGCCGGAAGCCCTCGACCACCTCGTGGACCACTTCGCGGCCGTCGACCGGCCTGGAGGTCGAGCGAGAACCGGTTGGCATCCAGTCGGGCCAGGTCGAGCAGGTCCTGCACCAGCCGTTCGAGCCGGCCGGCCTCGGCGCTGATCACCTGGCCGCGCCGACCGGATCGTCGGTGGCCCCGTCGACCACCGCGTCGGCGTATCCCCGGATCGAGGTCAGCGGCGTGCGCAGCTCGTGCGACACCGACAGGAGGAACTGACGCTCCTGATCGCGGGCCCGCACCAGGTTGGCGCCCATCAGGTTGATCGAGTCGGCCAGCTGGGCGAACTCGGGCAGCTCGTGCGGGCCGACCGTCACCTTGGCGTCGAGGTCGCCCGAGGCGATCTGACGGGTGGCGTGCACGGCCGACACCAGCGGTCGGGTGAAGCGGCGGGCCAGGGCCACCGCCACCAGGGCGGCCACGGCCAGCCCGATGACTCCCACCAGCCCGAAGTACCGGAGGCCGTTGGCCGGATCGTGGGCCTGGCGGGTCACGACCAGGACGGGAACGTACCCTTTGATCTTCGCCACCGGCAGGGGCACGGCCGTGTAGACCAGCAGTGTCCCGTTGTGGCCCGAGATCACGTTCCCCTGCTGCAGGGCGGGCGCGTCGAGCTGCCCGGTGGTGAGGCCGGAGGGGAGTTGACCGATGATCGTCCCGTTCGGGAGGAGCCTCACCACAGCGATGCCTTCGAAGTCCCCGGTTCTCTTGATCACCCTGAACTCCCGCCGGTCGGCGGCGACGGTGGCCGTGGACGAGAACGTCCCCGAGATGGCCTGGACCTCACCGTCCAACTCACGCTGCTCGGTCGACACCGCGGCCCGCCGGATGAGGTAGTAGCTCGACACGGTGGTGACCAGGAGGGTGGCCGCCACCAGCAACAGGATGGCCACGGTGAGGCGGAGTCTCATCCCAACCGGTAGCCGACGCCCCACACCGTGGTCAGGGGAAGGTCGCTACCCAGCTTCTTTCGGAGCTGGCGGACGTGGACGTCGACGGTGCGTTCGTCGCCGAACCAGTTCTCGCCCCACACCCCGTTGAGCAGCTGCCGTCTCGACAGGGCCAGCCCCAGGTTGGCCACCAGATAGGCCAGTAGGTCGAACTCGCGGGTGGCCAGCGGGACGACGGTCCCGTCGAGCCTGACCTCGCGGCGGCCCACATCGACCTCGATGGCGCCGATGGTCACGGTCTCGGGCGTGCCCCGCTGCTCGGCCGGCACGCTTCGTCGCAGAATGGCTCGTACCCGGGCCACCAGCTCCCGGGCCGAGAACGGCTTGGTGACGTAGTCGTCGGCCCCCAGCTCGAGGCCTAGCACCCGGTCCACCTCGTCGTCCCGGGCGCTGAGGATGATGAGGGGGACGGCCGCCGAGGTCGGGGTGGCCCGCAGTTTCCGGCACACCTCGAATCCATCGAGCCGGCCCGGAAGTCCGATGTCCACCACCACCAGTTTGGGGGCCTCCCGCTCCACCAGGGCCAGTCCCGACTCACCGTCTTGGGCCTGCAGCACCCTGAATCCGTCCCGCCGCAGGTACATGGCCACCAGATCGGAGATGTTGGCGTCGTCCTCGATCACTACCAGGGTGTCCTCACCGGCCGTCACGCCAGACAGCCTGACATCCATACTGCAGTCTCGCCGGTCGCAGTTAGGAAAGTGTGATCTGGCCATCGGACGTGTGGATGGCTGGCGCCCCCCTGGTCTCCTGCTCAGGGATCAGGGCGCCGTCCGTTTGGTAGGGCGGTTGCCGTCCCCGATGACATCGGTCAGGAACCGCTCCCCGGTGGACTGGCCAGCATCCCGTAGGCCCGGTCGGGCCGTAGCCGGACCACAGCCCGGCGCTCGGTGACCATGGCGGCCCGATAGGCCTCCCAGTCCTCGTGTTCGCCCATCAGGGCCCGATAGAGATCGACGAGCTCCTCCACGGTGGTGTCGTCGGGTCGGACGGCCACCGGCGTCAGATCGACGTCCCCCTCCAGGACGGCATAGGCGAAGAAGTCCTCCCGGGTGACGTACAGCGCCGCCCACGGCTCCCGGGACAGGTTGTGGTACTTGGCCCGATCGGCGGTGATCGAGATACGGATCAAACCGTCGTCGAACGTGTGGTGGAGGACGTTGGAGAGTTGGGGACGACCGTTGGCCCGGATCGTGGTCAGGACCGATTGGCGGGTGGAACGGCTGAATTCGACGGCGGCATCCAGATCCATACCCACCTCAACTGACCACGTGCCCCAGCTATTCCGAAAACCGCTTCTCGACGGGGGCGGAGCGCCCGGGCCATCGCCGGCCGCCTCAGGCCCCGGCCGCCCGCTCCCGGGTGGTGTCCCGGTAGCGACGCACAGCGATCACCGTCCAGATCGCCTCGACGACCCCGAACGGCCACGCCCCCGACAGGAATCCGTACAGGCTGGAGAGTCCACAGCCCACGGCGAAGGCGAGGACGAACAGGGGACCACGGCGTTCCAATGCGTACATGGCCATCATGAAGGTGAGCACGACGATCCCGAAGATGGTGAGGGTCATCGCCCCACGCTAGGTGGGTCGTCCCGACACCCCGAAAAGCCCGACCCCGGTCGGACCGCCCTCGGTGGTCTTGCCGACGACCGACCGGTCCGCTAATCTACAACCATATGGTTGTAGATACTTGGGACCAGGATCGAGCCGATCTCCTCTTCCATGCCCTGGCCGACGCCACCAGGCGGGACATCGTCAGACGCTCGCTGGATGTCGAGCTCTCGGTCTCCGCCCTCGCCGACTGCTATCCGATGAGTTTCGCCGCCGTACAGAAGCACGTAGCGCTGTTGGAGAGGGCCGACCTGGTGACCAAGCGACGCCTCGGCCGACGGCAACTGGTCACGGGGAACATCGAAACCATTCGGGGGGCCATGAGTTTCCTCGGTCGATTCGAGGAGATGTGGCGAACCCGTATCGAACAGTTCGGCGACGTTCTCGCCGACGACCTCGAGGAGGGAGCAATCCGATGAGCGTGACCGACGTTCGGTTGGACCACGAGGCCAAGACCCTGACCATCACCGCCGAGTTCGGTGCCACCGTGGAACGGGTGTGGCGACTTTGGGACGACCCCCGTCTTCTCGAACGTTGGTGGGGACCGCCCACCTACCCGGCCACGTTCGTCGAGCACGACCTCACCCCGGGAGGAACCATGTCCTACTTCATGACCGGCCCCGACGGCGATCAGCCGCATGGGTGGTGGCGAATACTCGCCCTCGACGCCCCTCACAGCATCGAGTTCGAAAACGGATTCGCCGACGACTCCGGCCGGCCCGATCCGGAGATGCCGACCATGACGATCAGGGTCGACATCACCGGGTTGGCCGACGCCAGGACCCGCATGATCGTGGAGACGACCTACCCGTCCTCCCCGGTGATGGCCCAGATGGTTTCGAGGGGAATGGAAGAGGGCATGGCTTCGGCCATCGCTCAGATCGACGAACTGGTCCGGGAGCCGACCCGGAGTGGCGGTCGGCCGGGGGCCGCCTTTTAGAATCGGCGCCAACGACCCGACCGGTTACGGATCAGCCACACCCAGGAGACACCTTGCCAAGCCTTCTCGACCAAGTGCCCGACAGCCACCGGGACCTCCTGCGGGCACCGCTGACGGCGACGTTGTCCACCGTCGACGATCGGTGCCGACCGCAGACGACGGCGGTGTGGTACCTGGTGGATGTCGACGGACAACTCAAGGGCTCGATCACCTCCGAGCGCCAGAAGTTCAAGAACCTCCAGGGGAATCCCAACTGCACGCTGTTCATCATCGATCCCCAGAATCCGCTGCGGACCCTCGAGATACGGGCCGAGGCGGAACTGCGGGCCGATCCCGACAAGGAGGACGTCCGCAAGTTCGCCGGGGCCTACAACGCCGACGAAGCGCTGTTCCTCAACCTGTCGGAGGACCGCTACACCGTCGTCTACCGCCCTCGCCGGGTGGTGGCCAGCGGACCCTGACCGGTCGAGCGTCGAGCGGGCCGGCGAGGTGTTCGACACACGGGGAAACCATGACGACGCCATGTCGTGCGACCGGCCACCATGACGGCCGGTAGAGTGCGACCGGTGCGGAAGGCCGACCTCGAAGAACGTATTCGCCGGATCTGCCTCGATCTGCCCGGGGTCACCGAGAAGGTGAGCCACGGTGCGCCGGCGTTCTTCGCCGGAAAGCAGTTCTTGATGCTGTGGCCCGACGGCCACCACGATCATTGCTTCCCCCACCTGTGGTGTGCGGCTCCGCCCGGGGTGCAGGACCAGTTGGCGACCACCGAACCTGACCGGTTCTTTCGGCCGCCCTACGTCGGGGGACGGGGATGGATCGGGGTCCGTCTCGACCACGACATCGATTGGGAGGAGATGGTGATGATCTGCCAAGAGGCCTTCCGGACGGTGGCCCCGAAGAAGCTCGTCTCCGCCCTCGACCTGGAAGGGAGCTGACCGGAGGCCGGAAAGCCGGCCCTCGGTCACCCGGACGACCGGGCCGGTGACGGGTGGGTGGCCAACTCCCTGGCGATGTGGGGCGTGTCCATCATCGTCACGCCGATGCCGAGCAGCTCCTGACGTCCCTTTTCGTACAGCCCGGAGACGGCGCCCTCGGCCACGACGATGCGGAAGTCGCGCTCACTGGCCTCGTAGATCGAGGTCCGAGGGCAGTTGGGGAAGTTGCAGCCGGCAAAGACCAAGGTATCGACGCGGTGGCGCTCGAGGTGTGTCTCGAGGGGAGTCCGATAGAAGGCACCCCAGCGGGGCTTGTAGATCGCCACCTCGTTCGGGCCCAGCCGCTGGGATTCCCCGCCGAGGAGCAGCTGGTCGTCGAGGTCCGGGGCATCACCGCCAAGAATCGCCGGGGCCAGGCATCGGCCAGCATGTCCCGGTCGCAGTACGGGAACCGGTCCACTGACCAGCGCCCTCCGGGAAGGCTCGGCGTTGCTGCCATCGGCGAGGTAGAGCCGCACCATGTGGACGATCGGGTATTCCCGTTCACGAAACGCCTCACAGAGCCGGGCGATCGATGGCAATGCGGCCGATGTGCCGGCGATCTCGAGGGGCTGACCATCAAGGGTGTCGACCTGCACGTCGATGGTGACGAGAGCGGCCCGGGCGAATTCCGGGGAGGACGACGGGTCGGTCATGACGGGAACCTTCCCGAACGATACCGTGACCGTGGACGAGTTCGTTGCCTCGGGCACGGAGGCCGGCCATAGGCTGACCGCGTGTCTGAAGTCGGGACCGTCCGAGAGCTCATGGCCCAGCACCGCACGGCGGCGGGTATTCCGGCCGATGGCGGGATCTCCGATCGGTGGGTGGTCATCAGACTGGGCCCCATTCCCATGCCCTTCCTCAACACGTCGGCTCGACGTAGGGCACTCGCTCTTCATGATGTGAATCATCTGGTGGCCGGCTACGGCTCCGGCAATGCCGGTGAAGCCGAGATCAGCGCCTGGGAGCTGGCCAGTGGCGGGTGTGGACGGTACCTGGCGGCCTGGGCACTCGACCTGGCCGGGATGCTCCTCGGCATGGTCTGGCCCGTCCGTGTGGTGAAAGCGTTCGCATCGGGACGACGCATGAGGAATGCCTACCAGTACCAGATCGGTGTGATGGTGGGCATGGATCTCGCCGGGCTGCGCGAGACCCTGACCCGGGAGGGCGGCAACTCCCCGTCGACGCTCATCGGTTCAGCGGTCCTCTTCATCCTGTTGCTGATCCTGGCTGTCCCGGTTGGTACGGTATTTCTGGTGGCGGTGATCCTGTCCCTGCCCGTCTGGGCCCTGACCAAGGACGAGAATCCGTTGACGTGAACGGCAATCCGGGTGGCGGACGACGTTTTCGTCACCGACCGTTCCCGTCGGATCCCCGAGACGTGGGCCCGTCCCCCCGGCCACCCCGGGTATGAGCGATCATTGCCCCCATGGCGGACCGGCCCGAGGCGAGGACTTATCGAAAGCTCCGACTCCGGTACCGCCCGATCACCGCCGGTGGTCGCGGAGAAAGTTCCTGGCCTACGGTCTCGGTGGAGCGGCCGTGGTGGTGGCCGGCGGCGTCGCCGGACTCGAGCTCGTCTCCCACGGTGTGCTCCCCGGCCGGTACCGGTTGGATCAACTCGACGGGGGCTGCTCGGTGGCCGCCACCACTTTGGCGTTCTCCGGGCCCGGCCAGTCGCGGTCGGGGACCTTCCACTCGCCGGCCCGTGGCCGGACCGTCGGTTACACGGTCGCCTATCCACCGGGTCACGAACCAGGTGGGCCGTTACCCCTCGTGGTGATGCTCCACGGATTCGGCGCCAACCACAGCAGTGCCCTGACCGGCATGAGCCCGGCCCAGGCCGTGGCCCTGGAGATCGACGGGCGCCCGTTGCCGCCGATGGCTCTGGTCACGGTCGACGGAGGGAACGGCTACTGGAACCCGCACCCGGCCGACAATCCGATGGCCATGGTCATCGACGAACTGATCCCGATGTGCCAAGCCATGGGACTGGGGCAGCCACCCCACAAGATCGGCACGATGGGCATATCGATGGGCGGCTACGGCGCTCTCCTACTGGCCGAGAAGTACCCCGGCCTCATCGCTTCGGTGGCCGCCATCAGCCCGGCGATCTGGACGAACTACCCGGAGGCTCACGGCGCCGATCCGGGCGCCTACGCCTCGGCCGAGGACTTCGAGGCCAACGACGCCGTCACCCATGCCCATCTCCTGAAGGACAAGCCGGTACGAGTGGCGTCGGGTGACGACGACCCGTTCCACCCCGGCGTCGAAGCCCTGGCCCGGGGGCTGCCCCCGAGTGCCGTGGTCAGATTCCCCCCGGGCTGCCACACCGACCCGTTCTTCATTTCCCAGGAGGCTCCCTCGTTGTCGTTTCTGGCTCGACACTTGCAGGCGTAGTCGGGGCGCCGACCCCATCGGGCCGGTCTGGCCGGGCCGCCCAATCCGGTCAGGAGCCCGGGGAGGCCCGCGCATCACCGACGTCCGGACAACGATCGATGCAGGGCCCAGTTCGACGTGGGACCACTGCCGACGCTCGCCCCCGGCCAGGACCTAGAGTCCAGTTCATGCCGGCAGAACCGATGTGGCGCCCGTCGGTACGGAACGTCGTATGGCTGTTGGTCACCGTCGCCGCCATCGGCATCATGGTCACCAGCGTCCGGGCCTACGCCGTGGAGTCGTTCGAAGTGCCTTCGGGCTCGATGTATCCCACCCTCCAGGTCGGAGACAGGATCATCGTCAACAAGCTGTCCTCCACCGTGAAGCGGGGCGACATCGTCGTGTTCCGAAGGGCTCCCGGTGATCACGATCCCGAGTACCAGGACCTCGTGAAGCGGGTGATAGGCCTGCCCGGTGAGACGATCTCGTCGGCGGGCGACACCGTCCTGATCGACGGATCGCCACTGGCCGAACCGTGGCTCCCCAAATTGACCGGCGATTGCCACCAGTCGGCGTTCAACATCCCCGTCACCAAGATTCCGCCGGGCCAGTACTTCGTGATGGGAGATTGCCGGGGGGATTCAGACGACAGCCGCTACTGGGGCACGGTCCCCAAGGCCGACATCATCGGCAAAGTGACGGCGGTTCTGTGGCGCAACAATCACCCCTGGGTGCACTGGTTCTGACTCAGCCAAGATTGTTGATGCAGGTGTCGCCGTCGTTGTTGCTGTTGGTGCCGTCCGGGCAGGTGGTGTCGGACCAGGTGACGTTGGTCAGGTTGGCACTCGACAGGTTGGCGCCGGTCAGATTGGCGTAGGTCATGTTGGCGCCGGTCAGATTGGCGCTGGACAGGTCGCTTCCGGCCAGATCGGCACCATAGAAATCGCCGTTGGCCAGATCAGCCGTCGGGCCCACCAGATAGCGGACGGTCGCCCCCACCATGGACCAGTCGGGCGGGAGGGAGGCGGGGGTCCCTTTGATGGCTCCGCCCGACACGATTCCGGTCAGGGTGGCGTCGGCCAGATCTGTGCCCTGCAATGTCGACCGTTTGACATTGGCATCCGTCAGGTCGGCGGCTGACAGGTCGGCGCCGGTCAGATTGGCCTGGTCGAGATCGGCATTGGTCAGGTCGGCGGCTGACAGGTCGGCGCCGGTCAGATTGGCCTGGGGACCGACGAGGTAACCGCCCACGACGATCCAGCCCGACGGCAGTGAGGTCGGCATTCCGACGATCCCACCGGAGACGACCTTGGTCAGGGTGGCGCCGGACAGATCGGCACTTCCGAGGGTGGCGCCGGCCAGGGTGGCAGTCTTGAAATTTGCGCCGGCCAGGTCGGTGCCGGTGAAGTTGGCGCCGGTCAGATCGGCCTTGGTGAAGTCGGCGCCGGCCAGGTCGGTGCCGGCGAAATTGCGGCCGGTGAGATTGCATCTGGCGTAGTTGGCGCCGGCGGTCGGTGGCGCGCTGCAGCGTCTCGGTACTCGGGCCGCCGCCGGGGCGACCGGAGCCAGAGCCGCCAGCGCCCACACCGGCGCGACTCCCAGCAACGCACACAGGCCGAGCCATCCGGACCTTCGGAATGAGCGCATCCTGGCCTCCTCTTCCGATCGGTGGAACCAGCACCTCTCGGGGTCACTGGCTTGCCCGGCCATGGTAGACCTCGGGCCGGGGCGGGTCCACCGTCGGTGCACCCTCGATCGACGGCCGCCCTCCTGATGGCCACCAGCCGAGGTCGGCCGCCGAAACCGCAACGGCCCGGGTGTGGAGTCGACGTTTTCCGCGGCCGGCTATTGGGTGGTCGATCCGGACAGATCGTCCCAGGAGTGCTCGCTCCATCGAGTTCCGTCCCACCACCGGAGCCGGTGCTGGCCGCTCGGGTCCGGATGCCACCCGGGCGGTGGCATGGCCGGAGGCATCGGCTCCCAGCCCGAGTAGGTCATGTGCCCTGGTCCGTACTGGCCCGACGCCGCTGCCCTGTCCACCGCCATCAGCTTCTTGCGGATGTTGAACCAGTAGATGAGGGCCGGAATGGCCAGGAAGTTGACCAGTATCACCAGCAGGATCCACAGGACCTTCTCCTGCCCGGCCAGCTTCCATTGCCATTCGGGTCGTCTGATGATGTCCACCAGGGCCACCACGAACATGACCAGGGACCCGATGAGTACCACGCCGTACAGGACGAGGAGCACGACGAACACCGGGCCGAGCGGATCGGACGTGTCCACGGTGGCCATGCCGACACGCTACGCCGTGGGGCCCCGGCCACCTGGCCAGGTCAGGGCGGTGAGCGGGTTGGGCGAAACCGGCGCCTCCGGGGGGCCGGAACACCAGAGGGCGGCGATTTCGGAATCGCCGCCCGGCCGGCGGGAGGCGGCCTACGGGAGAGTCCGCCACCCCGGTTGGTAGGCTCCTGAGGCTATGCCCGCCTATTTGGACACCATCATCGACGCGCATCGGGCCCGGGCCGCCGTCGACCGTCGTGACCTCGAAGAGGCGGTGGCCCGGGCCAAGGCGTCGCCCCCGGCCCGGTCCTTCGTCGATGCCGTCCGGCGCGGTTCCGAGGTGGGCGGCGTGGCCGTGATCTCGGAGATCAAGCGTCGCTCGCCGTCCAAGGGCGACCTCGACACCGATCTCGATCCGGCCGTCGTGGCCGCCGACTACCAGGCCGGGGGAGCGGCCTGTCTCTCGGTCCTCACCGACCGGCAGTTCTTCGGAGGGACGCCGCAGGATCTGCAGGTGGCCAGGGATGCGTGCCTCCTGCCGGTGCTGCGAAAGGACTTCACTGTTTCCGGGCTCGACGTGTGCGACGCCCGGGTCATGGGTGCCGATGCCGTCCTGCTGATAGTGGCCGCCCTCAGTGACGCCGAGCTCGTCTCGTTTCTCGATCTGGCCACCCAACTGTCGTTCACCGCGCTGGTGGAGGTGCACGACGAGCTGGAACTGAAACGGGCGGTGGGTGCCGGTGCCCGATTCATCGGCGTCAACCAGCGAGACCTGCACTCGTTCGAGGTCGATCATCGCCGGGCCCTGGGCCTCGGGGAATTGATTCCGCCCGACGCGGTGGCGGTGGCCGAGTCCGGGATCCGAACTCGCCAAGACGTCGTCTCGCTGGCCGGGGCGGGCTACCAGGCCGTACTGGTGGGGGAGGCGTTGGTCCGTTCCGGCGATCGTCGTGCCGCAGTGGCCGACCTGTTGGGCAACCGATGATCACCGGTCCCGACCTCGACGAGGAAGACGGGATCTTCGTCAAGATCTGTGGGGTGACCACCGAGGCGGACGCCCTGTTGGCCGTGGGCATGGGGGCGTCGGCCGTGGGGTTCGTCTTCGCCCCTTCTCCCCGGCAGATGGCTCCGACCACGGTGGCCGACATCGTCAAGCGGCTGCCGCACGAGACGGTGACCGTCGGCGTCTTCCGGGACGAAGCCCCCAAGCGGGTGATCGAGATCGCCAATCACATCGGACTGCGGGCCGTCCAGCTCCACGGCGTCGAGTCCATTGCCGACACCCAATGGATCGCCGGCCGAGCCGGCTGGACCATCAAGGCATTTCCCGCCGGGCACCGCAACATCGACCGCTTCAGCGAGTACGGAGCCGACCTCCTCCTGATCGACGGGTCCAATCCCGGCTCGGGGGAGCTGTTCGACTGGCGCCTGGCCGAGGGCGTCATCGACCCCAGACGGCTCATCGTTTCGGGTGGGCTCCGCCCCGACAATGTCGGGGCCGCCATCGAGCACCTCCAGCCCTGGGGGGTGGATGTGGCCAGCGGGGTCGAGGTCTCCCCGGGCGTCAAGGATCCCGGCAAGCTCCGGGACTTCATCGCCGCCGCTCACCATGCCGCCCGGGCGGTGGCCGTGGCCAAGGGCGGCCCCTGGTCGGATGGTGCCGGGGGCCCGGGCCCGGCCGATGCTCCTCCCACCTCGACCGATGATCCGACGGGCCCGTTCGACTGGCAGAGTGAGTCATGACCGTGGAGATCATGGGCGATCCCGGCCCGACCGGCCGCTTCGGTCAGTTCGGCGGACGCTTCGTGCCGGAGTCGCTGATGCCGGCGTGCATCGAACTCGAGAGCGCATTCCGCCTGGCCTGGGCGGACAAGGAGTTCCGGGACGAGTTCGACGGGATCCTCCGTCGTTACGGCGGGCGCCCGACGCCGGTCACCGAATGCTTCCGCCTGTCCGAGGAGCTCGGGGTGCGGATCCTGTTGAAGCGCGAGGATCTGGCCCATACCGGATCGCACAAGCTCAACAACGTGATCGGCCAGAGCCTGCTGGCCCGGCGCATGGGCAAGACCAGGTTGATCGCCGAGACCGGTGCCGGCCAGCACGGGGTGGCCACCGCCACCGCTGCCGCCCTGTTCGGCATGGAGTGCGTGGTCTACATGGGCGAGGTCGACACCCGCCGCCAGGAACTCAACGTCTTCCGCATGGAGCTGCTGGGCGCCAAGGTGCGTACCGTGATGAGCGGAAGCCGCACCTTGAAGGACGCCGTCAACGAAGCGCTGCGCGATTGGGTGGCGTCGGTGGACGACACCCACTACTGCGTGGGCTCGGTCATGGGTCCGCACCCGTATCCGTGGATGGTGCGGGAGTTCCAGCGGATCATCGGGGACGAGGCCCGCCAGCAGTGCCGCTCGCTGCTGGACGGTGGTGACCCCACCGTGGTGGTGGCCTGCGCCGGCGGCGGCTCCAATGCCGCCGGTGTGTTCGCCGGCTTCGCCGATGCCACCTCCTCGCTGTTGGTGGCGGTGGAAGCCCAGGGCGGGGCGGCCATGACCACCGGCATGCCGGGGGTGTTGCACGGGATGCGGAGTGCGCTCATGCAGAGCGAGGAGGGGCAGATCCTCGAAGCCCACTCCATTTCGGCCGGGCTCGACTACCCGGGCATCGGACCCGAACACGCCTACCTGGGGGCGCTGGGCCGAGCCAGTTACGAAACGGCCAGTGACCAACAGGTGCTCGGAGCCTTCCAGCTGCTGGCCCGCACCGAGGGCATTCTGCCCGCTCTCGAGTCGGCCCACGCCCTGGCCTGGGTCGTCGACCATGCCGGCACCGAGCGGCTGCCGTCGGGATCCACCGTGCTCGTCAACCTGTCCGGTCGGGGCGACAAAGACGTCGCCCAGGTGCGTGACATCCTGCGGGGAGAGGCGTGAGCCCGGATCTCTCCGTTTCGGGGACCCACCGCCCCGGACCGCTGGAATCGCGGCTCAGGTCCAGCCGCGATGCCGGCCACAAGCTCCTCATCCCCTACGTCACCGGGGGGATGGACGACCGGTGGCTGCTGACGGTGGAGGCACTGACCGGAGCCGGGGCCGACGCCATCGAGGTGGGGATCCCCTTCTCGGACCCGATGATCGACGGCCCCATCATCCAGGAGGCCTCGCTGCGGGCCCTGGAGCGCGGCACTACCCCGGAAGGCATTCTCGCCGATCTGTCGAGGATCGACGCCGGCGTTCCGCTGGTGGCGATGACGTACTACAACCTGATCGAGCGGGCCGGTCACGACCGGATCGCCGGCAGCATGGCCCAGTCCGGGGTGACGGCGGCCATCATCCCCGACCTCCCCCTCGAAGAGGTGGGTCCCTGGGCCGAGGCCGCCGATGCTGCCGGCATCGCCACCGTCCTCTTGGTGGCTCCGCCGAGCTCGACCGACCGGATCGAGGCCATCTGTGCCCGGTGCCGCGGCTTCGTCTACGCCGTCGGTCGGATGGGGGTGACGGGCGAGCGGGCGGAACTGGCCGACTCGGCCCGCCAGGTCGCCGAGCGGGTGGCTGCGGCCACCGACCTCCCGGTGTGCGTCGGCATCGGGGTGTCCACTCCAGAACAGGCGGTGACGGTCTGCCAAGTGGCCGACGGGGTGGTGGTGGGATCCGCCCTGGTCAGAAGGTTGCTGGACGGGGAGGGGCCCGAAGGAGCCGCCTCGTTCGTCTCGTCCCTGCGCCGGGCCCTCGATGTCGGCCGGGCGCCGGTGGCCCAACCCTAGGTCGGCGGTCGACGAACGGAGAGGCGCCGGCCCGGAGCCGTGACCCCGACGGCGGCGTGGCTCCAGTGGAGCCGTCTTACTCCCGGTGGGGTCGCAGGACCCGGAACAGGGCCCGGAAGAAGGATCGCCGCTTCCGGCTCTCGTTCCGCTGTTCGAGGCGCCGGCGGATGAGCTCCCGTCGCTCCTGGAGGTCCACGAAGGTGATCGGGTCGGTCTCGTCGGCGAAGCCCAGTGCCGCCCGGTAGCCCTCGAGGTCGATCGGGCTCTCGACCAGGTCGACCCCCACGTCCCGGGCGATCCGCTCGCCGTGTCGTTCGGTGAAATAGGTGACCACGGCCAGGATTTCCCCGAGGATGTCGACGTCGGGGGCCATGGACGCCATCGCCCCGTTGAGGAAGAGGATGTCCTTCACGAACAGCATCAGTTCCTTGGGCATCCGGGCGCCGTAGCCCAGAAGGGCCTTGGTCACGTCGCTCAACTCGTCGACCATCTCGTCGGCGGTCAGGGTGGTGGGATCGACGGGCGGCCGGTCCAGCCCCAGGTCGCGGATCACCGCGTCGACGTCGACGTCGGCCGGCAGCGCTCCCAGGTCCCGGAGGGCCGAGACCTGCACGGCGAGATTGTTGGAGGTCGCCCCCATCTGCAGACGCAGGAAGGCCAGGCGCTTCCGCTCGTCGAGACGTCCGGTGATCCCGAAGTCGAGCAGTGCCACCGTGCCGTCCGGTTGGACCAGAAGGTTCCCACCGTGAAGGTCCCCGTGGAACACCCCGTAGAGGAGGGCGCCCTCCAAAAAGGCGATGAGGCTGGAACGGAGCACGGCGGCGGTGTCGATCCCGGCGTCCCGCATGCCCTCGGCATTCCCCCAGGCGAAGCCGTGCAGGTGTTCCATGACCAGCACCCTCCTGGTCACCAGGTCGGGATGGGGGCGGGGCACCACGATCGACCGCTGGCCGGTGCCGGCGAACACGGCCGCGATGTCCAGCATGTTCTGTGCCTCCAGCCGGAAGTCGAGCTCCTCGACGATGGTCTCGGCGAACAGTTCGACCAGTGCCGGGGGATTGGTGAGGGCCGCCACCGGGATCCTTCCGACCAGTTGGGGGGCGATCCACGACATGGCGGCGATGTCCAGACGGACGAGGGATGCCACGGTGCGCCGCTGCACCTTCACCACCACCCGCTCGCCGGTGCGCAGGGTGGCCGCATGCACCTGGGCGATGGAGGCCGAGGCGATGGGGGTCGAGTCGAACGAGATGAACACCTCGGACAAGGGCCGGCCCAGATCTTCTTCGATGGTGCGCCGGACAGTGGTGAACGGTTCAGGCGGAACACGGTCCCGCAGCAGATGGAACTCGTCGACCAGCTCCTCGGGGAAGATGCCCTCGCCCGAGGAGATGATCTGTCCCAACTTGATATAGGTGGGACCGAGTCGCTCGAAGGCGGGACGGAGCCGGCGCGACAGTCCGGGCCGCGATTTCGGCGTTCCCCGATCGTGCAGGCCCCACCCCAACAGTGCCGACCCCAGGCGTAGCCCGACGGTCACGACCCGCAACCCGGGCGGGAGCCGGCGCCGTCTTACCAATCGGCGGGCCAGGGCGGCGGCCTCGGCCCGCAGGGCGTTGATGTCGCCGTCCGGTCCGTCGGCGAACCGCCAACGCATCGTGTCGGGGTCGACGGTCCAGGGCCCGTCGGGTGTGAAGGCTCCGATCGAGAGGTCGGGGCGTCCGAGGCCCTCGGATCGGCTCAGTTGTTCAACCATGGCACCTCAACCGTAGGGGGCGGAACGCGTCCGCCGACCGGCCCGGCCGGGGAGAGTCAGGCCGGTGCGATCACCAGGCACCCGTTGTGACCGCCGAACCCGAACGAGTTGGACAGCACGGGAGCCGGCTCCCACGGGCGGGCCGCCCCGGCCACGATGTCCAGAGGGATCTCGGGATCGGGCTGCTCGTATCCCGACGTCGGAGGGATGAGGCCGTGCTCCATGCTCAGCACCACCGCCACCGCCTCGATGGCGCCGGCGGCGCCCAGCCCGTGCCCGGTTATCCCCTTGGTGGACGTGACCGGGGGAGCGGAGGCCCCGAACACCTTGGCGATGGCATCGGACTCCGCCTTGTCGTTGAGGGGCGTCGACGTGCCGTGGGCATTGATGTACCCGATCTGGTCGGGGCCGATGGCGGCATCCTCCATGGCCACCGTCATGCAGGCGGCGGCCCCGGAACCGCCGGGAATGGGGGCGGTGATGTGGTGGGCGTCGGCCGTGCTGGCCGAACCGGCCAACTCGCCGTAGATGTGGGCCCCGCGGGCCATGGCGTGATCCCACGCCTCGAGTACCAGGGCCCCGGCTCCTTCGGTGATCACGAAGCCGTCCCGGCGGATGTCGAAGGGTCGTGAGTTCCCCGAGGTGGACAGGGCGGTCATGTTGGCGAAGGCGGCCATGCCCACCGGAGTCATCCCCGCCTCGGCGGAGCCGCCGAGAGCGACGTCACACCGGCCCGAGGCGACCAGACGGGCCGCATGCCCGATGCTGTGGGCGCCGGCGGCACAGGCCGTGATGATCGTTTCGGAGGGTCCGTGCCAGCCCAGGCGGATCGACACCTCGGCCGCCCCGGCGTTGGACATCATCATGGGCACCAGGCGAGGGGAGACCCGGCGAGGCCCTTTCTCCCCGAACACCAGGATCTGGGTTTCGAGTGTCTGCAGGCCACCCACGCCGGTTCCCATGATCACCGCCGAGCGGCCGGGGTCGGCATCGAGGTCCCCGGCGTCGGCCAGGGCCATGTCGGCCACCGCCACACTGAACTGGGCGAACCGGTCGAGCTGACGCGCCTCCTTGCTCGTGAACCACCGCTCGGGGTCGAACCCGGGTACCCGGCGCTCACCGACCGGCGGCTCACCGTTCAGACCGGTCCACAAGGCGTCGGTCCCGATCCCGCAACAGGAGACCACGCCCAAACCGGTGATGGCGACCCGCCGACCGGCTATCGGACCCTCGGGGCCGATACCCAGCAACATCAGAGCTTGGCGCTGATCAGGTCGAACGCCTGCCCGATGGTCTCGATACCCTCGAGCTCGGTCTCCTCCACCGAGACGTCGAACGTCTCTTCGAGCGCCATCACCAGCTCGACCAGGTCGAGGCTGTCAGCATCGAGGTCCTCGGCGAATCTGGCCTCCTTGGTCACTTTGTCGGCAGGCACCTGGAGAACCTCGACCGCACATCCCTTGAACTTCTCGAATGCCTCGTCGTCACTCACGAAACTGCTCCTTTGTCGTTGTCGCTGGTCTGGTCACTGAGTCTCCTGCGCCGCTGCATCCCGTGGCCATGTCTATCGGTTCCCGCCCCGGACCGTGCCGAACCATGCCACGTCCCACCACCACCCGTCACCGGTGTACCGGCCGGCGTCACCGGCTCGTGTGACTGGGCCACCGGTCACCGGGCCACCGGTCACAGGCCCATGGCCAGTCCACCGTCGACCGGCAGGACCGCTCCTGTGATGTAGCCGGCCTCCTCGGAGGCAATGAATCCTATGGCCTCGGCTATCTCTTCCGGCCTGGCCACCCGACCCAGGGGCACCTGGGCTTCGAACGCACGCTGATGTTCCTCTCCGAGAGCTGCGAGCATATTCGTTTCGACCAGGCCCGGAGCAATTACGTTGACGGTGATGGACCGACTGGCCACCTCACGGGCCATCGACCTGGCCATGCCGACCAGGCCCGCTTTCGACGCCGCGTAGTTCGACTGTCCTACCGAGCCGATGAACGCACCCACCGACGACACCATGATGACCCGGCCCCGGTGAAGGCGGATCATCTTGGCCAACGCCCGTTTGGCCACCCGGAACACACCGGTGAGGTTGGTATCGATGACCTCCGACCACGCCTCGTCGCTCATCCGCAGGACCAGGGTGTCGTGGGTGACTCCGGCGTTCGCCACCAGCACCTCGACCGGACCCCATGCCTCTTCGATGGCGGCGAAGGCGGAACTGACCTGGTCGGCATCGGTGACATCGCAGGCCAGCGCCAAAAAACGCTCCGGCCCGACCCCCGGGTCCTCGTCCACCTGGCCCGACCGCGATGTCACCGCCACGCGGTCTCCGTGGGCCAGGAACCACCGGGCACAGGCCAGGCCGATGCCACGGGACCCGCCGGTGACCAGCACCACCCGCCCCACCTGTTCGTCCGTGCCGGTCATGACACACTTCCCGGGCTGCGGATCCAGGCCACCGGCTGCCCCTCGACCACCCGTTCGCCCCGCACGGCCAACCACCGGACCAGAATGCCGTCGAAGGGCGTTCGGACGTCGGTGAGACCCACGGTGCCGACCCGGTCGCCCACGGCCAGCACCGACCCGGGCTCGGTCCCCTCGCCGCTGCCCGGGGCCGCCGTCGCCTCGGCCAGAGCCGTCGTCTCCAGGGCGGCCAGCTGCACGTCGGGCTCGAAAACACCCGGGGTGGGACTCACGATCACCCGCTCGGAGGTGTAGAGGTGCTCGCCCTGGTGGGCCGGCGCCGACGCCGTCCACTCCTCGGAGCCGGCGACGGTGTCCATCAACTTGTCGAGATCGGCGGGCACCGCCACCGCCACTCCGCGCACGTCGGGAATGGTGCGACGGACCATCCCGGTGAGAACGCCTCCCGGGCCCAGCTCGACAATGGAGGACGCCCCTCTTCCAGAAAGGGCTTCGAGTGACTGTCGCCAACGGACCGGGCTGCACAGTTGCGAGGAGAGAAGACCTGGCCACTCGGCCGGATCGGTGTGGACACGGGCGTCGACGTTGGCCACCACCGGGACCTCGGGCGAGTGGAACTCGACCGAGTCGAGGGTCTCGCGCAGCCGCTTTCGGGCCGGAAGCATCAGCTGGGTGTGGAAGGCACCGGACACCGGTATGGGCAGGACTTTTCGGGCGCCGAGCTCCTTCGCCTTCTCGGTGGCCGAGGCAACCCCGGCCACCGTCCCGGCGATCACCACCTGCCCAGGCGCATTGAAGTTGGCCACCCACACCTCGTCCTCGGCCCGCTGACAGGCTGCTTCGGCGTCCCCGTCGGCGATCCCGATGAGGGCGGCCATGGTGCCAGGTCGCTCGTCTGCTGCAGCCTGCATGGCGTCGCCGCGCTCGATCACCAGCCGCGTCCCGTCCGACAGGGACAGTGCGCCCGAGGCGACCAGGGCGGTGTACTCGCCGAGACTGTGGCCGGCGCACGCCGCCGGGAACAGGCCCAGTCGTTCGACGGCGTCCAGGACCACCAGGCTCATCACGAACGTCGCCAACTGGGCGTTCGCCGTCTTGGTCAGCTCCTCCATGGGTGCCTCGAGCAGCAGGTCGGTCAGATCGCGCCCGGCGATCTCCGATGCCTCCGAGGCCACTTCCCACGAGGGGTGCTCGACCCAGGCGTGACCCATCCCGGACCGCTGCGATCCCTGTCCCGGGAAGGTAAAGGCCAGCAACCACCGACTCCTTTTCGAACGCGCGCATTCACCGCCGACTGACGAGGCCGAACAAGTGTGACACGGCAGCGGAGCCGCCAGTGCTTACCGCTGGGTCACCTGGTAGCCGGGGCGCCCAGATCCTCTCAACCGACCATTCGTAAGGCTCGGCCGCTCCGCTCGTCTCGCAGCCGGAGCACCATCACCACCACCGCCACCCCACCACGACCACACGGGGCTTCCACTTTCCAAAATAACATACTACTAGTATGTTATTTCCAGAAGTGAAAGGCCGAGGGAGGCAGAGCTGCGGGGCGGTGGGGCGCGGCGCCACCTTGTACTCGATCCCGATCTCGAAGACCGACACATGGCGTGAGCTGGGTGTCCACCATGTCTCGCCACAGAGGTGCTCATGTCGCGCGACATCACAAGCGTGCCCGGGGCGGGATTCGAACCCGCACGCCCTTTCGGACAATGGATTTTGAGTCCATCGCGTCTGCCATTCCGCCACCCGGGCGACGGAGGCGCAGCCTATCTCCGGGTCCGCCCGGCTCAGGAGCGTGACTGTCCCTCCAAACCGTAGGCTCGGCTAGATGGACAGCCACGCTCCTCACGGGCTGTCCGAGCGCTGGGCACGGATCGGCGCAGTGGGCTCGGTCGGTCTCCTCGCCGTGCAACTGTGGATGATCGAGCTGCCGTTCCACGGGACGGTCGTGACCGCCAAGGGCGTCCACCGCCGCCGGCCCTTGGTGATGGTGCAGGTCATAGGCCATCGGGGCACGACCCCGGTGGAGGGTTGGGGCGAATGCGCCGCCTTGGCCGACACCGCCTACGACTCCGAGGACGTGCACCGGGCCTTCGGCCTGCTGCAACACGCGCTGGTTCCCGCCCTGTTCGACCTGGCTCCGCCAACCGGGGCCCGATTGCCGGGACCGTCCGGGCTCGAGGTGATCCGCCGGGCCGCTCCCGACGCCCCTCTGGCCTTCGCCGCCCTGGAGATGGCGGTGGCCGATGCCCACCTCCGGGCGGAGGGACGGTCGCTGGCCGACGTGCTCGGTGTGGCGGGGCGCACCGTGGCCATCGGGGCGGTACTGGGTCGAGTCCCGACGGTCGGCGAGCTCGTGGCCGAGGTGGCCGAGGCGGTCGCCGACGGGATCTCCCGCGTCAAGCTGAAGATCGGTCCGGGCTGGGACCTGATCCCGGTCGGAGCGGTGAGGGACGCCTTTCCCGATCTGTTGGTCCAGGTGGATGCCAACGGCTCCTACCACCGGGAGGACGCCGACCATCTGGCCGGCCTCGACCGCTTCGGACTGCTCTGCATCGAACAGCCACTCGACCGCCACGACCTGGCCGGGCACGCCCGGCTGGCTACCCGGCTCACCACCCCGATCTGCCTGGACGAGAGCCTGGACTCGCCCCGGGCCGCACGCCAGGCGCTGGCCGACGGCGCCTGCTCGGTGGTGTGCGTGAAGCCGGCACGCCTGGGCGGCCTCGGCGCCGCCCTCGAGGTGGTCGAGGCCTGCACCGGCGCCGGCGTTCCGTTGTGGATCGGGGGCATGTACGAGTCCGGGTACGGGCGGGGAGTAAACGCCACCCTGGGGGCGCTTCCGGGCTTCAGCTGGCCCGGCGACCTGCGTCCGGCCCATTCCTACCTCGACCTCGACCTGGTGCCGCCCCCGGCACTCGTCCGGGAGGGACCGGCGGCCCCGCTGCACGTCTCCCTCCCTTCGGGTTCGGGAATGGGCGTGCCACCTGAGCAGGCCGTTCTCGAGAATTCGGCGACCCGGCGGGCCTGGCACGAACGGCCCACCCGGTGACCGTCCCGGGGCCGCACCCGAAGATGGTGTGTCTGTGCACCGGCGGCTCCCGCCATGCGTAGCAATTGCCGTCCCATGCATCGCGCCAGTGTCGAACGCCGCCTCAGTGACGCCCACGACCGGCTGGTGCGCGCCCGGGCCGAGCTCGCCGTCCTCGACGAACAGTTGGTCGTGGTCAACGAGATCGCCGACGACACCCGGCTGCGGGCACTGGTGGCGGAGACCCCGGTGTCCTCGAGGGAGCACGATGAGGCGAGCCGGCACGCTTCTGTCATGCTGCAGACAAGGGAATCACTGATTGCCAAGATCGCCGAGCTCGAACATCGACAGGACGAGCTCCTCGACCGCCTGGTGATCGGTCCCGGTTGACCGTCCGCTCCCATCAGGCAGGCGGTCCAGTGCAGGCCATCAACGGGTACCGTCGCCTGACGTCGTCCGCCCTCCAGCCGGAAGGATCTGAGTCACTATGACCAGGCGTGTGGTCATCGCCGAGGATGAGGCCATCATTCGGCTCGATCTCAAGGAGATCCTGCTGGACGAGGGGTACGACGTGGTCGGGGAGACGGGCCGGGGTGACGAGGCGGTGGACCTCGTGAGGGAGCACCACCCCGACCTCGTGATCCTCGACGTGAAGATGCCCGGATCTGACGGCCTGGCCGCGGCCAGGGCCATCCGCGACCTCGGCATCAAGGCCGCCGTCCTGATCCTCACCGCTTTCAGCCAGCGCAACCTGATCGACGAGGCCCGCGAGGCGGGGGTCGCCGCCTATCTGGTGAAGCCGTTCCAGCGCATCGAGTTGATTCCCGCCATCGACCAGGCGGTGGCCCGGTGCGAGCAGGAGTGGGCCATCGACGCCGAGGCCGCCCAGGCCGCCGGAGCCGACGGCCAGGCCCACCCGGCCAGCGCCGAGGACAAGCTCGAGACCCGGAGATTGGTCGACGGGGCCAAGGCGGTGCTCATGGAGCGCTCGGGCCTGACCGAGTCCGAGGCCTTCGGCTTCATCCAGAAGACGGCCATGGGCACCAGGTCCCGCATGATCGACATCGCCCGCCAGGTGCTCGAGGGCACGCTGGCACCCTAGGCGGGTCGATCTCCGCCATGGCCACCGACCCGCCGAGCGACACTGGCCCGACCACCGGGCCGCTCATCCTGCTCGACGGCATGTCCCTGGCCTTCCGCGCCTACTTCGCCCTCCCCCCCGACCTCGCCACCACCAGCGGAGCGGTCACCAACGCCCTGCACGGTTTCGCCTCCATGGTGGTCAATCTGATCCGGGACCACCGTCCGTCCGGGTTGGCCGTCGCCTTCGACCTCCCCGGCGGCACCTTCAGGGACGAGATCGTCGAGGAGTACAAGGGCGGCCGCTCCGAAACTCCGCCGGACCTCCTGCCCCAGTTCGAGATGATCCGGTCCTTGCTCGGCTCCCTCGCCATCCCGGTGGTCGAAGCCGAGGGGTTCGAGGCCGACGACGTGTTGGCCACCCTCGCCTCCGAAGCCCGGGACCGGGGACATCCGGTGATGGTGGTCACCGGCGACCGCGACGCCTACCAGCTGGTCGAGGATCCTTACATCCGGGTGCTGTACAACCGGAGGGGGGTCAGCGACTACGCCCTCTACGACGAGGCCGGCATCGAGGAGCGCACCGGTGTCCGCCCCGACAAGTATCCACTGCTGGCCGCTCTGCGCGGCGATCCGTCGGACAACCTGCCGGGCGTGCCCGGCGTGGGGGAGAAGACGGCGGCCAAACTGGTCAACGAATACGGAGACCTCGAGTCCCTCTACGCCCACCTCGACGCCCTGTCCCCGAAGTTGCGGGAGAACCTGGCCGCCCACCGCCAGCGGGTCGAGATGAACGCCGAGGTCATTCCGCTGGTGCGGGACGTGCCCCTCGACGTGCACATCGATCAACTGACTCTCGGAGGGTGGGATCCCGAAGAGGCCCGGCGCGTCTTCGACGAGTTCGAGCTCCGCTCGCTGTGGACCCGGTTCACTTCGATCATGGACGAAGGCGGACTGGGCCCGCCGGCCCCGGGCACCGGTGCCGCGTCGGACGACGGGATCGTCGCCGCACCTCCGCGCTCCACCGACGGGTCGCCCGACTGGCTGGACGCACCGCCGGTGGAGGTCCCGACCGACGCCGTCGCCGCCCTCGACGGGCTGGGACGGCTGTTGGCGACAGCCCGGGAGGCGACGGGCAACGTGGCCCTGTTCGCCCGGTGGACCGGAGATCCCGGCCGTTCGCCGCTGGCCGGCCTCACACTGGCCGTCGAGCCGGCCGATGGAGCCGGAGCCGGAGCCATCCCACCGGCTCTCCACCTCGGTGGCGCCGCCGGGGCGGACATCTCCCTGATCGAGGACCCGGCCGTGCTGGCCGCCCTGGCCCTGGCGTTCGGCCCCGAAGGCGGCATCGGCGTGATCGGTCACGACACCAAAGAGCTGATGCGCTCCCTCCTGCCGCTGGGGGTGGACATCACCAACCTGGTCATGGACACCGCGGTGTGCGCCTACCTGCTCGACCCCTCGACCGACGGCTACCGCCTCGGAGACCTGGCCTCGCGCTACCTCGGGGTGGTGGTCGACGACGGCACCGGGGGAAAGGGCCAAGGGGTGTTGCTCCTCGACGACTCGCCCGAACCGGAGACGGCCCATCAGGGGTTGGACGCCCGGGGCATGGCCGGGGTGCGACTGGCCCTGGTCCTCGCCCGCCTGCGGCCCCCGTTGACCGAGGCGCTGGCCGGCGTGGCCGAGGATGCGCTGTACCAGGACATCGAACAACCTCTGGTCCGGGTGCTGGCCCGCATGGAGGTGGTGGGCATCCCGGTGGACCGGAAGGTGCTGTCGACCATCGCCGCCTCGTTGGCCGAGGAGTGCACCGAGCTGGAGGCCTCCATGCACGAGCTGGCCGGCGGTCCCTTCAACGTCAACTCGGTGCCCCAGCTCCGCTCCGTCCTCTACGACCGGCTCGGCCTCACCCCCCTGCGCAAGACCAAGACCGGGTTCTCGACCGACGCCCGCACCCTCGAGCTCCTGCGCGGGCAGCACCCGATCGTCGACATCCTGTTGCGCTATCGCGAGGTGGAGAAGCTCCGCTCCACCTACGGCGAGAGCCTGGCCGCCGAGGTCGCCCCCGACGGTCGCATCCACGCCACCTTCCGCCAGACGGTGGCCCGCACCGGCCGGCTGTCCTCCGATCGCCCCAACCTGCACAACATCCCGGTGCGGACCGAGGAGGGGAGGCGGTTCCGCCAGGCCTTCGTGCCCTCGCCCGGCCGCCGGCTGTTGGTGGCCGACTACGACCAGGTGGAGCTGCGGGCCATCGCCCACCTGTCGGGCGACGCCGGCCTCACCGCGGCCTTTGCCGCCGGGGAGGACATCCACCGCACGGTGGCTGCCCAGGTGTTCGGCGTCGAACGGGACCAGGTGACCTCGGCCCAACGGTCGACGGCCAAGATGGTCTCCTACGGTTTGGCCTACGGCATGGAGGCCTACGGGCTCTCCCAGCGGCTCGGGGTGCCGGTGGAGGAGGCGCAGGTGATCCTCCTGGCCTTCTTCACCGCCTTCCCCTCGGTCCGCGACTACATGGACCACGCGGTGGCCGAGGCGCGGAGTGCCGGGTACACCGTCACCGCCTTCGGACGCAGGCGACCTCTTCCCGACCTGACCTCGACCAACTACCAGGTCCGCCAGGCTGCCGAGCGCCAGGCCATGAACGCCGGTATCCAGGGCCTGGCCGCCGATCTGTTCAAGGTGGCGCTGATCAGGCTCGATGCCGGACTGGAGCGGGAAGGCTACGACTCGGACCTGGTCCTCCAGGTTCACGATGAGGTTCTGGTCGACGTGGTGCCCGACGAGGCCGACGCAGCGGCCGCCCTCACCGAGGAGGCCATGGCCGGGGCCGCCCAGCTCAGCGTGCCGCTCAAGGTGGCCATGGCCTGGGGCTCTTCGTGGGCCGAGGCCAAGGGGGGCTAACCCCTGACCCCGTGCCGGTCCCGTGGCCGGCAAAGCCCCGGGGTGACCCGGCGGCCGTATCGTGCTCTTTGGTGTTGGAGTACGCTTGATTCCCGGTCACAACGGTGTGGCCTCGATCTTCATCCGCGCCAGCTGTGGAGCGCGGGACCTGTCCGGAAAGCGAGCTACCTAACTACATGCCCGACACACAAGTCGTACCCGAGGGAACCACCCTCCTGTCGCCCGAAGCCATGGGCACCTTCGATGAGAACGGGGTCTACACCCCCCGATCGGTCACCGAAGACGATCTCCAGGGGGCGTCCCTCGAGGACGCCATGGCCGGCACCATCGTCGAGTTCGAGGACGGTGACCTGGTCGAGGGCACGGTCGTCAAGATCGACCGGGACGAGGTGCTCCTCGACATCGGCTTCAAGTCCGAGGGCGTCATCCCGGTGCGTGAGCTGTCCATCCGCAACGACGTCGACCCGTCGGAGATCGTGACCCTGGGCGAGGCCATCGAAGCCCTCGTCCTCCAGAAGGAGGACAAGGAGGGGCGGCTGATCCTGTCGAAGAAGCGGGCCCAGTACGAGCGGGCGTGGGGCACCATCGAAAAGCTGAAGGAGTCCGACGAGGTCGTCACCGGTCCGGTCATCGAGGTGGTCAAGGGTGGCCTCATCGTCGACATCGGACTTCGGGGATTCCTGCCGGCCTCGCTGGTGGAACTGCGACGGGTACGCGAGCTCCAGCCCTATGTGGGCCGGATCATCGAGGCCAAGATCATCGAGTTGGACCGCAACCGCAACAACGTGGTCCTGTCCCGCCGGGCCTGGCTGGAGGAGACCCAGAAGGAACAGCGGGGCGAGTTCCTGACCAACCTCAAGCCGGGAGAGCGCCGCCGTGGCGTGGTGTCGTCGGTCGTCAACTTCGGCGCCTTCGTCGATCTCGGGGGCATGGACGGACTGGTCCACGTGTCCGAGCTGTCGTGGAAGCACGTCGACCACCCGTCGTCGGTCGTGTCGGTGGGTGACGAGATCGACGTGGAAGTGCTCGACGTCGACCTGTCCAAGGAGCGGATCAGCCTGTCGCTGAAGGCGACCCAGACCGATCCGTGGCAGGAGTTCGCCAACTCCCACCAGGTCGGGGAGTTGGTCTACGGCCGCATCACCAAGCTCGTCCCGTTCGGTTCGTTCGTCCAGGTGGGGGACGGCATCGAGGGCCTGGTCCACATCTCCGAAATGGCCGGGCACCATGTGGATCTGCCCGAGCAGGTGGTCACGCCGGGCGAGGAGCTGTGGGTGAAGATCATCGACATCGACCTCCAGCGCCGTCGCATCAGCCTGTCCATCAAGCAGGCGGCCGAGGGTGGCGAGGTGTCCGAGGAGTACCGCGAGGCGTTCGGCGAGCACGCCTACGACGCCGAGGGCAACTACGTCGGTCCCTTCGAGTTCGCCGAGACCGAGTTCACCCCGGAGACGGAGGCCCAGGCCGCCTGGGCCGACTACGTGGCCGAGCACGGCACCGGCGAGGGTGCAGAGCCCGGCGCCGACAGCCCGGCCCCGGCCGCCGAGGGGTCAGCCGCTCCCGTCGAGTCGGCTCCGACGGCCCCGGTGGAAGGTGATGCCTCGGCCCAACCCGGGGTGTCCGATACTGCCCCGGCTGCCCCGGTCCCCGAGGCCGCTCCCGCCTCCGAGGCTGCCCCGGTCCCCGAGGCCGCTCCCGCCTCCGAGGCCACCGAACCGGCCTGACCGCGGGGCGAGCCTGACCGATCAGGAGGGCGCCGACCCGGCGTCGGCCGGGCCTGTCGGAGTCGACCCGACCGGCCCGGTAGCGGTAACGGCCGAGACGGAGTCGCTGGACACCGGGACCAACGGGAAGTGGCAGGCCACCTGGTGCCCGGGGGCGATGTCGCGGAGTCTCGGCTCCTCTTGGGCGCAGCGGTCCTGGGCATAGGGACAGCGGGTCCGGAACCGGCAGCCCGACGGGGGGTGCAGCGGGGAGGGGAGCTCTCCCGTCAGGGCCTTGTGGTTGGCCTGGAGATCGGGGTCGGGCTCGGGGATGGAGGCCAACAGCGCCTCGGTGTAGGGATGGGCGGCGGAATGGTAGAGCTCGTCCGAGCCGGCCAGCTCGACCAGTTTCCCGAGGTACATGACGGCCACCCGGTCACTCACGTTCTTGACCACGGCCAGGTCGTGGGCGATGAACACCATGGTGAGGGAGAATTTCGACTTGAGGTCGGCCAGGAGGTTCAGGATCTGGGCCTGGACGGAGACGTCGAGGGCCGATACCGGCTCGTCGCAGATCAACAGGTCGGGATCGGCCATCAGGGCCCGGGCGATGCTGATCCGCTGGCACTGGCCCCCGGAGAACTCGCCCGGCCTCCGGTCGCCGGCCGAGTCGGGATCGATCCCCACCGACTCCAGCATCTCCCGCACCTTGGCCGACCGTTCCCCCTTGTTGCCCCGGCCCCAGATCACCAACGGCTCGGCCACGATGTCCTTCACCCGGCGCCGGGGGTTCAGCGAGGAGATGGGGTCCTGGAAGATCATCTGGATCTTGGTCCTGACCTTCCGCATGTCGCGGGTCGAAAGCTTGCTCAGGACCTGACCCCGATAGGTGACCGAGCCCGAGGTGGGCGGCTGGATCTGCACCAGCGCCCGGCCGGTGGTCGACTTCCCGCATCCCGACTCGCCCACCAGGCCCAGCGTCTCGCCATTGCGGACGGCGAAGGACACGCCCGAGACGGCATGGACGGTCTGGCGTCCGTTCTTGAACTCGACCACCAGATCATCGACGGTCAGGATGGCCTCGTCCTCGGCCATCGGCTCCGACCGCCGGCCCGGCCTCCGTTCCGGCCTCAGGTCCGGCCGTCGGTCCGCTCACGACCCACCGTTCCCGGCTCCGGACCATCGGGTCGGCGGGTCGTCGGCCCGGTACGGCTCGTCCGGCAACGGGGGCAGGACGGTGGTCGAGCCCGCGCCGTTGGGCGACACCGTCACCGGGGCGGTCGACACCCCGTTGACCAACGGGAACCAACAGGCGAACAGGTGGTCGGGCGATCCGGCGGTGCGGAGCGGGGGATCGATCTGCCGGCACTTGTCCTGGGCATAGGGACAACGGGGGGCGAACCGGCACCCGTGGGCGGGTGGATGAGATCGGGAGGCCGCCCGGCGATGGCCTGGAGGCGGACCCCGCTCGGGTCGGCCAGTCGGGGGATCGAGTCCATCAACGCCCGGGTGTAGGGCATGCGGGTGTCGGCGAACAGGGTCCGGGTCGGCGCCTGTTCCACCACCCGACCGGCGTACATCACCACGATGTCGTCGGTCCGGTTGGCCACCACCCCCAGGTCGTGGGTGACCAGGATCATGGCCATGTGCCGCTCGCGCTGCAGATCGGCCAGGAGGTCGAGGATCTGGGCCTGCACCGTCACGTCCAGGCCGGTGGTCGGCTCGTCGGCCATGACCAGCCGGGGGGCGCAGGCCAGGGCGATGGCGATCATCACCCGCTGGCGCATGCCGCCCGACAGCTGGAACGGGTACCACCTGATCCGCTCCTCGGGCGAGGGGATGCCCACCGAGCGCAGGAGCTCGATGGCGTGTGGCCTTGGCATCCGAGCGGCCCATGCCGAGATGGAGCCGCAGGGACTCGGTGATCTGGACGCCGATCCGCTTGACCGGGTTGAGGGCGGTCATCGGGTCCTGGAAGATCATGCTCAGCTCGGCGCCCCACACCTGGCGCAGCTGATCGGGGGTCATGGCGGTCAGCTCCTCGCCGGCGAACCTGACGGTGCCGCTCTTGATCACGTCGCGGAGCGGGAGCAGGCCCATGATCGAGCGGGACAGCACCGTCTTGCCCGATCCCGACTCGCCCACCACGCCGAGGGTCTTGCCCCGGTCCACCGTCAGTGACACCCCGTCGACGGCGCGCACCGTGCCCCGGCCGGTCCGGAACGCAGTGTGCAGGTCGTCCACCACCAGCAGGGGCCCGTCCGAGGGGCGGGCGTCGGGGAACTCGGGCCCAGTGGTCTCGACCGCGCCGGCGACCGACTCCTCACAGCAGTCCCTCGCGGATGTCGAAGCGCTGGCGCAGCCGGTCGCCGATCAGGTTGATCGACAACAGCAGCAAGAACATGGCCAGCACCGGCCACAGCATGATGTACGGGTTGGTCTGCAGGTTCCCGTTGGAGCGTGCCCTCGGCGATCATGTTCCCCCACGACGGGGTGGGCAGGGGCACCGACAGGCCCAAGAAGGCCAGCGATCCCTCGAGCACGATCACCCCGGCCACGGTGATGAGGGCGAAGGTGATGGCCACCGGGACCACGTTGGGGAGGATCTCCCGGAACACGATGCGAGTGGAGTTGGCCCCCAGGGTGCGGGCCGCCACCACGAACTCGCGGTTGGCGAACGACAGGCTGGAGGCCCGCACCACGCGGTACAGGAGAGGGATGACGGCCACCCCGAGGATGACGGTGATCTTGAGGAGCGATCGAGCCCCAGAAGGCCACGATGGCGATGACGGCCACGATGGCCGGGAAGGCCAGCAGCACGAACGAGCCGGCATTGAGCCCGAGGTCGAGGCGACCGCCCTTGTATCCCGAGACCAGGCCCAGGGTGCCGCCCACCAGCCATGCCGATGGCCACCGAGACGAAGCCCACGACCAGGGACACCCGGGACCCGTAGATCAGCCGGCTGAGCAGGTCCCGGCCCAGGTCGTCGGTGCCGAGCAGGTGGTGGATGCTGGGGGAGGCGTTGATGGCCGAGTAGTTCTGGAAGTTGGGGCTGGGCAAGGGGAGGAGGTTGGCCATGATGGCCAGCACCACCACCAGTCCCACCCAGCCCATGGCCAACCAGAACAGGAGCCCGAGCGGCTTGCGACTGCAGGATGTCGTCGGAGTCCGAGCGCCTCGCTCTGGCGCGACACCACCAGCTCGTCGATCGCGGCGAGCCCGGGACCTGGTCCTCAGCAGCCGGCCCGAGGCGCGGGTGCTGGTGAGTTCTCGGTCGTCAGGCATGGCTCACTCCCGGGTCACCCGGGGATCGACGACGGTGAACAAGAAGTCGATGATGAACTGAAGCACGACATAGGCCACCGCCACCACCAGGGTGATGCCCTGGACCACCAGGTAGTCCCGCTGCTGGACGGCCACCACCAGGGAGTAGCCGAGGCCGTCGATGGCGAACAGGTACTCGACGATGAAGGTGCCGGCCAGCAGGGCGCCGATGTTGACCCCCGCCGCCGCCAGCAGGGAAAAGGACGAGGGCCGGAAGGCGTGGCGCAACATGATGGACCGGTTGGACAGGCCCTTGGACCGGGCCATGGTGATGAAGTCCTCTTGCAGGGTGCTGATGAGATCGGAGCGGAACAGCCGGTAGTAGACGGCGATCGAGCCGGCCGTGATGGCCAGCGAGGGCAGGATCATGTCGTGCAGGTTGGTGCCGATGCTCTGGGACAACGGGACGTAGCCGGTGGCCGGGAACCAGTGCAGGCCGACGGCGAAGACGGCCACCATGATGGGGGCGATGACGAAGGGGGGCAGGGCCAGCATCCCGAAGGTGGTGGTGGTGGACACGTTGTCGAAGGCCCCGTTGGGCCGGCGGGACGTGACGCAGGGCCAGCGGGATGGCCACGGCGAAGGCGATGATCTGGGAGATGATGATCAGCTCGAGGTCGATCGGGAACCCGGTGGCGATGATGTGGGTCACCGTCTCGTGGTCGAGGTAGGACTGGCCGAGATTGCCGTGGAACACCGCCACCAGCCAGGTGCCGTACTGCTGGATCAGCGGCTTGTTGAGCCCCAGCTGCTTGCAGCAGGACGGCCCGGTTGTGGGCGGTGTCGCTCGAGCCCGAGGATGACGGTGGCCGGGTCGCCGGGCAGCAGGTGGACCAGCAGGAACACCAACACGGAGATGATGAAGGTCACCACCACCAGCTGAACGAACCGTCGCAGGAGGTACTTGGCCATGGTGGGGGGGCCGCGGAGCCGGTCGGGTCGACCCAGTCGCTAGCTGGCCAACCAGGTCTGGGTGGGAACGAAGATGCCTTCGTCGAATCCGTAGCCCGGAGTGCCGTCGGGGAAGGTCCAGGCGTCGAAGTTCTGGACCCGGGTGTTGGCCACCTCGGAGAAGAGGTACTGCTCGATCCACAGGTAGGGCAGGTCCTTGGCCAAGCGCTCGTTGACCGTCCGGTAGGCGGCGACCCGGGTGGCCTCGTCGGTGGTATGGCGGCCGGTCAGCATGGCCGACTCCAGCAGGGGATCGTCGATCCGGGTGAAGTTGAGCCCGATCTGACCGACGGGAGACAGGGTGGTGGTGCTCCACCACACGTAGTTGAGGTCGGGGTTCACTGCCCCGAACTGGTAGGAGGTGGCCGCCTGGAAGTTGCCGAGCACGAAGTCGTCGATGATGGTGGCCTGCTCCACCTCACTGATGTTGACCTTGAAACCCACGCTGCTGCCACATCTGCTGGATGGTCTGGACCAGCTTGATCTCCAACGGATCGGGGATGGTCATCAGATTGACGGTCGGGGTGCCGTGCTGGGCCTTGTACTGCGTTGACCAAGGTCTTGGCCGCCGCCGGATCGTAGGTCGGGTAGCCCGTTTCGCTGTAGTAGGGCGAGCCGGGCAGGAAGATCCCGTTGACCGGCTTGGCGGACCCGCCTCCGAAGATCTTCTGGATCACGGCCAGGTCCATGCCCTTGGCCAGGGCCTGGCGGACCCGGATGTCGTTGGTGGGCGTCACGTCAGTGTTCAGCATGATGAAGGCCATGGTCGGTTCGCCGATGACCCCGGTCCGGCTGTCCACCAGCTGATAGCCCGAGTTGGCGAAGCGGTTGATGGTGCCGGGGTCGGTCGACTCGATCATGTCGACCCCTCCGGACCGGAGGGTGGCCTCCCGCTGGGTGGTGTCGGGGATCGGCTTGAAGGTAATGGAGTCCAGATAGGGGAGCCCGGCCCGCCAGTAGTGGGGATTGCGGACAGCGGTGAAGAAGTCGTTGGGCTGCCACTGCGAGTAGGTGAAGGGTCCGGTGCCGATGGGCTTGGGGGCGGCCGACGAGCTGCTCTGGGCGGCGGCGATCATGGCCTCGCCGACTATGTAACCGACCTGGGTGGTGAGTCCGGCCGGAAACGTGGGGTTGGGGCCGGTCAGGGTGTAGATCACGGTCAGGTCGCCGAAGGGGGTCACCGAGGCGATCTGCTTGAGGGCCGGGCCGGTGAGCACCGAGGTGTCCAGGGCGTAGAAGTTGGCCTGGACCACGGAGGCGGTCAGCGCCGACCCGTCGCTGAACTTGATGCCGGGACGCAGCGTCAGCGTCCAGGTGTCGTAGGTGGAGTTACTGGTCATGCTCTCGGCCAGGTAGGGCTTGATCGAGCCGTCGGCCGCCACCGCCATCAGTGGGTCGTAGATGGCGTTGGCGTAGAGGAAGCCGTTGGTGTCCCAGTGGTTGTTGGCCGGGTAGAAACCGTCGATCTCGGCGATGGTCCCCACCGTGAGCGAGCCGCCCCGCACCGGCGAGCCGGTGCCGATGCCGGCCTTGCCGCTGGTCCCCGAGCCGGACGAGCCCGACGAGCAGGCGGCCAGTCCGACCGCCCCCAGGGCCACCGCCCCGCCCGTCACCGCCCCGCGTGACAAGAAGGTCCGACGGCTGATTCCGTTGTCTGACGTCACCGACATCCCCCCATCCTGTGCCCCGGGCCGACGCCTGGTCACGACGGTCGCTACACGGCATGCACTCTGTCACAACCAGGCCGGGCAGTGGGGGCAGGTTAGTGCCCCCCGGGCCAGGAGGTCCACGGAGGCGGTCGGCACCCGGGCCACCGCGCCGCTGGGTACCATGCTCGCCATGGATGCAGCCACCCCTGGTTCCGCACCCGTCGCCGTGCCCGAATCCGACACCGGAGCGGTGGACCCCGGCACCGGGGTCGGCACGGTGCCAGCGGCTGGATACGGGGTCGGTGGTGCCCCCACCACCGCCCGACGGGTGGCGGCGGCCAACGGTTCGGGGGGCGACACGGCGGCCACCGAGTCCCCGTCGGCCGCCGGTGACCCCGAAGGCCCGCCCTTCGCCGAGGCCACCTCCCTGGTGCTGGCCTCGGCGGTGGTGGCCGTCCTGGTCGTCGGGCTGGTCCTCCGGTTCTGGACCCGGTCCGACCTGTGGCTCGACGAGGCGCTGACCGTCGACATCGCCCGCCAGCCGCTGACCAGGATCCCGTGGCTCCTGCGCCGGGACGGCGCCCCGCCGCTCTTCTATGTGCTCCTCCACTTCTGGATGGGGTGGTTCGGCACCTCCGACTACGCCGTGCGGTCGTTGCCCGGCCTGTTCGGCGTGGTCACGCTGCCGCTCACCTGGCTGGCCGGAAAGCGGTTGGGCGGGCGCAAGGCGGCCTGGGCGGCCGTGCTGTTGCTGGCCAGTTCGCCCTTCGCCGTCCGCTACGACACCGAGACCCGGATGTACTCGCTGGTGGCCCTGCTCACCGTCCTCGGGTTCCTGGCCCTCGACCGGGCCCTGACGCGGCACCGGGCCGGAAACCTGATCGCCGTCGCCGTCCTCACCGGCCTCCTCCTCTACTCCCACTACTGGTCGCTCTACCTGGTGGGCACGGTCATGGTCTGGCTGGTCTGGGTGGCCTGGCGGGGCCGGCCGCAGTGGCGGGCCGGCGCCCGGGCCGCAGTGGTGGCGTGCGTGGTCGGATGTCTGACGTTCCTCCCCTGGTTGCCGATCTTCCTCTTCCAGTCGCGCCACACCGGCACGCCGTGGGCCACCCCGGCCAACTTCGCCGCCATGGTCAACGCCGTCGCCACCTTCGCCGGTGGCGGCACCGACCAGGGCCGACTGCTGGGGCTGCTGTTCTTCGGCCTGGCCGGTCTGGGCCTATTCGGCCTGGCCTCCGACCGGTTCCACATCGACCTGGACATCCACACCCGACCGCGGGCCCGGCCCCTGGCCATCGTGGTGCTCGGCACCCTGGCCGCCGCCATCACCGGCGGCTACATCTCCAATAGCACCTTCGATGCCCGCTACGCCTCGGTGGTGTTCATCCCCCTGCTGTTGTTGGTGGCCCTCGGGGTGATCACCGTGCGCGACCGGCGGATCCGCGCCGCCGTCCTGGCCGTGGCCGTGGTGGCCGGCCTGGTCGGCTCGTTCCCCGACATCACCACCAACCGGACCCAGGCGGGTGAGGTGGCCTCGGTCATCGCCGCCCACGCCAAGCCGGGGGACGTCATCGCCTACTGCCCGGACCAGCTCGGCCCGGCGGTCAACCGACTGCTCCCGACCGGTCGCTACGCCCAGATCACCTTCCCCGCGACACCGGCCCCGAGTACGTCGACTGGGTCGACTACTCGTCGGCCACCCACGCCGCCTCGCCGCTGGTCTTCGCCCGGCGCCTGGAGACGATGGCCGCCGGGGGCCACCGGATCTTCGTGGTGTGGGCCAACGGCTACCAGACCTTCGGGACCAAGTGTCAGGGGATCATCCAGACCCTCCAGGGGGACCCGAACTTCCAGGCCAAGCAGGTCATAGCCGGCAACGGCACCCAGTTCTACCAGCCCATGTGGCTGGAGCAGCTCACCCCGACCCAGCCCTGACCCGGCCCTGACCCGGGCCCGTTCCGGCCCGGGGGCTGCTCCCGGACCGGTCCGGGTCCGGCCCCAGGAGTGTGGTTCCGCCTAAACACCGGGTAGAGCCACTATCCTCACCAACGTTGCCAAACACCGAGGTCCCCCTGTGACGTCCGGCCCGCCGAACCGGATCTCACGCTCGGCCGGGCCCACCGCCCGGGCGGGAACGTTGAGCCAGCAAGGGGAGGGCGAGTCCCGGCCCCCGGACATCCAGAGGAGAACGGACCACCCAGTGGCACCAGCGAACGACGAGGCAAGGGCGGGCGGGCCCTTGGGGGCCATGGATACCAACGGCAAGACCGGCGGCCCATCGGGGAGGACTCCCGGCTGCACTCCCGTGGTGGTCATCGGCGGGGGGCCGGCCGGCCTGACCGCCGCCCGGCGGTTGGCCCAGGCCGGCGACCCGGTGGTGGTCGTCGAAGAGGACTCGGTGGTGGGGGGTATCAGCCGCTCGGTGGAGCGCGACGGGTGGCGCTTCGACATCGGCGGCCACCGGTTCTTCACCAAGGTCAAGCCGGTCGAGGACTTCTGGCACGAGGTGCTGCCGCCCGAGGACTTCCTCCTGCGCCCCCGGATGAGCCGCATCTTCTACGACGGCAAGTTCTACGACTACCCGATCAAGCTGGGGAACGCACTGTCCAACCTGGGCCTGATCGAGGCGTTCCTGTGCGGCCTCTCCTTCCTGTGGGTGCGCATCCGGCCGCCCAAGGACCTGACCACGCTGGAGGGGTACATCGTCTCCAACTACGGCTGGCGCTTCTACCGCCACTTCTTCAAGACCTACAACGAGAAGGTGTGGGCCGTCCCCGCCTCGGAGATCTCGGCCGACTGGGGGGCACAACGGATCAAGGGCATGTCCTTGTGGGACGCGGTGTGGGAGCCGATCCGGTCTTCGGTGGTGGGCAAGCGACGGGACAAGTCCAAGCAGGTCACCAGTCTGATCGAGGAGTTCGAGTACCCCAAGTTCGGCCCGGGCATGATGTGGGAGCACTGCGCCGACCAGGTGATGGCCATGGGGGGCACGGTCCGCATGGAGACGGCGGCCACCGTGGTCCATGTCGAGGACGGGGCGGCGGTGGCCGTCACCGTGGCCTCGGGGAGGAAGACCGAACGGATCGATGCCTCCCACGTGATCTCGTCGATGCCCCTCACCGCCCTGGCCCGCATCGTCGATCCGCCGGTGCCCGACGAGGTGCTGGCCGCCGCCGACGACCTCCACTACCGGGACTTCCTCACTGTGGCCCTGGTCGTCCCGGTCGAGCGCGGGTTCCCCGACAGCTGGATCTACATCCACTCCCCGGAGGTGAAGGTGGGTCGCATCCAGAATTTCGGGTCGTGGTCTCCCTACCTGGTGAAGGACGGGCGCACCTGCCTGGGTATGGAGTACTTCGTGTTCGAGGGTGACGAACTGTGGGAGTGCTCCGATGACGAGTTGGTCATCCTGGCCACCAAGGAACTGGCCCACATCGGACTGATCGATCCTCCCGACGTGGAGGTGGGCTACGTGGTGCGGATGCCCAAGGCCTACCCGGTCTACGACGACAGCTACCGCCACAACGTGGACGTGATCCGCCGCTGGTTCGAGACCCATGCCCCCAACGTGCACCCGGTAGGGCGCAACGGGATGCACAAGTACAACAACCAGGACCATTCGATGTACACGGCCATGCTCACCGTCGAGAACATCCACGGCGCCAACCACGACATCTGGTCGGTGAACGTCGAAGAGGAGTACCACGAGGAACACGGTGGGCGCTCGGGTCCGGCCGACGGCTCGGGCGCCGGGTCGACCGGGCGGGACGCACCCATCCTGCCCCGCCGCGACGACCGCCCGCGGCAAGCCGTCATCTAGTGCCTGACCGGGGCCCCGGACCGTTTCGAGCGCAATTGAGCCCGGGCCTCCCGCTAGTGGAGACTCCTCCCTGTGACCGAACCGGATAGTCCGCCCAACCGGTCCCCGCAGGACAGCCCGGGCACGGTCGGGCCCGGCCCCTCGGCCGGCACCTCCGGCACCCCGGCCGCCGGCCTCGAGGTCATCCTCGACGAGATCGACCAGGTGGTCGAACCGGTGGCCGAGTCGGTGTCGATGTCCCCGGCCGTCGGCATCGCCGTGGCCGGCGGATCGATGATTACCCTTCCCCCCGGCGGTCTCGAGTCGGGGCCCGCCCCCGCCCGTGACTCCATCCGGGCCGGCCTCAGCCAGGCCGGCCCGGTGGCCGTGGCCGGACTGGTGGTCAACGGGGCATCGGCCCTGGTGGTGGTGGCGGTGGCCCGTCTGGTGACCCCCCAGGCTTACGGGGCCATCGCCCAATTGCTCGGACTCTTCTTCATCCTGTCCATGCCCGGCTCGGCCGTGCTGGTGGGAGTGGTCCGGCGGGTCACCGCCCTCCACAACGCCGGCCGCGGCCACCTGGTGCGGGGGTGGATCGCCCGGGTCCACCGCATCCTGGTGGCCGCCATCGCCGTCGAGCTGGTCGTGGTCCTGGCCCTCCAGGGGTGGATCGCCCGCCAGCTGTCGCTGCCCAACAGCGACGGCATCGTCCTGATTTTGGTGGCGGCGGGCATCTGGATCCTCCTGTGCGTGGACCGCGGACTGCTCCAGGCCCACCGCAGTTACCGGCCCCTGGCCGGCAACCTGCTGCTCGAGGGCTCGGTACGCACCGGCCTGGTGCTGGTATTGGTGGCTGCCCACCTGGGAGTGGCCGGCTACGCCCTGGGGGTCTTCGTCAGCGAGGTGGCGGCCACCGTCCATGTCCGGTGGCTGGCCTCACGGGCCTGGGCGGAGACCCCGGCCACCGCCACCCAACCGGCCGACGCCGGGTCGAACGGGGCCGGGTCGAACGGAGTCGGGTCGAACGGAGCCGGGATGCAGGGACCCCGGTCGGCGGCGCCCTTCGACCCCGGGGCCGACACCGCCCTGGTGCGGAGGAGGCTGATGGCCGACGTGTCCGCCGCCTTCGTGGGCCTGGCCCTCCTCGGGTTGCTCCAGAACGCCGATGTGATCCTGTTGGGCCGGCTCGACCACGCCAACGTCGGTCCCTACGCCGCCATCTCCGTGGCATCCAAGGCCCTCGTCTTCGGCGCCCTGGCCCTCGGGGCCTACCTGCTTCCCGAGGCCACCATCCGGTGGAACGAGGGTGGACATGCCGTGCGCCAGCTGGGGGTTACCCTCATCTTCCTGGCCGTGCCGTCCGGGTTGCTCCTGGTCATCGCGGTCTTCGTGCCCCGCCAGTTCCTGACCCTGATCTTCTCGGCCAAGCTCAGCGCCGGGGCGCCGGCCTTTGCCTCGCTGGTCGGCGCCATGATCTTCCTGTCGATCTCGGTCCTCATCACCAACTACCTGTTCGGGACCGGATCCCGCTGGATCGTGGTGCTGCTGGCGGCCGGCTCGTCGCTGGCCCTCGGACTGATCAGCCTGGCCCACGGCCACATCGTTCCCACCGCCCGGGCCGACCTGGTGGCCCAGGGGATACTGGCCCTCGGTATGGCCATCGCCTTCCTGGCCATCCACCGTCGGCACGGCCGCCACAGCTGGCACATTCCCGCCGGCCGCCGGCGGCGGACCGGGGCCGCCGACTGGTCCGTCCAGTCGTAGCCGGCTTCCCAAGAAACTGTGAAAAACGCTGGTTGCCGGTAGACTGGCACGTGAGAAAGAGGCAAGTCGCCAGCATCAGAGGGCAACGGGGGGGAGTCCGAGCATGAGGCCTGTGACCGGGGAGGGGGGTGCGGCGCCGATTAGCGGCGTGGACCCGGACCTGACCGACAAGGACTTTCCACCCCTGGCCTCGGTGCCCGATCTCGACGGCCAGACGGTGGACGGGACGGCCCCCACGCTGGGATTCCGGCTACCCGGTGGGAGAGCCCTGCCCTCGGTAGCCACTTCGCTGGGGCCGTTCGACGGCATGTCGATCGGTGAGATCGCCGAGCGGTCCGGCCTCAAGCGCATCGACGTGGTGGCGTGGCGCGATTTCGACGATCCCGAGGCCGGCGGGTCCGAGCTCCACGCCAACCGGGTGATGTCCGCCTGGTCACGGGCCGGCCTCGACCTCTCCATGACCACCTCGTCGGTGCCCGACAGTCGGCCGGTCATACGCCGGAACGGCTACCGGGTCGTCCGCCGGGCCGGTCGCTACTCGGTGTTCCCCCGGACGATCCTGTCGGGCGCCCTCGGCCGGATCGGCACCGGGGACGGTCTGGTGGAGATCTGGAACGGGATGCCTTTCTTCTCCCCGCTGTGGGCCCACTGCCCGACCATCGTGTTCCTCCACCACGTGCACGCCGAGATGTGGAAGATGGTGCTGCCCACCGGGATGGCCGAGTGCGGGTACGCCATCGAGCACCGGGCCGCACCCCCGGTCTACCGGCGCAGTCGGATCGTCACCCTTTCGGCGTCGTCCAAGCAGGAGATCGTCCAGCGCCTCCGGATCCCGGTCGACCAGGTGACGGTGGCGCCACCCGGTGTCGAACCCCAGTTCTCGCCGGCCGGCGAGCGATCCGACGTGCCCCTGGTGGTGGCGGTGGGCCGCCTGGTGCCGGTCAAGCAGTTCCACCTGCTGATCGAGTCCCTGGTGACGGCCAAGCACGACCATCCCGATCTCCAGGCGGTGATCGCCGGCGAAGGCTACGAGCGCCCCGCCCTCGAGGACCTGATCCGGCGTCGGGGAGCAGAGTCGTGGATCTCGCTTCCCGGCTACCTCCCCGAGGACAAGCTCATCGCCCTCTACCGCCGGGCCTGGGTGCTGGCCTCCACCTCGCTGCGCGAGGGGTGGGGGATGACCGTCACCGAGGCCGGGGCGTGCGGGACCCCGTCGGTGGTCTCGAGCATCAGCGGCCACCGGGACGCCGTACTGGACGGGGTGACGGGCATCCTGGCCGACGACCCCGCCGACCTGGTCCGGGGGCTGGACGCCCTGCTCCGCGACGAGGTGCTGCGCAAGCGGCTCGGCATCGCCGCCGCGGAGCACGCCGCCCGCTTCACCTGGGATGCCACCGCCCGGAGAACGCTGGCCGCCCTCGGGGCCGAGGCCCTGTGGCGCGAGGAGATGACCCGGGGCTAGACCCGCCCGACCCGTCCGGCCGGCCCGTCAGGGCGCCCCCGGCCCCCCGCGGATTTCCGGGACCGACGCCGGCCGGCCCGCGGTCAGGCGGGGATCGTCGTCGCTCGGTCCGGAAGGCCCGGCGCTCCCCGGACCGGGTCCGTCCCCGTCTCCGTCCCTCTGGTCGGACCCGTCCGGACCGGACCTCGCCCGGCAGGCCCGCAGGACCACGTCGACCACGGCATCGGCGCCCAGGAACACCACTCCGGCCCACGCCAGCCCGCTGGCCGTGCCGAAGGACATCGTCCAGTCGCCGCCGGGGGGCACCTGGTCGGCGTGTTGATGGAGGGCGACATAGGCACCGGCGGCGACGATGCCGGCGATGGCCACCACCCCGAGGACGATCCGCAGGCGGGGCACCAGCAGCACCAACGCCGTGGCCACCCCGACGGCCAGGCCGGCCGCCGCCGAGGCGATGGCCCCGGCCACGGCCCCGGTGACGACCCCGCCCACCAACGCCACCAGCACCGTGGCCGGTGGGCCGTCGTCCCGGAACGGGAGGGCCAGGGTCGGTCGATCGGGGCCGTCGCCGTCGCCCGATGGGAACGGGACCGGGGCGGTGATCGGGCCGGATCGGTCGGAGGGCAGCGTCCCGGCCCGGCGGCGGTGCCGGCCGGCCGTCGTCCCCTTCCTCCTCCGGCGGCGGCTGACCGGCCACAGGGCCAGGACCACACAGGCGACGATGGCCACCACCGACACGATCAGGGCCACGTCGACCGATCGCTGCGGCTGCCAGGTGAACACCACCGAGATCTTCCCGTCGTGGACGGCGGGGCCGAGGGTCGACGGGTCGATCCGCCACCCGTTGGCGAAGCCGTCGATGAGCACGGGGGTCCCGAGGTCGCCGGCCCCGGTCACGGTGGCCTTCCACCCCCGGTTGATGCTCTGGCCGAGGACCAGGTAGAAGGGGGCCGCCCCCCGGCCGGTGTCCACCCCGTCGAGAGTCAGATGGATCGAGGTGGCCGACTGGCTCACCACGTGGGTCTGGGGGGACGACGACACCGGTGGAGCCGCCAGCGTGGTGGCGTCGGCCAGCGGCATGGCCCCGCCACCCGGCGCCGAGTCGAGGGCCAGCTGGTCGATATCGAAGCCGCTGGTCTGGCCGGCCACCGAGGTCAGGGTGTGGGTTCCGGGACCGAGGATCAACCCGCCGGCGTCGGGTCCGCACAACGACACGGTCAGTGCCTGGCGGTCGAGGGCGGAGGCGGTGGTCCCGGTGACGGAGATCCACACCGGCTTGCCGTCCACCGCCACCAGGTTGTCGCGGCACGTGCCGGGCATGGTGGCGGGGACCGGGGCGGCCTGCAGACCCGGGATGCCCACGGCGGCCACCCCCAGGGGCATGGCGATGGGCGACTCCGAGTAGTAGTTCGGCGTGTCCTCCAACCGGACGTCGTCGAAGGTGATCCGGATGCTCGAACCGGTGAGGGCCGGGAACCGCTCGGGCACGTCCACCACCGACCCGGCCACCGGGCTGTCGGCGATGGCCGGGAGGGTGAAGGTGGTGCTTCCGCTGTCGGTGGCGACGGTCATCCGGGTGGGGACCGAGTGCTCGCCGTCCGCCAGGATCTGGAGGTTCAGCTGATCGAAGGTGATCGGCGAGGCCAACGTGTACTGCAGCCACTGCCCGGCCTGATGGGTGGCGCCGAAGCCCGGCGACCACGCCGTGCCCGGGTTCCCGTCCAGGGTGGCGATGGCCCCGGCCCGCAGGTCGCCGGGCAGCCGTCCGAGCGAGTAGGCCACGATGCCGGTGTGGTCGGCCCCCGGACGCCCCACCAGCCGGTCGATCTCGTCGTCGGGGATCAGCGCCGAGATGCGGGCGTTCCCGGTCACCGAGAAGGTGCGCCGGGTGGGAAGCCAGAACGACCGGGCCAGCGAGGTCTCGGTGTCGGACCTCGGTGGAACCCCCGAGGCCCGGAGCCGGGTCATCACCAGGGTGAGCCGGTCGGAGAGGGAAGCGGTCCCCGCCTGGCGCAGGAGGTCTTGGGGCATGGCGATGGTCTCGTGCACCGAGATCCCGGGGATCTCCACCTCGGCGAAGCCCACCGAGCTCCTCGAGTCCACCGGGATGTCGTCGTGGGCCACGTGGCCGACCCCGGCGACGGTGAGACGCAGCGTGGTGAACGACCGGGGGGAGAACGAGATCTGCTGGCCGCTCGGCTGGCGTGACGCCGGGCCCAGCACGGCGGTGACCGGACGACCCCCGTCGAAGGTCAGGGTCACCTTGGTGATCCACCGGTCGGGGTCGCCGGTCTGGGGCTGGACCAGCCGCACCGACGACTCGGTGCGGCTACGGTCGAGGTCGACCTGCCACCACTGGCCCCGCGGATCGCCGAACGACCCGTCCAACCAGGCCGTCTGCAGGTTTCCGTCGAGGGCGGCGGCCGGCTGGTCCTCGGGCAGGTAGGTGATCGACGATCCGTAGGAGCTGGCCGTCACCGACGAGATCCCCTGGAGCACGGCGGTGGTCTGGGCGTCGGACGGGGCCCCGGGGAACGGGTCGATGGGGTAGTCGCTCGGGTCGGAGGTGTCGGGCGGCTGGGAGGCCGTCTCGGTGTACCCGGTGTTCTCGCTGAGGGAGTTCCATTCGAACCCCTCCTTGCGGTTGGTGTCGGTGACCACCAGGTCGGCCGGCTTGCTCAGCGTCTCCTTGGCCAGTCGGTGGTCGAGGTCGAGGGTCCCGGCATAGAGGATGGCGGGGTTGCCGGCCAGGAGCCCGACCGACGAGGCGCTGACCAGGCCCGAGGCGTCCCCGTCCACCACCAGGGGAGTGGCCGTCGACTCGGTCCTGACCACCGGGCGGGGATCGGCCACCGTGTAGGAGACCAGGGGAGCGGTCCACCCCTGGTTGGCCGGCCGGGTCAACCAGGCCTCGTCGAACCAGGGGATGAGCGAGATGTTCGCCTGCGGCTTGCCGTAGCCGACAGGGTCGCTCAGCCCGGGCGGGGTCACGGCCAGGTCGTCGGCCAGCTGCTGGGGGTTGGGTGTGCCGTAGCGCTCGTAGGCCTGGTCGTACTGGACCAGGATGTTGCCGGCACTCATGAGGGAAGCCATCGGGGCCAGGGCGTTCCAGTTCATGACACCGTCCTGCAGCGGGGTGTCGACCGCCTGGAGCACGTCGGCGGTGGCCACCGAGCCCATGATCTGCTGCTCGTGGGTGACGAAGGGCCGGGTCATCAGGCCCGGGTAGACGGTGTCGATGGTGTCCCCCCACCGGTAGGCGGCGAAGTTGTTCCCCGGGAGGGCGTAGACCCTGGTCGACTTGTTCACCTTGTCGAGGGCGGCGGCCGCCTGGCGGACGTAGAGGGGGGGCACGGCCGGTTGGGTGAACCCGTTGGCGATGATCCCCCCGGTCCACAACGGGGTGGATGCGGCCAAGACGGCGGCGGCGGCCAAGCCCCCGACGACCAGGCCGGTGCGGTGGACCCGGTTCACCACCGCGCTCACCCCGGCTCCCAGGAACACCGCCAGGCTGAGGATGATCAACGGGGAGGCCCGGTCGGTGGACCGCAGGGCCAGCCCGGCGGTGGTGTCGACCATGAAGGCCTTGATCACCGAGCCGACCGACGAGGGGTCGGTGTAGGGGTAGGGACCCACGGCCAGCACCATGCCGACCACGGCGATCAGCACGAAGTAGGCGCGGTGGCGCCACCGCGAGAACACCGCGGCCACGAAGGCCAGGACCGGGACCAGGAAGCTGGCGGCGATCAACCAGACGTTCTGGGTGTAGTCGATGGAGGTCTGGGTCCACGGTCCGACCCGGTCGGCACCGTAGAAGTACCAGTACCCGAGACCGCGGATGATCTCCGAGGCCAGCGAGGCGGTGCTGGTGGACGGCACCGTCTCGGTGTACTTGAGGACGTTGATCCCGTAGGCCGCCTCCACCTGCAGGCCGACCGCCCACCACAGCGACACCAGGGCGCTGAGCAGCCCGATCTTCCATGCCACCCCCCACACCCGTCGCCAGGTGGCCTGGTGGACGACCAGCACCACATAGGGGAGCCACAGGACGGGGGCGATGCCGACGTAGAGGATGGAGCTGGCGTTGATCCCGCTGACCAGGGCCACCACCAGGGCGAACAGGGCCGGGTACCTCCAGCCCCCCCGGCGGACGGCCAGGATGACGAAGGCCACCATCCACGGCAGCCCGGCCCACGGCATCAGGATCACCGAGATGCGCCCGGCGTACTGGAGCACGTAGGGCGTGAACATGAAACCCAGCGTGGTCACGTAGCGACCCGGCCCCGACAGCCCGATGGCGCGGCACAGATAGAGGGCCCCGGCCCCCGCCCCGAACAGGAGCAGGCCCATCCACAGGCGCTGGGCCACCCACAGGGGGACGTGGAGCTCGGCCAGGGCCCAGTAGAACGGGCCCATGGGCAGGAGGTAGCCGATGTTCTCGTGGGTCACCGTCCCCATCGCCACCTGGGGGTCCCACAGCGACACCGCCTGGCGCACGTAGCGCCCCGGGTCGAGGTAGAGGTAGGTCTTGGTGTCGTCGGTCACCACACCGGGCTGGGACGCCAGCATGGGGACGAAGGCGGCCACGGCCACCAGGCAGTAGTCGACCACCGTCCGGAGGCGGCCGGTGGACCGGAGCCGGGTGGCCAGCAGACGGGTCCGCCCCGTCGGGGCGGCCGGTGGACCGCCCGGGGGCGCGACGCGGGTGGGTGGAGGATCCGGCACGAGTGATCGGTAGTGTAGGCAACCCGAAGGTCGCAAAGGTGCCGGCTCGACCCGGGGCCACGACGTGCCAACGACACCACGGGGAGCCCCCATGACCAGCCAGACGTCCGACCCGGACCACCACGGAGCGCTCGGTACCGCCCGTCGTCAGGGACCGGCCCGGCGCCTGACCGGCGAGCGGCCCAAGGAGGGGGTCACCCCTGACTCGTTGCTCGCCCTCCACGCCGCCGGGTACCGGACGGTGATCGAGCGTCTGGGGCCGGGCCCCATGCTGGACGTGGGATGCGGCGAGGGATTCGAGTCGGCCCGGTTCCTGTCGGCCGACCGGACGGTGGTGGGGGGCGACTACAGCGCCGAGGCGGTCGGGGCCGCCGCCCACCGGTGGGGCCCGGAGGGGCTCCACGTGGTGAGGACCAACGCCCTGGCCCTGGGCCTGGCCCAGGGCAGCTTCCGGTGGGCGTGCTCCTCCCACCTCATCGAGCACTTCGACGATCCCGAGGGGCACGTGGGCGAGCTGGCCCGGGTACTGGCCGCCGACGGGACGGTGTTCTTCCTCACCCCCAACGCCCCCGCCGACTTCGAGAACCCCTTCCACATCCACCTGTTCGAGCCACCCGAGCTCCGCCAACTGCTCGAGCGGCACTTCCACGAGGTGACCGTGCAGGGGCTCGACGCCGTCCCCCACGTCAAGGCCGACTTCGCCGCCCGGAGGGTCAAGGCCGACAAGGTCCTCCGCCTGGACGTCTTCGACCTGCGCCACCGGATCCCCCGCTCGTGGTACGTCGCCGCCTACACCCGGATCCTGCCCCTGGCCTACAAGGTGATGGCCCGGGGCGACGCCGGGGGCACCACCGGGATCACCGCCGACGACTTCTTCGTGACCGACGAGCTCGACGCCACCACCATGGTCCTCTTCGCCACCGCCTCTCGGCCGCGGCGGGCGGCCTGACCGGGGCGGGGTCCGGCGTGTTGGCCATCGGCCTGACCGGCGGCATCGGCAGCGGCAAGTCCACGGTGGCCCAGCTCCTGGTGGCCCGGGGTGCCCACCTGATAGATGCCGACCTGGTGGCCCGGGAGGTGGTGGTGCCTGGGGGCCCGGCCTACCAGCCGATGATCGACCGGTTCGGGCCGGGGATTCTCGACGTCGACGGGAGCATCGACCGGCCCAAGGTGGCCGAGCTCGTCTTCGGCAACCCCGAGGCGCTGGCCGACCTCAACGCCATCACCCACCCGGCCATCGGAGTGGAGATGATCGCCCGTCGGGACCGGTTCGCCGACACCGACGACATCGTGGTGCTCGACATCCCCCTGCTCCGCCCGGTCCACCGGGAGATGTTGAGCCTGGGCGCCGTGGTGGTGGTCGACACCCCGGTCGAGGTGGCTCTCCAGCGACTGGTGACCCAACGGGGCATGTCCCGGGAGGATGCCGAGGCCCGGATCAGTTCCCAGACCGACCGGGCCACCCGGCTGGACGGAGCCGACCTGGTCATCGACAACTCGGGCGACGTCGAGGAGCTCGGCCACGAGGTCGCCCGGGCGTGGGGGCGGCTGGTCGAGCTCCGGGACCACGGCACGCCGCTCTCATAGGACAGGGGCGGAGTCGGTCGGGGACCGGGCGGTCGGTGGTGGGAACCGGCGTCGGCAACTGCCCGCCGACGCGACGAAGCCCCCGGTGTCCCGGGGGCTTCGTCAACGTGATGCGGTGATTCGGACTGGAACTCAGCCCAACTGGGTCGAGCCGCCCACGACCAGGGTCGTGCTGTTGGCGCCGAGATAGACGCACACGTCAGCGGCCGGCGACGGCGTGTTCTCAGCCAGCTTGGTGTTGCCACCGGTGATGGTGCCGACCTCGGACTCCTCGAGAGAAGCAGACACACCGAGATACGTCGGACACGTGTTGGTGATGGGCGTGTAGCTGAACGACTCGATGGTGGTGTCCTTGTCGGTCCAGTAGATGGTGGCCCCGGTGTCATTGCTGTTGGGGACCGTCACACCGTAGGCAGTGTTCTTGCCCTTGCCGATGGTACAGCCACTGAGTACCTGAGTCGTGGCGTTGCCGAACAGCGACGAGCAGACGGTCGTGACCGGTGGCTTGGGTCCTCCTGCGGCGGCGATGCCACCCGGCATGGCAATGGCAAAGCCGACAGAGCCGACAAGCGCGGCCGCGGCCACGATGCGGACAGGAAGCAGTTTATGCATGGGTCCCCCCTACGGGATAGTGGTTGATGGTGCTGTCACAGTAAGAGCGCGGCCAGGGCATGTCAAGCATGATCCGACCCCCGGAACGACTACTGATCGGTAACTGAAAGTCCAGGTGACCTGGGCATTACCACTTCTCACCCATCGTGTAGCGAGCCCTACCCACCGTGGTGACCGGTCATGGTGGTCGGCGGGATGGAATGTGCCGTCCCATGGTCTGGCCATGACGGTGTCGCTCCCGAATCCGGCGACTCACCTACGATCTTCCGACGGCCCGATAGGGTGTCTCGGCTGCACTGCACACAGCGTTCGATTCACACAGCGTTCGGTTCACACAGCGTTCGATTCACACAACGTTCGGACACCGGCCGCTCGGTGTCCGTGGGCCGACAGGTGACAGCAGATCGACGACAACCGCGACCCCGGCGACCACGCCGATGACAGAAGGGGGAACAGGGTGACGCTTGGCCGATGGACGGGCGCGTGCTCCATCGCACTGGTGGCGCTGTTGGCCGCCGGCTGTTCCTCCGGCGGGCAATCCGCCCCCACCACCGCCGTCACGGTTCCCCACGTGACCACCACGTCGGCGTCGACGACGACGGTGCCGGGCGAGATCGCCGTCGGGCACGCCCAGACGACGACGGGACCCGGTGGCCAGCAGCTGTCGGTGACGGCGGGGCAACCCCAGCGGGACGGGGTGGCGGTCGGAGGCCCGGTCGGGTCATGGGAAATGGGATTCATCCTCACCAACGACGGACCCGGGACGTTCGCCTCCGACCCCGCCTCCCAAGTCGCCCTGATGGACAACAAGGGCAAGAGCTACGCCCCCATCCCCGAGTCGACTCCGACCACCGGGCAGGCGGCCACCATGGCCTCCGGACAGCAGCTGCGGATACTGCTCTACTTCGAGCTGGCCAAGGGCGCCACACCCGCCAGCGTGTCCTACGCTCCCTTCGGACCTTCGGTCGCCGCCATCCGGTGGAGCATCTGACCGGTCGCCGCCTCCTCCCGCCCGGCTGACATGGCCCCGGAAGCCACCGGTCCGGACACCGCCCGTCGGGACATGGCCTGCCCGGTCGGCAGGCCCAGATCGAGTGTCACACCCGACCGGTACGATCGGACGCATGCCCGATTTCGAGGTCGTCTCACCCTTCCGGCCGGCCGGCGACCAGCCCCAGGCCATTGCCGGCCTGGTCGAAGGGCTCCAGCGCGGTGACCGGTACCAGACCCTGCTCGGCATCACCGGTTCGGGGAAGACGGCCACCATCGCCTGGACCGTCGAGGCCGTCCAGCGCCCCACGCTGATCATCGAGCCCAACAAGTCCCTGGCCGCCCAGCTGGCCGCCGAGCTGAAGGAGTTCTTCCCCCACAACCGGGTGGAGTACTTCGTGTCGTACTACGACTACTACCAGCCCGAGGCCTACGTGCCCACCTCGGACACCTACATAGAGAAGGACTCCTCCATCAACGACGAGATCGACCGGCTGCGTCACGCCTGCACGTCGTCGCTCCTCCTCCGGCCCGACACCATCGTGGTGGCCTCGGTGTCCTGCATCTACGGCCTGGGCTCGCCCGACGAGTACCGCGACCGGATCGTGGCCCTCCAGCCCGGCGAGGTCCACGACCAGCGGGCCCTGCTCCGACGGCTGGTCGACCTGCAGTACTCGCGCAACGACGCCACCCTGTCCCGCGGCCAGTTCCGGGCCCGGGGCGACACCGTGGAGATCCACGCCGCCTACGAGAGCCGGGCGGTGCGCATCGAGTTCTTCGGGGACACGGTGGAGCGGATCCGGCCCTTCGACGTGACCACCGGCGAGATCGGGGACGACCTCGAGGAACTGGTGGTGTTCGCCAACACCCACTACGGGACGGGCGACGAGCGGATGCGCAAGGCGGTCGAGAGCATCGAGACCGAGCTCCGGTCCCGCCTGGGTGAGCTCGACGGCGCCGGCAAGCTGTTGGAGTCCCAGCGACTCCGGATGCGCACCGAGTACGACCTCGAGATGCTGGCCGAGACCGGGGTGTGCAGCGGCATCGAGAACTACAGCCGGCATCTCGACGGCCGGGCCCCGGGTGAGGCGCCGTTCACCCTGCTCGACTTCTTTCCCAAGGACTTCTTGGTGGTGGTGGACGAGAGCCACGTGGCCGTACCCCAGCTGCGGGGCCAGTACGCCGGTGACCGGTCGCGCAAGGAGACCCTGGTGGACCACGGGTTCCGGCTCCCGTCGGCCCTCGACAACCGGCCCCTCCGGTTCGAGGAGTTCATCGAGCGCACCGGGCAGGTGATCATGCTGTCGGCCACTCCCGGCCCGTGGGAGCTCGAGCACAGTGCCAACGTGGTGGAACAGGTGATCCGTCCCACCGGGCTGGTCGACCCCGAGGTCGACATCCGGCCCACCACCGGGCAGATCGACGACCTGCGGGAGCGGATCGAGGCCACCGTGGCCGGCGGGTACCGGGTGCTGGTCACCACCCTCACGAAGAAGATGGCCGAGGACCTGACCGACTACTTGGCCGAGCAGGGCGTCCGGGTCCAGTACCTCCATTCCGACGTGGACACCATGGCCCGGATCGAGATCCTCCGGGACCTGCGACTCGGGGCCTTCGACGTCCTGGTGGGCATCAACCTCCTGCGTGAGGGACTGGACCTCCCCGAGGTGGCCCTGGTGGCCATCCTCGATGCCGACAAGGAGGGCTTCCTCCGGTCCAGCTCGTCGCTCATCCAGACCATGGGCAGGGCGGCCCGCAACGTCAACGGCCGGGTGGTGATGTATGCCGACACCGTCACCGACTCGATGACCAGTGCCATCGGGGAGACCCAACGCCGGCGGGCCCGCCAGATCGCCTACAACGAGGCCCACGGGATCGATCCCCGGACCATCACCAAGTCGGTCACCGACATCCTGGAGCGGGTGCGGTCCGACACCGTCGGTTCGGCCGCCATCACCTCGGGGGCCAACAGCCAGGCCAGACGGGGCCGCCGAGGGGTCGACCCGAGGGAGGCGGCCGCCGAGATGGCCAGGGCCCTGGGGCCCGACGCCGACGAACTGTCCAGCCTGATCCACCGGCTCGATGCCGAGATGAACCGCGCCGCCGAGGAGCTCCGGTTCGAGGAGGCGGCCCTGCTCCGCGACGAGATCTCCGAACTGCGGGCCCTGCTGGTACGGGATCCGGTCGACGGCAGACCGGTGGTGACCGGCGATACCGCCGACGTCGTGGCCGCGGCCGACCGCTGACCGTCGGAAGCCCGAGAGCGCGCCGGTATCCTCGACAGATGGCCGATCGACTGGTGGTACGCGGCGCGCGGCGAGCACAACCTGCAGGATGTCTCGCTCGACCTGCCCCGCGACCGCCTCATCGTCTTCACCGGGCTGTCCGGTTCGGGGAAGTCGTCGCTGGCCTTCGACACCATCTACGCCGAGGGGCAGCGCCGCTACGTCGAGTCCCTCTCCGCCTACGCCCGCCAGTTCCTCGGCCAGATGGACAAGCCCGACGTCGACTTCATCGAGGGACTCTCGCCGGCCATCTCCATCGACCAGAAGTCGGCATCGCGCAATCCCCGGTCGACGGTGGGCACCGTCACCGAGGTCTACGACTACCTCCGGTTGCTCTACGCCCGGATCGGCAAGCCCCACTGCCCCAAATGCGGGCGCCCGGTGGTCCGCCAGAGCCCCCAGCAGATCGTCGACCGGATCCTGGCCATGGACGAGGGCACCCGCTTTTTGGTGCTGGCTCCGGTGGTCCGCGGCCGCAAGGGCGAGTACAGCGCCCTGTTGGACGACTTGGCCAAGCAGGGTTTCGCCCGGGTCCGGGTGGACGGCAACACCATCGAGCTGACCGACCGGGGCCAGCTCGACCTGGCCCGCTACGAGCAGCACACCATCGAGGTGGTGGTCGACCGCCTGGTCCGTCGGGACGACATCCGCCGGCGGCTCACCGAGTCGTTGGAGACCGCCCTCTCGCTGGCTGACGGGGTGGCGGAAGTGGTGGTGGTGGCACCCGACGGCATCGAGGACGAGGCCATCACCTTCAGCCAGCACCTGGCCTGCACCTACGACGGCCTCAGCTTCGAGGACCCGTCGCCCCGCAACTTCTCCTTCAACTCCCCCTACGGGGCCTGTCCGACCTGCACCGGTCTCGGTACCCGGTTCGAGGTGGATCCCGAGCTGGTGGTGCCCGACCAGACCAAGTCCCTGGCCGAGGGGGCCCTGGCCCCGTGGTCCGGGGCCCGCAGCGAGTACTTCTCCCGGCTGGTGGCCGCCGTGGCCGACCTGGGTGGCTTCTCGCTGGACACCCCATGGGAGAAACTGAAGAAGGCCGATAAGAAGTTGGTGCTGTACGGCAGCGGGACCAAGCAGGTCCATCTCAAGTACCGCAACCGCTACGGCCGGCAGCGGTCGTTCCACACCCTGTACGAGGGGATCGTGCCCTGGCTCCAGCGCCGTCATTCCGAGGCGGAGTCCGACTTCCTGCGGGACAACCTCGAGGGCTACCTGCGGGAGGTGCCCTGCCCCGAGTGCGGCGGGGCCCGTCTCCGGCCCGAGTCGCTGGCCGTCACCGTGGGCGGCTACTCGATCTTCGCCCTGTGCTCACTGTCCATCGGGAAGGCGGTGGAGGTGGTGGCCTCGTTGGACCTGTCGGACCGCGACCACCTGATCGCCGACCGGGTGTTCCGCGAGGTCAGGGAGCGGATGCAGTTCCTGTTGGACGTGGGTCTCGACTACCTGACCCTGGCCCGGTCGGCCAACACCCTGTCGGGGGGCGAGGCCCAGCGCATCCGCCTGGCCAGCCAGATCGGCAGCGGGCTGGTAGGGGTCCTCTACGTGCTCGACGAGCCGTCCATCGGCCTCCACCAGCGTGACAACCAGCGCCTCATCGGCACCCTCAAGCGCCTCCGCGATCTGGGCAACACCGTCATCGTGGTGGAGCACGACGAGGAGACCATCCGGGTCGCCGACCACGTGGTCGACGTGGGCCCGGGGGCGGGGGAGCACGGCGGCCGCATCGTGCACTCGGGCCCGGTGACCGGTCCGGGGGGGCTGGAGACCAATCCGGACTCGCTGACCGGTCAGTACATCTCGGGGGCCCGTTCCATCCCGGTCCCGGCGGTGCGCCGGCCGGGGAGCGGTGAGGTGCTCACCGTGGTGGGCGCCCGCGAGCACAATCTCCACAACGTCGACGCCGCGTTCCCCCTGGGCATGCTGGTGGCGGTGACCGGTGTGTCCGGATCGGGCAAGTCCACCCTGGTCAACGACATCCTGCTGCGGTCGTTGGCCCAGCAGGTCCATCGGGCCAAGACCGTCCCCGGGCTCCACAAGACCATCACCGGCGTGTCGAACATCGACAAGGTAGTCGAGGTCGACCAGGCCCCGATCGGCCGGACCCCCAGGTCGAACCCGGCCACCTACACCGGGGTGTTCGACCACATCCGCCGGCTGTTCAGCCAGACCCAGGAGTCGAAGGTCCGGGGCTACCAACCCGGCCGCTTCTCGTTCAACGTGAAGGGTGGGCGGTGCGAGGCGTGCTCGGGGGACGGGACCATCCGCATCGAGATGCACTTCCTGCCCGACATCTACGTGCCCTGCGAGGTGTGCCACGGAGCCCGGTACAACCGGGACACCCTCGAGGTCACCTTCCGGGGCAAGACCATCGCCGACGTGCTCGAGCTGTCGTGTGAGGAGGCGCTGGCCTTCTTCGCCCACCAGCCGCCCATCGCCCGGCACCTCCAGACCCTGGTGGACGTGGGTCTCGGCTACATCCGGCTCGGCCAGCCGGCTCCCACCCTGTCGGGGGGCGAGGCCCAACGAGTGAAGCTGGCGTCCGAGCTCAGCCGGCGGTCCACCGGGCACACCCTCTACGTGCTGGACGAGCCGACCACCGGCCTCCACTTCGACGATGTGCGCAAGCTGCTCGACGTGGTGAGCCGGCTGGTCGACCAGGGCAACACGGTCATCGTCATCGAGCACAACCTCGACGTGATCAAGAGCGCCGACTGGATCATCGACCTCGGCCCCGAAGGCGGCGACCGGGGCGGGTCGATCGTGGCGGTGGGCACCCCCGAGGAGGTGGCATCGGCCCCCGGGTCCTACACCGGCGAGGTGCTGGCCCCCCTGCTGGGGATGGAAGGCGCAAGGGGCACGCCGGTCGGACGGCCCAAGGCACCGGTGGCAGGCAAGGCCACCGACCGCCCCAAGCGCCGGGAAGCGGCCACGGCCGCCCAGACCAAGACCAAGGCCAAGACCGGGAAGAAGGCGGCGGCCCGACGGGTAGCGGCGGCGGCCCGGTAGGCCCGCTGCCGTCCCGGTCCCACCTCAGACGGTGGCCAGCATCCTCTCGAGGGCCACCCGGGCCCACTCGGCGGTCTCACCGTCCACGGTGATCCGGTTGCGGACCTCTCCCCCCACCAGACCCTCGAGGACCCAGGCCAGGTGGGCGGCATCGATGCGGAACATGGTGGAGCAGGGGCAGATCAACGGGTCGAGCGAGACCACGCTCTTGTCCGGCCACTGGTCGTCGAGCCGCTTGACCAGATGGATCTCGGTGCCCACCCCGATCACCGACCCGGACGGGGCGTCGGCCACCGCCTGGATGATGTAGTCGGTGGAGCCCACCTGATCGGCCACCTCGACGACGTCGTGGGCGCACTCGGGGTGGACGACGACGATGCCGCCGGGGTGTTCGGACCGGAAGGCCTCCACGTGGGCGGGGCGGAACCGTTGGTGGACCGAGCAGTGGCCCTTCCACAACAACAGGCTGGCCGACTTGAGGGTGCCGTCGTCGAGGCCGCCCCGGTCGAGGCGGGGATTCCACACGGCCATGTCCTCGGCGCCGTAGCCGAGCTGATAGGCGGTGTTGCGCCCGAGGTGCTGGTCGGGGAAGAAGAGGACCTGATCGCCCCGGGACCGGCCGTGACCATCGGCTCCGAGGGCCCAGGTCAGCACGGCCCGGGCATTGGACGACGTGCACACCACCCCGCCGTGCCGTCCCACGAAGGCCTTCAGGGCGGCCGACGAGTTCATGTAGGTCACCGGGACGATCCGTTGGATGTCGGTCACCGCCGCCAGGTCGTCCCACGCCTCCTCCACCGAGTCGATGTCGGCCATGTCGGCCATCGAGCAGCCGGCATTCAGATCGGGCAGGAGGACCTGTTGATGGGGCCCGGTGAGCACGTCGGCCGACTCGGCCATGAAGTGCACCCCGCAGAAGACCACGAACTCCGCCTCCGTCTGGGCGGCGGCGATGCGGGACAGACCGAACGAGTCGCCCCGGGCATCGGCCCAGGCCATCACCTCGTCGCGTTGGTAGTGGTGGCCGAGGATGAGCAGGCGCCGCCCCAGCTCCGCCTTGGCCGCCCCGATCCATTCGTCGAGCTGGCCGGGAGATGCCGTGGTGTAGCGATCGGGGAGCGCTGTCTGTAGCCGGAGCATGTCGGGTATGACCCCCTTGTGGAGGCACTCCGGTAGTGGCCGGCGGGGACAGCCTGGTCGCCCGTCCGCGGGTATGTCGGCCCCGGAGTGGTAGATGTTGCCGGAAACCAGGCCGGCTCGCCTCCCAGTGTAGGCGACCAACCGCTCGATGGTGCGGTGAACTGGTCGGGGCCGGCGACACGGCACACTGGTGACGTGGTCACCCGTCCTCCTTCCGGCTCGATCCCCGACGGCCCGGGCTCCTACCAATTCGTGGACCGAGACGGCCGGATCCTCTACGTGGGAAAGGCCAAGTCGCTCCGCCAGCGGCTGAACTCGTACTTCCAGGATCCCGCCGGGCTGGCCCCGAGGACGGCCCAGATGGTCAGTCAGGCCGACCACGTCGAGTGGATGATGGTGGACACCGAGGCCGAGGCCCTTCTCCTCGAGCACAGCCTGATCAAGCAGTACCAACCGCGGTACAACGTCAGGCTGAAGGACGACAAGAGCTATCCGTGGCTGGCCGTGACGGTCGGCGACGAGTGGCCCCGGCCGGCCGTGGTCCGGGGGCGGAAGCGCACCGGGGTGCGCTATTTCGGGCCGTACCCCAACGCCGGCGCCATCCGGGAGACCCTGGACCTCCTACTGCGCTCGTTCCCCGTGCGGACGTGCTCGGACACCAAGTTCCGCCGCCATCAACGGCTGGGCAAGCCCTGCCTCCTGTTCCACATCGAGCGATGTTCGGGCCCCTGCGTGGGCTCCATCGACCACGCCGAGTACGACCGCCTGGTGGCCGACCTCATCGCCTTCCTGAGCGGGGACACCGGACCCTTGGAGCGGGGGCTCGAGGCGTCGATGCGTGAGGCGTCCCGGGCCCTCGACTTCGAGCGGGCCACCGTGCTGCGGGACAAGCTCGAGGCGGTGCGGGCGGCCGACGCCGTCCGGCAGATGGAGCTCGGGCGACCCGAGGATCTCGACGTACTCGGTCTGGCCGAGGACGAGCTGGAGGCGGCGGCCCAGGTGTTCCACGTGCGATCGGGCAAGGTGGTGGGCCGCCAGGCCATGTTCGTCGACAAGGTCGAAGACCTGTCGTCGGCCGAGCTGGTCGAGCGGATCCTGGTCGACGTGTACGCCGATGCCGCCTCGGGCGTTCCCAAGCAGGTGCTGGTCCCGACCATGCCGGCCGACGCCGAGGCGGTGACCCAGTACCTGGAGGACCGGCGGGGGGGACCGGTGGCGGTCCGGGTCCCGCGGCGGGGACCGAAGCGGGCCCTGCTGGAGACGGTCGAGCACAACGCAGGCGACGCCTTCGTGCGCCACCGCCTGCACCGCACCTCCGACCACAACAGCCGGGCCCGGGCCCTCGAGTCCCTCCAGCGCGACCTCTCCCTGCCCGACGCCCCGCTGCGCATCGAGTGCTACGACATGAGCCACCTTCAGGGAACCGACTACGTGGGATCGATGGTGGTGTTCGAGGACGGGCTGCCCAAAAAGAGCGACTATCGCCACTTCCGGGTCAAGACGGTGACGGGCAATGACGATTACGCGGCCATGGAGGAGGTGCTGACCCGGCGATTGACGGCCCTGTTGGCCGAGGAGTCGGCCGGCCCGGGCCGAGCGGAGCCCGACGGCGCCGACGGGTCGGCCACGGGCTCGGCCCGACGGCGGTTCGCCTATCCGCCCCAGCTGATCCTGCTCGACGGGGGCCTCGGGCAGCTCAACGTGGGGGTGGAGGTGCTGGCCACGATGGGGTTGACCGACCGCATCTCGCTGGCCTCCCTGGCCAAGAGCTTCGAGGAGATCTACCGACCGGGGAGCTCGGAGCCCATCCGGCTCTCCCGCCAGTCCGACGGCCTCTACCTGCTCCAGCGACTGCGCGACGAGGCCCACCGCTTCGCCATCTCGTACCACCGCACGTTACGCGGCAAGCGGATGACCCTCGGCGCTCTGGACGGCGTGAACGGACTGGGGCCCAAGCGGAGATCCCGGCTCATCGAGCAGTTCGGGGGACTGGGGGCCCTGCGAAATGCCTCTCGCGACGAGCTCCTGGGCGTATCGTGGTTACCGGCCACGGTGGGCGCCGCCGTCTATGAGCGGCTGCACACGCCGATGGCCCGGAATGGAACCGCCGACAGGGGCGAGAAGGTGGACCGATGAGCGAGTATCTGGTGGTTACCGGCATGTCGGGCGCCGGGCGGTCTACTGCGGGGGCCACCCTCGAGGACCTCGGCTGGTTCGTCATCGACAACATGCCGTCGGCCCTCATCTCCAAGGTGTCCGAACTGGTGACCGGATCGGGATCCGAGATGGAGCGGGTGGCCTTCGTGGTCGGTCGGGGCGGGGGAGACCTCGACGAAGTCCTCCCGGCCGTCGACGTGCTCCAGTCGGGCCGGAACCGGGTGCGGATCCTGTTCCTCGACGCCGCCGACGACGTGCTGATCCGGCGGTTCGAAGGAACCCGTCGTCGGCACCCCCAGGCGGCCCGCGGCGTGGTCGACTCCATCACCGACGAGCGCCACCTCCTCCAGGCCCTGCGGGATCGTGCCGACCTGGTCATCGACACCGGGGACCTCAACACCAACCAGCTCCGGATCCGGCTGATGGAGGTGTTCGGGGGCGACGAGCCCGGGTCGACCATGCAGACCTCCATCCTGTCGTTCGGCTTCAAGCACGGGGTCCCGCTCGACGTGGACCTGATGTTCGACTGCCGGTTCCTCCCCAACCCCTACTGGGACGAGACGCTGCGCAACCACAGCGGGCTCGAACCACAGGTCCGGGCGTTCGTCCTCGAACGACCCGAGACGTCGGAGTTCCTCGACAAGCTCGACGACCTCTTGTCCATGCTCATCCCGGCCTACATCAAAGAGGGCAAGTCCTATCTGACGGTGGCCATGGGCTGCACCGGTGGCCGCCACCGGTCGGTGGTCCTGGCCGAGGAGCTGGCCCGCCGGCTCCACGACCACGGTCTGCCCGCCACCGTCTTCCACCGGGACGTCGAGCGATGAGCCCGGCGGCAAACGGGACGGGGAGCGGCCGACCGGCGGTGGTGGCCGTGGGTGGGGGCCACGGACTGGCCGCCACCCTGCGAGCGGTGCGCACCTACACCGATCAGGTCACCGCCGTGGTCTCGGTGGCCGACGACGGCGGTTCGTCGGGACGGCTCCGCCAGCTCCTCCACATCATCCCGCCCGGCGACCTGCGGATGTGCCTGGTGGCCATGGCCGAGCCCGGTTCGCCCCTGGCGGCGGCGTTCGAGTACCGGTTCACCGACGAGGAGCTGAACGGTCACGCCCTGGGCAACCTGGTCCTGGCCGGCCTGATCGACGGGAGCGGCGATCCCATCGTGGCCCTCGACGAGGCCTGCCGGCTCCTCGGCGTGCGGGGGAGGGTGCTGCCGGCCACCACCGACCTGGTGGTGCTCAAGGCCGAATCGGATGGCGGCCAGGTGGCCGGCCAGGTGGCGGTGGGGGCGACCGACAACATCCGCACCGTGTCGCTGGTGCCCGCCGACCCCGAGGCCCCCCCGGCAGCCGTGGCCGCCATCGGCGGGGCCGACCAGATCGTGCTGGGGCCCGGTTCCCTGTTCACCAGCGTCCTGGCCGCCGTCGCCGTGCCCGGCATCCGGGAGGCAATCAACCGTTCTCCGGCCCAGAAGGTCTACGTCTGCAACCTCCGCCCGCAGGTGCCCGAAACCGAGGCCTTCGACGTCGGCATGCACATCGAAGCCCTGGTGGCCCACGGTGTGAGCGTCGACGTGGTGGTGTGCGACACCTCGGGACTTCCCCTGGGAAACGCACCGGTGCCGGTGGTCGACCGGCCCCTCGGCCGGGCTCACGGCCTGGCTCACGATCCTCCCAAACTGGCGTCGGCCCTCTGTGATCTGCTCGGATGATGCCGTGAACCGTCAATTTCGCCTAGCGTGGTCGCTGCTTTCCGTCCGCCGCAGGGGACATCGACGCACCGTAGGGCACAGTGGACATGCAGGACACCGAAGTGAGGCACGAGGGCAATGACGGTACGGGTTGGTATCAACGGGTTCGGGCGCATCGGTCGCAACTATCTCCGAGCGGTCCGGGCGACCGATGCCGATGTGGAGGTCGTGGCCGTCAATGACCTGACATCACCCGACACCCTGGCCCATCTGCTCCGCTACGACTCGACCCACGGCCGGTTCGGAGGCGAGGTCGGTGTCTCGGAATCGTCGATCGTCCTCGACACCGGTCCCATCGAGGTGTTGAGCGAGCGCGAACCGAAGGCCCTGCCGTGGGACCGGCTGGGCGTAGAGGTGGTCATCGAGTCGACCGGACTGTTCACCACCCGCGAGACAGCGGCGTCCCACCTGGAGGCGGGCGCCTCCCGGGTGATCGTCTCGGCCCCGGCCTCGGGGGTGGACGCCACCTTCGTCGTCGGGGTCAACGACTCCGAATTCGACCCGGCCAAGGACTTCGTGGTCTCCAACGCCTCGTGCACCACCAACTGCTTCGTCCCCATGGTCAAGGTCCTCGACGACGCCTTCGGGGTCGAGAGCGGATTGATGACCACCGTGCACGCCTTCACCAACGACCAGAACCTGCTCGACCTCCCTCACCGGGACCTGCGACGGGCCCGGGCGGCAGCCGTCAACATCGTCCCCGTGTCCACCGGAGCGGCCCGGGCCACCGGTCTGGTCCTCCAGGCCATGAAGGGCAAGCTGGACGCCATGGGGCTCCGGGTGCCGGTGGCCGACGGCTCCATCACCGACTTCACCGCCGTCATCCCCGGTGAGGTCAGCGTCGACCAGGTGAACGCGGCGTTCGCCGCCGCCGCCGCCTCGGGGCCGCTGTCCCGGGTGCTGGTGTACACCGAGGACCCCATCGTGTCCTCGGACATCGTCGGCAGCCCGGCCTCGTGCACGTTCGACGCCGGGCTCACCATGGTCATGCCATCGGCATCGGGGATCACCCTGGTCAAGGTGGAAGGCTGGTACGACAACGAGTGGGGGTACGCGAACCGCCTCGTGGACCTGTCGCTCGTCATCGGCAGAGTCGGCAGCTGAACCGGAAGACGGCGAGACAGGGAAAGAGGGGAACCAGGAAATGAGCGGTGATTCGGATAATCCACTACTCAGGGGATTGCCGTTGCTGTCGGATCTGCCCGACCTGCACGGAGCCAGCGTGCTCGTCCGGGTCGACTTCAACGTTCCCCTCCGACCCTGCACCGATGCTCCCTCCACCGTGACCGACGACTTCCGGATCCGGGCCGCCCTCCCCACCCTCGAGTACCTGTTGGACCGGGGGGCCAGTGTGACGGCCTGCACCCACCTGGGACGGCCCAACGGGGCCCCCGACCCCCGCTACGACCTCGCCCCGGTGCGGGAGGAGCTGGCCCGGCTGGCCCCCCAGGTCGAGCTGATGGAGAACCTGAGGTTCTATCCGGGTGAGGAGCAGAACGATCCGGCCTTTGTGGACAAGCTGATCAACGGGCACGACGCCTACGTCAACGACGCCTTCGGCGTGTCCCACCGCAGCCACGCCTCGGTGGTCGGTCCTCCCCAGCGGTTGCCTAGTGCAGCCGGGCTTCTGTTGCAGCGGGAGATCGAGGCGCTCGGGGCCCTGCTCGGATCGCCGGCCCGCCCCTTCGTCGCCGTGGTGGGGGGAGCCAAGGTGGCCGACAAACTCGGCGTGCTCAGGTCCCTCCTCACCCGGGTCGACGCCCTGGTGGTGGGGGGAGGGATGGCCTTCACCTTCCTGGCCGCCGCCGGCCACGACATCGGTGACTCGATGGTGGACGTGGACCGCTTGCCCGAGTGCGCCGAACTCCTCCGGTCCGACAAGCCGATCCTGCTGCCCACCGACATCGTGGCCCTGCAAGCCGACGCCCCCTTCGGCTGCGACTGCACCGACGGCACGTTCAAGACGGTGGGGCGCGACGTCCCCGACGGGTGGCGCGGGTCTGGACATCGGACCGGCCACCGCCGATGCCTACGGTCGACTGATCGAATCGGCCGGCACCGTCCTGTGGAACGGCCCCATGGGCGCCTTCGAGGATGTCCGGTTCTCGGCCGGGACCGAAATGGTGGCCCGGGCCATGGCCGCCTGCACCGGGTTCACGGTGGTGGGCGGCGGAGACAGTGCGGCGGCGGTGGACGCCCTCGGCCTCGAGGACCGCATCAGCTTCATCTCCACCGGCGGGGGTGCCTCGCTCGAGCTCCTGGAGTACGGCGACCTCCCCGGGCTGGCGGCCCTCCGCGGAGCCAGCAACGCACCGGCGGTCGAGGATCACGATTCACCGGGCCCGACCGGCCGGTGACGGCGGCCGCGGTCCGGCGGCCGCTGATCAGCGGTAACTGGAAGATGAACTTCGACCACCACGAAGCCCTCCACGCCGTGCGGGATCTGGGCCTGCGGCTGCAACCGGCCGATGTCGCGGTAATCGACGTGTCGGTCCACCCGCCCTTCACCGACATCCGCACCGTCCAATCGGTCATCGAGCCCGAGGGCATTCCGGTGGCGCTGGGCGCCCAGAACTGCGCGGCCGAGGATTCGGGGCCGTTCACCGGCGAGGTCAGCCCCCTGATGCTGGCCAAGCTGCACGTGGAGTACGTCATCGTCGGCCACTCCGAACGCCGGCGCCTGTTCGGCGAGTCGGACGAGCTGGTGGCCACCAAGTTGAGAGCCGTCCTGCGCAACGGCATGACCCCGGTGTGCTGCGTGGGGGAGACGCTCGAGGAGCGGCAGATCGGGGCGACCAAGGACCGACTGGCCGACCAGGTGGAGTCGGCCGTCTCGTCCCTCGCCCCAGAGGTGGTGGCCGGAGTGGTGATCGCCTACGAGCCGCTGTGGGCCATCGGGTCCGGCCAGGCAGCCACCCCCGAGGACGCCCAGGACGCCAGCCGGTGGATCCGAGAGGTGGTGGGTCGCTCGGTCGGCGCCGAAGCCGCCGACCTGGTCCGCATCCAGTACGGGGGGTCGGTCACCGAGGAGAACGCCGGTGCGCTCGTCGAATGCCCGGATGTGGACGGTGCCCTGGTCGGCGGGGCCAGCCTCGATATGACGGCGTTCGTGGGGATCATCAGGGCCGCCACCCAGGCAATGCGCTGAGTTTGCTAGCGTTCCATCCGGTCGAAAGCCTGAGGAGGAGCGTCGCGTGCTGACCGCAATCATCGTCGTATTGCAGATCCTGGCCAGCCTGACACTGATCTTCCTCATCCTGATGCACAGCGGGAAGGGCGGGGGCCTGTCTGACATGTTCGGCGGTTCGGTCGGATCGGCCGCCGCCGGGTCGACGGTCGTCGAGAAGAACCTGGACAGGATCACTGTCACCGTGGCCGTCATCTTCGCCTTCACCAATCTGATCCTCATCCTGCGCCTGCAGTGAGCGACGGCGGCGCCGGGTCCGCCTCGAGCCGGCCCCGTATCGCCTCGATCTGGCAGAAGCACCGGGCCAGATGGACGCTGCCCTTGGTCATCATCGTGATCATTGGAGCGGTGGCTCTCGTCGACCACCTGGGGTCCCACAAGATCAGCCAGGTCGATCAAGTGTCGACCTCGCAGCTGGTGGCGGCCACCGGGGGAGCGGCCACCGTCGAGTTCGACAGCCCGTGGTCGGGGTTCAACCCCAACACCCCGGCCGGGGCCACGTCCAGCACCCCGGCCCTTTTGACCTCAGTCCTTCCCAGCGCCTATGTGGTCAATGCGAAGCTGATTCCCGAGGTCAACCCGGACCTGCTGGTCAGCGTGGAGGCGACGTCGACGTCCCCCCTCACCATTCAGTACGTGATCAATCCCAACGCCACCTGGTCGGACGGGGTGCCGGTGACGGCTGACGACTTCGTGTACGCCTGGCAGTCCCAGCGGGGCGACGGGATCGACGTCGACGGTCAACCCGACCAGGTCGCCTCCACCCTGGGCTACGACGACGTGTCGTCGGTGACGCCCAGTCATGACGGGAAGACGGTCACCGTGGTGTTCAGCACGCCGTACACCGACTGGCGCGACCTCTTCGATCACATGGTGCCGGCCCACATCGCCCGTCGGGTGGGCTGGAACCAGGGGTTCGACACCTTCAACCCCGCCATCGATCTTTCGGCCGGGCCTTATGTCCTCCACTCGGTGTCCGGTGACCAGGCCGTGCTCATCCGGAACCCGAAGTGGTGGGGCACACCCGCCGTCCTCGACCGGGTCACCGTCAACCTGGCCCCCGATGCGCGGACCTGGACGTCGGCTCTGGCCGACAACAACCACACGGTCGTCCAGCCGACCAGCTTCGACATGAACGCCCTCCAGGCGGTCACCTCACTCCCGAACACCCAGAGCATGATCAGACCTTCGCTGACCACTCTGGACCTCGAGTTCAATGTGGCGTCGCCCATCACCTCCCGCCCGGCAGCCCGAGAGGCGATCGCCCACGCCATCGACCGGACGTCCCTGTTGACCCACGTCTTCGGATCCATCGACTCCGGCCTGACGGTCGACGAGGACCACCTGGCGGCACAGTCCCAGTCGCAGTACACCCCATCCTCGGCCTCCGGCGAGTACACCACCGTCGACCTGGCCGCCACCGATCATCTGCTCAAGAGCCTCGGTTACCACCGGGACGACCTCGGGGACTACGTCGACGCCCAAGGGAAGCCCCTCACCCTCCGGATGGCGGTGGAGCTCGGAGATCCGTGGATCAGCCAAGTGGCGGGACAGATCACCGCCCAACTGCACGACGCCGGCATCTCGGTGGTGACCGTGCCGGCCGACGGGGTGCCAGGCCTGACCGCACTGGCTTCGTCCGACTCTTACGACATGGCCCTCGTGACCCGGGTGGCCAGCCCCTACCTCACGGTTACGGCGGACTGGTACTCGGAGACGCAGGGAGGCATAGGGGCCGAGGACCAACAGGATTGGAGCCAGTTCGACGACCCCCAGGTGGATCAACTGTTCGCCGAGGCGGCCCAGGCACTCGATCCGGTCACCGGGGGGGCCGTCTACGACGAGATCGACGACCAACTGTGGGATCAGATGATCGCCTTGCCCCTCTTCGAGGCACCCGGGCTCCTGGCCAGCGGCGTCCAGATCACCGGCATGGAGTACAACCCCTCGGTGGACGGCATCCTGTGGAATGTCTCGCTGTGGAACACCCTCAGGCCGGGCCCGTCCCAGGCAGGGACGTGAACCGTCTCGAGCCGCCGGACGCAACCGTCTGCGAGTTGCCGTCCGACGTTCTCGGTCACCGGTCAGGCGTGTCATGAGCCACCCCGAGGCTTGCTACCATGCCAGTCGCCCCGATAGGCATATCGGTGCCACTTCGTCGGAGTGGCGGAATAGGCAGACGCGCTAGCTTGAGGGGCTAGTGCCCGCAAGGGCGTGGGGGTTCAAGTCCCCCCTCCGACACTCTTCCTGACCTGGTTCTTTGATCTGACCAAAACGGTCGCACGATGTGACCAGTCGGCGGCGTGCGCGATTCGTGCGCGATGAACTCCTCCAGCCCCAATCGCGACGCGGTATCCTTCGTGGGCAAGTTCGGTCTGCGTGTGCGGGCGGTCGACTTACGGGTCGGCGGAGGTATGAACGAGCACCGTCATCGGTGCCACTGGTTCCCTCGCTTCGAGTCAGAAGAAAGAGGTCTTCCGATGGCCCATATCGACGATGATCACCGCAATCTCTCGGCGCAGCTTTGCTTGCCATGCAATCACAGGTGCTCCGAGGCTCTACACGTCGCCTACAGGTGCGCCCAGTGCGACCATCAGCACGATCTTGCGGTTTGTGGCCACTACTTGCCGCAGGAGTAGTCATCCGATGGCCGCGATCTTCGCGACCGGTTGAGGCTTGGCATTTTCGATCGCCTTCCCCATGGCATCGGCGAGGGCCCGATCGCGCTCGGCAGTGGCGTGCTGGTATCTCATTGCAGCGGTCGCCGACTTGTGGCCAAGACGGTTCATCAGCTCTGCGATGGTGGCGCCTTGTTGAGCCGCCAGCGTCGCCCCCGACCCCCGCAAATCGTGGAAGTGCAGTCCCGTCACGCCTGCCTTCTTGCACGCCCTGAGCCAACGTGAGCGGAACTTCGTACGGCGCAGGGGAGTGCCGTTGGAGGCGGTGAAAAGTAGGGCATCAGGATCGACACCAACATGAGCGTCCAAGTGGTCCTCAATGGTGGCGAACACTGAATCGGGGATCGCAACCTTGCGGACGCCGGCGGGGGTCTTCGGGGGTCCGAACATAGTGCTTCCGTCAGCCAGTTCGATGGCCTGGTCCGTCACCGTGAGCGTCCGGTGCATAAGGTCGACGCTGCGCCTCCGCAGCCCGGCAGCCTCGCCGAATCGAAGGGATGCAAATGCGCCGATCAACACCAGGGCGCGGTACTCGGGTTCTATGGCATCGGCGAGGGCGAATATCTGCTCGATCGTGGCAGTAGGCCGTTCTGGGCTCTCCTCGTTGGCGGCACCCTTGACCACGCAGGTATTCACGACGATCCGGTGATCGGCAACGGCGGCATTGAGAATCGTGTGAGCGAGCTTGTACGCCTTGCCTGGTTGCAGGCTGCCGGGATTGGCGGTACTCACCTTGACGAACCAGCGCTTCCAGACTTCCGGCGTCATGCTGCCGATCGACTTGTCGCCGAGGTGGGGGAGTAGCCACTTGTCGAGCAGGATGCGGTAGAGGCTGCGGGTCGTCGCTCGTAGGTCCAGGCGGGCCTCCAGCCATTCATCGGCGAACTGGCGGAAGGTGATCTCACCGGCATCAGGATCGATCCAAAGCTGCTTCCGCAGGTTCGTCTCAGTCTCCGAGAGGAAGGCGTTAGCGTCGGCCTTACTGTCGAAGGTCTTGGGTCCGGTGTAGCGGATCCCTTCGTGCCAGTAGGACGCCTGGTAGCGGCCAGAGGGCAGTTTGCGGGTCGATCCGAATGTTCTCTTGCCCATCAGTTCTCCTTTTCGGTCGAGAGCACTTCGGAGTAGACCTCCGCTGCCGCATCGAAAAAAGCCACCATGAAGGGATCCCGGCTGATGACCCAGGGCTCGTCGGGGGCACTGTCGATGCTCTCAGAAAGTGCCGTGTACAGCGTCGGCCACTCGCGTCCGTCGGGCTCAATGGAGATCCACCAAGAATTCGATAACTCCAAAACAGCCTGCAACTCGCTTGGCATCGCGTCGTTCAGCGCCCAACGCCTCCCGGCATCCCTGCCTTCGCGCTCCTGAGCAATCTCCTCTTCCCCACGGGCTTCGCGCAGACGGCGGGCGGCGGCGGCTATCTCGCCTTGAGCGCGCTCACGGACCATATGCTGGCGCGCCTCGGTAATGGCACCTGGCAGATCCCGGGACGACAGTTCGTAGGGACTGTACGCATCGTCACCGAAGACGTCGGGGTCAAGGCACAACTTCCACCCAGGGCCATGACGGTCAAGGATTGCCGTCATGCCATCGCCGAATGTCTGAAGCTCCTCATCTGGCGCAGAGACGTATAGACCACCGCCCTGGTCCCCGTACTGATCTAGATATCCACGCATGGCTTCGGCGATCAGAGCGCTAACGCTGTCTGCAGCGTTCCAGTCGTTCACCGCCTTCTCGAACCGCTCCCACAGCGGCATGTCCTTTTCCTTCACGTACAGCGTTTTGGTTGGTGCCATCGGAGCCTCCATTCGTGCGGCCAGGTGCCGCTAGAGGTCAGTATAAGTATAGGTGTACGTATAATACAAGCACCCTCCGGGAACCCATCTGGCTACGCTTCCGTCAGTCGTCACGAATGCGAGCGGGAATGGGGCGGATGAAATGAGCGAGCAACAGGAAGAAGATGGCACCGCCTGGTCCCTATTGATTCGAAGGGCCATGGGCGTCCCCGACATCGTGGGATCGGAGGTGGCAGAGCGGGCCATGGAACGCAGGCTGCGTACCGCAAACAAGCTGGCGCCGATGGACCGACCAAAAACTCCCACCATGGAACAAGAGGTTCTACAGGCCGTTAGATGGGCTGGCCAGGCGGGGCTTCTCGACGAGTGGCTGATGGAGATTTTCGACCCAGACAGCACTTCGGCCGAGGCACATATCCGGACGCGAATCGTTGACCGAACTAAGTGGACCGACCAGAAGATGTGGGGCGACGCCATCTATCCGATGATTGGCCTTTTACTCACTGAGATACGAGGGTTCGTCGAACATCACCCGTTTCAGGGTTCCTATTTCGGGGGTACGCGGGATGCCCCAGGATCCCCGTAAGCGATGCAGCACTATGCCAACGCCTTTTGCCTGCTCTCCCGGCGCTGCTTCCGGATGATTCAGGCTGAGGACGGTACGGGGCACGCCCAGCACTGCCCCTACCTGACCGTATGGCGTGGACGGTTCCAGGATGCCGCCGGCAAGTGGCACACCGTCGAAGCGTGCGACGGGCACCGTGCGGACCTGACGTCGGTTCAGTGGGTCCTCTGACCGGACGACGGTCGTCGGTCAAAGGGTTTGTTTCCACCTAGCCGGCGTTCGGGGACAGTCTTGTCCGTGGCGGTCTCCAGATGGGTCAGCTGCTCGTGGCTGCCTCTGTGCTGAGAAGGGACCGCCACGACGTGGTTTCCCGAGGTTCTATTTCAGTAGGAGGGGCATTCAACAGGAAAGTACGCGGAAACATTGGGGTTATCGATAGTGGCGTAATTAATCGTAAAGCTGTGGTCCGTGCCAGATGGGCAATTCCACACAAAGCTGTCTGACGCTGACCCGTCATTTTGGACGGGGTCCTGTTCTTGTAGAGAACCATCGATGTTAAATTGGGCTGGGGCACCTGGAAGAGCACCCGTAATTGCCCAATTAACCTCAAGATCGCCGTTATCATCCACGAATTGGCCAACCTCGCAGTTGGAGTAGCCAGTAGCGAACGTTGTCGAAACGGCTTTGCCCTTAGACGGAGTCGCGACCAGCGTCCAGGCGTTGTGGCTTGGCACTTGGGGCAAAGTGAACGTCTGGATGGCGAAACCCTTGTCGTCGGTAGTAATCGATCCAATCGGTTGATTCAGTGCAACGCCCCCAGCATTGCCGGTCAGCGATAAGGCATAAGTTGTGTTGTGCCTTTCATGATCGATTACGACAGGGAACTGACTCGCACTTCCAGTACCGGGACACACGGGATTCGGCGGAAAGGGGCTTCCCGTAGAGAAAAGGTCTCCAGGTGCGCCCTCGACCTCAACGGTGAGATCGACAATAAGGGGGAGGTACGGATTGACCTCGCCATCATTTGTAATCTCGCCCGCGGCAACAACGCTAATCTGCCCAAACGGATCGTCAACAGGCCCGACAGCGGCTGGGTGGGGACTAACCCTTTTTTTCTTCGTTATGGTGGCCGAACCTCCAGGCACAACGCTTAGCGTGACCGATGCTTGGTAATTACCCGGAAAGCGGCAGTACTGACTTTACATCTGCGAATGCGATCACCGTGCATTGACGTGCCAAACAATCGATCCCCATGCTGGTAGTCGCAGTTCCCGAACCGCTTGAAAATGTTGTCTCGTGCACCTTCTCACCTGGCTCTACCTGGAAATCAGGAAGGTCCGCCTGACTACTACGAACTGAGGCTGGAGATCCACCGGCCGAAGCTGGAGATGGCCGGACGGTAAGGCCGACTAGGACAAATGCCGAAAAGATGAGGAACGCGAGTACCGCCCTGCGCGTCTTTCGCATTGTTGCTCCGCCTTTTTTTGGTTTGTGGGTCTTGTCCTTCTTGGGTTAGGTCCCCTGCCCGCGCACAACTCTCCCTGAAGCTTCAAGTTTCGGCTCAGCAGCCGCAATCATCAAATTTGATGGAATCAGGCCGGTTCGGACCAGAAACGTTGCAGGATTTCAGGAGCCAAGGTCACGGAAGCGGGCCCAGGACCTCCGCGACGTGGTCAGCCCGTTCTCCGAGGGCCCTGACACACTCCACGGCCTCGCATCGCTCGATTCTGCCCATGCGATCCCATCGGGAAAATGCGGAAGCGATGACCGAAATGATGGCGATGAGGTCGGCGTGCGCCTCGGCCATGGCTGCCACAGGGCAGGGGTCGGCGTCGATGTAGCAGTTAGTTCTGCGGCGGCGGCGGCAAGCTGGTCGCCGATAGCCTACGAGGTGGCTTCGAGCCTGGCAACGTGCGACGATGTTGAGCGCCGATCGAACCGTTGGAGATGCGGCCTACTCCGAATGGTCCACTTCAGGAAGCCGGCGTCTGGCGATCATCCGTAGCTACCCCGCTGACCACGGAGCAGACCGAGGTCGTGGGAGACGCTGGATAGGACACGCAGCTGACGTCCTGCAGAGAGTGGAGCTTGGACACCGAACGGGTCGACCAGTCGTCACTCCAACTATCGTCCGCCACCACGAAGCCGATTGAACATTGGCTCAGGTCCCCGCGCTCGATGGCGATGGCGACGTCGTTCGCGGTCCTCGACCTGGTGTCGAGGGTGGCGCTGAAGCAGAGGGCATCAGACGTGTCCCATAGCTTGAGGCTCCCGGTCGTGGTGCGAGCCAGTGCGATCCCTGAGTGATTACAAAGAAAGCTACAGTCGAGGTCTGGCTTGGCCAGGACCTCGCTGGCGACGCCGGGCAGCATTCGCTCGGAGAAAGTACCCAGGTCGTCCGCACCTCATAAAACACCCCGTAGCGGACGGCTGCGCCCGTCACCTGCACCTCATTTGACTTGAGACCCGCTCCCGATGACCGGACCTCGAGCCCGCTGCGGGCGCCCCGTCGCTCCGCATCCCTACCGATTGGGAATTGAACACGTCGTTCGCTCTGGCCTCTGTACTCAGACCGCAGGGCCAGTCCGCTGCGGGGCGCTCACCCATTTGCCGGCTAACTCGCGGCGGGCGGCGATCAACGCAGCCTTGAGCTCCAGTTTGGCATCGAGCCGCTCGAGCGCCGATGCATGCCTGGCCCTTCGAGGCGAGCCACGGCTTCCTGGAGGCGATGCGTGCGGGCGTCCGGGGCGGTCGCTTTTGCCGCCGCCTTCCTGCGGGCGGAACGGCGCCATTCGGCCAAGTCGCGGTTCTGGAGCACCGGGCCGGTGGCGGAGGAGCGCGACGTCCTCTGCGAGATCCTGCAGTGACGTGGTCCTCACAGCGTCCCCTTTTGGACCTCGGCCAGCTCGGCCTTGAGGGCCTCTTTGGTGCCCTTCATCTGCCACTGGGCGGCCTGGAGCTCATGGGGGAACTGACCCTTGGGCCCGGCACAAATATGAGTCTCACCAGCCCTCATCTCGGCCTGGCAGAACGCACAAGGCAACGGTTGGCAGAGACTCTTGACCGCTGCGAGCGCTCGCCTCGCCCTTCGGCCCTGGCCAACTTCATCTCGGTCAAGTCTCGGCCGAGGTGGTCGATGCAGCGGTGGTCGGGGATCGTGTGACCTGGCCACGATTGTCCGCACTCACAGTGACTCCGCACCGACCCGAGGGCTGCGATCCTGGCCGACGCCCGGTCCGAGCAGACCCGCAGAGGGCCGCGGCAGCGGGTGGTCGGTGGTGCGACCTTGTTGAGGTTGGAAAAGTTGACGAAATGTCATTTGTTCAATTCCTTTCGGGTTGGTTCATTGTGGGCATGTCATCGGTAAAAATCCTTGAAGGAGATGAAACCCTGACCGCCTCCGGGTGGGATTACTGGTCGTACGGAGGGGTTCATAGGGTCCACGACATCGCCGACCGGCTCACCGTTTGCCTGCTGCTTGGCCCGGAGCTCCTCCACCATCTCGCGGACGCTCCAGATCCCCTGGCCCCTCGGCTTAACCTTCGCAGCGTGGTCGTAGGCCATTACCAGGGCCACGGCTAGGTCGATCTTGCGGTTGGACCTCTTGGCGTCCTTTGTCAGTCGAGTACCGCGGGAATCCGTCTTCGTGGCGGCGTTGGCCATGTGCCGGGCTAACCGGGTGTCTCCTGAGTGAGTCACCTGCTGGTTGACCACCGCCTCATAGAGACGCTGGGTTGCGGGGACCATACGCTCGCTGCTCTGAGGGAACGTCACGACGGGGAGCCCCTCGTCATCGAGAATTTGGTAGGTCCTTGCCCACCGGGCGGGGTCGCAGGCGATCTCCTGGACTTGCCAGCGCCGGCAAGCGTCCCGGATGACTTCCTCCACCTCGAGGATGTCAACGGTCCAGTCGATCTCGTCGGACGGCTTCTCCCACGCCTCCACAACGTCCACATGGGGCAGTTCTCCCTCCTTGGGAAGGGTGACGACCACGAGGGCAGTGCTGTCGTTGTTGTAGCTCCCGTCGAAGCCAAGGACCACGTCGGTGCCGTCAGGAATGGACCTCGACTCGTCAACGCAGGCATCCCAGGCTCCCGCCGGCAGCCACGCCTTCGAGGAGGACACCCACTGGTTCAACCTCTTGGTCCTGAACTCGTTCTCGGGGGTCCTCCTGACCGAGGACTCGAAATCCTCGGGGTCGATCAGATCCCCATAGCCGGGATTGGCCTGCTTCCACACCGCGGGGTCCCGGTGGTCGGCATCGTCGGGCGCTCCCCACCAGGCGAAGAAGAAGCTGGGGTCATCAACGGTCCCGGCCGCCACCTCGAGGCCGTGGCGATAGAGCTCGTAACAGACCGTGTCCTGACCGTCAGACTGGGTCTTCACCCCAGCGGTGGTGATAGCGACGATCAGCGGGTCGATCCGGGCGGCTGAGGCCAGGGTGAGGACATCCCAGAGTTCCCTCGTCGGGTGGGCGTGGAGTTCGTCCACGATGGCCCGGGAGATGTTGAGGCCCTCCTTGGAGTACGCCTCGGCGGACAGGCAGCGGAGGATGCTGTTGGTGGAGGGGACCTCGATCACGTCCCGCATCGGATGGCACAGTGCGGACAGTTCGGGGTCGGCGGCAATCATGCGCTTGGTCTCACCAAAGACGATCCGGGCCTGCTCCTTCTCCGCTGCTGCCGAGTAGACCTCGGCTCCGCCCGGCCCGAAGATCAGTCCGTCGAGGGCGAGAGCGGACCCCAGAGAGGACTTGCCGTTCTTACGGGGCAGTCCAATGAGTGCGACCCGGTGACGGAGCCGGCCATTGGGGCGGCGGGCGAACAGGTGGTTCAATAGCTCCTTCTGCCACGACCTCAGGACCAGAGAGTCCCCCGCACTGGCGGCGTACCCGTCCTTGCTCACGGTGGCCAGGGACTCCACCGCCTCACAGATCTGGGGGCCGTCTCCTCGCTTGATATCGGCGGCTGGGACCTTCGTGAGGTGGAGCGGGGGCCAACTAGGGGACTTGCCGCTTCGCCCTGAGCTCTTCGAGCCGACTTTGACGCTTGACCTCGGCGGTGCCAAGCGTGGCTCGCGATGTGGGGTCGAATCCGAGGACCTTCCGGTGGGTGTCGAGCTGCTTTTGAGCACTGCGTAACTCCTTGAGTAATGGGTGAGCGACTGGCTTCTCCCCGACGACATTGCCGGCCGGGGTCACCAAGGGTTCGAGGTAGGTGAGGCCATCAGCGGCGATCACATCGCGCATCTCGCAGACTTCGTCCCAGGTGCGGGCGAAGTCCTCCAGGACGGTGAGATCCAGCTCCGATATCCATACGGCCATATCCAGAGACCGTCGGTAACCTCTCGGCCACGTGGACCGAGGGAGATCGGGACTGCATCCGTGGCCGGCGCCAGTGTGACGGTCTCCGACCGGGCCGGGAGCTTCTTACGTGAGGGGTTCCCGTTGCGGCGGTGCACTTCTAGGGGCTTTGGGGGCCTGCCCATCGTCTATGTCCTCTCTGGAGGGGGCGCAGCGCGCACAATGAGCGAAAACGTCCTGGTAGAAGCGATATTCACCGAGTGGCGCCGAATCGCCCCTTGGTTTCGCGAGTTTCCCGAATGTGCGCAAATCAGGCGTTGCGGGTCTTTACTTCATATGACAGGGAAGGCAGAGTATCCCCCCAGTTCACAGCTATATTCGGTCTCTCTTGCCTGAGTTACATGGCCTACAGGCAGCCACCAAATTCCAGTCTTCACTTGTTCCACCTCGTGCCTTGGGTATCCGGTGGTCTGTAGTGGTGGCACGACCTCCGCAGTAGAAGCAGACGCCACCGTCTCGCTGGATGATCCGCTTGCTAGTCCGACTCCACTGCGAGTCGTAGCCACGTTGGGTACTGGTCCCTCGCTTGGCTTCGACAGCAGGCTGGCACTTGGGGCACCGGCTACCCGACCCCCGGAACAGGGCACCGCAGTCCAGACACCAAGTCTTCAGGATCACTGGTCTCCCCCTGCCTTCGGCCGGCGGCGCTGGGAGAAGGCGCTGCGTCTCGCTACCTTCGGCGCCCTGCGGCGGGACCGCTTGGCCTGTACCCGTCGCGCTCCGGCGCCGTGGCGCCTAGGCATCGGTCATCTCCAACGCTTGTTGGATCTGGGTCAGCGCGGTTCCGTCCTCGACTTCTGCCCCCGTGAACCTCAGTACGCGCCAACCGGCGAGAGTGGCAGCATTGGTCTTCTCATTGTCGGATCGTTGGCCAGAGGCTCGGTTGTGCCGACCATTGACCCATGCACCGCCGTTCACTTCGACTGCCAGCAGTCGGTCAGGCCAGGCAAGATCGAACCGCCAACGTCTCGGTGGACAGAAGCGGTACTCGCGTTCCGGCGTCGGCGTCTCGACCGCCCGTAACTGCCAGGCCAGCGTTTCCTCCAGGACGCTCACGACCCCAGAGGCCAGCGGTCTGGGGCGTATATCTCCTCAACCCGGCCCACGGGGATGTAAAAGGCAAAGTGGCGTCCGAAGGGGTCACGGAGATAGCCACCCCATGCTCCGCTGAAAGGCACGTGCAGAGAGTCCGTCTCGTCTGGGAAAGCCCATGGGTCCCACGGAATCGGCGCGGTGACATCGATGTCGAGGGCCAGCATCTCGGCGGCGAAGCCGGAAGGATCGTCGCCCTCGTAGAACACGACTCGGCCATGGGGCCGCAGTTCGTCCCAGATGTAATCGCGCTCAGGCAGGGTGTGAATCATGATTGTGTTCTCCTTTTGAGTGTGACGGTGGTTGGCTTCTGGTTGCGGGGTCGGAGATTCAACCGATCTCCGCTAGTTGGTGCTCGCAGGCGATGAGTCCGAATGACCCGGATCGGATCGGAGGGTGTCCACAGACCCGACATTCGGGCGGGGTATCCGTCGGAAGCGTCAGACCTGTCAGATTTGGGGTCTGAGCTGCCTGTTCTGTCTGACGGTTCATTTGCGTCTGACGGTTCGAAGTGTCAGACGATTTCAATCCGTCAGGCCGTTTCTCCAGCGTGGTCGGCATTTCTGACGCTTCTGACGGGTCCGACGGAAGGTACCGACGGAATGCATCTTGGAGGTCCTTTCGGTAGTACCCGCGGACCGTCCCGGCCGGGTTGGGCCTCGGCTTCACTCCGAACTTGGTGAGCTTCGTCGCCAACTTTCGGGTGGTGAGATCGAAGTCACTCCAGGGAGCGTCCTCAATCTGGCGGAGACCGGTGAGCAGCTCAACTGATGGCAGGAAGGGGAGGTCCCCCTCAGCCTTGAACGTGGTCCTCACGTCGGCGAGAATCCGAACATCTGATTGGTCGTCGTCATCGACGTCCTGAGTCAGCTTTACCGCCGCCGTGTGCGCTCGCTGAGGCCAATGACCACCCGCGGCAGAGGCGACGGCTAGCAGCGGTTCCCATGCATCCTCAGCTCGGTCCTCCAGCCCTGCGGGGAGGTCGGTCACCGGGACCTCGAGCACCTCCGACACCGAGGAGACCCATTCCCCAAGGCGATCACGAAGATCATGGAGAGCAGGCAGGTCCGTACGGAGTCGGAACTTGGTGATGACCTCTCCTGGCATCCGCCGGCGCATCTCGATATTCACGGCCCGGTCCTCGATGGTGTCCGGCTTCCTCCCGATACCGGCCAACGCCACCATGGCGTAGTTGCTGAACGGGGTCGGAACCTGCGAGGGGCCGACACAGCGCCAGGTGGGACTTCCCTCCCGGAATCCGTTGTTCAGGATGGCGATGAGATCCCTGTTCTCCTCATCCTTCTTCGCCGACCCGAAGAGTCGGTCAGCCTCGTCCAGGATCAGTGTCGGTGGCTGGGCCGCGGCATCGATCATCCGGAACAAGGCGGGGACCGAGATGTTGGTTGTGGGGACGGTGTTGAACGCTGTCGCCTGGATCACCTCCAGAAGCCGAGACTTACCGCATCTCTTCACCGGGCTGTTGATCGCCAACCGGGTGGCATGTTCGAAGGCAGACAGACCATGTGTAGCGGTGATCCAGAGGACGACGGCGGTGGTGGCTTCCAGGCTGGGGAGGACCACGTACCTCACAAGTGCATCGTGCAGTTCATCGAGGAGGTCGGCTCCAGTGGTCACTAGGACCACCGTCCGCAAGTGTGGGTCGGTCGGCTGTCCCGTGCCCATGGATCACCTGGCCACCGCGGTGTTGGTGGTGGGGGAGTAGAACAGGCTGCGCAGGCCATCCGTGTCCTCAGCTCAACAAACTCATCCTCAAGGAATTGGAGCCACTCGAATGCCTCATGGGCGGTAGACTTAGGTGCGGTAGTTGTAGCTGCTTGAAGGTCCGACCGGGTGTCCGCCCGGTCGCCTTCGCGTGGGGGATCATTTCCTTCGTCTCCTTTGGGGATTCATCAGCGTGGGCCAGGGGGCCTCGTTTTGCGGTCACCGTGTTTGCCGCTTCGTACGCTTCGACTACTTCCAGGCGATACCTGGGCGACTTGCCGATCGATACGAACTCCAGCTCGCGCCTGGCCCGCATTTCTCGAATCTTGCGAAGAGTCACCTGCCAACGATCAGCGAGGTCCTGGTCGGTCAAGAGTTCTGCGGGCATCTTCACCTCCAGGGCGCGAAAAAGACCGCCCGAAGGCGGTCTGCGAATGCGAATCGGGGATGGCGGCTGGGCCAAGCCAGCCGGATGGGGGCTAGGTCAGACTTCAGCCATGGCTATCCGCCGGCACGCCTCTCGACGTCCTTCCGCAATTGGCCAGAGCACCGGATCGGACTCCGTATTGGCTCGGGCCATCATCCCTGCACTAACTCTCACGGCGGCTAGGTCATCGCTGGTGGCGACCACCTGGTCACCAACCAGGATTGCTACTCGAATGTCACTCATGGGGGGTGCCTCCTAACTACCAAAGGGAACCGATCGGGCATTTTGCCTACAGTGGATTTCGATAAGTTTCGATTTTCCGTCGGGCTCTGCTCAAGCACGTGGCCACCGTCGAACGGGCAATCTTCGACACGCGTGACCGATTTGGGCATCCGAATACCCGAGCTGGTCGAGATATTGCACCGCCAGTTCTCGGGGGCTCAGCTTGGCCTCAAGCCAGAGAGCAATCTGTGATTGAGGGTTGATACCGTGGGCCACGGAGACCGGTACGGAGGTGCTGAGGTTCATCACACCAGCGATCAGCTCGCCTGTCGGGTCAGGTGCAAGCTGTTGGAGGGTCCACTCGCCGGCGACCTGGGCTCTCCCGGATGAGCGCTCGAGCAGACTGGCCGCGTCCTCGCTCTCGTAGACAAGGTTGGAGTCGGCAGCACCCGGTTCCCGCTCATCCGCCGTGTAGCGCTTCGACCAGTCCTTGGCAGTGGGCAGGCCCTCTCGCTTTGCACCGTAGGCTTCGATGCTGAGCCCATCCACGATTTTCTCCGCCAGCGAACCCTTAGGTTCTTTTGCTTCTCGAGACTGAGCCTTCGTCTTGCCTCCGGTGGTCACGACCACCCAGACCGGCGGGTCACTTGCCGAGAGCCAGTCCATGATGGTCCCGAATCGGATGCTGTTAACTAAGTGGGATGCCTTTCGATTTGGAGGCCCGTCACCATATTCTGAAACCAAGCGGCCGATTGCCTTTCCCGTCTCCGGTTCACCCTGGGACACCGGATCGCTCTGACCAAGCCTGCAACCACTCACCGAAAGCCTTGCCATCAGGCCCAGGTGCCGTGGACCGTGCCAGAAGTCCAAACCCATGCGTGTCTCTTGCCACGATGACATAGTCGCCACTGACTGCGAGTGCGAACCAGACCGCGGGTAAGGGAGAGGGAGCAGCGATATCGACTAATCCAACTTCGGCCTGGTTGCCGTCGAGGATGGTGCCCATGTCTGACAACGGGATGACCGCCTCGCTGGGTTCACCCTCCACCGTGAATCTCACCGTAGCCATTACGTCCTCGTCTAGAGCGAGGTCCCACTCGTCGAAGCTGTCGAGGTCGCGGATGGCGACCGAGGCCGCTTGGTGGCCGAGCCGGAGTTGCGCTCGGAGATCACCGATCACTAGGTCCTCGAACTGCGCCATCCGATCTTCCGGCGACCCGTCCTGGGGATAGGCCGGCGTCAGGTACTTCGACATCGGGCTCACGGTCCGACCGTACAACTTCCAGTATGACGCCCCGACTGCGTGCGCGTATCCGTGCGCGATCATGCGCGCCCGACCTGGCAGCAAGTGGCAGCAACCGTCGCGAGCGGTAGGCCGTTCTCCCTGCATAAGCGGACATTGTCCGCATTTGGCCTGGTAGGGAAATTGGCCATTCACAGTTGAGGGGCTAGTGCCCGCAAGGGCGTGGGGGTTCAAGTCCCCCCTCCGACACCAACAACCACCGGTGTCAGACAATTCCGGTTTTCTGCCAGTTTCTACCGGGGTTTTTGACACAGCCAAGTGTGAGCCATCTTGGCGGCTGTCGGATTTGCATGGAGTGACTCCGAGGAGATCGCCGCCGAACCGCGCCGGCTGTTCCCTGGCAAGGGCCGTCTATGACGTCGCTCACCCGAGCAACTCGGCGGCAAGGAATGGTCAGGGCAGTCGGGCCGGGAGTGCGAGCGAGCCTAGAACCGATTCAGATGGTCGACAACGCACGTCTGACCGGCATTCTTCAGCGTGAGTGGGGGTATGTCCCATGCCGTTGTCGGCACGAAGAATCCCATGAGGCCGAGCTCGACTCAGAACGATACCGTTCCCGCTCCAATTGCAGCGCGAAGTAATGGAGGACATCGTCATTGCTGCATGTGCTTCCGCTCCCCGTTCGTGCGAGAATCCAGGCATCAGTCTCGGAGAAGCTCAGGTGCCCAGAGATTCCCGTGTAATGGCCGGTTCCGTCCGAGAGGCTCACCGAACCGTAGGCCGTTCCCTCCGACGAGCAGCTTGTCTTTTTGATGGGGAACGAAGTCTTGCTCGCCTTCTTGTCGAAACTCGTCTCGTTCACCATGAAGGTGCCTTTCTGTAGCGTGACCAGGGCCCAGTTGCCACTCTGATCGGGCTGGCCCTCCCTGTTTACGGTTGCCACCGTGCCGTAGTCACCAACAGCGCCCGTGATGACAATGGCCCCCGCCTCATCATTGGTCGATTGTGTAACCCAGAACTTGACCAAGCCACCGGGGGGCGTTGCGGCGGCGGTGACCGCCTCAGTGGTCATTGCGATCGATGTGCCGCAGAGAATCGCCGAACCGATGACAATTGCGCCCACCTTGGCTCGAAGCTTGAACATGGGTAACCAGCCTTTCTCGCCCATTACTATTTCTCGGAGAAGGGAATCTAACATGCTCGATCCAACAACCTGTAGGGCGCCGATGCCCCACAAATCGGTTGAGCAGCCGTCCGGGGAGAAGGATTCGATGGAGACTCCGGGTGGTCGGCCGCAGATCGAGCCTCGCCCCGAGCCCGCATCGCTCGAACCGGAGCCGGCTCGGCTGTGGGCGGGCCGCCTCATGGGGTGAAAGGCCGGGCGCATGTTCGAGCGATTCACCGACCGCGCTCGGCGGATCTTGGTCCTGGCCCAAGAGGAGGCCCGCCTACTCAATCACAACTTCATTGGGAGTGAGCACCTGCTCCTCGGCCTGATCCAAGAGGGCGAGGGGGTCGCGGCCCGGGCCCTTTCGGACCTCGGCATCTCCCTGGTGGCGGTCAGAGAAAAGGTCGAAGAGACAATCGGGTTCTCTGGCGGCCAACCACTGGGATCTCCACCCTTCACACCCCGAGCAAAGAAGGTCCTGGAACTTTCCCTCCGAGAGGCGCTCCAGCTTGGTGACACCCACATCGGAACAGAGCATATTCTGCTCGGCATCGTCCGAGAGGAGAGGGTGTCGGCGCCCAGGTGCTGGCAAGCCCGGGTGCCGATCTTCCCCGAGTACGTCAGCAGGTCATCCAGATCCTCTCCGTACACGAGGGTGACGACCCCATCGGCCGGGAACCAACTTCACTCCCACGACGGCCCGTTTCCGGTGCCGGGTTTGTGACCTGTTCGTTCTGCGGCAGGGTACCGCCGGAATCGGGCCGGGTGATATCAGGCACCGATGCCTTCATCTGTGAGCAATGCATCCGGGGACTGGTACGGCCGGCTGGGGGCAGTCAGGACACTGCGAACTCGGTCGTCATTTGTGTTCCAAGGCTGGCCCCCAGAGGTCGGCGCGGCACCGGAGAACGTCCAGAGTGCTGAACTGGCCATCCGAGCTGCCTTCGCCGGCAGCGGTACCGAGAGTGAGGATGGTCAGTCGGTGCCCACAGTGGAGAGAGGCGAGACACTCGGCCCTATGCTAGTAGCCGCCAAGGAACGACGGCTCGGCGTGGTGCCGCCGGATGCCGAGGTCGTCACCTTGGTCGATGAGATTGTATTCCTCGATCCCGACCATGCCGCCGTGCTGTTCTCCATCATGGCCGATGGACGAACGATGCTGACTCGTCATCGGGGCGATGCGGTCTTGGTCGATGGCGTCTGGAAGGTGGCTCGTTCCACCTTCTGCAATCTGGTGGCACTGGCCGGAGTGCCATGTCCGCCGGACAACGAGTGAAGCACCTGAAATGGTCAACGGCTGCAGCCCCCAGTCGCAGAGTGCGGACGTTCCTCCTCCGACACGTTCTGCTCGGCGCGCGCTTTGGCAGTGACTTCCGCAGTTCAGGGTCGTAGGTGAGGCTGATCCCGACTCTCGAATAGAGGACTGCGCAAACTTGACGAATACCGTTCTCTCCTACAGCGAGCTCACCGGTGCCGCTTTCGACGATGTCAGTGCGTCTGGGGCCCAGTTCGTTGGCTCAGATCTCACTAATGCCTACTTCTTTGGAGCGAACCTGACTGACACGGACTTCGATTCAGCAAACCTGACCGACACGGACTTCACTGACGCCAATCTGACAGGCGCCGCCCTCCCCGAGGATCTGACCACAGTAATTTGGGAAAATACAACCTGTCCGGACGGGACGAACAGCAATGCGCATGGCGACACGTGCGTGAACAACCTCAATCAGTGACCCTCTTCGGTTGACGGCCCGGTTACGGCATCAGCCACCCCCTTTTCGGTCGAGGATGATCACCAGAGCCGCAACTTGACGTAGGAAAGCCGTGTCTGAACCCGAGGGAGGTCTCTGGCCGGATGAAGCTGTCAAAACGCTTTGGGATCTTTGGCTGAGGTCCTAGAGTCGGATCGGTCGAGTCGGAAGGAACTGCGAGAGATCGGGGCAGAGGCGGTTGTCAGGGAGGGGTCGGGCGCCCAGCGTCCCTCGAGTCGGTTGAGCACCCGTCCGAGGAGACAGCCGCCGGTGGGAGAACGGCTTCATCCCCTCCGACACCTCGCACCACCTGCAATCAGTCGTTCCGCCCACCGGCTCGGTCCGCTGGTCATCGGGCTCTCGGCGAGCGGGACATCCAGCCCGGCCTCCATATGGACCGAGTCCGTACCTCCCGCTAGCTTCATCGACGAACGCTCCGTCGAGTTCCGTCGGCCTGTGTCGCCGGACTCGACTCCACTCACATCCCACATGACCAGTTACCAACGGGGCCAATGACGGCGACACCGAATCGTAAATCCGGCGAACATCCTCGTCTGTTCGATGGTCGGCCAGTCCGCGCATTGCTTTGGATACTGGGTGCCATTTCCGTGGCAGGCACGGTGGCCCGCGTCGTCTACATCGCCGTCACGGAGCACGAAGTCGATCTGGGGGTCTATTTGATGGGAGCCCATCAGATCTTCACGGGCCATCTCTATACGACGTATGTGGCGAGCCCCCGCGAACCCTTCACCTACCCTCCGGTCGCCGCACTCTTCTTCATCCCGCTCCGCGCCCTCTCTCAAACTGGGGCTCAGGTCGCGTGGGCGGTGGTATCCGTGATCGTCTTGGTCATATTTCTTGCCGTATCGCTGCATGCGATCCGTCCGGACTGGTCGCCGATCGACGTCGCTCTTGCCGCTCTCGTGCTCACATTTCCCGTGGCGGTTCTGAATCCGATCGCCATGACCTTCAGCTTCGGTCAAATCAATCTCCTGCTGGCCCTTCTCGTCCTAGCCGATCTGACTGGGAGATATTCCATTGCCGGACACCAACTCCCCAGGGGCTTGATGACGGGCTTGGCGGCCGCCCTCAAGGTGACCCCCCTCATCTTTGTGCTCTTTCTCTTCATCACCAGACAGATCCGTGCGGGGTGCGTGGCCCTCGGTACGTTCGTGGCGTGCGGAATCGGGATGACCATCGTCGTTCCCTCGGAGTCGCGCTCCTATTGGACCCGGTACATTTTCGACGCCCATCGGGTCGGAGGTGTCGTTTTCATCTCCAACCAGAGCCTCCGAAGCGCCATCGTCAGATTCACTCATGCTCACGCCCCGCAGAGCCTGATCGTGGTGGCGATACTGTTCGCCGGGGGCGTCGGTCTGTGGGTGGCAGCATGGGCGTATCGAACCTCGTCGGTCGTACTGGGCGTTCTGGTCTGCGCCGTCACCGGCCTCATCGTGTCCCCGATTACCTGGAGCCACCATCTGGTTTGGGTCGCCCCGATCGTCCTCTGGCTGAGCCTTGCCGATGACCGCCCTGCCTTCGGGAGATGTTGGGCTGCGCTGGCCGTCGTCTGGTTTTGGTACGGGGTCATATGGCGCACGCCACATGGGAACGGCATAGAGCTCCGTGACTCGTTCGGCCAAATGTTGTTGGGGAACTCCTACACGCTCGGCATGATTCTCTTTGTGATCGGCATCGCCGCCATGCTGGTCACACGCCGCGGAGTCCGAATTGGAGGTTCACGACCGCTCAGCGACAAGCGGTGGCTCTTTTCGTAGTCGCACCGCCCCTGAATACCGGTGGCGGCGGTTTCCGTGATCGCGGTCATGGACCGGGCCAGATGAGCGGGCACCAATGGGAGTTTGAGATGCCCCCCTTCCTTCTGACGTTGGCAATCCATCCTCGGGGTCTCCGGTTGTTGGTCTCCCGGGAAAATCTCACCTCTGCCGAGCGTCGTCGGGCTCGAGACGTATCTGGAACCGAACTGATCTCGCTCGCCCGTGGGGTCGATCCCCTCACTTAGAGATTTGAGAGTCGCACCCCGCCGCCTGCTGCGTTCCCGGATGCAGCTGAAAGTGCAGGCGACTAATGTTCTGGCGTCATGGCGGCCAGCGTGACTCGTTCATCGGAGGCGCTGCCAGCCACCGAGGGGCCTTCGGCCACGGACAGGGGCACGAGAGCTGGCGTCGGTCGCTCACCCTGGCTCGACATCTTCGGCATCCTCTGGGTGGTGGTCGCCGCCGGCCTGGCATTGGTCCCAACCCTCATGCATGGGTTGTATTTCGGTACGTACTACGTGCTCTCGGGATACGGCTTGACAGCACGCTCAGGAGCGATGCCCCACATCTTGCTCAGTACCGATCCGGTCACCGAGGTCACCCCATGGATCACCCTGGCCTGGACCCAGGTTCATCAGGGGCACCTCCCACTGTGGACCCGCTACGAGGCCATCGGGATGCCGTTGGCCTTCAACTTCGGATCCGGAGTCTTCAGCCTTCCTGCTCTGGTGAGTTATCTGGCACCGCTGCGGGCCGTCTACTGGGTCCAGATCTTCGTTTCACTCGTGGTCGGAGGGACAGGCGCCTACTTCTTCGGGCTAGTGCTGCGGCTCCACCCCATGGCCTGTGCGTTCGCCGCTACCACGTGGATATTGAGCGGTCCTTGGATCGCCTACCTCGGGCTTCCGGACATATCGGTGATGTCGTGGGCGGGCTGGCAGTTCGCCGCCGTCCTCCTCATCTTGCGCGGTACGCATCGCTTCGCGTCCATCGTGTTGTTCGCCGTCGCTTTTGCCTTTTCCGTCCTGGCCGGCAACCCGCAGATCGAGGTGCTGATCCTCCTTCCCCTCGTCGTGTTCGTCGTGGTGATGCTGCTCAGCCGGCTGAGGGCCCTCCACGGCCGTGGACAGATCCGACGACCCATCATCGATTTGATCATTGCCGGCATAGTCGGAGCGGGCCTGGCCGCACCACTCGCCCTTCCCGGTCTTCAACTGGCAGGTGCATCGATCCGGAAAACGGTCGGCTCGAACCAGCCGGCCCAGAAGATCTCGCAATTGCTCGGTCTGGTATTCCCGAAGTTCTGGGACCAGTCCCACGCTCTGGCCGGCTACATCTTCAACGCCCCGGAGGGCTGGGTGTGGGTGGGAGCCATCGCCGTTGTTCTGGCCAGCGTCGCCATTGCCATCCGTTGGCGCCTTCCCGAAGTATTCGGGCTTCTGGCCGCCGCCGCCTTCGCCGCCGTCGCCAGCTCGCTCCACCCCGTCGTCTCGCTCCTGAACAAGCTCCCGTTGATCGGTGGCTCGTGGTGGGGTCGATCGTTCATCGCCCTCACCTTCTGCATCTCGATGTTGGCCGGCATCGGGCTCGATGGTGTGCTCCGGTCGTCCGAGCGACGACGGGCCGGGCGGTTGGCCCTCGGGGCTTTTGCGGTCGTTGCCGGAGTCCTGGCCCTGATCTGGCTCACTGCCGGGCATGTCCGAGCCGGTAGCTTCCTATGGCCCGGCATCTGCACGGCCGTGGGCCTCGCCGCATCGGGGACACTCGTCCTGGCCGACCGGCGATCGGGCCGAGGCCGGGGGCATGGTCGGCGTTCATCGTGGCTGGTGCTCGGGGTCGCCGGATCGCTGTTGCTGGGCCAGACGGCGTTCCTGGTGGCCGTCGACGGGCCGCTGCCTGCGTCGTCGTCGACTCCGTATCCCCACACCGCCGGGGTCGTTGCTCTGCAGCGAGCCGCCGGCTCCTCGCTCGTAGGGTTGGGCCACTACTCGAAGTACTCCGGCGGATTTGGCCTCGGGTTGATTCCCAACACCAACGTCGTCTACGGTCTCGACGAATTCGCCGAGTACGACCCCATTGCGCCATCGGCGTGGTTCTCCGAGTGGACGCCGACCAACGGGACAACGGCGGGATTGGCCCCCTATTACGACTTCGCCCCGGCCATTCCCAGCGCCGTCGTCGCCCGCCGCTACGGCATTTCCTACGTGCTCGAGCCAGCGGACACCACCGGCCCCTCCGGCAGCGTGTTCGATACCCGGGTGGGAGATGAAGAGCTCTACCGCATTCCCGGCGCCGCCACCGCCACGCTCGTGCCCGAGTCCTCGTCTGCCGCCTGGCCGTCGACCGACGCGCCCGGCAGAGCAGTGCCAGTCGATTGGCCGGGTCCCTCGGAGGTCCGCCTCGTCACGAATGCATCGTCACCCCAAGTCCTCCGATTGCGTGTGGCCTCGGTTCCCGGGTGGCGAGCAACCATCGATGGCCGACCGTTGGCACTGGCGCCCTACCTCTCCATGATGCTCCAGGCCCACATCCCGCCGGGGAAACACCTCATCGAGCTGCGCTACTGGCCCAGCCGGTTCACCGCCGGACTGGTCATAGCCGCCAGCACCTTCATCCTGCTGGTCATAGCGTCCCTCATCACCTGGCGTCGACGCCACCGGGCGAAGCCCGCAGGACCAGGGTGACCGGCGACCAGGCCAGTCCCCGCATGGTCGGAGACTCCAATAGCCCCTAGTACGCCCTCTTCAGAGCCTTCCGAAGCTTCTTTATCTCCAGGCGCAGGTCATCGATCTCCAAGGCCAGGTCGATCTCCTCCTCGGCGTCGTCCGAATCGGAGATGATGTCGATTCGTTCGGCCAGCACGTCGACTCTCTGCTCCAGCCGCGTGAAGTCGTCCCGTATCTCAAGGATGATGGCGGCGAATCCCTCGGCGAGGCTGACCTCTTTCCCGTCGTCGAGTCTTTCTTCGGTGGTAGCCACGACGACAGCGTAGAACCGATAAACCCGCTATTGCTATCCCCAAATCTTGTTATCCGCATGGCAGTGTGGCCCCGGCGCCGACACCGGGTCTCACCTGCAGATCTTGTGACTCTGCGCCGCTCACCAGCCCGCCGAGAAGATCGAGGCCGACACCCACGGGCGGTACGGGGCCGACGTCAGCCGAGCAGGACGAGCCTGGCCGGCCCATTCTCAACGGCACCGGCCTCTTGTCGGGCTGAAGGAGCTTGCTCGTTCCACATCGTCTCCATGATCCGGCTCCATGATGCAGTGGGCCCGGGCGGGAATGCCCGACGGCTACCTTGTCGGCTCGTACCGCATGGCCACGGCCCCCGAGCCGAGCTCCAACCGGCCCACGAGCTTCAAGTCGACGTGTCTCGACAGACCGGCCGACAGCGTCGGTCCGTGGCCCGCCAGCCTGGGATGCACCACGAACTCGTACTCATCGATCAATCCCAGCTCCGTCAACGCCAGTGGGAGCATCACCCCTCCCACCAACAGCCCGTTCCCCGACTCCCGCTTCAGTTGCTGAACGGCCTCGCCCAAATCGCCTCCTACGAGTTCGGCGTTCCAGTCGACCTGCTCCAGGGTGCTCGACACGACGTACTTCTTCGCCGCGTTGATCGTCTGGCCGAAGGGTTCCATCCAGTCAGGCCTGGCTCCCGCCGGCGTCGGCGGCCGCCAGGCCGATTCCATCATCTCGTAGGTCACCCGACCGAAGAGAAGGGCATCGGCCCACTCGAGGTTTCCGGTGGCGTGAAGATGCAGATCTTCGTCCGGAGGAATGGCCCGATGGTCACAGCACCCGTCCAAGGTGATGTTGATCGAGTACCGAAGGGGTCGCATTCGACAAGGGTACCGCCGAGGGCGGCACCGGCCCGCCCACGGATAGGGCGCCGCACACACTTGCACCTCGTCTCGGTCCTCTCGTCACGGCTCCCCTCGTCGAGCCATGGATGCGTGCTCAGCGGCGATGTCACGGCCGACAGCCCGCCCCCACCATCAGCCAGCGGCAGACAAAAGGAACGATCGGTCAGGCCGGCCGGCGCGCCGGGTCGTTCGTCGAGTGCGACATGGCCGGAGAACGTTCGCCCGGAGGGCAGAGTTACTGGCCACGGTCGCCCCGGTCTGCCGGTTGTCGTTGCTCAGTGGTCGTGGCGGATCAGCATCACTGGACACGGTGCGTGATGGGTGACGTAGTCGCTGACGGAACGACCGAAGAGCCGGCTCAACCAGCCCTCGCTGGACGAGCCGATCACCAGTACATCTGCCTTTATCTCGCCGGCCACCCGGACGATGGCCGCCCCTGCCTTTTCATCGTCCGGGACCAGACGAACCTCCGCATCGGTTCCCAACACGGCGGCGGTACGGTCGAGTGCGGCTTCTCCCTCGGTGGTTGCCGCCTTCCAATCCTTCTCGGCCTGCTTGTAGCTGATGACTGGGCCCTCTATGCCCCCTGCGTCCTCCATGGGGTCCTCGAATTCCGGGATGACCGCCACCAGCACCACGTGACCCCCGGGGCGTAGCAAGTCCATCGACCGGCGAGCCGCATCGATCGCAGTTTCGGATCCATCGGTTGCCGCCAGGATGTTCATGTGTTCCTCCTTTGCATGCGTCTCGTCCGGTGGGCAAGACCATGCCTCGGTCTGCCCGCCGCTCGGACTCGGCCGGGCCGGGCGCTCTCCGGGTCAATCGACACCACGTTCGATCCTGTGAGCACCAACTGCGGCCCATTTCACCGCACCAATATTCCTACTCGGTCCAACCATGCGCCACTGACCACCCCGATCCTGCCCGGGCCGCCGTCACGGGGCCGTCGTCGATCCGGCATCCGGCCCGGGTCGACCCGCCTTCGGCCCGTCGTGGCGCCTCCCGAAGGACGCTGGCCTCCCTCCAGTTCGGCGAGGTCATCGGGTCGCCTGACCGCATTCGTACCGGAGCCCACGGCCCAACGCAGCAGGCCATCGGACCCGGAGCGGCCCACGCCCGAGCTTGACCGTCAGTATGGGTTGCGGCTCGGTGGTCGGCGGCGATCCATGTAGTTAGGTGCCGCCAGGACGGCCAGCAGGAAGAGGACGGCGCAGAACGTGATCCCGTCTCCCACACCATGAAGAAAGCCCTGTCGGTACGACCCCCAGGCCAGCAATCCGATCAGAGCACCCCAACCGAGTACGAAAGTGCCCGCCCGCTTCAGGCCATCGGCCCATGAGTCGCCAAGAAGGAAGACCCTCCGCTTGACTCGCCGGGTCAGCCCCAGCATCAGTCGCCTGGTCCGACTGACCGGGGGCTGTCTCAATGCCCGCTCTCTGGTCTGTGCCATCGCACCTGCACTTTCGCCACCAAGAGTACCTTCGAACCAGGACCGATGCCTGGCCCCGGCGGCCGGTCGTCGTGCCGGCCCAGAAAGTGCCGGCCGAACCGGGTGAGGATCGTCGGGCCGCTCGATGGAGCCGCCACCCCTCGGGTCCAGGCGTCCCTGGCCCCGGCGGCGTCACCCCTCGTCACATCGATCCAGGTACCTAAGATGGTCGGCCATGAGAGGACCTGAGTTCGATCCCGAAACAGTTCCCTGGCTGGATCGCTACTACTACGAGATCGACTCCTATGTCTCGCGGCTTCCCGTTGACGAACGACCGGACTACGACTTGGCCGAGAAGCTGGTTCACTGGATGCGTCACGGCTATGTGACCTTCCCCGGGCTGGTCGAGGCCGACCTCATCGACGCCTATCTGGCCGATATCGACCGTCTGCTCGACGACCGGGCCCGGTCGGGGGTCATGTTCCAGATCGAGGGGTTCGGTGAGCACCGGGCTCGGGACTTCCCCCCCGAGGCTTGGGAAAACCACCACCTGCGGGTCATGGACCTCCACAACGCCTCGACGGCCGGGAAGAACATGGTGCTCCATCCCCGCATCGTCGAGTTCCTCCGGCACATCTTTCGTCAAGCTCCGGTGGCCATGCAGACGCTGACCTTCATCTACGGCAGCGAGCAGGGAGCCCACCAGGATTTCCCTTATGTCACGGCTGAGATCCCCAGCCAACTGGCCGCCACCTGGATCGCCCTCGAGGACGTCGATCCCGTCGCCGGACCGCTCTTCTACCACCCGGGATCTCACACCGTGGACAAGTTCGACTGGGGCCAGGACGAGTTGGCACTGACCACCGAATCGACCCGCACCGTCCCCGAGTTCATCGGGCACCTCCACGACCAGGTTGCCGACCGGCAGTACCCACAACAGATCTTCTGCCCCAAGAAGGGGGACGTCTTCTTCTGGCACAGCGCCCTGGTCCACGGTGGGTCGCCGGCCAAGGACCCCGATCGGACGAGGCGCTCGCTGGTAACCCACTATTCGACGGTTTCGGGCTACACCCGAGACCGGCGGGCCCCGGGCGAGGTCCCGTTGGCCTACCGCATGAACGGGGGATTCCTGTTCGCCGATCCGACCAACCCCGACGACGAGGACCGCTACCGGTCGGTCCCGCTACCCGAGAGCGCCTCGGCCGACCTGGTCGACCTGAGGACGACGGATGTCGTCTCGGGTCCGAACGACAAGCTCGCCACCTTGATGGGCGACACCCTGCGCAAGGTGAAGCGGACGGTGCGACGCTTCTGAACCGCTCGGTTCCCGCGGCCGGCGACGGTGACCGCTGGGTGCCCGTCGGTCGAGGACCCGGGTGCTCACCGCCACTTGTCCCGGTAGCGTGCCGTAGGTGATCGACGGTCAGGCACCGGGAGCCCGACGGGCGAGGATCATCTTGGGTCGGGTCGTCTTGCTCGGTCTCCTCTCGCTGGTCGTGACGGCCGGCCTCGTTTCGCCGGCGTCGGCATCGGCCACGACGTCCCCCGTGCCCCGAACCGATCCGGCCGGGACGGTGTGGCTGTGCCGGCCCGGTCTGGCCGACAACCCGTGCGACGGGAGCATGGAGACGACCACGGTGACGGCGAAGGGCGCCCGGACCGTCCAGGCGGACACCGTCAGCTCCAACCACCGATTCGACTGCTTCTACCTCTATCCGACGGCCAGCAATGAGGCGAGCGTCAACTCGGACCTCGTCGTCCAGTCGGCCGAGACGTCGATCGCCACAGACCAGGCGGCCCGCTTCTCGAAGGTCTGCAACGTCTGGGCCCCATGTACCGCCAGATCACCGTGGACGGACTCGGCCGGGCCAACACCACCGACCCCGGGGCCTACACCGTCGCCTATCGCAGCGTGCTGGCCGACTGGCGCGACTTCATCACCGACTACGACCATGGTCACCCGATCATCTTCATCGGACACTCCCAGGGATCCCTCATGCTCATCAGGCTGCTGCGGGCCCAGCGTGGACACGAATCCGATCGCTCAGAAGCTGATGGTGCTGGCCATCATCGCCGGAGGGAACGTCACCGTACCGACCGGCCAGACGGTGGGAGCCACCTTCGAGCACCTCCCGCTGTGCACCGCCACCGAACCCGAGCGGCTGCGTCGATCGCCTACTCCTCGTTTCCCTCGGAGCCGCCGGCCAATGCCAACTTCGGACGCCCTGGACAGGGCATCAGCCTCAACGCCGGACAGACGGCGACGACCGGGGTCCAGGTGGCCTGCGTCAATCCGGCCGCCATCGGCGGCGGCCCGGCCTACCTGAAGACCTACTGGCCGGTGACCGCGCCGCTCCCGATCCCGTCCATGGCCCCGTCTCCGCCTCCGGTTTCCACCCCGTGGCTGTACTACCCCAAGCAGTACACGGGCACCTGCGCCACCGAGGACGGGGCCACGCTGGCTCCAGGTCACCGACACCGTCGCTGCGAAGTCGGATACCCGACCGCTGGTCAGCGAGATCGCCGGCCCCACCTGGGGCTACCACTTCCAGGACATCAATCTGGCTCTCGGAAACCTGGTCGAAGACGTGGGCCTGGCCGAGTCGGCGTACCACTGGCGCCTGAGCGCCCCTGACCGCTCGGAGCTGCTGCTTCGATCCTCCGGCAGACCGCTCGGCCGCCGACCACGGTTCCGACCGGTCCATCGGAGGATTTCTTCGGTTCGGAGACGACCATTTGGGAGGCGCGCGCCGGTTAAGCAGAGACAATGGACGCCATCGACCGGTTGGAACGGGCATGAGACGGGACGAGGCCGGCGAGGAGTTCGAGCGGTTCGTGGCCGACTCTGCCGGTGATCTCCTCCGGACCAGCTACCTGGTGGTGCTGGGACCTAGCCACCGCCGAGGACCTCGTCCAGGAGTGTCTGTTACGAGTCGCCCGGCGCTGGCCTCGGGTGCGGTCGATGGAGCACCCCAAGGCGTATGCACGGCGCATCGTCGTCAACCTCGCCCTCGACGACTCCAAACGGCGCAACCGTCGTCACTCCGAACTGGATCCACGGGAACGCCCGGACGCCGACAACCGTCCCGACGCCGACGCCGCCCGGGCCCTCCGGTCGGTGGAGAGCACATCCGAGCTGATGGACGGCCTGGCCGCCCTGGCTCCGGGCCAGCGCGCCGTCCTCGTGCTCCGATACTTCGAAGATCTGTCGGAGGCCCAGGTGGCCGAGATCCTCGGCTGTTCGGTCGGCACCGTCAAGAGCACGACCTCTCGGGGTCTGGACCGTCTCCGGCAAGTCCTCGGCCCCGTCCCGCCGACCGATGGCCGTCTCGATGTACAGCCCGCGGCCCCAACGAAAGGAACCAACGATGAACCAGCAACTCGAATCTGACCTGCGCCAGGCGTTTTCACTGAAAGCCGCCGGCATACCGGCCGAGGCCGGGGAACGGCTGTCTGGAATCGCCTACCACCCGAGATCACGCCGCCCCCTGCCGAAGATCACCGTGGCATCGCTGGCCGGAGTGGCGGCCACGACCGGGGTGGTCGCCTCGGTCGTGGTGCTCGGCAGCTCACAGCCGGCATTCGCCGGCTGGACGTCGGTTCCCACTCCCGCCTCCGCCGACCAGACGGCCGCCGCCGATTCTGCCTGCCTGGCCCAGCTGAGTTCGGCTCCACCTCTCCCCGGCACCCCGGCCGGCGGATGGAGCCAGGAGGCCACCGATGTGCGGGGGCCGTTCACGCTCGCCGTTTATCAGAGCGGCGACACCGACGCCACCTGTCTCACCGGACCATCGATCACCATCGTCTCCCGGAGCTCGGCCACTGGCGCCTCGACCTCGGCCTCGAGCAGTGGGAGCGGGCCCGGGCCGGCCACCTCAGGAGGCCAGGGTGCCAGTTCGATCACGGTCGGTGGTACCGGTTCGGGGAGCATCACCCATGTGACCGTCGCCCATCTCGACTCGGCCAGCCAGGGCTCCTTCACCGTGGTCGAGGGCCAGGTCGAGGCGGGCGTGTCGGCGGTGACCCTCCTGCGCAGTGACGGCGATCACGTCCGCACCACCACCGGAAACGGGTGGTTCGTTGCCTGGTGGCCCGGAGACCTCGGCGCCGGGGCCGCCGAGATCACCACGTCCGGAGGAGTGACCACCCAGACGTTGAACACCGCACCTCCGGGTCCGCCGGCCGGAAGCGGGACATGCAACAGGAGCACCCAGGCGACGTCCTCGGCCACCGTCTGCTCCGGGGGAGGGGCCGGCGGGGGGACGCCGAGCGGACAAGGGGCAGTGACGCCCGACACCAACGCCGGCTGACCACACTGCGGCTGACCACACTGCGGCTGACCACACTGCGGCGGCCCAACCCGGACGGACATCGCCGGTCATCGACCATCCGACCGGTGCAGGTGCGCCACTGGACACCACCGTCCTCGAACTTCTTGCCCGATGGAAATCGGAGGCATCTCCACCGGTCCCGACCTCGAACGGTCAAGGGCTCCCGCTTTCGTGCCGATGAATCTGAATGCCCAAGTTCGAGGATATTCGGCCCAGCCAGAAGGCATTGTTTCTGGCCGAAGCCCGAGAACGGTATCCCGAGGTCCACCCGATCGGGCTGGCCGACCGACCTCGTGCCGTTCAACCCGTGATGGGGTGGGGATGTGCGGACTGCGGTCACGAATTCCGGCTCGAGGACGTCGAGGTGGTGGAACGCGCCCCCCTCTGTCCGATCTGTGGCGCGCCGGGTTGGGAGTCGGTCAGCCCGTTGGGGAATCCGGCGTACGGACACTGAATCGTCGACGTTGTTTCCGCCGGGCCGCTCGAGGCGCCAAACGGCCATGAATGCGCCTTGTGGTCGTAATATCACCCTCAGTCATACCTCTGCGAAAGGGCGCGCGCCCGTGGGAAGATATGCACGTGGGGGCAGCCGCAAGGTCCGTGGAGAATGCTGCAGGAGTTTCTCTCGGCGAATTGATCGACTTCTGCGCTAGGTGTGTCGCTCTGGGAATCCCGGAGCGGACAAAGCTGCGGGCGACCATTGCCGATCAGGCCGCCCTCGTTGCCGTATTCGCCGAGACCCAATCGGCAACTCCACTGGCCGTGGTCGATGACGGTGTGGTCATCGAAGGCGGAGTGATCATCGAGATCCCCGACGAGGAGTGACCTGACCGGTCGCCGTCGCCCGAGACCGACAACAGCTCGGTACTCAGCTCCGGTCGGTACTCCGCTCCGGTTGACATCGAACCGATCCCGCCGCCACATCGTCTGCTAGACACCGGGGAATGTCGTCAGGTCGGGTCCGCAAGCGCGCTCTTGTCACCGGCGCCACCCGGGGCATCGGCAAAGCCACCGCGGTGGCCTTGGCCGGTGCCGGTTGGGACGTGGCCATCACCGGTCGCACCCAAAAGGCCGGCCAAGGACGGGACGACTCCGACACCGGCGGCGGACGCGCCCTTCCGGGCAGCCTGGAGGAGACCGCCGAGTTGGTGCGCCGGTCCGGCGGTCGACGTCATCGAGGTACCCGCCGATCTGCACGATCACCACGCCCTGGGACTCGCCGTCTCCACCGTCGTCGACGCCTGGGGCGGCATCGATCTTCTGGTCAACAATGCCGTCGACACCGGCCCCGGGAGCATGGTGCCGATCGTGGAGCTGACCGTCGACCAGATGGCGTCGAAGTTGGACGCCAACGTCGTCGCCCAGTTCGTGCTGATCAAAGCGGTGCTGCCCACGATGCTGGCCGCCGGCCGGGGCACCATCGTGAACGTGACCTCCCACACCGCCACTGCCGATCCACCGGGTCCCGTCGGTCAAGGTGGCTGGGGTCTGGCCTACGCCGCCTCCAAGGCGGCCCTCCACCGCTTCGCCCCTCTGCTGGCGGTGGAGCTGGGTGACCGGGGCATCCGGTCCTTCAACCTCGATCCGGGTTATGTCGAGACCGAACGCCAACAGGTCAATGCCGTCGGCCCTGGGCCTGACCGGCCGCTACCAGGGTGCCCCGCCCTCGGTCCCCGGCCGCCGCCATCGCCTGGCTGGTCGACGCACCCCGAAGCGGTCTGACAACGGCGCACACCGTACGGGGCGCTCAAGATCGCCCTGGACCTCGGGCTCCACCCCGACTGGCGGCCGCCCCGACCGTCGGCCCCGGAACACCGGTCGTCCGACCGGACCCGGTCGCCCGCCGGCCGGCCGGGAGGCACCGCCCCGACTCAGATCGCCGATGCCACGGGAGCCGTCGACCGGGACGCCGTTGCGATAGTGGACGTTCCGGTGACGGATGGCCGGCGTACGGGACCCACCGAGCAGCGCTGGCCGGTCAAGTTGAACGGGTCGGCGCCGGCCACCTCCACCTCGGCCCCCCGGTTGCCGGTCGCCGCGCACGTCGGCCAGCAGGGCGGCGGCCTCGGCCAAGGCGTACTGTTCGCCGGACATACCGGCCACGAACCTCCCGCCCGAGCACCTGGCCGCGGGCCTCCAGCCGCCGCAGGGCCCGCACCACGTCGCGCCACGGGATCCGGAACGACTCGCGCGCCCACAGCTCCCAGGCCACCACCCCCCAGCGGGCCAGCATCTGCCCGGCCACCGCCTCGGCCAGCTCCTCGGCCGCCGGCGCCACCGAGGGCGACGTGGTGACGTCGTCGGGCTCGGGCACCAGCGACCACCGTCCCTCGCCGACCCCGGTGCCGGCGCGGGCCCGGCGGGGGCCCGAGTCTGGAGCGGCGGGCGGGACCGGCGCCCAGCCCGACGACGGTCGCCCCCGGGTCGACAGCAGTGAGCGCACCGCCGAGAAGGCGTCCGCGGTGACCATGCCCCGGGCCACCAGGTCCCAGAGACCCTCGTCCACCTCGCTGGGCAGCCGCCCCGAGGGAGCGGCGAGCTCGGAGCGGAAGCACGCCCCCCAGGCCCGCAGCACCGACAGGAGGTCGGCCGAGCGACCGCCGGTCGGGCTCGGCGGCCGGCCTGGCCGGTCCGGACGGCGGCCAGCATCCACGGCATGTCCTCTCGGACGGTGAGGGCCAGCGGCGTCGCCGGCGAGGGGGTGGCGATCCGCGCCCTCCGGACCGCCGGTGCCGGCCGCCATCGGTCCGGCCGACCGCGTCGTCGCCGGCTGTCGCCACCGTGGTCGACCCCGGTCGGGCGGTCGGGTCGCGGGCGTCAGCCGGGCCCAGGCCACCTCGCCGGCCAGGCACAGCTCGTCCAGCCAGCGGGGGTCGTAGCCGGCGACCCGGGCCGCCAGCACGCTGCGCTCCCACTCGCCGGCCGCCACCTCGATGCCCTGCAGCTGCTCGATCACCGCGAGCAGCCCGGCGCGCCCCTCGGCCTGGGTGCCGGCGGCCACGTGCTGCCAGCAGGCGAGGAACCGCACGAAGTCGGCGATGGCTGGCCGGCTCGACGACCCGGCGCCGGCGGCTCCGGCTGGCGGCGTGCATGCGCACCAGCACGTGGCGGGCGCACCAGCGCCCGTCGGGAAGCTGCGATGGCCGAGCCGGCCGCCTCCAGTCGGGCCAGGGCGGTACGGGCCCTGGCCTCGGTGACCGGGGCGCCCGGCACCGATCCCGGACGGGAGCGGTCCGTCCGCCACCAGCCGCGCCACCGACGACCGGCCCGGCCACGTCGAGATGCCCGCCGACGCACTCGGCCACGGCTCGTCCCCCTCGGCCATCGGATCGGCGAGCGACCGGTCCACGGCTCGGGCCGTGCCCACCCGCTCGGTGGGCGCCCACCATCCGGCCACCATCCCGGCCCGGCCGTCGGCCACCAGCTCGTCGAACCACTCCTGCCAGGCCGGCACCGGACGGCACAGCACCAATGACAAGAGGAGATCGTGGAGCTCGTCGGCGATCGCGTGGCCGTGGTCCGAGCTGGTCGAGCACCTCGGCCGACGGCGCCGGCGTCGAGCGGTCCGAGCTCCGAGGCGGCACCGGCAGACCCGGGGGGAGCCCGTGACGGCCGAGCGGCCCCAGTCCCCGGGGCACGGCCACCGCCCGGGTCCGGCGCTCCTCCAGGGGCGCACCGTCGAGGAAGGTGAACGGCCGCCCGGTCAGGATCCCGTGGGACAGCGGTGACGGCTCGGCCGACTCGACGAAGTGCACGTCGACCGGCCCGACTCCATGCCCTCGAGCAGGGCCACCAGGCCGGCGGCGTCGAGCGGCTCGGTCAGGCAGTCGGCCACCGTCTGGCGGACCAGGACGTGGTCGGGCACGGGGACCGGGCCGGGCGGCGGCGTTCTCCTGGCAGGCGGCCAGGGACGGCCAGGCTCGCCGCCAGCAGGTCCTCGGCCTCCATCCGCTGGAGGTGGATGGGCCGCCGCTGCCCGCCCCGTGACCGGGGCACCACCAGGGCCCGGTTGAGGTTCCAGCGCCACCGGGCCGCCAGCATCGGATGGGGGAGGAGCGCCTGGGTCAGGACGTCGACCGCGGTGCGGCTCGGTCAGCATGGTCGGCACCTGGGGCAGGGGGAAGCTGTGCTGGGGCCCGAGGGAGAGCACCACCGTGTCGTCGTCCGCCGCCGCCTGCAGCTCGAAGTCGAACGACACGCAGAACCGCTTGCGCAAGCGCCAGCCCCAGGGCCCGGTTGATGCGCCCGCCGAAGGGGGCAGTGGACGATCAGCTGGGTGCCCTCGCTCTCGTCGAAGACCCGTTCGATGACCAGGCGGTCCCGGGTGGGGAGCTTCCCGAGGGCGGCCAGCCCGGCGGCCAGGTAGGCGACCACCTGGTCGGCCACCTCGTCGGAGACCCCGGCCCGCTCCGGGCCCTCCTCCCGGGCCCCGGCCCGTCGCCGGCGGCCAGCAGCGGCTCCAGCGCGGCCCGCAGCTCGCCCACCTCCTCCGACAGCTCGGCCGTCCGGGCCGGCGCCTCCCCGAGCCAGAACGGGATGGTCGGGGGGAGGTCGCCGGCGTCGTGGACGCGGACCGTGCCCGTCTCCACCTTGGCCACCCGCCACGAGTGGGTGCCCAGCAGGAAGATGTCGCCGGCGGTGGCCTCGACGGCGAAGTCCTCGTGGACCGAGCCGACGGTGACGCCGTCGGGGTCGAGCACCACCCGGTAGTCGCCGGTCTCGGGGATGGCACCGCCGCTGGTCAGGGCGGCCAGGCGGGCACCCCGCCGGGCCCGCAGCCGTCCGTTGACCCCGTCGTGGTGGAGGTGGGCCCCCCGCCGGCCCCGACCGGTCCGGATGCCCCACGACACCAGCTCGACCACTTCGTCGAAGGTGGCGCGGGTCGAGGTCGGCGTAGGGGGCGGCCCGGGTCATCAGCCGGTAGAGGGGTTCGACCTCCCACTCGTCGGCCGCCGCCACCTCGGCCACCAGCTGTTGGGCCAGCACGTCGAGAGGGGCAACCGGTGGTTCGAGCACGTCGAGGTGCCCGGCCCGGACCCCGGCCAGCAGGGCCGTGCACTCCACCAGCTCGTCACGGGTGAGGGGGATAGAGGCGCCCGGCCGGCGTTCCCTCGAGCTGGTGGTTGGCCCGGCCCACCCGCTGGAGGAACGTGCCGATGGCCCGGGGAGAACCGATCTGGCACACCAGTTCGACCGGACCCACGTCGATACCCAGTTCGAGCGAGGCGGTGGCCACCAGGGCCCGGAGGTCGCCGGCCCGCAACCGCTGTTCGACCATCCGGCGCCGGGCCGGCGACAGGCTCCCGTGGTGGGCCGCCACCTGCAGGGCGGCATCGATCCGGTCACCGTCCCCGGGCCCACCGGCGTCGTCCGACCGGTCGTCGTCCCCGGCATCGCCGAGCCGGAGGGCCAGCTGATGGGCCACGCGTTCGGCCATCTTCCGGGTGTTGACGAACACCAGGGTGGTCCGGTGGTCGAGCACATGGGCGGCGATGCGGTCGAGCACATCGGACAGCTGGGCGCCGCTGGCCACCGCCTCGAGCTCGGTGTGGGGTAGCTCGATGGCCACGTCGAGATGGCGACGGTGGCCGCAGTCGATGACGGTGGTGGGCGGGCGCCCCGGATCCGTGCCGGAGAGGAGCCGGGCCACCACCTCGAGCGGGCGCTGGGTGGCCGACAGGCCGATACGCTGGAGCCGGCCCCCACCGGCCGACACCAGGTGGTCGAGCCGCTCGAGGCTGAGGGCCAGGTGGGAGCCGCGCTTGTCCCGGGCCAGCGTGTGCACCTCGTCGACGATGACGGTGCGCACCCCCTGCAACATCGCTCGCGACGATGCCGCCGTGAGGAGCAGGTACAACGACTCGGGGGTGGTCACGAGCAGGTCGGGCGGGGACCGTCGCATGGCCGCCCGGTCGGCGGCCGGGGTGTCCCCCGTCCTCACCGCCACCGACAGGTCGGGGGCCGCCAGACCCAGCCGCCCGGCCTCCTCGGCGATGCCGGCCAGGGGGACCTGGAGATTTTCGTGCACGTCGGTGGCCAGGGCCCGCAGCGGCGACACGTAGACGACGGTCGGCCCGGTCCGGTGGCCCACCGGAGCGGTTCCCTCGGCGTGGGCCCGGTAGGCCCCGTCGATGGCCATCAGGAACCCGGTCAGCGTCTTGCCGGTACCGGTCGGTGACGCCACCAGCACGTTCTCCCCGGCGGTGATGCTGGGCCACGCCGAGCGCTGGGGCTCGGTGGGCCCGGCCGGAAAGCGTTTGGCGAACCAGCCGGCCACCGCCGGGTGCAGGGAATGGAGGATGGAGTCGGGAGCAACCCCGTCGAGGGCGCCGGACCGGACCGTGTCGATCAGGGGCAGTTCGGACGGCACCGCCGCCGGGGCGGCCGGACCCGGCATCAGACGCCCGGCACCGGGCCGGCCGGTACGGGAAGGGAACGACACATCAACAGCACAGCCTATGGCTGTGACACCGGGATGCCGGCCGGGCCGGGGGGCGGCCACGGCCAGCCGCCGCCCGGCGGCTGATGGTCAGGGGTCCTCGGGCACGTAGCGCCGGGCCGGCGTGCCCGGGGGATGGCCCACTCCCGCAACGGCGTCGGGGTTGGTCACGCACACCTCGCACTCGAGCCCGTCGGGATCCCGGAAGAACAGACTGAGCACCGGCCCGAAGTCGGTGACGAAGGCGTCGCAGGCCCCCCGGGCCATCAACCGGTTGCGGATGGTCTCGAAGTCGTCGAGCGAAGCCGCCTGCAGAGCCAGGTGGTCGAGCCGTCCCCGCCCGAACATGGGCACCTGGCGATCGGCCTCGGTGTTCCCGTCGATCTGGAACACGTTGAGCTCGGTGTGCGGTCCGATCATCACGATGGACAGACGGACGGCTGCGTCGGCCACCTCGGGGGCGTCCCGCACCACCTCGGCGTCGAACATGTCCTCGTAGAAAGCGTGGAGCCGGTGGGCGTCGTTGGTCAGCACCGCCACGTGGTTCAGTCCGTCGGTCAGCATCGGTCCTCCTCGATGTGGTGGCCCGGGCCGCCCCCGGGCGCCGGGCGGTGTCAGCCGATGAGATCGACGATGTCGACGACCAGCAGGATCAGCACCATGGTGCCCACCACCGCGTACAGGGCGCTGAACGCCCACCGCTGGTGGTGGTCGGCCAGCCAGAAACGCCGGATGCCCAGATAGTCGAAGGTGAGGGCCAGCACCCCGATGGGGATGCCGATGACCGGTCCGACCCCCCGGGCCACGCCGATGGCCGGCAGTATCACCGGAAGAACGATGTAGCTGAGCAGGCACCGCAGCCCCGACAGGAAGATCGAGGCACTGAAGATGCGGTGGGTCTCCGACTCGTCGATGGGAGCGGTGTCCTCGGGCACCCGCAGCAGGGCGCGCATGGTCTCGTCGGCTTTGGACCGCGGGGGCGAGGGGGCAGGTCCGGTGGGCGCCGGAACCAGTTGGTCCATACCCCGCATGCTAGGCGGTGGGGGGAGACGGTGACCAACCGGTACCGACCCGTCGACGTCATCCCCGCCTTGTATCGTGGCCGGCCATGGGACCGCCCCGGTGAGTTCGAACACGACCGGACCGGTCGATCCCGGATCCAGCGGTGGCCCGGACGACCGGTCGATGTGGACGGTCCGGGGCAACGACGGCACCGTCCCCACCGGATGGGTGCTGATGCCGCTGCGGCTGTTCCTCGGTGGGACCTTCCTCTTCGCCGGCCTCCAGAAGCTGGCCAACCCGGCGTTCTTCCGGAGCTCCAGCCCCATATCCATCCACGCCCAGCTCGAGGGGTCGGCCCAGACCAGCCCCATCCACGCCCTCGTCTCCCACCTGGTGCCGGTGGCCTCGGCCGTGGGAGCCACCATCGCCGTGGGCGAGGTGGCCATCGGGGTCGGCATCCTGGTCGGACTGTGGATGCGGGTGGCCGCCATCGCCGGTATGGCCTTGTCCTTCGGCCTCTTCCTGACCGTCAGCTTCCACGCCTCGCCGTACTTCACCGGTTCGGACATCGTCTTCTTCTTCGCCTGGACACCGTTGGCCCTGGCCGGAGCGGCGGGCGCTCCGGCCTTCGACACCTGGGTCCGCCGGTCGTCGGTGTCCCACGCCGTCGAACCGGGTGGCGGGGAAGGACTGCCCCGTCGGGCCGTGCTGTCCAAGGGGGCGCTGACCGGCTTCACCGCCGCCCTGGTGGTGGTGGCCAGCGGAGCCACCGCGGCCTTCGGGCGGACCGGCGGCGGGTCGACGTCGGCCGACGGGGAGGCGACGCTGTCGGGAGGGGCGGGGGACACCACGACATCGTCGACCTCGACCACCGCCCCCACCGGCTCGACCACCGGGACCACCGAGGCTCCGCCCCCGACCACCCCGGGAACCTCGGTCGGCCCGGCCACGGGTGTGCCGGTGGGTGGTGCGGCCGCCTTCACCGATCCGGGCACCGGAGGGCCCGCCCTGGTCATCCAGCAGACGGCCGGCCAGTTCGTGGCCTTCGACGCCGTCTGTCCCCACGCCGGATGCACGGTGGCCTACGCCAGTTCGGCCAAGATCATCGCCTGTCCGTGCCACGGCTCGGAGTTCAACCCCCAGTCCGGGGCGGTGATCAGGGGACCGGCCACCCGGGGGTTGACCCCGATCTCGGTGGTGAAAGGGACCAACGGCGATCTCTACGTTCCCACCTGATCCCCGACGATCCCGCCCGCCACGGTGAGGGTGGTCGCCCCGCCGGCTCTGACTACCGGACGGCGGTGCCGGTCAGGTAGCCTGCAGTGGTTGTCACCTGATGGCGGCGACCTCACCTCATGAGCGCACTCGCCCCCGAGCCGTCAGGCACCTCGAACGCCACCGAGGTGGAGGGGTCCGCCGCCAGGACCGACTGGATCGCCGCTCTCCCGTTCTTCGCCGTCCACCTGGCCCCCCTGGCCGCCTTCTTCGTCACCGTCACCTGGCGGGACTGGGTGCTGTGCGCCGTGCTCTACGTCACCCGGATGTTCTTCATCACCGCCGGCTACCACCGGTACTTCTCCCATCGGAGCTACAAGATGGGGCGGGTGGTCCAGTTCGTCATGGCCTTCGGGGGCACCACCGCCGTACAGAAGGGACCGCTGTGGTGGGCCAGCCACCACCGTGTCCACCACCGCTTCACCGATCTCGACGGGGACGTGCACTCTCCCCGGGACGGCTTCTGGTGGAGCCACGTCGGCTGGATCCTGTCCACCGAGTACAAGGCGACCGACCTGAGCGCCATCAACGACTTCGCCTCCTATCCCGAGTTGCGCCTCCTAGAGCGGTTCAGTTGGGTCGGACCGTGGATGCTGGGCATCGCCTGCTTCGTGATCGGGGGGTGGGGCGGCCTGCTGATCGGCTTCTTCCTGTCGACGGTGCTGCTGTGGCACGGCACCTTCCTGGTCAACTCGGCGGCCCACCTGTTCGGCCGGCGGCGGTACGCCACCCCCGACACCAGCCGCAACTCACTGCTCATCGCCGTCATCACCGGGGGGGAGGGATGGCACAACAACCACCACTACCTGCCGGCGTCGTCACGTCAGGGGTTCGCCTGGTGGGAGGTCGACCCCACCTGGTACGTCCTGCGGGGTCTGGCCGCCCTCCGGCTGGTCCGCGATCTCAAGGATCCGCCGGCCCGACTGCTCGATCAGGCCCGGGTGGGCGACGGGGCCTTCGACATCGGGATGTTCCGTTCGTACTGGGAACGGGCGACCAAGATGACCGGCCAGAGGATCGCCGACCTCAGTGCCCGCCCGCTGCTGCCGTCGAACGAGGGGATGACCACCGCCGAGGCGTCCCCCGAGGCCGGGGCGGGCGAGCCGATGGCCACCGAGCGGGTCAGAGCAATTGTCGGGGCTGATCACCCGGGTCCTCGAGTCGGCCGACCAGCTGGCCGCCTCCACCCGGCGGAGCTGGAAGGGAGCCAAGGTGAGCTCGGGCGAGCTCGGGCCCACCGACACCGCCCCGGAATGAACCGGACCGGACCGCAGCCGCCGTCCCTCGAGACGTTCAAGGCGGCGTCGCTGTGGATCGTCGACCTCGACGGGGTGGTGTGGCTGACCGGTGAGGCCATCGGCGATGCCCCCTCGGCCATCGCCGCCCTCCGCTCCCACGGCATCCGGGTGGTGTTCGCCACCAACAACTCGGCCCCCACCACCGCCGAGCTGCTGGCCCGGCTCGATCGGATCGCCGTGGCGGCGTCGGCCGACGACCTGGTCAGCTCGGCCGGTGCCGCGGCGTCGTTGCTGGCTCCCGGCCAGTCGGTCAGGGTCCTGGCCGAACAAGGGGTGGCCGAGGCTCTCGACGCCCGGAGGGTGAAGATGGTCGACGGCGGGACGGTGGATGCCGCCGTGGTCGGCTGGAGCCGGTCCTTCGACTTCGACCGCCTGGCCGCCACCGCCACCGCGGCCAGGACATCGGGTCGGCTCATCGCCACCAACGAGGACCCCACCCACCCGACGCCGGCCGGACTGGTACCCGGGGCCGGGGCCCTGTTGGCCGCGGTGGCCACCGCCTCGGGGGTGGCGCCGGAGATCGCCGGCAAACCCCACCGGCCCATGGCCTCGCTCATCAAGGACCGGTTCGGGTTCGACGACGGCGACCACTCGGTGGTGATGGTCGGTGACCAGCCCCGCACCGACGGCAAGTTGGCCGAGCGGCTCGGCATCCCCTTCGCTCTGGTCGACTCGGGAGTCACCCCGGCCGGCGCCGGGGGATCGAGGTACCCGTCTCCCTCCGGTATCCCGACTTCTCGACGCTGGTCGACAGCTGCCTGTCGGGGCGGACCGAGAGCCGGGTCGAATCGGGTCGTTAGCCCTGGATGGTGGCCGACCCTCCCGGTAGGGTGGCCGAATGGTCAACAAGGACGATCTCCAGAGGTACCTCGATGCCGGGGTCGCCTTCACCAACCTCACCCGGGCCAAGGCCGAGGAACTGGTGGCCGAACTGGTCCAGAGCGGGGAGTTCCAGACCAGCGATGCCCGGGCCAAGGTGGACGAGCTGCTGGAACGGAGCCGGAAGAGCCGCGAGGTGCTCGTCTCCCAGGTGCGCAGCGAGGTGGCCCGTCAGCTGGAGACGATGGGTGTGACCTCCATCGACGACCTGGCCAAGCAGGTGGCCACCCTCCTCGGTCGTTCGGCCGATGCCGGCCGGGCGGCGGCCTCGAGGACCAGGGCGGCGGCGCCCGACGAGAGCCCGGCCACGAAGACGACGGCCAAGAAGACGACGGCCACCAAGCCGACGGCCACCAAGTCGGCGGCCAAGAAGGCCCCGGCCACCAAGTCGGCGGCCACCAAGTCGGCGGCCAAGAAGGCCCCGGCCAAGGCCACCGGGGCCACCGGTGTCGCCTCCCCGACCGCGGAGTCCGACGGACCCGCCGCCCCCGGGTCGCCGGCCTGAGCCGGGCACCGAGGCTCCGCCTCGATCGGGCCCTGGTCGAGCGGGGACTGGCCGACACCCGCCACCAGGCGGCGGCCCTCGATCGCCCAGGGTGGCGTCCTGGTGGGTGGGTCCGTGGCCGACAAGCCGGCCAGGCTGGTGGCGGCGGGCGAGCCGATCGAACTGGCCAGTGGCTCACCGCCCTTCGTGGGCCGGGGAGGGGAGAAGCTCCAGGCCGCCCTGGCCCGGTTCGAGCTCGAAGTGGCCGGCCTCCGGGCCCTCGACGCCGGCGCCTCCACCGGCGGGTTCACCGACTGCCTGCTGCAGGCCGGGGCGGCGTCGGTGATCGCCGTCGACGTGGGCCGGGGTCAACTCCACGAACGACTCCGGGCCGACCGGCGGGTGGTCAACCGGGAGCGCCTGGACATACGGGACGTCACCCTGGACACGGTGGGCGGCTCGCCGGTCGACCTGGTCACCGCCGACCTGTCGTTCATCTCGGTGACCCGGGCCGTACCGGTACTGGTCGGGGCGGTGGCCGTCCCCGGGCTCCGGTGGTCGTTCCTGGTCAAGCCCCAGTTCGAGGCGGGACGGGCCGAGGCGTCCCGGGGCCGTGGGGTCATCCGCCATCCCGAGATCCACCGGCGCACCCTGCAGGAGGTGGCGGACGCCCTCGTCTCCCGGGAGCAGCCATCATGGGGGCCATGCCCTCGCCGATCACCGGGTCCGCCGGCAACATCGAGTTCCTGCTCCACGCCCGCACCCCGGCGGGACCCGGGACCGTCGGGCCCGGCGCCCCCGGCCGACCCGACGTGTCCGAACTGCTCGACGCCGTCGGTGTCCGAAGCCCACCACACGGCTCCGAGAGGATAGCGACGACATGGCTCTGATCGCCTTCTACACCCACCCCCTGCGCCCCGAGGCCGCCGAGCTGGCCGAGCGGGCCGCCTCCTGGTTGGCCGGCCAGGGACACCAGGTCGATGTCGGCCCTCCGGCCCGACGGCTCGGTGTCGGTGGACGGCGCCGACCTGCTGGTCAGCCTGGGCGGCGACGGCACCCTGCTGCGCTCGGTGGAGGCGGCCCTGGCCGTCGGCATCCCCGTGCTCGGGCGTCAACATCGGCCGCCTCGGCTATCTGACCCAGGTCGAACCGTCCGGCCTCGAGGCCGCCCTGGCCGCCTTCTTGTCGGGGTCCCACCAGGTGGAGGAGCGGATGACCCTCTCGGTCACGTCGACCGGGCCCGACGGCGACCTGGTGGCCAACCGGATCGCCCTCAACGAGGCCACGGTGGAGAAGACCGTGCCCGGGCACACGGTGCGCATCGCCGCCTCCATCGCCGGCCGGCCCTTCGTCACCTACGCCGCCGACGGTCTCCTGGTGTCCACGCCCACCGGGTCCACGGCCTACAACTTCTCGGCCCGGGGCCCGGTGCTCTCGCCCCGGTTGCGGGCCATCGTGGTCACGCCGGTCTCACCGCACATGCTCTTCGACCGCCCCCTGGTCCTCGAACCGTCGGAGCAGCTCGGGCTCGAGGTGCTGGAGCCGCGCTCGGCCGTGCTGGTGGTCGACGGGGTGAGCGTGGCCGTCCTCGACCCCGGTTCGACCGTCGAGTGCCGGGAGGGTGACCGTCCGGCCCGGTTCGTCACCGACGGATCGAGGGACTTCCACGCCATTCTGAGGGCCAAGTTCCACCTGGCCGACCGGTAGGCCGGGCAGTGGGTCCCACGCTGGTCGAGCTGCGGGTCCGCAACCTCGGGGTCATCGATGACGTCACCATCGCCCTCGGGCCGGGCACCACCGCCCTGACCGGCGAGACGGGCGCCGGCAAGACCCTGGTGGTCGAGGCGCTGAGCCTGCTGTTCGGGTGGACGGGCCGACCCGACGGTGGTGCGGACCGGGACCGACGAGGCGGTCGTCGAAGGGCGCTTCTTCGGCACCTTCGGAGACGATGGGGCGAACGGCGGCGCCGGGGCCGACCCGGAGCCGGGAGAGAGGCTGCTGGCCCGATCGGTGGCCCGGGCCGGCCGGTCCAAGGCGTGGATCGACGGTCGGATGGCCACCGTCGGGGCGCTGGCCGAGGCGGCCGGGGGCCTCATCGAACTGCACGGCCAACACCAGCATCAGGCCCTGGTCCACGTGGAGGCCCAGCGCCGGGCCCTCGACACCTTCGCCGGCATCGATCTGTCCGACCTGCGCCGGGCCCGGAGCCACCTGCACGAGCTGACCGACCAGCTGGCCGCCCTGGGCGGCGATGCCCGGGCCCGGGCCCGCGAGGTCGACCTCCTCCGCTACCAGATCGGCGAGATCGACGCCGCCGCGTATCGAGGATGTCGACGAGGACCGGCGCCTCGAGACCGAAGAGGACCGGCTGGCCGCCTCGGCCGCCCACCGTGAGGCGGCGGCCGCTGCCCTGGCCGCGGTGTCCGGTCCGGACGACGCCGGCGCCCTCGACCGGTTGGCCCAGGCCTCCCAGGCGCTGTCGGGACGCCCTCCGCTCGAACCGGTCGACGCCCGCCTGCGGTCGGTGATGGCCGAGCTCTCCGACCTGGCCACCGACCTGCGCACCGTGGTCGAGACGTGGGAGGACGATCCCCACCGGCTCGACGAGGTCCGGGACCGCCGCCAGCTGCTCCACCAGTTGGTCCGCAAGTACGGGGACACCCTGGGCGAGGTGCTGGCCTTCGCCGAGGGCGCCCGGGCCCGGATGGCATCCATCGAAGCCGAGGAGCAGCTGGCCACCGCCCTCGACGAGATGATCCGGACGGCGGGCCACGAGGTGGCGGCGGCCGAGGCCGAGGTGGCGGCCCAGCGCCGCCGGGCCGCCCCGGCCCTGGCCGGTCAGATCGAGGCCACCCTTCGGACCCTGGCCATGCCCTCGGCCCGTTTCTCGGTCACCGTCGACGGGCCGGGGCCGGCCGACCAGGTGGTGTTCATGCTGGGGGCCAATCCGGGCGAGCCCCTCCAACCGCTGGCCAAGGTGGCGTCGGGCGGCGAGCTGGCCCGTACCATGCTGGCCATCCGCCTGGCCATCGCCGACGCCCCCGGGGTGCTGGTGTTCGACGAGGTCGACGCCGGGGTGGGAGGGGCGGCGGCCACCGCCGTCGGGAGCGCCCTGGCTGGCTTGGGGAGGCACGCCCAGGTGGTGGTGGTCACCCACCTGGCCCAGGTGGCAGCTCAGGCCGACCACCAGATCGGCGTGCGCAAGCGCCAGCGGGCCGGCCGCACCCACTCGGAGGTGACGGTGCTCGACCACGAGGACCGGGTGACCGAGGTCAGCCGGATGCTGTCGGGGCGGCCGGGGAGCGCCTCGGCCCAACAGCACGCCCGCGAGTTGCTGGCCGGGTCGGCCAACGGAACGGTCAACGGGTCGGCCGACGGGACGGCGTCGTGACCGGGGCGGACCGCCGTGACGGCCCAGCACCGCACCGAGGTCCGCCCGATGGGCCGCCTCGTTCCGCTAGCCTCATCAGGTGCCCGACATGGACGGCCCGCCGCAGCCCTTCGGGGGATCCGCCGCCGGTCGATCCACCCCCCGGGGCGGCCGGAACGCCGGAGCGTCCCCGGGCCGGTGGGGCCGCCGGACCGGTGACCGGCCGGGCCACCAAGTTCATCTTCTTCACCGGCGGGGTGTCCTCGTCGTTCGGCAAGGGACTCACCGCCTCGTCGCTGGGCCGCCTGCTCAAGTGCCGGGGACTGCGGGTCACCATGTGCAAGCTCGACCCGTACATCAACGTCGACCCCGGCACCATGAACCCGTTCGAGCACGGCGAGGTGTTCGTCACCGAGGACGGCGGCGAGACCGATCTCGATCTCGGCCACTACGAGCGGTTCATCGACGAGAACCTCCACAAGAACTCGAACGCCACCACCGGACGGATCTACTCGTCGGTGATCGCCAAGGAGCGCCGCGGCGACTACCTGGGCAAGACCGTCCAGGTCATTCCCCACGTGACCGACGAGATCAAGAAGCGGGTCAAAGAGCTCGGCTCCGACGACGTCGACGTGGTCATCGTGGAGATCGGCGGCACCGTGGGCGACATCGAGATTGTCCCCTTCATCGAGGCCATCCGCCAGTTCCGGCGGGACGTCGGTCGGGACAACGTGTGCTACGTCCACCTCACCCTGGTGCCCTACCTCGGGCCCTCGGGCGAGCAGAAGACCAAGCCCACCCAGCACTCGGTCACCGAGCTCCGCAGCCGGGGGATCCAACCCGACGTCATCGTATGCCGGTCCGACCGGATGATCTCCGAGGACCTCAAGCGCAAGATCTCGCTGCTGTGCGACGTACCCATCGAGGCGGTGGTGTCGGCCGTCGACGCCGACTCCATCTACCAGATCCCCCTCGTCCTCCACGAGGAGGGGCTCGACCGCTACATCCTCGGGATCCTCCACATTCGACGAGGCGTCCCACCCCATCGACCTGTCCGACTGGGAGCGGCTGGTCGACCAGGTCGACGCGGCGACACGCCCGGTGCGCATCGGCATCATCGGCAAGTACGTCGACCTTCCCGACGCCTACCTGTCGGTGGTCGAGTCCCTCCGCCATGCCGGGTTCCACCACGGGGCCAAGGTGGAGATCGAGTGGATCCAGGCCGCCACCGTCCCCGACCTCCTCCAGCACGACGGGCTGCGGGGGTTCGACGGCCTGGTCATCCCGGGCGGGTTCGGCGAGCGCGGGGTGGAGGGCAAGATCGCCGCCGCCCGCTACGCCCGCCAGAACGAGCTGCCACTGCTCGGGCTGTGCCTCGGCCTGCAGGTGATGATCATCGAGACGGCCCGGTCGCTGGCCGGTCTGGAGGGGGCCAACTCGCGCGAGTTCGACCCCACCACCCGCCATCCGGTGGTCGACCTCGATGGACGACCAGAACGACGTGGTCGACAAGGGCGGGACCATGCGGCTGGGCTCGTACAGCGCCCGGCTGCTGCCCGGGTCCCAGGTGGCCCTGGCCTACGACTCCGAGGTGGTCTCCGAACGGCACCGCCACCGCTACGAGGTGAACCCCCGCTACCGGACCCGGCCTCGAGGAGGTGGGCCTGGTGTGCTCGGGGCTGTCCCTGACGGCCGCCTGGTCGAGTTCATCGAGCTGCCGGGTCACCCGTTCTGGGTGGGGACCCAGGCCCACCCGGAGTTCAAGAGCCGACCCGATCGGCCCCACCCGCTCTTCCGCCAGCTGGTGGGCGCGGCCCTGGTACGGGCCGAAGGTCGCGACCCCCGCCTGATCGACATCGGTGCCGTCGGCTGAGCCGGCCGGCCCGGAACCGACGGGCGCCGACGACCTTCCCCTCTTCCGCCCCGTCGGCCGAGACCCTGATCCATCAGGGATGGGTGGTGGCCCTGTACCGGGCAACGTTCGTCGACCCGTCGGGCCGGACCTTCGAACGGGACATCGTCCGGCATCCCGGGGCGGTGGCGGTGGTGGCCGTCACCGACCAGGACTCGGTGGTGCTGGTCCACCAGTACCGGCCGTCGGTCGACCGTTGGCTGCTCGAGGTGCCGGCCGGCATCTGCGACGTGGACGGCGAGGAGCGGGCGGAAACCGGTCGCCGGGAACTGGCCGAAGAGGCCGGGCTACGCCGCCGCCGACATGACCCTCCTGACCCACTGCCTGGTCACCCCGGGGTTCTGCGACGAGGTGTCGTCGGTCTACCTGGCCACCGGCCTGCGCGCCGTGCCCGTCGACCGCCAGGGGGTCGAGGAGCGCTCCATGCGGGTGGTCGAGGTCCCGTTGTCCCGGTTCGACGCCCTGGTCGACGACGGGTCGGTGGTCGACGCCACCACCATCCTGGGCGTGGGGCTGGCCCGGCGACGGCTGGGCGCCGAGCCGTGAACCTGCCCCTGTCGGACGGGGCCGAGGAGTACCTGTCGTGGTTGGCGGTGGAGAAGGGGAGATCGCCGCAACACCTTGCTGGCCTACCGGCGCGACATCGCCACCTGGGAGCAGTGGGCCCGGGAGGCCGGCGTCGATCCGGTGGACGCCCCCACCGGCACCATCGAGCTGTACCTGTCCGAGCTCCGGGGCCGGGGCCGCAACCCGGCCTCGATGGCCCGGTCCACCACCGCCCTGCGGGGGCTGTTCCGCTTCCTGGTCAGCGAGGGGGAGCTCAACGACGACCCGACGGCCGACGTGCGCTCGCCCCGCCTGCCGCGACGCCTGCCCAAGGCCCTTGAAGAATCCCAGGTGATCGGCCTGCTCGACTCGGTCAGCGGCGACGATCCGGTGGCCCTCCGCGACCGGGCGCTGCTCGAGGTCCTCTACGGCACCGGGGCCCGCATCTCCGAGGTGGTCGCACTGTCCCTGTTGGACTTCCAGGGGGACGACGGCCTCCTCCGGGTGTTCGGCAAGGGCTCCAAGGAACGGCTGGTGCCTCTGGGGGGCCCGGCCCGGTTCGCCGTCGACCGTTGGCTGGGACCATCGGGGCGACCGCTGCTCGAGCCGGCCCGGTGGAAACGTCGATCCGACGCCGAAGCGGTGTTCATCAACACCCGGGCGGGCCGGCTCAGCCGGCAGGGAGCCTGGGCCATCGTCACCCGCCATGCCGACCGGATGGGGATGGGGGACCTGGTCAGCCCCCACGTCTTCCGGCACTCCTGCGCCAGCCACATGCTGGCCCACGGGGCCGACATCCGGGTGGTCCAAGAGCTGCTCGGCCACGTGTCCATCTCCACCACCCAGCTCTACACCAAGCTCAGCCAGGACCACCTGCGGGCCTCCTATCTCCGGGCCCACCCGCGGGCCGGTACGCCCCAGCTCAAGTAGGATCTTCGTCGTGCCCAGCGATGCCCCGACCAGTAGTGCCCCGATCACGGACTACCGACAGCTGCTGGAGGCCGAAGGCCGGCAGCTCCGGGCCGAGCTGGCCGAGCTGGGCCACGGTGACGGCGGGGGCCTCGACTACGACCCCAACTTCGCCGACTCCAGCCAGGTGACGGCCGAGCGGGGTGAGGCCGAGGTGTTGGCCGTCCAGCTCCGTGAGTCGCTGGCCGAGGTGGACGAGGCCATCGCCCGCCTCGAGGCCGGCAGCTACGGGAACTGCGAGGAATGCGGCGTGGCCATCGAACCGGCCCGGCTGGAAGCCATGCCGGCCACCCGTTTCTGCATTAACCACGCCAACCGGCCCTGAGCGGGGCCGGAGCTCCATGGCCTTTACGGGACCCGGGGGCCGCTCACGACCCTCGCGTCGGCGGATACAACCCGATCAGCGGACCATCATCATCGTGGTGGTGGCGGTGGCCATCATCGCCATCTTGTTGCGGACCCACAAGCTCACCCGCTTCGAGATCATCTACTTCCTCGTCCTCGTCCCCTCGATCATCCTCCACGAGCTGTCCCACGGCGTGGTGGCCCTGGCCTTCGGGGACGACACGGCCAAGCGGGCCGGGCGGCTCACCCTCAACCCCATCAAGCACGTCGACCCGGTCGGCACCCTGTTGGTCCCGGCCGTCCTGTCCCTGTCCGGGGTGGGCGCCTACGGCTGGGCCAAGCCGGTCCCGGTCAGCACCAACCGGCTGCGGAGCCCGCGCAACCACACGGTCATCGTCTCGCTGGTCGGACCGGTCACCAACTTCGCCCTGGCCGCCATCCTCGGGGTCATCTTCGTGGCCACCGCTCCGCCCGTCGCCCGGACGGCAGTGGCCACCGGCTTCTACCCGCCGAACCTCCTCAGCCAGATCATCTTCATCGCCGGCTTCGCCAACATCGTGCTCGGGGTGTTCAATCTCATCCCGTGCCCACCCCTCGACGGCGCCGCCGTGCTCGAACGGTTCCTCCCGACCCGGTGGCTGCCCCAGTACTACCAACTCCAGCCCTTCCTCATGTTCCTGCCACTCATCTTGATCCTGCTGTTCCGCAACGAGTGGTCCGAACTGATCGGCCACGTCGTCACCTGGTGGTCGGGTTTCCTGGGGTGATCCTGGCTCCGCCCGTCATTGCCGGCGGACGGCGGCGGCGGCGGAGCAGCCCCGCTGAGCGGGTCACCACCTGGTTCCGGCCGTGACCACCGCGGGCCGGGACCCGGCTGTGACCACTGCGGGCCGGGACCCGGCTGTGACCATCGCCCTGCACGGGAGGCGGGGCGGTCCCGGTCCCTGGCGTCACTTGACCGGGTGGGTGCGCGCCCACCCCGGACTGGCCGTGGCCCTGGTCGTCCCGGTGGTGGTGTTCGGCGCCCCCCAGCTATTCGGGGGCACCTACCTGACCGGCGACAACTTCATCCAGAACCTTCCCATGCGGGCCCTGGTGGGGACCGACATCGACCACGGGGCGTGGCCCCTGTGGAACCCGTACCTGTTCAGCGGCACGCCCCTGCTCGGCGGGTTCAACGCCGGGGCCGCCTACCCGGCCACCTGGCTGACCGCCGTCCTGCCGCTGTTCACGGCGTGGACGCTGACCCTGGTGGTGGCCTACGACCTGGCCCTGGTGGGGATGTACGTCTTCCTGCGCCGCCAGCTGCTGTCGGTCACCGCCGCCACCTTCGGGGCCGTCACCTTCGCCTTCGCCGGCTACATGACCGGGCAGCTGGTGCACATCGACCTCATCGAGGGGGCCGCCTGGCTCCCGTGGATCCTGGTCTCGGTGCACGCCCTGACCGGAGGGGCCCGACCCCGGCCTCCGGGGGACGGGCGGACCGACCGGGGCCGGACCCGGCGGTGGGCGCTGGTCCTGGCCCTGTCGACCGGGATGTCGCTGCTGTCCGGCAATGCCGAAGGCATCATCGACGGTGCCGTGCTGGTGGCCATCTACCTGGTGGGCCGGTTGATCACCACCGGGCTCCTGAAGCGGGCGGTCCGCCGGGACCTGGCCCGGTCGTTGGCCGGGTTGGTGGGCGGACTGGTGGGCGGGGCCGCCCTCGGTGCCGCCCAGTGGCTGCCCGGGCTGGTCTTCCTGACCCAGTCCCAGCGGGCCGTGACCAGCTACTCGTACTTCGCCAGCGGATCCCTCGACGCCCGTCTCCTGGTCCTGCTGGCCTCGCCGTTCGCCGTGGGCACCGACCAGAACGTGCCGAGCGCCTACGCCGGCACCTACAACTTCCCCGAAGTCACCAGCTACATGGGCATCCTGGCCCTGATCGCCGCCTGCTCCCTGTTCCTCAAGCGGTGGCGGGGCCGACCGGAGTCGCGGCACTGGTGGATCTGGTACGTGATCCTGGTGGTGGGGGTGCTGTCGGCCCTGGGCAGCGAGACCCCGTTCAGCCACCTGATGTACGCCATCCCCGGCATCAGGAACGAGCGGCTGCTCAACCGCAACATCCTGCTGGTCGACTTCTCCCTGGCCGTGCTGGTCGGGTGGTGGGTGCACGTCCTGGTGGCCGAGCGGGCCGACCGGCCGCCGGTCAGGACCACCCTGGCCAGCCGGTGGCGCCAGTCGGCTTCCGAGGTGGTCACCACCTGCATCCCGGTGGCGGCCATGGCCGCCGTCTGCATCCTGTTGTGGGCCGACGGCTCCCAGCTCGAGCGGGACCTGCTGATCCAGATCCCCATCGACACCTTTCACCGCGTGCGGGTGGCGTTGCTCGTCACCGCCCAGCTGGCCGTGGCCGGATGGGCCACGTGGACGGTGCTGGTCGAGCGGCGGTTCACCACCCGCCGCCTGACCGGCCTGCTGGCCGCCGTGCTCGTGGCCGACCTGGTGCTGTTCAACGTCTTCGTCGTCCAGCCGCCGATCTCCGAAGCCACCGCCCAGGCCGTCGGCCCCAGCTCGGCCGCCCTGCGCTCGCTGACCGGGGACGGACGGTTCATCATCTACGACCCCGACGAGTTCTACCCGACCGAGCTGTTGGCCCTGGGCCAGACCGACCTCAACATCTACGGCCGGCTCCCGAGCGCCCAGGGCTACACGGCCCTGACCGACGACAACTACTACCAGGCCACCGGCACCCACTACCAAGAGGACCTCGACCCCGAGACACTGGCCGGGCCGACCTGGGACGACCTCAACGTCACCACCCTGTTGTCCCTGCCCGGGTACTTCGTCACCCCGGTACCCCCGGACCCGGGATCGAGGTCGACACCCCCGACCATCCTGTTCCCCGGCGACCTGTCCACCTACCGGCTCACCCCCGACCCGGTGCCCGACCGGTTCACCCTGGCCCCGGGAGCATCGAGGCCCTGGTACTTCGGTGGGGTCCTCACCCTCCGGTCCTGGACCCTGCCCGTGGTCGGCGGGTCGGCCTCCTCCCTCCGCATCGGGCTGGTCACCCCCACCGGGGGACGGCAGTGGTTGCCGGCCACCGATGCCCGGGTGGTCGGACAGGGCGGCCACGGCCTCCTCCGGGTCACCCTCGGCGGCCCCGGTGCGGGCCGGCGGCGTCGTGGTGGAGGCGGCCTCTCCGACCCCGGCGGTGGTCGGGACCCCCGAGGCGGTGACCGACCAGACCGGGGCGGTGGCTCTCGACGGCCGCATGCAGTTCGGGGTCACCGCCCCCCACTGGCTGTTCACCGGGACGCTCGGCTCGTTCGGCGTGTTCCGCAATGCCAACCCGCAGGGCTGGGCCCGTCTCCGGGGCGTGGGGGGCCGAGCCGCCCCGGCCGGGAGCTCGGTGACGGCGGTGACCACCGACCCGGCCGGCCGCACCCGGATCTCCGTCCACACCACCGGGTCGGCGGTGCTGGTCCGCAGCGAGTCGTGGAGCCCGGGCTGGCATGCCACCATCCAGCCCGTCGGCCTTCCCGGGGCCCACGCCGGGCTCGGTCCGACCACCAGGGCCGAGGTCACCAAGTCGGGGGTGCTCCAGCAGGTGGCCCTGCCGACCGCCGGCGACTACCTGGTGACCTTCGACTACGCCCCGACCGCCGCCTTCGTCGGTCTGGCCGTGTCCGGGGCCGCCGGGGCCGTCCTGGTCCTGGCCGGCCTGGTCGAACTGGTGATCAGCGGCCGGCGACGACGCCCGGCCCGGACCCCGCCGCCGGGGCCGGCGGCTAGCCCGGGCTGAGCAGCCCGACAGCGTCGGACGCCCGGCCATAGGTGGCCGAGGCCACCCTCCTGGCCTTGTCGGCCCCGGTGGCCAGCAGGCTGGACACCGACCCGGGGTCGGCGGCCAGCTCGGCCCGCCTCTGGCGCACTGGCCGGAGCAGCTCGACCAGGGCATCGGCCAGGTCGGACTTCAGGTCGCCGTAGCGCTGGTAGGAGCGGGCCACCTCCGCGGGCGTGCGCCCGGTGGCCACGGCCAGCAGCTCCAACAGGTTGGACAGCCCCGGCTTGGCCTCGGGGTCGTAGCGGACCTCGCCGTCGGTGTCGGTCACCGCCTTGCGACCTTGCGCACGATGTCCTCGGGCTGGTCGAGCAGGAGGATGGTGCCGAGGGGGGAGTTGACCGATTTGGACATCTTCTGGGCGGGGTGCTGGAGGTCCATCACCCGGGCGGCCATGGGGGGGATGGACGCCTCCGGCACCACCAGGGTGGGGCGGTAGCGGTGGTTGAACCGGTTGGCCAGCTCGCGGGCCAGCTCGAGGTGCTGGCGCTGGTCGTCGCCTACGGGGACCCGCTCGGCGTCGTAGAGGAGGATGTCGGCGGCCTGGAGGACCGGATAGGTGAACAGCCCCACCCTCACCGACTCCTGGCCGGCGCTCTTCTCCTTGAACTGGGTCATGCGGCCGAGCTCGCCCATGGTGGCGGTGCACTCGAGCAGCCAGGCCAGCTGGGTGTGCTCGGTGACGTGGCTCTGGACGAACAGGGTGCAGCGCTCGGGGTCCAGCCCGGCGGCCAGCAGGTCGAGGGCGGTCTCGTAGGTCCGGGTCCGGAGCTCGGCCGGATCGATGTCCAGGGTCAGGGCGTGGAGGTCCACGATGCAGTAGAAGGCGTCGTGGGACTCTTGGTCGGCCACCCAGTTGCGGACCGCCCCCAGGTAGTTCCCCAGATGGAGATCGCCACTCGGCTGCAGGCCGGACAGGACTCGGGACATGGGTGGTCATCGTAGGTCCCGCCCCGGCCCCCGGTGCCACCCCGGGATGCACGGGAAAGCCGGTCCCAGCCGGTAGGGTCGGAGGTCGTGGCCGCCACCGTCTCAACCCCGGCCTTCGAGGGCCCGGCCGACCTGCTGCTGCAGCTGGTCAGCAACCACCAGGTCGAGCTGTTCGACATCCCGCTGGCCTCGATCGTCGACGCCTTCGTGGCCGAGGTGGCCGCCTGGGAGATCGATGGACCTCCAGACGCTGTCCGAGTTCCTGGTCATCGCGGCCGTGCTCATCGAGCTCAAGTCCCGCCGCCTGCTCGCCGGGCAGCGACGAGGTCGACCCCGACGAGGAGATGGTCGGATGGGAGGAGCGCGATCTGTTGCTGGCCCGCCTCCTCGAGTGCCGGGCCTACGCCGCCGCCGCCGACGCCTTCGCCCTGCTGGCCGAGCGGGCGGCGCTGCTCGGCGCCCGCGCACGGTGGGCATGGACCTCGACGTCCCGGTCGACGCCCCCGACCTGCCTCGAGGGGGTGACCCCCGACGATCTGGCCGCGGCCTTCCTGCGGGCCACCGCCGAGCGGCCCGCCCCCCTGGTCGACCTCGTACCACGTCACGGTGGACACCGTCACGGTGGCCGACGCCGTGGCCGACCTGGCCGTGCGTCTGCCCGCCCTGGGCGGGAGGTCGACCTTCCGGGCGCTGACCGGCCACCTGAGCCACCCGCATCGAGATCATCGTCCGCTTCCTGGCCCTGCTCGAACTGTTCAAGCAGGGCCGGGTCTCCCTGGACCAGGGCCACACCTTCGGCGACCTCGAGGTGGCCTGGGTGCCGGGTGGGCCGGACCTGGTGTCGGTGGGCGCCGCCGACGTACGACGAGTACGAGGGCTGACCGTGCCCTCTCTCCCGAGGCCCGGGCCATCGAGGCGGTCCTGATGGTGGCCGTCGAGCCGGTGCCGACCGGCCTGCTGGCCGAGCTGCTGGAGGTGCCCGTCGAGCAGATCGAGCCGCTGTGCGCCGAGCTGGCCCGCGTCGTGCCGCCAGGCGAACCGCGGCTTCGACGTGGTGCAGCATCGCCGGTGGCTTCCGGATCCAGACCCACCCCGACCTCGCCCCTTACGTCGAGCGCTTCGCCAACGTGGGCGTGTCGTCGCCGGCTGTCGGCGGCGGCCCTCGAGACGTTGGCCATCGTGGCCTACAAGCAGCCGGTCTCCCGGGCCCAGATCGCCGCCCTGCGGGGGGTCAACGTCGACGGCGTGGTCCGCCTGCTCGAGCACCGGGGCTACATCGCCGGTGTGGGCCGGGCCGTCGGGCCGGGCCAGGCCGTGCTGTACGCCACCACCGACGCCTTCCTCGAGCGGCTGGGCCTCGACCGGCTCGACCAGCTCCCGCCGGTGGAGGACCTGCTGCCCGGGCCCGAGGCCCTCGAAGAGCTCGAGGCCAGATGCGCCCGGTCGGTGATGGCTGAGGGCGCTGGCCCGTCCGACCCGGCCGGCGGCCCCCTGGCCACGGGCGACCGGCTCCAGAAGGTGATGGCCCGCGTCGGCATCGGGATCACGGCGGGTGTGCGAAGGGCTGATCGTCGACGGCCGGGTCACCGTGAACGGCGAGATGCCCGGTCCTCGGCCGCCGGGTGGACCCGTCCACCGACCATGTCGAGCTCGACGGCGTGCCCCTGCCCATCCAGCCCGACCTGGTCCACTACCTGGTGAACAAGCCGCTCGGGGTGGTAAGCGACGGCCGAGGACACCCACGGGCGCTCGACGGTGGTCGCGCTGGTCCCCGACCGGCCCCGGGTGTTTCCGGTCGGACGCCTGGACATGGACTCCGAAGGGCTGATCATCCTGACCAACGACGGCGAGCTGACCCACCGGCTGACCCACCCGTCGTTCGGCGTCGCCAAGGAGTACCTGGTCCACGTGGAGGGCGAACCCACCTCCGGCCAGGTCCGCCAGCCTGAGGGAGGGCGTCGACCTGGAGGACGGCCGCACCGCCCCGGCCCGGGTGGCCGTGGTCGCCCCCGACGTGTTCCGCATCGTGATCCACGAGGGCCGGAACCGCCAGGTGCGCCGGATGTGCGACGCCGTGGGCCACCCGGTCCTCCGCCTGGTGCGGACCCGCATCGGCCCGCTCAGCGACCCGACCCTGGGCCCGCGGGTCCTTTCGCCGGCTCACCTTCGACGAGGTCCGGGGCCTGTCGGCCGCGGCCACCGCCGTCGGAGCCACGGACCGACCCGGAACCGACGGTCGGGTCGCTGAGTAACATGCCTGGCTGATGCCCCCGACCGTCAGAGCCGTCCGCGGCGCCACCACTGTCGACGAGGACAGTCCCGAGGCCGTCACCGAACGGGTGGTGGCCCTGTTGCGTCAGATCCTCGACCGGAACGGACTGGTGGAGGACGACATCATCTCCATCCTCTTCACCGCCACCGAGGACATCGTGTCCACCTTCCCGGCCACCGCCGCCCGATCCATGGGCCTGGGGGCGGTGCCGCTGATCTGCGCCCGGGAGCTGTCGATCGACCGGGGCGGTCGAGCATTGCATCAGGGTCATGCTCCACGTCACCACCGAGCGGGCCCGGGACGAGATCCACCATGTCTACCTCGAGGGCGCCCAGGGACTCCGTGACGACCTTCCCGACTGAGCCCACCCCCAACGAGCGGCCCCGATCGGTTCCCTCGGCCCACGGGCGACCGGGGTCGTCCCGCCGGGCCATGATCTTCGGGACCGGGCTCATCGGCGGCTCGGTGGGAGCCGGGCTCCGCCAACGGGGCTGGCAGGTGAGCGGGGTGGACACCGCCGCCGGGGTGGCGGCCCGGGCCCTGGAGCTCGGCGCCCTGACCAGCGAGGGCATCGACCACCAGGCCGACCTGGTGGTGGTGGCCACCCCCGTCCACCAGGCGGCCGGGATCATCAGCGAGATCCTCGGATCCGACGGATGGAACCCCGATGCCGTGGTCACCGACGTGGGCAGCGTGAAGGGAGCCCTGGTGGCGGCCGTCGACCATGCCCGCTTCGTCGGGGGCCATCCCATGGCCGGCTCCGAGCAGGTGGGGGTGGAGGGCGCCTCGGGTGACCTGTTCGTCGGGGCCACCTGGGTGCTGACCCCGACGGCCGTCACCGGTCCCGACACCTACGCCCGGGTCGCGGGCCGCCCTGGTCGAACTGGGGGCCAACGTGGTGGCCCTGCCCCCCGACCAGCACGACTCGCTGGTGGCCGTGGTCTCCCACGTGCCCCACCTCACCGCCGCCACCCTGATGGACCTGGCCGCCGGCATCGGCCAGGACCATGCCGCCCTCCTCCAGCTGGCGGCCGGCGGGTTCCGGGACATGACCCGCATCGCCGCCGGCCAGCCGTCCATCTGGCCCGACATCTGCGACGACAACGCCCAGGCCATCGTCGAGACCTTCGACCGGCTGATCGCCGCCCTCACTGACATGCGCCGCCTGGTGGCCGAGCACGACCGCCACGCCCTCCTCGACATCCTCGAGCGGGCGTCCGCCGCCCGGCGGGCCCTCGGTGAACGGGCCCCCAGCCCCGAGGAGCTGGTCGAGGTGCGCATCCCGGTGCCCGACCGCAAGGGGGTCATCGCCGAGATCACCGTCCTCATCACCGAGCTCGGGATCAACATCGTCGACCTCGAGATCGCCCACTCGGTCGATGGACACCGGGGCGTGCTGCTGGTGGTGGTGGACCAGCTGTCGGCGCCCACCCTGGTGGCCACCCTCACCGGACGCGGCTATCAGGCCTTCTCCAACCCGGTGGGCCCGAGCCGGTGACCGGCGCCGCCTCCGCCTCCCCGGTCCCGGGCGACGGCCACACCCAGTCGATCTCCGGCGGCTCCCCCCTCACCGGCACCCTGACCGTGCCCGGGGACAAGTCCATCTCCCACCGGGCCCTCCTGTTGGCGGCCCTGGCCGAGGGCACCTCCACCATCACCGGCCTGTCCACCGGTGACGACGTGGCCCGCACCCGAGCCGCCGTCGCCGCTCTCGGGGCCGCCGTCGCCGAGGAGGACGGCACCGTCACCGTGCACGGGGGACGTTCCCGCCTGCAACCACCGGTCGACCCCCTCGACCTCGGGAACTCGGGCACGGGCCTGCGGCTGCTGACCGGAGTGGCGGCCACCCTCCCGGGGTCGACCACCCTGACCGGCGACGACTCCCTGAGGAACCGGCCCATGGACCGGGTGGCCGAGCCCCTGGTCCGGATGGGGGCGGCCATGACCGGGACCGGGGACCGGTACCTGCCCCCGGTGACCGTCACCGGCGGACACCTGCACGGCATCGACTACACCCCGCCCATGGCCAGCGCCCAGGTGAAGTCGGCCGTCCTGTTGGCCGGCATCGCCGCCGACGGCCAGACGGTGGTGCGCGAACCGGTGGCCACCCGGGCCCACACCGAGGACCTGTTGGCGGCGGCGGGGGCGGACATCGAGGTGGGGTGGGACGGCGGCACCAAGGTGATCCGGGTCCGGCGCAGCACCCTCGGGTGCGGCGCCTACACCGTGCCCGGCGACCCGTCCCAGGCCGCCTTCTGGCTGGTCGGCGCGACCATCGTCCCCGGAAGCCTGGTCACCGTGGCCAGCATCACCCTCGACGCCGAGCGGCTGGGGTTCCTCGGGGTGCTCCGGCGCATGGGCGCCACCATCGAGATCGAGGACCCCGACACCGGGTACGGCTCGGTCACCGGCTACACCTGCGCCCTGCACGGCACGGTGGTGGACGCCTCGGAGATCCCGTCCCTCGACGAGGTGCCCATCCTGGCCGTGGCGGCGGCCGCCGCCCTCGGCCGCACCCGGTTCGAGGACGTGGGGGAGCTGCGGGTGAAGGAGTCCGACCGGCTGGCCGGGACGGTCGAGCTGGTCCGGACCTTCGGGGGCCAGGCCGAAGTGGAGGGGGACACGCTGGTGGTGGAGGGGACGGGCGAGCCCCTCCGGCCCGGGGCCTTCGACGCCGGCGGCGACCACCGCATGGCCATGGCCGCCGCCGTCGCCGGGGCGGCGTGCCCGGGCGGGCCGACGGTCATCACCGGATGGGAGTCGGTGGCCACCAGCTATCCCGGGTTCGTCGACGACCTCGTCCGGCTGACCGCTCCGGCCAGCGGGTGGTCGTGACCACCACCGGATCCCCCACCCAGGAGCGGACCCTGCCGGTCATCGCCATCGACGGGCCGGCCGGTTCGGGCAAGTCGAGTGTGTCCCGGGCCCTGGCCGCCCGCCTGGGTGTCGATCGGCTGGACACCGGGGCCATGTACCGGGCGGTGGCCTGGGCCGCCCTCCGGCGCCACCTCGAACCGGGGGACCAGGCGCCGGTGGCCGAACTGGCCCGGACCCTCACCCTCACCGTGGGCGAGCGGGTCGAGGCCGACGGCACCGACATCACCGAGGACATCCGCCGGCCCGAGGTGACCAGGGCGGTGTCGGCGGTGGCGGCCAACCCCGGCGTCCGGGCCGCCCTGGTCGAACGGCAGCGGTCGTGGATGGCCGAGCGGGGCGGGGGGGTGGTCGAGGGACGAGACATCGGTTCGGTGGTCTTTCCCGATGCCGACATCAAGATCTATCTGACCGCCGAGGCCGACGAACGGGCCCGGCGCCGGCCCGAGGAGGGAGCCGACGCCCTGTCCCGCCGCGACCGGCTGGACAGCACCCGCACCGCCTCGCCGCTGGGGGTGGCCGACGGGGCCCGGGTCATCGACACCACGGCCCGACCGGTGGAGGACATCGTGGACGAGGTGTTGACGTGGCTGTGAGCGAGACGGCCGGGGCCGGCGGCCACCCCGAGGACACCGGGGCCGGCGGCGGGGAGGAGGACGGGCACGACGCCCCGGTGGATGCCAGGTTCACCCCCGTCTACCGCTTCTTGCGGGTACTGGTCCACGCCCTCAACCGGCTGCTCTTCCGGACCACGGTGGACGGCGCCGACCAGGTCCCGGCGGAGGGACCGGTGATCATCGCCCCGGTGCACCGGTCGTTCATCGACTTCTTCGTGGCCTCGGAGGTCACCCGGCGCAAGCTCCACTACATGGCCAAGGACAGCCTGTGGGACAACCGGACACTGGCTCGCATCCTCCCCTCCATCGGTGCCTTCCCCGTCCACCGGGAGTCGGCCGACCGCCAATCCCTGCGCCGGGCCCAGCGGGTCCTCGAAGCCGGCGAGGTGCTGATCCTGTTCCCCGAGGGCGAGCGGCGGTCGGGTCCGGTGGTGGGGGACCTCCACGAGGGCGTGGCCTTCCTGTCCGCCCGCACCGGGGCCACCATCGTCCCGGTCGGCATCGGGGGGTCGGCCTCGGTGATGCCCAAGGGCAAGAAGATCCCCCGGCCCCGGCACATCCATCTGGTGGTGGGCACCCCCATCCCCCCGCCGGTCCGGACCGAGGCCGGACGGGTCCCCCGGAGCCGCATCCACCGGTTGACCGAGGCGCTGGCCGCCTCCATCCAGGAGCTCTACGACCGGTCGGTCTCGGTCACCGGCCGGTACTGACCGCGGCGGGGCCCGGGCCTAGCTGCCGGGCCGGGCGGCCCGCGAGGCCCGGAGCCAGGTGGAGGCGATGACCCGGGCGTACTGGAGCCCGAAGAACAGGTTCCCGCCCTTCTTGGAGGTTCCCGAGGCCCGGGGGTGCCACACCGTCGGCCGCTCGGTGATGCGCCAGTGCCGGCTCGAGGCGGTGATGACCACCTCGGACGTCTGGTACTGGTCCTCCACCAGCCGGGGGGCGATGTCGTCCAGCAGCTCGACGGTGAAGGCCCGGTAGCCGTTGGACGAATCGGTCAGGTCCTCCCCCAGGATGGTGTTGAGGATGCCGGCGTACAGGGTGACCCCGGCCCGCCGGAACCGGTCGGTGGTCTGGTCGGTCCCGAGCCGACGGGAGGCGATGACGAAGTCGGCGGTACCGTCGCGGAGGGGCTGGAGCATGGTGCCCATCTCGCCCGGATCGTTCTGGCCGTCGGCGTCGAGGGTGACCACGTAGCGGGCCCCGTGGCGGGAGGCCAGCTCGTAGCCGAGCTTGAGGGCCGCCCCCTGCCCCAGGTTGACCGGGAGGACACCGGTGAAGGCTCCGGCGTCGATGGCCACCTGGGCGGTGTCGTCACCCCCGCCGTCCACCACCACCAGGGTGGAGACCTCGAGCCCCCCGACCAGGGCCGGGATGGCCTTGAGGACGGCGCCGATGTTGTCCTCCTCTTCGAACGCCGCCACCAGGGCCACCACCGGGCCGAACAGGGCGTCGCCGTGGCGCTCCTCGAAGTCGCGCCGGGCGCAGTCGACGGCAAACCCGACCAGGTGCCCCCGCCGCCGCCGTTCACGCGATTCGGGGAGGGTGAACCAGCGATGCCGCTGGGTGGGCGGCATTACAGCACGTGCGGGTTGCCGAAGACGGCTCGCACCTTTGGCTCGAAGTGGGACAGCGGCTCGGTGGGGTAGTCGGGATCGAAGCTGGTCTGGTCCCACTCGTCGGCGAACCGCTCGGCCAGTTCGTACCACGGCTCGTCCCGGTACCGGTCCCGCATGTTGGGGTCCATGTCGAAGTGGTGGTAGTAGTGCCGGCCCTGGAAGTCCTGATGGGCCAAGATGGCCGAGGTCACCTCGGGGCGCACGTAGGGACGGAGGATCTCGGCGGCGATCCTCGGGTGGTTGGGCACCGACACCGCCTTGCCGATGTCGTGGCACAGCGACGCCACCACCAACTCGTCGTCGGCTCCCGCCTGTTCGGCCCGGGTGGCCGTCTGCAGGCAGTGGGTCAACTGGTCGACGGCGAACCCGTCCACCACCTCGGCCAGCGACTCCAGCATGGCCAGCACCCGGTCGGCCACCCGGCCCTGGTGGTCGACGGTCTCCCGGCCGATCACCGCCCACTGGTCGCCGGTGGAAACGTCCATGCTGGTGAACGAAGTAGTCATGTGATCATTGTCGCGCCAAACCGGGCCGGCATCTATCCGGCCAATCGCTCGAGCACGTCGGCGGCGGCCGTGGTGCGGTCCTCGGCCAGCACCAGGGTGGCGGGGTCGGCCGGCTCGGGCCCGGCCCGGCCCCGGTCCGATGACGGCACCCGGTTCAGGAGGGAGAGGGCTCCGGCCAGGCCCCGCAGCAGCTCCCGGAGCTCGGGGGGCGGTGGGAAGTACTCCTCTTCCAGGGTGACCGGCGCCCGCTCGATGCCCCGGCGGGGGGCCAGTCGCTCGACCACCGCGGTGACCAGCGCCTCGGGGGCCGACGCCCCGGCGGTAACCCCCACGGTGCCGGTCAGGTCGTCGGGAAGGTCGTGGGCGTCGTTGACCCGGATCACCCGCGGGCAGCCGAAGGCCACCGCCACCTGCTCGAGGGCCACGGTGTTCGACGAATTCTCCGATCCGATGACCACCACGGCGTCGGCCCGGCCGGCCAGGGCCTTGAGGGCGGCCTGCCGGTTGGTGGTGGCGAAGCAGAGATCGCTCCGGTTGGGCATCCACAGGTCGGGGAACCGCTCCCGGGCCCGCTCGACGATGCCGGCCCACTCGTCGTGGCTGAGGGTGGTCTGGGCCAGCAGGGCCACCTGGGGGTCCTCCCCGGGGCCCGATGTCAGGTCGTCGAGGCCGTCCACGTCCTCGGCCCGTTCGAGCAGCCGGACCGAGGCCGGCGCCACCGCCATGGTCCCCACCGCCTCCTCGTGGCCGTGGTGGCCCACGTAGAGGATCGTGTAACCCTTGCGGGCCCGGACCTTGAGCTCGTGGTGGACCTTGGTGACCAGCGGGCACACCGCGTCGACCACCACCCGCCCGCCGTCCCGGGCCGAGGCCACCACTTCGGGGGCCGAGCCGTGGGCCGACAGCATCAGCGGAGCGCCAGCCGGCACCTCGTCGACGTGGTCGACGAAGACGACCCCCCGGTCCCGGAACTGGTCGACCACGTGCCGGTTGTGGACGATCTCGTGGTAGCAGTAGACGGGCGGCTCGAAGACCTTGACCATCCAGGCCAGAGCCTTGATGGCCTTCTCCACCCCGGCGCAGAACCCACGAGGTTCGGCCAGCAGCACGAGGTCCACGTCCATGGGGCCAAGGCTACCGGGGCCGCCGCCGCCGGTAGCCCCGGGCGGCGGTCGATCGAACCGGAACCGGCGGGGGGACCGGGTAGCCTGGCTGGATGTCGGCGCCCCGAGTGACGACGGCACCCAAGGTCGTGGCCGTCACCGCATCGTCACCGGCGCACGTGTCCGGGCTGAGGGCCGGGGACGAGCTCCTCTTCCTCAACGGACGTGTCCCCCGTGACGTCATCGAGTACAGCATGGTGGTGGACGAGCCCGATCTCGAGCTCGTGGTCCGACGGGGCCGGGCCGACCCCTTCACCGTCCAGGTGGCCAAGGAGCCCGGGGAGCCCCTGGGGATCGAGGTGTCCTCGGCCGTCTTCGACCGGGTGCGCACCTGCGACAACCACTGCGAGTTCTGCTTCATCCACCAACTGCCCAAGGGCATGCGCCGGAGCCTGTCGCTCAAGGACGACGACTACCGGCTGTCCTTCCTCTACGGCAATTTCACCACCCTCACCCGCTTCACCGAGATGGACCTCGAACGGGTGCTGACCGAACGGCTGAGCCCGCTGTTCGTCTCCATCCACTCCACCGACCCCGAGATCCGGGCCGAGCTGCTCCGCAACCGGCGGGGGGCCACCAGCCTCCGGTGGTTGGCCGCCCTGCTCGACGGGGGCATCGAGGTCCACGGACAGGTGGTGGTGTGTCCGGGCGTCAACGACGGGGGAGTGCTCCACGACACGTTGGCCGGCGTGCTCGACCGCTACCCGGCCCTGGCCACGGTGGCCTGCGTGCCCCTCGGGGTCAGCCGGTTCTCCCACGAGAGCGCCATGCGGCCCCACACCCGGGCCGAGGCGGCGGCGGTGTGCGACACCGTCGAGGAGTGGCAGCACACCTTCCTCTCGGCCATCGGCCGGCGGATGGTGTTCGCTGCCGACGAGTACTACCTGATGGCCGAGCGTCCCTTTCCGGCCGCCGCCACCTACGAGGGCTTCCCCCAGCACGAGAACGGACTGGGGATGGCCCGGGCCTTCGAAGCCGCCTTCGGGGGTGACGAGCGGGCCGCCCTGGGGGTGCGACCGGGGTTCTTCGCCGCCGTCGACGGGGCCCCGGCCTCGGGCTACCGGGCCCCCCGGGGGCGACCGGCCACCGGTCCCCCCGGCGGCGATCCGGCCCCGATCGCCATCCTCACCGGCGAGTACGGGGCCCGGGTGCTGGCCCCCCTCATCGACTCGCTCCCGGGCCGGGACGTCCGGCTGGTCCCGGTGGCCAACACGTTCTTCGGGGGCAACATCGGGGTGTCGGGCCTGTTGACCGGCACCGATCTCATCGGGGTCCTTTCGGACGAGCCCGAGGGCCACCGCTACCTCCTTCCCGACTCCTGCCTGTCGGAGGGTCGGTTCCTAGACGACCTGACCATCGCCGACCTGCCCCGGCCCGTCGAGGTGGTGGCCACCGACGGGCTGTCCCTGCGCCGGGCCCTGGAGGGCAGCGCCCGTCCCACCCCGACGGCCCGAGGGTGCGGGGACGCCGACCCGGCCCCCCCGGCCCGGGTACCCGTGTCGCTGGGAGCGCCGCGGTGAGCGCCACCGACACCGACCGGCCCACCGAGGTCGGGTCCAGGCCCCGGGTGGTCATCACCGGCCGTCCCAACGTGGGGAAGTCGACCCTGGTCAATCGCATCGTGGGACGACGGGCCGCGGTGGTGGAGGAACGGTCCGGGGTGACCCGCGATCGCAAGGAACTGGACGCCGAGTGGTGCGGGCGGTCCTTCACGGTGGTGGACACCGGCGGCTGGCTGGCCAGCCGGGACCCCCTGGACGCCCAGGTGAGCGCCCAGGCCGAGCGGGCCATCGCCGACGCCGCCGTGGTCCTCCTGGTGGTCGACGTCACCGTCGGGGTCATCGACGAGGACATGGACGTTGCCCGGGTGTTGAAGCGTTCGGGCCGACCGGTGCGGGTGGTGGTGAACAAGGTGGACTCCTCCCAACGCGAGGCCGACGCCTGGGACGCCATGGCCCTCGGCCTGGGGGCGCCGTGGCCCATCAGTGCCCTGCACGGCCGGGGCACCGGCGACCTGCTCGACGACGTGGTCGGCCTGCTCCCGGACCCGTCCGACGACGACGGGGACGACGACAGGGCCGGCGCCGGACCGGACGGCGACGATCCCGGGACCGGCATCCCCCGGGTGGCGTTGATCGGACGGCCCAACGTGGGGAAGTCGACACTGTTCAACCGGCTGGTGGGGGACGAGCGCTCGGTCACCCACGATGCCCCCGGCACCACCCGCGACGCCGTCGACACCGTGGTGGAGACGCCGGAGGGGACGGTCTGTTTCATCGACACGGCCGGGATGCGCCGGAAGTCCCGCACCGAACGGGGCACCGAGTACTTCTCGGTCCTCCGGGCCCTCGACGCCCTGGACCGGGCCGACATCGCCCTCCTGGTCATCGACGCCACCGCCGGCGTGACCCATCAGGACCAACGGCTGGCCGAACGGATCGGGGCCTCGGGATGCCCGACGGTGGTGGTGCTCAACAAGTGGGAGTTGATCGCTACCGAGGACCGCACCGGCATCCTGGCCGACATCGGCGACCGGTTGGCCTTCCTCGGGGAGGCCCCGGTCTTGAAGATCAGCGCCCTTTCGGGACTGGGGGTCCATCACATCCTGCCGGCGGTGGCGGCGGCCGAGGAGGCCTATCACTCCCGCATCCCGACCGGCGAGCTCAACCGGGCCATGAAGTCGATCCAGATGGCCCATCCGCCGGTGGGGGCCAAGATCCAGTATGCGGTGCAGGGGGCCAACGATCCCCCCACCTTCACCCTGTTCACCAACGGCCGGCTCCAGCCCACCTACCTGCGCTACGTTGAGCGGGGGCTGCGCGAGCGCTTCGGGCTCGGGCCCACCCCGATCAAGTTGCGGGTGCGGGCCAAGGGGGCCAACGGGGGTGGGGGTCGGCGCCGGTGAGCGTGGTGGGACCGACCGACCAGGCGGGTCCGCACCGGTGGGCTCCCGGCCGGGGAGTCCGGGCCCGGGCCGAGGGTTGGGCACGCCATGCCGTGGTGTAAGCAGTGCGACGAGCGGCTCGAGGCCGAGGAGCTGACCGACGAGGGCAACTGCCCGAGGTGCGGGGCCGAGCCCCTCGAGCACCGTCCCTCGCCGTGGTATTTCAAGTTCATGCTGGTGGCCAGCGTCATCTACCTCGGCTACCGGGCGTTCCAGGGCATCACCTGGGTGGTCCACCACGTCTGACACCACCCGGGGTGACGACCGACCCCCTCACCGTGAACCCGGGTCCGACTGATCGGCCGACCGGAGCCCGTAGCCGGCCCGAGGTGTGCTAACAAGTGACTGACAGGTAAGTGAACCCCGGGTTACATCGGGGTGACATCAGACCGGGGGGGGACCCGAGATGCGTGGACATGCAGCCGTGACCAAATTGCTGACGATGGTGGGAGCGGTGAGCATCGTGCTGATGGGCGTGGCGGCGTCACCGGGCGTCAGCCAGGCCGCGGCCAAGGGCCACAAGCCCCCGCCGCCCTACTACCTGTCGTTGGGCGACTCCTACTCGGTGGGCTACCAGCCCAACGCCACCGACACCGGAGGCACGGCCACGGCCGGCTACACCGCCTATGTGGCCAAGAAGGAGAAGATGCAGCTGGAGAACTTCGGCTGCGGCGGGGCCACCACCTCCTCAGTCCTCACCGCCCTGGGCTGCACCCAGTCGGGATATGGACCGGAAGCCGCCACCGACGCCGTCAACTACGACAACACCGGGATGACCCAGGAACAGGCGGCCGTCGCCTTCATCGACACCCCGGCCAACTACGGACGGGTCGACCTCGTCACCGTGTCCATCGGGGGGAACGACGTCACCAGTTGCGTCAGTGCCGGGTCGATCGGGGCCATCCTGACCTGTGTCGAAGGAGCTGACACCGACATCACCAACAACGTGACGGCCCTGGTTTCCGATGTCGCCACGGCACTGAGCGCCAGCGGGGACACCACGGCGAAGATCGTGGGCCTCACCTATCCGGACGTGATCCTCGGGAGCTACGTCAACCCGGGCGGCGCCTCGGCCCAGACCCTGGCCACCGCCTCCGTCACCGCCTTCGACGACCTGATCAACCCGACCCTCAAGGCAGCCTACCTCTCGGTTCCCAACGGGAGCTTCGTCGACGTCACGCAGGCGCCCTACAAGCTGGCCACGGCCGGGGACGACACGCCGCTGGCCACGACGGCCAAACTGGCGCCCTACGGGAAGATCCCGGTGGCGGTGTGGGAGGTGTGCAAGCTCACCTACTACTGCACCTTCAACAACATCCATGCCAACACCAAGGGCTACAAGTTCATCGGCGGGCTGATCGTAACTTCGCTGTCGAGCTGACCGTCGGTTCCGGCCCGCCGATCGGCGGCGGATCCCACCGCCTTCGCTCCGGTCGGCCATGATGGGTGGATGGGATCCTCTGGGAACAAGCCACGCAAGCCGAGACGGCGGCTGGCCAAGGTGCCCAAGTACGAGGAGCCCAACACCCTCCCGGGGCTGGGTGGCGCAAGCCCGCTGGGGGACGGCCGGTTCGGCCATGGCTCGGATCACGAGAAATCCAAAAAGCCGGGTAGAGCCGGCGCCCTCGTGCTGAGAGTGCTCGGGATGGGCCGCAAGGAGTAGACGGTTCCGCCGTGAGGGCGGATCGGCTAGAACAGTCCTCGGCGGTCACACCGCCCGGTGACCGGACCGGCACCGGCTGAGCGCAGCGGGAGGCAGGCTCATGGGATTCATGGACAAGGTGAAGGCTCAGGCCACCGTGCTGGCCGACAAGGCCCAGACCGGCGTGCAGCAGGGTCAGACCAAGCTCCAGGAGATGCAGTCCGGCAAACAGGTCGACCACCTGCTCCGTGATCTCGGGGCCTACGTGTTCTTGAGCGAACGGGGCCGCAACCAGCTCGACAGCGAGACCAAGGTGGCGGCCATCATGGGCCAGCTCGATGCCATCGAGGCCGGGGGGACCCCGGTCACCATCTCGCCCGACCCGACGGCCGTGCCACCCGGTGGAGCCGTGCCCGGAGCCGGCACCGTGCCGGCACCTCCGCCACCCCCGGCACCGGCGGCGCCCACCGACGCCGCCGTGCCCCAGGCGGGTGGGAACGTGCCCCAGGCCGGCAGCGCCATCCCCAAGTCGGGGAGTGCGCTCCCGGGCCAGTAGCAGTGACGGCACCGGCCGGCTGACGCAGCCACACGCCCGATCGGAACCTGACTGTCCGATGGCCCAGCCACAAGCCGGTCAGTCGGGCTTTTCCGTCGTGGACGGCCTGGGACCCGACGATTTCCGGCAGATCCGCCGTCCGCCATGCCGGCCTGGCCTCCATGGCCTAACCTCTGCCCGGCGGCCCGGAGACCCCCGGGCCGGGCGAGCGATGGGGGACGCATGATGAAGCGAACGGGTACCAAGTGGTTGGCCACCATGGGACTAGTCGGCGCAGTGGGCATCGGAACCACCGTCGGACTGGTCGGTACTGCGGGGGCCGCACCGGCCGGGTCGCACCTTCACAAGTCGGCGGCCGCCGTCACCACCGCCGACTACAACTTCAGCGTGTCGGTCAGTGGGTTGCCGTCGGGGACGGTGATGGTGACGGGCAGCGGGGCCGCCGATTTCTCGACCAACGAGGTCTCCCTTTCCATCGACCTGCCGGCGTCGGTGGCCAAACTGATCCCGGGTGGTTCGGCATCGCCTGAAGTGATCAACGCCGTTCTGGCCGGCGGCACCGTCTACGCCGAGATCCCCAACCTCAGCCATCTGGTCGGGGAACCGTGGATCTCGGTGGCGCTGCCGTCCGCCGCCTCCACCGCCATTGCGGGGATCTTCACCAAAGTGGCCAATGCCCTGGGCGATGTGCGGGCCATCGACGCTCTGGCCAAGTCGCACGGCGCCACTGTGACCCACTTGGGCGTCTCCACGGTGAACGGCGTCAAGGCCACCGGGAGCAAGATCGTGGCCACGAGCTCGAAGTCCGGCAAGGTGCGCACCGTCACCGCCAGCCTATGGGCCAATTCGTCTGATCAACTGGTACAGGGGACGTTGGCCACCGGGGCCTCGACCAAGGTGGGAGCCATCGGGGTCTCGGCCACCGTCGACCTCAGCGGGTACGGATCAGCGGTGACGATCTCCGTGCCGCCTCCGTCGCAGGTGAAGGCCATCCCGTTGTCGATAGTGGAATCGTTCCTGGGCAAGGGCCATCACTCGGCCGGGAAGGGCCTCTTGGGCAAGGGCTTCTTCGGGAAGGGCCATCAACACGGTAAAGGGGCCTCGGGACTGAGCTTTCTCGGCGGCTGAACCGCACCGTCGGTCCTGACCGGTCAGCGGTCATCCCGAAAGCAACCACGGCCTCCGGCGGACAGCTACAGACCAGAGCGCGGAGGAGATGAGCGGCGCGGTGTTGTCGCAGCCGCATGCATCCTCTCGTAGGCGTGGGCCGGCCCGCCCCCTGCCGATGGGCGAGGGCCGGTGCCGTAGCCGGCGCCCTCCGACCCCGCCCGGACCCGACGCCAATCTGCCCTTTCCTACCCGTCGTTAGTGGGTTCCCGGGCACGACCACGGCAAACCGGTTGATTTACCACTGACCGGTCGACATAATGAGCGGAGTTCGGGCTGGGGGGCGAGTAGACGCGGTCGCCCAGGGTATGGACTCAACCGAGTCGGTACGGCGCGGCGGCCTGAAAGGGAGTAGTCCAATGAGGTTGACTCGTCTTGTTCGTATGGCCGGAGCAGTGGTGGTGGGCACCGTCGGCGTCACTGCCAGCGGGATCGGAATGGCCTCGATGCTTGGCCAGGTCCCGGTGGCCGGAGCCGCCACCTGCGTGGCCGCCGGTACCACCGGTCTGACGGCGGCGATGGTGGCCACCACCGGTGAGACCATCGCCAGCCAGACCGTCAATGCCGCCGGGTGCGGATATGGCATCTACGTCCCGCCGACGGTGACCAATGTGACCATCGGTGGGACCACGGCGGCCGACGCCGTCACCGTGACCGGGGCCAACGACACCGGCATCTTCGCCGAACAGACCAGCAATCTCACGGTGGAGAACGCCACGGTCAACGGCAACGGCGTCTCGCCGGCCTCGGGGGTGGGCTCGTTCGGAGGGATCGTCCTGGCCGGCGTCAACAACTCGCAGGTCACGTTCAACACCGTGACCAACAACGTGGGCGGGGGCATCTTCGTCAACGACAACGGTCCGACTGATCCCGGCGCTCCCAACGCCGGGCCGGGTACTCCGGTGGCGTCATCGGGGGTCACCGTCAGCAACAACACCATCTCGGGCAACTACGGCTCGTGCGCCATCGTGTACTCCACCCACAACACCGGGGGCACCATCACCGACGGCATCATCGACGGCAACGTCATCACCGGCCATCCGGGGGTCTTCGTGTCCGGTCAGCCCGACTACGGCGGGATCGTGGTGGCCACGGCGTCGGTGGGTGCCACGGTGAGCAACATCGAGGTCGACACTAACAGCGTCAGCGGTTCCTACGAAGGTGGGATCATCGTCCACGCCCACGCCCCGAGCGACACCGTCACCGGGGTGTCCATCGAGACCAACAACGTGTTCGGCGGTAACAACTGGGGCGCCACCAACGGACCGCCCACCACCGCCGGCGTCATCGTCGGAACCGACATCATCCCCGGGGCGACCGAACCGGTCATCCAACAGACCACGGTGGCCAGCAACACCATCAGCGGCCAGTTCTACGGGATCTGGGTCAGCGGGGTCAGCGGATTGGGTACCAGTCCGGCCAACACCATCAGCGTGCTGAAGGGTGGGACGGCCATCTACACCACTCCGGTACCGGGCACGGGATACTGGCAGACCGCCTCTGACGGCGGGGTGTTCACCTACGGAAGCGCCGGCTTCTACGGCTCGACCGGAGGTATCGCCCTCAACCAGCCGGTGGTCGGGATCACCCCGACCCAGGACCAGGGCGGGTACTGGCTGGTGGCCTCGGACGGCGGGGTGTTTAGCTTCGGGGACGCCACCTTCTACGGCTCGACTGGCGGCATCAAGCTCAACAAGCCGGTGGTCGGCATGGCCTCGACGCCCTACGTGCCGGGAGCCGGCGGGGCGCCGGCCGTCCCGGCCGGACTGGGATACTGGCTGGTGGCCTCGGACGGCGGGGTGTTCAGCTACGGCGACGCCAAGTTCTACGGCTCGACCGGAGGCACCACCCTCAACGCCCCCATCGTCGGCATGGCGCCGACGCCCGACGGAAAGGGCTACTGGTTGGTGGCCTCGGACGGCGGCGTGTTCAGCTTCGGCGACGCCAAGTTCTACGGCTCGACCGGGGGCGTCAAGCTCAACAAGCCGGTGGTGGGAATGGCATCGACAGCTGACGGAAAGGGCTACTGGTTGGTGGCCTCGGACGGCGGCGTGTTCAGCTTCGGCGATGCCAAGTTCTACGGCTCAACCGGGGGCGTCAATCTGGTCCAGCCGGTGGTGGGCATCGCCGCCACCCCCGATGGCGGCGGGTACTGGCTCAATGCGGCCGACGGGGGAGTGTTCAGCTTCGGCGATGCCAAGTTCTACGGCTCGGCCGGCGGCGTCAAGCTGGTCAAGCCGGTGGTGGGTATTTCGGCCGTGGGGACCACGCACTCAGGCTGAGCAAAACATCTGAGCCGACGACCCGTCAGCGCCTCGCAGTGAAGAGGCGCCGACGGGGTCGTCGGCGCGTTGAGCGTCGAATACGGGAAGCGGAACGGGATCGTCTGGCCTGCCGAGCGATCCCGAACTCGAGGTGCCTCGAGCTTCGGCACCTGACCGGGTCTGCCACTCATGTACGCTGCACGAGGTCGGGTCGCACCAATACCAGCGACCCTTCCCGAGTTCCTCCACAACCGAACGGTCTCTGTCCTCGGTGGCCCCACCACCGAGGCGGCCCTGGGACGGCAGAATCGCACAAGACCGCAGGCTGAGGAGGGTCCCGAGAGACGGGCTGTGGCGCAGCTTGGTTAGCGCGCTTGACTGGGGGTCAAGAGGTCCCGGGTTCAAATCCCGGCAGCCCGACCATCGCGTCGCAGACCAGAGCAATACGCCGAATGGTTGCAGGTCTCGGGGAATTGGGATTTGCAACCATTTTGCAACCCGAGCCCCGCTTGCCGTCTCTTGTCGTCAGGGCTGCAACCAGTTCGCGGCTTCGTTCGCGATTAGCTCCTAGTGACCTGAGTCCGAAATAAGTCGCGTCGGAGGGATTCTCTCCTGCCTCACCGCGTTGTGCCTTTCGTCAGCGACGATTGGAGGCGGCAATGCGGCGATCTGTACTCGAACCGGTGGTGTTGAGCGACGACGAGCGCGAAACGCTCGAGCGTTGGGCCCGACGACCCAAAAGTGCCCAAGCGTTGGCGCTGCGCTGTCGGGTCGTTCTGGCCTGCGCCGAGGGCGGGCACGTGATCGAGGTCGCCGAACGACTGGGCCTCGATCCGCACACGGTGGGCAAGTGGCGTCGTCGGTTCCTGGCCGATCGGCTGGACGGTCTCCACGACGAGCCGCGCCCGGGCACCCCGCGCACCATCTCTGACGACGACGTCGAAGCGGTGATCGTCAAGACGCTTGAGGAGACGCCGGTCGACGCCACGCACTGGTCGACGCGCTCGATGGCCAAGGCGACGGGGATGAGCCAGAGCGCGGTCAGCCGGATCTGGCGGGCCTTCGGACTCAAGCCCCACCTGGTCGACACGTTCAAGCTCAGTCCCGACCCGCTCTTCGTCGACAAGGTGCGCGACATCGTGGGCCTCTACATCAACCCGCCCGATGGCGCCCTCGTCCTGTGCGTCGACGAGAAGACCCAGGTCCAGGCCCTCGATCGCACTGCCCCGGTGCTCCCCCTTCGCCCCGGGCTCCCCGAGCGGCGCACCCACGACTACGTGCGTCACGGGACGACCAACCTCTACGCCGCGCTCGACGTGGCCTCGGGACACGTGATCACCGACATGACCGAGCGTCATCGTGCCGAAGAGTTCCGTCGCTTCTTGAACCTGATCAACCGCTCGGTCCCTGATGACCTCGAGGTGCACCTGGTCGTCGACAACGTGTCCACCCACAAGACCCCCGAGATCAAGCGCTGGCTGCTGCGCCACCCGCGCTTCACCTTGCACTTCACTCCGACCTACAGCTCGTGGATCAACCTCATCGAGCGTTGGTTCGCCGAGCTCACCGTCATCCCTTGTGACGGTGCTTCTGAAGCGGATGGCGGCAGGCGAGCCCGTCGATCCGCAGGATATCCAGCAGGCAAGGTCTTCGGAACTCGTTGCCCTGAGCGCTTACGTCGCAGACATGAGCTTGCTCCTCCAAGGATAAGGCCGGCCACCTGATCGGCTGCCGCCTGGTCGACCTCAGGTCGAACGTGGCTGTAGATGTCGGCGGTAATGGATATTGATGAGTGGCCCAGCGGATCGCTCACGACCTTCAGCGCAACACCAGCCTCAGGTGCGGCGGTGGCGTAGCTGTGGCGCAGATCGTGGATCGTGATCCTTGGCAGGTTGCACTTGGACGCCAGTCGCAAGAAGGTCCGAGAGATGAGGTCTGGATGCAGTGGCCGTCCGTCTTCTCACGTGAAGATCAGATCTGTTGCTCTGTAGACAGGACCCCACGCCAATCGTTCCTCGGCCTGCCGAGCCTTGTGGGCCTTGAGGGCGGCGACCGTGGCGGGATCGACGCAATCTCGCGGCGTGACCTTGGTGTTTTGGGCGTTCCCTCAATGACCTTGTGATTGACGACCACTCGATTGCGGGAGATCCGGAGTCGGCCTATGTTCAGATTCATGTCCTGCCACCGGAGGGCGGCGATCTCGCCCCGCCGAAGACCGGTAGTGATAACGGTCAAGTGAGAGTGAGCGCGCCGAGAGGCTCGGTCCGGGTGGTTTTCAGGCGACGTGCAGTGTGGTGCCACCGGTCTGAGGAGACCCACGACCGTCCCGCATCCGAAGGGTCCCTGCTCTAATGGGCAGGGCAGAGTCGGCGCCTGTTGCCTCACGTCAAATCCCGCGCCAAGGGTGATTCGTTGCCTCATGGAGAACCCCGCGCTTCGAGTTAGTGGGTGAACGCCCGGTTGACGGCCCGCGGCGGCGGTCCGGTCTTCGCCAAGGCCAGGCGTTGGAGCTGGGTGGTGAGGCGGGCGATCTCTGCCTGATGGCGGGTCGGATGGAGGGCGTTGCGGGCTCTCGTGAGGGCGGCCTGCTGGCCAGGGGTGAGGCCCCCGGCGGCCAGGAGGCGCTGATAGGGGCTCTGGGCGCTGTCGTGGCGCTTGGCGACCTTGGCCCCCACCCGGGTGGGGCTGGTGAGCTTCTGTTGGGTGAGTAGGAGGTTGGTGTAGTTCTGCTCCAGAGCCCAGATCCGGTTGAGCACGGCGAGTTCGGCCTCGGTGTCGAAACGCAGGTAGCCGACCAGCTCTCGCACATGGGTCCAGTTCTTCTGCTCCACATGGCAGCCGTCGTTCTTGTTGCCCGGTCGGGACCGGGTGAAGGTGATCCGGCGGGTGGTGCACCACTCGAGCAAGTCGGCGTTGATGAATTCGCTGCCGTTGTCGGAGTCGATCCCGAGGATGGGGAAGGGGAACTGGCGACAGCCGTGCTCGATGGCCTCGGCCACCCGGATGGCCGACTTGTTGGCCACCGACCGGTTGATCGTCCAACCGGTGGCGATGTCGGTCATGGTCAGGGTGAAGCAGAACTCCCCGAAGGAGTTGCCTCCCTCGTGGCCGACCAGGTCGATCTCGACGAAGCCAGGGACGACGTCGTCCCACTCCGACCAGGTTCTGACGGGAATCTGGGTCTTGAGCAGGGACCCGGGCTTGGTGTGGCTCACCCCCCGGAATCCGGCCAGCACCTTGGCTCCTGTCAGCCGCCGGTCGATGGTGGCGGCGCTCATCGAGGTGAGCAGCACGGCCTCGTCGTCGGTGAGGTCGAGCTCCCCGTCCCGGCGGAGCAACGGCACCAGCACGGGGAGCATGGGGGCCAGCCGCTTGCCCGCCGGCATCCGGGCTGCCCGCCAGCACAGTTCGAGGGCGGACACCACCCGGGCCGAGTAGGTCGGCACCCGAGGGGTCCTCACCCGCACCACCCGGACGGCACCGGCATTGACCAGGCGGGCACGGGCGTGACCCCGGTTCCATCCCGTGAGCTCCACCAACTGGCCGAGAATCACCCCCTTCTCGGACCGGGTTCCCCGCCTATATTGGTTGGCCAGCTTGTTCGTGACAGCACGTCGAGCACCCATCGAAAGCTCCATGGATCAGGCGTAGTCGACCCTCCGCCAGGCGCGGATTCCTTCGTGAGGCAACGATGCCGGCTACGCGCGGGTTTCTGATGAGTCAATGCGGCGCGTACGCAAGATACCGTTGTTCGTGTTAGCGTGCGGCTCGCGGGGCGCGCGCTGAATTCAGCGTTAATCAAGGGGGGGAACCCATGATTAAGTCCACCATCAGATCCGCTGTCATTTTGTCGTTGGCCGCGGGAGGGGTCATTGCCTTAACTGCCGTACCGGCGTCGGCGTCTTCGATCACCATCACCGCGGGTGCGGGGAGCAGCGTCAGTTGCACCACCAATGCAACGGCCAAACTGGCACCCGCATTGAAGAACGACTGGGCGGCATCACCTTCGGATTCCGTGCCCGCCGTTGCTGCGCTGGCCGACACGCAGTTCGCGGCGGCGGGGCCGGTTACCACGTCTGCCAAGGGGACGGGCTCCTGTACGGGCACCGCTACGGATGGCGCCAATACGGCGCCGATTGTAGGCATCAAGAAGCTGACCGTTGCGACTGATCCCGCCCACCCGGGCACTACGGAAGAAGCCACCTGTGCTTCTCTGATTGCGGGTGGGAGTACCGCCCTGTTCAATACAACCATCGAGTGGGCTAGCGGCAATGGTGACAAGATCGCGAACACCACAATCACTGATTCTGCGCTGAGTACCGATTTATCGCCACTCGGATTCGAGTTCACAGGTGGGACAGCTTCAGGATCTTTTGCTGGTGCTTCGTTTACGTCGGTCAGTCCGGTGACTACTGCGCTGATTGCCGAGGTTACCCAGGGGCAGGAGACGGGTGCCGAGGCCCAGGCCGACTCGTTCACATCCCTTGGTTGTGAGCCGACCTTGAAAGTCAAGACGAACGGTAAGGGTGTCACCACCGCTAGCTTGAAGGCACCAAAGGGACTGAAGGAGATTGTGGTTACCGGCGGATCGCTGACCGCTAGCTACTGACATTACCGACATGCACGTGTAGTTAGGAACGAGGGGGTGGGACATTGATCCTGCCCCCTCGCCGCGTTCGATAACTCACTCGTGTCGTGTAACCCGACACAACTCTGGGATGTCACTGCCCGTGCGCTATTGAGGAGGTTGGGGGCCCTGGCCGACATGGGAGTCGGAGGCACGGCAAACCAACCACTTGGAGGCGGTTGCTCGCGGATGTTGCGCGTCCCCGAACGAGTCCTCTTTGAGTCAAGAGGGCAATTTCTCAGGGGTTCTGGGCGCGCCTCGACACAGCGCCCTCGAGGGCTCGAAAGCATAGAATTCGGCGGGTCCGGGAGTGACTTCGCCGAAGAGCCGGCCACCAGGGTGCAGAGCCGACCACGCAGGCTACAAGTCGTTCCCGCTTGTCCTCCCGGACCCCTTACTTCTGTGCGCCGATGAGAAGCTGCCGATAGACGGCGTTGCTGACATGACGCTTGAGGGATCGAATGGCCTCCCGCTTGGTCTTGCCCTCGGCCACCTTCTTCTCGAAGTAGATCCGGCCTTCCGAATTGGTCTGGCGGATCTGGCAAATGGCCACCATGTGGATGGCGTGGTTGAGCTGACGGTTGCCACGGCGACTAAGGCGGAAGAAGATCCGGCCCCCGGATGACCTCTCCACCGGTGCCACACCGGCGTAGGAGGCGAACTGGTCCCGGGTGGTGAAGCGCCGGACATCACCGGTGTAACCGATCAGCTCGCAGGCCAGGATAGGACTGACGCCATAGAGCTCGGTGAGCGTGGTTCCCGAAGCCTTCACCGCTGTCTTTATCCGCCTATGGGATTCCTTCAGCTGCACATCGAGTCGCTCCACGTCGTCGAGCAGCTCGTGGGCCAGATCACAGCGGGTCCTCTCCACCGCAGTGATCGGTTCGAAGGCATTGAGCAGCCGCGCCGCGTCAGAAGCGTTGAGTTCCTCGGAGATTCCGCCTGGTGACAGGTTGACTAGGGCGGCGTGGAGCCGGGAGACAACAATGTTGCGGAGCCTCCCGAGCTCGTGGTTCCGCTTGGCCAGGAGGCGCAGGACCTCTCGATGATCGGCGAGCTCCACCGATCGGAGCCCGGGCGACCAGAACGCAGCGATGGCCACCGACAGGGCATCGTTGGGTTCATTCTTATTGGACTTCCCGGTGCCGAGCACCCGCACCCTCGTGGCCCAGTGGGCTTCCTCCGGTTTGACGGACATCCACCATAAGGGGCAGAGCCCCGGAAAGGATGTCCAAAATGGAGACCATGGAGAGGAAGAAGCCCCGCCCCCGTCGGTCGTTCACACCGGAGTTCAAGGCTGAGATCGTCGAGCTGTGCCGGCGAGGCGATCGCAGCATCGGCCAGGTGGCCAAGGACTTCGATCTGACCGAGACCAACGTGCGCGGCTGGGTGAAACAAGGCCAGATCGACCAGGGCCAACGCCCCGGTCTCACCACCGAGGAGAAGGAGGAGCTCACCCGCCTGCGTCGGGAAAATCGCTCCCTCAAAGAGGACGTGGAGATCCTCAAGCGTGCGACGGTTTTCTTCGCCAAGGAGACCCGATGAAGCTGGACCCCTTCATCGAGGCGGAGAAGATCGCAGGTCACAGCGTCACCAAGACATGTGATCTGTTCAAGGTCTCCCGTTCCGCCTACGACCAGCGCAGCAACGGCGAACCTTCTGTCCGCCAGGTCACCGACGCCGAACTGACCACCCAGATCCAAGCCATCCACACCGAGTCCAAGGGCACCTATGGATCCCCCCGGGTCCACCGGGAGCTCGTGTATCGCGGAGTGACCTGCGGTCGACGACGGGTGACCAGGCTGATGCGGTTGGCCGGCCTCGAGGGACGATGCAAGAAGCGGTGGAGGAAGACCACGGTGGCCGACCCCGGGGCCGAGACGGCCAAGGACCTGATCCAGCGGCACTTCGGACCGTGCCAGGAGATCGACCGTCGCTATGTCGGGGACATCACCTACATCGCTACCTGGGAGGGCTGGGCCTACCTGGCCACCGTCATCGACCTGGCCAGCCGGAAGGTTGTCGGCTGGGCACTGGCCGACCACATGCCCACCGAACTGGTGGAGGAGGCACTCACTATGGCCTTCATGAACCGGCAACCGGAAGAGGGTGTCATTTTTCACTCGGACCGCGGCTGTCAATACACCAGTCGGGACCTCGCCGATCTCGCAAGGAGCAACGGCGTCGTGCTGTCGGTCGGAAGGAAGGGTGAGTGCTGGGACAACGCCGTGGCCGAGTCCTTCTTCGCCACCATCAAGCGCGAGCTGATCGACACGAGATCCTGGCCGACGAGGTCAGGACTCCACCGAGCCGTCTTCGAGTACATCGAGGGCTGGTACAACACCCGCCGGCTGCATTCGACCCTCGGCTACCTCAGCCCGGTCCAGTACGAATTGCTCCACCACAACGCCGACCTTCAGGCGGCATAATCAACTGAAGCAACCTGTCCGTCGAACCGGATCAAGTCCAGACCTCTAACGCTACGAACAAGTCGCAGCATCTACCAAGAAGTCTCAACCAGGCCCTTCGGGGTGCTAGCTGTACCTGATTGGGGCTGCTTGGCAGGCGCCCTCCCTTTAACGGACCGGTCATGATCCTACGAACGCCATCTCGGTAGCCCAGATCATCAAGAGAACTCCCAGGACCCGGATTGGACCCATCGGGGTGCAGTGGCCTGGAGGTATCCCGGGTTCAAATCCCGGCAGCCCGACCCCGTCTGTGCCGATCGGGCGCCTGCGGGCGCCTCTGGTCCGTCCTCTACGCGCTAGATCATGAGCAGAAGCATGAAGCCCATGGCGATGCACATCACGACATGGCTGACATCCACCAGCCAGGGGGTGGCGACAATGTCGTCCAGGGCCAGCGCGCCTCCGGCCCCCGCCTCCGGCTGGCCCACAGGCCCATCCTGGTTGGCCGCTCCGGCCAAGGCGTAGGCGGGAGCGTGGCTTCCGAAGTGGGAGGCACCCTTGTTCGGGGAAGCCAGGGTGAAGATGGCCGATGCGAAGAGAACGAACGCCACCACAAAGCCGACCCCCGGATCGAGCTTCGGACCTGTCCCCGACTCCGACATCGACATTGCCCCCGACGTTGCTGCCATCGGGAACCAGTACATCAGCAGCATGGCGAAGCTCATGACGCCGTGGATCAAGGCATGGGGAACGTGGAGGCCATAGGTCCGTAGCGACTGGACGCTCTCGACCAGGAACCATACGAGGAGCGCGCCGAAGATGATCTCCCAGACAGCACTCCGACCGAAGGCCCATTGACCCACGAACATCCCGGCCATGGACACCCCCATGAAGATGTGGGAGATCTCCACGTCTCGTCCGGAGGGCCGGTGGGTCGCCAGCGACAGCACCAGCAGCGTGAAGCAGTAGGCGGCGACGGCGAGCATCAACACGCCGAAGAGGTAGTACAGCCAGGTAGGAGTCGACATGGCCATGACCGTCAGCCTCCTCTTCCCGCGGGCTGCGGGACCGCAGCGATCCCGTCTGTTGCCACCCTGGGGACCGCCAGCGGCCAGTAGATCAGGGCCAGCAGGATGACCAGCAGCCCCGAGTTGGGGTCGGTGGCGCCGCCAGCCAGGATCCCTCCGAAGTCCTGGACAGCGACCCAGATGAGGGCGAAGACCACGATGGCGAGGGCTACCGTTACCTGAGCCACCTGTGGTGGTGCGTACACCCCAACGGCCACGATGACACACACGATGGCCAGCAACACCGCTATGGCCGTCCCGTGATGGAGGAACAGGGACTCAGACGATCGGTCGATATGGGCGAGCCATCCTGGCTGTCCACTGTTCAGACCGGCCACCAGGTCGTGCAGTGCCTGGGGCGAGCGACCCGAACCGACCAAAGAGAGGACGGCCAAGAGCCCCCAGACCATAGCCCAGATGGCTTTGGCCGCCGTCACTCCCACGGTGCGGGCAGCCACAAAAGGCTTGTCCAATCCATCGCTCGGCCACAGGAGCACGGCGAGGAGTGCGTAGAAGAGGACGCCCCCGGGCCCGCCACCGAACGGGGTGGCTCCCCCAAGAAGACCGCACCGGCGCCCTCGCCAAACCACCAGACCCCGATGGACCACACGATGGAGAGCACCAGCGCCGGTTTGCACGTCCGTTTGTAGACGATGCCAAAGGCGATCAGGAACTGGATCGAAGCAAAGATGGCATTGGTCAGGATCGGGTAGTGGTAGACGTTCGAGGCGTTCCAGGCGATGGAGTGGTACACAACCCCCGGATTCCCGGCTGCCAGCCCGTTGAGCATGCCGCTGAACCCGTTGGACCCACGGGTGAACATGAAGGGCTGGAGCTGAAGCGCGGCGTCCAGCAGCCACACCGTGGCCAGGACCAGACGGAAGGTGCGCTGCAGGTCCTTGGGTGGCGGACTGGCTGGTCGAACCACCTGTCTGCCGGGGGCACGGGGCGCCCGCTCGGCGCTCTCGTTCACAGTGGCAACGGTCATCGTCCGCCCGCTTTCTTACAAGGAACAATCGTTAGCTACTACGGATCGTCGTAGTTATTACCACTCGTCGTAGAGGCGCGCAACTGGTTGCTCTGCACCACCTCGGGACGGACCGTCCCAACCGGCCCTCACGTCGAACTGCCTTCGCCGACCACCGTTCGAGAGGACCGACTACCGGGGCGTGTGGAGAGCCCGATTCACGATGGTGCTGGTCCCTGGCCCAGCTATATCTTCGCCTTGCGTAGGTCTTTCACCCGACCGGCGGAAACGACACAGGGTGTGGTCGGGGTTGCGGTAGTTGGTGTCGTGGAGCCACCGGCTGAGGCGCCCAGAGCGATGATGACATTGCGACGAACTTCCACATGACCGCAATATGACCGTGATCTAGGGGGCTGACCTGGGCACATTCGCCCGCACATGATGCACGCGGTCTTAGCTGCTGGCTGACGTTGGAAGACTTCGGTTGATCGTTCCAATGGGCGAAATCACATACCAGCCACCCATGGCTTCGCCTTGACCGGTTACCTGACCAGGCGCGTCGTCGATGTATGTGTAGAGTGGCCATTTGTTGTAGGTGACTTGGAGGGCGCCGCCGGGCCTTCGCGTCGTCCCGAGCAACGCTGCCATTACACCTGGACCTGCCGTCGCCCTCGCGCTTTTGGGTGGGAGAACAAGAGGTGGCCACTGCGTGGCACAACTGGTTAGGCAGGTCGAGGATCCACGGTTGTCAGGCAGGAAGGCGTAGAGAACATAGCCGGCACTATCAGCGAGCACTCGACCGAGTCCCGGCACCGAAATTGCCTCAACAGTTGCCGCCGCAGAAGAGTGGCTCGGTCCATCGCAACCGCACGATAACCCCCCCAAGGCCAGACAGGTCGCGCCCACCAGGACCTTCCGGAGTCGCTCACGGCTGCTCTTCACTGACCCCAAAATCTACTAGGCCAAGGAGGACTTCCACGGTGCGGCCGACGATCGCCCGAGTATCCTCGCTGCCGGGTGGATTGCCACCCAAAGGCACGAGCGGGGCAGGAGCCCCTAGTCGACGCGTTGCGGCGACGCCCGCCCAGTCAACGAAGATCATGTCGACCCGCGACAGGTGGACCGGCTCCGCAAAGGCCGCGGGTCCGGAAGCTCTAGCCGAGTTCCCGATCACCCCTGGGCATGGAGCCAATCGCCCGCCACACTTCAACATCGCCTCCCTCACATTCTCGCCGGTCGAACGAGTCGAGTTCGCGGCGGCGACGCGAACTGTTCGCCCCCAGTTCAAATGCTGATACCGCCCCGTTTACCGACGGTCGTTACGTTCGCTCCATGCTGCCACTCGACGATGGAAATGAAGGTCCTATTCGCACAGTGCCAGAGCGACCGGGTCTCTCTCGCAGGCAGTTCCTCCAGGCGGCCGGTGCGGCCGGATTCGCGGCAGTAGCCGCCCGCTTCGCCCTGGGTGAAGGCTACGCCTTCGCCGCCGGCCCCGGCGCCACCAGCTCACTCGGCTCGGGAACGGTTCCCGAACAGATCCACCTCACCTGGGGGGCTGATCCGAGTTCAGACGTGACCATCTCGTGGGCTTCCCCGTCGCCACAGGCCACACCTCAGGTGACGATCAGCCCGGCCGTCGGGAGCCAGACGGTCTTTGACGCCACCCAGCTCACCTATACCGACGGTTTGAGCGGCGAGTCGGTCTACTGCTACCACGTGGCGCTAACGGGTCTCAGCCCGGCCACCGAGTACAACTACAGGGTGGCCGACCCGGCAGACGACTCAGGTCCCCCGGCGGTGACGTTCTCGAGCAACTTCACCACGGCGAACACGGGGCGGTTCCCCTTCGCCTTCACCAGTTTTGGCGACCTCGGCACGCCCGGCGCCGGCGCCACCTACACACTGGCCGACGGATCGACCATTCAATCGACCACCTACAGCGAATCCCAATGGAACGCCTACAACGCAGTGGGCGAGGTGGAAGCACTGAGTCCGCTCTTCCATCTGTTGAACGGCGACCTCTGTTACGGCGACAAAGAGACGATCTCCTCTTCCGGAAAAACGACATCCGGATCTAGCGGGGTCCAGCCGGCACCCGAGGTGTGGCGGGACTTCGGTCTCAACGCCCAGCGTTCGGCAGCAAATCGTCCATGGATGCCGTGCATAGGCAATCACGAAGCAGAGATCGACAACGGTCCCTACGGCTACAACTCGTACAACACCCGGTTCATGCTTCCCGGCAATGGCACATCCTTCCCGGGCAGCTTCTACTCATTCCAGGTTGGCTCGGTGCTGTTCATCAGCCTCGATGCCAATGATGTCTGTTATCAGGGTGCGGGTGCCTACAACGTAGGCTTCACGGCCACCACCGATCCCGAAGGCAACCCCATCTCAGCCGCCGAATACCAGTACAACCAGTTCTACACAGGTACCTTCACGGCCAACGCTGACGGAACCGTGTCCCCTGGAGCGGCGGCCCCAGGCGATACCCCCAATGTGCAGACCACCTGGCTCGAGACCACGCTGGCGGCGGCCCGTGCCAATACCGAGATTGACTGGATCATCGTCCAGATGCACCAGTGTGCCCTCTCGTCATCGACTGACAACGGATGCGACGCGGGTATCCGCCAGGCCTGGGTTCCACTGTTCGATCAGTACGAAGTCGACCTGGTGGTGAACGGGCACGATCACGACTACGAGCGGTCCTACCCGGTGCGGGGCTTCGCCGCCGCCCCCTACCCAGGCACCTCTACCTGGAAGGGCACCGCCAACACGAACTGGCCGAGCGATTACATCTACAACACCGAAGGGCCCACGTACGTGGCGCCGAACAATGGAGCCACGATCAACACGTTCACCCCCCAAGTGGTGACGGACGACACCACGAGTCCCTTCGACACCTCCCAGGGGACGGTCTACATGGTGCTGGGTGGCGGTGGGACCAACAAACGGGACAACACCTACAACAATGCGACTGCCAATGTCACCACCTTCACCCAGATCCGAGTCGGTACCCCCTTCGACGGCATCGCAGCTGGAACCAAGCCGCTATCGGACGCCTCGGAACCATGCACTTGGTCGGCCAACAAGGACAGCGGCGATGCCTACGGGGTGGCCCTGTTCTCGGTCGATCCGGGTGTGCAGGGGGGTAACACCACGATCTCCGTGACCTACTATCACGCGCCCACCCAATCCTCCGGCACTCCTGACTACAGCTCTTACGACACCTTCACGCTGACCCGGCCCCGCAGTGACAACCCGCCCGCTGACACCCCCCAGTTCCCGGCACCAGCACTCGCCGTCGGAGGCACCATGGCAGTGGCGGCAGGAGCGCTTCTGGTCGAGCAACATCGGCGCACTGCGAAGCGTGCGCACAGCGTCGAGGCGGCTTCGGCGACAAAAAGCAGCGACATCTGAGTAGAGGACGGCAGCCCTCGGTTGTACCAAGCGGTCTGCGTCGTGGGTGTGGCATCGGATCCAGATGCATCAAGAAGTGGTGTCAGGCGCAACCTTACGGCTTTGGACCACAAGGCCGTTCCGCAATGGGCCGGCGACAGGTGCCCCACAACAGTGACGGTGACAACATCGGGCCTGGCTCGCGTGCTCCGATGACGGGCTCTATCGTTGGTTCGTGACGATCTTTCTGCGAGCGAGCAGAACCGAAGACCAACAATCGTTGCTAGGGCTGTTTGACCAGGCCGTTTCGTGGCTCACGGAGCGGGATCTCAGTGGTCAGTGGGGTTGACGGTCACATTTTGGAGGTCTCCTGCGTCAATAGAGTGTGACCAGGATGGAGGTGACAGATTTCGACGCCGATCCGTTGATTATCGGCGCTGGAACGCCCCTGACTCGAGGGTATCCAGTGCGTTCTGACGCGCCCGGCAGGCCAACACCAAGTTGGCAAATCTCGACAGGAGAACACCGTGAAAGGACGTGAAGGTCATGAAGACCATGACATGTGAGCAACTGGGTGGCCCGTGCGACTCTCCGCACCGGGGTACATCTGCGGACGAAGTGATCAAGGCGCAGGATCGACATCTGAAAGAGATGGTCGCTAACGGTGACACGGAGCACGAAGCCGCCTTGAAGGACATGAAGGGCCGGTGGAAGAACCCGATCAAAGGTATGGGCTGGTATCGACAGGCCAAGCGGGACTTTGCCGCTCTTCCCGAAAGTCGAACCGACCGGTGAGCTACTCCGTAGATTTCGTCAACGTATCCACCGCCGGCCTGGAGTCGTCCCCCGTGGTGGATGCGCTAGCTGGCCTGCGAGCGAACGAGGCCCGTTATTTCAAGAACAAGTACGACCACGTCTTCACAGTCGAACCCGCCGCCAAGGCCCAGAAGGAAATCGACCGAGTCCACAGGATCCTGAAGGAGGAGCGGGACATCGTCATCGGGTCGCCGCCGCTCGAGGCCACGACGTTCCAGGTCGAGAACATCTGTTGGACGTACGTGTTCTACGAGAGCGGGCTGTCGATCAACGTCCTCTACACCCTCGACGGACCGAGTCCGAAGCGGGCGGTCGGGTTCAAGCTCTCGGAAGGCATGGACATCCCCACCGAGTTGGGTTCGTTCAAGTTCGCACGCCAGAAGTCGAAGCTGGCGGGGACCATCCGGGGCTCGTACTTCGTGATCAAGGGCGAGTACTGAGCCCATTGGTTTCGGATCCTCCGGCCTGGGCCCTTTCCGACTGAGACCGAACGTCTGGTCGCCGGCGGCACGAGTGCAGACCCTTCGGCCTGTCATCCGCCTTCGGTGATCCGGATGATCGTCTTGCCGGGGGTGCGCCGGTCGGGGGCGAACGCAGCAGGCGCTTCGGCCAGCGGCCGTACTGCCCCGACGATCGACTTGAGCCGTCCATCCCTGAGCCGCTGGGCAAGATCCGCCAGTCGGGACCGGTCGGCTTCGACGACGAAGAAGATGGCGCGGCCGTCCTTGGGCTGGACCGTGGGCACGTTGATGGTGGTGACGAGCGTGCCACCGGCGCGCACCAGCGCAGCCGAGCGGTCGAGGATCTCGCCGCCGATCACGTCGAGCACCACGTCAACTTGGCCGGCATCCTCCAGCTTGTCGGCCTCCAGATCCAAGAAGGTGTGCACTCCCAAGCCCAGGGCGGTTTCGCGGTCCGTTGCCCGGCCAGTGCCAATCACGACGGCTCCGACTTGGCGGGCGAGTTGCACGGCGATCGAACCGACACCGCCCGCGGCGCCGTGGATCAGGACGGTCTGGCCTGTTTTGAGGTGGGCGTGGTCGATGAGCGCTTGCCATGCCGTCAGCCCGGAGATCGGCAGGGCGGCGGCCACCGTGTGGTCGATGTCAGCCGGAAGGGGCGCGAGGTTGCGGGCCTCCACCGCGCAGTATTCGGCCAGGGAGCCGTTGCGGGTCCAGTCGCTCAGGCCGAATACCCGCTGGTCCACACTGAGGCCGGTGGTTCCGTACCCCAGCTCGACAACGACTCCCGACAGCTCATGGCCGGGCACGCTCGGCGTCCGGTCGCGCCCGGCGCGATCGACCCACGTCCCCGACCAGTCCAACTCGCCGGGGGTGAACCCGGCGGCATGCACCCGTACAATGACACCGTTCTGGGCGGCGTGCGGGTAGGGCACATCGGTAAGAGAGAGTCCACCGACGCCGGCATCGCGGTCTCGAACGGTGATGGCTTGCACGGTAGCTCCCTCCACTGGCGGATGGTCGACGTGCGCTCGGCTGGTCCAAGCCGAAATTAGACCGACCGCCTCGTCGGGGCGAACCATCTATCGTCCTTGTCGATGAAGATTCTTCTGCGCCCGGGAAATGCCGATGACAAGCAACCTTTGCTCGGGCTCTTTGACGAAGCGGTCCTATGGCTAACCGAGCGAGGTCTGAGTGGACAGTGGGGCAGCCAGCCTGGTCGGAGCGACCGGAGGCCAAGGAGCGGGTTGCCAGCTTGGCGAGCAGCTCCGGACTTGCCTTCAGTCCTCGCACTCCGACAACCAGGGTGTTCAAAGTGAGTTTGTCCTCCTTCTTAATCCTCTCCTTGTGTATCGAGATCCTGGGTATAGCGGTGCTTGTCGGGGGACGGTTCCTCGCCGCACCGATGCGCCGGGAAAAGGCAACCCAACGCCGGATCAACTCGGTTCTCACCGCATCGCTCGCCATCGGGACAGCTTGCGTGCTCGGGGGGATCATTGTCCTCTTCTTTGCGCCGAGCTCTGGCGAGTCCACAACCGATGCGGTTGCCCTCCTGTTTCCATTGATCGCCCTCTTCGTTGCAGATCTCATCGGGGTCGTCTTCCTGACTCGACGCCTGAGGACGGTTAGTCGGTTGAACGATCTCGGCCGTGAACACCCTCTTTGTCGCCATGCAGATCTAGCGCTTGAAGCCACACCTGACGTTGCACTCGAGTGGGCGAAGTCAGCCACCAAGTCGGCTCACGGCCACGACATCGAGATCGACACCGACGCGCTGTCACTATGGGCCGAGACCTCCGCCTCGCTGCAAGATAGCGGTCGGATGATCAGCATTCAGGTCGAGCCGATCGCTCCGGAGGTAGCCATGTGACCATCTATTCATGGCCCACCAGGATGGTCAAATATGACCTCGGGACCGGCCAATACTTTGTCGACAGGTTTACTGAGAAGCTCAAAGACATCAGCATCCATCCGCCCGACCCGCATGACCTTACGCCCATCAAGAGGTGGGGGTAGGCGGTGGCTGAAAGAGTGCCCCAGATCGCCGGCTCGTGAGCGCCTTTCGCAGGTCTGAGAAGTTTTTCGGCCAGGGGTCGCCCCTGCGGAGCCAGGGGTCGCCCCTGCGGATCAGGGGATCAAGTGGTCCCGGGTTCGACCCGGCAGCCCGACTGCAGAAATTGCCCGTCGAGGGACGCGGCATACGGGCAGGGAGTGATGCGGCAGACGGCCGGGGCCGGAGGACAGGTTCGTGACTTCAGGGTTATCGCCAAGGCGTGCTGCCTATTGACCGCCTCGCATGCTTCACCCAAGACTGAGCCCGGCGAGGCCCGCTACCCAAAGGAGGCAGCGGCGTGCAAGGCTGACCGGATGATCGAGGCCCGGGGGCTCACCAAGCGCTTCGGCAACGTGGTGGCGGTCGACGACCTCTCCTTTGATGTGCGTCCCGGAACGGTGACGGGTTTCCTCGGACCAAACGGATCGGGCAAATCGACCACGATGCGCATGATCATGGGTCTCGACTCGCCGGCGTCGGGCTCGGTCACCGTATTGGGACGGCACTACCACGAACTTCCGTGGCCGATGCACGAAGTCGGTGGACTGCTCGAAGCACGGTCCATCCACCCCGGTCGCTCTGCCCGCGCCCACCTGCTCACCCTGGCCCGGAGCAATGCCATCGCCCGGGCCCGGGTCGACGAGGTGCTGGAGCTCGTTGGCCTCACCTCGGTGGCCGGCAAAAGGGTGGGCAAATTCTCGCTCGGGATGGGCCAACGTCTGGGCATCGCTGCCGCTCTGCTCGGCGACCCTGGGGTGCTGCTGTTCGACGAGCCCGTCAATGGCCTCGATCCCGAAGGCATCCGGTGGGTGCGCACGCTGTGTAAGACGTTGGCCGGCGAAGGTCGCACCGTGTTCGTGTCGAGCCACCTCATGGCCGAGATGGCTCTCACCGCCGACCATCTCGTGGTCATCGGCAAGGGCAAACTGATCGCCGAGACCTCGGTCGCCGATTTCGTGGCCGGCAGCTCGCGCCAATCGGTCAAGGTCCGCACGCCGGCATCGCACCAGTTGTCCGACGCCGTGACCAATGCGGGTGGGACGGTCATCCCCGATCCCGATGGCTCCATCACCGTAACCGGCCTGGCGGCGCCGGAAGTGGGTGACCTGGCGGCGTCGATGGGCATCGCCCTGCACGAGCTCACCCCGGTGGCGTCGCTGGAGGACGCCTTCATGGAGTTGACCGACGAAGCCGTCGAGTTCCGGGGTGGATCGTGACCGCCGTGCTCGGGTCTTCGACTCCCTTCACCATCCAGCAGCCTCCGGGCCGCGTCGGTCTGCGACGATCCATGGCCGCCGAATGGACCAAGCTCTGGTCGGTCCGTTCGACGACGTGGACGCTCGTCGGCACGGCCGTGGCCGTGCTGGGCTTGTGCGCACTGGGCACCGGCACAGTCAGCCCAGCCGAGATCATCGACGATCCGACCCGTAGGAGCCTGATAGGCGTCTTCCTCGGACAGCTCATCTTTGGGGTCCTGGGCGTGCTGGTGATGAGTGCCGAATACGGAACGGGCACCATCCGCGCCACGTTGTCGGCCGTGCCCCGTCGTCCCGTTGTGCTCGCCGCCAAGGTCCTCGTGTTCGGAACGGTGGCGGTGGTGGTGAGCGAGGTACTCACGTTCAGCGCCTTCGCCGTCGGCCAGGCGATCTTGTCGGCCAAACACGCCGTCGGGACGAGGGCGGCGGCCGCCCAGCGCGCCCAGCAATTCGGGGTGAAGATCCCTCACAACTTCCAGATCTTCCTCCAGAGCGGTTCGGCGTCGTTGGGACAGCCGAACGTCCTACGGGCTGTGGTCGGCGCCGGGCTCTATCTGGCCGTGCTCGGGCTGCTGGCGCTGGGACTGGCCACCATCATCCGTCACACTGCCGGTGCCATTTCCGCTTTCGTCGGGGTGGTGCTGGTCCTGCCCATCATCGTGGAGGCCCTGCCCACAGGACTCAGTAATGCCTTGGCCCGCTACCTGCCGGCCAACATCGGACTGGTCATGTTCTCCACCCAAGGTGTGCCCGATCATGTGGCGTCCGCATTCAGCCCGTGGACGGGTTTCGCACTGCTCGTGTTCTACACGGTGGTAACCCTGGTGATCGGCTGTTGGGTCCTCGTCCGCCGCGACGCCTGAGCGCCGGCATGTCCTTGTGGCAAGAACTGGTGGGCGCTCGGGCGCCTGGGGGGTCCAGCCTGGTGGCCCTCGGGATGGCTGAGGCCGGGTCGGCAATGCCGAGTCGATGCTCGGTCAAGATCGAGGTGGGGACCCGATCCGTTGACCGACGGGACGGTCCGGCGTAGACAATGGTGGATCGGGAATGACGGGCGATCCCTACGACCTGGAGCGATTCGTGCTCGCCCAGGACAACGACGGCATGTACCACACGGCTCTGGGTGAGCTCCGTCGCGGCCGAAAGACGACCCACTGGATGTGGTTCACGTTTCCCCAGTTAGTTGGACTTGGTCGAAGTGCGATGTCCAGAAAGTTCGCCATCGCCTCCCTCGATGAAGCGAGGGCATACCTTCACCACTCAGTGCTCGGACCCCGACTAGTCGAGTGCGCGAGGGCCGTTGTCGAATCCATCAGTCCTACCGCCGAACAGGTCTTCGGGGCCGTCGACACCCAAAAGCTGCAGTCGTCGATGACCCTGTTCATGCGGGCCTCAACCGACGAATCCTTGTTCGGCCGCGTGCTCGACCGGTACTTCGACGGTGAACCCGATTCGACGACAGACCGCCTCCTCGACCCGGAATGATCATCTGGTGCTGGCGCGCCTCGGTCAACCGGGTCGCGGCCAAGTCGTGACGCACGAAGTTGGCAACTCGGCACGACTACCGCAACGTCGGCTCCCCGTACTTCTCGTCATTGATTGCGGGAAAAATGCGGGCGACCTCGCCGGCCGCAGCCCTGAGGGCCTCTTCTCGAGACATTCCGGCCACGTCGACCTTCAGCTCGATGGACGAATGGTCGCCGGTGAATCCGATGAGCCGGTTGGCTGAATGCTGCACGGCCTCGAGAAACCTGCGGGATCGGTCATCGAGTGCCTTTGGAATGGTCACGACCACCTCGTAGTGCATGGGTGCGACCCTATCGAACATATGTTCGTATCGCTAGTGGTTCGTGAACTGCGTTGCCGCGGCGGCCGTTCTGTGGCCTCGGCCGAGCCGGGATGATCGATCGACGCGCCCTGCGTCGGCACTGGTGGGAGCGTTCCCCGGGTCCGGGGGCCCGCCCGGTAGCGTCCCGGCGGCTAAAAGCTCGAGCCGTTCCGGCCGAGTACTCCGTACTGGAAGCTGGTCTCCCATCCGGCGACGATCCACCAGGCAGGTCCGGAATCCGGGCGGGACGAAATCGAGGACCTCGATGCGATCACCGGGGCTTGGATGTCTGGGGCGGCGGTCCGTCGGAGTGCTCTGTCTCTCACCGGTCCCCTTAGAATCCGGTTATGGGCCAAGAGGGAACGCTCGGGGGCGCAGCGGCGCCGGATGGTCCACCGGTGGCACTGACCGGCCACATCACATTCGAGGAGACGCCTGGTGGCATGAGGATCTGGTACTCCGACCGGATCGCCGATGGATACCCGGAGTTGGTCGACGAATCCGCCGATTGGTTGGAGGACCAACTCGGTGTCGTGAACCTCGGGCAAATCGATTTGAAGGTCCTGATGGCTGATGGAGTACTGACCGACCAGATCCGCAACGGCCTGATCGGATGGTGGGCACAGAGGGTCGATGACCTGGATCTGGGCTAGTCGGTCGGAATTCGTCGACGGACAGCCGTTCTTCCCCGGGGAACGAGGGAGGCGTTCCCGGCGGTGGCAGGGGGCGCGGGCCGCCCACCTCGGGATTCCCGCTATTCGAGTTCCTTCCAATGCGGCCGCCTGAACAGCCGGGCGAACCTGGCGCTCAACGACGAACCTTCTTCATAGGTGACATCAAGATGGAGAACGGGAGGTCCGTCCGGTGCCGGCAGAGCCGCTGCCTGGTCGTCGGACAGAGCGCACCGAACGCATGATCTGGTGATTTCGGTGATCTGATCCCGATCGACGAATCGATGGCCACCCTTCGTGCCCACCACGATCCCGTCGAATTCGTCCAGTTCGGGTATCTGGAGAACGTGAACCACCTTCCCGAACTCGGAGCCGGATGAGCTGAGGACCGGAGTTTCATGCTCGAGCGCAAGGTACGAAATCGGTTCTCCATCGTCCACGGCGGTCTCCTTTGCCAACTGCGGCCCCTCGTGACTGTACCCGCCCGACCTGCTGGAGAACCGACGGGCGGCGATCTGGGTAACACCTGTCGCCAATGGTCGAGAGGCTGGCACAAACGGACGCTTCGTCATGCCCGACTCCTGTCAACCTGTGGTCGGCCGCCGGCGTATTTGATGACGTGAGGTGGATCTGGCCGGCTGCCGCCGGCTTAGCCGTGACATTCCTGGCCGTCAGGCAGTACCCGGTCAGTGGGGCTGTCCCGAGGACAGCCAACCCATCGGCCTCTCGATTCGATCCGAACCAGGCCAAGGTTGTCGGTGATCGCTTCGTGTCGACGGTGAAACTGGACGGGGGAGTCGTGACCGTTCGTCCCGCCCCCCCGGACAGGCTGCCCAAAAGGGCGCCAAACGGCAGTCGGAGATCGAATCTGGGCCACGGGACAGATCATGGGGTACCGGCCGCTGGCATTCGGCTTTGGATTGGTGACGATTGCCGAGGACGCCAACGGGGTCCCGCCGGTGGTGGACCTTCCGGCGTGGGTCGGCCTGGCCAGCGATTCTGCGGTGAGCTTCAGCTGCCCCTCGGTAAGGACGTCTCCCTCCGGGCCTCGGCCACCGCTCCCAACCCCGGGTGATGCCGCGGTGGTGATCGGTTCTAGCGGGAGGCCCGCCGTCGTGTACCGGGCCCGCAGCGCTCCTTGCGGCCGGGTCGTTCCGGCCAGCCTCACCAATGCCCTGGAGACCGTCTCCGTTCCATGGATTCCCGAAGGAGTTCTTGCTTCCGAGGTGCTGAATGTGCAGGTGGACGTGCCCCGCTGCGGGGAGATCGAGGGCGTGGCAACGGGTGGCTCGGCCAACGCCATGACCGTCACCGTTTATGCAGTGCTTCCCGAGAGCCCCGTGGACAAGAGCTGCACTCCCCGACGATTCGTGAGCCAGACCGTGAGGTTGGGGCCGGGCAACGTCCCGGGAGCTCCACCGCCGCTCGTTTCCGCCAGCACTCGGATCCTTCACGGTGACCTTGGACCGGTCCGCGTGGTCGAGGCCGGCCACGAGGCGGTGCCCGGCCCTCGTCAGTGATTCGTCACCCCCGGGGGCCCACCACCGGTCGGGTTCGGGACATGCGTCCGCGCCGCCTGATTGAGTTTGGTGAGACCCGTACTGGTGTAGCAGGGTAGGAGCGAGAACGAATGGTTGGCAACCGCCTGTGGCTTCAGCAATGGAGTCTTATCGCCCACACACTTGGAGGTTCCACTCGGACTCGTGACTGGTTGCCGGTGCACCGGCGGCACCGGGCGACGGGCGGGTGGACCACTGATCGCGTGCTGAGCCGAGGACCCAAATCCTCCGACGACGGCCGCCGAGCCCGACCCCACCAGAAGGGCAACGGCGGCGATCACCACCGCCAGCAGTCGCCGGCGGCGGCCTCGGTCCCGGGCCTCCCTGAAGAGAGCCTGGGGCCGATCGGTCGTTTGGGATTCAGGTCGTGACTCGACGATTGTCATGGCTATTTCCACTCGCCCATCGCTTGTGGTCCACCGGCGCTCCGACTGTCGAATGGCTCGAGGGTCGTCGTGACGGGGCTGGTAATCGGCCAGACCTGAGACTACTATGACTAGTACCATGGATCCAGTCAAGGTCGACCGGTTCGACCCCCTGGCACTACACGACCAGGTCGCCGCGGAGATCCGTCGGGCCATCGCCGATGGAGAGGCCGGTCCCGGGGTACGCCTGCCCCTCGCCAAGGACATGGCCGCCATTCTGGGAGTCAACAAGAACACCGTGCTTCGGGCCCTCCATATTCTGAGGGACGAGGGCCTGCTTGACTTCCGACGGGGGAGAGGGATCACGGTGGCCGGAACCACGCCACGGGGAGTGGTGGTGAAACGGGTCCGGGACCTGGTCGACTTCTGCCGGAGTCAGGGCTACCAACGAGAAGACGTCATCCAGATCATCGAAGCCCTGCCGTGAGCGTCACGGAACCAAGCATCGGAACGCCATGAAGGTGCTCCCCGACAGCCCGGCACCAGCCGTCCATCCTCTCGATCCCCAGGTCGCCGAGGACATCGAGGACCTCTTCAAGGAAGCCAGACAGAGACGGCGCCGACGCCGGGCCTTGCTGGTCGCCGGGGTCGTTCTGGTGTTGGCCGTTGCCGCCACGATCTTCGCCGTCACTGGTGGCGATGCGGGTGGGCCACCGGGCATCCCGGTACATCGGGTCGGAGGTCCGAGAACCGTGCCCAGCACGCCCATCCCCGAGAGCCAACCTCCTCCTACCGGCGGGTCGTACACCGCCGTGCAGGAGATCGGCCTGGCCGACAACGGTCTCGGCTGGGTCGCCGATGCCTCAGGCATCTATGTGACCGCTGATCAGGGTCTGAGCTGGCGGGCCGTCACCCCGCCGATCTTTCCCGGTCAGGATCCGTCGGATCGCATCGATGCCATGGTTGGCGTCGGATCAACTGATCTCTGGCTCCCGGTCGTCGACGTGATCGGGTTGCTCCCACCGACCAAAGGAGAGGCCTCTGACCGGTTCAACGGCATCGAGCACTCGACGGATGGGGGGACCACCTGGACCTTCACCGCTCTGCCGGGCTGCCTACAGGCCTGTGGCGCAGACATTTCCCTGAGCTTTCCCGACGCCCGGCACGGCTTCGCATTGGAACAAGGCGGAGGCAACGGGCAACAGGCGACGTTGTTCTCCACCGACGACGGGGGTGCAACGTGGGCGGCGGGGGGGAGCCTTCCCGACATCGGCAGCCTCGATATCGGCAGCGGGCAGATGGTGTTTAGTGATGCCCACGACGGCTGGGTGACGACGGGGCCGACATTCGGACGGAGCGGCCGGACCACCTCGACCGGCGGTGTCCTCTACCGCACCACCAACGGAGGTGCCACGTGGTCAAAGGCGTCCGGGCTCCCGTCGAACGACCGATTCGGGACCCCTGCGTTCTTCGGTGCCCGACACGGCGTGGTCGTCGGCTATCCGGACGGCCAGTCGGGCCAGGCCGCCCGGGTGTTCGACACCGACGATGGCGGAGCGACGTGGACCGCTCACCGGTTGCCCGCTGATCGGGGACTGGCCGACTACCACCAGACCGGCACCGGCATTCCCTTTTCCGCCATCGGCCCGGCCACCTGGACGATCGACACCGGCTCGGCCATCTTCGACACGATCGATGCCGGACGCACGTGGACGAAAACCGTGCCGCTTCCCGATCCGAACCCGGAAGCGTTTCCTCGGTCGTGTTCTCGTCGCCGACCGATGGCCTGGCCATGTCGCTCCCCCCGGGGTGCTCTGCTGCGGCCACGGTGCCGAATGGGAACCAGTGCTTCCCGAGCCTCACCGTGAGTACGGACGGTGGAAGTCGATGGGTTCCGGAAACTCCGTAGCCCTTCATCGTCGAGGGGGTCTGGGCATCGAACTCGAGGGGCAGGCGCTTTCGAGGTAGCGGTGACCACCCATAGTCGCGGGCCAGAACTTCAACGACCAGCCGCCCGAGTCTTGGGGCAAGACGACGACCATGCCCTAGCGGAACGACCAGTTCCAGTTCCACTGGCAGTGCCTCTGTCCCCTTCAACATCAGTGGGGCCACCATCGGCTTTAGTGTGGTCGTCGATGTGTCGGTCGGCGGGGCAACCTTTTCGTCGACCTTCACTCCAGTCTCCCAGTCGAAAGGAAGCCTCTCCAATGCGAAGGTGCGGATAGATGGCCCGCCGGAGCTCGCTGCGATCGCAGCTCTACCGGGCAGCCAGAGATGTGGGCAACGTCCAAGCGGCAGAGAAGGGCCCCGGCTCCTATGCCAAGCGGGTTGTCAGGCGAAAGGTGTATCGGACCACCAACGGTATGACCAGGCACCTGCTGCGGGGGTTCGGCCTCTGATCCCGGTCGGTACTGCTTGGAGGTCTGACGGGCCGGCCCGGTTCCCCTGGGCCGGAATCCGGAGCGCCGTCGCCGACCCGGTTGACGGGGTGTCGTCAACAGGGTCGATGGGCCACTTCCACCGTCGTCATCCGAGCTCGGCGGAAGGGCCGCCGCCGAAGAGTGAAGTTGTCGACCGCACTTCCCAGATGATGGAATACGTCGACGAGGAGAGGGGGGGTTGCCTGTGGTCACCACCGATCGGCGGCCTGTGCCCGGTGACCGGGCAAAGTTCCAGTGGATTCTGGAGCACCTCCAATGTCCCGTCTGCGGCTCCACCATCAGCCCGTCGGGCCCCCACGCCGTTACCTGCGATGGTTGCCGCAAGCGCTTCCCGATGATGGAGGGGGCCGTCAATTTCATCGACGACGACACCGTGGCGGCGTTCGCTCTGGTCGAGACCGAGAACGTCTCCGATCACCCCTACGACGAGAACGCCATGGTCATCATCGAACGGTGCCAAGAGATCGAGGGAATGGTCCTCGACTGCGGAAGCGGCTACAAGTCGGAGACCTTCCCCAACGTGATCCAGATGGAGATTGCTCGGTTCCCGTACGTGGACGTCCTCGGAGTCAACCAGAAGATCCCCTTCCAGGACGCGACCTTCGACGCTGTCTTCACCCTCGACGTGCTGGAACACGTGAACGATCCGTTCGCTTCGGCCATCGAGATCGCCCGCGTCCTGAAGCCCGGCGGAACGTTGTACTTCGACATGCCCTTCCTGGTGGCCGAACACGGCTATCCGCATCACTACTTCAATGCCACCCGCATGGGGGTTCGACGGCTGTTCGACTCGCTGGAGTGTGTCAGTCACCAGGTTCCCGAGTCCGGCGAGCCGATGTTCGCGATACACCAGATGCTCTCTCTGTTCCGTGGCGGTTTGCCGACGGCCGAGCGGACACGGTTCGAACAGATGACCGTCGGGGAGATCGTGGGCTCGCCCTACGACGAGTGGAAACACGATGCCCTCACCGGGCGACTGAGCGATCAGGTCCGCTGGGAGATCGCCGCCACGACTCAAGCGCTCTTCCGCAAACCGGCGGCCGGCACGTCCTCGCGGTTGGTGGTGTCGCCCGAAGACCTCCCGGCCTTCGTTCGTGTGGCAGAACGAAACTCCCGTGTCTATGACGCTCCTCCTGCGCCGATCACCCCCTCGCCGGCTCCGATCCGCCTCGGGCGCTGGGATACCGCCCGTCGCGTCCTTCATGACGCCGGATTCCTCGGTCTGTTGAAGGTCGTCCTGGCCAAGGCCACCAACCGCAACTGACGGGGGAGGCCAAAGCCCTGGTTTCAACGGCCCGGGCAGGGGAATGGTGGTCGTCCGTCGACCGGTCGCCCAGTGGCGGGTGCTGGTGGCGCGGTGAGGGTTGAGACCAGGTCGGCGGCACTTCTAAGCTGCATCTGGCCTCTACGGTTCCGCCGAACCGGTACCGACCAGTCCCATGACCCAGGAGCGATCATGACCGGCTCTCCCACCCAGGGAATCAAGAACGTGCTCCATCCGGTGTCCGACCTGGCGGCGGCCAAAGAGGTGTACACCGCCCTCCTCGGGGTACCGCCCACAGTCGACGAGTCCTACTACGTCGGATACGAGGCCGGAGGCCAGCACATCGGGCTGGTGCCGGGCGGCGGACCCGGGGTCATGGCCTCACCGGTGACCTACTGGGAGGTGCCCGACCTCGAGGCCAAGCTGGCCGAGGTGACGGCGGCCGGGGCCACGGTGAAGGACTCCGCCCGCGACGTCGGCAACGGCCGCCTGGTGGCCACGGTCACCGATCCCGATGGCAACGTCCTCGGGTTGCTGCAGGACCCGTGAGAGCCGACCCGGTCTGAGCGGGCCCTTGCCCGACCCCGGGCATGGTGCATCGGAGAGGCGGCGCCGTCCGCCGATTGCCATGTTCGGGTGTGGCGCGCCACCGGCTGTGATCCACCACCGCCCATTCGACCAGGTCGGCGCCTCGGGCCGGAATTCGGGCGGTGGATGGTGTTTCAGTGTCGTCACATCCGGATAACATTTTGCAGTTCCTAACCGTGGCGGTTGAGAAAGTCCGTCGACCATGGCCGGATTGCTACGCAGGACCGTCAGTCGTCTGCACTCGGAACCCCGCCCGGTGCAGGATGTCTCCACCCTGTTGAAGCCCCTCACCCTGGTGGACGCCAAGCGGGTGTGGGGCGATGGGCTCTGGGCCCTGGAGAATGTGGTGGCGGCCGAAGGATCTCGACTGACGGCACGGGACACCACCCTGTTGGCCAGCGTGAATGCCGCAGCGATGCTCCATCCCTACACCAATCCCCGCCGAGTACCCGCTCTCTCGAAGAGCGAGCGATCGGTCGTCCCCCAACACGGCCGGTCCGATCAACCGGTGTACCGGAAGACTGCGACCTTCTGGAGCACCGGACACCCGTCAACGTCCGGGCCCAGGTCGATCGCCAGACGTCGACCGGCCTGCAGGTCCTCCCGTGGGCGACATCGGCGACCAAAGGGGAGTGGCGGTGACGCCGTCTGGTTGACGGTTGACGGTTGAAGCCCTGGGGCTCAGGGACAAAACCGGTGTGCCGGTCCACACCTCGCACCGACGGTGTGCCGCCTCGGATCCCGCCGGTGCCGGCGCCACCCTCACGAGATCGTAACCAGCTTCTCAGGACATCCCAAGGGTCGGGGCTTAAGGTGAGTGTGCCGAGTCCGGGGAGCCTGGGACCCCCTACCCGAGCTCCGGACTTGGCACCAAGCGCCGGCCTACCGGCCAGCCCGGCAGGCCGACGCCTACGCCAACGACGCCGGCTCGACGGCTTCCAACCGTTCCATGGCCGGGCCGAAGGTCGACTCCAGCCGGGCGCCCGGGTCTTGGCCGACGACCCCGGTGACAAGGGTCGACACACCGATCTTGGCGAAGGCCTCGGCCCCCCGGACCACGTCGTCGACCGACGCTTCCGGGGGGATGTCCCGGTACATGGCCGTCACCTCGATCTCGTTGGGGTCGCGGCCCACGGCATCGCAGTGCCGGCGGAGCACGTCGATCTTGTGGGCCACCTCGTCGGGTCCACCGAAGATGTTGCAGGCGTCGGCGTACCGGGCGACCAGTCGGAGCGTCTTGCGCTCCCCGCTGCCTCCGATGAGGATCGGTGGGCGAGGTCGGCTGACCGGCATCGGGCTGCACAGCGTTTCCTCCAGCCGGTAGTGCCGACCCTGGTAGGCGCCATTGTCGTCACTCCACATCTGCAGGCAGATCTGGATCGCCTCTTCGAGCCGCTCGAAGCGCTCGGCCGTCGGCGGGAAGGCCACCCCCAGACCCCGATGCTCACGTTCGTACCAGGCCGCCCCGATGCCGAGCTCGGCCCGGCCGCTCGACACCACATCGAGCGTCGTCACCGCCTTGGCCAGGAGCCCGGGATGGCGATAGGTCACCCCGGTCACCAGGAGTCGCAGGCGCAGCCGATCGGTGCGTCCGGCGATGAATCCGAGCGCCGTGTAACCCTCGAGCATCGGGTCCTCGGCCGGCGCCATCCAGTCCATCTGGAAGTAGTGGTCCATGAACGACAGCGTGCGCACCCCGATGGCCTCGGCCCGCCGGGCCAGATCGGTGAGGCCCGGCCCGATGCCCGCCGGGCCACCGGCCCAGTCGAACCGCGAGACGTGGAGGTCGAGTTGCATGCCGGCCGTTCTAGCACCTGGGACACTGGGCGACCGCCGGGTTTCCGGCTCGACGGGACCGGCCGGCCACCGTCCGGACGTGGCCAGCGCCGGGCTGATGCCCAGCGGGTCCACCGAGCCACCGGCAGTTCCTTCCGGCCCGGCCGGGTGACAAAGTCCGGGAGTCGGACCCCGGGCAGTTGCACAGTCGGCTGCGACAGGGCAGGATCCTCCCTGCGGGGGGCCCTGAGGCGGGGGTCGTCGCGTGGAATACCCGAGTGAAGAAGAGATCCGCACGATGACGAACAAGGAGTTCGTCTCGTTGATCCAGTACCAGGCCACCAAGATCGAACAGACCCTGAACGGGCACGATCGGCCGGCTTCGGCCACGGTGCGCACCGGCGAACCCTGGATCTGACCACCCGACGCCCTTCCCACCGCCGTTGATGGCCGCCGACGACGCCCATCGTCCTCAGCCCGATGTCGGGGTCGGTCCCGGCCCGGCCCCTCGGTCGCCGTCGGCCGGGGTGAGCGGGCTGGCCGCCGCCACCCCGGCGTAGATCTCCAGCTCGTCGTCCTTCTTGGGGAAGAGAGTGACCACCAGGACGAAGCCGATGGCCGCCGCCACGGTGGCGAAGGTCAACGCCGCCGTCTTGCCGTGCACGAACGCCTCCTTGGCCGCCTCCACCAGCTGGCTGCTCTGGGCCTGGGGGAACTGCTTGGCCAACTGTTCGGCTCCGGTGAAGGACTGGCTGACGGTGTCGGCCGCCTGCTTCGACAGCTGTTGGGCCTGTTGGGGCGTCTCGTGGGCGAACGCCTTGGTGAAGTAGGCGGTGTACCGAACGGCCAGCAGGGTACCCATCACCGCCTGGAAGACGGCACCGCCGAAATCCCGCTGGAGGTCGTTCGACGCCGAGCCCATACCGGCCCGGGCCACGGGCACCGATCCCATCAGGGCGTTGGACGACGGTGGGCCGGCCAGGCCGATGCCGACACCCAGGGCGGCGTAGATGGCGACCACCGCCGCCGCCGAGGTGCCGGTGCCGAAGAACAGGGCCATGGACAAGAAGGCCAGCGTGGTCAGGGCCAACCCGAGGGCGAACGGCAACCGGGCACCGTGACGGGCGATCAGTCGGGCCGAGGTCCGGGCCACCAGCATCAACCCGAGGGCGGCCGGGAGGGTGGCCGCCGCCGCCTTCAGCGGTGAGTACCCGAGGACGTTCTGCGTGTACTGCTGGCCGACGAACAGGGAGGCCAGCAGTCCTCCCCAGATGATGGTGCCACCGGCGAGGGCGATGGAGAAGGTCCGGATCTTGAGTACCTGGAGGTCGAACAGCGGATCGGCCGCCCGGTGCTCCCGCCAGACGAAGGCCAGGAGTGACACGGCCGACAGGGCGAACAGCCCGAGCACGACATCGTTCCATCCGTAGTCGGGAACGAGCCCGATGCCGAGCACCAGCGGGCCGACGAAGACCACCGACAGGGCTCCCCCCGGGTTATCGACCGGCGCCGTGGTCTCGCCGGCGTGGCGGGGGATCCACAGCCCGCCGGTGATGACCACCAGGACGGCCAGGGGAATGGTGACGAGGAACACCGACCCCCACCAGGCCCGGCCGAGCAGCAGCCCGCCGATGAGTGGGCCGAGGGCCGAGACCCCTCCACCGATCCCCGACCACAGGGCGATGGCCCGGGTCCGGGCCCCGCCGGCGAACAGGGCGCTGATCAGCGACAGGGTGGTCGGATAGAGCATCCCCGCCGCCACCCCGCCGACCACCCGGGCCACCACCAGCACCTGGGGGTCGGGAGCCCAAGCGGCCAGGCAGGCGGCGGGGATGGACAAGGTGGCGCCGGCCACCATGGCCAGCTTCCGGCCGTACCGGTCGGCCAGGGCCCCCAGGTAGAGGACGGAGGCGGCCAGGCCCAGCGTGAACCCCAGGGCCACCAGATTGAGCTGGGCTTGTGTCGTCCTCAGCCCGGCGCCGATCGAGGGGAGGGCGACATTGGCGATCCCGAGGTTGATGTTGGCCACCACCGCGCCGAGAATCAGCACCCCGAGGACGAGCCCGGACCGTGGCGGCCGGCCGTCCCGTCGTCCCGGCCCGGCCGGGGCACCGGACGGGGGGGCCGGGCCCCCGTCGTCGGGCTGGCTCATTCCCCCATCCTCCCCCAACCTCGCCCGGCCGCCCCGGATACACCCCCCGGCCGTCGGCTCCCGGGAGGCCGTGGGGAGGAACCACCGGGAGGTTGATGGCATCATGTCAGTCGGACCGGCTCCCGGCCCCGATCTCACCGCCGACGGAAGGACTGTCTCCCATGCCCCTGCACAAGCACGTGTCCATCCGAGACGAGCTGCTTGACTCGGTCTACGCCGGCAAGGACCTGTTCAAGGCTCTGCCGTCCCACCGCTGCCCCGACGATGCCATGCGGCCCGAGGACGCCTTCCAGGCCATCTCCGACGAGCTGTTGCTCGACGGCAACGAGCGCCAGAACCTGGCCACCTTCTGCCAGACCTGGGAGGAGGATGAGGTCCACAAACTGATGGACCTGTGCATCAACAAGAACTTGATTGACAAGGACGAGTACCCCCAGACGGCCGAGATCGAGCGGCGGTGCGTGCAGATCCTGGGCGGCCTGTGGAACGCCCCCGAAGGAGGCGAGGCCGTCGGGTGCTCGGCCATCGGCTCCTCCGAGGCCTGCATGCTCGGTGGCATGGCCGCCAAGTGGCGGTGGAAGGCCAAGCGCCAGGCCGAGGGCAAGCCCACCGACAAGCCCAACATGGTGTGCGGTCCGGTCCAGGTGGTGTGGCACAAGTTCGCCAAGTACTGGGAGATCGAGATGCGCGAGATCCCCATGTCGCCCGGCAAGTACTGCATGGACGCCGAACAGATGCTGGCCCAGGTGGATGAGAACACCATCATGGTGGTCCCGACGTTCGGAGTCACCTACACCGGTGCCTACGAACCGGTGGCCGAGCTGGCCCAGGCCCTCGACCAGTTGGAACAGGACACCGGCCTCGACATCTGCATCCACATCGACGGGGCCAGCGGGGCCTTTCTGGCCCCGTTCTGCGCCCCCGACGTGGTGTGGGACTTCCGACTTCCCCGAGTCAAGTCGATCAGCAGTTCCGGCCACAAGTTCGGCCTGGCCCCCCTGGGGGTCGGATGGGTGCTGTGGCGTGACGTCAAGGACCTGCCCGACGACCTGATCTTCCACGTCACCTACCTGGGCGGCGACATGCCGGTCTTCCAGATCAACTTCTCCCGGCCGGCCGGCCAGATCGTGGCCCAGTACTACAACTTCATCCGCCTGGGCAGGAACGGCTACAAGGACGTACACGACTCCTGTTACCGAACGGCCAAATTCCTGGGCGAGGAGATCGTGAAGCTCGGCCCCTTCGATCTGCTGTGTGACGGGAACCCGCTGACCGGGATCCCCTCGGTGGCCTGGCGTATCCGTGAGGGCGAGGACCCCGGCTACACCCTCTATGACATCGCCGACCGCCTGCGGGTGGAGGGATGGCAGGTGCCGGCCTATCCGCTGACCGGGTCGGTGGCCGACATCTCGGTCCAGCGGGTCCTGGTTCGCCAGGGGGTCAGCCGTGACCTCATCGTCTTGTTGTTGGGGGACATCAAGAAGTCCATCGATCACTTCGCCAAGCACCCGGTGTCGGTGGCCATGACCCAACAGGAGTCCGGCGGGTTCAGCCACCTGTAGGCCGTGACGACATGACGTCGACCTCGCCCACCGACCTCAGCGGGTTCGAACGGTCCCACCTGGTCACCACCGGCCTGCGGGCGTTGGTGACGGCCGGCTTGTTGCTGGTCGCCTTCTACGCCATCCCCATCGAGCACCGACCCCACGAGTCGGTGCTGCTCCGCCTGGTCGCAGCTCTGGCCCTGTTCGTGGCGGTACTGGTCAACGAGATCCGTCTGATCTCGAGCCACGACCGGCCGATGCTGAGGGCGGCGGTGGCCATGGCCACGGTCATCCCGTTGTTCTTGGTCCTGTTCGCCTGGATCTACGTGACCATGTCCCACAACGACCCGACGGCATTCGCCGGCTCGCCTCAACCCCTCACCCGGAGCTCGGCCCTGTACTTCACCGTCACCGTCTTCTCCACAGTGGGGTTCGGCGACATCGCCCCGAGGACCGATGTCGCCCGCCTGGTGGTGACGGTGCAGATGCTGGCCGACCTGGCCGTCATCGCCGTGGTCATCCGGCTGATCATCGGAGCGGCCAGCCGCAGCGTGGCCCGCCGGAACGAAGTGGCGGAGTAGGACACCGGCCCTGACCGGCGGGCCCGTCGGCACCGACCGGTCGGGCCGGTCAGCCGGTCTCGGTGTCGGCCTCGATGAGCTGGGACACCGCGTCAATGAGGGCCAGGTGGGTGAAGGCCTGGGGGAAGTTCCCCAGATGCTCACCGGTGGTGGCATCGATCTCCTCGGCGTAGAGGTCCAGGGGGCCGGAGAACGACAGCAGCTTCTTGCACAGGGTCCGGGCCCGGTCGAGCTCACCGATCATGGTCAGGGCCGACACCAGCCACCACGAGCAGATGGTGAACGTTCCCTCCTTGCCCTCGAAGCCGGTGTCGGTGGTGTCCACCTTGTAGCGGAGCACGAGCTCGTCCTCGGTGAGCTCGTCGGCGATGGCCAGCACGGTGGCCTTCACCCGTTCGTCGTCGGGGGGGAGGAATCCCATGATGGGGATGAGGAGCAGGGATGCGTCGAGCTCGTCGTTCTCGTAGGCCTGGCGGAACCGGCCCCGGTCGTCGACCCCCTTGGCCAGGATCTCCCGCTTGAGCTGGTCGGCCCCCTGGCGCCACTTGTCGGCCAGGTCGGGGGCACCCCGTCGCAGGGCCAGATCGGCCCCCCGGTCGGCGGCCACCCAGCACAGGACGGCCGAGGCGGTGAAATGCTGAGGTTCGCCCCGGATCTCCCAAATTCCCTGGTCGGCATCGCCGCTGTGGGTCAGCGCCTCGTCGACCAGGCCGGCCAGGCCGTCCCACACCCGGCGGACGATCTGGGCCGCCCCCTGTTTCATGTGCTGGTCGACGCCGTCCAGCAGCATGCCCCACACGTCGTTTTGGTGCTGGCTCCAGGCGCCGTTCCCGACCCGCACCGGTCGAGCCCCGCCGTAACCCGACAGGTGGTCGAGGGTCGACTCGGTGAGATCGCGCTCGCCGCCGATGCCGTACATGATCTGGAGCTCGAACGGCGGTTCGGACTTCCCCTGGCTCACGCTCTCCAATACGAAGGCGAAGTACTCGAGCGCCTCCCAGTCGAAGCCCAGGCGGTAGAGGGACCGCAACATGAACCCGGTGTCCCGGATCCAGGTGTAGCGGTAGTCCCAGTTGCGGGCCCCGCCCGGCGTCTCCGGCAGCGAGGTGGTGGAGGCGGCCATGATGGCCCCGGTCGGGGCGTAGCTCAGGCCCTTGAGAGTCAGCGCACTGCGCTCGATGTACGACCGCCACGGGTGATCGGGGAACGTGCCGGTGGCCAGCCAGTCACGCCAGTAGGACACGGTCGAGGTCAGGTCGGCGTTGGCCTCGTCCTGGGTGGTCGGGGCGGTTCCCGCCCACGACAGCGCCACAAATGCCTGCTCGCCCTCGACCAGGTTGGTCCGTCCGTAGCAGCGGGCCCCGACCACCCCCAGGCGCAGGTTGCTCACCACCGACAACGACACCCGGTCGTCGGGACCGGTGACGGTCAGCGACCCGTAGCCGTCACCCTGGTAGGCCCACTGTCCGGGATCGAGGCCGTAGTCGAACAACGGCACGCAGGTGGCATCGATCTCGATCTTGCCGGACATGCATTCGGCGATGCGCAACAGGACCCCGACCCCGGCCGAATCCGAGGGCGCCCGCCGGTAGTCGGGCCGGCGGGTGGACCCGTCCACCTTGCGGACGACCAGGAGGTCGTGCACCACCAGCCAGCCGGTGGGGGTGTGCCAGGTGGTCTCGACCACCATGGTCCCCGGCACATAGCGGCGGTGGTGGGGAACGTGGGTGGTGGACGGGCCGAACCGGAACGAACCGGCCGATCGGTCCAACAGGGCACCGAACACACTGGGCGAATCGGGGCGGGGCAGGCACAGCCACTCGACGCTTCCGTCGGGTGCGATCAGGCAACTGTCCTCGCAGTCGGACAGAAAGGCGTAGTCGGCGATGGGGGGGAAGTCGGACATCGGCTGGAACTCCTTACCCGGGAGGCCAGAGGGTCCGATGATGCCGTCTGCGCCGCCCAGCCAGCAGAGGCTACCGTGCATCTGACGGCCCAACAGGCGGTGGATGTCGACCTCGAAGGAGATCCACGGGGGGCGGATCGCCCGGCGGAGATCGGGAACAGGCCACGGCATCGCCGGCCGGTCCGGGCCAGCACTGGGGGCGGAAAGGATCACCATGACGCGGCATGCCAGGGTGAGCGTCCCTCGTGGACGGGGGGACCGTGCCGCCGGTCGGCGCCGGCCCGTGGCGCCGGGCCCGGGCCGGGCCGGTGGGGCCGGGACCCGATGAGCGACCGGCCTGCCTCCCCGGACCGGGGCGACGGCCCCGGGGACCGGTCAGGGCCCCGCCACCGGGTGGTCATCGTCGGCGGGGGGTTCGGCGGTCTGCCCGCCGCCCGGTTGCTGGGGGGCAAACCGGTCGACGTGACCCTGGTCGACCGGCGCAACCATCACCTCTTCCAGCCCCTGCTCTACCAGACGGCCACGGGGATGCTGGCCCCTGGCCAGATCGCCCCGGCCATCCGCCACGTGCTGCGCCGCCACCGGAACGTGAGCGTGCAGCTGGTCGAGGTCGTCGGTTTCGATCTCGACCGGCGGATCGTGCACGCCACCGTGGCCGGGCAGGTGCCCGTCCAGTACCCCTACGACAGCCTCATCGTGGCCGCCGGGGCCACCCAGTCGTACTTCGGACACGAGGAGTTCGCCCTCTACGCACCGGGAATGAAGACCCTGGACGATGCCTTCGAGCTGCGTCGGCGTGTCTTCGGTGCCTTCGAGGTGGCCGAGATGACCGCCGACCCCACCCAACAGGGGTACTGGTTGACCGTGGTCGTCGTCGGGGCCGGACCGACCGGTGTCGAGTTGGCCGGGCAGGTGCGCGAGTTGGCGGCCCGCAGCCTCCGGGGGGAGTTCCGGACGTTCGATCCCGCCTCGGTCCGAGTGGTCCTGGTGGACGGGGGAGACGAACCCCTCGCCACCTTCGGCGACCACCTGTCGGGCAAGGCCGCCACCACCCTCGGGCGCATGGGCGTGGAACTGCGCATGGGCGCCCGGGTGGTCGGGGTGGATGCCGAAGGGGTCGACGTGGACGGGCCCGAAGGCCGAGCCCGGATCCAGGCCCGGACCGTCATCTGGGCCGCCGGGGTCCAGGCCTCGCCGCTGGCCGGTCTGCTGGCCGACGCCTCGGGGGCCCCCATCGACCGCGCCGGCCGGATCGGGGTGCTGGCCGACCTGACCCTGCCCGGTCATCCCGAGGTGTTCGTGATCGGCGACATGATGACCCTCGACCACCTCCCAGGCGTGGCCGAGGTGGCGATACAGGGCGGCCTGCACGCCGCCAACTCCATCCTGCGCGGCCTCAAGGGCCAACCGACCGACCCGTTCCGCTACCGCGACCTCGGGAGCGTGGCCTCCATCGGTCGGTTCCGCGCCATCGCCAGCATCAAGGGAATCCACCTCAGCGGGTTCCCGGGCTGGCTGGTGTGGATGTTCGTCCACCTGGCCTTCCTCAACGGCTTCGGTAACCGCCTGTCGACCATCCTCAAGTGGCTGCGGTCGATGGTCGGTCGTGGCCGGGCCGAGCGGGAGTTCAACACCGCCCACACCGGAGGGGACCTGAGCCTTCCCGACAAGGTCAAGCGTCTGGTCGAGCCCACGCCCTTCCCGGTGGCCGAGCAGTCGGCGGCCAGTGGGTCCGACCTGCAGGGCTCAGCCGTCGACCCCGGTGTCCCGAAGACGGATCCGGATCCGGGCCGGGACGGATGAGGGCCCCGACGACGGGGACCCTTCCGGCGGGGGCGGGCAGACCACCGGCCGCTCGGTCCGGTCGGGGATGGCCGGCGACATCGCCGCCCCCGCCCGTGTGACACGATGCCCTCGGGGAAAGGAAATCTCATGCCCGAGCACCACGACGTGATCATCATCGGCGCCGGGCACCCCGGTTCGTGATGGGCGGACTTTCGAGGATCGCCGACCCCAGACTGCTCCGCTACACCCGCAGCACCCGCCGATTCCTGTTCCTCACCGTGGGGTTGGGCGGCGTCACCGCCTGCCTGGTCCTGGCCCAGGCCTGGCTCATCGCCAACGTCATCGCCGACGTGGTGGTCCACCACCGGGACATGGCCTCGGTTCGAGCCCCGGTGATCCTCCTGTTGGGCGTCATCGTGGCCCGGGCCGCGGTGTCGTGGTTCGGCGAGCTGGTGGCCGACCGGGTGTCGGCCGCCGCCAAGTCCGACCTGCGCATGGCCCTGGCCGAGCAGATCGCCCGGCTCGGACCGGCCGGGATCGAGCAGCAGCGCCCGGGCAGCCTGTCCGTGCTGGCCACCACCGGCATCGACGCCCTGGACAGCTACTTCGCCCGCTACCTTCCCCAGGTGTTCCTGGCGGTGATCGTCCCGGTCGCCGTCGTCGTCGTGGTGCTGGGCGCCGACTGGATCTCCGCCGCCGTCATCGCCGTCACCATCCCCCTCATTCCGCTGTTCATGTCGCTGGTCGGCGCCTCGACCAGGGTGCGGATGGCCCGCCAGGCCGCCCTCTTGCATCGCCTGGCCGGACACTTCCTGGAGATGGTGGCCGGCCTCCCGACCCTCAAGGTCTTCGGCCGGGCCAAGTCCCAGCTGGCGGCGGTCCGCCAGGTCACCGACCAGTACCGGAAGGCCACCATGGCCACCCTGAAGGTGGCCTTCTTGTCGTCGCTCATCCTGGAGCTCCTGGCCACCGTGTCGGTGGCCCTGGTGGCGGTGGCCGTCGGGCTCCGGCTCCTCGGCGGTCACCTGGGCCTGGCCACCGCCCTGTTCGTGCTCATCGTGGCCCCCGAGGCGTACCTGCCCCTCCGCCAGCTGGGAACGAACTACCACGCCAGCGCCGAGGGGATGCAGGCGGTGGCCGACGTGGTGGCGGTACTGGAGCGGCCGACGCCACCGGCCGGCACCCACCGCCACGTGCCCGACCCGTCGGCCTCCCCCCTGCGGGTGGAGGACCTGGAGGTCCGCCACCCCGGCCGGGCCGTCCCGGCCCTGTCGGGGGTGACCATGGCCGTCGATCCGGGCGAGGTGGTGGCCGTGGCCGGACCCAGCGGATGCGGCAAGTCGACCCTCCTCAGCGTGCTGGTGGGACTGGCGCCTCCCTGGACCGGTTCCGTCCGGGTGGGCGGGGTGAGCCTGGCCGATCTGGACCCCGAAGCCTGGAGAACCCAGGTGGCCTGGGTACCCCAGCGGCCACACCTCTTCGCCCGGTCCATCGCCGACAACGTCCGCCTGGGCCGCCCCCAGGCCACCGACCGGGCGGTACGGGCCGCCATCGCCCACGCCGACCTGGAGGACGTGGTGGCCCGCCTCCCCGCCGGGCTGGACACCGTCCTCGGCTCGGAGGGAGCCGGCCTGTCGGCCGGAGAACGCCAGCGGGTGGCCCTGGCCCGGGCCTTCGTGCGCGACGCACCGCTCCTCCTGCTCGACGAGCCCACCGCCGGTCTCGACGGCCCGACCGAGGAGCGGGTGCTGGCCGCCGTGCGGAGGCTGATGCACGGCCGCACCGTGGTCATCGCCGCCCACCGACCGTCGCTGCTGGCCGAGGCCGACCGGGTGGTCCGCCTGGCCCCGGCCGTGACGGCGGCGCGGTGACCGCCTCGGGCCCCTCCGACGAGGATCGGGCGGTGGCCCCGACGGGCCGGACCCTCGGGATGGCCCGACCGGCGGCCGGCCGACTGGTACTCACCGTCCTGCTCGGTGCCGGGGCGGTGGCCGCCGACATCGGCCTCATCGCCACCGCCGCCTGGCTGATCTCGAGGGCGGCCCAGCACCCCAACGAGTCCCAGCTGGCCGTGGCCATCGTGGGGGTGCAGTTCTTCGGGCTGTCGCGGGGCTTCTTCCGCTACCAGGAGCGACTGGTCGGGCACGACAGCGCCTTCCGGCTCCTGGCCGACCTGCGGGGCCGGGTCTACCAGAGGCTCGAGCGGTTGGCTCCCGCCGGCCTGCCCGCCTTCCGCCGGGGCGACCTGCTGGCCCGGGTCGTCCAGGACGTCGACTCGCTCCAGGACCTGGTCATCCGGGTCATCCCCCCCTTCGGCATCGCCGTGGTGGTGGGTGGCCTCACCGTGGCCCTGATGTGGTGGATGCTGCCGGCCGCCGCCCTGGTCCTGGGCACGGCGCTCGTGCTGGCCGGCACCGCCGTCCCCTGGCTCACCGGGGTCCTGGCCCGCCGCCGGGAAGCGGGTTTCGCCGGCCGGCGCGGCGATCTCGGGGTGGCCATGGTCGATCTCACCGAGGGGGCGTCCGAGTTGGTGGCCTTCGGTGCCACCGACGCCCAGGTGCGGTTGATCGCCGACCAGGACGCCGGGCTCACCGCCGTGGCCTCGGCCACCGCCGCCACCGCCGGCATCGGGCTGGCCCTCACCACGGTGCTGGCCGGCCTGGCCTGCTGGGGGTGCCTGGTGGTGGGGATCCCGGCCGTGGGGTCGGGCCGGCTGGGCGGGACCGAGCTGGCCGTCATCACCCTGGTCCCCCTGGCCGCCTTCGAGCTGGTGGTCGGTCTGCCGGTGGCCACCCAGGCCCTGACCCGGGTGCGCCAGGCCGCCGCCCGGGTGCTGGCCGTCACCGACGCCCCGGTGCCGGTGCCCGAACCGGTGCATCCGGTGGAGCTCCCCGACGGCCCCTACCGTGTCGACCTGCGATCGGTGTGGGCCGGCTATCCCGGGGCCCCGGGACCGGCCCTCCGTGGGGTCGATCTGGCCCTCCCGGCCGGACGGCGGGTGGCCGTGGTCGGGCCCAGCGGGTCCGGCAAGTCGACACTGGCCGCCGTCATGGTCCGGTTCCTCGACCAGGCATCCGGCTCGGTGTCGCTGTGCGGGGTGCCGTTCGACCGCCTGGCCGGCGACGACCTGCGGACGGTGGTGGGCCTGGTCGGGCAGGACGCCTTCTTGTTCGACACCACCATCGCCGAGAACCTGCGGGTCGGCCGGCGGGAGGCATCGGACGCCGAGCTGGGCGACGTGCTGGCCCGGGTGGGACTGGCCGACTGGCTCACCGGACTGCCCCGGGGCCTCGACACCGAAGTGGGGCGACGGGGTGGCAACCTGTCCGGCGGCCAGCGTCAGCGGGTGGCGGTGGCCAGGGCCCTGCTGGCCGACTTCCCGGTGATGGTGGTGGACGAACCGGCCGAGCACCTCGAACCGGTGGCCGCCGACGCCCTCGTCGCCGACCTGCTGGCGGCGACCGACGGCCGGTCGTTGGTGCTCATCACCCACCGCCTGGCCGGTCTCGAGTCGGTGGACGAGATCCTGGTGATGGACCGGGGCCGGGTGGTCGAGCGGGGGACCCACGACCAGCTCCTGGCCACCGACGGCGTCTACTCGGGACTGTGGTGGGACGAGATGAGGACCGAACGGTTCGCCACCTCCGACGAGATCTCGCGGCACTACCCACGGCTTGCACGGCTGGCTTCCACACCTCGTGGTGGCTCGAACGACGGGAGCGACCAACCATGACCAACGATCTGGCCCGCTGGCAGTTCGCCACCACCAGCATCTACCACTTCCTGTTCGTGCCGGTCACCATCGGGCTGGCCTTTCTGGTGGCCCTGCTCCAGACCACCTGGTACCGCAACGACAACCCGGCCTTCAAACGGCTGACCAAGTTCTTCGGCACCCTCCTGCTCATCAACGTGGCCGTGGGCGTGGTCACCGGGCTGGTCCAGGAGTTCGAATTCGGCATGAACTGGTCGAACTACTCGCGGTTGGTGGGAAACATCTTCGGCGGCCCGCTGGCCATGGAGGGGCTGGTGGCGTTCTTCCTCGAGTCCACCTTCCTCGGCATCTGGATCTTCGGCTGGGACCGGCTGTCGAAGAAGGTCCACCTGACCTGCATCTGGTTGGTGGCGGCGGCCAGCATGGTGTCGGCCGCCTTCATCATGGTGGCCAACTCGTGGATGCAACATCCCGTCGGCTACGTGATGAACTCGGCCCACCAACCGGTGCTGAATGACGTGTGGGCCCTGTTCACCAACCCGGTGTTCCTGTGGTCCTTCCCCCACGTGATCCTGGCCTCCCTGGTCACCGGGTCCCTGGTCATGCTGGCCGTGTCGGCCTGGCACCTGCGGCGGGGGAGGGCGGTCGACGCCTTCCGGCGCACCGCCATCATCTCCCTGGCCGTGCTGACCCCGGCCGTCTTGTTGAACATGTTCATCGGCAGCGAGCTCGGGGTCATCGAGGGCCGGTACCAGCCGATGAAGATCGCCGCCGCCGAGGCGCTGTGGAACACCTGCGACTCCCGCTGCTCCTTCTCCCTGATCCAGGTGGGCGGGGGCAACAACGACCAGACCCCCACCCAGATCTGGGAGATCCCCGGCCTGTTGTCGGTGCTGGCCACCAACCATCTGGACGGCAAGGTCCAGGGGATGAACCAACTGCAGGCCCTGTACGTGAAGGAGTACGGGCCCGGCAACTACATCCCCAACGTCTTCATCCAGTACTGGGGGATGCGGGTGATGGCCTACCTGGCCTCCCTGATCGCCTTGTTCGCCCTGTGGGGCCTGTGGCTGGTCCGCCGCAAGACCCTGGAGAGATCGAAGCTCTTCTTGTGGGTGGCGCCCTGGTTCGTCATCGTCCCCTTCCTGGTCAACACGGCCGGATGGCTGCTCACCGAGAGCGGCCGGCAGCCGTGGATCGTCCAGGGTCTGATGAAGACCTCGCAGGCCTCCTCGCCCTCGGTGACGGCCACCGACATCTGGATCAGCCTGACCGTCTTCGTGCTGTTGTACGCGGCCCTGGGGGTGGCCGACGGCTATCTCATGGTGCACTACGGCCGCAAGGACCTCGAACCGGGCCCGGACGACCACCCCGAGGACCGGGACCACGACGACCATGCCCCCGGGGGCCCGCCGGACGAGCCCGACGACGCCCGCCGGCCGGCGCTCATCTACTAGGAGGCGACGATGATCTATCTCAACGAGATCTGGTACGTGGTCATCGCCCTGTTCTGGATCGGGTTCTTCGTCCTCGAGGGCTTCGACTTCGGGGTGGGCATGCTGCACTCCTTCGTCGCCAGGACCGACGCCGAGCGGCGGGTGACCGTCAACTCGATCGGTCCCATCTGGGACGGCAACGAGGTGTGGCTGATCGTGGGAGGGGCGGCCATCTTCGCCGCCTTCCCGTCGTGGTACGCCACTATGTTCTCGACCTTCTACCTGGCTCTGGTGGTCGTGCTCCTGGCCCTGATCGTCCGCGGGGTGTCCTTCGAGTTCAACCGCAAGATCGATGACCCCCGGTGGCGATCGACCTGGCGGTGGTCGCTCACCATCGGGAGCGCCCTCATCCCCCTGCTGCTCGGCACGGCCCTGGGCGACCTGCTCCACGGGCTCCCCATCGATGCCGCCCACAACTACACCGGCAACTTCTTCGGCCTGTTGGTGCCCTTCGGGCTCTACACCGGCATCACGTTGACGGTGCTGTGCCTGTTCCTCGGAGCCGCCTACCTGTCCCTCAAGACCGAGGGTGCCCTGCACGACCGGGTGGCCCGGTTGTCGGGACGGCTGGGCTGGGTGGCGTCGGTGATCACCTTCGGCTGGTTGACCTGGAGCCATGTCGGCCTCAGCGTGGGCTTCGTGCCCAGCCCCCTCGACGCCCTGGCCCTGATCGCGGTGGTGGCCGCCGCCTGGCTGGCCGAGTCGGGGTCCGAGGGGTGGGCGTTCGCCGCCGCGGCGGTGGCCATCGGCAGCGTGGTCGGATCGATCTTCTTCGACCTGTTCCCCCGGGTGATGGTGTCCAGCACCAACTCGGCCTACAACCTCACCGTGGCCAACTCGGCCAGCCCGTCGTACACCCTGAAGGTGATGACCGCGGTGGCCGTGGTGTTCTTCCCGGTGGTCCTGGCCTACCAGGCCTGGAGCCTCTACATCTTCCGCAAGCGCCTCACCACCCCGCCCGAGCCCGAACCCGTCGCCGGTTCGGCCACCCCGACGGGTTCGGGGACCGGGCCGGCACGATCCGTCGGCACGCCCGTGCCCGGCGAGACCTGAGACCGGCCCCGTGGTGCCCGGCTCCGCCGCCCCGGGAAGGGGGCGTCAGCCCGACTTCTTCGGCGGGGCCAGGAACTGCTCCACCGCCTTGGCCAGTCCCTCGGCGATCACCTTCTGGCCCCCCGTGCTCACGGCGATGGACCCCTCGAAGGGATCGGTGAGGTAGAGGGGCTCGATGACCGCCCCCGGCATGTCGCTCGGAGTGGTGAAGTACCCGCTCTGGGCCGGTCCGATGAGCAACAGGTGGTTGTAGTCGAGGGCCTCCTCGGCCAGACCGCCGACCGAGGGGTCGCCCACCGCCGAGCCGTAACCGGTGTCGGACACCGCCCCGTCGTCGGGGATGTCCCAGCCCTGGTCGTTCATGGCCGCCAGGACATCGTTCTCCACCAACCCGGCCAGCTGGCTGTTGGCCGGGGAGAACGAGCGGTCGGTGTCGTAGACGGTGACGCTCCCGGCGTTGTCGGGCGAGGCCCCCGAGTCCATGTAGATGCCGATCAGGGCGTCGGCCTCGGCCAGGTTGGCGCACTGGTCCCGGGCCACGACGTCGTCGTGGGAACCCTGCAGGGAGAGCACACCGTCCGACACGTCGTCGGCCGTCAGCCGCACCACCGACGTGTTCCCGGTGCGGGAGACGACCACCCGGTAACCACGGGCCCGCAGCCGGGCCATGGTGTCGAGCTCGATGGCCAGGTTGATGCCGGCCTCGTAGATGGTCGCACCGGATTCGGTGGTACCCGAGCCCCCCGGGTCGATCCCGCCGTGGCCGGCGTCGAGGAACACCGTCTTGCCGTTGTCACCGTTGGTGGGGGCGAAGGCCTGACACGCCCCCGGCGAGAAGGCGGCGGCGTCCAGCGGCGTGCCGTCCGAGGCGGCGCTGTCGCCGCCGCCGAGCCCGGTCACCTCCGGGCCCAGGGTGCGCCAGGCCAGCACAGCCACCGTGGCCACCACCACCAGCCCCACCAAGGCGACGGTGCGCCGGAGGCGGATCAGTCGCCGTTTCTCGTTCGATCGGCGGCTCACCGGCGGGGGACCCAGGTCGGGGCGGACGATCTCATCGGTTGCTGGTGGCAAGCGCCCCGGATGCGGGGGTGGGCGGCGGTCCTCCAGTGGGGGCGGGCACCACCGGTCGTCTCCGTCGGATCACGCATGAAGACAGTACCGACCTCCGGCCCGAAAAGGACATCACCGACGCCGGGCCGGCGCCGTCTTCCGAGGTGTGGGCACGGCCGGCGACCCCGTCAAGAGGAGACGACACCGGGGCCCGGCGGCACCGACCCGCCCGGGGGCGACGACCGGTCACCCGCTTCACCCGCCCGGGCGGGCCACGCCCTCTCGGCCCCGGCGGCACCGACCCGGCGGGACCACAGCATGACGGCCACCCCCACCACGAACACCAGCATGGCCAGGGCGAACGAGTTGCCCGACAGCAGCTGCCACCCGGACTCCGAGAGTTCCCGGTTCTCGCCGTTGGGGACGGTCCAGATGGGAGCCCACCAGAACAAGGCCGCCCCGGCCGCCGCCCACAGCCGTCCGAAGGCCGGCCGATCGGGGGCCCACACCAACCAGATCAGGACGGGCACCACCCACACCAGGTGGTGGGCCCAGGTGACCGGTGACACCAGCAGTCCGGTGGTGGCACAGACCAGCACACCGAGGAAGTTCGACGACGACCGGGCCGCCCACCAGGCCAGGGCCAGCCCGGCCACCAGCACGACGGCGCACACCAGCGCCACCACACCCATGGACACCACGCGGTGGTCGAGGCGGTTGGCCACCGCCCGCAGGCTCTGGTTGCTTATGTAGGAAGCGTCCCCGATTCGGCGGGCGTCGGTGGCGTACTTGGTCCAGTAGTCCCACGAGACGGCGGGGTCCACGGCCGCCACCACCAGGCAGCACAGCCCGAAGGTGACCAGGGCGGTCCATGCCGCCCGGGTCTGGCGGGTGACGAACAGGTAGGCCACGAACACCAGCGGGACCAGTTTGACGGCGGCCGCCACCCCGATGAGCACCCCCCGGGGGAGCGAACGCCCACCGATCCGTAGGCGACCGGTGAGGTCGACCAGGACCATGGCCGCCAGCACCAGGTTTACCTGACCGAAGTAGAACGTCAGATGGACCGGTTCGAGCACGAAGGCCGGAGCCACCAGGACGAGGGACAACCTCCGGCACCGTTCCCGGCTCCACCCCGGGAGCACGGCCCGGAGCGACCGCCAGATGAGGACGAACAGGGCGGCCACGTTCACCAGGCTCCACACCACCTGGGCCGGCACCAGGGGCACCAGGGCCAAGGGGGCGAACGCCAAAGCGGCGAACGGGGGATAGGTGAAGGGGAGATGGGGCACGGCGGCCAGTGACACCTGGTAGAGCCGGCCGTCGACCAGATGGTGGGCCCCCATCACATAGACGGAGAAGTCGTACTGGGGAACCGAGGCCAGGGCCACGGCTCCCCACACCGTCAGGGCCACCGACACGGCACCGACCGCCCACCCGGCCACGGCCGGAGCGGCGGGCCCGAACCGTCCCGGCCCGGCCGGCCCCCTCGGCCGGGGACCGGAGCCGGCCTCTACGACGGAGCCCATCAGGCCGGGCCGGAGGCCGCGCTCGATTTGTCCAAGCCCCTCACCCTACCGGCCCACCCGGGCGGCGACGGTGCACCGGGCCGGGCCGTCAGTAGCCTCCGGCGCAACCCTGCTGATCGGGGGCGGCGTCGGGATCGCCCCAGTAGGCGGTGGCGAAGGCCACGGCCACCCGGATCTGCTGATCGGGGGTGGCGTCGGCGGCGTCGGCCGGGAACCCGAACGAGTTGAACCGGTCCCAGTTGGCGTGGCTGAATCCCAGCCCGCCACTGAACTCGGCGCCCTGCACGTTCCACGCCCCACCCTCCTCGCACACGTTGACCCTCGTCCACGCCGCCCGCTGGAAGGCGGTGATCCCGTCGGCCGGACCGGCCCAGGGGGACCCGGCAGCCACCGTGCTGCCCCCGAGCGAACCGTAGAACCCGGCCCCGCCGAAGGTGAAGATGCCGCCGTCGGAGGCGACGGTGACATAGCCGGTGCCGGTCGAGCTCATTGCGATGACCGGCATGTTGAGTTGCTCGCCCCCCGTCGAGCCGAAGAACGGTGCCCCGCCGAAGGAGAACACACCGCCGTCGGCGGCCACCAGCCGGTAACCCGATGCGGCCGGGCTGATGCCCACCACCGAGGTCCCGACCGGCGCATCCCCACCGAACCGGGCGTCACCGAAGGCGTAGACCGAACCGTCCGACGCCGCTTCCCAGTAGCCGCCCCCATCGGCGGTCGAGGCCATCCCGATGATCGGGCTGCCGGCCGACATCCCGGTGGCCGACCTGAAGAACTGGGCGTCCCCGAACGAGAACACCCCGCCGTCCGAACCGACCAGCCAGTAGCCGTTGCCGTCCGGGGTCGGGTCGATCCCCACGATGGCCGGGTCCGAAGGGTCCGACCCGGTCGACCCGTAGTAGTGGGCATCGCCGAAGGCGAAGACCCCGCCGTCGCCGGCCACCTCCCAGTACCCGTGACCGTCCGGGGTCGGGGCCATGCCCACGATGGGCCTGTTGAGCTGGAGGGTGCCGGTCGATCCGTAGAACCGGGCGGCCCCGAAGGCGAAGATGCCGCCGTCGGCCCCGTCCTCCCAGTACCCCCCGCCGCCGGGGACGGCGGTGGCGTCGACGATGGGGGCGTTCAACACCACTCCCTGGCCGGTGGGCAGGGGGACGGGCACGGCACCGGCCAGGCCGAAGGGCAGGGTCAAGGCCGAGACGGCCACTGCCGCCATCCCCACCACGGCCCGGGCCGGGGTGGCTCTGGCCCACCGCCGGGCGCCAGTTCGATGGGACGGGGTGGGTGGGCTCGATCGGAAACGGGTACGGCGAAACAAACGGGTTGCATGCATGGAGGGTGACCTTTCCTCGGTCGGTCAGCGCCGCTCCTGTCTCGGAGGTGCGCCGACTCTCTTTTGGTTGGGTGGACCCCACATCTGTGCATTCAACGCCCCAGCCGAGCACCGGGAAGGGTGGTACGGCCTGGCTTCAACAGCCGGGTGTGCTAGCGGGTTGTCTACGTCCGGTAGTGGGTGATGGTTACGTCGCGGTCTCCTGCCGGGTCGGTCGCGGTGTTGGCCCCTGATGCCGGGGCCCGTCACCCACCCGGGTGACAGCCATCCCGCATCCAGCGGCGGTGACTGTACCGGTCGGTCTCAAACCCGGCCAACCAACGAGACACCGGGTAGTGGGCCAGGCTGACCAGGCGTCAGCAACGACCGCAGAGAGTGGTAACTCACCGATCAGGTGGCGGCTGCCCGTCCGTGGCCGGGGACCGCCACCACCGCCCGCCGGCCACCGGATCTTCGGGTAGCATCGACCCGGCGCCCGTATCGGGCCGACCGGCCGGCGGGCCAACGCCGGTGGGAGTGCAGGAGTAGAGCGACGATGGCAGCAGCGATGACAGACATGAGCGTCACCTCGGTGGTCTGCCGTCCCGGCGTCCCGCCCCTGGGCCGGGCGTCGGTGATCCCGGGGGGACCGGGCCAGCTCACCGCCTGACCGGCGACCGGCGGCCTCAGGGCCCGCCGACCCCACCCCCTGACCGGCCGGCATCGACGATGCCGGCCCCCCAACCCAACCTCACCATCCGTAGCTCCGGTTGAGCACCGGCGGGGACGAGCGCCCCGCTGAGAGCCCCGGTGCACCCCATTCGCAAGGAAGCCATCGATGGCTGCACTCCCGGAATTCCCGACTGCATCCGCCTCTGAGACCGTTGCCTTCTGCTGGCAGCAGGTCGAAGGCCAGAAGCGTCAACTCATCACCTCCTGGGTGGTGATGACGCTGGCCGTGGTGATGGCCGACGTCGCCTGCCCCCTGGTCTTCGCCTCCATCCTGGACAGGGTCTCCTCCCTGCCGGCCCGGGCCACCGCCGGCCAGTGGCACACCTTCGGTCCGCTCCTGGCCGCCTACTCGGTGGCCGCCCTGGTGGCGGTGGGGCTGTGGCGGGTGGCCGGTTGGTTGGAGTGGGGAGCCTGCGTGCGCTCCTTCGCCACCGGCGTCAACAACGGTTACCGGCACCTGCTCACCCTCAGCTACCGCTGGCACATGGACCACCCGGCCGGCGAGGTCATCTCCTCGCTGGGCAATTTCTCGTGGGCCTTCGCCGAGATGGTCGATGTCGTGTCATGGGGACTGCTGCCCGTGGTGGTGGTGGTCCTGTCGGCCATCGCCGTCCTGGCCGTGGTCGCCTGGCCGGCCGCCCTGGCCCTGTTGGTCATGGTCGCCGGGTTCGTGGTCGTCATCTACCGACGGCTGCGTCTGGTCCGGGCCGCCTCCGAGGCATTCGAGAACCACCACTCACAGGCCACCGGGGTGGTGGCCGACACCGTGACCAACCTGATGGCCGTGCGGTCGGCGGCCACCGAGCCGCTGGAGAGAAGGCGGGTCGAGGACCTCATGCGCCAGTCAGTGGCCGCCGACCTGCGGGCCCGGTCCATCTTCATGCGGACCCAGCTGGAGCTCGAGAGCTCGATCGTCGTCGGCACCCTGCTGGCCCTGATCGCCGGGACGACCATGGCCGTGCACCACTGGGCCTCGACCGCCGCCCTCTACCTGATCCTGTACTACTCGGCCCAGGTGGCCATCAATCTCCAGCAGTCCTTCGAACACCTCCGGCTGTTCGCCCGGTCGCTGGGGCGGGCGGCCAAGTTCGCCGCCATCGCCGGCGAGGAGGTGGAGATCCACGATTCCCCCGGGGCCGGCTGCCTCGAGGTGTCGGCCGCCACCGTGCAGTTCAGCCACGTCGGCTTCGGCTACCGGTCCGGGGCCAAGCTGTTCGACGATCTCAACATCGTGGTCGAGCCCGGTGAGCACGTGGCCCTGGTGGGACCGTCCGGCTCGGGCAAGTCCACGCTGTCCAAGTTGTTGTTGCGCCTGATGGACGTGGAGTGCGGCCGGATCCTGGTCGACGGCCGGGACATCCGGGACGTCACCCTGTCGTCGTTGCGGGGGGCCATCTCCTACGTCCCCCAGGACCCCCAGCTCCTCCACCGGACCATCGCCGAGAACATCTGCTACGGGTTGGCCGCCGCCGCCGACCCGGTGCCGGGGGCGGACGGATCGGCGGCTCGGCCGGCGGTGGACTACCAGATCGTCCACACCGTGGGCCGGGCCGCCCACGTCGAAGAGTTCGTCTACGCCCTGCCCGACGGGTACGACACGGTGGTCGGCGAGCGCGGCCTGAAGCTGTCGGGAGGCCAGCGCCAGCGGGTGGCCATCGCCCAGGCCATGGCCAAGCAGGCCCCCATCCTGGTGCTGGACGAGGCCACCGCCGCCCTCGACTCGGAGTCCGAGCACCTCGTCCAACAAGCACTGTGGCGGCTGATGGAGCGGTCGACGGCACTGGTCATCGCCCACCGGCTGTCCACCATCGCCCACATGGACCGCATCGTGGTGTTCGACCGGGGGAGGATCGTGGAGGAGGGCAGCCACGCCGAGCTGCTGGGCCGCGGCCCCCAGGGCCTGTACGCCCGACTGTGGCAGCACCAGTCCGGGGGGTTCCTGGTGGAATGACCACCGGCCGGTGGGGCCGGGAGCCTCGGTTCAGGTCGGCCGCAGGGTGATCAACTCCCGGACGTTGTCGTTGAGGATGAGACGCCGATCGTCGGCACTGAAGTTCTTGAGCTCGATCACGTAGTCGAGGGGCTCGGGCAGGGCTTCGATGTGGGGCCAGTCCGAACCGAAGACGACCCGGTCGGGTCCCATGCATTCGGCCACCTGGTCGACGTCGTCCTCCCAGAACGGGTTGATCCACACGTGACGGCGTAATGTCTCGACCGGATCGTTCTTCCAGTAGCCGGGCATCTTGTCCGAGGTGGAACGGAGCTTCTTGATGAGCTCGGGCAGGTACTCGGCGCCGTTCTCGACCGAAGCCAGGCGCAGGTTGGGGAACCGCTCGAAGTGGTTCTCGAAGATGATGGTGAGCAGGTAGTCGCGGATGGCCTGCTCGATGGCGAACGACTTGATGGTCGGCTTCCAGCCGCCGGCGAAGGTGGCGGCGAACCCGTCCACCGCGTACCCGTTGGAGGAGATCCCGCTGTCGGCGGCATGGACGACCACGGTGATGCCGGCGTCGTTGGCCAGGCCCCAGAAGCCGTCGAACATCGGGTCGAAGGGATTCCTCCGTCCCCACACCGTGGTGGGGGCGGCCGGCCGCATCACCACCGTCCGGGCCCCGGCGTCGAGGGCCCAGGCCAGCTCCTCGGCGGCCCAGTCCGGGTCGGCCAACGAGATGTAGGGGGCGGTGAAGATCCGGTCCCCGACATTGAACGTCCAGTCCTCGGCCAACCAGCGGTTGAAGGCCCGGAACATGAGGCAGACCGCTTCGGGATCGTGGGCCAGGGGCTCCTCGTAGATCATGCCGAGGGTCGGGAACAGCAGGCACCCGGCCAATCCCTGCTCGTCCAGTGCGGCCAGCCGGGCCTGGGGCTGGCGGTAGGCCGGGCGGATGGGCTCGCGCCGGCGACAGGAACTCCATCGGGTTCCGGCCGTCGGGGTTGCCCCTGAAGTAGTCGTACATGGCCCCCGGCAGGGCGATGGGGTCGAAGGTGGGATTGGTCACCGCCCGGTTCACCCGTCCGCCCACCACGTGGTAGCGCCGGCCTCCGATCTCGCTCCACTGGATGACGCGCGGGCCGAGCTTGGGATCGAGATGGCGGGTGAAGGCGTCCAGTGCCTCGTAGTAGTGGTTGTCGGCATCGAACACCGGATGGTCGATCTCACCGAGCTGGCGCATGGCTCTCCTCCTGGCGACGTACCCGGGACGGGCGAGGGCCCATCCTACGAGCGGTGGTGACCACGGTCGGTCAGGGCACCTGCACCGGGGGTTTGCCCAGCTTCCAGAAGAGCAGCGGGGAGGTGCTCAGCGCTTCGGGCGACGTGGTGTAGGCCAATACCAGCCAGTGGGTCCCGTGGAGGGGGGCGCTGGCGTAGCTGCCGGGGGCGATGGTCACCGTGGCCGAGCGGTGGGGGCCGAGCACCAAGGGCCGGTGGTCCGACCGGACGCCAGAACCCGTCGGGATGGCGGGCTGCCGGTGGACACCATGAAGTGGGGGGTGACGGTTCCGGCCGTGGTGTTGTCCACGGTGAGCGTCACCGTCCGCAGGGAGGTGGCGGACTGGGTGGCGGTCACCGACCGGACGGCCAGGTCCAGGGGCGGTGACCAGAACGCCGCCACCGCCACCACCACCGCCGCCGCCGCCGGCGCCGCCACCGCCAGGGTGGCCGGACGCCTCAGCACCGACCGCCCCCGGGCCCCGCCCCACCGGCGGGCCGACGGGGCCACGGTCAGCACCGCCACCAGGGCGGCCGGATACAGATCGAGCAGGTAACTGGTCAGGCTGCGGGGGGCCACGAAGAAAGCCAGCGGGAGGGCCAGCATCCAGACCCGTTTCATGACCGGGTACCAGATGACCATGGCGGCCAGCAGAGCGGCCAGCACCAGTAGGCCGGCCACGGTCAGGAGTGGGAACGACACGCCGCCGGCGATCCCGTGGAGGGCGACGGTGGCCAGTCCCTGGCCGTCGACCACCAGCGGCCGGGTCAGGGGGAGCAGGGTCCCGTGCAGCCAGGGCGACGGTGACCACACGATGAACGGGAGGTTCACCACCACGAACACCCCGACCACCATGGCCAGGTACCGAGCCACCAGGGGAACCGGCCGGCGACCCGAGTGGCGGGCCTCGATGAACAGTCCGACCACGATGAACGGGACGCAGAACCACGGGGTCTGTTTGATGGAGCAGGCGAGACCGAGGGCCACCGGTCCCATCCAGTTGGCCAGGCCGGCACTGCGCCCCACTCCGAACCGGTCCCACCGCCACAGGGCCAGGACCAGAAAGGGAAGGAACACCGCGTCGGTGCCGCCCGAGCCGAAGATGGCGGCGTAGGCCGGGACGGCGAACACGAGGACGGCGAACCACCGCACGGCCGACGGGACGAGGGCGAACAACAGGACCCCGGTGGCCACCCAGGCCACCAGGTCCGTCCAGTCGACGATCTGGTGGCGGAAGCCCAGGGCCAGGGCGGGCAGGTAGACGAGGACCGACCCCGCCGGGTAGGACATCTGGGTCACGTGGCCGCCGTCGATGGTGTAGGTCCAGTAGGCCGCCGGCGTCTGCAGGAGGTGTTCGGCCGGGGCCAGCGAGGCCGTGTAGGGATTGACACCGTGCTGGAGGAGGCGGGCGGCCACCTGGTCGAAGGCCCCCGAGTCGGTGGTGTAGAAGGCCCGCAGGTGGACGGCGGCCCCCTCGTTTCCCAGGATGGCGGCGGCCACCGAGGCGAGGGCCAGGACCTGCATGACCGGCGACCGGGGGGTCGGGACCGCCCACGTGGCCACCAGGCCGGCGATGCCGGCCACCACCACCAGGGGGGCCACCCAGCCGGCCGGGGCCCACGACGTCCACGAACCCCACAGGTCGACGCCCCCCACCACCACGGCCAGCCACACCAGGGACCACCCGCACCGCTCGACCACCGCGCCGCCCACCGGACCGGACCGGTGGGGGCCGGGGGATGGCGGAGCCCCGGGCCCGGGCGCCCCTCTCTCCACCACGGCCGACGAACCGGGTGAGGTCGCCGACGGCGCGGTGGTGGCGGGGGACCTCCGGGACGCCGATCGTGTTGTGGTCATCGTCCCTTTCGGCGGTCGGGCCCGGGTGCGAGCGGGGGTGGACGCCCCGGCGGCCCTCGGGCCCGGGAGCGGTGGAGGCGTCCGGGTGGGGAAGCGCCAGGACCGATGGTATTGGCTGGGGCCGGGCCCATGCAGCCGCCGCCGCCGACCGGACCCCGGCCCCGGCCCGCCCGATCAGGGGAAGATGCTGTACGAGCAGACGCTGTAGGCCATGGCCGCGGCCAGCAGGACCACCGACACCGAGACCACGGTCATGTAGGCCCGACCCCGGAGCCGGGTACCCACCGCCACGATCAAGGGGAAGGCCAAGAAGATGAACCGGGGTCGCATCCCGATGGGCGTCGAGACCAGGCCCAGGGCGGCGGCCGACAGACCGTAGAGGAGAGCGGGCACGGGCATGCGGGACCGGACGGCGACCACGGCGGCCACCGCCACCACGACGGTGCCGACGAACAGCAGGTCGCCGGTCTTGGTGACGGCCACCGGGTCCCGCACGAACACCGCCACGACGTGGACCGGGTACATCAGCGACGGGTAGCTCCGCCAGCCGTCCCGCTCGGTCACCCGCCAGGCGTTCAGCTGGCCGGTGTGCATCCACAGCCACAGCTGGAAGGCCACGAAGCCCACCGGGGTCAGCACCGGGGCGGCCAGGGCCCGCCAGTCACGATCGGTCGACACGGACCGGTAGGCGCACCACAGGCAGCTGACCTCGAAGGCCAGGGCCACCGGCTCGGTGGCCGTGGCCGCCAGGCCCAGCACTCCGGCCAGCCACCAACGGCGCTGGAGGAGGGCCAGCAGGCCGAAGGCCACGAAGGTGACGAGCAGTCCTTCCGAGTACACCAGGCTGAGCACGAAGGTGCCGGGGAACACCGCCACCAGCAGCGTGGCCCGGTCGGCCGCCCCCCGGTCGGCGTAGTGGCGGACCAGCAGCCACACCCCGATGATGGCGGTGAGCCCGGTGACCTCGCTGATCACCATGCCCGAGGCCAGCAGCGACATCCCGGTCAGGGCGGACAGCCACCTGATGGTGAGGGGGAAGGCGGGCAGGAAGGCGATGGTGCTGCCGGCGACGTACCCGTGGTGGTAGGGGATCTGGGTGGGCCAACCGTGGGCGGCGGCCCGCAGGAACCAGACACTGTCCCACCGGTCGGTCTCGGCGACGATGCTCCGATGGGTCACCCAACCGGTCACGGCCAACGTGGCCACCGTCACCAGTCGCGACGCCAGGTAGATGACGACGGGCCGGACCACCCACCGGGACCGGCGGCGGGTCGTTCGACCCGCACCCGTCCCGTCGGCCCAGCCGATCTCGGTGACCGGCGGCGGACGGTACCGTCCCGGGGCCAGGGTGGACACGGCCCGCACCTTCACATTGCCGGCCGGTCCACCTCCGTCCGGCCCGGGATCAGACAGCACGTCCGACCACCATGGTGCGCCAGTGCCGGTGGCGGGCCACCCAGTAGACGGCGGCCAGGGCCGCCAGCGCCACCGCCACGTACCAGAGCCCGTTCAGCTCGGGGATGCCGCCGGACCCCACGACGACCATGGCCACACCGGCCGTCACCGCCAGCACCCGGGACCGCTGGGCGGTGGTGGCGGCCAACAACGCCAGACCCCACGTGAGGTACCAGGGCCACACCGTGGGGCTGCCCACCACCACAGCACCAGGGCCAGTCCGATCGACCGGACCACCTCGTGGCGGTGGACGGTGACCAGCAACCACACCACGGCCAGGGCGGCGGCCACCCCGCAGACCACCTGGGTCACGGTCACCGTCACGCTCTCCGACCACCGGGACGCCGACGGCGTGGACCACCGAGAAGACGAACCGACCGAGCGAGACGGCCGGGGTGGACAGCACCCGCAGCTCGGTCGGCACGTGGAGTGCCGCCGGGCCGAGCCAGACGAACCCGTAACCGGAGGCCAGGGTGACCCCGACGAACACCGCGCCGGCCGCCGCCAACGGGCGGACCACGTCCCTCCAGCGGGCTGGCGCCCCGCCCGGCCCACACGTGGTCGACGGCCAGGAACACGATGGCCGACGGCGGCCGGCAGCTTGACCGTGGCGGCCAGGGCGCACAGCACCAGTCCGGCCACCATGCGCCCCTCGACGGCCAGGGCCACGCCCGCCACCAGCAGGCCGACCATCAGGGCGTCGTTGTGCCCGGAGGACACGAAACTGAACAGGGCCAGGGGCTGAGGGCCCCCAGCCACAGGGCGACGCCCGGGCGGTGCCGAGGTGCCGGGCCAGCCGAGGGAGAAAGACCATGATCAGGACCACCCCGACCAGCTCGAGGGCCCGGAACACCAGTACCTCGGCGGTCACGGAGCGTCCCGGCCATGGCGGCCAGCGGCCTGGTGGACAGCACGAAGAGCGGACCGTAGGGGGAGATGGTGCCGCGCCACACGCCGGCCACCGACGACAGCAGGGGCCCGGGCCGAGGACCGACGGCCCCACCGAGTAGGGATCGAGGCCGTGGTGGGCGATGAGCCCCTGGGCGATGTAGCTGTAGACGTCCCGGCTGAACAGTGGGGGACCGAGGAACAGGGGCAGGCCCCACAGGGCCAGCACCACCAGGCTCCGGCGGGCGGTCAGCCGCCCGGCCAACGCCTGGCGACCGACGCCCGACCCAGGCCACGATGACCATGGCCATGGACAGCGTAGAAGGCCACCGAAGCGAGGGCCGGTCCCGCCGGGCGGGACCGGGAACCACCACGACGGATGGCCGGGGCCGGGACGGGGCACCGAGCCGATCCGGGCCCCGGTGACGACCATGCCCACCGACCCGACGCACCGGCCGCCGTCCACACGGCAGCGCCGGCCTCCAGGTCGTTGCCGCCCGGGCGGTGTCCCGCGGGTTCCGTGCACGACGGTGGGCGCTCCCACGTGTCTCCTCCCGGTGACCCACCTGGCGCCTATACGTGGTCCAACGAGACGCTAGCCCGGTTGCGTCAACGAACGATAGCCCGGACGACCGTCGGCCGGCTGACTCGCCCCTAGGGAGGTCCCCTAAGGTCGGCCGATGGCCATCTACCGACTGGGGGATCTCGCCCGCCATCGACCCCGAGGCCTACGTCCACCCCGAGGCGGTGATCATCGGCGACGTCACCTCGGGGCCGAGTCCACCGTGTGGCCCGGCGCCGTGCTGCGCGGCGACTACGGGTCCATCCGCATCGGGGCCCGGACCTCGGTGCAGGACGGGACGGTGATCCACGCCGGACCGGGCTTCCCGACCGTCGTGGGCAACGGCTGTGTGATCGGCCACCTCGCCCATCTGGAGGGCTGCCTCCTGGAGGACGAGATCGCTGGCCGGCTCGGGGTCGGTTGTGCTCCACCACGCCGTGGTCGGGTCCGGCGCCACCGTCGGGGCCAACGCCGTGGTGCCCAACCGGATGCAGGTCCCGCCGGGGGCCCTGGCCCTCGGGGTGCCGGCCCAGGTGCGATCCGGACCGGTCCAACCAGGAGATGATCCGTCTGGCCGCCTCGGAGTACGTCGCCAACGGCCACCGGTACCGGTCGTCGCTGGAGCAGGTCGGGTGACCCGCACCCCGGCCACCCGCCGGTGGCCGGCACCGCGCGGGCAGACTCCGACCATGCGGCAGCCACCATGCAAGGGACCGTGACCTGCGACGGTGCAGACGCCGACGCCACCCGGGCCGTCGTCGAGGAACACCTCGCCAAAGGGACGTTCTTCTGGCTCGACCTCGACGGCGTGGACGACGAGGCCCGCGACCTGCTTCTCGACGGGTTCAAGATCCACCACCTGGCCGTCGACGACGCCCAGCACTTCGGTCAGCGCCCGAAGGTCGAGGACTACGACGACTTCATCTACCTGGTGGTCCACGGGGCGCTCCGACGGACCGCGCCGACCGAGGAGGTGCACTTCATCCTGGCCGACCACTTCGTGGTCACCGTCCACCGGGGCCCGTGCCCGGCCATGGACGAGGTCCGGCAAGCGGGTCGGCCACCGGAAGGCCTCCGAGGTCGAATCGCCCCAACATCGCCCTGATCTACCTGGTCATCGACCAGCTGGTGGACAGCTTCTTCCCGATGCTCGACAAGTTCGACTCCCAGATCGACGAGCTGGAGGACGCCATCCTGGTCAAGCCGACCGACGAGCAGCTGGGCACCCTGTTCGCCATGAAGCGGTCCCTCATCACCGTCCGCAAGGTGATCACCCCCGAGCGCGACATGTTCGCCAGCATCTCGTCGGGCGTGACCGAGCTGCCCGGCCTCGACACCAACGGCCAGCGCTACATGAGGGACATCTACGACCACCTGATCCGCATCAGCGACCTGGTCGACGGCTACCGCGACCTGCTGAGTGGCGTCATGGACACCCACCTGTCCACCGTGTCCAACCGCCTCAACGTGGTGATGAAGCAGCTGACCATCATCGCCACCGTCTTCCTGCCGCTGTCCTTCCTCACCGGGTTCTTCGGCCAGAACTTCTCGTTCCTGGTCGGCCCACATCACCGGTCGGTGGCCGTTCTGGGCCTTCGGCATCGGCCTCGAGGTGGTGGCGGCGGCGGCGCTGCTGTACCTGTTCCGCAAGCGGGGTTGGCTGGGTGGTCCGACCAGCTGAGCCGTCTAGTCGGAGCCCGACGCCATGACGCCCGTCGACCGGTACGACAGAGGGACAGGACCGAGGCACACGACAGGACCGAACCGCACCGAGACGCTGCCGACCGACCCCACCGACAGCGCCGAGCCGATCGAGCCGACCGAGGACGAGCCGACCGAGCCGATGGACAGGACCGACCCCGTCGAGTTGATGGACAGGAAGGACTCGACGAGCTGATCGACCACCGGGGCCCGTCACTGCCGGGTCATGCCGGCCAGTCTGCCCCCGCAGTCCCGACGGCGGTCGACCCGTACAGGCGGGGGATCGACGGCGTGCCGGACGGATCGAGGACGTACCACCGGCCACCGGCGTTGGTCAGGGCCTGGCCGGTGGCCTTGCCGGGCGTGCCGGTCGGGCGGCCAGAAGTACAGCGGCCATCCGTTGTAGGTGATCTGGGTGGTCCCGTCGGTGCGGGGCGCCGTCCCGAGCAGGCCGGGCTTCGACGCCCGGTCCGGCCACGGGCGCCGCCACCCCGGTGGGCAGGGTGTCGGGGGGCCACTGGATCGCGCAGATGCCGTAACAGCGCGACGGCGAGCCCTGCCGGTCGGTCGCGATACAGGTAGAGGGTGATCCCCTGACCGTCCACCAGCACCGGCCCCAGCCCGCTCACGTCCATGACCTTGACCTCGTAGGTCGGGCCGGGCTGGAGCTTGGGGGGCGTGGTGGTGAAGGGCTGGGTCATGGCCGTACCCGAGCTGGTGCAGCCGGCGGCCAGGCCGACCACCACGGCCACGGGCCGCCACCACCGGTGGCCGACCGGCGGGGGCGGTGCGCCAACCGGCCGGCGCCGCCCGGTCCGGTCATGACCGGTCGCCGCCCGGTAACCACTCGAGCGGCGGCGACGGGTAGGGCCCGACGCCCGGGTCGCCACCCGGCCGCCAGCTTCTGGTCGGCCACGCCTCCCTCGGCCCAGATGTGACAGCTGTCACGCGCCCACGGGCTCCCGGCCCCGGTGACCAGGTCCTCTGCCTCGCCGCGGCTGACCGCCAGCGCCCGGCGGGACGTGACCGCCTGGATGACCACCGGTCCGAGCGACCGCGCCAGCTGCTCGAGATGGGTGCATCCCCGCGGGCCCGCCGAACCGGGACTGCACCTGGCGGGTGTACCCCCGCGCCACGCTCAGTCCGACCAGTCCGGCGAAGGCCGGCGACGATACCCGGACACTCGGTATGGGGGAAGGTGTGCATGACCGCCTCGGCCTCGGTGATGCACAGGTCGTCGACGCCGACCGACACGCCGAGTTCCATGTCGTGGACCGTCGCGACCACGTCGCCGTCCTCGGCCCACGGCCGGGTGTCCACCAGCCTGCCCACGATGGCAGGGTGTCACCCGGTCGAAGGCCTCGTACTCGATGGATCGCCGATGGAGGGGCACCGCCTCGCCGCGGGCCCGGGGTCGGCCCGGTCACGGGCGGCGGGGAGGTCGACGATGTCGTAGGACCACAGCTCGCTGTGCGCGCCCACCGGGGCGGTTCGGTCCCGTCCCGTTCCGCCGTCGCCGGGGTGCCCGCCGGCCCCGCGGTGGCCGTGGGCGAAGGCGGGGGAGCTGACCCAGGCGTCGAACGAGGCCTCGTCCCGCCACCGGGTGAGCACCAGCCACACGTCGCGTTCGTCGGTCGGCTGCAGCAGTTCGAACCCCTCGAACCCGTCGGCGTCGTCCACCGCCCCGGCCCGCTTGGCGAAGCGCCGGGCCAGTTCGTCGCCCGATCCCTCCCGGACGGTGATGGCGTTGATCTTCACGATGGTCATGCCCCGATCATTGCCCGCCGGCGGCCGGTCCAAATCAGCCCGGCCTCCCGCCCGGGTGGTCCCGGGCTCCGGGTGAGCAGGTCACACGCACGTAATTACGGCGGTGTGATACCCTAGAGCAGGTTGACCGTGAGGTTTGGGCTCACGGTCAACCTCTGATCGAGGTGGAGGATATCGACAGTGGCCGACAGCAGGGTCGACGCATGTCCGGGCGGAGTGGCGCGACCGAGCACGTTCGGCACGCCGGACGAGGGTTTCCGCGGTGCGCAGGTGTGCGCGCTGGTGGGCATCACCTACCGCCAGCTCGACTACTGGGCCCGCACCGGGCTGTTGCGTCCGTCGATCGCCGACGCCACCGGCAGCGGGAGCCAGCGCCGGTACTCCTACGGGGACGTGCTCGAGCTCAAGGTGATCAAACGGCTGCTCGACGCCGGCCTCAAGCTGCAGCAGGCCCGCCAGGCGGTGGAGTGCCTGCGGGGCGACCTCGGCGCCGACCTGGCCTCCGCCCAGCTGGTGCTGGCCGGGACCCGCTCGGTGCTGGCCCACTCCGACGGCGAGATCGTCGACCTGCTGGCCGGTGGCCAGGGCGTGTTCAACATCCTCCCGCTCTCGGGCGTGGTCTCCGAGCTCGACGCCGCCATCGTCGAGATCGACGGCGCGCCGCGTCGACGCGCGACCGTCGGCCGGCCCGGCCGCCATCCCGCCGCCGGCTACCTGGCGGCCGTCGCCGAAGCTGGCCGAGGCGGCCGAGCGTTGAGCGGCGCACGCCGAGCAGCCGCCGGATCCGGCGCTCCGGTGACGCCGCCGCTTCGCCCACGAGTCCGAGCACCGGTTCGCCCGCATCCTCGACTTCTACGGCGTGCTCTGGGAGTACGAGCCGGTCGAGTTCGCCCTGGAGTGGGACGACGACCGGTCGACCGGTGGCCGGGTTCCGGCCCGACTTCTGGCTCCCCGAGCCCGGCCTGTTCGTCGAGCTCACCACCCTCAACCAGCGCCTGGTGACGAAGAAGAACGGCAAGGTCCGCCGCCTGGCCCAGCTCTACCCCGACGTCCGGGTCACCCTCCTGTACCAGCGCGACACCCTGGCCCTGCTGGCCAAGTACGGACTGGCCGGCGACGGCTCGGGCCAGCCGTCGGGCGTCGCCCGCTCTGCCTGACAGCGGCACCGCTATCATCTCGTTGTGGGCGACACCTCGGCGACACCCAGCGGCGAGGTGACGGGGCCGGGGACCGACCGCTCGCCACACCGCCCTCGATCGACGCCCACCGGCGCCTCGGGGCCAAGCTGGTCGAGTTCGGCGGGTGGGAGATGCCGCTGTCGTACCCCGGCGGGACCATCGCCGAGCACCGGGCCTGCCGGCAGCGACGCCGTGGTCTTCGACGTGAGCCACCTGGGCACGGTGCGGGTCGAGGGGACCGGAGCTCGTTCGACCTGCTGCAGGCGGCGCTCTCCAACGACCTGCGCAAGATCGCCCCGGGCCGGGCCCAGTACACCCACCTGCTCGACGAGACGACGGCTCGGTGGTCGACGACATCATCGTGTGGTGGCTGGCCGACGACGTCTTCGACGTCATGCCCAACGCCTCCAACACCGCCCGGGTGCTCGGAGGCCATCGGGGGCGAGGACACCACCGCCACCCGCTGCATCATCGCCGTGCAGGGCCCCCACGCCCGGACCCGCGCTGGCCGCCGTCGCCCCCGAGGCCGCCGCCGTGCGCCGGTTCGGCGTGACCCCGTTCACCTGGAACGGCGTCGAGTGCGTGGCGGCCGGCACCGGCTACACCGGCGAGGACGGCGTCGAGTGCGCGGTCCCCGCCGACGCGGCCGCCGACCTGTGGGAGGCGCTGCTCGGCGCCGGGGTGCGTCCCGCCGGGCTCGGTGCCCGCGACACCCTCCGCCTCGAGGCGGCCCTGCCCCTGCACGGCCACGAGCTCGGACCGGGCATCACCCCGCTCCAGGCCGGGCTCGGCTGGGTGGTCGGTTGGGACAAGCCGGAGTTCCGGGGACGCGAGGCCCTGGTCGAGGAGCGCCAGCGCGGCGTCCGCCGCCACCTGGTCGGCCTGGCCACCGAGGGGCGGCAACCGCCCCGCGAGGGGTCGTCCCTGGTCGGAGGCGGCCGGCCGGTCGGCGAGGTGACCAGCGGGAACTTCTCGCCCATGCTCGGGCACGGCATCGCCCTGGCCCTGGTGGACGGCCGGTCGACCGGGCACCGGCCCGGCGACCGGTGACCATCGAGCAGCGGGGGCGGGCCATTCCGGCCACGGTGGTGGACACGCCCGTTCGTCCGGGCCGGCCAGTGGGCGGCCCGGCCATGACCGGCCGCGCCTCCGCCTCGACGGCCATCTCCCGCCGATCGACTAGACCCTCAGGACACCCGACACGCATACGAGGAGCGGCCCGTGGGCACCTACATCCCGCATACCGACGAGGAGGTGGCGAGCATGCTCGCCTTCCTCGGGCTGGACTCGGTCGACCAGCTGTTCGACGTGGTCCCCGAGGCGCTGCGCCTGCAACGGGGCCTGGAGCTGGCCGACGGGGTCGGCGAGCCCGACGTCCTCGCCCACATGGAGGAATTCGCCGACCGCAACCGGGCCCGGTCCGACCGGCTGGTGTGCTTCGCCGGGGGAGGGGCCTACGACCACGAGATCCCCTCGGTCACCCGGGCCCTGGCCGGGCGGTCCGAGTTCGTCACCTCCTACACCCCCTACCAGCCCGAGGTGGCCCAGGGAGTGCTGCAGGCGGTCTTCGAGTACCAGACCATGGTGGCCCGGCTGGCCGGCCTGCCCGTGGCCAACGCCTCGCTCTACGACGGCGGCAGCGCCGCCGTCGAGGCCGTCAACCTGGGTGTGGCCGCCTCGGGCCGGCCGACGGTCTGGGTGTCGGCCGGCATCCATCCCCACTGGCGCCAGATGCTGGCCACCTACGCGGCGGGGACCGGCCACCGGCTGCGCACCATCCCGCTCCGCGACGGGGTGACCGCCTGGCCCGACGACGGGGCCGGGGACGACGGGCCGCCCGGGTGGTCCTGGTGGGCTACCCCAACTACCTCGGGTGCATCGAGGACCTGGGCGCGGCCCGGGCCGTCTGCGACCGGACCGGGGCCCTGCTGGTGGTGGGCGTCGACCCGGTGGCGGCCGGCCTGCTCAGGTCGGCGGGGGAGTGGGGCGCCGACGTCATGGTGGGGGAGGGCCAGGCCTTCGGCACCACCCTCGGGTTCGGCGGCCCCTACCTCGGGCTGTTCGCCTGCGCCGCCGCCCACGTGCGCCGGCTGCCCGGCCGTCTGGTGGGGGAGACGGTCGACGTCGAGGACGGCTGGCCTACGTCACCACCCTGCGGGCCCGCGAGCAGGACATCCGGCGGGAGAAGGCCACGTCCAACGTGTGCACCAACCAGACCCTGATGGCCGTCACCGCCGCCATCCAGCTCGGCTGGCTGGGCACTTCGGGACTGGTCGAGCTGGCCCGGCGCTGCGCCCAGGCCACCCGGTACGCCCGCGACGCCCTGCTCTCGCTCGACCGGGTCGAGCCGTTCGCCGACGCCCCGGTGGTGCGGGAGTTCGCCCTGCGCCTGCCCGTCCCGGCCGCCGTGGTCATCGACCGCATGGCCGACGCCGGCTTTCTGGCCGGCATCCCCCTCGGCGGCGAGTTCGAGGGCGGCGAGCACGGGCTGCTGGTGGCGGTGACCGAGCGGCGGACCCGCGACGAGATCGACGCCTACGTGACGCGCACTGGGCAAGGCGGTGGCCTGATGGATCGACCCGACGCCGTCGGACGGCGGCCGCCCCCGGGGGCAAGGCCGACCAGCGCCCCGCTGCTGGGCCGGGAGGCCGAGCCCACCCTCTTCGAGCTGTCCCATCCCGGGCCGCCGGGCCTGGTCGTTCCGGACCACCGGGGTCCCCGAGGTGCCCGTCGACGAGCTGGTCCGCCGAGCCACCGCCGCCGCCGAGCCCGTCCCGGTGGCCGAGGTCTCCGAGCGCGACCTGGTCGGCCCACTTCACCCGGCTGTCCCACCGCCAGTTCTCGGTGGACCTCGGGGCCTACCCGCTGGGCTCGTGCACCATGAAGTACAACCCCAAGTGTGCGACACGGTGGCCGCGCTGCCCGGCCTGGCCGGGGTCCACCCGGCGGCGCCGGCGTCGCTGTCCCAGGGTTGGCTGGCCCTGCTGGTCGAGCTGGAAGAGGTCCTGTGCGAGATCACCGGCATGGCCGCGGCCACCCTGCAGCCGGCGGCGGGGGCGGCCGGCGAGCTGACCGGCCTGCTGCTCATGCGGGCCTGGCACGAGGCCCAGGGGTCGGTCCGCCACAAGGTGATCATCCCCGACTCGGCCCACGGGACCAACCCGGCGTCGGTGACCCTGGGCGGCTACGAGGTGGTCACCGTGCCCAGCGACGAACGGGGCTGCGTCGACATGGCGGCGCTGGCCGACGTGCTCGACGAGGACGTGGCCGGCATCATGCTGACCAACCCCAACACCCTCGGCCTGTTCGAGGAGGACATCGCCGCCATCGCCGCCGCCGTGCACGAGCGTCGGGGGCCTGCTCTACTACGACGGCGCCAACCTCAACGCCATCCTGGGCGTGGTCCGCCCGGGGGACATGGGCTTCGACATCGTCCACATGAACCTGCACAAGACGTTCGCCACCCCCCACGGCGGGGGCGGCCCCGGGGCCGGCCCGGTGGCCGTGTCCGAGCGACTGGTGCCGTTCCTCCCCGGACCCCGGCCCGTTCGGCTCGGCGTCCGACGACCAGCTCCCCGGTCTACGAGTGGGTCACGCCGCCCCGGTCGATCGGCCGGGTGCACACCTGGCACGGGAACTCCCTGGTGCTGGCCCGGGCGCTGGCCTACATCCTGGCCAACGGGGGAGACGGCCTGCGCCGGATCGCCGAGACGGCCGTGCTCAACGCCAACTGGATCCGTCAGCGCCTGACCGGCACCTACGACGTGCCCTTCGACCGTCCCTGCATGCACGAGGTGGTCCTGTCGGTGCGCACCATCAAGCAGGCCCACGGGGTGCGGGCCCTCGACGTGGCCAAGCGGCTGCTCGAGGAGGGCTTCCACTCACCCACCGTCTACTTCCCACTGATCGTGGACGAGGCCCTGATGATCGAGCCCACCGAGACCGAGAGCCCCCAGACCCTCGAGGCCCTGGCCGAGTCGCTGGAGCGGATCGCCTACGAGGCCGCCACCGACCGGGCCGGGATGGATGGCCGGGTTCCCCCACCACACCCCGGTGCGCAGGGTGGACGAGGCCCGGGCGGCCCGCACCCTCATCCCCACCTACGACGCCCGGACGCTGAGCGGGGCTCGAGGTGGACGGGATCTTCACCACCCGCTTCGTCGATCCCTACCTCCGCTTCCACAAGTACATCTACGAGAGGACCGACGGGCGGTTCGGCAAGCACAGCAACCGGGTGCCGGCCCTGTTGCTGACCACCACCGGCCGGAGGTCGGGTCTGGCCCGCACCCACGGCCTGACCTACTGCCGCGACCGGGGCGACCTGATCGTGGTGGCCTCCAACGGGGGGAGCGACCGCCCCCCGGCCTGGCTGCTCAACCTGCAGGCCGATCCGCGGGTGACCGTGCGGGTGGGTCGCCGGGTGTCACCGGCCACCGCCCGGGTGGCCGGCCCGGAGGAGCGGGCCCAGCTCTGGCCGCTGGTCAACCGGACCAACCGGGGCATGGCCCGTTTCTTCCACCCCGGCGTCACCGGCCGCTATGACGTCTACCAGCGCCACACCCGCCGGGAGATCCCCGTGGTGATCATCACCCCGGAACGGCAACCGGGCGGGAGCGGGGCGCCGGGCTGATCGGGCGGCGGCGGCCGGGCGTTCGTCAGTCGAGGAGGTCGGGCTGCTCCCGCACGATGCGGTCGAACAGGGGCTGGAAGCTGAACCATCCGGCCAGGTGGGAGCCGACCTGGCCGTGGGTGCGCCGGGCCATCTCCGGGTCGATGAGGACCGGGGTCCCGGCCGACGACGCCAGCAGCTGGGCCTGGCACGAGCGCTCCATGGTGATGAACCACCACGCCGCCTCGTCGACCGAGTGGCCCACGGTGAGCAGCCCGTGATTGCGGAGGATGGCCGCCTTGTTGTCGCCGAGGGCGTGGGCGATGCGCTTGCCCTCCTCGAGGTCGAGGACCACGCCGGTGTAGTCGTCGAACACCGCGTGGTCCTCGTAGAAGGCACAGACGTCCTGGGTGATCGGGTCGAGCGGGCGACCGAGGGCCGACCACGACTTCCCGTAGATCGAGTGGGCGTGGGCGGCGGCCACCACGTCGGGCCGGGCGGCGTGGATCTGGGAGTGGATGACGAAGGCGGCGGTGTTGACCGGCTTGTCCCCCTCGACCACCTCGCCCTGGTGATTGACCAGGATCAGGTCGGACACCCGGATGTGGCCGAAGTGGACGGCGAAGGGATTGACCCAGAAGTGGTCGAGGCGCTCGGGGTCACGGGCGGTGATGTGACCGGCCACACCCTCGTCGAAGCCGAACTTGGAGAACAGCCGGAACGCCGCGGCCAGGCGCTGCTTCCGGTAGGTCCGCTCCTGCTCGGGCGATTCGAACTCCATGTTGGCTGGGAGCTGCACGATCTCGGACACAACAACCTCCTCGGCGTCGTTGGCGCGCCGCCCTGGGCACCGGCAACGCTCCGGGTCCATACTAGGCCGTAGCCACCTCGGAGGCGGCGGTGGCGGCCCACCGCCGGGCCCCGGCCGGGCCCCCCGTCGGAGGACCGCCCTTCCGGCCGGTCGCCGGCTCAGAGCCCGGGGGGTTCCATTCTGTGCATGACCACCCTCGACCGTTCCACCAGCTCTTCGCCCCGGGAGGCCCACCACCACGAGTACGTGAGCTCGTCGCCGTCGAAGGCCATCTGGATGGCCAACAGGTAGGGGCCGGCCGGCTCCAAGTCCATGAAGAAGCCGCCGGTCTGCTCGGTGAGGGTCACCGGCACCGACGCCTCGCTGTGGACGCCGAACATGGTCAGCCGGCCCTCCGGGTCGCGGGCCACCACGGTGTGCTCGGCATGTTGGAGGATCTCCTCGTGGCCGTAGGCCTCGTAGTCGATCGCCACCGCAGCTCCCGAGGGGAGGACGGTGACCCGGAACCGGCCGATGAAGGCTCCGCTCCCGACCCCGTCACCGCTCCCGGCATAGAGTCCCGGCCATTCGATGAGGCGCTCCAGAAGATCTGCCACGGAAAAAGGCTACCCGGCCACCAATCCGCCCCTTTGCGGACCCCCGCCAACAGGGCGAGGTGGCCCCTGGGGCCGGCGACCCCGCCCGACCACCGAACCGGTTCCCGGGGTCCGGTCACCGCCCCGGTGGGGCCATGCCGCCCGGGTCGGTCACCCGTTCGGCCACGCAGTAGCCACCCTCCCTCGGATGGGCCAGGGCCCATTCCTCGGCGGCGGCCAGCGAGACGAAAGGGCCCACGATGGCCTCGGGGGCGGTATTGGCGGGACCACGGAGCACGACGGCGACCACGGATCAGATGGTAGCCAGTGGCGGGCGGAGGTCGCTGGGCGGCGGGCCGGTGGTGCCGGTCGTCGCCGGCGGGCGCCGGGTCATCGGAGTCGTCGGATCATCGCAGTGGTCCGAGGAGGCTGTCGGTCGATCCGAGAGCCACCTCGACGGGGAGCCGGGTGAAATCGTGTTCGGTCCGCACCTCGTACATGCACCGCACCGTCGTCGACTCGACGACGGTGTCGATCCGCTGGTGACGGACAGCTTCGGAGGACGCCGATCGGGCGATCCCGGCCGCCAGCTCATCGACCGACACGGCGTGAACCCGATGGAGATCACCTCCCGGGGATCATCCAGGCTCTGAGCGTTGAACACTCTGGTGGGGACACCGAACCCCTCGTCGGCCTCCCACTCGGCCCACGAAGTCCTGGAAGGTGCGGCCCTCCTTCAGTCGCCTGACCAACACGCTGACGATTACGCCATACCCGTTTCGGACGGGGGACCTCGGCCTGCCGCCCTGGTGACCGCCGACCGGGCCCGGGTGCATTCTGACCGATGGTGTCGCGGCGGGGGAGCGCCGACCGCCGGGTGCGGGACGTCTCAGGGGCGGACGACGGCGAAGACGGTGTCCTCGACGATGGTCGTTCCATGGCCCGGGCCCGACGTGTCCTCCAGGAAGAACACGTCGCCCGGCCCCCAAGATCTGGTCTCGCCGGTGGCCGTGGTCTCCCCGCGACCGGACAAGACGAGCATCCACTGTCGGGCCGGCGCCGGATGGGCCGGGTCGGTCCAACCGGCGGGGAATCGGATGAACAGCAGCTGACGCACCGACACGGCCTCCGACACCTCGAGGGGCGGCCCGGGTGGCGCGAACTCGGCAACGTCGAACAAGGTCTCGCCATCTTCGAAACGCGAACGGCCCTCTTCGTCGCTGAAGAGGCGGATGTAGCGCATCGGCTCTGTCTACCACCGTCCACCGATCCTCGGCCGTTACCCGAAAGTCGAATTTTGCCGGAGGCGCAGGCGCCCGGTACCTTTACCGCCGCACGGCGCAATGCAACCAAACAAACAGGAGGCGGGAAGTGAACCGATTCATGAAGGTGGCAGTGTCAGGAGTGGCCCTGGCTGGGGGAGTGTTCCTCGGTGGCTCAGCGGTTGCCGCCACTCCGGTGAGCGGTCAGACCCAGATCTGGGCCAATCTCGGGAACGGAAGCGGCCCGTTCAGTGTGCTGTTCACCGGGGTCATCGGTGATCACGGAATGGCCTACTCGGCGACATCGAGTGGCAGCATCACCAAGAAGACCAGCGGATACAAGCTGTTCGTTCTCCAGCACGGCAGCTTCTTGGTCAACTCCAAGACGCTCAATGCCGCGCTGAACAACAACAACGCTCCTCCCACGACGGAGAACAACACCACCTGTTCGGCGACGTTCGTGGTGACCGACCCGGTGACCCTGGTCAAGGGGACCAAGGCCTACTCGGGGATCACCGGCACCATCACCGTCACCGTGTCCTTCGCCGAACTGGGTCCGAAGAACAAGAACGGATCCTGCAACGAGTCGAACAACGCCAAGCCCTTGGCCACCTATGGCTCGGTGTCCGGTACCGGTACCGTGAGCTACGGGTGATCCTCCGGCGTTCGGTTCCGTCGTCCCTGACGTAAGGGGATCAACCACAGGTGGCGGCCGGTCGAACGGGTCGGGCGAAGGGCGGTCCGGCCCAGCCATAGCCGACAGACCCTCAGACCAGCGCGCCGTGAGGGCGCCCGGACCGGGGAGGAGGCCCCGCCGGCCGACCCGAATATTCGAGCGGGCGCCAACACCTGGCGGCCGGAACGGAACCGACTCGGAGCCGCCGGCGCCTCACAGCGAGCGGTATTTGGCCACCAGCAGGGCGCCGATGAAGCTGTAGCCCTTGGTGGTGGCGTGGATGTTCCCCTGGGAGCAGAAGTACGTCAACTGGCACACTTCGGCAACGGCCACCGGCACACGACCGAACGGGGGCGACTTCTGGGTGATGGTGAGGGGGGTGTCGTCGCCCAGGGTCGCCTTGCGGTAGGGCGCTGAGGTCACGTTGACGAAACTGGCACCGGGCACCGATGCGTAGGCCTGGCTCAGCGTGGGATTGACCAGATCGTCGAAGGCCACGATGGAGGTCTGGGCCTGGGTCACGCTGGCCGCGGTGGGCGGTTGGGCGGGATACACGTACAGCCCGAGATCGACATCGGGGTAGGTCAGACCGATGATGGGAGCGTTGTCGCCGGCCTGGGACAAGGCGGCGGTGAGCGATTGCAGCAGCGTCTCGATGTTGGCGCCCATGACCGGCATGGCCGCCTGCACGCAAGGAGCCGTCGAGCAACCGTCGAAGTCATTTCCGCCGATGGACACCGTGATCAGCCCCACCCTCCCGGGGTTGTCGGCGATGAAGTCGACAACCGCCTGCTCCTGGGTCGTGGTGGGGTAGGCCACCGCGTCCTGGCTGGCCGGGCCGCCACAGCCCACCGAATGGAGCAGCGAGGAGGTGGTTGCCCCTCCACAACCGAAATTCTCGACCTGCATCCTCAGCCGACGGGCCAGATAGGCCGAATATCCGGGGGTGCCGCCGAGGCCGGGCTGATAGCCGATGGAGTAGGAGTCCCCCAGGGTGAGCTCGTAGGGCCAGGGTTTCGCCGCCGCCTGAACGGTACCGGGCAGGACGGCCACGCTCGTTGTCACCATGGTGACCAACAGGGCCACCACCACACAAAGAGTTGAGACAGCTCGTCTGCCCACTGAAATCGCCCTCATGAATCCCCCTCATGGCTGCTCGAGTACGGGCCGGGGCATCACCTTAGAGCCACGCCGCCGATGATCGGACTGGAGTCGGGCCCGACCGGGCAGGGTGGGGCGGCGACGTCGGTCGAGCGGAGGCGTGGCGGCCCGGGGCGACCGGCGAGGTCCAGGTGCCAGTCTGGTGGACCGGAGCGTCCCTCAGGGGGAGGCCCGGGACCGGACGGACCGCTTGGCCAGCGTTGCCCCGAGGGTCGGGCCCGGTGAGCCATGACCGGCAAGCGCGGTTCCCCTTCGCCACGTCGTCGGAGCACGACGACATCCTCCAGCCCGAGCGTCTCGCCGACCAGAGCAGGCCGGACGGTGGTTGTTCAAGATCGGTGCGGCACCCGGCGGAAGCGAGACCTCACGTGGACCAGCAGCTGAAGGTGAACCTGCCGAGGGTGGAGTCGTACAGCCCGATGCACTCCGAGTCGCCGACCGGCCAGCTGTTCCTGCGGGATGTCGTCGATCTGAACACCATGGAGCCCGTCACGGTGGCCGAAGCTTCACTCTCCACCCGACAAGAACCTCGTAACAGATCCCTAACATCTTCTCGCTACCGTCACCTGCGGCTCGGCCGCGCAGACATTGAGCGGGGAAATAGGGGATGCCGATGCGAAAGATCATGATGGTCGCCACAGCATTTGTAATTGATGGAAGCGTCTTCAACGTCTGAGCCAGGAAGGCAGGTGACGCGAATTGCCTTACCTAAAGTGGCGAGACGGTGGCACAAGGTCGTCGGTTCATTGGGCCTGACGAAGAGGCAATCAGTGTCTTCCCGGCCCGACGCTTCTGACTCCCCGCCGGTTATGCTCGTGCCGGGGGTTTTCGGCGGTAGTGGAGGGGAACACAGTGGCTGATGGATCGGCAATCCAGGCGTGGCTGGAACGTTCTAAACCGTTCTTCGTATCCCTGTCGGAAGAAACGCGTCTCGGCAGTCGAGAACAGGAACCAGCCAGGCGGAGCTTCGAAAGCGCCAAGGCCATCCAGGGCACCCTGCGGTCGTTCCGGGATTGGATGGCTACCGATCCCTGTCCCGACTGTGGGTTGAGTGAGCGTATCCATATGTTGGCGGCCTGCTTTGGATACGTAGTACTAGTGGGCGCCTCGGATTGGGAGGACCCCGACGGCGGCACGGGTACGCCCCTGGATGAACGTCTTCAAGAGCTGGGCTGTGAACTCGACACGCTGATGTCCGACGTTGAGCAGTTCAGGACCGAACACCGTGCCAACGGCACTTCACCTGACCGCTCGTTGGCGTCACTGGAAGCAGGGCAAGTTCGCCCGAGGCCTCGAGCTCCGTGACGACTTCATCCGTGAGTCCAACGCCGGCCCCGGAAGCTCCGCTGGCCGATGACCCTCCTGACTCAGGGCAGGAGATGCAGCAAGCCGCAACGCGTCCAGTTAGAAGTGCCCGATGGTTCGGACCAGGACTCCTGGCACTGACTATCGTCGGCATCGCGCTAAGGATCATCTACGCCGTTGTGTGGCAGGACGGGAAACCCCTTCTTGGTGATCCACTCTTCTATCAGCAGACTGCGGTCCAGCTGTCCAAGGGCCACGGCTACGTCTTCGTCGGACACGGTACGACTACACCCACCGCCCTCCATCCACCGCTGTTTTCGATAGTGCTCGCCTTGCTCGACATCGTGGGAATCAAGTCAGCTGACGCCCACCGGGTCGCCTTGGCCTTCGTGACTTCAGGGGGGATTGTCGTTATGGGGTTCCTGGGCCGGAGGGTCCTCGGCCCGACCACCGGTCTCGTCGCCGCCGGCATTGCCGCACTCGGGCCGTTATGGATTCAGCCCAGCGGCAAGGTTCTCAGTGAGTGTATCTACCTGGTCTTGATTCCCATCGTGCTGCTGGCTTCCCTCCGCTGCCTCGACCGACCTAGCTACGGGAGATTCGCAGTTGTCGGGTTGATGATCGGTCTGGCCACTCTGACTCGTGGCGAAGCACTGACCCTGGTCGTGCTGATTGGTGTGCCGTTGGTCTTGTTCGCTTCTCGTCTGTGGGGAGCACGCGTCAGGTTCGGATTGGTCCTGCTGGTCGGCGTCATGCTGATCGTCGGTCCCTGGCTCGTTCGCAACGAGATCCAGATGGGCGGACTTACTATTTCGACCGATAGCGGGACCACCCTGGTAGGCGCCTACACCCCAGCCACATTCTCGCCTGGGAGTCCACTTTACGGGAGCTTCGACCAGGCTACGCAGTTCGGGGATGCCGCCGTCATGTCCCGCTATGGACAACCACCTCACCATCTGAAGCATTGGACCGAACTCACGTTGAACAACGCGCTGGGCCAAATCGGGACTTCCTATGCTCGGCGGCACCTGAGTGACCTGCCTGGCGTGATGCTGGCCCGCGAGGGTCGTCTATGGGGGGTATACGACACCGGCTCTGAGCTTTCGTACGACCTCATGTCGGACGGTAACGGGGTTCGGAGCGTCCAGCTCGCCGGACAGTACGTGAACTGGGTGCTCCTCCCCTTAGCCGCCTACGGCGGCATCGCTCTCTACCGTAGGGCGCGACGCGATCTGTTGATCGTGCTCGGACCGATCGCCGCCACGGGGATCACCGCCGCATTGACCTTCGGCAGCACGCGCTATCGGGCTTTGGCCGAACCGTCGATCGCCCTACTGGCCGCGGTAGGGGCGGTGGTGATTGTCGAGTACTTGAGACGGGTGAGAAGTCGTCGGCGGCCCGCCTTCCCCTCGGTTGAATAGGTCGGCAATGGGCATTCACGGTCTTCCATGGATTCAATGCTCCTGCCATCCATCGCCAAGTGGTCTGCTGGCCCACCTACGATGGCTCGTTTCCGGGCCGGGTACTGAAGCCACCGTGTAGGCCGTTGGCGGCCAGACCCGAGGTGCGAACCGTCAACGGGCATCGTCTCAGCGTCCAACACGCTTCGGGCATGCACCAAAGCACGGAGTTCCTCGAGCGGCGTCACCGGCCACGCATTCTCGGCCCGGTCTTCCCCCTCAGCACTTGTGTACCAGGGGAGCGGCAGACGGTCGGCTACCTCGATCCCGTGGGCCGTCGCCACTACGTTTCACGACGACGGCAGCCGCGATCGCCGGTGACAGACGGCCGCAGCGCAAAACTCGCCTAGTTCACACAGCAGATCTCGATAGAACCGCTCAAGCGCATCCTTCGGTTCACAACGAGAATCAGGGGCAGGCATCGACAGGTTCTCCGGCGAGATCTTCCACGACTCGCCGAGTGACGAATCGGGTACCGCGACCCACTGCCTTTGTGGGCTGGCAACCCTGCCTACGTCCTGTCTTTTTGCCTGCCCCTCACTATTACGGCTGACACGTCCCGCCTTGCAGACACCCGGAAGCAGTGCCCCAACCTGGGACAACGTGCCTTTCGACTTGACATAATATACATTATCGGCGGTTGATACCAGAAAGACGGCTTCAGGGGCGCACCGGTTCGACGACCAGGCCGACCAGGTCCCGGGAGGCCTCCATGAGGTGGTCCAGTGCCTCCCGGTAGGCCTGGACACCCGTCCGTCCCACCAGATCTGCATCGACGTCTTGCACCGCCGCCTCGAGTCGGTACAGCCGGTCGTGCAGTGTACGGAGATCGTCCTCGGACACCACGGTCTGTCCGGGGGGGATCATCAAGGCGTCGGCTCTCCGTCGGGCCTCGTAGGCCCGTTGACGATGGGATCGGCTGCAGAACTTCCGGGGTCTTCCCGCTCCCCCCGGTTGGGGCACCAAACGGTGGCACCAGCCGCACCTCGGTGTATCGGGTGATTTCGTCACGGTGACGATATTAGACGATTCCCGACCCACCGGTCCCACCGGGTTGGGCGACGGTGCCCGATCGCGGTTGCTCATGTAGAACTGAATGCATGACGAAATACAAAGTGACGCTTGATTCGGCGGCCAACGGGGAATCGGGACTGAGTGAGGTGTGGGTCGACGCGGTAGGCGTCCACACCAATGGCGATTGGCTCGTCTTCAACAGTGGCACGGCAGCCACGTCCAACACCGTGGTGGCTGCGTTCCCGAGTTCCCGGGTCATCAGTATGGTCACGGTCTAACCGCAGACCGAGCCGGCCTCGGATGGAGGCCCGCGGCACTCCGGCCCGGTAGATCAGGCCGGCCGGCGGCTACCGATCGAGGGCCACCACCGGGATGATCCGGTCGGTGTTGGCCTGGTACTCGGCGAACCCGGGATAGCGGCTGGCCTGCTCGGTGTAGATGCGGTCCCGTTCCGGTCCGGTCACCGCGGTGGCGGTGGCCTCGAAGGTGTCCGAACCCAACTCGACGGTGACCTGAGGGTGGGCGATCAGGTTGTGGTACCAGTCAGGATTGGTGGGTGCTCCCGCTTTGGAGGCGAACACGTACAACCTGTCCCCCTCGGCCAGGTACATCATCGGGTTCACCCTCTTCTGGTTGGTCTTGGCCCCGGTGGTGGTGAGGATGAGTATGGGGGCGCCCTCGAACTGCCCGCCCACCTTGCCCCCGTGGCTGCGGAACTCCTCGATGATCTTGGTGTTCCAATCGTTCATCTCGCTCATGAAGCCTCTCCCGACTGTCCGGTCTCCGCCCACCATCGGGCACCCTCTCACGCTAGGCCAAGTGACCGGTGCCGCCCCACCTGATCGCGGGTGGGGGCGGCCGGCGGTATCCTCGCCTGGGAGAGACTCCATGGACTACGACGACCCTGACGAACTGGACTTCGACGACCTGTACGAGGACGAGCTGTTCTTCCGTACCTGTGGAAAATGCGGGGCCAGGACGGCACCGAGCTGGTCCGAGTCGGCCTGTCTCCAGCAGGCCCGCAACTACGGGTGGCGACGGGTGGCGGCGTCCGATCGACCGGGGGCCCGGCGTATGGACCTGTGCGGCAACTGCGCCCGCGATGCCGGCCTCGGCCCGCCCATGGCCCACTGGGGGTGACGGGCGGTCAGCCGACGGGGTCCGGGGCCGCCGCGGTGGCCGAGGCACGGTGGTCGTCGTCGCCGATCACGGTGACCAGGCCGGCGAGCTCCGTGGGCTCCGATCCGATCTTGCGAGTGCTGGTCTGGCCCGCCGTCCCGACATTGACCCATCCGAGCAGCTGCTCGTGTTCGGTGAGGGTGAACAGCCGGCGGACCGGCTCGGTCTCCAGCACCGCCGCACTCTTCCACACCGCTCCGTAGCCCAGCCCGGTGGCGGCCAGCACCATGGCGTAGCCGGTGCACGAGGCCGAGGCCACCTGCTCCCACACCGGCACGTTGGATCCGGGATCGGGCGAGGCCACCAGTACCACCGCGCAGGGGGCGGCGAAAGCCTTGCCCCGCATCTTGGCCACCGCCGCCTCGGGGACGTCAGGGCCTCGCATGTCGTGCAGGCCGGCCACCAGGGCGTCACCGAAGCGGTCCCGGCCCCCGCCGGTGACCACGGTGAACCGCCACGGCCGCAGCCCGCCGTGATCGGGCACGGTGGTGGCGGCCCCGAGGATCCGCTCGAGTGCCTTCCGATCGGGAGGCACCCCGTCTCGGACCGGTTCGGGCCTCGGGGCGGTGAGGCCGTCGACCCACGCCCCTCCGTTCCCCTGTCCGGGCCGGGTCGGGCTCACCTGGTCCCCTCCCCCACTCCCCCGGTGGTCGGGCGTTCTCCGGTGACGTCTCGGGCTCTCCAGGTCATTGCCCAGATCGTAAACGGTGGCGCGGTGATCGGAAGCGGGAGGGCCCGAAAGTCGTCCGACCGGCAGGCCGGAACCGGTTTTTCCCGCGCCGGTCGGCCACGGCAGTAGCCTGTCGCCCGGTATGGCCCATCGCATCGAGGTCGAACTGACCAGCAAGACCGGGGACTCCACCTGGACCTGGCGCGCCGCCGGCGCCCGCCAGCCCGCGCGGATCGGTCGACGCCTCCCTCGTCCCCGAAGGATCCGGGGTGGGGACGGTGCTCCGGGCCGAAGTGGAGACCACCTTGGACGGGACCACGGTCACCGCCCTGCTTCCCCCCAAGACCAAGGCCCGGGCCGATGTCCGCTCGGCCGAGCGGATCGAACTGCTGGGGAAGCCCCAGCGGGGCCCGGACGTGAACGTGGTGTTCGCCGGCAAGTCCAAGCGTCGCCGAGACGACCGCTCCGACGGGGCCGGCGACGACGGCCGGCGGCCGGGCGAGCGGCGGCCACGCTCGGACAGCCGGGCCGGGGGACGCGGCGACGGTGCCTCTCCGGCCCGAGGCGCTCCCGCCCGAGGCGATTCGAGTCGAGGCGATTCGACCCGTAAGCGCGCCGGGGCGGCCCGGCCCGGTGGGCGGGAGAACCCGCGCCGGCTGGCCACCTCGTCCACCTACCGGAACGCCGCCCTGGCCGAGCTGAAGGCCGAGCAGCTGCCGGTGGCCGAGCAGTTGCTGCGCGGCGGGATCCCGTCGGTGCGCCAGGCCATCGAAGAACAGAACACACGGGCCCGGGCCGAACAGCGTCCCGAGGTGACTCCCGGCCCGCTGCTGGCCATGGCCGAGCAACTGCTCCCGGCTCTCAACCTGGCCACGTGGAAGGACCGGGCCTCGGTGGCCCGGGCCGCCGGCAAGGACGTGCCCCTGCGGGAGCTCCGCTCCATCGTGGCCTCGGCCTCCACCGTGACCCTCGACGACGAGGGGTCGGAGATGGCATCCGCCCTGCGGACGTCGCTCGACCAGCGGGTCACCGCCCTGCGGGAGCGCTGGGTCGAACGGATCAACACCGCCCTGGCCGAAGGACGGGTGGTGGACGCCGTCCGCACCTCGATCAAGCCCCCGGAACCGGCGGCCAGGCTCTCGGCCGAGCTGGCCGTCCGACTGGCCGAGGGGGCGGGCCAGGCCATGTCGGCCGACACCCCGCCCGACCAGTGGCTGGCTCTGCTCGACGCGGTGGTCGAGTCCCCGGTGCGCCGGACGGTGAAGCCGGCCGGTCTCCCCACCGACGCCGACGAGAACCTGCTGGCCGCGGCCCGCAAGGCCAGCGGCTACGTGCCCCAACTGGCCCGGCTGATGGGCATCCCCATTCCCCCACCACCCGGTCCCCGCCGCCCGGTGCCGGCCCGCAGCTCGCCCGGTCGCCGGCCCTCCTGACCGCCGGACCCGCTCGGGTCCTTCGCCCTCATTCCAGTCGGCGGTGCATGGTGAGCAACCGGGCCTTGAACCCTGCTCCCTCGTAGAAGTTCTTGCCGGCCCGGTCGCCGGGCAGGGCCACCCCGTCGATCCCCTGGCAACCGTGGGCCGCGCACCAGGCCGTGACGGCATCCAACAACAGCCGGCCCAGGCCCTGGCCCCGGGCCCCGGGATCCACGTAGCAGGCATCCAGGGTCCCCAGCCGACCGTGGCCGCCCCGGTCGTCGTGGTGGCAGACAGCCACCCCGGTCACCACCCCGTCGAGGGTTCCCACCGCCACCAGATACCGGTCGTCGTCGACCAACCGGCCGACCGCCCCGGCCAGGGCGCCACCGCTCCACGCCCGTTCCGGATCGACCAGGAGGGATCCACCCCGCTGGGGGGCGATGGCCGCCACCAGCTCGGCCACCAGCTCGCCGACCCGGGGCCCGTCAGCGGGGACCGCCTCACGTACCGCCTCCATGGGTGCCCGCCTCCCCGCTCGGCCCGTCCCGGAGCCCGAGGGCTAGGAGCGCTCGTCGAGCAGCTGGTCGACCCGGCTCAGGATGGTGCGCCGTCCCCGGGTCGACGCCTCATAGGCCCGGACCGACACCAGCTCGGCCCGGTCGAGTCCGTCCAGACGCTGCACCACCTGGGAGGCCGACAGCGTGTCGAACCCGGGGATGGACAGGGTGGACACCGCCGGCACGTGCCCATTGGTCGTCGGGGGCACAGCCCGGACCGGACGGATCCCCGACCCCCGGGCACCGTTGGCTCCCGGCCCGTTACCCCGTACCGGTCCGGCGGGAGACGGAGCCGGCTGATTGCCCACGCGGTGCAGCAGTGAGCCGGAACGACGACGGAGCTCGGCCTGACCGGCCCTCACCGCGAACTGTCCTATCGACCGGGCCGACGACACCCGCACACCGAAGTGCTGCCGGCCCCGCTCGGCCAACCGGGGGATCTCCTCCACCACCGAGACGGCGATGCCCGCCGGCACGAAGACGAAGAGATCCAGCAACCGTTCGTTGAGCGGCGGATCCTCGTTCCCCTGGTCGTGCTGTTGACCCATAGTCGGCTCCCTGTCAGACACAGTCGCGGCAGAGCATCTTCTTCCGGTCGGCCAACTGGTTCGGATGCTTGACCAGAAAACAGGACCGGCACACGAACTCGCCCGGCTGCTTGGGCAGTACCCGTTCGACGCCGTCACCCGATCGATCTTCGGGTTCGGGAGTCTCCTCGTCGTCCTCGACCTCTTCGACGACCAGACGCTCCTTCAGGATGGTGTCGAGACTGGCCTCGACATCCTCGTCGTCGGGTTCCTCTTCTTCGTCGTCGTCCGACTCCTCGCCGGCGGCGGCCGGTTTGGTGGTGACCTTGGCCGCCACATCGGGGACGAGGACTTCTTCTTCCTCCTCTTCGTCGACCACGACGTCAGCGTCGTCGTCGTCCGGCAGGGCCAGGGCGTCCTCGCCGATCAGATCGTCGTCGTCGTCGTCCGCCAGCGCGTCGAGATCGCCCTCGATCAGCTCCTCAGGTCCTTCGACTTCGTCCAGTTCTTGTGCCATCTCGGTCTTTCAGTGGTGAGTTGGGCGGGAGCATAGACGCTCCGGAGCACCAGTCGTTCGCGTCACGCCACCTGTCCTGTCACGGTGGGCTCAGGTCGTGGGGCCCGGTTCGCTTCCCTGGTCTGTGTGTGTGCCAACCGCCCTCGGGGGATGGTTGTTCCCGTCGCCGGGGCCGGCGCCATCTGTTCGTTGCCCCGGTGCCGGTCGGATGTCTCGGGCCTCCCGGCCGCCAGGCGGTCGGACCCAGGGGTCTTTGGCACCACCCCCCCGTTACCTGCGGTTCGCACCGACGGTCTCGGGGAGATGTTTTCTACTCGATCCCCTGGGTCTCCCTCCGCCTCTCACAGCATCCCCCCCTCGAGCCGCACCGAAGGACCGAGGTCACTCCGAGCGCTGTCGGGGCGAGTGGGACTGGGCGAACGATAGGCCAGGCACACCGTGGCTCGTCAAATGATCTACCGCCCATCCCACCAGGGAGTTTCCGCAACCTCCCAGGTCAGGGTATTAGGGGATTTCCGGCCCCTGACAACGAATTTCTCCGATCCTCGGCCCGGCGCTCGGACTCCAGCCGCTCGAGGTCCTCCGAGCCGTAGTGGACGTGGGACATGGCTTCGGCCACCAGGTGGTGCCCGGCCTGTTCGGCGATGAGGCGGTGCATCTCCTGGGCCACCCACCGGTAGCCCGGATGGCCCTGCGGTCCCGAACGCAACTCGAGGAGGTGCATGGCCTCCCGGGCGTTCATCTGCATCGAGTAACGGATGCGGTAGGCCAGGGCCACCGCGTAGGTGGACTCGACCGGGAACAGCGGGGCGATGGTCTCGGCCAGCTCGCGGGACCGTTCCATCGACGTCACGTAGCGGCCGGCCAGCCCGGCTTCCTCGACCACCTCGGGCACGTCGTAGCCCAGCCTGGTGCCGAGGGGCTGCCAGACGATGGTGAGCATGCGGTGCCGTTGCAGGTCGCGGAAGGCGCCGTAGTCGGTGACCACGTCGAACCGGTAGCCGGTCCGCTCGAAGGCCCGGCCGGGCCGGTGGCGCCGGTTCTCCCGCTGGCCGACGTAGGCGGCGAACAGCGACCGCTTCTCCTCGGCGCCCAGCAACCGCACCCGGGCCAGCACCTGCTCCTCGGGGCGGTCGGTCAGCGGCGCGCAGATGGCGGCCAGAACCTTGTCCTCACCGTCGGGGTCGAAGTCGACCAGGGTGACCGTCGGCTCCCCCGACGGGCCGGAGGAGGGATGGGCGGCCACCGCCCCGGGCGGGGCCAGCAGATCGGGGAACAGCTCTTCCACCAATTCCCCCGTCTGGCGCTGGGTCCGCTCCAGGTACTCCGACCACGCACCGCCCCGTTCCGGGCGGTCGACCCGCTGGAGGAACGAGGGGATGACCTTGCGCAGCTCCTCCAGCATCATGTCGGCGTACAGCCGGGCCTCGGGCAGCGGGTGGGACCGCATGCGCAGCAGCAGCATCTCGTAGGACTGGCCCGAACCGTAGATCCCCACATTGGACAGGGACGCCGCCGGCAGCAGGCCGCGCAGGGCGTCCAACGCCTTGGCCTTCACCGCCTGGCGGTGGACGAAGTCCGAGTCGCCGGCCTGGCGGGGGTGCCGGGCCGACAGCCAGGTCTGGGCCTCGTCGAGGAGCTCACCGTAGGTGTCGAACATCCGGTCCATGTCCCCGACGTACCGGGCACCGAGGACCGAGTCGAGGATGGCCGGATCGCGGTAGTAGCGGTAGTGGCCGGTGGTCAGGCGGCGGTTGTAGGCGATGTACCGGGTCGACTGCTCGAGGTAGGCCATCAGCCGGCCCCACTCGAGCACCTTGGTCAACAGGTTGGAGGCCTGCTCGCAGGCCAGGTGGACCCCGCCCAGCTGGGCCACCGAATCGTCCCCGTACTCGAAGAAGACCTTCTCGTAGAGCTCCTCGGCCCGCCTCAGCCCGACGGTGGCGTCGACGCTGGCGTCGCCGGTGATGTCGAGCTCGCCCACGAACTCGTCGAGGAACAGGCGGCGCAGGCTCTTGTGGGAACGGGAGTACCGAGCGAACAGCGCCCCTTTGACGACTTCGGGCAGGTTGACCAGGGCGAAGACAGGCTGATCCAGGTTGGTGACGTAGCGGCGGAGGATGTCCTCCTCCTCAGCGGTGAACGTCTCCTCGGCATAGGGGAACATGCCCGGATCACACTACGACGGCAGTGGCGGGTCAGGCGCGGACCCCACCGACGCCGGGTCGTCGGCCCCCACCACGCCCCGTCTGAGCAGTGCCACGGCCAGCTCGGCCGCCCGGGCGGTGTCGGGGTCGGGGGCGGCCGGGGCCAGCTGGCGTATCAGGTCGATCAGCTGGCGGACGTTGCGCACGAAGTCCCCCGGGGCCACGTCCGTCTGCCGGAGCACCGTGTCCAGGGTCGCCCCGCCGGCCCAGCTGATCACGGCCCGGGCCAGACCCGGATCGGGCCGCCGGGTGCGACGCAGGCCCACCCGGCGCTCGTCGGTCCGCACCGCACCGGCCAGGGCGTCCAGGCCGGCCAGGCGCTCGGTGACCAGGGCCTGCCGGGGCGGCTGCTCGTCGTCGCCGGCTCGCCGGGCCTCGAAGGTGAAGGCCGAGACCACCCCGGCCAGGGCGACGGGGTCCAGCCCGTCGAACAGCCCGGTGCGGAGGGCCTCGGCCACCAGCAGGTCGGACTCGTGGTAGATCGAGGCCAACATGGCCCCGGCCGGGGTCATCTTCCACCCGTCGATGAAGCCCCGCCGTTCCAGGATGGCCAGCCGGCGGTCGAGCTGGGCCGACAGCGACACCGATCCCTCCGGAGCCTGCCACTGGCCGTAGGAGGCGGCCAGGAGCCCGTGCGCCTCCTCCCTCGACCACCGGCGGACCAGGTTGACGGCCAGGTTGTAGGTCGGGTGGAACGAGGACACCAGGTCCGGCGGAGGGGCCAGGGCCGTGCGGGCCACCTGGAGGAAGGGCGTGGCCACCGACCACAGGACGAAGGCGTGGCCCACGGTGTCGATGCCCCGCCGCCCGGCCCGCCCGGTCAGCTGCTGGTACTCCCCCGACGTGAGGGCCGACGTGTCGGAGCCCCGGAACTTGGCGAACCGCTCGACCACCACCGTCCGGGCCGGCATGTTGATCCCGAGGGCCAGCGTCTCGGTGGCGAACACCACCTTCAGCAGGCCCTCGGAGAAGCACTGCTCGACGGCCTGGCGGAACGCCGGTACCAACCCGGCATGGTGGGGGGCGATCCCGGCCTCGAGGGCCGCCGACCACGGTCCGTACCCCAGGGTCCGCAGGTCGTCGTCGCCCAGGCGCTCCACCGAGGCCTCGACCAGCGTCCGTATCCTGGCCCGTTCCTCCGGGGAGGTCAGCCGGATCCCGTCCTGGAGGCAGTGGCGGGTGGCATCGTCGCACGCCGCCCTGGAGAAGATGAAGGTGATGGCGGGCAGCATCCCCGCCGAGTCCAGGTACTCGACCACCTCGGTGCGCCTCGGTGCCCGGTACCGGTGGCGCGGGTTGCGACGCCGCCGGTCGTCGAGGGCCACGCCGTCGGGATTGGGCTTGCCCTCCCGCAGCAGGGGGAGGACCGACAGGCCGTCACGACCCCGCTCGGACACCGCGAAGTGATGGTGCAGCTTGACCGGGCGGTGCCGCTCGACGATGACCCGGGTGGTGCCCCGGACCGACGTGAGCCAGGCCCCGAAGTCGGCGGCGTTGCTGACCGTGGCCGACAGGCTCACGAACCTCACCCCGGCCGGCGTGGTCACCAGCACCTCCTCCCACACCGACCCCCGGTAGGGGTCCTGGAGGTAGTGGACCTCGTCGAGCACCACCACCTCCAGGCCGTCGAGAACCGACGACCGGGCGAAGAGCATGTTGCGGAGGACCTCGGTGGTCATGACCACGATGGGGGCGTGCGCCTGGTGGGAGACGTCACCGGTCAACAGCCCCACCCGCCCCTCGCCGTACCGCTGGGACAGCTCGGCGAACTTCTGGTTGGACAGCGCCTTGATCGGCGTGGTGTAGAAGGTCTTGCCGCCGACCGCCAGGGCCCGGGCGGCGGCGTACTCGGCGATCAACGTCTTGCCCGAGCCGGTGGGAGCCGACACCAGGACGGACTCCCCCCGCTCGATGGCATCCATGGCCTCGAGCTGGAATCCGTCGAGGGGGAACCCGATGTCGGCCAGGAAGCGGCCCCGGAGGTCTTCGTCGACGTCTCCGGGGCCGAGGGGGGTCACCGGGAGTGGGCGGCGGCGGAGCCGGTCACAAGTCGATCGGCCGGCGCGACCGCTGGATGATCCTCCCGACGACGATGGACAACTCGTAGAAGATGTAGAGGGGAATGGCCAGGGCCAGCATCGAGAACGGGTCGGAGCTCGGGGTGATCACCCCGGCCACCACCACGATCCCCACGATGGCCCACCGTCGCCACGAGGACAGCTGTTTGGCCGACAGGACGCCGGCCACCTCCAGCGAGACCAACAGCACGGGAAACTCGAACATGAGGCCGAAGATCACCATCAACAACACGATGAGGCTGATGTAGTTGATGGGGTCGTAGATCTCGTGCAGGTTCGGACCGCCGATGCTGTCGAGCCACCTGAGGGCATGGGGGAAGGTGAGGAAGGCCACCAGGGCGCCCAGGGCGAACAGGGTGATGGAGGCCACGATGAAGGGGATGGCGTAGCGCTTCTCGTTGGGGTTGAGCCCGGGGGTGATGAACCGCCACACCTCCCACAACAGCACCGGTGAGGCGAGGAACAACCCGCCGTAGGCGGCGATCTTGACCCGCAGGGCCAGGCCGTCCAGCGGACCGGTGATGTAGAAGGCGCAGTGGCTGGGCGCCACCTCGCAGTAAGGGTGCTTGAGGAACGAGAGGATCCACGGGTAGAGGAGGAAGGCGGCCACGCCGGCCACCAGGAAGGCCACTGCGCACACCAGCACCCGGGACCGGAGCTCGGTCAGATGCTCGCTCAGCGTCATCGAGTCGGGCCGGGGCTTGTCCTCGCTCCGGCGCTTCAGCTTCAGGGGGACGGGCATGGTGAGGGGACGGCTCCGTCGGTCACTGCGGCGACGGCCGGGTCAGTTCATGCCGGGGTCGTCGGGCACGACCCCTCCGCTGGAGCGAACCTGGTGGACGATGCCGCCGGGGTCGGTGATCAGCACCCCGGGAACGGCCGGTGGCTCCTCGAACGCCCGAACCGTGCCGGCCGGCCGGTTGGTCCCCGACGACGGCTGCACCTCGTCCCCGGTGGGGTCGGGGGGACCGGTCCCGCCGGTGCCGCCGGTGCCGTTGGCCCCGCCCGAGGTGGTGCCGTTCTCGGCGGCGTGGGAGTCGGCCAGGGTGTCGAGGAAGCTGAGGGGCGACCGCACCGCCTGGGTGATCTTGTCGGTGGAGGGCAGGTCGGGGAAGCTGCCCCGGACCTCGGACTCGAGCTTCTGGCGGAACAGGCGGAAGTCGTGCCAGAGCCCCCCGATCTGTCTGGCCACCTTGGGCAGTTTGTCCGGCCCCAGGACGACCAGCGCCACCACCAGGATCACCAGCAGCTTCGCCGGGCTGAGGAAGGGCATGGGCCGAGTGTACCGGGGCCGGCCCCGGTACAGCCATCGACACCTCCGGGCCGGTGTCCAAGCCGGCTACGTGTGATTCCCGTGAGCCGGCGGACCCCGGCCCCGGGTGGGTCCGTCCGGGGTCCGTCTCCGAGGGGACCGGAGGGAGACGAGGCCGAGGAGGACCACCACCACCACGATGATCCCCGACACCACGATCCAGGCCACCCCGTTCGGGGGCCACACCGTGAACACCATCTTCCCGACGATCAGACTTCCCGGGATGGGGCCGAAGTACCGGCTGTCCTCGGAGTCGGTCCGGTTGTCTCCCATCACGAAGTAGTGGCCCGGCGGCACCTTGTAGGGATGGTTGAGGCTGTAGGGGGCGGTGATCGGGCTCGGCAGGGTTTGCGGGGCCGGGCTGGGCAGCCACGGTTCGGCCAGGGGCTTCCCGTCGATGGTGACCCGGCCGTGGACGGAGGCGATGGTGTCACCGGGCAGGCCGATCACCCGCTTGACCAGATCGGTGTAGTCGGCGTCCTCCAGAGGTGGCCGGCGGAACACCACGATGTCCCCCCGGTGCACGTCGTGGAGGTGGTAGCTGAGCTTGTCCACCACGATCCGGTCACCGACCTGGAGGGTGGGCAGCATCGAGCCCGAAGGGATGTAGAACATCTGAGCCACGTAGGTGCGGACCACCACGGCCAGCACCAGGGCCACGACCAGCACGGCCAGCCACTCGAGGGCCCACCGGCCCCGGCCCGGGCCCGCCTCGGACGGAACCCCCGGCGGCTCGAGCCAGGGTGGCCATCGGTCGGGCGGCAGCTCGGGGACGGCCTCGGGCGGACGGGTCCGGGACGAGATTCCGTCTACCGGCAGCTCGGGGACCCGGAGCGGCGTGGGCCGGGGCACGGCCGGACTTCCCGCCGTTGCCTGGGTTCGGGGGACCCCGACCGACGTCTCGTGCGCGATGGGGTTCACCGGGAGACGAGGCTACCCCACCGATGTACTGGGACTACTCGGGGCCGCCGGGCCGACGGCCCGCCGCCCCTCCCCGATGGGGACCCGTCACCCGATGTTGGGGGGAGGACTACAGGCCCTTGATGTGGCTGAACGGCCACACCACGGCCACCGCCCGCCCCACGATCAGCGACTTCGGGATCGGGCCGAAGAACCGGCTGTCCTCGGAGTCGGTCCGGTTGTCGCCCATCACGTAGTACTCGCCGGCCGGGATCTTGACCGGTCCGGGCAGGTTGAACTGGGGATGCGGATCGTCGGGCAGGGCGGCCGAGCAGCTGTCGGGGCCCGACGGGAGCCACGGCTGGGCCAGCGGTCTGCCGTCGATGTAGATGGTGCAGCCCTTGGAGGAGATGGTCTCCCCCGGCAACCCGATCACCCGCTTGACCAGGTCGGCGTACTCCTGGTCCTCGAGGGCCGGCCGGGCGAAGACCACGATGTCGCCCCGGTGCACGCTGTGGAGGTCGTAGCTGAGTTTGTTGACGATGATCCGGTCCCCCACCTGGAGGGTCGGGTACATCGACAGCGAGGGGATGGAGAACGACTGGACCACGAAGGTGCGGAGCACGACCGTGCACAGCACCACCGCCACCAGGATGATCACCCATTCGATGACGGTGCGGCTTCGCAGCGGTGGCGTGGTCGTCGGCCTCGGATCGTCCTGGCCGGCATCCTCGGCCGGACTGGGATCGACCGCCGGCCCGGCGCCGCCGGGAGGTTGGCTGGTCACAATCACGGGACGCTACCCCAGCCGGACCCCCTCGGGTCGTTCACCGGTCGCCCGGAGGGCCGGCCGGCGGACCACCTCACAGCCCGGCGATGAGCTTCTCCACCCGTTCGTCCTTGGACTTGAACGGGTCCTTCAACAGCACGGTCCGTTGGGCCTGGTCGTTGAGCTTCAGATGGACCCAGTCCACGGTGAAGTCGCGGCGCCGCTCCTTGGCCTTCTTCACGAACTCGCCCCGCAGCCGGGCCCGGGTGGTCTGGGGCGGCACGGACATGGCGGCGGCGATGTCGGCGTCATCGCAGATGCGGTCGAGTTGGTCGTGGGCCTGGAGCCGGTAGTAGAGGCCCCGCTTGCGGTCGACGTCGTGGTACTGGAGATCGAGCAGCGACACGGTGGGGCTGTGCAGCGGGTAGCGAGTGGCGCTCGCGGTAGCCGGTCGATGAGCCGGTACTTGGCCACCCAGTCGCACTCGCGGTGGAGGGACAGCGGGTCGGACTCGAGGCCCTTGAGGCAGTGCTCCCACATCTGGAGGGCCCGGTCCTCCTGCGGGGAGAGTCCTTGGCGGTCGCGGTAGCGGATGGCCCGCTGGAGGTACTCGCCCTGGATGTCGAGAGCGCTCATCTCCCGTCCGTTGGCCAGACGGACCGGTCGGCGGCAGGTGATGTCGTGGCTGATCTCGCGGATGGCCCGGATCGGGTTCTCGAGGGTCAGGTCGCGCATCACCGTCGACGGGTCCTCGAGCATGCGCAGCACGATGCTGGTGGCCCCCACCTTCAGGAAGGTGGCGTACTCGCTCATGTTGGAGTCGCCCACGATGACGTGGAGCCGGCGGTACTTCTCGGCGTCGGCGTGAGGTTCGTCCCGGGTGTTGATGATGGGCCGGCTCCGGGTGGTGGCCGAGCTCACGCCCTCCCAGATGTGCTCGGCCCGTTGGCTGAGGCAGAACACTGCCCCCCTGGCCGTCTGCAGCACCTTGCCGGCCCCGGCGTAGGCCTGCCGACTGACCAGGAACGGGATCAGCACCTCGGTGTAGTGGGCGAAGTCGTCGCGCCGGCTGGTCAGATAGTTCTCGTGGCAGCCGTAGGAGTTGCCGGCCGAGTCGGTGTTGTTCTTGAACAGGTAGATGTCGCCCCGGATGCCCTCCTCGCGGAGGCGGGCCTCGGCCCCCTCGACCAACGACGACAGGATCCACTCCCCCGCCTTGTCGTGGACCACCAGCTCGGCGATGTCGTCGCATTCGGGGGTGGCGTACTCGGGATGGCTGCCCACATCGAGGTACAGCCGGGCCCCGTTCTCGAGGAAGACGTTGGACGAACGGCCCCAGCTCACCACCCGCCGGAACAGGTAGCGGGCCACCTCGTCGGGACTGAGCCGCCGCTGGCCGCGGAGGGTACAGGTCACCCCGTACTCGTTCTCCAGGCCGTAGATCCGCTTGTCCATTACCCTCACGGTACCGTGAGGAGGGCCGAACACCGCGAACCGGCACGTCAGCAGGTGGATCGGCGGTGCATTTGGCCCGGATGCGAGGCCGGGCGCGCCGGGGGCGGGCCCGGCTCAGGCCGAGCAGCGAGCTCCAGCTCGGCGTCGACCAGCCGGCGGAAGGCCCGGCGACCGTTCCCCTCGGCCAGCACGGCCACCTCGAGCTCGCCACCGCCCAGGGTGCGGTCGGGTCCGGCCAGGGCGTGCACGGCGGCCGTGAGGGCGTCGGTCAGCGACCAACCGTCGGTCCACCGTTCCTCCAGGCGCTCGGCGATCGACTCGGTCTCGCCGCCCGAGCACCGCGTACCGGTCCTCGTCGGTGATGGTCCCCTCGTAGGCGATGTGGTACAGCTGGTCGGGTTGCGGGCCCGGTGCCCAGTTCGGCCACCAGGATCTCCACCTCGAGCGGCTTCATCTCGTGGGTGAACACCTGGCCGAGGTACTGGGCGTACAGGTTGGCCAGCGACCGGGCGTCGACGTCCTCGCGGCTGTAGGCGTACCCCTTGGTGTCGGCGTGGCGGATGCCCGACACCCGCAGCTGGTCGAACTCGTTGTACTTGCCCACGCCGGCGAAGGCGATGCGGTCGTAGATCTCGCTGATCTTGTGGAGGGAGCGGGACGGGTTGTCGGCCACGATGGCGATGCCCAGGTCGTAGGTGGTGGCGATGAGCGACCGGCCCCGGGCGATGCCCTTCTGGGCGTACTCGGCCCGGTCCTTCATCACCTGCTCGGGCGCCACGTAGTACGGCATCGTCATGGCTGGCGCCCCTCGGCCCGTCGGCGCTCGATGAGGGCGGCGAACCGCTCCGCCACCTCGTCCTCGGGCACCGACTCGAATCCGTCGGCCGTCACCGTGGCCACCAGCGGGTAGATCCCCCGGACCAGGTCGGGACCGCCGGTGGCCGAGTCCTCGTCGGCCGCCTCGTAGAGGGCCTCGATGGCCAGCTCCACGGCCTCGTCACGGGCCATGCCCGACCGGTATCCGAGCTTGATGGTGGTCCGGGCGTCCCGCCCGCCCGAGCCGGTGGCGTTGTGCTCGGTCTCCTCGTAGTGGCCGCCGGTCACGTCGTAGGTGAAGATGCGGCCGGTCCCCCGGGCCAGGTCGTACCCGGCGAACAGCGGCACCACCGCCAGTCCCTGCATGGCCATGGGCAGGTGCTCGCGCACCATCTGGCCGAGCTGGTTGGCCTTGCCCTCGAGGCTCAGCACCACGCCCTCGACCTTCTCGTAGTGCTCGAGCTGGGTCTGGAACAGCCGGACCATCTCCACGGCCGGCCCGGCGGCACCGGCGATGGCCACCGCCGAGTACCGGTCGGCCGGAAAGACCTTCTCCATCGAACGGTGGGCGATGGCGTGGCCCTCGGTGGCCCGCCGGTCGCCGGCCATCACGATGCCGTCGGCGAAGCGCAGGGCCACCACCGTGGTGCCGTGGCGGAACTCGCGTGCCGGCGCCGGACCAGCGCCGGGCCCCCGGGACCGGACGGCCGATGGTCGGGTGCAGCGGAACGCTGGAGCCGGCGGATCAGTCCGGCGAAGTCGGGACCCGGGTCTTCGGTTGTCGAAAAGAGCGGCAGGGTCACCGGGGCTACTCGCCGCCCTTTTGGACGTAGTTGCGCACGAACTCCTCGGCGTTGTCCTCCAGCACCTCGTCGATCTCGTCGAGCAGGTCGTCCAGCTCGGCCTTGAGCTTGTCTCCGGTGGCCGAGGACCCCGGCACCTCCTCGACGACGTCGTCCTCCCGCTCGGTGGTGGTCTTCTTCTTCTGTTCCCGTTCAGCCATCGTGTTCAGCCATCCTTCTCTCCCTAGCTGCTCAATCGGTCCAGGAGCTCGGACGGGCTCGCGCACGCGTCCAGCAGCTCCTCGACATGATCGGCAGTGCCCTTCAGGGGGTCCATCATAGGGACGCGTCGCAGTGGGTCGGTGCCGAGGTCGAAAACCAGCGAATCCCAGTTGGCGGTGACCACCGCGGCGGGCCATTTCTTGAGGCACTGGCCCCGGAACCAGGCCCGGGTGCCCCGGGGCGGTTCGGTGACCGCGGCGACCACCGATTCCTCGTCCACGAGCCGCTCGGTGTTCATGCGGGCGAACAGGGAGTGCGACGGCCGCAGGTCGTGGTACTGCAGGTCGAGGGCGGCCAGGCGGTGGTCGCCCCAGTCGCAGCCGTGGCGCTCGCGGTAGCCCTCGATCAGCTGCAGCTTGGCCACCCAGTCGAGCTGTCGGTGCAGGGACATCGGATCGGTCTCCAGGCCGTTCAGGACCGCCTCCCAGCGCCGGAGCACCTCCTCGCCCACCGCCTCGTCGCCCATGCACTCGAGCCCACGGTCGTCGGCGTACTTGCGGGCCAGCGAGTACAGCTCCCACTGGATGGCCAGGGCGGTGGCCGTCGAGCCGTCGGCCATCGGCAGCGGGCGTGGTGAACGTGCGGTCGAGGGCCACCTCGTGCATGGCCGTCACCGGGTCGGCCAGCACCAGGCTGCGGGAGCCGGAGACGTCGTCCTCGATCATGGCCAGCACCAACGAGGTGGTGCCGACCTTCAAGAACGTGGCCACCTCGGCCAGGTTGGCGTCCCCCACGATCACGTGGAGCCGGCGGTAGCGGTGGGGGTCGGCGTGGGGCTCGTCGCGGGTGTTGACGATGGGGCGCTTCGAGGGTGGTCTCCAGGCCCACCTGCTCCTCGAAGAACTCGGCCCGCTGGGACAGCTGGAAGTCGACCCGCCGGCCGTCGTGGCGTGCCGGTCTCGGCTCCCACCTTGCCGGCCCCGGCGAAGATCTGGCGGGTCACGAAGTGGGGGGTGATCTCGGCCACGATGCGGGTGAAGGGGGCGGCCCGGTCCATCAGGTAGTTCTCGTGGGCCCCGTAGGAGTTGCCCTTGCCGTCCGAGTTGTTCTTGTAGATGACCAGACTGCGACCCGTCGTGCGCGGTCAGGTCGGCCGCCTCCATCGAGCGGGTGAGGATCAGCTCGCCGGCCCGGTCGTAACGGAGGCACTCGAGGGCGTCGCGGCACTCGGGGTGGAGTACTCGGGGTGGGCGTGGTCGACGTAGTAGCGGGCCCCGTTGGTCAGGACGGTGTTGACCAGATGGGTCTCCACCTGGGGCGGCATGGCGTCCTCGCGGGCGAAGCCCGCGGGCGTCGTTGCCCGGCGCCTCGTCCTCGAAGTCCCAGCCGGTCTGCTGGCGGGCCACATCGTGGGCGTAGGCGTTGATCAGCACCGACGACGCGGCGATGGGATTGGGGTCGCCGTGCACCACCTGGATGCCGTACTCGGTCTCGATGCCGCAGACCTTCGGGATGGCCATGCAGTCGACCCTATCCTGGCCGGTGCTCAGAGATACTGACCGGTACCGACCCGCTCGATGGACCGGCCCCCGGTCGTCTCGTCCCGATCGCTGATGAGCGTCCGGATGTAGACGATGCGCTCGCCCTTCTTGCCCGAGATCTTCGCCCAGTCGTCCGGGTTGGTGGTGTTGGGGAGGTCCTCGTTCTCCTTGTACTCCTGGCGGATCGACTCCAGCAGGTCGTCGGTCCGGATCCCCCGGGTCTCCTCGGCGATGGCCCGCTTGATGGCCAGCTTCTTGGCCCGTCGCACGATGTTCTCGATCATGGCCCCCGAGGCGAAGTCGCGGTAGTAGAGGACCTCTTTGTCGCCGTTCTGGTAGGTGACCTCGAGGAACCGGTTCTCCTCGTCGTTCGCGGTACATCTCGGCCACGGTCGTCTCGATCATGGCCTGGGTGGCCTTGGCCGGGTCCCCCCCGCCCAGCGTCCGGACCTCCTCGGCGTCGAGAGGCAGGTCGGGGGTCAGGTAACGGGAGAAGATCTGGGCGGCGGCCACCTCGTTGGGCCGCTCGATGCGGATCTTCACGTCCAGTCGGCCGGGCCGGAGGATGGCCGGGTCGATCAGGTCCTCGCGGTTGGAGGCACCGATGACGATGACGTCCTTCAGGGTCTCCACCCCGTCGATCTCGGCCAGCAGCTGGGGGACGATGGTCGACTCCATGTCGGAGCTGATGCCGGTGCCGCGGGTGCGGAACAGCGAGTCCATCTCGTCGAAGAAGACGATGACCGGGACACCCTCTTCGGACTTCTCCCGGGCCCGTTGGAAGACCAGCCGGATCTGACGCTCGGTCTCGCCCACGTACTTGTTGAGGAGCTCGGGTCCCTTGATGTTCAAGAAGTAGCTGCCGGGCGTTGGTGTTCCCGGTGACCTCGGCCACCTTCTTGGCCAGTGAGTTGGCCACCGCCTTGGCGATGAGGGTCTTGCCGCATCCCGGGGGCCCGTAGAGCAGGATGCCCTTGGGGGCGGGGAGCTTGTGCTCGAGGTACAGCTCACGGTAGAGGTAGGGCAGCTCCACGGCGTCGGTGATGGCCTCGATCTGGTCGTCGAGCCCGCCCACGTCGGAGTAGGTGACGTCGGGGACCTCCTCGAGCACCAGCTCCTCGACCTCGGGCCGGGCCAGCTTCTCGATCAGCAGCCCGGTCCGCGACTCCATGAGGACGGTGTCCCCCGCCCGCAGCTTGACGCCGATCAGGCCGTCGGAGAGCTCGGCCACCCGCTCCTCGTCGGCCCGGCCGAACACCAGCGCCCGGCTGCCCGTCCTCGAGCACCTCCTTCAGCACCACCACCTCGCCGGAGCCCTCGCCCTCGCGGGCCAGGATCACGTTGAGCGACTCGTTGAGCACCACCTCGTTGCCCCGCTGGAGGTCGTCGACGTCGATGTCGGGATGCAGGGAGACCCGCATCTTGCGACCCCCGGAGAACACGTCGACCGTGCCGTCGTCGTTGGTCCCGAGGAAGGTCCCGTAGGCCGCCGGCGGCTGGGTGAGCTTCTCCACCTCCTCGCGCAGGTTGGCCACGTGCTCCTTGGCCGTCTGCAGGGTGAAGGTCAGCTTCTCGTTCTGGGAGATGGCCTGGGCCAGCTGGCCCTTGGTCTCGAGCAGCTTCTCCTCGAGGGTCTGGACCCGGCGTGGGCTCTCCTGGAGCCGGCGGCGGAGCAGGGTGACCTCCTCCTCGGCCGCCCGGGCCCGGAGCAGCAGCGTCTCGAGGTCGTCGTCTTCCATCGGCCCGCCGGACCGGTGGCCATCACCCACGTCATCGAAATCAACCGTTGGAATCACCTCGCTCGTTCGGCTCAGCCTATGGGCCGACCCTACACCGGCACCCCAGGGACCACACGCACGCTCGGGGGCACCACCCGGCCGCCGTCCCGGCCCGGATGGCGCCGCTCAGCGGGCCGTCCGGATCCGGTCTGACGGACCGTCAGACATTGTGCGCGCACTTCCGGATACGATGGTGGGCCGGATGTCCGTCCCCGGCCGCGTGGCCGGAGGTCATGGGACGGGAGCCGGTGCCCGAACAGAGTCCGGACGACCGGTGGGCCACGCCGGTCCACCGAAAGAGACGTAGGAGTGACGTAACTGATGAAGGTCTGGATCGACCAGGATCTCTGCACGGGAGACGGCCTCTGCGAGGAGATCGCGCCCGCTGTGTTCACGTTGCTCGACGACGGGCTGGCCTATGTCAAGGAGGGCTCGGACGTGAAGAGCGAGCCCGGTGGCTCCGCCGGCATGGCCGCCGTGCCCGGCGACCTCGAGGATGCCGTCGTCGAGGCGTCCGAGGAGTGCCCCGGCGAGTGCATCTTCATCGAGCAGAGCTAGGCGTCGAGCAGAGCCCCTCGAGTAGGGAGCCCCCTCGAGCAGCAGGCGTGCAACGGGACCGGTCGGGCCGGTCGGCCTACCCCCGGTCCGACGGATCGGCGTCCGGGGTCGTCGAAGGGCAGCAGCAGTCGGGCGGTGGTGAGGAACCCGGTGTGGCCCACCATCCGGTGGTCCGGGCGCACCGAGCGGTCCTCGATGTGCCACGTGCGGTGCAGGACCTCGAGCGTGGAGGCCAGCCCGAATCCGAGCTCCTCCATGGCGTGCGCAGCTGCGCCGTCTGGTTGATCGACGGCAGGTAGGCGCACAGGATCCCCCCGGGGCGCATCGCCGCTGCGGGCGTGGGCAAGCACCCGCCAGGGCTCGGGGAGATCGAGCAGGACCCGGTCGAGCCCCCGCTCGACGATGCCCTCGTAGACGTCGCGCAGCTCGACCCGGTAGGGGGCCGCTCCCCCACCATGGCCGCCACGTTGGCCCGGGCCCGGTCGGCGAAGTCCTCCCGCAGCTCGTAGCCGACGACCTCGGCACCGGCCCGCAGCAGCGCCATCGACAGGGCCCCCGAGCCGACGCCGGCCTCCAGCACCCGCACCCCGGGGGAGATGTCGGCCTCGATCAGGATGGCACCGAGGTCCTTCGGGTAGATGACCTGGGCCCCCCGCGGCATCTTCAGCACCGCGTCGGACAGGGTCGGGCGCACCACCAGGAACCGCCGGCCGGTGCTGCCCAGGACGGTCGAGCCCTCCCGGGCCCCGATCAGGTCGTCGTGGTCGACGATGCCCACATGGGTGTGGAAGGTGGCGCCGGGCCGCAGCGTGATCAGATAGCGCCGCTCCTTGGCGTCGACCAGCAGCACCCGCTCGCCGGCGCTCGAGGATGCTGCGATCCCCGCCGGGCCCCACGTCGCTCAGTGACCGCTTGACGGAGGGGACGGCTTGATGGTCTTGACGATCAGGCGCTCACCGGGCTTGAGCTCGGTGCGGTAGACGACGTCGTCCTGGTGCCGGGCCCGGTTGAGCATCCACAGGGCCACCCCCGACCACGATCCAGGCCGTGTGATAGCCGCCGAAGCCCGCGTCCGAACGCCCGGACCTGGAGGTAGCGCAGCAGGGAGTCCACCGGTTCAGATCCTCCGGACCTCGACGATCGCCGACTTGCGGCGCCCGTTCCGCCGACCGATCAGGAACACCACCGCCACCACGGCCACCGCCACGGCCAGACCCGACCGTCACGCACCTGGGACCGGGTGTCCTCGACCTCGTCGGACACCTCGCCGGTCAGCTCGCGGAACTTGGCCTCGATCTGGTCACGGGTGATCGGTTCGGCTCCCGGGGTCATCGGCTCTCCTTTTCGCGGTTGGGCCGGCTGCGGGCCTGGCCCTTGCTCACCGCCTTGACGGCGACGGCGGCCACGAGCACCACGACCACGGCGCAGATCAGGTACGGGGCCCACGACCAGTTGCCGGTGAACGTGCGAACCGGTCTCGCCCTGGAGCAGCCGTAGGAAGGCCACCGACAAGATGACCAGACCGATGGCCAGGGCCACCGATCCCGCCACGCCGAACAGCATGAACCGCCCGAGCCCCTTGAGGGGGGTCAGCGTCTCCTGCTTGACGTAGTCGATGACCAGTTGGAGTGCATCGCTCCCGCTGGACTTCAGACCACCCAGTCCCTTGCCTGCTCCGCTTCGACCTCGGGCCACGGTCCTCCTCGGACTCCGCGCCGGGTCGACACCGGCTGCTTCGCCGCCGCCGCCTGCTCGTGACCGGCCCAACTCTAGCCAGCGGGTGCCGGCGAACCGCGCTCCGGCCTCGGGGCGGCGGCGCCGACCAGCCCGCCGGTCCCCCGGTGGCGGTCCTGCCGGGCCCGCCGTCAGTCCCGGTCGGTGAAGAGGTAGGTGGAGCTGGCCCGGGCCACCGTGCGTGCCGGCTCGTCCACCACCTCGGCCTCGGCGAACGCCACCCGGCTCCCCCCGGACACCACCGTGGCGGTGCACTCGAGGACGGCGCCCACCCGTGACCGGCGCCAGGAAGCTGGTCTTCATCTCCACGTTGGACGAGAACACCTTCCGGTCCGCCGGCCCGGGCGAAGGTGATGGTGGCCGAGCCCATGGCCGAGTCGGCCATGGCGCCGACGAACCCGCCCTGGACGATGCCGGCCGGATTGGCGAACCGCTCGTCGGCCCGCATCTCCCAGACCGTGCGCCCCGGCTCGGACTTGTCGATGCACCGCATGCCGAGGGTCAGTTCGCAGTTCGGGGGGACTTGGATCCGCTGATCAGGCACGATGCGACGCTACCCCGCCGGGCTCGTCGATACTGGTGGGATGGACACGATCGACCGCCCTACGGTCGGAATCGGACCGCCACGGAATCGGCCCGCCACCGAGCCGGCCGCACGAGGGCGCCTGACCCGGATGTCCTTCGCCAGCGCGCTGTCCGAGCACCCGGTCGCCTCGCACGCCACCGGCGAGGTCGCCGGAGCGGTGCTCGAGGCCATCGGCGACCGACCGGATCTGGCTGTGGTGACGGTCACCCGTCCCCACGCCGGAGCCCTCGAGGACATCGTCCGCCACCATCGCCGCGGTGCTCCACCCACTGGCCATCGTCGGCTGTGCGGCGGAGTCGGTGGTGGGCACCGGCCGCGAGGTCGAGGAGACACCGGCCATCAGCCTGTGGGCCGGCCGGGTCGGGCCCCTGGCGCCGGTGGCCCTCCATGCCACCCGGCTGGCCGACGACACCTGGCACTTCCGCGGGCTGGCCCGAGCACACCGCCTTCGACCCCAGCGCCCTGGTGCTGGTGGCCGATCCCTTCACCTTCCCGGCCGACGAGTTCTTGGCCTGGCTGGGAGCCCACCCCGGGCTGCCGGTGGTCGGCGGGAACGCCTCGGGCGGCCGGGGTCCCGGCGGGAGCCGCCTGGTCGTCGGCCAGCGAGGTGGTGTCGGCCGGTGCCGTCGGCGTCCTCCTCGGACCCGGTGTCGACGTCGACACCGCTCGTCTCGCAGGGTGGCCGGGCCTACGGGCAGCCCCCTCACCGTCACCCGGGTCGGACCGGAACATCATCTACGAGGTGGCCGGGGTCCCGGCCATGGAGTGCATGGTCGACCAGATCAGGGCCCACCTCGTCCCCGGCCGAGGTGGCGGGCATCGAGTCCAACGGCCTGTTCGTCGGCCGCCTATCGACGAGCACGTCGACCGAGCCCGGACCGGGCGACTACCTGGTCCGCAGCGTGCTCGGTGTGGACCGCTCCACCGGTGCCGTGGCCGTGGACGACCAGGTCCCCCTGGGCAGCACCGTCCGCTTCCACGTCCGCGACGCCGAGACCGCCCACCTGGAGCTGCGCACGCTGCTGGCCGACCCGGCAGGCCGAAGCGGCCCTGGTCTTCACCTGCAACGGCCGGGGGACCCGGCTGTTCGACGACGCCCATCACGACGCCGCGCCTGCTCCAGAGGGCGCTCGGCTCCGTCCCGGTGGGCGGCTTCTTCGCCGCCGGCGAGATCGGTCCGGTCGGCGGCCACAACTTCGTGCACGGGTTCGCCGCCTCGGTGGCCCTGCTCCGGGAACGCTAGGCCCGTCGGCATCGCCTTCCCCGTCCGACAGCCGCGGCCGGTAGGGTGGCCGACGATGACCGCACCTCGCCTCGCATCCGCCGGACCCAGCTGACCGCGGCGACCTCGAGCAGCTGGCGATCAATGTCATCCGGGGCCTGGCCATGGACGCCCCCCGGGCGGCCGACTCCGGGCACACCGGGCACGGCCATGGCGCTGGCGCCGCTGGCCCACGTGCTGTTCACCCGGGTCATGCGCCACGACCCCGCCGAGCCCGCACTGGCCCGACCGCGACCGGTTCGTCCTGTCCAACGGGCACGCCTCGATCCTGCTCTACTCGATGCTCTACCTGACCGGCTACGGGCTGACCCTGGACGACCTGCGCGGCTTCCGCCGCTGGGGCAGCCGGACACCCGGGCCATCCCGAGCTCAACCACACCCCGGGCGTCGAGGTGACCACCGGGCCGCTCGGCCAGGGCGTGGCCAACGGGGTGGGGATGGGCATCGCCGAGCGGCTGGCTCCGGACCCGCTTCTCGCCCGAGGTGTGCGACCACCACACCTTCGTGATCGCCGGCGACGGGTGCTTCGAGGAGGGCATCTCCCACGAGGCGGCGTCGTTGGCCGGCCATCTCCAGCTCGGCCGCCTCGTCTACGTCTACGACGACAACCACATCACCATCGACGGGCCGACCGAGCTGTCCTACACCGACGACGTCGGCCGAACGGTTCGCCGCCTACGGCTGGTCGGTCGACGACATCGGCGAGGTGGCCAACGACGTCGACGCCCTCGAGGCGGCGCTGCTCCGGGCCAAGGCCGACGAGGACCGGCCCTCGCTGATCATCCTGCGCAGCCACATCGGCTACCCCTCACCCCACCTCATCGACACGGCCAAGGCCCACGGCGACCCGTTCTCCGCACGAGGAGATCCGCCTGACCAAGGAGCTCCTCGGACTTCCGCCCGACGAGACGTTCTGGGTGCCCGACGACGTCCTCGACCTCTACCGGCGCTGCGTCCCCCGGGGAGAGGCCTGGCGGGCCGAGTGGGAGGCAGCGCTTCGACGCCTGGGACGGGCGACAAGGACCGGTGGGAGGCCGCCCAGGCGGGTCGGGGGCTGCCCGGCTGGGAGGCCCACCTTCCCACCGTTCGCCCCCGAGGACGGTCCCGTGGCCACCCGCCAGGCCGTCAAGGCCTGCCTCGACGCCACCGGCGCCGTTCATCCCCGGCCTCATGCCCGGGAGCGCCGACCTCACCGGCAACACCGGCATGGCCATGGCCGACGCCGAGCCCCAGTCGGTCGAGCATCCCGGGCGGAGACCTGATCCACTTCGGCATCCGCGAGCACGGCATGGGCGGGGTGATGAACGGCATGGCCGCCCACCGCGGCGTGCTGCCGGTGGGCGGGACCTTCTTCGTCTTCAGCGACTACATGCGGGGCGCGGTCCGCGTGGCCGCCCTGTCCGACGTGCACGTGATCTACTCGTGGACCCACGACTCGGTCGGCCTGGGCCAGGACGGACCGACCCACCAGCCCATCGAGCAGCTGGCCGCCATGCGGGCCATGCCCAACCTGCGGGTCATCCGCCCGGCCGACGCCAACGAGACGGCGCAGGCCTGGCAGATCGCCGTCGACAGCGACGGGCCCACCGCCCTCATCCTGTCCCGCCAGAAGCTCCCGGTCCTGGCCGAGACGGTCGAACGGCGCCGGGCGGTGTGGCCCGGGGCGCCTACGTGCTGCTCGGACCCGGAGGACGGCGACCCCCAGGTGGTCCTCATCGGGACCGGCAGCGAGGTCCAGGTCTGCCTGGCGGCCGCCGAGCTGCTGGCATCGACCGGCGTCCGCGGCCCGGGTGGTCTCCTTCCCGTCGTGGGACCTGTTCGCCCTCCAGGCCGACGAGTACCGGGACCAGGTCCTCCCGGCCGGCGTTCCCCGGCTGGCCGTCGAGGCGGCCAGCTCCTTCGGCTGGGAGCGCTACGCCGACGCCACCGTCTGCATCGACCACTTCGGGGCATCCGCCCCGGGCGAGGTCAATCTCGAGGAGTTCGGGTTCACGCCGGAGCACGTGGCCACCCGGGCCACCGCCCTGCTCGCCGACCGCCGGGACGGTGAGCCACCCTGGCCGTCACCCGTCCACCGACGCACCGCCTCCGGCCGACTCGACCGGACGCCGGGAAAGGACAGCCGATGACCACGCTCAACGACCTCTACGACCAGCAGGGGCAGAGCCCCTGGCTCGACAACCTGCGGCGGGACTGGCTCCAGGACGGCACCCTGGCCGGGCTGGTCGACAAGGGCATCCGGGGGGTCACCTCCAACCCGACCATCTTCGCCAAGGCCATCGCCGGACAGGACACCTACGACGACGAGTTCGGCGAGCTCATCAAGACCAAGTCGGTGGAGGACGCCTACTGGGACCTGGTGGTCGACGACATCGAGGCCGCCCTGGCCATCCTGCGCCCGATCTACGACTCCTCCGGCGGGGGCGACGGCTTCGTGTCGGTGGAGGTGGCGCCCGTCCCTGGCCCACGACACCGAGGGGACCATCGCCGCCGCCCGCGCCTCCACCAGCGCATCGACCAGCCCAACGTGCTGGTGAAGATCCCCGCCACCCCCGAGTGCGTGCCCTCCATCCGGCAGATGATCAGCGAGGGCCGCAGCATCAACGTCACCCTCATCTTCAGCCTGACCCGGTACGGCGAGGTCATCGAGGCCTACCTGACCGGCCTCGAGGCCCTGGCTGGCCGTCGGGACCGAGGACCTCTCCCGCGTGGCCAGCGTGGCCTCGTTCTTCATCAGCCGGGTCGACACCGAGGTCGACCGGCGACTGGAGGCGGCGGCCTCGGCGGCCGCCGACGCCGAGGCACTCCTCGCGCTGCGGGGCCGGGCGGCGGTGGCCCAGGCCCGACTGGCCTACCAGCTGTTCACCGAGCGCTTCTCCGGGCCCCGGTGGGAGGCCCTGGCGGCCAAGGGGGCCCGGGTCCAGCGGCCGCTGTGGGCGTCCACCTCGACCAAGAACCCCGCCTACCCCGACCTGGCCTACGTCGACACGCTGATCGGCCCGGACACGGTCAACACCATGCCCGACGGGACGGTCGACGACTTCCTCGACCACGGCACGGTGGCCCGGACGGTGGACACCGGCGTCGAGGAGGCCCGGGCGCTCATCACCGATCTGGCCGCCGCCGGCATCGACATGGAGGACGTGGCCGAGATGCTCGAGTCCGAAGGGGTGGCCTCGTTCGCCAAGTCGTTCGACGAGCTCGTCCAGTCGCTGACCGACAAGGCCAACGCGCCTCAACGGCCGGTTCGAAGCCGTGAGATCGGTGTCCCACCCCCACCCCGACCGACACCGAGGAGAACAGCATGAAGATCGCCATGATCGGCCTGGGCAAGATGGGCGCCAACATGACCCAGCGCCTCATCGAGCACGGGCACGAGGTCGTCGCCTTCGACCTGTCCGAGAGGCCCGGACCGCGGCGGCCGCCTTCGGCGCCGAGCCGGCGGCCACCCTCGAGGAGGTGGCGGCCGCACTCAGCCGCCCCGGGTGGCCTGGGTGATGGTGCCGGCCGGCGACGCCACCAACTCCACCATCACCACCCTGGCCGGGCTGTTCGAGTCGGGCGATGTGATCATCGACGGCGGCAACTCCAACTACAAGGAGACCGCCCCGCTGGTCGACGAGCTGGCCGCCAACGGGTATCGCCCTGGTCGACGCCGGCACCTCGGGCGGCATCTGGGGCCTGAAGGAGGGCTACTGCCTGATGGTCGGCGGCACCAAGGAGGCGGTGGCGGTGGCCGAGCCGACCTTCGTGGCCCTGGCGCCCGAGGGCGGCTACGCCCACGTCGGACCGCCCGGGAGCCGGCCACTTCGTCAAGATGGTCCACAACGGCATCGAGTACGGCCTGATGCAGGCCTACGCCGAAGGGTTCGAGATCATGTCCGAGGCCCCCGAGTTCGACCTCGACCTCCACCAGATCTCGGCCATCTGGCGCTACGGCTCGGTGGTGCGCAGCTGGCTCCTCGACCTGGCCGAGCGGGCCCTGCGGCCCGAGTCGGGCTTCGAGCAGATCGAGGCGGTGGTGGTCGACTCCGGCGAGGGCCGCTGGACGGTCGAGGAGGCCATCGACCGGGGGGTGTCGGCGCCGGTCATCTCCTCGGCCCTCTTCGCCCGCTTCGCCTCCCAGAAGAAGGACGCCTTCGGGCTCCGGCTGGTGTCGGCCCTGCGCAACCAGTTCGGCGGGCACGCCTTCACCACCGCCGACGGCGCCCAGGGCGGCGAGACCTTCACCCCCAAATGAGCACCGACCCCATACCGAGCGCAGCACGCGCATGGGCGCCGGGCACGACGCCGATGGCGACGGCCGACGTGGCCGGCCGAGGGCAAGCGGCGCTCGCTCCCGCCCGTCCTGTCCAAGGCCCCCCCGGTGGCCATGGTCATCTTCGGGGCCTCGGGCGACCTCACCGCAGCGCAAGATCCTGCCCGCCCTGGCCCGCCTGGCCGACCGGGGCGTGCTCGACGACGGCTTCACCCTCATCGGCGTGGCCCGCACCGAGTGGACCGACGAGGAGTTCCGGGCCCAGGTGGCCGAGGCCACGCCCGACGGGCGGCCCCAAGTGGAAGGCGCTGATCGAGCGGTTCAAGTACGTCGCCGGCGAGTACGACCACCCCGACACCTTCAGCCGGCTGAAGGAGCACCTGGACGAGGCCGACCGAGTCGACGGCACCGACGGCAACCGCCTCTACTACCTCGCCACCATCCCGAGCGTGTTCGGACTGGTGGCCGGGGCCCTGGACGACCACGCCTGCACCCGGCCGGCCGAGGGGGGCTCGTTCGTCCGGGTGGTGGTGGAGAAGCCGTTCGGTCGGGACCTGGACATCGGCCGTGGCCCTCGAACGAGCAGATGCACGCCGCCTTCGACGAGAGCCAGATCTACCGGATCGACCACTACATGGGCAAAGAGACGGTCCAGAACGTCCTGGCCCTCCGCTTCGCCAACGCCATCTTCGAGCCCATCTGGAACCGCCGGTACGTCGAACAGGTGCAGGTCACCGTGGCCGAGAGCCTGGGCGTCGAGCACCGGGGCGGCTTCTACGAGACGGCCGGGGCCCTCCGGGACATCGTGCAGAACCACGTGATGCAGGTGCTGGCGCTCACCCTGATGGAGTCGCCCACCAGCACCGACGCCGACCGCATCCGCGACGAGAAGGTCAAGCTGCTCCAGGCCATCGACATCCCCACGCCCGACGAGGCGGTGGACAAGTCGGTCCGGGGCCAGTACACCGCCGGGCACCATCGACGGCGAGCCGGTCGTCGGCTACCGCCAGGAGGAGGACGTCTCCCCCGACAGCCAGACCGAGACCTACCTGGCCCTCCGGCTCCGGGTGGAGAACTGGCGGTGGGCCGGGGTGCCCATCTACGTGCGCACCGGCAAGCGCCTGCCGGCCCGGGTCACCGAGGTGGCCCTGACCTTCCGAGCAGGTGCCGTTCCTCCTGTTCGACCACCAGCACCAGCCGCGACCTGCGCCCGAACACCCTGATCCTGCGCATCCAACCCGACGAGGGGATCAGCCTCGAGTTCGGGGCCAAGGTCCCCGGCGAGAAGTTCCACATCCGCTCGGTGGCCATGGACTTCTCCTACGCCGAGGCCTTCGCCGGGACCGAGGCGGCCGACGGCTACGAGCGGCTCATCCACGACGCCATGGTGGGCGACGCCACGCTGTTCATCCGGTCCGACGAGGTCCAGCAGGCCTGGAGGATCGTCGACCCCTACCTGCAGGCGTGGTCCGAGCCGGGCGGCGCCATGCACTCCTACCCGGCCGGCACCTGGGGTCCCCACATGGCCGACCTGCTGGTGGAGCGGTCCGGGTGACGAATGGCGCAACCCGGTGATCGACCTCGAGCTGAGCGGCGGCCGGCTGACCGAACTGCCCCAGTGACTCCGACCTCGGCGATCCCCGGGCCCTCGGCCGGGGCGGCGAGTCCGCGGACCTGGGAACGGTGACCCGGTGAACGGTCGCGTCGTGCTGGTCGACTCGGTCCCCGATGCCTTCGCCCGAGCTGGTGCTGGACGTCTGGCCGCACCCCGCCACGGCCCGTTCTCGCTGTTCCTGTCGGGGGGCCGACGGCCGAGGAGTCGCTACCGCCGTCTGGCCGAGCTGAGCGACGGGCGTCGCGACCTCGGCTGGAGCGGCGTGGACATCTACCTGGGCGACGAGCGGTGCGTCCCCCCCGACCACGCCGACTCCAACCACCGGATGATCGCCGAGACCCTGCTCGACGTGGTCGGTCCGGTCGCGCTCGGACCATCCGATGTACCGGAGCGGGACCCCGGCGGCGGCGGCCGACCGAGTACCAGCGGATCATCGCCCCGCTGCCCGACCTTCGACCTGGTCCACCTGGGCATGGGACCCGACGGCCACACCGCCTCCCTGTTCCCGGAGTCGGCGGCCCTGGCCATCGACGACCCCGACGTCGCTGGTGGTGGCCAACCGCGACCCGAACGCCAACAACCCCCACGACCGGATCACCCTCACCCTGCCGGCCATCGCCCGGGCCGGCCTGGTGGTGTTCACCGTGTCGGGGAACATCGAAGTGTCAAGCCTTCCGGGAGTGGTGGCGGGGCCGACCTCCCCGCCGCCCGGGTCACCGCCGAGCGAGGTGGTGTGGCTGGTCGACGCCGACGCCGTCGGCGACACCCCGCTGCCGACCTAAAGACCTTCGCGTAAACCGCGCCGATCTGGTTCATAGTGCAAGGCCGCAGTGGCGGAGGAAGGCGAAGGCCAATCTGGTCTCGTTGCCGATCCGGCAGAGCCCCTGGTCGACGATCTCCTCGGCCTCGCCGATGGTGTCGAGGCAGAGGTTGGCCAGCTCGCCGCCTTTCAGGTTCCCCCAGATCTGCTCGACCGGATTGAGGTCGGGGGCGTAGGCCGGGAGCCCTTCAACGACCAGCCATTTGCGTTGCTTCTTGATAAAGGCCTGCATGGCCCGGCTGCGATGGGAAGGAAGACCATCCCAGATCAGGGTGACCTTGTCGCCGTCGAGGTGGCGGTGAAGTTCGGTGAGGAAGTCCATGAGCGACTCGTCGTTGTAGGCACCAGGCTGCATGCCGAAGACGAGGGAGGCGTCGCTGCCGTCGGGCCGGAAGCACAGTGCGGCCGACATCGAGAGGCGCTTCCAGTTGAAGTGGTGGGTGAGGACCGGGGTCTGTCCCTTCGGTGCCCAGGTGGACCTCACCGAGGGGAGGAGGCTGAACCCGCTCTCGTCCTGGAAGACGATCCAGGCGTTCCTGGTCCGGGCGTTTTTTTTACCTTGGGCCAGCGCTCGTTGACCCACTGCTCGATGGCCTCGTCGTCGCGCTCAGCAGACTTGCGGGCCGGTCGTTGCCGGCTCCAGCCCATCCGGCGGAGCACCTTCCAGACGTGTCCGGGGTGGTAGGTCACACCGGTGGTCTTCTCGATCACCTCGGCCACCCGGCCGAGCGTCCACAGATCGGTCGGATACCCATTGGCCTTTGGGCCCTTCTCGAGGGCTCGCTCTACTTTGGCCAGGTTGGCATCGGTCACTTTGCGGGGACGGCCAGGCTCGCCGCTGCGTTTCAGGGCCTGCTTCCCGCCGACCAACCACTGCTTGTGCCAGTCAGAGACCGTCTGGTGGGAGACCTCGAGCTGACGACCGATGTCGGCCTGGGAGATCCCCTTGGCGAACAGGTCGGCGGCCCGCATTCGGGTGGCCTCCATAGCCTCGAAGTCCCGACGTGGACGGACTCGGGGTGGTGCCTTGTTGATGCTCGCTGAACCAGCTGGGGAGGTGGAGGTAGGCATGCACAATTATTCCACTCCATCAAGCGCTAGCGGGGTATTAGGCGAACCTCTTTAGGCTCCCGGCCGGCCTGGACCGCGTCCTGACCGGTCGCCCTGCCCGGTCGCCCCGGCCGGTCGACCCGTCCGGTGGTCCCGTGCGGCTCCTCCGGTAAGGTGTCGCCGATGCCCGTCGACCCCGGTCTCCCTCCGCTCGGCACCACGGCGTCGACCCCGGCCCCGGCGGCCCCTCGGCGCCCCTCCCGCCCGCTGGAACAGAAGAGCTCGTGAGCACCCCTCGGCCCCCTGCAGGCCGAGGCCGACCGCTCCGCCGGGCCGCCCACGGCAACCGGGTCACCTTCTCCCCCAAGGTGTTCATCCCCCTGACCATGCTGTGCCGCGACCGCTGCGGCTACTGCACCTTCGCCAAGGCCCCGGCCCGGCTCGAGTCCCCGTACCTGTCCCTCGACCAGGTCCTCGCCATCGCCCGGGCCGGTCGGGACGCCGGGCTGCCACGAGGCGCTCTTCACCCTGGGCGAAGCGCCCGAGGACCGCTACCCGGCGCCGAGCGCTGGCTGGCCGACCACGGCTACGCCTCCACCGTCGACTACCTGGTCGCGGCGCTGCCGCGCCGTGGTCGACGAGACCGGCCTCCTCCCCCACGCCAACGCCGGGGCCCTCGACCTCGACGACCTGGTCCGCCTCCGGGCCGTGTACGGCCAGCCAGGGGATGATGATCGAGTCGGTCAACCCCGACCTGGCCGCCCACCGCTCGGCGCCCGACAAGATCCCGGCCCGACGCCTGGCCACTCTGGAGGCGGCCGGCGAGGCTGCCCATCCCCTTCACCACCGGCCTGCTGGTCGGCATCGGCGAGTCGCGGCCCGACCGACTGGCCACCCTGGAGGCCATCGCCGCCAGTCACGGCCGTCACGGACACGTCCAGGAGGTGATCATCCAGAACTTCCTGCCCAAGGCGGGCACGGCCATGCACCGGTCACCCGCCGTGCCCGCACCGACGAGTTCCTGTGGACCATCGCCGTGGCCCGGTTGGTCCTGCCCCCGGACATCCACCTGCAGGCCCCGCCCAATCTCTCCGACGACCTGGCCCCCCTGCTGGCCTCGGGGATCGACGACTGGGGCGGGGTCTCCCCGGTCACCGCCGACCACGTGAACCCCGAACGGGCCTGGCCGGCCCTCGAGCTCCTCCGGCGCGGCCACCGAGGCGGCCGGCTCCACCCTGGCGCCCCGGCTGACCCTGTACCCGGAGTTCGCCCTCGACCCCGACCGGTGGCTGGACGACGCCATGCGCTTCCCCGTGCTCGACGCCTCGGACGCCGAGGGACTGGGCCGCGACCACCCCTGGTGCTCGGGTGGCGAGGTGCCGCCGCCCGCCCTGCTCGGCGCCGCATCCCGACCGGGTCGGCCCGGACGGCGCCGCGGTCCCCGCCGGCGGTCACCGTGGGTCGCGTCGGACGGTGGGCGACGTGCTGGCCGGCGTGGTCGACGGTGAGATCGTCGGCGAGGACGAGATCGTCACCCTGTTCGGCGCCCGGGGCCCCGAGGTCCGGGCCGTGGCCGAGGTGGCCGACCAGCTGCGCATCGAGGCCGTCGGCGACGAGGTCACCTACGTGGCCAACCGGAACATCAACTACACCAACGTGTGCACCTTCAAGTGCAAGTTCTGCGCCTTCTCCAAGGGCCCGCTGTCGCTCAACCTCCGGGGCAGCCCCTACCTGCTCGACCTGAGCGAGATCTCCGACCGGGTGCGCGAGGCCGAGGCCGCTGGGGGCCACCGAGGTGTGCCTCCAGGGCGGGATCCACCCCAACTTCGACGGCGAGTACTACCTCGACGTGATCAAGGCGGTGCGGGAGGCCTCGGCCACCATCCACATCCACGGCTTCACCGCCCTGGAGGTCACCGAAGGGGCCCGCCGGCTCGGACATGCCCCTGGCCGACTACCTGATCGCTGCTGCGGGACGCCGGGCTCGAAGACGCTGCCGGGCACGGCGGCCGAGATCCTCGACGACCCGGTCCGGGCCATCCTCTGCCCCGACAAGATCAACACCGAGGAGTGGCTGTTCGCCCACCGGACCGCCCACAGGGTCGGGCTGCGGTCCAACGTCACCATCATGTTCGGGGCGGTCGAGCAGCCCCGGTCGTGGGCCCGCCACCTGGTCAGGACCCGGGACCTCCAGCGCGAGACCGGCGGGTTCACCGAGTTCGTGCCCCTGCCGTTCGTCCACATGGCCACGCCCATCTACCTGCAGCGCAAGGCCCGCCGTGGCCCCACCTTCCGCGAGACGCTGCTCATGCACGCCGTGGGCCGGATCGCCTACCGGGACACCATCGACAACATCCAGGTCAGCTGGGTGAAGATGGGGGCCGACGGCGTCCGCCAGATGCTCCGGGCCGGGGTCAACGACCTCGGCGGCACCCTCATGGACGAGAACATCTCGCGGGCCGCCGGTGCCAGCCACGGCCAGATGATGGACGCCGGGCGAGCTTCGCCGCCATCGTCGACTCCGCTGGGCCGGACCGCTGCCCAGCGGACCACCCTCTACGGGCGGGTCGACCGGCCTGGACCACGACCGAAATGCTCGCCGCCGCCAACTGATGGCACGGCAGCCGGCGGGCAGCCCTCGGCGGGACCGGCGACGACGGCGGACGGCACGGCGGACGACGATTCGGCCTCGGGACAGCGATCGGGCCACGTCGGTCGACCTCGCCCTCGAGCACTTGGTCGAGGCCTCACCTCGACGCTTCGACCCAGCGGCGTCTCTACCGGTCGATGCTGGAGACGGTGGCCGGCCTGGCCGCCGAGGGCACCGAGGTCATCGATCTGAAGGTGGCCGACTCGGCCCTGGCCGAGATGGCCGAGGCCTTCCGGGTGTTCCGGCCGTACCGCCGCGAGCGCAAGGTGACCATCTTCGGGTCGGCCCGGACCCTGCCCGACCATCCCGCCTACCGCTGCGCCCGCGACCTGGCCGCCGCCGCTGGCCGCGGCCGACTGGATGGTGGTCACCGGAGCCGGGCCGGGCATCATGGCCGCCGGCATGGAGGGTGCCGGTCGTGAGACGCTCCATCGGGGTCAACATCCGCCTTCCCTTCGAGCAGGGGGCCAATACCTTCATCGCCCAGGACCCCAAGCTGGTCGAGATGCGCTACTTCTTCACCCGCAAGCTCATGCTGATCAAGGAGTCCGACGGCTACGTGGTCCTGCCGGGGGCTTCGGCACCCTGGACGAGGGGTACGAGCTGCTGACCCTGCTGCAGACGGGCAAGGCCGAGCCGGCACCGGTGGTCCTGCTCGACGTGCCCGGCGGGACCTACTGGCCGGCTGGGACGGGTTCCTCGAGCACCGAGGTCGAGCCAGAGGCCTCGTCTCGCCCGACGACCGGTCCCTGTACACGATCACCGACGACGTGGCCGGGCCACCGAGGAGATCCTCGGCTTCTACCGCAACTACCACTCGTGCCGGTGGGTGGGCGACCTCCTGGTCATGCGCCTCCAGGTGGCCCCGACCGCGCCGACCCTGGCCGAGCTTGAACCGGTCGTTCGCCGACATCGTGGCCAGCGGGTCCATGCGCCTGTCCAAGCCCCTGGCCCCCGAGCGGTCGGTCGGCGACCACCTCGACCTAGCCCGACTGGTGTTCCGCTTCGACAAGATCCACTACGGGCGGCTGCGCCAGCTGATCGACGCCCTCAATCGGATCCCGGTGTAGTCGGCCCCTGGGGCCACCGTCACCGCGGTCGGCCGGTCAGGGGCCGTCGTCCGGTCCGAGCCGGCCGAGCGGGGCCGGCCAGCAGCTGCACGGCCTTGTCCACCGCTCGTCGGGCCCGGGTGATCCGCTTCTCCTCGGCACTCCAGCCCGGATCCGGATCGCTCCCCGGGGCGCAGGCTGTCCGCCGTCTGGCGAAGGCGGTCGAGGGCCAGGTCGGCGAGCTCCTCGCCGATGGCCGCCAGCCGGTCGGCGATGTCGGCCGCATCCGTGGCCATGCCGCTCAGCCAGCCGGGCCGATGCTCGACCTCGATGACCTCGAAGTCCCCTTCGGCATGGCGGGACCGGAGCCCCTTCTTGTCGAACTTGCCCACGCTGGTCTTCGGGAGCTCCTCGATGAAGGCCCACCGTTCGGGGAGCCACCATCGGCTCACCCGCCCGGACAGGAAGGCGACCAGCTCGCCGGCTGTCGGCGTGCGAGCCCTGCTCGAGCACCACGGCCACCAGCGGCCGCTCGCTCCACCGCTCGTCGGGCACGGCGATGACGGCGGCTTCGACCACCCCGGGATGGGCCATGACCTCGTTCTCCAGCTCGACCGACGAGATCCACTCGCCGCCCGACTTGATCACGTCCTTGGTCCGGTCGCTGATCTGCATGAAGCCGAGGCGGTCGAGCGTACCGATGTCCCCGGTGCGGAGCCATCCGTCATGGAACCGTTCCGGAGTCGCCTCGCCGTAGTAGGAGCCGGTGATCCACGGGCCCCGCACCTCGAACTCGCCGACCGATTCACCGTCGTTGGGGAGGATCGTCCCGTCCTCGTGGACGACCCGGACCTCGACCCCGGCCACCACCCGGCCCGCCTTGGCCCGCCACTCGATCTCCTCTTCGTGGGCCACGCCCTTGGGCGGCAGGGCCAGCGCGCAGATCGGGCTGGTCTCGGTCATGCCCCACCCCTGGACCAGCTGGACACCGAGCTCGTCACGGAACGCCTCGATCAGCTGTCGTGGCACCGCCGCCCCGCCGGCCGTGATCATCCGCAAGGACGACAGGTCGGCACCGTCGGTGCGGGAGTAGCGGAGCAGGTCGTTCCAGATGGTGGGCACGCCGGCCGAGATGGTCGGGCGGTGTCGCTCGATGATGGCGACCAGCGGCGCCGCCTGGAGGAACTGCTGGGGCATGATCAGGTCGGCACCGGTCATGAAGGCGGCGTACGGGGTCCCCCAGGCGTTGGCGTGGAACATGGGGACGATGGACGAGCACCGGATCGCGGTCGCTGATGCCGAGGGCCGCTCCCGACGTGATGCGCGAAGGAGTGGAGATAGGTCGACCGGTGGCTGTAGACCACACCCTTGGGGTTGCCGGTGGTCCCCGACGTGTAACACATGGCCGCCGCCTGTCGCTCGTCCAGGGAGGGCCACGAGTAGCCGGGCTCCTCGGCGGCCAACAGCTCCTCGTAGCGACAGCGTGTCGCCGAGCGACCGCGCGTCGCCCTCGCCGGCCACCACGATAGTGCTTGACGGTGGTGCAGCTGGTCCCGCACCCGGGCCAGCAGCGGGACCAGCGAGCCGTCGACGATGATGACCTTGTCCTCGGCGTGGTTGATCACGTAGGACAGCTGCTCGGGGAAGAGGCGGAGGTTCAGCGTGTGGAGCACCGCCCCCATGGACGGTATGGCCAGGTACGCCTCTTGGTGGGTCTGGTTGTTCCATAGGAACGTCCCCACCCGGTCGCCGTCGCCCACCCCGAACCGCTCGAGCGCCCCGGCCAGGCGTTCTGCCCGTTCGGCCACCTGGGAAAAGGATGCACGAACCGAGTCTCCGTCGGGCCCCACGACGGTGATGACCTCGCTGTCCCCGTAGACCTGCTGGCCGTGACGGAGTATCCCGCTCACCAAGAGCGGGGCGTCCTGCATGGTGCTGAGCACGATGGGTCCTCCCCTGTTCCCATCCGGAACCCCGGATGCCCGAGCATACCGACACGGTGTCCCGCCGGCCCTGGGTACCGACACCCGCCGGCGGGGTGGCGGACGCCGAGGCGCGGTGAGGGCCGTTCAAGCCATCACCGCCGTATGCCGATACACCGGCATGGCAGCACCACCGGACCATCCCGACCCGGCCGGGGACGGCTCCTCGGTGACCGAGGACCCCCGGCCCTGTCCCGAGTGCGGTCACCCGATCGAGACCGACGCCACCGCCGAGACGGCCTCCAGGACCTACACCGTCTGTCGTTCCTGCTACGAGGTGTACGTGGTCAACGCGGGCCGCTGAACCTACCTGGTCCCGGCAACGGACTGCCGGGCGGGCCTGGTCGGGGTCGGGCGGGGGCTGGTCCGGGGCTGGTCCGGGGCTGGTTCGGGGCTGGTCCGGGGCTGGTCCGGGGCTGGTCCGGGGCCTCTGGGCCGGGCTGGGCTGGGGCGGGGCCTCGGTGCCGGTGGTCCCATGCGGCTGGAGCCGGCGCCCCCACCTCGTCGCCACCCACGACCTCGCCGCCGCCCGTGCAGGTCTTGGCGGTCCCCTAGTAGTTTCTGTGGTCCGATCCGCAGGACCGTCAGCTGACCGAAGGTGGCTATGAAACCCACATGGTTCGATGTCGGACAGTTCGATGTCGGACAGTTCGATGTCGGACACCTCACCGGCGTCCTCATGGCGGGCGGGGTCCCTCTGGATCCGTCCGTGCCCCCACCGAAATGACCGCCATGGACGCCGACCCGTCCCACTGGGCCCGGGATGACCCGCGACCGATGGTTATCGTCCCGTGTTTCAATGAGGAGACCCGCCTCGACCGACAGGCCTTCCTCGAGCTGGCCGAGTCAGGGGGCGTCCGGCTGCTGTTCGTCAATGACGGGTCGACGGACGGCACCGGTGGCCTGTTGGCCCAGATGAGCCGGCGGGACGAAGGGATCGTGACTCTGGATCTTCCCCACAACCGGGGGAAGGCCGAGGCGGTTCGCCTGGGACTGCTCGAGGCGGTGGCCTCGGGCGCCCCCATCGTCGGGTACTTCGACGCCGACCTGGCCACGCCGCCTTCGGAGCTCCTTCGGATGATACGAACGCTGGAAGCAAGAAGCGACCTGACGGCGGTCTTCGGGGCTCGGATCGCCCGTCTGGGCAGCGACATACGCCGCCGCGCCATTCGCCACTACGTCGGGCGGGTGTTCGCCACCGGTGCCTCGTGGGCCCTGGAGGTGGCCGTGTACGACACGCAGTGTGGGGCCAAGGTCTTTCGGGTCAACGAGAACCTCGCCGCCGCCATCGAGTCACCGTTCCGATCGTCCTGGTCTTTCGATGTGACTTTGTTGCAGCGACTGTTCGACGGCACCCACGAGCTACCGGGGCTGCCGGTCTCGTCGTTTCTCGAGATGCCACTCGACGAGTGGAACGACATCGGCGGGTCCAAGGTCGGCCTGTTGGACAGCGCCGCCGCTCTCTGCGACGTGGTTGCCATCGGCGTCGTCCGCCGCTGGGGCCGGCGCAAGCGCCGGGACACCCGGGGCTGAGACGGCGGGGGCCACGTGGGCCGTCCGGGCCACCGGGCGAGCCCCGATCCCCCGGAACCGAGCACCGGTTGGGCCGACGCCGCCGCCCGGCCCGGAAATCGGGGGTTGCCCCGCCACCCGGCCGATGATGGACTGGTGGCGGCCGTGGGTCCCGTCATTTCGGTAGCCACAACCCTCTGAGCCGGCCGGCTCACGCTGTCCTCCGATGTTCCAGAGGTGAGGCGATGGGTAAATTCGTGGCGGCCTGCACGATCGGCATGGTGGCGGTGACCTCGGGCCTGGTGTTGGTGGTGGCCGTGGCCACCGGTTCGGCCGGGTCGAGCTCGGGGTCGGCGGCGGCGTCGGGATCCGGGGGCACGTCGGGATCAGCCGGGGTCCAGCGAGGACCAGCCCTTCCGGCCACTTGGGTGACCCTCTACCAGCAGGCGGCGGCCACCTGCCCCGGACTGAGCTGGTCGGTGCTGGCCGCCATCGGGACGGTAGAGAGCGGGAGCGGGCAGTCCGGCGCACCGGGGGTGTGGTCCGGGGCCAACCGTGCCGGGGCCGAAGGCCCGATGCAGTTCGAACCCGACACCTTCGCCGCCCATGCGACCACCGGCCCGGACGGGGCCGTGCCGCCGTCCCCCTACGATCCGATCGACGCCGTCTACACCGCCTCCTCGATGCTGTGCGCCGACGGTGCCGGCTCGGCACTGGACCTCCGGGGGGCCGTCTACGACTACAACCACTCGAGCACCTATGTGGACACGGTGCTGACCCTGTCCCTCGCCTTCCAGCAGGATCCCGACACCGATACCACCGTGGTTGCCGCCCTCACCTTCGCCGCCCAGCAGCTGAACACCCCCTATGTCTGGGGCGGCACCGGAAACGGCGGCTTCGACTGCTCGGGACTGGCCCAGGCCGCTTTCCGCCACGCCGGGGTCTCCCTCCCCCGGGTGGCCCAGGACCAGTACGACGCCGGGCCGGCGGTGGCCGGCGGGTCCAGTGTCGACCCTGGTGACCTGGTCTTCTTCGGTTCGGGGCCCTCGGGAGTGGAGCACGTCGGGCTCTATGTCGGCGCCGGCGAGATGATCGACGCTCCCCATACGGGGGCCCTGGTCCGCTTCGACGCCGCCGCCATGTCGGATTTTGTGGGGGCCACCCGTCCCGGGTGACCAGCGGGTCACCGGTAGGGTCACCGGGTCGACGGATCAGCGGGTCGACGGATCAGCGGGTCAGCGCAGGGCCAGCTGGCCGGGATCGATGGGGGCGGGCAGCGCAGTGCGGCCCATCAGGAACCGGTCGACCGAGGCGGCAGCTGAGCGTCCCTCGGCGATGGCCCACACGATGAGGCTCTGTCCCCGGGTCATGTCCCCACAGACGAAGACGCCCTCGACATTGGTCGACCAGGTCCGATCGGCGACCACACTGCCCCGGGCGTTGACCTCGAGGCCCAGCTCGGCCACCACGCCCCCACGCTCGGCCCCGAGGAAACCCATGGCCAACAACACCAGTTCACAGGGCAGCTCGAACTCGGACCCCTCGACCGGCCGGAAGTCGGGGCGGCCGTCGTCGCCGTAGACCACCTCCACCTCCTCGCCCCGAAGGGCCCGGACGTGACCGTTCCCGTCGTCGAGGAACTCGGCGGTGGCCACCGAGAACATCCGATCACCGCCCTCCTCCAGCGCCGAGGACGTCCGCAGGATGAGCGGCCAGGTGGGCCAGGGGTTGTCGGGGCTCCGTACCGCCGGGGGCTCGGGCATGATCTCCAGCTGGTGCACGCTCAGGGCCCCTTGGCGGTGGACGGTGCCGAGACAGTCGGCCCCGGTATCCCCGCCCCCGATGATCACCACGTGCTTGCCCTCGGCGCTGATCGGCGACCGGTCGAGCGCCCCCTCCTGGACCAGGTTGGACGGCCGCAGGAAGTCCATGGCCAGGTGGATGCCGGCCAGCTGGCGCCCGGGGGCGGGCAGGTCCCGGGGCAGTGTCGCCCCTCCGGCCAGCAGGACGCTGTCGAACTGGTCGACCAGATCGGCGGCCGCCACCACGGTGGCCCCGTCGGCCACCGCGTCGGCCACCTCGGGGTCGTGCTCCCCCACCGAGACCCGGCACCGGAACTCGACTCCTTCGGCCACCATCTGCTCGATGCGCCGGTCGAGCACCGCCTTTTCCATCTTGAACTCGGGGATCCCGTACCGGAGCAGGCCTCCGGGCTTTTCGGCCCGCTCGAACACCACCACCTGGTGTCCGGCCCGGCACAGCTGCTGGGCGGCGGCCAGCCCCGACGGCCCCGATCCGACCACCGCCACCCGGCGGCCGGTGGACACGTCGGCCGGGTGCGGCTCCACCCAACCCTCCGACCAGGCCCGCTCGACGATCTCGTACTCGATCCGCTCGATGGTCACCGGGTCGTCGTTGATGCCCAGCACGCACGACCCCTCGCACGGTGCCGGGCACAGCCGCCCGGTGAACTCGGGGAAGTTGTTGGTGGCGTGCAGTCGCTCGATGGCCTCGGCCCACTCGTCCCGGTACACGAGATCGTTCCACTCGGGGATCAGATTCCCGAGCGGGCACCCCTCGTGGCAGAAGGGGATCCCGCAGTCCATGCAGCGGGCCCCCTGCTGGCGGGCCGACTCCACCGGAAAGGGCTCGTAGACCTCCTTCCAGTCCCGCAGCCGCACCGGCACCGACCGCCTCGGCGGGAGCTGGCGCCGGTAGCTTGAGGAATCCGTGGATGTCACCCATGGGAGGCCTCCATCACCGCCTCCTCCACCGGGCGGCCCTCGGCGATGGCCCGCTCGGTGGCCTCGACTACCCGGCGATAGTCGCGGGGCATCACCGTGATGAACTGCTCGGCCGTGCTGATCCAGTCGGCCAGGATCTCCTCGGCCACCTGTGAGCCGGTTTCGTCCCGATGCATGGCCACCCGGTCCTTCAACCACATGCGGTCCTCGGCCGACAGGGGCACGAGGTCGACCATCTCGCTGTTGTAGACCCCGGGCAGCTGCCCATGGGGGTCGTAGACGTAGGCCACCCCGCCCGACATGCCGGCACCGAAGTTGCGCCCGGTCGGTCCGAGCACCACCACCCGGCCCCCGGTCATGTACTCGCAGGCGTGGTCCCCCACCCCTTCGACCACGGCGATGGCCCCCGAGTTGCGGACGCAGAACCGCTCCCCCACCTGGCCCCGCAGGAAGACCTCGCCGGCCGTGGCCCCGTAGAGGATCACGTTGCCGGCCACGATGTTGTCCTCGGCGGCGAACGGCGAGTCCTCGGGCGGGCGCACGATGATCCGGCCACCGGACAGGCCCTTGCCCAGGTAGTCGTTGGTGTCCCCCAGCAGTCGCATGGTGACGCCCTTGGGCACGAACGCCCCGAAGCTCTGTCCGGCCGAGCCGCGGAAGGTGAGGTTGATGGTCCCCTCGGGGAGGCCGGCCCCCCCGTGCCGCCGGGTGATCTCGTAGCCCAGCAGGGTCCCCACCGTCCGGTTGACGTTGGTCACCGTCACGTCGGCGCTGACGGCGGTGCCGTCTTCGATGGCCGGTCGGCACGCCTCCAGGAACTGGTGGTCGAGGGCACGGTCGAGACCGTGGTCCTGCTGGTTGATGCAGTAGCGGACCGCGCCCTCGGGCAGCCCCGGTTCGATCAGGATCGGCGACAGGTCGAGGCCGGACGCCTTCCAGTGGTCCACCACCTCGGTGGAGTCGAGCAGGTCCACCCGGCCGATGGCCTCCTCCAGCGAACGCAGCCCCAGGGCGGCCAGGTCCTCTCTGACCTCCTCGGCGATGTACTGGAAGAAGGTCTCGACGAACTCCGGGCGTGCCCGAGAACCGCTCCCGTAGCACGGGGTTCTGGGTGGCGATACCCACCGGGCAGGTGTCGAGGTGGCAGACCCGCATCATGATGCACCCCGACACCACCAGCGGGGCGGTGGCGAACCCGAACTCCTCGGCCCCGAGCAGGGCCCCGATGATCACGTCCCTCCCCGTCTTCAACTGCCCGTCGACCTGGACCACGATCCGGTCCCGGAGGTCGTTGGCCAACAGGGTCTGCTGGGTCTCGGCCAGTCCCAGCTCCCAGGGGATGCCGGCGTGCTTCTGGGAGGTCAGCGGGGTGGCCCCCGTCCCGCCGTCGTGGCCGGAGATCAGCACCACGTCCGAGTGGGCCTTGGCCACCCCGGCCGCCACCGTGCCCACCCCGACCTCGGCCACCAGCTTGACGTGGATCCGGGCCCGCGGGTTGGCCGACTTCAGGTCGTGGATCAGCTGGGCGATGTCCTCGATGGAGTAGATGTCGTGGTGGGGCGGCGGCGAGATCAGCCCCACTCCCGGGGTCGAGAAGCGGGTCTTGGCGATCCACGGATAGACCTTGTGCCCGGGGAGCTGACCGCCCTCCCCCGGCTTGGCCCCCTGGGCGATCTTGATCTGGATGTCATCGGCGTTGACCAGGTACTCCGAGGTCACCCCGAACCGACCCGAGGCCACCTGCTTGATGGCGCTGCGCCGTAGGTCGCCGTTCTCGTCGGGCGTGAAGCGATCGGCGTCCTCGCCCCCCTCGCCGGTGTTGGACCGGCCGCCCAGCCGGTTCATGGCGATGGCCAGTGTCTCGTGGGCCTCGGCCGAGATCGACCCGTAGGACATGGCCCCGGTGGAGAAGCGGGCCAGGATGGCGGCGGCCGGCTCCACCTCCTCGATGGGGATGGGAGGCAGCACACCGGTCCGCAGGTGCATCAAGCCGCGGACGGTGGCCAGCCGGGTCGACTGGTCGTTGACGGCCTCGGTGTACTCCTTGAACACCTCGTAGCGCTTGGACCGGGTGGCATGCTGCAGCTTGAACACCGTCTTGGGGTTGAACAGATGGAACTCGCCCTCCCGGCGCCACTGGTACTCGCCACCCACCTCCCGCTCGCGGTGGGCCAGTTCGTTCGGGCGGTCGAGGTGGGACATCCGGTGGCGGGCGGCCACCTCTTCGGCCAGCACCTCGAGGCCGACCCCCCCGATCCGGGACACCGTGCCGGTGAAGTACTCGGCGATCACATCGGGGGCCAGGCCCACCGCCTCGAACACCTGGGCGCCGGTGTAGGACGCCACCGTGGAGATGCCCATCTTCGACATCACCTTGATGATCCCCTTGGACGCCGCCTTGATGTAGTTCCTCTGGGCCTGGCGGTGGGTGACTCCGGTCAGGATCCCCGAGTCGATCATGTCGTCGATGGTCTCGAAGGCCAGGTACGGGTTGATGGCGGCCGCCCCGAACCCCTTGAGGAGGGCCATGTGGTGGACCTCCCGGGCGTCGCCCGACTCGACGACCAGGCCGACACGGGTCCGGGTCTTCTCCCGCACCAGGTGGTGGTGGACGGCCGACACCAGCAGCAGGGAGGGGATGGGGGCGAGGGCCCCGGTCGAGTTGCGGTCGGACAGGACGATGACGTCGGCTCCCTGGGCGATGGCTTCGCTCACCCGCTCCCGGACGTATTCGATGGCCTGGCGGAGGGCGGTGCCGCCCCCGGCCACCTCGAACAGGCCGTCGATGGCGAAGGCCCGGAAGCCGGGGGTGCTGCCGTCCTCGTTCACATACAGCAGCTTGGCCAAGTCGTCGTTGTCGATGACCGGCATGGGCAGCACGATCTGGCGGCACGACTCGGCCGTGGGCTCGAGCACGTTCGACTCCGGCCCCAGGGTGGAGAGGAGCGAGGTCACCAACTCCTCGCGGATGGCGTCCAGTGGTGGGTTGGTCACCTGGGCGAACAGCTGGGTGAAGTAGTCGTAGATCAGCCGGGGCCGGTCGGACAGCACGGCGATGGCCGAGTCGGTGCCCATCGAGCCGATGGGCTCGGCCCCGGACTTGGCCATCGGCTCGAGGATGAGCCGTAGCTCCTCGTTGGTGTAGCCGAAGAGGCGTTGGCGCCCGACCACCGAGGCGTGCTGGGGGGTCAGCATGGTCCGGGGGGGTAGGTCGTCCAGGTCGATCTGGCCGGCCTCGAGCCACTCCAGATAGGGCTGCTCGGCGGCCAGGGCGGACTTGATCTCGTCGTCGTCGACGATCCGGCCCTGCCCGGTGTCGACCAGGAACATACGGCCCGGCTGCAGTCGCCCCTTGCGCACCACCTTGTCCGACGGGACGTCGATCACACCCACTTCGCTGGCCAGCACCACCAGTCCGTCGTCGGTGACCCAGTAGCGGGCCGGCCGGAGTCCGTTGCGGTCGAGCACCGCCCCGATCACCCGTCCGTCGGTGAACGCCACCGCCGCCGGGCCGTCCCAGGGCTCCATCAGCGAGGCGTGGTAGCGGTAGAAGGCCCGGCGGGCCGGGTCCATGGTCGGGTGGTTCTCCCAGGCCTCGGGGATCATCATCAAGACGGCGTGGTGCAGCGGCCGCCCACCCAGGTGCAACAGCTCGAGCACCTCGTCGAAGGAGGCGGAGTCGCTGAGGTACGGCGTCACCACCGGAAACGCCCGGCGCAGGCCGGGGATGAGCTCCGAGGCGCACAGCGCCTCCCGGGCCCGCATCCAGTTCCGGTTGCCGGCCAAGGTGTTGATCTCGCCGTTATGGGCCAGGTAGCGGTAGGGATGGGCCAGGGGCCACGAGGGAAAGGTGTTGGTCGAGAACCGCGAGTGGACCAGGGCCAGGCCACTGGTCACCCGCTCGTCCGACAGATCCGGGAAGAACTCGGCCAGCTGGTGGGAGGTCAGCATCCCCTTGTAGGTGATGGTCCGGGCCGAGAGCGAGGCGATGTAGCACTCCTCCACCTCGTGTTCGGCCCGCTTGCGCAGGACGTAGGTCAGGCGGTCGACGGCCAGAGCCGGATCGTCTCCGACCAGTGGGGTGCCGGCGGCCGGGGCCACGAAGACCTGGTGGAACGACGGCATGGCCGCCTCGGCGATCGAGCCCAGGGTGGTGTCGTCGAAGGGCACGTCGCGCCAACCGACGACTTCGAGGCCCTCCTCTGCGGCCAGCCTCTCCACGGCGATCCTGGCGTCCTTGGCCTCGCCGGGGTCGCGGGAGAGGAAGGCGATGCCGGTGGCGTAATGACCGCGGGGAGGAAGGTCGAACTCCACCTCGGCCGCGTAGAAGTCGTGGGGGACCTGAATGAGGATGCCGGCGCCGTCGCCGCTGTCCTCCTCGCTCCCGGTGGCCCCCCGGTGGGCCAGGTGCTCGAGCGCCGAAATGGCCCGTCGCACCAACCCGTGGGTGGGACGCCCGTGCAGGTCGGCCACCAGGGCGACGCCGCAGGCGTCGTGCTCGAACCGGGCGTCGTAGAGCCCGCCGCGCCGGGGGTGGGGGACATTGCCGTGGATACCGGCAGCAGTCGTCATCGGGTCGCTCCAACGAGGGAAGTGGATCTACCCACGCGGGACGACGTTGGCCCATGTGTGGTCCGAAGATTGTACACGCCCGGGGACCTGGTCCACCGATCGGTTCCCCCCTTCCGCACCGTGGCCGCCGACCGGTCCCAGGGGGAGAAACCGGTCCCCGCCCCTACCATTGGGATCATGGCCCAGCCTGACGGCCGTCGACCCCGGGACCGACCCGGCGGTCACGGCGGCGACCCGCCGGTCGCCCTGACCATCGCCGGATCCGACTCGGGTTCGGGGGCGGGTATCCAGGCCGACATCAGGACCATGGCCGCCCTCGGCGTCCTCGCCACCACCGCTGTCACCGTGGTCACCGCCCAGAACACCGCCGAGGTGTCGGACGTGGTCCGTCTGCCGGCGGGGATGGTCGACGCCCAGATCTCGGCGGTTCTCGACGACTTCGGGGTGGCCGCCGTGAAGACCGGCATGCTCGGAGCCACCGACGTGGTCGAGCAGGTCGGCCACCGGGCCGCCGCCGGGGAGCTGCCCCGCCTGGTGGTGGACCCGGTGTCGGTCGACTCCAGGGGGCGGGTGCTCCTGGCCGACGACGGGATCGAGGCCTACCGGCGCCGGCTCCTCCCCCATGCCCTGCTCACCACCCCCAACCTGTGGGAGGCGGCCCTGCTGTCAGGGACGGAGCCGTCGTCGGTAGCGGACGTCGACGGCATGGCCGAGGCCGCCCGGCGCATCCGTGCCCTCGGGCCGACGTGGGTACTGGTGAAAGGAGGCCACCTTCCCGGGGTCGAGGCGGACGGATCCGGCGACGGCCCCGACGGAGTCGCCGATGTCCTGTGCGGCGCCCATGGGATCACCGTGCTCACCGGGCCTCGAGTCCCCACGGCCAACACCCACGGCAGCGGGTGCACTCTGTCGGCCGCCATCGTCGCCCAGCTGGCGAGAGGATCCTCCGTACCCGAGGCGGTGGCGGCGGCCAAGCAGTTCGTCCACGATGCCCTGGTCGGGAGTGCCGGCTGGCGGCTGGGTCGGGGCCACGGCCCTCTGGACCAGCTCGGATGGTCGGGGCGTCGGCCGGCACCCGGCTCGGCCCCGTGACTGGCGACCGCCTCGGGGCGGGCCCGACCGCGAAAGCGGCCGGGTCTTCGAGACCCGGCCACTTCGTCCCCTTCTCACAGGATCCCTCCGCCAATGCTGGATCAGGCACCCCTCCAATGACGGGTCCACCCGTCAATGCAAGAGCATTGTGAAGGATGACGGACCAAAAGTAAACATCAGATGGACTATATGACCACGAAATGTGGTGATTTTTTCACTTTGGGTGACTTTCGGGCGGGAAGCCACTTCAGGGGCGGGCGGTCGGCCTGACCGGCGACCCGATCCGGACGTCGACCGGCGGACCGGGCGGGAGTCCGGAAAAACCGCCACGCCGGGTCGCCGGAAGGCCGATCCCGTCCCCGGCAGATAGCTTTTCCACCATGGACCGCACCACCGCCCGGAACCTGGCCCAGCTCCTTGCCTGGGAAGGCTCGGCATCGGAGCGGCGGCCGTGGTGGCACCCGGGTTGGTGTCCCGACCGTGGATCGGAGATGTGGGTGCCCAGCCGGCGCCCCGCCTGTTGGCCCGAGCCATGGGCGGCCGCGACCTGGCCCTCGGGTTGGGTGCGCTGAGGGCTCTGGCCGTGTCCGACGACGAGTCGCGACCCTGGGTGGCGCTCGGAGGGGTGGCCGACCTGGTGGACGCCATGGCCACGGCCGTGGCCTTCAGCCGGCTGCCGCCCCGGTCCCGCTGGGCGATCATGGCCGTCACTCTGGGGGCGGCCCTGGTGTCGATCAGGGTGTCGGTTTCCCTCGACGAGCCCCGGGCCGCCCCGGTGGGGGTGGGCGGGCCTCGACCGGAGCCGGGTTGAGCCGACCGGTACCATGGGGGCGTCATGGCCAGCACCTCACAGGAGCTCGTACCCCCACCTCCTGACCAGGAGCTGCCGGGCGCCCACGAGGTCGATCCCGACAACCGCTTCTACCAGCCGGTTTCGCCGCGCGGCCCGGCCCTCATCGTCCTCGGGATCGCCGTGTTCATCGTGGTCATCGGGTTGGTGGCCTCGGCCATCAGCAGCTCCGGGGGCGGAACCACGTCGGGCTTCACCTCCGTCACCGTCGCCGGGGGCACGGTGGTGCATCTGACCCCGGCCAACCAGGCCATGAAGTCGATCCTCAGCAGCGGACAGCCTCCGGCCGACATCATGGACGACCTGGCCGTGCCGGCCGGGAGCAAGGTCCTCCAGACGGTCAGCAACGACGGGGGCGTCTCCCAGTTCGACCGCACGGTCAGCTTCCAGAGCGATCTGTCCTCGGACGAGGTCGTGGCCGCCTACCGGGCCCTGTTCCCCAAGCTCGGATGGGACGTCCTCTCCGACGGACCGTACAAGCAGGACGCCACCCTGGTCCTGGCCAAACGGGCCAGCAACGACAGCTTCTACTGGGAGGCGGGCGTGGTGGTCTCCCCCACCACCTCGGCCGGCATCACCCCATTCTCCGTCGAGGTGTTCGAGCTGCCTGACGACAACTGACCGTCACCTGGTCCGCCCACCGGCACGACGGCGCCGACTCCTCGCCGAGGGAGCTGCCCGGCGTCGGCAACGGCGGGATCGTCGGATCGCCGGAGGAGCCAGGCCCACACGAACAGATTTATCGGGTACAGGAGGTAGCCCACCCGGGTGGCCGGGGCCAGCAGGATGGCCACCAGCATGACCCACCCCGAAAAGGTGGCCAGCTTGGCGGCGTCGGACGGTGGTTTCCTGATCAGGTACCGCACCAGCACGGCGAGCCCGATGATCCCCACCACCACCACATAGATCTTGTGGGAGCCCGGAACGGCCGACACCAGGATGTGGCCGGGCAGAGCACTGGCCGCCGGTGAAGACACCCCGGCCAGCCCGAGCGGAAACCGGATGACGTTGTCGTCGAAGGCCGATGGGTTCGACAGGGCCACCGGGGCGATCACCGGCCCCATCACCGCCACCACCCCGAGGATGTACCGACCCACCGCCCGATGCAGCTTGAGGTCCCGGGCCGCCCACAGGGCCAGGAACACCAGGGGCCAGGCCGTGAACTTGAGCGACGATGCCGCCCCCAGGGCCAGGCCGGCCAGCACCGGTCTTCGTCGCTGGAGGGCCACCAACCCCAACAACATGAGGGCCACCACCGGCATGTCGTCGCCCCCGGTGGCCAGAGGCAGGGCGGCGGTGGGCAGGACGGTGAGCACCTGGAAGGCGCGCCCGCGGGCATCGGTCGGCGGGCGGAGGCGGCTCAGGGCCACCAGGGCCACCACCACGGTGAAGACGAGGAACTGGATACGGGCGTCGGTGAGCCTGGCCTCGTCCTTGTGCACGCTGGAGAACCCGAAAATGACCATCCCCGGCAGGTAGGGGTAGTAGAGCTCGTAGAGTGGCTCGTCCTTGGAGTGGATGAGGATCCGGCCGTCCTTGTCGATCTCCTGGTACGGGTCCTCCCCCCGGGCCGCCCGCACCCCGGCCTGCTCCACCACCACCACCTCGGGCTGGACGTGCAGGGCGGCGTTCCCCTCGGTGCGCCACACCACCTCGAGGGCCAGGGGAACCAGGGTGGCGCCGAACAGGACGATCACGAATCCGACCACGCGGGCCCAGTTCCAGCGGCGACGACGTTTCTGCGCCGCTCCCACGTCGCGGCCATCGGTGGTCACCGGTCGGCGACCGAACCTCCACGCCACCACCACCATGAACACCGTGGCCGCCGCGTAGGGGCCGACGGCCAGCTGGCCCCACTGGCGATAGAGCGGGATACCCATGGCCACGGCGGTGACCCCGGCGAACACCGTCGAGCAGGCGTAGAGGAAGGCGTCCCTCCCTTCGGGCGACAGACCGGCCAGGAACTCGAGCGACCGGCGCAGGGTCCGGGGATAGCGGCCCCACCTCGCCGGTTCCCGCCGGGAGGACGCACGTCGGTGCTGCCCCGGGCGATCGGTCGACACGGGTGAGGGTACCACCGGTGAATCCGGCTCTCCGGACGGGTCCCGACCGGTCAATGGAGGCCGTCGACGGTCACGGCCGGTCCGCCACCACGGGACCGCGGACGTCGGTGCGGGGGACGTCGCCGAACAGCGAGCGGTAGAACTCGAGCTCGGCCGACAGGCTGGCCTCGATGGTTTCGGCTCGGCGGAACCCGTGCGACTCGCCCTCGAACACCGTCAGATGACAGGGGACCCCGTGCTCGTGCAGCCGGGCGGCGAAGCGCTCGGACTGGTCGGCCGGCACCACCGGGTCGTCGGCCCCCTGGAGCAGCAGCACCGCCCCGGTCACCTGATCGGGATGGTGGATCGGAGATCGGGCCCGGTAGGTGGCTACCTCCTCGGGCCACGGGCCGACCAGGGAGTCGACGTAGCGCGATTCGAACTCGTGGGTGTCGGCCACCAGGGCCTCGAGGTCGGTGACCCCGTACCAGGCGGCGGCACCGGCGAACCGATCGGATCGGACCAGGGCCCCGAGGGCGGTGAGACCCCCGGCGCTGGTCCCCCGGATGGCCATGCGGTCGCCGTCGACCAGTCCCGCCGCCACCAGGGCCTCGGCGAAGCCGACGCAGTCGTCGACGTCCGCCTCACCCCACCGGCGGGACAGGCTCTGTCGGTAGGCCCGCCCGTAACCGGCGCTCCCCCGATAGTCCACGCAGGCCACCGCCAGGCCCCGGCTGGTGAAGAATTGGACGGTCAGGTCGAACCCAGGCTCGGCCGATCCGGTGGGCCCTCCGTGGCAGAAGACCACCAGTGGGGGCCGGTCCCGGCCCGGCCCCGGCTCTCCGGTCCTTCCTGAACCTCCGGTACCCTCGGTGCCTCCGGTGCCTCCGGCGCCGGCCGGGGCGAAGAAGATGCCGGGGACCGGTCCCGAGGCGGTGGGGGCCTCGAAGGGAGTGGCCACCGACACGCGGCCGGGCGCCACCTCGGGGGAGGGGGCCGTCGACCGGCGCACCGTCGGCCCTCCTTCCAGGGGAACCTCGAAGATCCCGTGGGCCTCGGTGGACGTCGAACCGAGCACACCCACCCACCACTCCGACGGCCATGTCCCCGGCCGGCCGGAGCCGGCCCCGACGGCGACCACGCCGGCGATGCTCACGCACGGCTGGTCGATGACCCGCACCGACCACGGGGCGGCTCGGTCGGGCCCGGACGGGAGCAGGCGAACCAGCTGGTCACGTCCGTCGGCGTGCATCCGGCAGACGAGAGAACCGTCAGGGAGCTCGTCGATGGTCGACTGGCCGAGGGTCCAATCGGGGGCGTGGAACTCGGCCCGGAGATCCACCAGCCGTTCGGTGCCGGCCCGGTAGGGATCCTCCAGGTCGGGGGCCAGCCGGTCGGGGGCCAGCCGGTACGGGAGCCACCACCCGCTCCGGTCGTCCACGAAGACGAGGGCGCCGTCACCGCACCAGCGGGGCTGGCCGACCGAGCACCCGTCGCCTCCGGCCACCGTTCGGCCCGGTCCCAGACGGATCTGCCCGGCCTGCTCGTACACGGGCGCCAGGCGGATCTCAGAACTGTCCCACGGCATCGACGGGTGGTCCCACGAGATCCAGGCCAAACGAGTGCCGTCCGGGGAGGGCCGGGGTGCGGCCACAAAATCGGATTCGTCCGAGAGGGCCACGACTTCCTGCGAGCCCCTGGTGCTCACCGCCACCAGGCGGTGGGTGGTCTCCCGGGTGGTCACCCGCTCCTCCACACTGATCAGCCAGTCTCCCGAGGGAGTGACCCGGCCATCGGCGTAGCGGAGGGACTCGACGTCGTCGGACGGACCCGGGGTCAGCGCCAGCGGAGGGGCCTCGGCCCGGTCACCGGCGGCACCGGCGGCACCGGCGGCACCGGCGGCACCGGTCCGATACCAGCCCTGATCGGCTTGGTCCACGTAGAACAGGTCGGCATTCCATACCGTGGCGGCGCCTCCCCCGTACTCGTGCACCCGGGAGCGGACACTCACCCCCTCGGGGGAGACGTCCACCGGGGTCCGCCCCCGCTCGGACCGGACCGCCAGCTGACGTCCGTCGGACTCCGGTCTGGTCTCGGTCCACCATATGATCCCGTGGTCATCGCGCTGCAGCCCGGTCCGGCCCACCTTGCCGGCAGCGGCCGCCGAGGCCGACCATGGGGACGGCCACCAACCGTAGGCAGCCCCGCCTCCTTCGCCACCATGCTCGTCGGCCATGGAATCGGTACGGTACCCCCAATGAGCGCTCCTGCATCACTACCCGGTCCGGCCGACGGGGTCGGCCCGGGTACAGGGGCGTCCTCGGGGCTTCCCGACACCGTACGCGCCTTCGTCGTCGATCCCGGGGGCGGCGTCGGCGGACCTACCGGTGGTCGCGCCGGAGTGCGGCTGCTCCCCACCCGGGATCTCGGCCCCGGTGACGTGGTCGTCGCCGTCGAGTGGTCGGCCATCAACTACAAGGACGCCATGGTCACCCGGCCGGGAAACCGGGTGGCCAGGATCTCGCCCCTCGTCCCCGGCGTCGATCTGGTCGGCACGGTGGTGGCCGCTGGACCCCGGTCCGGTGGCCCTCGGGCACCAAGGTCATCGTCCACGGCTATGACCTCGGTGTGGCCCATCACGGCGGATTCTCCGACCTGGCCAGGGTGCCGGCGGGCTGGGTGGTTCCCCTCCCGGTCGGCCTGACGCCGCGGCAGGCGGCCGTCATCGGAACCGCCGGATTCACCGCCGCGCTGTCGCTCGAACGGCTCGAGCGCCACGGGCTGTCGCCGGAGACGGGCCGGTGCTGGTCACCGGGGCCACCGGCGGGGTGGGCAGTATGGCGGTTTCCGCTCCTGGCCCGGCCCGTGGCTACCGAGGTGGTGGCCAGCAGCGGGAAGGCGGCGGCCGCCGACTACCTGATCGGGTTGGGGGCAGCCGAGGTGATCGGCCGGGCCGACCTGGCCATGGCCCCCGATCGCACGCTGGGGCCCGAGCGGTGGGCCGGGGCGGTGGACTGCGTCGGTGGAAGCACCCTTTCCGCGGTGATCCGCTCCCTGCGCTACGGCGCAGCGGTGGCCGCCAGCGGCCTCACCGGGGGGAACACCTTCGAGTCATCCGTCTATCCCTTCATCGTGCGTAACGCATCCCTGATCGGCGTCGACACCGTACTCACCCCCATCGACGTGCGACGCCGGCTGTGGGAAGACCTGGCCGGTGCCTTACGACCCGCACGACCTGGACAGGATGGTGGACGACCGAGATCGGCCTGGATGCCCTGGGCCCGGCGCTCGACCGCGTCCTGGCCGGGGGGGCCAGGGGACGCCTGTTGGTCGACCCGAACTCCTGACGGCCCGACGCCACCGCCCGCCGGCCGCCGGCGATCCGCCTCAGGCGCCGATCCGGCTCAGGCCGCCGAGCGGGGCCGTGGTCTGGCTGTTGGCCCCGGTCGACAGGAACACCGGCGACACCACCAGTGTGCCTCCGCCGCACGGGGCCAGGGTGGCGGCGACCACCAGGTGGTCGACGTCGTTGGGTGGCGTCACCTCCAGCATCGAGGCCGTCGGGCAGGAAGTCTCGCTGCCTGCCGGGACGTCCGAATAACCGACGTTGAAGTAGGCCGACTGCCCGCTGGCCACGGTGACGGTGGTGGGCGCCATGGCGGTGAAGCTGTAGTTCCCCTTCCGCACGACGTTGGTGGGCAGGGCCGCGCCCCGGTCGAGCTCAACAGCTGCAGACCCGGATACCCGGCCAGCGTGCACGAGGTCGTGGCCGTGCTCTTCAGAGCCACGGTGATCTCGATGGTGCCGGCGGCACCGCTGCTCCCGACCACCGAGCCGCAGAGCCATTGGCCGGGGCGCAGGTGGAGGCGCCTGTGGTGGTGGACGGTCCCGTCGATGTCGAGGTCGTCGACCGGGTGGTGGAGGTCGATGCCCGGGTGGTCGGGGTGGACGCCTTGGCCTTCGAGGAAGTCGAGGTGGTCGAGCTGGACGAGCCCGACGAGCATGCGGCCAGGGCCGCTCCGGTCAGGATCGACGCCGCCACCAGCAGATCAGCGGGCCCGGCCGCGTCGGCCTACCACCCGGCTCAGTCGGCGCACCCGGCTCAGCCGGCTCGACGGGTGATCCTGCCTCGGCGACAACCGGTGGCCGTTCGGGTCGTGCCGGGGAGCGCTCAGGACGAGAAGTCCTCGGGTCGGATGGAGTCGAGGAAGGTGCGGAACTCGCCCACCAGCTCGTCCGGGTTGGCCGACTCCTCGTCCTCGTCGGACTCTTCGTCGTCGTCCTCCTCCTCGTCCACCGCCAGCATGATGCCCTTCGCTGTCCATGAGGTCGTCGGCCACGAACAGCGGCGTACCGGTGCGCACCGCCACCGCCACCGCATCGGAGGGCGGGACGACACCGGCAGCTCACGGTCGCCGTGGCGGAGGACGATCTCGGCGAAGTAGGTGGCCGTCCGGAGCTCGGTGATCACCACCCGGATCACGTTGGCGCCCAGGGCGTCCAGCAGATCGCGGATCAGGTCGTGGGTCATCGGCCGCGGCGTGTCCATGCCCTGGAGGGCGAAGGCGATGGCCGTGGCCTCGGGGGCACCGATGAAGATCGGCAGCGTCCGGCCCAGCCCTTCGGATTCCTGCAGCAGCAGCACGGGCGTGTTCGACTGGAGATCCACTCGCACTGCCCGAAGCCGGACTTCGACCATGCACGCAAACTTACTCGCCACCGCGCCGGGGTGCGATCAGCGGTTCGGCGCCGGACCGGCGGTGCCGGACCACGGATCGGTCGATTCGGCGCCGACCGACCCCGGGGTCGGGCCGGCCGGTCAGCCGTCGAGGAGGTTGCCGCAGTGCGCTCCGGAGGAGCAGACGCCCGCAGCTGCTGGCCCAGTGCGGCCAGCTCGTCCACCGTCTCGTGGGCCCGGACCCGGGCCTCGGGATTCCGCTGGCGCACCAGGGGCAGCACGATCTGCTCGACGAAGCCGGCCTCGCGGTCGGCGGCGTTCTTGTACAGGCGCAGGTGACGCGGCTCGACGCCGAACTGGGCGAAGCCGGCCGCCACCGTTGCCACCGCCAGCCCCTCATCGTCGAAGTACACCTGCCCGGCCCCGTGGTGCCGGCCAGCAGGCCGAAGTCGACAAGCTCTTCCAGGACCGGGGCCCAGCCCCGAGGCGGTGGCCAGCTCCTCGAGGGACAGGCTGGCGCCGGTCGGGACCGGCGTCCTGCCGGCTCGGCGCCCGCGCCGGCGCCACGTTCGCCGGCCCTTGGGCGAGCCGACCGGGAGTCGGTCGGACCCTTGGGCGGCATCGCCGGATCGGGCAGGCGCCGGCCGCACCGGAACGCTCGTAGCGCCGGTCGATGATCTCGATGATCCCGATGGAGCCGATGCGATCCGATCGGATCCGATGGATCCGATGGAGCCGGTGCATCCGATTGGCCCGGTGGTGAAGCGGCGGTCGAGACGGCGGGCTCGGAGGCACCGGTCCCGGACCGACCGGCCGGAGATCCTCCCCGGCCGGTGGGGGCGGCGGCGCCCCGGCCTGGGAGCGCCGGGACGAACCACCCGGTGCCGATTCGGCCCGTTCGTGGGCACTCCCCACCGCCGGCCCGGAGGCTCGGGCCACGCCGGCGTTCGACGACCGGGCCGCCGCTCGCGGTCGTGGGACAGGCCCGGTCCGATCGGGACTCGGGAGCATCGAGGCGGCGCGGCAGGCGGCCGGCGCGGGGCGGTCCGGCGCAGCCCCCGGGCCGTGGACGAACCTGGGCCACCGCCTCCTGGGGAGCCGTTGGTGACCGGCGCCCCGGCTCGATCCCCGGCAGGGTGGTCCCACCGCTGCCTGGGCGGTGGGTGCGGCCCGTCACGTGACGTCCGGCCTCCCGGTCGGGGCGCCCCGCACCCGGCCGCCTCGGACGACGTCCGCTGGCCGACCAGTACCGGCTCCTCCGACCCGCAGCCGTGGCCCCGACGCTCACCGGCGACGCGACCGTCGCCTCGTCGCCCTCGTCGTCGAGGCGGTCCTTGATCACCTTGAGGGGCAAGAAGTGCTCGCGCTGCTGGCGCAGCACCCAACGCAGGCGCTCCACGTCGTGCTCGTAGAACTTCCGGTAGCCCGACGGTGTCCGCTCCGGGTTCACCAGCCCCTGGCTCTCCAGGAACCGGATCTTCGAGATGGTCACGTCGGGGAACTCCTGCCTGAGGAGGGTCAGGACGTCACCGATCGACAGGTAGGAACGCGCGCTCGATCCCCTCCCGCCGTCGCCGGAACGCCGGATCGCGGTGCCCTCCTCACTCGCCTGTCGCCACCAGGAACAACAGCTTGAACTTGCCGATCTGGACCTCGTCCCCGCTGGACAGCCGGGCCTCTTCGATGCGGTCGCGGTTCACATAGGTGCCGTTGAGCGACCCCACGTCCCGGACCGTGGTGACCTTGTCGAGGGTCACGAACTCGGCGTGGCGACGGGACACCGTGATGTCGTCCAAGAAGATGTCGCTCTCGGGGTGCCGCCCGGCCTGGACGATGTCGGATCGAGTGTGAACCTCACCCGACGTCCGAGCCCCGCTTCACGACCAGCATCCGGACCCCGCGGGGCAGTTCGATCAGCCCGACCGCCGCCTCGTCGGCGCCGCTGTCAGAGTGGTCCTCCACGGGGCTGACCGACACCGAGGTGTCCGGGGCCGACGTCAGGAGTGAAGTGCCGCACGACGAGCAGAAATTGACCCCGGTCGGGTTGAGGTGACCGCAGCTGGGACAGAACACGCTCACCACGGTAGCCGCTCCCACCCCACGCTCTCGAGGGCCGTCAACCGGTCGAGAAGCGCTCAACCGTCGGTCAGTTGGCGGTAGCCGCTCGGGTCGAGCAGGCCCTCCACCGCAGCCGGAGTTCGGACGGGACGATCTCGCAGATCCAACCCTCACCGTAAGGGTCAGCGTTCAGCTTCTCCGGCACGTCGGAGAGTGCGGCATTGACCGCGACCACGGCGCCGGCCACGGGGGCGTACAGCTCCGACACCGACTTCGTCGACTCCACCTCACCGAGCAGGCCGCCCGCCTCGACGGCCTGATCCACAGCGGGGAGATCGACGAAGACCACGTCGCCGAGCGCATCCTGCGCGTAGTCGGTGATGCCCACCCGGACGCGGTCACCCTCGGTTCGGGCCCACTCGTGGTCGTTCGAGTACCGCAGATCTTCGGGCACGTTCATAGGTGCGGACGATACCCGACCGGTGGCCCGGTGCGCCCACGCCCGGCGACCGCGCCGTCAGCGCAGCAACTGTTCCAGCCGGACCGCGTACTCGTTGGCCCTCGCCTCGGCCTGGGCCTCGCTCGCCCCTTCGGCCCACACGTGGGTCAGCGGCTCCTCGGGGTCGGGCAGCACCAACGCCCATCCGTCCTCCTCGATGACCTTCATCCCGTCCACCAGGACCAGGTCCCGGCCCTGAGTCCGCTCCACCAGGGTCCGCATGACCATCCCCTTCTGATCCCACGGCGTGTGGACCGGCCTGTGGACGATGTGCACCGGCGGCAGCTCCGCCACCAGATCGCCGAGAGCTTCCGCCCGGTCGCCGTGAGCAGGGCCAACAGGTTCACCAGCGTGGCGGCGGCGTCGTAGGCGGGCAGGAAGGCGGGGAAGATGAACCCGCCCGACTGGCTGGCCGCCAGGATCACGCTGCTCGGATCGGGCCACCTCCATCAGATTGGAGGTGGACAGCTTGGTCCAGATGATCTCCGCCCCGGCCTTGCGGCAGATCTCCTCGGCGCACGCTGACCGCCACCGGCAGGGCCACCGGCACCCCGGGATGGGCCTCGGTCACCAGGCCGAGCAACACCAGCAGCGCCTCGTCGTCGGTCAGCGTGTGACCCAGGTCGTCCACGATGGAGACGTGCTCGCCCCCCGGGTCGAGCACCGCACCGAGGTGGGCACCCGACGCCCGCACCAGCTCGGAGACCCGGGCGGCGCTGGCCTGGCGGTCGAACGCCATCACCCCGGCGGTGTTGGCGTAGGGGTTGACCACCAGCACCTCGGCCTCCAGCTTGGCCAACAGGTTGGGCATCACGAAGCTGGTGGTCCCGAACGAGTAGTCGAGCACCAGCTTCAGTTCGGCCTGGCGGACGTCAGAGAGGTCGACCGAATTGATCAGGGCCGCGGTGTAGTACTCCAGTGATCGAGGCGGGAACCCGATATCGCCGATCTCGCGGGCCAGCACCCGCCGGAAGTCCTCCCGGTGGTAGAGGCGCTCGATCTTGCGCTGGGTGGTCTCGTCGACGTCGATCCCGTCCTTGTCGAAGAATCGCAGCACCACCGACTGGGGGTCGTCCGGGGCCAGGCGGACGGTGACCCCGGCCATGCTCGACGACGAGGTCACCTGAAACCGGGTGACGGGACGGTGGCCGCCTCGAGGTCGTCGACGTTGACTCCGGCGGCGTTGCATCCCACCATGATGGCCCGCTTCAGCACCCGGGCCGCCCGGCTGGTGTCCCGGGAGGTGGTGATGGTCGCCCCCTTCTCGAACGTCGAGGCCCAGGCCATGGACAACCGGACCGCCAGCTCCGGGCTGATGTCGACGTTGGCCAGATCCCCGCACACCGTCCCGACCGAACAGGGACCGGGCGCCCATCGACTCCCACACGATGGACGAGTTGACGGTGGCCCCGGCCTCCACCGTCTTGAAGGGATAGACCTTCACCCCGGCCTTGATCTCGGCGTGGGCACCGATCAGGCACTGGTCGCCGAGCACCGAGCCCTCCTCGCACCGGACCCCCTCGCGGAGATCCGACCCCCGTCCGAGCACGCTGCCTTCGATGCGCACCCCGGAGCCGAGATAGGTGTTGTCGTGCACCACCGACCGCTCGCACCGACGGCGTTGTCGCCGATCCGGATGTTCCGGCCCAGCGTGCAGTACCGACCCAGCCGGCTGCCCGGGCCGACCACGCAGTTGTCGCCGATGACCGCGGGCCCGTCGATCGTCACGCGTCGGGTCGATCTCGGCGCCCTTGCCCAGCCACACCCGCGGTCGGAGCTCGAACCCGCTGATGTCCACCTGGACGTTCTGGTCCAGGATGTCCTGGTGGGACTTGAGGTAGGCCTCGAGGGTGCCGACGTCCTCCCAGTAGCCGTCAGCCACGTACCCGAACAGCGCCTTTCCCGCCGCCAGTGCATCGGGGAACGACTCGCTGGAGAAGTCCACCGACTGACCCTCGGGGATGAAATCGAAGATCTCGGGCTCCAGCACGTAGATCCCGGTGTTGATGGTGTCGCTGAACACCTGACCCCAGGTCGGCTTTTCGAGGAAGCGCTCGATGGCTCCGTCCTCGTCGGTGATGACGATGCCGAATTCGAGGGGATTGTCCACCGCCTTGAGGGCCAGCGTGGCCAGTCCCCCCCGCTTCTGGTGGAACGACACCAGCTGGGACAGATCGATGTCGGTCAGGACGTCGCCCGAAATGACCAGGAACGATTCGTCGAGCTCGTCGCGGGCATTACGTACCGAGCCGGCCGTGCCCGAGGGGGTCGATTCGGTGGCGTAGACCATCCGCACCCCGAACTCCGACCCGTCCCCGAAGTAGGTACGAATGGCGTTGGCCATGAACGCCACGGTGACGACGATGTCCTCGAATCCGTGCTGGCGCAGAAGGTTGACCACATGTTCCATCATCGGGATGTTGGCCATGGGCAGCATGGGCTTGGGCTGGTTGGACGTGAGGGGCCGGAGCCTCGTCCCCTCGCCGCCGGCCATGATCACCGCCTTCATGGGATCCTCCTCTCGATGCGGGACCGACGCCCGTCGGCCAGCGCCCGCCGGGCCACGGGGACATACGAGGCGGCCGCCGCCCAGGCCAGGGCCAGTCCGCACATGCCGGTGATCCAGGCGATCACCCGGATCGGCTCCTGCCAGCCGGCGGTGCCGTCGCCCAGGAGGAAGGCCGGATAGGCGAACATCAGGGCGAACGTCCCCGCCTTCCCGATCCAGAGCACGTCGATCCTGGCCGCACCCAACGAGGCCAGCAGCAGGACGGCACCCGACACCACGACCTCACGGGCCAGGGTCGCCGCCCCGAACCAGACCGGCACCGCCCCATGGACGATGATGGCGATGACCGCGGTGACCACCAGCACCCGGTCGGCCACCGGATCGAGCACCTTGCCCACGGTGGACACCTGGCCGTATCGCCGGGCCACGAATCCGTCGACCCAGTCGGTGGCGCCCAGAACAGCCAGCAGTATGGCGGCATCGGTCTGGCGCCCGGCCCCGAACAGGAGCCACAGGAACACGGGGATGCACGCCAGGCGGACCAGGGTGATGGCGTTGGGTACCGTCAGTATGCGATCCAGGCCCTGCTCGTCCACCGCCTGTTGGCCCGGTGCTCCGGCTCCCGTCGGCCCGTCCGATCGGCCCGGCTGGTCCACAGGACCGCCGTCCGGTGCTGATCCGTTCTCCGAATTCCCCCTGGTCTGCACATCGACACCCTTCACTCGGCTCAGTCTACGAGCCGGGTGCCGTGTCGTTGAACCAAGAGTTCTTTGACCCGCTCCCCGCCCGACCGTGGTGCCCAGCTGGGCAACCCTCGGCCGGCTGACCGGCGGACCGGCGGACCGGCGGATCGGCGGACCGGAGGACCGGAGATCGGAGATCGGATGGACCGGATGGACGTCGACCGCCCGAGCGGCCCCCGGGGGCCGTCCCCTGGGATCGCCTGGACCGATGGATCCGATCGGTCCGTGGGTCCGGTGTGCTACGCAAGGGTCATGGCCCGATTCGAACCGTTCGCCGGACTTCGGTACGACACGGCACGCGTGGACCTGTCCATGGTCATCGCACCCCCCTACGACGTGATCGGCACCGAAGACCGCACCCGGTTGGCCGCCCGGCACAGCACCAATGCCGTGCGGATCGAGCTTCCCGAACCGGACAACCGGACCGGTCTGGACCGCTACTCCCACGCCGCCCGGCAACTCGAACAGTGGCAGGAGGACGGCGTGCTGGTGCGCGATCCCCACCCGTCCCTCTACGCCTACCGGATGACCACTCCGAGAGGGCACTCGACCAACGGTGTCATCGGGGCGCTCGGCATCGACGCCGCCAGCCGCACTGCGATCCTCCCGCACGAGCAGACGCTGCCCAAGCCCAAGAGCGACCGGCTCGACCTGTTGCGGGCCACCGGGACCAACGTGTCGCCCATCTGGGGCCTCTCCCTCACTGCCCACCTGACCGACATCTTCTTGCGCAAGGACGTGGGGGATGCCACCGCCACCGACGAGCACGGGGTGCTCCACGAGCTCTGGGTGATCGATGATCCCGTGACCATCGAGGCGATCGGCCGGGCCGTGGGTGCGTCTCCGGTGGTGGTCGCCGACGGCCACCACCGCTACGAGACGGCCGTCGCCTACCTGCAGGAGCAGCCCGGGGCCGACTCGATCCCGGGGGCCGACCTGGTGATGGCCCTGATCGTCGAGCTGTCGGCCGAGCAGCTGGAGGTGGGGCCGATCCACCGTGGCCTGTCCGGACTGCCCGACGGGCTCGACCTGGTCGACGCCTTCTCCTCCTGGTTCGACGTCACCCGGGCCGGCGATTTCGACGAGCGCACCACCGGAGCCCTGGGTCAGTCGGGAGCACTGTCGTTGATCATGCCCTCGGGGGCATGGCTGCTCTCGCCCAAGGACGGCACGGTCGAGGCCGCCGGGGCCGACCTCGATTCCTCGATGGTGGCCCTGGTGATCGCCGAGCTCCCCGATCACGAGCTCGAGTTCTACAACTCGTGGTCACAGGCGGTGGGGGCGGTTAGCTCGGAGGCGGCCCAGGCGGTGGTCCTCCTCCGGGCCGTCACGGTCGACCAGATCGCCGAATGGGCCCGCGCCGGGCGCCGGATGCCCCCGAAGACCACCTATTTCCACCCCAAGCCCCGCACCGGGATGGTGTTCCGCACCCTCTCGGCCTGACCCGCCCCAGCTCACCCCGCTGTCCGATCCCGGGGCCACCAGCCGGTTGCGTTGCGGCTCCGGGGGCCCGATCCCCGGACCGGGAGGCCGTCGAGGAGCCGACGGGGTCCGGGGGCGGCTGCCCCAGCCGGTGAGCCGGTACTGTGGGCTCCCACCGGGCGTTCGGACGGCGTGGATCCAGGCGAGGGAGGCAGGTGGGACACAGGCGACTGGTCATGGCCGTGACCCTCTCGCTCCTGGGTTTCGCCGGATGTGGGTGCTCGGTGGGCTCGTCGATCGGCCGGTCGAACGCCAGCCGGGTCTCCTCCCACTCGGTGCTGCCGCTGACCACCGGGGCGACCAGCCCCACCACCACGGCCACCACGGCCACCACGTCGCCCCCGTCGGGGGTGGCCACCACCGTGCCGATCCCGTCGTCCCCGGCCCCCGGATGGAGCCAGACCCTCACGACCCTGCCACCCGGGGGCGGGTTCTCGTCGGTCTCGTGCATCTCCAACACCTTCTGCATCGCCTCGGGCGGCGGCACCGGCGGTCGGGCCACCACCTTGACCGCCGGATCCGGAGTGACGGTGTCATGGGACGGCGCCGCCTGGTCCGACCCGTCGGTCTACTTCCCGGCGCCGGCCACCGGAGTGGTCACCGGGCCGGTGGTCCCGACGATCGCCTGCACATCCGGACCCACCTGCATGATCGTCGACGGATCCGACCACGCCAGCATCGGCGACGGGACCAACTGGTCGACGGTCGTCCAGTTGAGCCCCGGGCCCCCGTTGGCCGCCAACCCCGCCGACCCCGGCAGCGCAAGCCCCGATTCCCGGGAGGCGTCGGTGGCCTGCACCTCGCCCAAGTTCTGTGCGGTGGTGGACAACACCGGTCACGCCTCGGTCCACCGCGACGGCAGCTGGCTTCCCACCCAGTCCGTCGGCACCCCGACCGGAACCGGGGGACGGGCCCGACCACCTCGCTCTACCAGACCGGGAAGGTGGGGATCTCCTGCCCGACCAGCTCGATGTGCGTGGCCGTAGTCGGGACGTCGGTGCTGGACTGGAACGGATCGGCGTGGGCCCTCGAGCCGGCCCCCTGGACCTCGGCGCTGGCCAACGTCTCCGACACCGACCCCGACACCGAGGCGACCGCGGTGTCCTGCCCGACCACCACCTTGTGCGCCATCGTCGGCGGCACCGGCCTCAGCTACCGCAACGGGGACGGGGCCTGGTCACCGGTGGAGACCATCGACCCGAACGGGGGCCTCGATGCCATCTCGTGCCCGACCACGACGTTCTGCCAAGCCGCCGACTCCGGCGGTTCGGTCGTGACCTGGAACGGCACGTCGTGGTCGGCGCCCCAACGGGTCATCCCCCAGTCCGGCGAGTATCCGGGCATCGGGACGTCCCTGTCCTGTCCGAGCGCCCAGTTCTGCATGGTCATGAACGCCGACGGGGACTTCGCCACCTTCACCGGCAAGTGACCGAGCGCCGTGGACCGTCGGGCCGGCCCGAGCCGTGACCCTCAGCGGCCGACAGGTCGGCGACGCCCTGGTGCGCCAGTGGGAGGCGGTGGCCCGGGCCGTGAGCGGCCTCGACCTGGAGACGCCGAGCCGGATCCCCGGCTGGCGCAACTGCGAGGTTCTCGCCCACCTGTACGCCCAGCCCCTCCTTCTGGATCGGTTCGTGGCCGCCGCCACCGACCAACCTCCCCAGGTCGACGTGGCCACCAACCTGGCCGGCACCGCCTCGTTCAGCGGCATGGTCGACGCCATGGCCCGCCGGGGGGCGGACATGGGCAAGGTGGATCTGGGGATCACGTTGGCCAGGGTCCTCCCCCGGCTCGAGTCAATGGACACCGACATCACCATCACCTCGGTGCAGGGGCCCATCGCCCTCGTCGACTACCTCGTGACCCGGTGTGTCGAAGCCGTCGTCCATGGGAACGACCTGGTGCCGCCGGTCGACCCCGATCCGGTGGCCCGGTCGATCACCGCCCGGGCGCTCTTGGAGGCGCTGGCCGCCTCGTCCCCTCAACTCCTTCCGCTGGCCCAGGAACTCGGCGAAGCCCAGTGGATCGACGTCGCCACCGGTCGGGCCGGCGCGTCGGGTGAGCTCGCCCGGGGGGTGCCGGTGATGTCCTGAAACGGACTCCGACCCGACGTGACCCGGCTCGACCCGACCTGACCCGGCTCGACCCGACCTGACCCGGCTCGACCCGAACCGGCCCGGCCGCTATCCGGGGTCGCCGGGGTCGGGGTGGACGGGGTGAGCGGGAGCGGGGTGAGCGAGCTCGGCCAGGGCAGTGACGGTACGCCAGTTCCGGGTGGTCGCCGTGACCCCCAGGCGGCGTTCCAGATAGCTGTTGTTCAACTTCGTCTCCCCGTACCCGCCCGGGCAGTGGAGATAGATCTCCCGGCCGATGATCTCGAACCGGTCGGCCCCGAATTCGTCGCTCCGGTCGACAAGGCGGCGCACGCCGTCACCGCCCGGCTCGGAGGCCAGGAACGTCACGTGCAGGGTCTTGGGGTCGACACCCCGCTCCCCGTAAGGGGTCGACCGCACCACCTGGGCGAGCTCGGTGGCCGACCTGACCACCACCGGTACGTCCAGGCCGACATCGACCACCATCCGATCCCGAATTTTCTTGGCGGCCGTCCGGGCCGATCCCGCCCCCGAGAACACCACGTTGCCGCTCTGCAGATAGGTGGTGACGTCTTCGAACCCGAGCGATCCGACCAGCGCACGCAGGTCGGCCATGGGCAGGCGGTTGCGGCCACCCACATTGACGCTCCGCAACAGGGCGGCAAACCTCGTCACCGCCGGGTCAGGATCGCCGGACTCCGACTACTCCACCGTCCACGACGACCCCGAACGGAGCAAGGTGCCGAGATCTCCTGGGCCCCGCCGGTCCGTGGCCTCTTCGATCTGTCGGGCCATTTCCTCCCCGTACTCGGGCCGGTCGACGTCGCGGAACACCCCGATCGGCGTCGGCTCGTAGGGACCCCGCGACAGACGGCTCAGCTGGAAGGCGAGTCCGGGGTTGTCGCGGTGCTCGTCGTGGACCAGCAGTGCCTCCTCGCCCACGTCGGCCACCTCCACCACCTCGACCGAGCCGTCCCGTCGGAGCAGCACGCCGTGCTCGCCCTCGGGGCCGAAACGAATGGGTTCCCCGTGGACCAGCGGGATCAGCATGTCGGCGCGACGGTCCTTGGCGGTGATCTGCTCGAACGCCCCGTCGTTGAAGACGTTGCAGTTCTGGTAGATCTCCACGAACGACGCCCCCCGGTGGGCATGGGCCCGACGGAAGGTCTCCATCATGTGCTTGCGGTCCATGTCGTGGGTGCGGGCCACAAAGCCGGCCTCGGCCCCGAGGGCCAGGCTCAGGGGATTGAAGGGCTGCTCCAGTGAGCCGAACGGAGTGGACTTGGTGACCTTGGCCACTTCCGACGTTGGTGAGTACTGGCCCTTGGTGAGACCGTAGATCTGGTTGTTGAACAACAGGATGGTGATGTTCACGTTCCGCCTGAGGGCGTGGATCAGGTGGTTCCCCCCGATCGACAGCGAATCGCCGTCGCCGGTGACGACCCAGACGTCGAGATCCGGCCGGGTGGTGGCCAGCCCGGTGGCCAGGGCCGGAGCCCGGCCGTGGATCGAATGCAACCCATAGGTGTTCATGTAGTACGGGAACCGGGCCGCGCATCCGATCCCCGAGAGGAACACGGTGCTCTCCCGGCGCACCCCCAGCTCGGGCATCAACATCTGCACGGCGGCCAGGATGGAGTAGTCCCCGCACCCCGGGCACCAGCGGACCTCCTGGTCGGAGGACCAGTCCTTGCGGGTGGTGAGCGGGACGGGCTCCGAGGTGGGTCCGGCGTCGGCCAGGTCGGTCATCAGTCGGACGTCCTTCCGTTGGTGGATACGCCGTTGGCGGTGGTGGCGTTCCCGTTCGAGCCCCCGCCGACTTCGGACCCGTCGAACTCGTCGACGGCCAGGGGGCTGCCGCTCCCGTCGATCTGTTGGAGGATGGCCGCCTCCATGGCCGCCGCCCGGAAGGGGATCCCCTGGACCTGTGTGAAGGGGATGGCGTCCACCAGGTACTCGGCCCGGAGCAGCCGGCTGAGCTGGCCGAGATTGACCTCGGGCACCAGCACCCTCTTGTACCGGCTGAGCACCTCGCCGAGATCTGCCGGGAACGGGTTGAGATGGACGAGATGGGCCTGGGCCACCTTGTGGCCGTGGGCCCTCACCCGTTGGACGCCGGCGGCGATGGCCCCGTACGTGGAGCCCCACCCGATGACCAGCACTTCGGCCCCATCCTCGTCGTCCACGTCGGTGGGGGGGATGTCGCCGGCGATCCCGGCGACCTTGGCCGCCCGCAGTCTCGTCATCCGTTCGTGGTTGGGGCCGTCGTAGGCCACGTTGCCGCTGCCGTCGGACTTCTCCAGTCCACCGATCCGGTGCTCCAACCCGGCGAGCCCGGGCGGCGCCCACGGACGGGCCAGGGTATCGGGGTCCCGCAGGTAGGGCCAGAACACCTCGGTGCCGTCCGCTTCGGAGTGGTTGGCCTCGGTGGCGAACCCGGGGTCGATCTCCGGAAGCCCGTCGAGGTCGGGCAGCCTCCACGGTTCGGACCCATTGGCCAGGTACCCGTCGGACAGCAGGATCACCGGCGTCCGGTACTTGACGGCCAGCCGCACCGCCTCCAGGGTCGCCTCGAAGCAGTGGGACGGCGTCTTGGCCGCCACGATGGGCAGCGGTGCCTCGCCGTGGCGCCCGTACATGGCGTGCAGCAGGTCGGCCTGCTCGGTCTTGGTCGGGAGCCCGGTCGACGGCCCTCCCCGTTGGATGTCGATGACCAGCAGCGGGAGCTCGAGGCTGATGGCCAGCCCCATGGTCTCCGACTTCAGGTCGATGCCCGGCCCCGAGGTGGTGGTCACACCCAACGCCCCCCCGAAGGCGGCACCGAGTGCGGCACCGATACCCGAGATCTCGTCCTCGGCCTGAAAGGTCCGCACGCCGAACTGCTTGTGCTTCGACAGCTCGTGCAAGATGTCCGACGCCGGGGTGATGGGGTACGTGCCCAAGAAGAGGGGCAGGCCGCTCCGCACCGAGGCGGCGATCAGACCCCAGGCGGTAGCGGTGTTGCCAGTGATGTTCACGTACTCGCCGGGTGTCAGCACCGCCGGCTTGACCTGGTAGGAGGACTCGAACAGCTCGGCGGTCTCACCGAAGTGGAATCCGGCCTTGAACGCTCTGAGGTTGGCCTCCAGGATGAGGGGCTTGCCTCCGTACTTCTGTTCGATCCACTCGATCGTGGCCTCGATCGGCCGGGTGTAGAGCCAGCTGATCAGGCCCAGGGCGAAGAAGTTCTTCGACCGCTCAGCGTCCCGGGGCTTGACTCCGGCGTCGCGACAGACCTCGGTGGTGATCGACGTCATGGGCACTTCGTAGACGGTGTAGGCGGCCAGCGAACCGTCAGCGAGTGGACTGGTCTCGTAGCCCGCCTTGGCCAGGTTGCGATCCTCGAAGGTGTCCACGTTGACGATCACCGTCGCCCCCTTGGGCAGGGAGTCGATATTGGCCTTGAGGGCGGCCGGGTTCATGGCCACCAGCACGTTGGGGGCATCGCCCGGCGTCGAGATGGTGTGGTCCGAGATGTGGACCTGGAACGCCGACACCCCGGCCAGGGTGCCGGCCGGGGCTCGGATCTCCGCCGGGAAGTCGGGGAAGGTAGCCAGATCGTTGCCCAACAGGGCCGACGTGTTGGTGAATCGGTCGCCGGCCAGCTGCATACCGTCCCCCGAATCACCGGCGAATCGAATGACCACGCGATCGAGCAGCTGGGGCGATTCGTGCTGGGTGGTGGTGTCGGACACCTTGCTCCTCTTCGTACTGCTGTACCGCGCTCAGTCGCCGGTAACCTACTCGGCGCTGTGGCCCTTCGTCGGTGTTCGCCCGGATGAACACCACAATCCGGCTTGCTTCTTCGGGCTGCAGTCTACCGGCGGCCGACTGGTGGGGCGGACCCCCGAACCGGCCGGGCGGGGTTCGGACCGGCGAAACCCGCCCGAAGCCCCCGAAAACTCCTCGATCGGTCGCCGGGTGCCGGCCCCACCCCCCACCGCCACCGCGCCCACCGGGGCCCCAGCACCCCAGCACCCCAGCACCCCAGCACCCAAGATGCCACCGGCCTCGCCTCAGGCGATGGTCACCGCCGCATCGAGATAGACGTCCTGTACGGCATGGATCAGGGCCGCCCCCTCGTCGATCGGGCGCTGGAAGGCCTTGCGCCCCACGATGAGACCGGTTCCCCCGGCCCGCTTGTTGATCACTGCGGTGCGCACGGCCTGGGCCAGATCGTCGGCCCCGGTCGACTCCCCGCCCGAGTTGATCAAGGGGATCCTCCCGGCGTAGCAGTTGACCACCTGCCACCTGGTGAGATCGATGGGGTGATCGGTGGTCAGTTGGCTGTAGACCAGCGGATCGGTCTTGCCGAACTTGAGGGCGTTGTAGCCGCCGTTGTTCTCGGGCTGCTTCTGCTTGATGATGTCGGCCTCGATGGTGACACCGAGGTGGTTGGCCTGACCGGTGAGATCGGCCGACAGGTGGTAGTCGATGTCGCCTTGCTTGAACGCCGAGTTGCGGAGATAGCACCACAGGACGGTGAACATACCCATCTGGTGGGCTTGGGCGAAGGCCTTCGACACCTCGCCGATCTGGCGATCGGCCCCCTCCGAGCCGTAATAGATGGTGGCTCCCACCCCGACGGCACCCAGGTCGGCCGCCTGGCCCACGCCGGCGAACATCACCTGGTCATAGGTGTTGGGGTAGTTGAGGAAGTCGTTGTGGTTGAGCTTGACGATGAAGGGGATCTTGTGGGCGTAGCGCCGGGACACGATGCCCAGCCCCCCCAGGGTGGTGGCGATGGCATTGCAGTTGCCGGCGATGGCCAGGTCGCACAGCTTGGCCGGATCGAAGTACTCCGGGAACTTGGCGAAACTGGCGGCGCCCGAGTGCTCGATGCCCTGATCGACGGGGAGGATCGACAGGTAGCCGGTGCCGGCGAGCCGCCCGGTGTTGAACACATTGCCTAGGTTGCGCAGGACGGTGATCGAGCGGTCCGAGTCGACCATGACCCGATCCAGATGGTCGGGTCCGGGCAGGACGAGGTGGTCGGCGGGGAACGCCTTGGCCTCGTGGTTGAGCAGCGAATCCGCCTCGTCACCGAGTAGCTTTTCGAGGTTCATGGCGCTCAGCCTACCGGGCACCGCGGGACCGAGTTCGGCCCCCGCCGGGCCCGGGTCGGCGGCCCGAGGGACTCGAGTCTGTCGGCCACGTCGTAGGCGTCAGGATCGGCCGCCCGCACCCGGAGGAAGAGCTCGCGGGCCTTGGCCAGGTCTCCGGAGCGCTCCATCAGGTCGCCGAGCACGTACCACTGCCGGAGGTGGCGTTCGGCGGGATTGCGGACCAGGCGCCCGGCACCGGCGTCGACCAGCATCCCCACGGCCCCTTCGAGGTCGCCGTGGTCGGCCCGGGTCCCGGCCAGCACCAGCCGGCCCTCGGACAGCACCTCGGGGTCGGGGGATCCGCGCCGCAGCTCCTCGAAGAGCGCCTCCACCCGCTTGGGCCTGCCCAACGCCCGGTGGCAGTCCATCCGGACCGGATGCTGGTCCACCGAGCCGGTGAGGGCGGCGAACGCCTCCAAATTGGGGAGGGCGGCCTTCCAGTAGCCCTGGTGGTACTGGCTGAGGGCCAGCAGCTCCCGGGCCGAGGGGGCGTTGGGCACGGCGTCGACCACCGTCTTGAGAATCCGCGAAGCGTCCCGATAGCGCTCGCGCTCGTAGGCGCCGATTCCGGCCGCCATCCGCTCGGTGATCCGATCGCCCAGATGGTTCCAGTCCGGGCCGGCCGCCGAGGCCAGCTCGTTGGCGATGTCAGGGGGCAGGGCCGACGGCGCCTGCACGGTGCGGTGGGCGGGTGGACGGGGCGCACGGGATGCGCTGCCGCCACCGGATCGCCGCGTGTCGGTCCGCACCCACCGCTCGGGCACGAACTCCTCGGTGCGGATCCTCGACCTCCGCCTCCCCTCGGGAGTGTCGGCATCGGGACCGTGGCTTTCGGAGCCGGCCCGCACAGTGCTGGCTCCCCGCCGGGCCACACTCCCCCACCCCTCGCGCACCACCGGCGAACGGGACGACGGCGTGTCCCGATCGCCGTCCCGTCGGACTCCACCCTGGCGAGGGCCGCCTCGGCGGGGCGGCTGTGATCCGCCACCCACCTGGGGGCGATCACCGGCACCGCCGGTTCTCCTGCTGCTGCCGCCACTGGCCGGCGCCCGGTTGCCAGCGGTCGTCCCCTTGCCGTCGGTGCGGCGGGAACCGCCGGTCTTCGCCCCACGGTCGGGAGCACCCCGTCCGGAACCGGGCGGAGGTCCGGCCCGTCCGGCCCGACCGGCCCCTCCGGTCCGACCGGCCCCTCCGGTCCGACCGCCGCGTCCCGAGGGTTCGGAGGCCGCCCGCTCGGGGCGTCCCGAGACTCGCCGGGACGACCCGCTCGAGCCACCTGGTCCCCGCGGGCGCGGAGAACCAGACGAGTTGCTCGGTGCCATGACTCGATTGTATCGGCACCGGGCCCTCGACCCCCTCGTCGGGCGGGCTCGAACCACCGGTTGCCGACGTGTCGTGTCCCCCCCGGCGCTGGTGATGCCGCTGCCGATCCCCCCGACGGGTCACCTAGCCTTGGCCTCGATCGTGCAACCCGACCACCCAGCCCACACGGACGGACGAACCTCGGCTCGCGTACCGCCAGCCCCGGTGGTGGCTGCGGTGGTGCTGGTGGCCGTCCTGGCCAGTAGCTGCGGTTCTTCGGTGATGGCCCGGCGGGCCGCCTCCCGGGGGAGGCCGGCGGCCGAGGTCGCTCCAGCCCGGCATCCGGCCGCGCCCACCGGCTCCGCCGATACCGCCGATACCGCCGATACCGCCGCATCGGCTGCCACCACGGCCTTCCGCCAGGAGCTCGGAGACGAATCGGCGACATTCGTGTCCGACGTCGGGCAACTGCAGGCAGAACTGCAGACCGGCAACATCGCCGCCGCCCGGACCGACGAGCTGGCGGCCCAGGCCGAGTTCGACCAGTTCCGTGAGGTGGCGGCCGGCAGCAATCCGATCAACGCATCGACCATCGACGAGCTGGCCGCCGACGTCGGCCCCGGACAGTCGTTCGGAGGGCTCCACGCCGTGGAGAGGGATCTGTGGGACCCGTCGGCGCCCACCGTCACCGGCGGCATCCAGGGGGTGACATCCCAGGCCGTTGTCGACGGCAGCGGGCTGGTGGCCCAGGCCCCCATCGCCGAGTATCTCCTGTCGAAGGACTCCCTCGGCCCCGAGGCGATCGGCACCACCGGAGTCGACGACCTGAACTGGGTCGAGACCATGGCCATCCCCCAACACGAAGAGGTGTACTCACATCTCGATGCGGTGGACATCTCGGCCGGTATCGGCGCCGCTCGTGACACATTCACCACGCTGGCCCCCCTGGCCCGACTGGTGGCGCCGACGCTGACGGCCACCGTCGACCGACGTTTCACCGCCTTGGTGGCCGAGGTCACCGCTCTCGGACCTCCCGATGAGATCCCGGATGTCGCCCTGGCCCCGGCGGCCCTGCTGGCGCTGTCCCAGCAGGTCGACGCCACCGCCGCCGGCTATGCCCAGCTGTCGGCGGTGCTGGCCCCGTTCGGTACCGACGGAGGAACGTCGTCGTGACCCGGCCCTGGGAGATCACCAGGCGACAGCTGCTCGCCCGTTCCGGCCTGGCCACGGCCGGCCTGGTCGGAGCCGGGGTGGCCGGATCGGCCCTCGGGGCCCGGGACGCCGGAGCCGCCACCACCGCCGGTCCGGCCGCCACGGCGGCGATCCCCTTCTTCGGGGACCACCAGGCCGGAATCGCCACTCCCGAGCAGGCCAGGATGGTCTTTGCCGCCTACGACGTGACCGCATCGGATGCCGCCGGGCTCTCAGCGCTGTTGGCCGAGTGGTCGGGTGCCGCCGCCCGGCTCACCGCCGGCCAGGAGCTGGATGGGCCGACGGGTCTCTTCGCTCCGCCGGCCGACAGTGGCGAGGCGCTGGGCCTGCCCGCATCCAACCTGACCATTACCGTGGGATTCGGACCCACCCTGTTCGACGGACGCTTCGGGCTCGGACCCCGCCGCCCGGCCGCCCTGGTCGATCTTCCCCCCTTCGCCGGAGACGCCCTGGACGACTCCCTCACCGGAGGGGATCTCTGCATCCAGGCGTGCGCCGACGACCCCCAGGTGGCGTTCCACGCCGTGCACAACCTCACCCGCTTGGCCCTGGGCTCGGCCACCGTCCGGTACCTGCAGCTCGGGTTCGGTCGGACCGCTTCGACCGGCCCTGCTGAGCAGACCCCCCGCAACCTGCTGGGGTTCCATGACGGCATCAACAATCTCGATCCCACCGACGCCGAGGCCATGCGCCGTTCGGTGTGGGTCGATTCCCGCACCGACCAGCCCTGGATGGTGGGTGGCACCTACCTGGTGGCCCGACGGATCCGCATCCACCTCGAGGCCTGGGACACCACCACCCTGGAAGCCCAGGAGCAGACCATCGGCCGCAAGAAGGTGAGCGGCGCCCCGCTCGGTCCCGTCGACGAGCCCTACAGCGGCAACCTGGAGGCCCTCGGATCCAACGGCCAGCCCCTGATCCCCAACGATGCCCACATCCGGGTGACGGCCCCGGTCACCAACAACGGCCAGTCGATCCTCCGCCGTGGGTACAGCTTTGCCGACGGTGTCGATCCGGCATCGGGTGAGCTCGACGCCGGGCTCTACTTCATCTGCTTCCAGAAGGATCCCCGCCTCCAGTTCATCCCCATCCAGACCCGGCTCTCCCACATCGACGCCCTCGCCCAGTTCCTGCTCCCCACCGGCGGCGGGATCTTCGCCTGTCCACCGGGCATCACCGCCGACCAGGCCTGGGGCCACGGGCTGGTCTGAGCAGGCTCGGCGACTCCCGGCCGATCTGCCAGGGACAGGCGCCCGCCCGCTCGCTCACCCGCCCGGTGGCGTCATCGCAGCCGAGGGCAGGGCACCATGACCGTCCACCCTTCCGGGGCAATGGCGACCAGCCCGTCCTCACTACGTGACCGTCGGCACTCATCGGATGCCTTCGACACCTGGGTGGTCCACTCCGGACCCCGGGACCGGGGATTCCCATCGTCGAAGTCGACGAGCCACGCCGGAACCAACAAGAGGCAGCACAACAGCGGACCGGCCACTTCCTTGAGACCCAGCCTGGTCGGCTTCCATTGCGAGGCGAGGGCCAGAACCACGCTCAAGATCAGCAGTTGGGGGACGGCCGCGTAACGGCTGCCCAAGGCGACGGGTGCCCCCGTCATCTGCTGGGCCACCCCTCTCGTCCACACCTCGACGGCGAAGATCACGATGCTGAGGAAGCCGGCAAAGACGGCAAGGAGTCTCACCGACCGGTTGCCCAGCAGCCATGCCAGCGTCAACACCGCCACGAAGAGCACGGCGCCCAGCATCGGCCCCACCCATGAGTGCCGTATCTCGTTGGTGAAGCGAGCCCCGGTCAGCCATCCCAGCCCGACCCGGAGCGAGAACAGCTTGGCGATGGCCAGGACGGAGCCCCCCGGAGTGGACTGCGACTTCCCGAGACCGCCCACCGTGCCCACCTCGATCACTTGGACGACGAGCCCCAAGAAGAAACCCAGTGTCGGGATCTGATTCCGGAGCTGGGGAAGGGCGACGACCCGGGCCAGGCCCACAGGGATCATGAGGCCGACCAGGGGATCCGAGGCGCCGGCCAGGAAGCAGACGACGGCGGCGACCGAGGCGCCGGCCACGGTTGCCGGTCGCCAGAGAAGCAGCCAGAACGTGGCGAAGAAGAGCCACCAGGGAAAATTCACAAGATTGTTGAGCAGCTCGCCGGTGGCCAGAGGGAGGAGGACGATGGCCCCGACCAGTAGGACGCGGATGGCCGGTGACCGCAATTGCCCGCGAGAGGCGTGGAAGAGAAGAAGGGCCAGTCCCGACAGGGAGGCGGCGCCCAGTGTGGCGATTATGGCCGCCGCGTCCCGGACCGGAAAGGGACGCGCCACCTGTATCGCCAGCCGGGGAAACAACTGGATGTATCCGTTGTAATCGGTGAATGTCGACCACAGCGGTTGGGTGAGGGCGGAGTGATAGAAGACCACGCCGTCCTCGGCCCACACGCTCTGGAGTGCCGACACCCCCGATTGACGCATGACGATCACCGCTGTCAAGGCGGCAAGGGCCAAAAGGTAGGCGGGAACTGACCATTTTTTCGGCATCCGAGAAGGCGGCGGCGGCGGAAAAAGCGGCTGGAAACGTTCCGACCACCGGGCTGCCGCCGTCCTCATCTGTGATCGCACGACTCATTATTCCCTATGGATCCGAGGCCGACGTGGACCGAAATAGCGATCAGTCCAAAGTTCGGGGGCTTGGCATGACCAGCAGATCGGCCCCAGCAACCGACCGACCGACCCGGGCAACCGCTCCGGACGCGACGATGCCCCCACGGCGGGGGCATCGTCCGGAGAAATCCCGGCGGCGTCCTACTCTCCCAGGGGGCTACCCCCCAAGTACCATCGGCGCTGACGGGCTTAACTGCCGTGTTCGGAATGGGAACGGGTGTCTCTCCGCCGCTATGGCCACCGGAAACTGTGCGCTCTCCTGGGCTCGAGGACCTGCCACCCAGATTGGGCGGAGTCCGAGCCCGGTGTGACCGAAGACGGCCACCCCTGAGCGTTCCATAGCGAGCACGAGCAAGTTTCCAAGCCCTCGGCCGATTAGTACCGGTCAGCTGAATGCGTTACCGCACGTACACTTCCGGCCTATCAACGTGGTCGTCTGGCCACGGGCCTTACCAGGTTAACCCTGTGGGAGATTTCATCTTGGAACGAGCTTCGCGCTTAGATGCTTTCAGCGCTTATCCCACCCGAAGGTCGCAAATCAGCAGTGCCCTTGGCAGGACAACTGACACACGAGAGCTTCGTCCATCCCGGTCCTCTCGTACTAGGGATAGCCTTCCTCAAATCTCCTACGGCTGCATCGGATAGGGACCGAACTGTCTCACGACGTTCTAAACCCAGCTCGCGTACCGCTTTAATGGGCGAACAGCCCAACCCTTGGGACCGGCTTCAGCCCCAGGATGCGACGAGCCGACATCGAGGTGCCAAACCTTCCCGTCGATATGGACTCTTGGGGAAGATGAGCCTGTTATCCCCGGGGTACCTTTTATCCGTTGAGCAACGGCGCTTCCACAAGCAACCGCTGGATCACTATGCCCTGCTTTCGCACCTGCTCGACTTGTAGGTCTCGCAGTCAAGCTCCCTTGTGCCATTGCACTCGACGGCTGATTGCCAACCAGCCTGAGGGAACCTTTGGGCGCCTCCGTTACGTTTTAGGAGGCGACCGCCCCAGTCAAACTACCCACCTGACGCTGTCCCTGATCCGGATTACGGACCGAGGTTAGGGTTCCGGCACATAAAGGGTGGTATTTCAAGGTTGACTCCACCCTGGCTGGCGCCAAAGCTTCAAAGTCTCCCACCTATCCTACACAATATGTACTAAAACTCAACAGCAAGCTGTAGTAAAG
>CAVOTI010000001.1:0-10000 GCA_963699105.1 uncultured Acidimicrobiales bacterium | reverse complement strand
GGTGAAGTCGTAGGCCTCCACTCCGGGGGACACATCCAGGGTGAGCAGTCCCTGCTCCGGAGACGACGAACCGACCAGCTGGTAGAGCCGGGGAATTCCCCCCACGGTGATGGTGCGGGTGTGCTGACCGTTGACGGAGATGCCGATGGTGCCCGAACCTCCGAGAACCAGGTAGACGTCCTCCCCCTCGAAATCGAGGGAGATCTCCGCCCCCCGGCCGGCGGTGGAGCCCTCGCCGCCGATCGACCAGTTCCCGCCGTACGCGTACCCATCCTCCGGGAGCGACGAGGGTGCCTGGTACGCCGACATCGTGTCCTCTTCGACGGTCTGGTTCACCAGATCCTCGGTCCCGTGCTGGTAGCCGAGGTAGGTCTCGGGAGTCGTCTGCTCCTCAGGGGTCCGGTTGGCCACCTCGGTGGGCCGGGGAAGCACCACTTTGGGGTCGGCGGCCACCAGGAGCTGGCGGATGAACGATTCGGACTGGCTGTAGTCGCCCTCGCCGAAATCGACATGGCGCACATGGCCGGTGGCGTCGATGAGGTACTCGGCCGGCCAGTACTCGTTGTCGTAGGCGTTCCAGGTCGTGTAGTCGTTGTCCATGGCCACCGGGTAGGCCACACCCAGCTGCTTCACGGCCTGGACCACGTTCGACTCCACATGCTCGAAGGCGAATTCGGGGGTATGGACCCCGATGATGGTGAGCCCGTCGTCGGCGTAGGCCCGATTCCACGCCTCGAGGTGGGGAAGGGTGCGTTGACAGTTGATGCACGAGTAGGTCCAGAAGTCGACGAGCACCACCCTCCCCCGCAGTCCGCTGAGGGTGAGCGGCCTTCCCCCCGGGGTGTTCAGCCAATTGCTGATACCGGCGATGGCCGGCGCCACTCCGCACTCCTGCAGCGTCGGGTTACCCGGTACGCACGTCGCCAGCTGTCCGGTGGCCACGTCTCCGCTGACCTGCCCGAGGGCCCGAGCCGCCGAGGCATTTCCCTCGATGTGGCTCTGGAGGGCGTCGGTGTAGCCGGGAAGCGCCCGCTGGAGACCGTCCGTCAGGTTGGACCCGATGACCAGGGCGGTGACCACCATGACGACGCCGATCACCTTGCGGACCACCGCGGCCCGGTTGCGCACCAGTTGCATCCGCTCGGCCAGACGCTGTCCGAGGATGGCGAAGACGAGCAGGGGAACGGCGATGCCCAGGGCGAATGCCGCGGTGAGCACGATCGACGAGAAGTCGTAGCGATGGTTGGCGCTCACCACGGCGATGGCAGCCAGCACCGGGCCGGCACAGGGGACGAACACCAGCCCGAGACTGGCTCCGAGCACGAACCCGCCGGCGTCGGTTCGCTGGCGTCCCCGGGCCAGCCGGGAGAACGGCCGCTCGAGCACGTCACCGAGTGCCGGGACGATGAGACCCAGACCGACCAGGCCCAGGACGATGAGACCGAGCCACCGGAGGAGATCCTGGGGGAGACCGAGCCCACTGAGCAGCCACGAGCCGATCAGGGTGCACACCGCGAAGCTCAACACCAGGCCTCCGACGATGGCGAACGGTCGGCGGCTCGGTGGCTGGACCACCGGTCGGGCAACGGTCGGCCCGATGCCATCGGATCCGGTCGGTGGAGCCGGCGGCCTCTCCACCGGCACGTCTTCGACCAGTGGTGCGGCGGTCCCGATCCCACCGACGACAGTACCGGCCGCCATCATCTGGGGTTGCTTCTCCGGCGAGCGCTCCGGTGCGTCAGCGGGGGCGACCCCTGCACCCTTCTGTTCTTGAAGATCTTCGGCGGCGCCGTCTTCGGCGGCGTCGAGCCCCCCGGACGCTCCGGCGGCGAAGATCACGGGCAGGACCGGGAGGATGCACGGTGAGATACCGGTGACCAGGCCACCCAAAAACCCGATCAGGATCAACAGCAGCACTGAATCAGCCTTCCACGCCGCCGGGCTCGATGGGCTTCGGCCAGCTCTTCTCTTCCGGGTCGGCGTCACCGGCCCCGATGGTCGACGTCAGCCGGGCCACCATGTGCTGTCCCGTCGGAGTGCGCCGGCGTTACACGCCCACCCCACCCGGCCCCACCCCACCCCACCCCACCCCACCCTGCCCGCCCCTCACCCCGCCCACCTCGCCCGGCCGGGTTCACCCCACCCGGAGCGAAAGGGTTCACCCCACCCGGCGGCGATCCGATTCGATCCGCTCGGCCATGCGCTCCAACTGGACGGCCACCGCTTCGGGTCCCGCCCCACCAGGAGTCGTGCGTCGCGTGACAGCCACCCCCGGTTCGAGCAGCAACGCCGCCGGTTCACCCAGGTCCGGATGGGCCACCACCAGGTCGGCCAGCGGGACGTGGCGCTCGATCGAGTCGCGGACCAGGCCGGCCACCAGGGCATGGGCCTGGCGGAAGGGCATGCCCTGTTCCACCAGCCATTCGGCCAGGTCGATGGCCGACACCGTCGGGCCGTCGGCCGCCTCCCGCATGCGGCCGGTCTCGAAGCGGACCGTGGCGAACACGCCGGCCAACGCCACCAGGGCCAGGCGGGTCTGCCCGATCGAATCGAACAGCGGCTCCTTGTCCTCTTGCAGGTCCCGGTTGTAGGCCAGCGGCAGTCCCTTCAAGGTGACCAGCATGGCCGTCAGGTTCCCGACCAGACGGCCCGTCTTCCCCCGGGCCAGCTCGGCGACGTCGGGGTTCTTCTTCTGGGGGAGCATGGAGCTCCCGGTGGCGTAGGCATCGTCCAGCACCGCGAACCCGACTCCTCGCTCGACCACACCACCAGCTCCTCCCCCATCCGGGACAGGTGGACTCCGACGAGGGCCAGGTCGAACAAGGCCTCGGCCACGAAGTCCCGGTCGGAGACGGCATCGAGCGAGTTCTCGAAGCGGGCGGCGAAGCCCAGATCGTGGGCCACGCCGTCGGGATCGAGGGGCAGGGAGGAACCGGCCAGGGCGCCCGCCCCCAACGGCGACACGTCCAGCCGGACGACGGTGGCCAGCAGGCGGTCGACGTCGCGGGACAGAGCCCATCCATGGGCCAGCAGATGGTGGGCCAGCAGCACCGGTTGGGCCCGTTGGAGGTGGGTGTACCCCGGGAGGTAGTCGTCGCCGGCTTCGCGGGCCCTGGTGAGCAGGACGTCCTGGAGGTCCAGGATCTCCCCGGCGATGGCGGTGAGCTCGCGCTTGGCATAGAGGCGCAGATCGGTGGCCACCTGGTCGTTGCGGCTGCGACCGGTGTGGAGCTTGGCCCCGACGTCGCCGGCGATCTCGGTGACCCGGCGCTCGACGGCGGTGTGGATGTCCTCGTCGTCGGCGGTGAAGACGAAGGTCCCTTCACCCAGCTCGCCGGCCACCTGGTCGATGGCGTCCAACAGCACGGCCACCTCGTCGTCGCCCAGCAACCCGCCCCGTCCGAGACCGCGGACGTGGGCGCGGGAGCCGGCCAGGTCGTCGAAGGCCAGCTGCCGGTCGTAGTGCAGGCTGCTGGTGTAGTCCATCACCGCGTCGGCCGTGCTTCCGCCCAGCCGACCGTGCCACAGGGTCATCGAGACGTCCCACCCAGGCCCGACCCGCCGCCCGGACCCGACCGGCCCTCCTGGACAGCCGACCAGGTGGCCACCCCCAGTCCCCACAGCCGCACGAAGCCGGCGGCGTCCTCGTGGCGGAAGGTGTCGCTCGAGTCGTAGGTGGCCAGGCCGTGATCGTAGAGACTGACCGGGCTGCGCCGTCCGACCACCCAGCACCGGCCGGTGTCGAGCCGGAGCCTGACCTCACCGGTCACGTGGCGTTGGGACTCGAGGATGAAGGCATCGAGGGCCTGCTTGAGCGGCGAGAACCACAGGCCGTCGTACACCAGTTCCGACCATCGGGGCTCGAGCCGGAGCTTCTCGTGGTGAACGTCGCGTTCGAGGGTGAGGTCCTCCAGGTCGGCGTGGGCCATCAGCAGGGCCAGGGCCCCGGGGCACTCGTAGGTCTCACGGCTCTTGATGCCCACCCGGCGGTTCTCGATCATGTCGAGCCGGCCGTACCCGAACGACCCGACCAGCCGGTTCATCTCGCCGATGAGGGGCTCGGGGGACAGTGACCGGCCATCGATGGACACCGGGATCCCCGATTCGAAGCCGATCACCACCTCGGTGGGCCCGGTGGCGGTGGGCCGGGTCATGGTGTACACGTCCTCGGGCGGCCGGTTCCACGGGTCTTCGATGACCCCGCACTCGATGGCCTTGCCCCACAGGTTCTCGTCGATCGAGTAGGGCTTCTCCTGGGTGATGGTCAGCGGGATGTCCCACTTGGCCGCGTAGTCGATCGAGTCGGCCCGGGACAGGCCCCACAGACGGGCCGGGGCCAGCACCTCGAGGTCGGGGGCCAGGGCCCGGGTGCCGACTTCGAACCGGACCTGGTCGTTGCCCTTGCCGGTGCAGCCGTGGGCCACGGCCGGGCGCGGTGCCGGCGGGCCTCGGCCACCAGGTGTCTGACGATCACCGGGCGGGACAGCGCCGACACCAGGGGGTACTTCCCCTCGTACTTGGCGTTGGCCATGAGGGCGGGGACGCAGAACTCCTCGGCCATCTCCACCCGCGCATCGACCACGGTCGCCTCGATGGCCCCGGCGGCCAACGCCCGGTTCCGGATGGCGTTCCAGTCCTCGCCGCCCGTTTCCGAGGCCTGGCCCACATCGACGGCCACGGCGATCACCTCGACGTCCTTGTTCTCCATCAGCCACCGCACGGCCACCGAGGTGTCCAGTCCGCCGCTGTACGCCAGCACCACTCGCTTCTTCATGATCGACCCCTTGTCGTCGCTGCACTTGCCTTCCGATTCGGGCCCGGCCCCTTGGAGGGCGGCCCTCCGCCCGGGGCCACCGCCGCCGCCGGCCGAGCGGCAGTCGGCTGCCTGGACCCCATGGCCACCTGACCCGCCGCCGACTTCGGCTCCAGACCGGCCACCGAGGCGAGCTTGTCGTGTACCGCCGCCCCTCCCAGGGTCTCCGATGCCACCACCAGCACGGTGTCGTCCCCCGCCACCGTCCCGATCACCCCGGGAAACCCGCTGCGGTCGAGAGCCGAACCCACGACATGGGCCGATCCGGGGGGTGTACGGAGCACCACCAGGTTGGCCGAGTAGTCGGCCTCGACCACCCACTCCCCCAGCACCCGGCGGAGGTGGTCCCCGGGGGCCAGCTGCTGGGAGGGGAGCTCGGGCAGGGCGTAGGCCGTGTCGCCGCCCGGGAGCCGGACCTTGAGGGCGCCCAGCTCCTCGAGATCACGCGACACCGTGGTCTGGGTGGCCTCGATGCCCTCGCCGGCCAGCAGTTCGACCAGGTGGGTCTGGCTTCCCACCGCCCTGGTCTCGAGCAGCTTGGTGATCCGGTGCTGGCGTTGGTGCTTGGTGGTCACCGGACCACCCCCTCGGGCCCGGCGTCGAGACCCCGGACCCAGGCCAGCAGTCCCCGCATGGCGTGGAGGCGATTGGTCGCCTGCTGCCACACCACGCTGCGGGGGCCGTCCACCACCTCGGCGCTTATCTCCTGGCCCCGGTGAGCCGGAAGGCAGTGGAGCACCACCGCTTCCGGCGACGCCCCCGTCAACAGGGCATCGTCGATGGTGAAACCCTCGAAGGCGGCCAGTCGGGCCACCGTCTCCTCCTCCCGCCCCATCGACGTCCACACGTCGGTGTAGACGGCGTCGGCTCCGGCCACCGCCTCGCCCGGTTCGGTGGTGACGCCCACCTCGCCCCCCAGGCCGGCCACCGATTCCAGGTCCTCGGGCGTGGGTCCGTACCCGGGAGGCGACGCCACCCGGACCGCCATCCCCAACAGGGCGGCGACGATGGACAACGACCGCCACACGTTGTTGGCATCGCCGACGTAGGCCACGGTCCGACCGGCCAGCGAATCCGCCCCGAACACCTGGCGCAGGGTCAGGGCATCGGCCAGCGCCTGGCAGGGGTGGGCCCGATCCGACAGCAGGTTGACGACCGGCACGGCCACCGCCGCCCCGTCGAGGGCCGCCGCCATCCGTTGGAGCGAACCGTGGTCGATCACCCGGGCGCACACGGCCGAGTGATAACAGGCCAGGGTGCGGGCAACATCGGCGGCCGGCTCCCGTACGTCGAGGCCGACCTCTGGACCCTGGATGTAGACCGGATGGCCGCCCAGGGCCACCACCGCCATCTCCGAGCTGTTGCGGGTGCGGTTGGACGGCTTCTCGAACAGCAACGCCACCCCTCGGCCCTGGTAGACCCTGGGCAGGTCGGCGGGATCCGACTCGGCCAGGCCCAGCACCGAGGCCAGGCCGTCGGGTCCGAGGTCGTCGACGTCGAGCACGTGCCGGGTCGGCGACGGCGGTTCGGTGAGCAGTGGGTCAGTCATGGTGACCGTCGGCCTCCAGACGGGCCAGAACCCTCCCAGCCGGTTGACGGCGGTGTCGATCTCCGCCTCCGACACCAGCAGCGACGGGGCGAACCTCAACACGTCGGGCCGGGGGGCGTTGATCACCAGACCGGCCTCGAGGGCCTGCTGGCAGGCGGCCGCCGCGCACCCGCCGGCCAGGACGGCGGCGATCAGCAGTCCCTCCCCCCGGACGCTGACCACCCCCGGCAGCTCCTCAGACCGGCGACCAGTCGGGCTCCGGATCGTACTGCCCGGGCCGGGGCGTCCTCCTCTTCCATCACCGCCAGGGTGGCCCGGGCCGCCGACATGGCCAGGGGCTGACCGCCGAAGGTGCTGCCGTGGTCACCGGGCACGAAGGCCGCCGCCACCTCGGCCCGGGCCCACAGGCCCCTACTGGCATCCCGTTGCCGAGGGCCTTGGCCATGGTCACGATGTCGGGCTCCACCCCGAGGTGGTGGAACCCGAACCACCGGCCGGTACGCCCCAGGCCGGTCTGGACCTCGTCCACGATCAGCAACAGGTTCCGGTCGGTGCACAGCTGGCGGAGGCCGGTCAGGTAGTCGGAGGAGGGCACCACCACCCCGGCCTCGCCCATGATCGGCTCCACCAGCACGGCCGCCACCCGGTCCGGATCGCAGGCCCGGTCCATGGCCGCCAGGTCGTCGAACGGGACATGATCGAAGCCGTCGGGCATGGGCAGGAACGGCTGCTGCTTGGCCGCCTGGCCGGTGGCCGCCAGGGTGGCCAGGGTCCGCCCGTGGAACGTTCCACGTGCTCACCACGCCGAACCGGCCGGGACCCGCCCACCTGCGGGCCAGCTTGATGGCGACTTGTTGGCCTCCGCCCCCGAGTTCCCAAGAACACCTGTCCCCCGGCCTGTTCGCTCCCACCCCGATCAGCCGGTCGAGGGTCACGGCCACCTCCGGGCCGACCAGGTTGCGGAAGAGATTGGACACGTGGGACAGGGTCCGGGCCTGGTCGGCCACGGCTTCGGCCACCACCGGATGGGCGTGCCCCACGAGGTGACGGCCAGACCGAAGAGGAAGTCGAGATAGGCCTTGCCCGACGTGTCGTAGAACTGCTCCCCTCGCCCCGGACGAAGGTGACCTCCGGCTCGGCGTAGTTGTGCATCAGGGCAGAACGGTCGACGGGCCCGGCGCCGGTCGCCGCCCCGTTGGCCCCGGGCGCCCTGGGCGCCTCGGTCGCCATCTTGGCCGGCCGGGTCGTCATCGGTTGATCCCCACCATGGTGCCGACCCCTTCGTCGGTGAACACCTCGAGCAGGAGGGCGTGCGGCGTGCGGCGTCGAGGATGTCGGCCCGTTGACCCCTACCGTACGGCCCGGGCGCAGGCCTCGACCTTGGGGTCCATCCCCTCGGTGACGGTACCGCTCTCCACCAGGTGCTCGAGATCGTCGGCGGTGGCCCAGTGGATCAGGGTCGACGGGTCGTCGGCCACCCACGCAGGCCGGACACGTTGGTGAGGAACACCAGCTTTTCGGCCTCGAGAGCGGCGGCCAGCGCCCCGGCGGCGGTGTCGGCGTTGATGTTGAGGGCCGCCCGACTGGTCCGTGCCGATGGTGGCCACCACGGGGATCAGTCCCTGGGCCAGCAGTTGGTGGACGATCAAGGGATCGACGTCGACGCGTCGCCCACGTAGCCGAGCGCCTCGGACCGGGCCGTGGCCGTGATCAGGTTGGCGTCCTCACCGGACAGCCCGACCGCCAGTGCCCCGTGCACGTTGATCGAGGAGACGATGTCGCGGTTGACTTTGCCGACCAGGACCATCCGCACCAGGTCGATGGTGTCGGCGTCGGTGACCCGGAGGCCGTCCTGGAACTCGACCTCCTTACCCACCCGCGCCATCAGCGCACCGATCTGCGGCCCGCCTCCATGGACGACCACCGGGAGCATGCCCACCGACCGCATCAGCACGATGTCCTCGGCGAACGAGGCCAGCGCCTCCGCCTCGTCGATGGCCGGCTCCCCCGCCTGGTTGGTGAGCACGTTGCCGCCGTACTTGACCACCACCACCTTGTCCCAGAACCGGCGGATGTAGGGAAGCGCTTCCACCAGCACGGTGGCCTTGTCCCCGGGGAGGAGGGCCGACCCGGTCTGCTTGATGACGGTCCCGGTCACGAGGTGGTGCGATTCTCGTCGATGTAGCCGTAGCCGAGGTCGACACCCATGACCACGCCGGTGCCGTCGGCCAGACCGAGCTGACAGTGGATGTCGATGACCGGGCCGGCCAGGTGCTGGGCCACGGCCACCGCGTCGTGGGCCGCCGCCACGCCGTCCCGGCACACCGTCACTCCGCCGTAGTCGATGGCCAACCGGTCCATCTCGAAGGCCACCCCGGCCGAGCCGAGATCGCTCGCCACCCTCCCCCAGTAGGGGTCCTGGCCGTTCAGGGAGCACTTGACCAGGAGCGAGTCGGCCACCTTTCTGGCCGCCTGATGGGCTTGGCCGTCCGACGCGGCGCCGGTCACGCGGATGTGGACGATCTTCGAGGCTCCCTCGGCGTCGGCCACCATCTGAGTGGCCAGACCGGTGCACGCCTCGGTGACGGCGTCCACCACCACGTTGGGATCGGCACTCCCCGCCCGGCCCGAAGCCATGAGGATGACCGTGTCGTTGGTCGACGTACATCCGTCGACCGTCATCGAATTGAACCAGTCCCGGACGGCGATCCGCAGGAGGTCGGCCAGCGGGCCGGGCTCGACGCTGGCGTCGGTGGTGAGGAAGGCCAACATGGTGGCCATGTTCGGGGCCAGCATGCCCGCCCCCTTGGCCATCCCGGCCACGGTGAACGAAGGGTTCTCCACCAGCACCTCTTTGCGCCCCGAGTCGGTGGTCAGGTTGTCGGCGGCAGCATCCTGGCCGCCGCCCGGGAGGCGGATCGGGATGCCACCAGTTTCGGAATGCCCCCGGCGATGGGCTCCATGGGCAGCGGAATGCCGATCAGGCCGGTCGAGCAGACCAGGACCTGCTTGGCCGAAACGCCGAGACCTCCGGCAGCCAAGCGCGGACATCTCCTCGGCATCGGCCCCGCCCTGTGCCCCGGTGGCCGCATTGGCGTTGCCACTGCTCACCACCACGGCGGACGCCCAGCCACCGCTGGCCGCCAGGTGCTCCCGGCTCACCTGCACCGGTGCTGCCGCCGCCAGATTGGTCGTGAACGTGCCGGCGGTGGGCACCGCCTCACCGTCATCGGTGGCCAGCAGCGTGAGGTCGAGCGCCCCGGAGACCTTGATGCCCGACGCCAGCCCCAGGCCACGAATCCCGGAGGCGAGGTGATGCTCACGGGTACATCCCCGCCATAGGAAGTCCGGTCCCCTCGGGAAGACCGAGGGCCAGATTTGCGCACTGGACGGCCTGACCCACGCCCCCTTGATCAGGTTGTCGATGGCGGCGAAGGCCAGGACCCACCCGGTCCGGGGGTCCACCCTCACCGAACATGGGCCAGTTCGAGCCGCTGGTGGCCTTGGTGGACGGGGTTCGTCGGTGACGACCACGAACGGCTCCCGGTCGTAGCGGTCGTGCAGGACGGCCATGGCCGCCGCCGTGGGAGCGGACCGGGCCACCGGGTCGGGGTCGGGCTGGGTTCGGGTTCCGGGTC